>CAWFYH010000007.1:0-11612 GCA_963819985.1 uncultured Actinomycetota bacterium | reverse complement strand
GTCCATGGCCGGACACTTCGGTGAGCTGAACGAGCCCGGCTTCTCCGGGATCTGGCGGTAGGTAGTGTCCGGCAGGTGCACGGGAATCTCGGACGGTCGCGGCAGGTATGAGCGCCCAGGGTCGCGTGGCGGACTCGGCGATCCCTGCGTCGACAGCTCGATTGGGGGCGATGGGGGCCGCCTGCGGGCTCATCGCAGGATTGGTCGCCCTATGGCCGATCGTGGCGGGCCGAGGCTACGTCCTGAGCTACGACATGGTCTTTGTTCCGCAGCCACCAATCGGCCTGTCGGCGCTCGGTCTCGATGGCTCGACTCCCCGGGCCGTCCCGACCGATGCCGTGATTGCACTGCTCGCGCACCTGGTGCCAGCGGATCTGCTGCAGCACGGGTTGCTGCTGGGGATCTTTGTCCTCGCGGGTTCGGGAGCGGCTCGCTGGATGTCAACCTGGCAGGGCGCTGGGGCAGCCGCACTGGTGTTCACCTGGAACCCGTACGTGCTCGAACGGCTGGTGATCGGTCACTGGGCTTTCCTGGTCGGCCTGGCGATACTCCCGTGGGCGGCCCGGTCGGCCGCCTCAGCTCGATTGGGGGCACCCGCGGCCACGGCCCGCACCTGCGGATGGATCGTCGCCGCCAGTCTGGCGGGTGCGACGTCGTGTCTCCTAGTCATGGGAGCAGTCTTAGTCGTCGCGTGCTGGCCAGGAACCGCCGCGGTGCCGGGCGCAACCCGCCGAGCCGGATGGCTCTTGGTCGTGGCGGGAGCGGCTAGTGCCCCCTGGATCCTTCCCGCGCTTGCCCTGCCGGGGCTGGCTACCTCGTCGTCGGACGGGGTAGCGGCCTTCGCGTCCCGGGCCGACACGCCCCTCGGCCTCCTTCCCAGCCTCCTGACCCTCGGCGGCATCTGGAACCCGGCGGTCTGGCCCGCCGAGCGGGGTCTTTTGGCTCCGTCTTTGGTCCTGCTCTCGGTCGTCGTGGCCGCTCTCGCTTTAGGCGGTCGCCGCCTCCTGGCCCTGCGCGCCGGCGCAGGCGCCGGCCTGGCCGCCGCCGCAGTCGTCGGAGGGATCATTGCGGCCACGGGTGGGTTTGGACCGGGGCGCGCGGTGCTTCGTTGGGTCGTGGTGGCGGCCCCGGGTGGTGGCCTGCTTCGGGATGGGCAGAAATTCCTGGCGCCCCTCGTCCTCGTTGTTGCGCTGGCCGTTGGTTGCACGGTCGAGCGGCTGTTGGCGAGCCAGGCGCTGTCGAATCGGGGGTTTGGCGCCGCAGCCCTATCCGCGGTCGCCCTTGTCGCCGTGCCCGTCCTGATGCTCCCAAGCATGGCCTTCGGCGCAGGAGGGAGACTCGAGTCGGTGGCGTACCCCAGAGACTGGTCGACCGTTCAGCATCTGCTCGCGAATGCGCCGCCGGGTGACGCAGCCTCCTTTCCCTGGACCTACTACCGCCGGTTCGCTTGGAACGACGATCGAGTGGTGCTCGACCCGATTCCTCGCCTGCTAGCCCGTCCGGTACTCGCGAACGATGCGCTGCCGCTGAAGACCGGTGTGGTGGCCGGGGAAAGCTCTCGTTCGGCCCGCGTGACGCAGGCTGTGGCTTCGGGGGCTCCGCTGACCGAAGCTCTGACCTCCGAGGGGGTGCGGTTTGTCGTCGTGCATCTGCCGTCAGCGGGGTCAGAGGCGCTGGTCTCACGTTTGCCCGGGGCCATCCAGATCTTCCGAGGCGAGGAGCTCGCGGTCCTCGACCTCGGTCCGGCGGCACCGCCGACGGACCGACCACCCGGATGGGTCCGGTTGGGGTGGATCCTCCTGTTCGGAGCCATTGTCGGCGTCGCCAGCCGTTTGACGGGCGAGGTGATCACTCGAAGATGGCGGTCAGACTGCTAACCTCGCGGTCACGCACCTCAGTGTGACGACGAGCGAGGGGTTCATCTGATGCCAACGGGAGACTCCGGTGCCGTACTCGGTCTGCTCGTCGCGATCATCGCTGGGTTCATGATTGCTGGTGCGACGTCGTTCTTTGTCGTGAGCACGGCCACCAACGCGGTACCGACGCCCATCGATGCGCCTCTCGTCACCTACGACTCGCAGTAGCTCGTGCCGGCGCGCTAGCAGCCGCTGCAGCGAGGACCCCCTCGACAGCGAGCGAGGTCGCCGTCCAATCAAATCGCTGGGCGTGAATTTGCGCCGCAGCCCCTAGGTCGCGTCGAAGGTCGGGATCCGCGAGCAAGACTCCAATGGCGCGGAGGAATCCTTCGTCGCTGTCCGCCAAGAGCCCGGTCTCTCCGTCTACGACGGACTCGGTGGTCCCGCCGGCGTCCCTAAACGCGACCGTGGGCGTGCCGTGGAAAGCGGCCTCGACGACGACCAGACCCCACCCCTCTTTGATCGACGGAAGGACGTGGATCCACGATCGAGCCAAGATGTCGTGCTTGGTGTCGTCGTCGACGTAGCCGCGGAAATGGACCGCATCGCTGATACCCAGGGTCTCCACGGACTTGCGGAGTTCCGGCTCCCAGTAGCCGTGCCCAACGACTGACAGCTGGAGGTCTGGGAAGCATTTCCGGTGTTCGGCGACCGCGGCGAACGCAAGTTCCACACGCTTGTGGGGAACCAGTCGGCCGAGCACAGCCAGAGTCGGGGTCTGCGAACGGGTCACGGACCGGGAAGCAGGGAGGTCGTTCCCGCTGTAGATCACGTGCGTGCGCTCGCGGGCCACTCCTAGGCCGGCCAGCTCGCTGCGCGTTGCATCGGAGACGGTGATGTAGGGATGGCGTCGGTAAACCCTCGGAGCGACCCGACTTTCCAGCCACCACCCGACCCGCGACCTCAGCGGCCCGAAGACCTCGGGCCACTGCTCTCGGTGGACGTGATGAACAACGACGACAACAGGGGTACGAGTCCAGACCGGCGTCCAGAAGGGAACGCCGTTCTGGATGTCGAGGATGACGTCGTACTTGCGGCCGTTGCGCAGCAGATGCAGAGCGGCCCGGAGGAAGACCGAATACCGACCCCCGACGCGTAGGTGGCGTACCCCGCTCAACATCTGGTCCGCTGGGGCGCCGTCGTGCCCGGATGTCAGGACCGTGACGTCGTGACCGCGGGAGACCATCCCGGTCGATACCCGCTCAACGAAAGTCTCGGAACCGCCAGCTTCTGGGTGCTGAGCGTCACGCCATGACAGCATCAGCAGGCGCACCTGGTACGGCTCCGATCGGGAGGACGGGTAACGGCGCAGCGTACCGGTGCCCGCTGCAACCCGCCGCCGCGACTACAGTTCCGCCGTACCCGGGCGGGAGGCGGTGACGTGACGCAGGGCGACGGGCTTCGTCGCTCGATCGCGCTTCTCCGCGCGTTTCGGGTGGAGCAGACAGATCCGGCGCGGTTCTACAGCCTGATGGCCGCGGACACCCTGTCCATCGTCGGCCGGTTTGCAGCGATCTCGGGGAAGTCGGTCCTGGACGTCGGCGCGGGCCGGCCCCAATTTGCGGAGGCGTTCTCGGCCGCCGGAGCCAGATACGTGGCCGTCGACCCCGACCGGGCCGGCTGGCCAGAAGGAGAATCTCGAAGCGGCGCTGTCGTCGCAGGGCGTGGTGAATGCCTACCGGTGCGCGAAGCGGCGATCGATGTCACGGTGGCGAGCAATGTCATGGAGCACGTGCCCGACCCAGCGACGCTTGGTGGCGAGCTGGTGCGTGTGACCGCACCCGGCGGGCTCATCGTGGTGTCCTACACGAACTGGCTATCTCCCTGGGGTGGGCACGAGACTTCGCCGTTTCACTACCTGGGGGGTGACCGGGCGATCAGCCGATACGCGCGGCGGTACGGGCATCTCCCGAAGAATCGGCTGGGGGAAACGCTGTTCAGGATCTCGGTCAGCGAGGGGCTGGCCTGGGCCCGGACACAACCGGGCGCCAGCCTCCTGTGCGCCCGCCCGCGGTACTACCCCGCGTGGGCATCGCGGCTGGTGTCGATCCCCGGCCTGCGAGAACTCACGACGTGGAATCTGTTGCTCGTGCTGCGGCGCAGCTGAAGTGTCCGTTCATCGTCGCGCGAACGACTATCTCGCGAGGGCTGCCGTCGCCATCGGCCTGGGGGCTCTGGCCTTCAGCCAGAAGCCTGGGCTCGTCGTGGCAGACACCAAGCTCGACCTGGTGATCTCTCCTGGTGCCTTCCTCGCGAGGTCGCTCCATGCCTGGGACGCCCAGGCAGGCTTCGGCCAGTTGCAGAACCAGGCCTACGGCTACCTGTTTCCCATGGGGCCCTTCTTCTGGCTCGGGCAGGCGCTCGGGCTCCCCGTTTGGGTCGTCCAGCGTGCGTGGTGGGCTGTCTTGCTGGTCGTGGCGTTCGTCGGCTTCCTCAAGCTGTGCGACGTGCTCAGCGTGGGCTCGTCGTGGAGCCGCTTGGTCGGAGCCCTGGCGTACGCGCTGGGTCCGCGGCTTCTGACGATCATCGGTCCCATCTCCGTCGAGTCGCTGCCGTTGGTGCTCCTACCGTGGGTTCTGCTGCCGCTGATCCATGGATCGAGCCGGGGGTCGCCACGGCGCGCCGCGGCCTTGTCTGGACTGGCGATCGCCTGCATCGGAGGTGTGAACGCGGCAGCGACGCTTGCCGTCCTCGTGGTGCCAGCTCTCTGGCTGGTCACTCGAGCAGCTGGGCCGCGCCGCCGGGCGCTGATGAGCTGGTGGGCTCTGTCCACGATTCTGGCCATCTCCTGGTGGTTGCTCCCCCTCCTCGTCCTCGGTCGATACGCGTTCCCTTTCCTGGATGCGATCGAGTCGAGCCGCACGACTACGTCGGTCACGCAGCTCTCGGATGTGCTGCGGGGAGCTGATCACTGGATTGCCTATCTGGTCACGGACGACCGGGTCACCTGGAAGGCCGGCTGGCTGATCGCGACGCAACCGGCGGTCGCCGCCGCGACCGCTGGGATCGCGCTCCTGGGGCTCTGGGGCATCGCCATGAAGAAGGCACCCGAGCGAACCTTTCTCGGCCTCACAGTCCTTGCGGGGGCCCTGCTAGTGGCGATCGGGTACTCGGGTCGGGCCGGGTCTCCCGTCGCTGGACCCGTCCAAGGACTGCTGGACGGTCCCCTGGCCGCATTCCGCAACGTGCACAAGTTTGATCCGGTCCTGCGGCTGCCCCTCACCTTGGGCTTCACCCTGGCACTCGCCGTGGTGCCGACCGGAGTCCAAAGACAGGTCGAGAGGATGAGAGGTGAGGATGGGGCATGGCTCCAGGCGCATCCGAAGCTAGCACCAGGGATCGCCATGCTTGGTGCACTCGTGCTGCTTGCGGTTTCCACAGTTCCTGCCTGGTCTGGTCGCCTACCCAACGAGGGGGCCTTCGAGAAGGTGCCGGTCTGGTGGGGGGAAGCGGCCGACTGGCTCGGGAGGCAGGACGGTCGCACCCTCCTCGAGCCGGCGTCGGGTTTCGGGGAGTACTCCTGGGGTCGTCCGTGGGATGAGCCGTACCAGGCACTGGCTCAGAAACCATGGGCTGTACGAGGAGCTGTCCCGTTGGGCGCCCCGGGACTGACGAGGCTTCTCGACGCGATCGAGGTCGACATCTCCTCGGGCCGCCCAACCCCGCAGCTGGCTCCGGCTCTGCGCCGGATGGGTGTTCGATACGTCCTGCTTCGCAACGACCTGGCCGCGTCCGCGACGGCGACCCCGCCGGCGGTGGCCCGGGCGACGCTGGCGCACAGCTCGGGACTGAGTCTCGTGGCGGGGTTCGGACCGCGTGTCAGTGTCACGTTCGCTGGAGCGCCTTCTGATACCGAAGGCGAGTCCGTACAGACTCTTGAGGTTTTCGAGGTTGCGGGGAGCAACGTCGACCCGGGGGTCAGCGTCTACAGCGCGGCATCAGTGGGCTTCACCGGTGGACCAGAGGCCCTGCTCCAAGCCGCTCCGGTTCAGGGTGCGTGGGTTGCCACGGTTGACGGCGAATCCTCGCGCGTTCTGGTCACGGACACCTTGAGGCGACGTCAACTGAATGTGGGAGCGGACGTGACCCGCAACTACTCCGAGACTCTCGACGCGTGGGTAGCCGAAATGGGCGGCCGCCCCATCGATGACATCAATCCGTACGGTGCGGCGGAGCCAACCCCGACGGTTGTCGTCCTGAACGGCGACACACGGGCGTGGGTCTCGTCCAGCTCGACCGACCCTTTCCTGTGGAGCTATCGGGGGCCGGTCGGTGGGCCATACGCGGTCCTGGACGGGTCCGTGCGCACGTCCTGGATCGCCGCTCCAGATGATCGCGAGCCGACGTGGACGCTCGAAAGCCGGCGCTCCTTGGCCATCGGCGACGTCGTGTTGAACTTCTCCGGCCTGCCCCCGGACGTCGCTCGTCCGATGTCGGTGACGGTTCAGACGGATGCGGGCACGTCCACGACCGCGATCGTGAACGATGTGGTTCGCGTGCCCGTCTCCGACACGAAGCGGCTCAAACTGACCCTGCAACCGGACCCGCGCGACAAGCGCGAAGTCGGCCTCTCGGAACTCACGCTGGCTGGCGTCGACCTGACGCCGATGATCGCGGTCCCGGGAGTCCCGGCGGCGGCCGATAGCGAGGGTTGGAATTTCGAGGCCGACCCTGTGACGCGACGCTCGTGCGTACGGCCGGTATCGGCCTGGCTCTGCGCTCCGGGACTTAGTCACCAAGGGGCCGACGCTGCTGACCTGGTCAGGCGCTTCTCGGTGACCGAGGTCCTGCGGTCGACGGTCACCGCGGAGGCGATTCCCCGCCCGGGGCCAGTCCTCGACGATTTGCTCGATGGGGCCCTCGGCTACCAGGCCAGTGCGTCGTCCACGCGGTTTGTCGATCCGGCGGCACGTCCGGGAGCTGCATTCGACGGCGACCGTGACACGGCATGGCGGCCGGGCGGGGGCGACTCGAGTCCAACCGTCAGTCTCGCCGTCGGGCAGGAGGCCACACTGACGGGCATCGCAGTCCAGACGAACGACGCAGGGGCCGCGCGCCTCGCGTCGGCCGTGGTGCGTTCGGAGAGCGGCGAGATGAGGGTTGCCGATCTCGCCCGGGATGGAGCCGTGACCTTCGACGCCCTCAAGGGTCGGTATTTCGACATCGTGTTCCGGCTGAAGGGGACTCCGCCTTTCGATCTGGAGGTCAAGGAGATCTCTCTGACCGGACTCCCGACGCCTATTGCTTCTCCGGTGGAGCTCCCGTGTGGCGTCGGGCCTGAGTTGACCATCGACGGGAACCGACTGTCGACTTCGGTGCGCGCGTCGGTTTCCCGTCTCGTCTCCGGTTCGGCAGTCCCCGTCACGGTGTGCGGCAACTCCTGGAGGGGTTCCCAGGGGGAGCACAGGCTCGTTGGATCGAGCAGCGGGGCCTTCGTCTTGACGCATGTATCGCTGACGCCGGACGGAACAACTCGGGGCGTTGAGGCCCCGCAAGGCGCTGTCGTCACGCGATGGACGGACGAGGCTCGAGAGCTACGGCTCACCGGGGCGGAAGGTGCCCGGATCTTGGCCACGGCGGAGAGCTTCAACGTCGGCTGGCGGGCTACGCTGGCCGGCCACGTGCTCGAGCCGCTGCGGATCGACGGCTGGAGACAAGGCTGGCTGGTTCAGGCCGGCTCAAGCGGTGTCGTCGAACTGGAGTATCGACCCGGTCGCCTCCACCGTGGCGGCCTGTTGGTCGGTGCGGTGTTCCTCTTGGCGCTCTTGGTCCTGGTCGCTGTTCCTGTGCGGAGGCGGTCGTCCGACGGAGCGCGTACAGCAGCCGAGTCATCTGGACCGCTTTCCGTCGCATCCGTTGTGGTCGCGGCGCTTCTGGCTGGCTTGTGGGGTCTGGCCTGCTGGCCCGTGGCCCGATGGCTTGCGCCAGCGGGCTCCAAGCCTTGGTGGGTCGTGGGCGCCGTGTGGGTCCTGGGCGTGGGGGCCGTGCGACTTCAGGCTTGGCCCGATGCCGCACGCGAGCCGATGCTGCTGTTCCTCCAGCTGTCCGCCGTGTACCTGCTCGTCAGCGCCGCTCTCGGTTCTGGGCAGTCCGGGCGGACCGGTGGGCCAGCGCAAGGATAGGACGTTCGAGGAGGAACCAGGACATTCCGGCGACGCCGACTGAGCCGAGCAACGTCAAGACCAGGACCATCCAGAAGTTCCCAGAGAACAGCGCCAGCCCCAGCCCATCGAACACGGCGGCGAGGATCAGCTGGTGCCAAAGGAAGAGGCCGTACGAGGTGAGGCCCACGTACTGGGTGATCCGATGACCCAAGACGGCCGCCAGCGCCCCGGAATCCGTTCGGGAAACAGCCACCGCAAGAACCACGGACGTCGCCACGATCGCGTAGGTCGCCTCTTTCAGCACAGCCTGGCCCGGTGTTGCCGGGTCGAGCCCGCGTGGCCCTCCGAGAGGAGTCGATGCCAGCCAGAACGTCGTGGCTGCGAGTCCGAGGAGCGGCCAGGGATTGGCCGACAGCTGCGCAGCGACCGAGGCAATCCGGCCGCCCGGGTGAAGGATGCGCCGGGCCTCGAGCAGGGCCAGCCCCATTCCGGCCGCGAACCAGTCCAGGTGTCCGGGCAGCCACTGAGCCGCTCGGTGCGGAAGGGTGCCGTCAGCGGCCAAGGCCACCCAGGTCCAGGCCACGAGGCAGGCACCGGTCAGCGCGACGACCGTTCGTCGTGGGTGCGACTGGGACGATCGCGTCAGCCACACGGCGACGGCCGGGAGAACCAGATAGA
The DNA here is from genome assembly GCA_963819985.1 of uncultured Actinomycetota bacterium. GTDB lineage: Bacteria > Actinomycetota > Actinomycetes > DATJPE01 > DATJPE01 > JANPBY01. The sequence continues at coordinate 2,914 of CAWFYH010000007.1, read as the reverse complement.
ACGCCACCTCGGTACACAAGCTCCAGGTCTGAGTGAACCCGGGCAACAGGTCGCCGGTGTACACCTGGACCAACGCCACGTTGGACGTCGCAGCGGCTCGTGACGCCTCACTGGCCGTCGTGAGCAGGACCGCGACCAACACGACCCAGTAGGCGGGGAGGATCCGCGCCGCACGGCGGGTCAGGTAGCGCCTGAGGTCGGGTGCGGGTGCTCCGGTGCCGGCCGCCCTGGCCCACGCTCTCGTCAGCAGGAACCCGGACAGCACAAAGAAGAGCGCGACGCCGACATCGAGGCGGGCGAGCACCACGCCACCGATTCCGTGGGCGACCATCCCGGTCTGAAAAGCTACGTGGGTCACAACGATGCACACCGCGGCGAGGCCGCGCAGGCCGTCCAGCAGGGGCAGGTTGTGCCGCACCGGCTGGTCCACGGCTGAACCCTGCCAGATCTCGACGAGGGAAAGCCGTAGTCCGCCCCTCGTTCGCACGTGCGAACACGTAGGGTCGGCGCGGTCCACCAGGAGGGAGACGGCAGGTGGCGGGTGACGGCTTGATCCGGGCACGAGCCCCTCTGCGCATCAGCTTTGCCGGTGGAGGCACCGACGTCCCGCCATTTCCGGCTGAGGAGGGCGGCGCCGTGCTGTCAGGGACCCTTGGGCGCTACGCCTTCGCCAGCCTGCGGCCGCGCACAGATCGTCAGATCTTCGTGGAGTCCCTCGACTACGGACTTTCGGTGGAGTTCGGTATCGACGACGAGATCGCCTCCGAAGGGGACCTCGCCCTCGCGAAGGCTGTGCTCAGAAGGTTGCTCGACCGGGAGTCCGACGGATTCGACGTGTTCATGCACTCCAATGCACCACCTGGCTCCGGACTCGGTGCATCGTCGGCCATGGTCGTCGCGCTCGTCGGGCTGCTCCAAGAGCGGCACCGACTCGCTCTGACCGACTACGAGATCGCCGAGGTCGCCTACCAGGTGGAACGCGAAGACCTCGGCATCCGCGGAGGTCTCCAGGACTTCTATGCGGCTACCTTTGGCGGATTCAACTTCATCGAGTTCGAGCGCGATCGAGTCGTTGTGAACCCTCTACGCATTCATCCAGACACCGTCAGCGAGCTGGAGCACAACCTGCTGCTCGTCTATACGGGGCGGACCCGGCTCTCCGACCACATCATCGAGGACCAGATGATGCGCTATACCTCGGGTGAGCCCGACTCCGTAGACGGGCTCCGGCTTCAACGCAGCCTCGCGCGGGCTATGAAGGACTCTCTGGTGACCGGCCGGCTGCGCGAGTTCGGAAGCCTCCTCGACGATGCCTGGCAGGCGAAGCGAAAGTTGAGCCCCAAGATCGCCACGCCATACATCGACGAGGCGTACGAGGTCGCCATCGCCCAGGGCGCCCTCGGCGGCAAGGTCACAGGCGCCGGTGGCGGGGGATACATGGTCTTCTACTGTCCTTTCGACCGTCGCCACAAGGTCGCGGGGGGTTTGATCGGGATGGGCTTCACGGTGACCGAGGTGCTCTTCGACGCGCACGGCCTGACGACATGGAGGGCCAGTGACTGACGATTCTGTAGCGAGCTTGATGGCGGCGCGTCTCAAGGACTACCGCTCCTTGGCCCTTGCGGTGTCCGCGGACCCAGACGTGGTGGGTCCGGCCGTCGATGTGGCTCGCCTGTTTGTCGACGTCTACCGAAGCGGCGGGCGACTGCTTGTTTTTGGCAATGGTGGGAGCGCGGCCGATGCGGCACATCTCGCCGCCGAACTGGTAGGTCGGTGCACGCGCGAGCGGAATCCGTTGCCCGCCATCGCCCTCGCGGACAACATGGCTGTCATCACGGCGATCTCCAACGACTACGGCTACGAGGAGCTGTTCGCCCGGCAGATCCGGGCGCACGGCCGGGCCGGGGACCTTGCGCTCGGTTTGACGACCAGCGGTCGCTCGCCCAACGTCATCCGCGGTCTCGAGGAGGCCCGTGGACTCGGGCTCCGCACCGTGGCGCTGACGGGGGCGAAGGGCGGAAATCTCCCAGCCGACCTCGTCCTTCGGGTCCCCTCGTCCCATGCAGGCCGAGTCCAAGAGGTCCACATGGCGTGGGGGCACATGTGGGTCGAGGTCGTCGACAACGCCATGGCGGACGATGACTGAGCACGACCTCACGTGGGACTGTGTCTTTCTCGACCGGGACGGCACCATCAACGGTGCACCCTCTGGGCGTTACCTGATCGACCCCGAGGAACTCGTTCTGCTTCCTGGCGCCGCACGCGCCGTGGCCGCCCTGAACGCCGCCGACATCCCTGTGTTCGTGGTCACCAATCAACAGGGGCTGGCGACAGGAGCCATGACGACTTCGGATCTTGCGGCGGTGCACGGCCGTCTGGGAACGCTGCTAGCCGAGTCGGGGGCGCATCTCGACGGCCTCTACACCTGCCCTCACCTGGCAGGCACGTGCCGATGCCGCAAGCCCGCGGACGGGTTGCTCAGGCGGGTGTTCTCCGATCATCGCGACCTGGTCCCGACGCGGTGCGCGATCGTTGGGGACGCGATCACCGACGTGCGGGCCGGTGACCGCCTCGGGCTCCACCGCGTGCTCATCGGGAGCCAGCCAGTGCCATCTGACGTGGCCGATGCGACTGCCCGAGACCTTGACGAAGCCGTCCGCGGGCTGTTGTTCGGCTTGTCGCTTCCCTGAAACGCCTTCGACGCCTGCCCGCTGCGGTACGGTTCGGGCCCAGGTCGGACTTGTCGTCCCTTGCGAGCCGGGTGACCCTTGGAAAGGGGAGACGGATGCAACGTGTCGTGGGTTTCATCCTGGTCGGCGTCGGTGTGTTCCTTGTGACCCTCGCGCCGTTGGCCAAGTGGTACGTCGCGCCGAGGCTCGCTGTCGCGCCGCTGGCTTGCGATCCCGGACCGCTG
>CAWFYH010000006.1:0-232589 GCA_963819985.1 uncultured Actinomycetota bacterium | reverse complement strand
AGGCCAAGCTGAAGGTGCTGACTGGTTCACCCGACGAGGCTCAGGTGTTGTTCAAGGCTGCCGCGGACGGCTTTAGGAGCATCAACTACCCGTTTCACCTGGCGGTGGCGCTGCTCGAGCAGGCCGAGTCGGTGTCCGTCGAGAACGGCACCGGGGCCGCCGAAGGGCAACTCACCGAGGCCCGCGCCGTGTTTCTCCAACTCGAGGCAGCCCCCTGGCTCGAACGAGTGGACAAGCTGCTCAACGGACCGGCTGCTCCCTCGACCTCGTGAGCGGGCCGAGAAAGGGACTGGCGGTGCGAACGTCGCTCGTGGGTCAGGAGGTCCGCCACTCATCCGCCAGCAGGGCGTAGGAGAACGAGTCCAGCCATTGCCCAGATCGGTGCAGGGACTCGCGCACCGCGTGCGTCTCGCGCCGCATGCCGACGCGTTCCATCAGCCGCCAGGAGGCTTCGTTGTCGACGAAGCAGTTGGCGGTGACCCGATGTACCCCGAGATCGTCGAAGCAGTGTCGGATGAGTTCGCGTACGGCCTCGGTGGCGTAGCCGCGACCGGCATGGACCGGGTCTAGCACCCAGCCGAGCTCTGCCTGCGTGCCTCGCGCCTGTTGGGCTATCTCGAACTGCGCCCATGCGTCCTCTCGGCGCAGCATGAGGTCGCCGATGACAGGTCCACCGGTCCACCCAGGCGAGTCGCCTTGTGGGTTTTTGAGCTCGATGATGATCGTGGTCGCGAGCCGCGCGGGGTCGGTGAAAAGTTCTCGGTAGCCATCGAGGTCGTCCGAGCATCTGGTGAGCCACTCGTTGACCGATTCGAGGCGGCGAAACTGCCAGGTCCGGTCGGCGTCCTCGGCGACCGCGTGGCGCAAAAGGAGCCGACTTGTGTGCAGCGGGTTGACCAGCACTGGCGAGGGAGTCGAGCGAGTTTCAGTCCGCGCGTCAGCGTCTGCGGATTGCCCGCCTGCGCGGAGCTCGAGCAGCGTCGCACCGATGTCGCGCAAGCCGATGAGCAGCCCGTGCAGCTGCGCCTGGTCAGAGACCGCTCCGGTCAGGGTGCTCGTCCCCTGGGCGTCGCGGGTGATCGAGAAGCCGCTGAGCCGGTTGGACCAGTGGTCGTCAAGGTGACCTTCGACCCGGACTGTGTACATGGTGGGGGCGGTTGTCATCACTGTGCTCCTGCTGGCAGCGGCTGGGCGGCGACGGACGTGCGACCGCCGTTCTGACGGGTGTGCCCGGAGGTGGTGGAGCTGCGGATCGCCCACTCGGCGATGGCGAGGTTAATGACCCAGCCGGCGCCTTTGGCGAGATCGCCGCTGATCACACCGGCGCCGAAGATACCTGTGACGATGCCCTCGGTGAACGCCTGCGTTCCGGCCGCCAACCCGATCGCGTAGGCGCGGATCATCCACGCTCGGTGCGCGTCGATGTCTCGACGCCGAATAGACGTGAAGCCGAGGACGAGGCAGGCGGCCATGGCGGATGCGAACACCAACCGGAGGACGTACAGCAGGTCGCCCGTGCCGGGCTTCTGGGAGTAGAGCAGCGTCATCCACAGCGCGGAGCCTGCGACCAAGAGACCAGCCAAAGCGAGCACCCGGCCGGCCCGGCGGTGCCAGGTCAGGTGCCGGCGACGAAATCGGGGCACGAACTGGAAGACCCCGACCAGGGCGTAGAGCGCAGCGCCGATGATGTGCACCACCAGCAGGGCGGGGAACCCAGCGAACCGCTCGTCGTACGGCATGACCTCAGGTCCGCCTGCTAGCTGGATCAGGCGGAACGTCCCAGCCAGCAGCGGGATGGCGCTCAGCATGATCAGCGCGATCGGGACCGCCCAACCGGCCGCCCTGGAGGGCGGGCCGGCCGGACGGGTCACCGACGGGGACGCTGTGGTCATCGGGCTGCGGGCTCGAGGACGGTGCTGCCCGTCGCGGTGGCCGGGGCGGGGGAGAGGGCGGAGCGGCCCTGGTCGCGCCACAAGGAGACGCCGAGGCCGATCATCGCGATGCCGACCGGGACGGCGAAGGGGCGGTTGAACGAGTCCGGCAGCACGGCGAGGGCAACGGTTGCCACGGTGGCCACGGCAAGCAGGGCCGAGGCCCAACGCGCCAGGATGCCTGCCCGGAACAGCGCGATCCCGAAGAGCAGGCCGCCGAGCATGTAGCCGATGCCGGTGGCGTTCAGCAGAAGCTGCATCTGGCCGATGTCCCCGACTGGCTTACCGCCGAACGCGGCGGTCATGACGTCGCTGACGTATCCGGGCTCGCTCCCGGTCAGGGCGGGCAGCACGATCGCTGCGATGCTCTCGGCGGCGAACATCGTCAGGTAGCCGATGGCGAAGGCCACGTAGCCGATCAGGCCGAGCAGGCGGGTCTCGCGCACCTGCCGGAGGTACATGCCGGTGATGCCAGCCAAAGCGAGCGCCGCCATGACCATCTTGGCGCCGCTGCGGATGAGCCAGTCGGTGGTGTCGACCGTCGCGACGGTCATCGGAGGGTGGTTGATCTGCACGGCGACGAAGATCGTCCCGGCTGCGACGGCGGCTGCTGCGGCGCCTTTGGTGAGTCCGGCGGTGGTGACGTTCATGGCGAGCTCCTCGGTCTGAGAGGTCGGACCGGACCTCGTGTCCGGCGATGTCTTTGGACGGTAGGAGCGAGCGGGGTGAGCCCACATCACCAGATGATGTGACTCGGTGGGTGATCTGCCGAGCGACCGCCGGGCCTCGCCGAAGCTATGCCCGGATCAGGCTCAGCTCGGTTGCTCTTCGGACGGCGGCTCGGCGGGTGTTGACGTCGAGCTTGGTGAAGATGTGCTTGGTGTGGGTCCGCAACGTGTTGACCGAGACGAATAGCTGGCGGGCGATCTCCGGTCCGCTCAGGTCCGTGGCGAGCAGGTCCAGAACTTCGAGCTCGCGCTCGCTCAGGGCATCGACCAAGGACCCGGCAGCAGACGTAGCCGTGGGTTGCGCCGTGCGGGAAGGGTCGGCGGGCTGGCTGCGGTTGGCCATGTCGAGCAGCCGCGTCGCCTCCTCGGCGCCTGCCTGCTCGCGACGCTCGGCGACCGCACGGAGCAGCTCCTTCATCGGGTCGCCCTCGTCGAGGAACACGCGCGCGTAGCCGACGGTGACGCCGAGGGTCAGCGCGCTCCCGAGGTCGGCCAGAGCCTCGTCCCGGTCGCCGCCGGCGTCACGCGCAAGCGCGCGGACGAGCGTGGCCTCAAGCATGCTCCCACCCCGGTCCGCCTCTGATGCGGAGGCGACGATGAGGTCGAGCAGCCGTACGGCCTCGTCGAGGGCGGCCGCATCGTCGGCATCCGGTGCTCGGCGATCTTGAGCCGGGCGAGAGTCAGGGCGTTGAACTCGTCGAGGTAGCGCGGCACTTCGTCAGCGGAAACACCGGCGTCGCGCGCCCAGGTCTTAGCCGCGGTCAGCTGGCCCTGGCGGATCCGCACCCGCGCTCGAGCTGCCGGGATGGGTGCAACGTCGGGGAAGAAGCCCGGCAGATATAGCGCCTCGGCCGTGTCGAGCATGCGTGCCGCGCCGTCGAGGTCACCACGGCCTGCAGCAGGCCGGCCATGGCGACCGACCAGCGGTAGCGGTTCTCCAGCAGTGCTCCATGATCGCCCAGGTCGCGAGCGATCTTCAGGTGCTGTCTGCTCCTTCGAGGTCGCCGCGCTCACGGAGAAGGTCGGCCAGACCGACGTGCAGGTCGCCGACCGACGACATAGGCGGGCCGGGGTCCCGGTCGGCGAGTTCGAGCGCCCGCTCGTACAGCCGCTGTGCCTCATCGGGTCGACCCCGGGCCAGCCACATGCTCGCCAGGACGATGGTCCCGCCGAGAGCGTCGGCCTCGTTGCCAGCCGCCCGCAGGTGGCGAACAGCGTCAGTGAAGGTGTCGATCGCCGGGTCGAGGTCTCCGGCCGCCCAAGCAGCAAGCCCGAGGAAACCCGCGGCGGCTCCACGGGACATGTGGTCGGACTCACGGGCCAAATCGTGTGCACGGCGGGCGTGCGCCACGGTGCCCTCGACGTCCCCGCGGGCCTGCGCGACCGCGGCCCGGTAGACCTCGATCGTGGCCGGCAGGGCAACGACCTCCTCGTCGCGCGCCGCAGCGGCCTCGGCCAACGCTGGCGAGACCGGAGAGGCAGAGTCGGTGGGGCGTACGGCCGCCGCCAGCGCGCGCTCGGCGGCGTCGAGCCACGTCTCCACGGTGTCCAGGTCGCCTTCGAACAACCGCGCCCCTGCGAGGAACGTGGCCAGGACAGGCCGAGTCCGGACGACCTCCTGGGGCAGGGCCGGCAGCCAGTCGCGCATGGCCCGGTCCTGGCGTCGCTTGCGGACCTCGGGAACGGCCAGCTCGACCAGGTCGGCTGCATGCTCGGTGTCACCTCCTTGGAGCGCGTGGGGGACCGCGTCGGTCAGCAGGCCGTGCTCGGCGTACCAGTCGGCGGCAGCCCGGTGGAGGCGCTGCACCCGTTGCGGGTCCGCAGCTGTGAGACGCGAGCGGAGTGCGTCGGCGAACAGGTGGTGGTAGCGGAACCACTGCCGTTCGTCGTCGAGCGCGATGACGAACACGTTGGCGTTCTCAAGGGCCAACAGCGTCGCGTGGCCCTCGCTGCTGTCGGTCAGGGTGTCGCACAAGGGACCGGACAACTGGTCGAGCACCGAGGTGTCCAGAAGGAAGGCCCGCAGGTCCTCGGGCTGTCCCTCGAGCACCTCCTCGACCAGGTAGTCGAGCACGAAGCGGTGACTCCCGCTGAAGTCCTGGACAAAGGTGTCGAGGTCATTGGGATTTGTGCTGGCGACATGGGTACGCGCGGAGAGGGCGGCCAGCTGCAATCCAGCCACCCAGCCTTCGGTGCGTGCCTCGAGCACGTCGACATGAGTCGGCTGGAGCTCGAGTCCCATGACCTCGTTGAGGAACTCGGCAGCCTCCTCGGCGGTGAATCGGAGGTCGGCCGCGCGGATCTCCAGCAGCTCGCCACGCGCTCGCAGCCGTGCCAGCGGGAGGGGCGGGTCGGCTCGGGTGGTCATGGCTACTGTGACTTGGGGCGGCAGGTTGTCGAGCAGGAACGTCACGGCCTCGTGGACGGCGGGGGCGTCGATCACGTGGTAGTCGTCGAGGGCGATCACGGTCGGCCCGGCGAGGGTGTCCAGGTCGTTGACCAGGCTGACCAGGACGGTCTCCGTTGGGGTGCCGCGGTCTCCTTCCAGCACGGTGACTGCATCCACTCCGACTTCCGGGCTGGTCGCTTGTACGGCCGCCAGCAGGTGTGTGAGGAACGGGTGTAGGTCCGAGTCTTCGGCGTCGAGAGACAGCCAGGCCACGGAGAGTCGGTCCGCAGATGACGCGGATCGGTCATCGGGGTCGGCCACGGGGCTGGCTCGGACTCAGACGCCAGCCACTGCGTCATCAACGTGGTCTTCCCGAAACCGGCTGGGGCGCCGATGAGAACGAGTCGCGGCATCGAGCCACGCTCGGTGTGGAGCCGGTCGGTGAGCCGGCCGCGAGCGACGAGTTGGCGGCGGGGAACGGGGACGTGCAGCTTGGTGCCCAAGACAGGCATCCGGTCAGCGTATGGGTGTACCGGGCGGACCGTCGGGGAACGCGGCCCGAGCCGCCCGAGCGCCCGGGCACGTCAGTCCAAGTGCGGGTCGGGGTGTGGCCCGGCCCCGCCACCGTCGGTGGCCCGGACGAGCATCCGTTCGCCGGGGCGGCCGAAGATGCTGAGCACCTCGGCAGGTCCTTCGCCTGCGCTCCCGAACCAGTGCGGGACGAGCGTGTCGAACTCGGCCACTTCGCCTTCTCCAAGCACCAGGTCGCGGTCTCCGACGATGAGCCGCATGCGCCCGGACAGGACGTACAACCACTCGAACCCGTCATGAGCGCGTAGCTTCGGCTTCGTCTGCGTCGAGGGGACGAGGATCTTCCACGCCTGCACTCCACCGGGTCGTGTCAGGGCCAGCACGGTGCGGCCGTTGACCCGGCGTGGTTTCAGCCGGATCCGTGGGTCCCCGACCTCGGGAGCGCCGACCAGGTCGTCGAGCGGCACGCGGTAGAGCTGTGCCAGAGGGAGCAGCAGTTCCAGGCTCGGGCGCCGTTGTCCGTTCTCCAGCCGCGACAGGGTGCTCTTCGAGATGCCGGTCTGGGCGGCCGCCTCGGTCAGCTTCAATCCACGCTGCTCGCGCACCTGTCTGAGCCGCTGGCCGACGTGGTCCAGCGCCTGGGCGATGCCGGACGGCGTGGATGCCTTCTTCATGCGAGCCATTGGACCGCGTCATTCCCGGAATCAGCAACAGGGATTGTCACGGGACAGGGGCCGCTCCGGCGACGGTGCATGTCATGGATGAATACGAGATTGTCGTCATCGGCGGAGGTGCTGCCGGCCTGTCGGCGGCGCTGGTTCTGACCCGCGCTCGGCGCAGGGTCGCCGTGGTCGACGGCGGCCAGCCCGCGCAACGCCCCGGCCGCCCACATGCAGGGTTTCCTAGGCTCGGACGGCCTGCCCCCGAGCGAGCTGCTGGCCGCGGGTCGCGACGAGGTGGCCGGGTACGGCGGTGTGTTGATCTCCGGCACTGTCACCGACATCGGCCCGTGCGCTGCACATGACAGCGAGCACAGGAGCTGCTTCGACATCGTGCTTGCCGGCGGTACGTCCCTGCGAGCGCGTCGGGTCCTGGTCACCACCGGTCTGCGCGACGAGATCCCGGACATACCGGGAGTGCGGGAGCGTTGGGGTCGGGATCTGCTGCACTGCCCGTACTGCCACGGCTACGAGGTCCGCGATCAAGCCCTCGGCGTGCTCGGCGGAACCCCGGAAGCAGTCGCACACGCGCTCTTGATCCGGCAGTGGTCGGAGGACGTCGTGTTCTTCTCCAACAACGTCCCGGTGACGCCGGGGGAGCGCGAGGCACTCCTTGTTCGCGGCATCTCCATCGTGGCCGAGCCTGTTGCTCGGCTCGTCATCGAGCGGGACCGGCTGAGTGGCGTCGAGCTCGAGTCGGGGCAGGTCGTTTCGCGTGCGGCGGTGTTCGTACGACCCCGGTTCGTCCCGAACGATTCGCTGCTCATCGGACTGGGCTGTGCCACGCACGACAACGGATGGGTCATCGCGGACAGCACCGGTCGCACCAGCGTGCCCGGCGTGTGGGCGGCTGGGAATGCCGTGAACCCACGCGCGCAGGTCATCACCGCCGCAGGCGAAGGATCGGCCGCCGCAATCGCCATCAACAACGACCTCGTCGAGGAAGACGTCCAGAACGCGGTCAGCAACTAGCTGTCACCACCACCAGAGAGGAACTCATCACCATGTTCAACCAACCATTCAACCACGGCTGATCTGCAGCCCAGTCCAATCGGTCCACCCACCAAGCATCAACTGGCCTTGATGATCTGGATCGCGGTCTTTCCCACCCTGACAGTCCTCAACCTCACCATCACCCCACGGCTCGCCTCGGTCGGCCCTGTCCTGCGGACGTTCGTTCTCGCGACCACCGCCGTGCCGATCGTCATCTATGGCCTGATGCCGCGGCTGCACCGCGCCCGGGTCAGACTCGTGCAGCGACGCACGGCTTGACGACTCGGGGAGGCGGTCGATCAAATCAACGCCCATGGTCTCAGGAGCATCGACATCTCCACCCTTGGTGCGGGTGACATCGCCACGGTCCTCGAGGACCACTCGGTCGGACTTCGAGTTGGCTATCAGGGTCAGGGGAAACTTCGGCTCACGAACCTGAATTCGACGAAGACGCTGTTCGTTAGCGGCCAGGGCTACACATCCACCGTCTACCCCGTTCAGTTCGCGCTCACAGCGGGTACGAGCACCACGGTCCAGTTCGATGGGACGGCATACACGTACGGGACGTTTCTGGTCACGGCTCGCGGGAGCACCGCGGCCAAGACCAAGGCGCTGCAGCTCAACTGTTCCATCGACGACGTGAGCGTGGACTGGGTGACGCTCTCCTGCCTGTCCATGCGCTGACCACCTGTTGATCTTGAGAGATCCACGCTTCGACCCGGCGTGTCGTCGTGGATCTCTCAAGATCAACGAGGGCGGCTGGTGCTGCGCCGGCTAGGGGACGGCCAACTGGGTCGGTGGGTCGAGCCGCCAACTGGGTCGGTGGGTCGAGTGGTCGAGTGGGTCGGATGGGTCGAGCAGGTCGAGTGGGACGGGTGGTTGGCTCAATCAAGTTGGGCGAGCAAACATCCGAGCGAGTCGCTGCTACGGTCGATGCGAGCCGCAATTCATTGGAGGCGAGGCTCGTGTCTTTCATCGGAGGAATCAGAACGCTGCTGATCGGGACGGGAGTCGGCCTTTCCCTGGCCGTCGCAGGGTGCGGGAGCGATGCGGAAGTCACGCCCGGAGGCGGTGCCGCGAATCCAAGCACCTTGGTCGAGGATCCTGAGGCCGCCGCAAGCACGCTCGCGGAGAACCTCGAGGGAGCGCAGGAGGCGGCCGGCGGAGGCTCAGCCACGCTGACCGTCGGTGATGACGTCTACGCGTTCACCAAGGTGCTGTGCGCCATCGGGTCCGACGCAACAGGCAACGACGACTTCGACTTCTCGCTCTCGGCGATCCAGGACGGCATGCAGCTATCGATAGCCACCGGGCCGACGTACGGCGACGAGGTCCAGCTCGACGACATCCAGGACTTCGAAAACCCCCAAGTCGGATGGAGCAGCCAAGGTGACGGCTTCTTGACGATCGACGGGAACAATGTCACGGGCGAGGCGGAGTTCGTGGACAGTACGGTCGACTTCACCGAGGAGACCGTCTCTGGCTCGATCATGGCGACCTGTCCGTAGTCTCCGTTCCCGGACCGTTGATCTTGAGAGATCCACGACCGTTCACGGCGTGTCGTCGTGGATCTCTCAAGATCAACATGGCGGTTTACTTTTGCTGTGCGGTTGCTACACCCGCGACGCGGCGTCCGGGATGAGTTCGTCCAGGGGTACGTCGCGCTCCGCGATGGCCGCGGTCAGTGCAGCGGAGCCGTACGCCGCCATGGTCTGCAGGAAGAGCACGAGCAGGATGCCTATCGGGCAGCGCCAATGCGCCGTACTGGGGCCTGTCGGTCGACAACGCGATGACCAAGCCCATCACCAGCTTCAACAGCGCGATGATGACGGCGCCAATCGCTGAGCCGATCAGCCGCGCTCGGCGCTCGGGGCGAACGCCGCCAAAATGGCTGAGGAGGAGGATACAGCACCAGGAAGTCCATGGCGTAGGAGAGGAGCAGAGTCAGGACGGACAAGGCGATCCGTCCGACGGTGGACTCGAGGCCGATCTTGTCGAGCACCGGCCCGGCGTTGGACGCCACGATGGTGGTCGCTGCGTAGGACACTCCGACGATCGGCAGGAGCAGAAGCATCCAGCCGAGCAACCGCGCCTTCAGCTTCACGAAGTTGCGTGGGTCGGGCGCGGCGCCGAAGATCTTGTGCAGCGAGTCGTTGGCCGCTGACATCGCGCCGCCGCCGGCCCACAGCAACGCGATCAGGCCGATCGAGCGAAGTGGCGCGCCCGACGGCCTTGAGCTGCTCCTGGGTCGATGCCCTCGTCGCCGACCATGCCGGGGAACTGATTGTTCAAGGCGTCGGTGAGCCAGGTGGCCATGGTGTCGGCCCCGATGATGGCGACGATGCCGTAGGCGAAGGCCAGCACCGAGAACATCGCGAGGAACAAGTAGTACGTCGTACCCGCCGCCAGCAGCCCGACCTTGCTGAAGGAGTAGCGCGACATGGCCCGGTAGCCGACACCCGCGACCGTCCCTACGGCGCCGTCCTTGGCCTCGAGCTTCTCCACGACATCCGGTACGTCCTTCGGCGGCGGGTCGATGACCTCACCGGGTATAGGAGGAGGTGCGGCGATAGTCGTCATGTTCGTCCTGTCTGCATCGTGACGGTCGCAGCCTTCGGAGTGGACGGGCCGCGAGACCAGCTCCAACACCCATACCCGCAAACGATCCTGGCACGCACGCACGGCCTACGTCCGAGTGAGAGTGGCCTATAGCGCACACTTCGTCGGACGTACGGCGAGACGGCGGCCGAAGGGTCAGGCTCGAGTAGGAGTGGGCGTCAGCCTCCGGGGGGATGGCTGGCTCCGGGGTCGCGAGTCGCTGCGAGATCGAGGTCATCCTGGAGAAGGGCGCGCGGCAGCAGCTCGCAGAACCATTCAACGACTTCGTCATGGCTCCAGCCACGTTCTTGAGTGAGCTGGACATAGGTCGAATCGCTAAACATGACCAGCAGCGCATCCGTGGCGGTGTCCACGTTGAGTCCACTACTCAGCGGACCCTTAGCGGCCAGAACCTCGATGACCTCGTGGAAGCCGAGGGCCCGCAGCTGCTCATGGTGCTCGTGGGTGCGGCGGACCTCTTCGTCGGTGAGCGCCGCGGCGCGCAGGATCTCGGCGAGCCCACTTGCGCGTTGGAACAACGGGGCGGCACCGCGCACAAAGTGCTGCAGCGCCACTACCGGATCAGGGTCGTCCACCATTCGTCGCCACCAGTCGGTGTCCTGCGGGATCACCGGGTCGTCCTCGCCCATCACGAGGGTGTCGATGGCGGCGCTGATCAGCTCGGCCTTGGTGTGGAAGACGAAATACACCGTTTGCGGAGCGACCCCGGCGCGGGCGGCGATGGAAGCGATCGTCGCGCCGTGGTAGCCAGCGGACGTGAACTCCTCCTGCGCGGCAAGCAGGATCTTGCGCTTGGTGGCCTCGGCCCTTTGCCGTCGTGACTTCTTGACCTCGGACATCGCTGGGTGCACTATATCTGCTGTCATTGGAGTATCACTCTAGTGAAAGAGTCTAACCATGGTGGTTTCGACTGAAAGCCTAGTCGACGTGGCTGCCCGGCCAGCCGTGCGGAAGGCCGGCCTGGTCTGCCTCGCCGCCGGACTGCTCGGGGCGGCGTCGGGCCTGTTCGTCATCGTGGTGGAGCCAAGCGTCGCGGACACTGAGTACAGCTACCCGCTCACCGCGACCGCGTTCGTGGCCCTCCAGCTGTGGCTGGTCGTCCAGCACTGCGGACTGCTGGCCGGCCAATGGGGCCTGTGGTCAAGCGCTGCGGCCGGGCGAAGCCGACTGACGAGCTGGGGGCACGTCATCGCGTTCGCCGGGCTGGTCTTGCTGACAGTCACCGAGCTCGTGGCCGTCACGGCGGCCGATGACCCCTACCCGAGCTCGACGACCGACGTCCTCGACATGTTGTACGGCGTCTCGACCATCGCCGTCGGTGTCGGCTTGCTGATCGTCGGGCTCGCCGTACTCCGGCATGGCGCATGGACAGGGTGGCGACGGTGGGTGCCGCTGGCGATCAGTGTCTGGGTTTTCATCCCGTTGACCCCCGCGATCGTGGCCGGGTTCGTGCCGGCACGGCTAGGCATCATCGGCTGGATGCTGCTGTACGCCGCGCTCGGCTGGGCATTGGCCTACCCGCGTTCGGCCGCCCGAACGGCTACCTGAACCGGCTTGCCGTGGATCAACGCAGCTGCGCGTTGAAGAAGCGGATCGTGCGGTTCATCGCGGCGTTGAATGACGTCCCGAAGGCATGACCGTCGTCGTACCACTGCAGCGTGGAGTCGACACCGGCACGAGTCAGCGCACGCTGGGTCGCGGCCGCCCATCGCGGCGGGCAGGTGTCGTCAGATCGCCCGTGCACGAGCAACACCGGCTCGGTGATCCGGTCGAAGTACGGCCGGGACGAGTTCTCCCGCCAGAACTGCGGGTTGTCTTCGGGCAGCCCCCACCGGCGAGCCAGCTGGTCGACAACGGGGGAATCCTCCGGGTCCGGACGCGTGAAGCGGTAGAAGTTCTGCGCTTCCAGCGAAGACACTGCGGCCCAGGGCGCGGCCGCCTGCACGAGCCCAGGTTCTGCCACGAGCGCCTTGAGGACGACACCGCCGCCCATGGAACGCCCGAACAGCACAATTCGGTCGTCGTCCACGGGTACGTCGGCCGAGTTCCGGAGGGCCTTCACCGCGTTGATCACGTCGGCGCTGTAACCCAGGCGCATGCGCTGCAGGTACTTCGGGTCATCGTCGGACTGCGCGTGATTGCGGTAGTCGACGTGGAAGGCGATGTATCCGCGAGCCGCCAGGTAGGCGCGTTCGCGGGTCATCCCTTGCCCGCGGACGTACACGGCTGGATCGATGTAGCCGTGAGCAAGCACCGCCGCCGGGAATGGCCCCTTTCCCTTGGGGATATTGAGGACCCCGGAGATCGTGTACGACTCCGTGTCGCCGCGGCTCGTGCTGCGGCTGCGGTAGGTCACGTCGTAGGAGGTGTAGGCGGAGGTGTTCTCACGGACCGCCCCCAGCCGAAGCCGATCGCCTCGGTGCTGTGCTGCGGCGAGCCCGAGCACCGACACCTGGCGAACGGGAGAGTCGACTGCAGGGTCTGGTGTCTCGGCGGGTGAGTCCTGCGGCTCGGGCTCGGCGATGGTGTCCGATGCGCTGGGTGACACCGGGGCACTGGGTGACGAGGCGCCCGTCGCTTCGTTCGTCGCGGCGCTGCAACCTACCGTCGTCAGCCCGGCCATCAGCGCTGCCAGAGCAGCGCGCGAGGCCGCCGACCTAGCTC
The DNA here is from genome assembly GCA_963819985.1 of uncultured Actinomycetota bacterium. GTDB lineage: Bacteria > Actinomycetota > Actinomycetes > DATJPE01 > DATJPE01 > JANPBY01. The sequence goes on along the minus strand of CAWFYH010000006.1, from coordinate 220,015 downwards.
GCGCCCCGGTCATTCGGGGCCGGGCGAATGTGATGGTCTGCATCAGACCCAGTCTGCGTCCTCATGCTGGGGGAGTCATAGTGGGGTGATGCGATTGTTCCTCGGCGTACGCGTGGTGGTGCTGCTTTCGGGCGCCGTTCTCGCTGCCAGCTGCGCCGGATCACAGATGACCACGGCTTCGACAGCTGTGGGCGACGAAGGCGCTCCTGCTGCTTCCCTGCTGGCGGACGCCGGGGACGGCTCGCTGTCCCGGCAGGATGAACAGATCGTGACTGAACCGGACCCGGCTACGGATGGTCCGCGTCCCGACGCCACTTTGAGGATCCCTTCGATCGGCGTGCGCGTTGTGGTCGTGTCCTATCTGGGTCAGACCGACGACGCCCCAGGCAGCGATATCCAGAACGGCGGCCTGGCCGCAAGCCCGTACGGCCCGAATGGTGGCGTTGGTCCAGGGCAGATCGGCAACTTCCAAGTGACCGCGCACCGGACGTCCTCGGCCCGGCCCTTCAACGTGCTGCCGGACCTCAAGCCCGGCGAGCGTGTGCTCGTCGATGTCGCTGATGTGCGGTACGTGTATCGAGTGACGAGCACGCGTCAGACGTCCTTTCGAGAGCCCGCGTCGTTGCAGGCGCAGCGCGCGGCCGTACCAGGACAGCCGGGTGTTGCGCCCACGGAAGCAATGATCACTCTGTCGACGTGCGCCACCCCAGAGGACCACGCGGACGGCAACTACTGGCACGACGAGTTCGGCAACCCCGAACACAGGATCGACAAGATCGGTCGGCTCGTGGCCGTACGTCCGACGCCCGAGCTAGGAGCGGGCGAGGGTCAACGGGGGGTTGGGCGGCCGCGCAGGCGTTCGGTGCGCCGACGGTCGCGTTTGGTGGGACGACCAGACCCTGGCTCGCGTCGGGCGACCACGACGCGCCGCTCTTTGGGCGGGGGAGTTGGTGAGTGGTCCTCATACTGCTGGACCGCGATGGCCGCGCTGGTCCGCTTCTCGATGAGTCCGGTCACGACGACGATTCGCTCACCGCCCGGGGAGAGCGCGTGAACCGTGTCGCCGAGGCGCACCGGTTGCGCCGGTTTTGCGTTGGCGCTGTTGACCTTCACGTGGCTCGCCGTGCAGGCGGCCTTGGCTGCTGTGCGCGTCGGGAACAGCCTGATCGCCCACATCCACGCGTCGACCCGCACACTTGTGAGCTCGCGCCTGTCCACAACTCCAGAGTAGGCGGAGCTCAGGTTGTGGATGGCCACGACTACGGCACCACCTACCCCAGGCAGCTCACCCTCATCAGCTAGTCAGTCGTGGATGCCTCGATGGCGTCGAGGTCTCGTACGGCGTAGCGGTTGTGCTCCCACTCCTCCTCAAGGATCGTCTGCAGGCAAGACAGGACCGTTTCCGCGTGATCGGGCGCCCACGGGTTCCTGCGGGCTTCGGCTAGGTGCTCCGGCGTGACCTCGGCGATGAAGTCCCGGACCATGGCGACTCGAACGGCCCGGGCGTCGAGCACCTCCGCGTAGGACGGCTTGTCGGTCCGGAAAACTGACACGTCGAAGCCCTCATCCTCGGCGCCGGTGAAGACCAGACCGATCGGGTCGTACGGCTGCTCGATCTCCTGGATCGCCTTGCGCAGCCAGACGTCCGTGGCCATGACCAGATGGCGCAGCGTCTCGGCGAACGACCACTCGCCGGCAACCGACACATCGACGGTGTCGGCAGGCATCGCGGCGACGCGCGTGAGAGTTGCAACCCACGTCTGCTCTAGTACGGCCCACGCCTCCCGAAGGCCCTGTGGGGTCTCGGCCCGTCTCAGTTCGCGGCCCGGGAAGCGGCGGTCCAGCTCGGCCTCGACGAAGGGGATCACGTCGACCCCGTTCACGAGCAGGACGTTGTCGTTCTCGGCCAGCCAGGGCGAGTCGATCTCGACGTTCTGGATCTCGACGCCGCGCATCACGACCTCGGACACGTCGACGCCGACGAACCGGGCGCCGCGAAGGCTCGTGTCGGCGAACTCGGCTCCCTTCAGGTCATCGGACCGGCCAAAAGTCGTCATAGCTGCTCCTTGTCGCGCACGCTCAGTCGTTGTCAGGGCCAGTCTGCTCTGTCCCACCGACGCAGTTGCATAAGCAGCGCGAGCCTGTTCGCCGTCGACGAGATCATTTCCCTCGAGATGCCGGTCCAGGTCGCCGGGCGCCTACCTGCCGCGACCGCGCCCCGACTGAAGCCTTCCGACCCGTCGGCTGGGCCAGACGCACTAGGTTTTCGCCGACGTGTGAAACGTCGGACGGAGTGTGGGAGCAGGGTGGACGGCCGACCCACGGCGGCGGAGCGATTGCGCCGGCGAGTGCCGATCCTGGCATGGTTCCCGACCTACGATCGACGCGGCCTGGGACGTGACCTTTCGGCCGGCCTCCTAGTGGCGGCGTTGATGATCCCGCAGGCGCTGGGGTACGCCGGAATTGCGGGAGTCCCTGTGCAGCTGGGGCTGTACGCGATCCCGCTCGCGCTCCTGGCGTACGCCGTGCTCGGTTCATCTCCCCAGCTGATTGTCGGGCCGGTCTCCACGGTTTCCGTGCTGTCTGGTTCCTTGGTGGCCACTCAGGCGGCCGGCGACGCCGCTCTCGCGGTCAAGCTGACCTCGGCTCTGGCGCTCGCGGCGGGACTCACGCTCGTGCTCGCCGGCCTGCTCGGCCTCGGCTGGATCGCCGAGTTTCTATCGAAGCCCATCGTGACGGGATTCGTCTTCGGGCTCACGGTCGTCATCATCGTCGGCGAGCTGCCCAACGTCCTCGGTGTCCCGCGCGGCCAGGGAGACGTGTTTCGGCAGCTCATCGCTCTGGCACGGGAGCTCCCGGACGTTCAGATCGACACTCTGGTGGTCGGACTGATCGCCTTGGCGGTGCTGTTCGTCGGCGGTGCGCTCGCCCCGCGCATCCCCTGGGCCTTGCTCGTGCTCCTCGCCGGCGTGGTCGCTTCCACCGGGCTCGACCTCGCCGCGCGGGGCGTGGTGACAGTCGGCACCGTCCCCGAAGGGCTCCCGCCCCTGGGGTTGCCGGGGATCCCTCTGGAGATGTGGCCCGGAGTGGCGTTCGGCGGCGCGGCCCTGGCCCTGGTGGGGCTGGCCGAGGGATTGTCCGCCGCCCGGCTGTTCGCTCAGGTCGGTCACTACAGCATCGACTCGAACACCGAGCTCGTGGCGACCGGCGCCGCGAACCTGGGAGCCGGTCTCAGCGGCGGGTTAGGCGTCGCCGGCAGCCTGTCGAAGACCGCGGCGGTCAGCCAGGCGCGGGGAAGTTCGCAGATCGTCGGGCTGTCCACCGCGGTTCTCACCGTTGTGGTGCTGGTCGCCTTCGTTGGGTCGATCGCCCCGCTACCCCTGGCAGTCCTGTCCGCGATCGTGATCAACGCGGTGTGGAAGTTGATGGATGTCGTCGCGCTGAAGCGATACAAGAGAGTCCGCCGCAACGACTTCGTTGGCTCGATGGTCGCCCTCTGTGGCGTGCTCGTGCTGGGCACCCTGTACGGGCTCCTCATGGCGATCGTCCAGTCGATGCTTGGCCTGGTCTACCGGTCCAGCCGCGTTGACGCCGACGTGATGGGGAAGATCGAGGGCGAGAAGGCGGCCTGGGGCAGCGTGAGCCGCCATCCCGAGCGAACGACCGTTCCGGGGATTCTGGTCCTCCGCCTGGATGCCCCGATCTTCTGGGTCAATGCGGAGGACGTCCACGTCAGCGTCATACGAGCCGTGTCTGACACCCCCGACGTGTACGCCGTGGTGCTTGACCTCGAGTCGACCAACCAGCTCGACATCAGCAGCGCAGACATGCTGATGGGATTGCTTCGCGAGCTGCGGGAAGCTGGCATCGATCTGTATCTCGTGCGGGTCTTCCATTTCGTCCGAGGTGTCCTCAAGAGGACGGGTTTCGAGGGCGAGCTCGGCAGCGAGCGCATGTGGCACACCATCTCCGCCGGTGTCCGGGCCGCAAAAGCGCAGCCTCCCGGTGTCCTCCCCGCGTCCGCCGGGAGCTCCATGTCAAGCGCCGAGGATGTGGACGCGGATCTCGACGATTCAGAGGGGGAGAGGATCGCCACCGAGGCGGCCGATCAGCGCGCCGGGGGTGGCGGGGAATCCGAGGGTGAGGAATCCGGCGCCAGCCATGGCGTTGACCCACCCGGAGGGGGTCGGAAGGACAGCAAGGGAGACAAGTCCAAGAGGAACAAGAAGCGCAAGAACAAGCACCACGACTAGCCAGGCCGAAGTGATGGAGGCGGGGTTGTCCGGGCTAGCCGGGCTGGCCGGAGATCTGGCTCGCTGGTGCCGCTTCGCAGCCGGATCCGAAAGGATGGAGCGTGGCCACCCAGGCAACCCAGGCTCCCTCTCTTGGCTTTCGCCGGTTGCTCACAGCCCTGCGCGGCGACCTGATCGACGCTGTTCGCGATGTCGCCCCAATCATCGGGGTCGTCGCGTTCTTCCAGATCGTGGTGTTGCGCCAGCCGCTTCCCGGGCTGGACCGGATCCTCGTGGGGGCGGTGCTTGTCGTGCTCGGCCTGGCGCTGTTCATCCGGGGGCTCGAGCTGGGGCTGTTTCCCGTGGGGGAGTCGATGGCGTTCGGCTTTGCCCGCAAGGGCAGCGTCTGGTGGCTGACGGCTTTCGCCTTCGCCCTCGGGGTCACGACGACCTTTGCGGAACCTGCCCTCATTGCCATCGCCAACGAGGCGGCCGCGGTCGCCGCGGACGGGGGGGTCATCTCGGCCGATGTCGGCGCCCGGGCGGCGTACGCCCTCGGACTACGGCTCACCGTCGCGCTGGCAGTGGGCCTCGCTCTCGTCATCGGCGTGATCCGGATCATCAAGGGTTGGCCGGTCCACTGGTTCATCATCGGTGGATACGGGCTGGTCGTGATCATGACCACGCTGGCCCCGAAGGAGATCATCGGCGTTGCGTACGACTCCGGCGGCGTCACGACGTCCACGATCACCGTCCCCTTGGTCGCTGCCCTCGGGGTCGGCCTGGCCACATCCGTGCGTGGACGCAACCCACTGACCGATGGGTTCGGTCTGATCGCCCTGGCGTCACTCCTTCCGATCGTCTTCGTTCTTGCGTACGGCGCGTTGGTATGAACGACCTCATCTCTCCCATCGCCGATGCGGTCCGCGACACGGTCTTCGCTGTTGGACCCATCGCCGGCGTCGTCGTGATCTTTCAGCTGGCTGTGCTGCGCCGCCCCTTGCCACACCTGCGGCGGATGCTGGTCGGCGTTGGCCTGGTCATGGCGGGCGTAGCGCTGTTCCTCGCCGGGCTCAGCGAGGCGCTGTTCCCGCTGGGAAAGGTGATGGCCGAGCAACTCGTGACCCAGGAGATGGAGGGCGTTGCGGCCGCGCAACAGATCGACTGGCGCGACTTCACCCTCGTCTACGTCTTTGGCGCTGCCATCGGCTTTGCGACCACCATCGCCGAGCCGGCGCTGATTGCCGTGAGCATGAAGGCCGAGGACATCTCGGGCGGGACGCTCAGCGCCTGGGGGCTGCGCATCGTGGTGGCTATCGGCGTTGCGATCGGCATCGCCGTGGGTTGCCTGCGCATCGTGACGGGTGCACCGCTGCCGTACTTCATCATCACCGGGTATGTCTTCGTCGCGATCCAGGCCATGCGAGCCCCGCGCTCGATCATCGCCTTGGCCTTTGACACGGGGGGCGTCACGACGTCCACCGTGACGGTTCCCCTCGTGGCGGCCCTCGGTCTGGGGCTAGCCAGCAGCATCCCGGGCCGAAGCCCTCTGATCGATGGGTTCGGTCTGATCGCGTTCGCCAGTCTGTTCCCCATGATCACCGTGATGGGGTACGCCCAGATCGGCGAGTATCGGCGGCGTCGCCGAGCTCAGCCGGCACGAAGAGAGGTCTGACCATGCGCTTCAAACTGTTGATCGCCATCGTGGAAGATGCGGACACCGAGGCGATCCTCGACGTGGCACGCTCGGCCGGCGCGACCGGCGCGACTGTCCTGAACCAGGCCCGCGGTGAGGGGATGGAAGCGACCAAGACATTCTTCGGTCTCGAGCTGGACAGCAGGCGGGACGTGGTCCTGCTCTTGGTGGAAGAACACATGAGTCGGCGGATCCTGGAGACTGTGGCCCACGTCGGCGAGTTCGACCGCACTCCCGGGGCCGGAATCGCTTTCCAGATCGATGTCGAGGACGCGGTCGGCGTCATTGCTCAGATGCAGTTTTTGCAGGAGCGCGTGGAGGAGGAGCTGTGACCGAGTCAGCCGAACGACAGACCGTACGGGTGCGGGACGTCATGAAGAGCGACGTCGACATGGTCGATGGACTGACCACGGTCTCCGATGCGCTGCGGCAGATGAAGCACGTGGAGACCAAGTGCCTGATCGTGCACAAGCGGCACGAGGACGACGAGTACGGCATCGTGCTCATCGCTGACATTGCCCGTCATGTCCTTGCGCGGGACAGGGCCCCGGATCGGGTCCACGTCTACGAGATCATGTCCAAGCCAGTCATCTCCGTGGATCCGGCCATGGACATCCGGTACTGCGCCCGGCTGTTCGAGAAGTTCGGCCTGTCTCGCGCTCCCGTGGTCGACAACGGGGAGATCGTTGGCATCGTGAGCTATACAGACATGGTCCTGCGCGGGCTCTGCCGCGATCTGTGACATGAGGTGATGGGGCACCGGATGTTCATCGACAGAGCAGGGACTCCGCGGCGCCGCCTGGCCACGGCGGCGCTTGTCGCGCTGTCCCTGCTGGCAGCCGGTTGCTCCTCAGCTGGCGGCGGACAGACACCCGACCCAGCCGAATCCGCTGTGTTGAGCCTGTCGCCGGCATGCCCGCCCCCACCCGCTCAGAGGCCCAAGCCGACGGTTGAGCAGGTCAACGCGATCGGTGCCGCCCTTGACCTCCCGGCCTGGCAGGCCGGTGACATCGGGGCCAGCGGCCGTCTCAGCGACGGACGGATCATCTGGTTGTTCGGCGACACGATCCGGCCGACGCTGCAGCCGCAACTGGTCGCCAACTCGATGCTCATCACGACGGGGGAGTGCGTCTCGCAGCTCCTGGACGTCAGCAACGGTCCGGTCATCCCTGACGCGTCCCCGACCACCGTCCGGTGGCCGATGTCCGTGGTCGTCGATCGCTTGAACGGCAAGGAATCGATCGTCGTCCTCTGTTCGCGGGTGGACCGAGGGACCTCCGGTTCGTTCGGCTTCACCTATCTCGGCACCAGCGCAGCGGTGTTCACGGTCGTGTCAGGTCAGGCCCCACAGCTGCTCAAGGTTGTGGACATTACCCCGGATTCGCGTGACCCCGACCAGATCAACTGGGGTGCCGCGGCGACCATTCAGGGTGGTTGGTACTACGTCTTCGGCACGCGACTCACCGGTGAGGATCTCGACTTCGGTCGTGAGCTCTTCGTCGCGCGCGCTCCCGCATCTGATCCGAGTGTCCGGAAGGCATGGGAGTTCTGGGACGGTACGGCCTGGCAGCCGAAGGTCGGCAAGGCCAAGCTGGTGCTGCCCAGCCAGGGCGGGGTGTCCCAAACGTTGTCGGTCGATCACGTTGGTGGCACATGGGTGGCGGTATCCAAGCTCAATGGCGACATCTCCAACTTCGTCTACGAGTGGACCGCGCCGCACCCCTGGGGGCCGTGGGAGGCGATCAAGGAGCTCAAGGCGCCCGGCGGGTTCGACACCGGCGAGTACAAGTACGCGCCGCTGGCGCATCCGGAGGTCGAACTCGCCTCTGGCGACCTGCTCGTGTCGGTCTCGCGCAACACCAGCGACTTTCAACGCTTGATCGACGACCCCGAGGTCGGCCGACCGTACTTCGTCGAACTGCCGCGTTAGGCGTCGGAGCCACTAGATGTCATCCGTTCTTGGGCGCGTGGGGGCCTTCTGCGCTCGCCACAAATGGCAGGTCGTGACTCTGTGGCTGCTGGCCGTCGCCACCCACCTGGTCACCTTGGGCGCATTCGGGGAGACCACCACCAACAACTTCTCGCTGCCCGGCACGCAGAGTCAGCAAGCCACCGATCTGCTCGCCGCTCAGTTCCCTCCTCAGCAAAACGGCGCCAGCCCCATCGTCTTCCATGTCACGAGCGGGCAGCTGACCGACGATCCCTATCAACAGGCGATCAGCCAGTCCGTCTCGGCGATCCTGGCGTTGCCCGAGGTCGACTCGGCCTCGGATCCGATGGCGAACCCCGCCGCGGGGCTCATCAGCGAAGATGGGCAGACGGCGTTCAGCTCGGTTCTGCTGGACGTCAACTCCGGAAACCTCACGACTGAGCTGGCCCAGTCAGTGGTCGACGCCGCCGAGCCTGCCCGCGACGCGGGCATCGAGGTCGAGGCCGGCGGCTCGATCGGCAGCACGCTGTCGAGCAGCCCGACGGAGACCAGCGAGCTGATCGGCATCATCGCCGCGGCCGTGATCCTGACGTTCACGTTCGGCGGCTTGGTCGCGATGGGGATGCCGATCCTGATGGCGGTCATCGGCTTGCTGTGCGCGTTGGGCCTGGTCAACCTGGTCGGACGGTTCACGGACATCCCGTCGACCGGGCCGACGTTGGCGACGATGATCGGTCTGGGCGTCGGCATCGACTACGCCTTGTTCCTGGTCACGCGCCACCGCGACAACCTCCGCAGCGGCATGGCGATTCGGGAGTCGATCGTCAACGCCGTCTCAACGGCCGGGGGCGCCGTCGTCTTCGCCGGCGGCACCGTGGTGATTGCCCTGCTCTCGCTCGGGATCGCGAGGATCCCGCTGGTCACGGCACTGGGACTTGCCACGCCGATCGCGGTGGCCGTAGCCGTCCTTGCCGCGCTCACCCTGCTGCCGGCGATGTTGTCGATCGTGGGCCCGCACCTCTCAGCAGGTGCCCTGCCGAGCTGGTTGCGGAGGAGACCCAAGCCGGAGGGCCGCGGATTGTGGGCCGCCTGGGCGGGTTGGGTCACCAGCCATCGAGTGACGTCGGTGCTGATCGCGCTGGCCATCATGGTGCCGCTGAGCCTGCCGGTGCTCACCCTGCGCCTCGGCCAGGCGGACACCGGCGTCACCAACCCGACGTCGACTCAGCGCAAGGCCTTCGACCTGCTCGCAGCCGGGTTCGGGCCGGGCTACAACGGTCCCTTCCTGATCGCCGTCTCACTCGATCCCGTCGCGAAAGAGGACCCGGTCTATCAGGCGCAGTACAAGCTCGCCAACGACCTCAAGAATTCATTGACTCAGCAGCAGCAGGAGTTGACCGACCAGGCGAACCAGCTTCAGCAGCAGCAGAGCCAGTTACAAAAGCAGGCCGACAAGCTGCAGAAGGAAGCCGACACGCTGAAGAAGCAAGAAGCTGAGCTCAGGGCCGAGAAGGCGGACCTGCTCAAACAGCAGGCCGAGCTGCAACAGCAGGAAGCCGCGCTGAGGGCGCAGGCGGCACAGCTGCGGCAACAGGCATCGAAGCTGGCTGCTCAGGCGAAGGCATTGCGCGCCGAGCGCACGGCACTGCGCCAAGAGGTGCGCCGACTGGACAAGGCCATCGCGAGCGCCACCAGCCCGGCCGAGCGACAACGCTTGCGAGACGAACGCCGCGCCGTCAAGGCCGAACTCCGCAGCACCCGAAGCCAGATCAAGACGCTGGCCAAGCAGGCCCGCTCCATCGCCCGACAAGCGGTGGCGCTCGCCCGACAAGCCGACCAGCTCGCGCAGCAAGCGCTCCAGCTCCAGCAGGAAGCCGACGCATTGCAGCAGCAGGCCGACGCATTGCAGCAGCAGGCCAACGAGCTCGCCAAGCAGCAGGCGCAGCTGCAGCAGCAGGCCGATGCACTGCAGCAACAGGCCGACGAGCTCGAGGTCCAGCAGGCAGCGGCGTTGGCCGAGCAAGGTCAAGCCATCCAGCTCCAGTCTGAGCTTACGGCGGTACTCACCAAGGCTGGCGGCAACCCGCTCGGCACCGACCCGCGACTCGTGACCCTGCAGAACGCCCTGTCCGCTCCAGGCGTGCAGCTCGTCGCACCGCCCAACGTCAACGAGTCCGGGACGGCGGCGACGTTCGCGGTCATTCCAGTGTGGCGCCCGGCTGCGGAGGAGACCGCCGGGCTTGTCGTCTCTCTTCGGGAGGAGATCATCGCGCCGGCGCAGACCGCCGGCCTCACCGTGTACATCGGCGGACAGACCGCTGCCAACGTCGACTTGGCCACCCAGATCTCGGACCGATTGCCGCTCGTCGTGCTAACCGTGCTGGTGCTGAGCTTCTTGCTGCTGATGGTCGCGTTCCGCTCGCTGCTCATCCCTCTTCAGGCCGCGATCACCAACCTCTTCTCAGTCGCAGCGGCGTTCGGGATCCTCACCGCCGTCTTCCAGTGGGGATGGGGACTCTCGCTCATCGGGCTGGATAGCCCATACGGCACTGACCCGATCGCCAGCTATGTGCCGTTGATGATGTTCGCAGTGCTCTTCGGGCTCTCGATGGACTACGAGGTGTTCTTTGTGTCGTCCGTGCATCGCTTTCACGCCGAGGGGGACCAGGTGCGGGTGGCAGTGCGCCGCGGACTGGCCAGCAGCGCGAAGGTCATCGTGGCGGCGGCGCTGATCATGGTGAGCGTCTTCGGCAGCTTCATCCTGAACGCGGATCCGACGATCAAGCAGTTCGGCGTCGGCCTGTCAGCAGCGATCCTGCTGGCGGGAATCATGGTGATGTTGTTGGCCCCGGCCCTGCTCGCGCTGTTCGGCGCCGCGACGTTCGCCCTTCCCCGATGGCTGGGCTGGCTGCCACAGATCGACCTTGAGGGCGACCATGTCACAGCCACAGCCACAGCCAAAAGCGACCGAGCCGACCGCCGAGGAGGCGCCATGAGCGACCGGGCGCTCACGGGAGTCAGCTTCGCCCTTGCGGCGGTGGTCCTTGTTGGCTGCGGCGCGACCGGTCCGGCACCAGCGCCGAGTGGGACGCCGCCGACGCCGACGCCCACGCTCTCGCCAACCGTGTCGCCCTCGGCGACCCCGGCAGGGGTCGACCCCTGTTCGCTCGCCAGGGCCCGAGCGGTCGCGGCTGCGACCGGCGGCACGGTAGGCGACCCGCAGCTCGACCTCGGAAACCCTGCGGTCCCTGGGTGCTACTGGCCGGTCAGCGACTCCCGGATCGGTACCGGAACCATGCGCGTCGTCGTGACCTCGACAGGAGGTGACGTTGCGTCCTTCCAGGCGGTGCAGTCGACCTTCCCATCTCCGACCGCGGTCGACGGTGTCGGTGAGCTCGCGTTCTTCTCCTCGGACGTGGCTCAGCTCGTCATGTTCCAGGGCGGCACCACCGTGACCCTGGCGCCTACCGGGTTCGTCCAGCGGGGCGCAGATCCTGCACAGAGCGACGTGCTCAAGGTGCTCACGGATCTCGGGAAGGCCGTCGCAGACAACCTGTCAACCACGTAAGGCACCCGGGTTCGATGCATTCGAAACGTTTGGACTCAGGTGTGTCGAATCGCAGCCACGCAGCCCAGAACCTCTGAAATCTACGGGAAAGCCCTCATGTGAACGGGCGGTAAGGGTTCCAGTCTTTGACCATGACACGACGAATGGTTGCAGCACCTGCGCTGCTGATCCTCGCTCTCACTGCGGTCGCCGCCTCGGCGCCCGCCACAGCGGCCCCGCTCCTCGGAGCAGAGGTTCAGGCTCCCTCCTCACCAACCGCGAAGGCATCGACCGTGGCCGGACATGCGCACCACGTTCGTCACCACGGCGGGCGAATCGTCTGGGACAACGCCACGACCCTCGACGACGTCGACGTGACCGGAAACCTGCTCATCGCCAACGCCGACGGCTCGCATCAACGTGAGCTCACGACCAAGGTCGACGGGGTGAACGACGCCGATCCCTCGTTCTCACCCGACGGACGTCTGGTTGCCTGGGCCCGCAACTCCAACGACACAGCCGTGATCTACGTCATCCGCTCATCGGGCGGTGCCGAACGCGCCCTTGATCTCGGGTGCAGCGGAAACTGCCTTGGTGACGACAAGCCGACCTGGATCTCCGCGCACCGCATCGCCTTCACACACTTCGTCGCGGACGAGTCGTATCCCGACGGGTACGCCGGCATCCTCTTCGCCGCCAACCTCGACGGCAGCCACGTCCGCCAGCTGACGCCGTCGCGGGATGACGGAAAGTACGAGGACGCCTATGCGCGACTGTCGCCGAACGGCCGCTACTTCGTCTTCAACCGCTACGACATCGTGAACGACCGCGTCGCAGCATTCCGGATGCAACGCAACGGGACACATGCCCGCCAGCTCACCCCGTGGGACCTCGAGGCGCAGCTGCCTCACTTGTCTCCGGCGACGCACGGACCAACCAAGAACCTGGTCATCTTCCAGACGTTCGGAGAAGGCAATCCGACGGGCAGCTCCCGTGATCTGGCTACCGTGCCGACAACCTGCAAGAGCCTGAAGGCTTGTGCGGGCGCCGTCGAGTTCGTCACCCACAACGGTTTCGGTACCGGCCGCGCGTCGAACCCCGCGTGGTCACCGACCGGCCGGAAAATCGTCTATGCCGGTCGCCCGAACGCGGAGACTGTGGACGTCCAGATCACAACGATCCGGTACGACGGCACGCACCCGCACGACGTGTCGACCTCCCCCGGCTTCGACTATCGCCCAGACTGGGGACGGTGGGCTCGGTGAGTGCCACACTCAGCGGATGACCCCACTGCGGGTGTTCATCGTGGATGACCACGAGGGCTTCCGCCGCGCGGCGACGACGCTGCTCACCACCTCGGGCTTCGAGGTGGTGGGCAGCGCTGCTGATGGAGAGAGCACGATCGGAGCAGTGGCGGAAAGCCGCCCCGATCTGGTTCTCGTCGATCTCCAGCTGCCTGGGATCGACGGCGTCGAGGTGGCTGAGGCTCTGGGTCGGCTGGAGTCAGCGCCAGACGTCATCATCATCTCCAGCCGCGACGATGCCGGCCACGAACCTCGGGTGAGATCCGTCGCTTCCAAGGGTTTCATCGCCAAGCGCAACCTCGATGCAGCGGCCATCCACGACCTGCTAGCCGATCACGGGATCTGACGTGCAGCGAGAGGAGGGGTGGCCGACGGCCATTGCCCGGTCGCGAGTCCCGCTAGGGATCGTGGCAGTTTTGGTCGCGATGCCAGCGGTAGTCGTCCCCGCCTGGCGCTTCCACCGTCCTCCCAGTGTCCTCGACGCCGCCACTAGTCTCGTACTGCTCGGCTGCGGCCTGCTGGCTCGAGGTGACCGCCGTCGCGAAAGCGTTGGACTGCTGTTGATCGGAGCGTCGATCGCGTGGTCGTTGCCTGCGTTGCTTCCTACCGGGTACGCCTCCGTCGATCGAGTACTGGTGCACCTCGGGCTTGTGCACATCACGCTGCTGGTCCTGGCGGTGTTGGTAGCAACCGGCTGGACGGTCGAGACCGCATCTCCGCAGCTTCGTCGGTTGCGGGACATACGGCCCTCCTCGCCGTTGCTGCGGGCTTATCGGGAGCGGTGGGTGGCTATCGCGTGCTCCTGCCCGTCACCGGCGCTTTCCTCATCGCGGCCGTCTGGAGGTCCGCAGTCCCGCTCCGAGCGGCGGGGGTCCTGCTCGGCGCCGAGCTGGTTGGTGTGGCCGTCCTCAGGACGATCCCTGCTGGCGCCCACGAGGCGCAGATCCTCGTGGGCCACGAGCTGACAGTCATGGCAGTCGGAGTCCTGTTGGCCTTCGAGGCATCCAGAATTGAGACCGACCGATGGCTTGACGACCCAGATCCGCTCGGGCGGCTGGTCGACTCGCTAGCCCAGGTCATGCTTGTGCCCCACCTCGACGTCGCCTTCCCCACAGAGGACGGTGATTTCGTCGACGCTGTCGGTGAGGTCCACGAGCCACCCGTGGAAGGGGCAGTCTCGATCTCGGGTGGCGCTCCCGGCGATCCGGTGCTGGCCGTGGTGGCCCCAACTCCGCGTCACGTCCCAGCTCAGGCCCGGGAGGCGCTGAGACTCTTGCGAGACCAGGCCCGCTTGCGGCACGCACTCGCGGCCTCCCTGGAGGAGCTCGAGGCCTCGCAGCTCCGGTTGCTCAGGGCCGGAGACACCGAGCGGCAAGCGCTCAGTGACCAGCTTCGTTCCGGCGCGCTTGCGCACGTTGAGGCGGTGGTCTCCGCCCTCGGCGCTGACTCGAGGATGTCGGACATTTTCGCCTTGGCCCGGGAGGCCCAGATGGGTCTCCAAGAGGTCGTCTCAGGTCTCGACCCACTCAACCGCGGCGTGTCGCTGACCGACGCGCTGCACGATCTGGAAGCGGTGCCCGGCATCACCGTGACCCTTGACGTGCGCGTGGAGCCGAAGTCTCGGTCGGCTGGTCGCACCGTATGGTTTGTGTGCGCGGAGGCCGTCAACAACGCGATGAAGCACGCGCCCGGCTCGACGGTGAGCATCTGCGTTGAGCCAGCCGACGACGGCATCCTGACCACTGTCTGTGACGATGGCCCCGGAGGTGCCGACCGCGCGGGTTCGGGGCTCGTCGGGCTGGCCGACCGGGCGAACGCCCTCGGCGGGGACCTCCGCGTCGACAGCGAGGTCGGGCGGGGCACGACCCTGACTTTGTCTTTGCCTGGGGCCGTCCGAAGGACTGGCACCAGCGAGCTCCCGTGCGCCGAGCCGCTCCTGGAGGTGGCGAGATGAACGCGGTCACCGTGCTGCTGGCGGCCATGTGGGGTGCGGCAGGGGTGGCTCAGCTGCTGATGGGGCGGCTCGCTCAGGGTTTGGCGGCCATTGGGGTGTCCGTGACGCTGTCTGTCGTCACCGCCGCCGGCCAGCCGTTCGGCGCTGAGCTGGCGATCGCCTTGGGGGTGATCGCCGGGCCGCTCGTCGCCCCATTGGCCGCCCGGGCGATGACCACCCAGGCCAACCCCAATCGCGGCGCCTTGCTGGTGCTGTCATCTCCGGGCTCGGCTTAGCCCTGGTGTCAGATCCGTTTCTTGACCCCGAGTGCCTCGCATCTTGCCAACCACGACCGTTGGCAGTGACGTATACCCCTCGCTGGCGACGAGCCTGCCCCTCGTGGGAGGAGCTTTGACCTTGCTGGGCCTGGGCTGGTTGGCGAGCTTGAACAGAGGCGATCGGCTGCGTCTGGGCGTTCTCGTGGTGCTCATGACGGGTTCTTTGGCCACGGTCGAGCGGTGGCCGGTACTGCTCACAGTTTCGGCGACGTTCGGTCTGTTGCCGGTCGTGCAGGACGCACGAACCATGGCGCAGGCTCGCCGTCGGGTCGGTGAGCTCGTTGCGGCACTGCGCTCGGCGCCGACCGACCCGGCCGAGACGCTGAGGGAGCGGCTCAGCGAGCCGACGCTGGAGATCTACTACCGGGTGGACGCCAGCCCGGCTCTGGTTGATCGCCGCGGCCGAGCGGAGCCGTCGCCAGCGCAAGGCGTCACTGTCACGAGGATCAGCGCTGCAGGTGGCCTGCGCGCGCATGTCCACCACAGGGCCGGTGTTCCTCTGGCGGAACCCGTGACGCAGGCGCTCGGCGGGTCAGCGTGGCTATCGCTCGAGATCGGTCGGCTTTCGGGCGTCGTGGCGGTACGAGCGGACCAGCTGCGAGAAGCCCGGCACCGCATCGTGATGCGCGCTGATCGCGAGCGTCGAGAGCTCGAGCGGGACGTCCACGACGGCGCGCAGCAGCACCTCTTGGCGCTAGGTATGGGTCTGCGCACAGCCCAGCTCTGCCAGCCGGACGAAGTCCAAGCCAAGGCTTTGCTGGATTGGTGCGGCGCAAGGACAGCGGCAGCGCTCGATGATCTCCGCGAGGTCGCCCACGGGATCTATCCCAATGCCCTTGCATCCTCCGGCCTGGACCATGCGCTTCGAGGCCTGGTCCGACGCGCTGATCGTGCGGTCACTTTGGAGATCACGTCGCCCATCGCCACCGACCAGCTGTCGCCCGATGTGGAGCGGACGGCGTACATCGTGGCGTCCGATGCCATAGCACGAAGCCACGGCAGTCTTCAGATCCGGGTGGATGCCTCCGAGCAGTGGCTCGACATGCGGATCGATGGTGGGCTATCTGAAGCTAGCCACATCCTCGCCGATCGAGTTGCAGCTGTCGGCGGCATCCTCACGCACATCGAAACGCAGTGGAAGGTGGTGCTGCCGTGCGCGCCGTCGTCGCTGAAGATCAGCTGATCACTCGGCAGGGCATGGTGGCGCTGTTCACGTCGATCGACGTCGACGTCGTGGGTGAGGCAGCCACGTTGCCAGAGCTGATGCGTTGCGTGCGCGACTGCCGGCCTGAGCTTGCGGTCGTGGACGTTCGGATGCCGCCCGGGCAGAAAGACGAGGGGATCGTGGCGGCTGCCTGCATCCGCCAGGAGCTCCCTGGCACCGGCGTGCTCCTCTGTCCCAACATGTAGAGGTGGACTTCGCGCTGGGTCTCCTGGGTGATCAGCGCTCCGGCGTTGCTAGCCCTTCGGGTGGTCTGGGCTACTCTGCTGAAAGACCGAGTCTTGAGTCCTGAGACGTTCCGCGAATCCGTTCAACGTGTGGCTGCGGGGGAGTGCGTACTGGATTCGTCGCTCATCGAGCTGTTGATGGCGCGGTCGCGTGCGGTTGATCCCCTGGAGTCGCTCACGTCACGCGAACGGGAAGTCCTTGGTCTGCTCGCGGAGGGTCATACCAACGCGGGAATCAGCGCCCAGCTCTTTGTTTCGGAGCGGACCGTGGAAGTGCATGTTCGAGCGGTGTTCACAAAGCTGGGCATCTCTGACGACGATGGCCGCAACAAGCGCGTTCTGGCGGTCCTGCAGTACGTGAGTGCCACATCATGACGCCACGTCGAGTCGCTCTGGTCGCGGTTGCCGCTTGTCTGAGCGCCCCCCTGGGGAGTTGCTCAGCTGATCCCGCCACTCGCGCCGGCGCGGACTCGGCATCCCGCGTCCTCAGCGCCGCGTCGTACTTCCCGGGGGGCTATCCGTCCGGGGACGCATTGGACCACTTCGTGAGCCAGGTGGAGTCGACCTCGTCGAGAGCCATCCGGATCTCAGAGGGACCGACGACGTACTCGCAGACCAACAAGGACCCGGGATCGCAGCTGCTGAACCTGGTCATGGACGGCACAATCGACCTGGCCGTGGTGCCTGCCCGCGTGTTCGATGTTGAGGGCGTGAGCAGCCTGGACGCCCTGCAGGCACCGTTCGAATTCACGAGCACCGAACAGGCGGACGCGCTTCTCGAGGACCCGGTCGTAGCCACCATGTTGGCGCCGCTGGATGAGATCGGAGTCAGGGGACTGGCCTTGACATACGACGCGCTGCGCAACGCGGTCGGGTATCAGCACCCGCTGGTCAGCCCTGAGGACTACGCGGGACGGGCATTCGCGTTCCGGCCTAACACGGTCACGCGCGCCGCAGTAGCAGCATTGGGTGCGCAGGAGTACGTCAGAGGTCGGGGCCACGTTCGAGAAGGCCATCGCCGATGAGTCTGTAGCAGGGCTCGAAGACTCATTCAATCAACCGAACCGACAAGCCGTCGGTTGGAGCGTTGGCAACGAGTTCCTTTCATTCAAGGCGAATGTGATTGTCGTGAACAGGCAAGTCTGGACCGGTCTTGACGACCGCCAGCGGGAATACCTGCAGTCGGCCGCGGACGCAACTCGCGAGTGGTCGCACACGGAGATGTCCTGGCACCTCGACCTCGCGACTGCGTCCCGCCTGTTCTGCGAGAGCGGCGCGGGCGATGTGGTCATCGCCTCTGAAGCAGACCTGGAAGCCATGCGCGCCGCGGTGGTGCCGGTGATCGAGGAGCTGCGGTCGGATCGGCTGACCGCGTCGGTACTTGATCGGATCTCCCAGATTGAGGGTGAGGTCTCCGCTACGGTGGCCGAGCCGTGCCAGGCTCCATCCTCTGATGGATCGGGTTGGCGTCCTGTCTCGCCGGTCGGCGACCAACATGTCGTCGACGGTGTGTGGAGGATCGAGGTCGATGCGGCGCGGCTGATTGCGGCTGGGGCGAGCCCGTCCGATGCCAGCAATAACGAGTCGATCTGGACGTGGACGATCGACGGCTCCGTCGTCCACGCCCGGTCGGTCAAGGGCGATGACTGTGTGGCCGAGTTGACAAGGCGAGGAGATCGGCTGTCGATCGCGTGGGACGAGGCGACCGGGTGCGGGGGCGACTTCACCGCTCGGTTCATGGTGGACGCGGATGCGTTGTATCTCGACCGGGCGGTTTCGGATGAGCCCGGGGCAGCGACGCTCTACGACGCCTTCTTCGCACCCGGCTTCACAAGGGTGTGACGACCTCGTCACGTCGTCACTCCTGAGACGTCGACGTCGGCGAGAAGCTCGGCGATCAAGTCGTTGCCCTTCTGGGACGGGTGAGCGCCGTCGATGGTCAGGGGCCCAAGCGGCTTCTTGCCGTCCGGACCATTCATGGCGTGATAGAGATCGACGCAGGTGTAGTTGTGCGCAGCGGCGGTCTTGCAGAGCACGGCGTTCAGCTGGTCGTAAGCCGTGACGATGTGGCTGGCGCCGGCCACGAAGTCCTTCTTTGAATTGACTGCTGCCCTAAGGTCGCGGCTGTCCACGTTTGCGTCGTAGACGTTCAGCACGATGAACGAGGTCGGCTTGCCGGCACGCAGCTTGTCCAGCTCGCTGAAGATGGCTTCGTACTCATTGCCCCAAGCGTTCGCGACCTCCGCGCTGCAGGTGGGCGTGATGGCGACGATGTACGCCGTGATCTGGTCACTGATTCCTGGTGCCAGGACATCGCACTCTGGCAACCGTCCCTGTGGAGGTGGGGCTTCGTAGTCCGGGACGGCGTTGTTGAAGCCGACTGAGACGACCACGACGTCGGCTTCCGTGAGCTCGGCGCGCAGGTCGGCGTCGTTCGTCACCTGGTCGCGAATCTCTGGGATCCCGGCGGAGTCGTCGCGCGATCGGTTGGCCACGTCAACGGGCTCTCCCGACCGTTCCTGCAGCGTCGCTGCGTACTGGTCGACGAACCCATCGCAGCCGGGACAGAACGAGGCAAAGGGGATCGAGTCACCGATCACGACTAGATGGAGACCCTCAGCCGTGCCCGACGTTGCCGGCGTCGAACTCTGGTCGGTGGGAATGGCATCCGAGATTGAAGTGCCCGAGCTGCTGGTGGGGCACCCGACAAGAGCCAGGGTTGCGCCGATGGCAATGGCCATCGGCGATAGGCGCGAAGACGCGGCGACGTTGCACGATTCCTCATGGTGCGGAACTGATGAGTGCTTTCACAGCCACACTCGCGCGGATCTCGTGTTGTGCCATCGGGGCTTCCGCGTACTTGCCGCACGACACGGTCGAGCGGGTCTATTGCGCAATAGGCCGAAGCCTCGGGTGGGTACCGATCAGTAGCCCGGTGGACACTGCAGGCCTCACGGCCGACCCGTCTGCCTGCATGGTCTGCAGCTGCCATCCCGGCCAGTCCAGACCTTCGACCTGAACGAACAGGATCGACTTGCCATCCGGAGCCCAGGTCGGCTGCGCTGACAGTGGCCCACTTGCCGTGTCCCGACGGAGGAGGCTCGTGCCGGTCGGATTTCGCGTCAGCCGAGTCAGGCCTGTGCCGTTGGGCTTGATCGTGTACAGATCCGATGGTGGCGTCGTGTCGGCGAAAAGGCCGGCGTCACGGATGCCAAGGTCGTACGTCGAAAAGACGATCCGGTCCCCGAGACGACTCCAATCGGGGTATGCGGCAAACATCGTGTACGGCGTGAGGAGTCGTGCCTTGGGGTGGGCCTCACCGAGTCTCACTATTGCGATGGCTGAGCCAGTCACGACGTCGGAGTTGATGTTTGGGAAGGTCTGAAGGTCGATCACGAGCTGATCACCGTTTGGCCCCCATCGAAGCCAAGAGGTCCCTACGAAATGCGGAGGCGTGTAGATGGTCGCGGTCTTGCCTGTGTCGACAGCGATGCTCTGAACGCGGATGTAGGGGTCTTTGCCGACGGGGCGGTCCTGGCGAAAGAAGGCGATGGATCTGCCGTCCGGAGACCACGCTGGCGCGTCGAGCACCTCGCACGTCCGGTTGCACGGCACGCTGAGTTGCCGCAAGTTTCCGCCGTCGGCGTCAACGACCCACAACTCGCGATCGTTCATGCTGAACGCGATCCTCTGGCCATCGGGTGACCAGTCGGGGTGGACCTGGGTAGCGGGCACGGAGTCGGACAGCAGTTGGCGATCACCCGTCCCGTCCGGGCGGATCAACTGGATATGCAGTCCTGAGTCATCGAACCTCTGATAAACGATCCAAGGCTCACCGGAGCGGACAGGATCAGGTGAGCCTAGGGTCAGATCAGCGCTTCCAGCCGCGACGCCAGAACTGGCTGGCACCGTGATCGTCGGAGGCGAGCCTTCACTTCCGGGACGTGCTGGGCTGGCGGAGCAGGCGGCGATCGAGAGCGTCAGAACCGCGCCCGCACCAACGGTGGCGAACACCTGATTGTGGTTGCGCATGACGCTCCCGCAGCCGCTGGAAGGATTCCGGTCTCGGCTCAGAATTGCGTCGACGCCGCTCGCTGACATCGGGGATACCGCGTAGTTGGAACCGCCGACCGCGAGGAGCGAGGTGAAGCCCGCGCTATCGCGGGTCGGTCTCAGCGACCAGGGTCAAATCCTTGGACCAGAACGCGTTGAAGAACGCCTCGTCGTCAGGGTTGGCCGCCACGGCATCGCTGAAGCGCATGCGGTTGCCCGATCGCTGAAAGGCCAGGCGGCTGTCGTCTCCGCACCCGGCCTCGACGTTCTCCTGCATGGCCCACATGCCCTCTGCCAGGGTGTAGGTGAAGTGGCAGGGTGGGTCTCCAACGATGGAGAACGTGCCTTCTCCGTTGTTGAAGGTCCAGTTCCAGACTCCCGCGTTGTTCGCGGCGTCCGTAGGGTTTACCCCTGCTTCGCGCAGAACGTCTTCGTCGACCACGACGCGCCAGGTTCCGTCCAGCAGGCTCTGATCGCCTTGAGCCGGTAGTGGTTCGAGTCCGGGCGCAGGCCCGCCGTCTCGGGTGCACGGCACGGCCGCTCGGGTGGGTGCTAGCGAGTTGGCGAGGTCGTCGATCCTCGCCAGCGCGGCTCTTGAGATCGGGTCGCGCCTTCATGGCCTCGACCACGGGCTGGGTAGCCGCCCTGAGTGAACTCAGCTCGTCATCGGAGGCTAGGACCACGTCGCCAGAGCCGGAGGAACAGATGGTTTGAGCCGAGGCCGCAAGATCGAGATGCTGGGACATGCCTGTCCGTGACCACTCCGTGGTCTTTGCTGCAGCTCGTTGGAGACTCGACTGTTGGGACGTGTCGAGTCCGAGCCAGACGCTGCTGTTCACCACGATGACGTCGGCCTTGAACGACAAGAACGCGTTGCCTACCACCCAGCCAGGGGCCTCGCCATTCGGCTGGTTGATCGAATCCTCGAGGCCGATGATCGCGCCTCGGTGCACCCCGTCCAGGAATTCGCTGCCAACGGCTCGAGACACCTGGGCACCGAGGGCACCCAGCGCTTCGTCTGTTGCGCCACTGGGTCGTGCAGCCACGACCTGTCCGCGGAAGTCCTCGGCTGCTGCGAGAGGCCCGTTGTACCCGATCACCGTTCGTAGGCCGTCAAACGTGAGTGCCAGTCCAGTAACGCCCACGCTCGCCAACGGTTCGAGCATCTTGGCAGCCACTGGATCATCCAGCAGGGCATCGGCTTGTTCTGTGCTCGTGAAGTGGAATGGCGCCTGCAGTGCCTGAAGGCTTTCCACTCCGGTGAGGTCGAAGACTCGCGCAGGCACGATCGCGATGTCGACGCGGCCGTCGCGGACCGCACCGAGGGTCGTCAGCCCCGGGTTGTCCTCGCTGCCGTCCTCGGATGGGGTAGGGAGTGTCTGGAGCCTCAGGCCCCACGCCGGTGAGGCGCCAACGACCTCGGCCAGGTAGAGCAGCTGATCGCCCGCGGGGTAGCCGGCGCTGAAGTACGCCGTCGCCGACAGGGTTCGAGGTTCAGCCTCTCCGCCGGCACGGGTCGGAATTGCCGCACTGCAGCCGCTGAGGCCCACCGCACCGATGGCGGCCACTGCGACGAGCCATTTGGCTGGCGGGTTCATGGCACCTCGGGCGGGCGGATCCCGGCGGGCGCCGGTGAACCTCACATTGTTACGGCAACGGAAGCTCCACATCCGTGTTTTCCCTCATGGGTGCGCGCGGCCGGGCACGACGAGGCCCTGTTCGTAGGCGAGGACGACGAGCTGAACCCGCGTCCTGAGACCTAGCTTGGCGAGGATCCGGTTGATGTGGCTCTTGACCGTCGCTTCGGACAACACAAGCGCGGCGCGGATCTCGTCGTTGGAAAGACCGCGTGCCACCAGGATCAATACCTCGCCTTCACGATCGGTGAGGCGATCAAGCCCGCATTCGCGTGCTGCCGCCGTCGGAGGATGGCTCAGGTGGTGCTCGATGAGCCGTTTCGTCAGAGCGGGGTCGAGCAACGCCTCGCCTGTGGCAACGACACGCACGGCGTCGGCCAGACGATCCGCCTTGGTCGTCTTCAGCAGGAAGCCGCCCGCGCCAGCCTGCAGGGCTCGGTAGACGTACTCGTCGAGGTCGTAGGTGGTCAGGATGAGCACGCGCGCCAGCGGGTCGGCCGAGACGATCGCCGCCGTCGCAGCGATTCCGTCCATGGTCGGCATCCGAATATCCATGAGAACGACGTCCGGTCGATGCTCCGCGACGGCAGCCACGGCCTCGAGTCCGTCTGTGGCCTCGGCGACCACGCGGATCCCGCGCACCTCCAGCATCACCCGCAGACCCTCTCGGACCAGGTCCTGGTCGTCTGCGAGCACCACGCGTGTCATAGGCCGCTCCGGGCCGGCAGCCGTACGTCGACGGCGAAACCGCCCTCGGGCGTCGGGCCAGCGGTGAGCTCTCCGCCGAAGACGTGCGCGCGTTCGCGCAGCCCGGCGAGCCCGTGGCCGCCACCTGGCGCGTCCGGGCGAGGCGTTCCGGGTTGGTTGACGACAAGGACCTGGAGCTCGTGCGGTCCTCGGTGGACGCGGACGTGCGCGGTTGCGTCCGGGGCGTGCTTGAGCGCGTTGGTCAAGGACTCCTCGACGATGCGGTAGGCGGACACCTCGATGCCCACGGGCAGTTCGTCTTCCATGCGCCCCGCGGGCTCTTGGTCGCGCTCAAGGGTGACGTCGAGCCCAGCCTCGCGGAACTCCGCGATCAGGGACTCGAGGTCGGCAAGACCGGCCTGCGGAGTTAGCTCGGTGGTGTCGTCCGCTCGCAACAGCCCGAGCAGGTGGCTGGTCTCGCTGAGCGCGCGCCGGCCGCCGTCTTGCACTGAGGTGAGCAGCTGCTCGGCTCGGTGGGGATCGGACTGCACCAGGTCCTGCGCCGCGCCAGCCTGCACGACCATCACGCTGACCGAGTGCGCGATGACGTCGTGCAGCTCACGGGCGATGCGAGCACGTTCGGCTGCGATGGCCTCGGTCCCAGCTCGCTCCCGCTCCAACTCCAGGCGCTCGGTCGTGCTGGCGAACTCGGTGTGCGCCTCGTCCATGCGGCCCACGGCGAGGCCGAAGGCCCACGGGGTGACGAGGATCACCGTGATGAACGCGACGTTGGAGGCGTCCCGGAAATCCTCCGTGGTGGACAGCGTCAAGAGGGCGCCGAGCAGCGCGACGGCCATCCAGGGCCCACCTCGGCGGAGCCCTCGGTAGCGGCCAAGGGCGAACAGGCCGAGGCCGAAGATGAGGATCGGGACGGCCGGTTCGTCCGAGACGTCGAGAAAAGTAAGGGACAGCTGCGTGGCGATCACCGCCAGCGCGATGGGGATCGGAGCGCGTCTACGCCAGACAAGAAGAAGGCAGCAGGCGGCGTCGGCGGCGAGCGAAATCGGTTCGCCGATGACGTTCATCCCGAGCAGCTCGGCGACGGACAAGGCGAAGATGACGAGCGGGACCAGTACGTCTCCGCGAGTCGTCTCGGCAAATAGCCGTCGCGGGTCCATGACCGGACGGTAGCGACCGGTGATCGTGCATGGCGTCAAACCCAGGGTTGACAACGAATTCAACCCGAACCGATGAGGGTGCCTACCGGCGGTGGACGTGCTCGCCCGTGGTGCATCTCTAGCGTCACCGGCGAACGATCGCCATCAGGCGGTCGACTGCACTGGAGGCCCCGCCATGTATGTGTCCCCGACAGCCGCTCGGTTCATTGCCAAAGCGACCTGGGTTGCGGCTTGGGTCAGTCTCGCTCTCGCTCCAATCCATGCGTTGGCGCGCTTCGCCACGGCCGATGGCTCCAAGGATCTTGAGAGCGGCGTCGTCCGGGCGTGGGCTGTCCCCGCCGCGGATCGGTTCCACTCGCTGCTGTCCTGGTCGAGCCCGGACACCGTCTATCTCACCTACGGCAAGCTATGGGTGCCGATCGTGGCCCTGGCCCTCGCGTCTGCGTACGTCGTCCGCGGGTCCCGCGGGGATGTGACGCGAAGCGAGCGCGTCGCGTGGCGCACCTCGTTCGTCGCGATGTGGATGATGACGCTGGGCGCCATCGGCTCCTACTTCGGCTCGTTGTTTGATCCTCGGCTGGTGGACGGCGCGGCGGGTGTGCTGAGCTTCCCTGCGGTGCTCCTCAGCTTTGTGGCATTCACCTGGCTCGGCATCGTCCTGCTACGCCGACGCTTCCGCCCACTCACCACCGGCCTCCTGCTGACGGCGTGGGTCCCCTCCGTGCTGGTTCTCAGCTCCCTGATCGCCCTGGGTGCTGCCCTGATCCCGTTCGTCTGGGCCTTCGCGCTCGCTGCGAGAGCAGCGGTGGCCAAGGCGGAGGGGGACGTGAGCAGCAGTCTCGCGCCAGCGACCGTGCGCTGAGTGTCTCCGTCCTGGGATGTTCGCCCTGCTCGCCTGGGCAAGACGTTCGGTGAACGCAACAAACCGGCGGCGATCGAGTGATCGCCGCCGGTCCCGTGCTCGTTGACTACTGGGTGATGTCTCGACCATGCATGGTGAGCGCCCAGATGATCGTGATGTCCAGCACGATGATGAGCATGGACCAGAACGGCTGGTTCCAGCCGAACAGGAACGCGAAGTTGACGATCGCGCTGAGCCCCGCAATCAGTACCCCGATCGTCCGGGCGGCCACGGAGCCGTAGAACACGCCAATACCTGCAGCCACGAGGAGCAACCCGATCAACAGGTGGATCCAGCCCCAGGTCGTGACGTCGAAGGTGAAGACGTACTTCTGGCCAACGACATAGACCTTGTCCTCGAGAATTGCACCGAGTCCGGCGATGGCCTGGAATACGCCAACGATGATCATCACGACGCCGGCAAAAGCCGTGAAGCCGACGGCTGCCGGACTGTATTGCTGTTGATCGCTCATTCGAACCCCTCCTCCTTTGTCAGGTCCTGCCACCAGAAAGACTAGTGAAGATCATCGTCGGATCGGGGGAGGATGAAGCATGACGTCGTCGCGGTGGATCCTGCACCTCGACCTCGACCAGTTCATCGCGGCCGTTGAGATCCGCCGGCGTCCGGAGCTGCGGGGGCAACCGGTCGTGGTCGGTGGTGATGGCGACCCGACGCGTCGACGTCAGGTGGTCGCGACGGCGTCGTACGAGGCGCGCGCCTTCGGCGTTCGGTCCGGCATGCCACTCACGACGGCGCTACGACGTTGCCCGGAGGCGGTGTTTCTGGCGTCAGACCGGTCGGCGTACGACGCGGCGTCGGCCGAGGTTTGGGAGGTCGTGCGCCGGCATTCTCCGCTGGTCGAGGTGTGGGGGTGGGACGAGGGCTTCCTCGGCACCGATGTCGAGGATCCGATCGCGCTCGCACACGACCTGCGTGACGTGGTTGCTGAAGCGACGGGGTTCACCTGCTGCGTCGGCATCGGCGACAACAAGCTGCGCGCCAAGCTGGCGACCGGGTTCGCCAAGGCTCCCAAGGGTGCCCTGCCCGGTGATGCCCCAGGCGTCTTCACGCTGACAGCTCGCACATGGTGGCAGGTGATGGCGACTCGGCCGCCGGAGGCGCTTTGGGGTGTCGGCCACCGGACCGCCGAGCGACTGGGAGCCATCGGGATCGGCACCGTGCGCGAACTGGCCGAGGCTGACCTCGAGCAGCTCAAGGCAGCTTTCGGCCCGACCACCGGACCGTGGCTTCAGTCCTTGGGCCGCGGCGAAGGTGACCGGACGATCAGCACGCAGCCGTACGTCCCCAAGGGCCACAGCCGTGAGGTCACGGTCACGGACGACCTCGTGGAGCGCGTCGACATCGAGGCAACGCTGCGCCGGTTGGTCATCGAGGTCCTCGGCGACGTCGCGCATGACCGTGCTGTGACCCACGTGGCGATCAAGGTGCGCTTCGTGCCGTTCTTCACCGTCACCCGGGTCCACAAACTGGCGACCCCAACCCGGGATCCCGCAGTGCTACAGCAAGAAGTGGTCGTCTTGCTCGACCGAGTCGAGCAAGGGCGGCCCGTACGGCTGCTCGGCGTGCGGCTGACGCTGACCGCGCCGGACGGATGATCGATGACTGCGGCCGGGGAGTGCTCGGTTGCCGTCCGATGGGGCCTTCCGCTCGTGGCCGATTGGGTCCATAGTGACGCTGTCAGCGCCAGACCGCGCGGCGCGCCGTACTGGCGACAACGTTGACTTCGATGTCGAACGGGGTGCGGTGTCGGGGCGGAGGCCACCGTGCGAGTTACTCACCCGATCCCCACGGCGGCCGTCACGGCTGCCGTCGTCGCCCTGGGACTCGTCCCCGGCGTAGCCCTTGCGTCGCCCCGGCTCGATCACCCGACCATCGCTCGGGTGGCTGCTGTGTCGACCGCGCAGCGCGCCGCGGTCGTGAAGGTCAAGGGCTGGACGCGGCTGTCGGCCGGGAAGATCAGCATCCTCAGCGAGCCGCACGCGCTGGCCCTCGACACCGGCGGCACCGAGGCGGTCTGGTATCAGGAGGACGGGCCCAGCAGCGACTCGATCCGCGCCAGGGTCGTTCTCGAGAACGGCAAGCCAGGCACGGGCATCGTTCCCGTCGTCACTGGGTGGTCGACCCTCATCGACGACCCCAAGATCATCGATTACGGCTCCCAGCGCATGGTCGTCTTTGGCGGCATCCGTTCGACCAGCGCGGGTGAAAAGTTCGACGGCCCGATGGCGTACGCCACCAGCAGCAACGGATCCTCGTGGACGTTGGGCAGCGGGTCTCTCACCCACACTGGGTATGCGTATGGGTCCTATGGCACCGCCGCCGTGGATGACGACGGAACCCCGCTTGTCGGCGTCGTCGCCAGCAGCAGCTCGGTCGTGACCCTGCATCGCGGTGTGGACTCCTCGGTGCCGGCCTCAGCTGCTGACTGGACGACGTCCAGCACCTCGGGCTATGCCATGCACACCGGGCTGGGCCGCGACCTCGACACGGGAGACGTCTGGGCGGCGTGGTACTGCCTGGGCTGCTCGAAGAGCCAGGACGGCGTCCTCGCCCAGCGCGTCTGGCCCAAGCCGATCGGAAGCCTGAAGCAGGGACCGAAGTCGTCGACCAAGGGCGACTCGCTGAACCCGCAACAAGGGGTCGCCGTGGCCTCACGCAAGGGCGGTGGCGTCTGGGCGGCGTACAAGGTCGGATATCCGGTCGCCAACAAGATTCGGTTGTGGCACCTGGGCACCAAGGACGGGTTCAACGTCAAGACCAAGGACGCGGACCACATCAGTCTGCTGACCGGCCCTGGTGGCCGGTTGTGGTTGGTGTGGGACAGCGACGGTGGGTCCAAGGTCAAGGTCGTCCGCACCAACAAGAAGGTGACGCGCGTCGGAGTGGTCCGCACCTACAAGCCGCCGAAGAAGAAGGGCGACCTCTACAACCCGGTATGGGCGACCGGCGGGAGCGGCTCCGGTGGGCCGCTTCATCTGCTGATCAACTCCCAGATGGGGACGCGGGCGACGCAGATCTGGTACCGCAAGGTACTGCCGGGGCTGCAGCTGGTCGTCTCTCCGAAGAAGCTCAGCTCCGGAAAGATCGTCGCCAAGGTCACCGATGCGGGCCAGCCCGTGGGAGGAGCCATCGTCAAGTTCCACGGCCACAAGAAGACGACTCACGCGTCGGGCACGGTGAAGTTCAAGGTCGGCAAGGGTCTGGCTTCGGGCAAATACAAGCTCAAGGCCAAGAAGAAGGGGTTTGCGAAGGGTCTAGCTTTCATCAAGGTCAGCTGAGCTGCATCGGGTGAGGGGTCTGATTTCGGCGGGATGGGGGGTCTGTCGAAATCGAGCCAGGCTGTTCGTGTAGGGGTTGACGGCCGGACCCGACGGCCCCGATGAGAGGACCTGACATGCCCCAGTACTTGCTCTCCGTCTACAGCGACGAGGCCGAGATCACCAAGATGCAGGAGTCCCAGCCCGAGCTTGTGGAAAAGATGTACGCCGACACGGGCACGTTCAACGAGCGGCTTCGGGCCGAGGGCGCCTGGGTGTTCGCCGGCGGCCTGCACCTGACCAGCACAGCCACCGTCGTTCGAAACGTCGATGGCGAGACCTTGACCACCGACGGTCCGTTCATCGAGGCCAAGGAGGTCCTCGGAGGCTTCTGGATCATCGAGGCGGCCGACCTAGACGCGGCGCTGGCCTGGGCGAAGGACGGTTCGATGGCTTGCGGTAGCCCGGTCGAAGTCCGTCCGTTCCAATAGATCGCCGTAGGGCCGCGCCGCGCGACACCGATCCGCACGGCAAGATCTGGGTGCCATGAGAGACCAGGACGCCGTCGAGGCGACTTTCCGCGCAGAGTCCGGACGCGCGGTGGCCACCCTGGTCCGCTACTTCGGTGACATCGACGTGGCTGAAGAAGCGGTTCAAGAGGCGTTCCTGGTGGCTCTCGAGCGTTGGCCGTCCGACGGTGTTCCGCCAAGCCCGGCTGGCTGGATCATCACGACGGCTCGCAACCGCGGCATCGACAGGTTGCGCCGGGAGTCCACCCGTGGTGACCGGCACAAGCAGGCGCTGCTGCTGCATGCGGGGTCCGGCCAGTCTGAAGGGAGGGGGGAGGAGGGACCCGTGCGCGACGATCAGCTGCGGCTGCTGTTCACCTGCTGCCACCCCTCGCTGCGTGTGAGTGCCCAGGTCGCGCTCACCCTTCGGCTGCTCGGCGGGTTGCAGACCGCGCAGATCGCTCGTGCGTTCCTCGTCAGCGAGACGACGATGGCCCAGCGACTGGTCCGCGCGAAGGCCAAGATCCGGGACGCCCACATTCCCTACCGGGTGCCGCAGGACCACGAGCTGCCCGACCGGATCCCCGCCGTGCTCGCCGTCGTCTACCTCGTCTACAACGAGGGCTACCTCGCCACAGGTGGCGACGCCGTCGATCGTGACGAGCTGCGGGCGGAGGCCGTACGGCTGGCGCGGCTGCTCGTCGACTTGCTGCCGGACGAGCCGGAAGCCCTGGGGTTGCTGGCCTTGCTGCTGCTCACCGAGTCGCGATCGGCGGCGCGGCGCACGGATGCCGAGGCGTGGGTACGTCTCGCGGATCAGGACCGCGCCCTGTGGGACTCAGCCCTCATCGCTGAGGGGCAGGCACTGGTGCGCATCTGTTTGCGGCGCAACGCACCGGGGCCTTACCAGCTGCAGGCAGCGATCGCGGCCGTGCACAGCGACGCAGCGAGTGCGGAGAACACCGACTGGGGGCAGATCGTCTCGCTCTACGACCGGCTGGCGTCCATATCGCCGTCGCCGGTCGTGCAGCTCAACCGCGCGATCGCCGTGGCTGAACTGGATGGGCCAGGAGCGGCTCTCCCCCTGGTCGAGGCGCTCGACCTCGAGTCCTACTACCTCTGGCATACCGCTCGTGCCGACCTGTTGCAGCGGCTGGACCGCGACGCCGAGGCGCGGGAGGCGCTGGACCGAGCGATGGCGTTGACCGACAACCCTGCCGAGCGACGGCTCCTCGCGGACCGGCTCGCTGCTTGGTCCGAGCATTCACCGACGAGTTGATCCGACCGGCCGGTCCGATCGCGTGCCCGATCAGTGTGCGCCGAGCAAGTCTCCCGACTGGTCGAGGACGGCGCGGCCAGCTTCACGACCTGCTTCCACCATCCGGTCGAGCTGGTGGAACTCAAGGAGGCCGACCCCCAGCGTGGCCGGCGTGACGACCACGGCACCCGCGTCGCGGGCGGCCTCGACCGCGCCGCCGCTACCGATGAACATCGTCCGCAGCAGGGTCTCCCCGAGCGACGGCACCCGCAGCGGACGCGCGGGCGCAGCCGTTGCGGCGCCAGGTCCCGGCGGCGGCCGTTCCGGGCCGCCCATGGAGATGTTCACAGCGACCAGCGGGCCTTCGTCGCGTTCGGTGAGCAGCCCGACCGGGAGGTTGTCGAGGATCCCGCCGTCGACGAGCAGCCGGTCCTGGTAGCGACGCGGCGGGAAGAGGACCGGCAGCGCGATCGAGGCGAGCAGCGCATCGGCCACCGGCCCGTTGCGATGCGCGTACGCCGTCCGGGACCGCAGATCGGTGCTCGCGCACCGCAGCTGCAAGGGCAGCTCTTCGATCCGGACGTCGCCGAAGTGCCGCTGGACCGCTTGTTGAACCCGCCGTCCCTTGGCCACCGAAACCGTCGGCACGGTGTAGTCGCTGAACGGGCGGCGGCGGACGAACTCCTCATAGCAGATCGCGTGGATCGTCTCCGCGTCATGCCCTAAGGCATGCAGCGCCGCGATGATCGAGCCGGCGCTGGTGCCCGCCGTGCGGCCGACCGAGACTCCGGCGGCGGCGAGCTCCTGCAGGACGCCGATGTGCGCGAAGGACCGAGCGCCGCCGCCGGCCATCACCACACCGACTGAGCGGCCGGCAATCCGGGCGGCCAGCGGTCGTACGGCCGTCAGCACATCGGACTGGTCAGCGAAGGTGAGCTGCCACGGGTCGAGAGCTTCCGACCACGAGACGACGCGCTCACTCGTCACCCGCGGCCCCACGAGCACGAGGTCGGCGCCGGTCCGCCCCAACGGCGGCGCTGCCAGCGGCTCGGCCGAGCTGCGCGCCACGAGCACGAGGTGGTCGGCTTGCCGGACGCAGAACTGCCACCATGCATCGTCGGGGGTGGCTGCGACTAGGACGACCCGGTCGTTCGCCGCCTCGGCTCGCTCCAGCCCGTCGGGGTCGACCTCGCCCGGAGCGGCGACCGACAGCTGCCCTCGCAGGTGGGTGATCAGCGCGTCGGCGATGGTGGCGGCCGGCGCGCCAGCGCTGACGGCTACCACCGCGACCAGCGTCGGCTGCGGGGACTTCTCCTCGCTGGCCGGTCGAGGGTTGGCCAACCTGCGAGCCAGGACGGCGGCGACGGCGCCCATGGCCTGGGCGTCGTTGCTGATCGCCTGCTCGAAGGCCGCGTGCGAGACCCGCAGAAGGTGGCTGTCCCTAAGCGCTCGCACCGCCGCGGTACGCGTGTCGGCGATGAGCAGGGAGAGCTCGCCGACCACGGTTCCGGCGCCTAGCTGGCGGATCGGCTCGCCGTTGACGAGCACCTCGAGTCGCCCGCTGCGGACCAGGTAAAGGTCCTCGGCTGGGTCTCCCTGGTGGAACAGCCACTCGCCGGCGGCGAGATCGACGGGCACTGCCACCTGCTCCAACCGGAGCCGGGCCGCCTCGTTCAGCAGAGCGAACAGCGGCGCTGCACTGACCGCCGAAGGCTTGCTGGCGTGGGCCTGCCCGCCTGGCGATGGGTCGGAACCGCTCAGCATCACCGGAGCGCCGCCGTCGTCCACACTCTCGGACTGACCGGTGTTGATCCTTCCGATGAACGCGGCGATCGCCGCGACCACCACGAAGCACGCCGCTGAGAACACCCAGCCATGCCGGAAGCTGGCGGCGGCCGTGGTTGGGACGGGCGTTCCGACGATGACGACGAGGATCGCGATGCCCAGGACGGCGCCGATCTGCCGAGCGCTGGAGTTCAGCGCCGACGCCGTCGCGAACCGCCCACCCGGTACGGCCGCCAGCGCGGCGCTGCCGAGCAAGGGAAGCGTTGCTCCGACCCCTATCCCGCTGAGCACCTGCCCGGGCAGCCACTCGCCGAGGAAATCTGGCTGCAGCCCGACCTGGGTGGCATACCAGAGGTAGGAGAGCGACCAGATGATCGCGCCGGGGATGATGACCAGCCGATATCCGCGCCGCTCCGCGATCGGTCCGAGCACAGCCGCAAGGACCGCGGCGACCACGGCAGCGGGCACGAGCGCGAGGCCGGCACGCAGCACCGAGTAGCCCCATACGTACTGCAGCCACAGGATGTTGGTCAGCAGGTAGGCGTAGAAGCCCATCCCGGCCACGATCGTGGCCGTGTTGCCGACTGCGAAGGGTCGGATCCGCAGCAACGTCGGGTCGAGCAGCGGCGAGCGATGGGTGCGTGAGCTGTGCACGAACAGTCCGAACAGCACCAACGAGCCGACGAAGCAGCTCAACACTTGCCAGCTGGTCCAACCCCAAGCGTTGCCCTGGACGATGCCCAGGGTGAGCAGCCCGAGCATGCCGGCGGAGAGCGCCGCCCCCTTGAGGTCCGGCAGCCGCCGTCGGCCGGGTGCTCGGCTCTCGACCAGCAGCCGACGTCCAGCCCAGAGCGCAGCAAGCCCGAAGGGGATATTGATGATGAAGGCCCACCGCCATCCACCGGCCTCCACCAGTGCACCGCCGATGGGCGGGCCGAGCCCGGCCGCCAAGGCCGCGGACGCCCCCCACAGGCCGATGGCGTGTGAGCGCTTGGCTGCAGGGAAGGCTTCCACGATCAGCGCCAGGGACGCCGGGACGAGGATCGCCGCCCCCAGGGCCTGGAAGATGCGAGCTCCCACGAGGAAGCTCACCGAGGGAGCTATCGCGCATACCGCCGATGCGATCGTGAAGAGCAGGACGCCGGCGCTGAAGGCCCGTCGACGTCCGGCGAGATCGGCCAGCCGACCTGACACCACGAGGAAGGCCGCAAAGACGATGTTGTAGGCGTTGAGGATCCACGAAAGTGAGGAGATCGACTCGGTCGGGAACGAGCGTTGGATGCTCGGGAAGGCGACGTTGACGATCGTCGCGTCCAGGAAGGCCAGGAACGCCCCAAAAGAGGCGACGACCAGCACCGTTCGCTCGGTCACCCGCCCCTTGCTCAACTGCACCGGCCGTACGGTCGGCGCCGCCCCCCCAGCCATCCGCATCCCTCCGCTGCGCTCCAACGCCGCCATCGATGGCGGCTGCGGCTCGCATTCTTGGACAAACTACTCAAGGCCTACAGCGAGTGACCGGGGGATGGCGTTCTGCTGTCTCGCGCGGCCGGACGGGCTAAGCTTTCGGGCCGACCTCGAAACTGCTGGCGCGGCTAGGTTGACTGGCTGTTCAGGACCAACGATGCTGCGATTCCTATCAGCAAACGGCTGGGCACCTGGTTTGCCCGCCTACCCCAGTTTCGAGGCGCCATGAGTCACCGCACACGGTCCCGCGTCCTTGCCTCACTCGGATCGGTCGCGCTCGCCGCCGGCCTCTTGACGGTCTCGGCTGCACCCGCGAATGCCGGCTTCACGCTGAAGCCCCGCACGTATACCGCGACGATCGCCCCGGCGACAGCGGTGTCCCTACAGCCGACCGACTACAAAGTCATCGTGAAGAACACGTCGACGAGGTTGTCCGGTCTCGACAACTTCGAGCTGGCCATTCCGGCCGGCTTCAGCGTCAGTGCAGGGAGTGTGACCGCACCGCGCGGCGGCTGGTCGGAGTCGGTCAGCGGTGGACGAGTGGTGGCCAAGACAAGCAATCCCGTGCGCTACGCCTTACGCATGGGCGAGTCCATGACCGTGGGCTTCACTGCCACCAACAACACCGCCTGCGCCGCCAGCACGGCGACGTGGGTGCAGAAGGCTGACGGGATCTTGATCGACCCGTGGGTCGCGAGCAGTCCTGACCCAACTGTGCAGATGACCCGCGTGGCGGACCGGTTCGTGGTCACGTCGGTCACCGACGAAAACTCACCTGCCTTGGATCACCAGGTCGTGCAGGGCGCCGGGTTCACGACCACCGGACAGTTCCGTTGTGGTGCTGCTGCGGCGCCGGCGGGTGTCGACAGCACCTTGACGCTGAGCAAGCAGTCGGCCGGAAGTCCGAACGCGGGCGGGACAGTTGGCGGCACCGTCAGTACGACGGTGGACGCAGGCGACACGAGTGCGGTGATCTCCGGAACGACGTACTCGGCCGTCGAGAATGGCGTGGGCATCGGCGTCGCGTGGAGTGCGGGCGCCGGTGACTCTTTCGCGATCGACGTGCTCGGCGCCGCTGCCACGGTCACGGGGACCCCCGGGACGGGCATCCCGACGTCGGCGCTGACCGTTCCAGGGGCCAGTGCAGATCTGGGGAACGGCGCGAACGGTCCGGTGAGCATCGTCGTCAACGCATGCTCGGATCAAGCGGGCGCTCCGTGCTCGAACGGCACGCAGGTGGAGCTCACGGGTGACTTCAAGAACGGGAACGTCCCGCTCTACAACTACCTGGATCCCGCCGCCATCAACTGGCTGTGCCCGACCAGCCAATCAGGTTGTGAGCACCCGGACAGTGAGGGCTCGAACAAGAAGTACACCTACAACTACGACTGCACGGGCAACTCCTGCAAGGGGAACGGCTCGCTGTTCGGGGAGCGCGAAGTGGAGGAGGACTTCGCGGCGTTCCCCGTCTACGTGTCGATCCGTGGCGCGAGCGGCACGTATGGGCCCTTCCAGCAGGCTCCGCGATGCGTTGATCTCCCGACATCCAACTACCAGTCGAACCGGTCCGCCCTGCTGCACGTGACCGGGAAGATGCTCAGCTCTACGGCACAGACCACTGGCTTCTGCGTGGATGTCAACGCGATCACGCGGGCGAACAACAGCTTCGGTGGCGACCTGACGATTCCTGTGCTGTTCGTGGAGGACCTGAAGCTGCGGCCGTAGGCAGGTTCAGCACCGGCAGAGGTCAGTTCCGCGGGTAGCGGGGGCTGCCGACGAAGCCGAGAGCGTCCAGTGCCTGGGCGCTCTCGGCGGCCAGCCGGTCCGCGGCCGCGGAGTCCCCGAGCGACGCCTCCACCCGAGCCTGTTCGGCGAGGACGAACCCGCGCTCGAGCTCCCCGCCCTGGCTCTCGCAGGCTCCCAGCGCCTCGGCCAGCGCCTCGAGGGCTTCCTCCGGCCGGTCGGAGTCGGCCAGCGCGGCCCCCCGGACCCGGTGCAGAGTTGGCAAGAGGTAGCCGGCGCCCAGCGAGTCCGCCCGCTTCGCCGCGTCAAGGGCCAGCGCGGCGGCGCCCTCCGGGCTCCCCGTCTCAAGCAGGGCCTGGGCGATCGCGGCGTCGGTCTCGACCACCTCGCCGGCTTGCCCCGTCGCTGACAACGCCGCCCGGGCGGTGTCCAGCATCGTTCGGCCTTCCTCGACGCGACCGGACTGGATGAGCACCAGCCCGAGCGTCCGGGTCGCGGCGGCGTGGAAGTCGTCGAGCGCCAACCCCCGTAGCACAGGGAGCAGCGCCCGGAGGATCGGCTCGGCTTCGGCCAGCCGGCCCTGCCGCAGGAGCATGTCGCCGACGTTGACCCGGGTCGCGGCGGCGCCCACGGTGTCCCCAGCCTCAGTGGCCGCCGTCTCGGCGCGGCTGAACAGCTCGAGCGCCTCCGGTCCGCGACCGTCTAGCCCCGCGATGACCGCAAGATTGTTGAGGACCTGCGACTGCGCTGCCCGGTCGCCGAGCTCCTCGTAGTGCTGCAGTGCGAGCTCGCCGTAGGGCCGGTCCATCTCTACGCCGAGCATGGCGGCGGATCCGTACAGCACGTCGTAGGCCTCGGCCAGGGCGCGCTGGTCACGGGCGGCGACCGCGTCGGCCTCGGCCCGGCGGCCCCAGGCGATCGAGTCTCGATAGTGGCCCTGGTTCTGTCGGACGACGGCGTAGAACCCTTGCAGCCGGCTGCGTTCGGCGATCACGTCGGAAGCGACGACCGTGGGGCCGTCGAGCAGCCGCATCGCCCGGGTTAGCGTGCGCAGCGCCTGGGGGAGCTGGTTGAGCCGCTGGGCGACCTCGGCCTCTTTGCGCATCAGGTCAGCCGTCCGCAACCGGTCCTCCCGCACCAGGGCGCGGGCTGCGCGAAACGCCGCCCGCGCCTCTGGAAGCACCCCGACGCGAAACCGAGCGTCGCCGAGCGCCTCCTCGACGGTGGCTAGCTCGGTCGGTGGCAGCGACGGCACTCGCCGGGCGGCGGCGACGGCCCGAGCGAGCAGCTCGGTGGCCTCGACGTAGGCGAACTTCGCGGTCGCGCGCTCACCGGCGACTCGGGAGTAGTGCCACGCCTTGGCCATCCGGTCTGCGTGGAAGAAGTGCAGGGACAGCAGCTCGGACTGATCCTCAGGTGACGCCGCAGCCGCCTCGACGGTCTCGCCGACCCGGCCGTGCAGCCGCTGCCGGCGGCGGTACGGCAGACCTTCGTAGGCAGCGTCCCGGATCAGCGCGTGCCGGAACTGGTAGCGACCGGACCCCTCAGGAAGCAAGAACACGCGCAGCCGGGCAAGAGTCTGCGCGTCGGCCGTCACCTCCTCGTCTGCGAGCATCGCGTCGAGCAGCTCGGTCTTGAACGTCACGCCCAGCACGGAGGCGTAGCGCAGCACCGTGCGCGCGTTCGGTCGCAGTCGGTCGATCTGGGCGGTGATGAGGTCCTCGACCGAGTCCGGCAGCCCCTCGATAGAGCCGGTCTGTCGAGCGGCCAGCACCAGGCCGCGAAGGAACAGCGGGTTGCCCCCGGCCCGGCGGGCCAGGATCTCCATTTCGTGCGGAGGCAGGGGCGCTTCCTCGGTCTCGGCGGTGACCAGCGCCAGCGCGGCCGCGTTGTCCAGCGGGCCGGGGCGTACCTCAGTGGCCTGCCCGGGCTCCGCGGCATAGCCACCGGCCTGACCGTCGCGCCGGGTCGTGAGCACCAGCCACGGTCGGCGGTCGACCTCCGAGACCAGCTGGCGCACCAGGTCGGCGCTTGCGTCGTCCATCAGGTGGACGTCGTCGAGAACGATCAACGTCGGCACGGGGAGCAGAAGATCCAGCAGTCGGGTGGTGACCTCTTCGACTCGGGCCTTGCGAAACCGTGGGTCGAGTCGCTCCGTCTCCGGGGTCGAGGGGAACTGCAGGTCCAAGGGGACCCCGACCAGCGGCAACCAGGGCAGGAGATCCGGCGCGTTGGCCGCCACGCGCGACTGGAGACGCTCGTACGCCAGTTGGGACGAGGCCGCCGACGGGAGCCCCAGCACGTCGCGCAACAGCGCCCGGAAAGGGAAGTACGGCGTTGACGACTCGTACTCCTCGCTCGCGGCGAACAGCACCGCGACGTCGCCGGCCAGGGAGCGCAGCTCGGCGACCAGCCGGGACTTGCCGATGCCCGGTTCGCCGACCAGCTCCACCAACCGTCCGTGCCGACTGCAGGCGTCGGCGAGGGCCTGGGTGAGCACCGCCATCTCCGCCTCACGGCCGACCAGCGGCGCGGTGGTGTCCGTGGCGTCGGCAGGCGCGGGGGCGGGCTCGGTCGCCAGAGGCCCGATTGCCGCGGCCTCGACAGGCAAAGCCTTGCCCTTGACCATGAACGGGGCTAGCGAGGTCGTCTCGAACCGGCTGGTCAACCGATCGACCACCTCCTTGGTGGCCAGCAGCTGCCCAGGCGCAGCCTTGCCCATCACCCGGGCGGCCAGGTTGATCGCGTCTCCCTTGACCGAGTAGGTGCGTCGGAAGAAGGGGCCGAAGTCGCCGGAGAACACCGGCCCGCGGTTGACACCCATCCGCAGCGGGAGCCTTCCGGCCCGTTCGACGATGAGCCGCCCCGCGCGCAGCATTCGGTCTTCCTCATGCCCGTGGCTCACCGGGGCGCCGGCGGTGAGCATGACCTTTCCGCCGTCCCGGTTGATGTCTGTCTCGAAGAACGTCACGTCGTGCGAGGCGGTGGCCTGCTGGATGTTGGCCATCGCCTCGTGCAGCGCGTCGGCCAGGGCCTGCGGGCCTTCGCGCTCCAGGAGGGCGTCGGTGCCGGAGAACTGCACGAACCCGACCGCGATGGTGCGGTGCTCGGCCTCACCCGGCTGGGCGAGCAGGTGCTCGCGGATCGCCACTGGAAGCAGGTTCGACAGATCGAGGCCGTGCACGTCCTTGACCGGTGGCACTCCTACGGCGGCGATGTCCGGCTCGGCGCGCAAGAGGTGGGCCGGGCCTTTGACCTTGCCGACGCAGTGCGGGTCGAGCAGGGCGGCGGTCTGCGGGCTGATCCCGATCTCGCCGGCATCCGCGGTGGCCTCCATGACCGCGGTGGTGGAGGCGGCCGGACCGGAGACGATCAGCTCTCGGTGGTAGGTCGGGTCACCGGCCAGGAAGAAGTGGAAGACCCCGCTGTGAATGCCCATGGACATGCGCAAGGTGACCCGGCCGGCGCTGGTCTGCAGCTGGCCGATCTCCCGCATGGTGGCCCGCATCCGGAAAGCCGCCCGACAGGCGCGTTTCGCGTGATCGGGACCGGTGAACAACAGCAGGACGGCGTCACCGCCCCACTTCACGAGGCCCGCGCCGTCCTGGTAGGCGACGTCCAGCAACCCGGCGAACGTGGCGTTGAGGGTGTCGGACATCTCCTCGGCGCCGACCTTGCCCTTGCGGGCCAGCCGCTCGGTCAGCTTGGTGAAGCCCGAGATGTCGACGAACGCGAGACTGCCCTCGACCTCTCGGAAGCTCGCCTCCGGCGTGCTGCGCAGCCAATCGACGGCCAGCCGCGGAAGGTACGGCTTGAGGCGCTCCGAGGGCGAGTCGGGGACGATCTCGGGGGGTCGGTCGACCGCGCTGACAGGTGGGTCGACGAGCACGTCCCCTCCTTCTAGCTGGTCCCGCGAGTGTAAGTAAGTTGACCACGCCTGAGGACTAAGGGTTGTCCGCCTCTGGCCTCGTCCGACTCTCGGTCGTCCCGGCGACACCTGGAGCGTCGTCCAGATAGGCCCACCGAGTGGCCTCCGCGGCCGCACGCGCGCCGCTGATTCCGGACACCGCGGGGAGGAAATCCGTTGAACGGATCGCGTACAGCTCGGTGGGTGCGGCCGCCCGAACCGTCATGGTCCGCAGGCCGTTGCCGAGCAGCGCGATCTCGCCGAACCCGGCCCCCGCTCTCATGGTGCGCACCACCCGATCCTCGTCCACAACATCGACAGCCCCTTCGGAGAGGATGTAGAACGCCTCGCCCCTGTCGCCGGCCCGGAAGACCACGTCGCCGGTCGTGAGCTCGACCCGGGTGAGGCCGCGAGCCAACATCTCGATCACCGGTACGGGTAGTGGCCGCAGCATCGGCACCTGGCGCAGCAGCACGATGGCTTCGCTGCGCACCGCCACGGACTGGTCGATGAAGGTGAGCCGTCGCCACCACAGCAGGCAAACGACAGGGGTGACTCCGCCAACCGCTATCAGAGCACCCCGGACCCCCACCAGCTCGATGGCCAGCGGCGCCATCAACGCTCCGGCCCCGACGGCCAGGGCGCCAAGGCTCTCGAGGACACCGAACACCCGAGCCAGCACCTCGTTCGGGCTCATCCGCGCGAGGAGGGTGAACGCAGTGACGTCGACCATCGCGTTCCCGACACCGATCAGGCCAGCGGCCAGCAGCGCGACGAGGCCGTAGGGGAGAGCTCCCATGATCGTCAGCGGCGCACCCCATAAGACGATGGCGATCCCGAGCCAGCGGGTCATCGCGTGGCTGCCGACCAGGAGCGTGCACAGCAGGCTGCCGATCAGCGCGCCGATACCCACGGCTCCGGTCAGCACACCGACGTCGGACTGTGATCCACCGAGTAGGTCGATGGCGACGACGACGACGAATACGGTGAATGCGCCGCGGATTGCGGCCTGCAGGACGACGAGGCCAACCACGACACCGACTCCAGGTTGCGATGCCACGGCGGCGAGGCCCTCGCGGACCTCGGTGAGCAGCCTCGCCGTGCCCTTCGCGGTGACCGGGATGCGGTCGTACGGCAGCCGTACGACCAACACCGCCGACACCAGCGCGCACGCGCCCGCGAAGACGAACACGGCGGGCAGGTCGGCGACGGCGACGAGCACGGCAGCGGCCAGGGACCCAGCGATGAGGCTGAGCGAGTCCAGCGCGCCGCGTACGACATTGACGGTCGTCAACTCGTCCGGGCTACGGCACAGCGACGGCATCAGCGCCGAGTGGCTGGCTCGGAACGGCGTGAACGCGATCGTTGACAAGATCGCGAGGGCGTAGACCACCCAGATCGGACCGTCGGCAAACAGCACCCCAGCGGCACCCAAAGTCGCCAGGCCGCGAACGGCGCTGGAGCCGAACAGCACTCGTTCGCGCGGCATCCGGTCGGCGTAAGTGGCGATCACCGGAGCGAGTACGGCTGCCGGGATCAGTCGGAGCAGCCCAACCAGGCCGACGGCCACTGCGCCACCGTCAGCGAAGGCCACCAGACCGAGGGCGACTGTGAAGGCCCACTCCGCCGTGAAGGCCGCCCCGAAAGAGAGCAAGGCCCGGACCATGGCGCCGTTGCGGAGGATGTCTCCATACCGGCGCATCCGCAGATCGTCACACAGTCCTCACGTGGCCGCCGAAGATCTCGGCGCCTCCTGGGTGGGCGGCCCGAGCCGGTTCCGGGCCAAAGGCTGGGTGCCGGGCCAGCGCCGTCGCGTGGTTGGGTGGTCGACATGCCGGTTTCGCGCGGTCGTCGAAAGTCGCCCAGCCGTCGCGCAAAACCGCATCACCCGCCCGCGTCGCCGCAGCAACGGCTGATCCGTGAGGTGAATCGGGCCGCGCGTACGGACAACGCGCTGCAGGTCGAGCTCGCCTTCGGGCGAGTCGCTGCTGAGATGAGCGAGGAGGAGCTCGAAGAGACCCTCATCCTTGCGGTGGACCGGCACGCGCCCGGCGATGCACTGGTCGCCAAGGTCATAGCGCGACTCGGTGGAGGGACTGTCCGTGAGTTGGCGGCTGGTCTATTGGGCGGTGCCACTAATCCGGATCCGGAACTGCCTTGGTGGGTCGACGTGCTCGGCGTCGTGCATGTCCTCGGTGCCCATCGATTGACGACCGAGCATCGCGACATGGACGTCGTGTGGCTGGAGTTCGCCTTTCCCGGCGACCGCTGGCCACATGTCGTCGGCCTCGGCATCCAGCAGGTCCTCGGTGGTGTCGAATCGATCGAGGTCGAAGAGCTTGCCAGCATTGAGGAGTTGCCGGCGTGGGTAGCGCATACCCGCGCGGAGCTCGAGTCCGTCGGCTACCGCGAGGCCCCTTTGGATGAGGACTACGTGTGCCACCGGCTTCCCTACGCCTACCGCGGCGGGCTCGAGATGGTGCAGCTTCCCGGCGATGAGACCGGGTGGGCGCGGGACTGGATCCTGGCGGCGCATCGG
Organism: uncultured Actinomycetota bacterium; assembly: GCA_963819985.1. Taxonomy (GTDB): domain Bacteria; phylum Actinomycetota; class Actinomycetes; order DATJPE01; family DATJPE01; genus JANPBY01. The sequence continues at coordinate 178,647 of CAWFYH010000006.1, read as the reverse complement.
CTGACCGTCTACACCGGCGTCGACGTCGACGCGGTCCCGTGGCCGCCGGAGAATGACCTAGTCGCAGTCGAGCGGATGGCCGTCGCCACGGCGCCCCACCTCGAGGGTGTCGCCCTAACTCTCGATGAGGTCACGGAGTGCCTGCGTTGGGTGTTTGCCTTCACCATGGACTCCGGCGGGAGAGATCCCGCGGTTCTCGCGCCGGAGACGGTGACGCAACTGCTCGACAACGTCTTGGCGGTTGATGGCTTCACCGGTACGTCGCTGGCGCCGCGGCTCCCGGAGGTATTGCGCGCTCTGGTGGACTGGCTCGCGCAACGCGACGACTGGTCGGGCAAGCGCCGGAGCGAGACGCTGAAGTCGGTTAGCAGCCTGCAACGGCGCTACCTTCGGCAGTGCATCACCGACTTCGGGGGCCTGCACGCGAAGCGGGTGGAGAACTACCCGGATGTCGACTTCCACGATTCTGCTGAGGTACGTCGCTGGAACTTCACCGACTGGCCGACCGAGGAGCCTGCAGGCGACGCCTGACTCGCAGATCAGTCCCGGTGGCGTACGACATTGACGATGGTGCCGTCGGGCGCTCGTACGAAGAAGCGCCGAACGCCCCACTTCTCGGTTGTCAGCGGGTGCACGATCTCGTAGCCGGATCGTTGCGCCTCTACATAGGCGCCCTCGACGTCGTCGGTGTGCACCGAGATTGCCGCGTCCTGCGCTGCGGTGGCGTCGTGGGTGACGAGCTGGACATGTGCGCCCGTCTCGGGATCGGTGTATCGCGCGACCCAACCTAGGTGGAACTCCTCGACAGCCAACCCGAGGTAGTCGGTGTAGAAGGACTTGGCGGTCTCGATGTCGTCCACCGACAGGTTGGTCGTGATCCGTCTTGCGCGCATGGCTGCTCCCTCCGAGCGATCAGTCTCTCAAGGTCGATGCCGGCCTGTAACCGGCTTCAGGCGCACCAGCTTCGCTAGTCGAAGGTTCTTGAGCCCTTGGGGAGCAGGACCAATGCATCGACGTCGATGCGTGGATGGTCGCTGGACCCGAGGTTGACAACGCGTAGAACGTGATGACCGGGGGTCACCGCGGCGCGCCACACGACGGTCCGGTTGAGCCGAGTGGCCGAGTGCGTCTTCACTGTTGCGACTTTTTGCCCATCGAGCCAGATAGCGGCTCGACCGCGATCAGGCCCCTTGGCCATGACCAGCGCGACGGCAGCTTTGTCTGGCGTTCCGTCGGAGGCCGGTACCAAGAGCTTCGCCCGTACGGCAGCGCCCTTCGTCGTCGACTTGTGGGTCGTGCCCCCCGACCAGCAGGCACATGAAGACACCCGCCAGCTTCCCTTGTACGTCAGCCTGGCTGCAGAGTCTTGGAAGACCGACAGCTGGGACGAGCGCCAGGAGTATTCGGGGGTGCTAAGGCCGGCCCCGTCGACCGCCACGGCAAAGAAGATCGGCCGAGGTCCGCCGAGGCAGTCAGCCGGATCGGTCGTGCGGGCCGTCATGGTGGCACGCCTGACCAGACCCACGTCCTCGGGGCCATTCCCACCGTCCAGGGCCACCTCGTAGTGGTCGATGCCGGACTGTGGATCTCGCGCGCGGTAGCGAACGTCCACCGGCCCCAGGGCGTACTCGACCCCCTCGCAGTCCCAGGTGTCGAGCACCGCACCGAGCGGTATCGAGGCGGTAGGGGTCTTGACCCACACCGGTGGGGAGGTGTCGGTGGCCGACCCGGCGGGTGAGCTGACGACGACGGTCGCGAGCGTCGCGACCGCCGCGGTGATCGAGATCCGGAGGGCAAGGGATCGACTCATGACCTTCTCCGTAGGGATGCGTGGCGGGCGTGAGGTCCGCGCAAGATGCTGGCACGGCTGATGTTGTCTGTCATCGATCACCGACGTCCCAGCGCGGCCGACTCGACGGCGCGGTCAGGCACGACCAACACTCGCGTTCGGGAACTGAGGACGTAGTAGACGGCATAGACGGCCACGATTACGAGGATCGGTGTGAGCACCAGGACCTCGAAGCCGAGGCGATCTGCCTCAAAGCCGAGGGGGAGCGCCAAGTCCGGTGCCGACGTGCCGAATCCGGGCCACAGCAAACTCACGGACGCGAGCGCCGCCCACCCGGTGGCAACGATCGAGATTGTCCAGGCAACCGGCCGCCCGCCGGGCACGCGGAATGGCCGCTCGAGCCCAGGTTCGCGCAGTCTCAGCACGACGAAGGCCGGGAAGACGAACAGATAGGCCAAGACGATGAGCGCGACGGCAACGGTGAGGGCCGCCGAGAAGTAGCGCTGCCCGTCTCCCGAGGTGACCGCGAGGCCGGCCACCATCGTCACCAGCGCAGCGGCCCCGGACACCAGCCCCATCACCACGGGCACTCCGCTGCGCTCAGAGATCCGACCGAGCACTGCGGGTCCGGCGCCGTCGAGGCAGGCTGAGGCCTGGGCACGTCCGGCCCCGATGATCCAGGCGGAGCCGCTGGCCAGCAGCGCCCACACGAACGCCGCCGCGCACACCGCACCCAGCACAGCACCGGCCCCGGTCAGGATCGGCTCGCCGGAGGGGGTTGCGGTGGTCCCGCCGTAGACGGTGAAAACCGTCTTCATCGCGTCGATCAGTCCGTGCAGCGAGGTGATCGCCTCGCTCGGAAGCACAAGGAGTACCGCGAGGATGGGAACGGCGTACATGAGCAGCTGGGCGACGCCCGCACGACCGATGGCGATGGGGATGTCCTTGCGCGGGTTGCGCATCTCCTCTGCCGCGGAGGTCGGCAGCTCGATCCCGACGAAGGAGTAGAGCAGCACCGGGGCGACCGCGATGAAGACGAGGTACGACGGCTTGAACTCCGAAACCGCCAGCCCGTGCACGCCGTTCTGTGCGCCGTAGACGCAGACGCTCGTGGTGAAGAACACGAGGAGCGCGATCTGGGTGATGGCCCCGCTCGTGGGAACCCACTTTCCCCACCGCAGAGGCACCACGGCGCCGAGCGTGGCCAGGATGACGAACGCCGAGCCGAAGATGTACGCGCCAGGCGTGCTGAGGTCGCCGAAGAAGCGACCGACGACAGCGATCGCCACAACGGTCACCGAGCCGCCCAGCCACATGGGGGTTCCGGCCCAGTAGAGGAGGGAGGTCAGCCCACCAGCAAATCGGCCGAAGGCTCGACGGACCCAGACGTAGAGCCCGCCCTCCTCCGGAAGTGCGGCGCCCAGCTCGGCGCTGGCCAGGGCCGAGGGCACGAAGAAGAAGATGAACAGCACCAACAGCCACGTGAAGGCCTGCGGTCCGCCGATGGCGATCGCGCCGATGGTGTCGACGACGACCATCGCTGAGATGAGGAAGAAGATCGTGTCGAAGCGGCCCAGCTCCCGCCGCAGCTTCGACCGCTCGAGCTGGGAGGCGTCGGTGGTCATCGTGTCCCCGCGAACGTCGGTGTCGGCGCCGCGAGAGCGCCCGCACCCATCGGGCCATGCGCGACAAGGCGTGCGGCCACCCGCCGAGCGGAGCGCACGGCAGCCTCGGAGTGGCTCCCCTCGGTGCTGTCACCCGCGAGATGCACGCGGCCATGCGGCGCGCGGACGGACTCGGCCAAGGCATCGAAGCGCGAGCGGCCCCGGCCCAACGTCCACGCTGCGATCGCCTGCGGGTAGGGGTAGCACCGCACCGAGGTGACCTGCCGGCTGAGCTCCTCGAAGGGGCGAATGGTCTCCCCGGCGTGCGTTCGCCACACCGTCGACTCGAGATGCTCCAAGGTCCGCTGGCCTATGCCGCTCTCACCTGCCTGGCGTAGCAGCTGGCTCGCCGCGGCGCCGTGTACGAGACAGGTGAGCGCAAGGTCTCGTCCGTCTTTGGGGTCGGTCAGGTAGACCGAGCCGGCGGGACCGTCGGTGAGGACGGTGAACAGGCCGTCGCCGAGCGGAGCCCAGCCGGCTGCCGCCTCCGGCCGGGTGCGGAGCAGGACCTTGACGTACGGGGCCACGTCTGCGCGGGTGATCGCGTGCCGCGCCTGGCGGTCCAGCGCGGGCTCGAACCCGATGTCCGGGAGTTTCCAGATCGGCGTCGTGACGACCAGTGCATCGGCTCGGTGGCGGATCGCTGAACCTCGGTGGCCGACGCTCACCACCTCGACTCCTCGCGCGTCGTGCTGCGCGCACGCGACCCGATTGGACAGCCGAACCGCACCATCGGGGAGGTCCGCCGCCAGGGCCTCGATGAATCGGGAGTTGCCGCCGCTCACGTGGTAGTTCGTCTCCCCGAAACCCTCGGCAGAGTCGAGGAATACTCGCGCCTCCTCGATCCCGTCGAGTGCGGGCAAGGTCCGCCAATCGACGGAGGTCTCTGGCTCGATGTGCATCCGCAGCCATTGCGCCACCCGCGCGGGCATCCTCTCGTCGGCGAGATGGGTCGGCAACGAGACGTGCATGAGGTCTGAAACCGGGGTCGGCAACGGCAAGCCGTACGTCTGCTGCTGCTCGAGGGCACCGAGCACCGCCCATGCCTGCTCGGTCCACCGACTGAGGGCATCCTGCTCTTCGGCGTCGAAAAGCGCGTTCAGGTGGGCGTCGCGGTCACCGGCGCCGGCATAGGGGTGAATGACCTCGTCGAGCACCACCGAGGAGTGGGCCGCGTCCGGCTCGAGCGTCAACCCGAGCTCTTCGAGCAGGGTGACGGCGGGGCTGCGCGCCCAGTACTCCTCCATGTGCGCCTCGAGGACCAAGCCGTCGGTGTCGGTGAGGGACTCCACGCGGCCACCGATGCGGTCGGCTGCTTCGAGAACCGTGACCTGCACCCCGGCACGGTGCAGGTCACGGGCGGCCACCAGACCGGCGAGCCCCGCTCCAACCACGATCACGTGCACTTGGTTCTCCTCAGGCTTGGCTGGGGAGCGACGCTAGGACGGATCGCTGGCGGCGACATCCGAGAAAACCCTCAACTTCGGCCTTGAGGGGCCTTATTGGCCGCGGTGACGTCAAGAGTCACGGTGTTCCGTCGGAAGTCATGCCTCAGGCTGAGACCACGCAAACCATCTGCGCGGGAGGAGCGAACAGCGCTACTGGCTGAGCTGTCCCGGGCTAGGGGGCTGGGTGGTCGTGTACGAAGCATGGGATCCAGCGAGGAATGCGCCCGCATCGCCGTACGGAAGGCCATCTCCGTGGCAATCGAGCGGATCGCCAGGGTGGACGAACCCCTGGCCGAGCAGCTGCGATCGAGGGTCCGGACCGGGCTCGAATGCACCTACCAGCCCAACGAGAGGTCGCCTCTTGGCTGGGTCCTCGTCCGATCCTGGCTAGCCGACGACGGTCAGGCGTTGCCGGCGCAGCGACATCACCAGGGCGATGATCCAACCGACGATCGTCCAGCCCAGCAACAGGTTGAGCCAGAAAACCCCCCAGTGCCTCACGTCCCGCACGGCGGCGATCGCCCACGGGAGCATGTAGCCCGCGGTGAGGATCGCGACGATGACGGAGATGACCTTGGTGAGCGTCCAAGACCGATCGGCGGGCTGGACCATGACGTGGCTCATGGGTCAAGGCTAGCGTCGCAGCTCTGACCGTGGTGCGCCTCGCTGTTGGGTATCGGCGCGGCCGGTCGATCGGGACAGAACCGCAATCCTGCGCCAGACTGCTCTGATCAGACCAGCCATCAGCGGAGAGGGCCACCATGGATGACCAGCAGATCCTTGAGCGGATCAGCGAGATGATTGAAAGCGAGAAGTCGTTGCGCGACCGCCTCGCGGCAGGACAGATCAGCGAGACTCAGGAGCACGCGGAGCTGACCCGCATCGAGGAGTCTCTCGACCAGGCGTGGGATCTGCTGCGCCAGCGACGCGCCCTACGGGAGTTCGGCGACGATCCCGACGCGGCGCACGTGCGCCCAGCCAACGTGGTGGAGGGCTACCTCGACTGAGCTGCGCTTGTCGCGTTCGCACTCTGGGTCTCCCTGCGGCCGCGATGTGAGAATGTGGACGTTGTCGAATGAAGTCATAGACCCGTGGAGTCCAGATGCAAAAGACCCGTCGTCGCACGGCATTCTTCGCGGCCGCGGCCTCTGCCGCGGCGTCCGACAGTCCCCTGAGCTTTGCTGACAGAGTTGCGTCCATTCCTCGGATGGCACTGGACATCATGCTCGGCCGATACGACGGGACCAGCCGGGGTCGCTTGCTTGTCATGGTGGCGGCGGCGCTCTACATCGTCTCGCCGATCGACCTCTTGCCGGAGGCGTTCCTGACCCTGCCGGGGCTCGCGGATGACGCAGTGGTGGCAGGCTGGCTGGTCGCGTCGTTGTTCGGCGCGACGACGGCCTACGCCGCCTGGCGTGAGAGCCGGATTCCTCGACCCGCCTCCGGGGGCCGCGTCGTCCCCGGCGAGGTTATCCGCAGCTAGTCCGGGCCATGATTGCCGGGTGATCGAAGCCACGACATCCTCCGCCGCCGTGGAGCAGCCGGCCGAGGTGAGCCGGCTCGCCGAGCTGATCGCCGCGGGTGGCGTCGTCGTGCTGAGCGGCGCCGGCTTGTCGACTGAGTCTGGGATCCCCGACTACCGGGGACCGTCGGGCGCTGCGCTTCGACGGCATGCGCCCATGACCTATCAGGCATTCGTGACTGATCCCGTGGCACGACGGCGCTATTGGGCACGGAGCCACCTCGGTTGGAGCACCATCGCGCATGCCGTACCCAATGCTGGGCATCGAGCGGTGGCCGACCTGGAGGCTGCTGGGACCGTCGTGGGCACGATCACCCAAAACGTTGACGGCCTGCACACGGCGGCCGGCTCGCGCGATGTGGTGGACCTGCACGGACGCCTCGATCGGGTCCGCTGCCTTTCCTGTGAGGCACGTTCATCTCGTACGGAGCTCGTCGAGCGGCTCACCGCAGCCAACCATGCCTGGCACGCGACGGTCGGTGCCGTGAACCCGGATGGTGACGTCGACGTGGAGGACGGGCAGCTCGACGCGTTCGTTGTTGTCGACTGCAGGCGTTGCGGGGGAGTCTTGAAGCCCGACGTCGTCTACTTCGGCGAGAACGTGCCCGCGGAGCGGGTCGAAATTGCGTACGGACTCGTTGCCGATGCCTCGCTCCTGCTCGTGCTGGGCTCCTCCCTGACCGTGTTCTCGGGCCGGCGGTTCGTCGGCAAGGCGGTGGCAAACGGGACTCCCGTGGCCATCGTCAACGAAGGCCCGACCCGCAGTGACGCCCAGGCCACGTTGAAGCTGGACGCTCCGCTGGGCGCCACGTTGAGCGGAGTCGTACGCCTCCTTGCGTCCGAGTCATGGTGCGCAATAGCGCTCACTTCGTCGGACGCAAGGTGGTCGGCGTCGGTCAGTGCAGGTCGAAGCGGTCGAGCTCCATGACCTTGTGCCACGCAGCGACGAAGTCGCTCACGAACTTCTCCTTGGCATCGTCGCTGGCGTAGACCTCAGCCACGGCACGGAGCACGGAGTTGGAGCCGAAGACCAGGTCGACCCGGCTGGCTGTCCACTTCGACTGGCCGGACGCACGATCACGTCCTTCGAAGGTGTCCTCCGCCTCGCCCGTGGCCTGCCACTGCGTGCCCATGTCGAGCAGGTTCACGAAGAAGTCGTTGTTCAGCGTGTCGCTGCTCGACGTGAGCACCCCCAAGGAGGACCCACCGTGGTTCGCCCCGAGCATGCGCAGGCCTCCGACGAGCACGGTCATCTCGGGTGCGGTGAGCGTCAGCAGGCGTGCCTTGTCGATCAGCAGGAACTCCGCCGCCTTGTCGTGGCCCTTGCCGAGGTAGTTGCGGAACCCGTCGGCGGTCGGCTCGAGTACGGCGAAGGCGTCGACGTCGGTCTGCTCCTGTGAGGCGTCTGTGCGACCCGGCGTGAACGGCACCTCGATGGTGACGCCGGCGTTGCTCGCTGCCCGCTCGACGGCGGCACTGCCGCCCAAGACGATCAGGTCGGCCAGCGAGACCTGCTTGCCCCCGGCGTGAGCCGCGTTGAAGTCATCCTTGATGCCGTCGAGGGCACGCAGCACGGTGGCCAGCTCGGCCGGGTTGTTGACGTCCCAACCGTTCTGCGGAGCGAGCCGCAGTCGGGCACCGTTTGCGCCACCACGCTTGTCGGTGCCTCGGAACGTCGATGCGGACGCCCAGGCCGTGGACACCAGCTGGGCGATGGACAGGCCGGAGTCGAGAATTGTCGCCTTGAGAGAGGCGATGTCCGCGGAACCGATCAGCTCGTGGCTGACCGCAGGAACGGGGTCCTGCCAGACCAGTTCCTCGGAGGGGACCTCTGGGCCGAGGTAGCGCGAGAGCGGTCCCATGTCGCGGTGGGTGAGCTTGAACCAGGCGCGCGCAAATGCGTCCGCGAACTCGTCTGGATGCTCCAGGAAGCGCTTCGAGATCGGCCCGTAGATCGGGTCCATCCGCAAGGCCAGGTCGGTGGTGAGCATCACCGGAGGGTGGGTCTTCGTCGCATCATGCGCGTCGGCCACTGTGGTCGAGGCCGCCGGATCGGTGGGGATCCACTGGTAGGCACCGGCGGGGCTCTTGACCAGATCCCAGTCGTAGGCGAACAGCGTCTCGAAGAAGCTGTTGTCCCACGTCGTGGGCGTTGGCGTCCAGGTGCCCTCGAGCCCACTGGTGATCGTCGAGTCGGCGTTGCCAGGTCCAAAGCTGTTCTTCCACCCCAGGCCCTGCTCGGCCAGCCCCGCCGCCTCGGGCTCGCGGCCGACGTACTTGTTGGGGTCGGCTGCACCATGGGTCTTGCCGAACGTATGGCCTCCCGCAATCAGGGCCACGGTCTCCTCGTCGTTCATGGCCATCCGCGCGAAGGTCTCCCGGATGTCCACGGCAGCGGCCAGGGCGCTCGGGGTGCCGTTGGGGCCTTCGGGGTTCACATAGATCAGGCCCATCTGTACGGCTCCGAGCGGGTTCTCGAGATCACGCTCACCGGTGTAGCGGGCGTCGCCCAGCCACTCGGCCTCAACACCCCAGTTGACGTCCTCGGGCTCCCAGACGTCGTGACGCCCGCCTGCGAAGCCGAAGGTCTCGAAGCCCATCGACTCGAGCGCGCAGTTGCCGGCCAGCACCAGGAGGTCGGCCCACGAGATGGACTTGCCGTACTTCTGCTTGACCGGCCACAGGAGGCGGCGGGCCTTGTCGAGGCTCGCGTTGTCGGGCCAGCTGTTGAGCGGTGCGAACCGCTGCTGCCCGGCTCCCGCGCCACCCCGACCGTCGCTGATGCGGTAGGTGCCCGCGCTGTGCCAGGCCATCCGGATGAACAGCGGCCCGTAGTGGCCGTAGTCGGCCGGCCACCAGTCCTGGGAGTCGGTCATCAGCTCGACGAGGTCGCGCTTGACCGCAGCCAGGTCGAGGTCCTCGAAGGCCTTGGCGTAGTCGAAGTCATCGCCCATCGGGTCGCCGGCCGGTGGGTTGGCGTGCAGGACGCTGACATCGAGCTGGTCTGGCCACCAGTCCCGGTTGGAGGTTCCTCCGACGGAGTGGACGACGGGGCACTTGGCCGCGTCCTCGGGGTTCATGTCGCCTACGACTGCATCGTGACTGTCAGACACGGGAATCCTTCGGGGGGTGAGAGGGCGGGGAGGGAGCGGGGATGGGCATCAGGGGACAGGAGCGGCCGAACAGGAGGGGCACAGGCCCCAGTAGGTCACTTCGGCCTCGTCGACGACGAAACCGTGGGTGTCAGACGCCGTGAGGCACGGGGTGTCGCCGACCGCGCAGTCGACGTCGCAGATCGCCCCGCACGAACGGCACGCGAGATGGTGATGGTTGTCGCCGACCCGCGCTTCGTAGCGCGCTACCGAGCCGGCTGGCTCGATCCGTCGGACGAGACCGGCCTTGGTCAACGCGCCAAGCACGTCATAGACGGCCTGCTTGGACACGTCGCCGAACGTGTCATTCACGGCTCGGGCGATCGACTCGGTGTCGGAGTGGGGGTGTTCCTGCACGGCGGTGAGTACGGCGATCCGAGGACGGGTCACCCGCAGGGCCGCCGTACGAAGCAGGTCCTCGGCCGCGGCGTCCATGGCCCTACCCTGGCCTGTTTTCTGGATTGAGTCAAGAAGAGCTGTCAGGCTCTCCTCCCGAGCTCGGTTAGCGCTTGAACACCTCGGTGTGCACGGTGCGTGCCTCGAGGACGTCCGGCAGAACCTCCACCCCGAGGCCTGGGCCGGTGGGGACACCGATGGTGCCGTCCTCGAGGACGAACGGTTCGGTGATGTCCTGCTCATAGAAGCGGTCCGAAGCCGAGACATCCCCCGGCAGGACGAAGCCCGGCATCGCGGCCAGCGCGAGGTTGGCGGCGCGGCCCAACCCGGTCTCGAGCATGCCGCCGCACCAGACCGGCACGCCGTGCGCGCGGCACACGTCGTGGACGCGCCGGGCCTCGAGGTAGCCGCCGACGCGCCCGGGCTTGATGTTGACGATCGAGCAGGCGCCGAGGGAGATGGCGTCGGCCGCCGCCTTGGCGCTGACGATGGACTCGTCGAGGCAGATCGGCGTACGGACCCGCTTGGCCAGCTCCGCGTGCTCGCACAGGTCGTCCTCGGCCAGCGGCTGCTCGATCAACAGCAACCCGAACGGATCCAGCTTCGCGAGCTGCGCCGTGTCAGCCAGCGTGTAGGCGGCGTTGGCGTCGACCTGCAGGGGGACGTCGTCGCCGATCTTCTCGCGTACGGCTTTTACGGGCTCGACGTCCCACCCGGGCTGGATCTTCAGCTTGATCCGCGCGTAACCCTGCTGCACGTAGTCGTCGACGACAGCCAGCAGCGTGGGGATGTCCGGTTGGATACCCACAGACACACCGGGGGCGACGCGAGGATGTACGGCTCCGAGGAAGTCACCCAACGACGTCTGCGCCGCACGCAGCTCGGCGTCGAGCACCGCCATCTCCAGCGCCGCCTTGGCCATCCGGTGACCCTTGATCGGAGCCAGCGTCCAGCCGACGCGTTCGGCGGTCAGCCGCTCTGCGCGCAGGAGCTCGGGGATCATCCAGTCGCGCATCACCAGGGCGACGGCGGCGTTGAACTCAGAGGAATACAACGGCTCGGTGCCGGCAACGCACTCACCCCAGCCGATCCCGACGTCGGTGTTCGCCCGTACGAGGATCGTTTCGCGGTCGTACTGGGTGCTGAACGACGTCTGGAACGGCGAGCGCAACGGAAGTCGGATGTGGTGCAGTTCAACGGACTCAAGCTTCACTGGGACTTCCTCTCCTCGTGCCGAGTAAGGACGTAGTAGCCGTCCGAGCAGAATTCGGTGACCGACCAACTCTGTTCCATGAGATCAGTGAGCACGTCTCGAAGCGCCAGCCGCCACCGTTGACCGAGAGTGGGGTCGGTTCGGCGCAGTCCCTCGATGTTGTCAGGCACCCCGACCAGGACCGTCCCGGAATGGGTTGCTGTCGGGCGACGTAGGTCTTCGTCGCTGTCCGTGTCGAGCGCATCGGTGTCTAGGACAACTGTGGCGCCCTCAGCGATCAGCGTCTTGCTCGATCGGACCTCGACCTGCCCGGCGCAGGCGCGAACCACGCGGTCGTCGGCCAACCCCCAGGTGAGCTTCAACCGGTCCGTCGCGTGGCCAGCGTTGATGGCGTCGGACATGGGTCCGTAGAAGTCGACGAGATAGTCCTTGGGTAGGGCTCCGAGCCGGACCAGGTTGAAGAACGCGTTGCGCCGTACCAACGGGTCGAACGTCCACCCAACCGTCCGAAGGCCGTGCTCGAGGGCCCAGGCCCGCTGGTCGAGCTTGAGAGCCCGGCCCACATGCCGACCTGCCCAGTCGGGGACGACGCCGGCGATGTGGGAGTGCAGCTCGAGAGGCGGGTCCACGCCCAGGAACCCCAGACATGCGCCGATGGGGCGATCGCCGGCCCAAGCGATGGCGCAGTAGTTGCCGGCGTGGGTAAGCGCGCGCAGGAACTCCAGCGGCATCGTGGTCTGGCCGGGAGGTGGCTTCCACACCTCGTCGACGATCTGACCGAAGATCTGCAGGCGGTCCATGTCTCGCACGTGTTCGAGCCGGATGCCTGCGTCGACGGCTACCTGGTCGGCGACGCGGCGGGCTTCGTCGACCACGCCGGCGTCGGCAGCTGTCGGTTGAGCTTTGATCATGCACTGACCGCTTGGATGAGGCCTGCGAGCAGGGCTGTTCGCTGGGTCAGGAACTGCGCCAGGACGTGCTCGTCGTCGGCATGAGCGCCACCGCCGACTGCCCCGAGCCCGTCGAGCGTGGGACACCCGACACCCGCCGTGAGGTTGCCGTCCGAGGCCCCACCGACTGCGGCGAGAGCAAGCTGCTCGAGCCCGAGTCGTCCATTGATGTCGACGGCCAGCCGAGCCAATGCCGTGGAAGACGCTTCTTCCATCGGTGGCCGGTTCGGCCTCCCGTCCACGGTGACCCTCGCTCCGGTCAGAGTTGGTCGCAGTGACCGCATTGCTTCGTCCACGCGGGACTGCTCGGCTTGTGTCCACGCCCGTACGTCAACCAGCACGCTGCCTTGCGCGGGAACGGTGTTCGACGTCGTGCCGGCGGAAAGCGCCGTCGGGGTGACGGTCGTCCCAGCGTCGTGGCTGCCGATCTTGGCGATGGCCTGGACCTGCGCCGCCAGCTCGAGCCCGGCGTTGACCCCGCGCTCTGGGTGGAGCCCGGCGTGTGCGGCCCGGCCGGTGACGCCGACGGTGTAGAGCGAGACACCCTTGCGGGCGATCTTGAGGGCTGCGCCGTCGTCGCTGGCCTCGAGGACGAAGGCGGCAGCTGCACGTCGCGCTTCGTGTTCGACGAGTTCTCGTGAACTCGTCGATCCAACCTCTTCGTCGCCGGTGACCAAGATCGTGACAGGCGGCATTCCTTGATGGGCGGCCAACGCCTCGACGGCGTGGAACATCTGAACGATGCCTGTCTTCATGTCGAAGCATCCCGGTCCGCGCAGCACGGGACCGTTGTCGCTCGGTGTGACCGACCAGGGCAGACGCTCGAGGGTGCCGAGCGGCCAGACGGTGTCGTGGTGACCAACCAGCACGACCCGTCCGGCTGCGTCTGGGTCGCCGAGCACCCAACGCAGGTTTGAGACACCTTCGACGACGAGGTGCTCGGCGGCAAGACCGAGATGCCGCAGGCCGACGTCGGCAACGAGTTTGGCGCTGCGTGCGCACGCTTCGAGGTCGCTGGTCGGGGACTCGCAGGTGACCAGCTCTCCGATCTCGTCGATCATCGCGTCGAGCCTCGCTTCGAAGACATCAAGCGACAAGAGCTCGCTGCTCACAACTCGGCCTCCGACGTCGGATGTGCTCTGGATGGTCTCGATGAAACCGCACCGTTGCACATTCTGGCGCCAGGGTCGCGTTCAGCTCAGAGGGAGCCCAACCAACTAGGCGCAAATCCGTCGTGAGAACAACCGAACGCAACAACTCGCTCCTGTTTGGACGCCGACGATGCGGGTAGAAGTGCTTGCCCCCGACGCAGTCGTAGCGAAAGGAAGTGCTCCCATGACGTCTCCACGTGATCCTTCGCCCGCGCCCGACCCTGACCTGCCCAGTCGCGACCCTGATCCGATCCCTCCCTCGCCGGACCCGACCGTACCGCCGATCGTCCCCGGACCCGACGTGCCTGAACCTGGCGACCCGGAGCAAGATCCCAACATGGGGGGCGACCCGGACCAAGATCCCAACATGGGGAATCCGCATGAGACGGGCCCCGCGGTGCAAAGCGCCAGGACCAACATCCCCGGGCGGATCGTGTAAGCGACAACTGACGGCTAGCCACTCGCAGCAACTGGAGCCTCAGGGTTGGTCGTAGGGCTCCACCTTGTTGCTCCCGGAGTAGTCGTAGCACTGGTCTCCGGCGATGTCGGAGGGAACCGCGTATTGGTTCAAGACCGCGCAGTCCCACAGCTCCTGCGCTCCCTCGATCTCCTTCCAGGTCCCGTCGACGCTGGCCCACAGGGCCGCGTAGCCGCCACACGAGCCGACCCCGCCGACAGCGAATCCATCGGTGCGCACCTTCTGAACGGTCACCCCATGGAACGCGTCCGAACAGGAGGGGTCGTTGCTGAGGTCCGTGACCAGGCCTGCCACGAATGCCTTGAAGTCGGCCGGCGCCCCGGTGAGCTGCTCGACTTCGCTGGGCTGGGTGATCTCAACGCCGATGTCGCCGCTCCCATAGGTCAACAGCTGCGGCGACGGGGTCGGGCTCGTCACCGGAGGGGTTGCGGGGACTACCTCGGAAGCGTTCCGCACCAGCGCGTTGACGCCCCAGCCAGCGCCGACCACGATCAGCAGCACAACGCCGACCGCGACCAGGATGCTGTCGCGTCGCCGTACCTTGTCTTGGCGCTGCAACTCGCTCAGTTGTGCCATGACGTCCACTCCTTCGGTCGCTGCGCGCACCCCGTCTGAAGCACGCCGTCCTCTGCTGTTGACGCTCATGACGCGCTCTCCTCTTCGGCCTGCTCATCAAGACGCGCGGCCAACTTCTCTCGGCCGCGGGCCAGGTGGGACTTCACCGTTCCGTCGCTGCACCCCAAGACCGTCGCGACCTCAGCCACTGAGCAGCCGTAGACGTAGGTCAGCGCGATGCACTGTGCCTGCCGACGAGGCAGGCGTCGCACCTCGGTCCAGAACCAGGTGTCTTCAGCGTCGAGCTCGGCCACCTCGGCTCGCCGGCTGCGCAACGTGAGCAACCCTCTTGCTTCGACGATGCGGCGCCGTACGTGCGAGGTCGCGAGGTTGGCGCACGTTCGACGAACCCACGCGTGGGGTACGTCAAGTCGCCCCACCTCATCCCACCGCCGGTATGCGGCCAGCATCGCCTCCTGCGCGATCTCCTCGGCGTGCGCGCGAGAGCCGGTCAGGGCGTAGGCGAAGGCGACCAGCGAACGGAACTCTCGCGCGTAGAACCCGTCAAAGGGCTCCGCGCGAGCAATCCGGACCGGAACGTCGATGGCTGTTGCCTCCCGATCGTCTCTGGGCGTGGTTTCCAGGGAACTCGTCACGAAGTCAACTCGTTCGAGGACCCCGATCGGTTGGCCTGGTTCGAGAACATTCTTGAACGCGTCTCGTTGAGGTGGCCCCGAACAGCCAACCAGAGCCGTACACTGGTCTCGACAAGCTGATCGTCGCCTCTCACCGGTGCCGGCTGCCTGAAGGCAGCTTCTGCGGCGCGGAGTCTTGCGAAACAGGGTTTCGCGGATCGGTGCGGACGAGCCGCGACCAGCCTGGGGAGTGGGAACGCAGGTCGGTCGACCCATGGGAGAGGGAGTGCCACCGAGAACGCGCCGTCGCGGAACAGGCCGCGCAGGGCAGGTCCCCAAGCGCGCCAGTGCGCCGAAAAAGTCGGGCGCACCGCGCCGCGAGGCAGACAAGGCCGTCCCGGTGCTGGCCGACGCGTTGCGCAGCGTGGCCACCGCGGTCGGGCGAGGTCGCGTGACCCAGGCGACCATGACCACGTTCCAGGCGGTGGCGATGCTCATCCGTGAGCTGCGCACGCAGGCCAAGGCGGAACCAACCGAACGCCGACGTACCGCCCAGATGAAGCGGGTCGAAGGGCTGGGGGAGTCGCTCGTGCGTACGGCGGCCCGCAACGCCTCGCTCCTGCGCCTGCTCACCGACGACGCCGAAGTCCTGTCCGGCACCGAGATGGCGATGCGTGAGCTGCGGACGAAGGCGGGCATGCCCCAACCCGAGGCGCCGGCGCGGTCTCCCGAGGAGCCTGACGCGCCGCCTACTCGCGAGGAACGGCAGGTCGTGCCTCAGTCGGTCATCTCCCGCCAGCTCGCCAACCCGTTCCTGGCCCCCGACTTCTCGGCTGCACCCGCTACAGCGGCTGCTGCCCCGGTGCGCCTGCTCGCTGACTGGGCCTTGGTCGATCCGCTGCTGCGCGCCTTCGAGACGGTGACGGGGAACGGCACCTCGTGCATGGAGCTTCCCGAGCCATCGGGCCTGCACATCGCGCCCGGCCGCGACCTCATGCCCCACCAGGCGCGGGTCGTGGCCGCAGCCCGCGAGGGCCACCGCACGTTCCTGCTCGCCGACGAGCCCGGCCTTGGCAAGACCGCTCAGGCTCTCCTGGCGGCCCGGTCGGCGCGGGCCTACCCCCTGCTGGTCGTGGTTCCCAACGTCGTCAAGACCGGCTGGGCGCGCGAGGCGCAGATGTGGACCCCGCAGCACCCGGCGACCGTGGTGCACAGCGACGGCGAGACCGTGGACGCGTTCTCCGACATCGTCATCGTCAACTACGACATCCTCAGTCGGCATGCAGGGTGGCTCGGCACGTTCGGTTTCCGCGGGATGGTCATCGACGAGGCGCACTTCATCAAGAACAAGACTTCGCTGCGATCACGAAGTGCGTTGGATCTGTCGCGCAAGATTCGGCAACGGACCGTACGTCCGCTGCTGATGGCGCTGACTGGCACACCGCTGATCAATGACATCGAGGACTTCCTGGCCATCTGGGAGTTCCTCGGCTGGATCGAGAACGACAAGCCGACTCCCGAGCTGTTGCACTCTCTCGAGCGCAACGGCTATACGCCGATCGACCGCGGCTTCTATCCGGCCGCTCGCACAAGCGTGATCGACCTCGGAATCGTGAGACGCCGCAAGGAAGAAGTTGCTGCGGACATTCCGGCTCGCCGGATCGCGGACATGCCCGTGGAACTCGACGGTGCTGAAGCCAAGTCGATCCGGGACGCCGAGGCCCGGCTCGCCAAGCGGTTGGTCAAGCGCTACGACAGTGCGATCGCGGCGCGCCGCACCAAGACCGACGTCGAAGGCATCGACCACTCTCTGGTCCGCAAGGTTGCTGCCCGCGAGGTGAAGGAAACGGCTGAGACCGGAACTGGCGAGAACGTTTTCGCGATGATGCGGCGCATCGGCACGGCGAAGGCCGAGCTCGCCGCCGACTTCACCGCGCAGCTGTCCCGCAACGCGGGCAAGGTCGTCTTCTTCGCCAAGCACATCGACGTCATGGATACGGCCGAGGCGGCGCTGACCCGGCGGGGTGTCAAGCACACCTCGATCCGTGGCGAGCAGACGACCAAGGTGCGGCAGAAGAACATCGACGCCTTCGTCAAGGACGAGGACGTGCAGGTCATCGTCTGCTCCTTGACGGCCGCGGGGGTCGGGATCAACCTGCAGGTCGCGTCCAACGTCGTTCTCGCCGAGCTCTCGTGGACTGCGGCTGAGCAGACTCAGGCCATCGATCGGGTGCACCGGATCGGCCAGGACCAACCGGTCACGGCCTGGCGGATCCTCGCTGCACAAACCGTAGACACCCGCATTGCCGAGCTCATCGACGCGAAGGCTGGACTTGCCGCGCGCGCCCTCGACGGTGCCGACGAGGAAGAGGGCGCACCGGTAGACGTTCAGCTCGAGACGCTGGTCAGCCTGTTGACGAATGCCCTGGACGAGCGCACTTCTTGACACCTGGCGAGTTGTTGGCGGCGTGAAAGCTTCAGGTGCAGAGAACCCTCAGGATGGCCAAGTTGGCGGTGGCGCCGTCTCGGCAGGATCAGAAACCTCTGGAAGTCGGCCCCTGGGGCTGGTGGACGAGAGGGTTGGCAAATGCGTTAGTAGCCACTAACGTATTTGAAGTGCCCGATGCTCTGTCCGTCGCAGCTGAGCCGAATCGTCGGCGCATCCTGCAGCTGCTCGCGTCTCGGCCGAGGTCGGTCAATGAGATTGCAGGAGAGTTCACCGTCACGCGCTCGGCCATCTCCCAGCACCTGCTGCTGCTCGCCGACGTCGGTCTTGTCGAGGCCGAGAAATTGGGACGGCACCGGCTCTACCGGGTCCTGCCCGACGGACTGCTCCGACTGCAGGCCGAGATCGACAAGTTCTGGACCGACGAGCTGGACCGGCTCGTCGCCGATTCCCACGCCCTGAGGAGTACCCCATGAGCTTCACCAAGACCGCGCACCTCCCGGTCTCGCCGGACGAGGCCTTCGCGCTGATCACCGAGCCAGAACGACTCCGCCGATGGCAGGTCGTCGCAGCCGTGGTCGACCTGCGCGCGGGAGGCTCGTATCGCTGGACCATCACCCCGGGTCACGCGGCCGCGGGGACGTTCAAGGAGGTCGAGCCGGGCAAGCGCATCGTCTTCGGCTGGGGATGGGATGGGAGTCCTGACCTTCCGAAGGACGCCTCGACCGTGACCATCACCGTCGAGCCGACCGACGGAGGCTCGCTCGTGACATTGGTCCACGAGGGGCTGACCGAGGAGCAAGCCGTCGCGCATGCCCAAGGCTGGAACCACTACTTCGAGCGCCTCGAGAAGCTGGCCAGCACCGGAACAGCGGGAGTCGATGAATGGGCTCTGGCTCCCGAAGACCTAGACCCGCTGAGCGCGGCCTATGCGGTGCTCGCGTCGATCCAGCCTATGCTGCGCGGGTTGACCGAGGCCGATCGCCCGAAGCCTTCGCCCTGCTCGGAGTTCACCAACCACGATGTGGCCGAGCACCTGCTTCAGTCCATGTCGTTGCTCGGAGCGATGGCCGGTGCCGAGGTCGTCAACCCGGCGGTCGGCTCGTTGGAGAACCGGGTCTCGGTGATGGCAGAGCAGACCATCGAAGCGTGGCGCGCGCACGGTCTCGACGGGATGGTCGCAGGCCCAGGCGGAAGCGAGATGCCAGCCGCTATGGGCGCCGGCATCGTGTCAATCGAGCTGCTGCTGCACGGCTGGGACCTGGCCCAGGGAAGCGGTCAAGAGCTGCACGTGTCCGATGAGGTCGTCGCTTACGTCCGCACGCTCGCGGAACAGATCATCCCCGGCGGCCGGGGTCGCAGTTTCGCCGAAGAGGTTCCCCCGACGCCAGACGCCGGCGCGTTGGATCGGCTGGCCGCCTTCGCTGGCCGTCGTCCGATCGCGGCTTGACGCCGTATCCAGTTTGCATAGACAACCCAACGGAAATCCAACGAGTTGAAGGAGCACAGCGCCATGACGAAGTTCGTGTTCATCTACCACGCACCGATGGCCCCCGCGGATGCGGCCCCGCCTGACCCGGAGCAGATGGCGGCAGTCATGGGGGAGTGGAACACCTGGGCTGGCAAGGTCGGCTCCGGGATGGTCGACTTCGGAACGCCGCTCGACCACGGCGTCCGGGTTACCTCCAACGGAACGGCACCCAGCACGAGAGAGGTTGCCGGCTACTCGATCATTGAAGCTGAGGACATGGACGCGGCGGTCGGTCTAGCGCAGGTCCATCCGCACCTGAACATGCCCGGCGGATGTGAGATCGAGGTGCACGAGGCCCTGCCGATCCCGGGCAGGTAGGCCATCGGTCGCAACGGAGAGAGCGGCGGCGCACTAGCGTTTGGCACGTGACTGGGCTGCGGGTGGTGCTCGACCACGGGTCGTCCTACCAGCTGCTCATGTCGCTGGCCACTGTGGCCGATCCCCAGTGGCGTGAGGTGTTCGCCTCTGCCCCGCACACCGCCGCCGCTCTGCGCACGCCTGGCAAAGGATCCTCGCGACGGGTCTCAGGTGGCCGTCTCATGGCCGAGGTCGCCAGCTTTGGCAGGTACGGCTGGGTCAACCTGGCTTCTCTCGTCGCGGCGGGGCCATCGCCTAGAACGGTTGCCGCCTTGCTGGACTCCTTGGCTGGGGCTGAGGCTGAGGAGCTTCACCTGCTGGCGGTGGGCGGGCGTCGCCGACAGTTGCTCTCACTCGTCGGTGAGGACAGCCTGCGGGCCGGGCTTCGCGGAGACCGTACGGCCGGGTGCGACCTGACCCGTGCGTTGTCCTCCGACCAAACGGTGCTGGGGGTCAGCCCCTGGCTGAGACGCGCGTCGTCGGACGAAGTCAAGCGGCGGTTGCTCGCCGTCACCGAGGCTGCCAGCGCGTTGCTCCTCCCGAACCATGCCGAGAACGTGCTCCGACAACAGCTACGCACCGATGTACGGCTCCGGCGGCGCAAACTCGCGGAAGTCGGCCCCGCAATGGCCCTCGCTGATGTAGCGGAGGGCCTCACCTACGCGCCGTCGCCTGCGCCCTCGCGTGTCGTCTTGATTCCTGCGCCAGCCGTACGACCCATCGTTGTCGTGGTGGACGAGGTCCGGCGGACACTGATCTTCCACCCTCCGGCAGTCTCTCTCGGCGAGGCAGAACCGGGCGCGCCGTCGGCGCCCGAGCTTCTTGCCGGCACCCGCGCTCTGGCCGACGAGACGCGCCTGGCCATAGTGGGAACGCTCCAGTCCGGTGATCTTTCGGCCACGGACCTGGCTGCCGTGCTGTCGGCTCCGCGGACCACACTCCTGCACCATCTGGCACTGCTACGTGCCGCGGGGCTCATCGAGACGTCCGTCGGTGCGGGAAACAAGACCGTCTATGGCCTGCGCGTGGACAGCATCGCGGCCTTGTCGCAGGAGATAGCTCGACTAGGGACGCCTACTGTCGAGAAGTCTCGACAGTAGGCGGATGGGCCGTTACGGTTCCCTGCATGAGCCGTCGCCGCGTGGCGCATGGGTGGGTGATTCTGGCCGCCGTCGCTCTGGCGGGCACCAGCGGCGGCTGCACAACTCGTAGCGAGTCTCCGACTGCACCGACCTCGGTGACCGTTTCATCGATCGCGCCTACGCCGGCCAAGACCGGTCCCTTCACGCCTGAGGCTGGGGCGCCGAGCAAAGTTGTGGCCAAAGTCGATGTCGGCGGGTCGCCGTGCGGCGTAGCCGTCGCCGCAGGTTCGGCCTGGGTCAGCGATGCCGAACGCAATAGCCTCGCCCAGATCGACCTGGCGACCAACAAAGTCATAGGTCGGCAACGTGTCAGCGCAACTCCGTGCGAGATCCTGGTGGCCGAGCAGTCTCTCTGGGTCGTCACGCAGTCGGGGGTCGTCGACCGCATCGACCCGCGAACGGGAAGGGTCGTTGCGACGATCCCTGTGGGCGCAACTTCCTACGAGGCGGCGGCTGCATTCGGCTCGATCTGGGTCTCAAATCGCTCCGACGGCACTCTCACGCGCATTGATCCCGCCACGAACGAGGTGGTCGACACCGTGGCCGTTCCTGATATTCAGCCAGGCGGGATCGTGGCTGTCGACGGTGCTTTGTGGATCGGCAACGACACAGGCGGCCAAGCATTCTTCGTTCGGCTCGACCCGAGCAGCGGTACCGCCACCAAGGTGGATGCGGGTGGTCGCCCGGCGTACGTCACCTCGACCCCTGGCAGGGTCTGGACCGCGAACGGTTACGACGGGACGGTGACGGCCATCAACACGCAGACCTCAACGGTGGTCGGCGACCCGGTGCCGGCGGGGACGTACCCCGTCAACCTCGCGGCCACGCCTGACGGTGCTGAGGTGTGGGTGCCAGACGACGAAGGGGACACGTTGACGCGCATCGACGCGGCGAGCGGCCAGGTCGTCGAGCGGCTCATGGTCGGACGGGGGCCAGCGGTCGTGGCCGCCACAGACGGCGACATCTGGGTCACGAACTTCGAGGACGGCACTGTCTGGCGGATCGCCCCGTCCTGAGCCACCATCTTTGACCGGCGGTCAGGTGGACGCGGCAGGATATGCGGGATGTACATGCGGGTGTCCCCGATGATGGCCAAGGCCGGGTCTCTGCCGGGTTCTGGTGAGGCGGGGACCTGGTCGTTCGAGATGAAGTGGGACGGGATTCGAGCCGTCGCCTACCTCGACGAGTCACAGGTGGAACTGGTCACGCGCAACGACCGCAACATCGCCGCTGGCTACCCCGAACTCACTTCCTCGGCCCCGGGGGCCGCGTCGGGGGGCGTCATCCTGGACGGTGAGATCGTCGCGCTCGACGAGGCGGGTCGGCCGAGCTTTGAGCGACTTCAGCAGCGGATGCACGTGGTGAAGCCGGAGTCCGTACGTCGACTGAGCGCCGCCGTGCCCGTGCACTACTTCGCTTTCGACGTGCTGGCAATCGGGGAGCGATCGACGTTGTCCTTGACCTACGACGAGCGCAGGGAACTGTTGCAGTCGCTCGAGATCGAGGGACCCCGTTGGGTGGTGCCGCCGGCCTTCGTGGGAGATGGAGAGGCAGCGCTGGCTGCCAGCCGAGAGCAGGGGCTCGAGGGCGTTGTCGCTAAGCGGCGCGACTCGACCTACCTCCCCGGGGCGCGCTCCTCCTCGTGGGTGAAGCTCAAGCACGTGCGGACCCAGGAGGTGGTCATCGGTGGTTGGCGACCGGGTCGAGGCCGCCGTGAAGGCGGCATCGGCTCATTGCTGGTGGGGATCCCGGGGAAGGACGGCTTGGACTACGTCGGCCACGTCGGCACCGGGTTCAGCGACAGCGCACTAGACGACCTCGATCGTCGGCTCGGACCACAGGTTCTCGACCGGTCGCCATTCGCCGACGCACCGCCGCCAGCGGACGTTCGCGACGCCGTCTGGGTGAGCCCGACCTTCGTGGGCGAGGTCACCTACGCCGAGTTCACCAGCGCTGGTCGGTTGCGTCACCCGAGCTGGCGGGGTCTACGCCCAGACAAGTCGCCCTCGGACGTGATCCGCGAACCATGACTGGCGGCCCCCGACGAAAAGTGGTCCATGGCGCTCCCGCCCGGATCCCGCAACCAGTCTGGTGGGTCGTGAACTAGCGGTCCCAGGGCGCAGTGTCATCCATCTTCGCGTAGTACTTCGCAAGGTGCGTCTTCACTCGGTCGATGTCGTCCTGCTTCAGGTCCACGCCACCCCGGGAGCCGTCCATCACCGCGGCCGCTGCCATGATTCCACGGGGTACGGCCGTGAGCCGCCCGTCGATCACATCAGCGATGAGCAGCTTGTAGGAGCCAAAGATGTTGGGCTTGGTCTCGTCATACCAGACGTGGGCGTCGCGATACATCCCGTTCGGACCATCCTGCGCTCCGGCCCACTTCCGCACCCGGCTCTCGGCTGCGGCCGCGTCCCACGAACGATCGCGAGCGGCCATCGGCAGATCCTGGAAGTGTGGTACAGACAAGAGAATCCTCCTTCTCGCTCAGGACTCGACGCTGAGGGACTCCACCAACTGCTCGCAGAACATTGGTAGGTCATCCGGCTTGCGGCTGCTGATGATGGGTCCCGGGCCGTTGTCGCAGACGACCACCGGCTGGTCCACCCACTCACCGCCTGCGTTCTCGATGTCGGTGCGCACGCTGGGCCAGGACGTGAGGGTACGTCCCTGCAGTACTCCCGCTTCCACCATCGTCCAAGGGCCATGACAGATGACGGCTACCGGACGACCCGAGTCGACGAACTGCCGGACCAGGTCGACCGCCAGCTGGTCTGTGCGCAGCTGATCGGGATTGGCCACCCCGCCAGGGAGGACCAGGGCGTCGAAACCCTCGGGATCTATCTCAGAAAGTTCGAAACCCGCTTCGAAGGTGTCGCCCTTGTCCAGGTGGTTCATGGCCTGCACCTTGCCGCCGCTGGGCGAGATCAGGTGGGGGAGTCCTCCGGCGGTCTCGACCGCCTCCCACGGTTCGGTGAGCTCGACTTGCTCGACGCCCTCGTCGGCGACGAGGAAAGCCACCCGCCTGCCATTCAGATCCTGCGTCATCATGGTCCTCCTTCGATGCGGAGCCGTCCCAGATTCGTTCGAGGACGGCCTTTCCGCAACGACAGCTGCTAAACCCCGGTGGCGGCGAAAGCCGCAGCGTCTAAAGGAACTGCACGGGATCGAAGTCCTCGATCGGGATGATCCGGACCCGAGGAAGCGGACTGGTGAACGCGTGGGCGTCGTGCTCGAGGTCGAAGATCTCCAGCCCCTCGAGATCACGCAAACCGGTACTCACGAACTCCCGAAGGGCGAGGACTCCGACGCGGTGCCCGCCGGTGAGCAATGTCTCCACCTCAGGGACGAAGTCGCCGTCGTGGCTGGCCAGCAGAACGTCACCGCCGTGCTCCGCGATGGCCCCGAGCATCGCCTTGATACC
Organism: uncultured Actinomycetota bacterium; assembly: GCA_963819985.1. Classification (GTDB taxonomy): domain Bacteria; phylum Actinomycetota; class Actinomycetes; order DATJPE01; family DATJPE01; genus JANPBY01. Next base: position 154,794 of record CAWFYH010000006.1, on the reverse strand, counting down.
GAGGTCGACGACCTTGTCGTTGGCCGACCCGGACAGCGGAACCGGCCGATAATCCATGGCCAGCAGCGCCTGGACGAAGGACATCGGCATCGCGCCGTTGGAGGCGTTGAGGAAGAACAGCGCCTTGACGGGTGACCCCCAGGCCTCACCGGCGAAGTCGCGGACCCGGTCCCAGCGGGGCCGTTCGCCAGGCTCCGGCCGGCGGTTGAACAAGCTGTTGCCGATGGTCGCGTCGATGTTCTCGCCATCGACAATGAGGTACGTCTGAGAAGCCACGCCCTGATCGTAGGGCGCCTGTCGGCGTGCAGGCGGTGTCTGGGGTGTTGGCTGTGATAACATACAACCAAATGGTTGTAGATATGCGAGGTGAGGCCGTTGCGGACCGGGTGTTCGCCGCGTTGGCCGACGCTACCCGCCGCGACATCGTTGTGCGTGTCCTTCACCAGGAGGAGTCGGTTTCCTCACTGGCTCGCCACTACGCCATGAGTTTCGCTGCTGTACAGAAGCATGTGGCCGTACTCGAACGTGCCTCCCTCGTGTCCAAACGACCCAGCGGGCGTGAGCGGCTGGTCCGAGGAAATGTCGAGGCGGTGCGCTCGGCAGCCGAGCTGCTGGACGAGTACGAACAGGTCTGGCGCGGCCGGGTCGAACGCATCGGCACGTTGCTGCTTGAGAACGAACCCACCACCGAAGGAGTCTGAGTATGAGCACCATCGACGTCGAGAAGGACACTGAAGCGCTGACGCTGACCGTGACCGCGGAGTTCGCCGCACCGGTCGAGCGCGTGTGGGAGGTCTGGGCCGACCCGCGAAAGCTCGAGCGTTGGTGGGGGCCGCCGACCTGGCCGGCAACTTTTGTCGACCACGACTTCGTCGTGGGCGGTCGAGCGAGCTATTTCATGACTGGTCCCGAGGGTGAGAAGGCTCACGGGTGGTGGCAGTTCGAGCGCATCGATCCACCGCGGGGGCTGGCTTTCGAGGACGGATTCGCCGACGACTCCGGGAAGCCCTCCTCGACGATGCCGGTCACCCATGCCGTGGTCACCCTTGATGAGCTGGACGGTCGGACCCGGATGACGATGGTGTCCCACTTCGCCACGGTCGAGCAGCTCGAGCAGCTCGTCGAGATGGGCATGAGTGAAGGCATCCGAGAGGCGATGGGCCAGATCGAAGCTCTGGTCGCCGCCTGATCTGCACGTGGCTGGCTAGTCGCCGGTGACCCCGTCGATGGTTTCGCGCAGCAGGTCGGCGTGCCCGTTGTGGCGTGCGTACTCCTCGATCATGTGCAGGTAGATCCAGCGCAGATCCAGCTCGTTTCCGCGGCTGGATCGAAAGGTGGCTTCGAGCGGGAGGTCGAGTACGGCCGCATCGGCGAGGCGGCACTGCTCGTGGTAGATCTCGAAGACCTGCTCCGCGGGCACCGCATCGAGGTCCTCGAAGTCACCCTCGGGGTTGTCGTCCGGACCGAAGAACCCATGGGCCCGCTCGCCGACCATGCTGGAGCGAAACCACCAAGCCTCTACCTCGGCCATGTGCCGCACGAGTCCGAGCAGCGACAGCCGGGACGGAGGGACGCTACGCGTGGCCAACTGCTCGTGGCTGAGCCCGGAACACTTGGCCAGCAGGGTCTGGCGGTGGAAGTCCAGCCAGCCCTGCAAGGCGGTGCGCTCATCAACGAGCTTCGGGTTCGGCGCGCGGTCGATCTCGGGTGCTGTCCAGGCTCCCGTCATCGCTTGATCAGTCGCTCGATGGCGCCGGCGCGCCGATGATGCCGAAGTCCGCGCCCTGAGGATCTCGGATCGTGGCCATGCGTCCCCAGTCGGTGTCCACCGGGCCGAAGACGACCTGGCCGCCTCGCTCGCGGGCCTCCTGCGCGGTCGCATCGGCGTCGGCGACGGCGAAGGTCACCGACCACGCAGGGCGGGCGTCGGGGTTGCCCGCTTCGAGCCCGCCGAGGCCTCCGACCGTTCCGCCCGGTCCCTCGCCATTGATCGTGACCATCTCGCCCGCGCTGCTGTATTCGTAGCCGAACACCGACGCATAGAAGGTCTTGGCCGCCTCGAGGTCGGGGGTGGCCAGCTGGTTCCAGACGACGCCACCCGGCTCGTTGACGTGTTGGCAGCCGATGTGCTCGTAGGCCTGCCAGATCCCGAAGGGGGCGCCCGTGGGGTCGACGGCTATGGCCATCCGACCTTGGCCAGGAACGTCCATGGGCTCCATGACGACACTCCCGCCATGGGTCCGTACGGCAGCGGCCGTTGCGTCGGTGTCCGTCGTGGCGATGTAGGTCGTCCAGCGCGCGCCGGACGGATCACCCGCCATCATCTCGGCCAGACCAGCGGCCGCGTGGCCGTCCACATCGGCGACTCCGTAGTGGCCGAACTCCTCACCGGAGTCCGTGATGGTCCAGTCCATGACGTGGCGATAGAAGTCCCAGGCCGCCTCGCGGTCGGTTGTGGCCAGATCGACCCAGTTGGGGGTGCCGGGGGGCCAGGGCTCGGTGCGTGTGGTCATGACGGTCTCCTCGGGATGGCGTGCGTGCTCATCTCAACCTAGGACGGCCCACCGACACAAGGCAGTAACCGTCAGTCAAATGCGTCGCCGGAGATGCGCCAGGCCGTGACGACCCGCTTGGGGGCCTGTGCCTTCCACGCGTCGATCAGGAGCTCCTCCAGGTCGTCGGCGTCGATCGACTCCAGGTCGACAAGAACCGCTGGATAGCCATCGAAGTGTGGCGTGACGAACACGGCGGGGCGGAGCTCGGTCAGCCGTACGTCCTTGGTGTCCAGGTCTGGGACGCGCACCCCGAGGATCGGACCCGTCGGAGCGCTTTCCGCCAGGAAGGTCTGGTCCACCTGGCGCAACGGTCGCTCCCAGGCAACGGGCTTTCCGCGAATCCGCCAGTCGTGTCGACCCTCGGCGTCCACCAGCTCCGGCAGCTTGGCTGCGCAGCGCGCCACGTCCGCCCACTCCGCCATGCCATGAACGGTAGCCAACCTGTCTATTTCAAGGTGATCATTTCAAGGTGATCAAGGTGTAGCGAAGCACGCATCGGGGTAGGGCTCACGGGGACAGCGCCCTCCGCTGCAGAGCTGGAGGTGCCGAACGCCCCGATGAGTTCGAGGAGATGCACTCGTGAGCAAGGATCTGCAAGACGTGAAGGATCAGGCCAGCGCGACGCTCGGGACCGCCAAGACTGCGGTCATGGATGCGAGTCAGACGCTTCAAGAGCATGCTCCCGCGGCCGAGCAGGTTCGTGCTGCCGCATCGGCAGCCACCGAGGAACTGGCCGAACGCGGACAGGCCGCTTTGGACAGTTCCGCTGACTTAGCCGGTTCGGCCCGCGATGGCCTCCGGGAGAACTCCGGCAGGACCTATCTCGCCGTCGCGCTGGTGGTCCTTGCAGTTCTCGCGATCTTTGGAGTACGGCGCAAGCGTTCGTCCTGAGACGCCCGGTGCTCGGTTCGCCTGATCGCGGGAAGCGGCTGGACTCAGTCGTCCTCACCCTCGTCCAGACCTTGGGCCACCTCGGAGCTTGACTCTCCGACGGTCATGCCAGGTGGTGGGGCACCCACGGGCATGGCGAACAGGCTGACGTCATCACTGGTCAGGCATCGTCCCGTGGCGAGGTCGAAGCGCCAGCCGTGCTGGTCGCAGACGAGTTCGCCGTCCTCGATGTGTCCGAACTGCGCGAGGTCCGCGGACAGGTGCGGGCAGCGCCGCTGCACGAGCCAGTCGTCGAAGCGCCAAAGCTCCTTGATCTCGCGTTCAGAGGTGATCCAGTCCTCGACGTAGTTGGCCCGTTCTTCCGAGAGCGCCTTGAACCAGGTGTAGACGTGCTCGTTGTAGGGACCCTTGCGGCTGGCTCGGAATCGGCAGGACAAGAACAGGGCGTTGACCCAGTCTTCGAGGTGGCGCTCGACACACGTGCGCAGCAGGGTGTCCTCGATCTGGAACACGTAGCGGCATGCAGCCCCATCTCCGGGGATCACCTGCCGCTCCTGGAAGTCCAAGATGATCTGTTCGCGCCCGGTGTCGAGGAGGACGCGCTCGCCCAGTCGCGCGCACAGATGCTGGGCGATGTCCATCAGTGGCTCGAACCAGGCCTTGATCTCGGGGAGCAGCGGGGTGTCGCCGGTGGACCAGGATGCGCGCTCAGCCTCCAGCCGTGGGCGCCAACGCTCCTGGTAGGCCTTCAGGTAGCCGCGCTTGTCGAGGTAGATCGACTCGATCTCGGACAGCTCGGTGCGGTGCCTGATCACGGGGTCGCCCGCACCCAGCTCAACGGTCGACCCAGGTACGAGCAGGTGGGCGCTCTCTATCCCGTGCTCCTTCAGGAACTCGAGGAACACCGGGGTGTCGGGGAAGGGGTTGCCAGGCTGACCGAAGTCATTGATCTCGAAGAGATCGTCATCGAGGAAGGCCGGTGGGCCAGCGTGCGGAAAGATGTGGTCGGCGCCGATCGCCTTGACATAGCGGTGAGCGCGCTCGAGGCCGCGGCGGCGCTTCTGCTCGCCAAGGGCGACCTTGGCTCGCTCCGGCAGGTCGTAGACGACGGGATACCAGATCGCTCCGGAGAACTGCAGCCAATGCGCGTCGAAGTGTCCGAAGTCGGCGAGAACACCAAGGTCCGGCGGGCGCGCGTCGTTCATGTTGAGGATGCTCGCGGTGCCGTCGTCGACCGCGAGGCAGGAGTCGCCGATCGGGCCGTCGTTGGGCATCGAGAGGGCGACGATCATGACGCGCACGCCACCGTCGAGCTCGGTGGGCTCACCGCTGACCGTCTCCACGAACCTGGTGAAGCCGAGGTCCTGCATCGCGTGCTTGAGATGCGGCAACGCATATCCCGGCAAGAGCACCGTCGTGTCCTTGCGCATGTGTGCCGTCAACCAGGTCGGGTCGAAGTGGTCGAGGTGGAGGTGGCTGACGTAGAGGTAGTCGGCGGCACCGAGCACGGCGGGATCGAGGTCTTCGTTTGCTGGAAACGGAACCCAGGAACCGAAGTACGCCGGGTTGAACCACGGGTCACAGGTGATGGTTCCTGCGGTTGTCTCGATGTAGAGGCCGGCGTGGCCGATGTTGGTGACCTTCACCCGTTGTCCTCCTGGCGTCGTCGATTCAGCCTACGGGACGGTCCAAGGGACTCGCGGAGGCAACGCGCGACGATCAGGCCACGGGTGCCGGATCTTCGTGGCCCGCCGCATCGTCCCGGTCCGCCCACTCGAGCAGCGGTTCGATCGAGAAGACCGCCTCGTCGATCCCCGCATGGAGGTCGCCCAGCGAGGCGAATCGGGACGGAACCGTGGCCATCGTGCAGTCCTCGGGGTGTACGTCGTCGATCTCCGTCCACTTCAGCGGCGTCGACACCGTCCCGCGCGGGTTTCCGCGCACGCTGTAGGCCGAGGCGATCGTGTGGTCACGGGCATTCTGGTTGTAGTCCACGAACAACGAGGCGGGGTCACGGTCCTTGCGCCACCACGTCGTCGTGACGTCGCCGGCTGAGCGACGTTCCACCTCGCGGGCGAAGGCGAGTGCGGCACGACGTACGTCTCCGAAGCCGTGGGTCGCTTCGATCCGCACGTAGATGTGCAATCCCTTGCCCCCGCTGGTTTTCGGCCACCCGACGGCGCCGAGCTCGTCGAGCACCTCGTGTGCGACGTGCGCGATACGGCGCACAGTCTCGAAGGCGCACAGCGGCATCGGATCGAGGTCGATGCGCCACTCGTCCGGCCTCTCCGTATCGGTGCGCCGGGAGTTCCAGGGGTGAAACTCCACGGTAGACATCTGGACCGCCCAGATCACGCTCGCCAGCTCGGTGACGCACAGCTCGTCGGCGGTGCGGTTGTAGCGGGGGAAGTGGAGGCGCACCGTCTCGACCCAGGGTGGTGCACCAGCGGGCAGGCGCTTCTGGTGCACCTTCTGGCCGTCGATGCCCTTGGGAAACCGGTGCAGCATGCACGGTCGCTCGCGCAAGGCGTTGACGATGCCCTCGCCGACGCTGAGGTAGTAGTTGACCAGGTCGAACTTTGTGGCACCGGTGTCCGGGAAGTAGACCCGGTCCGGGTTGGAGATGCGGACGTCGCGCTCGCCGACCTCGATCTCGACGGCGGGTGACTTGGGGTCGCCGCGAGCCATGAGGTCAACGTAGCGGGGTGTTGCTGCTCTTGGCGCTCCCAGACTTCTTGTTGATCTTGAGAGATCCACGGCTATCTCGGCGTGTCGCCGTGGATCTCTCAAGATCAACTGGGTGTCGGGGTGTGGATGTGGCCGGTTTGGGCCAGGCTGGCTGGATGGCTGACATCACCGATCTGATCCTTGCCGACCACCACTGGTTTCGACGGCAGTTCTTCCTCCTCGACGAGGCCACGACGGTCGAGGAGATGACGGCGATCTGGGAGCCGCTGGCGACCAAGTTGGACACTCACGCCGACGCGGAGGAGCGGATCTTCTACCCCGCGCTGCTCAAGCAGGCCGACGAGGAAGGGGAGGAGACAGAGGACGCCGTCGACGACCACAACAAGATCCGGGCCGCGGTCGCCGAGAGTCGCCGGCACGACGTGGGCAGCGAGCCTTGGTCGGAGGCAGTCGCGGAGGCCCGCAAAGAAAATGGCGAGCACCTCGACGAGGAGGAGCGCGAAGGTCTCGCGGACTTCCGGAAGAACGCCTCAGCGGACCTCCGGCACCGACTTGCCATGGAGTGGGTGCGGTTCTTCTACGACCATCCGCTCGGTCGTGGTGTCGATCAGTCCCAGAAGGACGTCGAGGGCTACCTCGACGAGCACGGCGACACCTGAGTTGAGGTTGTCGGCCTCTTGACACGTCAAAACTCCGCGATATATAACTGAGGCGTTAAATAACTGAAAGGTTAGATAAATGCCTCAGTCGGACCGTCTCAGCGTCACGTTTGCGGCGCTGGCCGACCCCACGCGACGAGCCATTCTCGATCGGCTGACTCGGGGGCCGGCCACGGTGGGAGAGCTGGCGAAGCCGTTCGAGATGAGCGGGCCAGCCGTGTCCAAGCACCTGCGAGTGCTGGAGCGAGCCGGGCTCATCGTCCAGGGCCGCGAGGCCCAGTGGCGGCCCTGCAGCCTGCGTGCATCACCCCTGCAGGACGTCGCGGAGTACGCCTCCGGCTTCCGCAGGTTCTGGCAGGCCAGACACGACCGGCTGGACGACTATCTGGCAGAACTTTCAGACCAACCAGACCTGGCGACAACGAAGCGCAAGTCACCCCCAACGCCGCGCCCGCGGCGACGTACCCGAGGAGAATCAGCATGACCGCCAACACGCACAAGACCGAGTTCAGCACGCCCAGCCCGACCGAGGTGCGTGCCGTACGCACCTTCGACGCACCCATCGAGGCGATCTGGGCCGCTCACACTGACCCCAAGCACGTGCAGCAGTGGCTGCTCGGCCCGGACGGCTGGTCGATGCCCGTGTGCGAGATCGACCTCCGGGTCGGAGGGGCCTGGCAGTACGTGTGGCGCAACGACGAGGACGGCAGCGAGTTCGGCATGTCGGGGCAGTACGTCGAGGTCGACGCTCCTCGTCGGGCTGTGTTCACCGAGATCTTCGAAGAGAACCCGCCCTCGACCAACACCATGGAGCTTGTCGAGGAGGATGGCCGCACCACGATGACGCTCACCATGAGCTACGTCTCCGAACAGGTCCGCGACATCGTTCTCGAGACCGGCATGACGGGCGGCATGGACACCAGCTATGACCGACTGGCCAGCTATCTCGAGGACCAGGGTGATGGCTAGTCAGTCCGAGTCGGCTGCTTCGTGTTCCGCAACCCGGGCGTGCATCAGCGTCTTGAGCAGCTTTGTCGGCAGTTCACGATCGTAGGGAAGCTTGATGCAAAGAAGCGCAACGTCCGACGAGGTGTGCGCTATAGCGCACACCTCGTCGGACGTTGCGCTCAGGCGGTGAGGAGGTTCCACAGGGAAGGAGCTCAACCCGGTTGAGAGGTTTGGAAGACGAGCGCATCCGTCAGCGGTTTGCGAGCCAGGTCGGGAACCTCGCAATCCGGTGCTGGATAGCCGATCGGGAACAGGATGTAGGGGCGTTCGTTCGCGGGCCGATGCAGGAGCCTGGTGAGGAACGCCATGGGGTTTGGGGTGTGCGTGAGCGTCGCCAATCCCATGGTGTGGAGCGCCGTGATGAACATCCCACAGGCGATGCCGACGCTCTCGTTGACGTAGTAGTTGCGCCGCAGCGAGCCGTCAGGCATCGGTGTCTGTCGCTGCGCAAAGGCGACGACGATCCAGGGCACGACGTCCAGGAATGACTTGTCCGCGTCGGTCTCCAAGGCCGCCAGCGCCTCGTGCCAGTCCGGCACCGCACGCTGCTCATAAAACGTGCGTTCCTCCTCTTCGGCCGCCGCCCGGATCCGGTGCTTCAAATCCGGGTCTTCGGTCGCCACGAACGTCCACGGCTGGTGGTGCGCCCCGCTGGGAGCAGTGTTGGCCGCGTTCACTGCGAGCTCGATCATCTGCCGCGGCACCGGATCGCTGCTGAACCAGCGAACGCTGCGCCGTTCCTGCAGGCGCGCCACGAAGTCCTGGCCCCGCCTGAGCCCTTCCTCGGCCGGTACCCGCTCGGGGCGGTAGTCGACGAACGGATGGGAGTGGGGTCGGCTGGTCAAGGGCTCACCCGTCCCGGTGTCGAGCGTCAGCGTCGGGTCGTGCGGCGTTGTAGCGATCGATCGCTGCCTGGATGGTTTCTTGGTCGTGCAGGTCGGCGCCCTCAGCCATGAGCTGGGCGATGATCGAGGCAGCCGGCCCGCGAGCCTCTCCCGAGGAAGACAGTCGGCGGAACTCGGCCGCGTTGTCGGTGATGGCCGTGTGGATCGCTTCGACCGGACCCCGTGGTTCCTTGGCGGAGGCGTACGTCGACCACGCTCGCAAGATCTCCGGAAGCCAGCGCTCGTCGTCCTCGTCGGTGATCACTGTGCGTGGTACGAAGTCCAGCAGCAGCCGGACCGCGAGCGCCGGGCTCATCCGGTAGGGCGTCATTCCCATGTGGTCGCAGCAGAAGTCGATGATCAGGCCGACAAGGTAGCCAGCCTCCTCCTTGGGTGCTCCGACGGCTTGAGCGGCCTCGGAGGCAAGGAAGTCCTCAACGATTTCCTGTCGCTCGCTGCTGGTAGGCGACTGCGGGGACCCGGGCAACGCCGTCGGCGGCGGGAGTGCCCGTAGCCGGCTGAACGTCATCATCCGGGCTTCGCGAAAGCTCTCTGATTCCGGCACCCCTGCCGTTCGGGTTTCGTTGTCCATGGCACCGAGAACCTCGGCGTGAAGGAGGGACAAGTCGATAGCGTCAATCGCCATCTCCGGTTCCCCGGCCTCTCCGGCTAGGGACCTGATCCCTCTGGTTCGCTCGACGATTCCCGCGCCCTGGGCGACAAAGGCGTCCACGGGGTAGCCCCCGCCCTCGGTGTTGTCGATCAGCCAGATAAGCCCGTGCTCGCCCGGTCCGTCGCCGTTCGGGGTCGTGCGTCGGAACGCGGCGACGTACTCCGTCATGTCACCGAAGTCGTCGGTGACGGCGACGGCTTCGATGCACTCGAGATCGTCGAGGTGTCCAACCCAGGGTGCATGGTCAGGAACCGGATCAGCGGCCAACCGGACGTCGACCATGGCCGCGGCTCGTTCACGAACACTGAACGGCCCGAGGGACGACAGCACAGACAGCAACTCGATAGCTCCCGGACGGTCGTGCCTCTCCGCTTCAACAAGAAACTGCTCGGCGAGCGCCTCGAGGACCTCCTCACCGTCGAACTCGCGTGAGGAGTAGGCCATCCCCAAGGCGCCGCTCACCGTCATCTCGGCATCGAGCGGGTCGGGCATGCCGGCCAGGGCTTCCATCAAGGTTCCAGCCACGTCCGGTGGCCTGTGGTGCGAGCCAGATCGCGAACCTCGCTGCCCCCTAGCCCCTGAACTGGCCGATCGCTTGGGCTTGCGACCTTTCGAGACAGGCATCCGGCGACCCTACCCATCCAAAGCCTGGGGCCGAATGCTCCAGCCGCGGGCTGGCGGATCCGATATACCCGGCATGGCCCCCGTACGTCTGCTCGGCGCGTCCTTCTTGGTGGCTGTCGCGCTCCTTGCGTCGGGCTGCTCGGGCAACGACCCGGTCAAGGCGGAGGCCAGCGTCGTGACGGGTGGGCTCACTCAGGGGAACACGGTCCAGGTGACGTCGGCCCTGGCCGCATCCAGTGCGGCGGTCAAGGGGTGGCAGATCGAGAACGGCGTCCTCCCGTCCGCGGCTGACTTCGCGACCATCCCTGGAGCCGCCTCGAGTGGTGGGGCGACGGTCACGTACGTCCCCGCGGGCTCGGGTTTCTGCCTGACCGCAACCTCTTCGGGGCAACCGGTCGTCGTCCGCGTCTGGCGAGAGCCGGGCGGGCTTCAGCCCGAGGGCGCTACCTGCTGAACGAGGCGCGGAGGCTAGCCTCCCCAGCATGCGCGTAGTTGTTGTCGGGGCGGGAGCCTGGGGCCTCCCGGCTGCCGCCGAACTGGCTCGCCGTGGGCATGAGGTGATCGCGCTCGACACCTACGGAGTAGGTAACGCCTTGGCCTCCTCTGGGGGAGCGACCCGGATCTGGCGGCTGACCCACCCGCACGTGCACGGCGTACGGCTGGCGCTGCGTCAGGTCGAGGCCTGGCGCCGACTCGAGGCACGCACCGACAGCGAGATTCTGCTCACCCGTGGCCTGCTGTGGCGCGATCCGGGGGCCGAGGGAGTGGCAGCGATCCTGGAGTCCCAAGGGGTTGCGTCGACGTTGGTCGAGCCGAAGGACGTAGCCACGTTCTTTCCAGCCTTGCGGCCCACCGACGATCCAGCGGTGTGGCAGGACGAAGCCGGTCCACTGCTGGCCGAGGTCGCGTTGGCTGCCGAGGAGTCAGTGCTCACTCGTCATGGCGGCGAAGTGCGCCAGGGCACCGCGACGCACATCGAGAGCCACGGCGAGCACGTGCGCGTCGAACTCCTCGACGGCGAGAGCCTGCGCTGTGACCGCCTGGTGCTTGCGCCTGGTCCTGGTGCCGGCCTGCTGCTGCGCGACCTCGGCATTGACCTCGAACTCCGGCCGGTGCTCGAGCAGGTGGGCTACGTCCAAGGCGATGCCGACTGGGCCCAGTGGCCTTGCGTCGTTGACACCGAGGGCACGGACTTCGGCTTCTACGGCCTGCCGACCCCGGGCATCGGCTTCAAGCTCGGCAACGATTTTCCGCTGCGAGACCTATTGCCAGCGGACGCTGACCGGACACCCGATGGCGGCATCACCGCACAGATCGAGGAATGGGCCGGTCGTTCACTCATCGGAGTGGAGCCGGTCGTCACGCACTCGCAGGTCTGCTCGTGGACCAACTCGCCGGATGGATGGTTCGTCGTGGACCGGGTCGCCGATGACCGTGTCGTGCTCGCCTGTGGAGACTCGGGCCAGGGGTTCAAGTTCTCAGCACTCATGGGTGAGGTGCTGGCCGATCTGACCGAAGGAGCGGACGCCGACGAGGACATCGCCCCGCTCTCCCTCGCGCGCTTCGGGTCGCAGCTGTAGTGGCAGGATGAGTGTCGTGAACCAAGAGACTTTCGACGCGGTGGATGACTACGTCGTGACGGCGTTGCTGCCCTTCGACCCGATCCTCGACGACGCGCTGCGCCGCTCCCATGTCGCCGGTCTTCCTTCGATTGCCGTGTCGGCACCTCAGGCCAAGCAGCTGCACCTGCTCGCGCGGGCGATCGGCGCCCAGCGGATCCTCGAGGTCGGAACGCTCGGTGGTTACAGCGCGATCTGGCTGGCCCGTGCGCTGCCTCCTGGTGGGCACCTCGACACCCTGGAGATTGACCCGAGGCACGCCGAGGTCGCGGGCGAGGCCCTGGCGGCCGCTGGTCTCAGCGATCGGGTCGAGGTGCATATCGGTGCCGGGATCGACACTCTCGAACGAATGATCGCCGGCGGGCAGCAGCCGTACGACCTGGTGTTCATCGATGCCGACAAACCGAGCAACGCCACGTACGTGCGCGCTGCTCTTGCCCTGAGCCATCCCGGCACGGTCATCGTTGTCGATAACGTCGTCCGCGGAGGGGCCGTCGTCGACCCGGATCGACGTGAGGATGCCGCCGTGGTCGGAGTTCGAGAGCTGAACGAGCTGATCGCGGCTGAGTCGCGGCTCGAGGCCACCACGATCCAGACGGTGGGGCACAAGGGTTACGACGGCTTCACCCTGGCGCTCGTCGTTTCCTGAGCTGCGCCGATCTGGTGGGTGCTCACGTCGTTGCCCTCAGGGCGGCGAGCTGCTCGGCTGCTGACTCCTCTCGGTGGGCGGCTCGTTCAAACGTCTTCTGAGCAAGGGCAGCCGCTCGGGAGGCTGTGTCTTCGGCCTTTTCCGCAGACTCCAGCTCGGCCGCCGCGGCCGCGAGCGTCTCCTGGGCGGAAGCCGCTCGAAGGTGCGCAGCAGACCTGGCCTCCTGAGCACGTCCAAGGCGCTCCTGCGCCGCTGCGCGTTCGGTGGCTGCCTCTTCCAGGGCCTTCTCTGCGAGCTTCAGCGCGCGGCGCCGACCAGGCGCCGGCTCGGCAGTGGGGGACGCTGTGCTTTCGACCAGGTGCAGCCCCGACGCACCATCCTCGGCCTGGCCCAGGCCGGCATAGCTGAGTTCGCCGATGACCTGCCCCGCCACGAGGTGAGCGCCGGTTGCCTGGTCGGTCATGGCGGCGTCGAGACTCCGCGCCACCTGCTCCAGCGCCGCGGCGGACAGCGGGCGTCCCGCCGTTGCAGCGAGCTCGCCGGCGCGCCCAGCCACCGCCCGGACCAGCCGATGCCGTTGCCCGGTCAGCGTTCGAAGGCTGTCTCCCGACAAGTCTCGCTGGGCCCGCCGCAGCTCGTCCCCGACGGCCAGCAGCTGGTCGACTTGCACTCGGTCCTCACGGACCAGCGTGTTAAGCGCCCATCCGGTGATGCTCGGCTTGCGGAGTGATTTCACGTTCTTGGCGTCCTGTGTGCGGCCGGCCTGCCTGAGAGCGTCCGCCAGCTGATTGCGGGTCGTAACGAAGTGTTCGGGGTCGAGCCCGTACAGCAGCGCCGCAGCTTCCTCGGCAGAGGTGACGGTTCCGTCGACGGCCATGAGTTGATTGTGCCGTGGGAGTGGCCGCTAACGTCCTGCCATGACGTCCAGCACCTCGACCCCTGCTCCTCTGACCCAGACCGTGGTGCGTGGCGCCATGAGCTATATCGAGCGGTGGTTGGCGTTTCGGCAGACCTACCTTCGGGTTCCGGGTGTTCAGGCTGCCGTCCTGTTCGATGACGAGGTGGTGTTCTCGGAGGCGTACGGCCTGGCGGATGTCGACGCTGGGCTTCCACTGACGACAAGCCACCTGTTCCGGGTGGCCTCGCACTCCAAGACCTTCACCGCCACAGCCGTGATGCAGCTGGTTGAGGCGGGACTTGTTCGGCTGGATGACCCGGTGGGGAGGTGGTTGCCGTTCCTGAGTCAGGCGGCCAGCCCGATTGCCTCCGTGACCGTTCGAGAGATGCTCACTCATTCCTCAGGGATGATCCGCGATGGAGTCGACGCCGACTATTGGCAGTGCCTGGAACAGTTTCCGGACGAGCAGCAGCTTCGTCGGATCGCCCTCGACGGCGCGGACATCCTCGCGTCGAACGTTCAGTTCAAGTACTCCAACATCGCCTACTCGTTGCTGGGCCTGGTGATCGAGGGCGTGGCCGGACGGCCGTACGGCGAGCAGGTGCGCGCGCAGATCGTGGATCAACTCGGCTTGGCTGACACCGGGCCGGAGCTGGACCGCTCTCGGGCGGCTGACTATGCGAAGGGCTATTCGTCCCTGGCCTATGCCGATCGCCGCGTCCCCATCGACCACGTCGACACTCGTGCGATGGGCCCGGCGACGGGCTTCTACTCGACGGCAACCGACTTGTGTCGCTACAGCTCGGCGCACTTCCTGGGAGACGAGCGCCTGCTCAGCGATGGGTCGAAGCGGCAGATGCAGCACGAGTGGTGGCCGATCGTCGGTCCAGCCGATGGCGCGTACGGGCTGGGATTCAGCGTCGTGCCCCTCGCAGGCAGGCGGCTGGTCGGCCACGGAGGCGGCTATCCGGGTCACATCACGCGCACAGTGTTCGACTCCGAGGCCAAGCTCGCAGTGTCGGTCATGACCAACGCCATCGACGGTCCGGCCGAGGAGCTCGCGCTCTCCGTGGTGCGCATCATTGATCTTGCGGCCAGTCAGGTCGCCGATCGACCCGACGAGCCATCGGGCAGCGGGAAGTTCTGTGGCCGGTTCGCAAATCTGTGGGGCGTTCGAGACGTGGCGCTGCTGGGTGGACGGTTGTGCCTGCTAGACCCCACCGCGGCGGATCCCACCGCGTCACCGACGTTCTTCGATGTCGAAGGGGACACGACACTCCGGGTCGCCCTCGGGCCCGGGTATGCGTCGGTGGGTGAGTCGATGGACTTCAGCTTTGCCGAGGACGGCCGGATCGAATCCGCGCGCGGTCCGGGGGGCTTGACCTGGTGGCCGCTGGCTGACTTTCAGCGAAGCGGGGTCTCGCGCGTGCCAATCCCCTGATTGGGCGAGCCCCGCTATTACCGTGGCTCGAAGGTTGCCGAATCTCGGAGGTTGCCGAATGTCGCTCAAGGGTGGGATCAACGGATGGAAACGTCGCCTACGCGACGCACACTGACCACGCGGCTGCGCCGCGGAGCCATGCTGGCCGTGGTGGGAATCACCATCCCCGTCCTGTCTGTGGTGGTCGCCGCGCCTGCAGCGGCCGCTGGGCTGTGCGCCGATCCGGGAGGTTCTGGAGCGGGTGGCACCTTGGGCGGCATCGTCAACACCTATTACCCAGGGGTGGGGACGGCTGCTAGCGGAACCACGAGCCTCGATGTCGGCGCTGCGTCCGGAGCGGCGCAGCCGATCGCCGCGGGAGACCTGCTGCTGGTCATTCAGATGCAGGGGGCCGACTTCGACAGCAGCAATACTGCGTCGTACGGCGACGGCGTCGCCGGAGGTGCAGCGGCCGGCTACACGGACCTGAACCAGGCCGGCGCGTTTGAGTATGTTCGGGCGACCTCGGCCGTCAGCGGAGGCTCGGTGTCGATCTCCGGGCTGGGGCCAGGCGCCGGGTTGCTCAACGACTACGTCAGTGCGTCAGCCAACGCGACACATGGCCAACGAACCTTCCAGATCATCCGCGTCCCGCAATACACGACCGCGACCACGAGCTCCGGATTGACCGCAGCGCCGTGGGACGGCGCGGCTGGGGGAGTCCTGGCGATCGACGCGACTCAAACTCTCACCCTCAACGGGAACGTGAGAGTTGATGGCTTGGGCTTCCGGGGCGGCGCTGGGATCCGTCGCGGCGGAGCCTCCGGACTGGCCAACACCGATGTCGTGACCAGTGCCACCCTGGCGGTGAACGGCAACAAGGCCGAGGGCGTGGCTGGGACACCCCTGGGCACGAGCGCCGGCAACGGTTACCCAGGCGGTGACGCAGCGCGCGGAGCCCCGGCCAACGCCGGAGGCGGGGGCACGGACGGTCGACCCAGCAACAACGATCAGAACTCCGGGGGCGGCGGCGGCGGCAACGGTGGGACGGGCGGGGACGGTGGCAACACGTGGAGCTCGGACCTGGCGCGCGGTGGCTACGGCGGCGCCGACCTCCCGGCGGACGTCGGTCACGTCTTCCTCGGCGGTGGCGGAGGAGCTGGGACGGCCAACAACTTCGGCCCGCCAGCAGCCGATGGGGCTCCCGGCGGCGGACTGGTCTTCTTCCGCGCCGCAGCTGTCTCGGGCGGGGGAACGGTATCGGCCCGCGGCAGCGCCGCCTATGACGACACTGCCAACGATGGTGGCGGGGGCGGTGGGGCTGGCGGAACCGTGGTGATGACCACGACGACGGGATCGCTGGGTGGCATCACGATTGACGTTTCTGGTGGACGAGGAGGCGACGCCTGGGCGACCCAGGCCGGGGCGGGGAGCGCCCACGGACCAGGAGGAGGAGGCGGCGGCGGATGGATTCTCACCTCCAGCGCCCCGGCTTCGGCGGTCGTCGACGGTGGCGACCACGGCATCACGACAACCGGAGACCTCACCTACGGCTCGACCGACGGGACTGACGGGCAATCCGCTGTCGTGCAACCGAAGGACATCCCCGGCGTGAGCGGTGGCGCAGAATGCGCCGATCTCTCCGTAACCAAGTCGGGACCGGCCACGGTCGCAGCACGGCAGGTCATCGCCTATCAGCTTGCCGTCGAGAACGCGGGTCCCTCCGACGCCAGTGACGTGTCCGTCACAGATGATCTGCCAAGCGGGGTTTCCTACGTCTCCGCATCAGGATCTGGCTGGTCCTGCACCCATGTCGCTAACACGTCTGTGACCTGCACTCGCCCAAGCCTGACCGTGGGTACGGCTCCACCGATCGAGGTCGTTGTGCGGGCGCCAGCGGAGCCAACGACCGTGACCAACAACGTGAGTGTGACGGCCACGACACCTGATCCACGGCCAGGCAACAACACCGACAGCCTCGACACCGAGGTGACCGCGGTCGCTGACCTTTCAATGGCGAAGTCCGGGCCGGCAGAGGTGGCAGCGGGCGGTAGGGCGACCTACTCCTTGGTGGTGTCGAACGCTGGTCCGTCGAAGGCTCACGACGTCTCCGTGACCGATACCTTGCCTGCAGGGGTCACGTACGTCTCCGCCAAGGGCAAGGGCTGGACCTGTAACCACACGGCCAACACGTCTGTGACATGCACCCGTCCGAGCTTGGCCTCGGGAGCTGCTGCGCCGCTCATCAAGGTTGTGCTTCGAGTTCCGTCACACCAGGCGACCCTCGTCGACTCGGCCGAGGTGTCGTCGGCAACGCCCGATCCGCAACCGTCGAACAACGACGATCAGGCCAAGACGAAGGTCCGCGCTTCGGCCGACCTTTCGCTGATCAAATCAGGCCCGGCGACGGTGACAGCCGGCGGCGACCTGACCTACAGCATCGTGGTCACCAACGATGGACCGGATGCTGCGCAGAAGGTGCGCGTGACAGACACGCTGCCGCAAGGCACCACCTACGTTTCGGCAAGCGGCGCGGGATGGAGCTGCCGCGCCGCCACCCAAGCCCAAGTCGTGTGCACACGCGCCAGCCTGGCGTCCGGAGCGACCGCTCCCACGATCACGCTCGTGCTCCGGGCCCCGGCGGTGGCGGGAAGCGTGACCAACCGGTCCGAGGTCTCGTCGAAGACTGACGACCCGGTGCCCAGCAACGATGCCTCGGCGGCTGTTACAGCGGTTGAGAGTTCATCCACGGCCGGGCCGTTGCCTGGAACCGGTGGCCACGGGTTCGGGCTGGCCGCGTTCGCGGTCGCGCTGATCGTCACTGGTGCTGCGTTGCGTTTCGACTGGACCCGTCCGTAGGCACAGCCCGCGAAGCAGGCCGAGACTGTGTCGTCGTTTGCTGACACGATGGGTCCATGACGGCCGGAGCGCGGGTCTCAGACCCGTTGGATCGAGCTCTTGACCAGCTGGTGTTGCGCGGTGAGCTGAGCGACGCTCAGGCGCTCGCCGTACGCCAGGAGCTGGCAGCGCAGGGCGCCGCAACAGTCGATGTCGCCACCCAAGCCGTTCACTCACCCGCCCGCCCGGGGGCAAACAGGTTGCCCGAGGCTCTCGGCTACCTCGGCGGCACCTTCGTCGTGGCCGCCGCGCTGCTCGTGCTGGGGTGGACCTGGGAGGACTTCTCCTTCGGCGCTCAGCTCCTGGTGCTGCTGGGCGCGGCGGTGGCCACGTTCGTGGTCGGTGTCGTCGTCGTCACCAAGGTCGGACAGGGCCGGAGGTCCATTGCTGAGCCGAAGCAGGCTCCACGCCGTCGACTGGCCGGTGTGTTCCTCGTGGCAGCGTCGTTCTTGGCTGCCGGCGCCGTGGCGCTCGTTGGCGACCACGAGTCGGTCGACATCGTGATTCCGGTCGCCCTGACTGCGTTGCTGTTGTCTTGCCTGGCCGTGTGGCTGGCCCCGGGCATCCTCCCGACTCTCGGTGCTTTCGCCGGTTCGCTCATGCTGGTCGCCGGTGTTTCTGATCAGATCGACGGCTTGGCGAGAATGGTCCTGGTCGGGCTCTACCTGCTCGTCGGCGTGATCTGGGTCCTGGTCGGGCCACCCCTCACTCGCACGCGTACTGCTTCGCTCGCGCTCGGTCTGGCCACGCTGGTCGGCACCGGCTGGTGGGCAGCGGCGCACACTGTTTACGAGCCGGTCGCGGCTGATCTTGGTCCGACCTCTGAGCCGTCCTGGGGCGAGAACGCTGTGTCACCGACTGGCTTCGCGGTCCTCGGTATTCTCGCGGTTCTGGGCGTCGCCCTCTATCTGATGGGTCGCTCGTGGCCGTGGCTTGCAGCCGGCGCTGCGGCAGCGGCCGTCCTCATCTTCCAGCTCGCGGGCGACGCGTTGGGCCCCGCGCTCGCATCCCTGGTTGTCGGAGTCGTCTTGCTGGCAGCGAGCGCGCTGCTGCTCATCGGGCGCAATCGGGAGAAGCCGGCCGATGTACAGCCACCAGTCCCGGTCGACCAAGGGAGCTGACGTCGCTCCCGAGGTGCGCGAGGCTGCCCAACGGGTCATCGGCGCGCTCGCCGGACCCGACGCCGTGGTGCGTGATGATCAGTTGGCTGCCGTCGAGGCGTTGGTGGTGGATCGACGTCGCTGCCTGGTCGTGCAGGCCACCGGCTGGGGGAAGTCCGCGGTCTACTGGATCGCTGCTCGGATCCTGCGCGACTCCGGATCAGGGCCGGTGCTCGTCGTGTCACCCCTGCTGGCGCTCATGCGTGACCAGGTCGACGCCGCGGCGCGGGCGGGCCTTCGAGCGGTCACCCTCAACTCGGCCAACTTCGAGGACTGGTCGATCACCGAGACCGCCGTACTCGCAGGGGAGATCGACGTTCTCCTCGTCTCTCCAGAGCGGCTAGCCAACCCGCGGTTCGTCGCCGGTGTCCTGCAGCCGCTGCTTCCCACCATCGGTTTGCTGGTGATCGACGAGGCCCACTGCATCTCCTCGTGGGGACATGACTTCCGCCCGGACTATCAGCGCATCGCCCGACTGCTGCTTGAGCGCCCCGAGCTGCCCGTCCTGGCGACGACGGCGACAGCGAATGCCCGGGTGACAGCCGATGTGGCTCAACAACTTGGTCCGTCGACGCTCGTGCAGCGGGGACAGCTTGCTCGTGAGTCGTTGCTCTTGTCGGTCGTTCCCGGGCTCGGGCCGGTCGAGCGATATGCGTGGGTGAACGACGCATTGCAGGTGCTTCCCGGCTCGGGGATCGTCTATGTGCTCACGGTTGCCGAATCGGAGCGGCTTGCGGGTTTCCTCGTGACGCGCGGACACGACGTCGCGTCCTACTCGGGCCAGCTCGAGCCGGAGCGGCGCGCCCAACTCGAGGACCGGTTGCGGCACAACGACATCAAGGCGGTGATCGCCACGTCGGCACTGGGGATGGGCTACGACAAGCCTGATCTCGCTTTCTGCCTGCATATCGGTTCGCCGGGTTCGCCCGTGGACTACTACCAGCAGGTCGGACGGGCCGGTCGCGCACTGGAGTCCGCCGTGGTGGCCCTGGTGCCGGCCGAGACCGATGAACGGCTCTGGGACTACTTCGCGACAGCGAGCATCCCCGATCCGGTGTCGGCAGAGAATGTCTTGGCTGCGTTGGCGGCCTCCGGCCAGGCGATGACGGTCCCCGCGCTCGAGTCCGAGACGGGGGTACGTCGCGGCCGGCTCGAGCTCCTGGTCAAAGTGCTGGCCGTAGATGGCGCGGTCGAGCGGGTCCCGGAGGGCTGGGCCGCCACGGGCGCGTCATGGGCGTACGACCACGAACGGTATGCGGCGCTGAAAGCCGCGCGACGAGCTGAGGCCGACTTGATGCGGTCCTATGCCTCGGGGGCGGGCTGCCTCGAGGCGTTCCTTCGGAGCGCTCTCGATGACGACGTCCCGGACGGCTACGCGTGTGGTCGTTGCTCGGTGTGCTCCGGTCAGCTTCCCGCAGGCCTCCGTGGCCAGGCCGATCCCGAGTCGGTCGTGGCCGCCCGGGAGCACCTTCGAGGACTGGACACCCCCGTGCATCCCCGGAAGATGTGGGCCAGCGGCCTGCAGTCCAGACGTGGGCGGATCTCGGCAGATCTCAGCGTTGACGTTGGTCGAGCTCTCGCCTTCGCTGACGACCCGGCCTGGCCCGACGTGGTTCGGCTGACCGCGGATGACGCCTCTGACGGGGAGGCGCCGCTCTGGCTGTTGGACGCTTCCGTCGCCGTGCTCGCGCGGTGGCGCGAGGACTGGGTCGAACGACCTCAGGCGGTCGTGGCGATGCCGTCCCGCTCGGGTTCTCGCCTCGTGCGCAGCCTCAGCCTGCACCTGGCCCAGGTCGGCCGGCTCGACGTCATCGAGGCGTTGGAGGCGCATGGTCCTGCGCCGAGCTCGGACGTGGCTCCCTCGGTGCGAGCGCGCGATGTGGAGCGCGGCCTCGATGTGGTTGTCTCCGCCGCGGTGACCTCGGCACTTCAGGGCCGCAGTGTCCTGCTTGTCGATGACTTCCTACGCACTGGGTGGACCATGACGATCGCCGGCGCTCTGCTGCGCGAGGCAGGGGCTTCGTCGGTGCTGCCCTTCGTACTCCACCGCCGCCCCTGAACCTCGCGTGTGCCTTGCGTCCGAGCAACTGTGGCCTATAACCCTCACTTCGTCGGACGTACCGGAGAGAGGGAGCGGACTAGCTCGGATCCGGGTTGCGCAGGGCAGAAAGGAACGTGGTCGCCCAGCGCTCGACGTCGTGCAGGCGAAGGCGCTTGCGCATGGTGCGCATCCGTCGCCGCGCCTCGCGCGGGGAGACTCGGGCGGCCCGAATGATGGCGTCCTTCAGACCCTCGATGTCGTGTGGGTTGACGAGGAACGCGCTGCCGAGCTCGTCGGCGGCTCCGGTGAATTCGCTGAGCACCAGAGCGCCGGTTTCGTCCGTACGGCAGGCGACGTACTCCTTGGCCACGAGGTTCATGCCGTCACGCAGGGAGGTCACGAGCATCACGTCGGCCGCGACGTAGAGCGCCGCCATCTCCTCCCGCGGATAGGACTGGTGGAGGTAGTGGATGGGCGGGCTGCCCAGTGCGGCGTACTCGCCGTTGATCCGCCCGACGGTCACTTCGACCTCGTCGCGCAGGACGCGGTACTGCTGGACCCGCTCCCGGCTCGGACTCGCGACCTGCACGAGCACAGCTTCCGGCGCGGTCAGGCGGTCGTCGGCCAGCAGCTCACCGTAAGCCTTGAGGCGGTGCAGGATCCCTTTGGTGTAATCGAGCCGGTCGACGCCGAGCAGAACAACCTCGGGGTCGCCGAGCGCGGCTCGGATCTCCTTGGCCCGGGTGCGTACGTCCTCCGAGCGCGCCAGCTCCTCAAAGCCCGTGCTGTCGATCGAGATGGGGAAGGCTCCCGCTCGCACGACTCGACCGTCGGGAGCGCGCACGGCCGAGCCCCGCGTGGTCAGACCGGCGGCCCGACGACTGGCCCGGACGAAGTTGGTCACGTCCGACGGTCGCTGGAAGCCGATCAGGTCGGCTCCGAGCAAACCCTCGACGATCTGTCGCCTCCACGGGAGCTGGGCGAAGATTTCATAGCCGGGGAAGGGGATGTGGTTGAAGAAGCCGATGCGGACGTCTGGACGAAGCGCACGCAACATCGCTGGGACCAGCTGCAGCTGATAGTCGTGGACCCAGACGGTTGCTCCGCTCTCCGCCTGAGCTGCTGCGCCCTCGGCGAACCGCTGGTTGATGGCGGTGTAGGTCTCCCACCACGCACGGTGGAACTCTGGGGAGGCGATGACGTCGTGATAGAGCGGCCACAGGGTCGCGTTGGCGAATCCCTCGTAGTACTCCTCGACCTCTTCTGCAGACAGCGGGACGCCGACCAGATGCATGCCGTCGTGCTCGAAAGGTGCCGGTGCATCACCCGCCGCGCCGGACCACCCCACCCAGGCACCCTCGGCTGCTCGCATGACAGGCTCCATGGCCGTCACCAGCCCGCCAGGGCTGAGGCGCCATTCGGGCTCGCCTTTGTCCTTGTCGGACTCGACCTGGTCGACGGGGAGCCGGTTGGCCACCACCACGAGGGAGGCTGAGCCGATCTTCGCCGCACGCGCTTTCGGGCTCATGACCCCATCCTTGCGTCGATCTCAGCGTTCTAAGCCTTCGGGGGACAAATCCATTCGAATCGCCGTCAGGTCGAGGTGGGGGGCAGGCCCAGTGCTTCGACGATCTCCGAACCGGCCAGTTGTCCGAGTATGACTCCGGGCACGATCAGCTTGGATCCGCGGATCCCTGACCCGATGACCACGTGATCGGTAGCGACGACCCGCGAATCCACGAGGATCGGCCAGTCCCCGGGGAGTCCGATCGGCGTGATGCCGCCGTAGGCCATCTCGGTCTGCGCGACGGCCTCGTCCATCGCGGCGAAGGACGCGCGTCGAGCGTCGAGGCGACGTCGTACGGCTCCGTTCACATCAGCCTTCGTCGTAGCCAGCACGACCACGGCCGCCATGCGCGTGCTCGGGCCGCGTCGGCCTGCGACGATCACACAGTTCGCTGACACGGCAGGTGCGACGCCGTAGGCGGCACAGAACGCGGCCGTGTCGGCCAGCTCAGGATCGATAGCTGCCACGAGAACCTCCCCAGGATCGGGGAGTGCGCCGGCCGCGGCGTGGACGCAGGGGGCAAGCAGATCCGGTCGGTCGAGGGCGGGTCCGGTCTGCAGAGAGCCGAGCATGTTCACACCTTACGGAGATTCGACGGTCGCGTGACCTACGCTTCGGCCTATGGAATCCCAAGCGTTCGCCATCGGTGGCCTCGGCCTGCTGTTCTTGCTCTTCGGGGTAGTGGCGATCGTCGCCATCGCCTACTGGTCGATCTCTGGTGTGGTTCGCGAGAAGCGCCAACAGCAGCGAGAGAAGTGAGATGGCTGTGTCCACGCTCGGCGTTTCCTACATACCCGGACTGTTTGCCATGGGGGTTGTCGTGATCTTCGTGGTGATCGCCGTGGCCGTGAAATCCATGCGTCGGAAGTAGGCCGCGGCGACCTGCTCGCGCTGCGCTCCAATCTCGCGGTTGCTGAGGCCCTGGGCCACCAAGGTCAGGACCTCGCGCTCACGATCAGTGAGGCCTGGTGGCTCGCAGTCGCCCGTCGGTCCGGCTGCACTAATCCTCGCGGAAGCCACCGAGGAATCGCCGGAAGACACCGCCATCGCGGGGGAGAGGACCAGCTGCCGGGGGAAGGGGCTGCGGGGGTGGCGGTGCGCTCGGGGGTGGGTTCAGGTCCACCGGGGCGTCATAGTCGGTGTTGGCGATCGCCGCCACGATCTGCTCGTCGGTGTAGGACTCCGACCCTGGGATCACCGGGACGAAGCCGACCAGCATCCCGTCGCGCATGACTTGGGCCTCCAGCCCCGCAGCACCGTCGCTGTCCCAGATGGCCTCTCGACCGCCGGGCAGGCGGAGACGTACCCCGAAGGCGTAGACACCCGCTTGCTCCATGCGAGCGTCTATCCCGTTGTCTCGAAGACCGTCGACGACGCGTCGCGCGCGGTGCTCTTCCACGGTCAGCGACCCCCTCGTCGGCTCCGTCCGGCGGAACCGGCGGAGAAGGCTGCAGCGCCACCCGAACGGGCGGGTGATGCGGCGGGTGTGGAGGCGCCGGTCGCCCTTCCCTTCTGAGGCTGGCTGCTCCGAGGCTGGCTGCTCGGAGGCTGGCTGCGCTGCGCCCGTTTCGTGGCCTGCCCCGTTGGGCGCCGGCCGCGGTTGCGGCCGGCGCCGGCCGGGCGCGGACTTCGGCCACCAGGGGCGCTCTGGGATGCGGGAGGGGGCGCGATGAACGTACGCTCGCCCGGTGCCAGCTCGATGAGCAGCGGGTCACCGACGCGCAAGCGCGTCGTGGTGGGACGGATGCCCGCCCGACGGGTGAGGTCGCGTACGTCCCCGACCTGCGCGTCGGTCATCAAAGTGACGACCGTCCCGTCGGCGCCAGCCCGGGCCGTACGACCGGATCGGTGCAGATAGGCCTTGTGCTCCATGGGCGGATCGGCGTGGATGACCAGCCTGATGTCGTCCACGTGAATGCCCCGAGCTGCGATATCGGTGGCCACCAGGGTCTTGGCGCTGCCGTTGGCGAAGGCCGTGAGGTTGCGGGTGCGCGCGTTCTGCGCCAGGTTCCCGTGCAGCTCCACGGCGGGTACGCCCGAGGCGATGAGCTGTCTGGTGAGGACTTTCGCACCGCGCTTGGTGCGGGTGAAGACGAGCGTTCGCCCGGGGGCGGACGTCAGGTCGACCAGCACCGGAAGCCGCTCGTCGGAACGCACGTGCAGGACGTGGTGTGACATGGCCGTCACCGGTGACTGCGCCGAGTCGACGCTGTGGGTCACCGGACTGGTCAGAAATCTCTTGACCAAGACGTCAACACCTCCGTCGAGCGTGGCGGAGAACAGCATGCGTTGACCCGACTTCGGAGTCTGGTCGAGCAGCCGGCGGACGACGGGCAGGAAACCGAGGTCGGCCATGTGGTCGGCCTCGTCGAGAACGGTGATCTCGATGGCGTCGAGGTGCACGTGGCCACTGCGGAGGTGATCCTCCAGCCGACCAGGGCAGGCCACGACGATGTCCACACCGCCGCGCAGGCGCGAGATCTGCGGGTTGGCACCGACTCCGCCGAAGATCGTCATGGTGGTGAGCCCAACAGCCCGCGCCAACGGCGCCAACGAGGCGTCGATCTGCGTCGCCAGCTCGCGGGTCGGCGCAAGGATCAAAGCGCGCGGGCGGCCTGGCCGCCGCGAGCCAGGTGCGGCGGCCAGCCGAGCAAGCAGGGGGAGCGCGAAGGCGTACGTCTTGCCCGAGCCGGTGCGTCCGCGCCCGAGCACGTCACGACCGGCGAGTGAGTCGGGCAGTGTTGCGGTCTGAATGGGAAAGGGATTGGTGATGCCTTGTTCGGCAAGCGCGTCGCAGAGGACGCGGGGCAGGCCGAGGTCAGCGAAAGTGAGCGTGGTGATGGAAACTCCTGGGTCGAGACACGAAGGTCAAGGGCGTCCTGCCCGGCGCAGACCCGTCGGGGGCCGCGGCGCGTGGTGGTCGTCACCTCGAAATGAAAGGGGCGGGCCGAGGCAGAACTGAAGCGGCTCGCACAACCAAGAGTACGGCACCGAAGGGCTGATCCTGGCCAGGCGCTCCCGGCCAGGCCGATAGCGTCTGGCGTCGTGACCACTGTGGCCCTCGTCCTTGCCGGACTCGCCAGTCTTCTGCACGTCGTGTTCTTCGTGATGGAGAGCCTGCTGTTTCGACGGCCGGCCGTTCATCGCAGGTTTGGGATCCGCAGCCAGGAGGAGGCGGACGCCGCCGCCTTCGGGATGTACAACCAGGGCTTCTACAACCTTTTTCTCGGGCTCGGCACCCTGGTCGGCGTCATCGGGACTGCGGCTGACTGGCGTCCGCAGGGGCCAACGCTGGTCGTCTACGGGTGCTTGTTCATGGTGGGTGCGGCGGTCGTGCTGGTGGCCGGGCGACCGGCCATGGCTCGCGCGGCCGCCGTCCAGGGCCTACTTCCGGCATTGGCGCTGCTCGCGCTGCTGGCCACCGCCAGCTGACCGGAGCGCGATCAGACGGTTGGCTCGAGGAGATCGTTCAATGAAGTCGCCACGTGACCGGTGATGCGGGGCACGTCAGCGGTGACCTCGGCTGCGACGCCGGCTGCGATGGATGTATACGTGGAGACCCACGCATCCACCTGCCAGTCGGGAGCGCCGTAGGAAGCCCGAGATGCGTAGGCCTCCTCGATCGTCTCGTCGTGGTAGGTGACCGGGCTGTCGCTCACGCGGGTCATGCGTTCGGCGAGGTCGGCGAGTGAGATGGGCTCAGGGCCGGTCAGGGAGTACGTCTGACCGGCGTGGGGTACGGGGTTCTGGAGCACCGCTGCCGCCACGTCCGCGACGTCGCTGATAGCGACCGCCGACACTCGCCCGTCGCCGGCCGGACCACGGATGACGCCGTCTTCGCCGGCCAGGAAGGGCAGGAAATCGAGGTAGAAGTTGTCGCGTAAGAAGGTCCACGCGAGGCCGCTCGCCTTGATGTGCTCCTCGGTGGCCCAGTGGTCGCGCCCGAGAGTGAAGACGGAGTCTGCGGCCGCCGCGAAGAACGAGGTGTAGACGAGGTGCTCAACTCCGGCAGCCACCGCCGCGTCGACGAAGGTCCTGTGCTGGCCGACACGATCGGGGGCCTCAGCGGCGGACACCATGAACACCGACCGCGCGCCGTCCAATGCTTCGCGCACAGCATCGAAGTCAGCGTAGGTCGCTTGTGCGACGGACGCGGCTGCCAGGTCGGGAGCACGCCTCGGATCCCGGACGAGCAGGCGCTGCGGCACTCCTCGGTGATCCAGGAGCTCGGCGACCCGACCCCCAAGCCGCCCGGTGGAGCCGGTGACGACGAGTTCGGCCAATGGCTCAGAAGTGCTCATGTCCGGATGAACGACGGCGAAGAACGGCTGATTCCGTCGCTCGAGCGGCCTTCAGGCCACACCTGGCGGGCGGAACTGCACCGAGATACGCGGACCGACGGCGCGGGTCGTCTTGGGGACGGCGTGCTCCCAGGTGCGTTGGCACGACCCGCCCATGACGAACAAGTCACCGTGGCCCAGCACGAAGCGCTTGGATGGTCCACCCGCACGCGGCCTGAGCAGCAGCGGACGCGCGGCGCCCAGGCTGAGAATAGCGACGAGGGTGTCCTCGGCCCGGCCGCGGCCAATCGTGTCGCCGTGCCAGGCGACGCTGTCTTGACCGTCGCGGTAGTAGCAAAGGCCGGCAGTCGAGAATCCTTCGGGCAGCTCGCGGAGATAGTGCGCACTGAGCTCGCGGCGGGCACGGGTCAGCACCTCATGCGGCAATGAGGCACCTTCGCCGAACCAGCAAACCAGCCGAGGCACGTCGACGACGCGGTCGTACATCGATCGCCGTTCGTGTCGCCATGGCACCGAGGAGGCCAACGCGTCGAAGACGGGCTGGGAGCCGACCAACCAGCCGGGCTGGTGATCGACCCAAGCTCCGTGCGGGAGGCAGTGCCTCGTCGCGCTGCTCAGGGGAGCAAGGGTGGGCGGCGCGTCGTGAGTGTCGAACAACGAGCTCTGCAGGGCCTGAACCACTCCGTCACGCTAGCACGCAGTCGTACAAATGTTCGATGTGTGGGCGCCTTGGGTTGACTTCACGCGCGAAGTGGGAGCGGCTGAGCGTGGTGCTTCACGCGTCAGGACGGCGTGTCGCGCGTAAAGAGGCGGTGCGGGTGAAGGACGGGATCATCAGCCAGGCGCCTAGGAAGAAGCAGATGGCACCGAGGAAGGTGCCTCCGGTTGCCCACTGCAGGTTCACCAGGTCGCCGGAGGACTTGACCACGTAGGCACCGATCGCCGACATCATGAAGAAGATCGACCCGACCATGTTGAGCCAGTTGGTCCACCACCACGCAGTTTTGCGGTGCGACCAGGACCGCCAAGCGCGGCCCATGCCGGCCAACGCGAAGACGCTGGCGACGAGGAAGAGGATCGAGCCGTAGAAGTCCGGACGCCAGACCTGCTGGTCGGTCTCGGCGGCGCTCAGGCCCTGGGTGATCGCCGCGAACGTCGTGACGTTGAAGAACAGCGTCCCGGGGAACTGGGTGGCCGCGGCGAGCCAGTTCAGATCGTGCGGACGCCAGCCGAGCAAGTGCGCCCGGGCACGCTGGTCGTCGTCGGTCTCGGCGTCCGCGGCCAGCTGGGGTGACTGAGCTTGGACCAGCTGGCCGTAGGACGCGAGGGTGAAGAAGATCGACCCGAGGAAGTACGTCACCGCGTCGGCGACTCCACCCACCGCTCGGGCATAGACCGGGACCGAGCCGAGCACGAAGCACGACGAACCCACCATGAACGACGTGGCGTACAGCGTGTTGAACCGACGGGGATGCAGACGCATGGCTGAGCCCGGTCAGTGGCTGAAGGCCGAAGCGTCCTCTGCGCTGTGAACCGGGCGGGGCTGGGCCTGAAGGGTCGGCAACTGACGCTTCAGGTCCGAGATCAGCAGGTCCGCGAGGTCGTGGGTGAATCCGCGCCGAACCACGACCCGCAGGACGGCGAGATCCTCGCGGTTCTTCGGGAACGTGTAGGCGGGTAGTTGCCAGCCGCGCTCGCGAAGCGCGTTGGAGACGTCGAAGACCGTGTAGTTGTCCACCTCGTCCTTCAACGTGAACGCGAACACGGGAAGCTCGTCACCGCGGGTCAGCAGCCGGAACGGACCCAGGCCCTCGATCTCGTTAGCCAGCCGCATGGCGACCTCGCGGCTGTAGCCCTGGACCTTGGCATAGCCGTCGAAGCCGAGGCGCATGAAGTTGTAGTACTGCGCGACGACCTGCGAGCCGGGCCGTGAGAAGTTCAAGGCGAACGTCGGCATCGTGTCGCCGAGGTAGTTGACCCAGAAGATGAGGTCCCCAGGCAGCGACTCCGGGTCGCGCCAGATGATCCAGCCGACTCCGGGATAGACCAAGCCGTACTTGTGTCCCGAGGCGTTGATCGAACAGACGCGGGGGAGTCGGAAGTCCCACTGGAGGTCGCGATCGAGGAAGGGTGCGATAAACGCTCCGGAGGCGCCGTCGACATGAACGGGCACGTCGAGGCCGGTGCGCGTCTGCAGGTCGTCCAGCGCGGCACAGATGTCGGCCACCGGCTCGTAGGAACCATCGAACGTCGAGCCCAAGATGGCCACGACCCCGATCGTGTTCTCGTCACAGTGGGCCACGGCTTCCTCGGCGGAGAGGGTGAAGCGATCCCCATCCATAGGCACGAGGCGCATCTCGACGTCCCAGTAGTTCGCAAACTTCTCCCAGCAGATCTGCACATTGATGCCCATGACCAGGTTGGGCTTGTCGGTGGATAATCCGGCAGCCGTGCGGCGCTGCTGCCAGCGCCGCTTCAACGCCAAGCCACCGAGCATGGCGGCCTCGCTGGAGCCGGTGGTCGAGCAACCGGTGGCCTGCGTGGGATCCGGGGCATTCCACAAGTTGCTGAGGATGGACACGCAGCGCGACTCGAGCTCGGCGGTCTGCGGATACTCGTCCTTGTCGATCATGTTCTTGTCGAAGCACTCCGCCATCAGTCGCTCGGCCTGGGGCTCCATCCACGTAGTGACGAACGTCGCGAGGTTCATGCGCGCGTTGCCGTCGAGCATCAGCTCGTCGTGGACCAGCTGGTAGGCCGAGTCCGCGGGCATGGCCTGGTCGGCGATCCGGTGCTTGGGTACGCCGCCCTCTGGCAGGTCGAGCATGGCGTCGGTGCTCAGAGTTCCGTGGTCGGACGATGTGCGGCTTGGGTGCTTGAGGCTCATGAAGACATCCTGTCAGGGGAACGGTCGGCGCGCGCCTGTGCCGCGTCAAGAATGAGGTCGATCCCTCCGAGAAAGGCCTCTCGGTCGCTGAGCCGGGACAGCTCAGTGTGCAGGGCGGCGACCGTGGGAAACAGGTGACTGTCGACGCTGGAGTAGTCGGCAACCCACGTCGTTGCGGGAACCCCGGCGTGATGGACGAGCAGGTAGGCCGCCTGAGTGCTGGCGAAGGAAAGGACAAAGCTCGAATACATGGCGTAGTAGCGCAACGCATCGGCGTTGCTGAGACCAGCGGCCTTGAAGTCGCTGAGGATCAGCTCCACAGCGGTCAGCTCGTTCTCGCCACCGGTTGTCAGGGTGCCCGCCAGCGATCCGAAGGCTGGGTACGCGACCATCACCTCGAGCAGGTTCTCCGCCGAGGCCATGAGTCGTTCCCGCCAGGTCGTGTGCAGGGAGGCGACCTGGTTGACCTCACCGAGGAGACGATCGATGACTGCGCGGGCCAGGGCCTCCTTGTCAGCGAAGTGTCGGTAGACCGCAGTGGGGTCAGCGCCGAGTTCCGCACCGAGGCTGCGGATGGACACCTGTGAGGTGCGGTCGCGGGTCGCGAGCCGTAGCGCAGCATCGACGATGGTTTCTGGGTCCAGCTGGGGTCGGGGCCGGCGTTGTCGCGTCGACGACCGCTGAGTGTTCGTGCGCTGAGTGTTCGTGCGCTGAGTGTTCGTGCGCTGAGTGTTCGTGCGCTGAGTGTTCGTGCGCTGAGTGTTCGTGCGCTGAGTGTTCGTTAGTCACGCCTGGCCCCTTCCCATCAGTGATTCGGTGAGCCTGACACGCGTTTCACCGAGCCGCTCTTGGCGAGCCTCGCAGCCGGGACTCGCGGAGTCAACACCGTTGACATGCGCGTGGCTGGGGCCTACTGTCCCACCACTCGGACGACTACCGCATCCGAAGGTGGGCATTCATGGCGAACACAGCAGACACGCTCTTTGTGGGCGGGCACGTCTTCACTGCGCCGCAGGCGGCGCCGAGACCCATGGGTGTCGCCGTGCGCGCTGGTCGCATCGCGGCTGTGGCGCCGGACGAACAGCTGCGCGAGCTGGTCGGCCCGAGCACCGAGGTCGTCGACCTTGCGGGCGGACTGCTCCTGCCCGGCTTCCAGGACGCTCACATCCACCCGGTGATGGCAGGCGTAGACCTGCTGCGCTGCGATCTGCACGAGTCGACGTCGGCTGAAGACAGCCTGCGGATCATCGCCGAGTACTCCGTGGCCAACCCCGAGCTTGAGTGGATCGTCGGCGGTGGCTGGTGGATGTCGCACTTCGCCGGAGGTACCCCGACCAGGGAGGCCCTAGATGCGGTGGTGCCCGATCGTCCGGTCTACCTGACCAACAAGGACGGGCACGGTACCTGGGTCAACTCCGCAGCACTCGAGCGGGCGGGCATCGACGCATCGACCCCGGATCCGGTGGATGGGCGGATCGAACGTCGCCCGGACGGGACCCCGAGCGGAACCCTGCACGAGGGCGCGGGTGTCATCGTCGGCCGATTGCTCCCCGATACGACAGTCGAGGCGCAGGTGGCAGGGCTGCTCCGCGCTCAGGAGCTGATGTTCTCCCTGGGGATCACCTCGTGGCAGGACGCGGCCGTCGGTGAGCTGTTCGGCATGAAGGACATCTACGCGGCCTATGTTCAGGCAGCCAACGACGGCCTGCTCCGTGCTCGGGTCGTCGGGGCGCTGTGGTGGGACCGCGAGCGCGGCGCCGAGCAGATCCCAGAGCTCGAGGAGCGCCGAGCCGGGGGTCAAGTCGGGCGATTCCGGGCGACCAGCGTGAAGATCATGCAGGACGGCGTTGCCGAGAACTTCACGGCGGGCATGCTCGAGCCGTATCTCGACGGCTGCGGTTGCGCGACCGGAAATGCTGGGCTTGAGCTTTGTCGATCCAGCGGCTTTGAAGGCGCACGTCACCCAGCTGGATGCCCTCGGGTTCCAGGTGCACTTCCACGCCCTTGGGGATCGAGCCGTCCGGGAGGCCCTGGACGCGGTCGAAGCGGCCCGAGCGGCCAACGGGCCGACGGACGGGCGCCACCACCTTGCGCACCTGCAGGTGGTCCACCCCGACGACATCCCCCGCTTCAACCAGCTCGATGCGGTCGCCAACATCCAACCGCTCTGGGCGGCCCACGAACCGCAGATGGACGAGCTCACCATCCCCTTCCTGGGGGAGCGGCGAGCGTCGTGGCAGTACCCCTTCGGCGAGCTGCTACGCAGCGGAGCACGAATGGCGGCGGGAAGCGACTGGTCGGTGTCGAGTCCGAACCCCATCGAGGGGATCCACGTCGCCGTGAACCGGGCGGCCCCTGGTGCCGAGGGCGCCGAGGCCGAGCCGCTCTATGGGAACAATGCCATCAGTCTTGCTGCGGGTCTGACCGCCTACACGGCGGGCAGCGCCTACGTGAACCACCACGAGGATGCCACCGGGCGCATCGAGGTCGGCCGCCTGGCTGACCTCGTCGTTCTCGATCGCGATCCCTTCGCCGCGCCCGCCGAGCAGATCCATGAGGCGACGGTGGTGGCCACGTACATCGACGGTGAGGCCGTCTACGCCCGTTCCTGACCAACTGAATTCCGTCCAGTTGAACTCCGTCCAGTTGAACTCAGTCCAGTTGAACTCTGTCCAGTTGAACTCAGTCCAGTTGAACTCCGTCCAGTTCGATCTTCCTGAAGGGCTCCCCCAATGACCGTGCTCACCCGCCACCGCAGGGCGCTGGCCCTGCTTTCTGTCGGCGCCGCCGTGGCACTGCTGGCCACGGCCTGTAGTGGCACCGCGGGGTCGACACCGGCCGGTCCCTCGGGCTCAGCCGGCGGCGCCGCCTACACCCTGTCGACGGAGACACCGGCTCCGGTGGGAGACATCGACTCGTTCACCTGGTCGATCTATGCGGAGCCGTACTCTCTCGCGTTTCCCTACGCCTTCGACTACCCACCCAACCAGATCCTCTCCAACGTCTGTGAGAGCCTGCTGCGCTGGAATGCCGACCTGTCGATCAGCCCAGGGCTGGCGACCGCATATGCCAACCCGAACCCCACGACGTGGGTCTACACGATCCGCGATGGGGTGACCTTCCACGACGGGTCTACGTTGACCGCCGACGACGTGGTGGCCTCGCTGAACATGCACCTGCGCCCAGAGGTGGGGTCGTACTGGGCGAGTGTCTTCCGCTACGTGAAGTCGATCAAGAAGACCGGACCCATGGAGGTCACGGTCACCTTGACGCAGCCTGACTCCATGTTCAACCAATACATGGCGGTGAGTCCGGGGACCGTGGAGTCGGCGGCGTTCTTGAAGAAGTCTGGCCGCGACTACGGCAACCCAAGCACCGGCGTCAACTGCACCGGACCGTTCGCCTTCGACAGCTGGAAGTCTGGGCAGAGCATCACCTTGACGCGCTACGACAACTACTGGGACCCGAGCTTGCAGGCCAAGGCCGGCTCGGTGAAGTTCGTGTTCTTGCAGGATCCCAACACTCGAGTCAATGCCTGGCAGAACGGCGAGGTCGACGGTGGTTGGGCGGTTCCAGCGAACGCGTACGCGCAGCTGCAGAACGGCGGCCCCGGCACGCTCTACTACGGGCTGAACACCACCGTGGTGAGCCAGATCGTCTCGAACCTCAAGGGTCCGCTAGGTGACCCGAAGGTTCGCCAGGCGATGCTCATGGCCATCGACCGCGAGGGCATCATCAAGGCAGGCGAGTCCGGCGTGGCCGAGGTGGCCGAGTCTTTGGTGACTCGCAACACCTGGGGCGGCGTCCCGGCCGATCAGGTGGACTCCATCTACTCCGCCCTCCCGCAATACCCGCACGATGTGGAGGCGGCCAAGGCCTTGGTCGCGGGGTCAGGCATCGAGGGACAGAAGATCGTCATCGCCACGAGTCCGGTGGCGGTCGCAGCTGACGTCGTGGCCCAGGCAACGGCGCAGGCGGCCAAGGACATCGGTCTGGTTCCCGAGATCAAGACGATCTCGCCCGACCAGTACACCGCCTTGTTCAGCGACGCGGCCGCGCGCAAGGGCATCGACATGTTCTTCACCTTCTGGTACACCTCGCTGGCCGATCCCATGGAGATGTACGGCGTCCTGCGGACGGGGGAGTTCAGCAACTATGGCAATTGGTCCGACGCGCAGTTCGACGCTGAGACCGACAAGGCCATTGCCGCACCCTTGGAAGACCCGACGCGTACCACGGACATGGCCAACGCCCAGCAGATCGCGATGGAGCAGCTGCCCTGGCTCCCGCTCTACACGCCGCCGACGAGTGTTTGGCTCGGCGACAAGATCACCGGCGTCGTTCCGTCCATCTACTACATGTACTACCCATGGGCGGCCACCATCGGCGCCAAGGGCTGACCGGGATGCCCGATGAGGAGCTGCACTACCTGTCCGCGACCCAGGCGCTGACCGAGTTCCGCCGCCGTTCCCTGTCTCCGCTGGAGCTGCTGGACGCCGTCGTGACCCGCACAGAGGCAGTGGGACATTCGGTGAATGCCCTCACCGAGCAGCTGCTCGATGAGGCGCTGGTGGCCGCCGCCGAGTCCGAGCGACGCTATTCATCGGGCGAGGCGAGGGCACTGGAGGGGTTGCCGCTGCTGCTGAAGGAGGAACAACCTATCCAGGGTCGAAGCCTGGAAGAGGGCTCGTTGCTGATGAAGGGCGAGGTCGCGGATGTGACCCACCCGGTGGTGACCCGTGTCTTCGAAGCCGGAGCGGTTGTGCACGGTCGAACGACGACGCCGGAGTTCTCGTGTGCGCCGTTCACCCACTCCACGCTTTGGGGAGTGACGCGAAACCCGTGGGACCTCGGCATGACTCCCGGCGGGTCATCCGGCGGTTCCGCCGCGGCGCTCGCCGCTGGGATGACCACGCTGGCCACCGGCTCCGACATCGGCGGCTCGATCCGCCTACCGGCGGCCTTGTGCGGCCTGGTCGGGTTCAAGCCTCCGTTCGGCCGGGTGCCCGGGCTGGCCCCGTTCAACTCAGACACCTACTGCGCTGACGGTCCCATGGGCCGCACCGTCGCGGATGTCGCCCTCTTGCAGAACGTCCTTGCCGGTGCGCATCCTGGGGATCAGGCATCGCTTCGACCGACCTACGTTCTTCCAGAGACCTTTGAGAGCGTGGTCGGACTGCGGATCGCGTTGTGCCTCAACCTCGGGGACCACGTCGTCGACGAGGAGGTCGAGGCGAACACCCGGGCCGCAGCAGCAGCCTTGGCGGCCGCGGGTGCGATCGTTGAAGAGGTAGAGCTGCCATGGACCCGCGCGCAGCTCGAAGGCGTTGCCTGGACGCACTTCGGTGCGATCTTCGGAGCATCCGTTGGTGTCATGGCAGGTGATCAGACTGACCTGCTGATGCCCTACACCCGTGAGTTCGCCCGCCGTGCGGCCGACGCCGTCGGCGAACCGGCTGCCTACGCCGCAGGACTGATGGCCGAAGCCGAGGTATATGCACCGCTGGGCCAGTTGCTCACGACCCACGACGCCTTGATCTGTCCGACGTTTGCGGCCAAGGGCCTGGCGGCTGGAGAGGACTACACCGACGCAACGCTCGCGATTCGCGGCCAGGAGCTGGGCTGGGAGGACGCGATGATGACGATGCCGTTCAACATCGTCGGACGCGCTCCCGTGCTCAGCGTCCCGTCAGGACGCACGTCGACGGGACTGCCTACCGGTGTCCAGGTGGTCGGCCGGACCTACGACGACGGCATGGTCTTCCGCATCGGTGCGTCCATCGAGGCGTCGCTCGGTCTGTGGGCGGACCCGGCCTGGCGGCCCGCTCTCGGGGCCAGCTGAGCCGAGTTGGCCGACCGAAGGTGATAGAGACGTGAGCGGATCCGTGGTGTGGTTCGTGGCCCGCAAGCTGCTCGCAATGGTGGCCACGCTGTTCATCACGTCGTTCCTGGTCTTTGCGTCGCTCTACATCGCTCCGGGCGATCCGCTCAGTTTCCTCATGCAGGGCCGAAGCCCGACACCAGAGGCAATAGCTGCGGTCTCCGCTCAATACGGCCTCGACCAACCGTTCCTCGTCCAGTACTGGCACTGGCTGGTCGGTGTCCTGCACCTCGACTTCGGCCGCTCGCTGCAGTTCCGCGAAGACGTCGCTGCCTTGATCGGTGCCCGACTGCCGACGACCCTGGGCCTCGTGGCCATGTCGGCCCTGCTCATCTGCGTGGTCGGACTAGGAGCCGGGATCTACGGTGCCGTTCGGGCAGGCCGAACGGCGGACCGGGTGGTTCTGGTGTCGACGACCGTGCTCGCCGCCATCCCCTCCTTCGTCGCCGCGATCATCTTCATCTCGGTGTTCGCGGTCCGGCTGGGCTGGTTTCCGACCTTCGGTGCTGGTCAGGGTCTGCCGGACCGGCTCTATCACCTCATCCTTCCCTCCATCGCGCTGTCGCTGACGTTTGTGGCACTGGTCGCCCGGATCACGCGGTCGTCGATGCTGGACGAGCTGAGTCGAGAACACGTCGAGGTAGCAGTGAGCCGTGGGGTAGCCCGTCGGACCGTCGTTCGGCGGCACGTTCTCCGTAACGCCTGGGGTCCGATCCTCACGATCACCGGCTTGCTGGTTGCGGGCCTGCTGGTCTCGAGCGCGGTTATCGAGTCGGCGTTCGGGCTCAACGGGATCGGGTCGCTTCTCGTGCAGTCGGTGGACAAACAGGACTTCGCGATCGTGCAGGCGATCACCTTGATCGTCGTGTTCGCTTTCGTCGTCATCAACACTGTCGTCGACTTGGTGTATCCGCTGATCGATCCGCGCGTCTCGGCTGGGAGCTCGGCTCGATGAGCGTCATCGTGGGGTCCGAGCCGCGCGTCGGGAGGCTCTCGCGGCTGCGAGGGATCGGCGGCCGCTGGCTGTTCATCATGTCGGCCGCTGTCCTGGTCGCCTTCGTCCTGATGGCAATCTTCGCCCCGCTGATCGCCCCCTACGCTCCCGATCAGACAGACCTGCTGAACTCCCTCGCGCCGCCCAGCCCGCAACACTGGCTGGGGACCAACCAAGTCGGCCAAGACACCCTGTCTCGACTCATCTACGGGTCACGGACCAGCCTGATCGGTCCGCTGGCGATCGTCATTCTGTCGACGATCCTGGGCATCGCCCTCGGCCTGCTCGCGGGGTGGCGCGGCGGTTGGATCGACTCGTTCCTCACCCGGGCCTTCGACATCTTGTTCGCGTTTCCCGGCCTGCTGCTCGCGATCCTCGTCGTGGCGCTGTTCGGCAAGGGGCTCACCGCCCCCGTCGTCGCCATGTCCATCGCCTACACCCCGTTCGTCGCACGGCTGGTCCGCAGTCTGGTGATCCAAGGTCGGTCGCGTCCGTACGTCTCCGCCTATCGGGTTCAAGGTTTTGCAGGTTCCTATATCGCGGTCCGGCGACTCCTGCCGAATGTGTCACCAACCGTGCTCGCACAGTCGTCACTGAACTTCGGCTACGCGCTGATGGACCTGGCCGCGCTTTCCTTCTTGGGCCTCGGGGTTCAACCGCCGACGCCGGACTGGGGGGCCATGGTCAACGAGGGTCGCGGTGCCGTGCTTGCTGGTCAGCCGCTCTCCGCGGTGGCTCCCGCGGTGGCGATCGTCGTCGTGGTGGTGGCTTTCAACATCGTCGGAGAAGAAGTCGCAGACCGAATCGCAGGGCGGCGATCGTGACGCCTCTTCTCGAGATCGAGGATCTGTCCCTGCGACTTCCCGGCCGCGCTGTTCGGCCCCTGGTCGACGCCTTGTCGCTCACGGTCGGAGCAGGGGAGATGGTGGGTCTGGTCGGCGAGTCGGGGTCTGGGAAGTCGGTCACTGCACGCACGGTGCTGGGCTTGTGGCCGGACGGAGCCCGGGTCGAGGGATCGGTGCGGGTCGGAGACTGCGACGTGCTGACCGCACCCCGCGAGCGACTTGCCGCCCTACGCCGGTCCGAGGCGGCGATGATCTTCCAAGATCCCCGGTCCGGGATCAACCCGATGCGACGCATCGGTGACTTCCTCACGGAGTCCCTGCGGCTCAACCATGGCTGGGCCAAGGCGCGAGCCAATGAGCGGGCGGTGCAGCTGCTCAGGTCTGTCGGGCTTGACGACGCCGAGCGGCACCTTCGTCAGTATCCGCATGAGCTGTCTGGCGGCATGCTGCAACGCGTCATGATCGCCGGGGCGCTCACGGTCGAGCCGAAGCTGTTGCTGTGCGACGAACCGACAACCGCACTCGACGTCACGACGCAGGCGGAGATTCTCGGCATCATCGCGTCGCTCCAGGCCGAGCGGGGGATGGGCGTGCTGTTCATCACCCACGACCTAGATCTGGCCGCCGCCGTCTGCAGTCGGATCTATGTGATGTACGCCGGCCGGATCGTCGAGACGTCCTCGGCGGCGGGGTTGTTCTCGGCGCCTGGTCATCCGTATACGGCTGGCCTGCTCGCCTCGACGCCCGAGGTGGCCGGTGGCCAGGATCGGCTCCGCCCGATCCAGGGGACGCCACTGAGCCTGCTCGAGGACCCGCCCGGGTGTGCGTTCGCGGGACGCTGTGACTTCGTCGTCGAAGGCCTGTGCGACCAACGTGTCCCTGACCTCGTGACGGCCGGCGAACGTTCGGTCCGTTGTCTTCGCAGTCCCGAGCTCGACCAAGAACTCGCCGCCATCGTCGGTCGCCGAGGAGGTGGGGGAGATGAGCATGCCTGATGCGCCGGTCGCGGAAACGGCCGAGGGTGCAGCACCGCTGCTCCAGGTCACTGACCTGCGGAAGGCCTACAAGGTGGGACGCGACGTCGTGCGGGCGGTGGACGGACTCTCCTTCGCGCTGGAGCAGGGTGGCTCGGTCGGAATCGTTGGTGAGTCTGGGTCAGGCAAGACGACGACGGCCCGGATGCTGGTGGGTCTGGAGGTCCCGGACTCCGGAGCGATCCTGGTCGGTGGCCAGCCGCTTGACCTCCGAGCCCGGGGGAGGAGTGCACGGCTGGGGCGGGCCAAGGCCGTCCAGATCGTCTTCCAGGATCCCTACCTCTCCTTGGACCCGCGGATCCGGATCGGGGCCGCTATCGACGCGGTGCTGCGCCTGCACACCGATATGGGCAGCACCGCTCGTGGGGCTCGGGTGCTGGAACTGTTGGGTCAGGTCGGTCTCGGCACCCGGGAGGCAGCGGCGCTACCACGCCAGCTGTCCGGTGGTCAGCGTCAGCGAGCGGCTATCGCGCGCGCGCTGGCCGTGGAGCCGCGGGTGCTCGTGCTCGACGAGGCCGTCTCTGCACTGGATGTCTCCGTACAGGCGCAGGTGCTGAATCTGCTCGGCGACATCAGGCGGGAGACCGGGATCGGCCTGGTGTTCGTGAGCCACGACCTCGCGGTCGTGCGCTACGTCTGCGAAGACACCCTCGTGATGCGGCGCGGTGTGGTGGTTGAACAACGGCCGACTCGAGACGTCCTCGACTCCCCTGCTCATCCCTACACGCGCTTGCTCTTGTCATCGGTTCCCCACCCAGGCTGGGACCTCGATCAGATAGCTGCGTTGCGGCGCGAGGTGGCTGCGTCCGGTGTCTGATGTCGGGCTCGCGCGGTGGTCAGCGGCCCGGCTGGCCGTCGCGTTGGCCGCACGGGAGATCTCCGCTCGCGAAGTGCTGATCGCTTGCCTTGATCAGCTGGACCGGGCGAACCCGGCCGTGAACGCGATCGTGACGTTCACAGAACGAGACCTGCTGATGGCCGAGGCGGCTGCCGCCGACGACCGGTTAGCAAGACGCGAGGACGTCGGACCGTTGCATGGTTTGCCGCTGGCCGTGAAGGACACGAACGACACGGCCGGCCTGCGCACGACGTACGGCTCCCCGCTGTTCGCCGACCACGTGCCGACCTCGGACTCGCCGCTCGTGGCCCGGCAACGGACAGCCGGAGCCCTCATCGTCGGCAAGAGCAACGTGCCGGAGTTCGCCGCGGGCTCGCACACGTTCAATGAAGTGTTCGGGGTGACGCGCAACCCCTTCGATCTGGCCCGGTCTGCGGGCGGGAGCAGCGGCGGGAGCGCTGCCGCTCTGGCCTGCGGCATGGTCGCGCTCGCCGATGGGAGCGACCTGGGCGGATCGCTGCGCAACCCGGCGAGCTTCTGCTCGGTCGTGGGCCTGCGCCCGTCTCGGAACAAGCTGGGCTATCCGCCGGGGGCTGGGCCGCCGTCGTGGACCCACGCGGTGGACGGTCCGATGGGCCGAACCGTTGAAGACGTCGCCCTCTTGCTGGCAGTCCTGGGCGGGGAGGCGCCGCGAGAGCTACCCCCGCCCCCGTCGACGGTGCGCGTTGCGTGGTCCGAAGGTTTCGGACTGCCGTACGCCTCCGCCGTCGTCGAAGCCGTTGCTCCGGTTCGGCTGCTCATGGAGTCCCTCGGCTGGCAGGTGCACGCGGCCGAGCCGGACATGTCTGGGGCGGACGAAGCGTTCCAGACATTGCGCGCTCGGCTGCTGGCCGAGGAACGCGGCGCGGCCTATCGGCGAGCGCCGTCATCGTTCAAGGCCACCCTGCGCTGGAACATCGAAAAGGGGCTGGCCCTGGATGCTGACCAGATCGAACGGGCCGAGCAACTGACCAGCGAGCTCCGGGCCCGCTTCGCGCAGTTCATGGGTGACCTCGACGTGCTGGTGCTCCCGACGGTGCAAGTCCAACCGTTCCCGGTCGAGGTCGAATACCCGGTCGAGGTCGCGGGGGTCGTCATGGAGACGTACGTCGACTGGATGCGGTCGTGCTCGTGGCTGTCTGTCACTGGCAATCCCGTTCTCTCGCTGCCGATCGGGCTGGATGCGGACGGGCTGCCAGTCGGCCTCCAGCTGGTGGGCCGGACGGGTCGCGACGAGGACCTGCTCTCCGTTGCCCGCCAGCTCGAGGCAGCACTGTCGATCCAGGAGGTACCAGCGTGCGCATCGTGATCGCAGGAGCAGGCATCGCCGGCCTGACCACGGCGTTGAGCCTGCACGCGGCGGGTCTCGACGACGTGGTGGTTCTGGAGTCGGCCGCGGAGATCCGCCCGCTCGGAGTGGGCATCAACCTGCTTCCGCACGCAGTCCGTGAGCTGACCGAGCTCGGCCTCGGCGATGCGGTCGGTGCGGCCGGGCTGCGCACCGGTGCTTTGTCGTATCGCAACCGCTTCGGCCAGGAGATCTGGACCGAGCCGCGGGGCCGTGCCGCGGGCTACGAGTGGCCGCAGATGTCGGTGCACCGCGGGCGGCTGTTGTTGCTTCTGCTCGACGCGGTGCGCGAGCGGCTTGGCGACGATTGCGTGCAGGTGGCTGCCCGGGTCAACGGCTTCGAAGTGGTCGACGGGGGCGTGCAGGTGTCTTGTGGTTCTGCTGATGGCCGTGTCTCGGGAGAGGTGCTGATCGGCGCGGACGGGATCCACTCGAAGGTGCGCGCTCAGCTGGTCCCGGACGAGGGACCGCCCCCGTGGAGCGGGGCCCTGTTGTGGAGGGGGACGACCTGGGTACCGCCGTACCTGGACGGACGAACCATGGTCATGGCCGGCCACGCCTCGCAGAAGTTTGTCTGCTACCCGCTGACCGAGCCGGGGACCGACCCCCGCGGTCAGCTGCTCAACTGGATCGCCGAGCTGCGCTCCTCGGACGGGCAGAATGCCCCGGCCTCGTGGAACGACCAGGTTGCCGCCGCGGTCCCGCTGGAGCACTTTGCGGACTGGACGTTCCCCTGGCTCGACGTCCCCGGGGTGATCGCGGGGGCGGAGGCAGTCTTCGAGTACCCCATGGTCGACCGCGACCCGCTCGATCGGTGGTCGTACGGGTCGGTGACGTTGGTCGGTGACGCCGCCCATGCCATGTACCCCATCGGCTCCAACGGAGCGAGTCAGGCGATCCTCGATGCTCGGGTGCTCGCTCGAGAGCTGGCCCTTGCGGGAGGCGTCGAGGATGCACTCGTCGCCTATGAAACAGCGCGTCGACCGCTCACGGCGGCTCTGCAGCAGGCCAACCGCAAGCAGGGACCCGAGCAAGTGATGACGGTGGTCCACGAGCGCGCTCCGGACGGCTTCGAGGACCTGCATTCGGTGATCAGCCGACAGGAGCTCGAGGAGACCGCGGCGAGCTACAAACGGCTGGCCGGGTTTCATCCCGCAGACCTCACCGAACGCCCGTCGTACTCGGTGGCGCGCAGCTCAGCCGGCGATCTCGAGCCATGGCTCGAGGTGTTGGTCGAGGTGGGCGAACCCGTCGAGCAGGTAGACGGGTCCCGCGTGGTGCCGATTCTGCGGGGCCGCGCACGTGGCGGCTTTGCGGGCCCGATCGGGTCTGGGGAGGACCGGCAGTTCGTGACCGCCGATGGCAGCGTTTCGATCGACGCGACGTTCGCCGTACGTCTCACCGATGGCTCGAAGTGCACGGTTCGAACGACCGGAGAGCGAGCCCAGGGCGCAGAGACGTTCGATCTGGACGTCGAGGTCACCAGCGCCGAGGGTGTCGCTCGCGGCCGCGCGCAGGCCCGGAAGGTCGGAACCACGGTGGCGTGGTCAGCGAT
Source organism: uncultured Actinomycetota bacterium (assembly GCA_963819985.1). Lineage (GTDB taxonomy): Bacteria > Actinomycetota > Actinomycetes > DATJPE01 > DATJPE01 > JANPBY01. The sequence goes on along the minus strand of CAWFYH010000006.1, from coordinate 112,838 downwards.
ACGCTCCTGAATCCTGCGGCTAAGTCCCCTGAGAGGATCCAATGCTTCCCGATCGGCATGCTCGGACGATGTTGCCCATCCCGGACCGGCCAGCTCCTGGTTTGACGACCTACGACGCCAAGGACCCCGACACCGCGTTCCCTCCGATCGAACCGCTGCTGCCTCCCGAAGGCGCCCCGAACATCTTGATCGTGCTTCTCGACGACGTGGGCTTTGGGGCTTCGAGTGCCTTCGGTGGACCATGCCGCACCCCGACAGCGGAGCGGCTTGCAGCCGGTGGGCTCAGCTACAACCGGTTCCACACCACAGCCTTGTGCGCACCCACTCGACAGGCGCTGCTCACCGGACGCAACCATCACTCGGTCGGGATGGGGAGCATCACCGAGACGGCCACCTCGGCCCCTGGGAACAACTCGCTGCGTCCGAACTCCAAGGCACCTCTGGCGATGACGTTGAAGCTCAACGGATACTCAACCGCCCAGTTCGGCAAGTGCCACGAGGTCCCTGTCTGGCAGAGCTCTCCGATGGGTCCGTTCGATGCCTGGCCCTCCGGTGGCGGCGGTTTCGAGACCTTCTACGGCTTCATCGGGGGTGAGAACAACCAGTACGACCCCGCGTTGTACGAGGGAACGACACCGGTCGAGCCTCCGGCGACCGCCGAGGAGGGCTACCACCTGACCGAGGATCTCGTCGACCGGACCGTTGGCTGGATCCGCCAGCAGAAGGCGCTGATGCCGGACAAGCCGTTCTTCGCCTACCTCGCGCCAGGTGCTGCGCACGCGCCACATCACGTGCCCAAGGAGTGGGCCGATCGATACCAGGGGCAGTTCGACGACGGGTGGGATGTGCAGCGCGAGCGCACCTTCGCGCGGCAGAAGGAGCTGGGGATCATCCCGGCCGACGCCGAGCTGACGGAGCGCAACTCCGAGGTCACCGCCTGGGACGATATGCCCGACGAGCTCAAGCCCGTGCTGGCCCGTCAGATGGAGGTCTACGCAGGATTCCTCGAGCACACCGACGTGCATGTCGGTCGGGTGATCGACGCCATCGAGGACCTGGGCATCCTCGACAACACCCTCGTCTACTACATCATCGGCGACAACGGCGCCTCTGCCGAAGGCACCATGCACGGCGCCTACAACGAGATGGCCAACTTCAACGGGATGGCCGCGCTCGAGACGCCGGAGTTCCTGCTCAGCAAGATGGACGAGTTCGGGTCGCCGAGCTCGTACAACCACTACTCGGTCGGCTGGGCGTGGGCGATGGACGCCCCCTTCCAGTGGACCAAGCAGGTGGCCTCGCACTGGGGCGGAACGCGCAACGGCACCATCGTCCACTGGCCCGCAGGCATCGAGGAGCGGGGCGGGCTGCGTCAACAGTTCACCCACGTGATCGACGTAGCCCCGACCGTCCTGGAGTGCGCAGGACTTCCGGAGCCGACGATGGTCAACGGCGTTCAGCAGGCCCCCATCGAGGGGACCAGCATGGCGTACACGTTCAACGACGCCCAGAGCCCCGAACGCCACGATCTTCAGTACTTCGAGATGTTCGGGAACCGCGGCATCTACCACCGCGGGTGGAGTGCGGTCACCAAGCACCGCACCCCCTGGGTGATGCTCGGAGGCGACGCGCTCCCGTCGTTCGACGAGGACGTCTGGGAGCTCTACGACGGCAGCAGCGACTACAGCCAGGCCCGGGATCTGGCTGCGGAGCATCCGGAGATGCTCGCCAAGCTGCAGCGGCTGTGGCTCATCGAAGCGGTGAAGTACAACGTGCTCCCGATGGACGACCGGACCTCCGAGCGGCTCGATCCGGCCATGGCCGGCCGACCGACGCTCATCCGAGGTGACTCCCAGCTGTTCTTCGCCGGAATGGGTCGGCTGTCGGAGAACAGTGTTGTCAGCGTCAAGAACAGGTCCTTCTCGGTGACGGCCGAGGTAGAGGTTCCCGAGTCCGGCGCCGAGGGCGTGATCATCGCGCAGGGTGGCCGCTTCGGCGGCTGGTGCGTCTACGCCAAGGACAACCTGCTGACGTTCGTCTACAACGTGCTGGGGATCCACGAGTACAAGACCCGGGCCGACCAGCCCATTCCGGCGGGGTCCCACCAGCTCCGGATGGAGTTCGCCTACGACGGAGGTGGCCTGGGCAAGGGCGGCGGCGTCACGTTGTTCCACGATGGGTCACCGGTCGGCACCGGTCGCGTCGAGGCCACCCAGGCCATGGTGTTCTCCGCCGATGAGACCACCGACATCGGCCGCGAGACCGGCACCACCGTCACGCCCGACTACACACCTCGGGACAGCAAGTTCACCGGAAAGATCGGCTGGGTCCAGATCGATGTCGGCCAAGACGACCACGACCACTTCATCGATCCCGACGAGCGTCTCCGGATTGCCATGGCCAGGCAGTAGTTCCGTCGGAGAACCGGTGGACGCCGGGGGTTCTAGCGGCGGTAGGGGTCTTTGCGTTCCTCTTTGTCCTCCTTGATCAAGCGGCGCAAGAAGACAATGACCAAAACTGCCGCGATCGCTAGAGACGCGAAGAATCCGATGTTGGCCGCATCTGTCAGCGCGTCGTTGCCTGTGCTGTCAAAGACGGTCGCCGCGATGGCCGACCCGATCATCCCGCCCGCGACCAGGACGGCGACGACGATCATGGAGGCGATCGATCGCAGCGATGACACTTGACGGTCGAGCGATGAGGTGTCGAGGAAGAGCGTGAACTTCCCGCGTTTGAGCTGATCGCGCCAGGACAACAAGCCCTTCAGGTAGTCCGGCGCCTCCTTCACGGCCTGGCCGGCGAGCTTGATCGATTGGCGCTTGGCCGCCTCGATGACCGCTTCCTCGGTGACGGCTTCCTGCGCGAGCTCCGTGACGACCTCGAGGGCCGCCGTGGTGAACTTGCGATCCGGGGGGGACAGCGCAGTGAAGAAGGCGGACGCCTGACTCATCGCCTTCAGGGCGAGGGTCAGCTGGGGATCGAGGCGAAGGCCGTTGTCCCGCAGCACCCCCATCGACGTGGACAGCACGAGCTTGATGTCCGGAGCCGTCCCGCGGCCGTACCGCGACATCTTGCGCTCGAAGTCCTTGAGGAAGAACTTCTCGTCCACGGGTCGAAACGGCACGCTGAGGCTGAGGATCTGTTCACCCATGGCCGGGATGTCCCCACGCACGAAGGTCCACAGCAGCATGCCCAGGTGCGCGCGTTGACCAAGGGTGAGCTCGCCCACCATGCCTGCGTCGAGGAAAGTGACCACGCCGGTGTCGAGATTGACGAACAGGTTGCCAGGGTGCGGGTCGGCATGGAAGTAACCATCGATGATCAACATCTTCATCGCAGCGCGGAGCGCGGCGTTGCCGATGGGTTCCAGTTCGAGGCCAGCCGCACGGATGGCCTCGACGTCGGAGATCTTGACGCCGCTCACGAACTCCTGGGTGAGCACCCGCTGGCCGGACAGACTCCGCTCGAGGGTAGGGATGTGCACGCCCTCGATGGACGCCATGTTCGACGCGAGGCGTTCCATGTTGTAGGCCTCGGCGTAGTAGTCGAGCTCCTCGATCAGCGTCGTACCGAACTCATCAAGCATCGAGGCCAGGCCGATCTCGCGGGCTGCCCTGCTCCGTCGTTCCGAGTAGCGCCCCATCAGCCGGGCCACGCCCAGATCGGCCCGCACCTGACGGTCGAGGTTCGGCCGCTGGACCTTGACCGCGACTGCGCGCCCGTCGTGCAGCGTGGCCGCGTGGACCTGCCCGAGGGATGCCGCGGCGAGCGGCTTGTGGTTGAACGACGCGTAGAGCTCCTCAGGGGGAGCTCCGAGCTCGTCGATGATGACCTGTCGGGCCGCTTCGTACGGCACCGGAGGAACGTCGTTCTGCAACCGGTCGAGCTCGATGCGCCAGTCGTCTGGGAGGTTGCTGGACTGGCTCGACACGATCTGGCCGAGCTTGACGTAGGTCGGTCCAAGGCCTTCCAGCATGATCCGGGTGCGGACGGCCCCGGACAGGCGCGGGACGGGTTGGTGGGTGCGGTAGACCCACTGCTGCATGCGCCGGCTCATGCCACCGAACGGAGATCGGTCGACGACGGCGGCCGCGCCGTAGTTGACCATGGTCGTGTAGACCTGCTGGAGTCGAAGGTTTTCGTTGACGGCGTCGAAGCTTCCTCCACTCATGCGGTCGCCTCCGGTTCGGCGTGGTGGTCAATGATCGGAGGCGATGCGCCTGCCACAGTCTCGAAGACCAGCCCGAGGATGCCGACGATGAGACCTCCAGCGAGCAGCGAACCAATGCCTCGCCAGGCGATCTCGTCCTGCAAGATCCAGGACAACAGGGCCAGCAGAAGTGCGTTGATGAGGACGACGACGAACCCGTAGCTTGCGACCAGGTAGCGCAGCGCAAAGAACTGGATGATCGGCTTGACTATTGCGTTGAGCAGCCCAAAGACCAGGCCGGTCACCACGAAGAAGCCGAAATACCACCGGTCGACGCGCAGCCCGGGTAGCACGATCAGCGTGATCACGACGGCGAGACCGTTGGTGATGATCCGCACCAGCCACAACCGCCAGTTGCCCCAGTCGTTGCGCAGCCTTGCGCGCGCGACGTCGCCGACGAAGTAGTGGTGGACTCGCGATCCGGTGGTCGGCTGCACTTTCGGGTCGGCGAGCCCTTGCGCTGCCGGAGTGTCCGCGTCGGCCACCGTCAATTCACCCCTCGTCGGTCCAGATCCAACCCGCGCAGCGCCGGGCGATCCTCTGGAGACGCCGACTCTAGGGCAAGCACCTGCAGCAGAGGTGCAGCGACCCGGGAGTGGCGTCGCGGCGGATACCCGGTGAGATCCGACGCTCGGCGTGCGACGATCAGGGCATGAGTGAGAAGCCGACTACTGATGAGTCCCCCGAGGCCACCCCCGAACTCGAGGACGAGGCGCATCGCAAGTTTCGCGAAGCTTTGGAGAAGAAGAAGCAGGCACACCACGCCACCGCAGAGGCTGCGAAGGACACAGGTGTCGGGCCGTCCAACAACACGAAGACCACCAGGCAGTTCCGCCGCAAATCGGGAGGCTGACGCACGACCAGCCTGTCTGAGCCGTCCGCAGACAGTCATCGGGGCAGGATGCGCACATGGCTGCCGATCTTGTCCTGTCTCCAGCAGATGTTGTCCGCCAGACTCGTCTGAGGCGAGCCAAGAGTGGCGCCACGGCGTTGCTCCTCGTCGCTGCCGTGACTTTCGTCCTGGTCCAGCCCTACGTGCACGACGGGGCGACCTGGGCCGGCTACGTCTCGGCGGCTGCCGAGGCGGGGATGGTCGGTGGCCTGGCGGACTGGTTCGCCGTCACCGCGCTGTTTCGTCGGCCGCTCGGGCTCCCGATCCCGCATACGGCATTGATCCCGACCCGCAAGGATGCCCTTGGGGCGAGCCTGGGTGATTTCGTCGGGGACAACTTCCTGAAGCCTGAGGTCGTCCGACGAAGGCTCGATCAAGTCGATCTGGCGGGGAAGGCGGGTCGCTGGCTCGGCGACGAGGCCAACGCTCGGCAGGTGACCGATGAGCTCGCGCTGGTGCTGCGCGGCGCTATCGAGGTCCTGCGCGACGAAGACGTACGCGCTGTGGCTGAGTCGGCGATCGCGCAGCGGGTGAATGCCACGGAGGTTGCGCCGGTGTTGGGTCGACTGCTGGGCGAGGTCGTGGAGGACGGTTCGCACCGCTCTCTGGTCGACGTCGTCGCGGAACGGACGGCCGCGTGGCTGCGGGCCAACCCGCACCTGGTGATCTCGGTGATCCAGGATCAGGCGCCCTCATGGTCGCCGACCTTTGTCGACCGGGCGCTCGCAAAACGGGTCGCGGTCGAGCTGACCCGCATCGCCGAGAGCGTCGCGACCGAGCCGTCTCACCCGCTGCGCGGCGCCTTGGATCGCTATCTCACGCGGTTGGCCGATGACCTCCGGACCGATCCGGGGACCGGCACCCGGCTGCAAGAACTGGTGACTCGGCTGCTGAACCACCAGGCGACCCAAGAGGCGCTGGGCAGCCTGGTGGGCGCGACCAGGCGGGCGGTGGTCGGTCTGATCGACGAGCCGGACGGGGAGCTGCGCCAACGGTCTGTGCTGGCTGTCCAGGCATTGGGTGAGCGCCTGTCGTCCGACGGCGCGTTTCGGGACAAGGTCGAGGGCTGGGTGGGGCAGGCCGTCGACCACGTCGTGACCACCTACCGACACGAGCTCACGAAGGTCATCACCGACACCGTCGATCGCTGGGACGGCGCGGAGGCAGCTCGCCGCATCGAGCTGGCCGCCGGTCGTGATCTGCAGTTCATCCGGGTGAACGGAACCATCGTCGGGGCCTTGGCTGGTCTGGCCATCCACGCGGTGGCGATCGGCTTGCTCTGATCCACGTCGGGCGTGGCCGGTCTCAGACCGCCACGATTCGCCGATCGACGGCCGAGCGTCCGGCGGCTTCGAGGATCTCGAGTCCTCTGACCGAGTCGGATGCATCGACGGGCACAGCTGAGCCCTCGCTCAGGGCCGCCACGATACCGGCGTAGTAGGCGGGGTAGTCGCCGGGCAGCGTAGCCACGGCTTCGCGTTCGTCTCCGACAATCAGCTGGCCCCAGAGTTCGCGGCTTACTCGACCCCACTCGGGACCCGGTCGCGAGCCGGAGCGTAGGGCGTTCTCCTGTCCGTCCAATCCTTCGCAGACGTACGCCGCAGATGATCCGAGTACCCGAAAGCGTGGCCCAAGGCTCGCCGCGACGGCCGAGGCCCATAGGTGTGACCGGGCTCCACTGGTGTGCTGCAGCGCGACGAACACGTCGTCATCTGCAGCGTGCTCGGACCGCCGTCGGTCGACCTCGGCATAAACCGAATCCACCGGGCCGAGCAGGATCATGGCCTGATCGACGAGGTGACTGCCGAGGTCGAAGAGCAGGCCACCGGCCTCACCCGGATCGGCTCGTTCGCGCCATCCTCCGCTCAGCGCGGGGCGCCAACGCTCGAAGCGGGACTCGAGACGATGGACGCTACCCAGCGTCCCAGCGCGAACAAGACTCTGGACGGTGAGGAAGTCGCCGTCCCAGCGGCGGTTCTGGAACGTGCTGAAGGGGACGCCTGCGGCGGCTGCTGCTTCGACAAGTCCCCGGGCTTCGGCGGCGGTCGGGGCCAGTGGCTTGTCGACGACAACGGCGACACCGGCCTCGATCCCGGCTCGGGCCAGGGGCACGTGGGTCGAGTTGGTCGTGGCTACGACCAGAAGATCCAGGTCGAGCCGCAGGAGTTCGCCGATGGTCGAAAGCACCTCGGCGCTCGGATGGTCCGTAGCCGCCTGCGAAACTCGATCCGGGTCGCGGGTCAGGACACCGACCAGCGACAGACCCGGTGTGGTGGCAATGAGGGGAGCGTGGAACACGGCACCGGCCAGGCCATAGCCGGCGAGACCAACCCTCACGCGCGGCAGCCAGCTGTTGGATCCATACCGGCATCCTTCCACCAGAGCCGGGAACGACTCCTGGCGCGGATCGCGGGGACGTGCGACGCGAGGCCCGCGCGCGCCGTACCCTCATGTGGTGCCCGGTTCCCTCGGCTCCCTGATCGACCTTCTGGGTCAGCAGACCTGGCGAGGGGCCCTGGCGTGGACCATCGTCTTGAGCCTGGTTGCCCTGTCGGCCACCTTCTTGCCCCCTGGGCGGTGGCGCACCGTCGGCCTGGCGGCTCGCGAGGCGGCCATCGTCATGGGCCTGCTCGGCCTGTGGCGCTATGTCGGTCACTATGTACGGCTGCGCGTCGAGGGAGGCATGGACAACGGGCTCGGCGTATGGGATGTCGAGCGGGTGCTCCACCTGCCGAGCGAGGCCTGGGTCCAGTCGCTCGTGCTTCCGCATCCCGATGTCGTCCGGTTCTTGAACCTCTACTACATGAGCCTGCACCTGACGTCGATGGCGCTGTTCCTCTGCTGGATGTGGTGGCGCCATCGTGAGCACTATCCCCGCGCGCGCACGCTGGTGGCCGTGACCACGTTGCTGTGCATGATCGTGCAGTTCATCCCGGTCGCTCCACCTCGGATGTTTCCCGAGCTCGGCTTCGTCGACACCGCTCAGCGATACGGCCAGTCGGTCTATGGCTGGGGTGGCAGCTCGGTCGGGAGCCAGCTCGCGGCCATGCCGTCGGTGCACGTGGCGTGGGCGGTGATCCTGGCGTGGTTCGCCTGGCGGGTGATGTCCGGACCGATTCGCTATCTGCTGTTGTTCCACGCCGCGATGACCGTCTTCGTCGTGGTCGCGACCGCAAACCATTGGTGGCTGGACGGCATCGTCGCCGTCGGCCTCATGGCGTTGGTGATCCTCGGGCAGGGTCTGTGGGCAACCTGGCGACGCCATCGACAGCTCGACATGGCCAGCGGGGCGGGCTGGGTCGAGACCGGCGGTTCCGACGAGGTGGCGCAGGAGACCCTGGTCAGCTGACGGCTGCGCCGCGACCCCGTACCTGCAGGGTCGCCAGCAGCATCCCGGTTGATTCGGCGATCTGATCGACGGCCTCGTCGAAGGCCGCCTTGTTGTGCGCTGCAGGTTCGCGGAAGCCCGAGACCTTGCGGACGTACTGCAGGGCGGCGGCGCGCATCTCCACCTCGGTCACGGACTCGGTGAACGGTGGGCGCAGCGTCTTGATGGATCGGCACATGCCTGCACGCTAGCCCGAACCGAAGCCATCGAGAAGGCCGAATCCCGCGAGCGCTGTGTCGGCGTACCCTCGTAGAGTCCAGCGCGTGAGTGCCACGAACCAGCCGCGACGCGGGTTGTCTGCGGAGGGGAGCAACACCGGAGCCTTCAGCGGCGTGGACTGGCTCTATCTCCTCGGCCCGGCCGCGATCTGGGGCTCGTCGTTCGCCCTCATCCGGGTCGGGCTCGACTCTTTCCCTCCGACGGTGCTCACCTTCATGAGGTTGCTTTTCGGCTTCGCGGCCCTCTCGGTCATTCCGGGCGTCCGGCGCTCGGTTGACCGAGCCGATTGGCCGCGGATCGCGTGGCTCGGCATCTTGTGGATGGCCGTTCCTCTCACCATGTTCTCGCTGGCAGAGCAGTGGGTGTCTTCCTCCACGGCCGGGATGATCAACGGCGCTACGCCGATCACCGCGCTGATCGTCGCCTCGCTCGCGCTGCACAGGCTGCCCGGACGGATGCAGGTTGCGGGCATCGTTGTGGGCTTCATCGGTGTCGTCCTGATCAGCCTGCCCAACCTGGACCGTGGGCACGACAGCACGATCGGTGTTCTGCTCCTCCTCGTGGCCGTGTCCTGCTACGGCATAGCGCTCAATCTGGCCGTGCCGCTGCAGCAACGGTACGGCTCGCTCCCCATCTTCTGGCGGGCCCAGATGGTGGCGCTCGTGCTCACCCTGGGGCCAGCTCTTGTGCATGCGGGTGATGCGAGCCCAGACCTGGGCGGCTGGCTCGCGGTCGCAGTCCTCGGCTGCCTCGGCACCGGGCTTGCCTATGTCCTGGCGGGCAATCTCGCGGGGCGAGTGGGAGGTGCCCGCGCCTCGGTGATCACCTATCTGATCCCGCCGTGGTCGATCGCGGTCGGGGTGGCGTTCCTTTCCGAGTCGGTGGCTTCAGTGGCGCTGCTCGGCACCCTCATCGTGCTTGTCGGGGCGTTCCTGACCACCCGGCGCGACGACCGGGCTCGTCAGCTCCAGCGCGAGCGATCGGATGTCGGCGGGCCCAACCCGACAGCAGCCACCGATCAGCCGAGCACCTGATTCACGCCAGCTGAGCACCTGTCCCGGAGCGAAGCCCGACTGACCTCGCCAGGCCCGCGCCCGCCCGTCCCAGGACTCACCGCTGTTGGGATAGACCACGACGGGCTTGCCCGAGGTCCCGGCAGCGAGGGCGGCCAGGCTGGCAACCTCGTCCGGGGCCGTGCAGTTGACCCCGACAGCGATGACCGATGCCACGTCCTTGGCCATGGCGAAGGCCTCGGCTACGTCCTCGCCTTTTCGGGTGCGCAGCCCGGAGCACGTCATCGACAACCAGCACGGCACTCCGAGCTCGGCCACCTCGAGCAGCAGTGCTTCGGCCTCGGCCAGACTGGGGATCGTTTCCAAGGCCAGCAAGTCCGGGCCGGCGCTCGCCAGGACGGTCATCCGCCGGCGATGCCAGCTCCGCAGCGCGGCCACGTCGATGTGCGGCCCGTAGTCGCCGGTATATTCCTGGCCGCCGGCGAGCATGGCGCCGTACGGCCCCACCGACGCAGCCACCCAGCGTGGCTGACCGTCGATCGACTCGGACTCTTGGCTGGCCGAGCGCGCAAGCGAGACGCTTCGACCCAGTAGCTCGTTCACGGCAGAGCTGCCGCGGCCCACCTCGCCGAAGGCCTCGTAGGACACCTGATAGCTCGCCGACGTGGTCACGAGCGCTCCGGCCGCCAGGTAGGCCGCGTGCACTGCACGTATTTCCGCTGGTTGTTCGACCAGCAACCGGGCAGACCACAAGTCTGAGCTCAAGTCATGTCCGCGTGCCTCGAGCTCGGTCGCGAGACCGCCGTCGAGGACCACGGGCGAGTGCGCGATGGCCTCGGTCAGAGACGAAGAGGGCTCCACACGACCATCGTCTCAACCCAACTCGCGGACCCGGAACCCGCCCGGTACTCGTTGGGACGGCCGGGGGTGCCCAGATTGCCGAAGAAAGTTTCGCAAAGCTCTTGCGCGCGGCCCCCGGAGGTTGTTGAATCTCCCCACGCCACCGGAAGCGGTGGTCGGAGTCAAGGGGAAACCCTAGATACCGCAAGGGAAATTCGGTCTACCGGGAATTCCGAGCGGAGCATTTCCTGCGCACGATGAGTCAGGGGCGACCCGGGAACGTCGGAGGCGGAGAAGTCACCGATCGCAGTGGACGGAGGTTGGTCGAAAAGCCTGACACAGCCTGGCAACGGGCCTTGATAGGTGGATCCGACCAGGACAGGGCCCCGCGAACTCATACTTCGCGGGGCCTTGTTCCATGATGGGGGCGTCTGTCGCGCTCGGACGGGAGCGACACGCCGCTGGCGAGAGCCCTGCAAGAGGCTCTTCCGATCTCAGCGGGGTCGGGGTCATTGGGGTGACTCGACGAGTGGTTGTGAACGGGGCGATTGCACCCCTGAGATCGCCCCGTTCGTTGCCATTCGGACCTGAGGCGCCTTCGTCCAAATCCCGGCAACTCTGGCCCCCAGACCCCGTTACGATCCGAAGAGGCCTGCAAGAGCCTGACTCACGTCAGCCAGGTCGCGCAGTGACCGGCGCCGTTCAGGGGATTCCCCGTTCGTGGGAGACTCCAGAGATGCGGGAGACCCCCGCTGGCTAGGAGGTGCCGGATGTCCGAGTTCACCCTGAGCTATCCGGGCGGGGAGCTCCCGCTGGGTCTGACCAACGCGACCGATGGTCCCTCCGGGGTGGAGGTGAGCAAGCTGTTGTCCTCGACCGGACAGGTGACTCTGGACCCGGGGTTCAAGAACACGGCGTCGTGCGCCTCCGAGATCACCTTCATCGACGGTGACGCGGGCATCTTGCGTTACCGCGGCTATCCGATCGAGCAGCTGGCGGGCAGAGCTTCGTTCCTCGAGGTCTCCTACCTGTTGATCTACGGCTCGTTGCCCACGGCGGACCAGCTGACTGAGTTCCAGGCCGCGGTGACCCGACACACGCTGCTCCATGAGGATCTGCGGTGGTTCTTCGACGGTTTCCCGCGCGACGCCCACCCGATGGCGGTGCTTTCCTCCGCGGTCAGCGCCTTGTCTGCGTTCTACCAGGACAGCCTCGACCCCTTCGACAAGGAACAGGTGGAGATCTCGACCGTTCGGTTGCTGGCCAAGGTCCCCACGATCGCTGCCTATGCCTACAAGAAGTCGATCGGGCAGCCGTTCCTCTACCCCGACAACAGCCTCGGCTATGTCGAGAACTTCCTGCGCCTGCTGTTCGGAGTTCCGGCGGAGACCTACGACGTCGACCCGCTGATGGCTCGCACCCTCGACATGCTCTTCGTCCTGCACGCCGACCACGAGCAGAACTGCTCGACCTCGACGGTGCGCCTCGTGGGGTCGGCGCACGCGAACCTGTTCGCCTCGGTCTCTGCGGGTGTCAACGCGCTGTTCGGCCCACTGCACGGGGGAGCCAACCAGGCAGTGATGGACATGCTGATGGGCATCCAAGACGAGGGCGGTGACGTCGACCGGTTCGTCGCCCGGGTGAAGGACAAGGAACCCGGCGTCAAGCTCATGGGCTTCGGTCATTCGGTCTACAAGAACTACGACCCCCGGGCGAAGCTGATCAAGCAGTCCGCTCACGACCTTTTCGAGCAGCTGGGCACTGATGATGCACTGTTGGACCTCGCGCTCCGGCTGGAAGAGGTTGCGTTGGCCGACGACTACTTCGTCGAGCGCAAGCTCTACCCGAACGTGGACTTCTACACCGGTTTGATCTACAAGGCGATGGGCTTCCCGACCCATATGTTCACCGTGCTGTTCGCGCTCGGTCGGCTTCCGGGCTGGATCGCCCAGTGGCGGGAGATGATCGACGACCCCCAGACCAAGATCGGACGACCGCGGCAGGTCTACGTCGGCGCAAACGAGCGTGACTTCGTGGCGATCGGCGATCGTTGATCCCTCCGCGCTACGTCGCCGATGAAGGTCGGTACGACGCCATGGTCTACCGCAGGGCCGGACGCTCCGGGCTGCGGTTACCTGCCATCTCCTTGGGCCTGTGGCACAACTTTGGTGACGACACTTCACTCGAGGGGCAGCGAGCGATGCTGCACCGAGCGTTCGACCTCGGGATCACGCACTTCGACCTGGCGAACAACTACGGACCGCCGTACGGCAGCGCAGAGGTCAACTTCGGGCGCGTGATGGCTAGCGACTTCCGGGCCTACCGCGACGAGCTCGTGCTCTCGACCAAGGCCGGCTACGACATGTGGCCGGGGCCGTACGGCGAGTGGGGCTCCAGGAAGTATCTCCTCGCGTCGCTCGACCAGTCGCTCCAACGGATGGGCGTCGACTACGTCGATATCTTCTACAGCCACCGTTTCGATCCGGATACCCCACTTGAAGAGACCATGGGCGCGCTGCACTCAGCCGTCCAGCAGGGCAAGGCTCTCTACGTCGGGATCTCGTCCTACTCAGCCGATCGCACCCGCGCGGCGGCGGGCATCTTGGCCGAGCTGGGTACCCCGCTGCTCATCCATCAACCCTCGTACTCGATGCTGAACCGCTGGATCGAAGGTGGCCTGCTCGACGCCCTGGACGACCTCGGTGCGGGCTGCATCACCTTCTCGCCACTGGCCCAGGGGATGCTCACGGATCGCTATGTCGATGGCGTGCCAGAAGGCTCACGCGCAACGCAGGGCAAGTCCCTGTCGCCGGAACTGGTGAACGAACAGAACCTGACGCACATCCGCGCTCTGGCGTCGATCGCCGCGGCGCGAGGACAGTCGCTGGCGCAGCTCGCTCTGGCCTGGACCCTGCGTGACGCTCGGGTTACCTCGACGCTCGTCGGCGCCAGCAGCGTCGCACAGCTCGAGTCGAACGTGGGTGCCCTCGCCGGTTTGGACTTCAGCACCGACGAACTTGCCGCGATCGACCAGCACGCCGTCGACGGCGGCATCAATCTCTGGGCGACGTCCAGCTCCGCCTGACCCAGGTCGTCCACGTCCAACCCTGCTGACCCAGCGGTCCGCCCCGCAATCGAGTGGCTACTGGCGGGGCAATCGAAGGCCACAGATCGCCCCGTTCGCAACCACTCGACAAGGAGGCGGCCACCACCCCTTGGCGCGTCGGCACGAGGACAAGCCGGCGCGCAGACCGCCGTTGCTGCGCCGTTGCCTTCGACTGTGGCCCTGGTCAGAGGGACGAAAGCTGCTTGATAGCGGAGCGGGTGGGGTCGAGGGGTGGGTACGAGGGCGCAGGGGCAGGGGCTAGTGGCCTCGCGCGAGCCACTCGTCGAGGTGAGGTGCTTCGGCGCCGATCGTCGTGGTGTCGCCGTGGCCGGTGTGGACGACCGTCTCGGCGGGCAGGTCGAGCAGGCGGTCGCGGATCGAGTCGATGATGGTGGGAAAGTCCGAGTACGACCGGCCGGTGGCACCTGGTCCACCGTTGAACAGGGTGTCTCCGCTGAACAGGGCGCCGTGCTCGGAGTCGTACAGGCAGATGGCTCCCGGCGCGTGTCCCGGAGTGTGGATCACGCGCAAGGTGTGGCCACCCACGCGGAAGGTCTGACCGTCAGTCAGGGCTTCATCGGGGGAGCGGTCGGGGTAGACCGCGTCCCAGAGCATCCGGTCGTCCGGGTGCAGCCAGATGGATGCGCCGGTCGCGGTCTGCAGGTCGGCGGCCGCCCCGATGTGGTCGTCGTGGCCGTGGGTGAGCACGATCGCCGTGACCCGGCGCTCGTGGACGGCGGCTAGGATCGCGGCCGCGTCGTGTGCGGCGTCGACGATCAGCACTTCGTCGTCGTCGCCGATCAGCCAGACGTTGTTGTCGACCTCCCACGTGCCGCCGTCGAGGCTGAAGGTGCCCGAGGTGACCACGTGTTCGATAGCCACGACGGGACCTTAGAAGACGACGACGGATCGGAGGACCTCGCCGCGCTCCATCTTGTGGAAGGCCTCCTCGACATCGTCGAGGGCGATGGTCTCGGAGACGAACTTGTCCAGGGGCAGCCGGCCCTGCTGGTGAAGGTCGACGAGCATCGGGAAGTCTCGTGACGGCAGGCAGTCGCCGTACCACGAGGACTTGATCGACCCACCTCGACCGAAGATCTCGATGAGCGGCGTCGACCAGGTCATGTCGGGTGTGGGTACGCCCACCAGCACCGTCGTCCCAGCGAGGTCGCGGGCATCCCAAGCCTGCTGGAATACCTCTGGTCGACCCACCGCATCGATGGTGACGTCGGCGCCGTGCTCGGTGATCTCCCGGATCGCTGCGACCGGGTCGGTCGACCGCGAGTTGACCGTGTGGGTTGCCCCGAAGTCCTTGGCCCACTCGAGCTTTTTGTCGTCGATGTCGACCGCGATGATCGACTTGGCGCCGGCCAGGCGAGCACCTGCGATCGCCGCGTTGCCCACGCCGCCGCAGCCGAAGACGGCCACGCTGTCGCCGCGACCGACGCCGCCGGTGTTGATGGCCGCACCGAGCCCAGCCATCACCCCGCACCCGAGCAGGCCCACGACCTCCGGCTTTGCTGAGGCGTCCACCTTGGTGCACTGACCGGCAGCGACCAGCGTCTTCTCGGCGAAGGCGCCGATCCCCAGGGCGGGCGACAGCGTGGTGCCGTCCAGCAGGGTCATCTTCTGGGTCGCGTTGTGGGTGTTGAAGCAATACCAGGGACGACCGCGGAGGCAGGCTCGGCACGAGCCGCAGACGGCTCGCCAGTTGAGGATCACGAAGTCTCCGGGCGCGACGTCGGTCACGCCAGATCCCACCGCTTCGACGACTCCGGCGGCCTCATGTCCCAACAGGAAGGGAAACTCGTCGTTGATGCCGCCCTCGCGGTAGTGCAGGTCGGTGTGGCATACGCCGCACGCTTGGACGGCGACGAGCGCCTCACCGGGGCCGGGATCAGGAACGACGATCGTCTCTAGCGAGACGGGTTCGTTGACCGTACGGCTGACGATGCCCTTGACCTCGTGCGGCATGGACTCTCCTCGGGTGCAGGCGATGGACCGGCGCGGCCCTGACTCGCGAGTCAGCCTACGGGCCTCCCGGGATCAGTCGATGCGGACCCGACCTCGCGGTGTCTCGAAGTCCACGGCGATCAGCCCGGACTCGTCCACTCCGGTCAGCCAGGTGATCGCGCCGCCATCGAGGGGTGCGTCGACCGAACCGCCCAGCCAGTCACGCACCTTCTGGCGATCTCCTGCGAGCTCGCAGGCAACGATCGACACCGAGGCGTCGGCGACCTTCGAGGGATGATCCTCCGGGGGACAGGTCCACTGGGCGAAGTAGGGGAGCGCCGGGTCGTCGATCAGGTCGTTGATGCCGATCTGCCGCCAGGTGAGCTCATGTCCGTCCGGTCGGATCCGGTGGCCGTCCACCGCGGGCCGACCCAGTCGAGCCTCGATGGGTGCGAGGTCGTCGACAGATACCACCCAGCCGAGCCAGCCGCCGCCGAGCTCTCCTCGGCGACGTACGGCCTGGCCGAAAGGTGCGCCCTCGGCGGCCGGGTGGTCGAGTGCGGCGACCACCTCGATGTAGACACCGCCGATGAGCGGAAGCACGAAGTTCGTTGTGCCGAACCGAGGGTGTCGACCACCGTCGATGAATGCCGCTCCCAGCGTCGCGCCGAGGCGCTGCACGGTGTCGGCGAGCTGGCCCGCGGACACGGCATAGGACACGTGGTCGAGGCGCATGCCGAAATGATGCCCCACCGAAGACCTCAGTCGTCGGCCGGGTCCGGCGTGCCCACGGATCGGGCGCCGCCCACCTGGCGCGAGCTGGTCTGCTTCTTGGGCGCTAGTCCTGCTTCTCGGAGATCTTGCTCAGCCCCCAGAAGAAGACGCCCATGCCCGTTCCGAGCAGGAAAAGGAAGAGGCCCAATCCCACGGGCGTGCCCCACATATCGGATGACCAGAGGCCACTCATCTTGAACACTCCTTCTGCTTGAGTTGGCTCAGCACACTCGGCACGGCCCTGACATGCGTGGCCGGCAACGTCAAGGCTGCCTAGCTGAATGCACGCAGCTCGTACTAAGTACGAAATCGCGCATAAACATACTCGCCCTCTGCGCGACGGGCAAGTTGCCGCGGGCTGCCGGCTGAGGGGCCAGAGACCTACTTTGTTCGCGGCTCCGGTGAACCTTGGTCGGCGTCCCTCTCGATCTCGGCCAGCCAGTCGGCGTGGTCACGACGCGCCCAGTCCTCGCTGACCGTCCCCTGGGTGATCCCGCGCATCGCTTCGGTGTCGCGCAGGGCATACCAGAGGTGGCCCGCCACGAGCAGGAAGATCCCGAGCGCGACCCAGTCGTGGACGAACGTGGCACCGGTGCGGGCGTGCAACGGCCACACCCCGAACAGGTCGATCATCACGCTTCCGGTCAGCAGCATCACGAGGACCGCACCTGTGGTGATCGAGGCGTTGAGCTTTTGGCCGGCGTTGAACTTGCCCACCCGAATTCGTCCGCTGCGGCGGTCGCGCGCGCGTAGCCACTCCTTGTCGGCGGTGGTGAAGGCATCCACGCGGCGGGCGTCGACCCGCATCGCCCGGCTCAGCAGCAGCGCCACGATGATGGGAACCGGCAGGAGGTAGCCGGCCCACAGGTGGATCGTGCGGACAAGAGCGCGGTGGCCGACGGCCACGCTGATGGGGTCGACGTACAGCGCTGCGGCCGTGGCCAGGCAGGCCAGCATGAATACGGCGGTCGCGGCGTGGGCGGCGCGTTGTCCTCCGGTGAAGCGCTGGATGCGCCGGGGGGCTGGCGCTACCTCAGACCGTTGGTGCGTCGTCACGGCCGTTGGACCCTCCTACCCAGGCATCCACGTCGTAGCCGCGTCGCTCCCAGTAGCCGGGGACTACCTCGGCTGTGAGCTCGATCCCGCCGAGCCACTTCAGTGACTTGTAGCCGTACATCGGGGCGACGAACAAGCGCACCGGGCCGCCGTGGGCGGAGGTCACGTCGGCGCCAAGCATCTGGGTCGCTACGAGGACGTCGTCACGCCGCGCTTGCTCGAGGGTCAGCGACTCGGAGTAGGTGCCGTCGAAGGACAGCAGGCGTACGGCGCTCGCGCCCGAGGCGACCCCTGCCAGGTCCAGCACGTCGCGCAGGCGTACCCCTGTCCAGGCCACGTCAGGAACTCGCCACCCGGTGACGCACTGGAAGTCACTGGTCATCGACACCTGTGGCAGGTCGCCGGTCAGCTGGGCGAACGACATGTTCTGCTCGTTGTCGACCAGCCCCCCGACTACGAGCTCGTAGTCGGCCGGAGCCACCGCCGGCACCGACCCCGTCACGGAGTAGTAGCGGAATCCGCTTCCCCCCGGGATCAAGCCGCTGATACCCGTCGGATCGCGGTTGGCGACAGCACCAACAACTCCGTCGAGCGCCCCCTGGATCGACGCGCCAGTCGCCACCCCGAGGACTCCCAGCCCAAGTAGGCCAAGCACGATCCGGCGACCTACCGGGGTCGCACTCAGCTGGGAGTACGGCTCCGCCGGGTCAGGCGACTTCGGTCGCGCCGGGGTGGGATGGGTCACCGGTCCATGGAACCGTCTGAGGAGGCTGGTTGGCTAGCCGAACGCGCGGGCGTCACCGAATCGTCAGACCTACGGTCGAACACCAACCGGCCGCGCCGATCGAGCACGGGCCTGTTCTGGGACCGCATGCTCGACTTGGTCTCGACAAGCATCCTGCGCATCACCGTCGGTGGGACTCCGCCGCCGAGAAGTGAGTTGGCGTAGCGAGCCATGCGGTAGGTCGGATCGTCGCCCAGGGCTCGGTCGAGTGCGCACGAGGCCAGCGCACCGTCACCGCCGGCGTGCGCCAACACTGCCACCAGCGTCGCCGGTGGGGCGACCAATCCAGGCGGTGCCACCCGAGTTGCTGCGCACCAGAGGTCGAGAGCTGTTTCACCCAGGGGGCCCTTCCACGTCGGGAGACAACCGTCTCGGATCAGCACATCGGTGAGGTCGACGAGGACTCTCGCCCACACCTCGGCCGCGACGTCCTGGTCTTGGGTCCGGAAGCGCTGCAGGAGCTCGGCGATCCTGCCGAGCGCTTCGGGGGCCGGTCGAGGCCCTGCGCTCCGGATGCGGTCGACCTCTTCGGCCACCTCCCGGGCCAGGCCAGACGTGTCCGGTGCGACTCTCGCCTCAAGAGCTGTTCGCGAGGACAGCACTGGAGCCGACTCCCCGTTCCAGGCGAGCTCGGCGGTGTAGAGGTCGGAATCGGCTCGGGAGATGGCCGTGCCCTCAGGAGGACAGCAGGCCGGGTTCCGGCAGAGGTAGGACCACCAGCGGCCGCGGGTGACCAGGAGGACGTCGGAGAGATCGATCCCAGCGCGGTGGAGACCGGCGCTGACCGCATCGATGACTTCGGTGATCGGCCCGCGATGGTCGCGGTCAGGTGGCGTGGGCACCCGATCGGTCACGACCACCATGAGGGCGCCCACACAGCCGTTGCGCTCCAGCGCGCCAGCAAGGCGTTGAGGATGGTCAACGTCAACAGGCTTCATCATCTCGATGACGGCATCAAGGTCGATGCGCAGCGTCAGCCCGAGCTGCCGCTTGCTCTTGGGCCGCCCCTTGGCAGCTGGCACCAGCCCGACCAGGACCAGGGACTCCTGGGGATGGAAACCGATCAGCTGGGGCAGGCAGGCGACGACGGCCCCAGGGCCGCTGAGTCGCACGCGAGGTGCGGAGCCGGATCCGGGGACGGAAGCGACTCCCGCGAGACTGGGAATAGCACGTGGTGAGGTCATCTCACGAGAGTCCGGCACGGGAGGGGACCGTCAGCGCGTTAGTTGCGGGGCTGTGGACGAGTGCCACGGTGTGGACAGTGCCACGGTGTGGACAGTGCCACGGTGTGGACAGTGCCACGGTGTGGACGTTCAGCGCACCGGGCGGCCACCACGCCCGAGCCGTACGCAAACGAGCCCGGGACCAGCTGGTCTCGGGCTCGCCGCGCGTTGCTTGCGCTCTAGAGGTGCTTGATCAGGAGTTTGCGGGGCTGGTAGCGGCGTCGAGCTGATTGATCAGCTCGTCCCGCTCCGCCTGGACGGCGGCCAGTTGCTGGGACAGCTCGGCCATCCGACCTTCGGCTCCCGCGAGGCTTCCCGCCAGCTCGGTGATCGTGGATTCGGCCTCGCGGTGGCGAATCTGCCACTCCTGGACCGAATTGGTCAGCGTGCGCACCTGCGCTTCGGCGGCAGCCGTACGTTGCTCCGCCACCTGGCGCACCTGCTCACTCGCGTCGAGCAGCGAGCGCAGCGCACGGGACTCATCGGAATGGTCGGCGACGGGCGCGGCCTCCGGGGTGATCTCCGCCACGGGTGCAGCGTCGGCTTCTGCCAACGAGCCAACGGGGGCTTCGATCGCCGATTCTGCGACCGGCTCGTCCACGGGCTCGAAGGTGGGAGCGACCACCTCAGGGGCGAATGAAGGCAGCTCATCAAGCTCGGAAACAGGGTCAGAGACTGCCTCGGGGGCATTCGCTTCGTCGGTCACGACCGGCTCGTCGCTGGCCTTCGACCGCTTTCCGCGACCCAGGGTCAGTCCGAATACCTTCCGCGGGGCCGGCTCGTCCGCCAGATCAGCGGCCAGCACCATCGCGGCCGGCGCGGCGGCTGCCTCGAGCGGAGCGGCGGGGGCGGCCAGGCCTTCAAGAGCTGGTGTCTCGACGGGTGCTGAGCCCTCGGCTGGGGCAGCCATCGCGATATCGGCGGGCGATGCCACGTCGGCCGGGTCTGCGGCCGTGACCTCCTCCTTGCCCTTTCGAGAGTGTTGTGTCGGAAGAACGTCGATCGCCGGGCGCGCGAGGGCACCGGCCATCTCGGCGTCGTACAACTCTGCGGACATGGGTCCCTCCACGGGCCAGGAACGATCTCCTTCCTCGTATCGGCCGCCCCTCGTGGCACCTTGACCCTTGAGCGTCGGGCAGGTCTGCTCACGCAAGCCGGCCCCGCGGAGTGTTCTCGTCGATCAGGGGGTCTGTTGGTCCGGCAGCTGCTGCCGTTGGGCCACCCACCTGTCGATCACTGCCCACTGATCGTGCAGCCAGTCGCCGCGCTGAGACCCTTCGGGGATCTCCTCGCGAGGGAGGACCTGCCACGAGACCATGAGGGTGTTTTCTTGGGGAATCGCGTGCCAGAGGTCGGCGATCGTGTCGAGCTCGTCGAGCCCCGTGTGCGCCACGAAGACGGCGTCGGCCGTCGGGCAGCCATCCAGCGCGGCGAACGCCCCGGCTTGACGCGGCGGAAGCACATGCACCAGGGCCTCCGCCCGGGCGGCGCCGACGAGCTCACCGCGGCTGCGCAGCCGTTCGATGGCCCGCACCCGGCGCTTCTCGGTGAAGTTGCCACCCTCAGGGAAGATCAGCAGTGCGTCCTGCGGGCCCATCGTCGAGGCGAGGTCGCCGATAGCGGTGACCGGGTCGTCCTCGGGTCGACGCCGTTTCGGATCAGTGCAGATGAACCTGTTCGGCAGCCGGTTGAGGATCACGTCGATGAAGGGGTCAAGCTGCAAGGTGTCCTTCAAGACGATCCGCGGCCGGCGGTCGTTGGCGAGGATCTCGTGAACCAGCAGGAAGCTGTCACCGGGGCCGGCGTGCCTCGACATCACAATCGCCGGTCGATCAAGTCTCAGCAGCGCAGCCTCGTGCTCGGGCTCCTCCACGATCTCCAGCTCGAAAAGCCACTCGGCGGCCAGCACCAAGGCCCGCAGGGCCCAGCTGAGCAAGCGGTAGTGCATCGCCTGGAACCGAGTTGAGCCGATCTTGGCGCCGAAGCCGCTGCCGACCCATAGCGCCAGTGCTGCGATCAGTCCCAGGAGCTCCATGGCGAGGTAGAACAGCGCAAAGGCGAGCAGCCGCAGCGCCCGCCAGGATCCCGGCAGAAACGGCGAGACCAGGGCTGCGCCGATCAACAGGAGCGGCAGCGTGGTGAAGATGCCCAGGGCCATGGCCATGACGAGAGGGGCAAGCAGCAGCCGCCGTACGACCTTCGGCGGCAGCGGGAGGTTCACTCCGATCCCAATCCCGATTCCGATCTGGCCGGGTTGTCGAGATAGCCGACGGTTGCGTCATAGGAGCGCTGGATCCGTTCCGGGACCTTGCTGAGGTCGCGGCTCTTCAGCTGGGCGGTGTCGTTGTAACGCAGTCGCTCGCCGGTGGGCAGTACGTGAACGGTGATCTCCGGTGGAAGCCGCTTGAGATCGGTGGCGTAGCGGTGGCGGCGGGCGATCTCGAAGGCCACGAGGGCCACTTCCCACGGCTTGTTCGGCGGGGTGAGCGGTTGCTCCACACGGCCGACCTGCAGGACGTAGATCTCACGCGCCCCGAGCTCGACGGCTCGCCCGAGGGGGATCGAGTCGACGAGTCCGCCGTCGAAGAAGTGCTCGCCGTTGATCTCAACGGGGGGAAACAGCCCGGGAACCGCCGAGGACGCCATGATCGCCGGAATCAGCGGACCGGAGTCGAAGTAGTGGGCCCTGGCCGCCTCGATGCTGGCGGCCACGCACTGGAAGGGGACCTGGAGGTCTTCGAAGTCGGTGACCGGCAGATGCTCGCGCAGGAGGCGCTGCAGGCTGGCATTGCTGGTGAGCGCCGTCCGGGTCCGGACCAGGGTCTGGACCTTGGTGTAGAAGGAACCGCCGAAGACGTCGGTGTCCTGGATCCCCGTCCAGATCTCGGTCATCCGCTCGACCGTGGCCGCACTCGGGTCGGCCGCCAACATGGCGCCATTGATCGCACCAATGCTGGTGCCGATGATCAGGTCCGGGCGCACGTCACGCTCGATCAGGGCCTGCAGCATGCCGACCTCGTGGGCACCAAGCGGTCCGCCACCGCCGAGCACGAACGCGGTCGTCACGTCGGTGGCCCTCCTCAGGGGTGCGCTGGCGCTGGCTCGAGCGAACCTATCCCGGGCAGCCCTGCCGAACTGTTTGACTTTCGGGGATCATGGACCCTGCAAGTCAAACAGTTCGACTTACGGGGTCTGGTTTGGATGCCAGATCAGTGGGGAGAACGTCCGACGCCCGCCCCCTCCCGCGGCTCTCCGGCGTCGTCCGGGTGGGGGGCGGGACCAGCCCTGAGCCTTGGTCCGGCCGAGCTGCTGGCCCTGCTGGGGGTTGGGGACATGCCATGAGCCGTGGCGGCTGTGCGGTTCTGTGACGCATGTGGTTGTTGATCCGACCCGCGCCGCCGACTGTGTCCACACCCCCCATCTGGGGACTGTCGCTGCTTGCCGGCTCGTCCTAGATTGCGCCCATGTCGGAGCCGGGCTGGGGCCGCCGCCAGCGACTTCGCGGCTGGGCGGTGGGTTGCGTTCTGCTGGCCCTTCTTGCGGTGGCGTCGGCAGGCTGTACGGCTGGTCCGGGCGAGGCGACCACCCTGCCGCCGGTCAGCCCCAGCGTCACCGGCAGCCAGGAGGTCTCCGCGCCGACGGTGAGCCCGTCTGGGACCGATGAGGAGCAGATCGAAGCCGCCATCCGCGCCTACTTCGACGCCATGGACACGCGCTCGTCGACACGGGAGACGCAGCTGCGTTCATTGCCGTGACGCGATCGGATGGACTGTCCTTGTCGCAGATTGTCCGCACGCAGTCGACGAAGACGTTCGCTAGGGTCGAACGTCGGAGAAACGTGGTCCGATTCGCGCTGGACAGAAGTCGATCGTGCTGCCTCCGAGGCGGAGCGTGGCTGAGCGTCACGCTACGCGCACGAGTCGGCGCCATATCGCGTCGTCGACGCATCGGGACAAGTGCATGTCGTATGCGGTGGCGCACGCAATTCGAGTCGTGCTGTGGTCTTGGTGCTCTGGCGAGCGGTGGCTGGTGGCATGACGTGCGAGTTGAGACGAGGCCAGGCAGGATCATGCGACTTCGGTGGCTACATGCTCGCGTTTGTCTTCGCTGCGTCATGGTCGCTGTTCTGCGTGCCTGCGTCGGCAGCTGACCGTGCAGCTGTCGGACTTGTACTGCGAAGTCGACTGGCAATGACGATCTGAAGGCGATCGAGGGACGGGTGCTCATCCCGGCCAGCGGGTACGAGGGCGATCCTGGTATTCGGCGACAAGCGGCTACCTGCGACGGGTGCGCCTGGGCGGTGACCCCGAGCTGTGACCTCAATGACGAGGTCACCTACAACGGCTGCGCGGCCACCATCTCGCTGTGCCCCGCCCCGGCGTTGCGCTACGACATCCTGCGGCGGCTCCCCGGCGAGGCTGCGTTCACCTTTGTGGGCTCCACCTGCATCAGGCCGGGCGCGCCTCTCACGGTCGACGCGATCCTGCCGGCCGTACGCGATCACTTCATCGACCGGCTGCCCGACGCCCACCCTCGCTTCCAACCGGCCGCCGGGGCGTTGGTCCAGGTGCCGGCCATCTTCGCTGCGGGTCAGCCCGGAACCATCGGTCGGGACACCTTCGATCTCGCTGGGTTCACGGTGGTACTCACTGCCGACGCCACCTGGACCTGGGACTTCGGTGACGGACACTCGCAGACGTACGACCTGCCGGGCGGTGCCTTCCCCAACGACGACGTCACTCACACCTACACCTCGAGTGAGGACCGGACCGTGGTGCTGACAACTACCTGGGATGGCGAGTTCCTCGTGGACGGCCTCGGCCCCTTCGATGTCACCGGCGCCCCGGTCACGCAGGTGAGCGCACCGCTGGCCCTGCCCGTGCGTGCGGCGCGATCGGAGCTGATCTCGGGCACGTGACCCGGCCCTGGCCAACCGGTCGAATTCAACCGGGCACCCTGGCGGAGTGACGAGAACGGCAGAGATCATCACCCGTGGTCCGGTACGGTCGCCGCGAGGCCATCGGCGCGGACAGTCGCCGTTCCCGTCGAGAGAGGACGTGTCATGTCGACGATCGTCGTCGGATTCTTGGACACCCCCGAGGGCCGGGCCGCCCTCCACCGCGGTGTCGAGGAAGCCAAGTTGCGTTCGAGCCGCCTTGTGGTGGTCAACTCGAGCAAGGAAGGTCCGCAGACCGGCGAGAAGGCGGTCGCAGTCGATCAGTTGTTGGAGCGGGTTCGGGCCGATCTCGCTGGATCGAGTCTCGACTTCTCCGTACGCGGGCTGGTTCGTGGACTCGAGGTCGCGGAGGATCTGGTTGACGTCGCCAAGAGCGAGAAGGCGGACCTGATCGTCATCGGCCTTCGCCGCCGCAGCCCGGTCGGCAAGTTGATCCTGGGGAGCAACGCGCAGAAGATCCTGCTCGATGCCGACTGTCCTGTCCTGGCCGTCAAGGCTGAGCGCGACAGCTGAACCAGACGTTGGAGTGGTCGTTTCGACCGATGACGGTCGACGACCTGCGGGGCTTGATCCCGATGCAGGAGGAGGGCGCCGTCAAGGCGCTGGCTCATGTCTTCCCGCAAGACGCCCATCCGTTCCCGCGGCAGGCCATCGAGGACCGCTGGCGCCGCGAGCTGGGGGCCTCCGACATCGACGCGTACGTGGCCACGACCGGAACGACGGGTGAGCTGGTCGCCTTCGCGGCTCGCCGGGGGGACGAGCTCCTGCACTTCGGCACGGCATCGACCACGTGGGGGAGCGGGCTTGCCACGTGGGTGCACGATCGACTCGTCGAGACGTACCCGCCCGAGGTCGGTCGGCTGCGCCTGAGGGTGTTTGCGGAGAATCGAAGGGCGCGCTCCTTCTACGCCAAGCTGGGGTGGCTTCCGACCGGACGGCAGTCCCGGTCGACGTTCGAGCCTCGACCCGTCCTGGTTGAGTACGCGCTGACGAGACGCCCGGCGCCGTGACTCCCAGCTACGTTCCAGGGGGTGACAGGGCAGTCCTTGCATCACGATCAGAGGCTGGCAGCCGGTCTCGCAGTTGTGCGTTGTCGGCCTCGAGGTGGAGCACCAGGACCACCCCCGCAAGGTTGAGGCCTGCGTCGAGGAGTTCCCGGATGCGGTTGAGCCGGTCTACGTCGTTGTTGCTGTAGCGGCGCGTGCCCCCTGGTGTGCGCGCCGGCGTGACCAGTCCGCGGCGCTCGTACGCCCGCAGGTTCTGCGGGTCGGTGCCGACGAGTTCTGCAGCGGTCGTGATGCCGTAGACACCTCGATCGAGGTCCATCGGTTCAGCCATCAGGGTTTTGGGGCTCCCGTTCATCGCGACGTCTTGCGGTTGGCGTGACTCGTATGCTATATGAAATATGTGGTGTCAACCACAGATTTCAGTCGTCAACAGAACAGAGCTTCTGGAGGTGGGAACAGTGGCAGTGCTGGTACGTACCGACCCGTTCCGGGAGTTGGACAGATTGACCCAGCAGATGTTTGGAGGCGTCGGGACAGCCACCCGGCCGACGGTGATGCCCATGGATGCGTGGCGCGACGGTGAAGAATTCGTCCTGGAGTTTGATCTTCCGGGGATCAACCCTGACTCAGTCGATCTGGACGTCGAGCGCAACGTCTTGACGATCAAGGCCGAGCGCAAGGAGCTGCACGGAGATCACGAGGTGCTGGCGGCCGAGCGACCCCGTGGCGTGTTCAGCCGGCAACTCGTGCTCGGAGACAACCTGGATCTGAGCAACGTCTCAGCCGACTACTCCAACGGGGTGCTCTCATTGCGGGTTCCGGTTGCTGAGCAGGCCAAGCCGCGCAAGATCCCGATCAGTACGTCCGGAAACGGGCAGCGCGCCATCGCCTCCTGATCGGATGACGTGTCATGGCGCCACTGACGTGGAGGGCCAACCCCTCGGTAGATGACGAACGGGACATCAACGACGCCTTTGTTGCGCTGATCTGCGCGGATGAAGACTTTTTGCACTCGCAGTTCGAGGCGATCGTCGAGGGAGTCGTTGGCGAAGAACCGCCTGGGGTCGTCGGGGGCGATCGGTCCAGGAACACCGAGCCTCCGAAGAAGAAGTGGGCCGCCGGCGGCTTGGAGCCGCGCCTGGTCCGGTCGTCTGGCCCAGGATTCGATGACTCGCGTCGGGAGCGCTCCCCGCCCCCGCCCGGTCAGGCTGACGGGACACCGAGCCCGTCACATCCTTGAAAGCCAGTCGATGGCCCCGCTCCCTCGGGTGGGGCCATCCACTTTTCTCGGGAGCTCCGGCAAGATGTCGCCATGGGCATCCAGATCGCACAGGACGCGCAGGCAGATGAGCTCCTCACCAACGACTCGTTCGCGCTGCTCGTCGGGATGCTGCTCGACCAGCAGTTCCCGATGGAGCGAGCGTTCGCGGGGCCGTACCTCATCGCGACGCGCATGGGCACGGCCAGCCACCTCGACCCTGGTCAGGTCGCAACGTCGGATCCCGAGGCGTTCAGGGCGCTGATGACCGGGCCGCCGGCGGTCCACCGCTACCCAGGCTCGATGGGGGAGCGCATCCAGGCCCTCGCTGCCATCGTCACTCAGACCTACGGCGGTGACGCCTCGCGGATCTGGACCGAGGCGACGGACGGTCAAGACCTGTTCGACCGGCTCCACGAGCTGCCCGGTTTCGGGAAGCAAAAGGCGCAGATCTTCGTCGCGTTGCTGGGCAAGCAGCTGAAGGTGCGACCGATTGGATGGCGCGAGGCCGCGGGGGCGTACGGCGAGGACGGAAGTCGTCGATCGGTCGCTGACGTCAGAAACCCGAAGTCGCTCGCAGAGGTTCGTGCGTTCAAGCAGGAGACCAAAGCTGCGGCGAAGGGGGCGGCCAAGAACTGACCTTCGGCCGTTGACGGGCCGACCGGGAACAGCCGTACCCGACTGTGCGTTGATGCAGTCAGTCGAGGTCGAGACGCCGCTTCGCGAACAGGCCAGAAGCGACAAGTGACCCCCGATGGGTCCGCGAGGTGCCCCGGACGAATTACAATGGTCGTCAGGTGCTTTCCCCGCCACCCTGGAACTCGCACCAGAACCCCGCCTCCACCGCCTTCGCGCGGGCTGCCGGGGTCCCACCACCCGCACGTCGAGAGGTTGTCCGTGTCGTCGGTCCGTCGTCCCGCTTCCGATTCCACCGACGGGGGCGCAGCCCGTACGTCTTCGCGCGCGGTTGCCGCGACGGCGCGCGCTGCCGCCAAACCCACTGTGACCGCCAAAGCGGCCGCCAAGTCGGCGGGCAAGACTGCTCCCGCCAAGAAGTCTCGCGCCAAGTCGGCCGACCTGACCGTTGTCCCCGACGCCGCTTCGGCCAAGAAGGCTCCTGCGAAGAAGGCTCCTGCGAAGGCCACCAAGACCCCGAGCAAGTCGGCGGCCAAGACTGCAACTGAGGCCAAGACGGCTCCGGCCAAGGCGCCCTCGAGCGCGGCCAAGAAGACCGCCGCGAAAGCAAGCCCTCCGGCCAAGAAGGTCCCCGCCAAGGCGGCCCCCAAGGCGGCGGCCAAAGCGGCCGCTGCTGTCGATGACACGGCCGCCAAGACGACCACCAAGAAGGCCGCGGCCAAGGCCGACCCGAAGGGCGCGGCGCCTGCCGACGTCAACCCCGAGGACGATGCAGATTCCGAGGCGCCAGACGGCGAGGAAGTCGTCGAACCAGCCAAGGAAGATGGTGGCTTCACCCTGCGCGACTCTGACGAGGCCGACGAGCCTGTGCAGACCGTGGTGGTGGCCGGTGCCACTGCGGACCCGGTCAAGGACTATCTCAAGCAGATCGGCAAGGTTCCGCTGCTCAACGCTGAGCAGGAGGTCGAGCTCGCCAAACGCATCGAGGCCGGACTGTTCGCCGAGGAGAAGCTCAACTCGGGGGAGAAGTTTTCCGCCGCCTTGCGCAAGGAGCTCGACTGGATCGCAGAAGACGGTCGCCGCGCCAAGAACCACCTGCTCGAAGCAAACCTCCGACTCGTGGTGTCGCTGGCCAAGCGCTACACCGGCCGCGGGATGCTCTTCCTCGACCTGATCCAGGAGGGCAATCTCGGGCTGATTCGCGCGGTGGAGAAGTTCGACTACACCAAGGGCTACAAGTTCTCCACCTACGCCACCTGGTGGATCCGGCAGGCCATCACCCGCGCCATGGCCGACCAGGCCCGGACCATCCGCATCCCGGTTCACATGGTCGAGGTCATCAACAAGCTGGCCCGGGTGCAGCGGCAGATGCTGCAGGACCTCGGTCGCGAGCCGACGCCTGAGGAGCTCGCCAAAGAGCTCGACATGACCCCCGAAAAGGTCGTCGAGGTCCAGAAGTACGGTCGTGAACCGATCTCGCTGCACACCCCGCTCGGCGAGGAAGGCGACAGCGAGTTCGGCGACCTGATCGAGGACTCCGAGGCGGTCGTCCCAGCCGACGCGGTGTCGTTCACGCTGCTGCAGGAACAGCTGCACCAGGTGCTGGACACACTGTCCGAGCGCGAGGCCGGTGTGGTGTCGATGCGCTTCGGCCTCACCGACGGCCAGCCGAAGACCCTTGACGAGATCGGCAAGGTCTACGGCGTCACGCGCGAGCGGATCCGCCAGATCGAGTCGAAGACCATGTCCAAGCTCCGGCACCCGAGCCGTTCCCAGGTGCTGCGCGACTACCTCGACTGAGTCGCCGTCTGCGGTCGAGCAGAAGGCGCCGAAGCTAGGTCTCCAAGACCTCGTACGGGCTCTGTGGCGACCGGTTCTGGAACGTCAGGATCTTGGGATTCTGGATCCGGCCGTCGTGCACCTCGATGGCACGCGCGATGGTCTCAGACTCGGGCCACGCCGAAGGACCCGACATGACCGTACGAAGGTGTGGGAGCAGCGCCTCGCTGATGGTCCAGGTAGCGGAGTCGAACAGGTAGGAAGGGCTGTGGTCGACGCCGTAGTACTGCACGTTCGGGACGGGCTCGAACATCGGCTCCTCGAACGTGGTAGGGCGCGCGCACTCGAAGCCCATGCCCAGATCGCAGGAGACATCGACGATCAGGCTGCCGGGGCGGAAGCCGGCCAGGTCTGCGTCGGTGGCGAACATCAGCGGATCGTCCGTGTCCTGCAGCACGCAGTTCACGATGATGTCGTGCTCGGCAAGGAACTCCGCCGTCGGCACCCTGCCGGCGCCCTGGTCACGGATGGTGATTGTGCGGCTCGGATCGGCGTCGTCGACGGCCACCCGCGCCAGCGTCACCGACTGGATGGGCGAGGCCACGGACGCGACCGCCCGGTGGGTCAGCGCTGTCACCTCATGAACTCCCAGTGCCTGGAGCGCAGCGATCGCTCCCCTCGCGGTGTTGCCGAAACCGATGACGACCGCGTTGAGCGACCGGCCGTAGTGCCCGGTCACCCCGATCAGCGTCATGGCATGAAGGACTGAGCAGTAGCCAGCTAGCTCGTTGTTCATGTGGAAGACGTGGACGTTGAACTGTCCGTCCGAGGTCCAGTGGTTCATCGCCTCCCAAGCGATGATCGTCAGCAACTTGTCAATGGCGAGTTGCGTGAAGGCCTTGTCTTGCACCAGGTGCGGCCAGCCCCACAGGACCTGTCCGTCGCGCAGGGCCTCGACGTCGGACAGCAGGGGTTTGGGCATCAAGACGATGTCGGTGTCGGCGATTAGCTCGTTCCGGGTCGCCAGGCCGCCCACCAGAGGCTGGATGTCGGCATCGCTAACACCGAAGCGTTCGCCGTAGCCCCGCTCGAAGACCATGCGCCCGCGCAGATCCTTCGGGATCCGTTCGAGGTGCCGCGGGTGCAGAGCAACTCGGTGCTCATTCTCCATGCTGGACCGACCAACAACACCCAGGCTCAGCAGCTCCATGGGACCCCTTCGTCGGCCCCCTTGCTATCACACGGCCGGCTGATAGTCCTGGCGTCGGTCCAACGGAGGGGGCCGAAAATCGCCCCCTTTGGCCTCCCGGCGGGTAGCTCTTCGGCGCGTTTCGACCCGCCGGCCCATCGGGCGCTGCGGGACGGCAGACTGAGCCCCATGCCTGGCTCGGATGTGGATGCTCCTTGAGACTGACACCCACCGAACGTGATCGCTTGCTCATCTTCACGGCCGCTCAGCTGGCTCGGGCACGCCGGGGGCGGGGTCTGAAGTTGAACATCCCGGAGGCGACGGCCCTGATCGCCGACACGGTCGCGGAGGCTGCCCGTGACGGCGTACGGCTGACCGATGCTGTGGAGCTCGGCCAGCGCATCCTGGGACCGGACGATGTCCTGCCGGGAGTCCGCGAGGCAATTGCTGAGGTCTGGGTCGAGGCCATCTTCGATGACGGCACCCGGCTGGTCGTGGTCCCAGACCCCGTCGGCGGGCCTCCCTCCACCGGTTCGGGGCCTGGCGCAGTCGTCACTGGCCAACCCGAACGTGCAGCAACGAGCGAAGTGGTGACCCTCATCAAGGTCACGAACACCGCCACCGTCCCCATCAGCGTGACGTCCCACTTCCACTTCTTCGAGGTCAATCCGCGGCTGCGCTTCGACCGAGGCGCGGCCTACGGTCTCCACCTGGCAGTGCCAGCAGGGGACGCGGTCCACTTCGAGCCCGGCCAGACGGTGGAGGTGCCGTTGGCTCGGATCGGTGGCCAGCGCGTGGTCATCGGCTTCGCGGGACTGGTCGACGGGCCACTGGATGCCTCGCGGCGCCAAAGAGCGGGCGCTGGCCAAGGCAAGGGCCACCGGATATCTGGATAGCGGCGACGCACCTTCGGGCGAGCCAGCATGAACGCCGACGACTACGCACTCATCCACGGTCCATCGCTCGGGGACCGAGTCCACCTTGGCGACACCGGGCTCTGGGTCGAGGTCGAGGACGACTCCCAGCAGCTAGGCGATGAGTTCTTGATGGGGTTCGGCAAGACCGCACGCGATGGGATGCATCTGCAGGCGGCCACGGTTCGGGAGACCTGTGACCTGGTGATCTCGAACGTCTTGCTGCTCGATCCGGTCGGAGGGGTCCGCAAGGTCTCGATCGGTGTTCGGGAGGGCCGGATCAGTGGGGTCGGACGCGCCGGCAACCCGCACACGCTGGACAGCGTCGACGTGGTGGTCGGCACCGGCACGGCAGTGATCGATGGCGAAGGTCTCATCGCCACGCCGGGGGTGATCGACACCCACGTGCACACGATGTCCCCCCGGATCATGGAGGCGGCGCTCTCCTCGGGAGTGACGACGATCCTGGGCCAGGAGTTCGGGCCGGTCTGGGGTGTG
Source organism: uncultured Actinomycetota bacterium (assembly GCA_963819985.1). Taxonomy (GTDB): domain Bacteria; phylum Actinomycetota; class Actinomycetes; order DATJPE01; family DATJPE01; genus JANPBY01. The sequence goes on along the minus strand of CAWFYH010000006.1, from coordinate 81,142 downwards.
GGTGTCAACTCACCTTGGGGGCTGCGTCGGGGGTTCGAGGCGTTCGATGCCTGGCCGATCAACGTCGGCTTCCTGGGACGCGGGTCGTCGTCGCGGTCCGAGCCCCTCGTGGAAGCCCTCGTCGAGGGTGGAGTCTGCGGCTTCAAGGTGCACGAGGACACGGGGGCTCACGCTCGCGCACTGGACACTGCACTTCGGGTTGCCGAGGAGCACGATGTGCAAGTCGCGCTGCACAGCGACGGACTGAACGAGAGCCTGTCCGTGTCGGACACCCTCTCCGTCCTCGACGGTCGGACAATCCACGCTTTCCACGTCGAGGGATGCGGCGGTGGGCACGTCCCAGACGTCCTGACCCTTGCGGGCGTACCCCACGTGATCGGCTCATCGACCAATCCCACGCTGCCGTACGGGCGGGACGCCGTCACAGAGCATCTGGACATGATCGTGGCGAGCCACGGGCTGAGCCGAGACGTGCCCGGTGACGTTGCCCTTGCCCGGCGGCGCATCCGCGGCGCCACGATGGCCGCTGAGGACGTGCTGCACGACCTGGGTGTCATCCCGATCACCTCGTCCGACGCGCAGGGGATGGGACGAGCCGGCGAGACGGTCCGGCGAACGTTCGCGATGGCCGCCAAGAACAAGGTCGACCGCGGTCCCCTCGAGGGTGGCGACGAACTGCACGACAACACGCGGGTGCTGCGCTACCTGGCGAAGCTCACGATCAATCCGGCGATCGCGCACGGGCTGGCGCACGAGGTCGGATCGGTCGAGGTCGGCAAGCTGGCCGACATCGTGCTGTGGTCTCCGGCCTGGTTCGGCGCGAAGCCTCAGCTGGTGCTCAAGGCCGGGTTCCCGGCCTGGGGAGTCGTCGGAGACCCGAACGCCAGCGTCGACCGGGCCGAGCCCTTGGTGTTCGGCCCGCAGTTCGGAGGTCATGGGCGGGCGCCCGCCGAGCTCTCGGTGTCGTTCGTGTCCGGCTCCTTCAACGGTTCGGCCTCGGCCAGCCGCCGCCGTACCGTCGCGGTTCAGCACTGTCGAAACATCGGGCTCGGATCCATGGTGCGCAACTCGACGGTCGGCCAGACGACCGTCGACGCCACCGGCGGCCGGGTTCACTTCGAGGGCGCTGAACTCATTGCCGCGCCAGCGGAATCGATCGTCCTCAACCGGCTGTACTTCCTCTAGGAGCACTCGTGGCGACAGCAACTCCAGGTTCCCCAGCGGCCGCCGGCTACAGGATGCCCGCGGAGTGGGAGCAGCACGCCGGGTGCCTCATGATGTGGCCAGTCCGGGAGGAGCTGTGGAAGCGGCGTCTGGATGAGGCCAAGGCGGAGTATGCGGCGACGGCGCGCGCCATAGCTGGCTTCGAGCCAGTGCTGATGGTCTGCCCACCTGGACATTCCCAGCAGGTGAAGGACCTGTGCGGCGAGGGAGTCGAGCCGATCGAGCTGCCGATCAACGACTCGTGGGCGAGGGACTGTGGGCCGAACTTCGTCCGCGACACCCGGGGGAACTGCGCCATCGTCAGCTTCGACTTCAACGCGTGGGGGAATCGGTTCTCCCCCTACGACGATGACGCCAAACTTCCCGACCGGATCGGCGAGCTGCTGGGACTACCGGTCTTCGAGGCCCCAATGGTGCTCGAGGGCGGCGCATTCTTCGTCGACGGCGCCGGCACGTTGCTCACGACCGAACAATGTCTGTTCAACTCCAACCGGAACCCAGACCTTGGGCGTACGGAGATCGAGCAGGTGCTCCACGACTACCTCGGGGCCAGCCACGTGGTCTGGTTGCCGTACGGGCACAGCCTTGATGTCGGCCCGGAGGCCACGGACGGTCACATCGATGGAATCGCGCAGTTCGTCGGACCCGCGCACGTGCTGCTAGATGCCCCTGCGAGTCCACACGCGAGCGAACACCTGACCGGCCAGGCCAACCTGGAGGCACTGCAGGCGTCTACCGACGCGGCGGGAAATCCCTTCGAGGTGTCCGTGTTCGACATCGGACCCGAAACGAAGATGGCCTACGCGAACCACTACCTGCCGAACGGTGCCGTGATCCTGCCCCTCGTCGGCGACCAGCACGACTCCGACGCCTTGGCGCGGGTGGCTGAGATCTACCCAGAGCGGGAGGTTGTCGGGGTGCCCGGCGACGTCGTCGCGTTCGGTGGCGGCGGACCGCACTGCATCACCCAGCAGATCCCCGCTGGGGCGCTTGACGCCCGCTAGAGCGCCCACGGCTACGGCGCCTCGGGCGTGCGGGGTCACCACGCCGACGTGACACGCTGTACGGGTGGAGGAGGCGGAAGAGCTAGAAGCTGGATCAGACAGCGACCGGCATCCCGGACTCCGGCTAGCCGTCGCAGGCGTCCTCGTCCTCGTCGGGCTGGTCGCGTGGTGGGTGATCGGTCCCCCGTCCGGCTCCGACGGCGCACCCCCAACTGGGTCCCCGAGTGTGTCTCCAAGCATGTCTCCAGACCCGTCGCGCGCGTCGGGCGGGTACAGCCCGGGCGTGCGGGTGGGTCTGGGAGCCGCGAATCCGCGCCTTGAAATGGGGAAGGTGTGTCGGCCGGTCACAGACGGACATAGCAGACTCGAGATCCGATTCACCCTGATCAACGGTTCGCGATCACCGGTGACCATGCTGGATGTTCATCCGGTCCTGCCTTTGGGTGGCCTGGTCAACCGCGGGACCACGGTTCGAGTCGGCACATGCGCGGATATCGGTTCGGCGCCACTGGGTCGTACCCACGGCCAGAGGCTCGAGGCCGGCCAGAGCGCACTCGTGAGCTTCGCGTTTCGGCTCCCGCCGCAGTGCCCTCAACCTCTCCCGGTCCAGGCGGTGGCGAGGACGAGCATCCCTGACATGAAGCAATCCGGCCAGCGCACCAGGTACGCGCTTTATCCAGACCTGGGAAGCATCACCTTCGACTCCTGCTGAGTGTTCGACCGTCCTGGGTCGCCTGTTCTGCGGGACTCCCGTCGATGGCGTGACGCTGTACGACCTGACCGCACCTGCGGCGACCGGACAGGCGACCTGACGAGGCTGGCTGCTTCCGGCGGGGGCGTGCAGCCAGTAGGGTCGGCACGACCTTACTGAATGACCAGCCAGCATTGCGCCCAGGAGGCTCCGTGTCCGACCCCATCCGTTCGGTCCTGCACGAGATCCAGGAGTCGCAGGGCGGCACGTTCCGCGACGACAGCGGATGGTTCTGGACCGACACCTTCGGCAACCATCCCGCCGGCTACGAGGCGGTTCGGGACGGTGTGGCCATCTGGGACGTCTATCCGCTCGTGAAGTTTGACGTGCGAGGTCCGGGGGCCCAGGCTGCGATCCAGCGCGTCTTCACCCGCAACCTGGCCGCCCAGCAGGTGGGTCAGGTGCTGTACGGCGCCGTGGTCGACGCCGATGGGCTGATGGTCGATGACGGGACCATCTACAAGCACAGCGACGACCACTACTGGGTGTTCATGAACAGCGACGAGTGGGGCGACTACGCCCGCTCACACAGTCCCGACGCCGACTTCACCGCCGACAACAAGACCCATGAGATGCCCTTGATCTCCGTGCAGGGACCCAAGTCACGCGAGGTTTTGCAGTCCCTCACGGCGACCGACCTCTCTGGACTCGGCTACTTCCGGTTTCTCACCGAGCGCATCGATGTCGCGGGTGTCACGACCTGGATCGCCCGAACCGGATTCTCCGGCGAGATCGGCTACGAGCTGATCCCGGACCGCGACGGAGCCGTTGAGCTGTGGAAGGCGCTCTCCCACGCTGGCGCGGTCCCGATGGGTCTCGACACCCTGGAGCCGGTACGGATGGAGGCTGGGCTGATCGTCTACTACGCCGACTACACACCCGGCGAGCAGACTCCGTTCGACGTCTCCCTCGACCGAATGGTGGCCTTGACTAGCGCGGCAGAGTTCCTCGGCAAGGAGAAGCTTGCCGAGATCTCGGCTGCGCCGCCGTACCGCCTGAAGACACTGGTGCTCGAGGGGGACCAGTTGCCAGACGATGGGTCAGCAGTGCTCAAGGCAGGGGTCGAGATCGGCACGATGAGTAGTCGAGCCGTGAGTCCCAGACTCGGATCGCTCGCCTTGGCGCGGATCGCGACCGAGCACGCAGTAGATGGTGAGGCCGTCGAGGTGGCTGTGGCGGAGGGGACTGTAGCCGCCAAGATCGCCCCGCTGTCGATCAAGGACCCGGAGAAGAAGCTGCCCCGCGGCTGACGGGCGGCGCGCCGACTGCGTCTCGTCAGGCGCTGACCAGCACGCCGCCGAGCCAGATCGTGGCGACGAGCAAGACGCTCGCGAGCTCGACCAGGATGGACAGGCCGGTGGCTTTGAGGGCCTCGACGGTCGCAGCCCAGGCCGCCGGCGGTTGGCGCACCCGGAGCAGCTCGGCGCCGAAGATGCCTGCAACGAAACCCAGCGGGAGGCCGATCAGAGGCACCGCGAAGAACCCGACAATTCCGACCAGTCCACCAACGATGACGCTGCTGCCCGGTACCCCGCTCTGCGTGAGCCGACGCCCTGGCCAGGCGTACTTCAGCGCCTGACCAGCGGAGATCACCAGCATGCTCAGCGCCAGGACGGCCCAGCCCGTCGCAGAGTGTTCGACCAGCGCCCACACGACAACCGCGCCCAGGGCGAGCAGGCCGCCCGGCAACAGCGGAAGGATGCACCCGACCGCGGCGACCAAGATCGTTGCACCGACGAGCAGATCCCCCCACCAGGGCATGGCTGCGGGCTAGCTGCGCGGAATCGGCGTGCCGCGCGAGGCGGTCAGCGCTCGTCGAGGGGCGCGACGGCCGGCCCGTCGGAGAGCTTGTCGGTCTCGTCGTGCACGTGGGCCGCGAGCTCCTGGAGCTTGGGCCTGAATTCGCTGAAGTGGTGGCCACAGAACAGCAGGTCCATTCCGGACCCGAGGGTCACGCGGACGTAGGCCTGCGCGCCGCAACGGTCGCAACGGTCGATTGCGGTGAGCGGCGTGCTGGGAGCCAGCGCGGTGTCCACTTCGCCTCCGGTCTGTTCGGACGTGCTTCGGTTCTTGCCTGTTCGATCTGTACAACATCCTGACATCTCAAAGGTGTTCCCGTGACGCAGCGGCGTGTCGTTCGCCCGACGCGTAACCCAGGTGTGACCAATCCGACATCCAGCGTCGGCCGTTCGGCCGATGGCCGGATCGTTTCGACCAGCGTGCCGCGTGGAGGCTGGGGGAACCCGCGGGTAGCCTCGGACGTGAGATGACCCCCCTGTCAACCGAGGCCGCCCCGGCCCGCGCGAAGCCTGCCCGCAAGCGCACGTCGGCCCAGCCGGCAGGAGGCTACACGGCGCGCCACCTGTCGGTGCTCGAGGGCCTGGAAGCCGTACGCAAGCGCCCGGGGATGTATCTCGGCTCAAATGACTCCCGCGGCCTCAACCACTGCCTGTGGGAGATCATCGACAATTCCGTCGACGAGGCGCTGGCCGGTCACGGCGGGCACATTGACATCGTCCTGCACCCAGACGGCTCGGTCGAGGTGCGCGACCGAGGGCGCGGCATCCCCGTCGACATCGAGCCCAAGACCGGCCTCAGCGGCGTCGAGGTCGTCATGACCAAGTTGCACGCGGGTGGGAAGTTCGGCGGTGGCTCCTACACCGCGTCCGGGGGCCTGCACGGCGTCGGCGCCTCGGTCGTCAACGCCTTGTCCGAGCGCCTCGACGTCGAGGTCGACCGAGACGGCGCCACGCATCTGATCTCCTTCCGACGGGGAGTGCCGGGTACGTTCGCCGGCTCCGAGCCGGACAGCGCCTTCACCGAGGGTGGTGGTCCACGCATCATCGGCAAGGTCACCAAGAAGACGACCGGCACCCGCACTCGCTTCTGGCCAGACCGACAGATGTTCACCCCTGACGCCCGCTTCGGGCTCGACGAGCTGCACGCGAGGGCTCGGCAGACCGCATTCCTGGTCCCCGGTCTGACCCTGGTCGTGCGCGACGAGCGGCCCTCGGACGGTGCCGACGCTGACAGCGCGCCGGTCGAGCAGTCCTTTCACTATTCGGGCGGGATCAGCGAGTTCTGCGACTATCTGGCCCCTGACGAACCACTGACGTCCACCCTTCGGCTGCAGGGGTCGGGTCATTTCCACGAGACGGTCCCCGTCTTCGACGACAGCGGTCACATGACTCCGCGAGACGTCGAGCGCGAGCTGCTTGTCGACATCGCGCTCCGTTGGGGAACGGCCTACGAAGCCACGGTCCGGTCCTTCGTCAACATCATCGCCACCCCCAAGGGGGGCACCCACGTGCGCGGCTTCGAGCGGGCGATGCGCGAGACGCTCACCGAGCAGGCCCGCGCTCAACGGGTGTTGCGGGCAGCCGAGGCCGATCTGACGACGGACGACGTCCTCGAGGGGTTGACGGCCGTGGTGACCGTACGCCTAGCCGAACCCCAGTTCGAGGGGCAGACCAAGGAAGTCCTCGGCACTCCCGCTGCCTCACGCATCGTCTCGCGAGTCGTGTCGCAGGAGCTCAAGGCGATCCTCATCTCGACCAAGCGAGGCGGCAAACCGCAGGCGAAGATGATCCTGGAGAAGGTGGCGGCTGCGTCGCGCACGCGGGTCGCGGCGCGCCAGCACAAGGAGCACCAACGCCGCAAGAACGCCCTGGAGACGTCGTCGCTGCCGGCGAAGCTCGCCGACTGCCGAAGCGACGATGTCGACCGCAGCGAGCTGTTCATCGTGGAGGGCGACTCGGCGCTGGGCACAGCCAAGTTGGCCCGCGACAGCGAGTTCCAAGCGCTACTACCCATTCGGGGCAAGATCCTCAATGTCCAGAAGGCCTCCCCGTCGGACCTGCTGAAGAACGCGGAATGCGCGGCGATCATCCAGGTCATCGGAGCGGGCAGCGAGCGAAGCTTCGACCTGGAGTCCGCTCGCTACGGCAAGATCATCTTGATGGCCGACGCCGACGTCGACGGCGCACACATCCGCACGTTGCTGCTCACCCTGATTCACCGCACCATGCGGCCGATGCTGGAGGCGGGTCGGGTGTTCGCCGCCGTGCCACCGCTGCACCGCATCGAGGTGGTCACCGGTGGCGGCAAGAAGAACGAATACCTCTACACCTACTCCGACGCAGAGCTACAACGCCGGCTGACCGAGCTCGAGCGCAAGGGCAAGCGGGTCAAGCTCCCGCCGCAGCGCTACAAGGGACTTGGGGAGATGGACGCCAACCAGCTCGCCGAGACGACGATGGATCCGCGGCACCGCACGCTACGCCGGATCACCGTCGGGGAAGCCGAGGAGGTCGAGGCGATCTTCGAGCTGCTCATGGGCAACGACGTGGCCCCTCGACGAGACTTCATCGTCGACGGGGCCGAGGCGCTCGACCGCGCCCGTATCGACGCCTGATCGATGCCACACCTCCCGGCTCCGTCACGACCTGTGTGGAGGGTGAGGTGTCCCTCGACCGTGGTTGAGACGCACCTACGTCCCCAAAGGTCGAGGCTGGGGCTTCACAAGTTGGCGCTGAGACGGACATAAGGCCCCAGGAGTGGGGCTAGTCCCCCTAGGCTGTCGCCCATGTGCTGCATCCTGGCCCTCGGCGGCCTCATCGGTCCCCGGATCGCGCTGATCTTCGCGTGGCTGTTCACCAACGAGGTCTCTCAGGCCTTCAGCAGTTTCTGGCTGCCCTTCCTGGGGCTGATCTTCTTCCCCTGGACGACGCTGATGTACGCCATCGCCTACGCACCGATCGTCGGCGTCAGCGGGTTCTGGGGCTACCTGGTCGTGGCGTTCGGCATCCTGCTCGACATCGGGTCCTACTCCGCGTCGGCCTACCAGCGCGGACTACGAAACGGCCGCGGTGGCGGTTCGGCGACGTACGCCTGACCGCGTTCACCCGGCCCGTCGCCGTCAGCAGACCTGGGTGAGCCGTCCCGTATCCACGTCGTAGCGAAACCCGCCGACCGTGGTGGCGCCGACCAGGAACGGCCACGAGCGCACCCGCTGAACGTCGTCCCGCAGCGTCTGTGCCTGATCGGCGACGGTGCGGAACTCGAATGACCTGGTGTCCAGGCCGCGCTTGAGCAAGCGGTCGTGTATCTCGGCGTCAGTCGTGTTCGACATTCGGCATTTGGTGTGAACCACGACCATGATGCGCTCCACCCCGAGCAGATGTGTCGCCAGCACGAGGGTTCGGAGCACGTCGTCAGTGACGCGAGCGCCTGCGTTGCGCAGAATCTTGGCGTCGCCAGGACCGATGCCGAGCATGGTGAGCGGCTCGATCCTGGAGTCCATGCAGGTCACGACGGCGAGACCACGCGCTGCGACCGGTGCAAGGCCTTTGAGCGCGAAAGTCTCCGCATAGTCGGCGTTAGCCGCCAACACGTCGGAGAAGTCGGCGTTGGGCATGACCCCGCTGTCCGCAGTATCGCTGGTGTCGTCCATGGCGCTCATCCTGCTGCCTCTCTGTCCGCGGTCCAATGGCTACTGCCGGAAGGAGGTCTCCGGGCTGCCGGGTTCGCCCTTGGCGACCAACGAAACGAAGGGCTCCAGCTCCCGTCCGCAGGATTCCGGGCGGATCTGTCCCACCGGGCTGGGGACTGCCTCGACCTGGACGCGCCACTCACGTCCGTCGCGATGATTGACGTTGACAGTCCACGGGCCGCTCCCTTGCGGGGCGCCGATCTCAAGGACATCCAGCTCAGCAGCACCGACGAGCCCGAGGACGTACGCCTGCGCAGCCTGGGCGGTCGGCTCCAGAGCGCTCGACCCTCGGTAGGCGTGCAGCGGGAGGCGCCCCTCCCATGCGTCGAGCACGTCTTGGCTCGACGCGCGACCCAGGACGAGACCGGAGGGAAGGAGCAGCACCGTGGGGGCGAAGCGGTGGCCGCCAAGGTGGGAACTCTCCCACAGGGCTGCGCCGAGCTTCGGCGCCAGAGCGTTGACCCGGTCGCGACCGACCTCGGCGCAGCACAGATCGCGACGCGCGTTGGTGCAGATCAAGGCGAGTGGCTCGACGCTGCGCGGCGCCAGCGACGGCTCTCGGCCGGCCGCGATCGCCTCGAAATCGAGGTCCAACAACGCTGCCGGGTCGTCGATGGTCCCTTGCTCCAACCAGCCGGCTCCTGGGTGAGCCAGGGCCACGTGTCGACTCCCAGCCTCGTGACGATCGGCGTGCCGCCCGGGGCGTCTGATCAGCAGGAAGGTCACGCGGGCCGCCTTGGCCCTGGCGTCGATCTCCCGGCCAAGATCCTGGTCGAGATGCGACGACGAGGGGGCCTTCCGTCCCCAGGGTCCCGGTTGCTCGAGGGCGAGCCAGGCCTTCGGGTGCGGAGCCGTACCGTGCAAGAGCTCGCCTGCGCTGGCCGATCGGACCGAGCAGGCGTCGGCTCGCTGGACCTGGGCCGTCACCCGATGACCCCAGCGGCTGCGGTGGTGCCGGCTGGTCCGGTGACCGCAGCGATCAGGTGCGCGGCTGGCGTCCCAGACCCGTCACGACGACCTCGAGCGGCAGGGAGGTCGACCGGCACGCCATTGGGTGCGGATGCCCTGGCCGGAGTGGCCCCGGCCCAACCCAGGATGAGGGTGTCCTCACCCTTCAGGAACCGATGAGCGCGCACGCCTCCGGTGCCACGGCCCTTGGGCGGGTATTCCGCATAGGGCGTCACCTTGATGGCGCCGGGCTCGGTGCCTGGGAGGGCCGAGGAGGAGCCCGAGACCGTGACGACGATCGCGTCGGCGGCATCGGCGGGGGAGATCGCTCCGAAGAAGGTGACCCGCTGGCCGGTCACGACCCGGACTCCTGCCATGCCGCCGGCGGGACGCCCCTGCGGGCGTACGGCCTCGGCCGGGAACCGCAGCAGCTGAGCATCCGAGGTGATGAACACGAGATCCTCACGGCCGTCGACCAGCTCGACGGCACCCACGACCTGGTCTCCCTCGCGCAGACCGATCACCTCGAAGGAGTCGCGGTTGCTCGGGTAGTCGGCGGACACGCGCTTGACCACCCCGCTGGCGGTGCCGAGTGCCAGCCCGCCACCCTGTTCGCCGGCCGCCCCACCGGGTGGCGCGCTGATGCTGCACAAGGTCAACACCCGTTCCCCCGCCTCCAGGTCGAGGAACTCGCTGACCGGGCCGCCACCCGCCAGCGACGGTGCGGTGGCCGTTGTCGGAAGAGCTGGCAGGTCGACCACTGCGAGGCGGACGATCCGTCCGGCGCTGGTGACGACACCCACCTCTCCTCGGGCCGTCGTGGCAACCGAGGCGACGATCGCGTCGTGGTTGGAACGCTCTCCCGCGGACCCCAGCGCGGCGCCGTCGGAGGTGCGAGCCAGCAGGCCGGTCGAGGACAGCAGCACGTGACAGGGGTCGTCGGCCACCTCGAGAGACCCGACCGTCGCTCGCACCGGCAACCCGGCCGACTCCAGCAGCACCGTTCGCCGGGGAGTGCCATGACGCTTGGCGACGTCGGCGAGCTCGTCGGAGACCGTACGCCGCAGCAGGTCCTCGTCTTCCAGCAACGCCTGCAAGGTCTCGATCGTGCCCGTCAGCTCATCTCGCTCCTGCTCCAGCTCGATGCGGGAGAACTTGGTGAGCCGTCGCAGCGGCATGTCGAGAATGTAGGTCGTCTGGACGTCGGTGAGGTCGAACACGTTCATCAGTCGCTCGCGCGCTTGAGCCGCGTCGTCGCTGGAGCGGATGAGCTGGATGACCTCGTCGATGTCGAGGATCGCGACCAGCAACCCCTGGACGAGGTGCAGGCGGTCCTCGGCGCGGGTGCGACGGTAGACGCTGCGGCGCCGTACGACTTCGAGGCGGTGGTCGACGTAGACCTGAAGGAGCTCGCGCAGCCCGAGCGTGCGAGGCTGGCCGTCAACCAGGCAGACGTTGTTGATCCCGAAGGACTCCTCCATCGGGGTCAGCCGATAGAGCTCCTCGAGAACTGCTTCGGGATGAAAGCCGTTCTTGATCTCGATGACCAGCTGGAGACCCTTGGTGCGATCAGTGAGATCTTTGACATCGGTGATGCCCTGCAGCTTCTTGGACTTCACCAGGTCGGAGAGCTTCTCGATGACTCGCTCGGGTCCGACGTTGTAGGGGAGCTCGGTGACGATGATGCCCTTGCGCCGAGGGGTGACGTTGTCGATGCGGGCAGCCGCGCGGGTGCGGAAGCTGCCGCGCCCGGTCTCATAGGCCTCACGGATGCCGTCGAGGCCGACGATCTTTCCCCCGGTGGGGAGGTCCGGGCCAGGGATGAAGCGCATCAGGTCGTCGAGGGTGGCCTTGGGGTGCTTGATCAGGTGTCGTGCTGCGGCAACGACCTCCACGAGGTTGTGCGGTGCCATGTTGGTGGCCATGCCGACGGCGATGCCGCTGGCACCGTTGACGAGCAGGTGCGGAAGAGCGGCGGGGAGGACTTCAGGTTCCTGTTCCTGGCCGTCGTAGTTGGGTTTGAAGTCGACAACGTCCTCGTCGAGGCTGCCGGTCATGAGCAGCGCGGCCGGGGCGAGCCGGCACTCGGTGTAGCGCATCGCGGCCGGGGGGTCGTCGTTGCCGAGAGAGCCGAAGTTTCCATGGCCGTCGACCATCGGCACCCGCATCGAGAACGGTTGCGCCATGCGCACCAGGGCGTCATAGATCGCGCCGTCGCCGTGGGGGTGCAACTTGCCCATCACCTCACCGACGACGCGGGCGCTCTTCACGTGGGCGCGGTCGGGACGCACGCCCATCTCGGCCATCTGGAACAGAATCCGTCGGTGGACCGGCTTCAGGCCGTCGCGAGCGTCAGGGAGGGCTCGGGAGTAGATGACGGAGTAGGCGTACTCGAGGAACGAGCCCTGCATCTCCTCGCGGACGTCGATGTCGACGATCCGCTCTTCGAAGTCGGGCGGTGGGGGAGTCGTGGTGCGGCGGGCCATGCCTCGATCTTCCCAGGGCGGACCCTCGGTGCTGACCAGCGACCTGCCGGGGTTCGTGGGTTGGGTGCTGGTGGAGGGCGCTTGGGCGGTCGGGGGAGGCGGGGAAGGGCCGTCTTGCCTACCATCCGGCCTCGCATGCTCGGCCTCCCGCCAGGCCCGCCACGGCTGCGCCGGCCCTTGCCCGCCTCCCCCGACGGTTCGGTGTGATGGGGGGGCTCGGGATGTCTTGGTGGGTCGGTTGCGGTGGGGAAGGGCCGTCTTGCCTACCATCCGGCCTCGCATGCTCGGCCTCCCGCCAGGCCCGCCACGGCTGCGCCGACCCTTGCCCGCCTCCCCCGACGGTTCGGCGCGATGGGGTGGGTCAGGTCGGGCGGGCTCCGGTGCGGGTGACGGCTTGCGCGGCCAGGGCGCAGCCGGCGGCTAGCGCGGTCTGGGGGTCGGCGCCGTCGAGCGTGGCTGGGAGGTAACCGGCTGTGAAGGCGTCTCCCGCCCCGGTGGAGTCGACGACCTCGACGGGGGCCGCCGCGACGTGCACCGGGTCCTTCTGATCCCGGCCGACCCGCAGGGCTCCCCCCGCGCCCAGGGTGACGACGACCTCGGCGAAGGCCGTGGTCAGTGCACGTGCCGCCTCGGTCGCGTCTGTCAGACCGGTGAGGGTGCGGGCCTCGTCCGCGTTGGCCAGCAGGAGGTCTGCCCCGGCCACCCAGGAGAGAAACGCTTCCGGACCGCGGCCCTCCAGAGGGCCAGCCGAGGAAGGGTCGATCGACACCGTGGTGCCGTTTGCGTGAGCCGACCGGATCGCATGCCGCGCCGCATCGCGTGAGCCCTCGTTCAGCAGCGCGTAGCCCACGACGTGGAGGTGCGTGGTCGCGTCGAACAGCGAGAGCGGTACGTCCGAGCGAGAAAGAGCAGCATTTGCTCCGGCGTCCGGAATCATCGTCCGTTCGCCGTCCGGGCTCACCAGGACGATGCAGGTCCCGGTGGGGAGGTCCGGATCGACAGTCAGGCGGGTGCGCACACCACCACGCTCGAGGGTGGTCCGGGCTAGCTCGCCCGCGGCGTCGGCGCCGACCCGGCCGATGAGAGTGACGTGATTGCCGGTGCTGGCGAGCCATGCTGCGGTGTTTGCGGCCGAGCCGCCGTCGAGCAGCCGTACCGGGGCGGGGGAGTCGGAACCGTAGGCGAGCGGTTCACTCAGGGTGGCGACGACGTCGGTCATGACGTCGCCGAGGCAGACGAACGAGCGAGCCACCTGCCGCCCGGCCCGGTCAGGCGGGGATGGGTGCACCGGCGGTGAGGCTGGCGCACGCCACGGCGATGTCTGCAGCGACCCGAGCATTGCCGAGGACGATCGCCACGTTGGCCTCCAAGCTTGCCCCGGCGGTCTCGCGGTGGAAGTAGTCGAGCAGGAAAGGAGTGACGTCCTTGCCGTGCACGCCCTTCGCGGAGGCAGCTGCCAGGCCGTCCTGGAGAACGCGGTCGTGCAGGTCTGGGTCGAGTGCCTCTGCCGGGTCGAGCGGGTTCGCCACGACCAGCCCGGCCGTGATCTGGAGCTCGTCACGCACGCGCATGATGTCCGCGATCTCGTCGGCTGAGTCCACCCGCCAGTCGAGCGCGTGCCCGGAATCGCTGAGGTAGAAGCCGGGGAATCGGTCGGTGCCGAAGCCGACGACTCCGACGTTGAGAGTCTCGAGGCGTTCGAGGGTGGCGCCGACGTCCAGGATGGACTTCACGCCGCTGCAGACGACCGTGATCGGCCGTGAGCTGAGGGTTGTCAGGTCCGCCGATTCGTCCCACGAGTCCCGAGCCTCGCGGTGAACCCCACCGACACCTCCCGTGGCGAAGACGGTCAGCCCTGCGAGGTGGGCGATGTGGCTCGTGCTGGCCACGGTGGTCGCGCCCATGCCTCCCCGTGCAGCCAGGGTGGCGACGTCACGGACCGACACCTTGATGACGTCATCCCGCATCGCCACCGCGTCGAGCTGCGCCTCGTCCAGGCCGATGCAGATCCGCCCATCGACGATGCCGACCGTGGCCGGGATGGCGCCGTGGGTGCGCACGACCGCCTCGATCTGCAGCGCGATCTCGAGGTTGGCCGGCCGAGGGAGCCCATGGCTGATGATTGTCGACTCGAGAGCGACGACCGGTTGGCCGGTCGCGATCGCCTCGGCGACCTCGGGATGGACGCTCAGCTTGGGTGTCATGACCTTCACGCTATCCCGACGGCGCTAGCGTGGCCGTCGTGACTGCACCTGAGGTAGATCTCGCCTCGACGGTCATGATGCGGGATCGCTACCCCCGCCAGTGGGAGGCCGACGTACTCCTGCGTGATGGAAGCGCGGCGCACATCCGCCCGATCCGGGCGGACGACCGCGATCGGCTGGCCGAGCTGCACAGCCTGCTGTCCGAGCAGACGATCTATTTCCGCTTCTTCGCGGCCTACCCCGAGCTGACCTCTCGTGACCTGGTCTTCTTCACCTCGGTGGACCACGACGACCGGGTCGCTTTGGTCGTGACTGTGGACGACGCGATCGTGGGGGTTGTCCGCTACGACCGTACGGAGGCGGGTGGCCCAGAGGCCGAGGTGGCTTTCGTCGTGCGCGACGACTACCAGGGGTACGGCCTCGGATCGGTCTTGCTCGAGCATCTTGCCGGCGCGGCTCGCGAGCGTGGTGTGCGTCGATTCGTGGCCGACGTCCTACCGGCGAACAACCGGATGCTCGACGTATTCCGGCAGGCCGGCTATGCCACGACGACGTCTGTGGAAGACGGCATTGTCCGGTTGGCCCTTGACATCCTGCCAACGGCGATATCTCGCGCCGTCACCGAGACCCGCGAGCACCGAGCCGAGGCAAGATCTCTCGAACGGCTCCTTGCGCCCGGCTCGGTCGTGGTCGTCGGAGCCAGCCGCGACCCGCGCGGCGTCGGGTCGACCGTGCTGCGCAACGTGCTCGACGGTGGATTCACGGGGCGGGTCTACGCGGTCAACCCGGAGGCCGACGGGGACATCATGGGCGTGCCGACCTATCACTCGGTTGCGGAGATCCCGGAGCGCGTCGATCTGGCGGTGGTCGCGACTCCAGCGCACACCGTGCTCGGTGTGGTCGCTGACTGCGCCACGCGAGGTGTGCACGCGCTGGTGGTGCTGTCCGGGGGATTCGCCGAGGTGGACGAGGCCGGGCGCGACCTCCAACGGCAACTCGTCGACACTGCGCACGGCTTCGGCATGCGGATCGTCGGACCGAACTGCATCGGCTTGCTGAACACCCACCCCGCGATCAGCCTGAACGCCACCTTGTCCTCAGTGATGCCGCAAAGCGGGACCATCGGCTTCTTCAGTCAGTCCGGCGCCCTTGGCATCGCGTTGCTGGAGGCGCTGGCTCGCCGGGGCTTGGCGGTCTCGACGTTCGTGTCAGCGGGCAACCGCGCCGATGTCAGTGGCAACGACCTCATGCAGTTCTGGGAGGAGGACGAATCCACCGACATCCTGCTGCTCTACCTGGAGTCGATCGGCAACCCCCGCAAGTTCAGTCGCATCGCCCGACGCACCAGCCGGGTCAAACCGATCGTCACCGTGAAGACCGGTCGGTCCACGCAAGGCATCCCGCTCGGCCACCGGGTCCGCGCGACGTCCCTGCCGGCAACTGCGGTCGACGAGATGTTCCGGCAGTCCGGGGTCATTCAGGTCGACACCCTCACCCAGATGTTCGACGTCGCCCTGGTGCTGAGCCTCCAACAGCTTCCCGAGGGTCGTCGGGTGGGTGTCGTTGGCAACTCCGACGCACTGGCCGTGCTTGCTGCCGATGCTTGCGCGAGTCGTGGGCTGGAGATCGCCGACGATGACGTACGCGGGCTGTGGCCGAGCATTCCTGCCGAGGACTTCGGACGAGCCTTGTCGGACGCAACGCACGACCCTGACGTCGACGCGGTGCTCGTGCTGTTCGTGCCACCGATCGGCGACAGTGGTGCGGCATACGCACGGGAGATCTCCCGCGCGTCCCGGGAGACCACCAAGCCGCTTGTCGCCACGTTGCTCGCAGTCGGAGAAATGAGCGAGATTCTCCGGCACGCGAACCCTGATGGGGCGCAGGTGCTGGGCTCGGTGCCGACGTTCGGGTCGGTCGAAGACGCGGTACGTGCTCTCGCGGCCGTGGTCGACTATGCAGAGTGGCGACGACGGCCGGACGGGAAAGTGCCTGAGCTCCCCGATGTGGACCGACCTGCGGCCCGGGCGCTCGTCGATCACCTGCTGAAAGACAACCCTGACGGCGTCGAGCTCGCCGTCGATGACCTCGAGAAGTTGTTGCGCTGCTACGGGATATCGCCGATGCCAATGATCTCTGTACGTTCGGTCGACGAAGCTCTTCGGGCCGCCGAGGAGCTCGGCTACCCCGTAGTCGTCAAGGCGATCAGCCGCACCCTTGTCCATCGCACAGACCTCGGAGGCGTACGTCTCGATCTTGGGACCCCCGGCGACGTGCGCTGGGCCTTCAACGCGATGGTCAAGCAGTTCGGCCCGTGGGTGGTCGACTCCCTGGTCGTGCAGCAGATGACCCCGCACGGCGTCTCGTGTGTCATCGAGGCGACCGAAGACGATCTGTTCGGTCCGGTCGTCTCTTTCCGAGTGGGGGGAGTAGTGACCGAGCTGGTCGAGGATCGGGGCTACCGAATCCCACCGATAACCGACGTGGACGCCTACGAGCTGGTTCGCGCGCCGAAAGCCGCACCTCTGCTGCTGGGGCACCGCGGGGGGCCGGCGCTCGACACTGTGGGCCTGGAGGATCTGGTGGTCCGGGTTGCGCAGCTGTCTGACGACCTTCCCGAGCTCGTCCAGCTCGAGCTCAACCCGATCGTCGCCACCGACGAGGAGGCTGTGGTGCTGGGCGCTTCGGGTCGCGTGGCGCCGGTGCTGGTCCGCTCGGACACCCAGGCGAGACGGTTGCCCTCCGGATAGCGCCGACCCAGCCAGACGCCCGCGCCCACAAACTCGTTGGTTTCCAGGCCGGCCCTCGGCTACCGTGCCCGGGTTGTGACTGCCAGCCGCTCGAGGGACCCAGCGGCCGCGCCGGCGCCACTGAGCCCGGTTGCCAGGAGGCTGCTGCTGGCGACGTTTATCGGCTCGCTCGGCGGCGGACTGGTCCTCCCGTTCCTGGTCGTCTACCTGTCCCAGGTCCGCGGCATGCCGACGGCGATCGGCGGTCTCGTCCTCGCGTGGTCAGCGCTGCTCGGTTTCGCTGTCACGCCCCTCGGCGGCTGGTTCATCGACCGGATCGGTCCCAAGCCGGTCATGCTCTTCGGCCTGGCGGTCGAGTCCGTCTCGGCGGCGGGGTGGGCGTTCGTCCGCGAACCCTGGCAGGCCTTCGCCGTCGGCACCCTCACAGCTCTGGCGGGAGCGGGATTGTGGTCCGCCGCCTCGACGATGCTCTCGAGGGCGGTCGAGGAGAGTCAGCGGCAGCGAGTCTTCGGGGTCAATTTCATGCTGCTGAACCTGGGTATCGGGATCGGAGGTCTCATGGCGGGGCTGGTCGTTGACGTCGACCGTCCCGGGACCTTCGAGCTGCTCTACCTGGGCGACGCCTTCTTCATCCTGGCGGGTCTGGTCGTGTTGGCCAGCCTGAAGGGCTTCGGTGGGCCCGTGCCCGACGTCGAGGCGGCTGACGACGACGGCCCCGGCGGCTATCGCGAGGTCGTCGCCGACAAGGCCCTGATCAGCCTCACGCTCGTGTCCATCGTGATGCTGACGTGTGGGTACGGCGCAATCGAGGTCGGTTACCCCGTCTTCGCCACGACCCAGGCAGGGCTCAGCGCGCAAGCCGTGGCTTTCGGCTATGTCGGCAACACGGTGGCCATCGTGCTCGGCCAGATGTATGTGATCCGGCTGATCCAGGGTCGCTCCAGGTCGCGGATCATCGCCAGCGTGGGGCTGGTCTGGGCGATCGCCTGGGTCTTGCTCGGTCTGGCCGTGCCGCTCAGTGGCCCGGCGGCGGCTGCGGTCGCTCTGGCAGCACCGGCGGTCTTCGCTCTGGGCGAGACTCTCTGGCAGCCCGTCGTGCCCTCGATCGTCAACGACCTTGCGCCCGAACACCTGCGTGGTCGCTACAACGCGGTGAGCTCATTGTCGTGGAACGTTGCTGGGACTCTCGGCCCTGCCATGACGGGCCTCCTGCTCGGCTTCGGAATGGCTGGCCTGTGGATCGGGATCGTGGTCGGCGGCTGCCTGTTGGCCGGCATCGGCGGGCTCGGCCTGCGCGGCATGCTGACCGAGCGGCAGGACGGTCGGTTCCCCGCAGAGGCTGTGGAGGTGGGAGGATGACCTCGTGACGGAGACTCGGGCGAGTGCCGACCTCAAGACTGCGATCGAGCGGTCGGGGTACTACCCCGAGATCGTTACCGAGGCGCTCGACTCGGCCCTGGCCGGCGAGCAGGCCTCAGCGTTCCTGGTGCACCACGAGGCCACGTTCGATCGAGACGAGCTCCGTCGGCACGTCACGGTGCTCCTGCTCACTGACACCCGGCTGGTCGTCTCGCACACCGACGACCACCCCGCCGACGAGGCCCGTCCGAAGCCGACGGCTGTCACGACCACGGAGTCCGTGCCCATCGTTCGGCTGGGCTCGGTCCTGGTCTCGCGCACGGTGGACGACCCCGCCAGCCATCGCCCGGGCGCGCGGCCGACCGAGGTCGTGCTGACCCTCGGGTGGGGAGCCGTCAGCCGTCTCGACCTAGAACCAGCAACGTGCGGCGACCCGGAGTGTGAGGGTGACCACGGCTATACGGGCACCTCGACCACGGACGACCTGTCCGTACGGGTCAGCGAGGTCGGTGATGGTGCCGACAGCGTCGAGCAGGCCCTCGCCTTCGCCGCGTCGGTCAACGCAGCCGTCGCAGCCGTCCGGCGCTGAGCCGCGGGTGCATCCACCGTCCACCGTGCCCGACGGGCTCGTCCGCCCGGCGTACGGCTCCGGCTCGCTCGCGGACCTGCTTCCGGCTATCGGTTCCGGGTTCGGCCTCAGGGGTCAGGTTGACGTTCTCGGCCTGCCCGCCGCGTCCACGGTCATCGTGCTCTTGGTCGATGGTCTGGGGTCGGTTGGCCTTGCCTCGGTCGACGTACGACATGCACCGGTCTTGTGCGAGATGGCCGGACCAGGCAGGTCACTGACCACCGGCTTCCCGTCGACGACCTCAACCAGCCTGACGTCCTTGGCTACCGGTCTGCCACCCGGGCAGCACGGGATCTTCGGCTACCAGTTCCGACTGCCTGGTCACGGGCTGCTCAACACGCTGGACTGGCCAGCCGGCCTTGATCCGAGAGAGGTGCAGCGCCGGTCTAGTGTGCTCGCCGAGCTGGCCGCCGCTGGCGTCTCGGTGAGCCACGTTGGACCTCGTGCCTATGCGTCGACCGGACTGACCCGCGCGTCGATGGATGGAACGCCCTATACGGGGGCGGACACTCCAGGTGAGAAGGTCGGTGCCACGGCGGCGGCGGTACGTGTCGGCGGACCGGTTCTGGTCAACGTCTATGCGGGCGAGCTGGACAACACCGGTCACCTGCACGGCGTGGCATCGGAGGCATGGCGCGCGCAGCTCGGTCATATCGACCGGTTGGTCGAGCAGCTCCTGGACGTGCTGCCCGAGGACGGGTTGCTCCTGGTCACGGGCGACCACGGCATGGTCGACGTCGTCCCGGAGCGAACGGTGGACCTCCAGGCGGAGCCGGACCTGAATGACGGGGTCGAGCTGGTTGCGGGTGAGCCACGAGCCAGGCATGTCTACGTCGTGCCCGGCGCCGAGGCCGACGTCCTGGCCGCGTGGCGCGATCGGCTGTTCGGTGTCGCCTGCGTGCTGAGCAGGAGCGAGGCGATCGATGCCGGGTGGTTCGGTCCGGTCGCCCCCGAGCTGAGTGATCGAATCGGCGATGTGGTGGCTGCCTGCACGCTAGACGGTGCGCTGCTGCTGGCCGGCCGCACTCATCCTCACGAATCCATGCTCGTGGGCCACCACGGATCGTTGAGCGAGGCTGAGGCCCGGGTGCCGCTGATCATGGCCACCAGATCAGAGGGAGGCATCGGATGAGTGAGCCTCTTGAGGACTGCCGAGGTTTTGCGTTCGGGTTGCCTGGGGCCTGGGAGGACCACCCCTGGGAGGACGACTCCGTGGCCAAGGTGGGAAAGAAGATCTTCGTCTTCTTCGGGTCCCCCGAACGACCGGGACTCTCGGTCAAGCTTCCGGAGTCGGCTGCCCATGCGTTGAGTCTGTCCTGCACCACACCTACGGGATATGGCCTCGGCCGGCACGGTTGGGTGCGGATCGACCTGGCGCCCGCCGGGGAGATCCCCGACGTTGATCTGCTCTTGGACTGGATCGAGGAGAGCTATCGCAGTGTGGCGCTGAAGCGACTGATCGCCGAGCTGGACGCTCGATGAGCTGGGATCCCCGACATGGCTGAGCTGGTCTTCTTCACGGGCACCATGGACTGCGGCAAGTCAACCTTGGCGTTACAGACCGACCACAACCACGCCGCCCGAGGGCGGGTCGGGCTCGTCTTCACCTCGCGGGACCGGGTCGGGGAAGGAACGCTGTCCAGCCGCCTCGGTCTGGCCATCCCCGCGATCGAGATCCGCCCCGAGACATCGCTGTGGGCCGAGGTCACAGGGCGGCTGCAGGCCGGACAGCGCATCGACTACCTGATCGCGGACGAAGCGCAGTTCTACGGGTCCGCCCAGGTGGAGGACATGGCCCGCATCGTCGACGACCTGGGCGTTGACGTATTTGCGTTCGGCATCACGACCGACTTCCGTACCGAGCTCTTTCCTGGCTCGAGGCGGCTGCTCGAGCTGGCCGATCGGGTCAACCTGCTGCAGGTCGAGGCACTTTGCTGGTGTGGCAGCCGGGCTACTCACAACGCGCGCACCCTGGACGGGGTGATGGTGATCGAGGGCGAGCAGGTCGTCGTGGGAAACACGACGAACGCTGGCCAGCCCCAGCCCAAGGTCGGCTACGAGGTGCTGTGCCGCGCCCACCACCGTCGTCAGGTGACGGCTGCCAGTGCTCAGGCGGCTGCCTTGAGCCCCGACGTGCTGCCCTTCGGTGAATCCCGCGGGCTTGGGGATGAGGGAGGGGAGGTGTCTACTGGCGCTGGCGACGAGGTCCTGGTCCGTGCCGACTGGCTCATCACGGCCCTCGCCGGCGACGACCCGCCCACGGTCCTCGATGTCCGGTGGCGGCTGCGTGGACCTGCCGGCGGCCATGACTACGGCTCCGCGCACGTGCCCGGCTCGACCTTCGTCGATCTCGACAAGGATCTGGCTGGGCCACCCGAGCCGAGCGGCACCGGCGGCCGTCATCCGCTGCCAAGCCCGCCTGCCTTTCAGGAGGCGATGCGCCGGTGCGGCGTACGGCGTCGCCGAAGGGTCGTGCTCGTGGATGACGGGGACGGTGCGGCAGCCGCCCGCGCCTGGTGGTGCCTGCGCTACTTCGGACACCGCGACGTGCGCATCCTCGAGGGCGGCTGGAGCGGCTGGTTGACCGCCGGCGGACGCACCACCGCGGAGGCGACCGAGCCCGACCGGGGTGATTTTGTTGCGCAACCGGGCCGCCTGCCCGTCGTCGACGCCGACGAGGCGGGGAGGCTGGCGGGTGGCGCCGGCACTCTGGTGGATGTGCGCACGGCCGAGCGGTTCGAAGGAATCGAGGAACCGATCGATGCCGTGGCTGGCCATGTCCCCGGTTCGATCAACGTGCCGGCCGGAGTGATCGTGGCTGGGGGTCGGTGGACCGCGGCAACGGAGGTTCGTGATCAGCTGGCTGCGCGTGGGTGGGCCGGAGGCGCGATCGGATCCTCGTGCGGATCCGGGGTGACGGCCGCCGTGCTGGTGGCTTCGCTGGCTCGCGTCGGTCAGCCGGTGGCTCTGTATGCCGGTTCGTGGAGTGACTGGATCAGCGACGAAAGCCGGCCGGTTGCCCGCGGCGCTGTCGAAGCGTCGACTTCCGCCTCGAGAGACTGAACCCCGCGCGAACTCGGCCCAGGCTCAGCGCCCGCCTGCCAAGCTCAGTGCCTGCCGAGCTCAGTGCCTACCAAGCTCAGTGCCTACCAAGCTCAGTGCCTACCAAGCTCAGTCCTCCGGGCTCGAGGTCCCGAACAAGATCTCGTCCCAGCTGGGGACGGCTGCTCTACGGCCCCGGGCTGGCTTCGCGCTGGTCGTGGGTCTTAGGGGGTTGTCACCCTCTGGCACAGCATCCAGTTCTTCGTCATCACCGGCTTGGTCGGAGTCGTCGAAGCTGTCGAGCGACTCGGCCACATCGTCGTCGACCCACGCGGGCGCCTCGTCGGCCACGTCACCGACTGCCGGGTCAAGGACCGCTGCCGGCCCCGCCTCGTCCTCGTGCACGTCGGGGACGGCCGTGAGTCGTGGAGACTTGGGTGCCAGAGGAGATGGCTCGACGAGCTCGCCGGCGCCTGCGGCCTCCGGAGCCTCTGCGGACTCCTTGGCGTCGGCGGCCTCGCTTCGGGCCGTTCGCTTCGCGCTGCTGCGGCTGCGGCCCCGGGTGGCCCGCGAGGGTTCGGGGACGGCGCGCTCGTCCGCGGTCAACCAGCTGGCCTCGTCGTCGTGCGGTTCGAGGGTGCGCCGCTGATGGTCGAACAACCAGGTGGCCGAGCGCTCCCGACCGCCGTGGCTGTAGTCCAGCCGGACCGCCCAGCGCCCGTCCTCGCGGCGCCTGGCGTCCCACTCAAGGTCCTCGGTGGCGACGCCGCGGGCCGCCAGCCGCTCGACGACTAGGTCGCTCATCGGGTGCGCAGCAGCGTCGGTGACCCGCCGTACGTTCGTCGTCTTGGCCAGCTCAGCGATGTGCCAGCGTTCCTGGAGAACAGGACCTTCGAAGCGGCGAATCCGCTCCACCTGGACCTGTGAGGCGACGGCAATCTCCTCCGAGGTCTGACCTGCTCGGATGCGCGCTTGGATCTCCCGCGGCGTCAACTGGTTCTCCAACTCGATCTGCAGCTGCCCGAGCCGGGCTCGATCGCCGCGCATCGCCGCGTGCACCCGTTCGTCGAGCGGCAGGGCATAGTCCGCGCCGTCGGGACCCTCGAGCAGCAGGCGAGAGCCGTCGTCGCTCACGCCCAGCAGCCGCAGGTTCTGCATGTCGATTGCCTCTCGGGTGCCGTTCGGTGGTGAGATTGCTTTGGTGAGGATCGCACTCAGGTTGAGATGGCTCTGAGCCTACGCAGTCGGGGCTCGTCGCTGCGGGTTCTGGCTATGGAGATCGGTGCGTCGGCGGGTACGGTCCTCGGGCCAGCCTGCCACGCGAAGGGATCTCCGGTTGACAACCAGGACTTTGGGCAGCGTCGCAGACCTCCCGACACCCGCGCTGGTCGTGGAGCGCTCTGCCTTGGAGACCAACCTCGAACTGATGGCACGGGCGCTTCCGGGGGCGCGGATGCGCCCGCACGTCAAGGCGCACAAGTGCTCGTCACTGGCCAGGCGGCAGCTCGAGGCCGGGCACCTAGGGCTGACGACCGCCACGATCCGGGAATGTGAGGGGTTGGCTGCGGCGGGTCTGGGTGCCGACCTGTTGTTGGCCAACGAGGTCGTGGACGCTCGTCGGCTCGGCGCCCTGGTCGAGGCGGGGCACCGGGTGACGCTGGCGGTGGACTCCGAGGAGACGATCGGAGCGGCAGCCCAGGGCGGGGTTCGCGAGGTGGTGATCGACGTGTGCGTAGACCTGCCGCGCTGCGGTTGCGCGCCGGAGGACGCTGGCCGGCTGGCCGACCTGGCCCGCGGCCGCGGGCTCGAGGTGCGTGGAGTCATGGGCTACGAGGGTCACCTCATGCTGTGGGCGGATCGCGAGGAACGGCTCGGTCACGTCGAGGCGTGCATGGCGAAGCTGCTGGTCGCCCACGAGCTGGTCGGCGGTGAGCTGGTCACGGGCGGGGGCACCGGCACCTACGCCGTCAACACCTGGGTCAACGAGATCCAGGCGGGGTCCTACGCCCTGATGGACTCGGCCTACGCCAAGCTCGGGGATCTGCCGTTCAAGACCGCGCTGACGATGCTCGGCACGGTGATCTCGGTGAATCCCGCTGGTGGCTGGGCGGTCGCCGACACCGGCTTGAAGGCTCAGGGTATGGATCACGGCAATCCCGATCCGGAGTTTTGCGACTCGTTCGGGCTGGTGTGGTTCCTCTCGGACGAACACCTCACGTTCGCGCCGGTCGAGGCCGGATCGGTGAAGGTGGGTGAGCGCGTGAGGTACGTCCCTGCCCATGTCGACCCGACGCTGGCCTACCACGAGCAGGTGTGGCTGGTCGATGGTGACGACGTACTCGAGCGATGGGAAATCGACCTGCGCGGCTGGTGAGGCCGGCGGCCTAAGGGCCGAAGACCTGGCGGGTGTAGTCGTTGGCGAACACCCGGCGGGGGTCGATGGCATCTCTGACGGCCTGCCAGTCCTCCCAGTGGGGATACCGCGCAGCGAGGTCGGAGGCGGTCCGTGTGTGCAGCTTGCCCCAGTGCGGGCGGCCGAGATAGTCGTTGAACAAGGCTTCGACGTCGCGGAAGTAAGGGTCCTTCTCGGTTCGCTCGAACACGTGGCAGGCGATGTAGCACGTGTCGCGCCCTTGCGAGGTCGACAGCCACACGTCGTCGGCCGGGGCGGTGCGCACTTCGATGGGGAAGGAGATCAGCCAGGGCGACTTCTCGATGAGGGCTTTGAGCTCGCGCAGCGCGGCCACCGCAGCCGTCCGCGGGATGGCGTACTCCATCTCGTAGAAGCGCACGCGGCGTGGGCTTGCGAACACCTCGAACGAGCGCGCGCTGTAGGTCCTGGCGCTCAGCGCCCTGGACGAGATCTTGTTGATCGACGGGACGAGGCGCGGTGCAGCGCGCCCGAGCCGGTTGACTGCGCCGAAGACGGTGTTGGAGAGCAGCTCGTCGTCGAACCAGCCTCGAGTCCGCGAAAGGGGCTCGGCCGGTCCTTGGGTGCGGTTGTTTCGTTTGACCAGACACCCCTCGGTGTGCGGGAACCAGAAGAACTCCCAGTGCTCGTTGTCCGAGCCGAACGCGTCGAAGGACTCGAGGACCTCGTCCCACCGCATCGGTTCCTCCTGCGCACGCAACAAGAACGCGGGCTCGGCCTGAAGCGTGACGGCTGTGATGACCCCCAGCGCGCCCGTAGACACGCGAGCCGCCTCGAAGAGCGGATCGCCGGCGGTGACCGTACGCACCTCGCCGTCAGCCAGCACGATCTCCAGCCCGCGGACGAACGCGGCCAACCCGGCTGAATCCCGCCCGGTGCCGTGGGTCGAGGTGCTGATGGCACCGGCCACCGTCTGGACGTTGATGTCCCCCATGTTCGTCAGAGCCAGCCCGTGGGAGTCGAGCACCTCCGACAAGGTGCGGAGCGGCATGCCGTGAGCCACCGTGACGTGGCCGTTCTCGACGTCGATCGACCGCAGCCCAGTCATGCCCTCCGGTCGAAGGAGCGTTCCGGTGGTCAGGCCCGATGCGGTGAACGAGTGTCCGGTGCCGATCGCCCGGACCGCCAGCCCCGCTGCAGCGCTGTTGCGAACGACAGCCGAGACCTCGTCGACGGAGCGTGGGGTCACCACCTGTGTGGGGGACATCTCCTGGTTGCGCGCCCAGTTGCGCCAGCGAGTCATGCAGTCTCCTTCTGGCGGGCGGGCACGAGCAGGCGCCAGAAACTGATGGCCAGCAGTGCGGTCACCAACCCGCAGCCGGCGGCGACGAGGTAGGCCGGGCGGGCTCCTACGCGGTCGATGAGCCAGCCGGACAAGGCAGCGCTCAGCGCGACTCCGAGGGCAATCCCGGTGCTGAGCCAGGTCAGCGACTCGGTGAGGCGTTCGGGCCGCGACAGTTCTTGAACCAAGGCGAAACCGACGATGAGTGTCGGCGCTATGGCCAAGCCGCAGACCACGGCCGTGACACCGAGGACCGTGAGCGACCCGGAGGCCAGGAAGAACAACGGGCTGAGAACCGCCATGCCCAGTGACCCGAGGAGCATCTGTCTGTGCAGCGGTAGGCCGGGATGGCGCCAGCCGTACGTCAGTCCGGCGACCAGGCTCCCGAATGCGTACAGCGCCAGCAGGATCCCCGCTGCCGCCAGATGGTCGAGCTCATCGGCACGGGCGATGGTCACGACCTCGACGCAGCCGAAAATGCCCCCGAGGGCGAACATGATGGCCAGGAGCACGAGAAGCCAGGGCTGGCGTAACGCCGACCCGCCGCTCAGATCGGTGGAGACGACCAGAGGTGGCTCGGACCTGCGCTGGCCTACGAACAGCAGGCCTCCGAACAGCCCGATAGCGGCGACTGCGAGCAGGGCCGGCGGTGGTCCAAAGTGGACCGCGGCGATGGTCACCGCCGGCGGTCCGATCACGAAGACCACCTCGTCGAGGACAGACTCCCAGGAGTAAGCGGTGCGCAGGAGTGGGCCGCTCCCCACGGCCGTCGACCAGCGGGACCGGACGAGTGAGCCGATGGTTGGCTCGGCGCCGGTCACGATGGCGGCGACGAAAAGGGTCCAGGGAGGAGCGTCGTTGACTGCGAGCAGGACTATCGAGCTCAGCCCCGCGGCGAAGAGGACGAGTTGGGGAGTCGTGATCCTGCGTTGCCCATATCGGTCGACGAGCCGCGAGAACTGCGGACTGATCAGCGCGAAGGCGATCCCTGCTGTCGCTGCCACCGCTCCGGCCAGCGCGTAGGAGCCGGACTCCTGCTGCACGACGAGGACGATCCCGATGCCCACCGTTGCGATGGGGATGCGTGCCACGAACGCCGTGGCGCTGAACGCGATGGTTCCGGGGTGACGGAACAGCGCGAGGTATGGGTTGGGCACCGGCCCAATCTAGGGCGCCGCCCACCCTCCCCGTTCGCCGGTTCGGCGGTGGTGCGCAAGGATCGGCAGGTGACCCTTGGCCCCTACGACGCGCTGCTGCTCGTCTCCTTCGGTGGGCCGGAAGGTCCCGCTGATGTGCTGCCCTTCTTGGAAAACGTGACCCGGGGGCGCGGCATCCCCAAGGAGCGGTTGCAGGCCGTGGGTGCGCACTACGAACATTTCGGTGGTGTGAGCCCGATCAACAGCCAGAACCGCGCTCTGCTGAGCGCGATCCGCGCGGATCTGGCCGCGCACGGCATCGACCTTCCGGTCTTCTGGGGAAACCGGAACTGGACGCCCTATCTCTCCGAGGCCCTGACCGAGATGTCGGCTGCAGGAGTACGCAGAGCGCTGTGCTTCGTCACGTCGGCCTACTCGTCGTACTCGGGATGCCGGCAGTATCGGGAGAACCTCGCGGACGCCACGGAGATCGTCATCGCGGCGGGAGGGGCCCCCGTCCAGCTGGAGAAGCTGCGGGTCTACTTCGACCATCCGGGCTTCGTCGAGCCATGGATCGACTCCACGGTTGCCGCGCTGGAACAGCTACCTGCGGGGGAGCGAGATCTCGCAGCCTTGGTGTTCACGACCCACTCCATCCCCCTGGCCCAGGCCGCGTCCAGTGGTCCTCGAGGTGACGCTTACGTCGCCCAGCACGAGGTGGTCGCTGACCTCGTGGCAACGGCCGTCAGCGAACGTACAGGGATCAAGGGTCGACGGTGGGATCTCGTCTATCAGTCGCGATCGGGACCTCCGACCCAACCGTGGCTGGAGCCGGATGTCGGCGACCAACTCGCCGCCCTGTCCGAGCAGGGCTTCGGATCAGCTGTCCTGGTGCCGATCGGCTTCGTGTCCGATCATGTGGAGGTGCGTTGGGACCTCGACCACGAGGCCGCACAGCGAGCAGCCGACGTGGGGATCACGGTCACCAGAGCCGCGACTCCCGGTGATGACCCTCGATTTGTCGCCCTGGTGCGAGAACTCGTTCTCGAACGAGTCGGCGGCGAACCGCGTGCGTTGGGCCAGGATGGGCCTGCCTGGGACGTCTGCCTGCGCACCTGTTGCCCGAACCCACGTGGCCCGCGGCGCGCGGTGGCGGAGAGCTCGGCGTGACGGCCTCACCGACCTATCCGGCGCTCCTCGAGCTCGCCCTTGCGTTCGCTCGCGAGGCGGGCGCGCTGTCGCTCGAGAACCAACGCGGTGGCCTGCACGTCTCGACCAAGTCCACTCCAACCGATGTGGTCACCGAGGCCGACACAGCGGCTGAAGCCTTGCTCGTGCGCCGCATCATGCAGGCAAGGCCCGACGACGGCGTGCTCGGCGAGGAGGGGGCCTCCAGCGTCGGCTCATCGGGCCTTCGATGGGTCATCGATCCGATTGATGGCACGGTGAACTACCTGTACGGCCTCGCGGAATGGTCTGTTTCGGTTGCTGTCGAGGACGATCGCGGGTCAGTCGTCGGCGTGGTGCATGCGCCGGCCAAGGGAGAGACGTTCTGGGCAGTCCGCGGAGAAGGCGCCTTCCGCGACGGCGAAGGCATCCGCCCATCGTCCTGCACCGACCTGTCCCAGACCCTGCTCGCGACCGGTTTCGGATATGACGCCCGACGTCGGGTGGAGCAGGCCCGTTGGGTCAGCGACGTCCTCCCGCGCATCCGAGACATCCGACGTTTTGGATCTTCGGCGATCGATTTGTGCAGCGTTGCCTCTGGGCGGGTGGATGCCTACGCCGAGCAGGGGCTTTCACCCTGGGACGGCGCAGCCGGGGGCCTGATCGCCACCGAGGCCGGAGCGGTCGTCGGTGGCTTGAGCGGCGCACCGGCTGGACCCACGCTGTTCGTGGCCACCGCTCCTGGGATCTGGGACGACCTGCACGATCTGCTCGTGAGCGTGCGAGCAGACACCGACCCCCTGGCCTGAGCACCTCCGGGCGGAGCTTGTCGTGGGCGCCAATTCTCGACGGATGCTGCGCGGACGGGTGCAGTCGGGCGATTCGACGGGCTATTCCGGCCGAAGTGGGGCACAATCCCGGTTTCCGCGGGCATATCTCGGAGCCATCCGACGTTGTGCGCAGTGGACGGAAAGCAACACCGCCTGAACTGGTACGGCCGCCATGGGCACGACCGCACGAAATACGACGACTTGAGGCCCGGAGGAACCGGTGGCAACGGACTACGACCAGCCGCGCAAGACCGACGACGAGCTCAGCGAAGACAGCATCGAGGAGCTCAAGGCTCGACGCGCCGACGCCAGTTCTGGCGCGGTGGACGTTGACGAGACGGAGTTGGCTGAGAATCTTGAGCTGCCCGGCGCCGACCTCTCCGACGTGGAGCTTTCGGTGCGGGTCCTGCCCCGCCAGGAGGACGAGTTCACCTGCTCGCGGTGCTTCCTCGTCCATCACCGCAGCCAGCTCGACCCCAAGAGCAAGAAGGGTCATTACATCTGTCGGGAGTGCGCAGCCTGATTCGGGGAAGGCTCGCCCGCATGCCCAAAGTCCCTCGCCTGAGCCGTCGACGCCCCGCTGAGCGGGCGCTCGAGCCCGCCGAACCCCTGACCGACGTGGCGTGGAGCGAGTCGGCGGATCGGGAGTTGGCGGTCCTGCTTGGGCGGCTGGCGGAGTCCGCCGAGGACGGTGAGGCCGGATCGGAGGACGATCGGCTCGTCTTCTTGTGGGGCCAGGTGGCCGCTGCCCTATTGCGTTCAGCTCGGCTGGCCGGAGCGGGAGCCGTCACGAGCGGACGCTGGATGGCCGACCAGGTCATCGCCGCCGCGCCGCACCTGCCCGTTCGCGATGGGCACACGCTGAGCTCTCACTACCGGGGTCTGGAGGGCGAGGCGCTGGCCGATGCGGTGATTCGAAACGCGGTTCGCGCGACAGCCGGCATCGGTGTGGCAGGCGGTGCCTTGTCGGCCGTGAAGTGGTTCGCCCCCGTCAGCCTCATCACGATCCCCATCCAGCTCGCGGTCGAGTCACTCGCAGTGGCAGCGATCGAGATCAAACTCGTCGGTGAGCTGCACGAGGTGTACGGGAGTGCTGTCCGCGGCACACCGACCCAACGTGGGCTCGCGTATGCGACGGCGTGGGCGAATCGCCGCGGTGTCACCTCCCTGGATCCCACCATCATTCCCGCGGGTCTAGGGCTCGTGGCTCGTCAGCGCGTGCAGCGGCGGTTGCTCGTCAGCATCGGGCGGGGCACCGGCACGGTGGCCCCGCTGCTGCTGGGGGCCGCGTACGGCGGCTGGGTCAATCACCGCACCACCCAGAGCCTGTCCGACACGCTACGTACAGACCTGCGGCGAGGGCGGCCCCTCACGGGCGGTCTGGCTGGTCGCGTGGCGCACGGAGTGCTCTCCGCCAGACCCGTCGAGGATGACACCGGCCGCCGATAGGCTAGCGGCGCGGTCGGAACGGTTGCAGCGGTCTAGTTCTCGGAGGTCCAGGTCATGGCCAGCACTCCAAAGAGCCACGCGTTGGTGTTCGCGGCGGCCGCCGTGGTGGCAACGCCCGTGGCGCGCAAGATGACCGACGTGGTGTGGACGGCGACGACGGGCAAGCCATCACCGGAGAGCGTCGACGACCCGGACGAGCACCTCAAGGATGCTGTGGCCTTCGCCGTCTTGTCGGGTGCTGCGGCGGGGCTGATCAGGATGCTCATCAACCGCAACGCCCGCAAGCTGCTTCGAGCCTAGGTCACATCGATCAGGTGCCGCGCGCCGTTTCGATCACCAACGCGAGCTCGTCTGGTCGGCGGGTCGAGACATACCAGTACGGCGTTGGGTCAGACGGGTCGATCACCTCGACCTGCACGGCCGGGCCGACCCAGCTGCGGAGGTAGAGGTACGCCCGTGGATCGGCTCCCGGGCCGCGCAACCAGCGCGCGCGCTCGGCATCCAAGGGGATGGCGGTGCCAGCATCCGAGATCGGCAAGCTCGCTCGCCCGGCCGTTAGTACGCCTCCGGCGACGTTGACGTGACCGGTCCATCGGTGCAGCCCCCAGGCGGCGCCGACGCCTCCGAACAGCAGGGTGCCCAGGCCAACGGTCGGTCCCAGCGCGGCGCCGAAGGCGACCACGCACATGAGGACCGCGCCTAGCGCGATGAGCCAGCCGGTGATCGGCACGCGGAGCACCTCGTGAAAGGCCCCTTGGCCGCTTGGCGATGGCTCAGATCCCGGATCGGACATCGGGCCAGCCTCGCAGGGCCGCGGTTCGTCCCAGCAGTAGGGTCGGCAGCAATGAGCCCGCCGCCTTCGACCACGCCGACACCGGCCGCAGTGCTGCCTGTGCGGCATCCTGATGCGCCAGCGCCTGGGCAGCCGCTGGGTCCTCATTATCTGCACTGTTTCGGCTGCGGTCCGCAGCACCCGACCGGCCTGCATCTCAAGGTCGTTGCGGGGGAGGGGCTGACCCTGCGTTCGACCTTCACCGTGACCGATGACCATCAGGGGGCGCCCGGGCTGGCTCACGGCGGGCTGTTGTCCACGGCCTTCGACGAGTCACTTGGCGCCCTCAACTGGTTGACCCGCACGCCTGCCGTGACCGGGCGCCTGGAGACCGACTTCCGACGACCGGTTCCCGTCGGCTCGACCCTGCACATCGATGCCTGCATTCTCGGCGTCGACGGGCGCAAGATCTGGACCTCGGCGGTTGGCCGACTCGATGGCTGGAACGGCCCGGTGGCTGTGGAGGCGGCGGCGCTGTTCATCGCCGTACCGCTGGAGCACTTCCGCTCCCATGGTCGTCCAGAAGAGGTGGAGGCGGCCATGGCGGAAGCCCGCACGTCGCAGACCACGCGCAGCTTCGAGGTCAACCCGTGAGCGATGTCGATGTGCTGGTCCTCAGGCTGGACCAAGGAACGGAGCTGCCACGTGCTGCTCACCCCGGTGATGCCGGCGTCGACCTGTGCACGATGGCTGACGCCACGCTCCAGCCCGGGGAACGAGCGTTGCTACCAACCGGTTTGGCGATCGCGTTGCCCGATGGGTTCGCCGCATTCGTGCACCCGAGATCTGGTCTGGCCGCGCGCCACGGGGTGAGTCTGGTCAACGCCCCCGGTACGATTGATGCCGGTTTTCGGGGGGAGATCCAGGTCAGCGTGATCAATCTGGACCCCCGCGAACCGGTCGTGTTCGCCCGTGGAGACCGGATCGCCCAGTTGGTGATCCAACGCGTGGAGCGGGTCAAGTTCCACGAGGTGGACGCACTTCCCGGCTCGGCGCGGGCCGCGGCGGGATTCGGTTCGACAGGTGGCCATGCGGCCACCACGCAGAGACGAGAGGGCTGAGCCGTGCCGCTGTTCCGACGCAAGAAGGCCGACGAGGTCGAAGCCGACGGCAACGGCGCTCCCGCCCCCGACGAGGACGCAGCAGGAGAAGCGGCCACGTACGTCGATTCCGAAACTGAGGCTTCCGTAAGTGCTCGGAGGTTCGACCGTGGGCAGGGCCTGCCCGGTCCGTGGGACGTCAGCGAGGCTCCCGAGGGCGACGAACGACCGAGGGTCGACATCGGTGGTCTGCTGGTGCCGGGGTTTCCTGGTCTCGAGCTTCGCCTCGAGGTCGATCGGGCCAGCGAGCGGGTGATCGCGGCCACGGCCGTCGTCGGCTCCGGCCAGCTGCAGATCCAGCCGTTCGCGGCTCCGCGGCGCAGCGGGCTGTGGGACGACGTCCGCGCCGAGATCGTTCAGGGGATCACCGAAGCGGGAGGAAAGGTCGAAGAAGTCTCCGGCCGGTTCGGTGCCGAACTCATAGCCGAGGTCCCAGCTGATGATGGATCCCCAGGACTCCAACCGGCTCGCTTCGTAGGGATAGACGGTCCGCGCTGGTTTCTGCGCGGGGTCTATTCGGGGGCCGCAGCCCGTCCTGGCAAGGTCGCAGATCAGCTCGATGAGGTGCTCGCCACCACGATCGTCAACCGGGGTGATCTGGCCATGGCCCCCCGGGAGCTGCTACCCCTGCACCTTCCCGACCAGGGCCAACCTCTGCCGTCTCCTCCCGACACGGCCCCGCATCTGGATGCTCTGCGCAAGCGGGGACCGGAGATCACCGAGATCCACTAGAGCCTTCGCGACTGGACCAGGGCGAGACCGCGTAGTCGGGCTACCCTGGTGACATGGTTGATCAGGCTCGGGTGGACGCACGTCGTCCGGTCGACACGTCAGTCGCGCACCCCTCAGGCCTGCGCCAGCGGTTGCGCAGGTGGCGGGCCGGGGAGGTGGAGCTCGAGGCGGCGGAGCTGCTCACCGAGTCCGAGGATCTTGGCGCCACGGCGATCGGAGCCTGCTGCTCGGGGGAGCGGGTGACGCTGGCAGGCACGCTGCGCACAGTCACGTTGCGCCCGCACGGCGGCGTTCCGGCTCTGGAGGCCGAGCTCTACGACGGGTCTGCCACCGTCCAGCTGATCTGGCTCGGCCGCCGGCGCATCGCGGGGATCTCGCCGGGCCGTTCGGTCATCGTGCACGGCCGAGTGAACGACCAGCGCGGCCGGCCGACGATCTTCAACCCGTCCTACGAGCTTCGCGCGTGAGTCCGCCTGCGGCCGGCGGTCGCCGCCCGCCCACCGATGCACGAAGTCTGGCCGAGGCGCTCGGAGGCACTCGCGGGATGGTCGAGGCGACCATCCCGGGCGTGGTGTTCGCCGTGGCCTATCCGGTCTCTGGGGCGCGCCTAGGTTGGTCTCTGGCGATCGCCCTGATCTCGGCGTTCGTGCTCGGCGTGGTCGCGTTGTGGCACCGGCGACCGGTGCAGCAGGTGGTGGCGAGCCTGGTGGGCGTGGGCATCATGGCCGGCTGGGCGGCGTGGAGAGGTGAACCGGAGGCGTTCTACTTTCCTTCGATCGTCAAGAACTGCGCCTACGCGGCGGTCTACGCGATCTCCTGCATGGTGCGCTGGCCGCTGCTCGGCGTCGTGCTCGGCCCGATCCTCGGTGAAGGTACGCGCTGGCGGAAGGATCCCCTTCGTTACCGGGCGTATTTGTGGTCCTCGTGGCTGTGGGCGGGCATGTTCGTGGTGCGCGTCGCGGTGCAGATCCCGCTCTACCTGGCGGGGAAGACGACGGTGCTCGGCTTCGCGAACATCCCCTTGGGGCTACCGCTGTTCTTGATCACGTGCGCAGGGACGTGGGCGATCCTGCGCGGCACCCATCCGACGCACCCGGCAGGCGACGAAGCCACGGCCGCGGCGTCGAGCGAGGGGCGACCGAGGGACCGCCGAGGAGGAGCTCGCCGCTGGGGACACCCGGGACGAGAGCGCCCGGTCGACGTGAGCTCAGTCGACGTGAGCTCAGTCGACGTGCGCTCAGTCGACGTGCGCTCAGTCGACGTGCGCTCAGTCGGCGTAGGGCGAGAGCGCTCAGTCGGTGTAGGGCGAGAGCACGTTCTGCAGCAGCGGCTCGGAGTCGGCGGCGGCCACGAAGACCAGCTCGTCGCCCGCCTCGAGCGGATCGTCGGCGCTGGGACTGATCACTTGACCGTCGCGCAGGATCGCGACCAAGGCGGTCTCCGGCGGCCACGGTACGTCCCCGACCCGGTGGCCCCCGTGCGGTGATCCGACCGGCAGGGTCAGCTCGACCAGGTTGGCCCCGCCCTGCCGGAAGGTGAACAGCCGAACCAGGTCGCCAACACTCACCGCCTCTTCCACCAGAGCGGACAGCATGCGAGGAGTGGAGACGGCGACATCCACGCCCCAGGCTTCGTTGAACATCCACTCGTTCTTGGGGTGGTTGACCCGCGCGACCACTCGCGGGACGCCGTACTCCGTCTTGGCCAGCAACGACACCACGAGATTGACCTTGTCGTCCCCGGTTGCAGCGATCATGACCTGACCGCTCTGGACGCCGGCGGAGTCCAGGAAGTCCACCTCGCATGCGTCCCCCTGCAGCCAGTCAGCTCCTGGGATCGAACCGGGCCTGATGCAGTCGGGGTCGCGGTCGAGGAGGAGCACCTCGTGTCCGTTGTCGACGAGCTCCGCGGCGATCGAACGGCCGACTTTGCCGGCGCCGGCGATGACGACCCTCATCAGCCCTCCTCTGCTGGCGGTGCGCCACCCAGAGCGATCTCCACGATCTCGACGTCGTGCTCCCGGAGCAGGACGTGCACCAGATCGCCCTCCTGGATGACCAGCTCCGGCTTGGGCAGCATTCCGTCACCCAGTCGGGTCAACACCGCCACCCGGCACGGAGCGTGACGCTCGATGTCGCTGAGCCGTCGACCCACCCACGTCGGATCGAGGTGCACCTCGGCCAACCGGATGGCACCGCTGGGATCTGTCCATTCGACCTCCGCCCCTGCCGGAAGCAGGCGGCGCAGCATCTGGTCAGCCGTCCAGCGCACCGTCGCCACCGTCGGGATGCCCAAGCGCTGATAGACCTCGGCCCGCTTTGGGTCGTAGATGCGGGCGACGACGTTCTCGACCCCGAAGTTCTCCCGCGCGACACGCGCGGCCAGGATGTTGGAGTTGTCTCCCGACGAAACCGCTGCGAAGGCAGCCGCCCCGGAGACCCCGGCCTCGGTGAGGACCTCGCGATCGAAGCCCACGCCGGTGATGGTTCGACCGCCGAACTCCGGAGGGAGGCGGCGGAAGGCGTCGGCGTCCTGGTCGACGACGGTCACCGAGTGGCCCATGGAGTCGAGGTTGGCCGCCAGAGACGAGCCGACCCGCCCGCAGCCCATGATCACGACATGCACAGGTCGAGCCTCCCACACCTCCACCTGCCTGCGGAGGCCGACCACACCACTACCCTTTCGCCTCGTGGCCAACCTGGCGGATGTGTCCAAGCGACTTCTGGTCGGCCGGGCCAAGCAGAGCGACCGACTCGGGGAGACGCTGCTCCCGAAGCGGCTGGCGCTTCCGGTGTTCGCGAGCGATGCGATGTCATCGGTCGCCTACGCCACGCAGGAGATCCTCATCATCTTGGCGCTGGCAGGAACCGCGTGGTTGTCCCTCACCCCGTGGGCGGCCGCCGCGGTGGTTGTCGTGCTCGCGACGGTGGTGGCCGCCTACCGACAAAACGTTCACGCCTACCCCAGCGGAGGTGGCGACTATGAAGTTGCCAACACCAACCTGGGACCGGAGTTCGGCCTGATCGTTGCCTCGGCGCTGCTGGTCGATTATGTGCTTACAGTGGCGGTGTCCACGTCGGCGGGCGTGGAAAACCTTGCGTCCACCCCCGCGTTCGGCTGGATGGCCAACCACCGGGTCGGTGCAACGTTGGCCGTCGTGGTGGTGATCGTCGTCCTCAACCTGAGGGGCATCCGCGAGTCCGGCGTCGCTTTTGCCATCCCTTCCTACGCGTTCATGTTCGGCATCATCGGCATGGTGGCCCTGGGCATGTGGCGACTGTCCGCTGGGGATGATCTGCAGGCTCCCACCGCCGACTACGACATCGTTCCGGAACTGGGTCAGCTCGGCACCGCAGGTGTCATCTTCTTGGCCATGCGCGCCTTCGCGTCCGGCTGTACGGCATTGACCGGGGTCGAAGCGATTTCGAACGGAGTCCCGGCCTTTCGCAAGCCCAAGGCCAAGAATGCGGCGTCGACCCTGGGAATCATGGGGATCATCGCCATCACGATGTTCAGCGGCGTCACCTACCTGGCTATCCATCTAGGGGTGAAGGTGACGGAGAACCCCGCCGACTTGATCGGGTTGCCGGCCGGCCAACACCAAGACACGGTGATCGCGCAGATCGGGATGACCGTTTTTGGTGGAAACGACAACCTGCCGTTCTACTTCGTGCAGCTCATGACCGCGCTCATCTTGGTGCTCGCGGCGAACACTGCGTTCAACGGTTTCCCGGTGCTGGCCTCGATCCTGGCCCAGGACCGTTACATGCCACGTCAGATGCACACCCGAGGCGACCGGCTGGTCTACTCCAACGGCATCGTGTTGCTCGCCGGCTTCGCGATGTTGTTGATCTGGGCCTTCCAGGCTCAGTCAACGCGGTTGATCCAGCTCTACATCGTGGGCGTCTTCGTCTCGTTCACGGTCAGCCAGGCCGGGATGGTCCGCCACTGGAACCGATTGCTGAGGACCAAGCTGAAGCCGGAGGTGCGGCGCTCCACGCTGCGTCGACGGGTCATCAGCACGTTCGCTTTCCTGCTGACTGCCACCGTCCTCGTCATCGTCATGGTCACCAAGTTCCTGAGTGGGGCGTGGATTGCCCTGGTGGCGATGACAGGTCTGTGGTTCTTGATGCGCGGCATCCATAGTCACTACCTCAGGGTCAACTCCGAGCTCGTCGTGACCGAGGACGAGGTCACGATGCTGCCGTCTCGGGTACATGCCGTGGTCCTCGTGTCGAAGATCCACAAGCCCACGCTCCGGGCCCTCAACTATGCCCGCGTGTCGCGCCCTTCGACGATCGAGGCCATCACCGTGAACGTCGAGGACGAGGAGACTGCCGCGCTCGTTGCCGAGTGGGATCGCCGGGGGATTCCCGTGCCGCTCAAGGTCCTCGCCTCGCCGTTTCGCGAGATCACCCGACCCATCATTTCCTACATCAAGGACATCCGTCGGCAGTCGCCGCGCGACGTCGTCACCGTCTACATCCCCGAGTACGTCGTCGGACACTGGTGGGAGCACCTGCTGCACAACCAGTCTGCGCTGCGCATCAAGGGAAGGCTCCTGTTCACTCCCGGGGTGATGGTGGTCAGCGTCCCATGGCAGCTGACCTCCTCCGAGGGGGCCGAGCGACGGGAGCCAACCGCACCGGGAGCGGTGCGCAGGGGGGAACCTCGGCCCCCCAGCGGACCGATTCCACGGGGTCCGGACGCGCCGTGACGGGGGTCGAGGAGACCCACCAGGCCAAGGGCATCGACGCCGAGCCGGCGCCGCGAGCAGTCGATGTCGGCGAGGTGCTCGAGGTTGAGGTGGGCGCTGTTGCACACGGCGGGCACTGCGTCGCCCGGCACCAGGGGCAGGTCGTGTTCGTGCGCCACGCGCTGCCTGGCGAGCGGGTTCTCGTCGAGGTGACGTCTCGCACGACCCGGTTCTTGCGCGGTGACACGGTGGAGGTGCTGCGAGCGGCGCCGGGACGGGTGGCGCCGCCTTGTCCGCAGGCGCGGCCCGGGGGGTGCGGAGGATGCGACTGGCAGCACGCCGATCTTGCGACCCAACGCGAGCTGAAGGCGCAAGTCTTGTCCGAACAGCTGCGCCACGTCGGCGTGGAATTCGCGGCCGACGTCGGTGTGACGGTCGAGGAGATTCCCGGCGCGGTGGACGGTCTGGGCTGGCGAACCAGGGAGCGCTTCTCCGTGGACCCCGCCACGGGGCGCCCCGGTCTGCATCGGTCGAGGTCGCACGACGTCGTCGCGCTGGATTCCTGCCCGATCGCGTCTGCAGATCTGCTGGCCACGGGTGTGCTGCAGCGGACGTGGCCGGGGGTCCAGAGCGTCCAGGTGGCGGTTTCGTCGGCGACGGATGACGTCGCCGTGTTGGTGGACGGTTCACCCACCGGAGCGCGCCGGGTCCGTGAACGGGCGGCGGGGCGGGAGTGGCGCGTCGCCGCAGACGGTTTCTGGCAGGTGCATCCGGGTGCCGCGGACACCCTGGTCGCCGGCGTTCGAGAGATGCTCCAGCCGCGACCCGGGGAGCATCTGCTCGACCTCTACTCAGGCGTGGGGCTCTATGCGGGCGCCCTTGCGGAGATCCTGGGCGTGACGGGACGGGTGGACGCGGTCGAGAGCTCCGCGGCTGCCGTCCGTGACGCCCGACGCAACCTGCACGACCTGCCGTCGGTTCGCCTGCACGAGGCTGACGTCGAGCGCTGGTTGGCCCGCGGCGGCGTACGGCGCTGCGATCTGGTCGTTCTCGACCCTCCTCGTGCTGGTGCCGGGCGCTCCGTCGTCGAGCGCATCGTGCGGCTGCAGCCACGTGCGGTCGTCTACGTCGCGTGCGACCCGGCTGCCCTTGCCCGGGACGTCAAGACGTTCTTGGCGCTTGGTTGGAAACTCGTGCGGGTCCGCGGACTGGACCTGTTTCCGATGACCCACCACGTGGAGGCCCTGGCCTTGTTCGCGCCTCCTGGGTAGGCTCCCACGCGTGATATCTTGATATCAAGATAAATTTGCCTCGACGACGAAGGGACAGCCGTGAGCATCGACAGCCTTGGTGCCAAGACCACCTTGACCGTGGGGGACCAGAGCGTGGAGATGTTCGCGCTCGGTGCCGTGGACGGTGCCAAGCGGCTGCCGTACTCCTTGAAGGTCCTGCTGGAGAACCTGCTCCGCACCGAGGACGGGGTCAACATCACTGCCGACCACATCCGGGCGGTGGCCGCGTGGGACCCCGCGGCGGAGCCATCGACGGAAATCCAGTTCACGCCCGCGCGCGTGATCATGCAGGACTTCACCGGAGTGCCTTGCGTCGTCGACCTCGCCACGATGCGTGAGGCTGTGCAGGATCTCGGCGGCGACCCGAGCGCGATCAACCCGCTGGCCCCGGCCGAGCTGGTCATCGACCACTCCGTGATCGCTGATGTGTTTGCTCGTGCGGATGCCTTCCAGATCAACACCGACATCGAGTACGGCCGCAACCGCGAGCGCTATCAGTTCCTGCGCTGGGGGCAGACCGCTTTCGACGAGTTCAAGGTCGTCCCACCAGGCACGGGCATCGTGCATCAGGTCAACATCGAATATCTCGCGCGCGTCGTGATGGTGCGCAACGGAATGGCCTACCCCGACACGGTGGTCGGCACCGACAGCCACACGACGATGGTCAACGGTCTCGGGGTGCTCGGCTGGGGTGTCGGCGGGATCGAGGCCGAGGCGGCGATGCTCGGGCAGCCGGTCTCGATGCTGATCCCTCGCGTCGTCGGCTTCAAGCTCACCGGGCAGCTGCCGGACGGGGCCACGGCCACCGACCTCGTCCTGACGATCACCGAGCAGCTGCGCGAGCACGGCGTCGTCGGCAAATTCGTTGAGTTCTACGGCGATGGCGTCGCTTCGGTACCGCTGGCGAACCGCGCGACGATCGGGAACATGAGCCCGGAGTACGGCTCCACGTGCGCGATCTTCCCCATCGATGACGAGACCTTGCGCTACCTGCGATTCACCGGTCGCGACGCAAGCGCAGGTCGCCCTGGTCGAGGCCTATGCCCGGGCTCAGGGGCTCTGGCACGACCCCGAGCACGAGGCTGTCTACAGCGAGAACCTCGAGCTCGACCTCGCCTCCGTGGTGCCGTCGATCGCCGGCCCCAAGCGCCCCCAGGACCGGGTTGCGCTGTCCGACGCTGCTTCGGCGTTCCGGGCGGCGTTGACCAGCTACACGTCCGAGCCGGACGTCGTTGCAGCCGTGACCGCGCCGGACGGGTCGACGTACGACCTGCCGCACGGCGCGGTGGTCATCGCCTCGATCACGTCGTGCACCAACACGTCGAACCCCTCGGTCATGGTCGGAGCGGCGCTGCTCGCCAAGAAGGCGGTGGAGCGAGGTCTGACCCGTCAGCCGTGGGTCAAGACCACCCTCGCTCCCGGATCCAAGGTCGTGACCGACTACTACGACCGAGCCAACCTCACGCCCTACCTGGAGAAGCTGGGCTTCAACCTCGTGGGGTACGGCTGCGTGACCTGCATCGGCAACTCCGGGCCGCTGCCGGACGAGGTCTCCGCCGCCGTCAATGCCACCGACCTGGCCGTTGTCTCGGTCTTGTCCGGCAACCGGAACTTCGAGGGACGCATCCAGCCCGACGTGAAGATGAACTACCTCGCGTCGCCGCCGCTGGTGGTGGCCTACGCACTGGCTGGCCGCATGGACCTCGACCTGACGAGTGAACCGCTCGGCGTCGACCCGGCCGGTGTCCCGGTCTTTCTGCACGACATCTGGCCGACGCCGCAGGAGGTGCAGGAGGTCATCGACACGTGCGTCGCTGCGGAGATGTTCACCCGAAGCTATTCCGACGTCTTCGCCGGGGACGAGCGCTGGCAGTCTCTCGAGACACCGGAGGGCGACGTTTTCGCTTGGGACGACGAGTCGACCTACGTGCGCAAGCCTCCGTACTTCGATGGCATGAGCGCTGAACCGACACCGGTCACCGACGTGGCCGGAGCGCGCGTTCTCGCCAAGCTCGGCGACTCGGTGACCACCGACCACATCAGCCCGGCCGGCGCGATCAAGCCGGACAGCCCAGCGGGTCGCTACCTGTCTGAACACGGCGTAGAACGCAGAGACTTCAACTCCTATGGCTCGCGCCGCGGGAACCATGAAGTGATGATCCGGGGGACTTTCGCCAATATCCGGCTGCGCAATCAGCTCCTCGACGACGTGGAGGGTGGGTTCACTCGCGACTTCACCCGTGGTGGTGAGCAGGCCACGATCTTCGACGCAGCCCAGTCCTACGCGGCGGCTGGGACTCCACTGGTCGTGCTGGCCGGCAAGGAGTACGGCTCCGGCTCGTCACGTGACTGGGCAGCGAAGGGCACGGCCCTGCTCGGTGTCCGCGCCGTCCTCGCCGAGTCGTACGAGCGCATCCACCGCAGCAACCTGATCGGGATGGGCGTCCTCCCGCTGCAGTACCCCGACGGGCAGAGCGCCGCCCTGCTCGGACTGACCGGTGAGGAGACGTTCGCGATCTCCGGTGTGACGGCGCTCAACTCCGGACCGAGCCCCGCCACGGTGACCGTGACCGCTACGGCACCAGATGGCACCCAGACCGTCATCGAGGCGCTCCTGCGCATCGACACGCCGGGCGAGGCCGACTACTACCGGCACGGCGGGATCCTGCAGTACGTG
Source organism: uncultured Actinomycetota bacterium (assembly GCA_963819985.1). Taxonomy (GTDB): domain Bacteria; phylum Actinomycetota; class Actinomycetes; order DATJPE01; family DATJPE01; genus JANPBY01. Next base: position 39,631 of record CAWFYH010000006.1, on the reverse strand, counting down.
CTCCGCCAGCTGCTCGCCGCCTGAACCGGGGCTAGTCACCGCGCTGCGTTGCCGGCGCGTTACGCGATTGTTACCGCGCGCAACAAATTAGTCGCGTGTGGGTCTCGACACTGCTCGACTCGGTGAATATGTTGGCTCCCGCAACATAGGACGGACGGCACGGGTCGTCCGCTACCGAGGTTCGATGCATTCGAGCCGGGGCCATGAACGGAGCACACATGCGCAAGTTGTCTATCGGGGTGCTGGCCTGTACGGCTGCGGCAGCCCTCGCCCTCGCGGGCTGCGGGTCGTCTGGTGGTGGGTCCACCGGCGGCACGAACGAGTCGCCAGCAGCCGCCGGCAAAGTTGGAGTGATCCTGCCTGACACAAAGTCGTCGGCTCGGTGGGAGAACAACGACCGCCCGTCCCTGGAGAAGGCATTCCAGGACGCTGGGGTCGAGTCCGACATCCAGAACGCCAACGGTGACGTTCCGACCTTCGGATCGATCTGCGACGCGATGATCACCGAAGGCGTCACCGTCCTCATGATCGTCAACCTCGACTCCGACAGTGGGGCGGCCTGCCTGAGCAAGGCCAAGGCAGCCGGAATCTCCACCATCGACTACGACCGACTGACGTTGGGCGGCGGGGCCAACTACTACGTCTCCTTCGACAACGTCAAGGTCGGCGCCCTGCAGGGTGAGGGTCTCATCAAGTGCCTGGACGACAAGGGCCTCACCAAGGCCAACATCGTCTACATCAACGGTGCAGCCACGGACAACAACGCCACCCTGTTCAAGCAGGGCTACGAAGAGGCCCTGGCGCCGAAGATCGACAGTGGTGACTACACCTTGGTCGGAGACCAGAGCGGCGAGTGGGATCCGGAGAAGGCCCAGTCGGTCATGGAAGGCTTCTTGACCAAGCAGAAGGGCGACATCCAGGGCGCCATCGTGGCCAACGACGGCATGGCCGGTGGAGCCTCCGCTGCGCTTGCCAAGCAGGGCCTGGAGAAGAAGATCCCGATCACCGGTCAGGACGCGACGGACGAGGGTCTCAACCGCGTGCTCACCGGCCTGCAGTGCGGGACGGTCTTCAAGGACACCGACCTGGAGGCCGACGCGGCGGCGAAGATCGCGATCGCCCTGGCCAACGGTGACACAGCCGGAGCCGACGCGATCGCGACGTCTACGGTGACCGACACCCAGCTCAACGTCGAGGTGCCTTTCGCGGCCGCGACTCCCGTCTGGATCTCCGACGCAGACGGTGTCAAGAGCGTCATCGCCACTGGGTACACCACGGCGGCCAAGGTCTGCACTGGTGCAGCCGCCTCGGTGTGCAAGAAGGATGACATCAGCTAGTAGCACGCCGGGGACCTGATCCGACAGGATCAGGTCCCCGGCTCTGCCACAGGCGACCAGCCGCTCGAGGATGAGGAAGACCCATGACGACGACGGCCGACGCACCTCCGGTGAAGACTGAGTCCGGAGTGGATCCCCTGCTCAGCCTCAGAGGGATAGACAAGAGCTTCGGCCCGGTCCAGGTGCTCCACAGCGTGGATCTCGATGTCTTCCCGGGTCAGGTGACGGCGCTGGTGGGTGACAACGGGGCCGGAAAGAGCACCCTCATCAAGGGTCTGGCCGGCATCCACAGCTTCGACGCGGGGACCTACACCTACGACGGCAAGGTCGTTCACGTCACCAACCCCAAGCAGGCCAACGCTCTGGGCATCGAGGTCGTCTACCAGGACCTCGCGCTCTGCGACAACCTGGACATCGTCCACAACATGTTCCTCGGTCGCGAAGTCACCAAGCGCGGCCTGCTCGACGAAGCAGACATGGAGCGGCGGGCCAACGAGACGCTCGCCGGATTGTCGGTGCGCACGGTCAAGTCGATCCGCCAGCTGGTGGCCAGTCTGTCCGGTGGACAGCGACAGACGGTGGCCATCGCACGTGCGGTTCTTTGGAACTCCCGCGTCGTCGTCTTGGATGAGCCGACAGCCGCGCTCGGTGTCGCTCAGACCGAGCAGGTTCTCCGCCTGGTGCGCAGGCTCGCGGACCGTGGGCTGGGAGTCCTCCTCATCAGTCACAACATGAACGACGTCTTCGAGGTCGCCGACAACATCGCGGTTCTCTACCTGGGCCAGATGGTCGCCCAGATCCCCGCGTCGTCGGTCAACAATGCCCAGGTCGTCGAGCTGATCACCGCGGGTCGTAGCGAAGCGGTGGAGACCGCGTCGACCGATCTCCGGGGCGACACCGACTCGATTCCTCCCGTGCCAAGTCCTGGGGCGGACGAGGGAGGTCAGTCATGAGCACGACGACCACAGCCACCGAGCATGAGGTCATCTTGGACTCGCACGGCGGCGAGCGCGGTGTCGTTGGCGCGATGCAGGAATACTGGGCTCGGTTGCGCGGAGGTGACGTCGGGTCGCTCCCGGCGGTGCTCGGGGCGATCGCTCTGGTGATCGTCTTCACCGCCCTTCGACCAGACTCGTTCACGAAGGCGCTCAACTTCGCCAACCTGATCCAGCAGGGCGCAGCCATCATGGTGATCGCCATGGGGCTGGTCTTCGTCTTGTTGCTGGGCGAGATCGACCTCGCCGCGGGATTCACGGCCGGGACCTCGGGCGCCGTCATGGGTGTGGCGATCAAGTCACACGGCTGGCCCTGGTGGGCGGCTGTCGGTGCGGCGTTGGTCACCGGCGCCATCATCGGCTGCCTGATGGGCCTGCTGGTGTCTCGGCTTGGAATTCCCTCCTTCGTGGTCACGCTGGCCTTCTTCTTGGGTCTTCAGGGCGTCATGCTCGCGATCATCGGCGAGGGCGGAACCGTCCCCATCCGAGACAAGCGGATCTTGTCGGTCATGAACAGCAACCTGCCGGTCTGGCTCGGTTGGACGCTCTACGTCATCGGCGTCGTCGCGATCGGCTGGTTCACCTATGCCAAGCATCGACGAGCACAGGCGACCGGGGTTGGCAGTACCGCGCTGTCGGTCTGGGCGGTGAAGCTCGCCGCCATCGCCATCTTGCTCGGCGCAGCCACCTACTACCTGAGCATCGAGCGCAGCAACAACCCCAAGCTCGCCTCGATCAAGGGCATCCCTGAGGTCGTCGTCCTCCTCGTCGTGCTGGTCGTAGGCCTCTCGTTCCTGCTCAGCCGTACGGCCTTCGGTCGACATGTTTACGCTGTGGGAGGCAACGCCGAAGCAGCCCGACGGGCAGGGATCGGGGTGCCGAACATCAAGCTCTATTGCTTCATCATCTGTGGGCTGCTCGCCGCCACGGCAGGAGTTCTGCTCGGCAGCCGCAGCAACTCGATCTCACCCACGACGGGGTCTGGCACGACGCTCCTCCTGGCGGTCGCGGCCGCGGTGATCGGCGGCACCAGCCTGTTCGGCGGCAAGGGCCGGATCATGGACGCGGTGATCGGCGGCACCGTCGTGGCCGTCATCCAGAACGGCATGACCCTCATGGGGCTCGCCGCTGCCTATGTGTACATGTTCACCGGGATCGTGCTGCTCATCGCGGCCAGCGTCGACGCGCTGTCGCGTCGAAGGTCCGTTGGCTGATCAGGGGTTGGGGTGGCATCGACGGGACGCGCGGTACGCACGCAGGAGCAGGTGCGGCGACACAATCTGTCGACGATCCTTCGTGAGGTCCACGTCCGGGGGGAGACCTCCCGGGCGAAGCTCACCGAGGCCACCGGGCTCAATCGCAGCACGGTCGGTGTGCTCACCTCTGAGCTCGAGGCAGCTGGACTGGTCAGAGAGGAAACGCCAGTCGGTACGGGAGCGACCGGCCGCCCCTCGATCGTCGTGTGTCCTGCCCGAGAGGTCTTCGTCATCGCTGTCGACATCGGCGTCGATCAGCTCTCTGCGGCGAGAGTGGGTCTCGGGGGAGTGGTGCAGGCCAAGCGCACCTCGGCACAGAGGCGTACGAACCCCTCCGTCTCGACCGTGCTCAAGCGGCTGGAGCGGTTAGTCGCGCCTCTCCTGGCCGATGCGCCGGCGGGGTCGACGTGTGTCGGAGTGGGCGCGGCCGTGTGCGGCACGGTACGCACCTCCGATGGCCTCGTGCGGCTCTCGCCAAACCTGGGGTGGGTCGACGTACCCCTGGGGAGGGCGCTTTCGGATCGGCTGGGCCCGCAGGTGCCGCACGTGCTCGGCAACGACGCCGACCTCGGAGCGCTCGCTGAGCTCACCCGCGGCGCGGCGCGAGGATGCGAGGACCTCGTCTATCTGTCGGGCGAAGTGGGCCTTGGTGGGGGAGTCGTGGCCGGAGGGCGTCCGCTCGGTGGCAGTGGCGGCTACGCAGGCGAGGTCGGCCACGTGGTTGTCAATGCCGATGGCCGACGATGCAGGTGCGGTGGCCGCGGCTGTTGGGAGACCGAGGTAGGGGAGGACGCCCTGCTCGCCGACCTCGGGTCCGATCGGCTGCGCGGTCGTGGGCCTGCGGTCGCAGTGATTCGGGCGGCAGCCGAAGGGGACCAGGCGGCCCGCAAGGTCGTCGACCGGGTCGGCTGGTGGCTCGGTCTCGGGATCGGCAACCTCGTCAACATCTTCAATCCTGAGGTGATCGTGCTGGGCGGGCTGCTTCACGAGCTCTATCCCGTCGCGCAGGACAGCATCCAAGAGGGTGTGGCTTCGGTGACGCTTCAGGCTCCCGGCGAGTCGGTACGGGTGTCGGCGGCCGAGCTCGGATCAGACTCGCCTCTGCGCGGCGCCGCTGAGCTCGCCTTCGAGCCCTTGCTTGACGACCCTCTGAAGGTGATGGCGTGCCCGGAGCTGGACACGGCCCTGCCCTGAGAGGGGTAGCCCGCGTGGCCCCAGAAGTCGGCCGACCGAGGCGTCGGTCGGCCAGTGGACCAGACTGGGTGGTGTGAGCAGTCACGTCCCGCCCGGGTGGCCCGCACACGTTCGTCCCCCCGACGCCGATGGCTGGGAGGAGTCTGCCGTGGCGTTCCTCTTCGATGTCTGTCCAGCCGACTACCGCCGGCACGGAGTGCTCAAGCGGCACCCAGTGGTCCTGGCCCGGTTCGCCACCCATCACGTCGGCGGGGCGATAGCCGCAGCTCGTACGGGCTACGCACGGGCACGCTCTGAGTTGCGTGATCTCGTGCCACCTGAGGTTGTGAGTGAGGCGCTGGCGGCTTACGAGGTCGAGGGCGCCCGGCTCGTCTCGCTGGCCCGATCGGTGGACCTCGTGGAGGAGGCCTTGCGCGGTCTCCGACACGCACCACGGCTCTGATCGCCGTAGACTCGATGTTGGCCGGACGGGAGCGAAGCCCGTCTTCTAGTACTCGGGAGGACCAGCGTGGGTCTGCTCGAGGGTGTCCGTGGTCCACGTGACCTCAAGGCGCTGTCCCCTGAGCAGTGCGTCGAGCTGGCCGCCGAGATTCGGACCTTCCTCGTCGAACAGGTCTCGCGCACAGGTGGCCACCTCGGGCCCAATCTCGGTGTCGTCGAGCTCACCATCGCCTTGCATCGGGTCTTCGATTCGCCCAACGATCGCCTGGTCTGGGACACCGGCCACCAGGCGTATGTGCACAAGATCCTCACCGGTCGGGCCGAGGATTTCCCGACTCTGAAGCAGCACGGCGGGCTGTCGGGCTACCCGAGTCGGTCCGAGTCGCCGCACGACGTCGTCGAGAACTCCCACGCCTCGACAGCGTTGTCGTGGGCGGACGGGCTGGCCAAGGCCTACCAGGTCTCCGGCGACCTCGGTCGGCGGTCGGTGGTCGCAGTCATCGGTGACGGTGCCCTCACTGGTGGAATGGCTTGGGAGGCGCTGAACACCATCGCAGCGGCCAAGGACCGGCCGATGGTCATCGTCGTCAATGACAACGAGCGTTCCTACGCGCCCACCATCGGAGGGATGGCCAACCACCTCGCGACGCTGCGCACCACCCGGGGGTACGAACGATTCCTCGAGTGGGGTCGTCAGGTTCTCGGCAGAACGCCGGTGGTTGGCGCACCGCTCTACGGCACCCTGCATGGGATGAAGAAGGGCCTCAAGGACATGGTGGCCCCGCAAGGTCTTTTCGAGGACCTGGGGTTGAAATACATAGGTCCCGTCGACGGGCATGACGTTGTTGCTGTCGAGCATGCGCTACGGCGCGCTCGCGAGTTCGGTGGGCCGGTGCTCGTGCATGTCCTGACCAACAAGGGCCGGGGCTACGCGCCGGCGGAGAACGACGTGACCGACCAGTTTCACGGCGTCGGCATCATCGATCCCGAGACCGGGCTACCGATACGCAGCTCGGGCCCGGGTTGGACGTCGGTCTTCGCCGACGAGATGCTTCAGGTCGGCGCCGAGCGTCCGGACGTCGTTGGAGTCACCGCGGCGATGCTCCAGCCGGTCGGACTTGACCTGTTTGCCCGGGCCTACCCCTCCCGCGTGTTCGACGTGGGGATCGCGGAGCAGCACGCGGCGACGTCGGCGGCGGGGATGGCGCTCGGGGGCCTGCATCCCGTGGTCGCGGTCTACGCGACGTTCCTCAACCGGGCCTTCGACCAGGTGCTCATGGACTGCGCACTCCACCACGCTGGGGTGACCTTCGTACTGGATCGCGCCGGCGTCACCGGTGACGACGGTCCCTCACACAACGGGATGTGGGACATGTCCATCCTGCAAGTGGTGCCGGGTCTTCGCCTGGCTGCTCCTCGTGATGCTCCCACGTTGCGGGAGGAGTTCCGTGAGGCGCTGACCGTCGATGACGCCCCCACCGTCGTGCGCTTTCCGAAGGGAGCCCTGCCGGTCGAGGTGCCGGCCGTTGCCCGGCGCGAAGGCGTGGACGTCTTGCGGCGCACTGGTGAGGAGGATGTGCTGGTTGTTGCCGTCGGCGCCATGGCCTCGCTGTGTGTCGAGGTCGCCGCTGGTCTCGCCGCTCAGGGCATCGGGGTCACCGTGGTGGACCCGCGTTGGGTCAAGCCGCTGCCCGACAGCCTCCCTCAGTGGGCTGCCCGTCACCGGCTGGTCGTCGTCGTCGAGGACAACGGTCGCGTCGGTGGCGTGGGCGCCGCCGTGACTGTGCAGCTGCGGGACGCAGGAGTCCCGGTGCCGGTGCGCGACTTCGCCATCCCGCAGCGCTTTCTCGAACAGGGCTCACGTGCCCAGGTGCTGGCCGATGCGGGTCTGACGGCCCAGGAGATCACCCGTGCCGTGGTCGAAGCCATGGCGAAGCTCGATCACACCCTCGACGTCAGCGACGCCTCCCGCTCCGACGCCCCCTGACCCGGCGACGTACTCAGCAGCGTCAGCGGAGAGGGACGAGCGCCTGCACCGGGTCGGGTGCGGCCTGCTCGCGCAGCGACTGCAGCACCGGGTCGCCACCGGATCGAGTCATGACGACCTCGTCGCGGGTGAGGAGCAAGGGGCGCGGGAACCCTCGATCAGCAGGGTCGGCCAGGGATGCCGCGACCAGCGCGAAGGCTGGATCGGTCCGTGACAGGTCGATCCACCCTCGAGTTCGGTTGGGTACGGCTGCCGCGCACAGCCCAGACCGTTCTCGACCACACAGGGCCTGTCGCAGGAGGCTGGCCCCCAACAGCGTGACGACGTCGCAGTCGCCCATCGGTCGCAGGGTCTCCTCGGGGCGGCGCCGGGCGCGCTCGGCAGCCAGGGCACCCATCTGCTCGAGGTAGGCGCGAGCGTCCCTCCACCAGATCCCGGCCAGAGCCGGGTCGCGGATCACCGCCTCCAGGACGCCGGCAGGCAGGATCTCGACACCATCGGGATCGTTCCCCACGCCCACGAAGCCGAGCCCAAGGTCCAAAGATCCGCCCGGAACACGTTCGCGCGTCCAGCTCGGTCCGGGATGCAACGCGTGTCCCCGAGGCAGACCCACGGGTCGGGCGCGGGACCCGAGGTCTTCTGGTGACCGCCAGGCGACCGTGCGCAACGCCAGCAGCCAGTGCGCCAAGGCTGCTCGGGCCGCCGGGTCCGTGGCGCTGAGCCCACCCAACCCGAGACGTACGGCGCTCCAGGGCACGTGCCGACCCGAACTGAGCCCAACGCCCTCGTCGTCGGGCACCAGGTCGACGTCGTGCAGCACGGCCACCGCGAGCACACAGCGACGCAAGGCGACGAGCTCGTCGTGAGACGTCCCCGTCGACCGGCTCTCGGGCCCCCCCGAGCCGTTGTCCTTCACATGCCGAGAGTAAGGGCCGCCGGCGCTGCGCGCGAGGGCCCGTGCCGGTGACGTCGACTACTCAGCGTGACAATCCACTCCGTTGAGCGACATTCGGCTTGATCCACGAGCCCATCAGGCCCATGGCCACGGCAGTTCGGTCCAACGCGTAGGTGTGGGATCCTCGGACATGGCCGATATCAAGGTTCGGGTCCTCGGTGAGGGCGAGTGGCAGGTCTACCGCGACGTCCGATTGGCTGCGCTGCGCGATGCGCCGGACGCGTTCGTCGGCCGCTTCGAGGACGAGGTCCGCTACGCAGATGACTTCTGGCGAGAGCGAATGATCCGAGCGCATCGCATCGTTGCTGAGCGTGACGGCGCATCTATCGGTCTGGTTTGCCTGGGACTGCACAACGATGATCCCGAGACGGGCGAGGTGTTCGGGCTGTGGACGGCGCCGACGGTCCGCGGTGAACGCGTGGCCTGGACGCTCGTGTCAGCCGCTGCCCGCAAGGCCACCGAGGACGGTCGCGAAAGGCTCTACTTCTGGGCCGGCTCTGACAATGCCTCCGCAGTCGGTTTCGCAAGCAGCTTCGGCTTCCGCCCGACATCGGAACGTCGCACGGTGCACGTGGCCGATGATGCGCCTGAGAAGGAGGCGGACGAGGTCGCCATGGTGCTGCCTCTCACCGCGGACCCGACCCAGCCACCTAATGCACAGTCGAGGTGATCGACCTAATGCACAGTCGAGGTGATCGACCTCCGCTTGCCCGTGCGGGCAGGGTCGGGAGTCATCCCGAGCGCTGCATGAACATCCAGCGGTGACCTTCCAGGTCCTCGCAGCGATAGAGGCGGCTGCCACCCGGGCCATCCTCGAGGTCAGACAGGAGCGATGCCCCTAGCCGGCTGGACCGCTCGAAATGGGCAGCCACGTCGTCGACGTACGCGAGGACTCCGTCGACCACCCACGGCACCTCGGACCACCGGGCCGCTGCAGAGCAATGGCCGCGATGCAGGGCGGGACCCTCGTAGGCCGGGGTCGGGCTCGAGAGCATGATCAAGCCGTCGCCGGTGGACATCTCGCCGTGGCTCAGACGCCCGTCGTCGTCCAGCCATCGCTCACGGGTCTCGAAACCGAAAACCGTGGACAGCCACTCCATGGCAGCCACGCCGTCGCGGTAGGCAATAAAGGGGATCACGCCCTGCTCTTCGCCCATGAGACATCCTTTCCAGAAGTCGCCCATTGTCGGACGCGGGGCGGATGAGGGTCAACGCCAGGCGGCTGCGCAGAATCAGTCGAGCAGGCCTTGTCGTCTCAGCCGCGGGAGGGCAATTCGCCACGAGAGCCGCGGACCAGCGTTACTCATCGTCACGCGTCGCGGCATTGGCAATCCCAGGGTCAAGGAAGCGTTGGCCGGTAACGCGCTCGGACACCCCCGTACGGTCGAGCAATGGAGTCAGACCGCCGTTCCAGAATGCGAACCCCGCGCCGGTGATCATGGCCAAGTCGAGATCCTGAGGGCCAGCGACGACGCCGTCGTCGAGCATCCGTCGAGCCTCGTCGGCCAGGGCCGAGAGAACGCGAGTGCGAACCTCGTCGCGCGAAAGCTCGACCGGGTTCTCTGGGATCTCGAACAACGCCGCCACCTCGGGGTCGACCTGTTGGACCCCACCGTCCCAGGTGTAGATGGCGGACTTGCCCGCCGCGACCACACGACGGAGATTGGGCGAGGCATAGAACCGGTCGGGGAAGGCAGCCACGAGCGAGTCGGAGTTGTGCAGCGCGATAGCCGGCCCCACCAGCGCCAGCAGGACGAACGGGGGCATCGGTGTCAGGCCGGCGAAGGCACTGTCGGCGACCTCGATCGGTGTGCCCTCGTCGACGATCTGGCTGACCGCACCGGTGAGCCGGCCGAGCAGCCGGTTGGCGATGAACGACGGCGAGTCGTTCACCAGGATGCACGTCTTCTTGAGCGCCTTGCCCACGGCGAAGGCGGTAGCAAGCGTTGCGTCGTCAGTGCGATCGGCGCGAACCACCTCGAGCAGCGGCATCACGGCGACCGGGTTGAAGAAGTGGAAGCCCACGACCCGCTCAGGGTGCGCGAGCCCCTTGGCCATCTCACCCACGGACAGTGAGGACGTGTTCGTCGCAAGAACGCAGGTCTCCGAAACTATGGGCTCGATCTGGGCGAACACCTCCTGCTTGACCTTGAGGTCCTCGAAGACCGCCTCGATCACGAAGTCGGCATCGGCGAAGTCCGACTTGTCGGTGGTTCCCGTCACCAGCGCCCTGAGGCGGTTGGCCCGGTCAGGGTTCACCCGTCCCTTCGCGAGCAGCCCATCGACCTGCTCGTGCGCGTAGGCGACTCCCTTGTCCACCCGCTCCTGATCGAGATCGGTGATGACGACCGGCACCTCGAGTCGTTGGGCGAACAGCAGGGCCAGCTGACCCGCCATGAGGCCGGCACCGACGACGCCCACCTTGGTGACCTTGCGCGCCAATCCCTTGTCTGGCGCGCCAACCGGATGCCGTGCGCGCTTCTGCACCAGGTCGAACGCATAGAGCCCCGCCCGCAGTTCGTCGCTCATGACGAGGTCGGCCAGGATCTCGTCCTCGGCCGCGAAACCCTCGTCGCGCGACGCCGTCCGCGCATCGGCGATCAGATCCAGGGCGTGGTACGGCGCCGGAGCGGCTCCTCCCGTACGTCCGTCCGCGATCGCCTTGCCACGGGCTATCGCCGCAGACCACGCCTCCTCTGAGGCGCTGACGTCGGGTCGCTGCACGGCCACCTGGTCGGTGAGCACCCGAGCCGCCCAGCGCAGGGACTCCGCTACGAAGTCGGCCGGTTCGAGCAGCACGTCGGCGATGCCTAGCTTGGCGGCTTGGGCCGGTTTCAGCTGCTTGTTCTGGTTGAGCGCGTTCTCGATGATCACGCTCACTGCGGCATCCGGGCCGATCAAGCGGGGCAGCAGGTAGCACCCGCCCCAGCCGGGGACAAGACCCAAGAAGCACTCCGGCAGCGACAGGGCGGCTGCGCCGGACGACAGCGTGCGATAGGTGCAGTGCAACGCGATCTCGATGCCTCCGCCCATGGCCGCGCCATTGACGAAAGCGAAGGAAGGGACAGTGAGCTCGCCAAGGCGTCGAAACGTGTCGTGCCCGAGGCGGGCGAAAGCCAGGGCGTCGGACCGCTCACGTACGGCGGAAACCCCGGAAAGGTCGGCGCCCACGGCGAAGACGAAGGGTTTGCCCGTGATGCAGACGGCGGCCAGCTCCGGCCAGGTGGCGATCTCGTCCAGAGCGGCGTTGATGGACGCCAGGCCTGCTGGGCCGAACGTCGAGGGTCGAGTGTGGTCGTGCCCGTTGTCCAGAGTGATCAGGGCGGCGACCCCGGCGTCGTACGGCAGATTGACTCGTCGCACCAACGCATGCGTGACTACCTCGTCCGGCAGCGTGGCCTCAGTCGTGGTCGTCACGCTGCATCCTTTCCGTCAAAGCCTGGGTTCTCCCAGATCACCGAGCCGCCCATGCCCAGTCCGACGCACATCGCGGTCAGGCCGTAACGCACTTCGGGGTGATCCTCGAACTGTCGGGCGAGCTGCGTCATCAGCCGCACGCCGGAGGACGCCAGCGGGTGTCCGACGGCGATGGCGCCGCCGTAGGGATTGACGCGGTCGTCGTCGTCGGCGATCCCGAAGTGCTCCAAGAACGCCAAGACCTGAACGGCGAAGGCCTCGTTCAGCTCGAACAGTCCGATGTCATCGATGCGCAGGCCGGTGCGAGCCAACGCCTTCTCCGTAGAGGGGATGGGTCCGACGCCCATGACCTCCGGGTCGACGCCCGCGAAGCCATAGCCGACCAGCCGCATCTTCGCGCTGAGCCCGAGCTCGTCGGCAATCTCCTCGGCAGCCACGAGGCACGCCGTCGCTCCGTCGTTGAGTCCGGCTGCGTTGCCGGCGGTGACCCGTCCATGCGGCCGGAACGGCGTCTTGAGACCAGCCAGTCCCTCGAGGCTGGTGCCGGGCCGTGGTGGCTCGTCGACGCTGGCCAGGTCCCATCCATCGGCAGCCGTACGCGTGCCTATCGACACCAGGTCGTCCTGGATCAGTCCATCGGCGTAGGCCTTGGCCAACTTCTCCTGGCTGCCCACCGCGAAGGCGTCTGCTCGCTCCTTGGTGATGTTCGGAAAACGGTCATGCAGGTTTTCGGCCGTGTTTCCCATGATCAAGGCGCTCGGGTCCACGATCCGCTCGGCCAGGAACCGGGGGTTGGGATCGATGCCCTCACCCATCGGGTGGTGGCCCATGTGCTCGACACCGCCGGCAAGGGCCACGTCGTAGGCGCCGAAGGCCACGCCGCTGGCCACGGTGGTGACCGCGGTCATCGCGCCCGCGCACATCCGGTCGATGGCGAAGCCAGGGACGCTGCGGGGGAGTCCGGCCAGCAGTGCGGCCGATCGGCCGATCGTCAGCCCCTGGTCGCCGGTCTGTGTCGTGGCCGCGATCGCGACCTCGTCGATCCGGGCGGGGGGCAATGCGGGGTTGCGCCTGATGAGCTCGCGGATCAGGGCGACGACGAGGTCATCGCTTCGGGTCTCGGCGTACAGCCCGTTGGGGCCCGCCTTGCCGAAGGGCGTACGGACTCCGTCCACGAAGACGACGTCGCGGACCGAGCGCGGGGAACGAGTGGCTGCTGTCACGCTGAGCTCCTCAGGAGGCGGTTGATTCCATGTTACTCGCCAGTAGGAAGAGCGTCTGGGCGGGCTGCCCGCCGGGTCAGCCGACTGTCACGCTGCACAGGGCGTCGTTGTCGGAGGCGACCGGTGAGCTCGGGGCGATCGGCGCGACCCCCAGGGGGATCGTCTCGCCGGACTGGTTCGGCTCGACGAACGCCAGGACGCGGACCCGCCCCTGTGATTTCACTGAGCTAGGGACCTTGCTCACAAGATCGAAGGCGGGTGACGTCACTCCGGGCGAGAGAGGGACCTTGCCTGTGCAGCGGACCATCGGATAGCCCTGGGCCGTGGTGGCTTTCGAGCACTTGCGCGCCGCATTGCTCTTGGGGACCGTCGGGGAAGCGCCCTTGTCGAACAGTGCAGTCAGCGTCCAACCGGATCCGACCATCGTCGGACCCGTGTTCGCGACGGACACCCGCGTCGTGAATCGCCCTCCGGCCTTGGGCGGTGTGCCGAGCAGATGTGTTGACGTCCGCAGGTTGAAGGCGCTGGTCACCCCGGGGCCTGCACTGACGTTGTGGCCAACGGGGTCCACCTCGTCCGGGGCAGCGTGCTTGTCGTGCAACCCCGTTGCGCAGCCGGCCACGTCGTCGATGGGGTCACAGCTGGGGTCGAAAGAGTCGGGGTCGCCGCTCTGATCCAGGTGAGTGACCGCGAAGAGCAGAGCGGCTCCCTGCGGCTCACCCTTCTCGCAGGCGGTGGTCGGGTGAGCGACCAGGCAGCCGGGTGTTCCCGGACCCTGGGCGACTCGGGCCTTGGCCGTGAGCTTGATGAGTCCACCGGCCACCAGCGTCCCCGTGAAGCGCAGGTGCACTGTGCGGGCGTCGTTGTCGACGTCCTCGACCTGAAGGCCGGTGATCCCAGGTGAGGTCGCCGTCGTGGTGAGCGAGATCGAGCCGGCAGGGTCGGTTGTCGAGAAACGATCGGTGCCGGGCAGCCAAAGCACTGCCCGCAGGCCGGTCAGATCCTTGGTGCCCTGGTTGTGGATCTGTCCGCTGACCGTGAAGGTGTCACCGATCGAACAGATGTTGAGGGTGCCGCCAGCGCAGGTGCTCTTCACCCACGACAGGCGGGCCGCGACGTCGACGGTATTCGCGGCGACGACGCCCCCGACGGGAGCCGGTGCGGACGCCTTGGAGCCGGGCCAGTCTGGGAGCAACCCGACGTCGAGATCGGTCAGGTCGCCCGTGAGCGAGGTCAAGGACCGTTTGATGAACTGGTTGCTCGTAGGGAAGTCGTTGTCCGGCCCCGGGCCGACCGGGCACGACATCTTCGAGCACTGCGACCGGAACCATCCGGTCTCGACGGTGAGTGCTCCCTTGGCGGGCACGCCTGCGAGGACGTACGTCCCATCGGCGGCGGTGACCGTCGAGGGAGTCCCGTTTCCCGAGCTGCTGTGAACCCGGATCCCAGGAACACCAGGCTCGGAAGGTTGGTGACGCCCGTCATTGTTCTGATCCCAGTAGACGATGCCCGAGACTGTGTGAGCAGCTGCGGAAGCCGTGGGTGCGGCTGCCAGCAGCGAGGTCGCTGCGAGCGCGAAAGCTGCTAGTCCGACGAGCTGCCGCCAGCGACGAGGCGTGTGGGTGGAAGGCAAACGACACTCCAGGACAAACCGGATCAGGGGGACCTCAGCACTCTGCGGTGCTGGTCGAGATGCGTCAATCCCTCGTTCGGCTGTCGTGCGGCTGGACCGCTTTCTGGACGACCGCGCTGCGCTCACTGATCCAGGTGCTTGGTGGCCTCGCGGCGGGTCAGCCCGGACATCTGCTCGCGGTGCCCGTCGACGTAGCTGAGGACCCAGCCCGGGTCGGAGCGCGCGGCCTCGCGCAGCGCCCAACCGCAGGCCTTGCGCAGCCAGAACTCCGGTCGTTCCAGGTTGGGGGCGAGGCAGTCGGCCAAGAGGTCCAGGTCGAGGTCGCCCCGAGCTCCGAGCTGGCTCAGCACGGCCGTTCGGCGCAGCCACAGGTCGTCGTCGGTGGCCCAAGCGCGAATCAACGGATCGACGGCGGTGGGGTAAGAACGCCGAATAGGGCTCACCAGCTGGCCGGCTACCCAGTCGACGAGGTCCCACCAGCCGCCGGTCACCACAAGGTGGCGATAGGGCACCAGGGCCGCGGGGTCTTGCCATGCGCTGGCGCAACGGTGCCCGGCAAGGACGAGCGCCGCATAGCGCTCCTCGCGGTGTTCAGCGCCGTCGTACATCGCAAGGACCGTCGCCTCCCACACCCCCCGTACGAGAGGCGGGCGCTCGTCGATCAGCCGCTTGCTGACTCGCCGCAGCACCGGCATGGAGACGCCGTAGTAGGGCAGCGACGACTTCATGTATGCGCGCATCGCCAGGGCGCGGTCGGGATCGGCCACCTCCGCGAGCGCGCCGCGGACGTCGGCGATCAGCTGGTGGTCGACGTGTCGTTTCGCGGGGTCACTCACCCGTCGCCCTTGGTGCGGATGCGTTGCAGCGCTCGGGCGATCACCGGCGCAGTGAGCTCGATCTGCCAGTGCCGCGCGCGGTGGGCAGCGAGGATCTCGGCGACCCCGGCTGGGGAGAGATCTTCCGGCGGGGTCCAGCACAGCCGCCGAACTGTGTCGGGGGCAAGCAGGTTTTCGACCGGGAGCCGGTGCTCGTCGGCCACGGCCGCTACCGCCGTACGGGACGCGCCGAGCCGAGCAGCAGCGGCCGGGTCTCGGTCTGACCAGACCCGGGCAGGCGGAGGAGCGTCGCTCGTGAGGGCCACTTCCGGCAGCTCATCCTCGGGCAGGGCGGCGGCTTGTGCGAGCGCAGCAAACCAGAGCTCGACCTGCCTGCGGGTGGCTCGGCCACCGAAACCTTGGACGGTGAGCAGTTCGGCCGTACTGGTGGGCGCGGCGATCGCGGCCTCGATGATGGCTGCATCCGGAAGGATCCGACCGGGGGCGATGTCGCGGCGGCGCGCCTGTGTGTCGCGCGTGTTCCACAGCGATCGCACGGCGGCCATGCCGCGCCGACCGCGAACGCGATGCAACCCCGACGTGCGGCGCCACGGATCGGTGCGGGGAGGTGGTGGGGGTGCGGCCACGATGGCGGCGAATTCCTCCTCGGCCCAGCCCAGCTTGCCTTGGCGGTCGAGGTCGTCGGCTACTGCATCGCGTAGCTCGACGAGCACCTCGACATCGAGAGCGGCGTAGCGCAGCCACGAGTCCGGGAGCGGTCTGGTCGACCAGTCGGCCGCCGAATGCCCCTTCTCGAGGGCGTAGCCGAGCACGTTCTCGACCAACGGCCCGAGGCCCACCCGCGGATAGCCGGCCAGTCTGGCGCCGAGCTCGGTGTCGAAGATGCGGGTGGGGCGCATCCCGACCTCGGCGAGACAGGGCAGGTCCTGCGAGGCCGCATGCAGGACCCATTCGGTGTCAACGAGCGCCGTACCCATGGGGGAGAGGTCCGGCACCCCCATCGGGTCGATGAGCACGGAGCCGGCTCCCGCTCGGCGCAGCTGCACGAGATAGGCGCGTTGGCCGTAGCGGTAGCCCGACGCCCGTTCGGCGTCCACGGCCACCGGTCCGTCGCCGGCCGCGAGCGCTCGCGCCGCGTCTTGGAGGGCGGGCCCGGTCGTGACGACGTCGGGCAGACCGTCTCTTGGCTCCAGCAGCGGGACCGGCGCCGGAGTTTCGGCGTCGTCCTGGCTGGCTTCGGTCACGGCGCAGAGCCTAGGCCCCAGCTGCGAGCGGCAGCGAGCTAGTCGATGACTCCCGCGCGCAGGGCTACGGCGACCATCTCGGCGCGGTCTCCGGTGCCGAGCTTGCGGGCGATGCGTGCGAGGTGGCTCTTCACGGTCAGCGCAGACAGCTGCAGGGCCTCGCCGATGTCCCGGTTGGATTGCCCACCGGCGACAAGCTGAAGCACCTCGAGCTCGCGTGCCGACAGGCCGTCGACCCCGGAACCTGCCCCGCGCGGGCGGGGCGTCGACTCACGGGTCGGAGTATCGGAGACGACGAAGCCGCGTACGCCTGCCGCGAGCGCAGCCCGTACGGAGAACGGGTCGCCATCGGCGGACAGGGCAATCCCCCGCTGCCAACCGGCAGCCCTCAGCTCGGCCAACAGGGCGACGCCAGAACCGTCAGGCAGGCCAACCTCGACGACGACCAGGTCGCGCGGTTCGCCGGTGCGCGTACGAGCCCGGGCCTCGGCGACGCTGGCAGCCTCCATCACCTCGAGGGCCCCAAGGGTCGTGAGACCCCGGACCACGAGGTCGCGCAGGTGGCCGTCGGTGACGACGACAAGCGCGCTGAAGCGCGCGGTGCGCACCGCGAACGGCGTGCCCCGGCTTTCGACGAGTGCGCTCACTCGCCCTCCTGCTCGATAGCTGGCGGACTGTTGTCCTCACCAGCATCGGCGTCCGAACGGGTGAACTGAAGGCACCCCTGACTTCGCATCAGGTCGGGCATTCAGCGTCGGCGACGCCCTCGAGGCAAGGCAATGACGCCCGGCGCGAGCGGGGGCAGCCCAGTCGTGGTGGCCAACAGGTCGGCCCACGCTTCGAGGTGCGGCCCTATCCGAGCGTCCAGAGCGGTCCAGGAGGCGCGAATCTCGACCTCGGCGGTCGGATCCCGATCGCTCATCGCACCGAAGGACTCAGACGACACCCGAGTGACGGTGCCGCTGGGCGAGCCGTACGGCGCATCGTGGGCCTGCAGTGCCTCTGTCAACCAAGACCAGCCCACGGAGGGCAGCATCGGGTCGGCTGCAACCTCGGGCTCGACGGTCGCCCGGACGAACGTGACGACGCGGAACGTGCCGTTCCACGTCTCGTGCCCTGCCGGGTCGTGCAGCAGCACGAACCGGCCGCTGCCGAGCTCCTCTGAGGTGTCGTCCGTGGGATCGGCCACGACGTCGCCGGTCATGGCGACGGCCCACGGGGCCAGCCGTTGCGGCGCTGGGGCCTCGTCCAAGATCAGCTCGGGTCTTAGGCGCACTGATCGCAGGGACTCACACGCCCGCCGGAAGGTCTCCGGGGCGTCGTCCTCGTGCGTGGCGACCATGGTCGTCAGCGTAGGTGGCCGAGGACGTGCCTCGTGGAAGCAACGCCGTAGGGTCAGGTCGTGGCTGCCCTGCTCGCGCTGTTGTCCAGCGCCTTGTGGGGGAGTGCGGATTTCGTCGGGGGCCTGATGGCCAGGCGGTTGCCGGCCTTCGCCGTGGTGACAGTCGCCCAGGGCTGCGCGCTGGTGGGCGTCGTCGTGTGGTGCTTGGTGACACGGGCCTTCGACGCTCCAACCGGCTACGTCCCTTGGGCGGTCGCCGCGGGACTCGTCGGGACAGTGTCCTTGGTGGCGTTCTACGCAGCGCTGGCCGCGGGGACCATGGGCGTGGTGGCCCCGATCGCCGCATCAGGAGTGGTCGTGCCAGTCATCATCGGCCTCTTCCAGGGGGATTCGCCCTCAGCGGCTCAGCTCGTGGGCATCGCCGCGGCCGTGCTGGGCATCATCATGGCGTCGGGGCCAGAGTTGCGCGGAGTCGAGGAGGGACAAGCAACCGGGGGCGCCCGCGTCTTGACCATGGCGGGCGTGGCGGCGCTCGGCTTCGGGCTTGTCCTGTGGCTGATCCGCGAGGCCGCGCAGTACTCGGTGCCGATGACTTTGCTGACCCAACGCGGCACGAGCGTAGCCCTGGCGGTGATCGTGGCGCTGAGCGTGCGATCTGTCGGCGGGGTACGGCCCCGCGACCTGCCGGTGCTCGCGCTGGTGGGGTTCGGCGACGTGGCGGCCAACGCCGCCTTCGCGCTGGCGTCCACGCTGGGGTTGTTGTCGGTGGTGAGTGTCCTTGGCTCGCTCTACCCAGTGGCGACGGTGTTGCTGGCCCGGTTCATCCTGCACGAACGACTCGCCCGAGTGCAGCAGGTCGGAGTAGGCGTCGCGCTCGGCGGAGTCGTACTCCTGGGGATCGGCTAGACCTCTGCCGGGGGCACAGTGACGACGAGCAGCTCGAGGTCGGGCGACGTCGCAGCCAGGATCGACGTCGAGCCTTCTGGAAGGACGAACGAGTCCGCACGCGTGAGCTGTTCCGCCGGGTCTGACTCGTGGGCCAGCGTGGCCGTGCCGTCGAGCAGGAAGACGAAGCAGAACTCGTCGGTGTTGATCCACTCCTGCGCGTGGCCGGCCGCGTCGAGGTCGCTCACACGGACGACGTGGGCGCGAGCAACACCGCCGGTGGCCTGGGTCATCCCGGTGTCACGGACCTCGTAGCCGTCGAGCAGCCAAGGCGCCCAAGTCGCTTCGTCGGCGATGTGTCGAAGGAACACCTGCCCGTCGAAGTCCCGGTCCGGGCGGAGGTCCTGTGTCGGCAACGGCAGATCGTGGTCGGCGCGGGTCACGTGCTCGGCCGGGCAGCTGATCTCCACGACCTCCATCGCCCCAGAGCTCTCCAGCACCCGGTGCCGGATCTGCGGGGGCTGCAGCACGCAGTCGCCAGCTCGCAGGATGAAGGGCTCACCCTGGTCCTCATAGACCAGCCGCACCCACCCGCGGGCGCAGAAGATCATCTGGAAGTGGATCCGGTGGTAGTGCACGTAGTCAGGAACCGGTCCTGGGTCCGGGACCAGGATGTGGGACGCGATGTATCGCCCACCGAGCCGGCCCGGAATCAGGTCTCGATAGAGCATCCCTGCGCGGCCCTCGCTGCCGGGGTGGACGCTCGGCGCCTTGGTCAGCACGAAGCGCCGGTCGATCGGAGGGATGACCACGGGGGGGTCTGCATCGACGAGCAGCACCTTGGTGCCGTTGGGTGCGGTCAGCTCGCGTGCGCCGTCGGCAACAGCATCGGGGTCTTCCACCGCGAGCCGGAGGGTGCCCGGCGATCCGACGGCATCCTCGGCCAGCCGTACCCGCGCGCCGTGCCCTGACACTGCTGCCTCGGTCGGCTCATCGGCCGGCATGATCTCGTCGACCCGAAATCCCAGGACCTTGGTGAAGAAGCGGAGGGTCTCGTCGAGGTTCTCGCAGGGCAGGACGACCTCGGCCGAGCGGACCTTCTCAAGCAGTTGCGGCATCCTCGGACGCTACACCGCAGACCCGATGGCGTGCGCTGCAGTCAACGTTCGTCGGGACGCAACGCGCGGAGCACGCAGAACTCGTTGCCAGCCGGATCGGCAAGCACGACCCACGTGGTTTCGCCCTGGCCGATCGACACCCGGGCCGCCCCGAGCTCCTCTAGCCGGGCCACCTCCGCATCCTGGTCTTCGGGGCGCAGGTCGATGTGCAGGCGATTCTTGACGGCCTTGTCCTCGGGCACCTTCAGCACCAGCAGGTCGGGACTGACTCCGTCCTCGGGGCTGCCTGCCGGGGGTTCCAGGACGATCTCGTCAGGGCCGTCGTACGTGCGCCGCCAGCCCAAGGCGGCTTCCCAGAAGTCAGCCACCGGAGCGGGATCCACAGCATCGATGCAGACGGCTTGCCAGCGAAGACTCATCGGTGTTCCTCTCTCGTTCTGTCCCTGGGACGCAGGCGCGACGGGATGCGCCAGGAGGTTGCTCTGGGAGGATAGACAGCGTGATCTCTTCCGAGCACGCCGTTTCTGGCCCGCCTGAGTCTGGGGCGTCCGAGTCTGAACCGGCCAAGGCACGCCTGCTCACCGCGGACTCGGCTCTCGTGCGCGCCTGTCGTGGCAAGCCGGTTCCGCACACCCCCGTGTGGTTCATGCGTCAGGCCGGTCGCTCGTTGCCCGAATATCGCGCTCTGCGCTCCGGCGTCGGCATGCTCGAGTCATGCCTTCGCGCTGACCTCGTCACGGAGATCACGCTGCAGCCGGTGCGCCGGCACGGGGTCGACGCTGCAATCCTGTTCAGCGACATCGTGCTGCCGCTCAAGGCCATCGGGGTCGACCTCGACATCGTGAGCGGCGTTGGGCCTGTCATCGCGCGGCCGATCCGCAGCCGCGAGGATCTCGGTCAGCTGCGCCCGCTCGAGCCCGATGACGTGGTCACGGTCTGCGAGGCCGTCGGTCAACTGGTGCAGGAACTTGGACCCACTCCGCTCATCGGCTTCGCTGGGGCGCCCTTCACGCTGGCGAGCTATCTCGTCGAGGGCGGACCGTCTCGCAACCACGAGCACACCAAGGCCCTGATGCTCGGCGAACCCGGGCTGTGGAACGACCTGCTCGCGCTCTTGGCGCAGATCTCGGGTGCGTTCCTGCGGGCGCAGGTCGCGGCGGGTGCTTCGGTGGTGCAGCTGTTCGACTCGTGGGCGGGGGCGCTGTCCGAAGCCGACTACCGGACGCGAGTCATGCCGCACTCCCAGGACGTCTTGGCGCAGGTAGGGGAGCTCGGGGTGCCACGTATTCACTTCGGTGTCGGGACCGGTGAGCTGCTACCCGCCATGGCGGAGGCAGGTGCTGACGTCGTGGGGGTGGACTTTCGGCTCCCGTTGGACGAGGCATCCAGGCGTCTCGGCGGTGCAACACCGCTTCAGGGCAACCTCGATCCTGCGATCCTGTTCGCCCCCTGGCCGGTCGTCGAGGAACAAGCGCGGCGAGTACTGGTCGACGGGCGAGACCTACCGGGGCACATCTTCAACCTCGGCCACGGCGTCCTCCCGGACACCGACCCCGGAGTGCTCACCCGGCTGGTGGATCTCGTCCATGAAACGACGACCTCCACCTGATGTCTTCCCTGACGAACCGGCCCGGAGGCTGTTGACTGAGATCCATGGGGTCCGTCCCGGAGGCATGGGCGTGTTTGCGCTGCGCCGAGCCGCTGTCTGGCGTCCCCGACGCCGAGGGCATGGTGGCGTGCGTCAACGGTCATCGGGTGTATTCGGGGTACGTCGCGGAAGCTGAGTCGCTACGTCCTCGACTGCGCTGGCTGGACGAACGGATCGCGAGCGGCGATCCGGCGCCAGACCCCGAGACGGCTCGGGCAGGAGGGATCTGGCCGCCGACTGCGGGTCCCCAGGATCTCGCTGCGCCGCAGACCAGCGCTGGGCGGGGCCCGGGTGGTCCGGGCGTGCAGGTGCTGCTCCTTGGCCTGGGCGCTGGCCTGCTCATCGTTGCGGGCGTCGTCTTCACCGCGGTCAACTGGGAGCGGCTGGGCGCCGCCGGCCAGGTGACGGTGATGGGTCTGGCGACGATGGGATTCGGGCTCGCGGCCGTACGGCTCACCGCACGCCTGCCGAGCACGGCCGAGGCCCTGGCGGTCGTCGCATTCGGGCTAGCCGGCGTGGATGTCGTGGCGGCTCCGGCCCTCGGGCTGGTGCCCGAGGACTGGCTGGCGGCAAGCCAGGCCTACCTGGCGGGAGTCACCTGCATCGGCGCCGTGCTCTTCGTCTGGTTGGGGCAGCGCTTCACGCTTCGCGCGTGGCTGTGGCTGGGTTGGTCGGCCCTCGCGGTGGGAGCTGGGCTGGTCACCTGGTATCTGGCCCTCGGCCCGGCCGACAGCGACAACCCCTGGGCGGCCCTGTCAGTCGCCATCGTGTCGCTGGCGACGGTGGGTTTGTGGACCGCTCCCCGGGTGGTGCGGCGCTGCGCCGCACAGGTGGGTGAGATGTCGATCGCTGCCGGGATTGCCCTGGCGCTCGCCGCGGCCGCCTGGTTGAGCTGGTCGGCGGATCTCGATGGCGCGGCCATCTGGGGGATCACCGGCACGACACTGGTGACGGCTGCTGCGGCCTGCTTGGCCTGGATCCGCATCCCCGACGGCCCTGCGTCGCAGGCCTCGGGCCTGGCCGCTGCCGGCTTGCTCGGAGTCTCTGTGGGGATGCTCACGCTCCTACCGGCGGATGCGACCGCGCAGGCCAATTCCTCGTCGTCCGCAGAGGCGCCCTGGGTGGCGTTGGTCGCGGGACTCGCAGGGGTCGTGGTGCTCGCGGCGCTCGAGCGGGCTGGGCACGCGCGAGCAGGCTTGCTCGCTGCCGCGGCGCTGTGGACCACGTGGGGCTGGGCACGTCTGGTGATCAGTCCACCCGACACCTCCCTCGATCCGGTGCTCGTCCAGCTCGCCGTTCTCCTCTGGGTCGCGTCCCTGACCTGGTACGTCATGGCCGCACGCGGAGTGGAACCACTCCTGGCCTGGGCGGCCGCGCCGGCGGGCCTGCTCGCCTGGCTGGCTTGGCGTCCGAACGCATCGTGGGTGTCCGACGAGTTCCTGGCTCGCCCCGAGTCTTGGTCGGTGCCGTTCGCCGCGCTCCTCTTGGTCGCCGGCATCCTCTGGCACCGCAGAGGATCTGGTGGATCTCTCGGCTGGTTGGGGCCAGCGGTGACCGTGGCGCTGCTCCCGTCGGCATTCTTCTGCTGGCGCGCCCCATGGGTCGACGACTGGACTCCGCAGACCGTGACGGAGGGTCTGGTCAGACTCATGGCCGTGCTCGGCGCGAGCACCGCTCTTTTGGTGGTGGGTGTGCGCCTCCGGCTCGCCGGTCTGGTCATCCCGGCGTCGATAGCGCTGATCGTGACTGCCTCGGCTCAGGTGTGGGGAGGCCTGTCGTCCCTGCCGCGCTGGCTGGCATTGGGCGCGGTCGGGGCGATCCTGTTCGTTCTCGGCGCCCGGATCGAGTGGCTGCGCCGAACCGGCCGCGGCGCGCGAGACTTCGTCGGCTCCTTGCGCTGATGGTTCGGCGACCACGTCCCCGTGCTCACACGAGCGGCGATCGGGGGTCTCACCCGGTCCAGCTGCGGGTGATCAACCGACCGGCTGGTCCTCGCGATCGGGTGCGTCGGGGAGAGTCGAAGCGGGTGCCGGCAGCATGGGAGCACGGCGGGATCGAGCTCGGGCCCACGCGACCAGCGGCAACCCGATCACCAAGGCGAAGCCGACGAACGGGACCAGCACACCCACCGTCGTCATGCCCGCGGTGACGGCAGCGGTGAACGCCGTCCAGCCACGGTCGAGTCCGGCCAGGAAGCCCGTCGCGTCTTCTGGAACGGGGACGACGGCGATCGGCCCGACGAGCGAGACCTGGAGAGTGGCGAGACTGGTCTGATCGGCGAGTGCCTTCTGTTGCGCCTCCAACGACTCGAGGTCGGCCTGCCGTTGCGCGAGCTGCGCCTCGACCGTAACCACCTCGCCGATGGTGTTCGCGCGAGCGAGCAACGCCTGGATCCGTCGCACGCTGGCTCGCTGAGCCTCCACGCGCGCACCGACATCGGCCACCTGGGCGGTGACGTCCTGCGCCTGCTGGGTCTGCTCCAGCACCGTGCCGAGGCCGCGGACCTGGGTGAGCAGGTCATCCAGTCGCTCGGACGGTACGCGCAACGTCAGCGAAGCGGTCGTACGGTCGGCGTCTTCCGGATCGATGACGACCTGTTCGGCGCCCACCAGGCCACCGAGGCCGCGTGCGGCGCCGGCGGCCTGAGCAGCTGCGGCGGCCACATCGTCGGCCCGGACGCGGACCGATCCGGTGCGGATCACGTCGCGTTCGACGGGGCTCGCGGTCAGGGGATTCCCTGCCGCTTTGGTGCCGTCTGCGGCTGGCGCGCCGGAGTCAGCGGCCGCATAGCCGTCGCCCCCCGTTTCGTTCATGACTGCGCCGGCGGCTGGATCGGCTAGGGACTGCTCGGCACCGCCGGAAGCTGCCCCGCACCCGGTCAGGGTCAGGACCGCTAGGACGGCCACCGCGCAGGCGCCGTGCCTCACGCGACGTCGCCCGGAAGCAAGAGCTGTTCGTTGGCTCAATGGTGCCCGCATGACATCTGTCCCCTCGTCGTCCGCCCGAGTCCCGGGCGTGGGGGTGTGACGCGGGTCACACCCATGCCGGTTCCCTCTCCGGCAGGTGAGAGCGCGTCGGGTGCGGGAGCATGGCCCCATGAGTGCGAGCGAGTCCACGCCGCAGCGACCGCACGTCGTGGTCGTGGGTGCGGGGATCGCCGGTCTCACGGCTGCTCACGCATTGCACGAGGCGGCAGGGGACTCCCTGCGGGTCACCGTGCTCGAGAAGGCCGCCGTGGTCGGCGGGAAGCTCGCGGCGGGTGAGATCGCCGGTCAGGTCGTCGACCTCGGCGCAGAGTCCTTCCTCGCCCGTCGCTCCGAGGTGCATCGGCTGGCCGCGGCGGTGGGCCTCGAGGAGGATCTGGTCGAGCCTGCGACCTCGGGCGCAGCGGTCTGGTCGCGGGGGAAGCTGCGGAGCCTGCCGCCCGGACACGTGATGGGTATACCCGGCGACCTGCGGGGCCTCGCAGCCACTGAGATCCTGAGTCTGTGCGGGCTCGCGCGCATCCCGCTCGACTCGGTGCTGCCGGCCAGCGCGAGCACCGGTGACCGCTCCCTCGGCCACTACGTCGAAGAACGGCTCGGCCGCGAGGTGGTTGACCGGTTGGTTGAGCCCCTCCTCGGTGGTGTCTACGCCGGACGAGCCGATGAGCTGTCGTTGGATGCGGTGCTCCCTCAGCTGTCCGGCGCAGTCCGCGTGGAACGATCGCTCCTACGCGCAGTCCGTCGCATCAGCGTGGCCACGTCCAGCTCACCCGTCTTTGGTGGGGTTGCCGGTGGACTGGCCCGGCTGCCGGTCGCGGTCGGCTCGGGCTCCGGCGCAACCATCCGGACCGGGCAGACGGTTCGCGGGCTGCGGCGGTCAGAGCACGGCTGGATGCTGACCCTGGGTCCGACCAGCAAGCCGGAGCGAGTCTTCGCCGATGCGGTGATCTTGGCCGTACCGGCGACCCCGGCCGCCCGACTGCTGCGTCGGACCAGCCCGGCCGCCTCGGAATTGATCGAGCAGACGCCGTACGCCTCCGTCGGCATCGTCACGCTGGCGCTGGCCCGGCGCGACGTACCCGACTTGCCGTCGGGAACTGGATTTCTCGTGCCGCCGGTGGAGGGCAGGTTGGTGAAGGCGGTCACGTTCTCGAGCCAGAAGTGGGCATGGGTGGGCCGGTCCACTCCACAGCTGCATGTCCTTCGCGCCTCCGTGGGTCGAGTGGGCGAGGAAGCAGTGCTGCAGCGCGACGATGCGGAGCTGGTCTCGGGAGTGCTCGGCGACGTCGGTGAGCTGTTGGGCTGGCCGTTGGCGCTACGGCCCGTGGACTCCCTGGTGACCCGGTGGGGTGGGGCGCTTCCGCAATACCTCGTCGGTCACCTCGACCGGGTGGCCGCCGTGCGCGCCGCGACCCAGCTCGAGGGGACGCTGGCCGTCTGCGGGGCGGCCTATGACGGAGTCGGTGTCCCCGCCTGCATCGCCAGCGGCCAGGCGGCCGCGGGGCGAGTGCTGCGTGCGCTGGGATCTCGGAGACAATGGGGGCATGGTGTCGACACCCGACCAGCAGCCGGAGCAGAATCGCGCGGTACCCGCCCACCACGCTGAGCGCCCGCCGGGTCGTCGAGCCCGTGAGCTCAACGACACGATCCGTTTCACGATGTGGTCAGTGTTCCGGGTCTCCACGCCGCTGGGCGACATCGACCGCTCGCCCCTGGTTGCGGAGGCCGACGCCCTGTTCGCCGAGCTGGCCGACAAGGACGTCGTGCTTCGCGGCTCCTATGACGTCGCCGGTCTGCGGGCCGATGCCGACCTGATGCTCTGGCTGCACGCGGAGACGTCCGACGCCCTCCAGGACGCCTACGCACGCTTTCGCCGTACCGCCCTGGGAGCGGCCTGCGCTCCGGTGTGGTCGCAGATGGCGTTGCACCGCCCCGCCGAGTTCAACAAGTCGCACATTCCGGCCTTCTTGGCCGATGAGCAGTCGCGGGCCTACGTGTGCGTCTACCCCTTCGTGCGGTCCTACGAGTGGTATCTGCTCGAGGACGCAGAACGCCGGGCGCTGCTGGCCGAGCACGGGAAGATGGCACGGGACTACCCCGATGTGCGCGCCAACACCGTCGCGTCGTTCGCGCTGGGCGACTACGAGTGGATGTTGGCCTTCGAGGCCGACGAGCTGCACCGGATCGTCGACCTGATGCGCCACCTGCGCGGGTCCGAGACACGCATGCACGTGCGTGAGGAGGTGCCGTTCTACACCGGGCGCCGCCTCGCCCTGGGCGACCTCGTCGCCGGACTCCCGTAGGGATGGCCGCTGACTGGGACGAGGCCACCCGTCCCACGGGTCCTGCTCCACAGCCTGGACGCGTCTACAGCCAGCAGGGCAGGGCGGTGGCGGCCCATCTGGTCGAGATCCATGACCATCTGCGCGGTGAGCTGGTGCGGGTGGGTGAGCTGGTCGACGAGGTGCGCTCCGGGCGGATCGCAGCAGCCGAGGCCCGAGCCACGGTCAACGCGCTGACCCTGAGCCAGCATGACTGGCGCCTCGGGGCCTACTGCGCGTCCTTTTGCCAGTTCGTGGCCGGTCACCATGGGCTCGAGGACGCGGCGATCTTCCCCTACCTGGCGTCTGCGGACGAGCGGCTGACCCCTGTGGTCGAACGGCTGAAGTACGAACATGTGGTGGTGCACGAGTGGTTGGTACGCCTCGACGAGGTGCTCGTGCGAATGCTTGACGGGCAGCAGGCCGAACCTTCGGACGTCAACGACGGCGACCCGTTGGGGGACCTCGCAGACACCCTCGAGCGCTTGGGCGATGCCTTGCTCTCACACCTCGACTACGAGGAGCGCGAACTGTTGGAGCCGTTGTCCCGGCTGGGGTTCTTCGCGGGCCAGGTGTGACGTATCCACGCCGAGTCCGGCTGCTCAGCTGGCGTTGGCCTGGGGTGCGTCGTCTGCCTTTTCGAGGCTGAGGCTCACCGAGTTGATGCAGTAGCGAAGGTCGGTAGGCGTCCCGTACCCCTCACCGGCAAACACGTGCCCGAGGTGCGAGCCACAGTTGGCGCACCGGACCTCGGTGCGGCTCATGCCCATCGAGGTATCGGTGATCTCGACGACTGCGTCGCCGGCCAGGGGGGTGAAGAACGATGGCCAGCCGCAATGGCTGTCGAACTTGGTCTCTGACCGGAACAGCTCAGCCTGACAGGCCCGGCAGCGATAGACGCCGACATCCTTGGCATCGGTGTACTCGCCGGTGAACGCGCGCTCGGTCCCGTGCTTTCGCAGCACTTGGTAAGCCGCCGGGTCCAGTTCGGCCTGCCATTCCTCCTCGGTCTTCTGCACCGGGTAGGGCGATCCGTCGGGACGCCTGTCACCTGTCTCTGATTCGACCTGACTCTTGCGAAACATGCAACGACCGTAGCCCGGCACCGCCGTCGGCGCACCCGGCTCCCAGGGATTGTCATCGGAGTGTCATACCTAGCCCCGAGGTCGCGAGACGGCACTCGCGGTCCTGACCGGATCGGGCTAGCGTGCGATGCAAACCAGCATCTCAACCTAGGAGCCCCCATGAGCCTGGATCCAGCGGAGACTGCCGTCGTCCTCATCGAGTACCAAAATGACTTCGTCTCCGAGGGCGGAGCGCTGCATGGTGCAGTCGCTGACGTCATGGAGTCGACGCGCATGCTGCAGAACTCTGCCGACACGGCCAAGCGAGCGCGTGACGCGGGAGCCACGATCATCCACGCGCCCATCGCCTTTGCCGAGGGATACGGCGAGATCAACGCGCAGCCGTACGGCATCCTGGCTGGCGTCGTCGAGAGCAACGCCTTCGTGAAGGGTTCTTGGGGCGCAGAAATCGTTGACGCGGTGGCACCCGAGAGCGGCGACATCGTTGTCGAAGGCAAGCGCGGCCTGGATGCGTTCGGTTCGACCAACCTTGATTTCATCTTGCGCAGCAAGGGGATCAAGAACGTCGCCATCGGTGGTTTCCTGACAAACTGCTGCGTGGAGTCGACCATGCGCTCGGCCTACGAGAAGGGGTTCAACGTCTACACGTTGACCGACTGCGTTGCGGCCACGTCGCAGGAGGAGCACGACAACGCGATCGCGAAGGACTACCCGATGTTCTCCCGGCCGGTGACGAGCGAGGAGTTCATGACCGCGCTGAGCGGAGATGGTGCTCTCGCTGACAGCAGCCGCGGCTACGAGGGCTGAGTCCTGGCCAAAGCGAGGGCGTACGGGGAGCCCGTCGAGCTGGATGTCGGCGGGCGATCGGTGCGGATCAGCAACCCGCAGCGTCCGTACTTCCCCGCGGTGGGGCTGACCAAGCTGGACGTCGCGTCGTACTTCGCGGCGGTGGCGCCCGTCATGCTGCAAGCGCTGCGTGAGCGCCCAACAACCCTGGAGCGCTGGCCGTCCGGCGTCGTCGACGGCGCCGTGCTGTCGACTCGTGACGGCACCAAGGGGCAGGCGTTTTATCAAAAGCGGGTTCCTCCTGGTGCGCCGGAGTGGGTCGAGACGGCGCGGATCGCCTTCCCCAGCGGACGTACGGCTGACGAGGTGTGCCCCACCGAAGCGGCAGTGATCCCGTGGGCGGCCAACCTAGGGACGATCACCTTCCACCCGTGGCCGGTCCGGCGTGATGACGTCGACCATCCTGATGAGCTGCGTCTGGACTTCGACCCGCAGCCGGGAGCCGACTTCGCAAGCTCGGCCAGGGTCGCGCTCGAGGCGCAGGGGCTGTTCGACGAGCTGGGTTGGGTCGGCTGGCCGAAGACCAGCGGCGGCCGCGGCGTGCACGTCTACGTGCGCATCGAACCGCGATGGACGTTCACGGAGGTGCGGCACGCAGCGATTGCGTTCGGGCGCGAGCTCGAACGACGGATGCCCGGACAGGTGACGATGAGCTGGTGGAAGGAGGAGCGTCCCGACGGATCGGTCTTCGTCGACTACAACCAGAACGCGCGTGACCGGACCATCGCCAGCGCCTGGTCGGTGCGATCACGTCCGCACGCTCCCGTGTCGACCCCGCTCTCGTGGGACGAGGTCTTGGATGCAGACCCGCTCGAGCTGACGGTGCAGTCTGTGCCCGACAGGCTGGCTGAGCGGGGAGATCCCCATGCGGCCATCGATGACGTCGCCCATGACCTGACACCTCTGCTCGAGTGGTACGCCCGCGACGAGGCCGACCGCGATCTGGGCGACCTCCCCTACCCGCCCGAGTATCCGAAGATGCCGGGCGAGCCCCCGCGGGTGCAGCCCAGCCGGAAGAATGCACAAAACTGGGTGGACGAGGGCTCAGGTAGTGACGGGAGACCGCGCGGTGGTCCAGGTGCTCAGGTCGGGTGAGTCTGCACGCTGGTCGCTGATGTCGGAGAACTCCGTCCTGTGCATCTGCTCCCGGGACTCGGTGCTCAGCATCGGGTCCGTGAGATCGGTTCTGTCGGTGGGCTCAGTGGGCTCGGCTATGTCGCTCGTCTCCATCGGCTCGTTCCAGTCGATGAGCTCTGCGCTGTCGTTCCAGTCCGATCAGTCGGTCATGGCTGGGCAGTCGAAGGGTTCGCTGATGTCATGGCAGAGCAACGGAGCGGTCAGGCAGTCACGGGCAAACGGCGACCTGTGGTTGCTCGGGCGGTCCGGCCTGGGGATCGGGGTTGCGGGAGCGACCTTGGCGCTGCTCTGGTGGCGCTTTGGTTCCAAGGGTCCGTGACTGCCCAGGCATGACTAGCGTGAGCCTCCGCGAACCCACCACTTCCAGGAGCCAGCGATGACCACTGAACGTCGGATCGCGATGAACTTGCCTGAGTCGGTTGTGCCCGGGGTGTTCGCCGACTTCGTCACTGTGTGGCACACCGCTGACGTGTTCACCCTCGACTTCGCCGCCATGGTCAACCCGGGGCAGCCCGGGGTGGACGATGAAACCGGTGAGGCCGTCACAGTGGTTCCCGCGCAGATCGTCGCCCGTGTACGGATCCCTCCGAGCCAGGTCTTCGAGATCATGAAGGCTCTGGAACAGCAGCTCACCGCATGGGAGAGGGACTACCGACCGACACCCGAGGAGTGATCGTGTTGAGTAGGTACCGTGCCATTCCTTGACGAGCTCGACGACGCATTGCCTGTCGGGGCGCTGATCACGGACCCGGACCGGATCGCGTCTTTTCGCAGCGACCAGGCACCGGGACTCACCGCGGGAACCCCCTTAGCGGTGGTGGAGGCGTCGTCGACGGCTGACGTCGTCAGCGTGCTGCGCATCGCTTCGGAGCACCGGGTGCCAGTGGTCCCGCGCGGCGCCGGTTCTGGTCTTTCCGGTGGCTCGAATGCCATCGACGGGAGCCTGACGCTGAGCCTGGCAAAGATGAATCGCATCCTTGAGCTCAATGAGCAGGACGCGGTCGCGGTCGTCCAGCCAGGTGTGGTGAACGATGTGCTTCGCAACGAGGCTGCCACCCTCGGACTGACCTACGCGCCCGACCCTTCGTCACGCGACTGGTGCTCCATCGGGGGCAACGTCGCGACGAACGCCGGCGGTTTGTGCTGCGTGAAGTACGGCGTGACACGCGACTCCGTCCTGGCCCTCGAGGTTGTCTTGGCTGATGGTCGGGTCACTCGAGTGGGTCACCGCAGCATCAAGGGGGTGGCCGGCTATGACCTCGTCGGGCTGTTCGTCGGGAGCGAGGGCACGCTGGGGGTCGTCACCGAGATCACCGTACGGCTCCGGCCGCTTCCTCCACCGGCAGTCACCGTTGTCGCACTGCTGCCCAGCCTCGAGGCCGCTTCGCGTGCCATCGCCGGCGTTCTTGCCGTCGGCACGCCCAGCCTGCTCGAGCTGATGGATCAGCCCAGCGCCCGGGCTGTCGAGGAGTGGAAGCCCATGGGCCTCGACCTGGGCGCTGCGGCGACGCTGCTCATCCAGTCCGACCTCCCCGGCGCGGCTGGCGACCAGCAGGCCGCCGCGTTCGAGGCTGCATGCGTGACTGCCGGTGCATCGGAGACGTACCGCTCAGAGACGGTCGAGGAGTCCGACGCACTCCTGAACGCTCGTCGCCTGGTGCTTCCGGCCTTGGAGCAGCAGGGGGATCTGCTCATCGACGACGTGGCGGTGCCGCGAGGCAAGATCGGAGAGCTGCTGGCGGCGATAACGGCCATCGGTGAGCGGCATGACGTGCAGGTGGCCACGGTGGGTCACGCGGGCGACGGCAACCTGCATCCGAGCTTCGTGACCCCTCGCGGCGATGCGGCGGCCGCCGCCCGGGCTCGACTGGCGTTTGAAGAGGTCCTCGAGGCGGGGGTCTCGATGGGTGGCACCGTGACGGGGGAGCACGGCGTGGGTGCCTTGAAGCGGGCGGCCCTGGGTCGTGAGCTCGATGATGCTTCCAAGGACCTGCACGCGACGATCAAGCAAGCCCTCGACCCCCTGGGGATCCTCAACCCAGGGAAGGCGCTGCCGCTCTGAAACTCGCCTTGGACAAGGTGGCGAAATCCCGTGCCACGCGGACCAGGTGACCTTGCGTCGGTTACCGCGTCAGCTGATGACTTGGTCGGTGCCGGAGATCACTCGGAGGACGGGGAAGGTGCCGCGCTCGCGCAGGTGATGAGCCCAGTCCCGGTGGAGAGTGTCCTCGAGCCAGTGCAGGGGGGTCACCACCCAGATCTGGTCTGCGGCCAGGGTGCGAGCCGCGTCGAGGACGGAGGAGATGGTGTCGGAGCCGGCGAGCTCCCCGTCGACGGTCTCCACACCCACAGCCTTGAGGTCGGCGATCGACTGTGCGAGCGCCTGTTCGGGTTCGGTCCCGGGCTCGAAGGCGCCACCCGTCATGGTCTCGTTCACCGCGCGGGCTATGGGGCCGCCTTCGGGTGAGGTGGCTGCCACGACGTGGATGGTCATGGGCGGATCGAAGGTCGCAAGGCGCTGCACGTCGTGCTCGTGCAGGGGATGTTCGACAAGGACGACGATGCTGGTCACGCGCACACCCTACGAGAGGTCGGCAGCAGGCGGTTGAAGGGCTGGCCGGAGCAGCCTCAGCCGCCCGCCAGCACGGTCGCCAGGTCGAACTGCACGGGACGCTCAAGCTGCTCGTAGGTGCACGAGAGCGGATCCCTGTCCTCGCGCCATCGGCGGAACTGCGTGGTGTGGCGAAACCTCGTGCCCTCCATGTGGTCGTAGGCGACCTCGAGGACACGCTCGGGGCGAAGCGGCACCCAGCTGAGATCCTTCTTCGCGTTCCAGCGGGACACGGCACCGGGCTTTCGATCGCCGCCCTCATCGCCCTGGGCCGTGGCCCAGTCACCCCACGGGTGGTCGGCCGGGTCGAGGTCACGCAGGTCGGCCAGCTCGTCCACCAGCTCCGCGCGCCGCTTCATGGGGAACGACGCGGCCACGCCGACGTGCTGGAGCATCCCCGACTCGTCATAGAGGCCAAGGAGCAAGGAGCCGACCACGGGGCCCGACTTGTGCCAGCGGAAGCCGGCCAGGACGCAGTCAGCCGTACGCTCATGCTTGATCTTGAGCATCTGCCGAGCGTCCGGACGATAGGGGAGGGCGAGCGGCTTGGCGACCACGCCGTCCAGCCCGGCACCCTCGAACAGCGTGAACCACTGCTGCGCCAAGACCTCGTCCTCGGTGGCCGGGGTCAAGAACACCGGTGGTTCGGTCGCCTCGAGGGCTGACTCCAACAGCGCTCGCCGTTCGCTGAACGGCCGACCCGTCAAATCACTGTCACCCAGGGCGAGCAGGTCGAAGGCCACGAACGAAGCCGGAGTCTCCTGCGCGAGCAGCTCGACGCGAGAGGCCGCCGGATGGATGCGTTGTTGGAGTGCCTCGAAGTCGAGGCCCGACCCGCGAGCCAGGACGATCTCGCCATCGATGACGCACTTGCTTGGGAGCTGGGCCTTGACAGCCTCGACGACGTCCGGGAAATACCGGGTCAAGGGCTTCTCCCCGCGGCTGGACAAGACCACATCATCGCCGTCCCGGAACACGATGCAGCGGAAGCCGTCCCACTTCGGCTCATAGAGCAGTCCGCCGTCCACGGAGGCTTGCGCAGGCACCCCCTTGACCGACTTGGCGAGCATCGGGGCGATCGGGGGCTGCAAAGGAAGGTCCACCCAGGCATCATGCCCCGATGACGAATCGATCGGGTCAGGGACTGGCGTACGGCCTCGCGGGGTTGCTCACCCTGACGGGCGCCACCCACTTTCTCCGGCCCAGCGTCTATCGGCCGCTCATCCCGAATTCCCTTGGCTTGCCGGATTTGTGGGTGTACGGCTCCGGCGTCGCAGAGCTCTGCTGCGCGGCGCTCGTCGCGGCGCCCCGCACCCGCCGGCTGGGCGGCTGGGCGACCGCCGGGCTGCTCGTGGCTGTCTTCCCCGGGAACGTGAAGATGGCTCTCGACGCGAAGGGTCGGTCCTCGCCGTATCGGGCAGCCGTACTCGGCCGTCTTCCCCTTCAGCTGCCACTCGTTGGCTGGGCGGTGGCCGTTGCCCGCCGAGCCCCGGCTGCCGTTCCTCCGCCCTGTGCAAACTGTTGATCTTGAGAGATCCACGGTCGTTATCGGCGTGTCGTCGTGGATCTCTCAAGATCAACGAGTTTGGGGGGGTCGCCAGCGGGCGAACAGGAAGCCCTCGTCCTCGCACAGACCAGCGAGTCGCCAGGGCTGCCCACTCGGCTGCAGTGGTCGGGGCCCGAGGATGCGACCGGAGATCCCACCGACGACGTACGGCGAGGTCGTGAGGCACAACTCGTCGACCAGCGCCTCGTCGATCAGCGAGGTGAGCAGGGTCGGGCCACCCTCGCAGAGCAACCGGTGGAGACCGCGGTCCCGCAAGACACCGAACGCCGCGGTCAGGTCCAGATCCGCGGCGCCTGACGTCACGAGTTCGAGACCGTCAACGTTCTCGGCGTGGTGCTCGAAGGTGGCCCGTCGCTGGGGGTCGACCTCGCCGGGCGCGATCACGATGACACCGCCCTGATCGGGATCCGTTGCAGGCGCGAAGACGGGCGCGTCCAGGTCGAGCACGAGGGAGCGGGTCAGCAGCACGACGGGGACTGCGGCCCGGCGATAGCGCTCGGCTTGCGCCGTACGAACTCCGACCACGACCGCGTCGGTCTGCTCGCGCAGCACGTGGAACACTTTTCGGTCGGGCTCGCCGGAGAGCCCGCCGGAGAGCCCCTCTGCGTCGGTGACCGCGCCGTCGACGGTGCTCACCATGTTTGCTCGACACCAGATCGAGCCATCGGGCAAGGCGAACTCGTCAATAGCATCGACGTGATCTGCCGGTGCGGGTAGCAAGCGGCGCACGGCCGGTTATCCGAGCCGCTGGGTCGTTGTCACCTCGCCACTCTCTCAGGTGAGGATCACGAGTTGGTGCGTCGCCCGCGTCATTGCCACATAGCGATCGACGGCCCCCTCGATACCACCCCCGAACGTCTCCGGGTCGAGGAGGACGACCAAGTCGAATTCGAGCCCCTTCGCCAGCTCGGGCGTGAGCAACTGGATCCGTTCGGAGACTGGGACAGTCGGGGTGCTGAGTTGATCGACGCCGATGACACAGCCGATCCCCTCGGGGTGCTCAGCGAGCCAGGTTTCGACCACCGGGGCCAGGGCGGCGACATGTCCGTACTCCACTGGTACGCCTCCGCTGCGCACCGACGTCGGCACATTGGCGTTCGGGACGGCGGCCCGGATCACCGGCTCCGCCACGGACATGATCTCTTTCGGAGTTCGGTAGTTGATGGTCAGGCAGGCTTCGGTGATCCGCGCGAGACCAGCCCGCTTGAGACGCTCCTGCCATGAGTCGCTGAAACCGTGTCTGGCTTGGGCTCGGTCCCCGACGACGGTGAAGCTCCGTGACGGGC
Source organism: uncultured Actinomycetota bacterium (assembly GCA_963819985.1). Lineage (GTDB taxonomy): Bacteria > Actinomycetota > Actinomycetes > DATJPE01 > DATJPE01 > JANPBY01. The sequence continues at coordinate 4,283 of CAWFYH010000006.1, read as the reverse complement.
AGCGTGCAAGCAGCATCTGCCACTCGGCATCGGTCAGCTCCTGAGCCTCGTCGACCACGATGTGCGCGAACGGCCCCTCCAGCAGCTCGGTGTCGCTCGTCACGGTGGCTCCGTCATCGACCAAGGCGTCGCGCATGTCCTCCCCGCGCAGCATGGACATCACCTGCATCTCTGAGTCGTCTGCGGCGATGAGATGGTCGATGACGTTGGCCATCTCCTCCCGCTCGGCTGCAGCGATGGCTTCGCGTCGGCGCTTGCGACTTGATGCCTCGGGGTCGCCGAGCCGCTGGCGTGCGGCGTCCAGGAGGGGTAGGTCGGAGACCGTCCATGCGCTCGGGTTCGCGCGCTGCAGCCGTCCGATGTCGTCGGATCCGAGCCAGGGCGCGCACCGGCGCAGATAGGCCGGGACGCTCCAGAGATCACCGACTAGATCGGTGTGGCGCAGCAATGGCCAGCTTCGGTTGAAGAGGTCGACCAGCGCCGTGTCGTGGCTCAGGACGCGGCGGACGTCTGCCACCGAGACGTCGTCATCAGTCGCCAGCTTGTCCAGGACGATCGTGACCAGCTGCTCCCAGACGTCGTCTCGGGCTTCGTTGTGTGGCGAACCTGATGCGCGAGCGTCGAACGCCTCGGCCCAGTCGTTTGCGTTGAGCCAGACATCCCCCCAAGGCGTCTCGACCTCCATGCCCACGGTTGGCGGTTCTTCATAGAGCTGGACCGCAGGCTCGATGGAGCCGACAAGTGCTGCGGACGACTTCAGCCTGGCCACCTCCGGGTCGCCCTCGACGATTGCGCGCGCACCTTCAGGCACCAGATCGCGCAGGGTGCATGTCTGAACGCCCTCTTCGCCGAGGCTGGGCAGCACGTCGGAGACGTACGCCAGATAGGGCTGGTGAGGACCGACGAACAAGACCCCACCTCGTCGATGGCCCAGTTGGGGGTCGGAGTACAGCTGGTAGGCGGTGCGGTGCAGCGCAACGACGGTCTTGCCCGTGCCGGGGCCTCCATCGACGACGAGCGCACCGCGAGATGGCGCCCGGATGATCGCGTCCTGGTCGGCCTGGATCGTGGCCAGCACATCCCGCATCCGAGGTGACCGGCTGCTGGCCAAGCTGGCGATGAAAGCGGACTGGTCATCAAGGGCGGCTCGCCGGTCCAACCCCTGCGAGCCCGCGGTTCCTGCAACGGTGAAGACCTCGTCCCAGTAGTCGCTGATCCGCCCACTGGTCCAGCGATACCTTCGGCGGCTGATCAGGCCCATGGGATTGCCGTGGGTGGCTGCGAAGAATGGCTCAGCCGCGGGTGATCGCCAATCGACCAGCAGCTGGTGGCCGCGGTCGTTGGCTAGGCCGAGTCGACCGATGTAGATGGGTTCCGGACTGTCGCCGCTGACCATGCGCCCGAGACAGATGTCGAGGTCGAAACGTCGCAGAAGACCCAGCCGCGCGGTCAGCCTGTGGACTTCTTGGTCGCGCTCCAGGGTCTGTTGACCGGCGCCACCCGGCTCCTTGCGGGCGGCGGCCAGCCGGGCGACGAGGTCGCGAACGGAGTCCTCGAGCGTCCTCGCGATGGCGGTGAAATGTTCCTCGTCGCCGCCGATCAGCTCCGGGGCGCCTTTTTCTTCGAGGTGGTCGGGCAGGTCAAATGCATGGAATGTCTGAGACCTCACGTAGACGGCTCCGTTCTAGGCACGGCCGACGATTGTGCGCCCCCACGGGGGTCTTGCCGCAAGCCCCCCGGTGCGCTATACGTTGGGAGTGGAAGGGAGTCGAACTCCTTTCCACTGTTGTGTCCCTGGGGCTACCGGGCCGTGAGCCGCCTACTCTGGACGGATGCCCTCGTCCGATCCTGCCGTGCCGTCACGCGGATTCTGGGCGATCTGTTGGGGCCTGATCATCGGGACGACGAAGATCTGCTTCAAGTACCGCGTAACCGGGTTGGCCTCGGAAGCGGCCTTCTTCGCTCTCGTGTCGTTGCCTCCTCTGGTGCTGGGGGTCATCGGCACCATCGGGTTGATCGCTAATCGGCTCCCGCCTGACACGCTCAATTCGCTCCGGGACCGGATCCTCGAGGCTGCCGGGCAAGTCCTTCAGCCCGACGTGGTGCAATCCCTGGTCGCGCCATTGCTGGACAGCGTCGTCAACGGTGCGGGATTCCCGATCACCGTGGTCGGGCTGGCCATCATGCTCTGGTCCGGGTCGCGATGGCTCAATGTCTACGTCGACACGATCACGATCATGTACGGCCTGGACGGGCATCGGCACTTCCTCAAGACGCGAGCCCTGTCGTTCACCCTCTACCTGCTGGTGATGCTGGTCGGCGTCGTTCTCTTGCCTCTGCTCGCCGTCGGGCCAGAGTTGCTCGGTCGCCTTCTCCCCTCGTGGTCGGGCCTGATCAACGCGGCCTACTTCCCGGTCGTGGGGGGCATCTCCATCATCTTCTTGACCACGCTCTACCACGTCTCGGTGCCCGTCCGGACACCCTGGCGACGAGATCTACCTGGCTCCGCGATCGCCCTGGCGATCTGGCTGCTCGGCAGCTTCATTCTCCGCTTCTACCTTGGGGCGACGGTTTCAAGCAGCTCTGCGTACGGCTCGCTGTCAGCGGCGATCGCGGTGTTGTTCTGGCTGTACGTCACCGCGCTCGCCGTCCTGATCGGGGCAGGTCTCAACGCAGTGGTTGATGTCACCTGGCCGATCACCGACACCGAGGAGGCTCGCGAGGAGCGTGCCGTCGAGGTGGCCCAGGAGGCGGCCGAGGACGCCGATACGGAAAGGGCACTGGCAGCGGCGCGGCGCGCGGCCCGCGAGCGCAGCGCTCCGGCTGTCTTCGCCGCCCCTGACGCGCCTGAAGTCACGGGCGCCTCCGAGGAGCCACCCGTCAATGGCGCTCAGCCACAGGAAAACCCGGTGCACAAGCAGCCGACTCGCTCGTAGCCTGCCTGGGTGTCAACAACGGATCCGTCGGCGGTAGCCGCCAGACTTGCCGACCTGGGATGGTCACAGGTCTGGACCTCCGTCCTGGCCGAAAGGCACTCAGACCTGCCGGATGGCTCTCGGCCAGCCCGCGTGGTCCGCACCGAACGGTCGGCTCTCGTCGTCGATGACGGCGAGCAGACGATGACGGTCTCAGGCGGGAGAACCGTGGCCGGCGCTACGACCGGCGACTGGGTCGTCATCGGCCGCGAGCAGCACGCTGTGGCATTGCTGCCGCGCCTCGCGAGCGTTCGGCGGGCAGAGGCATCCGGACGCTCGACCGAGCAGGTGCTGGCAGCGAACGTCGATGTGGTCGCCCTGGTGGTCTCCCTGTCCTTGGAGCCAGACCTGGGCAGGCTCGAGCGTCTGGTGTCCCTGGCGTGGACGAGCGGAGCAACGCCGCTGGTCATCCTCACCAAGGCAGACCTGGTGGACGATGCCTCCGATGTGGCTGCGGACGTGTCGGCGGCTGCGCCCGGGATCGACGTACTCATCGTGTCTGGGACGACGGGCGAGGGGCTCGACGAGATTCGATCCCGGGTCGGACGCGGCCGGACGCTGGTTCTCCTCGGACAGTCAGGAGTTGGGAAGTCCACCCTCGTCAATGCGCTGGCCGGTGCTGAGATCGTGGAGACCGGACACGTGGGAGTGACGGGAAAGGGTCGTCACGTCACCTCGACTCGCGACCTGATCCTGCTGGGGTCGGACGGTGTGCTGCTCGACACACCCGGTCTGCGCGGGGTCGGCCTCGTCGGCGGTGACGAGGGTATGGACGGGGTAGAGGCGACGTTTCCCGAGTTCGAGGCGCTGGCCGAGGAGTGTCGCTTCGGCGACTGCGGGCATGTCAGTGAGCCGGGTTGCGCCATCCTCGAGGCGGTCGAGACCGGAGACATCTCGCCGCGCCGTTTGGAGTCTTGGCGCAAGCTGCTGCGTGAGTCGGCATGGATGGCCCGACGTGGGGACGCCCGGCTGATGGCCGAGGAGCGCAAGAAGTGGAAGCAGGTTCACATGTCAGTACGGCGCAGCGGAGTCACGCGACACAAGTAGCGGCCGGGCGGCTGCGTGGCGCTCGGATGGGGCTGCGGGTTCAGGTTGTCGCCTGCCACGTCGGTTGCGAGCCCACCGTGATGGCCTTGCGCTTGGTGCCGTCAGCCCTGGACCGCCAGATCTCGACGACTCCTGCCCGAGTATGGGCAAAGATCAGCCTCTTCCCGTTCGGGGAGTAGTCCGGCTGCTTGTCACGGCGTCCTTGGACGTACCCGACCGAGCCACCCGCTGGCACCGCATCGACGTCGAGCCGAGGCTGCA
>CAWFYH010000005.1:0-922768 GCA_963819985.1 uncultured Actinomycetota bacterium | reverse complement strand
CGGTGAGCTCCACCGTGCGGGCTCCCATCGTGTGGATGAGGTGTTCGAACATGCCACCGGGCGCGTTCACGGCGCCGATCTGGGCGGGATCACCAACGAGGACCAGCGTCGCGCGAGCCGACGCGACATGGGCGGTGAGCTGGTCCAGGTCAGCGGTGCTGAGCATGGACGCTTCGTCGACGACCACGACCGCGCCGGGACCCAACCGGGCCTGATTGCCCGGCGTCCGACGTGTGCCAGGCGGGCGGCGTTGTTGCAGGAGCCAGCGGGCCACCGTGTGCCCGGGCGCCCCGGTTGCGGCCGACAGCTCGGCGGCCGCCCGCGCCGAAGGCGCCAACATGATTACCTCTCGCCTGCCCTGACTCCAGATCCCGGCGGCGGCGGCCAAGGTAGTGGTCTTGCCCGCGCCCGCGGGTGCAGTCATCACGGTGAGAAGGTCCCGTGAGCAGACCAACCGAGCCACCGCCTCGAGCTGCTCGGCGCTCAACGCCGCCCCCGGCCGCGCGGCGAGCTCGTCCATCAGCTCAGCCGGCAACCGGGCGGGGGCGCGGAAGCCACCGCTGACGGCACGTTCGATGATGCGCGCCTCGGTGTCCACCAACTCTTGTGAGGCGTACCTGTCGTCGCACGCTCGAGCCGTCACCCCGACGCGTACGGCGCCGAGACTGACGGCACCACATGCGGCGTTGGTCAGGGCGTAGTCGGTCAGTTCCTCTACCAGCCGCACGGTCCGGCCTGCCGTCGACGGCGCATACGCGCCGCTCGAGGGGATGCGCGCAGCCACCTGGACAGCGAGGTCGGCTCGGGACCAGATGGCTTTCGACCGCCCCGCAGCGGTGACCGCCTCCCCCGTCACTCGTTCCCGCCAACCACTGCTCGGAGGCCCACTCCGACCGACTGCCTCGGTCGGAGTGCTCGCCGCCAGGGCGAGCCGGTCCCCGTCCCAGCCGAGCGCCGCGGCCTGTTCGCGCCACCGGGCCCGCAGGTCTCCCTCGGGAACCTCGACCTCCTTGACCGGTCGGGTCGCCAGGACCGCGGTCTTGATGATCCGCGCACGCTCCGAGGCGGTGACCGGCCGGCCCAGCGCGTCTTCAGCGTCTGCGATGGTCGGGACCGCCTCTGCCATCACCGCCCCCGACCGGGTCGACCAAGCGGCCAATAGCTCGTCGGGGACCCCGAGGATCTCTGCCTGACCATGCTCTGAGACCTCGGCGAACTCCACGTGAAGCTGGGTCGCCAGCTCGGCTCGCAGGGCGCTCTGATAGATCGCCCCGGCGGACTTCTTGTGGTGATAGATCTCGTGCCCGTCCAGCGTTCGCCATGCGCCGTCGGCACACAGGACCTTGTTCACCACCAGCGCATGGGTGTGGATCTGCGGGTCACCGGTCCGGGAGGTCCGGTGGTCGAACAAGGCCGCGGCGTACCCCGCCGAGCCCACCTGGTCGACTCCGTCCTTCCCGCGGCGAGAGAACGACGCGTGCGTTTCTAGATAGCCCAACGCCGCCTGGACCGCCGCTGCGTGCGCGCCTTCGATCACGCGCACCATGTCTCGGTCACCAAGCGCCCACAGGGCGCTGACGGACTTGGGTGCCGAGAACGTGAGGTCGAACCCGGTCACGGCGTCCGAGCGCCACCCGGCCCCCAGCTGCCGTCCAGTCGTTGGGCAAAGCGCCCGTCCGAACAACGCCTCCAGCTCCCGCTCCTCCACCACTGCGCCAGGCGTCAGGCCCAGCTCGTGAACCCCGGAGCCGTACCACCGGCCGGGTCGATCACCGTGCTCCGCGTAGTACTCACACGCTCCACCGACGACAGTGTCCTGGTAGTAGCGCCACGACGAACGACCGATCTTCGCAGAAGACAACACAGAACAGCACCACCCGGATTATCGTTGCTATGTAACGAGAATCCTGCCGAGGATAGCCTCTGTCGATGCACATGTCTGACTCGATTTGGGTCTCTGGAATGCAGGTCGGAGGGCTCGGCCGCATTGGGTGTGACGGCCGGACCTAGGCCATGACCGATCAGCAGCACCAAGTACCGACCGGACGGATGAGCAGCCCAGATTGGGGGCGGGAATTTCTCGTAGGATGGAACACGTCGGGCGTGTCCCTCAGCTGAATGGACCCTCACCAGTCACAGACTCGACGCCCAGTCGTTCGGCATCAGGTCAGCCCCGAAGTCGTTTGGAACGCGATCGACCAGACGCTGCGTACCCACCCAAACTGCCCGTGGGATCGCTCATTGCCTCCCGGCTGTAGGCAAACCCCTCGTGCCCCATGGTCGACGCGATCCATACAGCCAATTCCAGGGCAGTCCCAAAACCGAACATTCGGAGGACCGTCATCCTCGTCCGGTCCACGCCTCGGACAGCACGAGCGACCCTACGGGGAGACGGAACAAGGGGAGTCTGGCCCCGCCAAGGCGATCTGCATCGGAAGGAGGCAGACCTACGTTCAGCGGACAAGGTGGCAGAAGCAGTTGATCTCCAGTGATAGAAAAACCGGCCACTCTGTGACGAGAGCAACTCCGGGGAAGAGGTGCATGCTCCCGCGACAAGCCAGATCGTCGTGAATGTCTTTCGTACCTCACTCACAGGCCGACAGACTTCCAGACTTGCCCCTTTAGAATGAAGAAGACGACTGAGAGAGCAATGATCAGGATTCGGAGCCACCAAATTTCCCCGAGATGCCTCACTGACTCCTGCGACATATCCTGCGAATGGCCGTGTATGCGACGCCATTCAAGTTCATCCCTTACCCCCTCAGGAAAGGTTCGCAAACCGAGCATTGTCCTAAAGAAAGTCCGACTGGACTCCAAGAACTTCGCAAGTGCGGTTGTCCACCGTAACAATCAGAAGTGTCAGTGTCCCAAACCGCGACAAAATTATCCGGAACATTTCAATATCGGTCCAGTCGATCTGTATGGAATGTGTGGGATTAACCACGACAAGTTCTCTCTCAGAGACTAGCAAACCAGAACGTCCGTACACTCGAACAGACGTTGGTGCCATGCAGAGCCATAGGCTGGCGAGCAGTCCGACTAGCCCCCAATCAACGAACAAGACGGTGAGGCTTAGCAACAGCAGGGTCGTAATGACCAATTAAATGACCACCACAACAATAAGGTTGCCCAGAGACCTGAACGTACGCGCGTCTTCGGGCCGCTCAAAATCTCCAAGCAGACTGAGTCGTTCAACCCAATCCGTCATGAAAAGCAGCTCAACAAACTGCTTAGGACTCTGTCTGTCACGACTCTCCTAAACACGGCATTATGTATCGCCATTATGTATCGCCGCCACGAGGGCTCACGGCTTCGGTTGACGGGGGCCCAACGCCGCGAGTGCGATGCCAATTCCGCCTAGAACGATCAGCCACCCGGGCCACGGCCCGAGATGGAAAAGATCAGAAAGCACGCCAAGGCAAAGCACGACAAGTACGCCAATGCTCAGACGGACCCACCTAGAACGCCGCAGCAAACTCATCGCAGACACAGGCGCGTTGGCCAATCACCCAAGGCGCAAACAGTAGTCAGATCTATCAACGTAGATTCCCGTCGTTGCTGGCAGTTTTGTTCCTTTGACATATCGGACTCTAATGCACGCATATCGGCGGCTCGCTTCCGCAATTTGGTCTAACGCGAAAAGACCAAAGGTGCCCACTACGGAGGCACAAACTACTACGGCCCACGGACCGCCGCCAGCCATGCGGGTCTGTCTGATTCTTTGTGTTTGCTTGGGTGGCTAGTTCAGACCTAGGCGGTCGCCGTAGGTCAGTGACAAGACGTTGAGGATGCCCTTCCAGCCCGAGATCTGGCCGGTGGGGTTGGGTCGGTTCTTCTGCCGGTGGATCGCGGCGAGGTAGAGGACCTTCAGGGCGGATTGATCGTCGGGGAAGTGGCCGCGTCTTCGGGTGGCGGCACGGAATCGCGCGTTGAGCGATTCGATGCCGTTCGTGGTGTAGATGATCTTGCGGATCTCGGCGGGGAAGGCCAGGAACGGGATGAACTCGTCCCAGGACCGCCGCCACATGCCGATCATCGCCGGGTAGAGCGGTCTCCCATTCGGTCGGCGAAGTCCTCGAACAGCAAGGTCGGCTGCGTCGACGGTGGGGGCGGTGTAGATCGGCGTGCATCTGCGCGGTGATCTTCTGCCAGTACTTCTTCGAGACATACCGCAAGGTGTTGCGGACCAGATGCACCACGCAGGTCTGCACGGTGGCATCGGGCCAGGTCGGTCCTGATGGCCTCCGGCAGCCCGGTCAGGCCGTCGCAGCAAACGATGCACACGTCGAGGATGCCACGGTTGCGCAGCTCGGTGAGCATGTTCATCCACTGCTTGGCGCCCTCTCCGCCGGTTGGCCCGACCCACATCCCCAAGACGTCTCGTTCACCGTCGAGGTTGATCCCCATCGCCACGTAGACCGGCCGGTTGCCCACGGCCGTGCCGCTGGTTCCGGTGGCGGCCGGGGACACCCCGCGGATCTTCAGCACGATCGCGTCGATCAGCACCACCGGGTAGACCGCGGTCCAACGGCCGGGACTGCCATATCCGCATGTCGGCCAGGACCGCTCGGTTACCCGCGACACCAGGTTGCGCGGCACGTCGACGTCGTAGATCTCCGACAGGTGCGCAGAGATGTCGCCGGTGGTCATCCCTTTGGCGTACAACGAGATCACCGCCTCGTCGAAGCCAGCCAATCGTCGCTGGAACTTCGGCACGATCGCCGGCTCGAACGTCCCCGCACGATCCCGAGGGACCTCCACGGTCACCTCGCCGATCTCGGTGCGCACCGTTTTCGGATAGGAGCCGTTGCGCACGTTGCTGGCCCCCCGACCAGCCCGATCACCCTTATCGAAACCCAGATGATCGGCCATCTCGACCTCAAGGGCTGTCTGCAGCACCTTCCTGGTCAACGCCGTCAGCAGCCCCTCGTCGCCGGTCAGCTGAATGCCCTGACCAGCAGCCGAAGCAACCAGCTCCTCGGCCAGCCGAGACATGTCCTCAACCGCCAGCTGACGCTCGAAAGGCACCAACCCATTACGCGTACTGTCCTGTGTCATGAGCGTGATCATCCCTACGCCCCGGATCTATCCGGGGACCTCACGCCAACCCACAAACACAAAGTTCCGGACAGACCCCCACCTGAAGCTCAGCGAGGACATCGGCGCCGGTGTACCTCAACACACTAGTGAAGTATCGCATGGGCGGGGGCTCGTGGGGCTCCCGTTTCACCGTGGGTTGGGCTAGCCATGGACGAGCCCACCCCCGACATGGTCCACTGGGTGGACAGCAGGTCCGGACGCGTATGGAAGGGGGCAAATGAGTCGTCGCGGTCGACTGGTCCCATACGCGGCTGTGGCCGCTGCGTGCCTGGCCTCGCTAGCGATGGCCCCGGTAGCGGCTTCGGCGCTTGGTTCTCAGAGTGACGTCGGGTCAGACCCTCTGGACGGCGGCTCTGGCCCTCTGTATGACGATGGCGGTCATGGCGTGGAGGTAGTACGAGTATCGGGTGAGACGGGTGCCCAATTGGTGCTTGAGCATGACATGCTGGCCGATGATGCCCGTACCGTGGCGAAGCAGACCGGCCAGGCTGAATCAGCGGCAATGGCACTGCTGGTCGATGAAGACATACTGGACCCCTACCTCGCCAGTTTGCCGGAGGACTTTCCCGAGGCGTACGCAGGTAGTTGGACTGACGACCGGGGTGTGCATGTCCGTTTCAAAGGCGCCATCCCGACAGCGGCAAGAGCACGTATACCTACTTCGCTCCAAGTCCTGACCGTCGATCTTATCCCGGACAACGGGTTCAACCTTCGTGAGGCTTATGATCTTCAAGATCAGGTCGTGGACAAGCTCGAGGATGCAAAGGCGGTGGACTATTCCGTTGTCTACGATCACCCCACCGCCAGCATTGAAGTTGTGCTGGGTGGCGGAGCTAAGGCACCGTCGGCACTTGCCAAGCTGAGTACTCAGTCCGGCCTGCCGATTCCAATCAATGTCGAGTCATTCAGTGCATCTACCACTGTCGACTTCCAGATTCGTGGTGGTGCCAAGGAGAAGATCCAAGGCGTGTCTCTGCCTCAGTGCACTTCAGCGTTCGCTATCAATCGCTTCATCACGGGAACACCACCGACCTCGGTATCGAGCATGACGACAGCAGCACACTGCCGCATCATCGATCCAGGGTTCTGGATTGCCGCGAATCCTGGCAGCAATTGGTTCTACATGACGCGGGATTTCTATGGCTTTGGGACCGGTAATGGTGATGCCGAGGTATACCACACGAGCACTGGCGAATCTGCAGCATTCTATTACGACACCTCCTCGTACCGGAATGTGACCGGGCAGTTGAATATCATCACAGGCAAGACGATCTGTCACTTTGGCTGGGGCTCAAACTCCAAATCATGCAGCGAGGTAGAGAACACCAACGGCGCCTTCTCCAGCTCCGGTCTTTCCTTTAAGCACATGATCTTCATGGCGAACACGACGGCCGCAGATGGGGATTCGGGAGGGCCGTGGTTCTCCGGCGGCAAGGCGGCTGGTATCCATAGTGGCCGCGTATCGCTGCCGAACGGCAACACCAGGCTATTTTTCACGCCGATTAGCCAAATCTCTTCGACAACGGGAGTCGGGATCGCGCTGAAGGTCGCAAACTAGTTAGCCCAGGCCAGTGACGCGGCCGCTCTCGCACCCGACAATCTGGATTCCCGTCCAAGGTCGACGAGCCTGGGGACGGCGCCGACCATCTAGCCACAATACCGTTAAATTGGGCTTGCAACTGTGGAGTTTGCGGTATGCCTCGTACTGGGTGGACGAAGCCGGTCTCGGACCAGGTGGACTGTTCGTGTGGCGTGATCGCAGGTCTGCACGGTCCAGGGGCGTGGGGGTGTGCTCCGGCGTTGGTTTCGCCGGTTCTCCGGTCCTCGTTGTCCGGGGCTTGAGCCGCACTTTGGGTCTGGGCGCCCGGTCGTCACCGAGAGTGACCAGTCACACGTCGAACAGGATCCCCTTTCGACCGTTCCTCTGAAGCTGGTCTCTCACGGGCCTCTCACAATCGGGCCACGAAAGCCCGGTTCTGAGCAACATCGCCAATGTCCGATTGTGGGCCTGACCTGCACAAACACCATCAATCACCACGATCAAAAACGACTCTCGGCGCCCTGAAAATCGGAAGGTCGGCGGTTCGACCCCGCCCCTGGCCACCTCATCACCCCAGGTCAGAGCTCTAGAAGCCGGTCTTGGGATCTTCACCCGGACCGTCGCCTCTCACAATCTCGCACAATGAGTGCAGGCGAGCTGGCCTGCACCCACACGACTGACGCGCGAGCGAGGTTCGACGGCAGGGGCAGCGGGCCGAGCTGCATCCATGCATAGTTCTGCAGGCTGGAACATGGTGGAGCGCGTCCCACGCGTTATACGGCCTGCCGGGTCGCCGGCAGGAGCGGGGAATCCGGGCCGGCCTCCCCGTGGTGGGCGTTGGTACGGTTTGCCTCGCGGCGTGTTCTGGAGACGCGAGGTAGCCGGTGAGGCAATGGACCGATTTCGCGGTTCGCGAGGGCACGTCGATCTCGGCGCGAACGCCAATCCGAGGGATGCCGGAAGTCGCCCAGACTTTCTCAGCCTTTCTCTCCGAGACCGACGCCGCGCTCGCTGAGCCATTCCGCGGTGTGACGACGGACGGCGTCGTTCGAGGCCGCGCCCCACGGCCGACGAGCATGGCGACCGAGGCGATTCGCGAGGCCGCTGCGGCATTCCTGGATTCGCTCGACACGCCGACGCGAACCCGGTTGAGCTTCCCGTTCGAGTCCAACGAGTGGCGGTCGTGGTTCAACCCGCACTTCAACGCGTACCGCCACGGGGTGATGCTCGAGGAGTTACCGAGTGCCCGCCGGAACAGATTCCTCGACCTGCTCCGCGTCACGCTGTCGCCCCGCGGCTATAACCAGGCCCGCGACATCATGCGCCTGAACCACATGCTTGCCGAGGTGACCGGCCGGCCCGACGATTTTGGCGAGTGGCCGTACTTCGTATCCTTCTTCGGCGAGCCCTCGCCGGACGCGCCCTGGGGATTCCAGCTCGACGGCCACCACCTCGCGATCAACTGCGTCGCCGTCGGCGACCATCTGGCGATGACACCGATGTTCATGGGCTCCGAGCCATGCGAAGTCCGAACCGGTCGATTCGCTGGGATTCGAGTGTTCGGTGACGAGCAGAGGGCCGGCCTCGACCTGATCCGGTCGCTCGACGCCGATCAGCAACAGGCGGCAATCCAGTACGCGTCGATCATGCCCGGCTCGATCCCGGCGCACCTGCTCGATCCGACCGACCGACTGACGCAGTCCGGTGCCTTCCATGACAACGCCGTCATCCCTTACCGCGGCATTCGGGCTGACGCGTTCTCAGACGCTCAGAGGGCTCGGCTGGCAGAGGCCATCACCGCTTACATCGGGCGGGCACACACGAGCCACGCGACAGTGATGTTGGCTGAGGTCAACGCGCATCTGGACGAGACATGGTTCGCCTGGATGGGCGGCACCGGTCCGAGCGACCCGTTCTACTACCAGCTCCACAGCCCCGTAGTACTGATCGAGTTCGAGCATCTCCCAGGGCAGGCGTTCGACAATCCCGAGCCGTCGCGGCATCACATCCACACCGTCCTGCGAACACCGAACCGCGGTGACTACGGAGCCGATCTCCTAGGGGAACATCACGCCCGATTCGACCAGGGCGATCGCCACCTGGCCTGACCCTCGCAAGTCACCATCCGCTCGTTAGAGGGGACCTCTCACAGACCTCTCCCAATCCGGCCAGAACAGCGCGACGTGGAACAGCACCGGTTTCAGCCGATCATGGCTGTGACCTGCGGAAATACCACTCGTCAGCCCAATCCAATGTGACCTTCAGCGGCGCGAAAATCGGAAGGTCTGCGGTTCGACCCCGCCCCTGGCCACCACATCACCGGTCCAGCTCATCAAGCGTCGGCACTCCTGCGCTAATTGACGGCCGCCCATGCGGTGTACTTGTCGGGGTAGTCGGTCAGCACCAGGTCTGCGCCGACGCGCTTCGCGTGCGCCCACTGCTTCTCATCGTTGAGCAACCAGACGATGACTTGAGTCCCGATCGCGTGCAGTTGTTCGACGTAACTCTTCGTCGCGATGCTCTGCTCGACGGCCACCGCCCAAAGTCGGTCGCCCTTCAACGTCGACGCAGCGACCTGGTTGCCCGACACGAAGAGCATCAGCGGCATCGTGGCTTCCGCCTTGCGGATGTTCAGGAGGCGGTCCAGCGACCTGGACGTCACCACGGATCGGTCCCGCAGTCCGTTGTCGATCAGCGTCGCGACGAACGCCTTGTCCTGCGCTGCTGTCTGGTCGACCTTCACCTCGGCGAAGACCCACGCCGTGGGGCTCGCGGCCGCGATACCTTCCATCGCAGCGGCGAAGGTGGAGATGTCGTAGGTGTTCGGGTCGGTCGCCGTGGGCTTCGACTTGCAGGTGGCGCGCAGCTTGTTCCACGGCGTCTGCGAGACCTGGATGTCCTGACCCCCGCAGTCCAGGCCCTTGGTCGCCTTCTCGTCATGCACGAGGACCGCGACTCCGTCGGAGGTGTAGCGCACGTCGGTCTCGACTGCGTAGCCGGCGACGGCCGCGGCCTCCATCGCCTCCTGGGTCTCGAACTGGTGCTCCTCGAGCCCACCTCTGTGGGCCAAGACCGTCGGCTCCGTATTGGCAGCCACGGTCGGAGACGGGCTGACGGAGGGCGAGCCCGACGTCGGCGGGCTGGCGGCCGGGCCGGTGGGCTGAGTTCCCGCGGCTTGCTCTCCACCGGAGGACCAGGGATGCGCCACCAGGGCACCAACGATGACGGCAACTGCCGCAACCGCCCCGACCACCATCAGCAATGTCCGGCGACCTCCGTCGGCGGGGACGGCGTCGCGAGGGCCCGGTGGGGCAGTACGGCCCGCGGCCGGTGGCTCGCCGCGGCCATCAGCACGCGGCTGGCGAGCCGTCGCGGCCTCCACCTCCTCCCCTGCCGGAGGCGCCGGGGTCTCGGCGGTCAGCGCCATTGGGATCGATGCCGCAAGCTTCGCGCCAGCGTCCAGAGGTGGACGCACCGGTGTGACCGTGTCGACCGGCGGTGCGCTCCTTCGACGGGCGGAGGGACCTGCGCCTCGGGCTTTGGCCCCGTGGAAGCAGGGCGCGAACCCAACGCCTCCGCCAGCGTCGCCAGCAGCCGGTCGGTGTTGAAGCCGACCGGGTTGATCTCGACGGCTTGGCGTCGGCCAAGCGACGCCAGCTCCTCCGGCAGCTCGCTGGACTGCGGCATCCGAGCGCCGTCGACCAAGATCGGGACCACCCGGACACCGCGGCTCAACGCGGCCGTGAGCTCCAGCCGGACGAAGTCGGCCTCGTTGTCCAGCCGGCGGCCGCCGATCTCGTCCTTGAGATCCAGCCACTGCGGGCCGATGAGGGCGAGCAGCACGTCACAAGAAGTCACGGCCTCGGTGATCTTCTCGACGAAGTCGTCGCCGGGCTCGATGCTGTCGACGTCCTTGAACACGCTCTCGGACCCGAACCGGCTCACCAGCAGCTCGTACAACTGACGGGCCGGCCACGCCGTCTCCTGGCGCCGGTAGCTGATGAATACCCGGCCTGGCGAGGTCGCTGGCATCATCGTCCGTCCCGGTTCCGCCGAACGTGGACCCCAAGCCTAGCCTGGGTGATCTGTTGGGCATAGGGAACCGCTCAGACTGTCTGTCCACGTGCGACCCTCCCCCAGCCCTAGCCTGAGGGAGCCTCAGCAGGCCGGGTGTCTCCCGGGCGAGGTCGGAGGGAGGTGGTCATGTCCCAGCAAGGGTCGGCAAGGCGCCCGCCCCTGTCGCGCGCACTCCTGGTGTGGGCGCTTGGCGTGACCGTCGGCTATGTGCTCTTGCTTGCCTGGCTGGCTGCCGCCGCGTTCCGGCCGAGCCTTCTCACCCAAGTGCCCGACTGGCTGGCCTGGTTCGCCCAGCCGACATCCGGGACGGCGATGCTCGTCGCCATCGCCTGGGGCTCAGCCGCCCTGGTTCTCTGTGTGCTGGTCCGCAGGTCGGACTCGCTGAACGTCTCGCTGATGGTGAGCGGCTGGTGCGTCGCAACGGCGGCACCGTTAGCGCTGGCGGCCTACCTGCCGTGCTCGCAGGACGCTCCCCCCGTCTGGTCGGCCATCACCTCCACGCTCGCCCTGTTCTTCGGCAACTTCGATGACCCCTTCAACAGCGCCACCTGCAGCTACCCGCCCCCGCTGGCCATCCAGATCTCCCGCCTGATCGCAGCCACCGCCACCTTGGCCGGCGCCGCGTTCGTGCTGTCCGCCATGTCCCGCTCGCAGCTCGATCGGCTGGCCGTCACCCGGGCCAGAGCGCTGACCGTTCTCGTGGATGTTGATGACGACTCCTCCGGTCTGGTGCAAGCCATCGCTCGAACGGGCGAACACCGCCACCGGACCGTCGTCCTGACACCCGACCAGCAGCGACCCGCCGTACGGAAAGCCCGCGCCGAGGGAGTGCTCGTGCTCGAGGTCGACCTCGACGACCACGAGAGCCTGAGCGGGCTGCGGCTGTGGTCCAAGGCCGAACGCGTCTTCCTGCTCGCCGCCGACGGGACCCGAAACCGGCAGCGCGCAGAGGTCTTGCGCCGGCCGCTGGGAGCGCTGTCCCAATCGCTGGTTGCCCGCGTGGACGACCCTTGGCAGGCCGAGGAGTGGCGGAGGGCGTTCATCGGTGATCCAGACCTGGTCGTCGATGCCATCGGGATCTACGAGGAGACCGCAGACGCGCTCGTCCAAGAGGTACTGGCGGGTAGGGAGACCAGCCGGGTGCTCGTGCTCGGTTCGTCGCCGCTGATCCTCGCGCTGTGCGCGGAGCTCTCCCAGAGAGGACGCGAGCTGGAGTTCATGGGCGGGCCAACCCGGCTCCCGCAGGTCGTCCTGGTCTCGCCTGACGCGTCCGAGGCGGCTGCCGACCACGCGCTTCGGGAGACGCGGTTCGCCTCGGACCCGTTGCACGTCAGCACCGTCGACCTGCCGGCGTCGCTGGGCGTTGCCGAGGACCTGCTTGCCCAGGAGGAAGCGACCAGGGGACGTACAACGGTGATCGTCGTCGAGGAGGTCGCGAGGCTAGGGATCCGGCTGTCCCTCCGCTATCCGAACCTCGAGATCTTCGAGGTGGATTCGAGCGTGGCCGGGGTCCAGCCGGCAGAGTTCGGCGGCAACCTCTCCCTGTTTGGCTTGTCGCTCGTCTCCCCACGGAGCAAGGCGGAGGACGCGTGGGAACGCGCCGCGCGGGCCGTGCACGAGCGCTACCGGCGCACGAACCCATCGGCGCCGCTCTCCGCCTACTCGTGGGACGAGCTGCCCCGCGAGTTCTATCGCTCGTCGAACCGTCGTCAGGTGCTAACCACCCTGGAGAGCGCTCGGACGGTCGGGCGCAGCTGGCTACCGACAGCACCAGACGACCTGCGCTTCGACGAGGGGGCGATGAGCTCAGACGACGCCGAAGACAAGATCCGGGAGGGCTGCACCAAGTTCGACCTGCGGCCCGACGAGCTGACAACGATGTCCGAGCTCGAGCACCGAGCCTGGATGGCCCACTACCGCCGCGACGGGTGGCGGCAAGGTCCGCGCGACGACACCCGCAAGCTGCACCCCTTGCTCCTTCCTTGGGCCGAGCTTCCGCAGGATGCACGGACCCGCACCCGGTCTGGTGTCATCGAGACCCTCTTCCAGCTTCGAGCCCTCGGCTACCGCTCGGTCCCCGCGGCGGACTCGTGGGGCCGCTATCTGAGGATCGGCAGGGTGCGGGCCACCCAGCTGTCCGAGCCGCTCGTGTGGTCGACCGACGGCGGGGACGAGCTGCGGGGCGAGGCGGGCGACTGGCTCGTCGTCGACGAGTCCGGCGGTCGACGCACCGTGCACGCCGACGCCTTTCCGAAGACCCACGAACGCGAGTCCGGTGAGACGTGGCGACGCACGTCGGAGGTGCTGGCTCGCCACGGGCGACCCCACGAGAACATCTCCACCCCCGAGGGCCCGGTGCTCGTCACCGACGGCGACTGGGTCGTGCAGGACCTCGAGGGGCGTACGTGGGTCGTGCCGGGGCCGCACTTCGCAGCGACGTACCGGCCCGCGTCGCCTCCGCAATGAGGCTCCTCCCGGCTACTCGCCTCCGGTGGGCGGCGTTCGCAGCACTGTGTAGGGCGCTTCGATCAGCCGGGGGGTCAGGGGTGGCTCGGTGGGTGAGGGCACCCGGGTGGGACGGCTGGTCGAGGTCAGGGCCAGCTCGGTCGTGATCTCGTAGTCGCGATAGATCTCATCCGAGACGATCGGATAGAGCGTCAAGGTGCCGTCGGGGGTCAGCCGGATCCGCAGGAAGCCTTTGCCTTCCTCGATCGCCTGCCCCATCATCGCCCAGGACTCCAGCCCCGTGCCCTTGAAGAAGACGATCCAGACGCCCAGGGCAGCGGCCGAGAGCAGCGCGCCGATCACGGTCACAGCGAGCATGACCGTGAAGAACTGGGCCCACGCGGCCAACGAGTCGAGGGTTCCCAAGGAAAGGAGCCCGAACCCCACGAAGTTGATGAGAGCCACTCCGATCTGGCTCACGAGCAGCACCGACATGCTGTTGGAGACGAGAGGTGGTCGGCCCCGGAGCCGCGGCGCCTGTGACACCAGGACCACCAGAGCGACCAGCCCCAAGGCGCCCCCCGCGAATCCAATCAGCTCGCGTGCGGTGGCATCGAGGTACGCGTCGAGAATGCGGCCGTTCTCGTTGGCCCGCACGCCCTGCCAGAAGAACAGCAGCAGAACCAAGAAGATGAACATCTGGCCAACGCCCATAAACGAAAGCACCCCGGGGTTTCGCCGGGCGATCCACTCCTTGCGCCACGGTGCGCCGAGACGCCCGATGGCTGCCTTGGAGTCCTTAACCGACGGGAACGTGTTGCCTTCCCGGTGGAAGTGTGTGGCAGGGTCGCCGTCTCGCCAGCTGCGAGAGGCGGGTGGAAGCAGCTCGACCGTCGGCTCGAGCCCCTGTGTGGTGTCGAGGTAGGCGCCGCCCAAGCCACAGGTCACGAGCTGCCGGGCAGAGCCGGGCACCGCAGCTTCGTCCAGGTGCTCGGCGTAGCGGACATAGTGGTGCTTGTCGCCGCTCAGCCACAGCCGCGCCTGCGCGCCCGTCGGCTCCCTCTTCTTGCTCCCCGCCACCCGCCGCGTGGTCACGAAGTTCCGCTCGAACCACTCGAGACCGTTGAAAGCATCCGGGTGGCCGGAGGCTGCCTTGAGCCAGGCCGGGGTGGCGCAACAGACGATGACGCTGTCGCCTGGAGAGAGGTTGGCGCTGAGCGTCTCCTCGAAATACCGCAACTGCGGGTCGTCGAAGTACGAGTCGAGCTGACTGTCCAGAGCGACCAGCCACCACCCGTATGGAAGCCGCACGGTGAAATAGCTTCGCGTCTGCTCGGTGCGCCAGCCACCGATGGAACGCTCCTGGGTGAACAGTCTTAGGAAAGCCGTCAGACCGTCGTACCAATCGTGGTTCCCGGGCAGTGCCAGCAAGAGCGGCTGCGGGTCGGCCGCCGGCAGGGCCGCTCGGTAGGGGCCGACCATCCGGTCGTCGTAGGCCTTCGAGGACGCTGTGGGGTAGACCTCGTCACCGCCGAGGACCAGCATCCGACCTCTCGGCAGCTCGTGGTCCATGCCCTCGATCTTCAGCGAGTCGCGGGCCAGAAGCTCCGCGACAGTGAAGGTCGCGTCGAAGCCGTCGCCCACATCGGCGGTGTAGTCGAACCAGAAGTCCTCACCCGACTGGAACAGATCGGTGGGGATCTCCACGAGGCTGCTGTCGAAGACCTTCTGAAGCTCCCGCTTGTCGGCGTAGTTCCCGAAGATCTCCGACACCGTCGAGCTCAAGAAGGTGCGCAGCTCGCTGGGCGACAGCCAGCGCACCGCGTCTTGCGGGACGAAGTTGAGCTCGACGAAGTGCTTCGCCAGCTCGTCGCGCTTCACTCCGGCCGCCCCTCGTCGCGCGAGGCCAACCCGCCGTAGACGTCCCAGAGCTCGCCCATGAACAACCGCCCGAAGCTGTCCAGGGCATGGATGGGTCGATCGCCCCACGTGCGGAACGTCGTCAGCTGCTTCATGAAGTCGGGGATGTGGATGGTGATGACGCCCGCCGCGATCACCTCACCCTCGTCCTGTCCTGGTGGCAGGTGGCCGGCTCGGATCTTCACGTACAGGGTGGAGGTGTCCCGCCAGGTGTCTAGCCCTGGGTCGTCGCGGACCTCCTTGACCCCGATGAACGTCATGGGGTTGCCGCCCGGCCCCGACAACCAGAGCCGGTAGAGCATCGCGCGTTCCTGCTCGTCGTCGGCCTTGACGAAGAGGTTGAACCATCCCCGCTCCACCTCGAGCCTTCCACCGAGCAGGTCGCAAGCGACGTAGCCGGTGGCCGTCCCGTCATGACTGGGCACACGCACGAAAGCGTCGACGTCGTCCACCCGGATCGTGAGTTCGAACATGAGGCGGTCCTTCTCGCCCTTGCCTCGTTCGAACCCGTCCCTCGGGTCCACAACACCGAGAGCGGCGAATCCCTTCATCCGCTCGGTGAACCGCAGGCCGCTCGCGCCGTCCGGCACGGCCGCCGGCTCCGGAGTCGATGTCGGTCCGGCTGCCACTCTGGTTCCTGCCGCAGGCATGCTTGTCCCTTCCTCGAGCAGGCGCGTGGAGCAACGGTCGGCGACCGCCGCGATGGTGAGGGACGGGTTGGCGCCGACAGGTCCGGGTAGCAGCGCCCCGTCCACGACGTAGAGCCCTGGGTGGCCGAAGACCTCGCCGTACTCGTCGCACACCCCTTCGGTCGCGTTGCGCGACATCGGCGCGCCGCCCAACGGATGGACCGTGATGACCCGGTTCGCCCACCACAGGGGGTTGTCGAAGAAAGAGCCACCGAGCTGCGAGGCAATCGCGCGCATAGTGCCCCGGACGCCGTCGAAGTACGCCATGGAGGTCTCGGTCGTCCAGTCCACGGCCAGCCGGCCGTCCAGGAGGTGCAGAACACCGTCCGGGACATCTCGACCCATGCCCAGCAACGGCAGCGACGTGCTCGTCAGCTGGCCGTCCCCCAGCAGCTCGGACAGATCGCCACCGATGCTCGAGTCCCCACTGTCGCGGAGGTCGTCCATCGCCCGGCCGACGGCGAAACGGGCCGCTCGCGTCAGCGTGCCAAGACCCATGGCGGTCTCGGCCAGCCACGCCCCGAAGGCGGGATACCCGGCGTCCTCCACGTAATGACCACGGCCAGCGGCCCCTTCGCCATCCGCGCCGTCGGCGACGCGAATGGCGCTGGTGATGACCGGGCCTTGATTGGCCGCCAGCTCACGAGCGGTTCCGTCCTTCGTCGCATTGAGGATGAAGCCCAGGAGGTCGCCGTTGCCCGTGAACCTCGAGCCGAGCGTCGGACTGAGGCCGGGGAGTGCCGTCCTGTTCCGCAGGAGCAGATAGCCGGTCCCGAAAGTCCCCGCGGCCAGAATCAGCCGGTCGCAGTGGATCGTCAGGACAGGGAGGTCGACTGCCGGTTCGCCGTCCTCGGCAGTGTGCGCCACGTAGGTGACCTCGTAGCCACCTCGGTCCGCAGGACGGAAGCCCTTGACCTCGTGTCGTATGCGCAGATCGGCACCGTGGTGCTTGGCCGCAGACAGATAGGTGTGGTCCAACGTGTTCTTGGCCCCGTCGTTGCAGCCGAGGTCGCACTCACCGCACCCGCGGCAGGTGACACGAGGCATCCCGTGGACGTTGCCGTAGGCAGGCGTCGGGATCTCGCCCAGCCTTACGGGCTCCTCACCGGGACGGCGCGAGAAGCTGACCGCTAGCGGGGGAAGCATCACGTCCAAGCCGGCCGCCAGGGCCGCCTCGCGAACTGCGGCGGTTTTCGGGGTGTCGGGGTAAGGGTACGGCGACGTGCCGATCATCTTTTCCACGGTGTCGTAGTGCGGTTCGAGGTCAGCCCTGGAGACGGGCCAGTGCTCGTAGCCACCGCCGGGCAAGGGCTCCTCGTGCACGAACCACTTCTCGTCCTTGCGCAGCAGCACGTTCGCATAGATGAGGGACCCACCGCCGAGGCCGCTCGAGACAACGCCGTCTATGCCTTCGAAACTCCAGATGTCGAACAGACCGTGGCGGCCAGCCGCCGGCTCCCAAAAATTCTTGGCGACCCCCGAAGGCGTGCGCGGGAAGCTGCCCGGGGGGTAAGCACGTCCGCGCTCGAGGACGACGACGGAACGACCTGCCTCGGCCAACCGGTAGGCGGCCACCGACCCGCCGAAGCCTGAACCCACCACCACGACGTCGGTGTGCTCGACGGACTGGCGCTCGGCCATAGGCGTTGGACTCCGCTCGAAGTTTCCCCAGCCGGACGCTACCGGAAGCCGCCCGTTCGAACCATGGCTGCGCAGCCCCAGCGACAACTCCACGGGGCAGCCTCCGGCCTCCGCGGTCCCGCCGCCCGGCGACCGGCACGGTTCCGCTGGGCTACAAACGTGGTTATCCTGCGCGAGGGGGGCCCGCACCACCTCGAGAACGGCAGGTGACCATGACCGACGTGGGCGGTGACGTCCACGTGGTAGGCCCTGGCGGGCCGCCTCCGGGCGACGGACCTGGCGTCGAATTCACCGAGACGATGCGGGGTTTCGTCTCGACCACCGCGACTGACGACTTCCACCAGGGCTTCGACCAGGGTCAGAAGGACGAGTCGCCCCTCGACTTCACGGTCACGGTCACGGCTCCGTCCATCGACCGACTCGTCCGCGACCCTTCCCACGAAGCCGGGTTATCCGGGTTCGTGACGGCGCCGGCGCTGTCCCCCACTGCCCTCACCGTGACCGATGGCCGCTTCAACTTGCTGGTGCGCGACAGGGACAGAGCCAGCACGCGCCAGATGCTCTACACGATGCCGCTGGTCGCTGAGGACGGCCACCGCTACCAGCTGGACGGCGTCAAGGAGATTCACGACGACAAGGGGCTGGACCTCTGGAGCGACACCACGACGCTGTTCGTCACCGTCCGCGACGGTGTCGGCGCCGCAGGACCGGTTGTCGCCAAGGGGATCGTCACGATCCGCCCGAGCGACTTTCGCAAGCAGCTGCGCACCATGAAGGCTGTGGGCGCCGACGGCAAGCTCGAAGAGCTCAAGACCCTCGCCCGGTTCGGACGGCTCTTTTCCGGTTCACTCAACGAAATCTACGGCGGTGTCTTTGCGCGCCCCAGTTCGTTCAATCCCGACGCTCCACCACGAGAGCATCGCGATCTTCGCTGCGGAGCTCCTGAGATCCACCGGTTCCGCACCGACGACGATGTCGAGCTCAAGCTCACCCGTTTCCGCGGAGGCGCGAAAGGCCCGGTGATCCTGAGTCCTGGGTTCGGTACGTCGGCCTACGCGTACACGATCGACACCACGGAGACCAACTACCCGGAGTACCTTTTCGAGCACGGGTACGACGTCTGGGTGCTCGACTACCGCGCCAGCCCTGACCTGCCTTCTGGTTCGACGCAGTTCACCCTCGACGACATCGCGCGCCATGACTATCCCGCGGCAGTCGCGCAAGTCCTGACGGCAACCGGCGCCGAGTCCCTGCAGATCATGGCCCACTGCATCGGGTCGCTCACGATGCTGATGTCGATCGCCAACGGGCTCGAGGGCGTTCGCTCGGTCGTCGCGTCACAGGTCACGCTGCACCCACGCGCCGGTGCGGTCAACCAGATCCGCTCCGGCCTCTACGCCGCGGACGCCCTGAAGGCGCTGGGCGTGGACACCCTGACCACCGACATCAAGAACGACCCTTCGTGGGCGGACCGGCTGTACGACACGGCGCTGCGCGTCTACCCGGCCGGGGAGGAACAGTGCGGAAATCCGTTCTGCCGCCGAGTGATGTTCATGTATGGCGAGGTCTACGACCACGACCAGCTCAACGAGGCGACCCACGAGCACCTCCACGAGGCTTTCGGTGTCGCCAACATCACGACGTTCCAGCAGATCTCCCTCGCCCTCCGCGAAGGCCACATCGTCAGCGCGGACGGTGACGATGTCTATCTGCCGGCGACCGACCGGTTCAGGCTGCCGATCGCTTTCCTGCACGGGGCGAACAACCGGCTGTTCACCCCTGAGGGCAGCCAGCTTACGTTCGACTACTTGCGTGAGGCCAACGGCTCGGAGTACTACACGCGCCACGTCATCAAGGACTACGCGCACATGGACTGCTTCATCGGCAAGAATGCCGCGAGGGACGTCTACCCCGTGGTGACAGCCGAGCTGGACAGACACAACTGACCGAACCCGCTCGACCAACCCCTGGGATGCTCCCGTGACGAACCCCGATGCTGAGGCCGCGACCGGCCAGGCAAACAGCACAGCCACGCATCGCCCCCTGCAGGACCTGTTCGACTACCCCCTGATGTCGGCATTGATCGAACGTCGCACGCGTCGCATCCCGCGGGGCCAATCCGTCAACGCCGGGCCGCTGAGTCACGAGAGCCAGAACGAGCCGGCGCCACTGACCGCACTGGAAGAGGCGATCCTCATCACCTGCATCACGGGGATCACCGGGATCACCGCTCATGATGGGCCGCTCGTGAAGGCGAACGGCAAGGACGAGCTCGGTACGCCGTTTCTGCACATCATGGCGCGCACCGGGAGCAGCGCTGACAACGCGCAAGCGACCCACTTCTTCATGATCAACGACGACGGGATCTTCCTGCTGCGACACCCCACCGGTACCGAAGCTCTCGAGCTGCTCACCTCACTCCCGCCGAAATGGTCACAGTGGACCGACGCGGACTGGCTCTCCGCTGCTGAGGCGAGCAAGGTCCGCGTAGCCGACAAGCGGCTTAGCTTCCCTCGCGAGTGGCCTTACTACCTGGGCTGGAACGCGCAAGCCTCGAACGCCCCTGGCACCACGCTGTTCTTCCCAGTCGTCGACTGCACGCGGCAGTACATCAACGCATTGCTGATCCTCGCGACCGAGCCCGATGGCAAGCGATCCATGCTGATGGACGACTGGCGCACATTCCACCCCAAGGGCGCTGTTGAGTGGTTGGCGAAGATCGGAGGTTCCCTACGCCTGACCGAGAAGATCCCTTACCAACCAGTCGGGGGCCTGAAGTATGTGCGTAACGGCTTTGTGAGCAAGGACAACGTCGCGCCCCTCGGCATGGCTGGCACCTTGCGCACCGACTACGAGTCGTTCTTCTACTTCCAGAACCTCATGCTGCTCGGGCAGGCGATGGGGTTGGGCGGCTGGATCCACGGGTCAGTATTTCCGCCATACATTTGGCAGAAGGACCCTGCGAAGGACTGGCACGGCTTGGGTTTTCGACTGGAGGAGCCCAAGGCGCTCTCGCCGTGGGCACCCGTACCCGCATCGCAGCCGAACCCCGTGGGGATCGACGGGGTGCTGGAGGCTCTCTGCCCGCCCTATGTGAAGTCGATGGACGAAGCCGTCGACCGGGTCATCGCGATGAAGTACGGCAAGGATGGGACGGCGTACGGAAACGAGGCCGTCTTCTCCAGCCCGTACCGCAACAAGGACGATGCGCGAGCCTACGTGGACAAGGGCACCCATTTCGGCCCTCGTCAGGTGCAGTACGTCAAGGACGCCTGCAACTACCTCTTCGACACGTACGGGCGGTTTCCGGCCCACGTCGACGCCTTCCACACACCGGGGATGTGGTTGCAGTTCTCCCACCTGGAGATGGAGTACTACGACCGGTTCTTCGACCCCCGGCAGTACACCCGGCAGGCTGCTCACGACGATCTCTGGCACTCCTAGGGCCCGCCGCGGCGCCGCTACGACGTCAGAGGTATTCCTCGAAGAAGGCTGCGACGTCTGGAGCTTGCTCGGTGACGTAGCGGTAGCCCTCGTAGCGTCCGGTCGAGGGGTACTCCACGAGCGGCAGAGCGTGAGGGGTGGCGGCCGCGATCGCTTGGACGGTGGGGAGCCCTCCCCAGGGATCGCCGGTCCCCTGCACGTAGCGCACCACCGTCTTCGTCAATAGCGCCGCCCCCACCGAAGGATCCTGCTGGCTGGGTCGCGGGGCATGGGCTCCCACGTAGAGCCAGTCGACCGGACGCACCATGGTGGCGCCGAGCCGACCCATCTGGTCGCTGGCGAACTTCGCGGTGAACTGCCCGGCGCGAGTCGGCTGGATGACGAGCAAGGCTTTGATGGGTTGGGAGTACGGCGCGCCGAGAAGGACGGTGTTCCCACCCATCGACAGCCCGACCGCTCCTATGCGAGCAGGGTCGACGTCTGACCGGGTGCGCAGGTATGCCATGGCGCCGAGGAAGTCACGCGTCTCCCAGGCGCCGAACGTGATCGGGGGCCGCGAGCCGCTCTCGCCGTGGTTGCAGAGATCGAAAAGCAGCACGCTGAACCCGGAGTCGTGCAGCGCCATCACTGACGGCAGGAAGTCCACGTCGCGGTCGGTGAACGGGACCCGTCCAGCGACGTTTCCAACGCGGTTCCACAGCCAACCGTGTACGAAGACGACGGTCGGTGCTGGCGTGGCCTCACCGGCAGACTCGGCGGGGATGAACCAGCCCTTGATGTCCAGCCCATCCGTTGCGGTGAACTCCACGTCCTCGAAGTCGAGGCCGACCGAGGCTGGGGTGGTGGTGATGGGGAGGCGTGAGCCGATGGTCATCAGGCGGGTCAGCTCCAGCGGCCGGAACACGTGCGCAGCCTAACAGTTCGGCCCGTGGCGGCTCGGCGGTCAGACCGGGGCCGTAACCGGGGTGAAGTGGACCCTCAAGCCTTCGGTCGGCAGCGGGAACAGCTCGTTGGTCAGCGTCAGGTCTTGCGGCGGCAGCTGCCAGCTCATCCTGCGCAGGAGCAGCACGAGGTACATCTTCACGGCGATGGTGACGATGTCCTCGCCCGGGCAACGGTGATGGGCTCGCGCACCACCGCCGTGCGGCACATAGCTGCCGGGCGCGAGTGCAGCCTCAGCCTCGGGCGTGAAGCGATCAGGGTCGAAACGCTCCGGGTCGTCAAAGACCTGAGAGCTTCGCATTGTGATGTGGATGGCCGCGATCGCCCCCCAGCCCTTCGGGATGCGGTAGCCACCGACCTCCATCTCCTCCAAGGCCCGGCCGAAGAACGTCGCGGAGTTCATCGCGAAGTAGCGGCGCAGCTCCTTCGACAGCTGCCCGAGGTAGACCAGCTGGTCCAGCTGCCCCATCGTCAGCTGCCCCTCGGGAGCCACCGCCATGACCTCGGCGCGCGCCCGCTCCATCTGGTCGGGGTGCTGAGCCAGCGCCATCGTCATGAGTGTGAGCGGTACGAAGTAGCCGCCCTGGCTGGCGAACATCATGTGCAGAAGATCGCCGCGCAGCTTGTCCACCGGCACGTCGTGCTCGCCGGCCGCAGCGAGCATGCGCGAGGTGATGTCGTCGTACTGGCCGTCCTGGTGCCGCGCGATCGCCTCGTCGATCAGCTCCACCAGCCGGTCACGGCCCTTGATCGCCTTGCCATACGGGGTTCCCGGGATCGGCACCGGCAGCGTCTGGAACGCTTCCCGCATCGCCGCCAGGATGTCGTGGAGCTCCTGGACGTGCGCCTCCGACTCATCCCCGGTGTACATCGCGCCGGTCAGCCGGGCCGCCAAGAGCTGGAGGTCCGGTCGGACCGTGGCGGAGCCGTCCACCGCCCAGGTGCTGATGGTGACGTCCATGATGCGCTGCATCCGCTCGAGATAGGCCTCCATGGCTTCCCGTGTACGGATGCCGTGCAGCATGACGTCCTTGCGCGAGTGGTGTTCTTCGCCGTCTTCGAGAGCGAGGGATTTGAGGAAGATCTGCTCCACGGAGATCGGGTCCGTGCCGCCGCGCTCGATGACTGGGGACGTCGCGAACTGGTTGAAGGCCTCGGCTCCAGACACAACGACGAAGTCGATGCCGAACAGCCGCGTCTTGAAGATAGGGCCGTACTTCGCGAATCGGTCGGTGTAGAAAGCGTGGTTGTTACGGGCGATGCCCAGGGTCTCGCCCACCCAGGGCAGGCCGAGCTTCCCCGGGGGTAGGGACTTCTGGTCGCTCACCCGTGTGTTCCCTTCGGCAGATGATCCACGATCGGCTTGACGAGGTGTGACGCCCGGAACACGCGGTTGATCATCACTTGGTTCCACTCGTGAAGCCAGTACTCCTTGATTTTGCCGTCCTCGAGGATGAACAGTCCCACAGCGCGCCCGGCCAAGGTCTTCACGGGAAGCTTTAAGTCGTACTTGATCACGACCGCGGTGTAGACCTCGCCAACCATCACGTCAAGGACGCTGCCCACGAAGACGCCCTGCTGGACGAACTCCGTCAGCTGCCTGTATAGGTCGACGATCGCGTCGGTGGTTGTGTAGTCGCCGGACAAGTAGTTCTGACCGGGGTAGTGGATGACGGCGTCCGGCGCCAGGAGGCCACGGAAGGTCTCGAGGTCTCCGGACATGAGCGCGTCCCAGTAGGTGTAGATCAGATCCTTGCGCGCCTGTACATCCTCGTGTGTCTCGGACATGTGAGTCCTTGGGTGTGAGGTTTCAACCGGTTGGGGTCGTCGCCGCGGCTCCCGCGGCACTCGCTTGGGTGGGCACCGTGCCCTTGCGGGCCATGCTCTTCTTCCAGGGCGCGAAGGCGTTCTCCACGCCCTCGAGGGCCGGGGCCAGGTCCGGATAGTGGCGCACGAGGACCGTCCGCATGTCGTTGTCTGCCACCCAGTCCAGCCCGGTCTGGGTGTAGTACTCCGGCGTGTAGCAGTCCGTGAGGAATCGGTCGCTCTTGAGACGGCGCGAGGCCATCAGGATGAATACCCGGAAGGCCGTGTCGCTGAACCCGAACCCCTTCGGCGGCGTCTCGGCGTGCATGCCGATCTGCAGGTCGACGCGCTCGACGTCGCCGTACTCCTCCTCCAGCTCCTTGGCCCAGACCGGGTTGTCGGTCAGCTCCGCGAACGTTGCCGCCGGCTTGAGGTGGAGCTGCCTGCGGAACTCGTTGTAGCGCGGCACCCCGCGCTCCCGGTCGCGCATGATGTCGACAGCGCCCAGGTCCAGCCGCACGCCGTCAGGGAGCGTCAGGTCCTGCAGCCAGCGCGGGAAGTTGTGCAGGCAC
This sequence comes from uncultured Actinomycetota bacterium, assembly GCA_963819985.1. Taxonomy (GTDB): domain Bacteria; phylum Actinomycetota; class Actinomycetes; order DATJPE01; family DATJPE01; genus JANPBY01. The sequence goes on along the minus strand of CAWFYH010000005.1, from coordinate 898,592 downwards.
ACGGCTCCTGGGTGCTGGATGCCGAAGGAATACCAGAGGTCCGAGGCCCTGACACCGCTGTTCAGAACCTTCTCGGCGTTGAGCAGGACGATCTCGGGGAACGGCATCACGTCGAGCAACGCGTTGTCAGCGAGCGAGTGGACCTCGAGGTCGTCCGGGAGCAGCGGGTGTAGCCGGTAGACCGAGACGAACTCCTCGGTCAGCTGGTACGGCGAGCCGTGGTGGTCGAAGGGCGAGCCCGGGATCCCGCTGATCTCCTCGTTCGAGCTCAGCCGGCCCCACATGCGATTGAGCCGTTCGCCGGCCAGGCCCCACCAGTTGACGCGCATCCCGACCTTCAGCGCAGGGTGGGCCACGATCGCCGGGGTCCACTCGACCGTGTGGATCTTGGCGAGGAGCGCGGAGTTGACGAGCTGAGCGGTGCCGAAGAGCTCGTCGTCGGTGAGTTCGGGGTGCTCGGCCTTCAACCGGTCGCAGATCGCGTTGTGCTCAAGGGTGAACAACGTGTGCAGCAGGCCCAGGCCAACCCACCAGTTCTCGGCGAACCCGGTAATCGCCGTCCCGGTGGCCGTGTCGAGGGGAAGGTGGCCGTTGTTCACGACGAGCTTGCCGTCCTCGAACGTGCGGATCCGCTGCCGCTTCTCCGTGGAGCTGCCGTAGATGCCCGAGGCGTCCCACCAGTGCGACTCGCTGTTGATGTACGTCGGAGGCAGGTCCTTGTCGATCGCGCTGCGTGTGTGATCCGGCTTGGTGTGCGGAATCCGCATCGGGCTCTCGAACCAGTCGTCACCCTCCGCCAGCGGCAGCTCAAAGTGGGTCTCGTTCTGCCGGGGATGCGCGAACCAGTCGTGCGTCTGGAACTGGATCCAGGCCGCGGCAAGGAGGTTCAGCGACGTGGCCGGGACGAACTCCTCGCGACGCATCAACCGGCGGCTGATCTCCCTGGGGTTGGGCTGCATGAGTCCGGGCATCGGCTCGGGAAACGCCTTGTCCAAGGGCACATTGCGACCGAAGCGCGTTCCGGCCATCCCCATGTCAGGGTCCGACAGGTCGTTGTAGGACCCGTCCGGGCTTCGGAACCTGCCGTCGAGGTAGGGGCAGTTCGCCATCGTCACGCCGGGGCGGCGGGTTTCGTCACCAGGCGAACGGGTGTCCGCGAGGTTCTGCTCGCGCAGCGTGATTCGGAGGGCCATCAGGTTGAACATGCCAACAAGCCAGGGGAGCCGGTGCCAAACAACCCTGCGGTTGACCCGATCGAAGCCCGCCACGAACGCACGGCTGGCGAGCGAAGGCTTGCGCATAGACGTCAACTCCCGGGGGCGCCGGGGACAGCGGGGCGGCCGCCCTCAGCGCATCCTAGTGTCCCCACGTGCGCCGTCGGGAGCGTCTTCAGCCACCCTGTGCCCCATGTGGGGCCACCGGATCCTCAAAAGAGCAACCGCACCCGTCGGCGCACGCCACACTCTCCTCAGTCGGTTTCCGTCGCAATGCTGAGGAGGACGTCATGCCGTCTGGGCACCCCATCGACGTGCGGGACATGGCCATCGTGCACAAGACTTTTCGACGCACGTTCACCGAAAGCGGCGAGCTGGTACGCGCGCAACCGACGCCGTCGCCGGAGCGGGTGACCTTCCTCGCCGATCACATCGACTTCGCCATCGGAGTGCTGCACCACCACCACGCTGTGGAGGACGAACTCCTCTACCCGCTGCTGGCCGAACGAGTGCCCGAACAGGCCGAGATGATCAAGACCGTCGAGGCGCAGCACGCCACCGTGACCGGCACCATCGACGCAGTGACCGCTGCGGGTCAGGAGTGGCGAAGGAGCCCTAGCCCTGACACGGCCGAGGGGCTTGCGATCAGTCTCGACCAGCTCAACGAGGTGCTCCAGCCGCACCTGGACGACGAGGAGCAGAAGGTCGTCCCACTCGCGGCGAACCACCTGACCCAGACCGAGTGGGACGCGGTCGGCAAGACAGCAACCGCAGACATACCGCGCCCGAAGATGCCTATCGCCTTCGGGCTGGTCATGGAACCTCTCAATGCATCAGAGCAGGCCCTCATGAAGGCACATCTGCCCGCGCCGGTGCGTCTTCTCTACCCACTGCTCATCGACCGGCCATGGAAGAAGTACGCCCACACCCTCCGCCACGGCACCTAAACCCGCGGCCGTACGCCGGAGCTTGGCCGCTTGCCAAAATACTACGGACCCGTAGTATCTCTTTATGCGTCCAACCCGGCCCTGCGTGGTCATGGCGCTGCTGATCACCCTTGGAATCGCAATTGCCGGCTGCACATCCCCCGGCGCCAGCTCCCTCGGAGCCACCCATCCGAGCGACCCCCCGCCGGTCTCGTCCGACCCAGGGTCGGTCGGTCCATCCGCGGACCGGGATGCCTCGTGGCGGGCCGACCTCGAGCAGATCATCCCCGGGATGGAAGCGATCCACCCGCACCTGTTCCATGGGACCTCGCGCTCTGACCTCCAGGCAGCGGTCGATGAGCTGTCGGCCCATGTGCCGCAAGCCAGCGACGACGAGCTGATGGTCGGCGTGCTTCGGGTCGTCGCGCTCGTCAGTGCGGCCGGCTGCGAGGGTCACACCGGTGCGTTTGTCTGGGGCGCCGGCACGTATCCGGTCGACAGCCTGCCACTTCGTCTGTGGCTCTTCGGCCCAGATCTGGTGGTCGTTGACGCGCTTGCGCCATACCGCTCACTCATCGGCTCGCGGATAGACGCGATCGACGGGCACCCGACGTCTGCCGTGCTAGCCGCCATCGCATCGCTCGTTCCCCACGACAACGCCCAGACGATCCGGCTGGTATCTCCTCGTCTGGTGCTGATCCCGCAGGTCCTGCGCGGGCTCGGTCTCGCCGACGACGGCCCGATCTCGCTGCGGGTTAGTCCGGCCAAGACCCCCCGCGCAAAGTCGTCTGGTGACAGGCGCACGCTCCTCACCGACCCGATTCCCATGTCCGACTACAACAGCTGGGCGGGGGCGTACGGCCTGCATCTGCCGATCGACCCGAAGGTTCGCTATCTCTCCCGGATTGGCGACGCCTTGTGGTGGGAGATGCTCAAAGACCCGCGACACAGGCACACCTTGTATGTGCAGTACAACCGGGTCGATCCGCTGCCGGCGACGCAGCTTGCCGATCTCCGGTCTGCGCTGAGGCGCCCCAGTGTCAGGCGAGTTGTCCTCGATGTCAGGCACAACTACGGAGGTGAAGTCTCGGCCCTGGCGCCGATCGTCACCATGTTCGCGGCGCGTGCCAAGAACCGCCCGGCCCCGCTGTTCGTCGTGACCGGACGCAACACCTTCTCGGCTGGCAGCCTGTTGGTGGCGCGCTTGCAGCGCGAAGCCAATGCAGTGGTCGTCGGCGAACCCATGGGCGGGTGCCCGACGACGTGGGGCAACCCGTCGGAGTTCACGCTGCCGTTCTCCGGTCTCGTCGTGAGCGTGGCCAGCGAGCTGTCGGTAGGCGTCTCTCGGCACGATCCGCGCCTGACGATCGTGCCCGACATCCGAGCCCCACTCACCGTTAGGGAGTGGCTGGCAGGCCTCGACCCGGCGCTCGAGGCGACCGATGTGGACGGCGGGTAAGGCTGAGCGAAAAGTCAGCTCAGCTTGAAATGCGCGGCCGGACGATCCGCACGTTGACGGCCGGTGTCTGCCCGTAAGCAGATCCGATGTGGCAGGGTCCAACCCCGGCACCAAAACCACGATGGGTCCCCACCATGCCTGACAAGTCAATGACAGAAGCGACGTTCCCCAGCGAGTTCAAGGACACTCAGCCCTACGTCCTGGACGCTGCCGAGGTCGTGGCTCAACTCGAGTCTGACGCCAGCGCGGGGCTTGCCGCCAACGACGCCGTCGCGAGGCTAGCGGCATCTGGCCCCAATGCCATCACCGCGGAGAAGCCGCCGTCGGCCGGGGCGATCGCCGTGGTTCAGCTGCGCGACCCTATGAACCTGATGCTGGTGGCGGTGACGATCGTCAGCTTCGTCATCGGTGAGGTGTCAACCGGGATCGTCGTGGCGTTGCTGATCCTGCTCAACATCGTGCTGGGCTCGCGTCAGGAGCTGAAAGCCCGGGCCAGCGTCGACGCGCTGTCGAACCTCCAAGTGCCCCAGGTGCGGGTGCTGCGCGGAGGACAAGTATCTCTGATCCCCGCGGTCGAGGTCGTGCCCGGCGATGTGGTCGCCCTCGAGGCCGGCGACATCGTTCCTGCTGATGGTCGAATCATCCGATCTGCGACGCTCGAGGTGCAGGAGGCGGCCCTCACTGGGGAGAGCGCTCCGGTGGCGAAGGACAGCGCTGCGATCCCAGGCGAAGACGTCCCGCTCGGCGACCGCACCAATATGTTGTTCCAGAACACGTCTGTGACGCGCGGGACGGCGTCGATGGTCGTCACCGCCACCGGCATGGGGACCCAGATGGGTCAGATCGCCACGATGCTGACATCCGTCAAGCGGACGCGTTCGCCCCTGCAGCGCGAGCTGGACAACCTGACCAAGGTGCTCGGCATCATCGCCTGGACGGCCGTTGCCTTCATCGTGGCCGTGGGTTGGGCCCGTGGCATGCCCGTCGACGAGCTGTTGCTGCTCGGAACCGCGATGGCAATATCGGCGATCCCTACAGGCCTGCCCGCCTTCGTGTCCGGCCTTCTCTCCATGGGCGCCAAGGAGCTGGCCGAGGCCAAGGCGGTCGTGAAGAACCTGACCGACGTCGAGACCCTCGGCGCGACCAGCGTGATCAACTCGGACAAGACCGGGACGCTGACCCTCAACCAGATGATGGTCTCGACCGTCTACTCCGACGGTTCGTGGTTCACGGTCGGAGGCGAGGGCTACGCGAAGACCGGCACCATCAGGTCGGTCGCGGGCGCTCCGGTCCCGGACTTCACCCGGCTGGCGCTCGGGCTGGTTCTGGACTCTGACGCGACCGTGTCCGACGACGGTTCCATCGTCGGCGACCCCACCGAGGCCGCCCTGGTCGTGCTCGCGGCCAAGCTCGGCGTCGACGCCGAGGAGACCAGGCGTGCCTATCCGCGGCTGGCGGAGGTGCCGTTCGATTCCGAGTACAAGTTCATGGCGACGTTCCACAAGATCGACATCGACGGCGTGCCGCGCGTCATCCAGCTCGTCAAAGGCGGTCCCGACGTCGTGCTCGCCCGCTGCAGCCAGGCGGGCGGGCCGATGCGCGATCAGGTCCCCCTGGCTCAGGTCAGCTCCGACATCGAGGCGGCCAACGCGCGGATGGGCGAGAAAGGTTTACGAGTTCTCGCGTTCGCCGCCAGGTTCGTCGACGAGGGCGAGCAGCCAACAATGGCCAGCGACGCGATGGCTCTGACGACCGACCTGTCGTTCGTCGGGCTGGTGGGGATCATCGACCCGCTGCGCGCGGAGTCGAAGCGCGCCGTCGAGGTCGCGTTGCGAGCCGGGATCGACGTACGCATGATCACCGGCGACCACGCCGTGACGGCCAGCGCCATCGGCGAGATGCTCGGTCTCGGCCCGGGGGCTATCAGCGGCACCGAGCTGCAGGCGATCTCCGACGACGAGCTCAAGCGGCGGCTGCCGGAGCTGCACGTGTTTGGACGAGTGACTCCGGAGGACAAGCTGCGCTTGGCACGAGTCATGCAGGAGGCGGGGCTCGTGGTCGCGATGACCGGTGACGCCGTGAACGATGCTGCCGCTCTCAAGCAGGCCGACATCGGAGTGGCCATGGGCAGCGGAAGCGAGGTCACCAAGCAGGCCGCTCGGATGATCCTCACCGACGACAACTTCGGCACCCTCGTGCACGCCGTCGAGCTCGGACGACGTGTCTACGACAAGGTCGTGTCGTACATCCGCTACCAGATGACTCAGCTGCTCTCCCTGGTGATGCTGTTCGTGGCCGCCACCGTCTTCAACATCAACAGCGGCGTCGCCCTGACGCCGTCGATGGTCCTGTTCCTCCTGTTCTTCGTCACCTCGGCAGGCGTCGTGGTCATCGCTGTCGATCCCGGAGACCCCGACGTGATGAGCCGCCCACCTCGCGATCCCAAACTGCCCATCACCAACCGCGGCGCTATTTTCATGTGGCTCGGCTACGGCGCGGTCCTGTTCCTCGCCGCCATGGCGCCACTCGCGTTCGGGCCGGACGAGCCGAGCACGGAAGTCGCGACCGCCTCGATGACGATGACGTTCGTGGTGATGGGACTCGGGACCGTCTTCAACGCTGTCACCAACCGTCGTGATCCGACGAGCGGACTGTCCGCGCCAGTTCTCAAGGCACTCACGATCTGCCTGGTGCCGCTCGCGATGATCTACCTGGCGACCGAGCTGCCCGGCCCACAGCGGGCACTGATGACTGTTTCGCTCACCGGATGGGAGTGGCTGAGCGCCATCGGGCTCGCGCTACTCCTCCCGATTGTGATCGAGGTGGGCAAGTGGATCCGGCGGCGGCGCGCCCCTGAGGTCGTTCTGCCAGAGGCATTGCTTGCCCGGCCACCTGCACCTGCACCAACGCCGGTTGCCTCATGACCGGTGGAGCCGTACTCCCGATGCAGCCCCACGACCAACCGTAGGCGGAGCGATGTCCAAGAAGCACAAGAAGAAGACGTCAAAGTCGAAGGCCAAGACCGAGCGGTCGAAGGAGCCGACCTCGGCTGCGCCAGTCACGGCTGAGGATGATCACACACCTACCGAGCCGGCGACATCTGGCCGAGACGACGTCGCCGCCTCCGGCGATGCCGCGAAGAAGTTGGGTCGAAAGGTCTACGAGGCTGAGCTAGCGGCGCTGCAAGCCGAGATCGTCGCGATGCAAGAGTGGGTCAAGTCCACCGGCGCCAAGGTCTGCGTGGTGTTCGAGGGTCGCGACACCGCCGGCAAGGGCGGGACGATCAAGCGGATCACCGAGCGGGTCAGTCCGCGCGTCTTTCGAGTGGTGGCGCTCCCCGCGCCGACGCCGCGCGAGAAGTCACAGATGTACATCCAGCGCTACCTCGCGCACTTCCCGGCCGCCGGGGAGGTCGTCATCTTCGACCGTAGTTGGTACAACCGCGCCGGGGTCGAGCGCGTCATGGGGTTCTGCGCCCCTGAGGAGACCCAGAAATTCCTCGACCTTGTCCCCGCGGTGGAGCAAGCGATGATCGACTCCGGAATCATCCTCATCAAATATTGGCTCGAGGTGAGCGCAGACGAGCAGACTCGACGCCTCGAAAGCCGCATCCGGGACGGCCGCAAGGTCTGGAAGCTCACTGCCATGGACCTGAAGTCATACAGCCGCTGGTACGACTACTCGCGGGCGAGGGACGCCATGCTCGCTGCCACAGACACAGCGTGGGCTCCGTGGCACATCGCGAACACTGACGACAAGAAGCGCGGTCGGCTGAACATCATCAGCCACCTCCTCAGCCAAGTGCCGTACGAGCCGCTGGAGGATCGACACGTGGAACTCCCCAGGCGGCAACAACCTGGCGGCTACCGCGATCCTGGCCTGCCGCTTCGGCACATCCCCACGCCCTTCTAGACCTAGGTCGGCCGACGGGTGATTAGGGTCACCCGTCGATCAGCCGCAGGTCCGGCAGCGTCCGAGGCTCAGTCCGTGTGGCGCGTGCGAACCACCATCACCGGACTGGTCGCGTGGCGAATCACCGCGTGGCCGACCGACCCGAGCAGCAACGTGCGGAATCCGCCACGTCCTCGCGAGCCGACGACGACCAGCTCGGCTCCTCGTCCCTCATCCAGGAGCACCTCGGCTGGCCGACCGCGGACCACGTGTTGGCGCACGTCCACGTCGGGGTGCTTGGACGCCCAGGTTTCGACCGCTCGAGCAAGGTCTGCGGACTCGTCCTCAACGATGGCAGTCGTGTCCATCGGCACAGAGCTGCCACCCGCTCGCGGTGAGGGAACGTCCAGATAGTCGGAGTACCAACTCCGCACAGCCGTCAGGCCGATGCCGCGCAGCTGTGCCTCGGCGAAGGCGCGGCCGAGGGCTTCGTCCGAGGCCCCCGCGCTGTCGACTCCCACCACGACGCGGCCTGCCTCTTGGCCGGCCACCGCATCATCCATGGCGTGGATGATGACTACTGGCACATCGGCGTGTGTGGCGACGTGCAACGACGTCGATCCGATCAAGAGTGCATGAAACGCGTTGTGGCCCCGCGAACCAACCACCAGCAGCGAAGCTGCGTCCATGTCGCTCAGGAGTGCCAGCGCCGCCCCAGTCGTGGCGAGTCGCGAGGAAACGCTCACGTCAGGGGCCCATGTCTTGGCCAGGGTCAACGCCTCGTCCAGCAACTCGCTGCCACGGTCGAACCCGGGATCATCAGCGGCGTCGTAGTACGGCGTCCCCATGCCATTGACGGCCAAGTCGGGGAGCTGGGCGTGCAGGATCCTTACCGGCACGGCGCAGAGAACGGCTTCCTCCATGGCCCACCGGAGGGCGAGCTTGCTGGGTTCGGAGCCGTCGTATCCGACGAGGATCGGCTTTCCGCCGCTGTCCATCGCTACCTCCTCAGTCCCTCGACCCACGAACGGAGCGCGGGTCCGTACTTCAAGGCTTCCGCGACGACCAGCTCAGTCCGAGGGGCGTACGTCGCCGCCGGCGAGGTCCTTCGACCCTAGACCTGAAGCAGCGGGCTCGAAGAGACTGAGAGGCGGTGTCAGCGCTCCTCGGTGCCCGTCAGAGCCGCAGCCGGTGGCGCGCGAGTTCGCGGAACGCCGGGCGTACGTGCTCCACAACGCCGACCCCGGCCGGATCGAGTTGGACATCTTTGGGTTGAGGACGCTCGAAACCGGTCGACTTCCAAACCGAGGAATACCAGTGCCGTCCCCAGACACCATCGCTGTCACGCGGGCCGGCCCGCCACGACAGCATCCGCTCGTCGAAGGGGATCTCCGCCCAGTCACACAACCAGCGCAGGTAGGTCTCGGGATCCCCTAGGAAGTCTGCCGCGTCGACGATCGGCGGCGGCGTCACCGGCCGCCCGTAGGAGCTCGAACAGCTGCAGCTGGCGTTGCACGCCGATGTCGTCCGGCACCACCTCTGCCCGGCTGCGCTGATAGGACGCCACGACCTCGGCCGGGTCCCGGATCAACAGCACGTTGCGCAGCTTGGGGATCCACGAGACGTCCGTATCCGGCAGCAGATGGTGGCACATGTGCTTTTGGTAGTAGACGTTCGCGCCGTCGGGAATCGGTCCAAGCAGTCCCGCCACCACGGCGTCAAGATCTGGCGACTGGCTTGCGATGACTTCCTCACGCACGGGATGCTCTATCCCGGACTGGGTGAGGTAGTAGCTGTAGAGCGGCTCATCCACCACGGCGGTGTCGGGTCGGTTCTCCCACGAGCGCATCAAGGCGGTCGAGAGATTGCGCGGCCCGGACCAGACCGCGATGCGCACCGTCACGGGCCTTGCGGAGCACGTACGGCTGCCCGCCCGGCGACATCGTCTGCCACCAGCGCGGCGTACAAGTCTTGAAGTCGTTTGACCATCGGTCCCCGCGACCCACCGCCGATGACTCGGCCATCGACCTGGCGAACGGGCACGAGCCCGGCGAACGTTCCAGTCACGAAAGCCTCGTCGGCGCTGTAGACCTCGGTGAGGCTGAAATTCTTCTCGTACACCGGTATTCCGGCGGCGCGACAGATCTCAATGACGTTGCCTCTGGTGATGCCGCCGAGGCAGTAGTCACCGCTGGAGGTCCAGACCTCGCCGCGACGTACGACGAAGAAGTGCGTCGAGTTGCAGGTGGCGACGAAGCCGTGCGGATCGAGCATCAGGGCCTCGTCTGCGCCGGCGGTATAGGCCTGGATGCAGGCGGTGATGTCGTTGAGCTTGCTGTGACTGTTGAGCTTGGGGTCGAGGACGTCGGGCTGACCGCGGCGCACGTGCACCGTGAACAAGGAGATTCCGTCCGTGACCGTCGATGGCAACGGCCGCTTGTGCTCCGCGATCATCACGATGGTTGCGGGGCCGGCCGAGAACCGCGGGTCCTGGTAGGGCGTGGACTTCGGGCCACGCGTGACCATGAGCCTGATGTGCACCCCGTCGGACATCTCGTTGGCTTCCAGGAGCCGATAGAGATCCTCCGTGAGCTGTTCACGACTACGACCGAGGTCCAGCGCGATCGCGGCAGCACCTTCCCAGAGGCGATCCAGGTGCAGATCCAGGAAGGCCGGCTGCCCGGCGCCGACCCGGATGCCCTCCCAGATGCCGTCTCCCAGCACGAAACCGGAGTCGAAGACGCTGACGGTTGCCTGGACTCGTGGCACCAACTCGCCGTTGACGAGGACCAAGACGTCGGCGTTTCGCGGATCGTCGGCATGGTCGTGGGTGCCATGAGCCAGCTCATGTGGCGCAGCATTCATGGAGCGCATCGTAGGGCCGGCCCGCGTACACAGGTCGTTCACAGGTTGATGACAGATCCTGCTCAGGTCTGATCCGCAGGCTGGTGCCCGTCAACATCCTCGACGAGTCCATAGCCGACGCAAGGAGCGCCCCATGAGCAAGCGCGCAGCCGCCCTCGTTCTGTCCGGTGCGCTGATCGCCGGTGCCGGAGCTGTGGCGATCACGCCGGCTTCGGCCGCTTCCGCCGACAACCCGATCACCAGTCGCCTCGGGAAGATCAAGGACGCGCTCAGCGGGCTGGTGAGCGACGGGACCCTCACCCAGGACCAAGCCGACAAGGTCGCCGCGACCCTCGACGACGCGCTCCCCCAGCGCGACTGGCACCGGGGTGAGCCCGGCGGGCCGATGCGCGGGCTCGCGATGATGCGTGGCCTCGACGTGGCCGCCAAGACGCTGGGGATGACCGACGCGGAATTGCGTACGGCGCTGATGGACGGCAAGTCCCTGGCGGACGTCGCCCAGGATCAAGGCGTGCCGGTCGACACTCTGGTATCCGCTCTGGTCGACAGTGTCACCAAGAACATCGACCAAGCCGTGGCCGACGGGCGCCTCACCCAAGAGCAGGCAGACATGTTCACCAAGGACCTCACGGCTCGGATGACCGATCGGGTGAACGGAGTCCGCCCGCAGTGGGGCGACCACGGCGGCGACCACGGCATGCCTGGACCGTCCGACCTCCCGCCGAGCTCCGGAGAGCCTGGCAGCTCCAGCGAGAACTCGCCGACCACGAACACCGCATACTCCCCCAGCATCTGACCAAGGCCCTAGCCTGGCCAGCATGCGGCTGATCTTTCTTGGGGTGCGCGGCTCGACGGCCGCGCCAGGGCCGGACTTCGTCCGCTACGGCGGCCACACCTCGTGCATCGGGGTCGTGCCGACCGGCGCAGAGTCACCGTTGGTTGTCCTCGACGCTGGCACCGGACTGCGCAATCTGACGGTGAGGCTGAACGGTCAGGCGTTCCGAGGCACCATCCTGCTCAGCCACCTGCACTGGGACCACGTGCAGGGCCTCCCCTTCTTCCCTGGTGGTGACCGCACTGATTCCGATGTCGACGTCTACATCCCCGCACAGGACGGCATGAGCGCGCGCGACCTGCTGGCCCGTTCGATGTCACCCCCGAGCTTCCCGATCACTCCTGAGGGGCTCGCCGGGCGGTGGGGATTCCACGCCATCGAACCGTTGGCCCTCGAGATCGGTGGCCTCGTGGTCACCCCGTTCGACGTGCATCACAAGGGCGGTCGAACCTACGGCTACCGCGTGGACGAGGGCGAACGCTCCGTGGCCTACATCCCGGACCACCGGCTCTCGTCGGGTGTGTCCGCGGAGGCCCAGGCCTTGGTCCAGGGAGTGGATGTCCTCATCCACAACGCGCAGTTCCTCGAGTCAGAAAGCGCGATGGCGCAGGCGTACGGACACTCGACGGTGCCTGAGGTCCTGGAATTCGCGGTCGCGAGCAAGGTCGGACGGCTCGTGCTGTTCCACCACGGACCAGCCCGCACCGACGACGCCATCGACGCGTTGGTGGCCGGGATCGATGCTCCGATACCGGTGAGCGCCGCTGCCGAGAACGACGAACTGCTACTCGGCTGAGCCACCTGCCCGGTCAAGTCGATCGGCTCCAGCCTTAGGCGGCTCAGGTGGCGTGGAGTCGCCTGCCAGCAGCGCCCGCACTTCCACTTCCCGATAGCGCCGATGTCCGCCGAGGGTACGGATCGACGTCAGCTTGCCGGCCTTGGCCCAACGGGTGACGGTCTTGGGGTCCACGCGGAACATGGCGGCGACCTCTGAGGGGGTCAGCAACGGTTCCGCATCGGGGATGCGCGTGCTCATCGAACTGGCCTCGCTCTCAGGGTCGGCGAACCCGACCGGGACGACCATCATGGTGCCGGGCTGTCCCTTCTGTCCGAAATAGCCTAGAAGAGCCATCTCACGTCAACCCTGCCCAACTCGCGCGACAGTCGCGAACCGGCGTGGAAAGGTGGGGAGGTGACCATTCAGATCGGTGACGGCTCGGCCCCGGCGATCAATGCCGTGGCGCCCGGCGGTCACGAGGAGATCATCGTCCACCACGACCGAGCCACCGGCTTGCGAGCCATCGTGGCCATCCACTCGACGGCTCGTGGAGCAGCGCTCGGAGGGACCCGATTTCGCGCGTACGCCTCTGACGGCCAGGCTCTGGCCGACGTGCTCGCGCTGTCCAGGGCGATGAGCTACAAGAACGCTCTGGCCGGACTCGACCACGGTGGGGGCAAGGCCGTGATCATCGGGGACCCCAGCGCGACGAGGTCGCGTGACCTCCTGCTGGCCTACGGCCGCCTGATTGACTCACTCGGGGGTCGCTACGTCACCGCGGGGGACGTCGGCACGACCGTGGCCGATCTCGACACGATGTCCGAGGAATCGAGGTGGGTCACCGGCAAGTCTCCCGAGCGCGGAGGGGGCGGCGACTCCGGGCGGCTCACCGCGTGGGGGGTCTTCCAGGGGATGCTGGCGGCAGCCGAGGACGTCTGGGGCGAGCCTTCGCTGGCCGGGCGCACGGTGGGAGTCACCGGTTTGGGGAAGGTGGGCCGCCGCCTGGCCGCACACCTGCTCGACGCTGATGCCAAGGTCTGCGCCTTCGACCCCATGCCCGCAGCAGCGGATGACGTCCGCCGCCAGCACCCGGACCTCGAGGTGGCCGACTCACTTGAGGCTTTGCTCACCATGACGCTCGACGTGTTCAGCCCTAACGCTCTCGGCGGGGCGGTGGACGAAAGAGTTGCTGCCAGCCTGAAGGCCAAGATCATCTGCGGTGCAGCGAACAACCAGCTGGCCGATCACGCGCTCGCCGACCTCCTCGCCAAGCGGGGAATCCTGTACATGCCCGACTACCTCGTCAACGCGGGCGGCGTGATCCAGGTGGCCGACGAGCTGCACGGCTACGACGACGCCCGCGCCGAAGCCAGGGCGACTGCGATCGGCGCCACCGCGCGCAGCGTCCTGCAGCGAGCTCGAGAGCAGCAGATCACGCCAGTCGAGGCGGCGGACACCCTCGCCGAGGAACGGATCCAGGCTGGTCCGTGGACCGATCGGCTCTTCCCCGGCCTCGCCGCTGCGCGACCTGCCCCGCATTAGGTACGCTAAAGGTCAGAGCACGGCGGAGCGGCCCTCCGGCCGGTGCACAAGAGACCAAAAAGGGGCAGCGGCCCCGAGCTAGGGGGTCGAACCATGGGACGCGGTCGAGCGAAGGCCAAGCAGACCAAGGTTGCCCGCGAGCTGAAGTACAGCAGCGGCGACATGGACCTCAATCGGCTGCGCGCCGACTTGATCCACGAGGACGACGAGGTCGACCCCGAGCTCCTCGCAAAGTACGCCGACATCGCCGAGGCCTCGGCCGCTGATGACGAGGACGAGGGCGACGACTCAGATCGGTACGCCTCCGGCCACTAGCGGTCGCGCGTCGACCGCTGATCGAGGAGCGCCGCCCTCAGGCGAGTGGCGACGCACGGGTCGGTCTTTGGGCGAGAACCCACCCACTGGTTGCCAACCGACGACGGCTCGCTGGCTAAGCCGAAGGGTGCTGGCCGACCAGCGATACCGAACCCCCGCCGCCGCCCTTCGCCGGTGCATCGCCCGTCTCACCGTCACGTCTGGACCGCACCGCACCTGCAACCCACGCCGGTACGCCACGTGCGCGCAGCCACTCGGTCACCTTCTCGGCCTCGGGACCGGGCACGAACGCCACCATGCCGATGCCCTGGTTGAAGGTGCGTTCCAGTTCGCCGGCATCGACCCCACCGAGGCGACCGACCAGTCCAAAGATCGGCTGCGGTGACCAGCTCGACCGATCGACATCGGCGTGCAGGTGCCTCGGGAGCACCCGTGCGAGGTTGGCGGCCAGTCCACCGCCTGTCACGTGGCTGAAGGCGTGGACGTCGAGGTCGGAAGCGCGCGCGAGTCCGAGGCAGTCGAGCGCATAGATCCGGGTCGGCTCCAGCAGCTCCTCGCCCAAGGTTCGGCCAAGCTCGTCGACGTGCAGGTCCAGGCCGAGCCCCCCGACGGTGAGGAGGACCTGACGAGCCAGCGAGTAGCCGTTGGAGTGCAGCCCGGACGACGCCATGGCGACGAGAACGTCACCTTCACGCACCCGGTCCGGCCCCAACAGGCGATCAGCCTCGACCACACCGACGCCCGCGCCGGCGACGTCGTACTCATCCGGTCCCAGCAGACCGGGGTGCTCGGCGGTCTCGCCGCCGACCAGAGCGCACCCGGCGCGCCGACACCCCTCCGCGATCCCCGACACGATCGAGGCGATCCGCTCGGGCACGACCTTGCCGGTGGCGATGTAGTCGGTCATCACCAAGGGTTCGGCTCCGCAGACCACGAGGTCGTCGACGACCATCGCCACCAAGTCGATGCCAATGGTGTTGTGGACATTCATCCGCTGCGCGATGACGACCTTGGTCCCCACACCGTCGGTCGACGTCGCCAGCAGCGGACGGTCGTAAGCCTTCAGCGCCGATGCATCGAACAGGCCGGCAAAACCGCCGAGACTGCCGAGCACTTCTGGGCGTTGCGCCGAAGCCACCGACTCCTTCATCAACTCGACTGCTTGCTCACCGGCCTCGGTGTCGACACCTGCAGCGGCGTACGTCGTCCCGACTCCCGAACCAGACACTGCAGCCCTCGAGACGGCACCGGACAGCGGCTGCTCCAGATCGCCGCTCACGGTCGAGTGAGCGCCTCGGCCGCACCGCCACCGACCAGGGTCGCCAGGTCAGCCACATCCACGTCGGTGAGGTCTTCGAGCAGGTGCTTGCCGAGCAGCTCGGGCTCTGGAAGGTCGACCGGGTAGACGCCGTCGAAGCACGCGCGACACAGGCGCTCGGCGGGCACCGTTGTCGCTTCCACGAGCTCGTCCAAGGAGACGTAGGCCAAGGAGTCGGCACCGATCGACTGCCGGATCTCGTCCACGGACAGCCCATTCGCGATCAGCTCGGCCGGTGTGGCGAAGTCGATGCCGTAGAAGCATGGCCACTTCACCGGCGGTGAGGAGATCCGCACGTGCACCTCGACCGCGCCGGCCTCCCGCAGCATCCGAATCAGCGCCCGCTGGGTGTTCCCGCGAACGATGGAGTCGTCGACCACCACGAGGCGGCGCCCGTGGATCACCTCGCGCAGCGGGTTGAGCTTCAGTCGGATGCCGAGCTGACGAATGGTCTGGGATGGCTGGATGAAGGTACGGCCGACGTAGGCGTTCTTCACGAGTCCTTGGCCATACGGGATGCCGGACTCCTGGCTGTAGCCAACCGCGGCCGGGGTGCCGGACTCGGGGACCGGGATCACCAGGTCGGCGTCGACGGGTGCTTCGCGCGCAAGGCGACGCCCAACCTCGACGCGTGTCTCATGGATGCTGCGACCGGCGATGGCAGTGTCGGGCCTGGCCAGGTAGACGTACTCGAACAGGCAGCCCTTGGGGTCGGGAGTGGCGAAGCTCTGGGAGCGCAGGCCGTGTTCGTCGACGGCCACCAGCTCCCCGGGCTCGATCTCGCGGACGAACGACGCCCCGACGATGTCCAAGGCCGCGGTCTCGCTGGCGACCACCCACCCGCGCTCGAGACGACCCAGCACAAGAGGTCGGATGCCCTGCGGATCGCGCGCGGCGTACAGCGTCGTCTCGTCCATCCAGACCAGTGAGAAGGCCCCGCGCAGAGTCGGCAGGACCTCGGCGGCGGCAGCCTCAAGCGACTTGTCGGGGTGGCTCGCGAGGAGGGCGGTCAGCAGATCGGTGTCGGACGTCGACCGCAGCCGAGCAGAGCCGCCGAGGGGCAGCTCCCCAGCGGTGTCTCCGAGATCTTCCACCCGAGCCGCCAGCTCACGGGTGTTGGTCAGATTTCCGTTGTGCCCCAGGGCGAGCGCACCCGTGGCGGTCGAGCGAAAGGTGGGCTGGGCGTTCTCCCAGACGCTCGCACCGGTGGTGGAGTAGCGGCAGTGCCCGATCGCCAGGTGACCCTGCAAGGACGCCAGGTGGCTCTCATCGAACACCTGCGAGACCAGGCCCATGTCCTTGTAGACCAAGATCTGGCGTCCGTTGGACACCGCGATTCCGGCCGACTCCTGGCCACGGTGCTGCAAGGCATACAGGCCGAAGTAGGCGAGCTTGGACACTTCTTCGCCGGGCGCCCACACGCCGAAAACCCCGCACGCGTCCCTCGGACCCTTCTCACCGGGGAGCAAATCGTGCGAGAGCCGTCCGTCGCCACGCGCCACCCCTTGATCCTACGGGCTCCGGCCGTCGTCCCCGGACCGCAGCGCCGTACGGGCCGCCATCGGCCCCTGGCCGACCCCGTCCTGCCGGACGGCGCCGCGAAAGCGGAGGTTCAGACCCGGCCGCCGCCGGCCGCGTCACCGGCCAGCCGCTGGCTGACGTAGATCGGGATGATCGAGACGAGCACCAAGACCGCGGCAACCACGTTGACCACGGGCGCCTGGTTTGGTCGGAACAGGTTCTGGAAGATCCAGATCGGCAAGGTGGTCACACCCGGCGGAGCGGTGAACAACGTGACCACGATCTCGTCGAACGACAATCCGAACGCCAAGATCGCGCCGGCCAGCAGCGCTCCGCGCAGAAGCGGGAACGTCACCAGCCGGAAGGTCGTAAACCCGCGTGCGCCGAGGTCCATCGACGCCTCTTCGAAGCTTGCTCCCGTCCGGCGCAGCCGCGCGATGACGTTGTTGTAGACGACCACGATGCAAAATGTCGCGTGCGAGACCGCCACCGTCCACATCGACAGCGGCACGCCGAGCACCTCGGTGAACGCCGTACGGAACGCCAGGGCAGTGACGATCCCAGGCAGGGCGATGGGTAGCACGACGAGCAGCGACAGCGTCTGCCTGCCGAAGAACTGGAACCTGGCCAACCCGTACGCGAGAAGCGATCCCAGCACCAGAGCGACGCCCGTGGCAATCAGACCTATCTCCACCGAGGTGAGCACCGCGTCCCGGACCCCCTGGTTGTGGAATACGTCTGTCCACCACTTGGTGGTGAACTCCTTGGGGGGCCAGGCAAACACTGTGCTCGCATTGAAGGAGTTGATGACCACGACGGCGAGCGGGACGTAGATGAAGGCTAAACCGAAGATCATCACGGCGGCCATGGCAGCCCGCGCCGAACGCGACATGCTCATCGGGTGCTCACAGGTTCTCCAGCGCGCCCGTGCGCCTGACCAGGGCCAGATAGATCAGCATCACGATGACTGGTATCAGCGCGATGGCAGCCGCGAAGGGCAGGTTTGCCGAGTAGTTCTGATAGACGATGTTGCCCAACATCTGCGTCTTGCCACCGACGATCTGCACCGTGATGTAGTCGCCCATGCTCAGCGAGAAGGTGAAGATCGATCCGGCGACGATCGAGGGATAAACGATCGGCAAGGCAACCGACCGGAACGTCCGCCACGAACGTGCACCGAGATCGCTTGAGGCGTCGGTGAGGGCCGCTGGCAGCCGTTCGAAGCCGGCATAGACCGGCAGGATCATGTAGGGAAGCCACAGGTAGGAAAGAGTGAGGATCACGGCGGTCACGCCGTACCCAGGTCCGGAGAGTCCGAACGGCTTGAGCATCCACGCGATCACGCCAGTCTCCGGCTGGACCATCGCTTGCCACGCGTAGACCTTCACCAGGTAGGAGGCCCACAGCGGGGTGATGACCAAGGCCACCAGGAGGTTACGAGAGCGCGGTGTCGCGATCTTGGCCATGAAGAAGGCCATTGGCACCGCGAGGACAGCACAGATCACCGTGACCGAAGCCGCAATGCCGACGGTGCGTGCTGTGGCCCGCCAGTACGTCGGGTCAGTGAATACGTCCTTGACGTTCTCCGTGGTGAACGTCCGGACCACGGCATTGGTGAACTCGTCGGTGGAGAAGAACGCCGTAGCCAGCAGGGAGAAGAGGGCGGCGAAATAGACGACAACCAGCCAGAACAGCGGCGCTGCCAACAAGCCGCTGAGCCGCAGCCTCGGGCGGCGATACAGCGCAGCTGACACCCGCCGCCCCACCGAGGGGCCGCGGGTGTCAGCTGTCGCGAGCGTCACGGATCGAGATCAGCTGTTCTTGACATCGCTCCAGGCCTTGGTCCAATCGTCGTAGGCCACGCAGTCGGTGTCAGTACGCCCATCGAGGCAGGACTTCTGCGGGGTGGTCCAGAACCAGACCTGCTGGAAGTACGGCTCGTCTGCCGCGTGAAAGGTGTCACAGTGCTTCGGGTCCGTGGTCTGGTCGCAGGCCTTGAGGTTGGCCGGCGCCTCGCCGAACCACTCGGCCACCTGGGCCTGGGTGTCCGGGTTGGTGATCCAGTTCATCCACATGTAGCCACAGTTGGGGTTCTTGGCCTTGGCGTCGAGCATCCAGGTGTCAGCCCACCCAGTTGCCCCTTCCTTCGGGAGCACTGCATCGACCTTTGCGCCGTTGCCCTGAGCCAGGTTCACGATGATCTGCCACGTCGTCGCGACCGTCGTTGTCCCGTTCTCCAGCGCCTTCTGCGCATCCGCGTAGGCGCTCCAGTAGAGCCCGGTCACGGCCTTCTGCTGCTTGGCCATGTTGACCGCGGCGTCGAACTGAGCCTGGTCCAGCGCGTACGGGTTCGTGATGCCGAGGTCGGGCTGGGTGGCCATCAGGTAAACCGCCGCGGCGGCGATGCCGTCAGTGGGTGAGTCGTAGACGCCGGTCTTGCCGGCGTAGGGACTGTCGGCCTCGTACAGCACGCCCCAGGAATCCGGCGGGGTGGCGACCTTATCGGTGCGGTAGCCCAGCAAGTTGGCTCCCCAACCGTGGGGTATGCCGTAGGCGACATTGCTGACCGAGTTCCAGGTCTGGTTCTTCTGGAACGGCGCGATGTCCGCCCAGTTCGTGAACAGCTCGGTGTTCACGGGCGCGACCTTTCCTGCGTAGATCATCCGCAGCGAGGAGTCACCCGAAGCGGACACCACGTCGAACTGGCCGGAGCCCATCTTCTCGAACATCTCATCGGAGGTGTTCGCGATCTGGATGTTCGCCTGGCAACCCGTCGCCTGCTCAAACGGGGTGACCCAGTCCACGCTCTTGTCGGTGCTGCCGTCTTCGGCGTAGCCGGGCCAGGCGAGGATGTTGATCGCTCCTTCTCCTGCACCAAGGCTGGCCAACGGGGTCATGGCTGGTGGCGCTGGCTTGCCGGTCCCGGTGGAGGTGCCTCCACCGCTGCTACCGCATCCGGCAGCCACCACTGCTACGACGGCGCAGGTCATCCCGACCTGGAACAGACGCTTGTTTCGCATCCGGCTCCTCCATCTCTATCTCGCTCGACCCCAGGGCCGAACTTGTCCTGATCGGCCGGCTGGCAGATCGGGTCGTGCAGTCAGACGGGGTCTGCGACCGGAAACTCGTGCTCCTTCTTCCAAACCAGCGCCACCTGCCGGTCGCGGTAACCCATCACGTCCATCGACGATGCGTGCAGATTCTGCTGGAGGGCGACCAAACTGCCACCGGCATCTAGATCGACCAGGAACCGCGTTGCCGAACCGACGTAGACGACCTCTCGGACCGTGCCGAGGGCCACATCCTCATCGCCTGCGGGGGCCGCACCAGGCTCGGCGACGCGGATCTTCTCCGGACGGACCGAGTAGGTGCCCTCCTTGCCCAAGACAGCACGTGCGGCGCCACCGGAGAGCAGGTTCGACGTCCCCACGAACCCCGCTACGAAGGCGCTGCTCGGTCGCTCATAGACCTCGCCCGGGGTCCCGACCTGCTCGATTCGTCCGGCGTTGAAGACCACGATCCGGTCGGACAACGTGAGCGCTTCCTCTTGGTCGTGGGTGACGAACACGAACGTGATGCCTACGCCCCGCTGGATGTCCTTCAGCTCGACCTGCATCTCTTCGCGCAACTTGAGGTCGAGGGCGCCGAGCGGCTCGTCGAGCAGAAGGACCTTCGGCTGGTTGACAAGCGCCCGGGCCAGGGCGACCCGCTGGCGCTGGCCACCGGACAGCTGAGACGGCTTCCGGTCGCCGTACTCGGCCAGCCGTACGCCTTGCAGAGCCTCTTCGGCCCGGGTCCGGCGCTCAGCCTTGGCGACGCCCTTCACCCGCAGGCCGTACTCGACGTTGGCGCGGACCGTCATGTGCGGGAACAACGCGTAGTCCTGGAAGACCGTGTTGACGTTGCGGTCGAACGGAGGGGTGTTGGTCACGTCGACCCCGTCCAGGATGATTTCGCCTCCGGTGGGCCGCTCGAAGCCGGCGATCATCCGCAGCACAGTCGTCTTCCCGGACCCGCTAGGGCCAAGCATGGTCAGGAACTCGCCATCGGCGATGTCCAAGTCGACGCCGTCCACAGCACGCACCTGGCCGGTGCCGGACCCGAAGGTCTTGCGCAGGCTGCGCAGGCTGATGGCGGGAGCGGTCATGGCCGCTGAACCTATCGCGAGATGCGTGGCCATCGACAGGAATTCCTACGGATATCGCGTGAATCGTTACCACCGACCGCGTGATTGCGTGGTGAGCACTCTTCCGCGCTTTGCTCACGAACGGTCAGGGTGGGGAGTTGGATGCGATTCACGGTCAAAGGAGCGGTAAGAAGGCCGAGAGGTCGGCGCGTTCGCCGCTGGCTCGTACGGCCCCGACCGCCAGCGCTTCTGCCCAGGTCACCCGACCGCACGCGAGTCGGGTCCACGTGACCGGATCTGCCTCCACCACATTGGCTGGAGTCCCACGGGTGTGCCGGGGGCCCTCGATGCACTGAACCGCCGCGTACGGCGGCACCCGCACCTCGACACTGCGCCCAGGCGCCACCTCGGCCAAGGCGGCCACCAAGGTGCGGACCACCAGCCGCCAGGCCCCGGCTGGGAGCTCGGGGCGGCTCCCGGGAGCAGACCGCGCAGTGTCGCTCGTGCCCTCTGTCCCCTCACCGGCACCCGTCCGATCGGCAACCGAGCGGGCGAGGTCGTCGGCATGCACGACGAGCTCGATGACCCTGGTCGTCAGCAGGTCACTCAGCCGGATCGCTCCGCGCCGCCCCACCACAACAGCATCCGTCCCCGGTTCCCCTCCCGACCCATCGGTCAGCTCGCCGAGGCGAGTAATCATCCCGGCCCACGACGCATCGAGCGATCCGAGCGGGTCAGCCGCATTCAAGCGAGCACGCTCCCGCGCCGACTCCGCGATCTCGGGCGCCCCAGCCGGATAGCTTGCGACGTACTCACGAATCGTCAGTGGCACGACGCGCACCTCTGCCAGCGCCGCCCCTGTCACCGCTTCGACACTTCGCCCAACATGCGCGACCAGCTCGGCCACGGTCCACTCATCCAGCACGCTCGGATCGCCGTACGTCTCCGCGGGTAGTGCACCGATCCACTCGCGCAGCGCCACCCACGTCTCCTCCAGCACGGCGCGAACCTCGGCCACGTCCATGGTCAGATCCTGCCCGGTCCTCCTGGCAACCAGGGAGCCAGGCGCTGGGTGTGGGGGGTTCGGGCGTGGCGGGCCTGGCGGGAGGCCGAGCCTGCGAGGCCGGATGGAGCCCGAACCCCTCACACCCAGCGGCTGGCCATGCCAACGATGTCGGTGCCTCAGCCGAAGAGCGCAGGAAACGTCCCAGACGATGCGTCGCGCAGCTCCTGCAGCGCAACGGCGAACTGGGCACGGATCGCGAGCTCGTCGCCCCCGACGGTGCCCAGCCGCGTCACCGGGACCCGGTGCGCGTTGACGAGCTCGAGCAACTCGTCCACCCGTTCCAGCCCCACAACCACAACGGCGCGAGCCGCCGACTCGGAGAAGAGTGCAACAAACGGATCGAGCCCCTCGGGCAGCTCGACCTCAACACCGACGTTGCCGCGCAAGGACATCTCGACCAGAGCCTGCGCCAACCCACCGTCAGAGACGTCGTGAGCCGCCACGACGAGTCGGGCACGAGCGGCGGCCGTCAGAAGCGAGGCGAGCGCGCGCTCAGCGGGGAGGTCGACCTGCGGAGGCATGCCACCTAGATGGCCGTGCACGACGTGTGCCCACTCCGAGCCCCCGAACTCGTCGCGCGTTTCACCGAGCAGGAACACGACGCCCCCTGCGCTCCGGAACCCCATCGGGGTCCGCGTCGTGACGTCCTCGATGACCCCGAGCACGCCGATCACCGGCGTCGGCAGGATCGCGACATCGCCGGTCTGGTTGTAGAAGCTCACGTTCCCGCCGGTCACGGGCACGCCCAGCTCGAGGCAGCCATCGGCCAGCCCGCGCACGGCCTCGCTGAACTGCCACATCACCTCGGGATCTTCTGGGGAACCGAAGTTGAGGCAGTTGGTGACCGCCAGCGGATCCGCGCCGGAGACGGCAACATTGCGATAGGCCTCCACCAGCGCGAGCTGTGCCCCCACGTAAGGATCGAGCTTGGTGTAGCGCCCGTTCCCGTCGGTGGCGAGCGCGAGCCCGAGCCCGCTCTCCTCATCGACCCGGACCATGCCGGCATCGTCGGGCTGGGCAAGGACGGTGTTTCCCTGCACGTATCGGTCGTACTGGGCGGTGACCCACGACTTGTCAGCCAGGTTGGGCGAGGCCGCCAGGCGGAGCAGCGTCGCTCGCAACTCGTCATCGCCGCTCGGTCGCGGCAGCCGTACGGCCGTCGGCCCATCGGCCTGCAGGGCGTCTTGGTCGAGCGGACGGGCCAGGGGTCGCTGATAGACCGGGCCTTCATGCGCAACGGTGCGCGGCGGAACCGAGACGATGAGCTCGCCGTGCCACCAGATCTCGAGTCGATCACCATCAGTGACCTCGCCGATCACCGTCGCGTCAACGCCCCACCGCTGGCAGATCTCAAGGAAGGCTTCGAGCTTCGCCGGTTCGACGATCGCACACATGCGCTCCTGCGACTCACTCATGAGGATCTCCTCGGGAGCGAGCGAGGCATCGCGCAGAGGCACTCGATCGAGCTCCACCCGCATGCCGCCGGTGCCGGCCGATGCCAGCTCCGAGGTGGCACAGGAGATCCCGGCGCCACCAAGGTCCTGGATGCCGACGACCAGGTCTGCCGCGAAGATCTCCAGGCAGGCCTCGATGAGGACCTTCTCGGTAAAGGGGTCACCCACCTGGACGCTGGGCCGCTTCGCCGGCCCATCAGCGTCGAAGGTCTCGCTCGCCAGGACGGACACCCCGCCGATGCCGTCGCCGCCGGTCTTGGCGCCGAACAGGATCACCAGGTTTCCAGGGCCCGAGGCCTTGGCCAGCTTGATGTCTTCGTGTCGCATCACGCCGACGCAGAGCGCGTTGACCAACGGATTGCCCAGGTAGGTCTCGTCGAAGACGACCTCGCCGCCAATGTTGGGCAGACCTAGACAGTTGCCGTAGCCCCCGATGCCCGCCACGACCCCGGGCAGAACCCGTCGCGTGTCCTGGGCGTCGGCCGGACCGAAGCGCAGCGGGTCCATCACTGCGACCGGGCGCGCTCCCATGGTCAGGATGTCGCGCACGATCCCTCCCACGCCGGTAGCGGCGCCCTGGTAGGGCTCGACGTAGCTCGGGTGGTTGTGCGACTCGACCTTGAAGGTCACCGCATAGCCCTGGCCGATGTCGACGACCCCGGCGTTCTCCCCCATGCCGACGAGCAACGAGTCGGTCTGCGGGGCCTTGTCACCGAATTGCCGCAGGTGCACCTTTGAGCTCTTGTAGGAGCAGTGCTCGCTCCACATGACGCTGTACATCGCCAGCTCGCTGCTGGTCGGACGCCGACCCAGGATCTCCCGGATGTGGGCGTACTCGTCGGGCTTGAGCCCGAGTTCGACGTACGGCTGACCGGTTCCCGGACTGGCCTCGGCCGCCTTGACGGTGTCCACAGTCATGCCGGGCTCGCGACCAGCTGGCGCAGCACCGACGTGAAGAACGGCAGGCCATCAGTCTCATGCCCCTCGGGTCCGGTCAGCGGCTCGACGGCGTGCTCTGGGTGCGGCATCAAGCCGACGACGTTGCCACCAGCATTGGTTATGCCCGCGATGTCGCGGCGCGATCCGTTGGGGTTGACCTCGAGATAGCGCGCGACGACGCGGCCCTCCGCCTCGAGCTCATCGAGAGTGGCCTCGTCGGCGACGTAGCCACCCTCTCCGTTCTTCAACGGCACCACGATCTCCTGACCCGAGGTGTAGTCGCTCGTCCATGTCGTGCCGGTCGACTCGATCCGCAGTCGCTGGTCACGGCAGATGAAGTGCAGGTGGTCATTGCGGACCAACGCGCCGGGGAGCAGGCCAGACTCGCAGAGGACCTGAAAACCGTTGCAGATCCCCAAAACGGGCAACCCTGCCCGCGCCGCGGGTACGAGCAGCTCCATGACCTTCGCGAACCGGGCGATGGCGCCGCAGCGTAGGTAGTCGCCGTAGGAGAACCCACCCGGCAGGACAACAGCGTCCACTGCTTGCAGGTCGGCTGAGCCGTGCCACAGGGGTACGGCTTGCGCTCCCGCAATAGTGACTGCCCGCTGGGCGTCTCGGTCATCGAGTGACCCGGGGAAGGTGACGACCCCGACCCGGACCGTCATGAGTCGTCGCCGACGGCCGATTCCGGGAGGTGGATCGAGTAGTTCTCGATCACGGGGTTGGCCAACAGCTGGTCGGCGAAGGCGCGCACCCGCTCCACCGCCGCATCATCGGCCGGGCCGTCGAGCTCGATCTCGATGCGTTTGCCGATGCGGACGTCGCTGACCCCGGTCACCCCCAGCTGCGGCAGCGCGCGCGCGACGGCCTGACCCTGAGGGTCGAGGATCTCGGACTTGAGCATGACGTCGACGACGACGCGGGCCACGGGGCTCCTCGTGAGTGGGGCGGCTGTGCGGACCAGCGTACCGGTGGCCAGCCAAGACGCTCGACATCTCTTTCTGGAAGCGGTACCTTCCTTTTTGGTAATTTTCCTTTCGAGAAAGTGAACTGGGATGCGCGAGCTGATCCGCGATCGAGATTTCCGGTTGTTGCTGGTCGGACAGGTGGTGTCCATGTTCGGCGACACGGTGTTCCTCCTCGGGCTCGCCATCTGGGCCAAGGAGCTCACCGGGAGCAACTCCGTCGCAGGGTCGGTCCTGCTGGCGGTGGTCCTCCCTGGCCTGCTCGGCCCGTTGCTCGGAGTCCTCATCGACCGGTTCCCCCGACGTGCCGTTCTCCTGGTCAACGACGGAGCCTCGGCCGCATTCGTGCTCCTGCTGCTCCTCGTTCAGTCCGCCGACGAGCTCTGGATCATCTACCTGGTTGCGTTCCTCTATGGCATCGCGCTCCTCGTGGGCTCCTCGGCGCGATCGGCCCTCGTCGCGTCAGTGGTCTCCGATGAGCTGTTGCCGAGCGCGAATGCATCCCTGACCACAGCAAGAGAGGCACTGCGGCTGGTGGGGCCCCTCACGGGTGCGGCGCTGCTGACCGTGTTCGGCGGTCATGCGCTAGCAATCGTGGACAGCGCGACCTTCATGGTGTCGGTGGGCTGCCTGCTGGCCATCCACCCTGTCGAGGAACGCAGCGACGCCCCTCGGGTCCACTTTCTGGTCGAAGCCACAGATGGCTTCAGGCACATGCGTCGGACCCCCGTCCTGTGGCGGTTGGTCCTCGTGAGTGTGCTTTTCTGCTCGGTCGTGGGCATCTCTGAGTCCGTCTTCTTCGCGGTGGTCGACCAAGGCTTGGATCGGGCACCAACCTTCCTCGGCGTGCTCTCAAGCGTGCAGGGGGTGGGAGCGATCCTGGGCGGCGTCCTCTCGGCTCGAGTCATCCGGCACCTCGGCGAGATGCGGGCGGTGGGTGCCGGCGGGCTCCTGTGCGCCGTTGGTGCCGCGGTCTCGGTCTCCTCGGCGCTACCGGTGGTGCTGTTCGGCTGCTTCTGCTTCGGGGCGGCTCTCCCGCTGCTGATCGTCGCGTCCATCACCCTGATCCAGCGCAGCACGCCGACCCACTTGCAGGGTCGAGTGCTCACCGGTTTCACCCTTGCGGAGAGCATCCCGCAGACGGCGTCCATCGCCCTCGGTGCCTTGCTGATCGGAATCGTGGACTACCGGCTGCTGCTTGGGGTGCTCGCAGCTGGTCTGCTCATCTCCGGCCTGGCTGCCCTGGCACCGGTCCGAGGCGAATCACCGTCTTCGCACCCAGCGCTGACCAGGTGAGCATCAAACGAGCTTCGGGAAGCTCAACAAGAAGATCACGCCGATGACGAAGCCCAACGAGGCGAACCCGAGCATCCCGTACTCCACCTTGCGGTTGGCGAATCGGGTCGCTATCGCGGCGAAGAACAGGACCGTCGCGAACAGGACACCCAAGATCGTGTAGTTGTCGCCGCGTTGGTTGTTGGCCAACGCCTCGGTGTATTTCGCGTCGGCCTTGGCGTTGAGGGCGGTCACCTGCTCCGAGCCGGGAATGACGTAGGAGTCCAGCGCGAAGGGCGACTTCGGCGCGCTAGCCGGATCCTTGATGCCGCCCAAGGCGACCCATTCGTCAAAGGCCGGCTTGAACCACGCAGTGAACCGGCTCTTCACGTAGTCGCTCTGCTTCGCATCGCCGAACGCGCGCGCCTGCAGCCACAGCGAATAGATGCTCAAGTCGACCTGTCGCTCGGCATCGACGTCACCTTGAGCCGTGCTGGCTTGGACCCGAGCCGTCGACGCCTGCGCGAACGAGATGGACATGGCGCCGCCCCACTTGCTGGACTGGAAGCCGCTCCACGCCACCAGGATCACCGTCACCGCCAGCAGCAGAGCCGACCACGTCTCCACGTGCTTGGGCGGCGGTTCGTCACCGGCCACGCGTCGGGCGAAGAACGACGGGTCGGACTCGTCGGCCTCCTCGGGCTCCTCGGGCTCCGGCGAACGATCGACAGCATCCTGTGTTATCGCGCCCTCCACCGACGGCTGACCACCCGTATCGAGCCCGTTGTCCTCAGCCATCGGTTTCCCTCATCTGTTGGTCGAGCCGAGGCTCGCGCTCGATGCCTGCCAGGCATCCCAGGCAGATCTCACCATGTCGTCGAGGCTGTGTCGCATCGCCCATCCCAAGTCCCTCGCGGCGGCCTCTCCCGAGGCGACGATGCGGGCTGGGTCGCCGGGTCGGCGCGGCGCCCGTACCGGCTGGAATGCATGACCCGTGACACGACTCATGGCGTCCATGATCTCTAGCACCGACGTGCCCGACCCGCTGCCGAGGTTGTAGGCGGGCAGGAGCTCGCGCCCGGCTTCGAGGGCCTCTGCGGCCACGACGTGGGAGTGCGCGATGTCGCCTACGTGCACGTAGTCACGCACGCACGAGCCGTCCGGGGTCGGATAGTCCGTGCCGGAGACGAGTGGCGTCTCACCGTCGGTGAGCGCCTTCATCACCTTGGGAAACAGGTTGTACGGCGACACGTCCCAGATGTCGCGGCTCATCGAGCCGACCACGTTGAAGTAGCGCAGACTGACAACCTCGAGGTCGGTGACCGCTGCGGTGTCGTTGATGATCCGCTCGTCCATGTCCTTCGAGGCGCCGTACGGTGATTCCGGAGCGTGTCTGGTCTCCTCCGTGACGACGTCCTCCTGGGGCGTGCCGAACACCGCGGCCGAGCCGGAGAACACCAGGCGCGGCACACCGGCCTTGTCCATCGACTCGAGCAGGACCACGAGTCCGACGACGTTGCGCCGGTAGGTCTCGAGGGGGCGCTCCACGGACACCCCTGCGTACTTGAACCCTGCCACGTGGATCACGCCATGCACCGGACGCCCGCCGGCGTCGAGGGCCGCAGCCACCGCAACTGGGTCGTCGACCGACCCCCGGACCAGGGGCACGGAGTCGGGGACAAACGACGCGATTCCCGTCGACAGGTCATCGAGGACGATGACGTCGCGCCCTGACTCGAGCAGCGCGAGCACGACGTGGGAACCGATGTAACCGGCTCCACCGGTCACCAGCCAGGTCGTCACGCGAACACCCTTCCGGTCAGCTGCTCGTAGGCCTCGACGTATTTGCTTCGCGTCGCCGCGACAACATCGTCGGGCAGCGGCGGTGGCGGTTCGTTGACAGAACGATCCCATCCGCTGGCCGGTGAGGTGAGCCAGTCCCGCACGAACTGCTTGTCGTACGACGGCTGCGGGTGGCCAGGCTCCCAACGGTCGAGCGGCCAGAATCGAGAGGAGTCGGGGGTGAGAACCTCATCGCCGAGAACGATCTGACCGTGATCGTCTCGGCCGAGCTCGAGCTTGGTGTCGGCCACGACGATGCCTCGGTCGCGCGCTATGCCCTCCGCCCGGGCGTAGACGTCAAGAGTGATCTGCCGCAGCGCCTCGGCATCCTCGGGTCCGATGAGTTCGGAGACGTACGTGAAATCGACGTTCTGGTCGTGGTCTCCGAGGTCGGCCTTCGTCGCTGGGGTGAAGATCGGCTCGCGCAGCCGAGAGCCGTCCGTGAGGCCTGCCTCGAGGGGGACACCGCAAACTGCGCCGGTGTTCTGGTAGTCCGTGAGCCCGGATCCGGTCAGGTAGCCACGGGCTACGCACTCAACGGGAAACATCTCCAGACGTGTGCACACCATGGCGCGCCCTGCGACCTCGGGCGGGACGTCAACAGAGACAACATGGTTGGGCACCAAATCGCTGAGTTGCTCGAACCACCACAGCGACAGCTGCGTGAGCACCCGCCCCTTGTCGGGGATCGGCGTCGGGAGCACGTGGTCGTAGGCCGAGATCCGGTCACTGGCCACAAACAGGAGATTGCCGTCGGGAAGCTGGTAGAGGTCGCGGACCTTGCCGGAGTAGACATGCGGCAGGTCAACCAGCGCTGTCGCCTGCGCACCTGAGTTCATCGACACTCGGGCAGACTAGAGCCATGGCCCACGTCGACCTCACCCCGGATCGTCTCCGGGTCCGCCTCAGCCGGTGGGAGCGGGTGGGAGCCCTGCACGGCGACCTGACGATCCCGCGGGACGCCGTACTCCACGTCGACGTCGTCAGCAACACAACCAGCGCCGTCGAGGGAGTCCGAGCGCCGGGGTACGGCCTGCCTGGCCATGCCTCCGTCGGCACGTGGCGAGGCAGGGGCTGGAAGGACTTCGTGGTGGCCTACGCCGGCCGTCCAGGTGTCGTCATCGACCTTCGTTCCGACCGATCCGACACCGAGTTTCGCCGCTTGGTGGTCTCCGTCGACGATCCCGAGACGATCGCCGCCGCCCTCACCTGACAGAGACGTCTAGGGCACGGTCCAGGCAGTCGGCGACGTCGGCTGCGTGGTAGGGCCGTTCGGTCGGTTCGATCTGGCGCACGAAGCTCGCATAGACCGCCGCTAGTCGGAGCGGCTCCACCTTCCGAATATTCTCCACCGCTTTGCGCGGGTCACTGCCAGGGAATGCGGTCTGCCAGGCGTCGACCCAAGCCGTCACAACCTGCTCAGCCTCCTCGGCGGGCAGGCCAACCCCTAGCCGTAGGGCATCGAATGCGGGGTGCCCGATGTAGGAGTCGCCCCAATCCAGCAGCACAGTTCCCTCGCCGTGTTGGGACATTTCCCTTCCTGGGTGGGAAATCGCATTGCCGGGGTGCTCGTCACCGTGCACCAAAACATCCGGGAGTCCGCAGCTCGACGCCTGCCTCAGCTGCTCGTCCAAGCCGGCGAGCAGACCCGCCACGCGGTCTGGGGCGCGATGTGCACCGACGTGGTCGGCGTGCTCGCCAAGCTCGGCACGGATCCACTGCGCCATCGTGATACCTCGACGATCAGGAACGCCAGCAGTCAGCAGCTCGTCTATCGCCACCAGGGAGGACCGCTGGATGCGGTGAGCGACGGCCACGATCTCGACGCGCTGAGCCACCCCTGACTCATACAGGTCCTCACCATCCACGTGCCCGAGCAGCAGCCGACGTTCTGGTCCCGCATTCAGCAGGGGAGGGGTCGTGCCCGGCACCGCCCGGGTCGCCCACTCGAGAACGGCAGCCTCGTGGGCGAAGAAGGGCGGAACCTGCTTGAGCCACACCGTTGGCGGCTGCTGGCTCTCATTGGTGGGGGAACTACCCGATCGGTCCAGGCGCCAGATCGCGGAGAGGTTCCAGGTGCGCTGTTGCTTGGAGACGTATTCCCCAGCAAGCCGTTCTCGTGCCCACGCAAGACTTTCGGACGGGCCACCCGGGCGTGCGTATGGCAGCCGCAGCGGCTCGTCTTCGCCTGCCAATCCTGCGCTGTGCGCCTCGACAGCCCGAAGGGGCGGATCGGTGGACAGCACGGATCGATAGACGATGGGCCGCCGATCAGTTCGGCGAGGTAGGTGACATCGCCACCATGCGGCTGACGGTTCCCGGTCGCCAGCAACCGCAGGATGGCCACGTCGATGCCGTACAGCGCCCTGGCCGTGGCGACGACATCGCCGACTTCCTGCCAGTAGGGGAGGTCCACATCGAATTCGGGCAATGCGCCGCGCAGCGCTCCGTCCCCATCGACGAGGACCAGGGTGACCGTCCTCGCCATGCCGGCAGCCTAGGCGCAAACGGCCTTGGGGACTCAGAGGTCCTTGCCGTAGCAGTGGTTCTGGCCGCTGTCTTTGTAGTAGCCGAACGGTTCGATCTCGGTGTAGCCGCAGCGTTGGTAGAACGCCATGGCCTCGGGCTGGGCTCCCCCGCTCTCGAGGATCATCCGCGCGTAGCCGGCCGCGACCGCGCGCGCCTCGAGCTCGGTCAGGATCTGGTCCGCCAGCCCGGAGCCACGACGCTGCGGACGCACGTACATCCGCTTGATCTCCGCGATCGTGCTACCCGGACCGCCGTGGCGGCGAAACGCCCCACAGCCGCCCGGCTCACCGCCGACGCGGGCCACCAGGAACACCCCGGTCGGTGGCGCGAACTCGTCGTGGGTGACCGGCGTGGCGTCGTGGCCGCCGTAGCGGACGACGTACTCCTGCTGCAGCTCTTCGATGAGCTCAGCCGCGGCCGCCGCGTCATAGGCCACCGCTTCGATCTCTACGCGCTGCCGGGTCTCGGTCACAGGATCACCCCCGGCGCGTACGTCGACGCGGCCGGATGCTGCGCAGCAACCGCGCCTACCCGAGCCACGACCCGGGCGACCTGATCTCGCGCGGCGCCGGTGAAGGTGATCGGCTCAGCGAGGAGGGCATCGAGGGTGGAACGCGAGAGTCCTAGCCGGGAGTCAGCCGCTAGCCGGTCGAACAGGTCGTTGCTCTGCGCGCCCGACTCACGCATCTGCAGCGCAACGGCCACCGCATGCTCCTTGATCACCTCGTGAGCCGTCTCGCGTCCAACGCCGGTCCGCACAGCGGCCATCAGCACCTTCGTGGTGGCGAGGAAGGGCAGATAGCGGTCGAGTTCCCGCTCCACCACAGCCGGGAAGACGCCGAACTCGTCGAGCACGGTCAGGAACGTCTCGAAGAGACCGTCCATCGCGAAGAAGGCATCCGGCAAGGCGACCCGACGGACCACCGAGCACGAGACGTCTCCCTCGTTCCACTGCCCACCGGCAAGCTCACCGACCATGGAGGCGTAGCCGCGCAGCACGACCGTGAGGCCGTTCACCCGCTCGCACGAGCGGGTGTTCATCTTGTGCGGCATCGCCGATGACCCGACCTGTCCGGGCTGGAAGCCCTCGGTCACCAGTTCCTGACCGGCCATCAGCCGGATCGTCGTGGCCAAGCTGGAGGGCCCCGCGGCCGCCTGCACCAAGGCGGTCACGACCTCGTAGTCGAGCGACCGCGGGTAGACCTGCCCTACCGAGTCGAGGACGTGCTCGAAGCCCAGATGTACGGCGACCCGCTGCTCGAGGTCGGCCAATCGCTCGGGGTCCCCATCGATCAGGTCGAGCATGTCTTGCGCGGTCCCCATCGGACCTTTGATGCCCCGCAGGGGATAGCGCTGAATCAGTGACTGGAGCCGGTCGTAGGCGCCGAGCAGTTCTTCAGCGGCCGAGGCGAAGCGCTTGCCGAGCGTCGTCGCCTGCGCGGCCACGTTGTGCGAGCGGCCCGCCATGACGAGCGCCTCGTGCTCCGCGGCCAGCCGGGTGAGCCGTACCAACGTGGCCACGACCCGGTCGCGGACGAGCTCGAGACCCGCGCGGATCTGCAGCTGCTCGACATTCTCGGTCAGGTCGCGCGAGGTGAGTCCCTTGTGGATCTGCTCGTGCCCGGCGAGGGCGTTGAACTCCTCGATCCGGGCCTTCACGTCGTGGCGCGTGACCCGCTCGCGTACCGCAATCGAGTCGAGGTCGACGGTGTCGATGACCTTGCGGTAGGCGTCGACAGCACCCTCGGGCACCTCGACACCTTGCTCGCTCTGCGCCGCGAGGACGGCCAGCCACAGCTGCCGCTCGAGCACCACCTTGTGCTCTGGCGACCACAGGTGGGTCATCTCGGCGGAGGCGTACCTGCCAGCGAGGACATTGGGAATCACGGGCTCATTGTCCCCGAGCAGACACGGCTCCCGAGCCGACGGGTCCCGCAGGGCACACCGTTGATCTTGAGAGATCCACGACGACACGCCGAACGCGGCGTGGATCTCTCAAGATCAACGGGAAGCCGCTTCGGCGATATCGGTCCGGAACTGCTTGCCCCGCAGAGAGATTCCGTCAACGAGCCGGTACGCCTCCGCGCGCGCCTCACCGAGACTCGCACCCACTCCAACCGCGGACAAGACCCTCCCGCCGGCCGAACGCAGGACGCCGTCCTCGCCGCGCGAGGTACCCGCCTGCAGGACACCAGCAACGTCCGCGCCCTCAATCGGATCACCGGTGACGGGCGCCTCCGGGTAGCCGTCGCTCGCCACCACGACGGTCACGGCCGCAGCGTCGTCCCACACCAGGGGCGGGTGCTCGTCGAGATCACCGGTGGATGCGGCCATCAGCAGCTCGGCCAGCGGGGTCAGCAAACGCGGGAGCAGAACCTGGGTCTCGGGATCGCCGAAGCGCGCGTTGAACTCGATGACGCGCACCCCGTGGTCGGTGAGCGCGAGGCCGGCGTACAGCAGACCGACGAACGGGATGCGGCGGCGTGCCATCTCGTCGATGGTTGGCTGGAGCACTCGGGTTTGGACCTCTGTGACGAGCCCGTCCGGAGCCCATGGGAGCGGGGAGTAGGCACCCATCCCGCCGGTGTTCGGACCTTCGTCGCCGTCGCGCAGTCGCTTGAAGTCCTGGGCCGGCTGCAGGGGAATCACGGTCATGCCGTCCGTGATCGCGAACAGCGAGACCTCAGGACCGGCCAGATGTTCTTCGATGACGACGCGGCCGCAGGCCATCGCGTGCGCGAGGGCTACCGATCGGTCGCTCGTCACGACGACGCCCTTGCCGGCGGCGAGGCCGTCGTTCTTGACGACGTAGGGCGGCTCGAACGCATCGATCGCCGACTCGGCCTCCTCGGGGGTCGTGCAGAGGTAGGAGCGACTGGTGGGTACGTCTGCCGCAGCCATCACCTCCTTGGCGAAGGCCTTGCTGCCCTCGAGCTGAGCCGCTGCCGCTGACGGCCCGAAGCAAGCGATGCCAGCAGCCCTTACCGAGTCGGCGACTCCTGCCACCAATGGTGCTTCCGGTCCGACGACGACCAGGTCGGCCCCGAGCTGCGTGGCGAGCTCGGCCACGGCCGCGCCGTCGAGCACGTCCACCGGATGCAGCGAGGCGAGGTCGCCGATCCCCGGGTTGCCTGGCGCGGCATGTAGTCCCTGGACGACGGCGTCGCGACTCAGGGCAAGCACCAAGGCGTGCTCACGCGCACCCGATCCGACCACCAGGACCTTCACGGGTGCCTCGTGGCACCGAGCGCGTTCACGACGCGAGAGCCTAGTGCGGCCGCTTCACCCAGCAGACGTCCCCTCCCGACGGTCCAGATGAGAAATATGCCCGGTTTAGGCTCACTTTCAGCAGGTGAAGCGGGGCGCGCTGATGGGTGAAGCGCGGTCTTTTGGTGGAAGGTCGCTACGCGTAGGCAGTCTGCAGTGCGTCGACGGCCTCGGCCGCGCAGGCCTCATCGCTCTTGGGGCGTCTCCGGGCCGCCGAACCTCCTGAGAAGCCGAAGACGACGGGCCGGCCGGTGAGCGCACGCAGGTCGTACCACTCCGTCCATCGGTCATTCGGACTCTCAGTGACCTGAAGCAGCTGCCGGTGCGGCCACCACGGCGTGGCGTACTCCACGAAGACCTTCTCGAGGTTCCCAGTGGTCAGGCCGTCCACGGCTCGACGCATCGACGCGGGCAAGGGCACTTCCGGAAGGCCCTCTTGCAGCAGCGCCAACGGTACGGCGACGACAACGACGTCGGCGTCGGTCGAGCCATCCCCAAGCCGAGCCGTCACCGAGTCCGCTTGAGTCGAGATCGATCGCACAGGCGACTGGAGCCGTACGTCGATCCCGTCGGCCAGCATCCGTGGGATTGCGCCGTATCCCCCGACAACCATGGCATCACCACCGCGCTCGTAGTCGCCCTCCCACAATGCCTGAGCGCCGAGGCGATCCAGGTCGAGGCCGTATTCCTGCACCAGCTCGGTCATCGCGGCGGCGCGTTCTCCCGGGGTGGTGACCGACCATCCGAAGGAGGCCAGCTGTCGCTCCACCGAGGCGTCGACCGGTGGCCGCGTGCGGGTGGCGCGATGGACGGCTCGCCACAGGTTCTTAACCGGCCGCCAGCCTTCGGCCGGGAAGGCTGACGTGCGATAGGAACGGATTGCGGCGTCGTCGAAGTCCGTCGGGACGAGAGTGAGCCCTGCCCGTTTGGCTAGCGGCGCCAACGGGTTCCCGGTGACGCCGTGAACCCAGGAGGCGCCCTGCTCCAAGGCGACGCCCGACCGGGTGTCCGTGAATACACGCCCGCCGATGCGGTCTCGCGCCTCCAGCACGGTGACCCGGACGCCGCCGTCCGTGAGCCGGCGGGCTGCGGCAACTCCGGCCATCCCGGCACCTACGACGACGGCCGAAGCCGCGGCGGGGTGCGCTCGCAGCAGACGATCGGCGGCCCGTAACCCGGAGCCGTACGCCCCATGTGCTGTCGCCGGGTGATCGGTGGCGCAGTACTCACCGGCCAGCGCAATACGTTGCGCGCCGAAGAGCTCCGCCAGCCTGAACCGCACGGTGAACGGTGTCCCGACGGAGAGCGCCGAGTATGAGCCGCGAGCCCATGGGTCGGCGTCCCACCGGGTAACCAGGGTCCGCAGGGGCTTCGGGCTCGAGACCACAGGGCCTGAAGCGCGGGTGTCTCGATTGTTCGTCGGCGAAGCGACCACGTCCCCGGTCGAGTCCGAACACGCACCCAGCGCAACCCCGAAGGCC
Organism: uncultured Actinomycetota bacterium; assembly: GCA_963819985.1. Classification (GTDB taxonomy): domain Bacteria; phylum Actinomycetota; class Actinomycetes; order DATJPE01; family DATJPE01; genus JANPBY01. Next base: position 862,981 of record CAWFYH010000005.1, on the reverse strand, counting down.
GTCAGTGCGCCGGCCTGCACGAACTGGCGTCGGCCCAACATGTGCACGTGCTGACCGTACGCGCGTCTCGTGCGGGATCAGCGAGTGTGCACCCGGCCGGCCCTCATCACGAACTGAACGTCTTCGAGCGTCCTCACGTCATCCGTCGGATCACCGACAACGCCAATGAGGTCGGCGGCGAAGCCGGGTGCGACCCGGCCCAGCGAGTCCTCGCGACGCAGCAGCTGCGCCCCGCCGAGCGTGGCCGACTGGATCGCCTGCAGCGGAGTCTGACCGTGCTCCACCTGGTAGGCGAACTGCCGGGCGTTCCAGCCGTGCGGATAGATGCCGCTGTCGGTGCCGTAAGCGATCCGCACGCCGGCCGTGACGCACTTGCCGAAGGCGGCGCGCTGGGTGTCGGTGGTCTCGTCGTTCTTGCGCAGCGCCTCGCTCGACCACCCTTCTGCTCGGCCGGTCTCGGCGATATAGGTCCCGTCATAGACATCGGCAACGAGGAAGGTTCCGTGCGCGGCCATCAGCTCGACACCCTCGTCGTCCATGATCGAGCCGTGCTCGATCGACCGCACGCCGGCGCGCACGGCGCGCTTGATGCCCTCCGCCCCGTGAGCGTGCGCGGCGACGTCCACGCCGTACAACGCTGCTTCCTCCACCGCTGCGCGGATCTCCACCTCGGAGAACTCCGGCGCACCCGGGTCGGTCCCCTCGGTCATCACGGCCCCAGTGGCAATGACTTTGACCAGATCGGCGCCGCCCTGAATGACCGTGCGTACGGCCCGCCGTACCTCGTCCACGTTGTTGGCGACCCCCATCCGGAGGTCCCGTGGAACCACCGCGTCGACGTCGGGGGCCATGCCCGTGATGTCGCCCCCGCCGCCGGAGCAGGTGACGTATGCCCCCGCGACCAGCATCGTTGGACCCTCGACCCATCCCGCGTTGATGGCATCGCGCAGGGCGACGTCGACGAAGGCGCGGAAGGTGCCGACGTCGCGAACGGTGGTGAAGCCGGCGTGCAGGGTGGCGCGCGCGTTCCGTACCCCGGACAACGCCTCTTGGGCGCCAGTGCGCTGCAGCAGTGCGGCATAACCGGCGGCCGACTCTGGCTCGCCGACAAGATGGGTGTGACAGTCGATCAGACCCGGAAGCAGCGAGAGCCCCGGCAGGTCGACCACCTCGACGCCGCTCGTCGGGACGGTCGGATCGTCAGGCGCGAGTACGGCTCCGATGACATCACCGTCGACGACCACAACGCGATCGAGCAGCTCGCCCGTCTCGATGTCGAGGACCCGATCTGGTCGCAGGACCGTCCGGGACGTCATGATCCCCACGCGTTCACCGTCGTCATGGCCTCACCTTGTCAGCCCATCCGTCAGTTGCGTGCGCCGAACCGCCAACCTGCTGATCCAGGCTCCCTGAACTCGAACTGTTTGACTTTCGGGTGTCATAGCCCCCGAAATCGGAACAGTTCGACATGCGGAAGCCGAACTGTTTGACTTTCGGGTGCGGCCGCAGCCGGGTCAGGAGCCGGTGTAGTGCTGGTCGACGACGGCGAAGACCTCGTCGAGGATCGCGAGGCCTTCCTTGGCCTCGGAGTCGGTGACCGTGCACGGCGGCACCACGTGCAGCCGGTTGTAGTTGATGAACGGCAACAACCCGCGGCTGCGGCACTCGGCAGCGAGCTGGTTCGTGGCCGGGCTGGCGGAGCCGTACGGCGCAAGCGGTTCGCGTGTGGCTCGATCGGTGACCAGGTCGAGAGCCCAGAAGACACCGAGACCCCTGACCTCACCGATGACCGGGTGCCGGTCGGCGAGGTCTCGCAGCCCGGGGGCGAGGACGTCGGCGCCGATGCGCGCGGCGTTCTCGACGATGCCTTCCTCCTTCATCGCGTCGATGCTCGCGACGATGGAGGCCGCCGCCAGCGGGTGACCGGAGTAGGTGAGGCCCCCCGGGAACACGCGGTCGTCGAACGTCGCCGCGATCGGGTCGCTGATGACGACGCCGCCGACGGGGACGTAGCCGCTGTTGGACCCCTTCGCGAAGGTGATCAGGTCGGGCTCGGCACCGAAGTGCTCGTAGGCGAACCATGCGCCGGTGCGGCCGAAGCCGCACATGACCTCGTCGGCGATCCACACGATGCCGTACTTGTCGGCCAGCGCGCGGACGCCTTCGAGGTAGCCCGGCGGCGGGATCAGCACGCCCGCGGTGCCGACGATCGTCTCGATGAGGATCGCTGCGATGGTCGACGGGCCCTCGAAGATGATCACCTGCTCGAGGTGCTCGAGCGCGCGCTCGGTCTCCTGGTCGGGGCTGTCGGACCAGAAGGGCGAACGGTAGGGGTAAGGCCCGAAGAAGTGGACGTGGCCGGACGCGTATTCGTTGGGCCATCTTCGGGGGTCGCCGGTCGAGACGATCGCGGCGCCGGTGTTGCCGTGGTAGCTGCGGTAGAAGCTGAGCACCTTGTCGCGTCCGGTGTGCAGGCGGGCCATCCGAATGGCGTTCTCGTTCGCGTCGGCGCCGCCGTTGGTGAAGAAGACCTTGTTGAGTGCCGGTGGGGCGAGCTCCGCGATCCGGTGAGCGGCCTCCCCACGCATGTCGTTGGCGTGCTGGGGCGCGATGGTCGAGAGCCTCGCGGCCTGCTCCTGGATGGCCGCGACGACCTTGGGGTGCTGGTGGCCGATGTTGACGTTGACCAGCTGGGAGGAGAAGTCGAGGTAGCGGGTGCCGTCGTAGTCCCAGACGTAACTGCCTTCGGCGCCGGCAACGGCCAGCGGGTTGAGCGCGCCCTGGGCGCTCCAGGAGTGGAAGACGTGCGCGCGGTCCAGGGCTGAGACCTCGGCGCCGCGGGCGGGATCAGGGGTGGTCTGGGTCATCGCAGGATGCTCCTCGGTTCGGCGCGCTGAGTCCGTGCTCGTTTACTGCTCGTTTACTGATCGGCGCTTCCGGCTGCTGGTGGTTTCCCCGCCAGGGTAGGTCGCGAGAGCCATCGCGCGCGAGATGCAGGCTGTCAGTCGCCGGCCGCTCACCCAGACAACCTGTCAGCGCTGCGCCGCCCGGTGCGCAGCGGCACGGTCGTCTCGTGCCTGGTTCAAGGGGGATTTCGCCACCCTTACCCGGTGCCAGACAGATCGGCTGAGCTGCGCGCGCGAAGCCGCGCCCGTACATCGGGCCACTCCTCCGCGGTGATCGAGAACACGACCGTGTCGCGCACGCTCTCATCCGCACGGCGCTGGTAACGGCGCAGCACGCCCTCGTAGCGCGCGCCGAGGCGGGCGATCGCCTGCTGGGAGCGCACGTTGCGGATGTCGGTCTTGAGCTGGACGCGGCCCATCCCGAGCTCCTCGAAGGCGTAGCCGAGCAGGAGCAGCTTGGCCTCCGGGTTGACCGCGGTCGCCCAGATTGCGGGGTTGTACGTGGTGAAGCCGATCTCGAGGCGGGCATCGACGGGTGCGACCTCGAGGTAGGAGGAGGTGCCGATGACGGTGCCCGGCGAGACGCCGTTCAGCTCACGGGTGAGTCGAAGGGTCCACGGCCACCGGCCGGCCGAGCGCATCTGCTCGATCCACTCGCGCCACGCCGCCGGTGACATCGGCCGACCACGGATGTGTGCCCACACCCGGTCGTCGTCCAGCGCCGCCCACATGTCTTCGGCGTCGCGGACGGTGATCGGGCGTAGCTCAACGGTGGAGCCGGTGAGGGCAACGTCTTGCTCCGGCGGCCAGCGGGCCGTCGGCCACGGCGACTCGTCCGGCCTGGGGTCGATGCGTGGCTCGAAGCGAGGTAGCTCGGTCGGTCGGCCGGCGGAGGCGTACGGCTCCGCCGTGACCAGGTCGTAGGTCATGACGACCCGGTCGTTGCCGACACCGTCGTAGCCGACGAGCGGGTCGGAGACAGTGAAACCGATCGCGCAGTGGAAGCGCTGGGAGGTCTCGTTGAGCGGTGAGGTGACGGCCTTGACCTGCGTCCGGCCGGCGGCGCGCGCCAGGCGGAAGAACCGGGCATAGAGCTCGGCCGCGAGACCACGTCGACGGTGGGCGGCGGCGACACCTGCGAAATGCACGTACGCCGTCCCGACGTCATCGTGCGAGAGGAAGCCGACCAAGAATCCGGCGAGCTCCCCGTCGGCGGACTCCGCAACGAGGCTGGTGGACGCGAAGTGATCGAGGAACAACCTGGGCAGCATCGCGGTCATCGACCGGCCGCCCCACCACTCGTCGAGCACCCCGGCGATGCGCGCGTGGTCGGTTGGTGCCGCGCGGCGGACGGTCAGGCCGGCGAGCTGCTCCGAGTCATGTTCGGACATGAGGCCGACCCTCTCAGACGAGACTGCGGACAGGAAGTTGTAACGCGCGACGGCTCGGTGGCCATAGAGAGGTGAGACTTGCCGCCACTGTGAGGAGACTTCACTCGTGAGTTCGTCGTCGCCCGAGCAGCAGTTGACCGAGTTGTTCACGGCACACCAGACCCAGGTGGTGGCCTACGTCGCTCGGCGGACGCGCCCGCTAGGCGATGAGGCGCAGGCGCAGGACGTGTCGGCCGAGGTGTTCGCGATCCTGTGGCGGCGACTCAGTGGAGCAGAAGGGGCACCGGCGGCGGACGTACCCGATCCCGCGCTGCCGTGGCTGCTGGTGACCGCGCGCAACCTGCTCAGCCAGCGGGCACGAGACGACGCGCGGCGGGTGGCGCGGGAGGAGCGGGTCGTGACCGACCGAGCCCTGACCGGCGCGGCCCAGACCGACCCGGTGGAAGCATTGGCCCTAGCCGAGCAGGTCGCGGCTGCCCTTGACCGGCTCGCGCCGGACGACCGAGAGCTGTTGCTGCTGCGGGTGTGGGACGAGCTGTCCTTCGCCGAGGCCGCTCAGGTCCTCGGATGTTCTCCTGGGGCTGCGCGGGTGCGGTGGCTGCGAGCGCGGAGACGTTTCGCCGCGGCTCTGACGCGCGAGGAGCTCGACCACCCTCCACCGGTGGTCCGCGCGACCCCCCTTCCCCTGACCGCGACGACTGTCGGAGACCGACGATGACCTCGACCCGAGAAGCGATGACCCTGCTACGGGAAGCCAACCCGGTGCCACCGACCGGCTCGCTCGACGACCCACGCACCGATGCCCGGCCGTACGTCGCTGCCGGTCGACTGTCTCGACTCGGTGTCGCCCTGGCCGGCGTAGCGGCGCTTGCGGTGGTGGCTCTCGCGCTCGGCGTCGTACCCCTGCCCTGGACCCACGGGAACGCGTCGCCCGCTGCGGCGGCCGCACTCGACAAGGCGGCGACGGCCGCCGACATCACCGCCCGCGACGAGGCCGCTCGCCCCGACCAGTACTGGCGGATCAGGACCCGTGGCACGCACGTTTGTTACTGCGAAACCGGCACTGTGCTGTTGCGCGGGACCCGGACGGAATATCTAGCCGTGGATGGCAGCCGACCTTCATGGATCGCTGACAAACCTTCTCACGTGGTTCGCGTCCTGGGTGGTTCCCCGAACGCGGGCAACGAGATCGAGACCGGCGCCTCGGAGACCTGGACGACCAACCTGGCACCGAACGACAGCCCTGGGAACTGGCAGTCCCCCAGCGCTGCCTGGCTTGCCAACGTTCCGCGCGACACCGCAGGACTGCGAGACCGGCTCTACGACGACACCTCGGGACACGGACGCTCGCACGATGGTGAGGTTCTCGTCTACGTCGCCGACGCCTTGCGTTCTGGCGCGGTTCCCGCCGACCTACGAGCGGCGCTGTTTCGGGTGCTTGAGACGGTGCCAGGAGTGGACATCGTTCAGCGGCACAAGGATGGGTTGATCTCAATCGGCCGCTTGGAGACCACGGATGGTCAGAGACAGGAACTCGTCATCGACCCAGACACCGGCGAATACATCGGTGAGCGCACCATCCAGGTCGAGTCCCAGGGCAACGTCCCCGCCGGGACCGTCGTTGGGGACGTATCCGTCAGCCGGACAATCGTCGACGGTGTTCCGGCCGCGTTCCAAGCAGAGGCCGTACACCAGACATGTACCGCCTCCGCGGATGGCGCGGTCATCTGCGCGGCCAGCTGACCCCTGACGCGCTGCTAGAGGTGAAAGTGGATAAATCCCGCGCAAAGCAGGGACAAGGCGACCCTGCCGCTGCTTACAGGAGGGGGCGGACCACGATCGTGGCCGCCCGGTCTTGGCCGACACCGATGACTGAAAAAGGTGCTCCGGAGCGTTCTTCGAGGAAGTCGACGTAGGCGCGGGCGTTGGCCGGTAGGTCGGAGAGGCTCCGGGCAGCGCTGAGGTCCTCGGTCCAGCCGGGCAGCGTCTCGTAGACCGGGACCGCGTGATGGAAGCCGGTCTGGGTTGGCGGGATCTCGTCGAACCGCTCGCCGTCCACGTCATACGCGACGCACACAGGGAGCTCCTCGAAGCCGGTGAGCACGTCGAGCTTGGTCAGCACGAAGTCGGTGACCCCGTTGATCCGCGCGGCATAACGCGCGATCGGCAGGTCATACCAGCCGCACCGTCGCGGGCGGCCGGTCGTCGTGCCGAACTCACCGCCCTGGGCACGGAGCCGCTCGCCGTCGGAGTCGTTCAGCTCGGTCGGGAACGGTCCCTCCCCCACCCGGGTCGTGTAGGCCTTCACCACCGCGATCACCCGGTCGATGCGGGTCGGCGGGATTCCCGCCCCGGTGCATGCACCGCCAGCGGTCGCATTGGACGAGGTGACGAACGGGTACGTCCCATGGTCCACGTCCAGCAGGGTCGCCTGCCCACCCTCGAGCAGCACCGTCTTGTCGGCGTCCAGCGCCTGACCCAGCAGGAGGGCGGTGTCGGCGACGTACGGCCGCAGCCGCTCGACGTAGCCGAGCAGCTCCTCGACCACCTCGTCGACGGTGATCGCCCGACGGTTGTAGACCTTCACGAGCAGGTGGTTCTTCTGATCCAACGCCCCTTCGACCTTCTGGCGCAGGATCTTCTCGTCGAACAGGTCCTGCACCCGCAGGCCGATGCGGTTCATCTTGTCGGCATACGTCGGCCCGATCCCGCGCCCGGTAGTGCCGATGCGGCGGCTGCCGAGGAACCGCTCTGTGACCTTGTCGAGGGTACGGTTGTATGACGCGATGACATGGGCGTTGGCGCTGATCACCAGGCGAGACGTGTCGACCCCGCGCGCCGTCAGCATGTCGATCTCCCCGAACAGCACCCCCAGGTCGATGACGACTCCATTGCCGATCACCGGGACCACGCTGGGAGTGAGCACTCCGGTGGGCATCAGGTGGACGGCGAACTTCTCGCCGTCCACGACGATGGTGTGCCCTGCATTGTTGCCGCCGTTGAAGCGCACGACGTAGTCGACCTGAGGACCGAGCAGGTCGGTGGCCTTGCCCTTGCCCTCGTCACCCCACTGGGCGCCAACGAGCACGACAGCAGGCACGGTGAGACTCCCAGGGTATCGACTGGACCGAAGGACACACGTCCCCGGATGGACGGCGCGAAGGCTACCGGACCCACCGGTACCTGATGCAGATGTCGATGTCTCCCCGCCCAGGCAGCGTTCGCACCTATTCTGAGTTTCTATCTCTGGCCCACTCGGGGCGTGGGCTGGAGTTCGGGGGGAACAGTGGCGAGGTCCCAGCCCCTCCGAGGTTCCATGTACGGGCGCCACCGACAAGTGAGCGTCACCAGTGGTCGCGGGGATTCGATGCGTCTACGTGGGGCCTAGATGAGGCCCACTCGGCGCGCCGTGCTGACGCAGGCCACGGCCAACCGGTCGCTGCGCAGAGTGCTAGCCGCGTACTTGTTGTTCAACCTCGCCGAATGGGCGAACTGGATCGCCCTGCTGATCTGGGCCTACGAGCGCAGCGGGGTGAAGGGCGCGAGCGGGATCGCCCTGATCCAGCTCGTCCCGGCAACCCTGCTGGCGCCCACGGCGGCAAACCTGTCGGCACGAATGTCCCGCCGGAGGGCTCTCAAACTGGGCTACGCCGCCCAATCTGTGTCCTACGTCGCGCTGGCAGTGGCGCTGGCCGCCGGGACGCCGTACGTCGCCGTCGCTGTGCTGGCAGCGATCGGTGCCGTCACCCTCACGTTCACTCGCCCGGTGCACAACGCGTTCCTCCCCGAACTGTCCGAAAGCACTGGCGAGCTGACCGCGGCCAATACCGCTTCTGGGTCGATGGAGGCGCTGGCCGCGTTTGGTGGCCCGCTGGTCTCGGCCATTGTCATCATTCCGTGGGGTCCCGCCGGGGTTCTGTTCGTGACCGGCACCGCGATGGGCTTGGCCTTTCTGCTGACGGCGCGCCTTCGCCGCGTGGACCAAGGGGCGGCGCGGGTCATTGCCGGGAGTTCGGAGCCCACCCAGCTGCGCGAGGTGGCCAGCCATCGGACGGCGCGGGTGCTCAGTGCGATGGTCGCGGCCGAGTACGTCCTGGTGGGGATGATGGACATCCTGCTGGTCGTGCTGGCCCTGGACTTGTTGGGTCTTTCGGACTCGGGCCCTGGGATGCTCAACTCGGCCATGGGTGTCGGGGCGGTCCTCGGCGCTGCGGGCACGGTGGCATTGGTGGGACGACAGCGGCTCGCACCCGTTCTGCTGATCGCCGCGATCATCGCGGGTGTGCCCATTGCCATCGCCGGGCAGGTTCCGGGTGTCGTGTTCGCCATGCTCCTGCTCGCCCTCGCGGGTGCGGGCAAGCTGTTCGTAGACATCAGCTCCAAGACGCTGGTCCAACGCGCTCTGCCAGAGCGCATGCTCGTCGCGGTGTTCGGCGTCCAGGAAGCGATGATGATGGCGGGCCTGGCCATGGGATCGCTCCTAGCCCCGATCCTGGTCGCCACGGTCGGTCCCCACTGGGCGTTCGTAGCCGCGGGATCATTCCTTCCGGTGATCACCCTCCTGTCCTGGTGGGCGCTGAGCGACGCCGACGCCAAATCTGTTGTCCCAGGAGCGGTCTTCGACGTCTTGGCGCAGATACCCTTCCTCGCGGTCCTTGCCCCGCGCACCCTTGAGCGCCTCGCGCGGGGAGTGAGCACGACCGAGACTCCGGCCGGCACGGTGCTCATCAAAGAGGGCGATCCCGGAGAGCTGTTCTACGTCATCGTGTCTGGATCGGCGCGCGCGACCAAGAGCGGTGCACTTCTGCGCGACCTCGGGCCGGGAGACTGGTTCGGGGAGATTGCGCTGCTTCGTCACGTGCCGAGGACAGCGACTGTGACAGCGACGGCGGACGTCGAACTCGTGTGCCTGGAGCGCGAGCCGTTCCTCGTTGCGGTCACCGGGACCCCGCAGGCCGTGGAGACCGCCGACGCACATCGCTCCGAGTACCGCGACCTCCACGAGTGAGCTCAGGCTGCCCTCGAGTGCGTCGAGACCGCCCGTACCAGCAGGGCAAGATGGGGCCATGACGTCTAACGACCTGCTGGCCGGACCACCACCGACGCTGCTGCCGGCTGAACCCGGAGCCGAGGCACTCAGGGACGATTTCGCTGACCCGATCGAGGTCGCCGCCTCGCACCCGGCTTCATCCGCGGCTTGGGCAGAGCTGGCCGACCGCGCGTGGGAGGGCGGGAGGGTGATCGAGTCCTATGCGTACGCCCGTACCGGCTATCACCGCGGCCTTGACGCGCTCCGTCGGGCGGGGTGGAAGGGCCACGGCCCGGTGCCCTGGTCGCACGAGCCCAACCGGGGATGGCTGCGTGCCCTGAACGCACTTGGCCGGGCGGCCGACGCGATCGGCGAGACCGACGAAGCCGACCGGTGCTCGAGCTTCCTCCGCGAGTCCTCCCCCGAGGCAGCCAGCGCTCTCACCTGAAAGAACGCCTGCCCGACGGTGGATCGCGAGGCCAGCGGGCACTCCGTACGCCTCCGAGCCTGTTGATCTTGAGAGATCCACGCTCATATCGGCGTGTCGCCGTGGATCTCTCAAGATCAACAGCGGGTGCGGGGCCAAAGGGGCTAGGTCATCCTGGTGCCTGCGCTGCGGAGGTCTTCGCAGGCCGTCACCACGCGGGCGGCCATGCCGGCCTCGGCGGCCTTGCCCCAAGCGCGGGGGTCGTACTGCTTCTTGTTGCCGACCTCGCCGTCGATCTTGAGCACACCGTCGTAGTTGCGGAGCATGTGCTCGACGACCGGGCGCGTGAAGGCGTACTGCGTATCGGTGTCGACGTTCATCTTGATGGTGCCGTAGTCGAGCGCCTCGCGAATCTCCGACAGCAAGGACCCCGACCCTCCGTGGAAGACGAGGTCGAGCGGCTTGTCCTTGCCGTACTTCGCCCCCACCGCGTCCTGCAGCTCCTTGAGGATGGACGGGCGAAGCACCACGTTGCCCGGCTTGTAGACACCGTGGACGTTCCCGAACGTCGCGGCCACCATGTAGCGACCGCGCTCCCCGAGCCCGAGAGCGTCAGCCATCGCCAACGCGTCGTCGGGCGTCGAGTAGAGCTTGGCGTCCTGCTTGGCCTCGACGCCGTCCTCTTCCCCACCGACGACGCCGATCTCGAGCTCCATGATGATCTTCGCGGCGGCACACTTGTCGAGCAGCTCCGAGGCGATGTCGAGGTTCTCGTGCAGCTCGACGGCCGAACCGTCCCACATGTGCGACTGGAACAGCGGCTCCCGCCCAGCAGCAACTCGTTCGGCGCTCACGTCGATCAACGGCCGCATGAACCCGTCGAGCTGGTCCTTCGGGCAGTGGTCGGTGTGCAGGGCAATCGTGACGTCGTACTTCTCGGCGACCACGTGGGCGAACTCCGCCAGCGCGCTCGCGCCGGTCACCATGTCCTTGACCCGCTGGCCCGAGGCATAGGCGGCGCCGCCCCACGAGACCTGCACGATGCCGTCGCTCTCGGCCTCCGCGAAACCCTGGATGGCCGCGACGATCGTCTGTGACGACGTGCAGTTGATGGCCGGGTAGGCGAATGCGCCAGCCTTCGCGCGGTCGAGCATGGCTGCGTAGGCATCGGGGGTGGCGATCGGCATGACGTGGCTCCTGCTCGTGTGGGACCAGTTGTCGGTACGACCTGTCGGCGCGGCTTCATCCTGTCATGTGCGCGGTGCTCCAGGGATCGGTCGTCGGCCACTATCCGTTGGGATCAAAGGCCGCGCCCGGAGGATGTTCACCCGGCCGCCGCAGCAGACCCAGGACCACTAGCTCAGCCACGAGAAGGATCACGCCCCAGAGGGGGTGACCGATGGCCGCAAGACCCAGCGCTGCGGCCACGAACAGCGCCAGCTCGATCACGATGCGCACCGCAAGCGGAGAATCCACCCTCCGCTTCGGAGCGACGAACAGCCCCCACACAACCATCGCTGCTAGAACCAGGACAGCGGCCAGCAGCCAGCCGAGCGGGCCGTCGACCAGTCCGATGCCGATGCCGACGAAAGCGGTCAGCAACCAAAGCTCCAGGATGAATCGAGCGATCAGCAAGACGCCCGTCCCCGAGCTCGCCCGCTCTTCCTGACCGTCCTCAGTCATTTGACCACCGTCCCTCCATCGACCGGTGGCTGCCCGAAGACATGCCTGCGCACCCAGGCGTGCATCGCGATAGCGGCCGCCGCACCTGCGTTGATCGAGCGGGTTGAGCCGAACTGCGCCACCGAGAGTACGGCTCCGCACGCTTCGCGAGCCTCCAGCGACAGCCCAGGGCCTTCCTGGCCCAGTACAAGGACGCACCGCTGCGGCAGGTCGAAAGTCTCCAAGGGCACGGCTCCGGGCAGGTTGTCGATGCCGAGCAGCGGGAGCTCGCCAGCTCGCCCCCAAGCGGCTAGGTCCGCAACGGACTCGTGATGCCGAACGTGCTGATAGCGGTCGGTGACCATTGCCCCGCGCCGGTTCCACCGACGAAGTCCCACGATGTGCACCTCGGCGGCGAGGAAGGCGTTGGCCGTGCGTACCACCGACCCGATGTTGAAGTCGTGAGCGAAGTTCTCGACGGCCACGTGGAAGGGGTGCCTTCGGGCATCGAGGTCGGCCACGATCGCTTCGAGCTGCCAGTAGCGATAGCGGTCCACCACGTTGCGGCTGTCCCCGTGAGCCAGCAGCTCTGGATCGAGGCGTACGTCCTCCGGCCACGGACCCACCCACGGACCCACACCAACCATATGGGGAAGCGTAGGCGTCATCGACTCCGTAGCGCCCGTACCCTGGTCTGCATGGATCCGGTCTCGCTGCTCGCCGTCGGTCCGGACTGGTTGCAGCCGGAATACCTCATCCAGACCTACGGGCTGGCCGCAGTGCTGCTCGTGGTCTTCATCGAGTGCGGACTGCTGATCTTCTTCCTCCCCGGCGACTCGCTGCTCTTCGCCACCGGCGTGTTCGTCGGCTCGGGCATCATCACCCAGCCGATCGGCCTCGTGATCACCTTGATCGCGATCGCCGCCATCCTGGGAAACCTCTGCGGCTACGCGATCGGTCGGGTGGTGGGAGCGCCCCTGCTCGACCGGCCGAACTCTCGCCTGGTCAAACCCGAGCATGTCGCGTCAGCGCACGCGTTCTTCGAACGCCACGGCGGGCGCTCGATCGTCCTCGCGCGGTTCGTCCCCATCGTGCGCACGTTCATCACCGCCCTCGCGGGCGTCGTCAAGATGGACTTCCGCGCTTACGCCGCCTACTCCACAGTCGGTGGAATCCTGTGGGCGGGCAGTCTGACCCTGATGGGTTTCTGGCTCGGCAACGTGGCCTGGGTCGCCGACAACATCGAGCTCATCGCCATCCTCATCGTGGCCGCGTCCGTCGTTCCCATCGGCATCGAATTCCTGCGCGCCCGCCGTTCGTCATCCGAGGTCGAGCCCCTCGAGGACCCCTCCACCTAGTCCCCTCGACCTGCGCTAGGCCACCGCAAACCCCGCTCCCGCGAGGTGGCGGGAAGAACATCCGAGGTCGCTGCTCCGAGGTTGGCGATGGCTGCGATGTTGGCCGACGACGACAGCGCGAGCATCGCCAGCTGCAGCGGGGTCGAACTCGAGCCATGGCGCCGGCCGGCAGCGGCCGAGTGTGACGCTTCCGACCCGCCCGCCCCCTGATCAGCCAATCAGCTGAAGGACACCCCTGGAACCGCGCGCACCTCGGGGTCGTCGGCCTGGAAGTACTCCGCCTTCTCGAAGCCGAACGTCTTGGCAACGATCGCCGAGGGGAAGGACTCGACCCGTGTGTTGAGCGCCCGCACATTGGCGTTGTAGAAGCGCCTGCTCGCAGCGATCCGGTCCTCGGTCTCGGCCAACTGGGCCTGCAGGTCGCGGAAGCCCTCGTTCGCCTTCAGGTCGGGGTAGGCCTCGGCCACGGCGAACAGCTGACGCAGGGCGCCTTGCAGGATGTTCTCCTGGGCGGCCTGCTCGCCGGGCGTGCTGCCGGGGGCGGCGGCCACCGTCCGAGCCGCGGTCACCGCCTCGAGAGTGGCGCGCTCGTGTGCTGCGTACCCCTTGACCGTTTCCACGAGGTTTGGCACCAACGAGTGCCGCCTGGTCAGCTCGACGTCGACCTGCCGCCAAGACTCCTGCACCAGGTTGCGCTGCTTGACGAACCGGTTGTACGAGACGACCACGGCGATCGCGAGCAGCACGATCAGACCGAGAACGACCCATCCCAGAGGGTTCACGGTCGACCTCCATGCTCAGACGTGTCGGGCGGGTCCACGGGTTCGGGGCGAAGCTGATAACCACGACCCTGGTCCGCAGGATCGTAGCCGTGGTCCTTCCAGACGAAGTCTGGGATGCCTGAGACGACGGCCTGCAGGCGATTCAGTGCCGGGTCGACGTCCTCGACATCCAACGTCCCCTGCGACCAGGTCAGCACCCAGGGCCCAGCGACCCGCCAGCCGAACCGAGGTCCCGCGAGCAGCCGCTCCATCACCTTGGGCGGCAGCAGGTCGGAGGCGAACTTCGGATCCTTGGAACTGACCCGATAGGCCCGGTTGAAGTCCTCGGACTCCAGGTCGATGTCTGAGCCGATGCCGATCGCGTCGAGAGCCCGGTGGAACACCGACTCGGGAGTGACCTCGAGCGTGGGAAGGAAGGCCGGAAGAGCCAGCGCGACGACAGCGAACCGATGCGTGGTCGTCGTTCGATTCCCCTTGCTGTCGGTCGAGCTGGTCTCGTAGGAGTAGGTGAAGGCCTCGAACTCGCGATCCTTGATCACACCGGACAGCACGTCGCGCGCTCGTCGGCTGTCGCCGGTGCCGAAGGGCGCGCCTTCGGTCCAGCGCTGGACGAGGTCGGGTCGCTCGGGGGTGAAGGTCCAGCCTCGGATTGCGGCTGCCGCGAACATCGCCTCGCGTCGCTTTCGCGCCGCCGCGGCGTTGACGAAGATCAGCACCACGACGGCAACGACCGCGAAGATGATCAGGAACGGGATCAGTGCCTGCATGACCTGGTCTTCGTCCTTCTCGGGGTTGGCCTGGAGGTTGTGGCTAGCGGTCGAGGCTCAGAGACCAAGGTCTGCCGGCGAGTAGGCCGCTCGATAGGGCAGGCCTGCCGCCTCGACCGTGGGGGCAGCACCGCGCTCGACGATGACCGCCACCCCGACGACTTCGGCACCCGCCGCACGGAGGGCCTCGACCGCAGTGAGCACCGAACCGCCAGTGGTGGAGGTGTCCTCAACCGCCAGCACCCGCCGTCCGGCGACGTCCGGCCCCTCGATCCGCCGCTGCAGGCCGTGCGCCTTGCCTTCCTTGCGAACGACGAAGGCGTCGAGGGTACGGCCCCGGGCAGCGGCCGCATGGAGCATGGCAGCCGCCACGGGATCCGCGCCAAGAGTCAGCCCTCCGACGGCGTCGAAGTCGAGATCGGCCGTGAGGTCGAGCATCACTTCCCCGACGAGAGGCGCCGCGGCCCCGTCCAAGGTCACCCGGCGCAGGTCGACGTAGTAGTCGGCCTCGCGGCCCGACGAGAGCACGACGCGTCCGTGCACGATCGCCTTGCTGGTGATGTGGGTCAACAGTTCCTCGCGGCTCGTCACGGCCGCGAGGTTACGCGAGACCGCCCGTTGCGCGGGGGATGGCAGGCTGGCCGTCGTGGTCCCACTTGCGCTCTGCTCCTCGCCGTTGACCACCTCTGCGGCCTGGGGCCGGCTTCCCGCGTCCCTGGTGGCCCGCGGGGCCAAGGCGGTGCCGCTGGACGCGCACAACGACACCCAGCCTCCGTACGCCCTGCGCTGGGTCGCCTCCTGCGCCCTGCAGATCGGCCAGCTCCCCGACGGCCCAGTGGTCCTGGTCGGTCACAGCGGGGCGGGGTCGCTGCTGGCGCAGCTGGGCTTCGCGCTACGAGCGGCTCACCGGCGAGTCGCGGCGTACGCCTTCGTCGATGCCGGCCTTCCCCGAGCCACGCCGGGCAGTCGGCTCGACGACCTCCGGCTCGAGGATCCCGAGGCCGCCAGAGCGCTCGAAGAGGTGCTCAACTCGGGCGAGACTTGGCCGCACTGGAGCGTGGACGACCTGGATGACCTCGCCGATCTTGCCGATCGCCGCACAGTCATCCAGTCGCTTCGACCTCGAAACCGCGACTACTGGACCGAAGAGCTGCCGACGCCATCGGACTTCCCGGACGCGCCTGTCGTCTACCTGCAGACCTCCGCCGCGTATGAGCGGTCGGCCCGTGCCGCCTCGGCCCACGGGTGGGACACCGAACGACTTGAGCTCGGTCACTTCCCGGGGTTCGTGGACGCCGACGCAGCGGCCGCGAGTCTGCTCGGGCTGCTCGGCCCACACGTTCCGGGCTTGACCGATTCCACCGGCTGACGCACTCGCGGGAGACCGCCGCAGGGTGGATGATGAGTTCCGGTACGACGGCCGCCTCTCCCCTCCAAGAGGCGGCCGTCGTCCCGGTTACGCCGTCAGCGCTCCAGTTCGATGAGCAGCGCGACAGCGCTCGTGTGGTCGGCTGGCAGGCCCTCGACCCACACGCGCGGTGGACGGCGTACGGCTGCCGCCAAGCCCGCCCGGGCAACCCGAGCTTCGACGCTGTCCCGGAGCCGGCGAACCGCCGCACCCAAGGAAGCGTCACGAGAAGTTAGAGCGACCACTCGACCGCCGGACAGTGCGGCAAGCGACTGACCGCCGTCGAAGACCTCGGCCAAGCGCGGCGGCGAGCACGACACCGCGGGCCATCCGCTGCCAGGGATCGACCGGGGACAAGGTTCCGTCAAGGACGACCAGGCAGGACGTTTCACCGGCCGGAACCCCTGTGCGCTCGGCAGCTGCATAGGTCTCCCGCAGCCTGGTGCGCAGGTAGGCGGCCGTGGCCAGCCCGGTCAGCGCGTCTTCGCAGCCGGCCGTACGCACCGGCGCAACACCGGCGTCGGCCCACCCCTCGGCCAGCGAACGCACCACTCGCAGCGGGGGTTGAAGAACCCCCGCTGCGAGGTAGAGCGACGTGAGGTCGTCGAGAGCCTCCCCCAGGCCCACGCCCTCGTCCGCACGCTGCCGCCCGAGTCGGTCAGCCGCAGCCTCGACGCCCCGAGACTCGACCACCTCCTCGGCCAGAGCTTCGGCGAGAGCTTCGACGGCCGGCACGTACCAGTCCTCCGGCCGAGCCCAGGTGGACCTGGCGCTGCGGTCCCGCCAACGCTCCCGAAGGGTGTCAGCGGCGCTTCCGGTGCTGGTCATGCTTCGAAGACGATGGCCGTGCCGTGACGTGACGCGACTTCGGGTGGGCTGATCGGGTGAACCGGTGACCTTCCCCACCCTCACCAACGCCAGGGCTGCGCCTCCTGGGCTGCGCCGAGCGTCACAGGAGGGCCATCTGGGCGTCTTACAGTCAGGTTGGGCGCCAGTCCTGCCGATGATCTGACGAGAGAACGCCCCCGACGCGCGAGGATAGGTCTGTGACTCAGCCGACCGAGCTCGATGCCGCGGCCCTCGGGCCTAGCGACGCCGAGTTGATCGCGGCGGTCCGCGGAGGGGACGCGCAGGCCTACGGCGCCTTGTTCGAGCGGCACGCCTCGTCGGCCCGAAACCTGGCCAGGCAACACTCACGCAACGACGCTGACGCCGATGACCTGGTCTCCGAGGCTTTCGCCAAGGTTCTGGCCGTTCTGCAATCCGGAGGCGGCCCGGACGTCGCCTTTCGCTCCTACCTGTTCACGACCCTGCGCCGCGTCGCCTACGACCGCACCAGGGCCGGCTCGAAAGTCCAGCTCAGCGACGACCTGTCGGCGTACGACCCCGGCGTTCCCTTCGTGGATCCCGCGATCGAGGGGCTCGAGCGCACGCTGGTCGCGGAGGCGTACGCCACACTCCCTGAGCGATGGCGCGCCGTGCTCTGGCACATGGAGGTGGAGGAGCTCTCCCCCGCGCAGATCGCCCCGATCCTCGGGCTCACCGCCAACGGAGTCTCCGCCCTGGCCTATCGCGCCCGAGAGGGCCTGCGACAGGCCTATCTGCAGCAACACCTGGTGATGCCGCACTCGGAGGGCTGCGCGGCGGTCAACGACAAGCTTGGTTCCTACGCCCGGGGAGGGCTGTCCAAGCGCGAGACCGCCCAGGTCGAGGATCACCTCTCGGGGTGCGTCGAATGCCGCGCTCTCGTCGCCGAGCTCGCCGACGTGAACCACGGCATGCGCGTGGTCATCGCCCCACTCATCCTCGGCGTGCTCGGAGTCGGCCTGCTCAAGGGCGGCGCCCTGATCGGTGGGTCGGCCGCTGCCGCGTCCGCCGCCGGCGCCGCGGCTCGTTCGGGTCAGGCCGCGGGCGGTGCCGCGGCCGGGACCGGGGCCGGGGCCGCAGCTGGGGTTGCCGTCGCCGGAGCCGGAACAGGGGCAGCTGGCGCAGGGGGTGCGGCCGGCGGAGGGGCTGGCCTGACCGGTGCCGTCGCGGCGGCTGCCGCTCGCTTCAGCCTCAACCCGGCCGCGGCCGTCGGTATCGCTGCAGCCACGATCGGCGTCGTCGGCATGAGCGCCGTGGCCATCGCCTTGCTGGGCGGGGGCGGCGGGCAGACCCCCACGTCTGGAGCGGCAGACGGAGGATTGCCGGGCGTCGTCGTGCCGGTGCCTACGGCATCGCAGTCCCCTTCGCTCTCGCCGTCCATCCCTTCCCCCTCGTCAACGCCAGCGTCTTCCCCCGGCTCGAGTCAGCCCGGTCCCTCGGCCCCCGTCAGCTCCCCGAACGTGGCGCCCTCCCCGTCGGGGACGAACCAGCCTCCACCCAGCACGTCGCCTATCTCCAGCCCTACCCCAACGACTCCCCCGACGACGTCGCCGAGTCCCACCCCGACCCCTACCCCGACACCCACCCCCACCCCCACACCGACCCCCACGCCCACGCCTATCGGTCCGAAACTCAGCCTCAACCTCGAGCCGCTCGGTGATCTGGTTGCCGGGCGCTCGGGCGTCATCGGCTTCACCACCGGGAACTCCGGGGACACCCCCGCCGACGGGATCACCGCCGACATCACCCTTCCCCCTGGCGTCACGCTGGCCGGCACGTCAGTGCTGCGGGCGGGCGGGCGGTTCGGGCCAGGGCTGGTCCAGGTGGCCCCGTTCGCGGTGACTGACGACTGGAGCTGCCTCGCCACCGCCACCGGTGCCACGTGCACCGGTCCCGAGCTGACTGAAGACACTGACGCCACCGCCTACCTCAACGTGGTCGCGGCTCCCGGCAGCGAGGGCACGACCCCCGTCAGCATCACCGTCTCCGCGCCGGGCACCGACTCCGTAACCGTCACCGGCACCTCCGGAGTGGCCCCTGGCGGCTATGCCGCCTCCTTCGCGGACCGAGGCCACTTGGGCGTGACCGAGGTCGGTGCGCCGCTGCTCAGCTGCTCGAGCAACACCAAGGGTTGTGCCGAGGCGCAAGCCCGTACGGCCTCCGGCTCAGCACTCAACAACGACAGCTGGGACATGGTCGGGATCGATGACGACGCCGACAAGACCACCCAGACCTCGTCAAGCAGCCTCCTAGACCTGCCCTCAGGAGCAACGGTCACCTGGGCCGGGCTGTACTGGTCAGCCAACGTGCCGCAGGCGGTGGGCACCGACCGGCTCGGGCAGATCTCGTTGGCAGCGCCAGGGCAGGGTTACGTGGACGTCATCGCCGAGCGGGTCGACACGGGACAGCCAACCGGACAAGGGCCGGCCTACCAGTCCTTTGCCGACGTCACCAAGGAAGTTCAGGCTGGTGGCGCTGGCACCTGGTGGGCCGCCGACGCCGCAGCTCGGACCGGTGCAGGACGCTTCGCCGGATGGTCACTCGTCGTCGTCTACTCCGACCAGTCGCTCCCCGAAGGGCGAGTGTCGGTGGTCGACGGCTTCAGCGCGGTCTCGCCTGCCCAGCCCGCCAACCTCGCGCTTCCGGGAACTGCAGGCATGGACGCCCGGATCGGGATGGTGGCCTGGGAGGGCGACGCGGGCATCGACGGCGACGTGCTCACCGTCGATGGTCAAGCACTGGCTCCCGCCGTAGGCGACCAGAGTGCAAACAACGTCGCCGACGCTTTCGCCGTAGGAGCCCGCTACGCCAACACTCTAGGCGTCGACGCGAAACCGCTGTCCGGAGCCAAGTTCACAGATACCAGCGCGCAGGTTCGTCTGACGACCCGGCAAGACATCTTCCTGCTTGGCGTCCTCACCGTCTCCTCCGTCCGCTAGCCCTCTGTCGCAGGACCTCGTTGGACGATGACGTCGCCATCCTGGATGCTTGCTTCAAACGTGGTCAGCGGCGCCGGCTTGCGACCCATCGCGATGAGTTTGCGCGACCACTTCGGTGCGGTGCGGCCGGCGAAACCTGGGGCCCAGTCGAGGTTGTCTCCTGAGCACACATCGAAGCGGGAGTTGTGGAACGGGCACGTGATCACGCCGTCGGAGTAGTTCTTGCCGCCGGGGCCCTTGGTAAGGCTGAACCCGAGGTGCGGGCATCGATCGCTCACGACGCACACTCGCTCGGGGTCGTCTGGATGGCGAACGACCACGTAGGTCTGGCCGTCGACCTTGATGGGCGTCGCCTCACCGGACGGGAAATCGGACAGCGGGCCAAGGCGGAGCTGAGACGGGCTGGTCATGCCTTGATCCTAAGTCCGCTCCAGACCGCGATCCCGAGCACGCCTCTGCGTCCCGACGCTTCGACCCAGGCCGTGCGCCTTTGGCCTCGCCAGAGGCGCCTGCGGGTGACTAGCGCTGACGGACGCGGCGGTAGCCGCCATTGAGCAGCCGCCGAGGCACGAATCGAGTGGCGGCGACGACGGTCTTGTAGCGAGCCGAGGGGATGCTCACGGTGCGCCCGCGCTCGAGATCTCGAAGGCTGTCGGCCACCACGCGATCAGCATCCAGCCACATCCAGGGCCGCAAGGACGACATGTCGATCCCAGCGCGCTCATGGAACTCGGTGTGTGTGAAGCCGGGACAGACCGCCATGCAGCGCACGCCGGTGCCTCGCAGCTCACCTTCCACGCCCTCGGTGAAGGCGGTCACGTAGGCCTTGGCGGCGCCGTACGTCCCCGACGGGATCCAGCCGGAGACAGATGACACGTTGATCACCGCGCCGCTGCCGCGCGCCACCATTGCGCCGAGTGCCGCGTGCGTGAGGCGCATCACGGCTCGCACCATGACGTCGAGCGCCTGCTGCTCCGCGGCCAGATCGCCAGAGACAAAGCGCTGATTGGTAGCGAATCCAGCGTTGTTGACGAGAAGCTCGACGACTTTGCCCCCTTCTGCTGACGCTACCAACCGAGTCTCCACGAGGCCGCAGCCCGACATGGTGGAGAGGTCAGCCGCGAGCACGTCCACCGTGCCGCCGAAGCGATGCTCCAGGTCAGCGGCTCGCTGGGCCAACCTCTCCTCGTCGCGCGCGACCAGGATCAGGTCGTAACCGCGACCGGCGAGCGTCGTCGCGAAGGAGAGGCCGAGACCGGCGGTCGCTCCGGTGACGAGCGCAGTGGGCATGGTGTCCACCCTGCCAGGCACCCGAGCGCGGCGCCGGTCCGGCTCCCCAAGAATCATCGGTGGTCACCTGCGTGGAGTACGCAGGAACCGTCCTCGCGGCACTACCGTCTCACCGGGATCACCACCACGGGAGAACGATGAGCAGACGCCGCAGACGCGGCCATGTCCTTGCCCTGTTGCTTGCCGCGACGTTGGCGGGTGGGGTAGGGAC
Organism: uncultured Actinomycetota bacterium; assembly: GCA_963819985.1. Lineage (GTDB taxonomy): Bacteria > Actinomycetota > Actinomycetes > DATJPE01 > DATJPE01 > JANPBY01. The sequence continues at coordinate 841,944 of CAWFYH010000005.1, read as the reverse complement.
CTCGGCCTCCGCCATGGTGACCGCCACCGGCAACGATCACCTTGCGATCCGCACGGCAACGACTCTGCCATCTCCGGTGCTGCCAGACGGTTGGTCGCTGACCAGGGATGCGAGCGGTCAGCTCGCCTTGACGTGGGCGTCACCGCAGCGGCTACGGCAGGGTGGGGCACGTCTCGAGATCAGCCTCGACGACGAGTCCCTGGGTTATGGCGTCCTGGCCCACGATCAACGGTCCGTCTCCGTCCCGATCAGTGCGCAGCGAGTGGCAGCCACGGCCTCCTGGACGGGTTTGGCGATGACCGCGGCGGGTCGGCGCCTCGATGTCACATCCGAGGTGTCTCCGCTGACCGCGCAACCCCGGGCCGCAAGCACCCGAAGCTTGGGTCTCGGCTCAGCGATCGGACACGACCCGGGTACGCGGGGGACATTCAAGACGACGACTCACACCTACGTCCTGCCGCGCGTCCACCTCCCAGGCCTTCCTGCCAAGGTCGAAGTCCGTGGGGTGGTCGTAGCCCCTACAGGCATCTCCACTCCCCGACCGCTGGTCCTCTTCCTGCACGGTCGGCATTCGACGTGCTTTCGCGGGAAGCGCGACAGCGGTGACTGGCCATGTCCGGCCAACTATCGGGCGATCCCGAGCGAACGCGGCTACCTGCAGACCCAGAAGTTGTTGGCTTCACAGGGTTATCTCACCGTGTCGATCGCCGCCAACGGCATCAACGGTCAAGACGGGGCACTCAGCGACGGGGGCGCCGAGGCTCGGTCCTTGCTCATCCAACAGCACTTGCAACTGTGGGCTGAGTGGTCAGCAAGCAAGGCGGCGCATGCCCGGGCCCCGCAGGCAGTGGCCGATGCGCCGCGAGCGGACCTGTCTCGGGTCCTGCTCGTCGGGCACTCCCGTGGCGGCGAGGGCGTCAACCGGGCGGCCCTGGACAGCACCAGCCGGCCAAAGGTGCCTTGGCAGATCCGAGGTCTCGTTCACATCGGTCCGACTGCGTTCGGCCAGAACCCCGCTCCCGGCGTGCCAGTCGTCGTCCTGCTGCCCTACTGCGACGGCGACGTATCCGACCTGCAGGGTCAGGCCTACCTCGACGCCGCACGTAGCTACCACGACTCTGCCTTCCGCAGCGCAGTCCTGATCCTGGGCGCCAACCACAACTATTTCAACGCCGAATGGACACCCGGAACGGCCATGGCCCCAGCTTGGGACGACTGGTACGACCCGAAGGACAAGGTCTGCGGGACCCACGCGCCGCAACGACTGAACGCCACGGCAGAGCGTGCCGTCGGAGCCACCTACACCGCCGCGGCCGCCGCCCTGTTCATCCGGCACGACGAGTCCGTTCTCCCGATGCTCGACGGTCGGAGTCGCAGGGCCGCCTCAGCGGGAGGTGCTGCCGTGCTGGCCTCAGCCATCGGCGGCCGACGTACGGCTGCCGTGATTCCCTCTTCCTCGCTGGGTGTGGTCGCGACCGCCCCCACCAAGGCTCGGGTCTGCCGAACGGCCGAGTCGACGTCTCGACGAACGATGTGTGAGCCCGACGCCGGCTGGGGTGGAACGCCGCACTTCCTGCCTGTCTACTCAGTCCCGGGCGAACCCAGCCGCAGCGCCATCGACGTGTCATGGTCCTCTGGCAAGGGACGGGTAGCGCTCAGACCGACTCATCCGCGCAACCTGAGTCGGGACCCGAAACTGTCGCTGCGTGTCGCAGTCGCGTCCGGCGGTCCAGGAGCAACCTTTGCGGTCCGGCTCGTCGATCGGGCCGGCGCGCGAGTTCTGCTGCCAGCTGTTTCGGTCACACCGCTGCCCCGCACCGGTCACGGCTTCGAGGGCAAGACGTGGGCGCAGGAGGTCCGGGTCAACCTAAGAACGTCGAAGGTCACTTCGAGTTCGGTGGACCTGCACGCCATCACCCGGATCGACCTGGTGCCCCGGTCGAAGCGGGGGGAGTTGTGGCTGCTCGACGTCTGGGGGTGGAAGGACGGCCTCTCAGCGGCAAAGCCCCTTCGGCTGCCTCGGGTCGACGTCGGGCATACAACCGTCGACGAGGGCGACAGCGACCACACCGTGCGCCTGCCTCTCACGATCCGTGGACCCGCGCACGGTGCTGGCCGGCTCTGGGTCGAGGTCATTGATCCGAACTCCTACGAACTGCCCACCCGCAAGATCATCGATGTCCCGGCTGACGCCAAGCACATCTACGTCGATGTTCCTGTCTCGGGTGACGATCGTGACGACTACGACACCGACTACATCGTGGCTGTGAAACCGGTGCGTGGCCTCGCCGTCGGGGACTACGCGGGCGGGGTCACGGTGCTCGACGACGACCCCCCACCCACCCTCACCGTCACGCCGGTCCGGACGTCGGTGGTCGAGGGGAAAACCCTGTCCTGGCGCCTGGACCTGTCTGAGCCCAGCGACATGGGAGTGTTCCTCGAGCTGGTGGCCGAAGGCCCAGCCGTCGGACTTCCTCCGGAAGTCTCGACCGATGACCTTCCGCGTGCATGGCTCCGAGAGCATGGAGTCGGGGCCGGACCGGCGGTTCCGCTGTCCGAAGCAGCGCCGTACGCCTACCTGTACTTCGACTCCGACGAGTCGGTGACCTTCACCGTGCGCACCAGCCAGGACACCAGGGCCGAAGGTGAGGAGTCGGTGGTCTTTGCCATCGTCGGTGCGGACCAGGTGATCGTGCCCTCGCCGGCTCCGCTGCTGGTCGGCACTGTCCGCGACGCGTGACGAGGCACGCAGTGCTGACACGCCTGCGAAACCCCTAGCCTGCACGGCATGAGTCGACAGGCACAACGGGTCCATGGACTCGGTACGACGGTCTTTGCCGAGATGTCTGCGCTGGCAGCAAGCACAGGTGCGATCAACCTGGGCCAAGGATTCCCGGACACCGACGGTCCCGCGGAGGTTGCCGAGGCCGCCGTCGCCGCGATCCGTGGCGGCCGCAACCAATACCCGCACGGCAGCGGTGCGCCCGAGCTCCGTGCTGCGGTCGCCGTTTACAGGTCGCGCTTTGCCGGCCAGTCGTACGACCCCGAGGGTGAAGTGCTCATCACCACCGGTGCGACTGAGGCGATCGCCGCAGCGCTGCTGGGCCTGATCGATCCGGGCGACGAGGTCGCCGTCCTCGAGCCCTACTACGACTCCTACGTCGCCTGCATCGGGTTCGCAGGCGGACTCCGACGACCGATCACCTTGCGGCCGCCGACGTACGCCCTGGATCCCGACAGCGTTCGAGCCGCCATCACTTCGCGAACGAAGGTGCTGTTGGTCAACAGCCCGCACAATCCCACCGGGGCTGTGCTGTCATTGGACGAGCTGACCGCGCTGGCCGAGGTGGCGGTCGAGCACGACCTGGTGGTCATCGCCGACGAGGTCTATGAGCACATGGCCTTCGACAGGGACCGTCCGCACATCCCGATCGCGACGCTGCCGGGGATGCGGGAGCGCACCCTGTCGATCGGCTCGGCGGGCAAGACCTTCTCCTTCACCGGCTGGAAGGTGGGTTGGGTCACCGGCCCGAGCGACCTCGTCGAGTGCGTCCGGCTGACCAAGCAGTTCCTGACCTTCGTGTCGGGGGCACCCCTGCAGCCGGCTGTTGCCGTAGGGCTCGCACTGCCGGACAGCTACTTCACCGGCCTTCGCGACTCGCTCGCTGCCAAGCGCGACCTGCTGTGCGACGGCCTCACCGCTGCCGGGCTCGAGGTACACCGTCCACGGGGCACCTACTTCGCCACGACTGACGTGCGGTCGGTGGGCTACGACGACGGCTGGGAGTTCTGCCGCGACCTGCCGGCGCGCGCCGGAGTCGTCGCCGTGCCGCACGCACCCTTCTGGGACGACCACGAGACCGGGCGACCACTGGTTCGCTGGGCCTTCTGCAAGAAGGACGCGGTCCTCGAGGAGGCCGTACACCGACTCACAGCGGCCCGCCTCTCCGCAACGGGTGGGGCGGGGCCCGGCAGCGGGTAAGCGAGCGTGGCTGGGCCTGGCAGGAGGCCGGATGACTATCCGGCCGGGTGGGCGAGCGTGCCGCTGCCGGCCCCCACCCCACCAGTTGCGAGGGTGAGCGCCGTCCCGTCGGGTTCGACGTCGACGGTGACCGAAGAGCCATCGCGTACGTCTCCGGCCAGCAGGCTCTTGGCGAGCCGATCGCCGATCTCGGTCTGGATCAGCCGGCGCAGGGGTCGCGCGCCGTACACCGGGTCGTAGCCGGCCAGGGACAACCACTCGCGGGCCGCCGGAGTCACCGACAGCTCCACCCGCCGCGACCGGAGCCGGGCCGCGAGCCTGGCGACCTGCAACTCCACGATCCGCGCCAGTTCTTCAGTGCTCAGCGGGTCGAACACCACGATGTCGTCCAACCGGTTGAGGAACTCAGGCTTGAAAGTCCCACGCACCAAGCCCATCACCGACTCCCGCCGCACCTCCGGGTCCAGCGACTCGTCCACGAGGAAGGCCGAGCCGAGGTTGGACGTGAGAATCAGGATCGCGTTGCGGAAGTCGACCGTACGGCCCTGACCGTCGGTCAGCCGACCGTCGTCGAGCACCTGGAGCAAGACGTCGAAAACCTCAGGGTGCGCCTTCTCGACCTCGTCGAGCAAGATCACGGAGTACGGCCGCCGGCGCACGGCCTCGGTCAGCTGACCGCCCTCCTCGTAGCCGACGTAACCGGGAGGTGCCCCGACCAACCTCGCGACGGAGTGCTTCTCGGAATACTCGCTCATGTCGATGCGGACCATCGCGCGCTCGTCATCGAAGAGGAAGTCGGCCAACGCCTTTGCTAGTTCGGTCTTTCCCACGCCGGTCGGCCCGAGGAACAGGAAGGATCCGAGGGGACGGTCGGGGTCGGCGACACCCGATCGCGACCGACGCACCGCGTCCGAGACGGCGCGGACAGCGGCCTCTTGCCCGACGAGTCGCCGCCCCAGCTCGTCCTCCATCCGCAGGAGCTTGGCCGACTCCCCCTCGAGCAACCGGCCGGACGGGATCCCGGTCCAAGCCTCGACCACGTCTGCCACGTCATCGGGTCCGACCTCCTCCTTGACCATCGGCGCCTCGGCTCCCGCGTCAGCATCGCCCTCCGACGCGGCTGCCTCGTCGAGGTCGCGCTCGAGGGTCGGGATCTGTCCGTACAAAAGCTCGGAGGCACGCACGAGGTCACCGTCACGTTGCGCACGATCAGCTTCGATACGCAGGAGGTCGAGGCGCTCCTTGAGCTCACCAACCCGGTTGAGGCCAGCCTTTTCCCGCTCCCACCTCGCGGTCAGCGCCGTGAGCTCCTCCTGCCGGTCCGCGAGCTCCTTGCGCAACACCTCAAGCCGCTCCACCGACGCTGCATCCGACTCCCGCTCCAGCGCCATCTCTTCCATCCGCAGGCGATCCACCGATCGACGCAACACGTCGATCTCGACCGGCGAGGAGTCGATCTCCATCCGGAGCCGAGACGCTGCCTCGTCGACGAGGTCGATGGCCTTGTCGGGCAGCTGGCGCCCGGAGATGAACCGGTCGGACAACTGGGCAGCCGCAACCAGCGCTGCGTCGCTGATGGCCACCTTGTGGTGGGCCTCGTAGCGTTCCTTCAGGCCACGAAGGATCGCGACGGTGTCCTCGACGGTGGGTTCGCCGACGTAGACCTGCTGGAACCGACGCTCGAGGGCCGGATCCTTCTCGATGTGCTTGCGATACTCGTCGAGCGTCGTCGCGCCGACCATCCGCAGCTCGCCCCGCGCGAGCATGGGCTTGAGCATGTTCCCCGCATCCATGGCGGAGTCTCCGCCGGCGCCTGCACCAACGACGGTGTGCAGCTCGTCGATGAACGTGACAACTTGGCCGTCGCTGTTCTTGATCTCGTCGAGCACGGCCTTCAGCCGCTCCTCGAACTCCCCGCGATACTTCGCGCCGGCCACCATGGCCCCGAGGTCGAGGGCCACCAGTCGCTTGCCACGCAGCGACTCCGGCACATCACCGGCCACCATCCGCTGAGCGAGACCCTCGACCACAGCCGTCTTGCCTACGCCGGGTTCCCCGATGAGCACGGGGTTGTTCTTCGTGCGTCGAGCGAGCACCTGAACCACTCGGCGGATCTCGGAGTCGCGCCCGATCACGGGATCGATGGCACCTTCCCTGGCTCGGGCCGTGAGATCGACGCCGTACTTCTCCAGCGCCTGGAACGTGCCTTCGGGGTCGGCGCTGGTCACGCGTGACTGCCCTCGGAGATTGGTCAGCGCTTCGGCAAGCGGCCCTGCGGTCGCACCGGCTGCGGCCAGGATCTCGGCCGCCTCGCCGCCGACAGCAGACAGGGCCAGCAGCAGGTGCTCGGTGGACAAATAGGCATCGCCGCGGTCAGCCGCACGGGCCTGCGCATCGGCCAGCACCCGCTGCAGAGCCCCGGAGGCCTGAGGCGCTGAGACGGTCGAGCCGGCGGCGCGCGGCAGCCGCCCGACTGCTGATTCGGCAGCCGCGCGCACCGACGTCGGGTCAGCGCCGACGGCCTGCAGCAGCGCGACGGGAATGCTGTCTCCCGCTCCGAGCAGGGTGTCGAGCAGATGCACCGTGTCGAGCTGAGCATGACCGTCGCGTACCGCGCGCTGTTGAGCCGTAGACAGTGCTTCCTGAGCCTTCGTCGTCAGATCCATGAGTCCATTCCTTCAGTTCCTCAGTCCTTCGAGCTATCGGCTCCGCCGTCTCGGCGGGCGCCACACGACGACCGCGCCGCTTCGCTGGTCGGCCTCGAGCTGCACGATCCTTGCGCGCAACCGGTCGACCTCCGCCTCGAGGTCGAGGATGCGACGGATCCCCTCAAGGTTCACCCCGGCGTTCGAGAGCACCTGAACGTGCTGCAGGCATTCGATGTCCCGACGCGAATAGCGACGCCCACCGCCGGACGTGCGTCGAGGAGACACCAGGCCCAACCGGTCGTACTGCCGCAACGTCTGAGCGTGCAGCCCACTGATCGATGCGGCCACCGAGATGACGTAGACAGGTGAGTCCTCGCTGAGACCTAGCGGCTCGCTCATCGCGTTTCACCTGCCCTCTCGACTACCTGCGCTCGGTCACTCCGGTTTCATGCGCTCCGCTTTCGTACGCTCTCTCAACCACGTGCTGCGGCGGCCAATCCCGCACGGGGGTCGTCTTCGTCCGTGGCGTCCCGGAATGCTTCGAGCGCCTTCTTCGCGGCACCGTCTATGCGTTGCGGCACGGCCACCTCGACGGTGACCAAAAGGTCGCCGTTGGCTCCGTTTGCCTTGGGGACACCGCGACCCTTGACCCGGAACGTTCGTCCGTTAGCCGTTCCGGCAGGAATCTTCACGGTGACGGGCTCGCCGGAGAGCGTCGGCACCGAGATCTTGGCACCGAGAGCTGCCTCCGGGAACGTCAACGGCACAGTGATCGTGACGTGCTGCCCCCTGCGACCGAAGACTGCGTGAGGAGTCACGTGCACATCGATGTAGAGGTCGCCGTTTGGAGCTCCCTGGCCACCAGCCGATCCTTTGCCCTTCAACCGGATGCGGGCACCGTCAGCAACGCCGGCGGGCAACCGCGCAGAGATCGTCCGCGACGTGGTGCCGCGGGTCGAGCCGTGGCAGGTCGGACACGGGTCGTCGACGATCACGCCTCGACCGCTGCACGCGCGACAGGGTTCAGCAAAGGCGAAGCCAGCACCTGCGTTGCGAGACACCTGACCGGAGCCGTGGCAGGTCGGGCACGTGTGCGGTGTGGTTCCCGGCCGGGCGCCCGTTCCTCGACACGTTGCGCAGGCGCCTTCGGTCGTCAGGCGCAGCGGGATCGTGACACCTTGGATCGCTTCGCGGAAGCCGATGGTCACCGACGACTCGACGTCAGCACCGCGGCGCGGCCCGCTTGCGGCAGACGTACGGCCCCGCCCGCCTCCGAACAGACCACCAAGCAGATCGCTGAAATCACCTGCGCTCGCGCCTGCGAAGGGGTTTCCGGAGAATCCGCCGCCGCCCCCCGCGCCGCTCTGCCCCGGGAACCGAAATCCGGTGGCACCCAACCGACGCAGTTCGTCGTACTCGGCCCTCCGACTCTCGTCGTTGAGGACGGAGTAGGCCGCAGAAATCTCCTTGAACCGCGCCTCGGCTTTGGCATCGCCTGGGTTCTTGTCGGGATGGAACTTTTGCGCCAGCTTGCGATACGCCTTCTTGATCTCCCCCGGCGTGGCTCCCGAGGAGACCCCGAGATCGGCGTAGTAGTCGCGCTCCAGATCGTCCTTTGCGCTCACGGGGGTCCTCCTCTCAGGAGCTTCGGGTCAGTCGTTCCAAGGTTGGTGAGGCGCGCTCCGCGTGGCTGTTCAGGTTGGATCGTCGACGACAGCCGCGGGATGGGTGACGATGACTCGGGCCGGCCGAACGATCCGACCCGCGAACCGATAGCCCGGCTGGAAGACCTCCAGCACCATCGGCTCCCCGGGCTCGTCGGACGGGACAGCCGACAAGGCCTCGTGAACCACCGGGTCGAAGACTTCTCCGACCTGAGCGAAGGTCTCCAGCCCAAGCTTGGCGACGGTGGCCTCGAGCGCTTCTCCCACGGCCTTGAATGCTCCCTCGAGCTCGCCGTGGGCGCGGGCGCGGCCGACGTCGTCAAGCACAGGCAGGAGCTCGGCCAAGGCGTTTGCCACGGCCGTCTCCCGCACCACGTCGCGATCCCGTTCCACCCGCCGGCGGTAGTTCGTGTATTCGGCCGACAACCTCTGCAGGTCGCCGGTGAGCTCCGCAAGCTCGGCGTCGAGTACAGACGAGTCCGGTGCCCCGCCGCCTCGCAGCGCCTCCTCCAATGACGAGGAGGTTGGCCCGTCGGCTGGGTTGGACGTAGGGGAAGGCGCCTTAGGAGGGGCCGCAGCGGGTTCGCGGACCTCGTAGGTCTCGGGGTCGATGCGGCGCCGGTCACGGAAGACCGGTCCGCCGCCCTCGCCGGCACCTTCAGATGTCACTTGGCCTCGCTGTCGGTCGAACCCTCGTCGACAACCTCGGCGTCTACGACCTCTGCGTCGACGATGTCGTCCTCGTCCTCGACCCCTGCGGCGTCTCCGGCGCCAGTGTCCGCGAACCCGGTGGGGTCTTCACCCGCTGCCTGGGCCTGGGCATACATCGCTGTGCCCAACGCCTGGCTGGCAGCACCGAGCGTCTCGGTCGCTGAGCGGATCGCGTCGACATCTTCGCCCTCGAGCGCCTTCTTGAGGTCGTCCAGCGGTCCGTCGACATTGCTCTTGGCCTCGTCCGGAAGCTTGTCGGCGTTGTCGGCCAAGAACTTCTCGGTTTGGTAGACCAGCTGTTCGCCGGTGTTGCGAGTCTCCGCCGCTTCCTTGCGCTTTCGGTCCTCGTCGGCGTACTGCTCGGCCTCGCGCATCATCCGCTCGATGTCGTCCTTGGGCAGGGCTGAGCCGCCGGTGATCGTCATCGACTGCTCCTTGCCGGTCCCGAGGTCCTTGGCAGAGACGTGGACGATGCCGTCGGCGTCGATGTCGAACGTGACCTCGACCTGCGGAACGCCGCGTGGCGCCGGCGGCAAGCCGGTGAGCTCGAACATGCCGAGCTTCTTGTTGTAGGCGGCCATTTCGCGCTCGCCCTGGAAGACCTGGATCTGCACGGCCGGTTGGTTGTCATCGGCCGTGGTGAAGATCTCCGAACGCTTGGTCGGGATGGTCGTGTTGCGCTCGATGAGTCGGGTCATGATGCCGCCCTTGGTCTCGATGCCGAGAGACAGTGGCGTGACGTCGAGGAGGAGGACGTCCTTGACCTCACCCTTGAGCACTCCAGCCTGCAGCGCAGCACCGACGGCGACGACCTCGTCGGGGTTGACGCCCTTGTTGGGCTCCTTGCCTCCCGTGAGCTCGCGAACCAGATCGGTGACCGCAGGCATCCGAGTCGATCCACCGACGAGGACAACGTGGTCGATGCCGGACACCGAGATACCGGCGTCCTTGATGACGTTGGCGAACGGAGCCTTGCATCGATCGAGCAGGTCTTGGGTCATCTGCTGGAACTGCGAGCGCGTGAGCTTCTCGTCCAGGTGCAGCGGCCCCTCCGAACTTGCGGTGATGTACGGGAGGTTGATGGTCGTGTCGGCGGACGACGACAGCTCGATCTTGGCCTTCTCCGCCGACTCGCGCAGTCGCTGAAGAGCCATCTTGTCCTTGCTCAGGTCCACACCGTGCGCGTTCTGGAACTGCTTGACCAGGTGATCGACCACCCGCTGGTCCCAGTCGTCTCCACCGAGGTGGTTGTCGCCCGAGGTCGCCTTGACCTCCACGATGCCCTCGCCGATCTCGAGAAGCGAGACGTCGAAGGTCCCACCCCCAAGGTCGAAGACGAGGATCGTCTGGTCCTTGTCACCCTTGTCCAGGCCATAGGCCAGCGCGGCGGCGGTCGGCTCGTTGACGATCCGCAAGACGTTCAGACCCGCAATGTCGCCGGCCTCCTTGGTGGCCTGCCGCTGGGCGTCGTTGAAGTAGGCCGGAACGGTGATGACGGCGTCGGTTACCGTCTCGCCGAGGTAGGACTCCGCATCGCGCTTGAGCTTTTGCAGCACGAAGGCGCTGATCTGCTGCGCGGTGAAGTCCTTGCCGTCGATCTCGACGTTCCAGTTCGTGCCCATGTGCCGCTTGACCGAGCGAATGGTGCGATCGACGTTGGTGACGGCTTGCCGCTTGGCGACCTCGCCCACCAAGACCTCGCCGGTCTTGGCGAACGCAACGACCGAGGGGGTCGTCCGGGCGCCTTCGGCGTTGGCGATGACCGTGGGCTCGCCGCCCTCCAGGACAGAGACCACAGAGTTGGTGGTCCCGAGGTCGATTCCGACCGCACGTGCCATGAGATGCCTCCTGAGCAGAACAACAGGGAAGTGAGTGAAAGTGCAGAACTGATCTGTGCGTGACTGATCTGTGCGTGACTGATCTGTGCGTGACTCAAGTATGGAGGCTAACCCGATCTGTGTCAAAAGACTTGCGCGTTATCGACTCAACTTTAGTGCCTCCCTCGTTCGGGTCACGTCGGACCGCCGCCCTGAACCACTCGCGTCTAGGATCGCCGAATGCACCGCTCACGCATCGGAATCGTCTTGATCGACCAGCCAGCGGGGAGCTACGACTCCGCTCTTGCCTTCTGGGGAGGCGTGCAGGGCCTGGCGCCTGAGGCAACCGAAGACGAGGAATACGCCCGGCTCGGCCGGATCGGCTCGGTCCATCTGGAGGGTCAACGCACCGGCGAGGGGACACCGCCTCGCGTCCACCTCGACATCGAGAGCGACGACGTTGCCGCCGAGGTCGCTCGGGTGGTGGCACTCGGAGCTCGTGTCGTCGAGGACCGGGGAGACTACGTGATCCTGGACGATCCGGGCGGATTGGTCTTCTGCGTGGTTCCTGTCCAGACAGCCGAACGGTTCGAGGCCGACGCGCTGACTTGGCCCTGACGCCCACGATCGCGCGGGGCTTCGCTAGGCGAGACCGACATCACTGGCCTGGCTGCCGACCGGCATGTCCCCGGAGGCGTTGGGCCGGGCATTCGGCTGTGAGATGCCGAAGGCCAGGTTGAGCAGGCAGCCGAGGACCACACCCACAGCCGCCCCACCGATGACATCCAACGGGTTGTGCGCTCCCAGGTAGATCCGGGCGAGCCCCACGCCGATGGCAGCCAGGACGACGACGAACGCCCAACGTCGCGTCAGGTAGGGCAGGACGAGCACCGCAACCGCAGCGGCGATTATGGCGTGGCCGGACACGAAGGATGGACCCTCAAGGGGCACCCCCCGGAAATGCCCGCAGGACGGGTCGCCCTGGCACACGGACCGGAAGGGGCGTGCCCGGTCCACGGTTTGCTTGACCGCGCCGAACTCCACGACGTACTTGAGGAGTGGGAGGACAGCCAGCGCCAGCGCCAGCCGCCAGCGACGTAGGGCGGCCGCCACGACGGCCACGCCCCACGGGAGCACGAGGACCCCGAGCAGCTGGACGGGGTAGGCGACCAGGCGGAGAACGTCCGGCCAGTCGTTGACGACGTGGAACACCTCGCGCTCGAGCGCCGGGATCTCGTCCTTGGATGCCACCAGGGCGCACAACGCATAGACGGCGAGCCCGGCACCCGCGACGGCGAGATCCAGGACGCGTCGACGAGGGGGGCTAGATGTCGCCACGGCGCTGCAATGTGATGAACGCGATCCAACCAGGAACGACGGGCACCCAGAAGGTTGCGAGCCGATACAGGAACACCGCGGGCACCGCGACGTCGGAGGCCAGCCCGAGGGTGGTGAGCCCGGCAGCGAGGGCAGCCTCCACCGCGCCGATTCCACCGGGGGTCGGCGCAGCGGCTGCGAGGGATGCCCCGGCCAAGAAGACCAGAGCGATCCCTGCGATCGGGATCCCACCTCCGAAGGCCTGGATGCTCGCCCATAGAGCACCGATGTAGCTCATGGTCAGGATCGCCGAGCCGAGTACCAGCATGGCAAGCCGTCCAGGGCTCTGCAGCAGCTCTCGTAGGTTCGCCAGAATTCTCGACAGGTGCGGTTTCACTGACGTTCTGAATATGCGCCGGATGCGCGGGATGAGTACGGCGACCCCGACCACAGTAAGGACCACTGCGGTGACGACGAACACGACAGTGCCCGATGGCAAGAAGTGGGAGACGCTGACCGTGCTGCCCGCGGCGACGCCAAAGAAGACGAGAAGGGACAGGTGGACCAGGGTGCCGATGCCCTGCGAGAGCCCGATCGAGGCTGCCGCCACCGAGGAGTCGACACCCTGCTTCTGGAGGTAGCGCACGTTGAGAGCGATCCCGCCGATCTTGGCGGGTGAGATGCGGTTCACGAACGAACCCGCCAGGGTCGCCAACGTCGTCTTGCCTACCGACAGGCGGCGACTAACAGCGGCGGAGAGCGACATCGCGGCACCGACGTAGGTGAGCAGCGAGAAGACAAGCGCCGGGACCGCCCAGGCCCATTGCGCGCCCCGCACCTGCTGAAGGATCCGCGGCAGGTCAGCGAACTGCGGGATGAGGAACCAGACGGCCGCGAAGAGCAGGGCTGCCATGACCACGGCACGTGGTCGGACCCGCTGGACCTGGGCCAGCTCGACCCGTTCCAGATCGGTCCAGCGGACTACCTCCTCGTGGATCTCCTCGAGAAGTCGGCGATCGGTCTTCAGACCCTTGCGCGTAGCCCCGCCGATCGTGAGCGTCTGCATCCACGGGGCAGCCTTGGCGACCGCATCCGCACCCACGACCGCCACAGCATTGCTCACCGACCGCGCGGCCCCGACATCGAGGGCCGCGGAGATGACCAACTCGGCGACGTCCTGATCCAGCAACAGGTCCTCTGCCGCGACCTCCCCGAAACCGAAGTCGATGAGGATGGGAGTGGCTGGTTCCGCGAGGAAGATGTTGGCCTGGCGGAGATCTCGGTGGGCAATCTGGTGGCTTCGCAGGTTGGCGACTTCGGCCCAGACGCCACGAAGCACTGTGTCGGTGAGCTCGTCTGCCGGCACCTGGTCCACGGAGCGACCCGTGACGCGTTCGTACACCAAGGCCATCGACCCGTCGGACAGCCGCACGGGTGCCACCAACGGAGGCGTAGCGACCCCGCTGCGCTGGGCCGCCATGGACACCAGTGCCTCGTGCTCGACTGCTCGCCGCAGCGAGGAGAAAGGTCGCTCATCCCCGACCCCGGATAGCCGGAGCCATCGATAAACGCGAAACAACAGGTCCGCACTGCGCTCGTCGGCCCCGAGAACCTTCACGAAGTACGGCTGGCCCTGCACGCCCTCCCCGAAGTACGGCGTCGACCCTCGGGCGTCGACAGCTGCACGACGCAGCGTTCGAACCGGGATCCCGGAGCGCCCGAGCGCCTCAGCGACCGCGACCGGCGTGGGCCTGCGCTCGGGAGCCTTGAAGACCACGACAGCCACGGACCCGATGAACCAGCCTCCGGCAAGTCCGACGACCAGACCCGTTGGCACGTCGTAGCCGACGAGCATGCGTAGCGGGACGACGAGGGCCAGCGCCAGCCAGCAGGCTCGACGCCACGGCCGGCTCATCCAAGGGCCGCTCACCACGAGCGCCGCCGCGAACCCTGCCATCCACGACGGGCTCCAGATGTCTTGGGTCATCCAGTCGGGCACGTCGACAGCGCGTTGGGGGAGGGTTGGCTCTCGTTCGGCGATGAATCCGCGCAACAGCCGGAAAGTGACAGCCGCCGTGATCGTGGTCAGCAGGTACAGCGCGATCAACCGCCAGTTGCGCCTGAGCAGGACCCAGACCAGGACGACCGGCGGGACGAACATCCCGAACACCGCGAGCAGGGCGAACAGGCTGAGGACGAAGAAGTGCGGCACCCCTCGGCCGATGCTCGACAGGTCGAGAACCAGACCTGACGTCGTGTTCTCGGCGGCTTCCAGGACTCCCAGGGCGAACAAGAAGGCCGCCAAGGCCACGACGGCGCGCAGAAGATCCACCGGACTGCGGACCCAGGCGGCCGTTTCCGGGCCAGCCAGTATGACGTCGCGCCCAGCAATGTCGACGCGGCGTTCGGCCACCTGGCCGATGGACACGGCGACCATCTTGGCGCAACTTGCCGTCCTGATCCACAGTCTTCGGCATGAACGGCTGGACGCGCCAAATCGTCGAAGTCGTCAACCGTTGACGCTGCTCGCCGAGGTTCTCAGGGGACGCTTTGCAGGGGGACGCCCGTCCCTTTCAGTCACCGCGGAACGCAGCCGAATCGGGCTGGCCGTAGGGTCCGTCCTGTCCCCTCGCGGCCCAACGTCAGCGGCGGTTGAGAGGATGGCGACCACAACACCGCGCCGGCCATGGAAGGGATCCGTTCAGTGGACTGGAGCCTGATCGTCTTCCTCCTGATCGTCGTCGTCGCGGGGGTCGTCGCCAGCCGCCGATTGTGGTGGCTGTGGAGACTCATCCGGACCGGCCAGCCCGCCGTAGGGCGGACCGACGAGATCGGGGTACGTGCACAAGCCGAGGTCATCGAGGTCATCGGTCAGCGCAAACTGCTCGCGTGGACCGTCCCTGGACTGGCCCACGCGTTCACGTTCTGGGCGTTCCTCATCCTGGGTCTCACGATCCTCGAGGCGTTCGGGGCCCTGATCAACCGCGAGTTCAAGATCCCGATCCTCGACGGCTGGGCGTGGATCCCGTGGGTCGAGGACTTCTTCGCCGTGATGGTGCTCGTGGCTTTGGTGGTGTTCACGGTCATCCGGATCGTGCAGAACCCGAGAAAGCTGGGCCGAGCCTCACGCTTCTACGGATCACACACCCGGGCCGCCTGGCTCGTGCTGTTCATGATCTTTCTGGTGATCAGCACCTTGCTGGTCTATCGGGGAGCCCAGATCAACACCGGCAACTTCCCCTACCCGAGCCAGTGGGCGTTCGCCTCGAACTGGGTCGCCGGCCTCTTGCCGAGCGGACTCGCGGTCAACGAGCACATCGAGACCATCGGTCTGCTGCTCAACGTCGCCGTCATCCTCGGCTTCCTCGTGCTGGTCGTCTACAGCAAGCACCTGCACATCTTCCTCGCGCCGTTCAACGTCGCTTTCTCCAGACGTCCCGATGCCTTGGGACCGCTGCTTCCGATGTATTCCGGGACCGAGCAGATCGACTTCGAGGATCCCGGAGAGGATGACATCTTCGGCCGGGGCAAGGTCGAGGACTTCACCTGGAAGGGGCTGCTGGATTTCGCCACCTGCACAGAGTGCGGACGTTGCCAGAGCCAGTGCCCCGCGTGGAACACCGAAAAGCCGTTGTCCCCCAAGCTCTTGATCATGGACCTGCGCGATCACGCATTTGCCAAGGCGCCCTATCTGCTGGCCGCCGAGGACGAGCGGGGGGCTTTGCCGGAGGCCGTACGCGCTGAAGCGGAGCGCCCTCTCGTCGACCTGCTTGAGAACGGCGGCGTGATCACCCCCGACGTCTTGTGGTCGTGCACCTCGTGCGGTGCCTGCGTCCAGCAGTGCCCGGTCGACATCGAGCACGTCGACCACATCATGGACATGCGGCGCTACCAGGTGTTGATCGAGACGTCGTTCCCCAACGAGCTGAACGGGCTGTTCAAGAACCTCGAGAACAAGGGCAACCCGTGGGGGATGAACGCGTCCGGCCGCAACGCCTGGATCAGCGAGGTCGACTTTGGGGTCCGCGTCTTCGGCGCCGAGGGGGAGGACAAGCTCCCGGACGACGTCGAGTGGCTGCTGTGGGTCGGCTGCGCCGGAGCGTTCGAGGACCGAGCCAAGCGCACGACCAAGGCCACCGCCGAGTTGCTCAACCTGGCGGGGATCGAGTTTATGGTGCTGGGAGAGGGTGAGACCTGCAACGGAGACCCGGCCCGTCGGTCCGGCAACGAGTTCCTCTTCCAGATGCTCGCTCAGCAAAATGTCGAGGTTCTCAACGAGATCGGCGCGAAAAAGATCGTCGTGACCTGCCCGCACTGCCTCAACACCTTGGGTCGCGAGTACCCACAGCTGGGCGGCACCTACGAGGTCGTTCACCACACCCAGCTGCTCAACCGCCTGGTGCGTGAGGGGCGACTGACGCCGATTTCTCCTGTCGAGGAAAAGGTCACCTACCACGACCCCTGCTACCTGGGGCGCCACAACAAGGTCTACTCACCCCCACGGGAGCTGATCGAGTCATTGCCTGGACTGACGCTCACCGAGATGCCGCGAAACCGCGAGCGATCCTTTTGCTGCGGCGCCGGGGGGGCGCGGATGTGGATGGAAGAGAACCTCGGCACGAGGGTCAACGAGAACCGCACGGCCGAGGCCGTCGCCACGGGTGCCGAGACGGTAGCCGTGGCCTGCCCGTTCTGCCGAGTGATGATCAGCGACGGGGTGACCGGTCTTCAACAGGACGGCTCGGCCGAAGGCGTCGAGGTCATGGACGTGGCCCAGCTCCTGCTCCGCTCGGTCAAGTCCGCCCCTGCCGTTGCGTCCGACTAACTGCGCGCAATAGCGCACCATGCGTCGGACGCACGTGCACCTAGGGGTCACGGTCCTTCCGGGGTGTGGGTGCCTGGGCGGCGGCCGTGCTATCCCGTTTCGGGCCGACTCTCCGCCCTGAGCGCTTCTCGTGCCTGGACGGCCGCATCCGCGACGGCCAACAGGAGTCGGCTCGACTCGGCACTGTCCTTGCCCAGGGCCGCACGGAGTCGACGATCGGCCTCGGTGAAAAAGCCCTCCGCCTCACGCTGGGCGGCCAGGCCCGCCGGGGACAGCCGCACGCTCATGGCGCGCTGATCACGAGGGTCCCGCCGCCGGATGAGATGTCCACGTCGCTCCAAGGTGCGCACCAGGTCGAGCGCGGTCGTGAGGGGCATACCCGCCTCTCGAGCAAGCTGGGTGGCCGAGATCGGGCCGACCTCGAACAGCAGGCTGTAGACCGCATAGTCGTCCGCGGTCAGCGGGCTGTCCGCCATGGCCGCGGCCAGGAGGGCTCGAACCTCTCGGCCAGCCACGTTGAGGTAGTAGAGCGGAGACAAGGTGGTCGTCTCCGGCTTCCGGCTGGTGCTCGCCATGAAGCGATCGTAGGACGCGCCGAGATCAGGTCGGGTCGATCGGGGTTCGGTGGAAGTTCAGGTACGACTTCGACGGCGTAGGGCCTCGCTGACCCTGGTAGCGCGACCCGTACTTCTCCGAGCCGTACGGGAATTCTGATGGCGAGCTCAGCTGGAACAGGCACAGCTGCCCGATCTTCATTCCCGGCCAGAGCTTGATCGGCAACGTCGCGACGTTGGAAAGCTCGAGGGTGACGTGCCCGCTGAATCCAGGATCGATAAAGCCCGCGGTTGCGTGCGTCAGCAGCCCAAGCCGGCCAAGACTCGACTTGCCCTCGACCCGGGAAGCGACGTCATCGGGAAGGGTGATGACTTCGTACGTGCTGGCGAGGGCGAACTCGCCGGGATGCAGGATGAACGGGTCGTCACCGTCCGGCTCGACCAGACGAGTGAGATCCGGCTGCTCGACGGCTGGGTCGATGTGCGGGTAGCGGTGGTTCTCGAACACCCGGAAGTAGCGGTCGAGGCGCACGTCGATGCTCGACGGCTGGATCATCGTCGGGTCGTACGGCTCCAGGCTCGCCCGGCCCGACTCGAACAGCGCGCGCAGGTCGCGATCGGAGATCAGCACGGGCGGCAGGCTACCGGTCGGGGTCGGCTATCCTCGCTCTGGTCGTCCGAGACGGCCCTCGCGGGTGTAGTTCAATGGTAGAACATCAGCTTCCCAAGCTGACAGTGCGAGTTCGATTCTCGTCACCCGCTCCGCGCAAACTGCCAAGTCAGCCACACCAACGCGCTAGGAACGACCCAGAAGCGCGTCGACGTCTGGCAGCTGCGTGAACCGGCCGAATGATCCTGCGTCCAGGATCTCTTTCGCTGCCTCGAGGAATCCTGACCAGGCGGTGCGGGCAAGTGTCCCCCCGACGCTGATTCGTCGAACTCCCAGGTCAGCCGCCTCGGAGACGGTGATGAACGGAGCGTTGATCAGCAAGTTCACCGGCTTTGGGGCGACAGCGGAAACGACGGCATCGATCTGCTCGACCGTACCGAGCCGCGGCGCGTAGAGGCAGTCCGCACCAGCCTCGGAGTACGCCTCCAGGCGGCGGATCGTCTCGCCAAGATCTGGTCGTCCGACGACGAACCCTTCCGATCGCGCGGTCAACACGATGCCGGTGCCGCTCTCGTCGATCGCCTGACGCGCCGCTCGGACACGATCGACAGCCAGCTCGAAATCGTGCAGGGGGCGGTCCGAGATGCCCGTCGAATCCTCCACCGAGAGACCGGCGATGCCGGTTGCAGCCGCTAACGAGACATTGGCCCCCACCTCGTCAGGGTCAGTGGCAAACGCTCCCTCAAAGTCGGCATTGACCGGCACACCAGCGGCTGCGACGACTAGGCGAAGGTGTTCCAAGGTCTGGTCTCGGGCGACATGATTGTCGGTCAGCCCCAGGGTCCAGGCGAAGCCCGCACTTGTCGTCGCCAGTGCTTTGAAGCCCAGTGCAGCGAGGGCGCGGGCACTTCCTGCGTCCCACGGGTTGGCCATGACGAAGCACCCCGACTCGTGCAGTCGACGAAACTCGGTCACCGCGTCTGCTTGTGCGCTCATGCCACGACCACCGCATCTCCTCGCGTCGATGCTGCCACCAAGGAAAACTCTCGTCTACGACTTCGAGCTGTCTGGTCAAACCCGAGGCAGCCTGGCAGCCTGGTGGGCGGCCCTCCTCGCCAGGTGGTCGCTGTGTCAATTGGATGGCACACATCGGCTTCCTGCGAGGCTTTCCAGTTCAGGAGCCCTTCAGTGCGCCGGCCCTTCGGGGCCGCGGACGGGAGATGCCGTGTGGTGACGAACGACGCGACGCCTAGCCTGGCGGAGCTGGTGTCGACACTGTCGATCGCCTCGGATTTGGGAATGGGACGCCCCGTCGAACGGGTCCTGCGCCAAACCGTGATCGCTATGCGGTTGGCCGACGCTGCCGGCGTGCCTGCGGAAGTTCGAACGGCGACCTACTACACCTCCCTGCTCACCTGGGTGGGCTGCGCCTCCGACACCAGCGATCTCACCATGTTGTTCGGTGACGAAGAGGCCCTGTTTGCCGATACCCACGATGGCGACCTGACTCGGATGGCCATGGGCGTCTTCGTAGCGCGGCATCTTGGTCGAGGAAGCCCAACCCTGCGGCGGGTTGGCCTGGTTGGCCGATTCGTGGCCACTGCCGGGCGCTCGGTGCAGGCGGTCATGGAGGCCCACTGCCAGGCGGCGGGGGATTTCGCTGACCGGCTTGGTCTTGGCGCGGAGGTCCGGACGCCGCTCTTGCAGGCGTTCGAGCGTTGGGACGGCCAAGGGGTGCCGGGCAAAGCCGGGAGCGAGCAGCTGGCGGTGGCCAGCAGACTGGTCCGCCTGGCCGACAGCGTCGAGGCCTTCCACCATGCCGGCGGCGTCCCGGCGGCCATCGCGGTAGCGCGAGATCGCCGCGGCACCCAGTTCGATCCCGAGCTCGTCGACTGCTTCAGCGACAACGCCGACCGAATTCTCGACGGCATCGGCGAGCTGTCGGCGTGGGAAGAGGTGATCGCTTTGGACCCTTCGCTCGGCGCACCGATGGATCCCGCGTTGTTCGACGAAGCGCTGGCCACCTTCGGTGACTTCGCCGATCTGAAGGACCCGCTGCGCACCGGGCACAGCCGTAGAGTCTCGTCTCTCGCGGGCGGTGCTGCGCGGTTGCTCGGGTTACCGACGGGCGAGGTCGAGAACCTGAGGCGAGCCGGGTGGGTACATGACGTGGGCGTCATCGGAGTGTCCAGCACTGTCTGGACCGAGCCTGGACCGTGGTCGTTCAGCCAGCGCGAACGCGCGCGTACTCATCCCTATCTGACCGAACGGATGCTCGCCCGTTCGCCTGCCCTGCGCCAGATCGGGCAAAGCGCGGCCCTGCACCACGAACGGTTGGACGGATCCGGATATCCGAGGGGCCTGACGGCTGCTTCTTTGTCAGTGAGCGCCAGGATCCTGGCAGCAGCTGATGTCTACAGTGCGCTGCGGCAGCCTCGCCCCCACCGACCCGCCATGGACGGAGCAGCCGCAGAACGAGTCCTTCGAGACGAGGTGGCCGCGGGGCGCATCGACGGCGATGCGGCCAATGCCGTGCTGACCACGGCGGGCCATCGGGTCCGGCGTCGAGCGGGCCGGCCCGGTGGGCTCACGCCTCGCGAGGTTGATGTCATCGTGCTCCTGGCGCGCGGTCGGTCCAACCCCGAGATCGCCAAGCAACTCGGCGTATCGCGGCGAACCGTGACGTCGCACCTCGAGCACGTGTACACGAAGCTAGGCGTCACGGGTCGCACCGAGGCAGCTCTGTTCGCCACGCGACACGGACTGGTGGACGACTCCGTCGCGGATTGACTGCCGCGCTGCAAAGTTCGACAGGAACATCGGTGAGCTGACCGATTCGTCGGTCTTCCCGCGTCACTACAACTGAGGCATGACCTCCAGCTGCGAATCCATTCCCCCTTTCTCCGACGAGACAAGCAGCCTGTCCGTTGCCGGCCGAATCATCGATGGTCTCGTGGTCCGCGACTTCGAGGCCCTGGGCACCGCCCTGACCGACGATGTGGTTTTTCGGGCCCTGCTGCCCAGTCGCGTCCTCGAACTCACCGGTGACGATGCCGTGTGCTCCGTGTTTCACCGCTGGTTCGACGGTGCCGACCGATGGGAACTGGTTGAGGCCGTGGCAGGAGAGGTGGGTGACCGGATCCATCTGCACTGGCGGATACGTCTCACGAAACCGGACCTCGGCCCAGACGTATTCCTCGTGGAACAACAGGTCTACGCCGACCCTGGACCGGACGGTCGCCTTCGCGACGTCGCACTCCTGTGCAGCGGCTACCGGCAGGAAAAGCCATGGCCGTGACGACCTGGGGTGGTTGGGACGATGGCATCCGCGACGACCCCTTTCCTACCTTCGACGAGGCGCGACGTAGCTGCCCGGTGCAGCACGCGAAACTGCCCGATGGCCACGAGGCCTGGGTCGTGCTCAGCCACGATGCCGCTCGGGTCGCCCTTCGCGACGAACGGATGTCGAAGGACATGATCGCCGCTCTGGACCAGGACCCCCAGATGGTCGCGGAGGGGCTGCCCGGGCCCGAGTGGGCGCATCACATGCTCGCAATGGATGCGCCTGACCACCGGCGGCTCCGAGGCTTGCTCTCCACGGCATTCCGGCCGTCGCGGGTTGCGGCGATGCGGCCTGCGATCGAGCTGCTCGCCGACGACCTCCTCGACAAGCTCGCGGCCCAAGGACCTGACGCCATCGTCGACCTGCGCGCTGGCTACGCCTACCCGCTGCCATTCGGGGTCATCTGCCAACTGCTCGGCGTGGATCACGACTGGCGACGCGTCCTTTACGACGCGTTCACCACCTTGCTGCAGCCGTGGCCGTGGCCCCCGCCGACCGAGGCGGTTGCCGCGTCCGACGTCGTGACCCGCAGCCTTCGCGGACTGGTGGCCGCGGCGCGACCCAAGCCAGACGGCGACCTCGTCGAGGTGCTCGTCGACGCCATGGATCGCGGCGAGGCCACCGAGGCCGAGGTGCTCTCCTCGCTGTTCCAGCTTGTCGTCGCCGGGCACGACACGACGTGCAGCCTGATCGGCAACGGCGTGGTGGCGCTGCTCGACAATCCCGAGCAGCTTGGCCTTCTCCGCCGAGATCCGGATCTGTTTCCGCAAACGGTGGAGGAGCTGCTGCGCTTCACCGCGGCCGTACCTCACGCCACCTTCCGGTTCACCACTGAACCCGTTCAGCTGGGCGGGACAACCGTCCCGGCCGGTCAGCAGGTGCTTGTCAGCCTGGCCGCCGCCAATCGGGATCCAGCCCTGTGTGAAGACCCGGACCAGCTCGTCATCACCCGGCGCCTGCACCGGCATCTGGCCTTCGGGCATGGAGCCCACCACTGTCTCGGCGCTCCACTCGCCAGGCTCGAAGCAGAAGTGGGCTTCCAGCGCCTCGTGGACCGCTTCCCCAAGTTCCGGCTAGGCGTCCCCCGCAACGAACTCGCGTGGTCCCACGGAGACGGTCTGGTGCTCCGCGGACTGGCCGCTTTGCCGATCCTGCTCGGCCCACAACGCGATGCATGAACGTCCAACCATCACCATCCAGAAGGAGTCAGCATGTCGATGACAACCACGAACACAGCGCAGCAGGTCGACAACGGCGTCAACGTCCCAGCGCTGATCGGCGCGCGAGAGGCACTGACCGAGGCACCGGAGGCGGCAGCCTTTACCTGGCGTGCCAGCTGCGATTGGCAGACCGGCACGCACAGCCGTTCGACCGTGGAGAGCTTCGCGGGACTCGGAACGGAGAACCATCACACGAGCACCTACACCTTCGACACCGACCATCCGGAGTGCTTCGCTTCCGCGGACAACGGGGCAACCCCGGTCGAGTACGTCCTCGTCGGCCTCGCCGGATGTCTCACCGCGGGAATTGCCTCCGTCGCCCAGCACCGCGGCATCCAGCTCCGCTCGGTGACAGCCACGGTCGAAGGCGAGATGAACGTGCTCGGCATCCTTGGGGCGGACTCTGACGTGCGTAATGGGTTCGGCCGGATCACGGCGCGCTTCGCCATCGATGCCGACGCATCCCGGGAGGATTTGGAGGCCCTCCTGGCACAGTCACAGAAGCGATCGGCCGTCTTCGACGTGGTGGCCAACCCGACCGATGTCGTCGTCGAGCTGGTCTGATCGAATGCGCACCACTGCGGTCATCGTCGGTGCCGGTCACGCCGGCCTGGCGATGAGCAGACGACTGACCGAGCGATCCGTCGACCACGTCGTGCTCGACCGCAGCGACATCGCCGACTCATGGCGAACCAAGCGGTGGCCCAGACTTCGCCTGCTCACACCCAACTGGATGTTCGAGCTGCCCGGCCAGCCGGTCGGGCAGCTCGAACCTGATGGCTTCCTCGCGGCTACCGAGGTCGCCGACCTGGTCTCCGACTACGCCCGGCGGATCGACGCGCCCGTGCACAGACACACCACCGTGCGAAGCGCTCAGCACCACGCGGGCGGCTACGAGATCCGCACCGACGACGTGACGTGGCAGGCACAAGCACTCGTCGTCGCGACGGGCGCCAACGAGACCCCGTTCGTGCCTGACTATGCGGCGGGTCTCCCCCGCTCGATACTCCAGCGCACCGCGCTGGACTACCGAGGAGCCGATTCGCTTCCGGATGGTGGCGTTCTTGTGGTCGGTGCATCGGCGACGGGCGTCCAGATCGCCGCCGAGCTGCGCCGGGCCGGTCGGCCGGTGACCTTGGCCGTGGGCGAACATGTCCGCCTGCCCCGCATCTACCGGGGGCGCGACATCTTCTGGTGGCTGCACTCGACCGGCGTGCTCGGTCAGCGCTTCGACGAGGTCGACGACCTTTCCAGGGCGCGCCGGCTCCCCTCGCCGCAGCTCGTCGGTGCGGCAAACCCCGTCGACCTCGCGGCTCTGGTGGGGGATGGGGTTCGGCTCGTCGGCAGGCTGGCAGGCGTGAAGGATGGGGATCTGCAGTTCTCCGCCACGCTGCGCAACCTGTGCACACTTGCCGATCTGAAGATGGTGCGCTTCCTCCAACGCGCCGACGAGTGGGCCAAGGCATCTGGTCTGGACGACGAGCTCAGCCAGCCGAGCAGGCCAGCCAGGACTCCAACTCCCGACCGGCTCCGGCTTTCCATGGATCTTGTCGCCGAACACATCAGCACCATCGTCTGGGCCACCGGCTTCCGGCCGGACTACTCATGGCTCAACCTCCCGGTCCTCGACCGAACCGGGCGACTTGGCCACATCGGTGGAGTCGTCACCGATGCGCCGGGGCTCTACGCCCTCGGGCTTCCGATGCTCAGGACGCGAGCGTCCACCTACATCTACGGGGCCGCCGCCGATAGCGCGGCGATCTCCGAGCATCTCCTCGCGCAGCTCGGCCGCCAGTCGCAGGTGCCCAGCCAGGGACGCCCCGCCAGGGGAGCTGGCTCGCCTAGCGTGCCAGAGCCCACCACCAGGAAGTTAGGCGGACGCGACGCCCAAACTGTCTGCGCCTAGAACCTTGGGTGCGCCTTCTTCGTAGAAGACCTCGAGCTCCACGATGCTGAAGCCTGCATCGACAAGTTGATCGACGATGGGGCGAGTGAGGTGGCAGCCACCGACCAGCCGCTTCTGCAACGGTTCGAAGCGGTGCTGCCACTTCTGCACCGACGTGTCCGGAGCAAGGCCATGCTCGAGGAAGTTCAAGGTTCCACCAGGGCGAAGCACCCGACGTAATTCCGCCAGTGCCACATCGGCGGCGGGAATCGTGCACAGCGTCCATGTGGACAGCGCCGAGTCGAAAGCTCCATCGTCGAAGGGAAGCACCTGGCCGTCCAGGCCACCCCGCCGTACCGGCACCGTCGCGGCTGCGACCCGCCCCGACGCGAGACCCCAGGCGACATCTGACGGCTCCACGGCGACGACCTCAGTGACCTCCCCCGGATAGTGCGGGAGGTTGTGCCCGGAGCCGAAACCGATTTCGATGACCGCGCCGGCGAGACCCGCACAGGCCTGCTCGCGCAGCTCGTGGCTGGACCGGGTCCCACAGACGACGTTCATGGCGCGGGGGAGAACCTGACGCTCGTACCAGTTCATCCCTAGCGATACTCCGGGTTCTCGAAGTCGAAACGAGCGCCAGCATCCCAGGCTGCCCGCTGGTTGCCATACGCCGGCATGCCACCCGCGTCCCTCAGCAGCTTCGCCAGGTGCATGAGGTTCCACGTCATGAACGTCGTGTTGCGGTTGGTGAAGTCGTTCTCCGGTCCGCCCGACCCAGGATCCAGGTAGGACGGCCCCGGACCTGCCTCGCCGATCCACCCGGCGTCGGCCTGCGGCGGAATCACGTAGCCGAGATGCTGCAAGCTGTAGAGGACGTTCATCGCACAGTGTTTGATGCCGTCCTCGTTGCCCGTGATCAGGCACCCACCAACTCGGCCGTAGAACGCGTACTGTCCGTCGTCGTTGAGCAGGCTCGAGCAGGCGTAGAGGCGTTCGATGACCCGCTTGGTCACCGATGAGTTGTCACCGAGCCAGATCGGGCCGGCGAGGACGAGGATGTCGGCGGCCAGGACACGGGAGAAGATCTCCGGCCAGGCATCGCTGGTCGCGCCGTGCTCGGTCATGTCCGGCCATACCCCGACCGCGATGTCGTGGTCGACGGCACGCAGCTGGTCGACCTCGACCCCGTGCCGACGCATCAGCTCCGAGCTGACATCGATCAAGCCCTGCGTGTGTGACATCTGCGGCGACGGCTTGAGCGTGCCGTTGATGAACATCGCCCGCAGGCCATCGAAGCTCCACGGTGCCTGCCGATCACTCATGACGCCTCCGGGAGAACTACTGGGCGGTCTTCGGTGTCTTCGGTGACTTAGGGGTCTTCGGTGACTTAGGGGGCTTCGGGGGC
The DNA here is from genome assembly GCA_963819985.1 of uncultured Actinomycetota bacterium. Taxonomy (GTDB): domain Bacteria; phylum Actinomycetota; class Actinomycetes; order DATJPE01; family DATJPE01; genus JANPBY01. The sequence goes on along the minus strand of CAWFYH010000005.1, from coordinate 815,960 downwards.
TCGGACTGCGCAAAGGCCACGGCCTCGGACACCCAGCGTTCGAGCACTACGTCGTCGGCAACCACAGGTCCGGGGACCAGCACCATGCCTCGCATGGGCCGACCCGTGAACGCCATCACCTCGGCGCCGCGACCCAGGGCAGCCTCGTGGTTGGCTACGCCGACCCGCACCATCAGGTCGTCTCGGATCAGTCCGCAGGCCATGTGCGTGTTCACCATGAACGCCAGTCCACCGAACATCTTCTGCTCGGTCGCGTCGGTCCGTTCGCTGAGCAGGCCACGAACCCGCCGGGCCAGGTCTTCGTCGTAGGCCACCCGGCCATCATGGTGCTTTGGCCACCCAGCGACAACGCCGACAGCGTCTGCGACGCCGGAGCACTCACGGGCCGGCCGCACTCACCAAGGTCTGACAGTCGGCCGGCGAGGGCTCAGTCATCAGGGGTACCGCGAGCGCCCGCAGCACGAGGCCCTGCATGAGCGGAGCCGTTGGCAGTTGACCGTGATCGATCTGAGCACCTGGGCACACGTCCTGCGCCACAACCTGGACGGCACCGTCCAGACGCGCTGAATCCGGGGGGGTCACCACCTGGTCCTGGTCTGTCCACATCGTGACCCAGAGCGGCCCCGGGGGCGTGAGGTCTCCGGCGTTCAGCGAGCTGAGCAGAGCACTGTCCGGCGCCAGCTGCCGACAGGCCTCGGGACACACCCCGCCTCCGATGAAGGTGCCGAGCCCGGCTAGCTCGGTCCCGTGATTCGGCGAACCGAGCAGCACGATCCGGCGGGCGTGCGCGGCGCCACCCAGCTCCGTGGCCCACAGTCGAGTGACCACGCCGCCGGCGGAGTATCCGATGACGTCGACCGAGGGCGACCCCGCGGCGAGCTCCGCGTCCACGGCCTGGGCGAGTCGTTGGGCCTCACCGCGCAAGTCACCCGTACCGTCACCGGCCAGTCGCAGCACGGCCGTCTGACGCCCGGCAGCCCGCAGCGTGGCAGAGAGCTGCTCAAGGGCGTCCGTGCCCCCTCCGTACCCCGGCACCAGGATCACGGTGCCCAAGGCCGCCTGATCGGTGGCCGGAGCGGAGGGGTCTGGCCCGCGCTGGGCCAGCGACGAGATCGCCAATCCCGCCAGCGCGAGCAGGACCAGCACGAGGACGAGCAACCGACGGTCGGCCCATAGGTTCCGGATCGATGGCACTTATGGTCTCGCGCCCGTGGCGTGGTCGGAACCCGACTCGGCCGGCCTTGCTCGCAACGGATCAGTCGCGAAACCGCGCATCCCCCCAACAGGGAGCACAGCTGCCGAGAAGCCGAGGCGCTGCCGGGCTCGATCCGGGGATGCGGTGATGTGCCGTACGTCTCCGAGCCGGAACTCCCCGGTCACGCGCGGCGCCGGCAGGTCCGACCCAAACCCCTGGCGCAAAGCGACGGCCATCTCACCGATCGTCGTGATTTCGCCGGATGCAACGTTGTAGGCCCCCGAAACGTCGCCCTCGGCGGTCAGCGCCGCCAGATTCGCTCGGGCCACGTCGTGAACGTGCACGAAGTCTCGGCGCTGTTGCCCGTCCTCGAAGATCCGCGGGGCTCGTCCGGCCTCGTACGCGCTGCGCACGATGCTGGCGACCCCGGCGTACGGCGTGTCTCTCGGCATCCGAGGACCGTAGACGTTGTGGTAGCGAAGCCGTACCACCTCGACACCGGAGGCGATGGCGTAGGCCTGGCAGAGCTGTTCTTGATGCACCTTGGTGGCTGCGTACACGTTGCGCGGATCGAGGGGCTCGTCCTCGTTGACAGCTTCCGGTTCGAGGGGCAGCCCGCAGCGCGGACAGGGCGGCTCGAACCGACCGGCTACCAGGTCCCGCTCGCGCCGCGGCGGCGGACGTACGCGGCCGTGGTCCTGGCAGGAGTACCCGCCCTCTCCGTAGACCACCATGCTCGAGGCCAGCACGATTCGGCCGGAGAATGCCCGCTCATGAAGGGCGCGCAGCAGGGTCGCCGTGCCCAGCGCGTTGTCAGTCACGTAGTCCGTGACATCGCCGAAGTCCACACCCAACCCCACCCTGGCGCCCTGGTGGCAGACCGCCTCGACACCGTCCACCGCCCGCCGGACCGCGCTCGCGTCCACGAGGTCAGCGATGACGTACTCGGCGGCGGGGTTGAGGTAGTCGGGGCGATCGTGGTGCGCCACTTCGGACAGCACGTCGAGCACGCGCGACGTCGTGCCCTGACGCGATCAGCAGATCCACGACGTGCGACCCGACGAAGCCGGCGCCGCCCGTCACCAGAATTCTCATCGCTGTCCAACCGTCGGTGCCCTGGCTGAGGGCTCAAGGCTCGCGCACATGGCGGCAAAGCGCGTCCCGGGTGCAGCAGCACTCACCGGCCGGAGGTCATCGATGGTGTCGACATCGCGCAGCACCGGAAGCAGCGCCGTGCGCAACCCGAGTTCATTCAGCCGTTCGAGCTGGCGCTGCCCGGTGTCACCACGACTCATGGAGATGCCCAGGAAGACCCTCGGGTCCGGTCGACGCAGGCCGATCGCCCACCAACCGCCGTCCTCGGCCAACCCAAGAACCGCGTCGACCGACGCCACTGACAGCGTGGCCAAGGCGTTGTCCAGGAGCTGAGCCGTCACCTGCGGCGTGTCCATCCCGATCTGCACCCCACCGCTCCCGACGTCTTCCCAGGCGTTCGCGAGCCGTTCGTCCAGGGCCGCACCCCGCTGGTCGAGCACCTCGAACCCGTCCGGCAACCACTCTCCGGCCGACCCCTCCAGGGCCAGAACGCGTCGACCTGCCTGGCAGTGCAGCACCGCATCGAGGGTGTCGGCCAGGCACGCCTGGGCCACGGCCGCAGCGCGATCGGGACTGAGCAGGGGAGTGAGGCGGGTCTTGACGCGTCCCGCGACGGGCGCCTTGGCCATGACCAGCACCTGCATCGCCCCATCAACCGGGGCGTTCGGACCGGTGCCGTTCGGACTGGAGGCGGTCATCGCAGCAGCCCCGACATGTCCTTGACCGCGCGTGCGGTTCCGCGAACCGTGCCAGTCACCTTCGACGTCCCGACCCTGGGCAGATAGTCCACCTTCGTCTCTTCGATCGTCCAGGCCGCCGCATGGGCGCGCAGCACCATCTCGAGCGGCCACCCAAAGCGACGGTCTTCGATCTTCAGGGCCAGCAACGCTTCTCGCCGCGCAGCACGCATCGGCCCGAGATCGGTGAGCGGTAGACCGGTACGTCTGCGCAGCTCCCAAGACAAGACCCGGTTCGCCCAACGAGCATGCCGAGGCCAGGTCGGTGACCGGGGATCTCGCGCACCGAGCACGAGATCGCTGCGTCCTTCACGAACAGGCTCGACGACCCTGGGCAGGTCCGCGGGGTCGAAGCTCGCATCGGCATCCATGAACGCCACGAGCTCGGACTCGGCCGACACGAGGCCGGTGAAGCAGGCTGCGCCGAAGCCGGCTCTGGGCTCGGTCACTACCGCGGCGCCGTACTCGCGCGCGACGTCTGCCGACCCGTCACTGGACCCGTTGTCGACAACGAGCGGGCTGAACCCGGCGGGCATCCGCGACAGCACCCAGGGCAGGGCACCGGCCTCGTTGAGCACCGGAAGGATCACCTGGACGGTCATCGCGCGAGCACTCCCTCGACCGCAGCCAGGTCGCTGGTGCGCACATAGACGAAGGTCGGCCGGATCGCCAGATCAGTCACGGGGCGGTGGGCGGCGCTATCACCGTCGTAGACGATGCTGTCCAGGACATCGGGTGCCAGGGCAGTGAACTCAGAACCAAGGACAGGCTCGAACGGCGAGGCCTCGCCTGGGGTGTCGAGGATCACGACCGAGACCCCGTCCAGCGCCGTCGCCCGCTCCGCCTCCAACGCCTGCCTTGCCCGTCCGTCCCGTCCACGCAGGACGTCGCCAACGGCCAACGCCTGCGCATGGGTCGGACGACCGGCCTGAGTGAGCAGGTTCGGGTGCACCGGGATGATCACGCGGCCGGGCAGCCTCTCGATCACACTGACCAGACGGTCGCCAGCCGACCGGTCCACCGCCGTCGGGACCAGCTGCCAGGGCAACGTCCCACGCCAGGGGACCAGCATCAGGATGGCCAGCTGCACACCTAGGACGATCACCAGCCGGCCGGTGGTCAGCCAGCGGATCACGACGACGCCGGTCAGGAGGTCGCTCACGGCGACACCGAAGACCAGCGCGACAGCTGCATAGGCCGGGATGACGACATTGGCGTAGCCACCGGAGTGCAGCCGCCCAGCCCAGGACGCCGCACACAGACCCACGGCCACAGCCGCGAGGTAGCCGTGCGGGGAGGCCAATCGGCTGGCCATCGGTTGGCGTTCGGCGGCACGCGCCCAGGCACCGAGGACGACCATCGCCAACAGCAGGGGCAGCGCCAGATCGATCACCCAGAAGCCCCAGGTCCACCGCCATTCGACGGGTTGGCCGAGCAGCTCGCGAATGACGTACTCGCCGTACCACCCGTCGGTCAGTGCGTCACCCAGCACCACCGAGGCGGTGGAAGTGACGGCAAAGGTCGCTGCAGCCACCGCACCCGCCGCGCGCCGATAGACGACCAGCCACGCCAGGATCGGCAACGCCGCGATCGCGGCGTTCTGCTTGGTCAGGAAGGCGAGCAGCAGCAGGCCACCAACCAGCAGCCCGCCTCGCCACCCCTTCGAGCGCAGACCCGCGAGTACGGCTGCGAGCAGCAGGCAGAGGAACAGCGAGTCCACGCGCCCGATGTCGAGCCAGGCGCCCCCGAGCTGGAAAGTCCCAGCAAACAAGCCGGCTCCCACCAACCCGCCGAGCCAGCTGCCGCCGATCCGGCGAATGATCGCGGCGATCAGCAGCAGCGTGAGGATCGAGCTGAGCAACGACACCAGCCGGAGAGGTGTGTAGCCCTCGCCGGTCAGCCGCGAGACGCCCGCCGAGACCCAGAAGTACAGAGGCGGGTACGGCCACGGGGTGAAGTCGAACGTCGGCGGGACGTACAGGCTCTGACCCTCAGACACCCGGCGAACCAGCTCGACCGAGCCGCCCTCGAGCCACTCCAGGTCATAGGGGTAGGTCAGTCGACTGACCGCGATCCACAGATAGCTCGCGATCGGGACGACGGCCAAGAGCCCCAGGGCGCGGCGGCCCCACGATCCGGGCACACCGAGCTGCGGCTCCAGGCCGGCACTGAGCTGGCCGTCGACCATGGTCACGTGGCACGCCTGAATCGCGAATACCGAACAGCAACAACACCAGCCGCCACCATCGAGATGACACCCGCGATGATCACGAGGTTGCGACCGTACGGCTCGGTGAGCAAGGTGTCCGCTTCCCCGTCACGCGCCGGAGACAGCAGGAAAACCAGGCCGACGAAGAACGCGCCCCCGAAGACGATCAGCGCCGCCTGGGCCGGAGCGACCGCTCGCCTGGGCAAGGTCCGGGCTGGAATCGACCCGACGAGCAAGACCAGCGGGATCAGCACGAGGTCGTCGAGGACGGCCATCCCAAAGACGAAGAGAACGAGGTAGACCGGATGAGTACGTTGCTGATCCACCAGCAGCTGATAGACGCCACCGAGCAGCAACACCACACCGATGGCGCCGAAGAACACCCTCACCTTCATACGACCGACACCTGCGACACCCACTTGGTCTGGAGCACACCAGGTCGATTGGGTGCGATCAGCCGTACGGGGTAGCCGTGGTCGATGCTCAGAGACTCCCCGTTCAGCCGCAGCGCGAGCAGGGTTCGTGCATCCTGAGCGAACTCTGGCGGGACATCTGCAGCGTTGTAGAGCGCATCGCGCTCCAGCGAGGACACGCGGACCGTCGCGGAGGTGGCTATCCCGGCCATCGCGAGGAGGTCGCGCAGCCGTACTCCGCCCCACTCGCCGCTCGCACTCCAACCCTCGACACAGGCGATGGGCAGCGTCACCGTGACCTGCTCCATCTCGTCCAGGTCAGGCAGGGACAGGCTGAGCGGGTTCGCCCCCAGGACGGCTAGCCGATAGGCCGGGTCGTTGGCCGCCTCCACAACCCCCGCCGAGCTCGCGAGCCGATTGATCGGCATGCCGCCGGGCACATCGCCGGGCGAGCGTGGCGCAAGCAGGCCGAGGTCACCCAACGCCCGTACGCTCTGCCCGGCCGTGGTCACGGCGACCAGGCCGGCAGCTCCGGCGGCCGCGAGGATCACCCCACGGCGCGAGATTCCAGCGGGCTCGGCCGTCGGCGGTTCGGTCTCGGCCACCTCAACCTCCAGCTCGACCCGTGTGGGCGAGCTCGACCGCCTGAACGCCGAAACGATCGTCGGCCACTTGACCGAGAGGTGGAGGACGACCGACCCGGCAACCAACCAGGCGATGGCGTAGTGACCGGCCGGGAAGAAGAACGGCCACAGGTAGATGTGCGCAATGTTCAGGACGCCGGTCAGCAGCTCGGTGATCGTCGCGCCCACCAGAACCAGCACGCTCAGCCGTTCAAGGGCATGCCTCATCGATCGGACCGGCGGCCAGCTGAACAGGTGCGGATAGACCGACCACATCTTCGCAAAGAAGATCGGAATGGCCGCGAGACCGGACACCACATGAAGGCCCTGGGTCACTCGAAAGCCCCAAGCCGGGTTGGCGGGGAGCGGCAACCACCCGGCGGGGTGCTGGTGGAAGTGACTGATGAGTCCGGTGAAGAAACAGATCGTGATCAGGATGCCGAGCATCCGACCCAGCCTCGCCGTCAGCCAGATATGGCGCACCCGACTCGGGAATGCTGCGTCGTCGAACATCGGAAGGGGCGGTTTCTCAAGGTCGCGCAGGTCCTTCATCGTGGACCACGCCTTCGGCGTAGCTCGCCAAACCACCGTTCCCCGACGGTCCAGGTGTCCGCCACACGCCAGCCAGCAGCCAGCGCGTAGGTACGAAGCTCGACGACCGAGACGCGCGCCCACTCGAACCAGTCGGAGAACTCGCTGTCCCGACAAACCCTCGCGCGCTGGCCCCGCGTCTCGGCCGCAGGATGCTCGACCTCGGCAATCACCCGGCCGCGCGCGCCGACCAGCTCGCCCAGCCGCTCAAGCAGCGCCACGGGATCGCCGCCGATCCCGATGTTCCCGTCGAGCAGCATCGCGGTGGACCACGTGCCGACACCCGGAACGGGTCCGAACACGTCGCCCTGCACAGCCGAGGAGCCTCCCTGACGCGCCAGGCTCACCGCCGCGGGCGAAACATCCAGCCCCACCGCCGAGATACCGAGCGACTGGAGTGCCACCAGGATGCGCCCCGGCCCACAGCCCACGTCCAGGACGGGGCCGATGGCACGCCGTACCGCCGAGAGATCGGCGTCGTCGGGAGCCTGGTGCCATCGGGCGACGTCCAGCGCCAGCACCTTCCCGGCATCGGTGTGCAGGGCGACGTGCGACTGAGCTGAACCGCAGCCAGCCATCAGTACCTCAGACCAGGGTGAGCCCGGGACTCCATGGTCGACGTCGGCGCGCGCCACACCGAGGACGGTCATCTGGGTCGGCGAAGCACCTCTGCCAAGGGGGTCAGGCACACGAGCGAACCTAGCCAGAGTCCTGCATCCGCAACCGGTCTGCGCGCTTACGAAGCGATGACGGCGCAGCAGCGCCCACTACCCGACGAGGACCTCACCGACCGCAGCGACCACCTGCTCGCACGACCAGCGAAACAGATCCGGGTCCATGGTCAGAGCCGGCTGCATCCGGTAGACCCACTTCTCCGGGGCGCTGATGCCAAGGACGCCACGGCGAAGAACAGCATCGTGGAACGCGCTCTGCGCAGCGCAATTGGGTTGCTGCGAGATCTTGTCCTGGACGAATTCGAGCGCAGCCCATGCGCCGTACTGGCGGACGTCGCCGATCTGCTCGTAGCCCTCGATGAGGGGCATCAGGACTTCGTGGCCGACCCGGTCGAGCTCTTTGACGTTGAGCATGGCGGGTTCGAGCAGGTCCAGCCCGGCGAGTGCACCGGCGACCGCCGCGGGCTCCCAGACGTAGGTGCCCGTGGTGTAGACGTGCGTCTCGGCCAGCAGGTCGTCGGTGCCCAAGATCGCCGCCATGGCCTGGCCGCCGGCCGCCAGGCCCTTCCCGGTCAGCAGCAGGTCCGGCTCGAGCCCCCACAGGTCGCCCGCCCACACCGGCCCGGAGCGGCCGAGACCGGACTGGATCTCGTCGCAGATCAGCAGCCAGCCATGCTCGCGACACAATCGGTTGAGCCCGTCCCAGAATGCCTGCGAGGGGGCGTACACCCCGAGCTCGCCGGCGATGGGTTCGATGAGAACCCCCGCAATCTGCGACGGTTCTACCTGGTGGCGCAGCAACCATTGCTCGATGTAGTCGATGACCACGGTGTCGTCGTGTGGCCCCGGACCTGACGCGAAGGGGACGCGGTAGGTGCTGGGGTATGGGGCGAAGACCAGCCCCGGCGCGTAGGCCGCGTTGCCGCTGCTGATCGAGGGCAGCTCGGTCGACGTGCTCGCCGTGAGGTAGGTGGACTCCCCGTGATATTGACCCAGAAACGCCAGGATCATCGGTCGGCCGGTCTGCTCCCGAGCGATCTTGATGGCTCCCTCGACGGCCTCGGTGCCCGTGACCGTCGGAGCAACCCGGGTGATCTTGCCGGGGGCGAGCGCGACGAGTCGCTCGGCAAGCTCGACGACCGGCTCGGACTGCACGAAGCAGGAGATCTCCATGCCGTACCTGTCCCAGGCGTCGATCGTGGCCGCGCGCACCTCGGGGGGGAACGACCCGTACGGCGCTGCCCCCCAGGCCGAGAGGTGATTGGCGAAGGTGTTGCCGTCGACGTCGTGCAGCAGCTCGTCGGCGGACTTGAAGTCCACAATCAGCGGGCAGCTGGGGCCAAGGTGCATCTGATGGTAGAAGACCTCCGCCTGTCGGTCGAAGATCTCCCGCGAGCGAGGCCCGGGAAGCTCGGTGGTGACCTTCGGGTAGGTCCGGGTCACAGTGGTTCCTCCCTGGAGATCATGCCTGCCAACCGAGACAGGTGCTTCGATGCCGCCGTACGGGCACAGGGCTCGATTGAACAACCATTCAGGTTCGGGGCACAAGGGACAAACTGTCCCGTGTCGGCGTTGTCCGGTAGGCTGATGGACAGCAACCCACCTAAGAGGTTGCCCGGAGCGCGTGAATTCGGCCCTTCCGGGCCTAGCCGCCGCACCGGTTTCGAGTCTCAGGTCATCAACCTGGCCCCCGAAAGCACCGATGCACCATGTGACTGCCGTTCGCTGACGTCCCAGACGTCGCCGGTGGTTGCGTACGAAAGGAGAACCTCATGTACGAGGACGACTACGGTCCCTGGAACGACTAGTCCACTGCGACTGGTCCCTTCCGGACCAGGCGAGCCCTAGCTCGCAACGACGCCCCTCGACCTACTTCGGTCGGGGGGCGTTCAACGTTCGCTCGCCCAGGTCCTGGCCGCCCCCATACGATCACTCGACAGCTTTCAACTGGCGGATCGAGGAGGGCGACGTGACCGAGCACCTGACGGAGACTTCGACAGGAGGGACGGCGCTGGCCCATGATCCGGCGACGTACCGCGTCATCCCGAGCGCGTCGACGCCACTGGACCAGGGTCGGGTGAAAGACCTGCTCGCAGCCGAGTGGGAGCGCTTCACCAAGGCGACCCCCGGGTCGGGCACCCACCACGAGCGCGCCCTTGGCTCGCTCCCGCTCGGAGTGACCTCGTCCTTCCAGCACTGGGATCCCTATCCCATCGCGATCGTCAGCGGGAAGGGCGCCTGGCTCACTGACGTCGACGGTCGCCGCGTTCTCGACCTGTCCATGGGGTTCGGCGCCATGCTGGCGGGCCACCTCAACCCGGTCGTCGTCGAAGCCGTCAAACAGGCGCTCGACGTCGGAACCCTGTTCGTGACGCCTTCCCCGTCCGCGACCGACGCAGCGGAGCGTTTCCAGCGTCGGTTCGCCCTCGACCAGCTGCGGTTCACCAACTCGGGGACCGAGGCCACGATGTACGCGCTCCGCACGGCGCGCGCCTACACCGGCCGCAAGGCGATCATCAAGATCGAGGGCGGCTACCACGGTGGGTACGACGCGTTGCAGGTGTCGGTGAAGCCGGACGTCGCGGACGCAGGACCCGAGAACGCCCCGACTCCGGTGGTCCCATTCGACGTCGAAGCCGGAACGGTCTACGTCGTTCCCTACAACGACCTTGATCGCCTCGGCCAGGTGTTGGATGAACATGCCGCCGAGGTCGCGTGCGTCTTCATGGAGCCGGTGCTGGAGAACATCGGCATCGTGCTCCCAGACGAGGGCTACCTCGCGCAGGTACGGGCCTTGTGCGATGACAGCGACGTCCTCCTCATCTTCGACGAGGTCAAGACGGGCCTCACGGCGGGTCCGCAAGGCGCATCGCAGCGACTCGGAGTCACCCCCGACCTCGTCTCCCTCGCCAAGAGCATCGGCGGAGGGCTACCCCTCGCAGCCTTCGGCGGTCGCGCCGAGGTCATGGCCTGCGTGACCGATCACCGGATGCCGCACTTCGGCACCTACAACGGCAACCCGCTGGTCATGGCGGCAGCAGTCGCCGTCGACGAGATCGCAACCGAGTCGGCTCTCGCATCCGCGGAGAAGCTCAACGTGGACGCGCTCGAGCAGATGAACGCGATCATCGCCACCCACGAGCTTCCGGCGCACACGGTGGGCTTCGGCGTGAAGGGAGCGGTGACCTGGGCGGCCACGCCCGTACGCAACTACCGCGACTACAAGCGCACCGACTTCGGCGTCGCTGAGCTGTCCTGGCTCTGGGGGCTCAACCGCGGGGTGCTTACGCCGCCAGGCCTCGACGAGCAGTGGCTGGTCTCGTTGGCTCATACCGCCGAGGACATGGGCGTGCTCGTCGAGGAGTTCCGTGACCTCGCTGCGGCCCTGCGCGGCTGACCGGAGTCAAAAATTGCCGTGCCGAACGCGCCCAGTCGTCGTACATTGGCTGGACATGCGAGAGGAGGTGGTCCGATCAATGAGTTCCCATCGGACGCGTGAGGTGGCTGCCCGCTAGCCGCTGTCCTACATGGACGTCTGCCGATGTCCTCGCCGAGAGCGGCGGTGATATCCAGGCAGCCACCCGACCCCCGAGTGCCGGCCCTAGTCCGAACCGGCAGCCCTCGCTCCGCGAGCGGCAAGCTCGGGGGTCGACCCTTGTCACGTGGTGGCTTCGAGCACCCCTCGGCCGCGGATGACTTCGAAGACGAGCTGCGTCTCGGTGTGCCGTACTCCGGGGTGCACGTTGACGTGCTCGAGGACGAGGTCGCGCAGTGCCTCGGGCGACTCGACCGCCACATGCAGCAGGTAGTCGTCCTCGCCGCCTACGTGGAACGCGGTGAGCACGCCGGGAATCGCGTCGAGTCTCGAGTGAAAGCTGCGGACGTCCTCACGATTGTGGCTGACCAGCCGCACTTTGATCACCGCTTGCAGCGGGAAGCCCAGCGCCGCGAGGTCGACCTGGGCGTGAAAGCCGGTCAGCACGTCGGCAGCCCGCAGGGCCCGGACCCGCTGGATGCAGGTCGACTCCGCGATGCCGACGCGGGCTGCGAGCGCTGCGTTCGTGATCCGGCCGTTGGTCGACAACTCCGTGAGGATCGCCAGATCGGTGCCGTCCAGCCCGTCGCCTCTGGCTGGCGGATTCTTCGTCGGCATCCCTACTCCACACCTCATTCCTCTATCTTCTGCATCACTTGCTCAGAAGTTCGCAGCATCTTCGGTCCATCTTGTGATCTACGTAGATCATGCAGATCATGTCGGGATGACCGGCAGCCTACGACTTGACACCCAGGCGGTCCACGCGGGTCGTGACGACCTCACGGCGCTCGGAGTGCACGCACCGCCACTCGACCTGTCCACGACCAACCCGCTGCCGAACCTCGACGTCGGCGGCACGTCCTACGAAGCCATGGCCGGAGGCGGGCACCCGCCAGACGGCGGCGGCTCGGTCTATGCGCGGCTCTGGAACCCCACGGTCGCCCGCTTCGAGGCTGCGCTGGCCGCGCTCGAGCACACCGACGAGGCGGTCGCATTCGGCTCGGGCATGGCAGCCATGACCGCCACGTTGCTCGCCGCGAGGCAGCGAGCACGGGGCCGTCACGTCGTCGCGATCCGCCCGTTGTACGGCGGCAGCGACCACCTGCTCAGTTCCGGACTGCTCGACCTGGAGGTCACCTACTGCACGGCCGAGGAAGTGGCTGGTGCCGTCGGGCCACAAACCTGCCTCGTCGTCTTCGAGACGCCGGCCAACCCCACGCTGCAGCTGGTGGATGTCACCGCTGTCACCGCGGCGGCCGGAGACGTACCCGTGCTGGTGGACAACACCTTTGCCACGCCCGTGCTGCAAAATCCGGCCGACCTTGGGGCTTCTCTGGTGCTGCACAGTGCGACGAAGTACCTCGGGGGACACGGCGACGTCATGGGTGGAGTCGTTGCCACCACTGTGGAATGGGCGGAGGCTCTGCGTCGGGTGCGTGCCGTGACCGGTGGCTTGCTGCACCCGCTGGGCGGCTATCTGCTGCATCGCGGCCTCGCGACTCTTCCCGTGCGAGTACGGGCGCAGCAGGCGGGGGCCTCCGAGATCGCGCGCTGGCTCGTCGGGCATCCGTCGGTGACGGAGGTGTTCTACCCAGGGTTGAGCGCCTGCGATCCGCAGGGCCTGGTGGGCCGCCAGATGCGGGGGCCGGGGGCGATGCTGGCCGTGCGGCTTGCCGGCGGGTACCCGCAGGCTGCCGCTTTGACCTCCGGGGTCGAGTTGTTCACGCACGCGGTCTCGCTCGGCGGCGTTGACTCCTTGATCCAGCACCCGGCCGCGCTCACCCACCGGCCCGTGCCGGCCGACGCGCGCCCAGACAATGACGTCGTCCGGCTGTCCATCGGCCTCGAGGACCCGGCCGACCTGATGGCTGACCTCGACCGCGCGCTCCTGCCGACCGGCGCCAGCGCATCACGAGCCTTGGTGCGTGCCCTCGCCTGACCCTGTTTGCGTGGTGGGCTTGCGGAAGTTACTGGTCAGTAGCATGATGGATGTTACTGACGGGTACGGTCGCTGAAGCGGCCGTTCAGCGAAGGGACTGGTTCCCGGTGGGCCACTACAAGGCAAACCTCCGCGACATCGAGTTCAACCTGTTCGAGGTCCTGGGCCGACAAGACGTCCTGGGCTCGGGGCCGTACGCCGAGGTCGACCTTGACACAGCGCGCTCGATGCTTGTCGAGGTCGAGCGGCTGGCGACCCATGAGCTCGCCGACAGTTTCATGTCCTCCGACCGCACCCCACCCGTCTACGACCCCGTCGAGCGCACGGTCACGATGCCCGAGGACTTCCGGAAGTCCTACGAGGCCTACAAGGCAGGCGGATGGACCAGTCTGGATGCTCCTGTCGACGCCGGTGGCACCCCGATCCCGTCGTCGATGCGGTGGGCGATCGCCGAGATGATCCTGGGCGCCAATCCCGGCGTGCACCTGTATTCCTCCGGACCGGCTTTCTCCCACGTGCTCTGGCACCTGGGCACCGATGAGCAAAAGCAGTGGGCCAGCATGTGGGCCTCGAAGTACTGGGGCGCCACCATGGTGCTCACCGAGCCGGACGCCGGCTCCGACGTCGGCGCCGGCCGCGCCAAGGCGACACCGCAGGACGACGGCAGCTGGCAGATCGAGGGCGTCAAGCGCTTCATCACAAGCGCCGAGCACGACCTCGAGGACAACATCATCCACCTCGTGCTCGCGCGACCCGAGGGAGTCGAGGGGGCTGGTGGGCCCGGCACCAAAGGACTCTCGCTGTTCATCGTCCCGAAGTTCCACGTGGACTGGGAGACGGGAGAGCTCGGCGAGCGCAACGGTGTGTTCGCCACGAACGTCGAGCACAAGATGGGCCTGCGCGTCTCCACGACGTGCGAGCTGACGTTCGGCGGAGACGTACCCGCCGTGGGTTGGTTGGTCGGCGAGGTGCATGACGGCATCGCGCAGATGTTCAAGGTCATCGAGTTCGCCCGGATGATGGTCGGCACCAAAGCGATCGCGGCGCTGTCAACGGCTTACCTCAACGCCTTGGACTACGCCAAGACTCGGGTGCAGGGCGCCGACCTGACCCAGATGACGGACAAGACCGCGCCGCGCGTGACCATCACCCACCACCCGGACGTGCGTCGCTCCCTCATGACGCAGAAGGCCTACGTCGAGGGGCTGCGCGCTCTGATGCTCTACACCGCCTCGATCCAGGACGACGTGGCGGTGAAGACGGCCGCGGGAGAGGACTACACCCTTGACGAGCACCTCAACGATCTGCTGCTGCCGATCGTCAAGGGGTACGGCTCCGAGAAGTCCTATTCACTGATCGGCCAGGAGTCCCTGCAGTGCTTCGGGGGTAGCGGCTACCTGCAGGACTACCCGCTCGAGCAGTACGTCCGCGACTCCAAGATCGACACGCTCTACGAAGGCACCACGGCCATCCAGGGTATGGACCTGTTCTTTCGCAAGATCGTGCGCGACAAGGGGCAGGCGCTGACCCGGCTGCTGACCGAGATCCAGGACTTCGCCAAGGGCGAGGCCGGGAACGGCGCGCTCGCGCGCGAAAGGGAGTTCTTGGGCAAGGGGCTCGAGGATGTACAGGGCATGGTCGGCGCCATGGTCGGCCAGCTGACCTCGGCGGCCGACGAGGTCACCAACGTCTACAAGGTGGGCCAGAACACCTCGCGGCTGCTGTACGCCCTCGGCGACCTGGTCTGCGCGTGGCTGCTGCTCCGACAGGCCGAGGTCGCGCTGACCGCCTTGGCGGGGTCGCCGTCAGCCAAGGACGAGGCGTTCTACACCGGCAAGGTCGCTGCGGCGCGGTTCTTCGCCGCTCAGGTGCTGCCTCAGCTGGCCGCGCAGCGGGCCATCGCCGAGTCGACCGACAACTCCCTCATGGACGTCCCCGAGGCGGCCTTCTAGCCCGCCCACCCTGTTGATCTTGAGAGATCCACGGCGACACGCCGTATTTGGCCGTGGATCTCTCAAGATCAACAGGGTTTGGACGCGGGGGCAGGTCTGCCGAGCGAAGCGCTCCACCGCGGTGCGGCGCTCTGAGCGCGGCTGCGGCAAGATGAGGCCATGGCCATCGCAACCCAGAACCCCGCCACCGGTGAGACCGTCCAGACCTTCGAGGCGCACACCCCCGAGCAGGTCGATGCGGCGATCGCCCGCGCCCATGCGACCTTCGCCTCGTGGCGCCGTACGTCGTTCGCCGAGCGCGCCGCCCTCATGAACCGGGCCGCGGACCTGCTCGACGAGGACAACGAGCAGATCGCGGCGATCATGACCCTGGAGATGGGCAAGACGCTCAGGTCGGCCCGGGCGGAGGCGAGCAAGTGCGCCAAGGGGATGCGCTTCTACGCCGAGAACGCCGAGACGTTCCTGGCCGACGAGCCGGTGACGCCGGACAAGGTCGGCGCCAAGCAGGCGTACGGCCGCTATGCCCCCCTCGGCATCGTGCTCGCTGTCATGCCGTGGAACTTCCCGCTCTGGCAGGTCGTGCGCTTCGCTGCGCCGGCGCTCATGGCCGGCAACGTCGGCCTGCTGAAGCATGCTTCCAACGTGCCGCAGTGCGCGCTCTACCTGGAGGACCTTTTTAGCCGCGCCGGCTTCCCCGACGGTGCGTTCACGACGCTGCTCATCAGTTCGCGTGACGTCGAGCGGGTCCTGCGCGACCCGCGCGTCCGCGCCGCAACACTCACCGGCTCCGAACCGGCCGGCCAGTCCGTCGCCGCCATCTGCGGCGACGAGATCAAGAAGACCGTCCTCGAGCTCGGCGGCGCCGACGCCTACGTCGTCATGCCCTCCGCCGACCTCGAGCGGGCCGCCGAGGTCGCGGTGACCGCGCGCTGCCAGAACAACGGGCAGTCGTGCATCGCGGCGAAGCGGTTCATCGTGCACACCGACGTCTACGACGAGTTCGCCGACGCCTTCGTGACCCGGATGGCGACCCTGGCCATGGGTGATCCCACCGACGACGCGACCGACCTCGGGCCGCTGGCCACCGAGGGTGGGCGCACCGACGTCGAGGAGCTGGTGGAGGACGCACGCGCCAAGGGGGCGACGGTGCTGTGCGGAGGCGTACGGCCTGACGGACCCGGCTGGTTCTACCCAGCGACCGTGGTGGCCGAGCTGAAGACCGACATGCGGATGTACGCCGAGGAGGTGTTCGGTCCGGTGGCCGGGCTCTACCGCGTCGGCTCCTACGACGAGGCGGTCGAGCTCGCCAACGCCACGAGCTTCGGCCTCGGCTCCAACGCCTGGACCAACGACGTCGATGAGCAGCAAGCCTTCATCGACGATCTCGACGCCGGCGCGGTATTCATCAACGGGATGACCACGTCGTTCAACGAGATGCCCTTCGGCGGCACGAAGCGCTCCGGCTATGGCCGCGAGCTCTCCGCCCACGGCATCCGCGAGTTCTGCAACCTCAAGACCGTCTGGATCGGCTGAGTAGCAGACACAAGGTCGCCTTGTACCCGCCTAAGACGGGGTTTCTGCACCTTCACGCTCAGCGGCGAGGCCTTCGGTTCGACCGCGTAGGTGGAGGGTGAGCTCCGTCGAGCCGACGGCGCCCAGCCGAAGCGGGATGCCCCAATCTTGTTGGTGCACATGGCAAGCCGGAAACTCGACGAGGGCATCGTCGTCACACGACGCGGCGAAGGCCGCGACATGCAAGACCCCCTCGGGTACGTCTGCCGCCAGCTGCAGGTCTCGTGACAAGCAGGCGTCACTGCCCGCGCCGTCGACCAAGATCTCCGGGGGAGAGGCCGACACCAACAGGCGGGTCGACGGACCGTAGCGGTCGTCGAGCTTCTGCCCCGTGGGCGGCTCGAAGACGACCCTCAAAGTGAAGGCGCCAGACCTCACTTCGGTTGGCTCCCGTCGGGTGCGATGGGCCCGGGGATCGATGACGAGGGCCTCCTCGGGCAGCCGTACCCTCACCAACCGATGAGCTGCGGACTCGACGACCACAAGGGTGTCGCCGTCGACCACAGCGCCGGAGGGCTCGCTCAGCCCCGTGGCCAGCGTCGTGACTTCCGCCGTGCGAGGGTCGAGACGGCGGAGAGCTCCGTTGTAGGTGTCGCTCACCGCGATGCTCTGGTCGGGGAGCACTGTGACCCCGAGCGGGTGCTGGAGAAGGGCGCTCTCCACCGGACCGTCTACGTGCCCGAACTCGAACAGCCCGGTCCCCACCCTCGTCGTCACCGCCCCGTGCGCGAGCTGGCGCAGCGACGACGTCTCGGAGTCGACGAACCACAGCCGCGCACCGTCGCCCCCGCGTTCGACGGCGAGTCCCGACGGTTGCGCGAGCCACGCCTCATCGGGGGCGCCGTCACGCAGGCCTTCGTTGGTCGTGCCCACGCGGACCGACAGGGACGGCGTCACGGGGTCGAAGGACCAGATCTGGTGGACGCCGGCCATGGCAACTGCAACTTCGTCCCAGCCGGGAAGCCACACCACATCCCATGGCGAGGACATCGCAACCGCTGGATCGGCGCTCATCGGCTGTGGGTCACCGTGCATCCACTGCCGACCGATGCCTGCCACAGTGGTGACTGCTCCATCGCGAAGCCGAACTCCGCGCAGCGCGTGGTTGACGGTGTCCGCGACCACGACGTCGTAGCCGCACCAGGACGCGACCTCAGGTGGGAGCAGGCACAAACCGTTGGGCTCGTTGAACGATGCGGCGTTCGCATCTCCGTCGACGAGGCCGGGGTGCCCGGTGCCGACTCGACGAATCGCGGTCTCGAGATCAGCTGCCACCTCGACGAGCTGGTGATGTCCGGCATCGGCCACCAGGAAGGTCTCGCCCGGCAGTCGTACGGCCTTGGCCGGGAATCGCAGGGTCGACGGCCGCGGTTGGGGGGCGACGTACGGCCCCGCTCCGCGATGCAACGTCCCCTTGACCTCGTGCTCTGCGATCAGCTCCTCAAGGAGCGAGCGCAGTCCGTGCCCGTGGCCCTCCCCTGACATCTGCGCGACGACGTAACCCTCGGGATCGACGACCACCAACGTCGGCCAAGCCCGGACGGCGTAGGCCTGCCAGGTCACCAGATCGGGGTCGTCCAGCACCGGGTGGTGCACGCCATAGCGCTCCACGGCCGCCAAGACCGCTGCGTGGTCGGCCTCATGCACGAACTTGGGTGAGTGCACACCGACCGTCACGAGGACGTCCGCGTAGTCCGCTTCCACCTCCCGCAGCTCGTCGAGCACGTGCAAACAGTTGATGCAGCAGAAGGTCCAGAAGTCGAGCAGCACGATCTTGCCCCGGAGGCCGACCAAGGTCAGCTCTCGTCCCCCGGTGTTGAGCCAGCCGCCACGACCAACCAACTCCGGCGCACGGACACGCGGCAGCGAGGACACAACAGGAGACTAGGACAGGGCAGAAGTCACCGGGACACTCGCCAGCTCGACTCCGAACGGCCGAGCCCGGCCGCCCGGATACGGGGGGGCCGCAACGGCCGGACTAAACGCCGATGCTACGCAGCCAGCCACTCCGGCACGGCAGCGACCTGAGCGCCGACGCGGCCGCCGACGCTATCCGGCATTCGGTGCATGGTTCGTTCTGCCGGGTACCTATGGCCATAGGCGTTGCCTCGTGGGCGTGGCCAAATTGAGTGGAGGAAGCTGGCGTGGATTGCGTTTAGCGGCGTGGCTCCTGTGGTCCTGGCTGGGTGTATGACAGTCGACTCCGGTTCTGATCATGGTCGTCGTGGGCGGCGTGGTGATAGGCGTGGACCACGGCGTGACCCTTTCCCCTGGCGATGAGCGCCCGGTTCACCGGAACCGTCACCACGAAGGCCACCGCCAAAGCGAAGGCCAAACTGCCCCAGAACAAGGCATCGCTCAGCCCGGCCTCCATCGCGCCGGGCACCGCGAGCACAACTGCGTTGTCGACCAACTCCATGGTCAGGATGGAGACGGTGTCCGCTGCGAGGGCGACAGCCATCGCCTGCCTCAGCGTCATGCCGGCTCGAAACACCGGGACCACCGTGAAGGTGTACCCGAACACGAACGCCAGAAGGAAAGCCAATGCGATGCTCGCGCCGTTCGACCATCCCCACCAGGTCGCCAGCGCTAAACCGAGGATCTCGCCAACCGCGCAGCCCGTCAGGCAATGCCATGTCGCGCTAATCGCCGTACGGGTCAAATCGCTCGGAGTCATGATTCCTCCTTGTCATCCTCCCAGATATACCCCTAGGGGGTATCACCGTCAACCCCCGGCGACCAACGGCGGCTGCCTCGCGCGTCGCGAGGCAGGTGGCGATCGCCCCCTTCTGGTCGGACCAAGATCCGGGAGTAGGTGTCGGGTCAGCCCCGGTCTGGTCGGCCCGTGGCTGGCTTGCCGCATCTCCCAAGAGCCTGGGACCTACGACCTCAGCGTCGAAGCCTTCGATACCCCTACGTCGCGCTCGCGGCGAGGGGTCCTCGTCAACGCCGACGACCCCGGGTCGCCTCGCCGCACCCATGTGCCGATGCGCTCGCGTTCGTGGACGTGACCGGGGAGCATTGCGTGGGTGACATCGCGACCGGTTCAGGGCGTCGTCAGGGAGTGGCATTCCGAGGAGGGCTGGGGCGTCTTCGACTCGCCGGCCACTCCGGGCGGCTGTTGGTGCCACTTCTCAGTCCTGCCAGGGCTGGGGTTCCGTGAGGCTTCGGCGGGACAGGCAGTGACGTTCGCCTATGAGCATGCCGACCAGGACGGTTTTGACTTCCGGGCCACCACGGTGGAGTGACCGACCGCGCCTTGTCGGTCTCAGTCGCTAGGAAACCGATGGGTCGCGGCAACCCGCCACGGGACCTGCTAGGACGCGGCTAGTGCCACGCTCAAAGCCAGGAGCCCGAGTGCGAGCAGCACGCAGCCACCGATACCAGCAAGCGCCCGCAGGCCAGTTCCCATCCACCTGAAGCAGACGAGCAAGATGGTAGACACTCCGACCAGCAACAGCCCGGCGAGCTGGGCGTAGCCCTGCTGGAGGTCGTGGTAGCCGTACTGGGCGGCCCACGCGAGAAGAGCCACGCCGGGTATTACCGCCAACCCCAATGGAAGCCAGCGCCTGCCTTCATGTTGATGGGAGCCGAAGTGCTGCGTCGGCGGCCAGCCAAAACAAGCCCTCCCGAACATCGAAGGCGTTGTGCCATCCCCGGTGATCCCATTCGTCCCCGGCCAGTGAGTCTCCGGCGTACAGCAGCGAGACAAGCCGTGCTCCTCGATAGGCCGCGACCGCCATCAGAGCGGACGCTTCCATCTCGACGGTGATGCAGCCGTCCTGATCGACGCGGCGCGCGACACGTGTGCGCGCTTCCCGGTACGGCGCATCGGTGGTCCACGTGCGTCCGGTGACGAAGGGGACGCCGGCGTCGGTGAACGTGGCCTCGACGCATGAGACCAGACCTGGGTCCGCCTCGATCACACGCGACGGCGTTGCATAGTGGAAGGACGTGCCTTCGTCACGGACGGCTGATTCAACAACCACGGCGTGACCCATCACCAGATCGGGCACCAATGCGCCCGCGCCTCCAACGACGACGAACTCTCGTCCGCCGAGTGCGATGACTTCTTCGAGCAGCCCGCCAGCGAGCGGTGCTCCCACTCCGGCGTGAACCACTGCGAGGCGCTCACCGCGATGCTCGATCTCTAGCACACGGTGCGGACCGTGTGCCCACATCCGCGTTTCAACCAGGCGCGCATCGTCACGGGTCGCGATCTTGTCGATCATCTCGGCGAAGAAGCAGAACACGACCCGGGATGGCATGTCCGGTCGATCCCCGTTGCTCCGAGGCACGATGAACCCCGGGGAGTCGAGGTCGTCCTCGAAGAGTGGTAGATCCACAACAGCCCCAATGCCAGAGTCTGAGGCAGCCTATAGACCGGGTGGAGATCCAGGCAGCGACAGCGCATAGGTGCGGTTCCGTATCGCCTTGTGACTGAGCGACCAACAAGCATCAGTCGGCCGGTTCCGGCAGGATCGTCGCGTGGCTGACCAGGAGCCGGGCGTCTGAGGTGGCAGTAGGAATCTTCGCCGGCATCCCCGTAAGCGACTACAAGCAGGCTGTCGAACGGTACGTGCGGGTGCTCGGTGCGGACCCATCGTTCTACCCGAACGATGTCGAGGCTGTGTGGCAGTTGGCCGAGGATCGTTACGTCTACATCATCGAAGATGCCGAACGTGCCGGCGGCGCGGTCGGCATGATCTGGGTTGACGACCCCGCCGCCGTTGTCACGCAGATCGCTGAGCGAGGCCTGGAACCCACCGACATCGAGAAGCACGACCCCGTCTGGAAGTACGTGTTCCACGACATCGATGGCAACGAGACTGGGATAGGTGGTGAAGTCTCAGCGCGAATGTGACACTCGCCGCCATGCCAGGCGACAGGTGGTGGCCGTGCGCTCAGCTGCCCGCGAGTTCGGTCAATGACAGAACGTTCAAGTCCGGGTCTTGGAACCACGCGATGAGATCATCGTTCGGCGTCGTCCAGATACCTTCATGGTCTTGGCCGAGACCCTCGTATCGGAGGAAGTCCGTACTACGCTCAGATAGATCCGCGACCGTCGCGCGAAGGTCAGCATCACCTTCCCACGAGTGAAGCGAAATTTGCGGGCGCGCGAGGGGTCGTCCGGCGATGATGGCCGACGTGGATCAGATCGAGATTGTCGTTGCCCACAACGATCGTGCGACTCTTCGCGTCGGCGACGTGTTCTTGAAAGTCGATACCGATCAGTCACGCACCGATGCGGAAATTCAGGCAATGCTCATGGCGCCGGTGCCGACACCGGAGATCCTTTGGCGAACGCCGCCTGTGATCGCGCTGGCCGCCCTTCCTGGCCGGGCTCTGGGCCGCCTGGCGAAACCGTCGACCGCGTCGAGCGCCGCTTGGGTCGCGGTGGGTGCCTCGATCCGCACGCTGCACGACGCGCCGCTGCCTCCGCGGCCAGGCCCAAACCTCGACGAGCTGGCGTCCCGACTGGCCGACGAGTGCGAGTGGCTGATCGCAAACGCTGTCCTGCCGGTCGACGTTGTTACGCGCAATCGCCGCCTCGCCGAGACCGTGCTCCGTCCATACCGGGAGGTGTTCATGCACGGCGACCTTCAGATCGCCCATGTCTACATCGACGATGACGAAGTCTCCGGCATCCTTGATTGGTCGGAGGCGTCTCGGGGCGACGGACTTTACGATCTCGCCACGCTAACCCTGGCCCACGAAGAGCACCTCGACGACGTCGTCGCTGGCTACGGCGCCCACGTCGACCTCGACTTGATCCGCGCGTGGTGGTCGTTTCGAAGCCTGACCGCAATCCGGTGGCTGGCCGAGAACGGCTACGGGTCGCCCGATACGTTCCCCGAGGTCGGCGTTCTGCGATCAGGTCACTGATCCCCTGCTCTTCAAGATGAGGACTACGTTGGGGGAAACTCACAGGCGGCCTGTGGCGCGGAGCCTGGAGCGCTCGGTCCGCCAGTGGGAAGCATCTTGCTCCGCTCACTTAGGACGGGATCCGAATCGTGACAACAGCCTCCACCGCCCTCCCAACAGGGCGCACTCGAACACCTCTGCAACAGGGCTCACTGCTGTCAGCCCTCTGGGTCTTCGTGACGCTCAACTACCTCTACTGCGACATCATCACCGTCATGGATCCTGAAATCTTCAAGGATCTCGGAGCGGGGCACATGGGGAGCCTGGAGGTCACACAGGGATTCCTCCTGGGAGCGGCCATCCTGGTTGAGATTCCCATCGCGATGACGATCCTGTCGCGTGTGCTTCACGGCGGCGCCCTACGTTGGACAAGCGTGGGCGCAGGCGTGGTCATGACCCTCGTCCAGGTTGCCTCGCTGCTCGTGGGAACGCCGACCCCGTACTACATCTTCTTCTCGGCGATCGAGATTGCAACCACGGCAGGGATCGCTTGGTATGCATGGAGCCGACTGTCCAGAGGCTCGAGCGCGGATATGGCGCACGACTAGCCCCTGGTCAAGGCCCTGGGTCGCACACGGCCGTAGCTAAACGAGGTCAGGGGAGCGCGACCCGCCAGATGCTGGAGTGCGGCTTCTCGCTTCCGACCAGCACCCGGTTGGATGTGCCGTCCTGAGTGATCGATTCACCCTTGAGGGGCAAGGCGAATCCAACCGGCTTCGACGTCACCGATGAGTAGAGCCAGGCGTTGACATACCCCCGAAGGACGAAGCGTCCATCGCTCAGGAACGTCGCGTCGGACATGCCCGCCGGCGCCGTACCCACGCGAGTCAGCTTGTTGACCTTCGTCGTGGACAAGGTCGTGGGTGCAGCGTAGATCGCTCCCGGTGCACCTTTCACTTTGCTGACGATGTAGATCCGGGACGTGCGCGGGTCCACCATCAGTCCCTCGGCGTTGTGCCGACCGTCCGGATAGCTGAACTCATAGGTCGTCGGCACCAAGGAGCCCCCTGTCGCTGACAGGCTTGGCTCCTTGACGCGGTGCACAAAGATGCTCGGCCGCTTCTTGCCGTTGTCGCCGATGTCTCCGACATAGAGGTAGCTGACCCCGCCGCTGACCGCGCGGGCCATGCCTTCCCAGTCCTTGTGCGAGGCGCCGGTCAGCTCGAAGCGGGCCGTGGTCCGCCCATCCGAACCCAGCGAGTAGATGGTCGTGCCGCCACCGCTGTCGTTGTGGGTCCAAAGTCGGCTGGAACTGAAGCCGCTGGTCGCCAGGCCACTGGACTCGTTGATGGCCGCGTCCTGGATGGTCAGCACTTTGCTCGACGGCATAACCGCTACCTTGGCCGCGGCCGACGTCGCTAGTCCCGCGACGCAGAGCGCGGACAAGCTGGCGAGTGCAGCTGCAGCAGCCGTACGTCTGCGCCGGTCGAAGACCCATCGAGCGGACCCAGACCCGGTGAAGTTGTCGATCAAGGCAGCTTGACCCGCCAGATGCTGGAGCGCTTTCCCTCGCTGCCAACGAACACGAAATCCTTGTTGCGGGCGGTGGTGATGCTCTCGCCCTTGATCGGCAGCGCGAAGCCGGTGGGGGTGGCGCCGATCCTCTTGTACAACCACCCGTTGTTGTAGCCGCGCAAGATGAACCGACCGCCGGTCAAGAAGACGGCATCAGACATTCCCGGCGGGGCGATCTGCACCTTCTTCAGCTTGTTGACCTTGGTGGTCGATAGCTTCTTGGGAGCGCGGTAGATGGCGCCGTTGACCTTCTTGCCCTTGGACACGATGAACAACCGATGGGACCGCCCGGGCTTGACCATCAGGCCCTCGGCGTTGTGTGACCCATCGGGGTACTTGAACTCATACGTCTTGTATTTCACCGATCCGTGGTGCCTGCTTGGCTTCGGCTCCTTCAGCCTGTGCACAAAGATGCTCGAGCGCTTCGAGCCGTTGTCGCCGATGTCTCCGACGTAGAGATAACTCACCCCGTGGATGACGGTTCGGGCCATCCCCTCCCAGTCCTTGTGCGAAGCGCCGGTCAGCTCGAACTTCGCAGTGGTCTTGCCGTGCTTGCCGAGCGCGTAGATGGTGGTGCCCCCGCCGCTGTCGTTGGCCGTCCACAACCGCGACTTGACGTAGTAGCTGCGCGCCAGACCGCTCGACTCGACGATCGCTGGGTCCTTGATGACCCGCGACTTGCTGGCCGGGGTCTTGGCTACCTGCGCCTCGGCAGCGGGCAGCAGCCCAGCCACCACGGCGCCGACAGCCAACGCTGCGACAGCCCCGGTGACAAAGGTCGAGCGACCGCGAGCGAGCAGCGGCCGACCTGATGTTCTGAGCAAGAGATTCCCTTCGTGGCCCCCACGAACTCGACCACGTTACGTGGACGGCTGCCGGGCGAGTCAAGTCGTGATTACAGCCAGCGAGGCCCGCGACACCGTCCGCAAGCACCGTCCGGCGCCGTACGTCCGACGAAGTGCGCGCTATTGCGCACCCTGGGTCGGACGCAAGGAGCGCAGGAGAGCGCGCCGCAGGGACCTGGCAGCGGGGTCGCGCAATGCATACGTCCCCGCAGCCAGGCTCACGACGAGAAGAGCCGCCCAACGTCGGTGGGCGTCGGACCACTCCGGCCCCGGTTGCACCCACATCTGATAGCGCGAGGGAACAGCCGAGAAAGCACCCGTGAGCACCAGGAGCACCACTGACACCGATAGGGAGGGCTCGAGGTGACCCGTTCGGGTGCGCAGGACCAGCACCATCGCAGCACCCAAGGCGAGCAGGGCAGCGATCTCGAGTGCTAGCCCGCGCCACGGGAGGTCAGCTGCCCAGGCCAGGGCAAGCACCGGCCCGAGCACCAGCACGGTCATCGCAGCCAGTTGAGGGAGCTCCCGAGAGTACAACGGCGCCGGCACCGCAGCCACCTGGCTGAAGGCGACGTCGTCCAGCAGCGCCAGGAACCCGACGACAAGGATCACGCCGACAGCACGGGTGACCGCAAGAGCAACGGTGGTGCCGGTCAGATCGTCCCGCTGCCAGACCAGGATCACCAGGACCAGACCGGCCGCGATGGCTGGCGCGTCCCAGCGGATCGACCGTGCTTTGGCCCGCACCCGGTCCAACCGCTGCGGCGCGCGCTGCGCCGACTCCGCCGGCGCAGACGCTGCGCGGCGAGTTCCTACCGGCCGGCCGGTGTCCACGGTCAGCCGAACAGGTCAACGGTGTAGGGGGGGACCTGAAGGATCCCGGCGGCGGCAACGGTGGCCATCGCCACCACGAAGCCGACGACCCACCGTCGCTTGCGTGCCGCCTGCCGAACCCCGACCGCGCATACGCCGAGCGCCGACCAGGCGAACAGATAGGCCGTGTGCCACGCCAGATACCCGTTCGGCGCGATCAGCGAGTCTTCGACCGACTCCGAGGAGACGATGAACCAGGAGAACCAAGCGAACCGTCCCTGGTCGGCCACCCAGAGGGTCAGGAACA
The DNA here is from genome assembly GCA_963819985.1 of uncultured Actinomycetota bacterium. Classification (GTDB taxonomy): domain Bacteria; phylum Actinomycetota; class Actinomycetes; order DATJPE01; family DATJPE01; genus JANPBY01. The sequence continues at coordinate 790,020 of CAWFYH010000005.1, read as the reverse complement.
CCATGCCGAACAGGCCGATGAGGAGAGAACCCGGGAACGGCAACCATCGTGCGACGACGACCGCGAGGATTCCCGAACCGATCGCCAGAGCCGGCATCTGCAGCACATCGGTCAGCGTCCACGCCTGCATCTGGATGTCGTTGACGGTGTCCTCGACGCCGTCGCCAGCGGCCCACTTGCCGAGGAGTGCGGCCACGAGCCCCACGAGTCCCGGCCCCAGCACTACACCCAGGCACAGCGCCAGGTCTCGGTGCAGCGGCTCTTGGGGCGCCGCTGCCAGCTGGCCTTCCGCCCCGGTCCGCCGGGCAGAGGTGGCCGTCAGGTGGACAGCCGGAAAGACAGCGATTCCGAAGAAGATGCCCCAGATCGCTGCGAACTCCGCCGCCAGGCCCCGGGACCAGTGCTCACCGGCGATACTGGACATGCCCACAGTCAGCAGCAGGTAGGCGCCCACGACGACGAGCGCTGGCGACGTGAGCATCCGCCAGGCCTCACGCTGGGCCAGCGGCAACATCCCCAGGTGGTTCAGTCGCGGCCGGGACACCGCGCGACCCTCGACGAGATCGGCGCTCACGCCGGCACCACCTCCGGCTCGGTCCCGACCAGCAGAAGGTAGCCGTCCTCCAAGGTGGGGGGGAGGATGTCGGCGCCGACCGGCGGGTCTCCCAAGTTGCGGTGCTGGCCATCTCCCGTGCGCCAAGCCAAGCGCGCAGCCGGATCTCGCTGCGCGGCGAGCCACACGCGTCCGTCCGCAAGGGCAGAGAGCGACTGCGGGCTGCCCTGGAACCGAACCGCGCCCTCGTGCAGCACCACCACCTCGCCGCACATGGCACTGACATCCTCGGTCTGATGGGTCGAGAGCACGGTGGTGCGGCCCTCGCCGGCGCGCGACAGCAAGTCGCGGAAGCGCAGCCGCTGCTCGGGGTCGAGCCCCACTGTCGGTTCATCGAGGATGAGCAGTGCGGGATCACCGATCAAAGCGGCGGCCAACGCGACCCGGCGCTTCATCCCGCCGGACAGCTTGCGGATCCGCCGTCCCGACTCCTTGGTAAGGGAAACGACATCGAGAACGCGGCGAACCTCGTCGTGGCGGGCTCGACGATCGCCCCACTCTTTCAAGATCGCTACGTAGTCCACGAACTCGAATGCAGTGAAACCACGCTGAAATCCAGGGTCTTGAGGGAGGTAGCCGAGGCGGCGGCGCAGCTCCAGCCGCTCGTCTGCACGGCCCGGGTCGTAGCCAAGGACTCGCACGTCGCCATCGTCGGGGGCCAGCACCGTGGCCAGGATCCGCAGGAGCGTCGTCTTGCCGGCTCCGTTCGGTCCAAGCAATCCGACGACTCCGCCCTGGACGGAGAATGTTGCGCCATCAAGAGCGCGCCGCCTCACATACCTCTTCGTCAGCCCCTCGACGCGCAGGGCGGGGTGGTTGGTCACATGAACCTCCGGAGGTCGTACGACTGCGCGCGGTGAGCGCCGGCGCAGGTCGCGATGGCCAGGGCGAGCAGTACGAGCGCCGTGAGCTGCGCGTCACGAGAGAAGAGCGGGTCGAGACTGCGGCCGTTGGCCCACACCGTGAAGACAACCAGTGCCCAAACCACCGAGACCAGCAGGGCGGACGCGAGCGCAGGCAACCATGCAGACAACGCGAGAGCGACAGCAACGAGGGCTGCGGAAGGAAGCAACCAGACCACCGCAGTCCCGTGACCAGGCACCACCAGACCGGCCACAGCCACCAACGCAGCCGTGAACAACAAGACGGTCCCTGTGCGCAGGATGATCAGACGCACCGATGAGTACGGCGCCGCGAGCGTCGTCTCGAAGGTCACGTCGACCCAAGGGCCATAGGCCAGGCCGACGCCGAGGACCGGAAGCACGGGCGCGAGCAGGAGGAAGAGATCCGGCCCCGTCCGTGGCGTCTCGGCAGCAATCACCGAGAACACAAGCAAGAACACGACCGACAGCAACCAGGCGCCTCGGAACGCGGGAGCAGACACGGCGAGTCTGGCGTCGGGCTCGGACAGACCCAGTCGGTGAACACCGCGCTCGAACCAGCCGAGCCGGGGCGTATCGACCCGATCTACAACCTCGATCCACAGCGCCCCCAGACGCTCGGCCGACGCCATAGGACGCAACAGTGACTGACACGGCGCGCAGCCCATGACGTGGGCTTCGAGCGATGCGGCCGCAGGGAGGCCGAGCGAACCTGTGGCGTAGGCGCTTGCCAGCTTCTCGTTGATGTGCCAGTCCGTCATGCGAGCTCCTCCCTCAGCTGAGCGCGGGCGCGCATCATGCGGGTCTTCACCGTTCCAGCCGGAATATCCAGTAGGCGCCCGGCTTCCCTCGTCGTCAGTCCGTCCAGAACCGTCGCTTGGACAACCGCTCGTAGTTCGGGTGACAGACGCTCGAGCGCACCTCCCAGATCGCCGAAATGAACGCCCACAAGCACTCGGTCTTCAGCGGACTCGACCTCTGACAACGTTGCGTCCCCAAGGAGGCCACTGCGGGTCGTTGTCGGGCGCCTTCGGCGCAGGCCATCGATCAGTCGGCGCACCGCGATCCCCCACAGCCAGGCCCCGAACTCCCCGTCAGCCTTCCAGGACCCGGCCGATCGCCAGACGGCGAGGAAGGTGTCCTGCACCACCTCCTCGACAAGTCCCTCGTCCGTGCAGCGCCGCTGCAGACGGAGAAGCAACCAGGGAGCGTGTCGGTGGTACAACGCCTCGAGCGCAGACCGGTCGTCCTCGGACAACGCGCGGACCAGGTCGGCGTCACTGAGCCCCGAGCTGATGGGCGAGTCGGTCATGGGAGTCACTGTCGACCTTCGGTCGTGTCGTGGCTAGCGTCCAGGGACTGTTCACCTCCATGACGAGTCGAAGCCCCTGATCGGTTCACCCCCTTGCCAGCACCCTCACTCGGTTGCGTCCGACGAAGTGTGGGTTATTACGCACGCTGGGTCGGACGCAGGCGGGGGGGAACGGCGGGTCAGAGGCGGCGGTCGGCAAGTACGGGGAAGCGTTGACGCCAGGCCACGACGTCGTCAAGGTCGACGACCACACTCAAGGTCTGCTCGTCAGGACCTGCCTCACCGAGTACGTCTCCGCGGGCATCGACCACGACGGACATCCCGCCCATGGCCTTGCCGGCCTGAACCCCACTGGTGTTCGCGGCCACGACCACGAACTGGTCCTCGACGGCTCGAGCGCGCGCCAGCAACGACCAGTGCCCCACCCGCTTGGCCGGCCAGGCCGCAGGCATCAACACCAGCTCGGCTCCGGCGTCGGCCAGGGCCCGGAACAGCTCCGGGAATCGCAGGTCATAACAGGTCGCCAGGCCGATCCGTCCCAGGGCTGTGCCCACGACCACCACCTGGTCACCAGCCGTCAGCAGAGCCGGCTCGCCCACGGAGAAGCCGAAGAGGTGAATCTTGCGATAGTGCGCGATCAGCGCGCCAGCGGGGTCCATCAGCAAGGAGGTGTTGAAGAGCCGGCCGTCGACGGTGCGCTCGACAATCGAGCCGGCATGCACATGCGCGCCGACGTCACGGGCGGCAGCGCTGATGATCTCGAAGGTGGCACCCTCGAGGGGCTCCGCCCCCGTCTCCCACGCGTCGTAGACGAATCCTCCCTGCGGCCAGAGCTCCGGCAGCACCACGAGGTCCGCGCCCGCACAGCGCCGCACGGCGTCGGCGGCCGCCAGCCGTCGGTCCTCGATGGAAGCGCCGTAGTCCGGGGCGAGCTGCAGGATGTCGATGCGCACAACCTCACCCTGCCATCTATCGGTCGATCGTGGCGCGGAGCGCGTCGCGTTGGACTTTGCCCATGGCGTTGCGCGGCAACGCTTCGATCCAGATCCACGCCCGCGGATGTTTGTACGGCGCGAGGCGCGAGGCGACGAAGTCGCTCAATTCCGAGTCGGCCGGACGCGGTGAGTGGGGGCTCTCGACGAGATAGGCGACGACCTGCTCCCCCCACGTTTGATCGGGGACGCCCACGACGGCCGCGTCCAAGACGCCCGGGTGCTCACGGATGGCGTCCTCGACCTCGCGGGGGTAGACGTTGTAGCCACCGGTGATGATCAGCTCGGACGTCCTGCCGACGATGGCGAGCGACGAGCCTTCCTCGAGCCAAGCCCCGACATCCCCCGTCTGGAACCATCCGTCGGCCGTGAAAGCCGAGGCAGTGGCTTCCGGCCGTTGCCAGTAGCCGCTGAAGACCGACGGCCCCCGGACCTCCACGACATCTTGTTGACCAAGTCGAATCTCGACACCGGGCAGCGGAGAGCCGACCGAGCCGGGTACCCGCAGCCCGCCGAGCGGATTGGAGCAGATCATCACCGTCTCAGTCATGCCGTACCGCTCGAGGATCTCGACCCCCGCACGTCGGCGCACGTCCTCCCAGAGTTCGGGGGACAGCGGTGCCGAACCGCTCACGCACAGCCGGAACTCAGCCAGCTCGCCGACCCGCGGGGAGTCGGCAAGCCGCGCATACATCGTCGGCACACCGAAAAACATCGTGCCGTCAAGGTCGCGCCGTGCATCCAGCACGGCGTCGACATCGAAGCGGGGAAGAACAACGACACTCGCGCCAACGCTCAAGCTCGCGTTGATGCCGATGCCGAGCCCATGCATGTGAAACAGCGGCAGCGCGAGGACCAGGCGGTCCTGCGGTCTCCACCCCCAGGCGTCGGCGACAGCCTGCGCGCCGGCCGCCAGGTTGGTGTGACTGAGCATCGCGCCCTTGGGCCGGCCGGTCGTCCCGGAGGTGTAGCAGATCCAGGCCAGATCGTCTCCGGTCGCCTCATCGAGTACTACCGGGCCGACATCGGGTCCAGCGACCTGGGTCGTCACAGCGAACAGGCCCATCCCCGACACCCGTTCGGGATCATCGAGGACCGCCAACACAGGAGACGCATCCTGCACAACATGTTCGAGCTCGGCGCGGGTGTAGCCGGTATTGGCGGGCACGACCACCGAACCCAACCGCAACAGGGCGACGTAGGCGACCACGAGGTCGATCGACGGGTCAGCGGAGAGCAGGACGCGAGAACGGGGCCGTACGCCTGCCGCACTCAGGCGCCGGGCCACCTGCTCGCTCCGGTCCGCGAGCCTGCCGGCGGTGACCACGGCGCCGGACGGGTCGAGCAGCACGGGTGCGCGGGGGTCCTGTCGCCACCGTCGCAGCCAGCCGCCTGACAGCGACTGCGGGTTGGTCCCGGACGTCTGCGCGGTCACCCGGTCAGTCTGCCCAAGCAAGACAACAACGCGTCAGGTGCCCTCGGCGGTGGGAGCGTCACCCCACAGTCCCGAGGGCGTGACTGTGCGTGACGCTTCGGTCCCCCGATCGCCGCCCGATCGACCGATCGACCGATCGACAGGTCCGAGGAGAGGTTCGTAGGGTGGCCGTACGTGGAGAGTCCACGTGCACACCGAGGCTTGGAGATCGTGCGTGCGACGTGTGCTGGCGCTTGCCGTCGCCCTTGCCGCCTGCCCCGTTGCGCTCGCCGTCCACGCCGATCCGGTCGGCGCAGCCGACCCGCTCACCGACTCCGCCCGATGGGAGATGAACGAGTCGCCCGGTGCAACGGTGATGCACGACAGCGGATCGCTGCATCTGAACGGCACCGTCGACCCGGCCGGCGTCGAGTCGGGCTTCAGCTTCGACGGAGCCACCGGCTACCACTGGGAACGTCGCGCACCGGACAAGTTGCCCGTCGCCCCCGAACGAATCATCTCCGTGCCCGACAACCCGCTGCTCGATGCCGGTGCCGGAACGTTCACCCTCGAGATCCGTTACCGCACCAAGGAAAACTTCGGGAACATCATCCAGAAGGGCCAAGCCAAGAGTTACGGCGGACAGTGGAAGGTCCAAGCCCCCAAGGGCATCCCCTCCTGCTTGTTCAAGGGACCACTCGGGCGAGTGGCGACCGGCGCCAAGACCCCGATCAATGACAACCAGTGGCACACGCTCACCTGCGTGAAAACGCCAACCAGCGTGACCATGTCCGTCGACGGCGTCTATCGGAACAAGAAGAACGGGACCACCGGCACGATCGACAACAAGAAGTCGATCACCATCGGCGGCAAGCCGGACTGCGACCAGATCGAGGTGACCTGCGACTACTTCAGCGGCGAGATCGACTACGTCACCATCACCAAACCGCAGACCGGGCCTTCCCTCTCCGCGACCATCGGACCCAAGTCCCTTGTCATCGGCGGCGCGATCGCCGTCAGCGGATCGGTGACCGATGGCGCCACCGGCGCACCGTACGGCAACGAGCCCATCTATCTGTTCGGTGCTCCCAAGGCCGGCTCCGGCTACGTCGACTGGGGGGTGCAGGCCACGACCGACTCGCACGGGGGTTTCGCGTTCTCCTTCGACCCCAAGGCCACCACCGACTGGTACGTCTCGACCGGACCGTCAGGCAGCGGTGTCGACAGCGGCGTGACGCACGTCAAGGTGATCGGGAAAGTGGGGATCCACCTGCACGACAGGTCGGTGAAGTCCGGCACCCGTGTGCAGTTCCACGGCAAGGCCCGGCCTTCGTCAGCCACCGTTGTCAAACTGCAACGCAAGGAGCACGGGGAGTGGGTCACCAAGAAGACCACAACCTCGCTCCCGAAGTACTCCATCACCTGGAAGGCGAAGTCCAAGAAGGACTACAAGTGGCGGACCAAGGTGATCGGCCCGGACTTCAAGCCAGCCGTGAGCGACAAGATCATCCTGAAGGTGCGCTGAGCCAGAGGAAGAAGTAAAACTCAGGAAAACATCAAGCCCAGGAGATCGCGGCTGCGGGATCTTCGAGAACGCTTGCCACGTCGGCGAGGAAGCGCGAGCCCAGTGCCCCGTCGATGTGGCGGTGGTCGAAGCTCACCGTCAGCTGCGCCACCATCCGAACCTTCACCTTGTGCTTGTGTACCCATGGCTTCTCCCGGAACGCGCCGACCGCCAAGATCGCTCCCTCGCCGGGGTTGATGATCGGAGTTCCACCATCGATGCCGAAGACACCGACGTTGGTGATGGTGAAAGTCCCGCCTGCGAGATCCGCTGGTGTCGTCTTGCCCTCCCGAGCCGTGCGCACCAGATCGTCTAGACCGTGAGCGAGCTCGGGCAGTGACATCCGCTGCGCCCCCTTCACGTTGGGCACGATCAGGCCGCGCGGCGTGGCCGCTGCGATACCGAGGTTCACGGACTCGCGATAGACCACCTCTTGCGCATCCGCGTCGAAGTAGGCGTTCAGGTCTGGTGTACGCCGCAACCCGAGCAGCACAGCTCTGGCGACGAGCAGCAACGGACTGACCCGCGAGTCCGCAAAGCCGGGAGTCTCACGCAGCCGGCGGACGAGCTTGACCGAACGAGTCACGTCGACCTCGACCCATTCGGTCACGTGCGGGGCGGAGAAGGCGCTTCGCACCATGGCTTCAGCCATGTGCTTGCGGATCCCCTTGACCGGCTCGCGGCGCTCACCGTCCACGAACGCAACGGCCGACGAGGGAACGTGCTCAAGCGTCCCCTCCAGCACAGCGCTATCCGCAGCCGGTGACCCGCCTTTGGCGCCCAGCACGTCCGCACGGGTCACCGTTCCGTGCGGTCCGGTGGCTGGTACGGCCGCCAGGTCGACCCCTAGGTCCTTGGCCAGGCGACGCACCGGTGGTTTGGCCCGCGTTGGACCATCACCTTCCGCAGCCTTGGCCTCGGCGGTCCGACCCACCTCCAGACCACCATGTCGAGTGGGCTTGCCGGGTTCGACCGACCCGGCGACAACGGGGCCGCTCATCGTTGGATCGCTGGCCGCCCGACGCGGTCGGCGCTCGACGGGTGACTCGCGTACGCCGTATCCGACGAGAACCGCCTCGCGCTTCGGGCCGGCACCGGCCGGAACGAACTCAGCGTCCGGTCGTGGCGCAGCGGGTGGAGGCTCTTCCGCCGAAGGCTCCGTTGCAGGGACCGGAGCGGGGTCTCCAGCGCTGGGGTCGGTGTCGATCGTGATGATGACCCTGCCTACGTCGACGGTGTCTCCCGCCGCTGCGTGCAAAGCCGTGACCCGCCCGGCGTAGGGACTGGGCAATTCGACGGCGGCTTTGGCCGTCTCCACCTCGACGAGGGTCTGGTTCACGACGACCAGGTCGCCTTCGGAGACGTGCCAGGAGAGGATCTCGCCCTCGGTGAGCCCCTCACCGACATCGGGGAGCTTGAAGTCCTGCATGCGTGACACGTCAGTGCTCCAGCGATCGGTCGACCGCGTCAAGGATGCGGTCGAGGTCGGGCAGATAGTGATCCTCCACCCGGGATGGGGGATAAGGCGCGTGGAAGCCACCCACCCTGAGCACCGGAGCTTCGAGGGAGTAGAAGCAGCGCTCCTGCACCCTTGCTGCGATCTCGGCTCCGAGTCCGAGCCAAACGGGCGCCTCGTGGACCACGACGAGGCGTCCGGTGCGCTCCACCGACGAGCAGACGAGATCGAGGTCGACCGGAGACAGGCTGCGCAGGTCGATGACCTCGAGACTGCGGCTCTCGGACTCAGCGGCCGCTGCCGCCTCGAGACACGTGCGCACCATGGGGCCGTAGCAGACCAGCGTCAGATCGCTGCCCTCGCGCGCCACCCGGCCAGCCGACATCGGAAGCGGGGCAGGGTCGAGCTCATCGACGTCGGCCTTGTCCCAATAGCGGCGCTTCGGCTCGAAGAAGATCACCGGGTCGTTGCAAGCCACTGCCTCACGCAACATCCAGTAGGCGTCGGCCGGGTTGGACGGCGACACGACGCGCAGACCAGCGGTATGAGCGAAGTACGCCTCCGGGCTCTCGCTGTGGTGCTCGACGGCGCCGATTCCCCCGCCGAAGGGGATCCGCACGACGACAGGCAGCGGCACCTGACCCCGGGATCGCGCGTGCATCTTGGCCAGCTGGCTCACGATCTGGTCGTATGCCGGGTAGACGAACCCGTCGAACTGGATCTCCACGATCGGGCGGTGGCCGTGCATAGCCAACCCGATCGCGGTCCCCAGGATGGCGCTCTCCGCCAGCGGCGTGTCTATGACACGGTGCTCGCCGAAGTCCTTCTGCAGTCCGTCGGTGACCCGAAAGACTCCGCCGAGCTTTCCGACGTCCTCACCCATGATCAGGGTCGAGTCATCCTTCTCCAGGCAACGTCGAAGACTCAGGTTGAGGGCTTTGGCCATGGTCATCTGCTGCGGGCTCATGGCGCGGCTCCCTCGAAGGCCTCGAGGTAGTGGGCGAACGCGGCTCGCTCCTCGGCCACCAGGGCGTGCGGCTCGGCATAGACGTGATCGAAGATCTCGAGCGGGTGGGGGTCTGGCAACGCCCGGCACCCCTGGCGCAGATGCACGGCCAGCTCCTCCGACTCGACCTCCAAGGCGTCGAAGAACGACTGGTCAACAAGTTGGTTCTTCCACAGGAATGACCGCATCCGCTCGATGGGGTCCTTGAGCTTCCAGGCCTCCAGCTCACTGGCCAGCCGATAGCGCGTCGGGTCATCGGACGTCGTGTGGGCGCCCATCCGATAGGTGAAGGCCTCGATGAGAGACGGGCCGGCGCCCTCACGAGCGGCCTGCAGGTGGTGCCGGGTGACAGCGAGAACGGCCAGGACGTCGTTCCCGTCCACGCGTACGCCCGGAAACCCGAAACCGTCAGCGCGCCGATAGAGGGGAATCTTGGTCTGCTTGTCCAGTGGTTCAGAGATGGCCCACTGGTTGTTCTGACAGAAGAACACCACCGGGGCCTCGAAAACACTGGCCCAGACGAAAGCCTCGTTGACGTCGCCTTGGCTCGAAGCGCCGTCCCCGAAGTAGGCCACGACGGCGGCCGAGTGCTCCGAGTCGCCGGATCGCGCTGCCTCCATCTGGGCACCCATCGCATAGCCGACGGCGTGCAGACATTGATTGCCGATCACGATGGTGTAGAGCGCAAAGTTGCGTTCGAAGGGGTCCCAACCTCCGTTCGACACACCGCGGAACAAGCCGAGCAGCGACAGCGGATCGACGCCGCGGGTGAGAGCGACCCCGTGCTCGCGATAGGTCGGGAACGCGAAGTCGGCCTTCTCCATCGCACGACCCGATCCGACCTGTGCGGCCTCCTGCCCGAGACATCCGGCCCACAGTCCGAGTTCGCCTTGCCGCTGCAGGGCGGTGGCCTCGAGGTCGACTCGCCGGGTCAGGACGAGGTCGCGGAACAGATCGCGGTATTGCTCATCGGTGAGGTTGATGTCGTAGTCCGGGTGTGAGACGCGCTCACCCTCGGGCGTCAGGAGCTGGACGAACTCGGCGCGCCCCCCAGCCGGTCTCGTGTCGGACACACAGCCTCCTCGTCGCTGATCAGCCGAGCCCGGGATCGCCGGGATTCGGCCTGCACGGCGACCGTACGCCGCCGACAGGGTCTGCACCGGCGATACGGCCTTCGGCTCCATCCTGGCACCCGCTCGGAGGCCGGTCGAGCCAGTCTCCGCACTACCCCGAAACCCACCACGCTGGAAACCGAGCAGCTGCGGCTGGTGCCGTCGTTGCGGCGCTCGGGCCCCCAGCCAAGGGTGCGTGAGCAGGCTGTCCGAAACCCGCCGGGCCACCAAATGACGCATGCGGGAGGATCACCCGGTGAAAGGGACTGCCGTGCAACGGTCGAGCTCGGTACAGGTGTGGACCGCGCTGTCGATCGTCTACGTCGTCTGGGGCTCGACCTATCTGGGCATTGCCGTCCTCATCGAGTCGATGCCGCCCCTGCTCGCCATGGGCGGCCGGTTCCTCGCCGCTGGCCTCCTGATGGCTGGTTACCTCGTGATCCGCCGGGGTTTCGGTGTCCTGCGCATCGAGCGTCGGCAGCTGGCCGCAACTGCACTAGTCGCCTTCTTGCTCCTGGGAATGGGTCTCGGCGGCGTCACCCTGGCGGAGGCGCGCATCCCTTCTGGACTCGCGGCGATGCTTGTCGCGGCTACGCCGCTGTGGGTTGTGATTCTTCGTCGGGTATCCGGTGAATACCCGTCATCCGCCACCATCGCCGGGGTTCTCGTGGGGTTCGCCGGCCTCGCAATCCTGGTCCTGCCGGGCGGCTGGACCGGTGGTGCTCAGCTGGTCGCGATCGGCATCGTGATGGTTGGGACGTTCTGCTGGGCGCTGGGAACGTTCCTGTCCTCCCGTCTACCGCTGCCTGGAGATGCTCTCGTCCTGACCTGTTATGAGATGCTCTGCGGCTTCGTGATCCTCACAATCCTGGGCATCGTGCACGGGGAGCACATCGACCCGAGCGCCTACACGGCCCGCTCGATCGGAGCCTGGTTCTACCTGGTGCTGATCGGCTCGCTGGTCGGGTTCACCGCATTCGTATGGGTCATCGGGCACGCGCCGATCTCGTTGGCCTCGACCTACGCCTACGTCAATCCGGTGGTCGCGGTCTTCCTCGGTGTCCTGATCCTGTCCGAGCCGCTCACGCACTGGACGGTGCTGGGCGGGGCTGTCGTGGTCGCGGGTGTTGCGCTGGTCGTGCGGGGTGAACGCCCGCCGGCTGCCGCGGCCGAGACCCCCATCCTGGAGACCAGCGAAGCAACGGAACCGGTGGTCGACTGATCGGATCAGCGAGCGTCGACCAAGTCGCCGGCCACCTTCAGGAAGCGGTCGGACGCCTCGGGCTCACCGATGGTGACTCGTACCCCTTCACCGGCAAATGGCCGCACAACGACCCCTGCGTCGGCGCACGCCTGCGCGAAGGCCGCTGATGCCTCGCCTGTGGGAAGCCAGACGAAGTTGGCTTGCGTCTCGGGGACATCCCAGCCCTGCTCGCGCAACGCACCCCAGACTCGGACACGCTCCTTCACGAGCTCCTCGACACGGACCATCAGCTCGTCCTCAGCATCAAGCGAGGCCACGGCGGCATCCTGGGCGAGGGTCGACACTCCGAAGGGCACGGCTGTCTTGCGCAGGGCTGCGGCCACCGGTTCGTGGGCGATGGCAAAACCGACGCGGAGCGCGGCGAGGCCGTACGCCTTGGAGAAGGTTCTGAGCACGGCGACGTTGGGACGGTCTCGGTAGAGGCCGATGCCATCGGGAACATCGGCGTCGGTGATGAACTCGCGGTAGGCCTCGTCCACGACGACGAGCACATCGCGCGGCACCGATGCGAGGAACGCCTCGAGCGGCGCACGACGTACGGCGGTCCCAGTCGGATTGTTCGGATTGCAGACGAGCACGAGCCGGGTCCGCGGAGTAATCGCTTCAGCCATGGCATCGAGATCGTGGCTCGCGTCGTCGAGAAGCGGGACGCGCACGGCCGTGGCGCCGGCCACCTGGACGATGATCGGGTAGGCCTCGAAGGAACGCCACGCGAAGACGACCTCGTCCCCCGGGCCTGCGACGGACTGCACGATCTGCTGGCAGACCCCGACCGAGCCGGTGCCGACGGCGACGTCCGAGACGGGTACCTCGAAACGCTCGGCCAAGCGGGTGACCAGAGCCGAGGACGCGAAGTCCGGATAGCGGTTCACCGACTGGGCCGAACGGGTGAGCGCATCGATCACCGAGGGCAGCGGCGGGTAGGGGTTCTCGTTGGAGGAGACCTTGTAGGCGCCGTCGGGCGCCGGCCGGCCAGCCCGATAGTCGGGGACGCCGCTCAGCTCAGCGCGCAGCACGACGTCGGAGGGCACGGTCCCAGGGTAGGCGATTCAAGGGATCGCCAGTCGTCGCCGATGTGAGGAGTGGGGGTCAGACCACGCCCGGCGAGATCCACCTGTTCATCGACGTCATCCCGATAAGTGGGGGAAGGAACTTCAACCATGGACGACTTGCTCGCCGAGTTCGAAAGGCCTCGGCAGGACACCCCGGAGGACAAGGAGCGCCGCCGTCGGCTCTTCGCGGCCTTCGGCATCGCCGGGCTGTCGCTCGTAGCACTCGGCAGCCTCACCACCAACGCGCTGTTCACCGACAGCGACTCGGTCAACAGCGCCGGCTTCGTCACTGGCACGCTCCAGCTGACCGCTGGCCCAGCAACCGTGGGTTTCAACGCCGGCAACATGGCTCCTGGCGACACCGTCTCCGGGAACATCAACCTGGAAAACACCGGGTCCCTTGGCCTGCGTTACGCGGGTTCGGCCACGGCTGACAACACGGACGGCAAGAACCTCCGCGACCAGCTGGACTTCTCCGTCTACGACGGAGTGAACGCGGCGGCCTGCACGGGTGGTGCCCACCCGGGCGGCACCCTTGTCGCGTCCAACGTTCCGGGTCCGATCGGTGCCGCCAGCGACCTCTTCGGCAGCAACGCGCAAGGGGCGCAGGGTGGCGACCGGACGCTTGGGGCCGGGGCGAACGAGGACCTTTGCGTCGTCGCCCATCTCGATATCGGAACCGGGAACGCCTTCCAGAACGCCTCGACCGTGGTGACCTTCACGTTCGACGCCGAGCAGGTCCGTAACAACTAGCCGAACCGGAGCGATCCTCGTGAGCACGGCAGGCATCTCTTGGGGACGGCGCGCACGACGGTGGACCTTCCGCCTCGTGTTCGCCGTCTCCTTGAGTGTTGCCCTGTTCGCCTACGGCCTCCCGCTCTGGTACCACGTGCACGGCCAGCGGATCCTGGTCGTCACCAGCGGGTCGATGGCGCGCCAGCCCGGGCAACCAGTGCAGGCCGGGCAGTTCAACACCGGCGATGCCGTGGTGATCACCACGATCGCCCCGACCGAGCTGCGCACCGGGCAGGTCGTCACCTTCTGGGATGCCGGACACAGCAGGCTCACCACTCACCGGATCATCGACCTGGTCGAACGCGAAGACATCGTGGACGACAAAGACCTGGGCACCACAACGCGATACATCCGAACCAAGGGGGACAGCAACGGGGAGCCGGACCCTGACCTGACGCCCGTCGCCAACGTGCGCGGCGCCGTTGCCGACGTGAAGCCCGGCTGGGGCTACTTCCTCGGCTACGCGCACTCGCCGCTGGGTCGATTTCTGATCTTTGCCCCGCCCCTCATCCTGCTGCTCACCGCCGAGCTCCTGTCCTGGCGCCGCCGGCCCGCAGCAGGACCCGCCGCTCGGGACGCGAAGGAGCAGCGCGATGCCGTCGCTTCTCCCGCGTGAGCTCTCCCGACGCGATCAGCACCGACGCCTCACAGCGGCCGCCCTCATCGCCGGCCTTGCCTTCCTCGTCCATGCCCCCGGAATGACCTCAGCGACCTTCACGAGCTCCGACACCGTGAAGTCCAGCACGTTCAAGACCGGCACCTGGTGCGGCACGAACGTCTATCCCGCCACGGTGCAGGCGATGGCTGGCGGTCCCCGCAACTACCTGCGCCTGGACGACACCGGCCTGGTCGTCAACGTCGTCGACTCCGCAGGACCGCCCAACGCCACACCGGCGGGCGCCGGCCTGACGTGGGGCGCGCCGGGGCTCCTGACCTGCAGCAGCTCAACCGCCCTAGCCCTCAACGGCACCGGTCAGCCCCAGGTGCGCACCGGTGGTGCAGCCATCAACGGACCCGACCAGTTCACTGTCTCGATGTGGGTCAATCTCTCCGGCGGGGACGGTCGCCTGCTCGGGTTCTCCAACCAGCCCAACGGACAGTCGAGCCGCTACGACCGTCAGCTCTACCTCGACAACGCCGGCTACGTTCGCTTCGGCATCTGGACCGGGAGCGCGACAACCATCCGGAGCAACGCGCCCATCACGGGAGCCCGCCACCACATCGCTGCCACCCTTGGGCCGGCCGGGATGCGGCTGTACGTCGACGGCGTGCTTCAGACTGCGGTGAACACCGGCGTCACCCAAGGCGAGCAGGGCTACACGGGCTATTGGCGGCTGGGTTGGGACAACCTCAACCAATGGCCGAGCCTCAGCGGCTCGGCACCGGTGCCCGCAGGCACGCTCGACGAGGTCGCCATCTGGCACTCGCAGCTGACTCCAGCCCAGATCGCCACGCTGGCTGCCGCCAACCACGACTAGCCGACTCAAAGCCGAGTGGTGTCGGCCAACCACGCCCTACCCTGCGGGGATGACGATCGCCGCTGAGGGTCGTTCGAGCACCCGTCGGGTCGTGACGCTCGCCGCAACTGCGGCGATGGGCGGCTTCCTGTTCGGCTACGACAGCGCCGTCATCAACGGTGCGGTCGACGCCATCCAGCAGCAGTTCGGCATCGGTTCCGGTCTGACCGGCTTCGTCGTGTCATCCGCACTGCTCGGGGCAGCGGTCGGGGCTTGGTCAGCCGGCACACTCGCCGATGTTCACGGTCGCGTCAAGGTCATGATCGTCGCGGCCGCGCTGTTCTTCATCAGCGGGATCGGCTCCGGCCTGGCGTTCGGGGTCACCGATCTCATCATCTGGCGGATGCTCGGCGGTTGCGCCATCGGCGTTGCGTCAGTCATCGCCCCCGCCTACATAGCCGAGATCGCACCACCAGCGCTGCGTGGTCGGCTCGGGTCCCTGCAACAGATGGCCATCGTCCTAGGCATTGCGATCAGCCAGATCGTCAACTACGTCCTCGTCCGCATCGCCGGTTCAGCGAGCAGCGAGCTGTGGGGCCTGAGCGCCTGGCGCTGGATGCTGATGATCGAAGCGCTCCCTGCGCTCATCTATGGCCTGCTGGCGCTTCGCATCCCCGAGTCCCCGCGCTGGCTCGTGGCGCAGTCCCGCAACGAGGAGGCCCTGGACGTCCTGGGGCAGGTCAACGACGGAGACGTACACCCGCTGCTCGCATCAATCCAGGCCTCGATCGACGCGGAGCACAAGCCTGTCTTTGCGGATCTTCGGGGACCGCGGTTCGGGTTGTTGCCGATCGTCTGGATCGGCATCAGCCTGAGCGCCTTCCAGCAGCTCGTCGGCATCAACGTGATCTTCTACTACTCCTCGGTGCTCTGGCAGAGCGTGGGCATCGGCGAAGACCAATCCCTGCTCATCTCGATCCTCAGCGCGGTGGTCAACATCGCCGGCACCATCCTCGCCATCTCCATCATCGACAAGGTCGGGCGCCGACCTCTGCTCCTGGTCGGGTCGCTCGGGATGATCGTGGGGCTCGGAACCTTGACCTATGTCTTCGGGCATGCCCCGGTCGTCAACGGGAGCCCCGCCGTGACCCACACCTCCGGGGTCATCGCGCTGATCGCCGCCAACCTCTTCGTGTTCTTCTTCGCCTTCTCGTGGGGTCCCGTCGTCTGGGTGCTCCTGGGCGAGATGTTCCCCAACAGCATCCGCGCCGCCGCCCTGGCCGTGGCCGCGGCCGCCCAATGGATCGCCAACTTCGTCGTGTCGACGACCTTCCCAACGCTGTCGGACGTCTCGTTGTCACTTGCCTACGGCCTCTACACCGCGGCAGCGATCGGGTCGTTCTTCTTCGTGCTCAAGATGATCAAGGAGACCAAAGGCACCACGCTCGAGTCAGTGCACTGACCGCACGCCCACGAGGACATCGCCGTAGTCTGGTGAGGATGACCTCGTCTCCCACCGCCACCGCCACCGCCTTGCCGTCGCGCTCGTCGCGTGGCCGGGTTCGTCGTGGGCTCTCCGGACTCGTCCTTGCCGCTGTCGCTTTGAGCCTCAGCGCGTTCGTGGGGCCTCCGCCAGCTGAACCGACCTTGGCGATGACCGGAGTTGTCATCGTCATCGATCCGGGCCACAACGGCCGCAACTGGGCCCACCCGGAGATCATCAACCGCACGATCTTTGCCGGGAACGGTGTCTACAAGGCCTGCAACACCACAGGAACGGCCACGAACGGCGGCTACACCGAGGCCGCCTACACCTGGGACGTCGCAAAGCGCACGGCGGCCGTACTGCGACTTCGGGGGGCGACTGTGCACCTCACCCGCCACAGCAACTCCGGAGTCGGACCCTGCACCCCGGTCCGCGCGGCCACAGCCACCCGCTTCCACGCGGACGCGATGCTGTCGATACATGCCGACGGTTCGACGGTCCCCGGCGCGCGCGGATTCACCGTGATCGCCTCGACCCATCAGCTGAAGGGGGCCGGGGTCACCGCCCGATCACATCGCCTGGCCAAGGTCGTGCGCGCCAAGTTCCGCCGAGTGACGGGCATGCCGTACGCCAACTACGCAGGTGGAGGCGACGCGTTGATCTACCGCAAGGACCTGGCCACGCTCAACCTGGCCACCGTCCCTGCGGTGCTGGTGGAGACTGGGAACATGCGCAGCTCCATCGACGCGAGACGGATGAAGTCGAAGGCGTTCCGACAGTCCGAGGCCGTGGCCTTCGCCGACGCCCTTCAGGCATTTCTTGGTCGCTGACGGGCGGCGTCAGCGACGTACGGCCTGCAGGGTGTAGCTGGCGGCCACCCGATTGGGCCGGTTGGTGAATCGATATTCGCCGAGCTGGTCCCGGGTCATCTGTCCCGGCTGGGCATCCCATGGAACGCTTTCGTGCTCCTCGAGCATGGTCAGAGTCAGCCCCTGGTCGAGCAGGGCTGTCACGATCTCGCCCAGTCCGTGGTTCCACGAGTGGGTGACGTTGTGCTGGAAGGTGGCGTCGGTCTCGACGTAGGTGCCGCCCTCGTCGAAGATCAGGGCCTCAGGGGTCTCGAAATAGGGATAGCCGACAACGAGCTGGCCGTCTTCTCGGGCGTCTTCGAGCGACCACAGCATCGGGTGCCCCTCCCTGATGAACAACCGGCCCCCGGGGGCGAGCAGCGCCGCCACGATCTCGGCCCAGCGCCGGACGTCCGGCAGCCAGCACAGCGCCCCGATCCCGGTGAACACCAGATCGAAGGAACCCGGCTCGAGCACGCCCAGCGCCGAGTAGACGTCGGACTCCACGAAGTCGACGTGCGGCCCCGCCTCCGCCGACAACCGACGGGCCTGCTCGAGGGCGGTTGGCGAGAAGTCCAGGCCAGTCATCCGGGCGCCCAGTCTGGCCAGCGACAGCGTGTCCGTGCCGATGTGGCACTGCAGGTGCACGCCACGCAGCCCGGCGATGTCGCCGAGCCTTGGAAGGTCGAACCTGACGACACCGCTCAGGAATTCTGGGTCCGAGACGAACCGGTCCCACGAGTAGTCCGGCGACGCCGCGTGGGCCGGCGCGCGCTCATCCCAGCTCAGCCTGTTGACGGCTCGGTAGTCGGTCACGGGCGCCACCGTACGACCTCGACCCCATCGATGCGACACACTTTCGCGGTGACCGACCTGCGCACCCTGCACACCGCCGAACTCACCCCCGGGGAGGTGCAGGCGATCCGGCCGCTTCTTGACGCAGCCTTCGAAGACGGGTTCACCGACGACGACCTCGAGCATGCTCTCGGCGGTGTCCACGTCATGGCGTGGCACGGAGACGAGCTGGTCGGTCATGCCTCGGTGGTCCAACGGAGGCTGTTGCATGACGGACGGGTGCTGCGCGTGGGCTACGTGGAGGGCGTTGGCGTTCGCCCGGAGTTTCGACGGCGTGGCCTGTTCGGTCAGCTCATGGACGAGATCGAACGGGTCACGCGTGGGGCGTACGACGCTGGAGCGTTGTCGGCCTCGAAGATGGCCGCCGAGCTGTACGTCGCTCGCGGCTGGGTCCGTTGGCGCGGCCCGACATCCGTGCTGACTCCCGAGGGGTTGCGACGCACGCCGGACGAGGACGATTCGGTGTACGTCCTCGAAGGTGTCGGCGGACCGAGGCTGAACCTCGACGGAGACCTGGCGTGCGACTGGCGCTCCGGCGACGTCTGGTAGCGGTGGGTGGCCAGCGCCGGCGACAACCTCAGCCAGCCACCGGACGCACCCGGGTGGCCAAGAACGCTTCCCAGGTGAGCGCCCCGTCCGCGTGGTCGGGAGCAAGGTTGGCACCCTCTCGGTAGGCCTTTGCTGCATTGCCGGGCAGCCGGATCGGGACCATCGGCCGCCGACGATGTGTGGCGTGGAGGTAGCTGCTCACCATCTCCTTGATGGTCAGAACCTGGGGCCCGCCGAGATCGGGCACCCGCCCGGCCGGCCCTCTCAGGGTCAGCCCAACCAGGCGCGCAGCCACCTCATCCGCATCGACCGGCTGGAAATGAAAGCCGCTGGGCAGTGGCACCAACGGCACCTTGGCCAGCTCGTGGACCATCGCGAGCAACAGGTCGTGGAACTGGGTGGAGCGCAGGGTGGTCGATGGCAGGCTCGAGTCGGCCACGACGCGTTCGGCGGCGAACTTGGTCGCATAGAAGCCGAACATCGCACGGTCGGCCATGCTGCTGACGGGTATCCGATCGACCCCGACGATCGAGATGAAGACCAGGTGCGGAGCCGTACCCGACGGGACCGCTCGGATCAGGTTGCGTGCCTTGACGTCGTCACCCTTCGAGCTGCCAGCGCAGTGCACGATCGTCTCGACATCGCGCAGGCTCGCCTCGACGCCCTCCCCGGTGCTCAGGTCTGCGGTGACGTACTCGACGCCGTCGCGCGGTGGCTGGGGGCGGCGACTCATCACGCGCACTTCCGAGTCGATGGCGCGCAAACGGTCCACGACGTGCCGGCCGAGGGTGCCGGTGCCTCCGGTCACCAAGATGGATGCGGCCATGCGGAACCCCTCACTCACTGCTCAACAATCTCGAGTCGCGGGACAGAACAGCTCAGGTAAGCACGAGATGCTGTCGGCCGTCGATCAGCTCGCGGACAACGTCGAGGTGACCGGCATGGGTGGCCGTCTCGGTCAGCACATGGAGGACCACTTCGCGCACGGACGCCAACTGGAACGAGCCGAAGAAGTCCGGCCACCATCTGGGGGCGGCGTCCAGCCCGGCAGCCCGGACGAGACCGTCAGCGTGTGCGGCCTCGAGACGGTAGGCGCCGAGTATCTGCGCCGAGCTCCGATCGGCGTCAACCGTCCAACCGTCATCGTCGCCGAGGGCATCGATAGCGGCCGCATCACCAGCCACGACGCAGCGGAACCAGAAGGCCTCGACGTCGACGGTGAGGTGCTGAACGAGCCCGAGACAGCTCCATCCGGAGGGGAGGATCGGCCGCCGCAGATCGGACTCGGCCAGCCCTTGGACGGCCGTGAGGACATGCTCGCGTCGCCCGCCCAGCGAGTCGAGGAGGGCTTCAAGTTCAACGGACATGAATGACTCAACCTGTCGGGTGGGCTAGATCTGGGCCATGTCGACGAAGCGGGAGTAGTGGCCTTGGAAGGCGACTGTGACCGTCGCGGTGGGTCCGTTTCGGTGCTTGGCCACGATGAAATCAGCTTCTCCCGCGCGAGGTGACTCCTTTTCGTACTGATCCTCACGGTGCAACAAGATGACGATGTCACTGTCCTGCTCGATCGAGCCGGACTCGCGAAGGTCAGACATCAGGGGCTTCTTGTCCGTGCGCTGCTCCGGGCCACGGTTGAGCTGGCTGACCGCGATCACGGGAACGTCGAGCTCCTTGGCGAGCAGCTTGAGCGAGCGCGAGAACTCCGACACCTCCTGCTGGCGAGACTCGACCTTCTTGCCGCTGGACATCAGCTGGAGGTAGTCGATGACCACGAGTCGCAGGTCGTGACGCTGCTTGAGCCGCCGACACTTCGCCCGGATCTCCATCATCGACATGTTGGGGCTGTCGTCGATGAACAGCGGTGCATCCGCGACGGCCGACATCGTGCGAGCGAGGTGGTTCCAGTCGGTCTCGCCGAGCTGACCCGATCGCATCTTGTGCAGCGCGACCTTCGCCTCGGCCGACAGCAGACGCATGGTGATCTCGTTGCGGCTCATCTCCAGGGAGAAGATCACCGACGTGAGTCCGTGCTTGATCGAGGCCGACCGACACACATCCAAAGCGAGGGTCGATTTCCCGACTGCCGGTCTCGCCGCGAGGACGATCATCTGCCCGCCGTGCAGACCGTTGGTCAGCTGGTCGAGATCGGTGAAGCCGGTGGGCACCCCCACCATGGCGCCGCCGCGACTGGAGATCGCCTCGATCTCGTCGAGGGTGCCCTCCATGATCGCCGACAGGGGAAGGTAGTCCTCCGACGTGCGTCGCTCGGTGACGGAGTAGACCTCCGCCTGGGCTCGGTCGACGAGTTCGTCGGCCTCTCCTCCGTCGGAGGCGTAGCCCATCTGCACGATCCGCGTGCCGGCCTCGACCAGGCGTCGCAGGATCGCCCGCTCGCGAACGATCTTGGCGTAGTAACCGGCGTTGGCTGCGGTAGGCACCGAGGCGAGCAGGGTGTGGAGGTACGGCGCACCGCCGATGCGGGCGATCTCACCGCGGGTCTGCAAGGCGTTGGAGACCGTGATGGCATCGGCGGGGTCGCCGCGGCCGTAAAGGTCCAGCACGGTGTCGTAGACGGTCTGGTGGGCCGGCTTGTAGAAGTCACCCGGGCGTAGAACCTCAACGACGTCGGCGATCGCATCCTTGCTGAGCAGCATCGCTCCGAGGACGCACTGTTCGGCGCCGAGGTCCTGCGGTGGTTGCCGATCGAAGGCGGTTGAGCCGTCGGATGAGCCGTCATGGTCACGCAGCTCGATGACGCTCACTCGACCTCCAGATCGTTGCCTTGCGGACGTAGCGTGGGCCACCTGACTGGATCGTCGGGTGGCGAGCAGTCGAGGCCAGCCAACCCGGCGGCACCGACAGTTTCTTCGGCGGGCGCCTCGCGTGAGGTGCAGACCGAGAGGTCGGATCTACGGCTTGTAGTGAAGCGCCCGCGTGACCGTACGGGCGTGGCGACCGGGCCGTCCAGCGGCCCTGTGGACGGGTGTGGACAACCCGCTGTTCCGCTGTGCGTGACGCGCCGCATCTCCTGTTGACAGCCGACCGCATCCTGTGGATGAACCTGTGGATAGCGAAGATTCTTTCTACCCGGCACCCCCTCTGACCTGCGACGATGCCCGTCCTCAGGGTGGGGAGGAAAACTCGGCCCGGGCGTGTTCGCACCCGGCAGGCGCTCCGGTCATCCGACGATGAGGCACTAACCTCGCGCCCTGTGGACAAACGCTGGGGACGATCGCGCTCCACCGCTGCGCTGAGCGTGACCGATCGGGAGATCTTGCGACTGGCAATCCCCGCCTTCGGGGCGCTCGTGGCCGAGCCGCTCTTCCTGCTCGGCGACGCGGCGGTGGTAGCCCGGCTCGGGACTGCGCAGCTCGCAGGCGTCGCGGTCGCCAGCACATTGCTCGGCACCGTCGTGGGGCTGTGCGTCTTTCTGGCGTACGGAACGACCGCCGCCGTCGCCCGACGGGTGGGGGCCGAGGATCGTCGCGGGGCCGTCCGCGACGGCGTCGCCGGAGTCTGGCTCGCTCTCGGCCTTGGCATCGTCCTGCTCGTCGCCTTGGCCGCGGCCGCCGCGCCTCTCGTCCGTGCCCTCGGCGCCTCTCCCGAGATCGAAGGCTTCGCTGTCACCTATCTGACGATCTCGGCGCTCGGACTGCCCTTCATGCTGGTCGTCCTTGCCGGCACCGGCGTACGCCGCGGTCTTCAGGACACCAGGACTCCGTTGGTGATCGCGGTGATCGCGGCCACCCTGAACCTCGCCTTGTCGGCCACGCTGGTCCTGGGGTTGCACTGGGGCGTCGCCGGCTCCGCCTGGGCGACGGTAGTCACGCAGTTCGGGGCGGCCGTCGTCTACCTCGTGCTGATCCGGGCCAACGCCCGACAGGCCGGTGTCCCTCTCCGCTCGGGGACTGGCGCCATCCTGCGCTCGGCTCGTGACGGGTTCGCGCTGTTCGTCCGCACCGTCGCGCTTCGAGCGGTCTTCCTGCTCACCGTCGGCCTCGCTGCCCGGCTCGGCGATGTCCAGGTCGCGGCCTACCAGGTGGCCTTCCTGACCTGGATCCTCCTAGCGCTCGCCTTGGACGCCCTGGCGATCGCCGGCCAGGCCATCGTCGGACGAAGCCTCGGCGCCGGCGACGTCCCGGGAACCCGTGCGGCCGTCCGCCGGATGATGCAGTGGGGTGTCTGGGGCGGGGTGGTCCTGGGCGGAGCCGTACTGCTGGCTCGGCCGTTGTTTGCGGCGGCCTTCTCCCTCGAGCCCGACGTAGCCGCAGCCGTCTCCGCCGCCTTGGTCGTGGTCGCGGTGCACCAGCCGATCGCAGGGCCTGTCTTCGTCCTCGACGGTGTGCTCATCGGCGCTGGTGACAACCGCTGGCTGGCGTGGGCGCAGCTGGTCATGCTCGCGGCGTACGTCCCCGCTGCAATCGCGGTGCCGCGGCTGCTCGACGGCACTCGAGGACTCGTCGGCCTGTGGATGGCGCTGTTGTGGTTCATGGTCGTCCGACTGGTGCTGCTCTTGCACCGCGAACGCTCCGACGCATGGCTCGTCACCGGCGCCATCCGTGGCTAGCCGTGCCCAACGGGGAAGTTTGTTACGGCTATAGCCGTAACAAACTTCCCCGTTGCGAGGGTTTAGCTGGCTGCGACGATGTCCAGGGCGACGGTGGCTACGACCTCGGGGTGGATACGCACGTTGACCTGGTGGGAGCCCACCGTCTTGATCGCATTGCCGATCTCGATGCGGCGCTTGTCGACGTCTGGACCGCCGGCGGCCTTGACGGCGTCAGCCACATCGCTGACCGTCACCGAACCGAACAGGCGGCCGCCGTCGCCGGCTCGCGCCGCCAACGTGACCGCGAGTGCCTCAAGCTGGTCCTTGATCTCCTGGGCGTGCCCGAGATCGTGGACCGAGCGAACCTCGCGGGCCCGCTTGATCGAGACGATCTCCTTCTCGGCGCCCTTGGTCCAGCGGATCGCGTCGCCGCGGGGCACCAGATAGTTGCGGGCGTAGCCGTCCTTGACCTCGACGACGTCGCCTGGGGCGCCAAGGCTGGCGACCTCGTGCGTGAGGATGATCTTCATGGTGTCTCCCGGCCCTCAGCGAGCGGTCGAGGTGTAGGGGAGCAGCGCCATCTCACGGGCGTTCTTGACCGCCTTGGCGATCTCGCGCTGCTGCTGGACGGACACACCGGTGACCCGACGGGCCCGGATCTTGCCCCGGTCGGAGATGAACTTCCGAAGCAGGGCGGTGTCCTTGTAGTCGACGTAGTCGATCTTCGCGGCCTTGAGCGGGTTGCTCTTCTTCTTCGGCTTGCGGATCGGAGGCTTGGCCATCTCGTGGGTTCTCTTTCGCTACTGGGCTCGCTCGCGTCAGCGAGGGAGGATCGGGGGAAGGTCAGAAGGGTGGTTCGTCGTAGGAGGCGGAGCCGCCTGACGAGGAGGAGGACGATCCGGCACCGCTGTCGACCGGGCTCGCCCATGGGTCGTCCGACGGTGCGCCCCCGAAGCCCCCGCCGCCCTGCCGCGCGACCTTGCTCACCTTGGCGGTGGCGTTCTTCAGCGCTGGACCGACGTCATCGACGTCGAGCTCCACCACCGTGCGCTTCTCGCCTTCCTTGGTCTCGTACGAGCGCTGCTTGAGCCGACCCGTGGCGATGACCCGCGAGCCCTTGTTGAGCGACTCCGCGACGTTCTCGGCGTACTGCCGCCACACGGCGCACCGCATGAAGATCGTGTCGCCGTCCTTCCACTCGTTGGTCTGCTTGTCGAGCAGCCGAGTGGTCGAAGCGATCGTGAAGTTGGCCACGGCTGCCCCGCTCGGGGTGAACCGCAGTTCGGGGTCAGCTGTGAGGTTGCCGACGATGGTGACGGAGACATCTCCTTGGGCCATGTGGATCGCCTACTTCGCTGCCGGTCGGAGCACCTTGGTGCGCATGACCGACTCGTTGAGGTTGAGCTGGCGGTCCAGCTCCTTCACGGTGGCCGGCTCGCAGGTCAGGTCTACGACGGCATAGATGCCATCCGGCTTCTTGTTGATCTCGTAGGCCAACCGACGTCGGCCCCAGATGTCGACGTTCTCGACCGTGCCGCCCTCCTTGCGGACGACGTTGAGGAACGTATCGAGCGACGGGGCGACAGTGCGCTCCTCGAGATCGGGGTCGAGGATGACCATCAGCTCATAACGACGCATGCGGGAACCCACCTCCTCTGGACTTGGCGGCCACGGTCGATCCGTGACAGGAGGGTCAGCGCGTTTTCGCCCGGGGCGAAACGTGCTCTGCGTCGAGCGCCTGCGGCAGCACGCTCAGGGACCGAGGGTACCCGACGGTGCGCGTCCGCTTGAAATCGTCCACCGATGAGGCCACGCTCCTTGCATGACCGAGCCCGGCTCCACCACGAATCGCGACTTCCCCGAGCCCTCCGAGCCCGCCGAGGGCACGTGGGCGGTCCTCCCGAACGACCCCAAGCTGCTCGGCCATTCCGCCACCGACACTCCCTCCACTCACCATCAGCGTCAGCAGATCCTCACCGGCGTCACCCTCGTCGTGGGCGTGATAGCCCTCGTGCTCGGCTTCATCCAGAGCGCGCACGTCGCCGGGGCAATCCTGGGCGCGATCGGTGTCGTGATCGGCTTCTACTCCCAGCTGACCTCAGAGAACACCAATCAGCGGTGGGCCGACATCATCGGAACTGGTGCGGCTGCCGTCGGGCTTGGCCTCTCGTTGGCCCATGGTGGCTTCGGCTTCTAGCCTTCGTTGCGGAAGTGGGCGGCGGTACGGTCGTCGATGTGCGCATCGCCACCTGGAACATCAACTCGGTCACCGTCCGGCTGCCCAAGATGCTCGACTGGATGGCCTCTGCCGAACCAGACGTCGTCTGCCTCCAGGAGCTGAAGAACCCGCCAGAAGCCTTCCCGGCCGAGGAGTTCGCAGCGCTCGGCTACGAAGCCGCGATCAACGCCGAGGGCCGATGGAACGGCGTGGGGATCCTGTCCCGCGTCGGGCTGGCCGATGTCGTGCGCGGACTCGACCAACAGCCGAACTTCGACGGTGTCGTCGAGCCGCGAGCGATCGGTGCATCCTGCGCGGGAGTACGTCTCTGGTCGGTTTACGTCCCGAACGGCAGGGAACCCGATCACGCGCACTACGACTACAAGCTGAGCTGGCTGGACGCCTTGCGCCAGACTGTGATGGCTGAGCTCGCGGGCCAGGGGCCCGCAGACCAGGGGCCGTTCGCCGTCCTCGGTGACTTCAACGTCGCCCCCAACGACGACGACGTCTGGGACCGTGCAGCCTTCGCCGGAGCGACCCACGTGACCGAACCCGAGCGTGCCGCGCTGACGGCCCTGCGCAATCTCGGCCTGAGCGATGTCTTCCCACGCCCGCTCAAGCACGACCACCCCTTCACCTACTGGGACTACCGCGGCGGCAACTTCCACAAGAACCTAGGGATGCGGATCGATCTCGTCTACGCCAATGCGGCCTTCGCCAGCGCGGTCAGCGATGCCTACGTCGACCGGGAGGCCCGAAAGGGTTCGCTCAAGGAAGGCAAAGGTCCCAGCGATCACGCCCCGGTGGTTGTCGACCTCGCGCTCTGAGCCGACTCGCGCCGTCTCCCCCGTAGGCTTGGGCTCATGCTGGTGGTGCGGGAGATCGACTCGCTCACGCACCAACACTTCGTCGAGCAGTGCTCCGGTTCCTTCCTGCAGCTGCCGTCCTGGGCGGGGGTGAAGGCCGAGTGGGGTCACGCGTCACTTGGTTGGTTCTCCGGAGACCAGTTGGTGGGTGCGGGCCTGGCGCTGCTGCGCAGAACCCCGAGGATCGAGCGCTATCTCGCCTACTTGCCTGAGGGGCCGGTCCTCGAGTGGGAGACCCACTCCGCCAAGGAGGTTCTGGAGCCACTTGTCGCATTCTTCAAGCCGCGCAAAGTCTTTGCGGTCAAGATCGGACCGCAGGAAGTCGTCCGCCGCTGGTCGGCCTCAACCATCAAGGACGCCATCGCCGAGGGCACGGCCCGACGGCTGGGTGACGTGGCTCCCGACGCTGCACCCGAGTCCGGTCAGCGCCTGCTGTCCGAGCTGCGCGCTGCGGGGTGGCGGCAAGCCCCCGACACCGGGAGCGGTTTCGGGGATGTTCAGCCGAGGTACGTCTTCCAGGTGCCGCTGGCGGGTCGCACCGAGCAGGACGTGCTCGCGGGGTTCAACCAGCTCTGGCGGCGCAACATCAAGAAGGCGGACAAGGCTGGCGTCGAGGTGGTTCAGGGAGACCGCGACGATCTGGCCGATTTCCATGCCGTCTACGTCGTCACCGCTGCGCGCGACGGCTTCACGCCTCGCGCCCTGTCCTACATGCAGCGCATGTGGGATGCGATGCGCGCCGAGGACCCCGACCGGATCCGGCTCTACCTGGCGCGGCACGAGGGCGAGGTCCTGGCCGCCACCACAGTCGTGCGCTCCGGTCAGCACGCGTGGTACTCCTACGGAGCCAGCGCAGATCACAAGCGAGAGGTGCGACCCAGCAACGCGGTGCAGTGGGCCATGCTTCGCGGGGCGCTTGATGCCGGCTGCACCATCTATGACCTGCGCGGCATCTCCGACACCCTTGATCCCGCTGACCCCCTGTTCGGTCTGATCCAGTTCAAGCTCGGCACCGGGGGAGAGGCCGTCGAGTATGTCGGGGAATGGGACTACGCGCTGAACCCATTGCTCTACAAGGCTTTCACTACCTACATGGACCGCCGATGACCTTCACCTTGCACATCGATGGTCCGCGCTGGCGTGCCCATCTTGATGCGGTTGCGGCTGCCGTTCCCGGGTTGGTGCCTGTGATCAAGGGGAACGGGTACGGCTTAGGCGGCGAACGGCTTGGAGCAGAGGCAACCCGACTCCGAAGCGACGTCGTCGCCGTCGGTGCGCAGTCGGAGGCACATTCGGTGCGCGAGACGTTCGACGGTGACGTGCTTGTCCTCACACCCTGGCACCCAGCGATCGGCCCGGTCCCGCAAGCAGACTCCCGCGTGATCCTGACCATCAGCACGATCGAAGCTCTCGCCGCACTAGCCGGCGAGACCTCACCCGGCCTGCAGCACAGGGTCGTGATCGAGGTGGCCAGCTCCATGCGACGTCACGGCATCGAGCACGACCGGCTCGGCGAGGTGGGCGAACTACTGTCCGGCGCCACCGTTGAGGGCTATGCCGTTCACCTGCCGCTCGCACCGCCAGTGCTCGGACGCGCAGAGGAGACCGAGGCGATCATCGCTCGGCTCTGGGGAGCCGGGCTGTCCGTCGATCGACTGTGGGTGTCGCACCTCGCCGACGCAGAGCTGGACTCGGTTCGCGCCGCCCACCCAGCCATGCGCGTGAGCCCGCGCGTCGGCACCCGACTGTGGCTAGGTGATCGGAGCACGCTGCGGGTGACCGGCACCGTGCTCGACGTGCACCCCATGCGGCGCGGTGACCGATTCGGCTATCGGCAACGTCGGGCGCCCAGCGGTTCAAAGCTGGTCATCGTCAGCGGGGGGACGGCGCACGGCGTCGGTCTTGAAGCGCCCAAGCCGGTGTCAGGGATGGTTGCGCGCGGGAAGGTGGCCGCCCTGGGCGGTCTCGAGGCCGCCGGGCGCGTCCTGTCCCCGTTCTCCCTCGGCGGGAAGCAGCGCTGGTTCGCCGAGCCTCCGCACATGCAGTGCTCCATGCTGCTGGTCCCCGATGACGTCGAGGTCGCGGTGGGCCAGGACGTGCCCTGCGAGGTCAGGTTCACCACGAGCACGTTCGACGAGATCGTGGTCTCTGACACGAGCTGGTCCGGGATCATCGAATAGGAACGGTGTTCGGTTGGGCGGACCAAGGGACTAGGCTCCTGGCCCCGTCGAAAGACGTACGACGCTGCGCGGGCATGATCATCTGGTGCGCACCTACGGCTACCCGCTCGACCCGATGAACACCATCAGTGAGAAGTTCCCGGGTCGGGAGCGGGAACAGCAGCTGCTTGCCGTCCGCTATGGGAAGGAACAGATTGCTGCGGCTCGAAGGGACTCCCCGGGTCAGTCGTGATGATCTCGCCGGTCTCCGGGTCGACGCCTCTGACCGGGTCGTGCTCGGGCCACCAGATGTCACGCACGATCAAGCCACAGATGACGAGGGTGGCAACCATCCGAGCCAGTGTGGCCCACGTGTGCGGCCAGGTTGGTAGAGCGAGCTCGGGGTCGGTTAGTCCTTCTAGATACCACCAGATCGCCACAAAATAAAGCACCTCGAAGAACAACCAGATCAGGAAGTCGCGCCACCTGGGTCGAGCCAAGGGAAACAGGAAAACCAACCAGAGGACGTACTGCGGCGAGTAGACCTTGTTGGTGAGCAGGAACGCTGCCACGACCAGGAACATGAGTTGCGCTAGCCGCGGCGGGTACGGCGCCGCGAGCGCCAGCCAGGCAATCCCCAGGCAGACCAGGGCGAACAGTCCGCCCGCAACCAGGTTGAGCCGGTCCGGTGGGATCCCGTGTCCCAGATCGTTCAGGGCATACCAGAGGGAACCGAAGGACGCGGGCCGCTCCCGGCTGAAGGTGTAGAAGGTCGCCCACCCGTCGGGCGCCACCAGCAGCACCGGGACGTTCACGATCAGCCAGGTCCAGGAGGCACCGAGCAGAACCCGGACGAATGCCGGCATCTGGCGTCCACGCAGGCAAACCAAAAGCAACGGCCCCAACAGGAACAGGGGATAGAGCTTCGCCGCTCCACCGAGCCCGATGAGTATCCCCGCGAGCATCGGCCGATGACGAGCCCAAGCCCACAGCGCGCCGGCCAGCAGAGCCACGACCAGGAGGTCCCAGTTGATGAACGCGGCAAGAACCAGGCCTGGGGCCAGCATCGCGGCGTCCCACGGTCGCCGCCGGTGCGTGTTCGCCACGAACCAGCAGGCGAGCAGTGCGAAGGCGCTGAGCAGAACGACGTTGACGTCGAAGAAGGTGACATAGGCAGGGTGACCGCCGGGCTCGTCGACGGCCCTCGTGATCCATGCCGCCGCAGTCATGAATCCGCCGGTGAGCACGGGATACTCCAAGGGCTGCCAGTCTCCCTTGTCGAGGTAGGGCAAGGCGCCCTGCGCGAATCCTCGCCCGTCGTACAGCGGCGCGATGTCGGTGTAGCACAGCCGCTGGTAGACGTTGTCTGCGAAGTCCCCGGAACGACACGGAACCTTTTGCAGGAAGCCCAACGCGCAGGCCACGGCGACCATCGCCAAGACCACGCGGACGGGGGTCCACCAACCGCTGGCCGAGATGACTCGAGATCCGGCCCGGCCACCGACAGCCTCACTGGCGGCCCCAGCAACGGGGTCATCCCGACTGGGGAGCACGAGACGCCGCCCCGGGGTCCAGGTCACCCGCAGATGATGTCAGCCGATCTCAGGGTTTGGGCGAGGTGTCCTCGTCGGGGGCCGGCGTAGCAGACGTTGTCGGGGTGGGCGTTGGCGTAGGGGTCGGTGTGGGGGTCGGTGTGGGGGTCGGGGTTGGGGTTGGCGACGCAGTCTCCGTGGGAGTTGGGGACTCGCTCGGCGAGGGCGATTTCGTCGGAGACGAGGACGGCGCGGGTTGTCCCCCGATCCAGGCCGGCGATGGGAATCGCACCACCGGTTCCCCCACCAGCGCAACGCGCATCATGTCGGTCCAGATCCGCGCCGGGAACGACCCCCCTGTGACCGTGGACAGACCACCCACCCCATCGAGGGAGATCAGGTTCCCGGCCTTGTCCGGCCGGAAAAGGACCACCGCGGTCGACAACTGAGGGGTGTACCCGACGTACCAGGCCGAAAGACCGTCGTTCGTCGTGCCGGTCTTGCCGGCAGAGGGCCGTCCGAGCGCCCGGGCAGTGAAGCCCGTCCCGTTGGTGACAACTCGCTGGAGCGCATAGTCGACGTCGGCCACGACATCCGCGGTCAGCTCCTGGCTCCCGGTTGTGTCGGCCGTGTAGAGCATCCCACCGTTGGCCGAGGTCACTGACGTCACCGTGTAGGGCTGGTGGACGAGGCCGCCGCCGGCGAACGTGCCGTAGGCGCTGGCCATCTCCAGCGCCGTCGGCGACGCCGTGCCCAGACTGACCGTGGAACACGGGTCGATGGGCACGTCGTCGGGGATGCCGATTCGATGGGCCGCCTCCGCGACGGTCTTCGTGCCCACCTGGATGGACATAGGGACGTAGACCGAGTTGACCGACTTCTCGGTCGCCTGAAGCAGCGTGAGTTGTCCGTAGGACTCCCCGCCGTAGTTGTTGACCGTGTAGTCCTCGCACGGCGGGTTCTTGAACGTCTGCCGGTTGGCGCCGTTCCACACCGAGTTCAGGCCGATGTCGTCCTCGAGACCCGCGGCCAGCGCGAACGGCTTGAAGGTCGATCCTGCCTGGGCTCGGGATTGCGTGGCGTCGTTGTACTGCCGCTTGAGAAAGTCGGACCCGCCGTACATCGCGACAACGGCACCGGTCGCAGGGTCCACTGTCGCGAGTCCGACCCGCACGTCCTTCTCGCTCGGCCGCTCCGCCTTCACCGCCGCGACAGCAGCGCGCTGCGCCTTCCGGTCAAAGGTCGAGACGACCCGCAACCCAGCCGTGTTCACCTCTTCCTCGTCGAAACCGATGCTGGCGAGATCACGCTTGACCGAGTCGATGAGATAGCCCCGCGTTCCCGCGTACGTCGCCGACGGCTTGAGCTTGATCGGCATGGCAAAGGTCAAGGCGGCGCGCTCGTCTGCGGTCAGCCAGCCCTCAGAGACCATTCCATCGACGACGTAGGCCCACCGGCCTTCCAGGTTGTCGAGGTGCTCCTCGGGGTTGTACAGCCCAGGGTTACGCAAGATGGCAGCCAGCATGGCGCCTTCGGACACCGTCAGATCTTGCACGTCCTTGCCGTAGTAGGCCTGGGCAGCCGCCTGGATGCCGTAGGCACTGCGTCCGAAATAGATCGTGTTGAGGTAGTCCTCGAGAATCTGATCCTTGCTCAGCGTCTGCTCCATCTTGAGCGACACCACAGCCTCGCGGATCTTGCGGGTGTAGGTCTGGTCTTGATTGAGGTAGTAGTTCTTGGCCAGCTGTTGGGTGATCGTCGAACCGCCCTGCTGGTCACCGCCACGCAGGTTGTTCCAGAAGGCCCGGGCAATTCCGCGTGGGGACAAGCCGCCGTGCTCGTAGAAGCCGCGATCCTCGGCGGCCAGTACTGCCTTCTGCACGTGATCGGGGACTTCGGCCAGGGTCACCGACGTCCGGTTGGCCTCGCCGATGGACGCCAGCACGGTCTTACCGTCAGACCAGTAGATCTTGGTCGCCTGGGCTGTTGCCTGCTCGTTGGGCGCGGGCACGTCGATCTTGGCGTAAGCCACGGCGAACGCGCCGACCACGAGGAAAACCCCCAGGCAGAACATCGCCAACCATTGCCGCCACGACGGCCAGAAACGCAGCACTCCGCTACGGGCCGAGCGCGGATAGTCGATCTTCACGATGCTCCAGTGTCCACAACGCTCCAGTGTCCCTGACAACACCCGGTGCTTTGGTCCGCGGTGGCTGTGATCGGCGTCTCTTCCGAGTCGCCGGCACCCAGATACCGGCGTCCCGGCCTCTGGTGCGGTGGCTACTCGGCAGCCCGACGGCGCCGGGGCGGGGTGCGGGGCACCCCATCACCCAAGACGTAGGAGCGGTGCAGGTGGTTCCATCCGCAACCGAGGCAGATCTCGAGGACGTAGACGCGGAACTCACCGTGCTCACGAGCCATGACGGCCTGCTCGGCCACCGACTTGATCCGCCCTGAGTAGGGGCCCAACTCGTCTCCGAAGGTGTAGCCGAGCTCGACCAGCGGGTCTCGGCGGCACAAGGGACACGGGCGCTCGGTCGCTTCGCCATGGTGGCGGGCAGCCCGCAGCGTGTAAGGGTCCGGATCGCACACGTCGGTCGTCGTGGCCATCCCCGTGCGGAAGGCAGCCAAGGTCGAGCGCTTCTGCAGCGCGTAGTCGACAACGGCCCGCTGGGACCACATGCGCAAAGCCTACGTCGACTGCGCGAACCCCCGCAGAGAACCTGTGGGAAACCGCCCGATCGGCACACGTCGGAATCCGGGGCCTCTTCGAGCCGGTCGACGACGGTGCGGCTTGCGTCCGGCGCGGACTACCGTCTAGGGTCCGATGTATCGGTGCGATACATCGCACCGTCTTTTCCCGATCTCGCTCAAGGAGTTCGCGTGAGCAAGCGTGCTGGTGTTCTGGAGCTCGCCGTTCTCGGTCTGCTCCATGAGTCACCGATGCACGGCTACGAGCTGCGCAAGCGGCTCAACACCATGCTGGGCACCTTCCGTGCCTTCTCGTACGGCTCGTTGTACCCCTGCTTGAAGGCACTTCTCGCGCGTGGGCTCATCGCCCAGGATCCACTGGACAGCATGCCTGCCCAGGGGGGTCGGGCCAAGATCGTCTACAAGCTCACCGCCGAAGGCAAGGAGCATCTGCAGGATCTGCTGGACAGTTCCGGTCCCGCGGCGTGGGACGACGAGAGTTTCGGCGTCCACTTCGCGTTCTTCAGCCAGACCGACGCGGCCGTCCGGCTGCGCATCCTGGAAGGGCGGCGCAGCCGACTCGAGGAACGGCTCGACAACGTCCGCTCATCGTTGTCACGCACCCGCGAGAGGGTCGACAGCTACACGCTCGAGCTGCACAAGCACGGCCTCGAAGGGGTCGAGCGCGAGGTGCGCTGGCTCAACGAGCTGATCAGTGATGAACGCACCAGCCAGCACCACGAAGCCACCATCCCCAAGGCTGACCGGGCCGTCCCCGGCACCGAACTAAACAAGGAGTAGCCGGACATGGGTCAGGTTCGAGTAGCCATCGTCGGCGTCGGCAACTGCGCCGCGTCGCTCGTCCAGGGTGTCGAGTACTACAAGGATGCCGACGCCAACGCCAAGATCCCGGGTCTGATGCACGTCCAGCTCGGCGACTACCACATCAGCGACGTGAGCTTCGTAGCGGCATTCGACGTCGATGCGAAGAAGGTCGGCCAGGACCTCTCCGCCGCCATCGGCGCTTCCGAGAACAACACGATCAAGATCGCTGAGGTGCCACCAACTGGCGTGACGGTCCAACGCGGCCACACCCTCGACGGCCTCGGGAAGTACTACCGCGAGACGATCACCGAGTCCGATGACCTGCCGGTCGATGTGGTCGCCGCACTTCGTGACAGCCGTACAGACGTGCTGGTCTGCTACCTGCCGGTTGGATCCGAGGAGGCCGCGAAGTTCTACGCCCAGTGCGCCATTGACGCTGGCGTCGGCTTCGTCAACGCCCTGCCCGTCTTCATTGCCGGCACCAAGGCGTGGGCCGACAAGTTCACTGCGGCCGGTGTGCCGATCGTGGGTGACGACATCAAGAGCCAAGTGGGCGCCACGATCACCCACCGAGTGCTTGCGAAGCTGTTCGAGGACCGCGGCGTCACCGTCGACCGCACCTACCAGCTCAACGTCGGCGGAAACATGGACTTCATGAACATGCTCGAGCGGGAGCGACTCGAGTCCAAGAAGATCTCCAAGACCCAGTCGGTCACCTCCCAGCTGACGCGCGACATCGGCGCTCGCAACGTGCACATCGGTCCGTCGGACTACGTCGCCTGGCTCGATGACCGCAAGTGGGCATTCGTCCGACTCGAGGGTCGCGCCTTCGGCGACGTACCCCTGAGCCTGGAGTACAAGCTCGAGGTCTGGGACTCACCGAACTCAGCGGGGGTCATCATCGACGCGATCCGCTGCGCGAAGATCGCCCTCGACCGGGGAATCGGCGGCCCGCTGCTCGGACCGGCGTCGTACTTCATGAAGAGCCCGCCCGTGCAGTACAACGACGACGAGGCCCGCCAGGCGGTGGAGGACTTCATCGCGGGTGACTAAGTCACCCTGAGACAGGCAGCGACTCCCCAGGAATCCTGGGGAGTCGCTCTTGTTTGGTCGCGCGCGGCTTAGGCTTCGGCTCGAGAACCGTGCGGGCACGACCAACCGAGAGAAGACCCCGATGGCTGGCAGCCAACCTCAGGCGCCTGGCGCAGACCAACCCGACTACGCGGCCTTGCAGGCGGAGGTCGCTCGTCTGCGAGCCGAGAACGACCAGCTCCGCGACGCTTCACCGACCCTCGTCCTCGACCGCCCGGGTCCGAAACGACAGCGCGGGCGCTGGACAGCGGCCGTCGCCCTCTTGGTCATCGCCGCCCTGCTCACCCCGCCCGCTCTGGTGGGCTTCTGGGGACGCCGCACCATCGTGGACTCCCAGCGCTACCTGGCTACGGTTGGCCCGCTCGCCCAGTCGCCGGTGGTCCAGCAGGCCGTCGCCACCGAGGTCACCGACGAGTTGCTGGCGAGGGTAGACGTTCAGGGATTTGTCGCCACCAACCTGCCTCCGCAAGCCACTGCGTTGACTCCGGCCATCACCGGTGCGATCACCAGCTTCGTGCAGTCCACCGTGCTGAAAGTCATCCAGAGCCAACAGTTCGACAATCTTTGGGTCGAGGTCAACACCCAGGTTCAACAGGGTGTGGTGAAGGCGCTGAACGGCGACAACACCGGCACGGTGACCGTCCGCGACGGAACGGTGTACCTCGACCTCTCCGTCGTCATCGAAGCCGTCCGACAAGCGTTGATCGACCGCGGCCTCACCGTCTTCGAGCGGATCAACCCGCCGTCCACGACCGGCCACGAGATCGTCCTGCTCACCTCCCCACAGCTGGACGCGGCGCAGCAGATCTGGACCTTTACCGACCCCATCGCCCGATGGTTGCTCCCGGTGGTCTTCTTGCTCTATCTCGCCGCCATCATGGCGGCCCCGCAACGGCGACGCATGCTCTTGGTCAGCGGGCTCGTCGTGGTGGCGGCCATGGTCATCCTCGCGGCAGCCCTGGGCATCACCCGCTCGGCCTACGTCCAGGCCACCGACGGCACGTCCTTCGCGGCGGCGCTCACGGTCTTCTACGACACGATGCTGCGCTATCTCTGGGACTCCTTGGGTGCCCTCGCCACCCTCGGATTCGCCGCCGCCTTCTTCGCCTGGCTGGCTGGACCCTCGCAACCGGCTGGCTGGCTGCGAAACCTCGAGTCCCGAGCCACTACTGCGCTGGGCGAGACGGCGGGTCGCTGGGAGCCCATGCAACGGTTGGGCGGCCTGATCGCCCGAGGACGGACGGCGTTGCGCACCGCCATCCTCGTCATCGTGATCGTGGTGTTCATCGTGGGCGGCCATGCCACCTGGCAGAACGTCGTCTGGTCGGTCCTGGCGTCCGTCGTGGCCTGGCTGGTCATCGATGTCCTGGCCGCGGCGAGCCCGGCCGCGCGAGATCACCTCACCCCGCCTCCCGAGCAGGAGTCCACCGCGGAGCCTGCCCTTGCCTGACCGTCCGCACGCCCCGGGCCGACCCTGAGGACGGGCGAGCGTCCAGTCGTTGCCCTGTTCAGGGGCACGGGTTTCCGGCGTCTGCTGTCGGTGCGGGTCGCCGGGCAGGTGTCCGACGGTTGCTTCCAGGCCGCTCTCGCGTCTTTCGTCTTCTTCTCGCCCGAACGACAGACGTCCGCCCTTCGCATCGCACTGGCCTTCGCCGTCATCTTGGTCCCGTACTCGGTCCTCGGACCCTTCGCCGGGGTCCTGCTCGACCGCTGGAGCCGGCAACGGGCTCTGGTCGCCGCCAACCTGACACGTGCGCTGCTGTGCGTCAGTGTGTCCGCGCTGGTTCTCCTCGGCCGTGACGACGGGTCCTTCTTGGCCGTCTCGCTCGCAGTGATCGGCGTCAACCGGTTCATCTTGTCGGGACTGTCTGCATCACTGCCTCGCGTCGTCACCGATGACGCGCTCATCACAGCCAACGCCGTATCGACCACGATCGGCACCCTGTCGACGGTCGCCGGAGTCGGGCTCGGTGTGGTCGTACGGCTGCTCGGCGGCGGCTCTGACTCACGAGTCGCACTGGTCGTTCTGGTGGCGGCCGTCGGCTACGGCCTCGCCGGCCTGCTCGCCGCGATGCTGCTCGATCGGGCACAGCTCGGGCCGGCCCTGGACGAGGCAGCCGCGGCCGTGCGCCAGGCTGTGTCGTCGGTCGCTCGGGGATTCGTCGAAGGGATGGAGCATCTTCGGCAACGACCTCGCGCCGGCTCGGCCATCGGGGCACTTGGCGCCTTCCGGTTCGGCTGGGGAATCGTGACCGTGGCAGGAGTGCTGCTGTTTCGGGAGACGTACAACCCACCCGACGACCCGGACGCAGGTCTGAGCGCGCTGGGCACAGCGTTCTTCTTCGGAGGCGTCGGGATCTTCGCAGCGGCGCTGATCACCCCACCGATGGTGCGCAGATTCGGTACGTCCCCGGTGATCGCGTCCGCTCTCGCAGGGGCCGCCTTCGGGGAGGCTGTGCTCGGGCTGCAGTTCACCCAGGCGACCCTGTTCGCCGTGGCATTCCTGGCGACGACGGCAGGGCAGATCGTCAAGATCAGCGCGGACACCATGGTGCAGCAGCAGATGGAGGACGTCTACCGGGGGCGGGTCTTCTCGGTCTATGACGTCGTGTTCAACGTGACGTTCGTTGGCGGAGGGCTGGTCGCCGCTGTGCTGCTCCCGCCAGACGGGCACTCGGTCGCGGTGGTCTGGCTGGCGGTGCTCTGCTGGACTCTGGGGGCGTTGGCATACATCTGGGTGACTCGCCGAGTGAGCGCCCGAGAAGGCTGAACCGGATCCCTAAGCACGGCTTGCGAACCACACCCGCAGCTCGGCTTCGGCCTCAGGCTCGGGCAACGGGCCGCGGTCCAGCCGCAGCTCGAGCAGGAACCGGTAGGCCTCGCCGACGAGGGGTCCGGGCGGGATTCCCAAGATCTGCATGATCTGAGATCCGTCAAGATCGGGCCGGATGGCGGCGAGCTCTTCCTCGGCGGACAGCCGTTCTATGCGCTCCTCCAGATCGTCGTACGTCGCCGAGAGGATGAGCGCCTTGCGCCGGTTCCTCGTGGTGCAGTCAGCCCGGGTCAGCAGATGCAGTCTCGGCAGCAACGGCCCGGCGTCCCTGACGTATCGCCGAACGGCCGCGTCGGTCCATTCCCCGGAGCCGTACCCGTGAAAGCGCAGGTGCAAGCCGACCAGTTCGCTCACCTCGGCGATCACCTCGTTGCTGAAGCGCAGCGCGGCCATTCGCTTGCGGGTGAGCTTGGCACCGACCACCTCGTGGTGGTGGAAGCTCACTCCGCCACCCGCCTCGAAACGGCGCGTCTTGGGCTTGCCGACGTCGTGCATGAGGGCGGCAAAGCGCAGCACGAAGTCCGGTTCCCCAGGTTCCTGCGCCATCACCTGCTCGACCACGGTGAGCGTGTGCTCATACACATCTTTGTGCCTGTGGTGCTCGTCGACCTCCAGCCGCAACGCGGGGATCTCCGGCAACACCTTGTCGGCCAGCCCGGTGTCGACGAGCAGCGCCAACCCAGCCCGCGGATCACTGCTCACCATGAGTCTGACCACCTCGTCACGGATCCGCTCCGCGCTCACGATGTCGATGCGATCGGCCATGGCCTCGATCGCGTCGACGACGTCGGACGCGACCTCGAAGCCGAGCTGCGCCGCGAACCGCGCCGCCCGCATCATCCGGAGCGGGTCGTCGGAGAACGAGTCCTCGGGCCGCCCCGGCGTTCGCAGGACGCCGTTCGCCAGGTCCTCGAGTCCACCGTGTGGATCCACGAAGGTCGAGCCGGGCAGCCGAACAGCCATCGCGTTGACGGTGAAGTCACGCCGGACCAGGTCACCCTCGAGGCTGTCGCCGTAAGACACCTCCGGCTTGCGGGAGTCCGTCTCATAGCTCTCGGCGCGGTAGGTGGTGATCTCGATGGTGAAATCGTCCTTCCGCGCCCCCACCGTGCCAAAGGCGATGCCTACCTCCCACACGGCGTCTGCCCACGGCTTGACCAGCCTCAGGATCTCCTCGGGGCGCGCGTCGGTGGTGAAATCCAAGTCGTTGCCCAGCCGGCCAAGAAGCGCATCGCGCACGCTGCCCCCGACCAGGGCCAGCTGATGACCCGCAGCCTCGAAGAGCCGCCCCAGGTGGTCCGCGACCGGTGCGACCCTGAGCAGTTCGTGCACGGCAAGCCGCTGCGCCTCGGACAAGGTCTGCGGACGCGAGCGTGCGGCGACCTCCGGGGTGGGCATGGTCGTCAGTCTAGGAACTTCCCGCCATGGCTACCCTGGCTGGATGGTCGACCGTGCGCATCCCGCACCAGAACCGCCGCGCGCTCCTCGACCACGGCCGCGCCTGCGGACCGTCGAGGAGACTTCAGCCGGGGGTCTGGTGGTCGACCGGCGCGCCCCCGGACGGGAACAGGCAGCCCTGATCGCGCGCCACGATCGCCGGGGCCGGCTGATCTGGTCCCTCCCGAAGGGACACGTGGAGGCAGGGGAGACAGCCGAGGACGCAGCCGTGCGTGAGGTGCGCGAGGAGACCGGCATCGAGGGACGGATCCTGGCGTCGCTCGGACAGATCGACTTCTGGTTCGTCGCCGAGGACCGACGCGTGCACAAGACGGTCCACCATCACCTCCTCGAGGCGGTGGGCGGGGAGCTGAGCGATGCAGACATCGAGGTGGTCGAAGTCGCCTGGGTGCCCCTTGACGAAGTCAACCGACGGCTGGCCTACGCCGACGAGCGAGCCTTGGTCATCAAGGCGCTTGCCCTGCTCGGCGAGAGCGCGTGAGTCTGGGGCGCGCGGCGGCTGCACTGGCTGCGATGACCGTGTCGGCGTGCGGGCTCCTGCTGGGTGCACCGGCCGCCCATGGCACTGACCGTGTACTGGCCGATGCCACGGGCGACGACATCCGGGTCACGGTGACACAGCTGACGCCGACCTCGCTCGGCTCGACGAGTGAGCTTGTGCTGGCGGCTCGAGTCATCAATGCCTCCGACCAGACCCTGATCGACGTCGGAGCCCGCCTGCGAGTCGGCTCACTCCCGCTTACGTCTCGCACCGAGTTGGCGGCATTCATCAACGACGACTCACTCGTGCCGGTCGGGACGGTGCCCGTCGCGTCGCTGGTGGACGTCGCGCCGACGCTGGCGCCAGGAGCGAGCGCGGACGTGCGCATCGAGGTCGCCGCGGATCAGTTGGGGCTGGTCGATGGCTTCGGCGTGCACCCGTTGACCCTCGAACTCAGAGTCGCCGAGCCAACGGGGGTCCGCCGGACCGCGGGCTCAGCCCGAACGTTCTTGGTCGCCGAAGGGCCGGGCGCGACGCCTCAGGTACGAGTCACCTGGTTCGTCCCCTTGATCGGTACGCCCGGGCGACTCGCGAACGGCACCCTCCCGGCCGACGCCGCCACCCGGCTGGCCGCGGCGCTGCAGCCCGCCGGTCGCCTTGGGGCATTGCTCGCCGCAGGCACCGGAAGACCGGTCACCTTCCTGGTCGACGCGGCACTGCTCGAGGACGTCCGCAGCCTCGCGACCGGACGCGACCTGGCGGCGGGAGTCCAGCCAGACCCGACGGCTGCCACCTGGTTGTCGGGGCTGGCGGCGGAGCGAGCCCGCGCTGGATCCGACGTCGAGGTGGTGCCGTACGCCGATCCGGACCTGGTGGCCAGCCAGCGCGCCGGGCTTGGGAGCGACTTGGCCAGCGCCCGGAACCTGGCGGCTCGAGTCTCCGGCGAACTGCTCGGCGGCCAGCTGAGGGCGGCTCCTGCTTGGCCGGGTCTGGGGCGGTCCAATCGAGCCACCCTGCGCAGCCTCGCGGCCCAAGGCCTTGGACCTGTTCTGCTCACCTCGGCCGGGCTGGTCCCCCAGACCGAGCTCCCCGGCACCCCGGATGCGATGACCAACCTGCTCGACATCCCTGACCTGCCGGTGGTGACGTCCGACGCCACGCTCTCAGCCCTCCTCGTCGCCGGCCCCGGCACCCTCGGAGGTCCCGTCCTCGCCAAGCAACGGCTTCTCGCCGAGACGGCGCTGATCGCCGCCGAGCGACCCAGTGATCCTCGCGGCATCGCCGTCGCTCCCCAACGGCGCTGGAACACGAGCCCGGCATGGATCACCACCGTGCTTGGGCTGCAAGCGCCGTGGCTCACCACTGAGACCTTCGTCGATCTGGCGGCCGCTCCCAGCGATGCACCCGACCGGACAACCTCGCCCTACCCGAAGGTCGACAGGCGGGCCGAGGTCTCAGCGAGCCAACTCGCGAGCGTCGTCAATGATCGAGCACGGATCGCGGCATTCGCGCCAGCGCTAGCCGACCCTGAGACGTTCGCCTCGTCCTACGAACCGGCCCTGCTCAGTGCGCAATCCACCGCCTGGCGCACGAAGGGGCGAACCGCCGGACGCGCCTACACCGCCAACCTCAGTCGCGCAGTCGCCGCTGACGTCACCTCGGTACGCCTCTTGGAGCGTGGGCAGGTGACCCTGTCCAGCAACACCGGGGTCATCCCGCTGGCCGTCCACAACGATCTCGACCAGGACGTGACGATCCGGGTCAGCCTCCGCTCGATCCCCTCGGTGCGCCTGACCAGCCAGCCCTCGGAGCTCATCACCGTCCCAGCCGGTCGTACCGCCACGGTGAACGTCACCGCCGAAGCCGCGGCCAACGCGCGGTTCCCCGTTGTAGCAACGCTCCTGAGCGCCGCGGGCCAACCACTCGGCGACTCCGTGGAGTTCACCGTCCGAGCGACGGGGTACGGCCAGGTGGCGCGCATCGTCGTGGGCGGAGCCTTGGTGCTCCTCGCGATCGCGGTGGTCGTCCGCGTGGCGCGCCGGATCAAAGCGGCTCGAGCCTCCGACAGTGGGACCCTCGCCACGTGACGCACGACGGTGAAGTCGTCGGCCCGGAGCAAGATCCGCAGGCCGGCGCCCACGCCGAGGCCGAGGCCGATGCCATGGCCGGAGTTCAAGCCGGCGTCCTGCGATCCAGCGGAGGCATGGCGATCGGCACCATCGTGTCGAGGGTCAGCGGGGTCGTCCGCGACATGCTCATCAGCGCGGCCCTCGGGGTGGGCGTTCTCGCCGATACGTTCTCGACCGCCAACACCCTGCCGAACATCATCTACATCCTGGCGGTCGGAGGCGCCCTCAATGCGGTGTTCGTGCCGCAGCTGGTGCGCCACGCGCGCACCGACGCCGACGGCGGTAACGGTTACGCGGACCGCCTGTTGACCTTGGTGGGGCTGGTGCTGCTGGCGATCTCGGCGATGGCTGTCCTGCTGGCGCCATGGATCGTCGGCCTCTACGCACGATCGTTCTCGGCTACCGATCTGGAGGTCTCGGCGGCCTTCGCGCGCTACTGCCTTCCGCAGATCCTGTTCTACGGCGTCTTCACGATGCTGACCCAGGTGCTGAACAGCCGGGGTTCGTTCGCGGCACCCGCCTATGCACCAGTCGTGAACAACGTCGTGATGTCTGCAGCCGCGTTGATGTTCCTGCGCGCCGCCGGTGTGGATCCGACGACCGCGACGATCAGCTCCTCGGAGATCGCCCTGCTCGGTGTCGGAGCCACGCTGGGAGTGGCCGTGCAGGCCGCCGTGCTGATCCCCTTTGCCTGGCGAGTCGGCTACCACTGGCGTCCGCGCTTCGACTTTCGCGGCCACGGCCTGGGCCATGCGTGGCGGCTGGCCCGCTGGACGATCGCCTTCGTAGCGGTCAACCAGCTCACCTACCTGGTGATCGTCAACCTGGCCAACGCGGCCAACATCGCCGCCCAGGATGACGGTGAGCTCTCCACCGGCCTCACCAGCTACATGCGGGCTCACCTGTTGTTCATCCTCCCGCATAGCGTGGTGACAGTCTCCCTGGCTGCGGCGCTGCTCCCGCGGATGTCGGCAGCAGCCCACGCGGGGGATCGTGCAGGTGTCGCCACTGATGTCGCGCGCGGACTGCGGACGGCGTCGGCGTTCGTTGTCCCGACGGCGGCCGCCCTTGTCGTGCTCGGCCCTCGGATCACTCAGGTGCTTACGGCCTACGGCAACACCAGCCGCGCCGAGGCCGGTCAGATCGGGCTCGTCGTTCAGATGTTCGCGCTCGGACTCGTACCGTTTACTGTCTTCTACCTCGCGCTACGCGGCTATTTCGCCTTCGAAGACACTCGCACGCCGTTCTTCCTCAATCTCGTCCTCAACGTGCTCAACGCGGTCTTTGCCCTCGGTCTCTATGTGCTGTCGCCCGTCCCGTTCAAGGTGCCCGCCCTCGCTCTGGGCTACTCGCTCGCCTACGCGTGCACGGCTGTGGTCACCTGGCACCGGCTCGGACGAAGGTTGGGCGGTCTGGCCACCAGACAGACCGTGCGCACCTTGGTTCGGGTCCTGATCGCCTCGGCGATCGCCTGCATCCCCGCCTACCTGGCCGCGACGCTGCTGACGAACCTGCTCGGCACGTCCAACGCGGCTGCTTTCACCCAGGCGCTGGTCGGCTTGGGCCTTGGGGCCGTCACATTCATCGCGGTAGCCCTGCGGATGCGCGTCGCGGAGGTTTCCGAACTCATGAATCTGATCGGCGGCAAGCTTCGACGGTAGCCAGCCGTGACCATGGCGCGCTCAAGATCGGGCCGGATCAGGCCGACATCTACTGGCATGAACGCCCTCCGTTCGGAGCGCGGCAGCGTCGTGGTGGGCGGGCTGACCAAGCTCCTGCTGCTGCTGCTTGTCGTCGGCGTGATCGCCTACGACGGCATCGCCATCGGCTACACCAAGTTCTCCGCGAGCAACCACGGCAAGAGCGCGGCTGACATCGCCGGAGACGTCTGGCGCGAGACGGGTGACATCAACAAGGCCTACGAGGCCGCCCAGGCCAAGCTGGACCCCACCGGCGAAAAAATCGTGGCCAAGACCTTCTCGATCCGGTCAGAGGACGACACCGTGTCGTTCACGGTGACCACAACGGCCTCAACGCTCATCGCCCAGCAGGTCGGGTTCACCCGTCCGATGACCAAGATCTCAGTCGACATCAAGACCGACTCAGCTGCACCGAGCTCCTGATCGACAGTGATGGGGGGCGCTTGATGAGCTTGTTCACCCACGTCCGACGTGCCACGTGGCGCGGTGGGACGGCGGTTGCGGGTGCTGTTGCCGCTGCTCTGGTACTCACGCTGCTCACGGGCAGCACGGCGAGTGCTGAGCCCGACTCGTTGGCCGCGGCCAAGGCGAAGGCCAAGGCACTTGCGGCGCAGGTCGACAAGCTCGAGTCCCAGGTCGAGGTGGCAGGCGAGGACCTCGCAGCAGCCCAAGGGGAGCTAGGGGAGGTCGTCTCCCGCCAGATCTCGGCGAACCAGACACTGGCCGAGCTTTCGATGGCGGCGCAGAAA
Source organism: uncultured Actinomycetota bacterium (assembly GCA_963819985.1). Taxonomy (GTDB): domain Bacteria; phylum Actinomycetota; class Actinomycetes; order DATJPE01; family DATJPE01; genus JANPBY01. The sequence continues at coordinate 746,079 of CAWFYH010000005.1, read as the reverse complement.
AGCCGTACGGCGACGAATGAACGCATCCGGGCGCTGTACATGAACGGCGGCCAAGCTGGCTTGTACGCAACCGTCCTCGACGGTGGCTCCCTGACCGACGTGCTGGCCCGCGTGGACGCGGTCGGTCGAGTCTTGGACCGCGACCGCACCACCGAAGCTGCCGCAGGAGCAGCCGTCGCCGACGCCAGCACCTTGCAGACCGAGCTCAGCACGCTGGCAGCTCGACAGACCGAGCTCGAAGCCAAGGCTCGGTCGGCTGAGACTCAGGTGCGGAGCCTGCTCGACGAACGACAACGGGCCCTGGACAAGGCTGGCGCTCAGGTTGTTTCTCTCACCGAAGCCTGGCGGCAGGAGCAGGCCCGGGCGGCCGCCGCGCGAGCCGCACTGCAGCTCGGGGTATCGGGTCCGCGGCCAACCACGTTGCCACCCAATGACACCGTCGCCGGCATGGTGCTTCGCGCAGCCGACAGTGTGCTCGGGGTGCCGTACGTCTATGCGGGAAACGGACCCAGCAGCTTCGACTGCAGCGGGCTGACCGTCTGGGCCTACGCGCACGCCGGCGTCCAGCTCCCCCGGACTTCCCGTCAGCAATGGTGGGTCGGTTCCCACCCCAGCCTCGGGCAGCTCCTGCCAGGAGACTTGTTGTTCTGGGCCTACAACGTGAACGACCCTGCGACGATCCATCACGTAGCGCTGTACGTCGGGAACGGGTGGATGATCCATGCACCGCACACAGGAGACGTGGTGCGTTACGCCCCGATGTACCTAGACGGCTACATCGGAGCCACCCGGCCGGGCGCGTAGCCGCACCGGATCGCGCGCCCGCATACCCTCAGAGTGTGGCCATCGACCGCTATCTCCTCGTCGATCGAGTCGTTGAAGGATCGGCGTGGTCGGCGTGGCGGGCCACCGACGTGGTCTTGAGCCGGGACGTCAGCGTCGTCCTCGTCGAGCAGGACCACCCGCGCCGGGCGGAGGTCGCCGAGGCTGCCCGCCTGGCCGCCTGCGTGACCGACCAGAAGTTCCTGCACGTCTATGACGTGGAAGACCGGGCCGACGGTGGCCTCGCCATCGTCGGTGAGTGGACGGCCGGGGCGAGCCTGGTCGAGCAGGTCGCCGATGCTCCGCTGAGCCCGCAGGAGGCGTGCCTGCTGGGAATCCATGTAGCGCAGGCGCTGGACAGCGCCGCATCCGCGGGCGTTCTGCACGGGGCGCTCGGCCCGGGCGACGTCGTGCTCACCGAGGACGGGCGTACGAAGATCCGCGGGCTGGGGATCAGGCGCGTCCTCGAGCGAGCCGAGCAGTCAATGAGCGAACCAGGAAGCGCGAACAGTCCGAGCAGTCCGAGCAGTCCGAGCAGTCCGAGCAGTCCGAGCAGTTCGGATTCGTGGGCGGCTGCGGCCGTGACCTACGCAGCGCTCACGGGGCGGTGGCCCGGCCCCGGCCGGGACGGCATGCCAGGCATCGAACCGGCACCGGTTCCCCGCCCGCGACAGGTGCGGGCCGGCGTGCCGGGGCCTTTGGACGACGTGATCGTCGCTGGGCTGGCTGATCCACCCGCTCGACCTGCCAAAGTGGCCGACGCACTGTCGGCCGTCCTGCCCAGCCTTGGCCGGCGGATCTCCGACCACGCCAGCCCGACCGATCCAGATCCGGGTCCCTCGCCATCGCTGCTCTGGCGCCGGGTGGGCGCCGTCGCCCTCGCCCTCATCCTGATCGCGGCCGCGTGGATCGGCTTCACACTCACCCAGGAGCCGAATGAAGCGACCGGCGAGACACCCCCGAGCAGCATCGGATCGACTCAACCGGAGCCCACGCAGACATCCAGCACCGAGCCCGACCCGACCGGCCAGGTGCCCGTCGTCGGCGGCGCCGACTTCGACCCCTCCGGCAACGGGCGGGAGCACCCCGGCCAGGTGCCGCTGGCCTTCGACGACAACCTCGCCACCGCTTGGACCACGTTGTCCTACCGACAGGCCGACCTGGCCCCGAAATCCGGCGTGGGCGTGGTCTTCGACCTAGGTCGGGTCGAGGCGGTCGGAGCCGTACGCCTGAACCTGCTCGGAGCCGGCACCACGCTGCAAGTGCGTGTGTCCCAAGACCTCGGGACGCGGCCCAAGGACTTCGAGTCGTTCGGTTCGGCGAGCAACCTGGGTGACCTGGTCGCGCTACGCAGCCCCACCCCCGTGCAGGCGCGCTACGTGCTGGTCTGGTTGACCCGGCTGCCGGCTGACGGCGCGACCTATCGAGGAGGCATCGCGGAGATCACGGTCGCTCGCGCCTGACGGTCCAACACCGAGACACCCCCTAGGCTGGCCCGTTGTGACCCAGATCGTCGACGAAGCGCTTGAGTCGCGCGACGACAAGACACTGCTCGCAGCCCACGTCACCGGGGATCCCCAAGCCTTCAGCGTGCTCGTCCGTCGCCATCAGACGCGCCTGTGGAATGTGGCGCTGCGCACCACTGGCAACCGCGAAGATGCCGCCGACGCGGTCCAGGAGGCCATGGTGTCGGCCTACCGCAACGCCGCGTCCTACCGAGGCGATGCGGCCGTCACGACGTGGCTCCACCGAATCGTGGTCAACGCCAGCCTGGATGTCTTGCGGCGCCACGCAGCCCGACCGTCGGTGCCCTTGCCCGACGACGCGGAGCGGATCCCGGCGCAAGGCGATGCCATGGCTGCGAGCGAAACCTCCATGCAGATCCAGGAAGCTCTCGCGCAGCTGCCGCCGGACCAACGCGCGGCACTCGTCCTCGTCGACGTCCAGGGCTGGTCGGTCGACGACGCAGCACGGGTGCTGGGCTGCGCTCCGGGAACGGTCAAGAGCCGGTGCTTTCGGGGCCGGGCGAAACTTGCACCGCTGCTCGCTCACCTGCGACCCGGCCTGGGGAACCAGGACGTCGACGACGACGTCCCACCTTCGAACACCGACCAGCCGGACGGCCCACCGACCGTCCACGACCAGCCCCAGAGCGGAGGTGAGCGCGATGGCTGACGGTCCCGACAACACCAACAGCGACGACCTGGATGCTCAGCTCCTCGACGCCCCTCTGCTCGACCCAGAAGCCGAAGCCGCGGTCACTGCTGCGCTGGGCGGGTTGCCCGAGATCGAGCTTCCCGATGACGTAGCCGAGCGGATCGCGGTGGCCCTGGCTGCCGAACTACCTCTGTCCGGGCCAGTGCCGGCCTGGGCGGCGGGTGGCGCCACTAACGTCAGCGTGCTCCCCTCCCAGCGCGAACGCGACCAGCGCCGGCACAAGATCGGGATGCGGGTGCTCTCCGGGGCGGCCGGCTTGGTGCTCGTCCTGGGTACGGTCGCTGTTGGCACCCAGTTCTTCAACAGTTCCGACCCGGAGAGCGCGGCGACCGTCGCGGGAGGAACCAGTCAGGCGGACACTGCCCAACCCGAGGCGCAGGGCACGCTGCTCACGACATCCGGCGCTGCGTACACACCGGCAGACATCGACACCCGGGTGACGAGCCTGGTCAGAGCCGCATCGGCGCCGGGAGCGCCGTTGAAGGCTACCGACAACGAGACCGGTGACGATGGTCCAGGCGCACCGACCACCACGAGCTACTCGACCACAGACGTTGTCGTGAACGACACCGCCCGCAGCGCCTGCATCACCAAGCTGGCCGACAGCCCGGATGAACAACCCCTGGCCATGGACTCTGGCACCTGGTCCGGCAGCCCCAGCCCCTCCGCCAGCCAGTCGCCCAACGAGTCAGACACTCAGTCTGCGGGCGCCGGCTCCAGCCCGGTGCCGGCGGTCGTCGTGGTCCTGACCGGCGACGACCCTACTCAGGTGGCGGTCTTCGTGGTCGGCGCGAAGTGTGCCGACGCCAGTGATCTCGACGCGCACGTCCTCTACTTCGCATTCGTCAAGACACCCTGACCCGCTGTTGTGGAATGCCGGAGCCGTACGCTGGGTTGATAGTCGTAAAGGCGGCCAAGAGAGGCATTCGTGACTGACCAGAGCGCTCCCGACCAGACCCGAGACGTCATCATCATCGGCTCCGGTCCCGCGGGCTACACCGCGGCTATCTATGCCGCGCGAGCCAACCTCGCGCCGTTGGTCTTCGAGGGTTCGGTCACGGCCGGCGGTGCCTTGATGAACACCACCGACGTGGAGAACTTCCCGGGCTTTCCCGACGGTGTCATGGGTCCCGACCTCATGGACAAGCTACGGGCTCAGGCCGAACGGTTCGGAGCCGAGCTTGTCACCGACGACGTCACCGACGTCGACCTCACTGGTCCCGTGAAGCTGGTCACCGACGGATCCGGGGTCATTCACCGCGCGCACGCCGTCATCCTGGCCACGGGCTCCGGCTATCGCGAGCTTGGCCTGCCCGACGAGAAGAGGCTGTCCGGCCGGGGAGTCTCTTGGTGCGCGACCTGCGACGGGTTCTTCTTCAAGGACCAACACATCGTGGTCGTCGGAGGCGGCGACACTGCCATGGAGGAGGCCACGTTCCTCACCCGATTCGCGGCATCGGTGACCATCGTCCACCGGCGTGACTCGCTGCGGGCGTCCAAGGTCATGCAGGATCGAGCGTTCGCGAACAACAAGATCTCCTTCGCCTGGAACAGCGAGGTCGTCGGCATTCGCGGGGACGACAAGGTGAGCGGCGTACGGCTTCGCGACGTGTCGACCGGCGAAGAGCGCGACCTCGAGGTGACCGGGTTGTTCGTTGCCATCGGCCACGACCCCCGATCAGAGCTGCTCGCCGGACAGATCGATCTCGACGACGAGGGCTATGTGTTGGTCGAAGGGCGCACGCAACGCACCAACGTGGCCGGCGTTTTCGCCTGCGGTGATCTCGTAGACCACGTCTATCGGCAGGCCGTTACGGCGGCGGGCACCGGCTGCGCGGCCGCCCTCGATGCCGAACGCTTCCTCGCCGACCTTGAGGACACCGCAGGACCGAGCCTGTCCGCCCAAGGTGCCGTACCCGCGGCTGTCTGAAACTCGTTCAATCGTCAACTCGTTCAATCGTCCAGAGCACATCAAACGAACCATCACCGAACAGGAGACCCCCACTGTGGGCACCCACACCAAAGCCGTCACCGACGCCTCGTTCGCCACCGACGTCCTGCAAAGTGACAAGCCGGTGATCGTCGACTTCTGGGCCGAATGGTGTGGACCGTGCCGCCAGGTCTCACCGATCCTCGACGAGATCGCCGGCGACCACGGCGACAAGATCAGCGTCGTCAAGCTCAACGTCGATGAAAACCCACAGACGTCGGCGTCTTACGGCATCACCTCAATTCCGACCCTGAACGTCTACTCCGGCGGCCAGGTCGTGAAAACGATCATTGGCGCCAAGCCAAAGGCTGCCCTGCTCAAAGACCTCGAGGCATATCTCTGACAGCGGCACGGGACCTTGTTCCTGTCATGTGGACACTCGGTCGCCTACCATCGTGATCAGGCGGAAGTCCGCTCGTTGAGTCGGCTGTGCCACCGCCGTGAGTCCGGCAAGTCTGCCCGCTGACGACCTTTGAGAGGACGCGACGCGTGCAACAGGTCTATCGCCGTGGTGACCACGGGCCGGCCGTCGCCGATATCCGCGGGCGGCTGGTTGTGCTCGGGCTGTTGCCCAGACGACCGCCCACGAGCCAGCAGCCGAGTGCTGATGCCACGTTCGACGACGGTCTCGATCGTGCGGTGCGGCAGTTCCAGCAAGTACGCGGAACCACCGTCGATGGGGTCGTAGGTCCGCAGACGTGGCGACTTCTCGATGAAGCTCGGTGGGAGCTCGGTGACCGCGTTCTCCAGCACGTCGTCGGACAGCCACTGGCGGGTGACGATGTCGCGGCCCTGCAACAGCGACTCCTCGACATGGGCTTCGACTGCGGGCGAGTGGATGGCATCCTCGGTCGGCGCAGCGATCATGCGCTACGAGAGTTCCAGGCCAACGTGGGTCTGGTCGATGACGGCACCTGCGGCCCGCTGACGTTCAAAGCGCTCGATCAGTTGAGCCGTACGGTCACCGGGGGCGCACCGCAGGCACTACGCGAGGCCGAAACCATTCGCAACAGCGGCCCGCGCCTCGCGGGCAAGGTCATCGTCATAGACCCGGGCCACGGCGGCATGGACGCGGGGGTCGTCGTAGGCGATCTCTGCGAAGCCGACGTGGCCGCGGACCTCGCCGCCCGCATCGAGGGTCGGCTGGCCACCATGGGAGTCACCGCCTATCTGACGAGAGGGCGACTGACTGCGGATCGACCAGGACCGACCGAGAGCGAACGGGCGGCCTTCGCCAATCAGACTGATGCGGATCTGTTGATCTCCCTGCACTGCGACACCTCTACCGATGAGCGCGCAAGCGGAGTCGCGTCCTACTACTACGGAGTCGGCGGAGGCGCGCACTCCGCTGTGGGCGAGGAGTTCGCCGCCCTCGTCCAGCGCGAGATCGTGGCGCGCACCGATCTGCTGGACTGCCGCGTCCATGGCAAGACCTGGGACATCCTGCGATACACGCGCATGCCGGCCGTACGCCTGGAGCTCGGCTATCTGACCAATGCCGGAGACGCCGCACGATTGGCCGACGCGGCCTTCCGCGACACCGTCGCCGAAGCAGTCGCCGTAGCCGTGCAACGGCTGTACCTCGCCCCGGACGATGACCACCCGACCGGTGTGCTGCGGCTGCCAGAACTGGTCAGCTAGCGCGGCTGAGACAGCGGAACGGCGTCGTCAACGGTGACCTCGGCGCCGTAGGACGGGGTTGGGGCGTGATAGGAGACCTCCCCGCCACCGATCACGCGTCGAGGGGCCAGCATGCGCGTCAAGAAGCCGAGTGCAGCAGCGACCAAAGCCCCTAGGAGCACCCAGCGGACGACACGCACCTCGAACCTCCTCGACCGATCTGCCGGACGAGCAGCCGACATGAGGCATCGTAGAGCCATGCAGTCCGACGGTGCGGCGCTCCACCCAGGGCGCGGCAACCGGCTCGACCCGTGGGTCGACACCTACGCGAAACGCACCGTTGGCATGACCGCGTCAGAGGTGCGAGCCCTGTTTGCCGTGGCCTCGCGCCCCGAGGTGGTGTCGCTAGCGGGAGGGATGCCCTACGTCGGCGCGCTTCCGCTCGACGTGGTGGCCGACACCGTCCAGCGGCTGATTGCCGAGCGAGGAGAACAAGCCCTGCAGTACGGCTCCGGTCAGGGCGACATCGGCCTGCGTGAACAGATCGCTGCCGAGATCCTCCCGACCGTGGGCGTTTCCGCTCACCCGGACGACGTTGTCGTGACCACGGGTTCCCAGCAGGCACTTGATCTGGTGACGCGGGTGTTCTGCGATCCCGGAGACGTCGTGTTGGCCGAAGCACCTTCCTACGTGGGGGCATTGTCGACCTTCGCCGCCTACGAGGTGGACGTCGTCCACGTGGCCATGGACGAAGAGGGCTTGTCGCCCGCAGCACTGGAGGACGCGCTGGATACCGCCCGCACGGCCGGTCGATCAGTGAAGTTCATCTACACGGTCCCCAGCTATCACAACCCGGCCGGAGTCACCCAGGGCCAGCAACGTCGCGAAGCGCTCCTCGAGGTGGCCAAGCAGTCAGGAGTCCTCGTCGTCGAAGACGATCCCTATGGCCTGCTTGGGTTCGACGGGATCGTCCCGCAGGCACTTCGGTCACGTGATGCCGACGGTGTGATCTATCTCGGCTCCTTCTCCAAGATCTTCGCTGCCGGGCTACGCGTCGGCTACGCGGTCGCACCCCACGGAGTCCGCGAGAAACTCGTTCTCGCCGCGGAGGCGTCCGTACTGTGCGCGTCGGCGTACAGCCAGCTGACCGTGTCGACCTACCTGGCGAGCCAACCCTGGCTGGAGCAGGTCAAGGTCTTTCGCGAGCTCTATCGTGAGCGACGCGACAGCCTGCTCGACGCTCTGACAACCCAGATGCCCGCCGGGACCACCTGGACGACACCCGGCGGCGGCTTCTATTCGTGGGTCACCCTTCCCGAAGGTCTGGATACCGGCGCCATGCTCGCTCGCGCGGTGACGGCCCGGGTGGCGTACGTTCCCGGCACGGCGTTCTACGCGGGGCTAGCCAAGAACGAGCCCACTGCGCGATCCTCGATGCGGCTGTCCTACTGCTATCCACCGCCAGAACGAATCCGCGAGGGAGTACGCCGATTGGCTGCCGTCGTAGAAGACGAGTTGGAGCTCACCCGCACCTTCGGGACCAGCCAAGGACATCCTCGGGTGTCCCTCGGTGACTCACCCGCTCCAGATCTGGCATGAGCGGTCCCAGCACTCCCAGGAGTGTGGTCGTCATGGCAGGCGGCCTGTCACACGAACGGGAGGTGTCGTTGCGCTCCGGCCGTCGGGTTGCCGAGGCGTTGCGCGCCCGCGGGTTGGATGTCGCCCTGCTCGATGCCGATGCGTCGCTGCTTCCCGCCTTGACCGCCCGCAAACCCGACGTCGTGCTGCCGCTGCTGCACGGGCCGGCGGGAGAGGACGGTGCCGTGCGCGATGTACTCGACCTGGTCGGCATCCCTTATGTCGGGTCTTTGGCAGCTGGTTGCAGGCTGGCCTTCGACAAACCCGTCGCCAGGGCGGCGCTCTTCCGTGCCGGCATCTCGGTCCCGGAGGGTGTTGTCCTCCCGCACGCCACCTTCCGTGAGTTGGGGGCGACGACGGTGCTCTCGGCCTTGACCTCACGTCTAGGCCTGCCTCTGGTAGTCAAACCCTCACGCGGAGGTTCGGCCCTGGGACTGTCGGTCGTCCGAGACGAGCATGAGCTCCCGGCGGCCATGGTCGCGGCGTTCGCCTACGCCGACACTGCTCTCGTCGAGCGATGTGTCACGGGCGTCGAGGTCGCCGTTTCGGTGGTGGAGGTCGATGGGGAACCTACTGCGCTGCCTGCCGTAGAGATCGTTCCCGATGGTGGTCTGTACGACTACGCAGCTCGTTACACCGCGGGCGCCACGGAGTTCTTCGCGCCCGCTCGGCTTCCACCGGATGCGGCCACGGCCAGCGCCCAGGCTGCTGTGACGGCGCACCTTGCCCTCGGCCTGCGTGACCTGTCGCGAACCGATCTGATCGTGGACGACAGCGGCCGGCCGTGGTTCCTCGAGACCAACGTGACTCCCGGGATGACCGAAACGTCACTGTTCCCGCAAGCGGTGACGGCCGCCGGCCTCGAATTGGGGGCCACGTTCCAAAACCTCGTGGAACGCGCCGTCACTCGCGGACCCTGAGGGCCCGCACCGCCAGGCAGGCGCGTTGGCGGGGGCCGGGAGCGGGTAAGCGAGCGTGGTTGGGCCTGGCAGGAGGCCGCATGACTATGCGGCCGGGTGGGCGAGCGTGCCGCTCCCGGCCCTCCGCCAGCCGATCCCAGGAACCCCCGTCAGGCGATCCTGTCGTCGGCCGCTCTGGCGTCGATGACCGAGACGATGCGGTCGAGGTCCTCCAGATTGCCGAAGTCGATCGTGACGGTGCCCTTGTTCTTGCCCAGCTGGACGCGGACGCGGGTCTCGAGCCGATCCGAGAGCCGGGCGGCGAGCTCGGTCAGCCCAGGCGCCACCGGCTTGCGCTGGCGCTGCCGTGCGGCCTCGGGCGCCTCATCTCCACCGAGCGCGACGATCTCCTCGACCGCCCTGACCGAGAGTCCTTCGGCCACGATGCGGGTCGCCAACCGCTCGACCGCGTCAGGGTCAGCCAGGCCCAGCAGCGCTCGGGCGTGGCCAGCACTGAGGACGCCGGCCGCCACCCGACGCTGGACGCCAGGAGGTAGGCGCAGCAGCCGAATCGTGTTGGAGATCTGCGGCCTGGAGCGGCCGATCCGCTCCGCGAGCTCGTCGTGGGTGCACCCGAAGTCTTGCAGCAGCTGGTCGTAGGCCGCTGCCTCCTCGAGGGGATTCAGCTGGCTGCGGTGCAGATTCTCCAGCAGTGCGTCGCGCAGCATGGCTTCATCGCCGGTGTCCCGCACGATGGCCGGGATGATGTCCAGACCGGCGCGTTGGGTGGCCCGCCACCGACGCTCACCCATGACCAGCTCGTAGCGTCCCGGGCCGGTGGGCCGGACGACGATCGGCTGCAGCAGGCCGATCTCACGGATGCTGTGGACCAGCTCCTCGAGGGCCTCCTCGTCGAAGTCCTGCCGCGGTTGGCGAGGGTTGGCCACGATGGCGTCCACGGGGAGCTCGGCGAAGTGGGATCCCGAGGACCGACCCATCAGATGTTCAGAAACAGGGGATGAATCGGTTGATAACAGGACAGAAGGGTCGTTCGAGACTCTCCGATCGGAGTGATCGAGCGGCTCCGGATGACTGGGGATGAGCGCACCCAGGCCTCTGCCGAGGCCCCGTCGACGTTCACTCATGGTCGCTCCTGCTGCTGGTCGGGTCGAGGTGTTCTGGAGGGGGGCGAGGTGGTCGGTGGTGCCGTTGTCGGCTCACCCTTGCGTACGCCCGCCGCGCCTCGGCGGACCTGCTGGTGCGCCAGTTCCCGGGAGGCCTCCAGGTAGGACAAGGCGCCGCTGGAACCCGGGTCGTAGGTCATCACGGTCTGCGCATAGCTCGGCGCCTCGGAGACCCGCACCGAACGGGGTACGGCGGTCCGCAGCACGACGTCGCCGAAGTGCCTGCGGACCTCCTCGGCCACCTGCGCAGCCAGTTTGGTCCGACCGTCATACATCGTCAGCAGGATGGTCGAGACCGACAGGTCGGGATTCAGATGGACCTTCACGAGCTCGACGTTGCGGATCAGTTGCCCCAGCCCCTCCAGCGCGTAGTACTCGCACTGGATCGGGATGAGTACTTCCTCGGCGGCCACGAAGGCATTGACGGTGAGCAGTCCCAACGACGGAGGGCAGTCGATGAACACGTAATCCAGGCGCCGACCGTCGATCGCCTCGGTCATCAAGAACGAGCGCAGCGCTCGCTGCAGCCGGGTCTCCCGGGCGACGAGAGAGACGAGTTCGATTTCCGCTCCAGCCAGATCGAGGGTGGCCGGCACCACTCGAAGTCCGGCCAGGTCCGGCGCTGGCTGGACGACTGAGGCGAGGGTGACCCCGTTGACCAGGACCTCGTAAACACTCGGCGTTCCCGACGCGTGCGGAACTCCAAGCGCGGTGGATGCATTCCCTTGCGGATCAAGGTCGATGACCAGGACGCGCAGACCGTGCAGTGCCAACGAAGCTGCCAGGTTCACCGTGGTCGTGGTCTTCCCGACGCCACCCTTCTGGTTCGCGACGGTGATGACCCTGGTCCGCTCAGGCCTCGGCAGCTCGCCCATGCGTCCGGACCGTACCCGGACCGCCGTGGCAGCCGCTTGCCCGATCGGCGTGTCAGCGAGCAATGTTTCACGTGAAACATCAGCGTCATGCCCCGGCTCAGTCATCGGCGGCAGCCCCCGCGCCGGCCAGCTGGATACGCACAACGGTGGCCGGGACATCGAGGACCCCTATGCCGAGCGACCGAACCTCCGCCTCCGAGACCGACCAGCGCTGGAGGACGGGTCGGGCCGCCTCGAGCTCGGCCCGGGCCGATGATCCCTTCAGCGCCAGGATCGAACCACCCGGACGTACCAAGGGCAGCGTCCAACCCAGCAGCTTGGCCAACGGCGCCACGGCCCGCGCGGTAACCACATCGAAAGCGCCGCCCACGATCAGCTCGGCACGATCGCGGACAACCTCCACCCGGGTCAGGCCAAGATCCGCCACGACTTCGGCCAGGAAGGTCGCTCGACGCAACAGCGGTTCGATGAGGGATAGCTGCAGATCCGGTCGGGCGAGCGCAAGCACGATGCCGGGCAGGCCGGCCCCGCTCCCCACGTCGGCGACCCGGGAGTCGTGCTCGATGAGCTCGGCGAGGACCGCGCAGTTCAGCAGGTGCCGCTCCCACAGTCGTGGCACCTCCCGTGGGCCGACGAGCCCACGCTCAACGCCGGCACCGGCCACCAGCTCGGCATATCGACAGGCCAGCCCGAGCCGATCACCGAAGATCTCGCGGGCCACGGTTGGTGGGGGCGGCGCCGAGCCGGCCAAGAGTTCCCTCGGCGTCGGTTCGGCTTGTTTCACGTGAAACAACGGGTCAGGTGGGAAGCACGACGACGTAGCGGCCAGGCTCCACGCCTTCGGACTCGCTGGTGAGTCCGGCCGCTGCGACGGCGTCGTGCACGACCTTGCGCTCGAAGGGGTTCATCGGCTCCAACCGGACGGGTTCGCCGGACTCCTTCGCCTGTGCGCTGGCCTGTCGGCCACGTTCGGTGAGCTGCTCGCGAACCTTGGCCCGGTGCCCGGCGATGTCGAGCATCAGGCGGCTTCGCTCGCCCGTCTCGCGCAAGACCGCGAGCCGGGTGAGCTCCTGCAACGCATCCAACACCTCGCCATCACGGCCGACCAGATCGCCCAGACCGGCCCCGACGATGGACACCAAGGCGCGGTCTCGCTCGACATCCATGTCGATGTCTCCGTCAAGGTCCGCGATGTCGAGCAGGCCCTCGAGGTAGTCGGCAGCAATATCGCCCTCCTGCTCAAGCCGAGCTGCTGGGGTCATCGTTACCTCATCTACCTCGTCTGCCTCTCTACCTCGTCTACCTCGTCTACCTCAACAAGCGCAGGAGCCTCGTCGGTCTCTTCGGCCTCGATCGGCTCGCCCTGCTCGAGGTCTGGCTCAGTCATGAACTCTCCTTGCTGGCCGGCGGATCCGACGGATTGGTGGTGGTGGCTTCCGTGGAGGAGGTAGCTGGGTCGTTGGTCGGCTCAGCGCCTGGGGCGGCCTTCGCGGTGCGAGGTCCGCCCTTGCGTTGACTCTTCGACTGCCGCTTGGGCTGGGACCTGACCACCACAGGTGCTGCGGCGGCGTCCGCGGCGGGATCACCGTTGCCGTTGTCGGCCAGTTGACCCTTGGCTGCCTTGCGTTGCTGCAGCTCGTCCCACGCCGCCGAGCCGGGGGTCGGATTGCGGCGAATCACCCAGAACTGCTGACCCATGGTCCAGAGGTTGGTCGTCAGCCAGTAGACAAGAACCCCGATCGGGAAGTTGATGCCGAAGACGGCAAACATGACCGGGAAGACGTACAGCATGATCTTCTGCTGCTGCGCCATCGGATTGTCCGCGCCAGCAGGCATGTTCTTGACCATGAGCTGACGCTGGGTGATGAACGTCGACGCGGTCATCGCTGCGATCATCAGCGCCGCGACGATCCTGACATCGGCCGTGGTTGCCTTCGTGAATGACTCATAGATCGGCGCACCGAAGATCGTCGCGTTCCGCATGGAGACCACGTCGGCGGAGTTCATCAGCCCGACGGTGTGGTCCTGGGCGACCTCGTTGAGCACGTGGAACAGCGCCAGGAAGAACGGTGACTGCACCAAGATCGGCAGGCACGAGGACAGCGGGTTGGTTCCGGTGTCCTTGTAGAGCTTCATCATCTCTTCGGACTGCTTGGCGCGATCGTCCTTGTACTTCTTCTGGATCTCCTTCATCCGCGGTTGCAAGGCCTGCAGCCCGCGCTGAGCCTTGATCTGCTTGACGAACAGCGGGAAGAGCATGATCCGCAGGACGACCACGAGGCCGACGATCGACAGTCCCCAAGCTGCCCCGCTGTCGGGATTGAAGATCAGGCTCCACAGGTCGTGGAAGCGCAGCAGCACCCATGACGTCGCGTTGACCAACGGCGACAGCAGGTTGTAGAGCCAATCCACCGCTCAGGCTCCTTGGGTGCTCGGTGCCTCGACAGCGCCATCGGCGGCACTATTCGGGCTTTCAGGACAATTGGGGATCTTCCGCGCATTCTCGGCTCGCTCGGCATCCCTCGGATCCGAGCGGTCAGCCGGTGTGCTCTGGTCGAGCGTACGGCCTCTCGGTGGCGGCACGGGGTCCGGGCCGCCTGCGGCCCAGGGATGGCATCGAAGCAGCCGTCGGGTGCCCAGCCAAACTCCCCGGATCACCCCGTGGGTGCTGATCGCTTCGTAGGCATAAGCCGAACAGGACGGGTAGTAGCGGCACGAGCTCGACGTCCACGGCGAGATCACCATTTGATAGAACCAGATCAGTGCCAGGAACGGCGCGCGGACGACCCGCGCCGCAAGGCTCGGTGCGGACTGCGGCTCGCTCATCTCGGCGCCGCACCCGGGGACTCGACGAGCCGGTCCAGAGCGCGTTCGAGATCGGCCCCGAGGTCGCCGGACGTTGCGTCGGCCGCCTCGGGCCGCGCCCGGAGCACCAGCATGGATCCCCGCGGCAGCCGGTCGAGCTTCGGGCGCATCTGATGGCGAAGGGACCGACTCACCCGGTGCCGTACGACGGAATTGCCTACGGCCTTGGAAACCACCAGACCGACCAGTGCGGGCGCATCGCACCCCGGGCGAGCCACCAGATGCACAACGACCCGGGGTTGTCCCGCCCGACGACCATCGCGGATCACGCGGGCGAAGTCGTCGTGCCGCCTCATGCGGTGTTCGGCCGGGAGCACAGGATCGGGGCGCGCACAGGAGTTCGGTCGGAAACCGTCACGAGACGGTTCGCTCAGGCCGAGATCTCCGCGCGACCCTTGCGGCGCCGCGCACCCAGAATCGAACGGCCGGCGCGCGTGCGCATGCGCAGCCGGAAGCCGTGGGTCTTGGCCCGGCGACGGTTGTTCGGCTGGTAGGTGCGCTTGCTCACGGGAACTCCATGGACCTTGAACGGCGACGGGTGAACTCGGGGTTTTCCGGACTTTCAGTGGCTTTCGGCTCGGTACGGCGATCACGGTCGTCAACGACACCGAATCTCGCCGGGCATCCAGAAGGATCCGGCAGCCAGACACGTCGTGGACCAGCGAGATCGCCGCCATCCGTTGCGGCCGAGCGCGGATTGCCGCCTGGCCGACAGACCACGGTACGGCGGCACCCCGAGCAGGGTCAAACCAGGGTCGTCGTCCGCGCCCGTGGCTGGCCCGGAGCAGCACTGGCCCTCCAACCGACCGATCATGCCCAAGCGCCGCGCCAGGGCGCGCCCGACACGCCGACAGCTTCTGGATATTCGAGCACGATCTGTGGACGACGGCTTGTCCGATGACGATCTCGATGACTAAGGTCAGCGCCCGGTCTCCACAGTTGTGAAGGCAACGAAAGCGACCGTTTCGCCATACACACCCTGTGGACGACCATGTGGACGAATTCCCCCGACCACACGAGATCAAGGCTCATCAGGCATCGATCACGGCACATCGATCAAGGCAAGCAGCACAGGCAGCTCGATCCATGCAACCCGCTCGCTCCAGCCAAGCGGCCAGTTCTTCGAAGGGGAATCCCACGGTGCAACCAACCGCGCAGGCCACCGAGAACACCACCACGGTCACCCTCGAGCCGGACGAGACCATCGACCTCGCGCAGGTGTGGAGCCGCACGTTGGCCGGGTTGCAGGACGTCTCCGCGCAACACGGCGCCTTCCTCCGGCTCACGCGCCCCATGGCCGTCGTGGGAGATGCCGCGATCATCGCCGCACCCAACGAGTTCGCGCGCGACGTCATCGAGAATCGGCTGCGCCCCGCCTTGACCAGCGCGTTGTCCGCCGAGCTCGGACGTGACGTCGCGATCGCGGTGACCGTAGATCCCGATGCCGCCGGCGCGGGAGAAGAAGGGCGGCCGGGAGCCCTGGAGGACCTCACCGATCAGGTCGCCGATGCCACGTTCGCCGCCCAGTTGGATGCTGTGCGGATCGCGCCCGATGGCCCAGTGAAGCCGGCCAGCCGCATGGACTCCCATGGACCCGTTAACGCCATGGACGCCGACATCTACGAGCCTCCGGTCCGCCCCGGAGCCGGCCAGCCAAGCACCCGGCGCGACGTGGAGCAGAGCCGGCTCAACGACAAGTACACCTTCGACACCTTCGTCATCGGGTCAAGCAACCGCTTCGCCCACGCCGCGGCCGTGGCCGTGGCCGAAGCCCCCGCGAAGGCGTACAACCCGCTGTTCATCTACGGGGAGAGCGGACTCGGCAAGACCCACCTGCTGCACGCGATCGGCCACTACGCCCGCAGCCTCTACAACGGGTGCCGCGTGCGCTACGTCAGCTCCGAAGAGTTCACCAACGACTTCATCAACTCCATCCGGGACGACAAGGCCGCGGCGTTCCAGCGTCGCTATCGCGACGTCGACATCCTGCTCGTCGACGACATCCAGTTCTTCCAGGGCAAGGTGCAGACGCAGGAGGAGTTCTTCCACACGTTCAACACCCTGCACAACGCCAACAAGCAGATCGTCATCACCAGCGACGTACCACCCAAGCAGCTGCCGGCGTTCGAAGACCGGATGCGCAGCAGGTTCGAGTGGGGACTGATCACTGACGTCCAGCCTCCCGACCTCGAGACCCGGATCGCAATCCTGCGCAAGAAGGCGGCCCAGGAACGGCTGTCCGCGCCACCGGAGGTGCTGGAGTACATCGCGAGCAAGATCGCGACGAACATCCGCGAGCTCGAGGGCGCCCTCATCCGGGTGACTGCTTTCGCCAGCCTCAACCGGCAACCGGTCGACCTGGCCCTGGCCGAGGTCGTTCTCAAGGACCTGATCACCGACACCGCCGGCCCCGAGATCACCTCGGCCACGATCATGGCTCAGACAGCTGCCTACTTCGGGCTCAGCATGGAGGACCTCTGCGGCTCCTCTCGATCTCGGGTGCTTGTCACGGCGCGCCAGATCGCGATGTACCTGTGCCGCGAGCTCACCGACATGTCGCTGCCCAAGATCGGGCAGCAGTTCGGTGGCCGCGACCATACGACCGTGATGCACGCCGACCGCAAGATCCGCACGCTGATGGCCGAGCGTCGCAGCGTCTACAACCAGGTCACCGAGCTCACCAACCGGATCAAGTCACAGGCGCGGGGATGACCACGCTTCACGCATCGGTGGTGAACAACGGACCAACCACAGATGGCAGCAACAGTCCTTCTCCACGACTCCGCGGTGTCGTACACCGCACACGATGGGGACAAACCTGGGGACAACCCCGCCTGATATCCCCAGCGGGTGCTAACCCTCGAAGATTCATGCCACCGGGCCTGTCTGGACCGCACCGTGCACCGGCTTGTCCAGATCCCGTCCACAGCAGGCGCCAGCGAAGAAACCCGCCCTCACCTGGGCTTTCGCACGTCGTCCACAGAAACCACAGCCCCGATGACGACAACGGCAGATCTCTACTGGTGGACTCCAACCCCAACTTCTGACCACTGGAATCTGGGGACCAAGGCGGCTCAGCGGGGATCGCGTCCAGACTGCGAGCGCGTGGTGGAGCCCTCATCACCATCGCTGGGGGCCAGACCACATAGGCTCCGACCAGGCTTCATCACGTGAAGACTTCAACACGACAGGCTTCTCCCGAAGCCGGCAGGACGAGAGGACGACAGGTGCGCATCCGGGTCGAACGAGACACCCTGGCGGAGGCGGTGACCTGGACGGCGCGCAGCCTGCCGGCTCGACCCCCGGTTCCCGTGCTGGCCGGATTGCTGGTGGAAGCGGCGGGCGAACACGTGACGTTGTCGTCCTTCGACTACGAGGTCAGTGGCCGCGTGGCCGTCGACGCGGTCGTCGAGGAGCCGGGCACCGCCTTGGTCTCTGGACGATTGCTCGCCGAGATCACCCGCTCCCTGCCCGATCGACCGGTCACGGTGTCGACCGAGGGATCCAAGGTTCAGCTGGTGTGCGGGTCAGCGACGTTCTCGCTCCCGACACTGCCGGTCGAGGAATACCCCTCGCTGCCCGAGATGCCGGCCCAAACCGGTTCGCTCCCGGGTGCAGCCTTCGCCGCGGCTGTGGCGCAGGTCGCGGTCGCAGCCGGGCGTGACGACACTCTCCCTGTGCTCACCGGGATTCGAATGGAGATCGACGGGGAGACCCTCACCCTGGCGGCCACCGACCGTTACCGGCTCGCCGTTCGCGAGATCGCCTGGCAACCGGATGCTTCCGGAGCTGAGGCGGTGGCGCTCGTCCCGGCGCGGACGTTGGCCGACACTGCCAAGACCCTCGGCACCGGTGAGGATGTCGCTCTGGCGTTGGCCTCCGGTGGCGTCGGGGAGGGTTTGCTCGGCATAGAAGGCTCCGGGCGCCGCACGACCACGCGACTGCTCGACGGTGAGTTTCCCAAATATCGCAGCCTGCTTCCCGCGGAGTCCCTGTCGGTGGCCGCGCTCGACACGGCCGCGTTCGTCGAGGCGGTCAAGCGGGTCTCGCTCGTGGCGGAACGCAACACACCTGTTCGGCTGGCCTTCACCAGCGGCGAGCTGCAGCTGGACGCCGGAGCCGGCGATGATGCCCAGGCCAGTGAGACCCTCGAGGCCGAGCTGACCGGCGACGACATCACGATTGCGTTCAACCCGCACTTCCTGCTCGACGGTCTTGGCGCCATCGACGCCCCGGTAGCCGTCTTGTCGTTCACCACATCTACCAAGCCCGCTGTGCTCACCGGCCGCCGACCTGACAGTGCTGACGAGGCCGCCTACCGCTACCTGATCATGCCCGTCCGCTTGTCGGGTTGACCTTTGCACGTCGCGCACCTCTCACTCACCGACTTCCGGTCCTACTCCGAGGTCGAGCTCCCGCTCGGCCCCGGGATCACGGCATTCGTGGGGCCAAACGGCCAAGGAAAGACCAACATCGTCGAGGCGGTTGGCTATGCGGCCACCTTGTCCAGCCATCGGGTGGCGCAGGATGCCCCGTTGGTCCGCATCGGGGCCGAGCGGGCGGTGCTGCGCGCATCGGTAGTCCGGGACGATCGCAGCACCCTGATCGAGGTCGAGATCAATCCGGGTCGGGCTAACCGGGCGCGGCTGAACCGCTCACCGGTTCCTCGCCCGAGAGAGATCGTCGGCGTGCTGCGTACGGTGCTGTTCGCACCGGAAGATCTCGCTCTCGTCAAGGGTGATCCTGGTGAGCGACGCCGTTTCCTCGACGATCTCGCGGTTCTGCGTTCGCCGAGGCTCGCGGCGACGAGGGCGGACTACGACCGCATCCTCAAGCAGCGCAACGCCTTGCTCAAATCGGCAGGTGTTGCGACCCGGGCCCGAGCGCAACCGGATCTGTCGACGTTGGATGTCTGGGACTCCCATCTGGCGACCGTCGGGGGCGAGCTTCTGGCTGCCAGGATTGGCCTGATCGCCGATCTCGCACCTCTTGTCGAATCGGCCTACGACCGAGTGGCCGGGTCAACGGATTCGACGAAGCTCACAGACCGGACCCAGCTGACCTACCAGTCGTCGCTCGGACCGGACGCCACGCTTTCGAACGACCGTGAAGCCCTGGCCAACGCGTTGCTGGCAGCCATGGGCACCAACCGCAAGGCGGAGCTCGATCGCGGTGTGTCCCTAGTAGGTCCGCACCGAGACGACCTCCGCCTCGATCTGGGGCCGTCACCCGCCAAGGGGTTTGCCTCGCACGGGGAGTCTTGGTCCTACGCGCTCGCTCTGCGCCTTGCTTCCTACGACCTGCTGACTGCCGACGGGGGGGAGCCCGTGCTCATCCTCGACGACGTGTTCGCAGAGCTCGACGTGGCGCGTCGCACGCGCCTGGCTGAGCTCGTTGCCCCGGCGGAGCAGGTCCTCATCACGGCCGCCGTGCCGGCCGACGTCCCGGCGGCGCTCGCTGGTCTGCGCTACGACGTGAGCTCAGGCGTGGTGAGTCGTGCCGCCTGACGATGGGGTTGGTCCCGCCGTTGATGGCGCTGATGCTGTTGATGAAGAGGCGGAGGGTGCCGCCGCCCCTGCAGGCGTCGATCTGGCGCGCGCCCTGCTGGCGCAGGCGAAGGCCGATGCGCGGACGAGCGGAGCGGGTCAGACGTCGACTTCTCGCCGCCGACGCCGGGTCGAGACGCGGTCCGGAGCTCACCCTGACGACCGAGACCCCCAACCGTTGGGTACGACCGTACGTCGGCTCGTGGCCGAGCACGGCTGGGAGGATGACGTTGCCGTAGGCGGTGTCATGGGCCGGTGGGTCGAGATCGTGGGGGATGACGTCGGCGCGCATTGCGAGCCCGAAGGCTGGTCGGACGGGGTGCTCACGGTGCGGGCCGACTCGACGGCCTGGGCGACCCAGGTCCGCTTGCTGGCCCCACAGCTGCTGCGCCGCCTGGGTGAGGAGCTCGGACCCGGCACGGTGACCAGGGTCGACGTCCGCGGCCCGGGTGCTCCGTCGTGGGTGCGCGGCCCTCGCACCGTGCGCGGCCGGGGGCCGCGAGACACCTACGGCTGACCCGAGCCGAGCGGAGGAGAGCGCAGGAGAGCCGCTGAGCGAGGGTTCCTGCGTAGGGGGACATGGGATCCCCCCCGTTCGGGCGCCCAACTGTCCCCAGGGGCGTGTGGGAGGCATCTGTCGGGGGCGCCAGCCGCTAGACTGGGGACTCCACGGGCCGCCTCACAGGCGGCCCGCCGCACGCTCAGCCCAAGGAGCCACGTGACCACCGCCTCCGAGCAGCCCGCCACGGTCCTGACCGAGGAAGTCGACGCCTCCGGCGTCCCTTCTCCGGAGGCGGACCTGCCTGAGGTCGAGGTCAACTACGACGCCTCGTCCATCCAGGTGCTCGAGGGGCTGGAGGCCGTACGCAAACGGCCCGGGATGTACATCGGGTCAACGGGCGAACGCGGCCTGCACCACCTCGTGACCGAGGTCGTCGACAACGCGGTCGACGAGGCCCTGGCCGGCCGCTGCGACACCATCGACGTCACGATCTTGTCCGACGGCGGGGTGCGGGTCTGCGACAACGGTCGCGGCATCCCGGTCGACGAGGTCGAGGGCGAGGGCCGCCCCGCAGTCGAGGTCGTGCTCACGGTGCTGCACGCCGGTGGCAAGTTCGGCGGCGGCGGATACTCCGTGTCCGGCGGCCTGCACGGCGTCGGTGTTTCGGTCGTCAACGCGTTGTCCCGTCGCCTCGAGGTCGAAGTTCACCGCGACGGGTTCGTGTGGACCCAGGCCTACGACCGGTCCAGGCCGGTCGCGCCCCTGGCCAAGGGCGAGCCCGTCGAAGACACCGGCACGACGGTGACGTTCTGGGCCGACGCTGACATCTTCGAGACCACGGAATACGACTTCGAGACGCTGTCGCGGCGATTCCAGGAGTACGCCTTCCTCAACAAGGGACTGCGCCTGTCCCTGCGAGACGAACGCCCAGAACACGTCGACACCAGCGATGTCGACGCCGATGTCGCAGACGACTCCGTTGCCAGCGACCCGGCGACGGCGGGCGCACGCGATGCGGAGCAAACCGTGCTGGCCGCTCCCCGGGTGCGCGAGGTCACCTACCGCTACGAAGAGGGCCTCATCGACTTCGTGAAACACCTCAATGGCCGCAAGGGTGAAGCACACCGCTCGATCATCTCCTTCGAGGCGCAGGCGGAACCGCCGGCGGATGGCGGCGTCCCGATGGGCCTCGAGGTGGCCATGCAGTGGAACACCTCGTTCTCGGAGTCGGTCTACACCTTTGCCAACACGATCAGCACCCACGAGGGGGGCACGCACGAAGAGGGATTCCGGGCCGCTCTCACCACGTTGGTCAACAAGTTCGCGCGTGACTGGGGGATTCTCAAGGAGAAGGACGCCAATCTCACAGGTGAAGACATCCGCGAGGGGCTCACGGCGATCGTGAGCATCAAGCTCGGGGAGCCGCAGTTCGAGGGTCAGACCAAGACCAAGCTCGGCAACACCGAGGCGAAGACCTTCGTGCAGAAGACCGCGTTCGACCAGCTGGGCGGCTGGTTCGAGGCCAATCCCGCGGAGGGGAAGGAGATCGCCCGTAAGTCCTCGGCCGCCGCCTCCGCGCGGATCGCGGCCCGCAAGGCGCGCGACCTGGCCCGCAACCGAAAAGGGTTGCTCGGAGGGGGCGGGCTTCCTGGCAAGTTGTCGGACTGCCAGTCGACCAATCCCGAGGAATGCGAGGTCTTCATCGTCGAGGGTGACTCGGCCGGGGGGTCGGCGAAGGGTGGTCGCGACCCACGCACCCAGGCGATCCTCCCGATCCGCGGGAAGATCCTCAACGTCGAGAAGGCCCGCATCGACAAGGTGCTCGCCAACAACGAAGTCCAAGCGTTGATCTCCGCCCTGGGCACCGGCATCCATGACGACTTCGACCTCGACAAGCTGCGCTACCACAAGATCGTCCTGATGGCCGACGCGGATGTGGACGGCCAGCACATCCGGACTCTGCTGCTGACCTTCCTGTTCCGGTTCATGCGTCCCCTCGTCGAGGTCGGCCACGTCTACCTCGCCCAGCCTCCCCTCTACCGTCTGCGCTGGTCCAACGCCGAGCACGAGTTCGTCTACAGCGATCGAGAGCGAGACGCGCTGACGACTGCAGGGCTCGAGGCGGGCCGCAAGCTGCCCAAGGAAAATCCTGTCCAGCGCTACAAGGGCCTCGGTGAGATGAACGCCGACGAGCTGTGGGAGACCACGATGGACCCGGCCCACCGGATCCTGCTCCAGGTCACGCTCGACGACGCGGCCCAAGCCGATGCGCTGTTCACCACGCTCATGGGCGAGGACGTCGAGGAACGCCGCAAGTTCATCCAGCGCAACGCCCGCGATGTTCGGTTCCTCGACATCTGACCAAGGCATCTAGGGGGCACAGCTTCGTGCCCCGACGTCCAGCTCTCGCCAGCCGTACCACGAAAGGCCTCTCGTGACCGACCTTCCAGGCAGCACAGACCTCGACGACCCTGGCCCCGGCGGCCGGATCGAGCCGGTCGAGCTCCAGTCGGAGATGAGCCGCAGCTACCTCGACTACGCGATGAGCGTGATCGTCGGACGCGCCTTGCCCGAGGTGCGTGACGGGCTGAAGCCGGTCCACCGACGCGTCCTCTACGCGATGTACGACGGTGGCTACCGGCCCGACCGCGGATTCAACAAGTGCAGCCGTGTCGTGGGCGACGTCATGGGGCAGTACCACCCGCACGGCGACACCTCGATCTACGACACCCTGGTCCGCCTGACCCAACCGTGGACGCTGCGCTACCCCTTGGTGCAGGGCCAAGGCAACTTCGGTTCGCCGGGCAATGACCCCGCGGCCGCGATGAGATACACCGAGTGCCGGATGGCTCCGCTCGCCATGGAGATGGTCCGTGACATCGACGAGGAGACCGTCGACTTCCAGGCCAACTACGACGGCAAGACGCAGGAACCTCTCATCCTTCCCGCCCGGTTCCCCAACCTGCTGGTCAACGGCAGCGCGGGTATCGCGGTAGGTATGGCCACCAACATCCCGCCGCACAACCTGCGCGAGGTGGCCGCAGGTGTCCAGTGGTCGCTCGACAACCCAGACGCCACTGCCGAAGAGCTGCTCGAGGCGCTCGTTGAGCGCATCAAGGGCCCAGACCTGCCGACCGGCGCGCTGATCGTCGGCCACCGAGGCATCGACAACGCCTACCGGACCGGCCGCGGCTCGATCACCATGCGCGCCGTCGTCGAGGTCGAGGAGATCCAGGGTCGTGCCTGCCTGGTGGTGACCGAGCTGCCGTACCAGGTCAACCCCGACAACCTCGCGCTGAAGATCGCCGATCTGGTCAATGACGGAAAGGTCGGCGGCATCGCCGACATCCGCGACGACTCATCGAGTCGCACCGGCCAACGGCTGGTCATCGTGCTCAAGCGCGATGCGGTGGCCAAGGTCGTGCTGAACAACCTCTACAAGCACACGCAGCTGCAGGACAACTTCAGCGCCAACATGTTGGCGCTTGTCGACGGCGTGCCGCGGACGCTGAAGATCCATGAGTTCCTCGTGCACTGGATCGCTCATCAGATCGAGGTCGTCCAGCGCCGCACCCGCTACCGGTTGCGCAAGGCCGAGGAGCGCGCCCACATCCTGACCGGTCTCCTGCGGGCGATGGACCGGATCGAGGAAGTCATCGCCTTGATCCGCGGGAGCGAGTCGGCTTCCGCCGCGTCCGTGGGGTTGATGGCTCTTCTGGCGATCGACGAACTGCAGGCCCGCGCGATCCTCGATATGCAGCTGCGCAAGCTTGCTGCGCTCGAGCGCCAAGAGCTTCAGTCCGAACATGACGAGCTGATGGCCAAGATTGCCGACTACAACGACATCCTCTCCGACGAGGCGCGCCAGCGCAGGATCGTGGGTGAAGAGCTCGCCGAGATCGTGGAGAAGTACGGCGACGACCGCAAGACCCGCATTGTCGCAGCCGAGGGCGAGATGTCGATGGAGGACCTCATCGCCGAGGAAGACGTTGTGGTCACCATCACCCGCGGTGGCTACGTGAAGCGCACCAAGGTCGACCTCTATCGATCGCAAAAGCGTGGAGGGAAGGGTGTGCGCGGCGCGGCGTTGAAGACCGACGATGTCGTGGACCACTTCTTCGTGACAACGACGCACGACTGGATCCTGTTCTTCACAAACAAGGGTCGCGTCTATCGAGCCAAGGCCTATGAGCTCCCCGAGTCCGCCCGAGACGCACGGGGGCAGCATGTCGCCAACCTGCTGGCCTTCCAGCCCGAGGAAAAGATTGCGCAGGTGCTGGACCTACGCGACTACGGCGTCGCGCCCTACCTGGTGCTTGCCACTCGCCTCGGTCTGGTCAAGAAGACGCGCCTCGGCGACTACGACTCCCCACGCACCGGGGGTCTGATCGCGGTCAACCTGCGTGCGGACGACGAACTGATCGCCGCCCGACTCGTTGACGAGACGGATGACCTCATCCTGGTGTCCCACAAGGGGCAGTCGGTCCGGTTCCATGCCACAGATGAGCAGCTGCGGCCCATGGGGCGCGCAACGTCCGGCGTCATCGGCATGCGGTTCCGCGGCGACGACCAGCTGCTTGCCTTGGACGTGGTCCGCGACGGGGCCGACCTGGTGACGTTCACCGACGGTGGGTTCTGGAAGCGCACGGCCCTGACCGAGTGGACGCCGAAGGGTCGAGGTGGACTCGGCATGATCGCGATGAAGCTGCCCGAGCACCGCGGCTCGCTCGTCGGAGCGATGGTCGTCGACGAGGGCGATCAGGTCCTGGCGATCACCGAAGGCGGCGGCGTCATCCGCACCAAGGTCTCTGAGGAGGCGCTGCAGCGTCGGGCACGCGACACGATGGGCGTACGCCTGATGGCCCTGGCCGAAGGTGATTCGGTCGTTGGGGTGGCCCGGGCAGCCGAGGCCGACGACGAGCCGGACGACGAAGCGCTGGAGTCCCAGCACGAGGACTCGCAGGCCTCTTCCGAGACGACAGACTTCGGTACGCGCGACGCGCCCGAGCCCGCGGATGCGCGGGATCCGCTGAGGGCGGAGGATGCTGGGGAGTCAACGGTTGTGGCAGATGGGGTCGACGAGGAGGACGTGTGAGCGGGGATCCCTCCGGATCACGCCCGTCGACCGGCGGGCGATCGACCGGTCACGGGGTCGGTCGACCCGCCTCGACCAGCCGGTCAGGGCCGGCGGCCACCACGGGCTCGACCCCGCGGGTGACCAACCCTCCTCCGGCGACTCCCGCAGAGCGGCGCACCCCCGGGCGCTCACCGACGGACACCAAACCGTCGGGCGCCCCACCTCACCCGTCGTGGGCAGACGAGTTGCCGACTGGCCCGCTCAGCACTGACGGACCCGACTTCCCGAAGGACGCCGCCCCACCGACTGGGGCGATGGTCACCGCCGTCCCGCACGCCGGTGTCGGGGCCGTGCGCAAGGCTCGGCTGAGCGTCAGTCAAGTCGATCCCTGGTCGGTGATGAAGATCAGCTTCGTGCTGTCGCTGGCCGGCGGGATCGTCCTGATCGTGGCCGTCTGGTTGCTGTGGCAGCTGCTCGCCGGTGGAGGAGTGTTCGTATCGGTCGACCGTACGGTCGGCGACATCACTGGTTCGGGGTCATCCGTCTCCGTGGTGCAGATTCTGTCGCTGCGTCGCGTGATGGGCGTCGCCTTGATGCTGGCGGTGATCCAGGTCGTGCTGATCACTGCCCTGGCGACCTTGTGCGCATTCCTCTACAACCTCACCTCCGGACTGGTGGGCGGCCTCGAAGTCACCCTTTCCGAAGAGGCCTGACCCGGGTGGAACGGCTTTGTGAGGCGCTCGAACGGTCGGGTACGCTGCGACGGCTCGTGCGGGCCTATAGCTCAGACGGTTAGAGCGCTTCCCTGATAAGGAAGAGGTCGGAGGTTCAAGTCCTCCTAGGCCCACGCCATGCTCGTCTCAGCTCGTTCCAGCACCGTCTGCACGTCTCTGCACGTCTCTGCACGTCTCGCACAGAGCACGACCCGACGAAGGGTAGGACCGTGAAGAAGCTCCTCGTGATCACCGCCGCTGCAGCCGCCATCGGAGCTGTGGTTTTCAAGAAGTTCAAGTCCGATCAGGCCGAGCAGGACCTGTGGACCGAGGCCACCACCGACGAATCCCTCGACCTGCGCTGAGCCCTCAGGTCAGGTCGCGCCGTTTGAATGACCAGATCCCGGCGATCAGCACCACACCGACGGCTACCGACAACACCACGGCGCCGTGGCCGTTGGAGAGCAGGATCTCCCGCTCGTTGCCGCCGTCGAAGGGCGAACCCTGGTCGTAGATGTAGATCCGCCAGCCGCCGCGGTTGATCAAGGCGAGGGTGTTGTCGGTGATCAGCAATTGCTGCCAGGCAGGTTTGAGCACCCGGATCGCCGTCTCCAGGATGGCGAAGTAGACGAACCCGATCCCGAGCGCTGCGCCGGTGTTGCGCAGCAGGTTGGCCAGCGCGAAGCCCCCCAGACCCGACAGCGCCGCCAGCAGTGCTGCCCTGGCCTGCAAACCGGCCACGTCGCTCCAGAAGTGGGGGGAGACCGCCGTCGTTCCCTTCGCGGCGGCTAGCGCGAAGCCAGCCCCCAGCCACAGCTCCTGGATCACCAGGGCGATCACCACAGCAGCACCGATCAGCACCGCCAGCTTCACGGCCGCGACCTTCAGCCGCCGCGGTTCCCAGAACAGCAGCGCCATCAGCGAGCGGGTCGACCACTCGGCGCCGATCCAGGTGGCGCCGAGGAGGAACATCATGGCGGCGACGGCAAACCCGATCCCGGTGGCGGCGTCGGGGATGCCGGGGTCGGCCAGGAAGGGTTGCTTGGGGAGGTAGTAGGTCAGCGAGTCATCACCGCCGAAGTTCTCCTTGGTGACCTCCGGACCGCAGAACTCGTCGCCGCTCATGCCTGGGGGGATCTCCCCCGCGAGGCATTCGGAGCGATACATGTTTTGCTGGTCGACGTCATCCTGAATGCGTTCTTGAGCCTGAGCGAGCAGAGCTGGAGTGGTCCGCGCGTGCTGCACCCACGCGATCGACACGCCTGCCAAGAACCCAACGAAGGTCAGGGCAACCAGTAGTCGGATGAACCGCCGGTGCACGAAGCGCCTGGCTTCGCTTCGTGCGAGGCTGCCACCCGCCCCCTGTTCGAGTGGTTGGAGCAGCGCAGCGCCGGTTGCGCTCACTGGGCACCATCCTCGGCGCCGGTCGGGGACACGGCTGGGTCGTCGCCAGGCAGTTGACCCGTGAGTTGGAGGAACACACTCTCCAGGTCGGCCGCCACAGGCGTGAGCTCGCTGAGATAGTGCCCGGCATCGGCGAGGGTCCGGGTGATGGTGGACGGATCGGGTACGTCGTGCACGATCCATGCGTCCCCCGTGGAGGACAGCCGGAAGCCGGCCCGTTCGAGCACCGCATGAGCGCCCATCGGGTCGGCGACCTGCAGCCGCACGTCCGAGCTCGTCGCTGTGGCCAGGACCTCACTGACCCGTCCGTGCGCAACTCGACGCCCACGCGCCAGGATTGTCACGTGGTCGCAAACCTGTTGCACCTCTCCGAGGAGGTGGCTGGACAAGAACACGGTGGTGCGTCCATCGGTGCCGAGTCTGCGCAAGAGCTCGCGCACGTCGCGGATCCCAGCAGGATCGAGGCCGTTGCTGGGCTCGTCGAGGATGAGCAGACGCGGATTCTTCAGTAGCGCGGCGGCGATCCCCAACCGCTGTTTCATGCCCAAGGAATATCCCTTGAAGCGATCCACTGCTCGATCACGGAGGTCCACGATCTCCAGGCACTCTTCGACCCGAGCAGGGGACGCACCTGCGACGTCGGCGAGCAGCTGAAGGTTCAGTCGTCCGGAGAAGTTCGGGAAGAACAACGGAGTTTCGACGAGGGCTCCGACGTGTGGGATCACCTCAGGCAGCGAGGCCGGTACCGGTCGGCCGAACATCCGCAGATCGCCCCCATCGGAGCCGACGAGTCCGAGCAGCACGCGAATCGTCGTTGTCTTGCCGGAGCCGTTGGGACCGAGGAAGCCGTGTACGCCACCGGCTTCGACCACGAGATCGAGGTCATCGAGCGCCTTCTCTGGCGGTCGACGGAACCGGGTGTAGGTCTTGCGGGCAGCGGTGACCTCGATGACCGGCGGGGGGGACATGGAGGACACTGTCTCAGGCGTACGGCGTTCGAACTCCGCGTTTCGGATCGTGTCCCGGACCGGGCTACCCTTGACCCGCCGGGGACGTAGCTCAATTGGCAGAGCACCGCCTTTGCAAGGCGGGGGTTAGGGGTTCGATTCCCCTCGTCTCCACGTCCGTTCCACTAGCTGAATCCGACTCCCGGGAAGCGAGCCACTGTGGCCGAGCGCCTGTTCACCACGCTGCACACCAACCACGGCGACATCGAGATCGAGCTGCTGCCCAACCATGCTCCGAAGACCGTCGCCAACTTTGTCGAGCTCGCCGAGGGGGAGCGGGAGTGGATTGACCCTCGCACCGGGCAGCCCAGCACGGACAATCTCTACGACGGAACGATCTTCCACCGAGTGATCCCGAACTTCATGATCCAAGGCGGTGACCCGTTGGGCACCGGCACGGGAGGTCCCGGCTACAAGTTCGCGGACGAGCTTCACCCCGAGCTGGTCTTCGACCGTCCATACCTCCTGGCGATGGCGAACTCAGGAGCGAACACCAACGGCTCGCAGTTCTTCGTCACCGTGGCCGCCACTCCATGGCTGACCCACAAGCACACGATCTTCGGTGAGGTCACCGATGCGTCAGGTCGAGCGGTCGTCGACGCGATTGCAGGGGTGGCCACGGCGGCTCAAGACCGTCCGCAGGTGGATGTGGTCATCGAGTCGGTGACGATCGAGCGCAGGGAGTCCTGAACCTGTTTACCCCGAACGCGACGGCGACGGACGAGGGATGACGGACGAGGGATGACCGACGAGCCTGGGATAGACGCCCCGCCGGTGTGCTATCGGCACACCGACCGCGAGACCTATATCCGTTGCACGCGTTGCGACCGACCGATCTGCCCGGACTGCATGACGTCGGCGTCGGTGGGGTTCCAGTGCCCGGAGTGCGTGCGCGAGGGCGCCGCCAGCGTGCGCGAAGCACGTACGGTCGTCGGCGGTCGGATCGCAGCGAGGGACGGGCTCGTCACCCGGGTGATCGTGGCGGTCACGGCGGGAGTCTTCGTGCTCCAACTCCTCTCCGGCGGCGTCAACGGCTCGGTCACGCGTGCCCTGGAACTGCTCGGCGTCGAGGTTGCAGCAGGGGAGTACTACCGCCTGCTCACGGTCATGCTCGTGCACGCGGGGATCTTCCACATCTTGTTGAACATGTACGCCCTGTGGATCGTCGGACCAACCCTGGAGCGCTGGCTCGGCCACCTGCGCTTCGCGGCGCTCTACGTGTTGGCAGGGTTCGCCGGGGGGGTCTCGTCCTATCTGTTCAACAGTCCTCTCCAGCCGTCGGTCGGGGCGTCCGGCGCGATCTTCGGAGTCTTCGGGGCATTCCTCGTCGTCGCCCACCGGATGCACTACGACGTTCGTGGCCTGCTCGCCCTGATCGCCATCAACCTGGCATTGCCCTTCGTGTTCCCCGGCTCCATCGACTGGCGAGCGCACATGGGCGGGCTGGTCGCTGGGTTGGTCTTGGGGGTGATCTTCGCCTTTCCCCCGGCTCGGATCCGCAACGTGGTCGCTGTCGTCGGAAGCATCACCGTGCTGATCGCTTGCGTGTTCCTTGTGGGTGTTCGAACCCAGAGTCTGCAGAACGACCCCCTCTACACCCCATACATCTCCCAGTTCCAGGCATCCGACTAGTCACGGTTCCGACGTAGGATCGAACAGTCGAGTGCATTGCTCGTACGTCGCAGACTGTTCGCGCATTCATGGAGTCCGTCGTGAGAGACGCCGTTATCGTCGAGGCTGTACGCACCCCTGTCGGTCGACGGGGAGGCGGCCTGTCGGGGATCCATCCGGTGGACCTGTCGGCTCTGGTGCTCGAGTCGATCATCGATCGCACCGGCCTCGACCCCGCGCTCGTGGATGACGTGATCTGGGGGTGCGTCTCCCAGGTCGGCGAGCAGACCTTCAACGTCGGGCGCAACGCCGTACTCGCAGCTGGCTGGCCGGAGACCGTGCCCGGCACGACCATCGATCGGCAGTGCGGCTCCTCGCAGCAGTCCGTGCACTTTGCTGCCGCGGGTCTGATCAGCGGCCAGTACGACGTGGTCGTCGCGGGCGGCGTCGAGTCCATGTCACGAGTCGCTCTGGGATCGTCGGCGACTGGCGGGATGCCGTTCGGTCCGCGGGTTCTGGCGCGCTACGCCGCCGCGCTCGAGCAGGCCGGCACGCCGACCTTCAACCAGGGCGTCGGAGCGGAACTCATCGCGCAGAAGTGGGGGCAGACGCGCGAGCAGCTGGACACCTTCGCCCTGGAGTCCCACGACCGGGCGGCGGCGGCCACGGACTCGGGGGCGTTCGAGAGCCAGCTCATCCCCGTGACGACGCCCGAGGGTGCGGTCGTAGCCGTCGATGAGGGGATCCGGCGGGGCGGCACACTCGAGGGTCTGGCGGGACTCAAGACACCGTTCAAGGACGGCGGGCTGGTGACAGCGGCCTCGTCGTCACAGATATCCGATGGAGCCGCGGGCCTGCTGATGATGACCAGCGAGAAAGCAGTGGCGCTGGGCTTGCGTCCGTTGGCTCGGATCCACACGGCTGTGGTCGCCGGCGACGACCCGGTCATGATGCTCACGGCCCCGATCCCCGCGACCGCGAAAGCCATCGAGCGTTCCGGGCTGACGCTGGACGACATCGGGGCCTTCGAGGTCAACGAGGCCTTCGCCCCGGTGCCGCTCGCCTGGCTGGCTGAGACCGGTGCCGACCCCAAGACCATGAACGTGCACGGCGGGGCGATCGCGTTGGGCCACCCGCTGGGCGGGTCGGGTGCCCGGCTGATGACCACCCTGGTGCATCACCTCGCGAACAGCGGGACGGCGTACGGCCTTCAGACGATGTGTGAGGGCGGCGGGATGGCCAACGCCACCATCCTCGAGCGCCTCTAGCCAGCCCCGGGCCACGCAATCCCCCGGCCCTCGCGAACGCTACCGGGGCGGGTCGTCCACATTGGGGACAACCCCTGTGGAACGAATCACAGCCGTGTAAGTCAGCTGGTCAGCGCCACTGGGTCGCGCAGACGAACCCGGCCAGGATCAGCCCGAAGCCGATCCCTACGTTGACCAGGGAGCTGAGGTCCTTCATGACGGGTATGTCGTTTCCGGCGAGGTACCAAAGCACCAGGTAGGCCAGGCCGATGATGAACAGCGTCACCATCAGCGGCGCAATCCAGCGCCGCTCCTTGGGCGCCACCATGGCGTGCGGCTGCGGCGGTGGGACGTATGCCTGCTTGCGGCGGACCCGAGACTTCGGCACGGCGCTGACTCCTCCACGGAACCCCGGGCACTCCCCGGGACGTCAGTTAGCGTAGGCGACGAAGGCGGGTCGGGGCGAACACAGTTCGGAGTGGACTCTGCGACGGTCGCCTTGGGACAACACGAGGGAGGCCACGCGGTGCGACGTTCGATGCCTGGGTGGCAGGTCGGTGTGCTCGCGACGGCAGCGGCCGCCGGGCTGCTCATCGTCGCGAGTTCCGCTACGGCGAGGGGCACCGACCTCAGGGCTGGGACGCGCCCAGATCTGCCTTCCCTGATCCGGGCAGCTGAGCAGCGCGGTGACGCCACCCAGGAACAGGTCGACCGGCTCAGGGCGGACCTGGCGCATGCGACGCAGTCGCAGCAGGCCCTCGATCCCCAGCTTGTCGATCAGGTGCACAGCCTCGAGGCCGCGGCCGGCGCGGCCGAGCTCACCGGCC
Source organism: uncultured Actinomycetota bacterium (assembly GCA_963819985.1). GTDB lineage: Bacteria > Actinomycetota > Actinomycetes > DATJPE01 > DATJPE01 > JANPBY01. The sequence continues at coordinate 714,035 of CAWFYH010000005.1, read as the reverse complement.
CGGGTCTTCGCGTGAGCCTCGACGATGCGCCGACCGATCGCCAGGCTCGACCGGCGGGGCTGGGCCCGGACGATTTCGTCGTTCATCAGCAAGACGTTCAGGGAGTCGTCAACGCGATGTGGCGTGGCGGAGCTGAGGGCATTCAGGTCATGGACCAGCGTCTGCTCAGCACCGACGCCGTGCGCTGCGTCGGCAACACCTTGATTCTCGGTGGGCGGGTCTACTCCCCGCCCTATGTCATCACGGCGGTGGGCGATCCAAGGCGGCTCGGTGCCGCTCTCGCGAACGAACCCAACGTGGTGCTCTTCCGCGACTACGTCGACATCGCTGGTCTGGGATACGCCGAGAAGCCGCTCGACCGCGTCACGCTGCCGGCCGCGCCGTTGTCGGGGATGACCTTCGCGCGAGTCGCCTCGTGACCGGGCTGGCCGCATGAACGGCCCGCGTTCGGCGATCCGCGGCACGGGGGAGTTGCTGATCACCCTCGGCTTCGTGGTTCTGCTGTTCTGCGTCTATCAACTGGTGTGGACCAACGTGTCGGCGCACGCCATCGAGTCGGACGCGAGAACCTCCCTGGAAGAGCAGTGGAGTCGGCCACCCATCGAGACGTCGACCCCGAAGCCAAGCCACGGAAAGCTGGCGACCCCAGCCGTCTCTCCCGGAGATGCGTTCGCAGTCCTCTACATTCCCCGCCTGGGGAAGTCGTGGGCCAAGGCCGTCGTGGAAGGCGTGACGCTGGACGACCTGCGCGGAACCATCGGTCACTACCCCGCCTCGCAGTTGCCGGGACAGGTGGGCAACTTCGCCGTGGCCGGTCACCGCGCGACCAACGGCGAGCCGTTCCGCGACCTTCCCGCGGTCCGCCCCGGCGACAAGGTCTACGTCCAAACCCAGAAGACGTGGTACGTCTACACGATCCGCAACACCGAGATCGTCCAGCCGACCGAGGTGGACGTGATCTTGCCGGTGCCGAAAAGGCCGGGGGTGGCTCCGACGGAGTCGCTGATCACCCTGACGACCTGCAACCCGCGCTGGGCGTCGTACGAGCGCTGGATCACCTACGGCGTGTTGACCGACACCGTCCCCTCGGCCAAGGGCCCGCCGCCCGAGCTCTTGATCAAGGGCTGAGCCGCGTGTACTCCGCCCTGTGGAGAAGGTTGCCCGGCCCGTGGCCGGTCAAGGTGCTGCAGTGCCTCGTGCTGCTGGCCGCGGTGGTGCTGCTGTTGTTCACCGTCGTCTTTCCGTGGGCGGAACCTCGGCTCCCCTTCACCGACGTGACCGTGGAAGACTCCGGGGTTAGCGCACCGACCTGACCGAGGAGGCGACGTCGTGCCAAGGATTCTCGTCGTCGACAACTACGACAGCTTCGTGTTCAACCTGGTCCAGTACCTCGCTCAGCTCGGCGCCGAACCCGTCGTCCTCCGCAACGACGATGTCGAGCCTGAAGCAGCTCTCGACTATGACGGAGTCCTGCTCTCCCCTGGACCCGGAGTCCCGGAAGCTGCGGGGGTGTGCGTGGCCATGGTGCACGCAGCCGCAGGCCGGGTACCGATTCTCGGGGTCTGTCTGGGGCACCAGGCCATCGCCGTGGCGTTCGGCGCACGCGTGAGCCGCGCCCCGGAGCTGCTGCACGGCAAGACGAGCGAAGTCCATCATCAGGAGGCCGGCGTGCTGGCCGGCCTGCCCGATCCGTTCACGGCCACGCGTTACCACTCCCTCGCGGTCGAGCCGTCGAGCGTCCCGGAGGAGCTCGAGGTGACCGGGCGTACGTCCTCCGGTGTGATCATGGGTCTACGACACCGCAACCTGCCCGTCGAGGGCGTGCAGTTCCACCCCGAGTCGGTGCTGACCGAGGGCGGTCATCGGTTGTTGGCCAACTGGCTGGTGGCCTGCGGGGATCCCGAAGCGGTCGAACGCTCGACGGGCCTGACACCCGTCGTCGAGCGGTCAGCCGTCGCCGCTGGGTGACACCGTTGGGCTGGCGCTCTGCGAAGGAGGAGGACTCGTGGGCGGCGGGGGCTCGGTGGAAACGGTGATGGTCACCGTCTTGCCGGCGCCGAGCAGCGTCCCCGCCGAAGGACTTTGAGCGAGCACCGTTCCTGCATCGACACTGCCGTCCTCCTGAGTGATGACCACCACGTTGAAACCGGCGTTGCCCAGGTCGGCCTTGGCTTGTGCCTCGGTCTTGTTCACGACATCAGGCACCTTCACCTTGCCCGACGACACGACCAGCGAGACGGCACTGTCCTTGTCGACGAGGGTGCCTTCTGGTGGATCGCTGGACAACACGGTGTCAGCCGGCAGGTCGGACGCCTTTTGATCCAAGGACCCGAGCTTGAGTCCGGCGCCGGTCAACGCGTTCATGGCCTCGGCCCGGGTCAGTCCGACCAGGGTGGGCACGGGAACCTGCTCGGGGCCGGATGAGACCACGACGTCGACTCTGCTGCCAGGCTCAACTTCAGCATTGGTGAGTGGGTTCTGGGAGATGACCGTGTCCTTGACCTGGTCACTGGCCTGCATGGTCACCGTCCCGACTTCAAGACCCTTCTGGGACAACGTGGCCGTGGCGAGCTCGAGGGTTTGCCCAGTGAGGTCGGGGACCCGGACTTTGGTGCCGCCCCCGCCGAGGACCTGGGTGGCCAGGAAGAACACGAGTGCGAGCGCTGCCACGGTGCCCAGGGTGAGCAGCACATACCACCCCGCGCGGCGTTGGGGCTCTGCGGCAGCGACGGGGACGGCCGCTGGGATGACCTGGGTCGCGTCAGCGGCAGCGGGAACGACGACCGGCGCCGCCACCCGTGCTGGCGAGTCTCCAACGACGAGCCGGTCGAGGTCGGCCTTCATCTCCGCCGCTGTCTGATAGCGGTCGGCTGGATCCTTGGCCAGCGCGGTCAGGATGACGGCGTCGTACCCATCCGGCAGGTCTGTGTCGATCTGTGAAGGAGGGACTGGGTTTTCTCGGACGTGCTGGTAGGCGACGGCCACAGGGGAGTCACCGGTGAACGGAGGCTGACCCACGAGCAACTCATAGAGCAGGCACCCGGTGGAATAGAGGTCGCTGCGCGCATCGACCTTCTCTCCGCGGGCCTGCTCCGGAGACAGATATTGAGCGGTCCCCAGCACCGAGGAGGTTTGGGTCATCGTGGCCGCGCTGTCCGCGACCGCGCGGGCGATGCCGAAGTCCATGACCTTGACCTGGCCAGTCGTGGTCAGCATGACGTTGCCCGGTTTGATGTCGCGGTGCACGATTCCGTGCCGATGGCTGTAGTCGAGGGCAGCCAGGATTCCAGAGCCGATCTCGGCGACTCGCTGGGGCATGACGCGCCGTCCCGAACGCACCAGGTCGCGCAGAGTCTCGCCCTCGACGAGCTCCATCACGATGTAGGGCTGAGCCGATCCGCTCGGCTCGTCGTCGAAGGCTTCCTCGCCGGTGTCGTAGACCGCGACGATGTTGGGGTGATTCAGCGAGGCGGCCGACTGCGCCTCGCGCCGGAAGCGGGACTGGAAAGAGGGATCGCGCCCGAGGTCCGCCCGCAGCAGCTTGACGGCGACGGATCGGCCGAGGCGCGTGTCACGTCCTCGGTGGACCTCGGCCATCCCGCCTCGCCCGACGACCTCGCCGACCTCGTAGCGCCCGGACAGGGTTCGCGGCGGCGGCGTAGCTCCGTCGTCGGTCATGACGTCATCCTCCCAGTTGGGTGTGGCACCGTTGTGGTCGCCGCACCGCAGTTCTCCTGCGGAGCCTCCTCTGGCGAACCGCTCGCACGGGTACCGCTCATCCGAGCACCGCCTCCATCACTGCCTTGGCGATCGGAGCCGCCAGCCTCCCGCCCGTGGCTTCCGAGCCGAGGTCGCCGCCGTTCTCAACGACCACGGCAACGGCCACCTGCGGGTTGTCGGCCGGAGCGAAAGCCAGGAACCAGGCGTGCGGCGGTCGACCCTTGACGGTCTGGGCCGTGCCCGTCTTCCCGGCCACTTGGACGCCGGGGATCTGGGCTGGGGTTCCCGTCCCGTTGTCGACGACGTTGACGAGCATGTCGGTGAGTTCCTGGGCGATCTCGGGTGACACGGCGCGACCGAACTCGGTCGGTCCGGGACCGAGGCTGAGCACGGACAGGTCTGGGGCGAGGATCTCGTCGACCAGGTAGGGGTTCATGACGACGCCACCGTTGGCGACAGCCGCTCCGACCATGGCGATCTGCAAGGCGGTGGCTCGTACGTCGAACTGACCGATCGCAGCCTGCGCCGTCTGCGGGGCGTTGAGCCCAGGCGGGAACACCGAGGTGGCAGCGGTCATGGGGACTTCGAAGGAGTGGTTGAACCCGAACGCTTCGGCCTGGCGCCTCAACTCGTCGTCCCCCAGGGTCAGACCGACTTTGGCCATGGCCGTGTTGCAGGAGATCTGCAGCGCCTGCTCCAACGTGACTTCCCCGCCGAAGCACGGCCGACCGTCGTAGTTGGGCAGATCGGCGGTGGTGCCGGGCAGGTCGAGCACGGCTGGGGCAGGGATCTTGGTGGTCGTCGTGTATTTCCCGCTGGACAGGGCGGCCGCCGCCGTCACGACCTTGAAGACCGAGCCGGGTGGGTACGTCTTGGCCAGCGGTCGGTTGAGCAATGGTTCCTTCGGGTCGGCCGTGAGAGCGTCCCAGGCCTTGCGGTTCTCCGCTGGGTTGTTGGAGGACAACGGGTTGGGGTTGAACGACGGGCTGGTGGCCAGCGCCAGGATGCGTCCGGTGGCCGGTTCGATCGCGACGACCGCACCGTTGTACTGGCGGATCCCGTCCCACGCCGCCTGTTGGGCCTTGGGATCGAGGGTGAGACGAACCGAGGCCCCCTGCCGGGCGCCCCCATTGATCAAGGAATCGAGCTGGGTACCGATGAGGCGAGGGTCGTCCCCGCTGAGCAGCGCGTTCTCCTGCCGCTCGATGCCCGTAGCGCCGTAGACGATGGAGTAGAAGCCGGTGGCCGGAGCGTATTGCGGGCCGTTGCTGTAGCGGCGCTCGTAGCGCAATCGCGGGTCCTCGGTGTCCACTGATCTGGCGACGGCGGTGCCCCCCGCCAGGATCGAGCCGCGCTGCTGACCGTAGGTGTCGATGATGGATCGGGTGTTGCCCGCTCGCGTGTTCAGCTCGTCAGCACGAATCACCTGGATCCGATTGGCCTGGATGAGCAAACACAGGATCAGCACGCCCATGATGAGGGCCATCCGGCGCACGGTCAGGGTCATCGCCGGATCACCTGAGTGTCTGCGCTGTCGATAGCCATCGGGGTCGGTGTCGGACGACGTCCGGAGTCGCTCACCCGGAGCAGCAGTGCGACCAGAGCCCAGTTGGCGACAAGTGACGATCCGCCCGCAGACAGGAAGGGAGTGGTCAGACCGGTGAGCGGGATCAGGTTGGTCACGCCGCCGATCACGACGAACACCTGCAGTCCGAGCGCGAATGCCAAGCCGAAGGCGAGCAGCCGCCCGAAGGGGTCCCGGGCAGCCAACGAGATCGCCATGCCCCGAGCGACGATGACGGCGTAGAGGACCAGCATCGCCATGAAGCCGGTGACTCCCAGCAGCTCACCGAGCGTGGCGGCGATGAAGTCCGAGCTCGCGTAGGGCACGAGGTCGGGATGCCCCTCGGCGATGCCGGATCCGAGGATGCCCCCATCGGCCAAGCCGTACAGCGCCTGAACGGTCTGGTAGCCGGTGCCGGAGGGGTCGGAGAACGGATGCAGCCAGATGTCGAATCGGGTCTGCACATGTCCGAACAGCAGGTAGCCCATCGCGATCCCCAGCACGGCGAGTACTGCGCCGATGACCAACCAGCCCACGCGTTCGGTCGCGACGTAGAGCATGGCCACGAACAGGCCGAAGAAGAGCACCGATGTGCCGAGGTCACGCTCGAAGACGAGAACTCCGACGCTGACCAGCCACGCGACGACGATCGGTCCGAGGTCTCGGCCGCGTGGTAGGTCGATGCCGAGGACCCGGCTGCGTGCGAGAGATAAGACATCGCGCTTCATGACCAGATAGCCGGCGAAAAAGATGATCAAGACGATCTTGGCGAGCTCGGCGGGTTGGAAGGACAAGTTGCCGACCCGGATCCAGATGCGTGCTTGGTTGATTGTGACGCCAAGGCGGGGCACGAGTGGCAGCACGATCAGGACGAGGCCGACGAGCATCGCCGTATAGGTGAAGCGCTGTAGCCAACGGGGTTCGCGGACCACGATGAGCACGGCAACGAACAGGATCACTCCCAGCCAGGTCCAGATGACTTGGTCCTGTGCGGCAAGGGAAGGGATGCTGTTGTCCGAAGCCGCGTCGATGATCGCGGCGAGGTCCAGCCGGTAGATCAGCGCGAGCCCGAGTCCGTTGAGGGCTACCACTGTGGGCAGCAGGACCTGGTCGCTCCATGGCGCCATCAGCTGGGTGGTGACGTGAGCCGCGACAACAGCTCCGACCCCGATGCCGAGCCACATCCAATAGCCCGGCGGGATCTCGCCCGAGCGGGCCAGGTCGACTTGGGCGTAGGCGAGTGCCCCGATAGCCACTGCGGCGATCAGCAGAAGGAGCTCGGTGAGGCGGTACGGCGCCCGGCGCTGGGACTGAGCCGGGCTGGTTGAGCTCATCTCGACGGTGGTTGGCGCGCTCATGGGCAGCCCAGGGTCTCGGGTGCACTCAGGCAGCTGTTGGCGGCGGCCTGAAGCCGCTGGACGATGGCTTCCGCGGAAGCCTCATCGCTCGCGGTGATGCCTTTGACCACTTCTTCGCGCGCGAACTCCGGGAGGGTCACGACCTCGATGCTCGTCTCCTGCTGCACGGTGTTGAGCGTCATCGGGCCGAGCGAGACATCCAGCCCAGAGAAGATGGCAACGTTGCCGTTGTCCACACCGACGTACCACTGGTCTTGAGACCAGCGCCATGCTGCGACACCCGCACCCAGCACCACGACCAGCAGCAGTGCGACCAGCCACGGCCACAGCCGGCGCCGTCCGCCGGTTGACTCGTCGTCGAGGGCGTCCTCATCATCCGAAACCGGGGCGGGGTCCGCGTGGCGTCGTTTCCCCGCACGTTCATCGGTGGCTCCAGCAGCGCTCGGGGTGTTGGACACGACCGTCGACGCAGCAGCGGTCTCGCCGACGGCGCCCACGAGGACGCCGCCGGGAGCATGTGTCGCGTCGTCTGGCGAGTCTGCAGGGAGTTCGCCTTCCTCGGCATCGACCGTGTCGATGACGATGACCGTCACGTTGTCCGGGGCACCCGCATCCAACGCGCGGCTGATCAGTTGATCGACAGCCAACGAGGGGTCCGGGATGGAGAGGGTGTCGGCGAGCGACGCGGCGGAGACGTATCCGCTCAGGCCGTCGGAGCAGATCAGGAATCGATCTCCCGGTGACGGGTCGATCTGCTGCAGGTCGACGTCCAGTTCTTCGCGTCCGTCCATGGCCTGCAGGATCACCGCGCGTTGGGGATGGGTGCGGGCCTGTTCTTCGCTGATCCGGCCGTCGTCTATGAGGGTCTGCACGAGCGTCTGGTCGTGTGTCAGCTGCGAAAGGACACCGTCGCGCAGCAGGTAGGCGCGCGAGTCACCGACATGGGCGAGGCCGAGGCTGGTGCCGTTCCAGGCCAGCGCGGTCAGCGTCGTACCCATGCCGTCGAGGTCGGGCCGGGCCTCCACGGCGACCCGCAGGCGGTCGTTGGCCTCCCTGACCGCCGTGCGCAGGGTGTCGAGCGGATCGGGTCCGAGCTCGGCACCGTCGAGTCCGACCAGAGCGGCGACAACCGTGCGGCTGGCGACCTCGCCGGCCACTTGGCCGCCCATCCCGTCGGCCACCACGAACAAGCTGCGCCCGGCGTAGCCGGAGTCCTCGTTGCCCTGGCGGACCAAGCCGACGTGGGATCGGGCGACGGCGCGCGGGACGAGAGGCACGGCCGGCTACTTCCTCAGCTCGAGGACGGTCTTGCCGATCTTGACCGGAACCCCGATCGGGATCGGCGTGGGAGCCACGACCTTGGCCTTGTCGAGAAAGGTGCCGTTTGTCGAGCCGAGATCCTCAACGACCCAGCCCCCGTCGAACGGTCGTAGCCGTGCATGGTGGCTCGAGGCATAGTCATCGTCGAGGACCACGGTGTTGTCGGCGGCTCGACCCACGGTGATCGTGGCCTCGGTGAGCGGCAGCGTGGTGCCGCTGAGCGGCCCCGCGGTGACTGCCAAGGTTCGAGGTTGTCCGCGCTTGCCCTTCCGAGGCTTGGCGGTGGGCACCGCGACCGGCGCTGCCGGTGCGGGCGCTGCCACCACTGGAGCGGCGCCCTTGCGGTCAGCCGTACGTCTCCTACGAGGCATCAGTTCTCGCCGCATCGCCGCGGCCACCACGAGGACGAAGACCCAGAGCAGCGCGAGGTAGCCGACCTTGATCAAGAACAGGCTGAGGTCCGACACGTGCTCAGCTGCCAAGCCGGAAGGTCAAGGTCGTGCCGCCGAGGGACACCCGCGATCCGTCGAACAGCTCGGCGTCGGTGACCGCTCGCCCGTCCAGCCAGGTGCCGTTGGTGGAGGAGAGATCGACGATCCGGCTTGGATCTCCTAGGACGATCTGCGCGTGTCGCCGGCTGATCCCGGGGTCATCGATGCGCAGGTCCGCGTCGTCACCTCGCCCGATCACGGTGGTCTTGCGGGTCAGGGCGACTTGTCGGTCGCCGATCTGGAGATGAGCCGCAACCGGAGGTGGGGCGCCCGCGGTCGGGGTGGGTGCGGCACTGACCTCGCCGCGGGCCTCGCTCCTGATCCTGAACAGACCGGTGTCGAGGTCGTCCACTCGCTCGAAGGAAACGGCGACCGGACCGACCACGGCGTAGCCCTGCTCGGCGGAGTGCTCGCGGACCATGGCCGCGAGCTCGTCACCAAGCGGTTTGGCGTAGACACTGAGGCGCTCGTAGTCGGACTGTCCGAGCTCTACGGCGAAGATGTTGGGCACCATCGTGCGCCCCCGGCTGACGATGGCGGCGCGGTCGTCGCACTCACGCTGGAGAGCAGCGGCGATCTCGACGGGCTCAACCTCAGCCTTGAAGGTTTTGGCGAAGACTCCGTTGACCAGCCGGTCGAGACGGCGCTCGAAGCGATCCATGACGCCCACGTGCCACCTCCTCGTCGCGGCAGGCGCGGGGTGAGGGCGTACGAACCCGACGGGTTCGTTCTCCGGCCCGAGCCTTCCCAGCGATGGTAGTGGTGGAGGCTGAGGTAGGTGCGCAGGCCGTTCAGGACCGCTGCGCGGCCGCCAAAAGGGCGCTGACCTGCGTGTTAGCCTTTGTTGCTCTCGCGCGAGTGGCGGAATAGGCAGACGCGCACGGTTCAGGTCCGTGTGCCCGAAAGGGTGTGGGGGTTCAACTCCCCCCTCGCGCACCAGGACCCTGTGACTAAGCCGCAGGTCACGAGCCTGCGGCTGTCATTGTTTTCGGGCTCGTCGGATCTCAGCGGGGTCCGGCGTCATCGGGGTGTCGACGAGTGGTTGGAAACGGGGCAATTGCACGCCCTAGATGGCCCCGTTCGCTGCCACTCGATCCGAGCCCAGATCGATTGCGAGCGCATCGCCAGGCTCACCAGTCTCACATTTGTGGAACTACCTCGGATGCGAGCGGGGGTGTGGACCAGCCCTCGGTCAGGACCTGGTTCAGGTCATCTTGGACGTGGAGGAATCGCCCCGTGAGCTGGTGAATCCCCGGGTGGCTGGCGATCGTGCCTACCAGTTCGCCTATGGCCTCGACGGGAGACCACGCATCCGCAGGTAGGCCATGGAACATGGGCAACCCTCGGGTCATGTCCGTGTCGACCAGTCCTGGGGAGACACAGAGGACCGTGACTCCTGCAGCCTCCACCTCCAAGGCCACCGAGTCGGTCAAGCGGGCTAGCGCCGTCTTGCTGGTGGCGTACGCAGAGTTCCCCGGCATGGGCCAGAAGGCGGCGTAGCTGCCGATGTTCACAATGATGGCGATCGCGCCCAGCCGGGCGGCGGTCTCGTCCAGCGTTTGTTTGTTGCGCCCGGTGATGGCGACCTCGAACCCGATCGACACCAGAGAGCGAGCGATCTCGGCCCCAATTCCTCGAGAGCCTCCGGTGATGAGCGCAACCTTCGCGCCGTTCCCCGCCTGGGCCACGATGGAAGGAACGTACAGCGAGCCGCACGAACCAGGTTCGGATCGGGAGTCCAGGTGTCCCGGCCGGGATCAGGGCTCCTGGTTCAGCCGAGGCATCGACGGACGTAGGCGTCGAGGCAGCGATTGGCGGCGGTGCGTGCCTTGTCGATGGCGAGGACGGCCGCGGCGTCCATGGTCGCTGGGTTCTGCTCGGTCGCGTAGAGCTCGACCATCTGCCGGTGAGCGTCTTCGGCTGTACGCCAGGCGATCCTCGCCTCGTTCTTGGTCTTTGCCATGGCTCGACGCTAGCGGCCCCCGGCTGTGGTGATCACAGCCGCGATCACGCGGCACATACCTCCGCGGCCGAATGCGGCCCAGGACGACATGATCTGGTGCCGACGGACGACATCATCTGGTGCCGACGCCAGCGTGAAGAAGCGTCGAACGCAGTCGCTGCACCAGGTCGATGAGCCCATGCCGAGGTCCAGCCCATCAAGGATCCGTCAAGAAGACCTCCTTGCGCGTCAGGGTCTCGTCAGGACCGGTCCCCACGCGGGGGGATGCGCGCTCCACTGAGGGAGCACCCGGCTCGACCGAGTGCCGGCCCTACCGGCCGCACCCGCTGCACCTGGAGCTCCGATGGCCGACCTGGCCTTCTTCCTCCTCACCTTGGCTCTCTTCGCCGTCGTCGTCGCGATCGTGCGTGGAACGGACCGGATGTGAGCGCCGAAAACGTCGTCGGGCTCGTGTTGGCCGCGTCCCTGATCGGCTACCTCGTGCTCGCCGTCCTGTTCCCAGAACGGTTCTGAGTCATGAGCCCCACCACTGCCGGCCTGCTCCAGGTCGCCCTCGTGATCGTCGCCCTCGTGGCCGTGCACCGGCCGCTGGGCGACTACATGGCCCGCGTCTACTCCAGCCGGCGACACCTTCGGGCCGAGAAGCTGGCCTACCGCGCCATCGGCGTCGACGCGGACGCGGACCAGCGCTGGACGGTCTACCTGCGCAGCTTGCTGGCCTTCGCCTTCGTCTCGATCCTTGCCCTGTACGCCTTCCAGCGAGTCCAGGCCTTCCTTCCGCAGTCGCTCGGCATGAGCGGGGTCGAGCCGGATCAGGCCTGGAACACCGCGGTCTCCTTCGTGACCAACACGAACTGGCAGTCCTACTCGGGTGAGACGACCATGGGCTACCTCGTCCAGATGGCTGGCCTGGCCGTGCAGAACTTCGTCTCTGCCGCCGTCGGGATGGCTGTGGCGATCGCCCTCGTGCGTGGGCTCGCGCGGTCGCGCACCGACCGGCTCGGGAACTTCTGGGTCGACCTCGTCCGAGGCATCTGCCGCATCCTGCTGCCGCTCTCCTTCGTGTTCGCCCTGGTCCTCGTCGCAGGGGGGCTGGTCCAGAACTTCGTCCAGCCGGGTGACCTGACGACCCTCTCGGGGGGCACGCAGAGCCTCATCGGCGGGCCGGTCGCCTCCCAGGAGGCCATCAAGGAGCTCGGGACCAACGGGGGCGGCTTCTACAACGCCAACGCGTCCCACCCGTTCGAGAACGCCCAGGCGTGGACCAACCTGCTTGAGATCTTCCTGCTTCTCGCCATCCCGTTCAGCCTGCCGCGCACCTTCGGCCGGATGGTCGGCAGCACCCGGCAGGGCTACGCGATCGTCGCCGCGATGGCCACGCTGTTCATCGTCTCGCTCAGCCTGACCATCGCCGTCGAGGTCTCCCACCCAGGAACCGCGCTGCAGGCTGCCGGTGCCGCGAGCGAGGGCAAAGAGGTGCGCTTCGGCGTCGTCCCGTCCGCCTTCTTCGGCGTCTCCACCACCATGACGTCCACCGGGTCAGTCGACTCGTTCCACTCCAGCTACACCGCCCTGGGTGGGGGGCTGGTCATGTTCGACATGATGCTCGGCGAGGTGAGCCCCGGAGGCACCGGATCCGGGCTGTACGGGATGCTCGTCCTCGCGATCCTCAGCGTGTTCATCGCCGGCCTCATGGTCGGCCGGACGCCGGAGTACCTCGGCAAGAAGCTCGGCGCTCGTGAGATCAAGTTCGTCTCCCTCTACCTCCTCGTCGTGCCCTTCCTCGTGCTGGTCGGCACGGGGCTCGCCATGGCGCTACCCGGCCCGCGGGACTCGATGCTCAACCCCGGCGCCCACGGGCTCAGCGAGGTGCTCTACGCCTTCACCTCGGCCAGCAACAACAACGGCTCGGCCTTTGCGGGGCTCAACGCGAACACGGAGTTCTTCAACACCGCACTCGGCATCGCGATGCTGCTCGGCCGCTTCCTCCCCATGGTGTTCGTCCTGGCCCTGGCCGGCTCTCTAGCCCGGCAGCAGCCGGCTCCCGAGACCGCCGGGACGCTGCCGACCTACCGCCCGCAGTTCGTGCTCCTCCTCGCGGGCGTCGCCATCATCCTCACCGGCTTGACCTTTCTTCCGGTGCTCGCGCTCGGACCTCTCGCAGAAGGGCTCCTCTGATGTCCGCCGTGACCGCGGCTCGTGTCGAGGCTGGTGCATTCCAGCCGACCCAGCTCGTCCGCGCCCTCCCGCAGGCCGTACGCAAGCTCGACCCGCGCACCATGTGGCACAGCCCGGTCATGCTCGTCGTCGAAGTCGGCGCCCTTATCACCACGGTGCTGGCTGTGCTCGAGCCGGACGTCTTCGCGTGGTCCATCGCCGTGTGGCTTTGGCTCACGGTCGTGTTCGCCAACCTGGCCGAAGCCGTCGCCGAGGGCCGCGGCAAGGCCCAGGCCGACACGCTCCGCAAGGCGCGCACCGGCACGGTCGCCCGCCGGCTGCGGGCGGACGGCACCGAGGAGCAGGTCGCAGCCACAGAGCTCAGGATCGGCGACCGGGTCGTGGCCGAGGCCGGCGACACCATCCCCGGCGACGGCGACGTCGTGGAGGGAGTGGCAAGCGTCGACGAGTCGGCCATCACCGGGGAGTCCGCTCCCGTGATCCGCGAGTCGGGTGGGGACCGGTGCGCGGTCACCGGCGGGACCAAGGCGCTCTCCGACCGCATCGTCATCCAGATCACCACGAAGCCGGGCGAGACATTCATCGACCGGATGATCGCCTTGGTCGAGGGAGCTGCGCGGCAGAAGACCCCCAACGAGATCGCCCTGAACATCCTGCTGGCGGTGCTCTCGATCATCTTCATCCTGGCGGTGGCCACGCTGCAGCCGCTAGCCATCTACTCCGGCGCCGAGCAATCCCTCATCGTGCTTTCAGCACTCGTGGTCTGCCTCATCCCCACGACGATCGGCGCGCTCCTCTCGGCCATCGGCATCGCCGGCATGGACCGGCTCGTCCAGCGCAACGTCCTGGCACTGTCAGGCCGCGCCGTCGAGGCAGCGGGAGACGTCAGCACCCTGCTCCTCGACAAGACCGGGACCATCACCCTGGGCAACCGTCAGGCGTCAGAGCTCATCCCCGTCGGTTCCGTCACCCATGAGGCCCTCGCCAACGCGGCCCAGCTCTCAAGCCTGGCCGACGAGACACCCGAGGGGCGCTCGATCGTGGTGCTCGCGAAGACGACGTACGGACTCCGCGAACGCCACGAGGGCGAGCTGACGCACGCCACCTTCGTGCCGTTCACCGCGCAGACCCGGATGAGTGGCGTCGACCTCGCTGTCGACGGCGGGGTGCACGCCGTCCGCAAGGGCGCTGCAGGGTCAGTGGTCGGCTGGGTGCGTGAGCAGGGCGGGGACATCGACGCGGCGACCACGATGCTGGTGGACAGCATCTCCGCGGTCGGTGGAACTCCGCTCGTCGTCGCCGAAAGCGACGCCGCTGGGTCGCGGGTCCTTGGTGTGGTGCACCTGAAGGACGTGGTCAAGGAGGGCATGCGCGAACGCTTCGAGGAGCTGCGCCGCATGGGCATCCGGACTGTCATGATCACGGGCGACAACCCGTTGACCGCCCGCGCGATCGCCGACGAGGCAGGAGTCGACGACTTCCTGGCCGAGGCGACGCCCGAGGACAAGATGGCGCTGATCAAGGGCGAGCAGGAAGGCGGACGGCTGGTCGCGATGACCGGCGATGGCACGAACGATGCGCCCGCTCTGGCCCAGGCCGACGTCGGCGTCGCCATGAACACCGGTACGTCCGCGGCCAAGGAGGCAGGCAACATGGTCGACCTGGACTCCAACCCCACCAAGCTGATCGAGATCGTGGAGATCGGCAAGCAGCTGCTCATCACGCGCGGGGCGCTGACGACGTTCTCAATCGCCAACGACGTCGCGAAGTATTTCGCGATCATTCCCGCGATGTTCGTCGTGGCCTACCCCGGCCTCAACCAGCTCAACGTCATGCAGCTGTCGTCGCCGCAGTCGGCGATCCTCTCGGCGGTCATCTTCAACGCCCTGGTCATCGTCGCGCTGATCCCGTTGGCCCTGCGCGGAGTCCGCTACCAGCCGACGTCTGCGTCGCAGCTGCTGAGCCGCAACCTGCTCGTCTACGGCCTGGGCGGGTTGATCGTCCCGTTCGTCGGCATCAAGCTCATCGACCTCTTCGTCTCTCACCTCCCTGGGATCGGGTGAACCGCGATGTCCACAGGTCTTCGTCAGCTCGGCGTATCGCTCCGGCTGCTCCTCCTCCTGACCCTCGTCCTCGGGGTCGCCTACCCGTTGGCCGTGTGGGGCGTAGCACAAGCAACGATGCCCGGTCGCGCGGACGGCTCGCTGGTCACCGTAAACGGGACAACGGTCGGCTCGTCCCTCCTCGGCCAGACCTTCCAAGGGGACGGGTGGTTCCAGCCACGTCCGTCGGCCGCCGGCGACGGCTACGACACGCTGTCCTCCGGCGCGTCGAACCTCGGGCCCACCAACCCCGAGCTCGTCGACCAGGTGGAGGAGCGCCGTGCAGCCGTGGCCGAGGCCAACGGGGTCGACCCGTCGGCCGTACCTGCGGATGCCGTCACCGCCAGCGCCAGCGGGCTCGACCCGCACATCAGCCCGGAGTACGCGCGGCTCCAGGTGGCTCGGGTCGCCCGCGAGCGAGGCCTGCCCGAGGGCACCGTGTCGCAGCTCGTCGAGGACCACATCGAGGGTCGGCTGCTGGGATTCATCGGCGAACCCCGCGTGAACGTCCTCCAGCTCAACCTGGCCCTTAACGGACTCGCCCCATGATCGGATCCGCGAGGATGGGGTCGTGGCCCGCGGACGACTGAGGGTCTACCTCGGTGCTGCTCCCGGGGTGGGCAAGACCTTCACCATGCTCGGAGAGGGCCACCGCCGCGCCGAACGAGGCACGGATGTCGTCGTCGCCTTCGTGGAGCACCACGGCCGGCCGCATACCCTCGAGCAGGTCGCGGGCCTCGAGGTCGTCCCTCGCGCCCGGATCAGCTATCGGGGAACGACGTTCGAGGAGATGGACGTCGATGCCGTCCTGGCGCGACGCCCCGAGGTCGCGCTGGTCGACGAGCTGGCCCACAGCAACGTCCCAGGTTCCAGGAACGACAAGCGATGGCAGGACATCGACGAGCTGCTCGCCGCAGGGATCGACGTCATCTCGACGGTCAACATCCAGCACCTCGAGTCCCTCAACGACGTGGTCCGCACCATCACGGGGGTCGAGCAGCGCGAGACCGTCCCGGACGAGGTCGTCCGTCGCGCGGACCAGATCGAGCTCGTCGACATGACCCCGGAGGCGCTCCGGCGTCGGATGGCCCACGGCAACGTCTACGCCGCGGAGAAGGTCGATGCGGCGCTGGCCCACTACTTCCGGGTCGGCAACCTCACCGCCTTGCGCGAGCTGGCCTTGCTGTGGGTCGCCGACCGCGTCGACGAGGGTCTGGCCCGTTACCGCGCCGAGCAGGGCATCGACCAGCCCTGGCCAGCCCGCGAGCGGGTCGTCGTGGCGCTGACCGGTGGAGCCGAGGGCGAGACCCTGGTTCGACGTGGTGCGCGGATCGCTGGCCGCACTGCTGGCCGCGAGTTGCTCGCCGTCCACGTGGCGCGTAGCGATGGGCTCGCAGGTGCGACCCCGGAGTCCATCGCTCGGCAACGGGTCCTGGTGGAGAGCCTCGGCGGGACGTTCCACGCCGTGGTTGGCGAGAACGTCGCCGAGGCGCTGCTCGACTTCGCCCGTGGGGTCAACGCCACGCAGCTGGTCATCGGGGTGAGCCGTCGCGGCCACCTGCGGCGGATGTTCGGCCGCGGGGTGGGGGACGAAGTGGTCCAGGGCTCGGGCGACATCGACGTGCACATCGTGACCCACGCCGAGGTCGGCCGAGGCGGAGGGCTACGACGCACCCGAGCGCTCCCGCGTCGCCGTCTCATCGCGGGGTGGTTGCTGGCGACCCTGGGACCGTTCGCGCTGGGCCTGCTTCTCTTCGGTTGGCGAGACGACCTTTCCTTGAGCAGCGATCTTCTGTTGTTCCTGACGCTCACGGTAGGTGTCGCCCTTGTGGGAGGGCTCTGGCCGGCGCTCGTCGGCGCGGTGGTCTCGAGCTTGGTGCTGAACTGGGTCTTCACGCCGCCCTATGGCACCTTGTCCATCGCGGGGGCGGAGAACGTCTTGGCGCTCGTGCTCTTTGTCGCGGTTGCTATCGCAGTGGCGAGCGTCGTGGACCTCGCGGCACGACGTACGCAGCAGGCCTCCAGGGCTCAGAGCGAAGCGGCAACGCTGTCCACTCTGGCCGGCAGCGTTCTGACCGGCGCGGACGGTGTGGTGCCGCTGCTCGATCGGCTCCGGGAGACCTTCGCCCTCGCGTCGGTGACCTTGCTCGAGCGACCAGAGCTGCGTTCGGCGTGGTCCGTCGTCGCGTCATCCGGCTCGCCACCGTGCCCGGCGCCGGGCACGGACGACAGCACGGTCGTGGTCTCGGAGGGGTTGGTTCTTGTGCTGCACGGCCGCCCGCTGGCGGCAGCCGATCAACGAGTCGTAAGCGCCTTCGGTGCCCGCGTGGGAGTACTCCTTGAACGAGAGCGTCTGGCCGCGCTCGCCGCCGAGGCCGATCGCTTGGCCGAGGGGAACTCGGTGCGCACTGCGCTGCTCGCGGCTGTGTCGCACGATCTGCGCTCCCCGCTCGCCGGGATCAAGGCCGCGGTGTCGTCTTTGCGGCAGGGTGATGTGGACTGGTCGGATGATGACGAAGCCGCGCTGCTTGAAACCATCGAGGAATCCGCCGACCGGCTGGACGCCCTCGTCGGCAATCTTCTCGACCTGAGTCGCCTTCAGACCGGAAGCGTCCAACCACGGAGCGATCTCGTCGACGGCCAGGACCTCGTCGCTGGCGCACTGGTCGGGCTCAGCGATCGGGCTCGGGTCACCGTCGAGCTGGGCGAAGACCTGCCCTTGATCGTGACCGATGCCGCCCTGGTGGAACGGGTGGTGGCCAATCTGGTGGAGAACGCCCTCCGCTACTCCAGCGGCCCGGTCGTCGTCTCCTTCGGATCGGTCAGTGACCGGGTCGAGGCGCGCGTAGTCGATCGAGGTCCAGGTGTCGCGGATGACGCGAAGGAGCGTGTCTTCGAACCGTTTCAGCGGCTGGGCGATGCGCCGTCGGGCAACGGCGTGGGGCTGGGCCTCGCTGTCGCTCGGGGTCTGACGGAGGCCGTGGGTGGCCAGTTGCTCGCAGAAGACACACCCGGAGGGGGCCTGACCATGGTGCTCTCACTGCCCGCATCTGCCATTGAACGCTCGGCACCCGAGGCCATGTCATGACACGAGTTCTCGTGGTCGACGACGAGGGGCCGATTGCGCGCGCGTTGGCCATCAACCTCCGTGCCCGACGTTATGACGTCGACGTTGCACCGGACGGACGTACGGCGCTGGAGCTGGCGGCCTCGCGGCACCCCGACGTCGTCCTTCTCGACCTCGGCCTGCCTGATATGGACGGAACAGAGGTGATCGCCGGACTTCGGGGCTGGACCGACGTCCCGATCATCGTCCTGTCCGCTCGCCAGGATTCTGCGGACAAGGTCGCGGCTCTGGACGCGGGGGCTGATGACTTCGTCACCAAGCCGTTCGGGATGGACGAGTTGCTCGCACGGCTTCGAGCCGCCGTTCGAAGGGGGCAGCCGACCGCTGTGGCCGAAGCCGTCGTGACTACCGAGACCTTCACCGTTGACCTCGCCGCAAAGCGAATCGTCCGCGATGGCGCAGACGTACGGCTCACGCCAACCGAGTGGCAGGTGCTCGAGGTCCTCGTGCGCAACGCGGGGCGGTTGGTTTCGCAGAAGCAGTTGCTGCGGGAGGTCTGGGGGCCAGCGTATGAGCGCGAGACGCACTACCTGCGCGTCTACCTGGGGCAGCTGCGCGCCAAGCTTGAGCCGGATCCAAGCCGTCCGCGTTATCTAGTGACCGAGCCGGGCATGGGCTATCGCTTCGAGGGCTGACCCCAAGTGCCGAACCATTCGCATCCGGTAGGTCCGACCTCGACTAGATGATCGTCCAGATCCGCGTGACCCGACGAGTGGCTAGAAGGTGGGCGGTTGGACCCGCCGCGACCGCCCCGTTCCTTGCCATTCGGTGCCGACGGGGCGGGCTGGAGGTGTCACGGCGAGGTGCGTGGCAGCACGCAGGACGGCGGGGGGTGCGGGGATCCATGATGGTCGATGACGCCGGTACGTCCTCGAGGCTGCCTCGTCGGAACGCCGCCTGAAGGGGTGGAGGAGTCACCATGAGCGGATGGCAGCTCATCGCCGCGTGCGCGGTCGCAGCTCCTGGACTTGTCCTTGGTGCGCTACTCGTGTGGCGGCGGCAGTGGGTTGTAGGCGGCCTGCTGTTCGTCATGGGAGTGCTCCCGTTCTCCCTGTTGGCGCCTGACACCGAGCTCTCTGGGTCGCCACCTCACGGCCTCGGCCTGGTCCTAGCCGTGGGGTCCGTGGCCGGCTGGGTGTGGCTCTACCTCCCTCCGGCGTTGCTCGCTGCCTACCTGCCGGACGGTCGCCTGGGACGCGGTTGGTGGGCGCTTCCCATCGGTTGGCTGGTCTTCCTGCTGTCCTTCCATGTCGGGGTTGCCCTTGACCCCGCCTCGTACGGTCAGGGGCCTGATCTGATCCCGGGCAGCCCGCCGATCGCGGTCCCCCCTTGGGTGAACGTTGCGCTAGGGGTCGGCTCCCTGGTCCTGCTGCTCGCCCTTCTGGTCGGTTCGGCTGCTCGCGTCGTCATCCGCTTCCGCCGCGGAACCCCCAAGGTGCGCCGCCAGCTGAAGTGGTTCGTGCTCAGCATGCTGATGCTTCCTGCCGTGCTCATGGTGACCTGGGCGGCGTTCCTGCTGACCGACATCGCGGACGTCGTCGTCGTGGTGGGGTTGCTGCTGGTCTACGTCACCGTTCCGGTCGCGGTCGCGATCGGCGTACTGCGGTACGACCTGTTCGACGTGGATGCTCTGGTGAGCCGCACACTCGCCTACCTGCTCCTCACGGGGGTCGTGCTAGCCCTGTTCGCGACGCTCACTGTGGGCATTGGCGTCTTGGTGGGTCATGGATCCGAGGTCGGTGTGGCCCTGGCGACGCTCGCGTGCGCGGCTGTGTTCGGGTTGCTGCGTACGCGAGTTCAGTGGTCGGTCGACTCCAGGTTCGACAAGGCTCGATACGACGCGCTTGCCGGGCTCGACCAGTTCCTCGTTGACATTCGTGAGGGTCGTACCCAGCCAGAGCGCGTCGAGTCCGCGCTGCGGAGCGCGCTGCACGATTCCGATCTCGTCGTCGTCTACTCATTGGGTTCAGACGCGGAGGCACCATGGGTGCACGGAGATGGAACCCCCGCCTCCCGGCCCGAAGGTCAGGTTCTGGACATCTCCGTTGGCGGTCGGCTGATCGGCTGTGTCGGGTACGGGGCGGCCGCCAGCCGCCCCCGGCTGCTACGCGAATCGCTGCGACGGGTGCACCTCCCGCTCGAGCTCGCCCGCTCGGGCATCGCCCTGCGCCAGGCGCTGGCCGAGACGCAGTCGTCCCGGGCGCGTCTGGTTGAGGCCGCGGACGCGGAGCGGCGCAGGCTGGAGAGAGATCTGCATGACGGGGCCCAGCAGCGGCTGGTCGGAATCGGCATGTCGCTACGGCTGGCCGAAGAGGCCACGGACCCGGCCGACCCACTGCGGCCTGTCCTGGAGTCGGCCGTCCATGACCTCCAGGCTGCGGTGGCCGAGCTCCGTGTTCTGGCTGGCGGAGTACGGCCCCGCGGACTCGACGAAGGGCTTCCGGCGGCCATCCGAGGACTGGTCCGGACCAGCCCCGTGCCGGTGGATGCCCACGTGACCGGAGCGCCGGTGCCCGAACAGTTGGCCACGACGGCGTACTACGTGGCTGCCGAGGGCGTGACCAACGCCCTTAAACACGCTGAGGCACGCTCCATCGCTATCGACATCACGTGCGGCGATGGCGAACTGGTGGTCCGGGTGTGCGACGACGGACGCGGAGGCGCCGAGCCCTCGGTGGGCTCCGGCCTCGCGGGTCTCGACGACCGGGTCGCGGCCGTCGGAGGGGTGCTGCTCGTCGCAAGCGATGCCGGCCACGGCACCCGACTGGAAGCGAGGCTGCCATGCGGATAGTGATCGGTGAGGACTCTGCCGTCGTACGCGAGGGTCTCGCGTTGCTGCTCATCCAGGCAGGGCATGAGGTCGTTGCCCGCGCCGCGGACGCGCCCGGTGTCGTCGCAGCCGTCCTCGAGCACGAGCCAGACCTGCTCATCACCGACGTTCGTATGCCGCCGACGATGTCCGACGACGGTGTCCGCGCGGCGCGTGAGCTGCGGGCAACCAGGCCGAGGCTCCCGGTCCTGCTGCTGTCTCAGCACGTCGAGACGACGCAGTCGACCGAGCTGGTGGCGACAGGTGCCTTCGGCTACCTGCTGAAGGATCGTGTCCTCGACCTCGAGGACTTCCTCGACGCTGTGCGCCGGGTCGCAGCCGGGGGCTCGGCTCTCGACCCTGAGGTCGTCGCGTCGCTGATGACGCCGATGCGTCCTGAGCCGGGGTTCGAGCAGCTGACCGCCCGCGAGCACGAGGTCTTGGGCCTGGTGGCCGAGGGTCGCTCGAACGCAGCTGTGGCGCGTCGGCTGCACACGACAGAGCGGACGGTTGAGACCCACGTGCGTCACATCTTCGTCAAGCTCGGTCTGTACGACTCCGACGACGACCACCGCCGCGTGCTGGCCGTGCTGGCCTACCTTCGCAACAGCTCGTAGGGCTGCGGCTGCCTCGGGTGAGTGGTCCGCGCGCCCCGCAGCAGGGCGATCGCCGCCAGTCCCAGAGCGACGGCCTGGGAGATCGCGGCGACCACCTCGACGAAGGGGCTGAAGCTCAATACATGCAGCACGGGCCAGGCCATCAGCGCATACCCCGCGATCCGAGTGGTCATGCGGGCGCGCACGAGCGCAAGACCGAGCAGGAAAGTGCCCACAACATTGCCGAGGACGAAGACCGGTCCCGCCCAAGCGGTCATCGGCTGCTTCATGAACTCGTCGAGGATCGCAACGTTCTGCGCCGTCGTTCCTCCGACGTTCACCATGGCGACCTCGGTGCCTGCGCCCTGGAAGACGAGACCGAAGTAGCAGATGTAGCCCAGCGCGGTCAGGACGCCACCGATCAGCCCAAGCCACGCGGCACGGGTGCGGACCAGTCGCATCACGCCGAGTACGGCCGGTACCAGGAGGATCGCGGCGACCATGCCAACGAAGCTCGCCCACTGGACGGTGGGCAGATGCTCGGCCGTGAGCGCCAGCCCCGCGGCGTTGTCGCTGATGTCGTCCTGACCGTGCGGGTTCGCGAGGGCGTTCCCTGTCTCGGCGATGACGACGAGCCAAGGGGCCACGATCATGGCCAGGGCGAGGCCAACTCGCCGAGTGGCCGCTGTGCGGACAAGCGGGTCGGCGACGTCGGTGGTGGATTCGAAAGTGTCCGTCACGGTGCCTCCTCGGTGGAAGAATCTGCGACATCGAGCGTGACCGAGTCGTCCCACACATGCGTCCGCAGCAGCACCGCACTTGGGTGCGTGCTGGGACGCACGTGCAGCCCATATCCGTGCAGCCCATATCCGTGCAGCCCATATCCGTGCAGCCCATATCCGGATGGTTCCAGCGGTAGCGCACCCTCGGTGGCAACGCGCACCGCCTCCCTGTCCCTCCTCACTCGGGGTGGGACAGGGAAGCGGAGGAGACGATCAGTCGGTCACGGTGTACGGCGCCGGCTCGCGGCGCATCATGAGCACGACCGCGACCACGGTGACCACGACGACCAGGCGCTCACGATCGTGATGAAGACCGAGGAATCGGCACCGCTCCCGATCGACTGACCGCCTGGCTGCGCGCGCAGCCACGCGCCGGAGGGCTGGCCCGGCGAACCGAGCCAGCCTCCGGCTTGGACACGTGTGAACTAGCGGTTTGCGGCAGCGCGGGCGAACCTCTGCATGTCGGCCTTGGAAAGGGTCCCGGTTGCGGGCCGGCTCTCGGCCGTGGCGCTGGCCAGTGTGGAGGTTGCGCCCTTGACCTTGCCGGTCGGGTTGTAGCAAACCGCGTAGGCCAGGAGGTCGAGGGTGTCGGTCCCCGGGTCAGCGAGGGACAGGACCGCCCATGCGTTGGTTCCGACGGGTGCGCTGGCGAAGGTGGGGTAGCCGGTGTAGTTCTCCGATCCACCGCCGGTGAGCTTGGAACCCTTCGGGCAGAAGGCGATGGACAACAACGCGTCGTCGGTACCGTCAGTGTCGAGATCGATCCACTGGGACTCGTAGGACATGTACCCAGTAGACCCCGCCTTCAGCGCGAAGTCGCTGCTGCTCTTCCCGTCGACCTTGTCGGCGTTCAGATTCTTCACCTTCTTGGTGCTGTTCACCTTCAGCGGCGGGGCGCTCTTCTTGCCCTGAAGCGACAGCGGGGTGCCCTTGGAGTTGCTCAGGGTGGTTGTGGTGGTGGCGGTGTTTTTCTTGCCGAGCAGGAAGCTCCCCCCGTTGGCAGCTACGGCGGTTCCGGTTCCGGCGATGACAACCGCCGTCAAGGCCCCGATAGCAAATGACGATTTGCGTGAGATCACGGCTTCTCCCGTTGGTGTCCGTGCACATGAGACGCCGGCCCCAAGGCGGATGGGCGCTTTGTGCGATGCTTCGGCAGATTCGTCCTGGGGTTACGTCGCCCATTCGGGTGCCTCTGGTCCGGGACCGACGCGACCGATGCCGCGGAGTCGTGACGGCGGATGGCCGGGTCATTCAAGGGAGGCGTTCGTGATGGACATTCCGGCAGGTTGGTACGTCGACCCCGAGGTGCCGGGCTATTACAGGTACTGGGACGGCGTCGCCTGGACGCAGCACCGCGCGCCGGCCCAAGGGGTGCAGCCACCGCCCGCGCCCGGCCAACCGTATGGTCCTGGGGTCGCCCCACCGCTGAGCCCGACTCAGCACGGCGGGCCTCCGCCGGCCGTACCGTCGGAGCCGTACCCAGCGCGCCTGCAGCTCGACTTCGCGGAGTCGTACAACCGGGTGACAACGCTGTTCCGGATCATTCTCATCATCCCGATCGCGATCGTCATCGGTGTTCTCACCGCGGGGGCGACGAACACCACCATCGACGATGCAGGAAAGACCGTCACGTCGTCGGGAGGAGGCATCGCTGCGGGCCTGTTCGGGGCGACCCTGCTGATGATCCTGTTTCGCCAGCGATACCCGAGGTGGTGGTTCGACTTCGCCCGCGAGTTGGTCCGCTTCGGAACTCGGATCGGCGCGTACTTCGTGCTCCTGACCGACGAGTACCCGTCCACCGTCGACGAACAGCGCATCCACCTGGACCTCGACTACCCCGATGCGGAACGCGACCTCAACCGCTGGCTTCCGCTGGTGAAGTGGCTACTCGCCATCCCGCACTACATCGTGCTGCTGGCTTTGTCGGTGGCCGCCTTCTTCGTGGTGATCGTGGCGTGGTTCGCCATCCTGTTCACCGGTCGCTACCCGCGCGGAATGTTCGACTTCGTCGTTGGCGTGGGCCGATGGTGGCTGCGCGTCGACGCCTACGCCTTCCTGCTCATCACCGACCGCTATCCACCCTTCTCCCTCGCCTGACACTCCAATCTCACGCTGGTTCGCGGGAGCGGGGGTCAAAACAGGACCGGAGTAGATATCCTCGTTTGGCATCAGCCCACCCAGGGCTCAAGGGAGTGGCCGTGCCCCTCGTCATCGCACTAGCGACGCTTTCGCTGGCCGCAGCGTTTGCGGCGGTTTGGTTCGGACGGCTGCGAACCGGCACCGTTGATGATGCGAGGCTGGCTCGAGTGGCCACCGCTGATGCGGAGCGGACACGGTCGGCGGCGTACTTCTGCGCACATCTGCCCATGGACAATCCGCGCGCTTCGCACCCTCGCGGCTGAGATCCTGGGCCGCTCCAGCGACGAGTGGCATCGAACGGGTCAATCGAGGCGCACCACTCGCCCCGTTCGTGACCACTCGACAGCACGAGCCAGGGCCGCACCCCCTGCGGAGTGCGGCCCTGGCACTGACCTCAGTGGCTCAGCAGGAAGTCTCGAGGGACTCCAGGTCGAGGTCGGACGGGACGAGCACAGCATCGATGATGTGAACCACACCGTTGCTGGCTTCAACGTCGGCAGTGGTGACCGTGGCGTCGTTCACCATGACGCCCCCGTCCGTCGCCAACGTGACGTTCTGGCCCTCGACGGTGGCGACGTCGCCGGGAGCTATGTCGGATGAGGTGACCTTCCCAGCAACCACGTGATAGGTGAGGACCTGACTGAGTGCGTCTTGGTTGCACGGCAGCAGCAACTGGTCGAGCAAACCATCTGGAAGCGCCCCGAACGCCTCGTTGGTCGGAGCGAACACGGTGAAGGGTCCATCACCTTGCAAAGTGGGGACGAGCCCAGCTGCATCCACGGCCGTGACGAGGGTGCTCAGATCGGAGGTTGCCGACGCTACGGCGACGATGTCGGTCGCCGACGGAGTCGGTGTGGGTGACGTCTCCGCCGGAGCGGCTTCTCCGCCGCCGGACGAGCTACAGCCGGCTAGGGCTAGAACGGAAAGGATCGATACAGCGACGAGTCGCCGACGCATGAGTACTCCAGAGGTGATGGGGCTCGCGGGTC
Source organism: uncultured Actinomycetota bacterium (assembly GCA_963819985.1). Classification (GTDB taxonomy): domain Bacteria; phylum Actinomycetota; class Actinomycetes; order DATJPE01; family DATJPE01; genus JANPBY01. Next base: position 688,897 of record CAWFYH010000005.1, on the reverse strand, counting down.
GAGCGCCTTCACCTGTCCTTCCCGCAGGACGAGCTCGCTGGATGCAGTCTGGACGAAGGAACCTCAGCTGTGGTCGATGCGGACCCAGTCGATGTCACCCGTGAAGTAGTCGCAGGTCACCCTGACCTGGTCGCACTCCGACTTCCCGCCGATAGTCATGGGCTTCTTGTTGTCGACCGTGCCGGTGGTTCCGTTCTTCTTGTTCCGATAGACCCCGTCGACATACAAGGTCACGCTGGTTGGCGTTTTGACGCAGGTGAGGGTGTGCCACAGGTTGTCATTGATCGGGGTCTTGGCGCCGGTAGCCACTCGCCCGAGTGGCCCCTTGAACAAGCAGGAGGGGATGCCCTTGGGAGCTTGGACCTTCCACTGGCCGCCATAGCTATGGGCCTGGCCCTTCTGGATGACGTTCCCGTACTTCTCCTTGGTGCGGTAGCGGATCTGCAACGTGAAGGTGTCGGAGCCGGCGTCGAGCAGCGGGTTGTCGGGAACCTGGATCACCCGCTCCAGGGCGACCGGCAACGAGGCCGGCGGCCGGCGGCTCCAGTCATAGCCCGTGGCACCGTCGTAGGAGATGAACCCGCTCGTCACGCCGGAGGGGTTCACCGTGCCGTTCAGCCCGTTGGGGCCGCTGTCCACCATCACGGTCGTGCCGGAAGACTCGTTCATCTGCCAAAGGGCCGTGCTGGCCGTGATGGTGGTCGGCGGATCGAAGTTCGTAGGGGCGGCCAGCGCGGGTGGCGCGACGAACCCGATGGCTGTTGCACCGATGACCGTGACCATCAGGCTGCGACGCATGATTTGCCTTCTTCCCCGCGAAGATAGGAGCTGGCCCGAACGGTGCGGGCGCCCCGACGCTGATGGAACGCGACGCTAGCCGACCCCAGACCCCAGCGGCGTCACCCGTTCGGCCGATACTTGGGGTGAATGGGGGAAATTCTCGACCGAGCGAGCCCCCGGGCATACTCAGTCGGTGGACAGCGCGCCGGCTAGGGACGCGACCAACCCCAGCTGGTGGCGATCTCCAGCATTCATCTCGGCTGTGGCCGGACTCACGGTCTTCATCGTCGTGGCCGGAATTTGGTCGGCCCACGCCGAGGATGACCTCGCGCCAGCCCTCCCGGTGGTATCAGAGACCGCCCCGGCGCCCTCGAACTCGGGACCAGCGACGCCCAAGATCACCATCGAGCTCACCCCGACCTGGGAGTCAGCGCCCGACCCGGCTGCCCTCGGCGCGTTGTGGCTCAACACGACCGGACTGGACCCGACTGTGTCCGACCCAGGTTCCGTCGGCCCGCCCGAGTCGGTCGAGCCGCCCGTCATGCTGGCCGGTCCCGGCCCGGATGGTGCTCGATTTCGCCGCCTGGACCCGTCGAACGGGTCCTGGGACTGGGTGACCACCAGCGCGCGCTCGTCGTTGACGTGGGCACAGACGACGGCGGTCTTCTCCGGCGAAGCGCGTGACGCCGACGGTGCGACTGTGGTGCAGGCCGCCGCCCCGAAGGTTCGTGCTGTGGACGCCGAAGGACACGAGGTGTTTCGGTCGCAGGCGGGCTTGGTCGCGTGGACGACCGCCTCCCGCATCGTGCTTCGAGATGGACGCAGGCTCACCTGCCTCTGGTCCGATGGGCGGCTCGCCTGGCGAGCAAGACTTCCAGCGGGGGTCACCAATCGGGCCGATGCCACGAGCCCTGATGCCCCCTTGGTGTTCACCAGCGGGAGCGGTCCGGCCCGAGTGAGTGTCGTCGACCTGCGTCATGGCGGCGTGACCACCCATCCACTGAGAAATGCGCACCCCGGTGCATTCAGCACCAACTTGGGAGTCCTGGTCGAGGACCCGGGAACCCCATCGACGATCACGAGGTACGACTCCGCCTGGCAACCGCGCTGGACGGTCAGCGGCCCACTGCAGCTTCAGGACGTCCAAGCGGGTCTCGTCCTCGTGGCCAACCGTGCCAACGAGACCCTCGAACTGCTCGACCTTCGGGACGGGTCTGTGCACTGGACCAGCGAGCCCCTGGCGGCCCCCCCCGTGCGAGCCACTCTCACCCAGACGAGCACCAGGGTCGTGCTGGTGTCCATCGAGTATGCCCAAGAAAGCGGGGAGGGTCCCGCGGTGCTAGCGGCCGATCCGTTGAGCGGGGCTCTGCTCTGGCAGGTCGGTGACCGAGTGGTACTCGTCGTCTGGCGTGACTACGTGATCCTGGCGGAGTCCGGCGGCCCCGTTGTGTCCGCGCTCGGGGTGACCGACGGCACGTCCTTCGCAACGCTCAACGCAAGCACGGTGGTGACGCCGAGGAGCAGCGCCCTGGTGGGAGACACCTTGATCTATCTGGACGGCAGATCTGGCATCGCTCGTGGCATCCAGCTGAGCGGTCCGTGACAGTGGAGGTCCTTGCGGATCACCCAGCCGCGTGCTTGGGACCTCGACCAGAGGACGCCGGAGCGCGTCGAAACCGAAGGTGAGCAGCGCCACCGAGCACGACCAACGCGAGCAGAGCCATAGTCACAGAGACCGGACGGGGTAGGCCGCCTGTCTTGTCGCTAGAGCCCGCGAGGCGCGGTTCAGCCCTCGCCGCCAGCGGGGCTGGATCGGCTGCCCCGAGGCGTACCGCTGCGGCTGCCGTCGCTCTGTGCAGGGCGCTTGGGGTCAACGTGGGAGCCGGCTCTTTCGAGGCAGTCGGATGCTTCGTCGGCTTGGCTTTCGACCGAACCGGCTTCTTCGTAGGTGACGCGGGTGAGTTTGCTGCCTGGTTGGCCTTCTGGGGCTTGGCAGCCTTGTGTAGCGCGGCGGCGGGCTTCTTCGCAGGTGGCTTGGGAGCCGCGCTGCTGTGCCCCGTCGGTTGTCGGAAGACCTCGGCAACCCACATCACGTGATCGCGCACGACGACCCCGACCCCGACCTCGCGGTAGGCGGTGTTGAGGATGTTGTGTCGGTGGTCAGGAGACTGCATGAACGCTTGGTGGATGGTGGCCACATCGGGGCCGTACCCCACGTTCTCGGCCAGAGCTGACCAGTTGTGCACTGAGCCGCCGAGATTGGGGTTGTGGAAGAGGTTGGACGCGTCCGCCATCCGCTCGGCTTGGGCCTGCGCCGCGGCCTGCAGATCGGCTCGGACCACGAGGGCATGACCCGAGGGTCGCGCTGCGTTGATCTTGCCCACGAAGTCGGAGGCAGCCGACGCGTGAGCAGGTGTCGCGAGGCCAGCAACGACGCTGCCGGCCACGAGCAGGGCCCCCAGACCACGGGCAGCGCGAGACCACCCGATCGTCAGCATGCCTTGGATGTCGGCGCCCGCCCGGGACGGCATCAGTGGGCCAAACGGGTGAACACCGAGTGTTGGACGGGTCGGGCGACCCTGGCTCAGGCCTGCGCTCGGAACACCTCGACCACCCAGAGGGTTCCGTACCGATCCTTGACCACCCCGAGTCCGATCTCGGTGAACGTCGAGCTCAACACGTTCTCCCGGTGCGGGGGTGAGGCGAGGAACATCGCGTGGGCGTGCGCGACCGACCGGCTCGTATAGGCGACGTTCTCCCCGACCGCCCGCCAGTTCCGGACGTCGGTAGTCAGGCTCGGGTTGTGGAACAGTCGCTGTTGAGTGGCCATGGCGTGCGCCTGCCGCTCGGCGACGGCCGACAGCGACGGTGAAACGCGGTACGGCCGCAGGTGACCATCGGTTCTGGTCTGGTTGATCTTCGCTGCCAGCCGGGACTCCTTGGTGTTGGACTTGATGGTCGCCTTCGTGGGCGAGGTAGGTGCGACTCGGGTGACCGCCGACGGCAGCGGAGAACGTGCGGCCACGGCGTGCGCGGGTGGCGTCACACCCAGGCACGCAGCCACGCAGGCGAGCGCCAGGAGTGTCCTGGCCCGGCGATGGCCGGAGATCGGTTGGAGCCCCACCCCGTGGTTGTCGGGTCTAGGGAGTCCCTTCACCACGGCCGTTGGGGTGATTCGTCCTAACCTTGGTCCGTGCCCGAGCTGCCGGAGGTGGAGGCGCTCGCCGAATATCTCCGCGAGCGTGCGGTAGGTCGTGTCGTCGCGCGCGTGGACGTCGCGGCCATCTCGGTGCTCAAGACCTATGACCCGGCGGTGACGGCCCTCGGTGGGCTCACGGTGGTAGGCGTCTCGAGGCACGGGAAGTTCCTGGACATCGACGCGGACGGGCTGCACCTCGTCATTCACCTCGCGCGGGCCGGTTGGTTGCGGTGGAAGGATCAGCAGCCCACAGCGCCGGCCAGGCCGGGGAAGTCGCCGTTGGCCTTGCGGGTGCACCTTGATGACGGATCAGGCTTCGATCTCACCGAACAGGGCACCCGGAAGGGACTCGCGGTCTATGTCGTCCGGGATCCCTCGGATATCCCTGGGATCGCTCGACTCGGTCCCGATCCGCTCGATCCGGCTTTCGACCTCGCGGCTCTCGACGCGATCATCGAGGCGCACGCGAGGACCCAGCTCAAGGGGATGCTGCGTGAGCAGTCGGTCGTCGCAGGGATCGGGAATGCCTACAGCGACGAGGTTCTGCACGTGGCACGGCTCAGCCCCTTCAAGCTGGCCGGCACCTTGGCCCCACAGGGACGACGAGACTTGTTCGACGCCATCGTCACCACCCTGCGAGACGCTGTTGATCGTTCTCGCGGGATGGCGGCAGCCGAGCTCAAGGGGGAGAAGAAGGCCGGGCTCCGGGTCCACGCGCGAACCGGACTCCCCTGCCCGGTCTGTGGAGACCTGGTCCGCGAGGTGTCGTTCGCGGACTCCTCACTGCAGTACTGCGCGACCTGTCAGACCGGCGGGAAGCCCTTGGCCGACCGACGGATGTCCAAGCTGCTCAAATGACCACGACGAGCGCGCGGCGCAGGTCTCCCCACACGCGGTCTGGATCAGGCACCATGTTCACGTGCCGGCTCCTACCTTGCGGGCGACCGAGGTCGTGGCCCACCGAGGATCCTCCAGCGATGTTCCTGAACACACGCTCGCGGCCTATCGACAAGCCTTGGAAGAGGGCGCGGACTCCCTCGAGTGCGACGTACGGCTGACCGCCGACGCGCACCTGGTCTGCGTGCACGACCGCCGGGTGGATCGGACGAGCGACGGTCGGGGCGTCGTGTCGACCCTGGAGCTCGCGGCCCTGGAAGAACTGGACTTCGCGTCGTGGCGAGACGGTTCGCCCTGGCAGAGCTGGGACGACTACGAGGAACCCGCGCAGATGGACCCGGAGCGACGTGGCGTCCTGACCCTCGAGCGGCTGCTGGGACTCGTCGCGTCGTACGAAAGACCGGTGCAGATCGCGGTGGAGACCAAGCACCCCACGCGCTATGCAGGGTTGGTCGAGCGCCGCCTCGTCGAGACGTTGGACGCGTTCGGCTGGGCGCATCCCAGGCGTGGCGCCCGCTCGCCCGTACGCGTGATGTCGTTCTCCTGGTTGTCCCTGCGTCGGATGCGAACTCTGGCGCCAAGTCTCGACCGGGTGTTCCTCATGGACCGAGTTCCAGTGCGCTTCCGAGACGGTGCCCTGCCGGAGCGATCCCGGATCGCGGGGCCGTCTATCGAGGTCCTGCGGCAGCATCCCGGATATGTCAGCAAGGCCCAGCGACACGGCCATCAGGTGCACGTGTGGACGGTGGACGATCCCTCCGACGTTCAGCTCTGCCTCGACCTAGGAGTGGACGCGATCATCACGAACAAACCGGGCGCTGTGCTGCAGGCAGTTCGCACGTCGCAGGACCCGTCGCAGGACCCGTCGAGCATCGATCAGAAACATTCGGTGTGAAGTCGCCGAGCCTGTGGGGGTTCGGTCCCCTGCAGACCGGGCAGACAGTTCAGTGTCTGGGTGATTTGGTCGATCAGATCCGTTGCAGGCGACTGGAAGGAGGCCAAGGGCGTGCCGGTCCCTCCCTCGCTGCTTGGCATCACTGACTCAGTGGTGCTGCCCGCCGAGGCCGCCTCCGTGGCGCTTGCCCGGCGTCAGGTAACTCGCGGTCTCCGCCTGCGCGGCGTCCCGGAGGCTCTCATTGCCGATGCCCAGCTGGTCGTGTCGGAGTTGATGGCCAACGCCATCAGGCATGCGAGGCCCCTGCGCGACGACACCGTGCGGGTGGCCTGGCGGGTCCGTCCAGGGTCGGCCCCCGGTGACCTGCCAACCGAGGTTGAGCTCGCGGTGTCCGATGGCGGCGCACCGTGGTATCCCCGCGTCGAAACACCGCCGACAGACGCTCCGAGTGGTCGAGGGCTGGGCATCGTCTCGACACTCACCGCATCGTGGGGGGTCGAGGGAGCCGGTAGCGAGCACCAGCTCGTCTGGGCCGTACTCCGGGTGGCCTGACTCGGGTCGGTGCATCCGTGGGTAGCCTGCCTGCCCATGGCCAAGCGATCCAAGACTCCCCGTACCGCGCCTCCGGCTGCTTCGGATGACGTCCCCGTGGTCGGTGGCCGTGAACCATGTCCGTGCGGCTCCGGCCGCCGTTACAAGGCGTGTCACGGCGCAGCCGCAGCCCACGCGGCTCAGGTCCTCGTCACCAGGCCCTTCGAAGGGCTGCCGGGCGAGGTGGACTGGGTGATGATGCGCGAGATTGTGCCTGCCGCGACGGCTACCGTCGTGCTTGCGGCCGGTTCTGGCGAACACGCCGGGAGGACGGCGACGGTGGCGACTGTTCTCCCGCTGGCCTGGCCCGCGCTCACCCGCCTCGATGGTGAGGTTTTCCTCGGGCTGCAGGTTGCAGCGGGGAGTGGCGACGTCAGCCGTGATCTGGCCGGGGCTCTGCTCACCGCTCTGGAGGCGCCCCCTGGAACACCCGTCCCGCCCGGTCCGCTGGCTTCGGCCGGCCCCAGGCTCCAGGACCTCATCGACCTGGACCGACCCTTCGAGGTCAGCCTCCACGAGGGCTTCGACTTCTGGGTCGATGGAGTTGATGACGTGGACGAGGACACCCGCGCGTCGATGGACCGAGCCAACGCGCAGGTCATCCCCACAGCCCGCCTGTCGTCCGTCGAAGGGGCCTATTGGGCGAGGGTCCGGGACCGGTGCCATCTTCGATGGGCATGGCCCGAGCCGGAAGACGCCCTGTTGGATGCGATGGCCCGCCTGCATGCCGTCGGAGGTCTTTCCCTGGGGGACGGAACGCGCTACGTAGGGGCGTTTCGAGCACATGGGCTGCTGGTACCGGTCTGGGACCTCGTGGCCGACTCCGCGCCCGACGCCGTCGAAGGCCCAGCCGCGGGGCTCCGGGCTCGCCTCGACCAGGCGCTCGCCCTCGATGCGCCGCTTGCAGAGCCGGAGCGCCGTGCCCGCAACGGGTTGCTCAGCCGCCAGCTGACCCTCCGGTAGCACGTCTGGGCCACCCTCCGGATCGATCTGTGACAACGCCATCACGCGCAGCCAAGAATTCTCGATTTGGTTGGCGTGCCTGGCCGGGCTCGCTAGTCTGACGACGGCCCGAGCGTCACTGCATCCCCCGTCGGTGGCGCTCGGGCTTCGGCTGTCTCGGTTCTCAGCCGCGTGCGGCGTCGACGAAGGCCAGGATGGACAACACCATCAGGCAGGCCGCCGCGACGAGTCGTACCCGATGCAGCGGAAACCGTGCCGTAAGCCAGCCGCCTGCCGCTACAGCCACTGCAGCGACGACGGCCAGCGCCGCCCAGGCCCCGAGAAACACCTCAAAAGGGTCACCGGTGCGGGCAGCGAGCCCGGCGGTCACCAGCTGCGACAGGTCGCCCCATTCGGCGACGAAGATGAGCGCGAAGGCGGCGAAGAAACCGGAGGCGCTCCCGGACGTGGTCACGTTCGCCCGCGACTCGACATCCTCCGCCTGCCGTTCCGCCGCAACTTCGGCTGCCCAGTTTGCTCGGGCCTGCAGACCACCGCGCAGCATCACCAAGGCGCCGACTGCGAACAGCACCCCAGAGGCTGCAGCCACCAAGACGCCGGGCAGCAACGCCAGCAACCTGCCCACTGTGACGGCGATCAGACACTGAACTCCGAAGGCGAGTGTGACCCCGACCCACACGGCCGGTCGCGGAAAGCGGGTGGCCAGCACCAAGCTGGCAACGAAGGTCTTGTCGGGGAGCTCAGCGGGGAGAATGACCAGGAAGGTGCTCGCGGCCACGCCCAGATCGAAAGCGCTCACCAGCAGATGTGCTTGTCAGTCCGCAGAAACAGGTTCGATTGTCGCGTGTGGGGGACGCGTCGCCCCACGAGCGACCCGAGCAGCAAAGACCCCTGCTCCAAATCCGTTGTCGATGTTGCAAACCACCACACCCGGTGCGCACGCGTTGAGCATCGCCAGGAGCGCGGCCATCCCGCCGAACGACGAGCCGTAGCCCACTGACGTGGGTACGGCGACCACCGGCCGGTTGGTGAGCCCGGCGACGACCGAAGGAAGGCTTCCCTCCATGCCGGACACGACGATGAGGCAGTCCGCGGCCGGCAGCCGATCCGTCGTCAGCATCTCGTGGATCTCGACAGCACTGACGTCGGTCAGGGTCTCCACGTCGGCGCCGAAGACTCTCGTTGTCACGGCTGCTTCGTGTGCCACGGCGGCGTCGGCGTCGCCTCCGGCGATCACCCAGACCTGTCCCTGAGCGGGCACGAGCTCGCCGAGCACGCAGGCCCGCGCAATCTCGTGGACGGCGACCGAGGGGAACTCGAGCTGCACGGCCTCGAGCACGTCGGGGGTGAGCCGGGTGGCCATGGCGGGAACGGTTGGCCGTGCGGAGCGGAGGTTGCGCAGGGCGGCGATCACCCGCTCAGCGCTCTGGCCGGAGCCGTACACCGCTTGCGCGAGGTCGGCGCTGACGCCACCCGTGGTTTCTGGAGAGAAGGGGGCACGCGGATCGTTGGCGCGGCTCAGGGCGGCTTCCTCATCAACCGGTCCGGGACCGACCGGGTCGACGTCGTGCTCGGCTCTCGCTTCGTCCTCCGCACCGGAGGGCACCGCCGGTCCCTCCCAGGGGTGCAGCGGCACCGAGTGCTCGGGACTTTCGGACTCCATGGCGTGACCCTAACCGGGCCGCGCGGAGGATCCAGCCCCTCGGCCGGCTGGCCGCGGCCGTTACTCTGTCCCAGCCCCGTACTCCCGCTAGCCGTTGTCCGGCCCGGCTCCTCGCGCTTGGCCCTCCGCAGAAGGATTCTTCGTGCCACTCGACCCTGACGTCGTGTCCTGGGTGGCCGTCATCGGCGCCGGAATCGCTCTGATCGCGCTCGTGCTCGCGATCGTCACCCTGGCCCGGATCCGCGGCCTGCGCCGCGCCTACACCCTCCTGCAGGATGGCGACGGCACGGACTCCTTCATCGAGGCGGTGGGGGCGCAGGTGCGCGCGGTCGGCGACCTCCGTAGCGACGTGCAATCTGTCCAGCACCGGCTTGACACAGTCCAAGCAGACCTGGCGGCGGCCTTGAGGCATGTCGCCGTCGTTCGCTATGACGCGTTCAACGACATGGGCGGACGGCTGTCCTTCTCGGTGGCCCTGCTCGATGACGCCGGAGACGGCCTCGTCCTGACCTCGATCAACGGCCGCACCGAGACGCGCACCTACTCCAAGGGAGTCAAGGCGGGGTCGAGTGAGGCATCGCTGTCTCCGGAGGAGGAGCAGGCAGTCGGCTTCGCGCTGCGTTCGCGCGGTCAGCGATCATGACGTCCTACGGCTTCCTCGGGCCCGCCGGCACGTTCAGCGAGGCAGCACTGCTGGTCTGTGCTCCGGAGCAGGATGCAGAGCTGGTTCCCTTCGCCACCATCCCGCTGGCGCTGAGCGCGGTGCGCGAGGGACAGCTCACGGCTGCGTTGGTCCCCCTGGAGAACTCGGTTGAGGGCTCGGTGTCGCAGACCCTTGATGAGCTGGCCTTCGGTGCCCCGCTGGTTGTCGTGCGGGAAGCTCACCTGCCGGTCAGCTTCGTGCTGCTCGGTCGTCCAGGAACGGCCATCGATGAAATCCGTACCGTCGCCACACATCCGCACGCGGAGGCGCAGACCCGGTCCTGGATGGCTGAGCACCTGCCAGGTGCCGTGGTCGTGCCCGCCTCGTCGACGGCGGCGGCCGCGGCTGCTTTGGCTGATGGCAGCGCCACGTGGGATGCGGCCGTCTCAGCTCCCATTGCTGCCGAGGTGTATGGCTTGGCGGTGCTCGCGACAGACGTCGCCGACAACCCTGACGCAGAGACCCGGTTCGTGCTCGTTGGAAAGGCCGGCCCGCCGGAGCCGTCCACCGGGTCGGACAAGACGTCCCTGGCGCTGTTCATCGGTCGCGACCACCCCGGGGCGTTGTTGGAGATTCTGACCGAGTTTGCGGTCCGGGGCGTCAACCTGACGCGTATCGAGTCGCGTCCGACCGGAGGCCGGATCGGGGACTACCTGTTCTCCGTCGACATCGAGGGTCACATCGACGACGCCCGGGTCGGCGAGGCCCTGATGGGACTACGTCGGGTTTGTGCCGACGTCCGCTACCTGGGTTCCTACCCGCGTGTCGACGGTCAACGTCCGACCCTTCGGCGGGGGGTCTCCGATCCCGACTATCACGACGCGCAGGCGTGGTTGTCCAGGGTTCGCGACGGCCGCAGCTGACCTGCCGCCGCATCCCCCACGCTCAAGCGTGCGGGCCGACACGCCGAAACCTGAGGAGGTAGGGGTCTGCTTGTCGCCGGGGGGAGGACTGTGTGCGGCGCTTCGGCCTGACACGAACCTTCGCCCTGGTCAGTTTGCTGTCCATGGTGGCGCTTGGCGCTGCGCTGGTGTTCGCGAGCGCCACGCTGCTGCGCAAGCAGGCGATGACGGCGGCCTCGGCGACCGCGGAGACCTACGTTCAGCTAGCTCTCGACGGGGATGCCGCGCTGCGTGAGTCCCTCCTCAACAGCCAAGTGCTCGATGGCAAGGCGGCCAGGCCCCTGTGCGAACGGCTCGCCCTGAACCCGGGTTCGGGCGCGCTGCTCGGTGTACGTGTCTGGGCACCCGGCGACAGCAAGCTGATCTTCGACTCCGACACGGCCTGCTCCACGCAGGCCGACCCGGCGGTGAGTACGGCCGGTTTCCCTGATGGAGTACGCCTCGACCGTGCCGTGAGCGGTGAGACGGTCCCTGCCGTCACCCGCGACGTGACCCGCGTCGGCGGCGACGTGCAGTCGGTGCTCGACGTGTACGTCCCCGCGATGTTCGGCGGCGAGGACGTTGTCGGCGTCGCCGAGGTGGCACTCGACTACAGCGCCACCGAAGCGGCCGTCCTTCAGTCCATCCAGGTGGTGGCCCTCGTCGTCGTAGGCGGTCTCGGCCTGTTGTGGATGCTGCTGTTCCGGACGGTCTGGCGCACCTCGAAGACTCTCCGCTATCAGGCCGCAGAGACGGCCCGGTTGGCATTGCTCGACCCCCTCACCGGACTGCCCAACCGGCGACTGCTCAACGAGCGTCTCGAGCGGGCGGCCGCGGCTAGTGCCCGAGCAGGTGATGCCGTCGGCCTGGTCTTGCTGGACGTCGACCGGTTCAAGGAGGTGAACGACACCCTGGGCCACCCCCGTGGGGACCAGCTGCTCATCGAGGTCGCCAACCGGCTGCGTGAGATCGTTCGCGAGACAGACACCGTCGCCAGGCTGGGCGGCGACGAATTCGCCGTACTCCTGCCAGCGATGGGTTCGGTGAGCGACGCCGAGGTCCTGGCCCAGCGGGTCTTCTCGGTCTTCTCGACCCCGTTCGACCTGGATGGGCTCCTGCTGCACGTGGAGACCTCGGTCGGGCTCGCCGTTCTCCCAGACCACGCGGACGACATCACCGCCTTGCTCCAGCGGGCCGACGTGGCGATGTACACCGCCAAGGCGGCGAAGGCTGGCGTGGCGACGTACTCACCGACCGGGGACGAGAACAGTCCCTCGCGCTTGGTGCTGCTGGGTGACCTGCGGCGCGCCCTCGATCGGGACCACGAGCTGTCCATGTACTACCAGCCGAAGATCGATCTCCGCACCGGTGAAGTCACCGGCCTGGAGGCACTGTTGCGCTGGAACCACCCGACGCGCGGGTTCGTCCCCCCGGACAACTTCATCCCGCTCGCTGAGCAGACTGGCCTCATCAAGGACCTGACCGCCCGGGTGCTCGGGATGGTCTTCGCTCAGGTGGCAGAGTGGGCGCGGGCCGATCGCCGCCTCCCCGTGGCCGTCAACCTCTCGGCGCGGAATTTGCTCGAGCCGGACCTCGACCAGGTGGTCGCTGCCTTGCTCGCCATGCACGAGCTCGACCCTGAACTGCTGGAGTTCGAGATCACCGAGTCGGCGATCATCCAAGACCCGGTGCGTGCGGGGGCCATGCTCACCAAGCTCACCGACCTAGGCATCGGCGTCGCCGTTGACGACTTTGGGATCGGCAGCACGTCGATGAGTCAGCTGCGGTCGATGCCGCTACGCACGCTCAAGATCGATCGTTCGTTCGTCACCAACTTGATCACCGATCCGGGCGGCGCTGCCCTCGTCCGCGCCATCGTCGAGCTGGCCCACGACTTCGGGCTGATCGCCGTGGCGGAGGGCGTCGAGGACGCAGCGGTCACGACGGTCCTCCGCGAGCTGGGTTGCGATCTGGCACAGGGCTACCTGTGGTCGCGGCCGGTCGCTGTCGAGGATCTGGACGCCGTGCTCGAGCGGATCGCCGCCGAATCGGTGCAGCGGCCCAAGCGACGCGGCCGATCAGCAGGGAGCCGGGTACCCTCGGCGGGGTGATCGACCTGCGCCACTTGCGAGACGAGCCGGATGCCTTCCGGGCATCCCAGGCCGCGCGCGGCGAGCCCGTCGAGCTGATCGACGAGGTGCTGGTGGCCGATGAGGAGCGCCGGGCGGCTGGGGTGCGCTTCGACGAGCTGCGGGCCGAGCAGAAGACGTACGGCAAGAAGGTCGCGGCCTCGTCGGGTGCCGACAAGGCGGCCCTGGTTGCGGCCGCCCAGCAGCTGGCCAACGAGGTGAAGGCCGCCGACGCTGCGCGGGAGAACGCCCAGGTGCGCGCCGACACGCTGCTCAGCCAGCTGCCGAATCTGGTCGAGGCCGGCGTGCCCGCGGGCGCTGAGGACAACTTCACGGTGCTGGAGCACGTCGGTGAGATCCGCGACTTCGAGGCCGAGGGCTTTGCCGCGCGCGACCACCTGGAGCTCGGCGAGGGGCTTGGGGCGATCGACACCGCTCGTGGCGCGAAGGTTGCCGGGTCGCGCTTCTACTACCTGACCGGTGTGGGAGCGCGTCTGGAGCTTGCCTTGCTCAACCTGGCTGTCGCGCAGGCGCTCGAAGCGGGCTTCACCCCAATGATCACGCCGACGCTGGTTCGCCCAGAGATCATGGCCGGGACCGGGTATTTGGGTGCCCACGCTGACGAGATCTACCGGCTGGAAGCTGACGACCTCTATCTGACGGGCACCTCCGAGGTCGCGCTGGCCGGCTACCACGCCGACGAGATCCTCGACCTGTCCTCCGGACCGCTGCGCTACGCCGGCTGGTCGGCGTGCTACCGGCGCGAGGCGGGCTCGTACGGCAAGGACACGCGAGGGATCATCCGGGTTCACCAGTTCCACAAGGTGGAGATGTTCAGCTTCTGCTCACCGGAGGATGCCCGAGAAGAGCACCAGAGGCTGCTGGGGTGGGAGCGCGAGATGCTCGCCAAGGTCGAGCTGCCCTACCGGATCATCGACACGGCGGCGGGCGACCTCGGGTCGAGCGCGGCGCGCAAGTACGACTGCGAGGCGTGGCTACCGTCGCAGGCGCGCTGGATGGAGGTGACGTCGACGTCGAACTGCACCACGTTCCAAGCCCGTCGCCTGGGGGTCCGTGAGCGCGCCGCCGACGGAACCACCCGTGCGGTGGCGACCCTGAACGGGACTCTCGCGACGACTCGCTGGATCGTGGCGCTCCTGGAGAACCACCAGCAGCCCGATGGCTCGGTTCACGTCCCGCCCGCGTTGCGCCCCTACCTCGACAACCAACCCGTCCTCGTACCGCTCGGTTAGCGGACGCACGGTCACCTTGTACCTGCTTGAGACGGGATTTCGTTGAGTCAACGTTCGTCCACCACGCCCGTCGAGGGGGTCAGTTCTCCCTGGCGTCCCGCCATGGTCGCGTTGGACATCGACGGCACGGTCCTAGCCCTGGGGAGCGAGACCGTTTCGCCGACCGTGGTGGAAGCGGTACGTCGTACCGTCGAAGCGGGCGTGCACGTGGTGCTGGCCACTGGGCGACGGGTCGTCGGCACGCAGGCTGTCGCCGAGCAGCTCGGTCTGGCCGAGCTCCCAGCGGCCTGCAGCAACGGGGCAGTGACGGTGGTGCCGGCGACGCGGGAGATCCTCGCCGCCGAGACCTTTGACGCCACATCGGCTGTGGGGCTCATGCAGGTTGCACTTCCCGAGGCCGTGATCGCGGTCGAGCGCCGGGACCTCGGCTGGCTGGTCAGCCGCGAGCTGCCGGACAGCGAGATCCGCGGTCCCCAGCAGGTGGTGACCATCCGGGAGATGATCGCGCAACCGGTTCTGCGGCTGGTCGTGCATTGGCCCGACGCCGCGCTTGAGGACTTCGTCGCCAGGGTCGAGTCGGCCGGCCTCCATGGCGTCAACTACGCGATCGGCTACTCGGCGTGGCTGGACGTCATGGCCCCCGGTGTCTCCAAGGCGTCGGCATTGGAGGCACTGCGCCGTCGGCTTCGCGTTCCGGCTGACCGTACGGCTGCCATCGGTGACGGGCTCAACGATCTCGAGATGCTCCACTGGGGAGCCCACTCCGTCGCGATGGGGTCTGCTCCGGCGCAGGTTCAGGACGCGGCCAGCGAAGTGACTCATCCCGCTGAGGAGGACGGCGCAGCGGCCGTCCTCAACCGCTGGTTCGGCTAGATGGCCGGAACGGTGGCCAGTGCGGAGACAAGCGCCTCTTCACTGAGCTCGTTGTCGACCATGCGGCCGTCGAGGTAGGCGTCGTAAGCGGCAAGATCGAAGTGCCCGTGGCCGCACAGTGCGGTGAGGATCACCTTCTCCTCGCCGGACTCCTTGCACGCCAACGCTTCACGCACGCAGGCCGCCAACGCATGGGTGGGCTCGGGCGCCGGGACGATCCCCTCCGTCCGGGCGAACTGGATCGCAGCGGCGAAGCACTCCTGCTGCGGGATAGCCACAGCCTCCATCAGTCCGAGCTCGTAGATGTGGGAGATCAGCGGGGCCATCCCGTGATAGCGCAACCCGCCAGCGTGGATCGGGTCAGGGATGAAGTCGTGCCCGAGTGTGTGCATCTTCACCAGCGGGGTCATCCCGGCGGTGTCGCCGAAGTCGTAGGCGTAGGTGCCGCGGGTCAGTGACGGGCACGCGGCCGGCTCGACGGCACGGATCACCGGATCCATCCGGCCGGCCATCTTCTCGCGCAGGAACGGGAAGGACAGCCCACCGAAGTTCGATCCACCACCCGTGCAACCCACGAGCACGTCGGGAGTCTCACCGATTTTGGCAAACTGCAGCAGCGCCTCCTCACCGATGATCGTCTGGTGCATCAGAACGTGGTTGAGCACCGACCCGAGGGAATACTTCGTGTCCTCGTTCTGCGCTGCCACCTCCACGGCCTCGGAGATCGCGATCCCCAGCGACCCGGTGTGCTCGGGATTGAGCTCGAGCTGCGCCCGGCCAGCTGCCGTCAGAGGTGACGGCGAGCGGTGGATCGTCGCTCCGAACGTCTCGATCATCATGCGGCGGTACGGCTTCGCGTCATAGCTCGCCCCGACCTGCCACACCTCGCACTCGAGGTCGAACAGGGCACAGGCGAAGGCCAAGGCCGTACCCCATTGGCCGGCGCCGGTCTCAGTCGTGAGCTTCTTCACCCCGGCCTTGGCGTTGTAGAACGCTTGCGGCACAGCGGTGTTCGGCTTGTGTGAACCAGCCGGAGAGACGCCCTCGTACTTGTAGTAGATCCTCGCTGGCGTCCCGAGCGCCTTCTCCAGGCGGTGGGCACGAAACAGCGGGGACGGCCTCCACAGTCGATAGACGTCGAGCACCTCGTCGGGAATGTCGACGTAGCGGTCGCCCGTGACCTCTTGCATGATCAGGTCCATCGGGAACAGCGGCGCGAGGTCGTCCGGCCCGATCGGTTGGTGCGTCCCAGGGTGCAGCGGCGGCGGCGGCGGCTCTGGCAGGTCAGCAATCACGTTGTACCACTGGGTCGGCATCTCCGACTCGTCGAGCATGATCTTGTGCTGGTCAGCCATGTCCGCTCCTTCGCCGCGATGCGTCCTTGTGACGTGTCCCTGCTCTGACGCTAGCGGCCGGGGTCGCGAACCGCGAGGGTTCGACGGATGCGAGGCTTGGCCCCATGCCACCACGCATCCGTCTCGTGGCCACCGACCTCGACGGCACCATCGTCGACGGCTCCGGTCAGGTGTCTCGCCGGACCGTGGCCGCCCTGCGAGCGATCGTCGAGCGAGGCGCCCATCTGGTGCTCGTCACTGGACGGCCGGTTCGCTGGATGACCGACGTCGTCGACCAGATCGGGCATCGGGGTACGGCGCTGTGCGCGAACGGCGCGGTCGTCTACGACCTGAGGCGCGAGGAGGTGATCGAGGTGCACGGGCTGCGTCGCCGCGTCGCCGCGCAGGTGGTGGAGCTGGCTCGAGAGCGCCTGGCCGCTCCGACGTTCGCCGTCGAGCTGGCCGGCGGGTTCGCGCGCGACCCTGCCTACGTCGCTCGCTGGGACGCCCAACAGCTGGCGGTGCTCCCTATCGAGGAGCTCCTCGGATCCGCACAGCCGGAGGGCGAGAGCCAGGCCCTCGATTCGGATGACCCGATCATCAAGCTGCTGATCCGTGATGAGGCGAGCCACGGCGACGCCATGCTCGCGGCCATGGCGTCGGTGCTGCCCGGGATCGCCGTACCTACTCACTCCAACGCTCGCGACTGTCTGCTGGAGGTCAGCGCCCCCGGTGTCGACAAGGGACTGGCGCTGGCGCGGCTGGCCAGCAGTCTCGGGGTCGCCTCCGAGGAGGTGGTGGCCTTCGGCGACATGCCGAACGATCTGGCGATGCTGACCTGGGCCGGCCGAGGCTATGCCATGGCCGACGCGCACCCCGACGTTCTCGCGGCAACGACGCATCACGCCGGGTCACTTGACGACCACGGCGTCGCTGCGATTTTGGAGTCTTTGCTCGACAACAGCCTGATCGGCAAGTAGCGCTCGATGTCCGTGGACGCCCCCCTCGGAAGGGGGTAGTTCATCGTTGCTAGGTCACAGGTACTGGCCGCGGGGCGGGTTGTCGTCGCTCACGACGTGCGGGCCGTCGGGGCTCGGCTCACCGCCGGTGATCGCCCGCCGTCGCATCTCTTCGAACTGGGCGCGCGCGGCCATCTGCTGGGCGAACAGCGCGGTCTGGATCCCGTGGAAGAGACCCTCGAGCCAGCCGACCAGCTGCGCCTGGGCGATTCGGAGCTCGGCCTCGGTGGGGATCTCCTCCTCCGCGAACGGCAGGGACAGTCGCTCCAGCTCGGCGACCAGCTCGGGGGCCAGCCCGCTCTCGAGCTCGGTCAGTGAGCGGCGATGGATGTCGCGCAGCCGCGCGCGGGACTCCTCATCCAGCGGCGCCGACCGGACTTCCTCCAACAGCTGCTTGATCATCGATCCGATCCGCATGACCTTGGCCGGTTGCTCCACGAGGTCGGAGATGGTGTGACCCCCGCTGGGAAGGCTCACGGCTTGGCCGTCCGGCCCTACGACGATCACCTGGTTGTCGCTGCCGTCGGTTTCTGCGCTGTTTCCTTCGACACCGGAGCCATGCTGCGCTGCTGGAGAGTCGGTCATGCAGCCATCCAACCCGATGGGTGAAGGACCGTCGACACACACCCGCGGGTGGAAGTGCGCCGCTGGCGTCACCCGCTGGAAAACCGGTGGACCGTACGGTTGCCTTACCGCGATGCTCGATTCGTGGCAACGTTGAGAGCGGTGGACGTCGACGCAGATCTCGACGCCGTGTACGAGGTCGCTTACGCCTGCGAGCTCGAGGTCGTGGACGATCCGGACACCACTCGCGAAGACATCGGCAGTCTCATCAAGTCCCCCGACGCCGATCTGATCGACGGCACCAGGGTCGCCGTAACCGACCGCGGTGAGATCGTCGGCTTCGTGTCGATCGAGGTCGACGAGGCGGGCCGCGAGATCATCGCTGATGCCTACGTCCGGCCCGGCCAACCGAACGACACCTGGGACGACCTGCTTCGGCACGCGACTGCCTACGCCGTGGCCCGGGTCGCGGACCTTCCGAGCGATGAGCGGGAGCGCTGGGTCCTCGCCGGCGGCGCCTACTCCAACGACGCCGTCTACTCCGCCGTCCTGGCGCGAGCCGGCCTGAGCCCGGTGCGTCGGTTCCACACGATGGCGATCACCTTCGACGCACTCGCCCCTCCGAAGGCTCCGACACCTCCGCGAGCCGTGCGGCTCGTGACCTCCGGCGATGACGAGCAGCTGACTCGCGCGGCACACGCGCTGTGGCAGGAGTCCTTTGCCGAGCACTGGCGCTTCGTGCCCCGACCCTACGAAGACTTCATGGCATTCTCCAGGAGCCGCTCGTTCGACCCCACCCAGTGGTGGCTCGCCTACGTCGACGGGACGCCGGCGGGGGTCTGCCTCGGCAACGAGCACCTCGCCGAGCTCGGCTGGAGCTACGTGAGCACCCTAGGAGTGCTGCAGGATTTCCGCGGTCAAGGGTTGGCCCGGCTCATGCTCGAGACCTTCTTCGCCCAGGCCCACGAACGCGGCCGGGTGGGTGTGAAGCTCGGGGTGGACACCGGGAACGACACCGGCGCCCCGGCCCTCTACGCCGCGGTCGGCATGACCCCGAGTCGAGTCATCGACGCCTGGGAGCGCGCCCTAGCCTGAAGCTCGGTCGGCCAGTACGCGCAGCGACGTCACCATCGGGTCGTCCGGGCCGTGCAGGTGCACTCCAGCATCGACGGCCGCGACCAGCCAGGTCACGATCTCGTCGCTGATGAGTTCACCCGGCACGAGCAGCGGGATGCCCGGCGGGTACGGCGTCACGAGCTCTGCGCACACTCGACCGGCGGCGTCGCCGAGGGCCACCCGCTCAGACGAGGCGAAGTACGCCTCCCGCGGGCTCGTGCTCTGGGCTGGTCGCTTGGGCGCACGAGGCAGGGGTACACGGGTTGGCCCCGGTCCAGGGCTGCCGAGGGTCGCCAGGGTTTGCGCCAGGCGCCGTACTCCCGCGACCGAGTCGCCGGGCCCGACGACCAGGTAGATCCGCTCGGGGTCGGAGCCCTCGACGGCGATGCCGTGCTCCTCTCGGAGTACTCGATCGGCACCCGGCCCGTCCAACCCACGGCCCCGGACGTCAACCACGATCTTGCAGGGGTCCAGCCCGCCGTAGCCGTTGCGGTTGCCATGGCGGGACGGGAGATCGACGTCGTTGAGAACGCGCAGACCTGGAACTCGACCCAACAGCGTGCGCGCGAGGCGAGCCAGGTCCACGGCCCAGCAGACCATCGCTGTTCCGTCCTCTTCGAGCTGAGCGCGACAGCTGTCCACTGACGCGACGAGTGGCAGGTAGGGGCTGGTCGTCTGCGTCATCCGGACGGCCGCCGCGACTCGATCAAGAGCTAGCCGGCCGCCCTGGACCAGGAGCACCGAGCTCTGAGACAGGCTCGTCAGCAGCTTGTGCGTCGAGGTGATCGCAGCATCGGCGCCTGCGGTGAGGGCATCGACGGGCAACCCGCAGACGGCGCCGAAGCGCAGGTGCGGCCCCCAGGCCTCGTCCACAACGATGGGGACCCCTCGTGCGTGCGCGACAGCGACCAGTCGAGGCAGGTCGGAACAGACGCCGGCATATGACGGGGACACGACCACGACCAGGCGGGTGTCGGGGTTAGCGTCCAACGTCGCGGCCAACGCGTGCGGCGTGATGCCCGTCCCGACGCCCCAGCTCGGGTCCTGATCGGGCTCCAGCCAGACCGGGACCGCTCCGGTCATGACGAGGGCGGAATGAGTCGACACATGTACGTCCCGGGCACACACGACGGTGTCGCCGGGTCTCAACGTGGCCAGGAGCAGGGCTTGGTTCCCGCTGGTAGACCCGTTCACGAGGATGAAGGCGCGCTCGGCGCCCCACAGGGCTGCGACGTGGTCCTCGGCCGTCCTCCTCGCTTGGTCATAGGTCTGCGTATCGAGCCACACGTCGGCACCGAACGTTCCGTCGCCGAGGATCGCTCGCACCCTCGGATCCGCGCCGGCCCCACCCTTGTGGCCGGGGCAGGAGAACGCCAACGGGTCGCGGTGCAGGTGGTGCTGGAGCGCGTCGACGAAGGGCGTCGGCGCCCGAAGCTGCGAGCGTCGGCGATCGTGACCCGGTTGAGAAGCCACTCCGGTTGAGCCAGCCGGCTCAACCGGTGCTGGGCCAGCCTTCGCGGTGCTGCCTCGCCGCCCGCGGCCACGGACCAGCAGCTCGGGGAGCGTGGCGTCAAGGATGCTCATCAGGCCACCGCCGCATCCGGCACCAGGATGATGAAGGCCTCGAGGCTCAAGATGATGGCCACGGCCAGCCACTTCGAGGCGGCCACGTCGACGCCGTAATAGAACCGATCGATGGCGAGCAGGGCCACCTGCAGAAGCACGATCCACGCCACGGTGACCTCTGCCAGCTCGGCAAAGCGAAGCGCGGAGCCGTACACCCAGAACAGCAGGCCGAACAGGGCGAGGCCCACAATGAACCACAACGCGGATCGGTGCTCGGCCCAGGCCTTCGCGGCCAAGGCCCCGGCCATGTCCAGTCCGGCGAGCACCGCGGCCATCCCGGCGAGGAGAAGAGGCGTCGGGAGACGGTGCGGGTGGGCGAGGTCGGGGACGAGTGAGGAGAGGGTAGAGACGGGGGGAATGGTGATGTCAGGCATCCGGCCACCGTGTCGGCTGGGCAGCCCCACGGCATCGGGCAGACGCCTTACCCGGACACTCAACGGGCCTCAACTTGGCCATTCCAGGAGTCGACTCAGGTCAGGAGCAGGACCTTGCCGGTGTTCTCGCCTGCCTCCAGGACCCGGTGCCCCTCGGCCGCCTCGGTGAGTGCCAGCCGACGATCGATCACCGGCACGACCCGCCCTGTGTTCACCAAGGGCCAGACGTTGGTCACGACAGAGGCGACGATGGCCGCCTTCTCCGCGGCCGGGCGCGCTCGAAGTGCCGTGGCGAGTACGGCGGCCCGCTTGCCGAGCAGCCGGCCGAGGTCGAGCTCACCGCGCGTGCCGCCCTGCAGACCGATTACCACGAGTCGTCCGTTCACCGCTAGGGCGTCGACGTTGCGGGACAGATAGCTGGCGCCCATGTTGTCGAGGATGACGTCGGCCCCATCGCCGTCGGTCGCGGCGCGTAGTGACTCTACGAAGTCCTGCTCGCGGTAGTTGATCAGGACTGACGCTCCGAGCTCAGCGCATCGCGCGAGCTTCTCCGCGCTCCCCGCGGTCACGGCGACCGCGGCACCAAGGGCCGTCGCCAGCTGGATCGCCATCGTGCCTATCCCGGACCCACCCCCGTGGACCAACAGGGTCTCACCGGGCTGCAGGGCGGCCAGCATGAACACGTTGGACCACACGGTGCAGGCGACCTCGGGCAGGGCGGCCGCGTCGACAAGGTCGACCCCTTCGGGCACTGGCATCACCTGTCCCGCCGGTACGGCCACCTGCTGGGCGTACCCCCCTCCGGACAGCAGGGCGCACACGGCGTCACCCTCCTGCCAGTCCGTGACGTCTGCTCCCACCGAGGCGATCCGACCACTGCACTCCAGGCCAGGCCAGGCCGGGGAGCCCGGGGGCGGGTTGTAGTGGCCCTGTCGTTGCAGCAGGTCGGCCCGGTTGATCGCCGTCGCCGTGACGTCCACCACGACCTCGTGGGGTCCGGGTTCAGGAGCAGGGACCTCCAGCCACGTCAAGACTTCGGGGCCGCCGGGGTTGCTGATGACCATCGCGTGCATGGAGGTCACCTTGTCACGCGAGCCTCCGGAGAAGCGCGGTGAGGGTTCTGATCTGAGGGGCCTGGCCGGGAGAGGTAAGGGATTTGCCCGATGCCTGACGCGATGTCGAGCACCAAGGTGGAGGTGATCCTCCTCCACGCCCAGGAGTCCCCATGCCTCAGCTCGCGAGCGCCCACATCAGCACCCCCGGCACGACCCAGTACGGCGGCGATCCCCCCCAGGTGAACGTGCCTGCGCCGCTCCGCCCGTACAGCGCGCTCACCACGGGGGAGCGCGCCGTACGCCGGGCCTATGTTCAACGGGAGCGGGCCCGATTGGCCGCCAGACGTCGGGCCGCCCTGACCCGCACGATCTCGGCCATCGTGCCGTCTCAACGCGGACCGCACCTGCTCTGAGCCGGTCGTCGTGGGGCAGTCCCGCCACGACCCCGCTACCGTGCGTCACCGGTTCCCCTTACCGTGATCATCGACGGTTGCCGCGATCCCCACGCGGCCCGCCGATGGACCGGAGGTGGACCGCCGTGGCTGGCAGCAGTGCAGACCTGGTGGGTAGAGCCCGTGAGTCCGGTCGACTGACTGCTGCGGTCGACTCAGCGCTGGCCGGACGTGGGCCGGCGGTGGCACTCGTCCTCGGCGACGCGGGCTTGGGCAAGTCGAGTCTGGTGGCCGGTGTGCTCGCCTCCGGCCACACCGAAGGCCGCGACGTCGATGACGCGGTCGTCTGCCGGGCGACCGCGCTACCGGATACGGCCGAAACTCCGCTCTTGCCTTGGGCCGATGCGCTGCGGCATGCGGTCGACCAGTACGGCATCGAGGTGGCCGCGCGCGAGGCCGGTCCCGCGCTTACTGATCTGGCAGTGCTTGTTCCTGACCTCGATCCCGGGGCGGGGCCAGGCGCCGCGGGCCGCGCTGCGGACCTGCTGCCGTGGTATCTGGCCAGGTTGGCCGCCGTTCGCCCGATGGTCGTCGTGCTCGAGGACCTCCATCTGGCGGACGCACCCACGGTGGCCGTCCTGCAACGCATTGCGCATCGCCCACCTCCGGGGCTGGCCGTGGTGGTGACTGGCCGGCCCGAGGGCGATCTGCGCCAGCCGGCGTCCGCACGACGGTGGGCGGACGCCCTTGTCACCTTGCACCGGCAGGCAACCACGATCCCTCTGTCGCCGCTCTCCGGCGACGACGCTGCCGTATTGGTACGACGACTCGCCGCCGCTAGCTCCCTCAAACTCGATGCGCGCGCCTCTGCGGACGTGGTGGCGAAGGGGGAGGGAAATCCGTTCTTCCTCGAGGAGCTGATAGCCGTCCGGGCAGCCGGTCGCGGCACGGTGCCGGCCGCAGAGGTCTTGGGGGTACGGCTGTCCGGGCTTTCCTCGGAGGCACTGGCGCTGGCTCGAGCCTTGGCCGTCTATGGAGCGGGCGCCCCCCATGATGTGCTTGCCGAGCTCGCCGATCTCGACGACGCGTCGCTGATCAGTGCGCTGCATGAGCTGGTCGGCGCTGGCCTGGTCACCGATGACTCATCAACCTCAGGCGGGGGCGGGGACAGCTACTCCTTCGCACACCTGCTGCTGGGTGACGCTGTGGCTGACGGCATGCTGCCCGTCGAACGCCGCCGGCTGCACGCGGCGTGTGCCCAGGCGATCGAGGCCAGGCTCGGTCAGGAAGGACCTGTTCGCCGGCGGGCGATGCTTGGCGCCCTTCCCCGGCACTGGAACGAAGCAGGTCGAGCAGATCTCGCGCTTCCCGCGGCCGTGCGCGCCGGCGAGGCCAGCGCGGTGGTGGCGCCGGAGGTGGCGGCGGGGCACTATGCGCGAGCGCTCGAGCTCGACGGAGAGCTGACCGCGTCCTCAGGGTCACTTCGCGATGACGCGGAGGGCGCTGGAGCGGAGCGGCCCGCCCGCGTGGAGTTGCTGGAGCGCCTCGCCGAGCAGCATGCGGCTGCGGGTGACTCCGAAGCGGCCACCCGCTCGGCGGAAGCCGGTCTGCGGTTGATCGAGGCGCGGTCGTCGGATCCTGGAGTGGCTTCGGTCGAGGACCCGGCGCGCTCCGCCCGATTGCACAGACTTGTGGCGGTGCACGGCGAAGGTCTGTTGGAGGACCGGGAGGTGCAGGCATGCTTCGAGGCGGCGGTTCGGGCAGCCGAGGCGCTGGGACCGTCTCCAGAGCTGGCGGCCACCCTGGCGGCACAAGCGCGTCGTGAGCTCGTCCTCGACCACAACGCGCTGGCCGAACCCTTGTCGCGACGCGCCCGCGAGATCGCGAGAACCGTTCATGCCGAGGCTGAAGAGGCTCTGGCGTCAGCGACGCTCGGCGCATCCCTGTGCTACCTCGGCGCGTTCGACGAGGGCCTGCAGACCTTGGCCTACGCCGTCCCGGCTCTCGAGGCCGCACACCGTCCCTACGATGCCGCGCGCGCAGCGCTGACCCTTGCATGGGCACAGTTCCACAGTGGGGCGCCGCTGGTCGGTCGTGCGTCGGCGGAGCGCGCCGCATTGGCGATGCGCGACGGTGGCGGTCCACGAGACGTGGCCGTGCGACTGCGTGCGGCCTGGCTGGAGATGGATCTAGCGGTGGGCCGATGGGAGGGGCTCGACGATGCGCTCCGCGACGCCGATCACGAGGCGCAGGACGCTCCAGCTGCCGAGGTGACGTCGGTCGAGGCAGCGTTGCTGCGGTCGGTCACCGGCGAGCTGGCCCTCCGTCGTGGCGATCAGGTACGGGCAGCGGAGGCGTACGGCGCCGTCCTCGATCACTGGGGACGGCTCGGCCTGCGCTCCTACGACGCATCCTCGCTGGCTCGGCTGGCCGAGATCGCGGCCGGTCAAGGTTCGTTCGATCGGGCGCGCGGCTTCGTTGACGAGGGACTGGTCGCCGTGGAGGAAGCCGATACGTGGGTTGCCGTTCTCGGCTTCGCTCGAGCAGCACTTGCGGTCGAGGCGTCCGCGGCGCGAGCCGGCCGAACGACGGATCCGACGCGGATCGAGCGTTTCGCCGACCTGCTCGTTCGTGGCGAAGTCGGTGCGACCTCGGGATCAGTGGCTGAGGCCGAGCTGGCTGCTGGTCGTGCCGAGCTGGCCCGCGTGCATGGCCGCGAGGACCCCGATGCGTGGTCCGAAGCGGTGATCGCCTGGTCCTCGCTGGGCTTCCCCTGGTGGCGGGCCGACGCGCTGTTGCATCAGGCAGCGGGACTGGTCGCCCGTCGGGGGGCTCGAACTCAGGCTGCGCGACTGGTTGCCGACTCGCTGGCGACGGCCGACCGGCTCGGTGCCGTTCCCCTGCGGGAGCGCGCTCTGGACCTGTCGCGACGGGCCGGCCTCCAGATCGCGGGCGATCTTGGTCAGCAATCGACCCCCTCGGGTGCGGCACCCCCCGCCCACCGCGTCCCGCGCCAACCCGCCGATGCGGACGGGCCGGACGAGCCGATGCTGGCCAGCCTGTCCACGCGAGAACATGAGGTCCTGAGTCTGCTCTCTTCAGGCGCCAGCAACCGGCGCATCGCCGAGCAGCTGTTCATCAGCGACAAGACCGCCAGCGTCCACGTCTCGCACATCCTGGCCAAGCTCGGGGTGAGCAGCCGACTCGAGGCTGCGGCGGTCGCGCATCGCGCTAGTCGATAGCTGGCTGGTCCTTTGCGCGCCGCACCACGACCACCCGGTCATGTGGATTGAACAGGCGCACCGTTCCTTCGTCGAAGCGGTGAACGGCATCTCCTCGGATCACTGCGAGGACCAGGTCGTCACAGTCCTCCGGGCGCGTGCCCAGCTCGGCCGGGGTGATCTCGCGCTCGGCGATCTCGAGGCCTGCGCCGGGAACGAGCAGGTCACTGGCCAGGGCTCCCGCCACCGGAGACGTCGCGGCGAGACCGAGCAGCTGGCCTGCGGCCGAGGACGAGGTGATCACCGAGTCGGCTCCACTTTGTTCGAGGAGCGGCCCGTTCTCCGACTCTCGCGCGGTTGCCACGATTCTCGCGCGGGCATTGAGGCGCCTCGCGGTCAAGGTGGCTAGAACCGATGTGTCATCTCGGTCGGTGGCCACCACGACGGTACGAGCCGACGGCAGATGGGCGCGTTGGAGTACCCCTGAGCGAGTGGCATCTCCTTGCACGGCGACCAGGCCCATCCGGTTGGCCTCGGCGACCGACAGCGGGTCGGGGTCGATGACTGCCAGTTGTCGTCCCGGCACGCCATGGTCGAGCAGCGACTGCGCGGCGGCCCGACCTTTCGTTCCGAAACCGAGGATGACCGTGTGGTCCTGCACGTGATCCCTCCAACGCCGGGCGCGGCTTTCCATGCGGGACTGGGTCGTCAGGGCCTCGATCGTCGTCCCGACCAGCACGATGAGGAACAGGATGCGAAGCGGCGTGACGACCAGGATGTTGATCAGCCGAGCCGAGTCGCTCACTGGGGTGATGTCCCCGTAGCCCGTGGTCGACAGGGTGACTGTCGAGTAGTACAGAGCGTCCAAGGGCGACACCCGGCCGTCGGAGCTGTCGGTGTAGCCGTTGCGATCGACGTAGACGACGAGACCGACGAGGACCAGGATCCCGACCGCGATCAGCAGCCGTTGGGCGATGATTCGCTTCGGGGACGAGGACGTCCCCGGCAGCCGTACGCCGGTCGTGTCGGACACGTCCGGCAGCCTAGGCTCCCGACTGGTGCGAACCTGACACCCCACGCCACCTTCGAGCGGAGGCCCCCAAGTCATGAGCCCAGGTGATGCCCCGGTGACCTTCGCCGTCTCCGACCGGGTGGCCACGGTCACCTTGACCGACCACGAAGCTCGTAACGTCCTGACGCCAACGGTGATCTCGGAGCTGACCGGAGCCTTCGAGCAGGCGATGGCCGACGATGACGTGCGAGTGGTGGTGCTCACTGCGCAGGGGTCGACCTTCTGTGCCGGGGCCGACCTACGTGGCGCAACCTCTGGAAGCGAGGGGTCCTTCGCGAGCGATGCGCCGGCCCGACTGGCGGCGCTGCTGACCCAGCTGATCGAGGCGCCGAAACCTGTGGTTGCCCGCGTCCAGGGACATGTGGCTGGGGGCGGCAACGGTCTTGTGGCAGCCAGCGACCTCGCGGTGGCGGTGGATTCGGCGCGGTTCGCCTTCTCCGAGGTGCGCGTCGGTGTGGCGCCGGCAGTGATCTCGACTGTCTGCCTGCGGCGGATGCCGCCAGCGCTCGCCTCCGAGCTGTTCCTCACCGGCGAGCGGGTCTCCGCCCAGCGAGCCCGCGAGGCCGGGCTCGTCCACCGGGTGATTCCCGAGGCCGACCTCGATGCGGCAGTGGCGACCTACGTGGAGGCCTTGCTGCTCGGCGGCCCACAGGCGCTGGCTCGGACGAAGGAACTGCTGCGCACGGTCCCGACCCTCTCGCTTCAGGAAGGCTTCGCCTGGACGAGCGCTCTGTCCAGCGAGCTGTTCTCCTCCGAGGAGGCCGCCGAGGGCATGGCTGCGTTCCTCGCCCGCCGACCGCCGAGCTGGGCGACCCCCAACCCCCGACACACCTGAAGCGCGGAATTAGCTGAGCTTCGAGCAACACCGATCCCCGACCAGCAGGCAGCGGGCGGTGCACCCTCCCGAACCACCAAATTGCTGCGAAGAACCAACCGTCAGGCCGGTTGGCTGCCCGCTGCTGCCCGTCTGACGGCCTCGATCGAACGAGCCACGTCGTTGTCGTCGGTGGACCAGTTGCTCACCGAAACTCGCAAGACCGCGCGGCCGTTCCAGCGCGAGCCCGACATCCACGCGGTCCCGTCGGCGAGCAGTCGCTGCGTCACGTGCTGAGTTCTTTCGTCGGAGCCGAAGGCCACGCTCACCTGGGTGAAGTCGACGTCGTTGAGAACTTCAGCAGTCTCGACGGTTGCGATCCCCGCTGCGATCGCCTTGGCGTTGGCCACCATCTGCTCGACCTGGTGGGCGACACCTTCGCGGCCGAGCGACTTCAACGCGGCCCACACGGGGACGCCACGGGCCCGACGCGACATCTCGGGCACCATGGCCAGCGGGTCTGCCGGGCCGTGCTCGTCGGCGATCACGAGATAGGCGGTGTGCATCGAGAACGCTGCCCGTACGGCCTCCGGACGACGCACGACGGCGATGCCGCAGTCGTAGGGGACGTTCAAGGTTTTGTGCGCATCGGTGCACCAGGAGTCGGCCGTCTCGAGCCCCGGCACGAGCGTCCGCAGGCGCGGTGAGGCCGCGGCAAACAGACCGAACGCACCGTCCACGTGAACCCACGTCGGTCGTCGCGACGCACGGGCCAGAGCCACCGCCTCGCCAATTGGATCGAACGCGCCGGAGTGCAGGTTGCCTGCCTGCAGAGCGAGCAGCAGCGGCCCCTCGGACTCGGCTATGGCGGCGGCGAGCGGCTCGAGGCGGATCCGTCCCTGATCGTCGGCAGCGACCGGGGTGGGGGCACCCATCCCTAGATAGCGCAGCGCCATGTCGACGCTGTCGTGTCGTTGCTCTCCGACGAGAACTGTCACCGGGGGCGCGCCGTTGAGGCCTAGCCGGTCGAGGTCCCAGCCGGCATCGGTGAGCAGCGCCTGGCGGCCGGCCGCGAGTCCGACGAAGTTGGCCATGGTCGCGCCGGTGGTGAAGCCCACGTCGCTACCCGAGGGCAGCCCCAGCAGGTCGAGAAGCCAGATCCCGGCTGCCTCTTCTGCCGCCGCGGTGCCGGGGGTCGCGTAGCGGATCCCGGTGTTCTGATCCCACGCGGAGACCATCCAGTCAGCAGCAAGGGATGCTGGCAACGTGCCACCCATCACCCAGCCGTAGAAGCGTCCGGACCCGATCGCCATGAGTCCTGGCTCGACAACCTCGGCGAGCAGGTCGACGACCTCAGCTGGATCGGTGGGTCCGTCCTGCAGCGGTCCGCCGAGCTCCTTGGCGATCGCATCGGCGGTCGCGCTTGGTGGGATGGGCCGCTCGGAGACGGTGCTCAGCCATCGTCGAGCGTGCTCGGCTGCGCGGTCGAGGGCGGCGTCGTAGGACTGCGGATCAAAGGCCATCCCCCGAGTCTCTCCTTCTCCTTCTTGGCCCGCTAGGGCAATGGGGGGAGCAGTCGGTTGACGTCTGCTCGAGTGCGGAGCCGTACCACCTCCAGGTGTCCCCACCGCGGATCGGCCGTTCGCCGCGTATAGCGCTCGGCGTAGATCGCGTGCCGAGTCCACGCCCAGCGGATGATCGACTCCTCGACATCTGGGTGGAGGAGGTTGCGCCACCGTTCCCGGTTGCCGTTCCAGAGTTCTTCTCGGGTGAGCACGCGCTTGGCTGACCGGCCGATGACCTGGCGCATCACCAGGGATCGCGGCAGGTCGAGCCACACAACGGTGTCGGCACGTTCCCAGACGAGGTCGAGAACGCTGGAGTAGTTCCCGTCCACGACCCAGCCGTCACCCGTGGTGGCGTGGTCGACCTCGGCGAGTAGCTCAGCCGGTTCGAGCGCAGTCCAGTTGGCCAGGTGGTTCAGCGCATCGATCTCGACGTACGGCACTGCAAGCGCCGTGGCCAGCCGCCGGCCGGTCGTCGACTTGCCGGAGCCTGAGTTCCCGACGATGGAGACCTTGTGCACCCCGCGAGGATGCCACGGTGTCGGCGGATCCTCAGGAGACCCGTGGGAGACTGGCGCCGCTGGGAGGGCTCGCATAGTGGCCTAGTGCGGCGGTCTTGAAAACCGCTAGGACGGGTGACCGTTCTCCAGGGTTCGAATCCCTGGCCCTCCGCTCTGACCTGCGGTTAGGGCGTTGGGGCTGAGAAGACTCTTCGGATCTCAGCGAGGTTCGGGGTCGCGGGGGTGACTCGGCGAGTGGTTGGAAGCGGGGCGATTACACCCGCGAAATCCCCCCGTTCCTTGCCATTCGATGGCCGGAGATGCGAAGGGCACCGACAGCACCGAGGAAAGGTCGGGCGCCGGCACAGAATGTCTCGACCTGGTCACGGTCGGGCTGGAGGTCACCAGCCGGCACCGGGTTCTGGGCGATGCTGTGCCCCAAGAGGCCGTCGCTGAGCAGGAGGTGGTTGGTGACGGGGGCAGGCGGGCCTCGGCGGGCTCGGATCAGCCCGCTCTGGACTCGGGCAGCAGCCCGAGTGTTCCGCTCGGGCCTCACCGGATTGTTGCTCGTGCTCGCGATGGGGGTTGCGGTGGCCGCCGCGGCGTCTGCCCCGCTCTTCTCGCAGAGCGCGGGAAACGACGCCCTCCGGTCGGTCCTGGCTGCGGTTCCGGACAGTGCCTTCGCGCAGGATGCTCCGGTCGTACGCCTGGTTGGGAGCCAGTCGCCTAGCGGCGAAGATCAGCGCAGGTATCTCGCCCAGCTGCAAGCCATCGACGGGCTCTCCGACGAGGTCGTCACTGGCGTCAGCGTGGGCGCCGAGGTCCAGGGAGTGCGCTACCCGGTGGTACGCGCCAACGGGACAACCGTGACGGCCCGGCTCGCCGCCGTGCCCGATCCGGCCTCCGCGCTTGATGTCACAAGAGACGGGGATGCCGGGGCCGAGCAAGCGGGGAATGTGTGGCTGCCGGACCCGCTCGCAGACACCCTCGGGGTCGGGCCCGGCGACATCATCGAAGTTGCCCTGGACGGCGCCCCGCTGCCTCCGCCCGTGACGGGCGGGCCGGCACCGGGACCGGCGACGCTCACCGTCGCGGGGACGTACGCCGTGGCCGCCGATGGACGTCGGCCCGCGGATCCGCCGGGGACGACCGCGTGGTCGGCACGACGTGGGGCGTTGCCGTCCGACTCCGCCATTACCTCGCGGCCCGCGTGGTTGCTGGTGACCGACGTCGCCACCACCGAACGGGTGGCGGCTGACATCGGCGATGACATTCTGTGGGC
Organism: uncultured Actinomycetota bacterium; assembly: GCA_963819985.1. Lineage (GTDB taxonomy): Bacteria > Actinomycetota > Actinomycetes > DATJPE01 > DATJPE01 > JANPBY01. The sequence continues at coordinate 658,136 of CAWFYH010000005.1, read as the reverse complement.
GGTCGAGGCCCAGCTGAGACCGAACCTCTCCCTCGAGGAGGCTGACGCGGCAGCAGCCGGGGTCGCAGAGCTGCGCCGGGACACCAGGTCACCGCAGAGCGCTGAGGAGTCGGTGCTACGAGTCGGCGTGGTCAGTGGCATCGAAGCACTGGTCGGTCGCGCAGACATGCTGGCCGAGGCCTCTGCCCGCCGTGCTCGGCTGTGGAGTGGGGCGGGCGTGGCCACGGGCCTGATCGCCGTGCTCGCGGTCGCGGTGCTCGCGGTGTCCGACCGCCGGCGTGAGCTGGCGCACGGCGCGGCGACCGGGGTGGGACCGGGGCGCGTAGCGGCCCTGTGGTCGCTGGAGACGGGCTTGCCAGCTCTCGCCGCCCTAGGTCTCGGGTTCTTGGGCGCCCTCCTCGCGAATCGACTGGCGCACCCTGAGTCCGCCGGCCCGGCCGCTGCCGGGTCTGCGGCAATGGGTGTTGGGGCGGCGGCTGCGCTCACCGGTGTTGTGATCGTGGCGACGGTCGGCGCTGGGGCCTGCGTGGCGCTGTCGCGCCCGGTCGTGGAAAGGGCGCCCCGCCGCGCGCCGTGGCTGGTCGCCCTGGTGGTAGCCACGGGGGTCGCCCTGCTCGCCGCACTCACTGCCCCGGTCGGCGCCCCCGGCCCGGTCGAGATCGCGACCCCCCTGCTCGTGGCGGCCAGCTTGGGTGCCCTGGCCGCGATGCTCGTGGGATTTGCGTTTCGTCGGCTCGGTCGTCGAGCCGGATTGCCCGGACCTCGTCGTTCTGGCCGCTGGCTGGCTCGGCGACGGATCGCCGCCCTTGGCACTGGTCAGGTGCTGGTCGTGGCCGCCGTCGCGGTCGGGCTCGGTATGGCGATGCTCGCTGCTGCGTCGGTGAATGCGACACGCACGGTGGTGGCCGATCGGATTGCCGTTGTGGCGGGAGCGCAGAGCACCGCGCAGATCGAGGGGTCCTGGCAGCTGGACAAGACTGCCGCCCGCACCCCGACCCAGGAGGAGTTGGCAGATGGCGCCAGGGTGCCGCGAGGCCGCACGCCGCCGATGCCGGACGGCCAGGTGTTCGTCTGGCGTTCCCGGGCAGCCATTGAAGGTCTCTTCGGCTACCGAGACCTCCTGCTCGCCGATCCCGAGCGGTTCGCTGAGACGGCTTCCTGGGGCGAGGGAGAACAGCTCGCCCAGGCCCGTGACCTGGTGCGGGCGTTGGCCGAGCCGCTGGCCGACGGTCAGCCGGTGCCGGTCATCGCAGTCGGAGAGGGGAGCCTTCAACCGGGTGACGCAGTGGTGGTCAGCGGCCAGGCGTGGCAAGTCGCGGCCAGGGTGGTCGCCAGCATCGACGCCTTCCCGGGTCTTCAGGACGTCCCGATGCTGATCGCCGCCGACGACGCCTGGCTGCACCAGCTCGGCGCAAACGACCCTCGGCTGGCCCCGACGCCGGGTTCCATGGATGCTCCGCGGCCATATTTCGAGGCTGATGTGTGGTCCAGTGGCTCCGTCGACCAGCTCGTCGACAGCCTCCAGGCACAGGCTGTGCTTCCTAAGAGCACCACCTCTGCGGAGCAGGCTGCGCAGGCGCCGGGCCTGATGGCTGCCACCTTCAGCCAGGGCTTCCAGGTGGCGATCGCGCTGCTGCTGATCCTCGCAGCTGCGGTCACCGCCGCGCTCTACGTGTTGCGCGTGGCGGCCAGGCAGCGGGGAGCCGATCTGCTCCTCGCCAGGGTCGGAATGTCCCTCCGTGGGGTACGCGCTGCCCGGACCTGGGAGCTGTCCGTGCTGGTAGGTACGTCGGCGGTAGCCGCTGCGACCACGGTCTTGTTGATGCGGCCCCTTGGCCGCGCCCTGCTGGATCTGCAACCGAACCTTCAGCCGCGCCTGGTCCTCGACGTGGGTTGGTCTGCCTGGGCCGCACTTGGCTGCGCGGCGCTGGTCGTCTTGTTGACGGCGTTGGGTGCGGCTTGGTTCGACGGGCGCACCGCAGCACGGCCGGGCTCCGCGTCGGGGGAGGAGGCGGTGCTGCGTGCCGGCCGTTGACTCCGGGCGGTTGCCGGTGCTCCTCCGGTGCTCCCACGTCGTGAAGCTCTACTTCGCCGCTACGGGGGAGACCCAGGCGCTGCGCGGCGTCGAGTGCGAGCTGGCTGGCGGGACCGTCACTGCCGTCACCGGGCCTTCCGGCAGCGGGAAGTCCAGTCTGCTGTCGATCATGGCTCTTCGGGAGCGCCCGACGGGTGGGGAGCTCGAGATGTGCGGTCAGCCGGTGGCCGCCCTGTCCGCGCGGCGGCTGGCCGCGGTGCGCCGCGCCAGCGTTGCTTGGGTGGCCCAGCGTCCCGCCGACTCGCTGTTCCCCCAGCTCTCCGTCCGGGAGCAGCTGGTGCAGGCATCGCGACTCAACACCGTCAGGCCGGACGAGGTCGGCCAACTCCTGGAGCGGCTGCAGCTCGGCGGTCGAGCTGCCGCCCTTGTGCATGAACTGTCGGGAGGTGAGCAGCAGCGCGTAGCCGTCGGTGCTGCCGTCGTCTCCGGTCGTCCCGTCGTTGTCGCTGACGAGCCGACAGCAGAGCTCGACGACGAGTCGGCCGCGCTGGTGCTGGCCGAGTTGGTGCGCTGCGCCGAGCAAGGCGCCGCGGTGGTCATCGCCACACATGACGATCGGGCGACGGTGCGGGCTCACCGCGTCTTGGCCATGCGCCACGGTGTGCTGTCCACCGAACGCGAGCACGGCCGGGCTGCGGTTGCCCCGATCGATGCGGCCGGCCGTCTGCAGCTGCCCCGGGACGCGCTTGCGCTGTTTCCGGACGGCCGTGCCGTCGTCGACGTCGAGGCCGGACATGTCGTTCTGCGGCCGCCCGAAGGGAGGCCGACGTGACCAGCGCGCAAGACACTCGTCTGGTGGTCGTCAGCGAGGTGTCTCATGTTTTCGGATCGACGTACGCGCTGCACGACATCTCCCTCGAGGTCGAGCGCGGGCGGTTGGTCGTGCTCGCCGGTCGATCCGGGTCCGGCAAGAGCACCTTGCTGCACCTGGTCGCCGGTGCTGCCGCTCCGAGCCTCGGCACCGTGCGGGTGAATGGCACTGAGGCTCATCGACTTCGTGATTGGTCCGTAGTCTCGTTGATGCCTCAGCGAGCGTCCGTGTCCGGGGAGTTGAGCGTCGGCGAGAACGTGGAGCTGCCAGCGGCGCTGCACGGATGCCAGCCGCGGGGCGATCTGTTGGACGAGCTCGGCCTGTCCGAGCTCGCGTCACGGCGGGCCACCGACATCAGCCTCGGCGAGCAACAGCGGACGGCGTTGGCGCGCGCCCTGGTGCTGGACCCCATGTTGGCGCTGCTCGACGAACCCACCGCCCACCAGGACGACGAGCACGTCGATCTGGTCCTGTCCGCGATCAGTTCGGCCGGCGCTCGTGGGACCTCGGTCCTGGTTGCAACCCACGATCCCCGGGTGGTCGCCTGCGCGGATGAAGTGATCAGGCTGGAGTCTGGCCGGCTGGTCGGGCGCGACGATGGCACTCAACCAGGTTCGGCAGCGCCGCCCAGCCGGGGCAGGCCGGACTGACGCGAGGATCAGCGTGTTGGCAGTTCCCCAGCGGTGAGCGGTGTCGAGTGCCTTCTCCACACCCGCCAGACTCCGTCTTCCCTGAGCCAGACGTCCGTGATCACGAACTGCCCGCTGCGATCCTGGCCATGAACCGTTGCCCGCTGAAATCCTCGGTGAAGGACTGTCGCCGTGTCTCCAGAGGATTCGATCTGCTGTGCTCCGACCGTCCACTCGTGCACGACGTAGTCCGGCAGGGTCATGAGCCATGCCGCCCGCGGCATGACAGCCGAATCGGGAACGACGAGGCAGAGCGCGTAGTCCCGATGAAGGACGTCGTCCGCGGCGGTTTGATCGCGGGCCTCGATGGCCCTCTGGAACTGGGACATCCGCGATTGGAGATCAGGAGGGGTCACGGGCGAAGTGTGAGCGTTGGCAGGCGCCCCCGCAGCAGAACGCGCAGGCCGGCCCTAGCGTGCTGGTCGGTCAGCCGGGCGCGCTAGGCAGCGCAGGGGGACGTCGTGTCGCTTCCGACTACCTGGCCACCGGGGCTTGGAGATGCGGAAGTAGAGGCGCCGATGACCGGTACTGCGGGATCGTGATACCCCCCTGGGGTATGCTTGGCCGACGCTACTTTCCGCACCGGGTGAGGGTGATCATGGGCGAGCGACCGACAACGCGGGATTTCCACAAGCCTCCGGGCTACGTGGACACCAAGGCAGCCCAGCTGGCTCGGCTGCGGCGCGTCGAGGGACAGGTCCGTGGTCTCCAACGGATGGTCGAGTCGGAGACGTACTGCATCGACGTCCTCACCCAGGTTTCGGCGGTGAAGCGTGCACTGGAGGCGTTCGCCCTGGGGCTGCTCGACGAGCACCTGGGGCACTGCGTCTCCGAGGCAGTCGCTGCCGGTGGCGACGAGGCGCACGCGAGCATGGCCGAGGCGTCAGCGGCCATCGCTCGGCTCGTTCGAAGCTGACCGACGCACGGCCACCAGGGCCGGGAGGAGGGACCATGTCCGACGTCATCGATCTCGACATCACGGGTATGACTTGTGCATCGTGTGCTGCGCGCGTCGAGCGACAGCTCAACGACCTCGACGGCGTCTCTGCAACCGTCAATTTCGCAACCGCTCGTGCCACGGTGACCTGCGACAATTCCGTGAGTGCCCCAGACCTGGTCAAAGCCGTTGCAGCCACTGGATACTCTGCCGAACCGGTGGATCGCAGCAGCCACGCTCGCCACGACGCCGCCGCTGAGTCCGCCGATGATGCGAGTCAGACGGCCCTACGTCAGCGGCTGCTTGTCAGCGCGCTGCTGACAGTCCCGGTCGCGATCCTCGCCATGGTGCCGGCTGCGAGACTCGACGGCTGGGCGTGGGTATCCCTCGCGCTTGCCACCCCCGTGGTCGTCTGGGGCGCCTGGCCCTTCCATCGCGCCGCGTGGGTGAACGCGCGCCACGGCGCCGCCACCATGGACACGCTGATCTCCCTGGGCGTTTCGGCGGCCTACCTCTGGTCGGTGTGGGTGCTGGTCTTCGGGGAGGCCGTCGAGCTCTACTTCGAGGTCGCGACAGCAGTCACGGTGTTCATCCTCTTCGGCCGCTATCTGGAGGGGCGAGCCAAGCGCCGCTCGGGCGCTGCCTTGCGAGCGCTGCTCGCCCTGGGGGCCAAGGACGTGGCTGTCCTGCGCACCAGCGAGGCCGGGGAGACACGCGAGGAGCGCATTCCGGTCGAGGAACTCACGGTTGGCGATCTGTTCGTGGTTCGTCCGGGGGAGAAGGTAGCAACCGACGGCACGGTCGTCGAAGGCCAGTCAGCCGTCGACGCCTCACTGCTCACGGGCGAGCCGGTGCCCATCGACATCACTGTCGGGGATCCGGTCGTGGGCGCGACCACCAACACCACGGGCCGTCTGATCGTTCGCGCGACTCGCATCGGCGAGGACACTCAAGTAGCCCACATGGGGCGGTTGGTCGAGGCCGCACAGAGCGGCAAGGCGCCAGTCCAGCGGCTGGCCGACCGCGTCAGCGCAGTTTTCGTGCCGGTCGTCCTGGCGCTGTCCGCGCTGACCCTGCTCGCGTGGCTGGCAACCGGGCAACCGGCGACGGATGCGTTCAGCGCAGCGGTGGCCGTACTCATCATCGCCTGCCCCTGCGCTCTCGGCTTGGCCACGCCCACCGCGCTGCTGGTGGGCACAGGTCGGGGCGCCCAGCTCGGGATCCTGATCAAGGGACCGGAGGTCCTCGAGTCGACGCGCACGATCGACACCGTCGTTCTCGACAAGACAGGAACGGTCACAACCGGCCGGATGACTGTGGTCGATGTATTCGCAGCTGATGGTGCGCGCGTTGACGAAGTCCTCTTGGTGGCCGGCGCTCTGGAAGACGCCTCCCAGCACCCCATCGGTGCCGCGATCGCTGCCGAGGCACGAGCAATCGGACGAGACCACCCCCCGGCAGCCGACTTCAACAGCGTGCACGGCCAGGGTGTCCTCGGCTCGGTCGGTGGTCGTACGGCTGCGGTAGGTCGCCGGGCCTGGGTGGAGGGGCAGACCGGCTCCACGTCCCCGCAGCCGCTCGTCCGCGCCGCTATGGAATCCGAGCATTCCGGGCAGACGACCGTCTACGTCGGGTGGGACGGACGCATCCAGGGGGCCATCGCCGTCGGCGACACGATCAAGGACACCTCAGCCGAGGCCGTACGTCAGCTGCGCTCGCTCGGCCTGGATCCGGTGCTCCTCACCGGCGACAACTCAACGGCGGCGAACTCCGTAGCGTCGACGTTGGGCATCGAGAGGGTGTTCGCTGAGGTTCTCCCCGTCGACAAGGTCGCGGTCATCGAGTCGCTGCGCGCTGAAGACCGAGTTGTGGCCATGGTTGGTGACGGTGTCAACGACGCTGCCGCCCTGGCCAGCGCCGATTTGGGCCTGGCCATGGGAACAGGGAGTGACGTCGCGATAGAGGCCTCGGACCTCACTCTGGTTCGGGGGGACCTTCGAAGTGCGGCCGACGCGATCCGGTTGTCCCGAGCGACGCTGCGCACGATCAAGGGCAACTTGTTCTGGGCTTTCGCCTACAACGTGATAGCCATTCCGCTGGCGGCATTCGGACTGCTCAACCCGATGATCGCGGGAGCAGCGATGGCGTTCAGCTCGGTATTCGTGGTCACCAACAGCCTACGGCTGCGGCGCTTCCAGCCCTGGTCTCGTGCCCTTCCGGCGTCGCTCGATTCCCGTTGATCAGCCGGCAGCTGCGGCGGCTCGCTGGCGGGCTCGGTAGTTGCGCGTCTTCTGCCGGTTCCCGCAACCCCACTCACACCACGTCCGGGACCGGTTCTTCGAGGCATCGAAGTATGCCCACTGGCACGCGTCATCCGAACAGATCTTCAATCGCCTCCACGTGTCGTCCGCGACGCTGTCCTGGACAGCGACCAGGAGCAGGGAGAGGGCACCGCGTACTCCAGTCTCCACCGGCCGTAGTCGAGGCTGGCCCGCGCCCGCGCTGATCCGCAGGGGTAGTGCAGCAGAGACGGTCTCCAGGTGCTCCAGCCCGGCAATGGTGTGAGAGTCAGGCGCGTCGTGGTTGCTGACGAACGAGTCGTGCAGAGCTGAGCGAAGCTCGCGCGCCAGCACGAGTTCCTCCTTGCTGGCGCGCAGTTGTGAACTGACCAGGCCATGATCCAGGAGCCAACTGACCAGCTCTCTCGGAGTGGTCAGTTCATCAGTGCCCTCGTCGAAGTCCACCGAGTTGGTGAAGGCGATGAGCTGCCGCACGTGTGGCGGTATGGCCAAGTCCCGCTTCTTGACGGCCGTGCCACCTGATCCCGTGGGCATCGACTCTCCTCGCTTCGTCTGTGGGGCCTCCCCGACGACGACACCAGCATACGCAAATTGGTGGTTGCAATTCAATCGACACCGGCATAATGTGTTTACCGGTATCGAGTCGGGAGAGTCCCAGACACCCACAGCGATGGAGAGCGCCATGCAGTCGTACGTCACCGCGTTGGTGTGGCAGCACATGGAGGAGCTACAACGGGATTTCGGCCATCGGCGTCGTTCCGGCCGCCCGTCGGCTTCGGCGACGGTGGATCAGAGATCAGCTGTTGTGAATCCTGCGTCGGGTAGCGTCCCAGCACGCCGCTTCCGACGGTGGATGCACCTTCCGTCGGCCGGTCTCACCCGAGGCTGAAGTGGCGACCAACCGCCGGCCCGGCAGTCGTGTTACCACAAGCCGTGGATCGGGGGCCCGTACGTCAGGCACACGCCGGCCGCCGTGGCGCCGAGAAACATGGCGACCAGGCCGATGGCGACGACCTGTTGCCAGCCACGGCGGGGTCCTGGCATCGCGGGTGGCATGTAGATCGACGGCAGGACGGAACTGCCTCGTAGCTCGACCCAGTGCGGGTCGAGCACCGCGGCCGGGTCGGCCGCCGGGACCTCGGGGAAGCCCGAGATGCTTGATATGGGTTCGGCCGCTGATTCCCGCAGGGTGAACATGGTTTGAGTGTGCTTGGCGAGCGCTGGGTTCGCAATCATTGTGAGCATGGCGTGGCCAAACGTGACTTCACCGTAAGACCCGTGGACACTGCTCGGATGTCTGGCCATCTGTCGCCGCGTCCGACTCGAGCACCCCGCCCGCATCGACTTGTCCTAGGCCTCGCGGTTGTGAGCCTGATGCTGCCCCTGCTCGTCGCTGGGAGCACTGCGCCCGCACAGGCGATCCCGCCCCCCGACGGGGGGAACGCGGGGCTCGGGACGGCCGCTCCTGCAGCACAACTGAACCTGGCGATCACGAAGCTGTTGCGGCATCGGCTGACCAACCCGGCGCTGGGCAACGACACCGCGATCCAGGTGCGCTCGCCCGATGGTGGGCAGGTGCTGTTCTCCTCGCAGGCGCGGGAAGCCCAGATGCCAGCCTCGAACATGAAGCTGGTGACTGCACTCGGTGCGCTGACCTCCCTCGGGCCAGCAGCGCGCCTTGGTACCAAAGTGACGTCCCGGGCCAAGGGCGGCGGCGTCATCTTGGTCGGCGGTGGAGATCCGCTCCTGTCGAGGACCGGTCTGGACACCCTGGCGGCGCGCACAGTGACGGCACTCAAGGCGAGCAGCGACGGGGTTGCGCCCAAGGCGCTCAAGGTCTTCATCGACGACAGCCTCTTCAACGACACCTCGCTTCCCTTGGGATGGCCGCGGTCGTACGTCCCCGGCGAGGTCACCCATGTCCGCGCGTTGGGTCGGCTCGGGGTTCGCGTCACGGACTCCGGCATCGAGGCGGTCCAGGTGTTCGCTGACCTCCTTCGTGCCCGGGGGCTCCATGTCACGGTGAAGGGACGTGGTGGCGGCGCCCATGGTCAACGGCTGGCCAGCATCGACGGGCACACCGTGGCCCAGGCCGTGTCGGTGATGCTGCGGGTGAGCGACAACCAGGTCGCCGAGATCTTGTTCCGGCAGACCGCCTTGGCCCAAGGGCGTCCACCGACCTGGGCGGGCGGCGCGGCTGCTGCCCGACAGACCCTCGCGGACTTCGGGATCAGCACCAAGGGGCTCGTCCTCAAGGACGGCTCGGGGCTCAGCCGCGCGGACCGGCTGACGACCCGCGCGATATCGCAGCTGCTCACCCTCGTTCGGAGCGGCGACGACCCGAGGCTGCAGGGTGTGGAGGGGTGGCTCCCCGTCGCTGGACGCACCGGCACGCTTGGCCCCTACACCTCCCGCTATGTCACCCGGCCCAGCTCGTGCGCTGCCGGCCGCGTGCACGCCAAGACAGGCACGCTCACCGGAGCGCTGGCTCTGTCGGGGGTCGCAGTGGGCGTCGACGGACGGCGTCGAGTCTTCTCGATCATCGTCAACCACCCGCCGTACAGCAGCTTCTCGCAACTGACGATCCGTCGGGCGATGGACGGCCTTGCTGCGACTGTGACCGGCTGCTGGTAGGTGCAGCCGAACGCGACTCCGGCCGATACAGGGAGGGAACTGCTCCCGATCGAAGGGCCGCGACGTGCTCACCTGGGTGGCGATTGGACTGATGACGGCTGCCGTCGTCGTCGTCACCCGTTGGACCTTCGGTCGCCACGACAGCCTCGGTCGGCAGCGGTCCTTCCCGGTGATTGCCGTGACCGCCCTGGTGATCCCGGCTCTGGTGGCCGCCACGCCCGGTGTCCTGCGGTGGCGCGAGGAGCGCACCTTGGCGCGGGCTGCGTCGGTGCTCGTGGGTCAGCGGGTAGAGGTGGACTGCCAGACCTTCGGTGCTGCCTTCGTGGACGTCGGGTCTGAGCTCGGGTGGGTGGCCTACGACCCCGATGGCGTGCCGGAGCACAAGACGCTGATCAAGTACGAGCAGTGCGCGGCACTGCGTGACTATCTGGGGTCGAGCAAGGCAGCCCCGCCACAGGAGCAGATCGTCGCTGTGCACATCCTGAGCCACGAGTCGATGCACATGGCCGGTCTGACCAATGAGGCTGAGGCGGAGTGTGCGGCGATGCAGCGCGACGCTCAGACCGCCCGCCTGCTGGGCGCTGACCCGTTCGAGGCGCTCGCGCTGGCGAAGACGTACTGGCGCACGGTCTATCCACGGTTGTCCGAGGCCTACATCACCGGGGACTGTCGTCCAGGAGGACGGTTGGACGAGCAGCTGCCTGATGCGCCCTGGACGCCGCCCGCGGACTGACGAGGCGCTGTGTGCAGGAGCCGATCAGGCGCCGCCCTGAAGGACCAGCAACGGGGTCAGCGAGTCCCACCGGTGGATCTCGCAGCCGTTGGTGCGCGAGAAGGAAGCGTTGACCGGTTGTCCTTTGAAGGTGCCGGTCACCGTGGCCGTCTGCGGCCCCCCGTAGATCTCGGTGCAAGCCTGATCCTTGGGTGTTGGCTCGAAAGGGTCCGTCGCAGCCGCCAAGGCGGCGCAGGCCGCATCAGCGTTCGGATGGGTTCCACCGGCCGGATCGCAGGTAAGCGTCCACGTGTCCGCCGGTGCATCGGCGGAAGCCTTCGCTGTGATCGTCAACGACGTGGCACCGGCGTCTCCGCCCGATCCGCCGGTTCCCGCACCTGAGCTCGGGCCGTCCGTCGGGGCCGTGCTCGTGACCGGACCTGATCCGGCGGGGCTTCCGCAGGCAGCGAGGGCGAGGACTACGACGACGAGCCCGAAGGCGGGAAGCGGTCTCATGGTGATCCGACGCCTACCCGCAACGGCCGGTTCCACTCCGCGCTCGTTTCACGACGAGGTCCCCGCTCCGGGTCGGCGCAGAATCAGGTCAGCCACCAGCGCCGTCCAGCCGGTCTGGTGAGACGCGCCGAGACCGTAGCCGTGATCCCCGTCGAAGTACTCGAAGAAGGACAAGCCTTCGGACCAGCGGGCGTCGGTGCGAAATCGCTCGACATTCGCATAGGCCGGGACTCCTTGGTCCCCGGGGACATACAGGGACACGAGTCGCCTCCGCAGCTCAGCAGCGACCTCGGCAAGGGTCATCTCGTGGCCGGAGCCAGTCGGGCACTCCACGGTGAACTCAGCGCCGAGGTAGCCGTGATAGCGATCGAGCGCCTCGACCACCAGGTGGTTCACGGGAAACCAGACCGGCCCGCGCCAGTTGGAGTTGCCGCCATACATCGCGGTCCGCGACTCCGCCGGCTCGTAGCCAACGGTGAACGTCTGCCCGGAGACCTCGACCGAGAAAGGCGCCTGCTCGTGGCGCTTGGACAGCGAGCGGATGCCGTACGGCGACAGCATGCCGTCCTCGTCGAGGAGCTCGGCGAGCACCTGCCGGAGGCGCTGCGGGTCGACCGTGCTCAGCATGACGCTGTCGCGACTCGGCAGGCGCAGGAGGAAGCCGCAGGTGTCGAGGTTGTCCTCGGTCACGCCGCGGCGGGAGAGGAAGTCCGCGAACCGCTTGCGCAGTCGAGTGCCTGGTTGAGTCGATCGCGTGGGCACGGCGATAGCCGCGAGCACCGGGATGACGCCGACCAACGACTTGACGCGCAGCGGAGTACGGCTGCCGTCAGGCTCGACCAGCTGGTCATAGAAGAAGCCGTCGGTCGTGTCCCACAGCCCTGAGGCGTTGATGCCGTCGGTGATCATGACGAAGTGTTCGAAGAACTTGGTCACGAGGTCTTCGTAGACCGGGTCGCGCTCGTAGAGGTACACGCCGATCCGCAGCATCGACAGGGCGTAGAAAGCCATCCATGCCGTGCCGTCGGTCTGGTCCAGGCGCACGCCGGGAGGCAGGTGGGAACGGTCGACCGCCCCGATGTTGTCCAGCCCTAGAAACCCACCTTCGAAGACGTTGTTGCCCTCGGGGTCCACCCGGTTGACCCACCAGGTGAAGTTCATCAGCAGCTTCTGGAACACCCGCTCGAGGAAGTCGTAGTCCTGCGACCCATCGATGTGGAAGATCTCGAGGGCGGCCCAGGCATGCACCGGCGGGTTGACGTCGTCGAACGCCCACTCGTACGCGGGCAGAGCACCGTTGGGGTGCATGAACCATTCACGGCACATGAGCAGCAACTGATATTTCGCAAAGGCCGGGGCGATGTGGGCGAGGGTGACCGCCTGGAAGCCGAGGTCCCAAGCGGCGAACCACGGGTATTCCCACGGGTCGGGCATCGAGAGGATGTCGTAGGCATCGAAGTGCCGCCATCCGCTGTTGCGTCCATGAGTGTGGGACTGCGGCGGCGGCGGTTCGCCAGGATCGCCGTCCAGCCACAGCGGTACGTCATATCGGTAGAACTGTTTGCCCCACACGAGTCCGGCCATGGCCTGCCGAACGATGGCGGCTTCCGCCGGGCTCGTGTCGGTGGGGATCAGCGCGGTGTAGTAGTCGTCGGCTTCCTCGGCTCGGTCGGTCAAGACCGCGTCGAACTGCGACCCGGCCCAGGACGTGACGACCCCGTCGCCCTCGGTCGGCGACCACAGCCGCAGCCGGATCTCCTGGGTCTCCCCCGATGCCACATCCAGCTGATACCACCAGGTGGCCTTGGTGCCGCTCTCGTCCGGATTCACTGTTGCGGCACCGCTCACGACGTGGTCGTTGATGCCGTCCTTGGGGAACTCTGGACCGCCTGCTTCACCGAACAGGAGCCGAGTGTTGGTCGCGTTGTCGCAGAACAGCGACTGCGGCGCCGTACCGGTTGGTGCTGGAGCCGCGTCCAACCGGTAGACACCCGCTCGCGAGTGCTCGGCGAGGATGGCGTCGCCCAGAGCAGCGTCACGGCGGAGCGAGGGTCGCTCGTGGCGGTCCCCCCATGACCAGGTGTCCCGAAACCACAGGTGGGGCAGCACGTGCAAGGTCGCGCGGTCCGGTCCCTCGTTGGTGACCCGGATCTGCAGGTAGAGATCCGTCGGGTCGGCCTTCGCGTAGGTAGCCTCGATTCGCCAGTAGCGGTCCTCGTCGAATATCCCGGTATCGAGCAGCTCGTACTCCGGCTGGCTGCGGTCCCGGCGGGCGTTCTCCTCGACGAGATCGGCGTATGGGAAGGCGCGCTGCGGGTAGTGGTAGCGCCACTTCAAGTAGGAGTGGCTGGGGGTTCCGTCCAGATACCACCAGTACTCCTTGGCGTCTTCGCCGTGGTTTCCCTCGGGACCGCCCAGACCAAAGATGCGCTCTTTGATGATCGGGTCGGCGCCGTTCCAGAAGGCCAACGCGAAGCACAGGTCCTGGCGCAAGGTGGACAGCCCGGCGAGCCCGTCCTCGTTCCAGCGGTAGGCACGGGAGCGGGCATGTTCGTGGGGGAAGTAGGTCCAAGCATCACCATCGGCGCTGTAGTCCTCGCGAACCGTCCCCCAGGCACGCTCGGACAGGTACGGCCCCCACTCCCACCACGGTCCCGCCTCGCTGAGGCTGGCCTCGGGATGCCCGACGGAAGCCATCCGTTGGTGCTCGGCTCCAGGAGTGTCGGCCTCAGGCGGCACGGTCCCTCCATCCGGTCAGGGCGCTCGGGTGGCGCCGCCCACCGCGCAGCCTGCCCGGCCGGGCGGTGTTGCGCCAGCACTTCCCCAGGCCTGGTGCGGACGGCGCCAGCATCGCCTAGAGTCAACATCGCTTGTGTCAGCAACGTTGACCGCCTGACGGCGCGTCGCCCGCCATTGGAGAGAACATGACCCTGGGTCCGGTTGAGCTCATCGCGATCGCCTTCCCCGAGGAGTACGTCGACCCGAAGGTGGTCGCCGAGTTCCTTGGTGTCGTCGCCACCGGTTCTGTGACGATCATCGACTTGCTGGTCGTTCGCAAGAACGCCGCCGGCGAGGTCTCCGTTGACGAGTTCGACGCTGGTGTCGACGGCCTCGACCTGAGTGAGCGTCTCGACCTCATCTCAGCCGATGACGTCGCCACGATCGGCGAAGGCCTCGCGTCCGAGACTTGCGCGGCGGTCATCTGCTACGAACAGACTTGGGCCAAGGCGTTCGCCCACGCGGTCGGCGCCGCCGGCGGCGAGGTCGCCTTCCGGCTCACCATCCCCTACGACGTCGCGGAGGCCGCAGCGGCCTACGTCGGCGCCGACGTCTAGACCGAGGAGAAACCAGCATGCGACGCATGGGACGCCCAGGACTCGTTGGAACGGTTGCCCGCACGGCCGTCATCGCAGGCACGGCCTCGGCCACGGCGGGCGCGGTCAACCGTCGGCAGCAGGGCAAGGCCGATGAGAAGGCTCAGGCGCAGGCCTACGACCAGCAGCAGCAGCAGATGGCCTACCAGCAGCAGATGGCCGCGGCCGCACCGGCTGCTCCCGCCGAGCCGGCCGAGGACCCCACCATGGCCAAGCTCAAGGAGCTTGGCGAGCTGCACAAGCAGGGCATCCTCACCGACGAGGAGTTCGCCGCAGCTAAGGCCAAGGCGCTCGGTCTCTGACGGCCCGACGTCGGGGACAGCCGACGTACCGTTGATCCATGTCGTCCGGAACCGCTGAGGTGGATCCGGACTCTGCTCGCACAGCTGCTGGGGACTCAAGGTCTGCGCTGAGTCCTTGGCGGACTCCGCGGTGGTGGGGAACCACCGCGATCGCCGTGCTGGCTGTCTTGGTGTGCGCCGGGCTCGGCGCCTGGCAGTTCGACCGTGCCCGCACCCGTGACCGTCCGACCTCTGTCGTCGGCACCATGGAGCGACCCGCAGTGCCGCTTGCCTCCGCCGTGCCGGCCGACGGTCGGGTGCCTGCTGGCTCTGCGCCCACGGCCGTACGTGCGGTCGGGGTCTATGACGGTGAGCATCAGCTCGTCGTGCCTGGACGGGAGCAGGATGGGGCGACTGGCTCCTACGTCGTCACCCCCCTGCGTGCCGCGACGGGCTCGGCCGTCCTGATCGTGCGTGGGTGGCTGCCGGCCGGGATGCCGACCCCTCCCGCCCCGGACTCCCCCGTTTCGGTCATCGGGTGGTTGGTGCCTTCCGAGACGCTGGACGCAGCAACGGTCGATCCGCTCCTGCTGGCCCCGGGCCAGGTGGCGTCGGTGTCGGCCGCGCGGATCGCTGGGTTGGTGCCTTACCACGTGGTCGACGGTTACATCGGGCTCGTCGACCAGGTCCCGTCGGCATCTTCGGGGCTGACGCCCCTGCCGGTTCCGCAGGCCCCGCCCGGGGCGTCCTGGTCGGTGCAGAGCCTGTCCTACGCCATGGAGTGGTGGTTCTTCGCCCTCGTCGGTGTCTGGATGTGGTGGCAAGCCCTGCGCATCGAACGCCGCCGCAGTGGATCCCTCCCCTCGACGGGGTAGGTCATGGCTGCCCAGCAAAGATGCTCTAACCCACTACGGCGTGGCTTCCACAGCGTTGCGCGCGTTGGCTTCGTGGGTCTTGACGACTCGAGGTTCCACGAAGAAGACGGCCAGCGGGACCGTGCCCGCCGCAGCGACTCCGACGATCTTCAGCAAGGACCACTCGAACAGGTAGCCGACAACGAGGACGAGGGCGACGTAGACCATGAACAAGAAGCCATGCGCGGTCCCGGTCACTTCCACCATGGC
Source organism: uncultured Actinomycetota bacterium (assembly GCA_963819985.1). Classification (GTDB taxonomy): domain Bacteria; phylum Actinomycetota; class Actinomycetes; order DATJPE01; family DATJPE01; genus JANPBY01. The sequence continues at coordinate 642,663 of CAWFYH010000005.1, read as the reverse complement.
CGGCTTGTCGAAGCCGTACTTCAGCGGCATCCCGACGAACACCAGGAGCGCCAGGATGACACCGGTGACGTAGGACATCACGCGATAGGCGGTGAACAGGTGTTCTTGCACGGATGACCTCCCCGGTCTCGTCCCTCGAGTATCTACCTACCCGAGGTACGGCTTCGCGCCACCTCCAGGTCGCCCGGGTCGTCGATGTCCTTTGCCGCGCCCCAGACGTCTGAGATCTCGCGGACCTGCCAGGTCAGCCGAGCTGAGTCGAGCATGGCGGCGGCCGCTCGACCATTCGTGGGTCGTAGCGTCACGACCGTCTCCGCCAAGGCCGATCGGGGCCAGGCGGCGAGCAGCGGTTGGGCTCGACCGGTCGAGTCGGTGACCACGGCGATCGTGACGCGGCCGGCGGATCCCCGCACAGCAGCCAGCAGGTCCGGCACCGACCGACCAGCGGCGGGGAGATCGCCGGCGATGACCAGGACGACCGAGACCTCGTCGGGTACGGCCGCCAGTCCGGCCTCCACCCCGGCCAGGGGGCCGCCCAGTGGGGGCGACTCCCGGACCCAGCCGACCGTGCGTTGTGTCTGGCTCCGCGGTCCGACGCAGATGACTTGCAGGTCTTGGGGAAGTCCCCTCAAAGTCGCGTCCAGGACGGTCCCGCCCCCCAGGTTCTCCGCGAGCTTGTCGGGAGGGAGCCGCCTGGAACGACCGCCTGCCAAGACGATCGCGGCCGCCTTGCCGGTGCGCGCAGCCTCCGGGAGTTCGTTCATCGCCGCGGGGCTGCTGCGCTTGACTCGACCCGGGCATGGAGCGTGTCGACGTACGCCTCGTGCTCGGGCTTCATCAGGACGCTGCGCAGAATCCGCCCGTTCGCAAGGTCTGGCTCGATCTCTGGCCGCCGCGCCGTCAGTGCCTGATCGGTCACCGAGAAGGTGGCCAAGAAGATCGGATCCGCGCCCTCCATGAGCTCGTGCATGATGCGCTGGCTCAGGGAGTCGACCTCGGAGAAGCGCGCTGCCCTCGGCAGCAGCGAGACGATGTCGAGCTGCGGCAATTGATAGACGTCCAGCTGCTCGCTGTCCTCGATGAGCTCCGCCCAACGGCGTGCCGCCCGCAAACCCGGTCGGAGCACGGCGCCCAGACCGTCGGCCGTGAGCGGCAGCACCTGGAGGGTGGCCCACAGGGCGGCCGCAGAGGCTCCGGCGCGGGAGCACTCCAAGGAGATCTCGCCGAGGTGCAGCTCGTCGGAGGTGAAGTAGGTGTACGGCGAGTCGTGGGCGTAGAAGCGCCCGACCTCCGGGTCGGCGAACAGCACCGCGCCGCAGCCATAGGGCTGGAGGCCGTGCTTGTGCGGGTCGACGACGACGGAGTCGGCCCGCCGTACAGCCTGAAACGGTGCTTCGACCACGCCGTCCTCGCCACCATCGGCGACCAGCGAGAAGAAGCCGCCGTACGCCGCGTCGACGTGCACACGAACTCCGTGTGCCCGCGCGACGTCGACGATGCGGTCAACCGGGTCGATGGCCCCGAGGCCGGTCGTGCCGAGCGTGGCGACCACCGTCCCGATCCGGCCGCCGGCGAGCAGCGCGTCAAGAGCCTCGACATCCATCCGACCCTCGTCGTCCGCGGGCACGGAGTGCCCCGCGATGCCGAGCAGCTGGCACATGCGGGAGTGCGTGTAGTGGGCCTCGGTGGAGTAGGCGATGCCCAGCTCCGGGTGGGACTCCCTCGCGACGAACAGCGCCTCGAGGTTTCCGAGGGTGCCGGAGGAGGCCAGGTGGCCGAGATGTTGTGGGAAGCCGAACATCCTGGCCAGGTCAGCGATCACCTCCTTCTCGAGGGCGGCCGTCGCCGGACCACCGTCGAGGGCGTGGTTGTTGGGGTTGATCAGCATGGTGGCGGTGTACGCCGCTACGGCGACGGGATGCGGCGGCTTGAGCATCTGCCCGGCATACCGCGGGTGCTGGAAGGGATAGTTGTCCTGCAGCCGCAGGGCGAGTGCGTCCAGCGCCTCCTCCGGCGTCAGGCTCGTGCCCGCGCCAGGGACCGGTTGGAGACTCGGATGCGCGGGCACGGAGCCGTACGTCTGCTGCCAGGCTTGGACAGCCGCGATGGCTCGGTTGACCAGGGACTCGAGGTCGTTGCTCACTGCAGCAGTCTGGCCTGTCGATCCGCAGCCGGGTGCGGCATGACACCCTTCAGCAGATTTGTGCGACAATGTGTCACATGTTTGACGAGGCCCAGCTCTATGCTCCCGTGACCGTCGGGAACGACTCCGAGGTCACCGTCCATCTCGGTGACAACCACCCCGGTGTGGATGATCCGGTCTATCGGCAGCGCCGCAACGCCCTGGCAGCACTGGCCCTGCAGTGGAGCCCCGGCGAGCCCGTGCCGCACGCGCCCTACACCGACGAGGAGGACGAGGTCTGGGCTGTTGTGTGCCGCGAGCTGGCTGTCCTCCACCAAAGCCTCGCGTGCGAGCAATACCTCGAGGGCGCCGAGGCGTTGAAGCTGCCCACAGACCACGTCCCCCAGCTGGACGAGGTGTCAGCCACGCTCAAGGGGCTTACTGGCTTCCGCTACGCCCCGGCCGCCGGTCTGGTCGAGCTACGGACGTTCTATGAGTCGCTCGCCGACTCGCTGTTCCACTCCACGCAGTACGTGCGCCACCACTCGGTTCCGCTCTACACCCCCGAACCCGATGTGATTCATGAGGTCGTCGGGCACGGCAACTGCCTGGCGCACCCGAGGTTTGCCGCTCTCTACCGATCGGCCGGCGAGGCCGCGCGGCGCGTGCAGTCCACCGAGGCACTCGAGTTCGTCTCTAAGGTCTTCTGGTTCTCGCTCGAGTTCGGTGTCATGCGGGAGGCCGGTGCAGTGAAGACGTACGGCGCCGGACTGCTCAGCTCCTACGGCGAGATCCAGGAGATCGCCAACGCTGACCTGCGACCGCTCGACATCTCCCGGATGGGAGTGCAGACCTACGACATCACGCACTACCAGCCGTTGCTCTTCTGCGCGGAGTCGTTCAACGAGATCGAGGATGTTGTCGGTGGATTCTTCGACGTCGCCGACGATGACGCCATTGCCAAGCTGATGTCCGTGACCGCCGCCTGAGCGGCGCACCGACAGGGACACGTCACTCGAGGCGAGGGATCACCGTCGTCGACTCGAGCTCGGGAGCGACGCCTCGAGGAAGTACGGTCACCGGAACGCTGGCCGCGCGCAGGATCTTCGCCGCTGTGTCACCCAGGAACACTCGGGCAAGCGGCCCGTGTCCGGCCGAGCCGACGAGCAGGGACTCACCGGGCAACCAGTCGAGCGAGGCAAGAGCCTCACCGATCTCGGCCCCCTCGGCGATCTCAGCCGAGGCGTCCGGCACGCTGGCCCGGGCCTGTTCCAGCCAGAGCCGCGCATCGGCCCGCATCGAGTCGAGCGCGGCGGCCGCACCCGGCAGCAGTCGCGGGGGATGCGGCACAAGAGTGACCAGGCGTACGGGCAGCCGAGTCCGGCCGACCACCTGTCGCATGGCCACGAGCGCCGCCTCGGACTCGACGCTGTCGGCATAGGCCACGCTGACCCTGGTGAGCGCCTCGACCCCTCGATCGGCGTAGCCGGTCGGAACGACGGTGATGGGCATGCGGCCTCCGTGCAGCAGCTGGTCCGCGGTTGTACCGACCCGCACTGACCCCACAGCTGCCTGCGGTGCTGAGCCGATGACGACCAGGCGCGCATCATGCTCCGCGGCGACATCGCCCAGCCCCCGGCCACTTCCACCCTGTTCGACGACGACGTACTCCGCCTCGACACCATCGACCCGCTCGCGCGCTCGGTCCAAGACCTCGTTGGCCTCCCCCCGGAGGTAGGCCACCCACTCTGCGTCCACCGCGCCCTGATCGTGAGCCGGCCAAGGCCGCGGGACGACGCAGGCGACGACGAGTGACGAACGCGACGCCTTGGCCCACAGGACCCCAAATGCGAGGGCGTCACCCGAGCGGGCGTCTCCCGAGACGCCGACCACGATGCGCATGTCGTCACGCTATCCAGGCGGTGGCGGACGGGATAGGGCTGCCGAGATGGCTCCCCGCCCAGTCGGTAGCGTCGCCGCCGTGGCGAGCTGTTTTGTGGGCGACGCGGGCGTTCGAGGTTTCTACACCTACCGGTTCGACGGTCGGCCGGTGCCGATCGGGGAGTCCTTCGAGGTGGTTGGACCGTTGTGGATCTCCACCCGACAAGCAGGGGAGACGACTCTGACTGTGGAGGCCAGGCTCGGGGCGAAGATGAATGGCGGTGGGAGCTGTGCACCGGGCAACGGGATCCGATCTCAGGGGCCGTGTATGTCGGGCCTTGGGATGTTTCGCTGGACCGCGGACAAGTGGCGCCAGCCGAATAGGCTCACGTGCATGCGTATGTCGCCCATGGCCCGGGCCACGATCATGTTCGCCATCGCGACCGCCTGGGTCGCCTTCGGCGGCTACAGCCTGGCTGCTGGCTTCTGGGTGCTGTCCATCATCGACTTCGTTGCTGGCGCCCTGCTGGCCTACTTGGGCTATCGGGCGATCAATCCCAGCGAACCCAAGGGGCCGGTCAAACCGTTGCGCGCTCCCCGCCCACCCAGATAGTGGCCATTCGGGAGGATCAGCGCGGCGCTCATCTATCGCGGACTAATCTTGCGGTGATGGAAACGGTGACCCCCACTGTGACTCGGTCCGGCTATGACCGGCTCGTCGAGCGACTGCGTGCCGACTACGCCGCCATTCCCGCGGGCGAGCCGGTCCGGCTGGCCAAGCACACGTCAAACCTGTTCCGCATGCGGGAACCGTCTGCGCGGCCGGGCCTGGATGTCTCGGGGTTCGACGGCGTTCTCGAGGTCGACGTCGAGGCGCGCACGGCCGACGTGCTCGGGATGACGACCTACGAGCACCTGGTCGACGCGACCTTGCCCCACGGGCTGATGCCCCTCGTGGTGCCTGAGCTGAAGACCATCACTCTCGGCGGTGCGGTGACCGGTCTCGGGATCGAGTCGTCGTCTTTCCGCAACGGATGCCCCCACGAGTCCGTCCTCGAGATGGACGTGCTCACCGGCGACGGCCGGATCGTGACCGCTGCTCCGGACAACGAGCACGCGGACTTGTTCTTCGGATTCCCCAACTCCTACGGCACGCTCGGCTACGCCCTTCGGCTACGCATCGAGCTCGAGCCGGTGCAGCCCTACGTCATGCTCAGCCACAGCCGCTACGCGAGCACCGAGGAGTTCTCGGCGGCCCTGTCCGCCGCGGCCTTGACTCGCACGCACGGCGACCTCACCGTGGACTTTCTCGACGGCACGGTCTTCTCGCCGTCGGAGATGTATCTCACGGTCGGCACCTGGGCATCCGCGGCGCCGTACACCTCCGACTACACGGGCAACCAGATCTACTACCGTTCGATTCAGTCTCGCTTCCGTGACTTCCTGTCGATCCGGGACTACATCTGGCGCTGGGACACCGACTGGTTCTGGTGCTCTCGCGCGATGTTCGTGCAAAAGCCGTGGGTCCGGCCGCTGGTGCCCAGACGGTTGCTTCGGTCGGACACCTACTGGAAGATCGTGGGCTTCGAGCGGCGGCACGGCTGGAAGGCTGCGCTTGATCGTCGCCGGGGAAAGCCCGACCAGGAGGCGGTGATCCAGGACATCGAGGTTCCGATCAACCGACTTCCTGAGTTCCTGGAGTTCTTCGACAAGGAAGTCGGGATCTCTCCGGTGTGGATCTGTCCGCTGCGCCAGCGGGACGCCGCACGGACGTGGGACCTGTACGTACTGGACCCGAGTACGACCTACGCCAATGTCGGCTTCTGGTCGACTGCACCCCTGCCACCGGGCGCTAGTGAGGGGTACCACAATCGTCGAATCGAGCAGGTGGTCGCCGACCTCGAGGGTCGCAAGTCGTTGTACTCCACCTCCCACTACCCTCCTGAGGAGTTCTGGGCGACATACGGCGGAGCCGCCTACGAGCTGATCAAGAAGTCCTACGATCCAGAAGGACGGTTGCTGAACTTGTATGAGAAGACTGTCCGAGGGAGGTAGCAGCATGCGGCTGGCAGACGTGCTCGAGCAGGCGCTCGGCGGCGCGGACGGAGTGGCCTTCCGCGCGTACGACGGCTCGAAGGCCGGCCCTGCCGACCCCGTCGGGATCGTTGAGATTCGCTCCCCCATGGCGATGCGCTACATCGTCGGCTCGCCGGGTGACCTCGGGTTGGCGAGGGCCTATGTGACCGGCACGCTCGAGGTTCACGGCGACCTCTACGGCACGTTGGTCGAGCTGGACAGAGCTCATGCCGGCAACCTGACGCGTCAACAGAAGATGAGCGTCTTCAAGGCGGCAGGTGGGCTGGCTGCTCTCAAGCGCCCTCCGCTCCCACCGGAAGAGTTGCGTCGGCTCAACGGTCGTCGGCACTCCAAGGGTCGTGACGCCGCGGCGATCAGCCACCACTACGACGTCTCGAACCTGTTCTACTCATGGCTACTTGGTCCTTCGATGGCTTACACATGTGCGTGCTTCCCGCGGGCAGAGGCGAGCCTCGAGGAAGCTCAGGCGGAGAAGTTCGACCTCGTGGCCCGCAAGCTGCGCCTCGAGCCGGGCATGCGCCTGCTTGACGTGGGTTGCGGATGGGGCGGCATGGTCATCCACGCGGCAAAGGAATATGGCGTCCAGGCTCTCGGTGTGACGCTGTCCAAGAAGCAGGCCGAGTGGGCGTCCAAGGCGATCGCCGATGCGGGGTTGTCGGAGCTCGCCGAGGTGCGGTTCCAGGACTACCGCGATGTGACCGAGTCTGGGTTCGACGCCGTGTCCTCCATCGGATTGACCGAGCACATCGGGCTGGCCAACCTGCCGGACTACTTCGCGTTCCTGCACTCGCGGCTGCGCGCTGGCGGCTTGCTGCTCAATCACTGCATCACTCGGCCGACGAGTACCGAGCGGGTGCGGGCCCGCGGCTTCATCGACCACTACATCTTCCCTGACGGGGAGCTCGAGGCCGTCGGGACCATCGCCTCGGTCATGCAAGACCATGGCCTCGAGATCAGGCACGAGGAGAACCTCCGAGAGCATTACGCCATGACCTTGCGTGACTGGTCGGCCAACCTCGAGAAGCACTGGTCGGAGTCGGTGGACGAAGTCGGTCTCGGCCGCGCCCGCGTCTGGAAGCTCTACCTCACGATGTCGCGTATCGGCTTCGACACCCGCCGCATCGAGCTGCATCAGGTGCTGGGGGTCCGCAACGACGACGGCGGAGTCTCAGGCGTACCCCTTCGCCCCTGGTTCTGACCACCCCTGGGGGAGCTGCACGCAACAGCTCCGTGACTGGCAGAGTTCGCCCGTGACCACCGAACCCCTCCGCTCCGCCGGCGGGGGAGGCGCTACGGCGACGACCACCCCTCGGCGAACACTGTCCACGCGTCGCATCGTCTTCCTCGTCGTTGCGGCTGCGGCACCCTTAGCGGCCATGGTGGGCAACGTCCCGCTAGCCCTGCGACTGACTGACGCCCCGGGCCTTCCCGGAGCATTCGTGCTGGCCACGCTCGTCCTGCTGTGCTTTGCCGTCGGCTACGGGGCGATGAGCAAGCGGGTCGTCAACACCGGTGCCTTCTACACGTACGTGGCACGAGGCCTGGGCAAGCCGCCAGCCGTCGCAGTGGCTCTGGTCGCCGTGCTCTCCTACAACGCCATGGCCATCGGTCTGACCGGTGGGTTCGGCTATTTCGCGCAGGTGGTGCTCGGGGAGGCAGGCATCGAGGTGTCGTGGGTCCCTCTCGCGGCAATCGGCTGGGGCATCACTGCGTTCCTCGGCTATCGCTCCGTCGAGCTGAGCGCCAAGGTTCTCGCGGTGCTCATGTCGGCCGAGGTGATCATCCTGACCATCTTCGATCTCACGGTGGTCGGTCGAGACGGGACGGCTGCTCTCCCGCTAGAAGCCTTCGCTCCGAGCACGGTATTCAGCGCGTCCCTCGGCATCTGGTTGATGTTCGCCTTTGCCTCATTCATCGGGTTTGAGTCGGCTGCGCTCTACGGCGAGGAGGCCGAGGACCCTACGCACAGCGTCCCCCGGGCGACGATCGCCGCGGTGATCCTGATCGGCGGTTTCTACTGCCTCACCTCGTGGATCATCGTCGGCGCGGGGGGAGTCGAGCAGGCGGCGGCGCTGTCCGCCGACGACGTGGGTGACCTCGTGTTCAACCAGGCGGAGGCCTATCTCGGCGAGACCTTCCTGTCCGTGCTCGCTGTCTTCTTCGTCACGAGCGTTCTCGCCTCGCTGCTGGCCATCCACAACGCAGCTAGCCGCTACATGTTCGCCCTCGGTCGCGAGGGCCTGCTCCCGCGAAGGCTGGGACAGTTCCATCCTCGCCGCTATGCACCGTCGTACGCCTCCGCGACGCAATCGGTCATCAATGCCGTCGTCGTCCTCGCGTTCGCCGCCCTTGGCTTCAGCCCGTATCTCGACCTTGGCGCGAGCATGGTCGGGCTCAGCACCTTGGGGATCGTCGCCCTGCAGGCGGTGGCGGCCATCTCGATCATCGCGTTCTTCTGGCGACGTCCGGACCGTCACTGGTGGCGCACGACGATCGCCCCTGCGGTCGGCGCGGTGGGCCTTACGATCGCAACGATTCTGCTGGCGTTGCACTACACCGACCTCACGCAGACCGATGCACTGTGGGTCAAAGCTCTGCCAGTCCTCCTTGTGCTCACGGCGGTCGGTGGGTGGATCTACGCAGTCTGGTTGCACCGAAATCGACCCCTCGTCTACGCCGACCTGGCTGAAACCGACCTGCGTGGTTCCGGCGAACGCACCGCAAGCGTTGTCGACTACACCGGGCGCTACTGCGTCGTGGGCGCTGGGCCGGCCGGCCTGGTCATGGCTCGTGCTCTCATGGCGGAGGGAATCCCCTTCGACGTGTTCGAACGGCACGAGTCTGTGGGCGGGATCTGGGACCAGGCAAACCCGGGCTCACCGATGTACGACTCCGCGCACTTCATCTCCTCGAAGTTCACGTCGAGCTTCTACGGCTACCCGATGCCGGACAGCTATCCGGACTACCCCAGACACGATCAGATCCTGGACTACGTTCGGGGATTCTCGGAAGTCTTCGGTGTCGACGAGCATGTGACGCTCGGTGTTGCTGTCGTCCAGGCGGTCCCCGTGGACGGCGGCTGGGAGGTCGAGCTCTCGACGGGTGAACGTCGGCACTACGCCGGTGTCGTCTGTGCCAACGGGGTCACCTGGCACCCGTACGTCCCCGATATCCCCGGGCTCGAGCGCTTCGTCGGAGAGGTTCGGCACTCGGTGACCTACCGCTCGGCCGACGAGTTCGCGGGCAGGCGTGTGCTCATCGTCGGAGCGGGCAACAGCGGAGTGGACATCGCCTGCGACGCCGCGGGGTCCGCTGCGGAGGCGTACCTCTCGCTTCGTCGGGGATATCGCTTCGTTCCCAAGCACTTGTTCGGGGTCCCCACCGACCAGTTCATCAATCACGGAGGCACCCCGCCTGCTGGAGTCGTGGTGCCAGACGATCCGACAGCGTTGGTCGACGCGCTCATCGGTGACCTGACCAGGTACGGCCTGCCGGCTCCTGACCACCGACTGCTCGAGAGCCACCCGATCATGAACACGCAGGTGCTCCACCACTTGGCGCACGGTGACCTCACGGCAATGGGAGACGTCCGAGAGGTTCGCGAGCACTCCGTGGTGTTCGTCGGCGGCACCGAGGTCGAGGTGGACCTGATCCTGCTGGCGACCGGCTACGACTACGCGATTCCCTACGTCGACTCGCAGCTGTTCGAGTGGGTGGACGGGCGCCCAGACCTGTGGATGCGCGTCATTCATCCGACGATCGACGGGCTCTACGTCTTGGGGTTCATCGAGTTGGCTGACGCGGCCTACCGGCGTTTCGACGAGATGGCCCAGCTGGTCGTCATGGATATCCACGCCCATGTGACGGATGAGCACCTGGCCGAACTTCGTGAGCTGCGGCTCACCGACCGCCCACAGCTGCGCGGCGGGATGTCCTACGTCGACTCGCGAAGGCACACTGCCTACGTTGAGGCGCACACCTACCAACGACACCTGGCGGCCCTGCGCGACCGCTTCGGGTTCGCCACCCTCGACGAGCACTCGTTCGAGCAGCTGCGCCATGTTTGCCGCTGATCGGGTTTTGGTGTGTCGAGCGGCGCTGTCCGGGGTAGTCACTTGATGTGGTGATCTCCCCAGCGCGAGCCGATCAGGCGACGGCTGCTCCCGTCCTGTTGTCGCGGCGGATCACCCTCGCTGGGGCGGCCTGTCTGGCGGCGGCGCTTCCGGTGACGATTCTCGGCTATGCGGCCACGCACGGCTGGGCACCCTTGAAGACACTCGACCAAGGCGTGGCGGACGCACTTCACGGCTGGGCCCTGCGCACACCGGGCGCGGTGGCGGTCCTCGACGGAGTCAGCCGGGTCTTCGACCCGTGGACGCTGCGGGTGGTGGCACTGGTCAGTGCGGTCGTGCTGGTCGTCCGGAAGCAACGCGTCCTCGCCCTGTGGATCGCGGGCGTGATGCTCGGAGCGGGCATGCTCGGATTGGTGCTGAAAGAGCTGGTCCGACGGGCTCGTCCTGCCCTGCCCGACGCCGTGGCGGCGGCGCCCGGGTTCTCGTTCCCGTCGGGACATGCGCTGAACTCCATGGTGGCCGCCGGGGTCGTCGTGCTGGTCGTGGGCTCGCGGATTTCCAGAGCTTGGCGCCTGGCGACGTGGGCAGCAGCGTTGGGGGTAGTGCTCCTCGTGGGCTTCTCGCGGGTCGGCCTCGGCGTGCACTACCTCAGCGATGTCGTAGCGGGCTGGCTGGTCGGCCTTGGTTGGCTCGCCTGCGCCGGGGTTGCCTTCGAGGCTTGGCGGCGGTCCTCCGGTCTGCCACCGCGAGCAGCCTCCGAGGTGGTCGTTGAGGGCATCGAACCCGCGCCTGAGTCTCAGTGATTGCGTCGCGGGCGGGGGATCTAGTTGTCATGATTCGAGGGTGCTAGAGACTGTGGCTCCCGACGATGATCCGCTGGAGCAGAGCGTGGCCCAGACGTCCAGCACCCCAGACCACGCACTGAAGCACTGGTTTCTCGATGAACACGAGCGTCGCAACCCAGCCACGGATCTGCGGCGGTTCTCGGTCGGCAACACCGTGGTCCCTCTCGTCGATGGCGCCGGATACTTCCGACGCCTCTGCACCGAGATCTCAGACACGAGTGAGGGCGACCAGATCTATCTCCTGGACTTTCGCGGGGACTGGGAGGAGCAGCTGGCCGGACCGGGTACGGCCGTGGGGGAGCTCTTGTCTGCAGCTGCGCGGCGGGGTGTCCTCGTGTTCGGTCTTCTCTGGCGGTCGCAACCCAGGTGGATGCAACAGAGCGAGGAGGCCAACGCTGAGTTCGCTCGGGGGCTGGGCGAACATGGCGGCCAGATTCTCCTCGATGCGAGGACACGACGAGCGGGCAGCCATCACCAGAAGCTGGTGGTCATCCGGCGGCCGGCCCGCATGGACGGCGACGTCGCCTTCGTGGGGGGCATCGACCTCGGGTTGGGCCGACGCGACGATCACCAACACGCCGGTGACCCGCAGCCGATGGAGTTCCCGTCGGTCTACGGCCCGAGGCCGTCGTGGCACGACATCCAAGCGGAGGTCCGAGGTCCTGCGGTGCACGACCTCGAGCACACGTTCCGTGAGCGTTGGTACGGCAGCAGTGTGCTTGACCTGCCGAGCCCGATCCGGCAGCTGTACGACCGGGCCTACCACGCAAGCTCGATGACCGGGAGGCCGCTCCCGGAGCCTGAGCCGGACGATCCGACCCGGCACGGTTCTCATGCGGTCCAGGTTCTCCGCACCTACCCCGCTCGGTTGCGGCGCTACCCCTTCGCCCCGCACGGCGAGCGCAGCATCGCCCACAGCTACATCCGAGCCCTTAAGCGAGCGCGAAGGCTGGTCTACCTGGAGGACCAGTACTTCTGGTCGCGCGGCGTCGCCTCGGTCTTTGCCTCCGCGATGCAGCAGAACCCCGAGCTCCACGTCATCGTTGTGGTCCCTCGTCACCCTGACCGCGAGGGTCGCCTCGTTGAGACTCCGGCTCATCTCGGGCGTGACGATGCCTCCCGCCTGTGCAGGGAGGCCGGGGGAGACCGTTTCGCAATGTACGACCTCGAGAACCATGCGAGTTCACCTGTCTACGTGCACGCCAAGGTGGTCATCGTGGACGACGTCTGGGCGATGATCGGGTCGGACAACCTCAACCGGCGCTCGTGGACCCACGACAGCGAACTATCGATGGCCGTTCTCGACGAGATCGCCGACCAGCGGGAACCCTTGGACCCGGCGGGGCTGGGCGACCAAGCGCGAGTCTTTGCGCGCGACCTACGGCTGCAGTTGTTGAACGAGCATCTCGACCGGGAAGCAGACGACGTCGATGACCTGCTGGATCCAGTGGATGCCTTTCAGGCCTTGGCCGACTCAGCTGGTGCGCTCGACGAGTGGCATCGCAACGGTCGGCAGGGGTCACGACCCCCGGGCCGCCTACGTCCCCATCGGGCGGTCCAAGTGGGCCGGATCGAAAGGTTATGGGCGACGCCGATCTATCGCGCGCTGTTCGACCCGGACGGGCGATCCTGGCGGGATCGGCTTCGTCGTAGCCTCTAGTCTGCAGGGACGCACACCGTCAGAGCCGCAGGACGTACGCAAAACTCTGCGCTGGACCGCGGCTCGATGACGTCGCCGTCGATTTCGGTCGGCATGTCGATGGGCCACCGAACCACGACGGTCTTGGCTGTCTCGGAGCGCATCTGTTGATGCCGGGGGTTCTGACGGGTGAGCAGGCGTGCCCCAAGGGCGAGCCAGTCCCAGAGGCGAGGCGCCGTGAGTATCGCGAGATCGAGCAGCCCATCGTCTGGCACTGCGCCCGGCAGCAACGCGACCCCGCCAGTGAGCTCCCCCACATTGGCTACGACGACCCCAGATGCGCGGTGCCGCTGGAGGTTGTCGTCCACAACCACCTCGAGGCGTTGAGGCTTGGCGTCCTGCAGTGTCCGCACGCCGGCCGTGAGGTAGGCGGCCCACCCCACTTTGTCCTTCCACGAGTCCGAGGTGTTCTCGAACATGGAGGCGTCGAAGCCGCAGCCGCCCATGACGACGAAGACCTCACCGTCGAGCTCCAGCACGTCAATCCGTCGACGGTGTCCGCTGAAAGCCACCTCGACCGCTTCCGGCACGCTGTCGGGGAGCTGCAGGTTCGTGGCGAGCAAGTTGCCCGTCCCGGTCGGAAGCAAGGCAAGCGGTACGTCGGTCCCGCACAACGCCGCTGCACAGGCTCGCACCGTGCCGTCGCCTCCGGCCGCCAGGATCAGGTCGGCCCCGTCGGCTACCGCTTCTTTCGCCTGACCCACGCCCGGGTCGTCTTCTGTCGTCTCAAACCACGCGGGGTTGTTTGCGCCGGACTGCGCGAGTGCGCCTTCGATGGATTCCCTGAGATCGGGAGTGAGCTTGGTCGGGTTGGCGATGACGGCTGGGGCCTTCACGTTCGGATCGTTCCCGGGCCCGTCGGCCCACGCACGCGTCGTCATCGCGGGGCAGAACGGCCGGCACGGAAGGACGTCCAGGCTGGCGGCATCAAAACCGTGAGAACGATGGCGAGCCACAGCCCTCCGCACGCCATCCCTCCGATGACGTCGCTCGGAAAGTGCATCCCCCGATAGAGGCGAGAGACCGCAACGACCACGGGGACGGCAAGACAGAGAGTAACCGCGGCGATCGCCCCACCACGACTTCTCGCGTAGCGGAGGGCCAGATAGGCGAGCAGCGCGTACAACGCGGTGGAGGCAGCGGTGTGCCCCGATGGAAAGCTTGATGTCGGCGGCGCCGCATCGAGGTGGGGGACGTCGGGTCGCTGGCGGTCCACGGTCGCAGTCACCGCCAGGAAGATGCACAGCTCACCGGCAACGGCCACGACGACGACGATGGACTCATACCACCGACCGAGCCACAGGCGTAGGGCCAGCACCGTGATGCTCGCAGCGACGATGATGCCCGGTGTGCTGCCGATGTGGCTGCCCGCATCGGTGAGCGTGTTCAGCACGGCAGTGCGGTGGTGCGCGAACCAGCGCTCGACTCTCGAGTCGCCGACTTTGGACGAGGCCAATGCGACCCCGGTCAGCATGAGAAGCCCAGCCAGGACTACGGCTCCCGCCACGAGTTTCAGGGCGACGGCGAGCAGACCACCGGGATTGGGACGGTCTGGCGGCCAGAGCTGGTCAGAGGCGAGGTCTCTGCGCGTGGTCGCCGCTCGTGCGCTGTCAGACACGGCGATATCGCGCCTCCGCGAGGCCGTAGACCCCGAAGATCATCAGGCCCAGGCCGGCCAGCGCGAGCAGGAACGGGCCGTACGCCTGGTCACGCAGCGTCTTCAACGCCTCGTCCAGCCCGCCGGCCTTGCTCGCGTCATGGGTCCAGGCTGCGGCCACGACGAGGATGCCGACGAGCGTGAAGACGAGCCCGCGGGCGACGGTGCCCGCCCGGCCGAGGTGTTTGATGGCCTCGCGCAGCGAGCTCGAGAGCTGCCCATCGGGGAAGTAGCGCATGAACTTCAGTCGGAAGCCTTCGACCACCAGCGCGACGCCGACCCCGGCGATGACCAGACCTACCCCGGCGACCAGGAACCTGCCGCCTGTGTGGTCCATGACTTGCGCCGTGACCGATGTCTGCTGCTTGGACTGCGACTGCCGAGAACCAAGCAGCAGGGAGACCGCGGTAAAGGTCAGCCCCAGATAGATCAAGCCACGGACCAGAGACTTCACTCGTGGTCCCGCACCTGGTGGTTCGCCCACCACACCGAACGCTGCCTCGGACAGTCGCCAGATCGCGTAGCCGGCGAATCCGATGGCCAGCAGCACGACGACGACCTCACCGAACGGACGAGCAGCCAATTCGCGCAACGCTCCCTTCTGGTCCACCTCGGCCTTCGCGCCCCGTGCGACCAGAACTGCGAGCAGGCCCATCAGGATGTAGACAGAGCCACGCGCTGCAAGACCGAAGCGGGCGAGCCAGTCGACGGGTCTGCTGTCGGCGGCATCCCGGGCCTTGTCGGTCGCTTCGCTCATGTGTCCACCGCCGGTTGATGCCCCTGACATGTCGCCTCCGGATGATCATGACCCCCGAGACACGATCTACCCCATCGTCTGAAGATCAACCATTGCGGCTCAGACGAAAGGTGAAATGTCGGTTAGATGCAGTGCTGCCCCTGATCGAGCATGGACGTTCGGATGATTGCGGGTGTTCTGCGGGTCGTCCAGGATCTGCAGAAACCATGATGGGAGAACCTCTATGCGACGCGTGATAGCTGTCTCGGCCATGGCTGTGCTCGTAGCCGGAGTGGGTCTTGCGCCGGCCCATGCCGACTCCGCCAGCGTCAAAGGGACCGGGACCTACAAGAAGCTTGTGGTCAAGAACGGTAAGAACAATCTCGTTTTCAAGCTGAAGGCACCAGGTGGCAAGTGTCAGATCAAGTACCTCCGAGTTGACTTCCGTGATCACGACGGCACCCGATTCGGTATGGATGGTGGTTGTTACCCCGGGGCTGTCTGGGCGGCCTCGCTGGTCAAGGGAGAGCAGCAAAAGCTGGTGAAGTGCTCGTCGTTCAGCCTGAAGTACGACAAGGCTGCGAGGTCTTGGACCGGCAAGATCCCCCGGTCGTGCCTCAAGGGTCTCGCGGGTGCGGTGAAGGTGACTCAGTCCTACGTCGACGACTACAGCGCGATGCCCGGATCGGTTCCCAAGACGGGTTACATCAAGCGGGGCTAGGCCGTTTGCCAAGTTGCGGCGCCCGCGTGAGGTGCTCGACCCCCTCGCGGTGGGCGACGTAGACGTCGGTCGTGAGGCCTAGGAACAGACCCACTTCGACGACGCCAGCCCGGTGCAGCAGGGCGTCCAGCAGCGCGGCCTTGTCGGCGATGGGGCCGGTGGCTGCGTCGAGGATCCAGTTGCCTTCATCGGTGACGTACGGCCGTCCGCCGCGTTGCCTCCACGTCACGTCGAAACCCAGGGACTCCAAGAATCGCGTTTCCGGCACACGCCCCATCGTGACCACTTCTACGGGCAGGGCAAAGGACGTGCCGAGTGCCGGACTGAGCTTCGCGGGGTCAGCGACGATCGCGAGCCGACGGCTGGCTTGTGCCACGAGTTTTTCTCTCAGATGAGCCCCGCCCCCTCCCTTGATGAGGTCGAGGTCGGGGTCGATCTCATCGGCGCCGTCGATGGTTACGTCGAGGTCTGGGTGCTCGTCGAAGGTTGTCAGCGGAACCCCGCAACCGCGCGCCTCGGCGGCGCTGGCTTCACTGGTGGGCAGACCCACCACATCGGTGAGTGTGCCAGCCTCGAGCAGTCGCCCGAGCCGTCGAATGCCCCAAACAGCCGTCGAGCCTGACCCCAGCCCAACTGCCATGCCGGACCGGACGCAGTCGTCGACGGCCGCCTCGCCGGCCGCACGCTTGGCCGCCGTAACTTCTGCAGAATCTGCCACGCCGCCGAGCGTACGGCCCCGATGCCCAGCGCTTTGCTCGGCTCCCGGGCGCCCGGGTACCCTCATCGAGCGGTGACGCCGGCCTCGACCGGCGGATCCGTTGGGAGGCGTCGCCTAGCCCGGCCTATGGCGCCGCACTGCTAATGCGGTTTGGGTCTCAAGCCCATCGAGGGTTCAAATCCCTCCGCCTCCGCCCTGTTCTTGGCTGCTGGTCAGTCCTTCGGGCCTAGAGGTCGGGTCGACCGCCAGTGGCGCTGATTCGGCGGTGAGCTCCCGGGCCGAGGGTGAAGGCGACCTCTCGGACATCCGTCACCTCGTGGCCCCGGTCGCAGACCAGCGCAGCCCGGACCTCTCCTCCACAGTCTCGATGAGTAGCGACGGTCGGCGACTCGCTGATCTCGCCGGGTACGGCGGATGATCCCGCAGCGCCATAGCGAGAACCCCAGTCGAGGAGAGCGACCAGGACGGGATATAGGTCGAGGCCCTTCTGCGTCAGACGGTATTCCTGACGAGTCCGCTGTCCGGGTTCGCGGTACGGCTCGCGCCGTAGGAGTCCGGACCCGATGAGGCTGGCCAACCTGGCGGACAGCACCTGGCGAGGGATGCTCGTCCGTACCCGGAGGTCGTCGAAGCGGCGGATCCCACTGAAGACCTCGCGCAGCACAAGAAACGACCAGCGGTCGCCGAACAGACCGACAGCCCGTTCAATGGGGCAGTTGTCGGTCGACCACTGAAGAGCTTCGGGTGAGGACACGCTCGTAGGCTAGGTCCATTTGACAGACCCAGCAAGTCAAGGGACGCTAGATGGATGGTGGAAACACAAGCCCGTCCCGAGCCGTCACCCGAAGCCGACCTGGTCGGCCAGCGCTCTCGGACGTACTCCTGGGTCGATCCCCAGGCTGCGCTGCACCTGCTTGCGGGACTGAGCGGACGCGAGATCGTTGAGGCGATGGCGGCTGGGACGATCCCGGTGCCGCCCATCGCGGCGACGCTTGCCTTCGGTTCCATCGAGGTCGGTGATGACTTCGTGGCGGTCAACACGCTCGCCCGCGAGTTCCACTACAACCCTCTCGGCGCGGTGCATGGAGGCGTCATCTCGGCGCTGCTCGACACCGCTGCGGCCCTCGCCGTGCACACGACCCTCGAGCGCGGTGAGTGGCACACCTCCCTGGACCTGAACACCAAGTTCATTCGACCCATGACGGTCGACTCCGGTCTGACTCGTTGCGAAGGCCGAGTGGCGCATCGCGGCAGGCGTACGGCGGTGGCCGAGGCCGTCCTCTCCGATGAGACCGGCAGGCGGCTGGCCCAGGCCACGTCCACCCTGCTCATCATGGATGGATCGTCCTGACTGCGACTGGTCGCTCAGCCGAGCAGGAGCAGCTTGCCCGTCGTCGACCGCGCTGCCAGGTCGCGGTGTGCGCTGGCGGCGTCCGCCAACCGATAGCGGCCACCGATGTGCAGCGATAGCTCGCCGGACAGCACCGCGCCGAAGACAGCCTCGGCCCGCATGAGGAGTTCCTCGCGCGTGGCCAGGTAGTGAGCCATCGTCGGGCGAGTCACGAACAACGAGCCGGCCGTGGACAAGCGGATCAGGTCGAATGGCGGCACGGCTCCGCTGGCTTGCCCGAACAGTGCGAGCATGCCTCTGGGCCGTATCGAGGCAAGACTTCCTTCGAAGGTCGCCGCCCCGACTCCGTCGTAGACGACGTCCACACCGCGTCCGCCGGTGAGCCCTCGAACGCGGCTGGGGACCTGGTCGTAGTCGAGGAGTTCGTCGGCCCCGGCGTCTGCCGCGAGCTGAGCCTTGGCCGGGGACGAGGTCGCCATGACCCGCGCGCCTCGGGCCTTCGCCAGCTGGGTCAGCAAGAGCCCGACCCCCCCGGCGGCTGCGTGGATGAGAGCGACGTCACCGGGCTGGATCGGGTACGTCGAGTTCACCAGGTAGTGCGCCGTGAGGCCTTGCAGCAGCAGGCCGCCGGCTACCTCGTCGGAGATCTCGTCGGGCACGGGCACCGCCTGTGAGGCTGTCATCGCAATCTGTTCGGCGTAGCTCCCGGGGCTCTGAGCCCAGGCCACCCGCTGACCGACAACGAAGCCTTCGACGTCGGCGCCGAGAGCGGTGACCACGCCGCAACCTTCCTGGCCGAGGACGTACGGCATCGCGACGGGGAAGGCGCCGGATCGATGATTGATGTCGATGTAGTTCACGCCGGACACACGGACGTCCACCAGGAGCTGATCCGGACCGGGCGCAGGCTCGGGCAGGTCCACGAGCTCGAGTGCCTCGGGACCACCCGGGCTCTGGACGACCATCGCGCGCACGCGACCATTGTGCCGCCGAGAGACTGGACGAGTCCTCGCTGGCCGGCGGCTACACTGTCTGCTCGGCCGCTCGCGGTCGATGCGCCCGTAGCTCAACGGATAGAGCATCTGACTACGGATCAGAAGGTTGGGGTTTCGAATACCTCCGGGCGCGCCACCTCCCTGCAGGTCAGCGGGACAACTGGGCGTAGCGATCTGAGGATCAGGTACGCATCGCCGTGAGGGTGACCAGCTTGACCGGTATCGATCTCGACGTTTCGGGCACAGGGAGGGACGACCGTGACCCGAATGAAGAGTGCTACGGACTACGGGATCCCCAGCGAACGAGCATCGAAGTCAGGGTCGCCGAAATCCCTGACCAATGGCGTCCTCGCTCGCCACCAGGAGCGCATCGCCTGAGGCTGGTGTCATCG
This sequence comes from uncultured Actinomycetota bacterium, assembly GCA_963819985.1. Lineage (GTDB taxonomy): Bacteria > Actinomycetota > Actinomycetes > DATJPE01 > DATJPE01 > JANPBY01. Next base: position 623,376 of record CAWFYH010000005.1, on the reverse strand, counting down.
GATCCGGCCTGGTCGGTACACCGGCCTCACGAAGCGGCGGTGTCGTCACGTGCAGAGCCACATCGAGGGACTCGTACACCTCGGTGATGCCTGCAGAGACCAAGGCCACTCGCTTCTCCGTGTCAGGTTCGACAAACACCAGCATCGTTCCAGTCGTCGCGGCGGCGGCCCAAAGGTCGGCGCAGGTTGCGAGGTCGATCTCGGCGTCGCGAAGATCGACCGCGACCTGGATGTCCGAGCCCAGCGCTGCGCGTACCCGGCCCGGCCAGGTCACCTGGGCGGCTGAAGCCCCCACGACGATGATGGTCCAGTTCGCGAGATGCACGTCAGCGGCTCCGGTCGATTGAACGATCACGGTCGCGAACCTCCTCGGCCAAGGCTACAGCGCAGGCCGCCCCCGATGACCGTTGTCATAGGGACCGTTGACGGGCCGCGCCCGAGTCTAGATTGCGGACGTTGGTGGACGACCACGAACCAGCCAGGCACGACTACGGATCAGAAGGTGGGGGTTTCGAATACCTCCGGGCGCGCCAGGTTCATGCAGGTCAGATGCGTTCATGCAGGTCAGATGCGCTCGCGCACCGCAGTGCCTGACAGCAGCACCCGGCGGCTGAGCAAGACGCGTTGGACGGCTGGAGACACCGCCGCGAGTTCTCCGCGGAATGTGCATGTCACGGTGTCGAGACGACCGTTAGCCTGAGCTCGTGCCGAGAACCGCGCGGATCAGTGAGCGCTGCTCGAACGTGATCCGCTCGCAGGTCGTAGGCGCGCTCGACGAGCGGCGCGGCGGGTGACCTCACCCCGGTTCGCTCAGCCGTTGGGCGCCTGACGTGTCGTGCCTGTTCATTCCCCGTGCGCGTCTGGCGGCGGTCGCCCCTCGCCGCCTGTGTCACCTCCGGCCTCCGACGCTGGTGAGGAACAAGATGGCGCCGTGTCCCCAGTGGCCGTGTCCCCAGTGGCCGTGTCCCCAGTGGCCGTGTCCCCAGTGACTGGCTCCCATGAGTTGAGCATTCAGCAGCGGCTCTACCCAGACCTGACCTGCTTCGGCTGCGGGCCCGCCAACAGCAAGGGCCTCCAGCTGCGTAGCTATCCCCGTCCGGACGGTCCGACGGCCACCTTTCGACCGTGGCCGGAGCATGACAACGGGTTGGGCTTCCTCAACGGGGGGATCATCTCCACGGTGCTGGACTGCCACAGTGCCGCGGCCGTTCTGCTTGAGGCTGAGGAGCGGGGCTGGACCGCGCTGTCCGATGCGCCGCTCCCGTACGTCACCGCTGGGCTGGACGTCCGGTTCTTGCGTCCGGCCCCCTTGCATGATCCGGTGAACGTGCACGCGCACGTACGAACGGCCACCGAGGGGGAGATGACCGCCGAGGTCACGCTCACGGCCGGCGACAAGACCTGCGCCAGCGCCGTGGCCGCCTGGAAGCGGTGGCGCCCCCGGAATCACCGTGGTTGAGACTCGCACCGGGCTCAGCGATGACCTGCCCTGGGGCGATGAGGCCGGCACCGCTCGACTGGTTCTCGAGTGGGCTGCCGATCGGGTAGTTCGGCCGTCGGATCCCAAGACATCCGCGCGAACCTCGCAAGAACTGCGTGCGGCCGCCGGAGCGACAATCACAGCGCAGGGTATAGGTGCCGCCGCTGCCCTGGCGGTATTCGACCAGGTCCTGGCGCCGGCGACGCGCGCCCAGGACGACCCGATGAACCTCGCCTACATCCCGGCCGCGCCAACTCGCGCGGCGGTGGCCTTCGACCTGGCCACGAGCGCTGCCAACGTGTTCGCCGGAGTGTGGGAGGCGGGCGCCGGGGCGATCTTCGCCGAGAACGAGGCGCTCTCCTGGATTCGGGATCTCCTCGGTTGGCCGACCACGGCCGGTGGCACTTTTGTCTCCGGCGGCACAGCAGGCAATCTGTCCGCCCTGCATACCGCGCGGGAGTCCGCACGCCGCCGGCGCGGGAAGCGACCCCGCGAGGGCTGGGCTCTGGCATGCGCTCATGGTGCCCACTCCTCGATCCGCTCGGCCGCGCGCCTTCTCGACGTCGACGTGATCGACGTGGCCGAAGACGCGGCTGGCCGATTGACAGGCGACGAGCTGCACCCCGTTCTGGCTGCGAACCCGAACGTGTTCGCCGTGGTGGCCACTGCGGGGACCACCAACGCCGGGATCGTGGATGATCTCGCCTCGACCGCAGCCGCCTGCCGTGAGCACGGGATATGGCTGCACGTCGACGGTGCGTACGGCGGGGCCGGCCTCGCTGCCCCGAGCGTGCGGTCGGTGTTCGATGGGATCGAGGCGGCGGACAGCTTCATCGTCGACCCCCACAAGTGGCTCTTCGCCCCTTACGACAGCTGCGCACTCCTGTACCGCGACCCGGCGGACGCCCGCGCGGCCCACATGCAGACCGCCAGCTACCTGGACTCCATCGACCGGGCCGAGACCAATCCAGCGGACCTGGCCGCCCAACTGTCCCGACGGGCGCGTGGACTGCCGTTCTGGTTCAGCCTGGCCACGCACGGCACCGCCCGCTACACCGCGGCGATCGAGCGGACCCTGACGACGGCACGGGAGGTAGCCGAGCACATCCGGGCGAGTGATCATCTGCGGCTGCTCACCGAGCCCATGCTCAGCGTCGTGGTGTTCGACCGGCCGGGCTGGGGCGCAATGGACTACCAGGCATGGTCGGCAGCCACGGCCCGCTCGGGTGAGCTGCTGTGCGTACCCACCAGCTGGGGAAGTGATCCTGCGCTACGCCTGGCCTTCGTCAACCCCGCAACCGAGTCCGACCGGGTGATCGCGGCGCTGGCCGGGCTGGCCGCCGAACCCGCCGCGCACCGGAGCTGATTGTTCGAGGGGGCCAGGGCTCAGAGCTCGGCGGCGAAGAACGCCAGGATGCGATCATCGCGCCCGGGGTAGGCCTCGTGCTCGTAGTCGGGGTAGATCACCATCTCCTTGGCCGCCACGATCTTGTTGTACGCCGCGAACTGCGTGGACGCCGGACACACCGTGTCCATCAGCCCCGTTGTCATCAATACCTTGGCTTGGATCCGCGGCGCGAGATGTTGGACATCGATGTAGCCCAGGGTTGTGAACATGTCTTGGACGTTTGCGTGGGTCGGGTCGAAGCGGCGCAGATACTCGCGCAGCTCGGCGTAGGCGTCGGAGGCGAGGTCCATCTCCCAGGTGCGCTGGTAGTCGGTCAGGAACGGGTACGTCGCTGCGGCGAGGCGCACTGATGGTTCGAGGGCGGCAACGGCCAAGGTCAACCCGCCGCCCTGTGATGCGCCGGTCACGGCAACCCGCGTGGCGTCGATCTCGGGACGGTCCATCAGCAGACGGGTCAACTGAACGCCGTCGAGAAAGATCTGCCGGAAGGCCAGATTGTCCGGTGAGTCGCCCAGGCCACGAACGATCTGGCCGCTCAGCGTGGTTCCTCTGACGCCTCCAGGGTCATCCGAGCGCCCGCCCTGCCCTCGGCAGTCCAAGGCAACGACCGAATAGCCCTGGGCGGCATAAGGAATGAGCTCGAACCAGTCCGGGCTGCTTCCTGAGTAGCCGTGGAAGACGACGATGCCCGGATGCGGCTCCGCTACAGCGCGTGGACGCAGATACTTCGCGTAGACCCGTGCACCACGAACTCCAGTGAACGTCAGGTCGAAGCACTCGGCGATCGGCGTGGGGTGCTGCACAGGCTCCAGCAGGACGTCGGCCATGACAGCGCTCAACTCATCCAGAGCGGCAGCCCAATAGTTGTCGAAGTCCTCCGGTCGCGGATTGCGTCCCTGATAGGTCCTCAGCTCGTCCAGCGGGAGCTCGAAAACAGCCAACAGATTCTCCTCGTAGGTCCGGTGTCTTCTCGACGCAGGGCAGGCTCGATCAGTTGCTCACCTGTCCGTAGGCCGAGGAAACCTCGAGGCGGGCGAGGAGACGCCGCTCCCGCACCATCGCCGCTCGGTAGTCCGCCCAGTCGCTGTGTTCCCCACTGAGCCGCCGGTAGTACGCCACCAGCTCATCGACTGTTGGGTCGTCGACGGTCTGGGCGACCGGACTCAGGGACACGGTCCCGTCGAGCACGACGTACTGCCAGAACGAGTCGTCGTTGACGTGCAGGCAGGCACGCGGGTCTCGTTGGAGGTTGCGGGTCTTCGCCCGCTCGCTGGTGAGCGACATCGAGACGACTGAGCCGTCGACGATGTAGAGCACGTTGGACGACTGTGGCCGGCCGTCCTGCCGCAGGGTGATCAGGCTTGCCTTGCTCCGTTCGGCAGCGAAGGAGAGTGCTAGGTCGAGGTCCATGCCCTCATCCTGTCCGGGGCAGGTCTCGTGTGCCACCGATGATCAGCGTGACCTGAACATCGATGTCGGTGAGACCCGCTGCGTCCAGGGCTGCCCGCAAAGTGTTTCCATTGATCTCGGGGGGCGGGCCGATTGCTACGACCCGCAGACTCCCTTGTTGGTAGGTCACCTGCTGGGTGATCCAACCCTGGTCTTTCGCCCATTGTTCGGCCACTGGACTGGCTTGGCTCAGCAGCCTGGTCTGGTAGACCACGTTGCTCGTGCCGATGGCCAGCGGCACCGTGATGAGCACGAGCATGCCCGCGACGACGCCTAGCGTCCGTCCGGTCAGCCGACCGACGTGGAATCCCGCTTCTTGGGCGGCCTCGCGCACCCGGTAGAGCAGGAGCACGATCGTTCCAGTGGCGATGATGGCCGCGACGTTCGTTGCAAAGAGCAGCAGAGCGCCGAGGGACTCAGCTGGGGCGCCCGACTCCAGGGTCAGTCCGGCCACCGCCAGTGGCGGCACCAACGAAATGGCAATGGCCACACCCGGCAGGGTGTCGGAGATGTCAGAGCGCACCAGGGCGAACGCTCCGACGATGCCAGTCGCCAGAGCCGCGACGAGGTCGATGAGCCGCGGGCTGACCCGGCTCGCGACCTGGGGATCGGTCGCTGCGACGATCTGTCCCGGGACAGCGAGCCCCAGGACGTAGGCGACGACGATGACCGCAGCCGCACCGACCAAGATCAACGCGGCTGAGCGGATCATGTTGTGACGGTCGGCCAGGACAATGGCCAGCGCGGTGCCGATGATAGGCGTCATGAGCGGCGCGACGATCATTGCGCCGATGACCGTCGCCGTGGAGTTGGCGACAACCCCCGCCGTCGCGATGACGCTCGAAAGGATGAGCAGCGCCCAGAAGGCCGACGTCTTCCGGGGACGGTCGAGTCCGTCGTAGACGTAGAGCTTGCCTGTCATCCGCCGGATGTCTTCGGCGGTCACATCTCCCAAGGTGATTGGCACGCCGGGAGCGTACGGCGCAGTCACGGAAGATCGCTGGATATCACGGTATGTCTGTAAGGGTTGGCATCGCGCTGGGTGTTGCGCTTAAGTGGCAGTGTGACTCTCGACAGAGCGATCGCTCCCGACCCCTACGACTTCCTGCCGCCGGTTGCGACCTTCGCGCTGTCGAGCGAAGACGTCGCCGACGGCGTGCAACTTCCTGAGGCGCACGTCTTCAACGGCATGGGCAAGACCGGTGACAATCTCTCGCCACAGCTGTCGTGGAGCGACTTCCCCCCAGAGACTCAGAGCTTCACGGTGACGTGCTTCGATCCCGACGCACCCACCGTCTCTGGCTTCTGGCACTGGCTGGTCGTCGACCTACCCGTGGGCGTCACCTCCCTATCGCGCGGAGCGGGGACCTCCGATGAGACGCTGCCGGGCGGATTCCACGTCCCCACAGACTTCGGCACCCCCGACTACGGTGGTGCCGCGGCCCCTGAGGGAGACCGGCCGCATCGCTATCAGTTCGTCGTGCACGCCGTGGACGTTCCGATTCTCGGGGTGACGGCCGAGGCAAGGCCGGCCATCGTCTGTTTCAATCTCGTGTTCCACACCTTGGCCCGCGCCACCATCACTCCTACGTATCGGTCGTGACCTGATGAGAGTTCTGCGTCGAGCCCGCCTTGTCGCTGCATCGGGACTGCTGGTCGTCAGCCTCGCTGCGTGCGGTGGTGGCTCGAGTGCCGGAGGTCCGTCGTCGGAGCCATCATCACCGGGTGTCGACGGCGGGACATCGTCCCAGCCACCGGCGGATGTTTCCGCGGACAAGGGCCTGACCGAGTGGCTTGCGGCCGTCTGCACAGCGCAGAAGGACACCCTGGACCCGAGCCAGCTCACGCCAGATCCCAGCGAGATCGCGGCAGACCCGGAGAAGGCGATCAAGAAGATCATCAAGCAGTACAAGCTGCTGCCCGACCAGTTCAGGGCTTTTGCCGACGAGCTCGAGCAGATCGGAGCCCCGGACGTGGAGAACGGCAAGGAGCTGACCGACGCCTACATCGATGCCGCCCGAGCCGTCGCCGACGCACTGGACCAGGCTCTCGCTGACGTTGGGGATGGAGGTATCGGGTCCTTTGCGGGGATTGCCAAGATCACCGAGTCGCCCGAGCTGAAGGCTGCGCTCGATCGCGTGGCCAAGGCCGGACAGGCCGTAGGCACCGACGCTGAGCTGGAGGCCGCTGCGGCGGGAGTCCCTGAGTGCCAGGGGCTTTACAGTTGAACAACGGACGAGTCCGATGACCGTGCCGGAAGCAGCAGGTGATGGGATACCGCGCTTTCCCAACGGGAAACCTGCAGTCGACAGCTACGGTCGACCGGCCAGCCCGAATAGTCGGTTGGCGGCCGCCCTGCTCTGCTGGTTCCTGGGCGTCCTGGGCATTCACCGGTTCTACGTCGGCAAGGTCGGCACAGGCATCCTGATGATTGTGACCTTGGGCGGCCTCGGCGTCTGGGTGCTGATCGACTTCGTGATGATTCTGCTGGGCTCCTTCTCCGACAAGCAGGGCGATCGCGTCGTCAACTGGTAGGTCCGAAGGAACTCGTCGTTCCCTGTTCCAATTGCGAGGCCGTCGTCCTCTAAAGCCTCGACGGCGCTCGCTGTGCGGTCAGTGATGACAACCGAGCCAGGCGTCGTCGAGCGGCTTGCTCGCTCGGCGAACGTGAACCAAGAGCCAGTCGCATCCCCGCGAGCAGACCTCGGACCGCAGGTCTCGTGGCGACGCCAGGCACGGACGGCAGACCGAGCAGCCGGCGCTGGCGGCAGGTCAACGTGGACACCGCTCCAGCGGCAAGAAGTGCGTACGCGGGTCGGGTGGCGAGCGGCAGTGGGGGATTCAGCACGAAGCGCGCGACCTCGCGGGCTTGCTGGCCGCCTTCGAGGATGGCGTCAAAGGTGCGAAGCTGATCGGCCAGACCAGCTCTGCTGCGCGGTGGATCAGCCAGGCCAAGTGGCTCGACAGCCCGGGCCCAGTCGAAGACGTAGGCGTCCGCACCTCCAGGAATCTCTCCACCCCAAACAAGGTGCGTGGCGAGAAAGGAGTCTGTGAAGGCCAGGTGGACCCAACGGAGCAACTCGGGGTCCTGCGCGCGGTAGCTGCGCTGGTCGTGCGGTGCCTTCTCCGGGGCCCACGTTCCCTCAACGCGGGCGTGCATCGCTCGCACGCGAGCGGTCTCCCGCCCCACCGCCACGCTGTCGCCGAAGGTCAGGGTGACCAGCCATCGGGTGGTTCCGGCAAGGCGCCCGAGCGGGTCCTGCTCGTATCGGGAATGCTGGTGCACCCCAGCGAGAGCGGCCGGGTGCAAGGCCTGCAGGAGGAGGGCGCGAATGCCTCCGACGAGGGTGGCGAGGTTGCCATGCACGACCCAAGGCGCCGAGCCGGGGCCGTACAGCCCGGCATCAGCACCATTCTCAAGCGCGCGGATCCAGGCCGGCTGCCCGTCGGCTTCACCGGACACGATGCGCCGGAACGACCGCGATACCGCGTTGCGAGGGTCGGGAACGAGGAGCGGCACCCCCCTAGTCTGCGATACCCCAGCGGATGCGGCATCCGCAGCAACAGAGGCGTTTGTGAACCTCGCACATCTGATGAACGTCGAGCTCGGACGACGCGCTCCGCCTCCGGACCAGCCGGATCAGCCCGTCAACCGGGTCTGACTCAGGTCAGAGAGCGGCTATCACTGCCGTGACCGCCAAGATCATGCCGAACAGGTATGTGCCGACGGCGCCAGCCAGGCGCAGATGGGACTCCTGAGCGAGGCTCGGCGAAGACAACATCGACCCGGCGTGGACCAAGCGGGAGACGGTCGCCGCGATGATCACGCCGGTCGCCCACGGCGAGGACACCAACCAGGCCACCAGCAGGAACAGCAGCATCAGGGTCGGGACGTACTCGGTCGCATTGCCATGGGCGCGCACGGCGATCAACAACGGCGAGGCCGGGTCGTCCGGCATCTGGGAGCCCCCCGACTTGGCAGTTGCCCCGCGCAAGCGGGAGACATTGAAGCCGAGGGCGAAGATGCTTGCGCCGAGGATGGCTGAACAGACAATGGCTGTGGTCATGAATCGCTCCAGGGGCCGGTTGTTGACAGCACGTGCTTCACGAGGTCCGCGCAGAGGGTGGTGCCGAGCATGGCGTCTGCCTTGCGCAGCGCGCCCGGACAGGTCACGTTGACCTCGATGAGATGGCGCCCGATGACATCCAGACCCACGCATCGCAGTCCATGGCGCTGCAGCAACGGGCGCAGTCGCGAGACGATCTCGTGGTCTCGGGCAGTGACCTCGGCCGCCTCATCGGGGTTCCCGATGCGGAAGTCGCCCGGCGCCGGGTGGCGTAGGACGGCTCCGACGATGGTTCCATCGAGCAGGAATATTCGTTTACTGCCTTCGGCTACCTCAGGCAAATAGGCCTGCACGACAACGGCTCTGGCGCCGTGGGCAGTGGCGGAGTCGACGAGGGAGGCGACATTCGAGTCTCCTTCGCACAGCAGGAAGACACCCCGCCCCGCGAACCCGTCCACTGGTTTGAGGACGACCTTTTGGTGTTCACCGAGGAAAACGCGGATCGTTGCGGGCGAGGACGTCACCACCGTCGGCGGCATCAGGTCGGTCAGGGCGAGCCCCACGAGGTGCTCGCATACGGCGCGCAAGCCTGCTGGGTCATTGACCAACGACGTGCGGTCCTGATCAACGAGGTCGAGGATGTACGTCGCCGCCAAGTAGTCGGCGTCCAGCGGTGGCTCGACGCGGAGAAACACGACGGCCATGTCCTCGATGCGCAGGTGAGCGGTCGGCCCCGCCTCGTACCACGGCGTCGGTACGGTCCAGGAACAGCCCCCACCTGGGTAGGAGCCGGCGAGCGACACTTGACGTGCCTGCGCCCAGGCCCGCCCCTCGAGCGCCTCAAGCCCGGACGTTTCCACCGCCCACACCTCACACCCGAGGTCTTGGGCAGCGTGCATCAGCCCCACGCTGCTGTCGAGCGACGCATCCAGCGAGTCCAGCGGGTCGAGGACGAACAGCGTCCTCACGCTGGCATCCGGACATCGGTCCCGAGGATCTTGAACAAGTCGGCCGCCTCCATGGATCTGCCCCAGCTGGCTTCGGTCCAGCACTCCCATAGGTCGGGAAGCGTCGGCAGAAGCAGGCCGAGTGCCTGGCGTCGTGCCCTGCGGTCGTACATCAGGTCCCAGATCAACCCAAGGATGCGAGGGATCGCCGAGACAGGTTGTGCGTCGAGGTAGCGGATCTCGAGGTAGCCCCCGCGAGGTCGGACGGGAGGGAAGAGTGTGCTCAGGTGATAGCCGTCCCGGCGCGCCTCAGGAATCGCGAGTCGCGGAGCTGCAGCGGCGAATGCACGGTAGGCGCCGATGGGATCGTCGGGATCCAGGTGTCGGCCGTCGTAGGCCACGCGGTCTTGGGGCAGCGCCTGCCAGATCCGGGTTCGGTTGCCGGCCATCGTGGTCTGCTGCCCTTCCACCTCGGGAGAGTTGGCGAACGCTGCCGCCAGGGGCGGTCCGGCGAGGTTGGCCACCAGCCATTGTTCGAGGCCATCACGCCCCGGCGCGAGGTCAACGCACACCTGTAGCGAGGCCGTCAGCCGCATCATCTGGCGTCCTTCGATTCCGTTGTGGTCGAGCAGGCCCTGCAAGGCGAGGTATCGCGGTGTGGGTCGAACCAGGGGTACGTCCTTGAGGCCGAATCGCGGATTCACTCCTGCGAGGACGATCTCACCGACCTCGCTCGGCGCGGCTCGGATGAGCCGATCCGTGCACCACTGAATCTCCCGTACCAGCGCCGTGACAGACGTTTGGGGCGCGGGGCTCAGCTCTAGTTGTCCGCCGGGCTCGAATGTGGGCGCTGCTCGGCGAACGAGCTGGGGATCGAGACGTGTCTTGAGCGAATCGAGATCCGCGGGGCCGTGGGCGCCCAGGACGAACATCTCGACCTCCGCGCCGATTCGCCGCTGCCGACCAGGCGACGGGGCGAACCTTCGATGCACGGCATCCATGACGCTCCAATTTCGCTGCAGTAGTGCTGCGGTGAAAACAAGAGCAGAATGAAGGATGTGACGGACCGTGTCAAGAGGACCTACCGCTCGACTGCTCGAGCTCGTGGAGCAGCGCAGACTCAGGAGCGGATTCGGCGGGCTGCCCTTGAGTTGTTCGTCTCGCGCGGGTACGTCGGGACGACGTTGAAAGACGTAGCCGCCAAGGCCAAGGTCGGAGAGCGAACGGTCTACGACAACTTCGAGGGAAAGTTCGGACTCTTTCGTCACACGATTGCCATGCTGACGATGGGCGACGAGGACCGCACCCCTGCTGCAGATCGCTCCGACGTCATCGCCGCGCGAGAGCTGCCCGATCCACGGGAGGCCATCGCCGCGCACTGCAAGCTCGGAGCCGAGCTAATGGAGCGGGCAGGCGACCTCATCATGGTCGGTGAGGCTGTGACCGGTGCAGACCCGAAGATGCGACGATCAATGGATCGCGGGGCGGCGGCGACCTATGAGGTGCACCGCCGGTTGGTCGAACGACTTCGTGATCGCAATGAACTTCGGATCGGCCTGAGCGAGGTCGAGGGCGCGGACATCCTGGCCACGATCGGCTCGCCTGCGGTCTTCCACTCCCTGCGCCGTCGTTGCGGGTGGAGCCAAGCCAGCTATCGGAGTTGGCTCACGTCCACAGCCGTCAGCCAACTGCTGGGTGACTCTCCCGCGCGGTAGGCCAGGCGAACCCAACCTGCACCGGCGTCAGAGGTCGGTGAGAGGGAAGCTCGGGTCGGCCAGCTTGTCCGTGTCGACCTTGCGTTGGAGGGCTACGACTGCTTTGAGAGGATCAGCACCCTCGTCCCACTGGTTGGCGTGCATGGCTGCCTCGACCACCTCATCGACGAGCCAGAAAGCTTGGAATTGCAACGCTTCCAGGTCGCCACGTATCACGAGGTCGGAGTTCGCGGCATCGGCCCAGCCGACGTACTCCATGCCGAAGTCGTATTGATCGGTGAAGAAGTACGGCAGCCGGTCATAGCTGACCTTCTGCCCCAGCATGGACTGCGCCGCAGCCGGACCACCGTTGAGCGCATTCGCCCAGTGCTCGGTCCGCAGGTGGCGTCCGTAGCGCGGGTGAAAGGCGCTGGCGACGTCACCGGCCGCGAAGACGTCCGGGGCTGATGTCTTCAGCGCCGCGTCGGTGACGATCCCGTTGTCCAGCACAAGTCCACCGTCGCGAGCAAGGTCGACGTTGGGCGTGATACCGACACCGACGATCACGGTCTGGGCGGGAATGGCGGTGCCGTCAGTGGTGACCACACTGTCGGAGCTGATCTCCAGCACCCCGCTGCCGAGTCGAAGATCCACCCCATGGGACCGGTGCAGACCAGCGATCCGCTCGGCAAGGCGATCCCCCAGGATCCGCAGGAGTGGCTGCTCCGCAGCCTCGATGATCGTGACAGTAGCTCCGGCTTCACGCGCCGCCGCCGCCACCTCGAGACCGATCCAACCGGCGCCGATGATTACCAGGGGATCGCCAGAGTCGATGGCCCGCTTGATTCGATCTGACTCGGCGAGTTCGCGCAGCATCAAGACGTTGGCTGTGTCGGCTCCTGGCACATCGAGCGGGCGTGGGCTGCTGCCGGTGGCGATGAGGAGTCGGTCGTAGTGCAGGGTCGTACCGTCGCTGAGCGCCACGGTGTGGGCGTCCACGTCGAGCGCGCTGGCTCGAGTCGAGGTGTGCAAGTCGACCTGGTGCTGCTCATACCAACCCTCGTCGTGGACGAAGACGCTGTCTCGCTCGGCCTTTCCGAGTAGGAGTTCCTTGGACAGCGGTGGACGCTCGTAGGGCCGCTCGCTCTCCGCACTCACGAGGACGACGTCGCCGTCGAAACCCTCCGAGCGAAGTGTCTCGACAGCCTTGGCTCCCGCGAGGCCTCCACCAACGACGACGTACGTGCTCACGTGAACTCCCTGGGGCATAGCGCCATGCAGGTCATCGCGCTATCTCCACTCCAGGCTGCTGGCCGGCGTCTGTCAACCTGGGCGGGACTCGCTCTCGCCCGGCGGGTGTCCCGACAACCTTCGAGTGAGGCGGCGGGCGGCCCGCCGAACTGCGCTCGCCAGCTCGCTTCGCTCGGCCGGTGGGTGGGTGTCGGCGGCAAATGTCACGCCGATCGCCGCCACCGGCTGCCCGAGGTGGTCGAAGGCCGCTGCCGCCACCGAGGCCAGACCGGCGGTGACCTGGCCGTCCTCCTCGGCCCATCCCCGGCGGCTCTCTTTCGACAGCACGGCGCGCAGCTCGGACAGCGACCCCGGACCAGCGCCCGTTCGGTCGACGAAGCTGACTGGGGAAGGGAACAGCGCGCGAACCTGAGCTACCGACAGGTGGGCGAGCATGGATCGTCCGACCGCGGTCAGGTGAGCGGGCAGCCGTACCCCCACGTCGGTCACCAATGTGACCGGGTGCTTGGGCTGCTCCTTGAGCAGGTAGAGGGTTTCTGCCCCATGCAGAACCCCGAGGTGAGCAGTGGCGCGCGTCTCGGTGACCAGACCCATGAGCAGCGGGCGGGAGAGTCGCTCGAGCGGGTCGTTGCGCACGTACGCCGAGCCGAGCTCGAAGGCCCCGATCCCGAGGCCGTACGTGCGCTCCTCCGGGAGATGGGTGACGAGTCCTGTGGACTCGAGGACAGCAAGCAGCTGATAGACCGTCGACCGCGGCAGCGCGAGCTCGCGGGCCAGCGTGGCTGCGGGCAGTGGAGCCGGGTGCCTGGCGAGCAGCTGGAGCACCGCGACCGCGCGCGTGACAGCGGGCACCTTCTCCTCGGCTCGCATCCCCACCTCCACCCTCAGCGGGTGAAACGTCCGGGATCCCGGACACTTGTCAGCAGCGTACGGCAGACAGGGACCGGCGAAGTGGCTTCGATGAGGACATGGCGAACCCCGTCCGAGTCGGACCACCCCCGCTGACCGCCGCGGACGTCGTCGCGGTCGCGCGTCACGGCGCCGAGGTCGTCCTGACCGAAGCCGCGCTGAGCGCTGTCGCCGCTGCCCGAGAACGCATCGATGCCCTGGCCGCCGGGGAGGTCCCCACCTACGGCATCTCGACCGGGTTCGGCGCCCTGGCCAACCGGCACATCCCCACCGAGCTGCGCGAGAAGCTGCAGCGGTCACTGATTCGCAGCCACGCCTCGGGTACTGGCGATGAGGTCGAGCGCGAGGTCGTGCGCGGTCTGATGCTGCTACGGCTGCACACGCTGGCCACCGGACACACGGGCGTGCGGGTTGGGACGGTGCAGACCTACGCCGGGATGCTCAACGCTGGCATCACGCCGGTCGTTCACGAGTACGGATCGCTCGGCTGCTCCGGCGACCTGGCCCCGCTCGCGCACTGTGCCCTGGCGCTGATGGGCGAGGGACCAGTTCGGGATGCGCAGGGTGAGCTCACCGATGCCAGCTCGGCTCTGACCGCTGCAGGTCTCGAGCCGGTACGCCTTGCGGCGAAAGAGGGTCTGGCCCTCATCAACGGCACCGACGGGATGCTGGCCATGCTCGTGCTGGCCTGCCGTGACCTCCAAGCGCTGGTACGAGTCGCCGACCTCTCCGCAGCCATGAGCGTCGAAGCCCTGCTCGGGACCGACCGGGTCTTCGCACCCGAACTCCAAGCCTTGCGTCCTCATCCCGGCCAGGCGCGCTCGGCCGCCAACATGGCCAAGCTGCTGACCGGCTCACCGATCGTCGCGTCCCACAGGTATGGCGACACCAAGGTGCAGGATGCCTACTCTCTGCGATGCGCGCCGCAGGTGGCCGGAGCCGTGCGCGACACCCTCGATCACGCCGAGGTAGTCGCCGAGTGGGAGCTTGCCTCGGTGATCGACAACCCCGTGGTGCTCGATGACGGCCGAGTCGAGTCCAACGGGAACTTCCACGGAGCTCCCGTTGCGTACGCCCTCGACTTCCTGGCGATCGTTGCCGCCGATCTCGCCTCCATCAGCGAGCGGCGGACCGACCGGATGCTCGACCCGGCCCGCTCCCACGGACTCCCGGCCTTCCTTGCGGATGACCCTGGCGTCGACTCCGGCCACATGATCGCGCAGTACTCACAGGCCGCCCTCGTCAGCGAGCTGAAGCGACTGGCCGCACCAGCCAGCGTCGACTCGATCCCCTCCTCCGCGATGCAAGAAGACCACGTGTCGATGGGCTGGTCGGCCGCCCGCAAGCTGCGCCGCTCGGTCGATGCGTTGACCCGCGTGCTCGCCATCGAGGTGCTCACCGCTGCCCGTGCGCTCGATCTGCGCGCACCCCTCGAACCCGCGGCAGGTACGGCTGCCGCCGTCGGCGTCGTACGCCACCTCGTCGACGGGCCTGGCCCGGACCGCTTCCTGTCCCCCGAGATCGAGGCCGTAGTGGGGATCGTTGCCGACGGAACCTTGCTGGCCGCGGTCGAATCTGCCGTTGGAGCCCTCGAATGAGCTCTCGGACCGCCTTCAGCTCCACTGGACACTGGAAGGACATCTGATGACCGTCACAACACCCGGTCCGCGCCCCGTGCGCTCACCAAGAGGTACGACGCTGAGCTGCCAGGGCTGGCCGCAAGAGGCCGCGATGCGGATGTTGATGAACAACCTCGACCCGCAGGTGGCCGAACGCCCCGACGACCTGGTCGTCTACGGAGGCACCGGAAAGGCAGCGCGTGACTGGGCGTCGTTCGATGCGCTCGTCCGCACGCTTCAGGGCCTGAAGGGCGATGAGACCATGCTCGTCCAGTCCGGTCGCCCGGTGGGTGTCTTCCAGACCCACGAGTGGGCGCCGCGCGTGATCATTGCGAACTCCAACCTGGTCGGTGACTGGGCGACCTGGCCGGAGTTCCGGCGCCTCGAGCACCTCGGGTTGACGATGTACGGCCAGATGACTGCAGGCTCGTGGATCTACATCGGCACGCAAGGGATCCTGCAAGGAACCTACGAGACGTTCTCCGCTGTGGCAGCCAAGCGGTTCGGCGGCTCCCTGGCCGGAACGCTCACGGTGACGGGCGGTTGTGGCGGCATGGGCGGTGCCCAGCCACTTGCCGTCACGATGAATGACGGCGTGTGCTTGATCGTCGACGTCGACCGCTCGCGGCTCGAGCGTCGGGTCGCCGAGCGATATCTCGATGAGGTCGCCGACGACCTGGACGATGCCTTGGCCCGGTGCACGGCAGCAATCGCGAGCCGTACGGCCTTGTCGGTGGGACTGACTGGTAACTGCGCCGAGGTACTCCCCGAGCTCTTGCGCCGCGATGTCTCGGTCGACATCGTCACCGACCAGACCTCCGCCCACGACCCGTTGTCCTACCTACCGATTGGCGTCTCGGTGGAGGAATGGCACGAGTACGCAGCTGCCAAGCCGGAGGAGTTCACGGAGCGGGCGCGAGCCTCGATGGCCGCTCACGTGGATGCCATGGTCGGGTTCATGGACGCTGGCGCCGAGGTCTTCGACTACGGCAACAGCATCCGCGGTGAGGCTAAGTTGCACGGCTACGATCGCGCGTTCGACTTCCCCGGCTTCGTTCCCGCCTACATCCGTCCGCTGTTCTGCGAGGGCAAGGGCCCGTTCCGCTGGGCTGCCGTCTCCGGCGACCCCGCCGACATCGCTGCCACCGACCGCGCCGTGCTGGAGCTGTTCCCCGACAACGAACCGCTCGCCCGCTGGATTCGCAAGGCTGAAGACAGGGTTGCCTTCCAAGGGCTCCCCGCCCGAATCTGCTGGTTGGGGTATGGCGAGCGAGACAAGGCCGGAGTGCGGTTCAACGACATGGTCGCCAATGGCGAGCTCAAGGCACCCATCGTCATCGGGCGAGACCATCTCGACGCCGGCTCGGTCGCGTCCCCCTATCGCGAGACCGAGTCGATGCTCGATGGATCGGACGCGATTGCCGACTGGCCGCTGCTCAACGCCATGATCAACACCGCGTCGGGCGCGTCGTGGGTGTCGATCCACCACGGCGGTGGCGTGGGTATCGGGCGATCCATCCACGCGGGCCAAGTGTGTGTCGCCGACGGCACAGCCCTGGCCGGCCAGAAGATCGAGCGGGTGCTCACGGTCGACCCAGGCATGGGCGTCATCCGACACGTCGACGCCGGGTATGACCGCGCGATCGAAGTGGCCGAGGAACGCGAAGTACGGATCCCGATGCGCGAAGGTGGGGCGTGACGTTCAAACAGCTGTGGACTGAACTAGAGCCCATCGGCCGCGATGCTGATACGGGCGGCTATCGACGGCCCGGCTGGTCGCCGGCAGTTTGTGAGGCGGAGGCGTGGTTTCTCAGTGCCTGTGCTGATCGCGCCCTCGTGGTCGAGACCGACTCCATCGGCAACCACGTGGCGTGGTGGCGACCCGATCCGGATCGACGTGAACCCGGTGTCGTGACGGGAAGTCACCTCGACTCGGTCCCTGAGGGAGGCGCCTTCGACGGTCCGCTGGGTGTGGTGTCCGCGCTGGCTGCGGTCGATCTGCTTCGCGAACGCGGGTTCGAACCCTCCCGCGCAATCGGTGTGGCCATGTTCGTCGAGGAGGAAGGGTCGCGGTTTGGCATGCCCTGCCTGGGTTCTCGCCTGGCAACCGGTGTACTCGATCCGGCGACGGCACTCGCCCTGACCGACAGATCTGGAACGTCGCTTGCCGACGCGTGCGAGCAGTCAGGGGAAGTCGTGGACCCGGAGACGTACGGCACGTCCGAGTTGCCGTCCCTGATGGGCACGTTCGTCGAGTTGCACATCGAGCAGGGCCGGTGGCTGACCGATCCTGAGCGCAACGCCTCAGCCGCGGTTGGAGTGGCAACCGCGATCTGGCCGCATGGCCGGTGGCGGTTCGAGTTCGGTGGTCGTGCAGACCACGCCGGGACCACGCGGATGCAAGACCGAGCCGATCCGATGCTGACCGCTGCCTTCATGACGCTGTCAGCAAACAAACAGGCTCGTCTTGCGGGGGCTCGGGCGACGGTGGGTCGGATGGAGATCGATCCTGGCGCAACCAACGCCATACCCGAGCGGGTTCATGCCTGGCTCGACATCCGTGCCGCCGACGCGGCAACAGTGGATGCGGTGCTCGCTTCGGTCAAGGCACAGGTGACCGAGCGCGCCGGCCGAGACGGCACGGCGCTGACAAGCGCGACCGAGTCGTTCTCGCCCCTCGTGGAGTTCGACCCGGAGCTGGCCGGCCGACTGGCGCGAGTCGTCGGCCATTCCCTCGGGGACGGAACCCCGGCGCCGCTGCTTCCCACCGCCGCAGGTCACGACGCGGGCATCCTGGCTGCGGCCGGGATTCCCACGGCCATGCTCTTCGTCCGCAACCCGACCGGCATCTCGCACAGCCCGGCCGAGCATGCCGACTTGGACGACTGTCTGGCTGGCGTCGAGGCCCTCGCAGCCGTCCTGGCTGATCTGACCGGCGCTGCCTGACCCGATGACGAAGTTGTGGCACTGCGAGCAGGCGTGGCTGCCCTCTGGGGTCGAACGAGATGTTCTGATCTCCGTAGCGGACGACGGAGTCATCGGCTCAATAGCCACGAGGGCAGCAGCAACGGCGGACTCGGTCCGACTGACCGGCTTGGTGCTGCCCGGCTTCGCCAACGCGCACTCGCATGCCTTCCACCGGGCGCTGCGCGGGCGCACGCACGCCAACGGCGGTTCGTTTTGGACGTGGCGGGAGCAGATGTACGCCCTGTCGGCTGTGCTCGATCCGTCTTCCATGCATGCCCTGGCGCGGGCCGTCTACGCCGAGATGGTGCTCGCCGGCGTCAGTGTGGTCGGGGAGTTCCACTACCTGCACCACGGTCCTGCAGGACGTCCCTACTCCGAGCCGCACGCGATGGAGGAGGCTCTACGCGCGGCAGCTTCGGATGCAGGGATTCGGCTCACTCTCCTCGATGCCTGTTATCTCGCTGGGGGAATCGGCGAGCCGCTCTCGGTTCCTCAACAGCGTTTCGGCGACGCCGACGTCGCGGCGTGGGCGGCCAGGGTTCAGGACCTGGCTCGGCGCTGGGACGGTGACCCGCTGGTTCGAGTCGGAGTCGCAGTTCACTCGGTGCGGGCTGTGCCCGAGGAGTCCCTGGCTGCCGTCGGGGAGGCGCTTCCCATAGCGCCTATCCATGTTCACCTGTCGGAGCAACCAGCCGAGAACCAGCAGTCCCAAGCGGCCTACGGCTGCACGCCGACCGCGTTGCTCGACCGTCATGGCCTGTTGTCGCCCAGGACGACGGCCGTGCACGCCACGCACCTCACCTCTGACGACGTCGCGACGCTTGGCGGCAGCCGCACGGCGATCTGCATGTGCCCGACCACGGAGCGCGATCTCGCCGACGGGATCGGCCCCGCGCGCGCGTTGGTCGATGCTGGGTCGCCGCTTTGTCTGGGCAGCGATCAGCATGCAGTGATCGACCTGTTCGAGGAGGCACGCGGTGTCGAGGCTCACGAGCGGCTGTCCAGCAACGAACGAGGGCGCTTTGATCCAGTGGCGCTGGTCGAGGCGATGACCCTGCATGGCCACGCCGCGCTGGGTTGGCCCGATGCGGGGACGATCGCGGTCGGGGCACCTGCTGACCTGGTGGCGATCGATCTGGCTTCCGTGCGAACCGCAGGTAGCGACCCTGGTCAGATCGTCTTGAGTGCGACCTCGGGCGATGTCACCGACGTAGTCGTTTCGGGAAGGCACGTTGTGGCCGGTGGTCACCACGCATCGATCGCAGACGTGGGCGCGCTGTTGTCTGAGGAGATCACCACGTTGTGGGGGATGGTCGAAGCGTGACGTCCACTCTGATCACGGGCATCGGGCAGCTGGTCACCAACGACCCATCGATGGGCGCCTCTGGGCTGGGGCTCATGGCCGACGCCGCGATCGTGGTGGAGGGCGGTGCGATCGCCTGGGCGGGACCGAGTGCTGCTGCGCCGTCAGCTGACCACGAGGTCGACGTCCTAGGCCGAGCGGTGATCCCTGGCTTTGTGGACAGCCACGCCCACTTGGTGTTCGCCGGAGAGCGCAGCGCCGAGTTCGAGGCGCGCATGACCGGGGAGCCATATGCGGCCGGAGGCATCCGCACGACCGTGGCTGCCACCCGCGCTGCCAACGACGAGGAACTGCTGGCCAACGCGACCCGGCTGGTGGACGAGATGCTCCGGCAGGGCATCACAACGGTCGAGATCAAGAGCGGCTATGGCCTTACGGTGGTGGACGAGGCGCGCTCAGTGGCGATCGCCGCCCAGCTCACGGGCGAGGTCACCTATCTGGGCGCGCACGTCGTCCCAGGAGGAATCGACGCCGCCGCGTATGTCGAGCTCGTAAGCGGACCGATGCTCGAAGCGTGTGCGCCGTACGCCCGCTGGGTCGACGTCTTCTGCGAGCGGGGCGCGTTCGACGGCGACCAGGCACGCGCCGTTCTCCAGGCCGGGAAGGCTGCCGGTCTCATGCCCCGCGTGCACGCGAACCAGCTGGGCGAAGGCCCCGGGGTACAGCTTGCCGTCGAGGTGGGGGCTGCTTCGGCTGATCACTGCACTCATCTATCACCGGCCGACATCGACGCTCTGGCCAGCTCCCCGACCGTCGCGACCCTGCTGCCTGCTGTGGAGTTCTCGACCAGGTCGCCTTACCCCGATGCACGGGCCCTGCTCGAGGCTGGCGCCACAGTGGCGCTGGCCACTGACTGCAACCCAGGGTCGTGCTTCTCCTCTTCCATGGCCCTGTGCGTGGCCCTGGCGGTTCGCGAGATGCGGATGAGCCCCGCGGAGGCCCTATGGTCCGCGACGGCAGGTGGTGGACGGGCGCTTCGACGCAGCGATGTGGGCCACCTCGGAGTAGGAGCCCGTGCTGACCTGGTCGTCCTGGATGCACCGTCCTACGTCCATCTCGCCTACCGCCCGGGCGTTCCCCTGTTCTCCCAGGTGTGGCAGTCCGGGATCCGCCGCGTCTGACCCTCCCGACCTCGGCGAGTGTCGAGGAAGTCGCTGGCCCCTAGAACTCAGACGATGAGATCGCTCAGTTTCCCCGCACTCGGCGGATGGACTGGGCAGGATCGGGGGGTGGCCACGATCGCTCCACCAACTCTCGATGACCCATCGCCCAAACAACCTCGAAGGCGACGGAGGTGGCTAGGCCGCACTCTGCTGGCGATCGTCGCTGTCATCGCCGTGCTCGCGCTGTTGGTGGTTCTCGCCACCGCCTGGGCGGTACGTCGACCGTTCCCGCAGACCTCGGGAACGCTCACCGTTCCGGGGCTGGATGCTCAGGTGACTGTCCAGCGTGATGCGTGGGGGATTCCCGCCGTGACGGCAAGCACCAGCCACGACCTGTTCTTCGCGCAGGGCTTCGTCAATGCTCAGGATCGGTTCTGGGAGATGGACTTCCGGCGTCATGTGACGGCTGGCCGGCTCTCCGAGCTGTTCGGTGACACCACGCTGGAGACCGACGAGTTCGTTCGCACCATGGGCTGGCGGCGGGTGGCCGAGGCTGAGATGCAGCTCATGTCACCGGAGACCCTGGCGCTGTTGCAGGCGTACGCCGATGGCGTCAATGCCTACGTACGGGACCGCAGCCCCTCGCAGCTGTCACTGGAGTACTCCGTGCTGGCGCTCACCAACCGGGGCTACTCCGTTGAGCCATGGACTCCAGCCGACTCGCTGGCCTGGTTGAAGGCCATGTCTTTCGATCTGAGCGGCAACGCCTGGGCCGAGATCGAGCGGGTCCTCGTCGCCGCCAAGGTAGGTGCACGCCGAGCCCAGCAGGTCTTCCCGGAATATCCCTTCGATCGGCATCGGGCGATCCTCGATCAGGGCGCCTGGGCGGGCGCCGGTTCTGCTGCCCGGTTCGATCAGAGTCTCCCCGCTCCCGGCCCGACACCAATTCAGGCCACGGTCTACGCAGACACCGGCGCTGACCTACGTGAGATCCAACTCGGTCTCGCCCAGGTCAGCGGACTTCTGGGGCTGAACGGGCAGCACGCCGGCGCCGGCAGCAACAACTGGGTTGTCAGCGGCGAGCTGACTGCCACGGGTAAACCGCTGCTGGCCAATGACCCACATCTCGCGCCCAGCATGCCGAGTATCTGGACTCAGATGAGCTTGCACTGCGCCCCGGTATCGGCGCAGTGCCCCTACGACGTGGCCGGCTATACGTTCTCCGGCTTCCCGGGCGTGATCATCGGGCACAACGCTCGCGTCGCATGGGGCTTCACGAACTTGGCGCCAGACACTCAGGACCTGTTTCTTGAGGCTCTGCAGGGGGATGCGGCCATCGTGGATGGAGCACCAGTTCCGCTGCAGACGCGCGACGAGGTCATCAAGGTGGCTGGCTCTGAGCCCGTGACCATCACCGTGCGCTCGACCAGCCATGGCCCGTTGATGAGCGACGTCAGCGATGACTACGCCGACGTCGGCCGCCAGGATGTCCCCGCTGCGGGATCTCCGGGTGCGCAGGGCGGCTATGCCGTGGCCCTGCAATGGACAGCTTTGACGCCCGGCAAGACGGCCGAGGCCGTCTTTGCCCTGGACAGCGCCAGCGATTGGGACGCTGTGCGCGTCGCTGTCGGGCTGTTCGAGACGCCCAGCCAGAACATCGTGTTTGCCGACGTTGACGGAAACATCGGCTACGTCACTGGCGGAAAGTTTCCCATCCGTGCCGGCTACGACGGGCTGCTCCCGGCGCCGGGATGGGACTCCTCCGTGGCCTGGGTCGGCGACGTGCCTGAAGCCGCAGTACCTGCCGTTGAGAATCCCACCGACGGTTACATCGTCACTGCCAACAACCAGCTGACCAATCCCGGGCTGGGCTACGAGTTCGTCGTCGACAATGCCTTCGGAGCTCGCAGCCAGCGCATCACCGACCGGATCGTGGCTGCAACCGGCGGTGGCACCAGGCTCACGACAGCTGACATGTCGGACATCCAGAACGACACCTTCAGCGAGCCGGCCTCCTGGGCGGTGCCGATGGCGATGAAGGTCCAATTGGACGGCCCCGCAGCGGTGGCGCGCTCGACGTGGACCGGTTGGGACTTCACCATGGCGGCTGACTCGCCCGCGGCGGCGTACTTCGGTGCCTTCTGGACGGCCCTCGTCAACGGGGTCTTCGGTGACGAGCTCGGCGACCAGGTGACCTTGGACAGCACCGACCGCTGGTACGAAGCCATGCGCGCGCTCGATAGTGACGACCCTTGGTGGGACGACAAGGCCACACCCGAGGTCGAGGATCGCAGCTCGATGCTGCAACGCGCGATGCAGCTCGCGGATGCCGATCTGCGCGGCCGGCTCGGCGACGACCCGGCCAAGTGGACGTGGAGAACGCTGCACACGCTGGAGATCCGAAACCAGACCTTCGGTGACTCGGGTATCGCACCGATCGAATGGCTGTTCAACCGGGGCCCGTACGAGACGGGGGGCAGTGGCTCCTCGCCGGACGCCACCAACTGGGACACGGGGGAGGGATACGGCATCACGTGGATCCCCAGCATGCGGATGGTGGTGGACCTATCCGATCTCGACGCCTCGACCTGGGTGAACCTCACCGGCGCCAGCGGTCACGCCTTCGCTGAGCACTATGACGACCAGGCCGAACTCTGGGCCACCGGGCGCACTACGCCGTTCGTGTTCTCTGCGTCAGCCACCACCGCCGCTGCTGACCAGACGCTGACGCTCACACCGTCGGCAGGGTGACCAGCCTGCCGATGTGGCCGAGATGTCTGAAATGTCCGACCTGTCCAGTTGGAGGGGGCGCTCACTTCAGCGGTTTGGCATCATGGTCGATGTGAAAGCGGGGATACCTGGTCTGTCGAGGGCAGACTGTCGAGTGGACTGGAACCGATAGATGTCAAGGGAAGACTTGAAAACCGTGCCGATGCGCCGGTCCGTCGCGGCGTGGAACGCCTGGTTCGGACGACGTACCCAGGTCGCCCTGGTGGTCGCCGCCACATCAGGCCTGCTCCTCGCGATCGCCCCGACGACTCCGGCCGCGGCTTCGGTGTGCCCTCCGAACGTCAGTTCACTGATCTGCTCAGAGCCAGGAACGGGTGGCAAGCCTCCGCCCAAGCCGCCAGCGCCCAAGTGGCTCGTGAAATACCGCGTCTGGACCAACCACATCCAGATCTACAAGAACGGCAAGCTGGCTCGCGATGTCCCTGTGGCCGGCAATCCCTACCTGTCACCCCAGCTGCCCAAGACCTGCCACGTCGCCCAGAAGCTTCGCGTCAACTGGGACACCACGCTCATCTGGAAGTTGAACTACTTCACCCGGCTGTGTGCCGGCCGTGGCGTTGGCACTCACGCGATCCCGCTCAACCGCTACAGCGGTCGGATGAGCATGAACCCGGCTGACCTGGGCAAGACGCCGGGCGCGGGCTCGCCCATCAGCCATGGCTGCGCGCGCATGCTTGCGAAGGACGCGAAATGGATCTACACCAAGGTGCCGCTGGGGACGAAGGTCAAGATCAGCTACGCCCGGTGACCGTAGGTCTGCCGCGGCCGACGAGTGCGGTGCGGCTGTCCGCGAGGGGTGCGCTGTGGCTTGGCGCGATCGGCTTGGTCCTTGCTCTTCTGCCGGCTGCGCCGGTCGAGGCGATAGGTCTGCCCACGACCGATCGCCTCGTCATCGGGCATTCGGTGCAGGGCCGCGACATCGTGGCCTATCACCGCTATTCGCAGGCACGACCCGGTGCCCGGGTCCTGCTCGTCATCGGACAGATGCATGGCGACGAGAAGACGGGAAGGCGCGTCATCGACCGACTACGCAGCGCGCCCCTCCCCGCGGGTCTGGACATGTGGCTGATCCCCACGGTCAATCCCGACGGCAACGCCCACAACACCCGCGGCAACGCTCACCGCGTCGACCTCAACCGCAACTTTCCAGTGACCTGGCTCAAACGCGGCGCAGGCACGCGCTACTACTCCGGGCCCCGAGCGCGCAGTGAGCCCGAGACGCGGGCAGTCCAAGCCTTCGTCCGTGAGCTTCGGCCTTGGCGCACCGTGTCATTCCACAATCCCTTGTATGGAGTGGACGCCAGCCTCGGGAAGGACCGCTCGTTGGCCAAGAACCTCGCGAAGTGGTCGGGCTATCCGTTGCGCTCGTTCACCTGCAACAGCGGATGTCACGGCACGATGACTCAGTTCATCAACAAACGCACGCCCGGGGCTGCGGTCACGTTCGAGTTCGGCCACTCGACCTCGGCTGCCCAGCTGAACCGGGTGGTCCGAGCCGTGCTGCGGGTTGGCACGCCGTAGGGCTCAGCGGCTCACGTGCAGCGGGGGGATGCGACCAGCCCACGGGAGCGCGACCTCAAGCTCGGCAGCCAGTCGGAGCAGCGTCGCCTCCGAGCCTGACGATCCGACCAGCTGCATCCCGATGGGCAGGCCGTCATTGCTCTGATGGAGGGGCAAGCTGATCGCTGGTTGTCCGGTGGCGTTGAAGGCTGGGAGGAAGCACTCCCAGGCACCCCAATCCGCGAAGATCCCCGACAGTGTCATGGCTGCGTCGGGCTGATAGCGCCCGAGCGGTGCAGGTAGCCGTCCCAAGGTCGGCGTAAGCATTACGTCGTGACTGGCGAAGTAGGCGCCCATCGATCGAGCCACGACGTTCGCGTGATCCAGGGCGTCAAGCAGTTGTACGGCGGTGACCTGCCGGCCATGTTCGACAGCCGCGAGCGTCACGGGTTCGACGGTGGTCAGATCCACCGGGCGACCGATCAAGGTGGCCAAGTCGTCAATGGTCTGTGACGCATCCGCGGCCCACACATCGGTCATCGCCGCGAGGAACGGCTCCCATTCGAGCAGGTCCTCGGTGGCGTCGACTTCATGCCCGAGCTCGACGAGGATCTGCGCGGTTGCGAGGGTCGCGGCGGTGATCTCGGGGTCCGGCTCGTGACCCGACCAAGGACGGGTGGCCACCCCGATGCGCAACCGTTTGGGCGGAAGCTCGAGCTCGGAGGTGTACGTCCTTGCCGGTGGTGCGATCTCGAATGGATCACCGATCTCGGGGCCGCTCAGTGCGTCGAGGAGGACTGCCGCGTCACGCACGCTGCGGGACACCATGAAGTGCACGGCCCATCCCGAGAGCGCTTCGGCGATGTTCGGACCCCAGGGGATCCTGCCCCGCGAGGGCTTGAGGCCGACAACGCCACAGGCCGACGCGGGTATGCGGATGGAGCCCCCACCGTCGCTCGCCGTGGCGACCGGCACGATCCCCGCGCCTACGGCCGCGGCCGCCCCTCCACTCGACCCGCCAGCCATGTGCTGGGCGCTCCAGGGTGAGCAGGTCCGGCCCGCTGCGAGGGTCTCAGTGGTGCCCAAGATGCCGAACTCGGAGGTGGTCGTGCGGCCGAGTGGCGTGAGGCCGGCGGACAAGATCCGTTGGGTGAACTCCGAAGTTGTCGGAACCACCCAGTCCGGAGCCAGCCGGCTGCCGTTTCCGCAGGGCCAGCCGGCCAGCCCATGGAAGAGGTCCTTGAGCAATGTGGGGACCCCGGCCAGCGGCGCCGTGCCCTCGCTCTGGTCCGCTGTGAAGACGGACGCGTCAGCGGGAAGAACGGCGTTGAGCGTCGGGTTGACCAAGTCGATGCCGTCGGCGACGCACTGCCTCAGATCTGCTTGGGTCACGTCCCCCGAGCGAAGCAGTTCAGCCAGGCCAACGGCGTCGTACGACGCGAACTCGTCCAGACGCACGCTTCGAGCGTACCCAGCCGCGCTCGGCGCAGGCATGGGCCATCCCAAGCGCCAAGCCGCATACTGAGGCGATGCAAGAGGCACCCACGCCTGATTCGGCGCCTGACGACATCCCGCCGTCGCCGGGGCTCGACGTGGTTCCGGTCGACCTGGCTTTCACGTCGGTGGACGTGGCGGAGACCGCAGAGGCCGGACTCGTGGAGCACTTTCAGGCTGCTTGGCCGGCCTACCGCCGTTGGTATCTGCGAGACGGAGTGGATGCGCGCCCTGAGTACGTCGACTGCAGGCGAGCCCTGACCGAGCACCTGCCCGAGCTGCTCCCCTCCTACGACCGTCTGGTCGACGCTGTAGGCGGCGGGGACCTCGCGGCGCGATTCTTGAGTCATTGGAATCCGCCCCCGCTGTTCGCGGCCTGCTCGCTGGCCGCCTGGTCACGGGATCGGCAGGTGTTGGTCCGCAACTATGACTACCCGCCGACGCTGTGCGATGCCATGGTCGTGCGCAGCCGCTGGAACGGCAGCACAGTGATGGCGATGTCCGACTGCGTGATCGGCGCCCTCGACGGCGTGAACGAGCACGGATTGGCTGTTGCGATTGCATTCGGCGGCCGACAGGTGGTTGGCGACGGGTTCGGCATCGGCATCGTCGTTCGTTACGTGCTGGAGTTCGCTGGCGACGTACCCACCGCGCTGGTCATGCTGGCGCGGATCCCCGTGCACCTGGCCTACAACGTGGCACTGCAGGACCGGGCTGGACGGGGCGCCATCGCCTACCTGTCCCCTGACCGGGAGATGGTCGTCACCGGTGGCGCGACGGCCGCAAACAGGCAGGGCGAGACCGAGTGGCCAGAGCATGCCGAGTTCTGCGCGACGGAGGACCGGGAGGCGGCCCTGCTGGCTGCGGTGGACGACCCTGAGATGACCGCAGAGCTGTTGGTCAAACAGTTCCTCGAGCCGCCGCTGTACCGACCGACGGCATTGAGCACCTGGGGAACGGTCTACACCGCGATGTACGACTCGGACCGACTCACCCTTGACCTGCGCTGGCCGGACGACAACTGGTCCCTCGACCTGCATGACTTCGCTGCGGGATCGAGGCCGCGAAAGCTGAGCATGGCCGTGCCCGCAGCCGGCGAGGCGCCACCGCTCCCGCCGGTCGCGCGAGGACGTCCGCTGCTGATCGCTTGAGCGCATCCACCCGGCGTTAGGAGCTGAGCACCGCATCGAAGTGCGCCTTGATGTCAGCTGCCAGCAGAGCGGGTTCTTCGGCCGCGGCGAAATGCCCGCCGCGCGGGAACACTGTCCATCGCTGAATGTTGTAGAGCCGCTCGAACAGTTCTCGAGGCGGCTCACCTTCGGATACGTATTCGTTTGCGAAGACAGCCATCGCGGTGGGGGTCGTCACTTGGTCATTGGGGCCAATCGCGTTGGTGTGCCAGCGGTTGTCGAAGTAGTCCCGCATCGACGACGTGATGGAGTTCGTCACCCAGTAGAGCGTGATCGTCGTCAGCAGGTTGTCTCGTCCGATATGAGCGTCGACGTCACCGGTGCTGTCACTCCAGGCTCTCCACTTCTCCACGAGCCACGCGGCAAGGCCTACGGGCGAGTCGGTCAGTCCGTATCCCAGGGTCTGGGGACGGGTTGACTGAATGGCGCTGTAGCCGCGCTCGGTCTCGTCCCATCGTCGGATGTGGTCAAGGTAGGCGGTCTCGGATGGGGTGAGCGGTGGTGATCCCAGCGCCAAGTAGGGGCTCACCTCGGGTGTGCTCAGGTGGATGCCGGTCATGCGCGAGGCATCGGTGAGGGCCATGTGCGTCGCCACTCCGGCGCCGAAGTCGCCACCGTGCGCGCCATACTTTTCGTAGCCCAGCCCCTGCATGAGTCGGTGCCACACGCGCGCCACGTACTCCCCGTCGACGCCCACCTGTGCGGGACGGGGAGAGAAGGCGTACCCCGGAAGCGAGGGAACGACGAGATCGAAGTGCGCCGACAGCTGATCCACCAGTGGAAGCAACTCGACGAATGAGCTCGGCCAGCCGTGCGTCAGGACGAGTGGTGGCTTCCCCGACCTCTGGTGCGCAAAATGCACCTGGACTCCATCGATGTCTGCCATGAACTGGTCGTACTCATTGAGTCGTCTCTCCTGCTGTGGCCAGTCGAAGCCATCTGCCCAGTAGTCGACCAGGTCACGCAGGTAGCTGAGATCAGTTCCCTGACTCCAGGGTGGGCCAGGAGCGGGCTCCGGCCACCGAGCGCTGCGTAGCCGCCTGCGTAAGTCTTCGAGAACGGGCTCTGCCACGTGGATCTCAAAAGGCTGGAGCCTCAGTGCCATGTGACGAAATCTAGTGACCGCCTTCGTCGCCACCGCTCGAACGGCTGGAATGTTCGCGAGTCGGTTGTCCGAAGCAGTCCCGCGTCCTACGGTGGCGGCACTATGGGACAGGCGCAGGGGAAGGCCAAGGCCAAGGCCAACAAGGGCAGCAAGGCCGAGCCGTCGTCCGCTGAACCGAATGGTCCGGCTCCATCGGGGTTGAGGAGCCTCAGTGACATCTATGGCTTCTTTCGTTCCAACACGACACCGGTCTATTTCGTGTCGCCCACCCCATACAACCTCCTCGGCCTCGATGAGTGGGTCGCCGGGTTTCGCTACATCAGCTATTTCGACAGCTTCGATGGGCTGAAACCGCACTCATTCGCACCAAGCCACTCGGGCCCACGGGACTTCGAGTCTTTCGAGTCGGTCAACACCTACCTGCTCGGAAACAAGGAGGTCATCGACTACATCGATCGCAACGGCACCGGCGTAGTGCTCTTCGTCATGTTCGACGCGGAGACCGAGAAGCGGGCGCTCGAGCTGGGCCTACGGATTGCGCTCCCACCCCGGGAGCTGCGCGAACGCATTGACTCCAAAGTGGTCACCACCCGTTTGGGCAACGAGGCCGGCGTCCGCAGCGCCCCGAACGCCATGGGGCGGGCCAAGAGCTACAAGAAGTTGCTGAAGATCGCCAAGGAGGCGAAGCTCGGCAAGGACTTGGTGGTGCAGACGCCGTACGGCGACTCCGGACGCACGACGTTCTTCATCCGGTCGCTCGACGACTGGAACGCCTATGCCGAGGACCTCGTGGGTGAGGACCTGAAGATCATGCGGCGCATCAACCACCTCCCTGGGACGGTCGAGGCGGTGGCCACGAGGCACGGCACTCTCGTCGGGCCGATCCAGACCGACCTGACTGGCTACGCCGAGCTGACTCCTTATCGCGGCGGCTGGTGCGGCAATGACGCCTTTCCCTCGGTGTTCAACGCGAAGACCCGCAAGCGGATCCGGAAGATGGCCCGGCGGCTCGGCAAACGGCTGTACGCCGAGGGCTACAAGGGCGCCTTCTGCATGGACTTCCTCTTGGACACCGACGACGGCTCGGTCTACCTCGGGGAGATCAACCCGCGGATCTCCGGCGCCTCGCCGTTGACGAACCTGATCACGGCGACGTACGGCGGTGTCCCACTTCTGCTCTTCCATCTGCTCGAGTTCACCGACGTGGACTGGAAGCTCGACCTGAAGGCCGTTCAGCGGCGCTGGGACGATTTTGACCAGTGGAGCCAACTGGTCTTGAAGCAAACAACGGATGAGATCGAGCTGATCACCGAAGCGCCTTCTTCGGGACTCTGGCGGATGGATGACGACGGCGAGGTGCGGTTCGTCCGGCAGGAGACTGACTGGCATGCCGTGAGCCGCGAGAACGAGGCGTTCTACCTGCAGGTCTACGGAGCCGGTGAGTATCGCTATCCGGGGGCGGACATAGGGGTGGTCGTCACCCGCGGGCGAATGCAGGCCGACGATCGTGAGCTCCTGGATCGAGGACGGCTGTGGGCCGAGGGCCTCGTGAAGGCGTTCCGCGGCGTGCCGCCCGAGGCGGCAGTGGTGCCGCGTGAACAGCTCCTGTCCACCAAGTGGTTCTGACCCTGAGCACCTGGGTGGCTGCCGACCGCTCGTTGACGATGCCGCGGCCCTGTCCTATCTTGGCCTCAGCAGATATGTTGCTCGAGACAACAAATACAGGCATCCACAGTCGATGAGGGTCGGAGATCGAGATGATCAGCCACACCAGTCAGTCCAGGAAGCCCTCCCCCGAGGACCGATTCACCTTCGGACTGTGGACGATCGGCTGGCAGGCCCGTGACCCCTTCGGAGATGCGACACGAGCGCCGGTGGACCCGGTCGAGTCGGTGCACCGACTGGCGGAGCTCGGCGCCTACGGCGTGACGTTCCACGACGATGACCTGATCCCGTTCGGGTCGGACACCGTCGCGCGAGATCAGTACATCGGTCGCTTCAAGAAGGCCCTGGACGAGACTGGGTTGGTCGTGCCGATGGCGACGACCAACTTGTTCACCCATCCGATCTTCAAGGATGGCGCGTTCACGTCGAACCGGCGCGACGTCCGCAGGTTCGCGTTGCGCAAGGTGATGCGCAACCTCGATCTGGCCGCGGAGCTTGGCGCGAGCACGTACGTCTTCTGGGGTGGCCGGGAAGGCGCCGAAACCGATTCCGCCAAGGATGTTCAGGCGGCCCTCGATCGCTACCGA
Source organism: uncultured Actinomycetota bacterium (assembly GCA_963819985.1). Lineage (GTDB taxonomy): Bacteria > Actinomycetota > Actinomycetes > DATJPE01 > DATJPE01 > JANPBY01. The sequence goes on along the minus strand of CAWFYH010000005.1, from coordinate 592,788 downwards.
GAGGGCCTCGACACGTTGGCCGGCTACGTCGTCGAGCAGGGTTACAACCTTCGGTTCGCGTTGGAGCCCAAGCCGAACGAGCCCCGTGGCGACATCCTGCTCCCGACGATCGGGCACGCGCTGGGATTCATCTCGACGCTCCAGCACCACGAGATGGTCGGCGTGAATCCGGAGGTGGGCCACGAGCAGATGGCCGGCCTCAACTTCGTCCATGGGATCGCCCAGGCCTTGTGGCAGGGCAAGCTGTTCCACATCGACCTCAACGGTCAGCACGGGCCGAAGTTCGACCAGGACCTGGTCTTTGGTCACGGCGACCTGCTCAGCGCGTTCTTCCTCGTCGATCTGCTGGAGAACGGTGGCCCTGACGGCGGCCGCTCATACGATGGCCCACGGCACTTCGACTACAAGCCTCTGCGCACCGAAGACATGGACGGGGTCTGGGCCTCAGCAGCGGCCAACATGCAGACCTACCTGCTGCTGAAGGAGCGAGCGGCGGCGTTCCGTTCCGATCCCGAGGTGCAGGCAGCCCTCGCGGCCAGTCGAGTGCCGGAGCTCTCCCAGCCGACGCTCGCGGCCGGTGAGTCCATCGCCGACCTGCTCGCCGACCGCTCGGCGTTCGAAGACTTCGACGCAGACGGCCGCGCCGTCGAGGGGTATGGCTTCGGGGTGCTGGACCAGCTGGCCGTCGAGCACCTGCTCGGCGCCCGCTGATCGCCTGGCTGCCAGACTGCCGCTCGTGAGCCTCGTCGCGGGGGTCGACTCCTCGACTCAGTCGGTCAAGGTGGTCGTTCGGGAAGCGGACTCGGGCGCCTTCGTGCGCAGCGGACGGGCCGCGCACCCGGACGGCACGGAAGTCCACCCGGACGCTTGGTGGGCCGCTCTGTCCGAGGCGTTGGACGACGCGGGCGGCGTCGAAGACGTCGCGTCCATCTCGGTCGCCGGTCAGCAGCACGGGATGGTCTGCCTCGACGAAGCGGGTGAGGTGGTGCGTCCAGCCCTGCTGTGGAACGACAACCGATCCGCTGATGCTGCCACTGACCTCATCGACGAGCTCGGTGACGGCGACGCGACTGTTGGCCGGATGGCCTGGTCCGTCGCAGTCGGGTCGGTTCCGGTGGCCTCGTTCACGGTCGCCAAGCTCCGGTGGCTGGCCGACCATGAGCCGGAGTCGGTCGAGCGGACTGCGGCGGTGTGCCTCCCGCACGACTGGCTGACCTGGAAGCTGTCCGGGGCGTCCAGTCTGGGCTCCCTGGTCACCGACCGCAGCGACGCAAGCGGCACCGGGTACTGGTCGCCGGCCGCGGGGACGTACCGCCTCGACCTGCTCACGCTGGCCCTCGGGCACGACGTCGTGACGCCTCGTGTGCTGGGTCCGCGCGATCTGGCGGGGCGGACGGCGGCCGGGGCGTTGCTCGGGCCGGGAGCGGGCGACAACGCCGGCTCCGCGCTGGGCCTGGGCGCCGCCCCGGGTGATCTGGTCGTGTCGCTGGGGACGTCTGGCGTTGCCTGCGCCGTCTCGACTGTTCCCTCCGCGGACCCGTCGGGAGAGGTCGCTGGGTTCGCCGATGCAACCGGTCGCTTCCTGCCGCTCGTTTGCACGTTGAACGCAGCCCGGGTGATGGACGCGACGGCGACAATCCTGGGAGTGGGCCTGGCGGAGCTGTCCGACCTGGCGCTGTCGGCTCCCCCCGGCGCGGAGGGCCTCGTGGTCGTCCCCTACCTCGAAGGAGAGCGCACGCCCAACCGACCGGAGGCAACCGGCGCCGTTCACGGCTGGACCTTGCGCACTTCCACGCCCGCGCACCTCGCCCGCGCCGCGATCGAGGGGATGTTGTGTGGCCTGGCCGACGGGTTGGACGCGCTGGTCGTCCAGGGAGCGGTCGTCGATCGGGTTCTCCTCATCGGTGGTGGCGCGCGGTCGGAGGCCGTACGGCAGATTGCTCCGAGCATCTTCGGCCGGCCGGTGGTGGTTCCCGAGGCAGGCGAGTACGTCGCCGACGGCGCGGCGCGGCAAGCCGCCTGGGTGCTCTCCGGTGCTATCGACCCGCCGGGCTGGGAGCAGTCCGGTGCCCGGACCTATGAAGCTCGTCCGGCGGTCGACGTGCGCGCCCGGTATGCCGCGGTGCGGGAGATGACGGCAAGATCGGTGCATGACCGCTGAGCTGAACGTTCTCACCGACGGCTACGCCGACGATCGGGTGGCCAGCACCGTCAGCCTGATCCGCGACGGCGCGGCCGTCATCGTGGTCGATCCGGGCATGGTGGCGGACCGCTCGGCGATCCTGGACCCGCTGGCCGCCCTGGGGATTCGCCCCGAGGAGGTCACCGATGTGGTGTTCAGCCATCACCATCCCGACCACACCGTCAACGCGGCGCTTTTCCTCAATGCTCGGGTGCACGACTTCATGGCGACGTACGAGGCGGACGTGTGGACCGACCGCACGCCGGACACTCCGCCGCTGGGGCCGTCCGTGCAGCTGATGCCGACGCCGGGGCACACGGACGAGGATCTCTCGACGCTGGTCCAGACCGTCGAGGGGCTGGTCGTGCTCACCCACCTGTGGTGGACGGCCGACGGGCCGGCCGATGATCCCTTTGCTCGTGACCGGGACCTGCTCAGAGCCTCACGCGAGTCCGTGCTCGCCCTGGGGCCGGCGCTGATCGTTCCGGGTCATGGAGCGCCGTTCGTCCCGGGACCAGACCTCGCGACCTAGGTCGTCTGCCCTTTGGCGTTCGCACTCCGACCGGCCGCGGATCGGCGATAGTGGCTGCACCAGTGAGCAGGAGGACCCATGGACAAGGACCTTGTCGAGCAGGTCGTCGATGTCGCCAGCCGCGTCGTCGCTAGCGGCGCGATCTCGATCAACAGCCACGGAAACGTGAGTCTGCGAGTCCCCGGCTCCGATGAGATGTACTTCACCGCTGCGCCGTCTCTGCGTGACCACCCGACCTCGGCAGTGGTCCGGGTCGGTCTCGACGGGCAGCTCCGTGAGGGTGATCTGCCCCCGATCCAGGGTGCGGTCGTCGCGATGCACACGGCGATGTACCAGGACCGCTCAGACGTTGGCTGCGTCGTGCACACGCATTCACCGTTCGCCACCGCGTATGCCGTCGCTCAGCGTCCGATCGGTTGTTGGATCGAGGCACTCGCCATGTTCGGCCTGCCCGACGGTGTCCCGGTGGCTGCCTATGGCCCCCGTGGGTCCGACGAGGCGGTGGCCAGCATTCGGGCGGCTGTCCTGCCGGGGGTCCCGGCTGTGCTGCTCGCCAACCATGGAGTTCTGATCTTTCACCGCAGTCCGGAGCTGGCCATCCTCACGGGCAGCGTCGTCGAGGAAGCGGCGGCGGCCGGCATCCACGCGTCCGGCCTCGGGGGACCGGTGGAGATTCCGGAGCGGCTGCGCGCCGCTGCGCTGCAGCGCTTCATGGCCTTCGACACAGCTGGCACGGCCAACGCCTGAACCCGGACCGGCTCCGTGAGGGCGTCAGGTGCCGGTCAGCGGACCGGGGATGCCGCGGAAGCCGTACGGCTGCGGTTCGCGCCCCGCCTGGACGAACCAGCACTCCCCGGGCTCCGCGTCCGCGACCATCCGCAGAGCGGCTGAGGCGATCGTCTCAGGTGTCATCAAGGGGAAGCCCAACGAGGCCACCGCATCGCGCTGGTCCGCGATCAGTCGCGTGTCCGTGAAGCCCGGGCACAGCGCAGTCAATCTGATGTTCTCCGCTGCCAGGGCGGGAGCGGCCGAGCGGACCAGGCCGATCACGGCGTGCTTGGTCAGGCCGTAGACCGGGTCCATCGGTATGGGCGCGAGACCTCCGACCGAGGCGGTCGCGATGACCGTGCCGCCGCCAGCGCGTCGAAGCGCGGGCAGGGCTGCCCTGAGACCGAAGAAGACGCCATCGACGTTGACCGCCAGGAGCCGTCGGTAGATCTCATCGGGCACCTCGACCGACATCGTGTCGGTGGTGACGCCTGCGTTGAGGTGGACCAGGTCGAGCCGACCGAACGCCCCCTCAGCATCCTCGGCGGCTTGAGCCACGGAGACCGGGTCGGTCACGTCGCAGCGCAGGAAGGAGGCGTCGACCTCAGCGGCCAGGGCCGAACCCCGGTCGACGTCGACATCGGCGATGGCTACCTGGCAGCCCGCGGCGCGTAGCGCCCTGACGGTGGCGGCGCCGATCCCGTCGGCGCCGCCCGTGACAAGGGCGGCCGACCTCGAGAGGTCGACCGCCCCGGTCATAGCCGTACTGCTGATCAGGCGAGAGCCTTGGCCTTGAGGGCCGCGAACTCTTCATCGTTGATCGTTCCGGCATCGTGCAACTTCTTCGCGTCGGCGATCTGGTCTGTGGCGCTCTTGCCGCCCTGTGACGCGACGATCTGGTTCGCGTACTCGACCTGGCGCGCCTGGTTGTGCTGTGCAGCGGCCATCGCGCGGTCGGACATGCCGCTGCCGCGGGCGATGACGTAGACCAGCATGGTGAGGAGCGGGATGAACAGCAAAGCGATGATCCAGATGGCCTTCCACCAGCCGGACATGTCCGGGCTTCTGAACAGGTCACCGATGACCGTGAAGATCATCATGAAGTAGATGACGAAGAAGAAGAAGGCGATCAGATACCAGAGGAAGTCTCCGGCGTTCATGTAGTACACCTCTCATGTGGCGCGATCCGATGCCGCGCACCTGCGGACAGTATGTCCCATCGCTGTTGACATTCGAGACGATCCGGCGGGGCGGTGCCACGCACGGTGGTCCACTTCGCTAGGTTTCGGCGCGTGAAGGTGGTTGTTCCAGCTGAGAAGCGACCGGGTGAACTCCGGGTCGCTGCCGTTCCCGAATCTGTCGGCCGCTTGATCAAGGCCGGCTTGGACGTGGTCGTGGAGGCCGGCGCGGGGGCTGCAGCACGAGCAGCCGACAGTGCCTTCGAGGCGGTCGGGGCTACGGTGATTACCGGCGACGTGCTCGCCGACGCAGATGTCGTGCTGCATGTCTCGCCCTTGAGCGTCGAGCAGGTCGGACGCCTCAAGCAGGGCGCTCTGACGATCGGTTTTCTCGCCCCCTCGACCAATGCGGAAGCGATCAGGGCAGCGCGTGACGGCGGTGTTGCCGCCTTCTCGGTCGAGCTGTTGCCGCGCATCTCCCGGGCGCAGTCGATGGACGCCTTGACGTCGCAGGCGTTGGTGTCCGGCTATCGAGCTGCGCTCGTAGCCGCGGATCGGCTCCCGATGTTCTTCCCCCTGCTGATGACGGCAGCGGGCACGATCAAGCCGGCCAAGGTGCTCGTCCTCGGCGCGGGCGTCGCCGGCCTGCAGTCCATCGCCACGGCCAAGCGCCTCGGCGCCGTGGTCGAGGCGTACGACGTTCGACCGGCGTCGGCCGACGAAGTGCGGTCGATGGGCGCAAAGTTCGTCGAGCTCGATCTCGAGGCGCTCGAGGGAGCCGGAGGGTACGCCCGTGAGATGGGTGAGGATCGCGCCGCCCGCCAGCGCGAGCTGCTGGCGCCGTACGTCGCCGCTGCCGATGCAGTCATCACCACTGCAGCCATCCCGGGCCGCCCAGCACCGCTGCTGGTGACGCGAGCCATGGTCGAGGCGATGCGACCGGGGTCGGTCGTGGTGGATCTTGCTGCCGAGAGTGGCGGCAACGTGGAGGGGTCGGTGGCCGGTGAGGAAGTCGACATGGCGGGCGTCATTGTCTGGGGAGGACGTGACGTGCCCTCACAGATGCCGGTGGATGCGAGTCGGCTGTATGCGCGCAACGTCGCCGACCTGCTGCTGCTCATGACCGAGGACGGTGTGGTGACCCCTGACTGGGCGGACGAGGTCGTCGCGGGTTGCTGGGTCACCCGAGACGGAGCCGTACGTGAAGGGGTAGACGTATGAGCGAGTCGATGGCGCTGCTGACGATCTTCGTGCTCGCCGTTTTTGTCGGCTTCGAGGTCGTGTCGAAGGTCTCGACCACTTTGCACACCCCTCTCATGTCGGGGGCGAACGCGATCCACGGCGTGATCTTGGTGGGAGCCATCATCGTCACCGGCCAGGCCGAAGGGCGCTGCTGAGATCTCTCTCGGTCTCGTCGCTGTGGTGCTGGCGACTGTCAACATGGTCGGTGGGTTCGTGGTCACCGACCGGATGCTCGAGATGTTCAAGGGCAAGAAGAAGTGACAGATACCTGGGTGGCTGTCGCCTATCTGATCGCGGCGGTCTGCTTCATCCTCGCTCTCAAGGGTTTGTCGTCTCCCCGCACGGCCCGCAACGGCAACCTGATCGGTGCTTTCGGCGCCGTGCTCGCCGTGGTCACGACTCTGTTCGCCTACGACCTCAACCACTTGCCCCTCATCCTGGCGGCGATCGTGGTCGGCTCGGTCGTTGCTGTTCCGACTGCGCGGCGCGTGCAGATGACTGCGATGCCACAGCTCGTGGCCTTGTTCAACGGAGTCGGTGGTGGCGCCGCAGCGATCGTCGCGGCGATGGAGATCCCCAAGACCGACGGTGGCTTCGCCTTGGTGGCCTCGTTGTTCACGGTGGTCGTCGGCTCCATCTCCTTCTCAGGGTCGGTCGTCACGTTCCTCAAGCTCCAAGAGGTCATGACGACCCGACCGGTCGTCTGGCCGGCCCATGCGGTGCTGTTCGTTGGTTCGATGGTGGGCGCGATCGGCTTGTCCGCCTGGGTGTTCACTGAGGACGGGGTCGGGAGTGCGGCGACGTACGGCATCGCCGGTGTCGCGCTGCTCTCGCTGATCTCCGGTGTGCTGTTCGTGCTTCCCGTCGGTGGTGCCGACGTCCCCATCGTCATCTCCTTGCTCAATGCGTTCACGGGGCTGGCCGTTGCCGCGTCGGGCTACGTCCTCGGCAACGTGCTGCTGCTGGTGGCCGGCACCCTCGTCGGGGCCTCCGGCACGATCCTCACCCGCTTGATGGCCCAGGCCATGGGGCGTCCGATCACGTCGACGTTGTTCGGTGCCCTACGTGGCGGGTCGAGCGCTGGGGCGACGACAGTGGGCGGCGACCGACCGGTGCGCTCGGCGAGTCCCGACGACGTGGCGATCCTGCTGGGCTACGCCTCGAAGGTGATCGTGGTGCCCGGGTACGGCCTCGCGGTCGCTCAGGCGCAGCACACGGTGCGGGAGCTGGCCGACCTGCTGCAGGAGCGCGGTGTCGAGGTGCTCTACGGCATCCACCCGGTTGCCGGTCGGATGCCCGGACACATGAACGTGCTCCTGGCCGAGGCCAACGTGCCCTACGAGCAGCTGAAGGAGATGGACGAGGTCAACCCGCAGTTCGCCACGACCGACGTCGTGTTGGTCATCGGGGCCAACGACGTGGTGAATCCGGCGGCCCGCACCCCCGGGACGCCGATCTCTGGGATGCCGATCCTCGACGTCGATGCCGCGCAGAACGTGATCTTCCTCAAGCGCTCGATGCGGCCGGGTTTCGCCGGCATCGAGAACGAGCTGCTGTACCACCAGAACACCACCCTCCTGTTCGGCGACGCCAAAGACTCCCTGACGAAGGTCGTCAGCGCGCTCAAGTCCCTCTAGCCCCGGCCCGACCTCGCCTTCACGCGCGACACGCCGTCATTGCGTCTGGAATACCACGCTCAACGCCCCACATTTCGCGCGTGAAGACGAGGTCAGACGACGCCGTAGAGCCGGTCGCCGGCGTCGCCAAGGCCGGGGACGATGTAACCGTGCTCGTTCAGCCGTTCGTCGAGCCCGGCCGTCACAAGGAACACCGGGGCGTCAGCGCCGAGCTCGACCTCGACGTGGGCCATTCCCTCCGGGGCCGCAAGCAGACAGACCGCGGTCACATCAGCAGCACCGCGATCAAGCAGCAGCCGTACGGCGGCCACGAGCGTGCCGCCTGTGGCGAGCATCGGATCAAGGACGTAGCACTGCCGGCCGGCTAGGTCTTCGGGGATCCGGTTGGCGTAGGTCGTTGCGGCGAGCGTCTTCTCGTCGCGCACCATCCCCAAGAAACCCACCTCGGCCGTAGGGAGCAACCGCTGCATTCCGTCGAGCATGCCGAGCCCCGCTCGAAGGATGGGCACCACCAGAGGTTTTGGAGACGCGAGCCGTACCCCCACTGCCGGGGCGACGGGGGTGGTCACCTCCACTGGTTCAGTCCGAACCTCACGGGTCGCCTCATAGGCCAGCAGCGTCACCAGCTCGTCGGCGAGCCGACGGAATGTTGGTGAGTCCGTGCGTTCGTCGCGCAGGGTCGTGAGCTTGTGGGCGATGAGCGGGTGGTCCGCGACGAGGGTGCGCATGCGGGGAGGCTAGCGCGGTCCGGCTTCCCAACGCCCTGTCGATCATCTCCGCCGTCTGCGACGATGCGGCCATGAGCGGGCAGGTCGACGATTCAGGCGTGGACTTCGCGATGGTTGCGGTCCGCGAGGAAGGTCGCTGGCACGTGGGACCGCTGTCCAACGCAGTTGGACAGGAACTGTCGGCCCTCCTGCACGTCCTGCGTCAGCAGCCTGGCGACGACGGTGCACTCGGCTTCGTCTCAGTTGGCGAAGACTTCTTCGTGGCGGCCCGCGTACACGCAGACGAGGATCGCCTGCTCCTCTCGGACGTGACCTGCGCTGAGGACTGGCCCTTGGCAGCGGCCGTCCTCAATCACCTCGGTCTCGCCCGGCCGACGGGGGATGAGCTGGACGAGGTGACTCCTGGCGGCGACCTGGGCATCTTCGCAGACCTCGGGGTTCCCGCCATGGAGATGGCCATGCTGTGTGAGGACCTCGACCTCTATCCGGATGAACAGATCGGGTCGGTGGCCGCACGGTTGGGCTTCGGTGACCAGTTCGAGTCAGTCATCGACGCTCTCGGCTGAGTGGGCATCGTGCGCTCACGCTACGAGCAGTGGGTCCGCCTGGCGCTGGACGAGGCTGGTACGGCTCCGGCGCACGGCGACGTACCCATCGGCGCGATAGTCGTCGATGCGGAAGGTTCGACCCTCGGACGCAGCGTCAACGCCCGTGAGCTGACCTCCGACCCCACTGCACATGCGGAGGTGCTGGCGCTGCGACAAGCATCGACGGCGCTCCAGAGTTGGCGACTGTCGGGCTGCACCTTGGTCGTGACGCTCGAACCCTGCGTGATGTGTGCTGGCGCTGCCACGCTGGCCAGAGTGGACCGGGTCGTTTTCGGGGCGTGGAACCCGGATGCGGGTGCGGCCGGATCGGTGTGGGACCTGCTTCGAGACCGCCGGCTCAACCATCGCCCGGAGGTCATCGGTGGGGTGCTCGAGGCCGAATGCGGAGCCGTGCTGAGCGAGTGGTTCGGGCAACAACGTGAGTCCGGCGGCGGCGGCCGCAGCGGTGGATCCCACGGCCCCGCTCGGTCCTGAGCTCGCCGTCCGTCTCCGGTACCCTCGTCGGCGGTGGCGTGTCCGAGCGGCCGAAGGAGCACGCCTCGAAAGCGTGTGAGGGGGCAACCTCTCCGTGGGTTCAAATCCCACCGCCACCGCCAGTCGCCGATGGTATTCCTGCAGGTCAGAGGCCTGCAGGGGTGCCGTCAGCACCCCCGATTTGGCCCTCTGGTCACAGGAATGGTCACAGAAGCCTGCGGAATCAGTCCGAATCGCCCGTGACAAGGGCCGATACGCGAGCCGCCGCCATGGCCTGCATTTCCATGTCGACGTGGGAGTACGTGTCCAACGTGACGGACACGTTCGCGTGTCCAAGGCGCTCCTGGACCACGCGGGGATGGACGCCGGCGCGAAGGGCGAGCGTCGCATGGGTGTGCCTCAGGTCGTGCAGGCGGATCCGGGGCAGGCCGAGCTGCTTGACCCATCGCCCGAAGTAGTACGACAGAGCCTTCGGGTGGAGCGGTCGACCATCAGCGAGGCTGACGACCAGCTCGCCGTCGTCGTAGAGGGCTCCCAGAGCAAGCCGCTCCTGCAGCTGCCGTGACCGGTGGAGTCGAAGTGCAGCCACTGTTGGATCGTCGAGGGCGACCTTCTGACGAGCGAACCGGCATCCTGAGGCTGCAGTCGGGTGAGGCGCAGCGCCCGAGGTGTCCGCACCGCGAGGAGTGTTCGGTGCCGTTTGTGGAGAGTCAGCCGAACCAACTGCAGCACGCCGATGGGCGGCAGCGTCTGAAGTGTTCGGTACAGTTACTTTAGTCGGAACCGAACAACTTGTTCCGGACACCTGAGGAGCGACACCACCCCATGCCCGGCGGCCGCCCATCACGACAGGCCATCTACACGCGCCTCGACGAGGCGATCGCTGACCTCAACACGAGGCTAGGCGGTCTGCCGACGCCGGCGGAGGGCGATGACATCTGGGACGACCTCTGGCACCAGGAGGCGCACCACTCCACGGCGCTGGAGGGCAACACCCTCGTCCTCGACCAGGTGCGCAAGCTGCTCGACGAGGGACGCGCAGTCGGCTCCAAGGAACTGCGCGAGTACATGGAGGTCATCGGCTACGCCGACGCCGCACGATGGGTGTACGGGCAGGGCTTGGAGCCCGGCGAGTGGACGACCGGCGACCTGCTGTCCTTGCAGGAAGTCCGCGAGGTGCACTTCCGTGCGATGACCCCCGTCTGGGGCGTGGCCCCACACCCGCAGGCGACACCGGAGGAGTCGCCGGGCAACTGGCGGCGTCACGACATCCTCGCGTTCGCCGAAGGCATGAAGCCGCCTCCGTCCCCCGACGTCGACCACCTGATGCGCGACTGGGTAACCGGCCTCAGAGTCCTCCGGGACGGCGACGAGGCCGCGCCCTTCCCCGAGCGCCTGGCCCGGGTGCACAACGAGTTCGAGAAGATCCACCCGTTCCTCGACGGGAACGGGCGCAGTGGCCGGCTGCTCCTGAACCTTGCGCTCCTGCGCCTGGGGTACCCGCCCGCGATCGTCTACAAGAACGAACGCATCCAGTACCTCAAGGCCATGCGGCGCTCCGACGCCGGTGACTACGGCCCGCTGGGAGAGCTCATCGCCCGGGCGGTGACCAACAATCTGTACCGGTTCGTCGTCCCCGCCGTAGCCGGCCCGGCCCGACTCGTCCCGCTGGCCAGCCTCGTCGAGGACAAGGCCGGCCTGACGTCGAACGCGCTGCGGGTGGCGGCCACACGGGGGCGACTCCGCGCGCAGAAGATGCCTGACGGCACCTGGCAGAGCTCACGCAAGTGGGTCAAGGAGTATCAGGCGAGCAAGTACAAGCGGGCGCCCAAGACCTGAGCCCTTGTGCATACGTCCGCTCTCGACCTCGGCGTGGAGCTGTCTCCGAGACGGCCAGCCGCGGCCCATCGCTACGCGACAGTCACGGTCGCCATCAAGTGAGCCGGCCAGGTGGTCACAGGAGTGGTCACAGAAGTGGTCACAGAAGTGGTCACAGAAGTGGTCACAGAAACTCTGGACACTGGGGGACGGTGCTGGTGACTGAGGGACACCATCAGGCCGCTGACCTGCGACGATGCACTCCCAGCCACTTCTGGGCAACACCGGACGGACACGCGTAGCGGGTGTTCAAATCCCACCGCCACCGCCACGTGTCCTGCGCAACGCCGTTTGAGCCCGCCGTGGCTCGACCGTCCGCTCGAACATCCCGGTGACCGGGAATTTCGGATGGCCCCTGGCGCCACGGCGTCAGCGTACGAGACGAGCGAGCTCATGAGTCGACAACGCCGAGTGCGCAATCACTGGAGATCGCAGTCGCTGTCGTCGGTGCTCACCGATCTGCTCACAGACTGCCGCGGATGGTGCGGCAAGAAGCCGGACTGGCCAAGCCCGCGACCTCGTGGCGGTCGCACGAACCGGAGCGTCCGGCGCGGGATGTCCGTGACCACACAGCTCTGTCGCGCGCCGATCGTGATGGCATGGCCCTCTTCGCTGCGATGGCCGGGCACTCCGAGGGGCACGCGACTGGTCGGGCGGGCTGGTTGCGCGCTGCAGTCCTGGGGGCGAACGATGGGCTGGTCTCGACGTCGAGCCTGATGATCGGTGTCGCAGCAAGCGGTGCGTCGGCGTGGGCGATCGTCACGGCTGGCATCGCCGGGCTCGCGGCCGGGGCGATGGCTGCCGGGGAGTTCGTGTCGGTGAGCGCGCAGTCCGACGTGGAGGACGCCGACCGGGCGAAGGAGTTCGCGGAGCTGACGGCCCATCCTGCGGCAGAGCTCGAGGAGCTCACGAGGATCTACCAGGAGCGCGGCGAGCACTCCAAGGCCCGGCCCGTGCGGGCCGCGGCTGCCTCCTCGATCAGCTTTACGATCGGTGGCTCGATCCCATTCCTGGGCCAGCTCGCGAGCAGCGAGGCCCCTCGGCCTCGCACTTGCCGGGGTGCTCGGCGCCCGAGCCGCCGGTTCGACGCTGATCCGTCCGACGCTTCGCGTCGTTCTCGGCAGGATGGCAGCCATGCTGGTGACGGCACTCATCGGGCGTCTTGCAGGAGTGGCCGGCGTGTAGGTGATGCACGTGGCCCTGCTGAGCTGAGGGCGCTTCGCTCAACGCTTCTTGGCTGCTTGAGCGCGAAGCGCCCTGACCTGGGCGAGGGCCTCGAGCTCCTCGGAGGTGTGATCGACGAGCAAGCTCACCATGCGGCAAATATGGTCGTCTGACGCGCGGTAGTAGGCGTAGGTCCCCTCGCGGCGGACCGAGACCATGTTTGCCAGCCTCAGTTTGCTCAGGTGCTGGCTCACCGCAGGGGCCTTGGCGCCGACCATGTCGGCCAGCGCGTTGACGTGCTGCTCGCCCTGCATCAGGGTCCAGAGGATCTTCAGGCGGGTGTCGTCTGCTAGGAGTGCCAAGGACGCGGCCGCGGCACGCGCCGTCTCGCTCGCGAGGGTGGTCGGCTGCGTATCTGCTGGCATACGCAGAGAGTGACGCACTGGTCGACCAGGGTCAACCGCCTCTCGGGAGACCGCCCACGTGGTGGTCACTTGACTGACGCGGGCACGAGTGTCATTATTTGCGTAGTCACGCAGATAATGATGAAGCTACTTCCGACAGTGCGATCGCACGGTACGGCGCAGGGAGCGATCGAGGAGGTGCCCATGTGGATCGGGGCGCGCGAGACCGTGGCGCGGCTGGCGGAATGGGCCGGCCCAGAGGTCCGAGGGCGACTGACATGACCTGGCTTCGTGACCGCCGCGAGCTGATCGGGTTCGTGACCGGCCTGACGCTGCTTGGGCTCGGTGTCGTCGCCCTCGTCCGCGGCAACGGCGCCGCGGCTGAGACCGCCTGGATCGCCGCGACGGTGCTGGGTCTCGTGCTCTCGGGGACCTCCATGTGGGCGGCGATGCGCCGCCGCCAGCCCAGCGTCGACGTCATCGCGCTGCTCGCCCTCGCGGGGGCGCTCGCCGTGGGCGAACCGTTCGCCGGTGCGGTGGTCACGGTCATGCTCACCACGGGGGTGCTTCTGGAAGCGCGCGCGGCGGCGCGCGCCCGTCGCGAGCTGAGCCTGCTCGTGGCCCGGACACCGCGTACGGCTCGTCGCCACCAGGGGGACACCCTCGTGGAGGTGCCGGTCGAGGAGGTCGTGCGGGGCGACCGGCTGCTCGTCGGAACCGGGGAGGTGGTCCCGGTCGACGGCCGTCTGCTTGTATCCGCCGTGCTCGACGAGTCGGCCCTCACCGGGGAGCCGTTGCCGATCGACCGACCCGCGGGCGACGACATCCGATCGGGCGTCGTCAATGCGGGCGGCCCGATCGAGATCATCGCCACAGCCTCGTCCTCGGAGTCGACCTATGCCGGGGTCCTGCGTCTCGTGGAGCAGGCCCAGGCCTCCTCCGCCCCGTTCGTCCGTGCTGCCGACCGCATCGCCATCTACTTCGTCCCCTTCACCCTCGTCCTTGCGGGACTCGCGTGGCTGCTCAGCGGTGACGCCGTCCGAGCCGTGGCGGTCCTCGTCGTCGCGACGCCCTGTCCGCTTCTGCTGGCGGCCCCCATCGCCATCATGAGCGGGCTTTCACGAGCCGCCAAGATCGGCGTGATCATCAAGGGCGGGGGAGCGCTCGAGCGGCTCGCCGCCGGTCGGGTCCTGCTTTTCGACAAGACCGGAACGCTGACTCAGGGCAAGCCGGTGCTGGCGGCGGTGATCGCACCCGCCGACGTCGGGCAGGACGAGCTGCTCGCCCTTGCCGCATCCCTCGACCAGGTCTCACCCCACGTCCTGGCCACCTCCATCGTGACCGCAGCCCGCGCCCGCGGACTCGACATCACCCTTCCCGAGGACGTCGTCGAGCACCACGGCTACGGTCTGGAGGGCCGCGTCGCGGGCCGTCAGGTGCGCCTGGGGAAGGCCGACTGGATCGTGCCCGGCACCGCACCGGCCTGGGTGCGGCACGCTCGTCGTCGGGCCAGCCTCGACGGGTCACTGACCGTGTTCGCCTCGGTCGACGGGCAACCGGCCGGTGTCCTGCTGCTCGAGGACCCCATCCGGCCCGATGCGCCTCGGATGCTGCGCGCTCTTCGCGCGGCGGGGATCGCGCGCACCGTACTGGTGACCGGCGACCGGGCCGACATCGCGGAGTCGGTCGGACGCATCGTTGGCGTGGACGCCGTACAAGCCGATCGTGACCCAGCCGACAAGGTCGCCGTCGTCGTGGACGAGGCGCGCAACGGCCCTACCATCATGGTGGGGGACGGAGTCAACGACGCACCCGCCCTCGCCACCGCGGGAGTCGGAGTCGCGCTGGCTGTGCGCGGGGCGACGGCGTCCTCGGAGACGGCGGACGTCGTCCTGACGGTTGACCGGATCGGTGTCCTGGCCGACGCCATCCTCGTCGCCCGTCGGTCACGTCGGATCGCGATGCAGGCCGCCACCCTCGGCATGGGACTCTCGCTCATCGCGATGGGCGCAGCGGCCCTCGGGCTGCTCCCTCCCGCCGCCGGCGCGCTCGTCCAGGAGGTCATCGACGTTCTTGCGATCGCGGTCGCGCTGCGCGCCGTGCTTGCGCCGCCATCCGCGGCCGTCGTGATGCCGCCAGCCGATGTGGCGCTGCTGAAGCGCCTCCACCTCGAGCACCGCGCGGTCCGTCCGATCATCGACCAGGTGCGCGTAGTGGCCGATGCGCTCACGGCCGACGGGAGTGGTCTCGTGACCGCGGAAGCACTGTTGCATCGACTGCAGGCCGAGACGCTGCCGCACGAGCGGGCCGAGCAGGAGCGGCTCTACCCTGCCCTGGCACGAGCACTGGGCGGCGCCGACCCGACCGGCGCCCTGAGTCGGAGTCACGCCGAGATCGAGCACCAGGTCGGGCGGTTCGCGCGTCTGCTCGAGGAGCTCGACGGCGAGGTGGCCGACGTGGAGGACGTCGTCGAGCTTCGCGGGCTGCTCTACGGGCTGTACGCGATTCTCCGCCTCCACGATGCTCAGGAGGAGGAAGGCGCATTCAGCCTCGTCCACGACCAGGCGACGACCCTCGGCGTTCCTGTCTGAGAGGAGCCAGTTCGTTCGTTCGATCGCGCCGAACCTACGCTCACGGCGGAGGAAGGTGAGGTCGTGGAGCAGGCGCAGCCTCGGCGTACCCGCTGGATCGCCGGAGCCTGCTGGGTGGGGATCATCGCTTGGACGTTGTTCTGGGCCACGGCCCATGCGGGTCCTTCTGGACTGTCCTGGCACTTCTTCCCCGAGGGTGCCCGGCTCTTGGCGAACGGCTCCGGCCTCGACCTCTACGCGGACCACCCCGAGCTGCATATCGGGCCGCTCGCGTTCGTGGCCGCCTTCGTGCTCGCCCTGCCCGACGAGACCGCGCGGCTGGTTGCCGAGGGGCTGATGACGGCGGAGGCCTGGTTGCCGTTCCTCGTGGCCAATCCGTCGTGACGGCACTGCCGAGGGCGGAGTTCAAAGTCCACGGCCACCGCCAATTTGCCGGGTTTCCGTAAAATCGGGCTGCCCCGCCGCGAGGACTGCCACGATCATCTCGTTGTCGCACATTCGGATTGGTGCGAGAGGAGCCAGATGAGTCAACCCGGTGAAGAGGGCGAGGGTGGAAGGGGACTCGGCGGAGGGGCGATCGCGACGATCTCCGGCTTTGCGGTCCTGCTGATCGTGATCCTCCAGAACAACGAGGACGTCGAGATCAAGTTCCTTCTCTGGAGTTTCACTACGCCGCTTTGGCTTTACACCGTCATCGTGGCCGCGTTCGGGGCCTTGGTGTGGTTCGGGCTTGGTGTGATGCGTCGGCACCGCCGCCGAAAGGCGCGCAGGGAGGACTAAGAGGACAACGCTTCGCCTCGGTGACGGAGGCCGCCGACCCGCTCGGACGGCGTCGTCGTCATCGGGCTTCGCCGGCGACTGCTTCGAGTACTCGCTCGTGCTCCTTGGGTGGGTTGGCCGCCGTGGCCCGGACCGCGTCCTTGAGCCTCGCGCAGCTATCTCGGAAAACTTCCGGCGGCATGGTGAGGGCGGGTTGCAGCCGCAGGTGCCACTTCCCGCGCTGGGTGATCGCGAGAACTCCGCGGCTCAGGGCTGCCTGATAGACGGCCACCTGGAAGGCGGGGGCTGGGCGTATCGTGGCCTTGTCCTGCACGAACTCCAACGCCGCCAAGGCTCCGACCGCTCGGGCGTCCCCCACCTGCTCGACCTCGCCGATCAGCGGCGTCAGCTCCTCGAGGAAGACCTCCTCCAGCCGGCGGGTGTTTGCCAGTACCCCCGCGCTCTCGATCAGATCGATGCCGGCGAGCGCACCGGCGCACGCGGCAGGAGTGAACCCGTACGTGCTGCCTAGGTGAAGGTCCGAGGCCGCCATCACCTGGTCGGTGCCCAGCAACCCGGCGATCGGCTGTCCGCCGGCTGCGAACGCCTTGCCGAGAAGAAGCAGGTCGGGGTCGATGCCGGTCCAGCGTTGCATCGCGAACATCTCGCCGCAACGCCCCATGCAGGTCTGGACCTCGTCCAGGCAGACCAGCCAGCCCCATCGTTTCGCGAGAGCGCCGAGGCGATCCCAGAAGGCCTGCGATGGAGCGTGGATTCCACCCTCGCCGAGTACCGGTTCGATGAGCAGCCCGGCGATCTGGTCGGGGTGGATCTGCTGCACCAGGACGTAGTTCTCCAGGTAGTCCAGGACCTCGGTGTCGTCGAACGGACCGGGTCCCGGTCGGAACGGAGATCGGTAGCGATTGGGGTACGGCACCGTGATGACACCTGCGACGTACTGGGCCCGCATCGAGGTGACGTTCGACAGGTCGCTGGACACGCCGGCGGTGAGGTAGGTGGACTCGCCGTGGTACTGACCACCGAAGGTGAGGATCAACGGGCGCCCGGTCGCCTCCCGCATGAACTTGACGGCGCCCTCGACCGCGAGCGTGCCGGTGACCGAGTACTCAACCCGGTTGAGCCGACCGGGAGCGATCTCGACCAGCTTCTCGACAAGGTTCAACGCGGGCTCGTTCTGGACCCATCCGCTGATCTGCATCCCGTGGGTCTGCCAAGCCGCATCCATCGCGTCTCGGACCGACTCCGGTGCCGGGCCGAAGGGTGAGGCGCCCCAGGACGACATGTGATCCGCGTACGTGTTGCCGTCCGCATCCACGATGAGGTAGCCGCGCTTCCCGGCCGCGACGAACGGCACCAGCTCATGGTCGGCCATCGTGCCGGTGAGGTGCCCGTCGACTCGGTCGAACCAGGCCTGGCTCCGAGGTCCCGGTAGATCAGCGGCGCCCGTCGGCAGCTCAAGATCCGGATCGGTCGGGGGCGCCATGGGGATCGACATGCCTGGACCCTAGGTTGCCGACCGCGTCCTCACCAGAGGCACCGCGGGTACGTCGTTGGCGAAGGGCCAGGCGTGCGGTCTCACCGCCCTCTCAGACCGCGCCGATCGCGGGCGAGTTGAGCCCGGATCGGCACCAGCTTCGACAAGACATCACATGTTTGGGGCTCCGTTGCTTCAGTTCACTTGGTCGATGCGCAGTGCGTTGAGCGCCGAATACGTGAGTTGGGAGGTGTTGTTGCTCGAGTCGCAGTAGAACACCAGTGAGTCGCCGTCAACGGTGTGCGCAGGGATCGACGCGCTGACCCCGTTGTTGGTGGACTTGTCCACATGGATGACGGCCAACTGGGTTTCGGTCTGCGCGGCCTCGTTGTAGACAGCGATGCCGCAGCTGGCAGCCGCCTCGCCGACAGCATCCAACTGCCCGCTCACAGTGACGAGATAGTCGCCCGAGGGCGGCTCGAGCGTTGCGATGGTTCCCAGGCCGATGACTCTCACGAGTCCGCTGGTGTAGAGATGGGTCGAGGTACCCGTGCCGGGTTGTCCCGCAGGCCCTGCCGGGCCAGGTTCGCCCTGCGGCCCAACGGCGCCCGGCGCGCCCGCAAGCCCGGGAGGGCCGGCTGCGCCAGCTGGTCCAGCGGGTCCGGCCGGCCCGACGGCGCCCGCCACTCCGGCTGCATTCCAGGTCACCGGCTTCTCGCTGCCCCGGCAGCGCTGGCTGGTGGTGTCGATGAGCCGTGTGCTGACCCTTGTCGTGCAGGCGGTGATGGTGCCGTCTGGGGCGGGGATGCTCGCATGGGCGATACCCATGCCCATCACGACGAGACCCCCTGCCGCAACAGCAGCGAACCAACCGCGTGAACGATTGTTCATGGCGTATCTCCCATGCTCGGCAAGACTGATCCGAACAGCCTTCAGTCGGGAGAGTCCCGCCGTCCAGGGGCAGCAGTCCCAGGTGAGTCGGGCAGTTTTCCCGCGCCGGCAGGTCCAAGGCGGCGCTCAGTTCCCTTGAACCGGTAGGACCCCGTGAGCGCTTGCCGCCGAACCTATAGTGAGGAGACCCATGAACCCGGATCGGAAGCGGTGGCAAACCATGCCCGAGCAGACCATCACCAGCGCGGACCTCGAAGCGCTCCGCAAAGAGTTTGCGAGCAACCCGACCTATCGGATCGTGCAGAACGCCGTCACCCAGACAAGCGTGGAGGACATCGCGCTCGACCGCGAGATCGTCACCCGAGTCGATCACACGATGTCCCACCAGCTCGATGACTGGGCGGTCACGAACCAGAAGAAGAGCGGCCGCTGCTGGATGTTCGCCGGACTCAACCTGCTGCGCGCCGGCGCCATGAAGAAGCTCAACACCACCGAGTTCGAGTTCTCGCAGAACCACGTGCTCTTCTTCGACAAGTTGGAGCGCGTCAACTACTACTTGGAGGCGATCCTCGCCACCAAGGATCGAGAAGCAGACGACCGGACGGTGGCCTTCTTGCATGACGAAGTCATGGGCGACGGCGGTCAGTGGAACATGTTCGTCGCGTTGGTGCGCAAGCACGGGCTCGTGCCCAAGAACGCCATGCCGGAGACCGAGTCGTCGTCGTCGACGCACCAGATGAACTCTGCGCTGTGCTCCATCCTTCGGCAGGGCGCGAAAGCGCTGCGCGAGGCGAGCGACACGGCAGCTGAGGCCGCCATCAGGAGCGACGTGCTGGCCACGTGCTACCGCATCCTGTCCATCCACCTGGGGACGCCACCCGAGAGCTTTGTCTGGCAGTGGACCGACAAGGACAAGCAGTTTCATCGCGATGGCGAGCTGACACCGCGCGAGTTCGCCGCCAAGTACGTCACCATCGACCTTGACGACTACGTCTGCCTGGTGGACGACCCGCGGCCGTCCAGCCCACGGGGCCGTACGTTCACCGTCGACTTCCTGGGCAACATCGTCGGCGGCGAGCGAGTGACGTATCTCAATGTCGATGCAGGCGTCCTGAAGACGGCCGTCATCGGCGCCATCGCCGAGGGGGAGCCCGTTTGGTTCGGGTGTGACGTCAGCCCGCAGATGCGCCGCGACCTGGGAATCTGGGACGCGAACCTGTTCGACTACGGCTCGGTCTACGATGCCACGTTCGGCCTCGACAAGGCCGCTCGCCTCGACTACCACGAGACGCAGATGACCCACGCGATGCTGTTCACCGGTGTCGACCTCGACGGCGAGTCCCCTCGCCGTTGGCGGGTAGAGAACAGCTGGGGCGACGACAACGGCGTCAAAGGTTTCTACACGATGAACGACTCGTGGTTCGATGAGTACGTTTTTGAAGTGGCCGCACGCAAGGACCGGTTGCCCGCCGAACTGGTTGCGGCGCTGGACGACGAGCCGATCGTTCTACCGGCCTGGGATCCGATGGGTTCGCTGGCCGAACGACCTTCTAGGAGATAGCGGGTCGGAGCAGCTTGGGGCCGGTTAGCTGGGCCTACCCACAGGGATCAACGACAGCGCGACGAGGACCGGCCCCGGTCCGACAAGGTACGGCGACGCTCCGCGTCGCGGGTGGTCGCTCCCTCGACCGCCTCGGTGACCCACGCAAACCGCGCATCGGCAAGGTCGAGGTCGTCAGCCTCGGCAGGTGTTGGCCGTGCGGCGGGTGGCGGCTCGGACAAAACCGCGGCCACCTGTGCCGCCAGCAGTTCGCCCCCAGACCGTTTGCGCGGGTCGATGACCACGACTGGGACCCCGGGGCCGGCCGCGAGTGCGGCTGTGTCCACCGTCACCCCGCGTCGCTCAGCGACGTCGTTCATCGTCAGAGCCACGACGACGCGTTGGGGCAGCTCGCGAAGCTGAGCCACGAGGTAGAGGCTCCGAGACAGGTGGACAGCAGACGCAATGGCGACAACGAGGTCGGGTCGCTCGTCGATGGGGGGCTCCACGAGCAGGGCTCGGGTAAGCGCTTCGTCCGGCGACATCGGGTCGAGGCTGTAGGCACCAGGCAGGTCGACCAGGTCGACTTCGGACGCCTCACCGGCCTGGCCGGTGTGCCAGGCGCCGCGACCTACCTCAACTGTTGTGCCAGGCCAGTTCCCGACGTCGCGCCGAGCGCCGCACAGTCCGTTGAAGAGGGTGGATTTTCCGACGTTGGGAGCGCCGGCTAGCGCC
Organism: uncultured Actinomycetota bacterium; assembly: GCA_963819985.1. Lineage (GTDB taxonomy): Bacteria > Actinomycetota > Actinomycetes > DATJPE01 > DATJPE01 > JANPBY01. The sequence continues at coordinate 571,982 of CAWFYH010000005.1, read as the reverse complement.
ACCACTGGCACACCGGCGGTCGCGGTGCGTCCACCACCCCCTGAGTGGCAGGAAGGAACTGACATGACAGGCGTGGCGCCAGCCGTACTGGATTCTCGACTGGGCGGAGGGGACTCGGTCATCCGGCACCCTCGGGCGAGGACGGGTCTTCCAGGCGAAGGCACCGCACCGTGTCCCGGTCGAGCGCGATGCGGTCATCGGCCAGGGCAACGACTCTTCCACCACCGGCTGTGCGCGCCACCACGGTGACGTCCGCTCCTGCCCGCAACCCGAGCTCGGCCAACCGTCGCACTCTGGCCGGCTCGAGGTCGGGTATGCCAAGCGTTGCCCGCCCGCCCGCCCGCGGGTACTGCGGCCAGAGTCTGAGGGTCGAGCACCGCACCAGCATAGGCGAGCCAAGTGAGGGTGACCTAACTTTCTTCGGTCGGGCAGCTTCGGTGCTCGGAGTGGAACAGCGTGCGTCCCAAAACGACGACGCGGCCCGGCTGCATCTGGCCTACCATGAAGCCATGTTCACCCTGTGTGGTTCGGTCCGATCGGCGGTCGCGTCTGCGCGCTGTCCGATGACCGCTGGGGTCGTGGTCCCCGGGCGCATGCCGCCGTGATGCTGGTTTGACGCCTTCTGCGTCCCAGCATCCCCGTGATGCTGGGGCTTTTTCTTTTTCCTGATGTCCGACCGAACGTCATCTCATCCCACACATCCATCGACCGTAGGAGAAGCTCATGTCAACCGTCGACCAGGCAACAACCCGCTCGATCAGCCGCCCCAGCCGAAACCCTTGGTCGGTGGAGCCGGAGCTTCCTCCGGACGCTCCGACGGCCGTCTCGATCGACAAGGAGGCCATCCGCGAACAGCTGAACCGACTGCTTGGCGACACCATGGGGCTCACCGGTGAGTTGCGCGCCGAGATGGACAGTCTGCGCCCAGTCCTGGTTCGTGAGCCGAGCACCGAGACGTCCTACCTCGCTGCCATGCACCGCCTCGAGGCGGCCAAGCAGACGGCGGCTGAGGTGAAGGCAGCTCTTCAGCGGCTTGACGATGGCTCGTACGGCTGGTGCGTCACCTGCCTCGATCCGATCCCTGCAGGACGACTGGAGCTAAGGCCGCAGGCTGCGCACTGCGTGAGATGCGGCTGAGCCGCACTCACGCAGGGGACTCAGCCTTTGGTGCAGTGTAGGACCGCTGCTGCCTTCTTAGCGACAAGGACCCGGAGGACGGACGCGTCGACGAGTTCGGCGAAGGCCGGCTCGTCCTTGGCGCGCCGAACGAGTGCGCGGATCATGATCGGGACATCTGCTGGATTCACGGTGAGGATGACGTCCCCGCCGGCGCTGATGAAGGCAATGGCTCGCCGGGCCGCGGTGCCGAAGGCCACCGCGGACGCGGCTGCTCCCATGTCGTCGCTGAGAACCACACCGTCAAAGCCGAGCTTCTCGCGAAGCAGGCCGGTGATGACCGGCGCCGAGAACATGGCTGGGTTCGTTGCGTCGATCCGGGTGTACGTCGCCGAGGAGATCATGATCACGGGAAGTCCCGCGCGAACGGCAGCGGCGAACGGCTTGATGGCGTCGCTGTTCGGCCCTGTCGTCGTGTCAGTGACATGGGCTGTGTCATCGGTGTTGGCGCGCACTGACCCGAGACCAGGGAAGTGCTTGACCACGGGAACGACGCCCGAACCCTCGAGTCCTGCCCCAAAGGCGAGGCCGTGCGTCGTCACCCGGGAAGCGAGCGAGCCGTACTGCCGGTCGTACTGGCCGAGCGGCAGATTCTCGACGCCCAAGGATTTGGGGACCACTGCCAATACCGGCGCCAGGTCGAGATTGATACCTGCCTTCTTCAGGGCAGTCCCCCATCGCTGCGCCCGCTGTTCCAGCACCCCGGTGGGCAGCCGCCCCTGCTCCTTCGCCGAAGGCATCTCCGGGAAGCCTGGCCCGTGAAGGACCTGCACCTGTCCGCCTTCCTGGTCGGTCGCGACGAAGAGGGGAAGTGACGCTGCAGCCTGCAGCCGGTCGGTGGTGGTGCGCACGGCCTCGACACCGGAGTAGTTGCGCCCGGTCATGGTCACTTCGCCGAGGTGGTGTCTGCGCACCGCCCGGATGGCACCCGCGCTGCTCCCGCCGGAATCGAAGCCGAGCATGATCAGCTGGCCGACCTTGGCCGGCAGCGTCAGGTCGGCGAGGGTCTGCTCGGGACAGCTCACGCCGCTTGTGGTTGCCGGCGAGCTGGGCGACACCGGCGAAGGCGAAGTTGTCGGCGACGTGGACGTGGTCGGGGCCGTCGACGAGGCTCTGGGCGACGCTGGCGCCGAGACGGAGGCCGACGGTGTGGGTGCGGCCGCCGAGCCGGACGGGCTCGCCTGGCCGCAAGCCGTCAACCCGGCGGCCGAGAAGGCCGTGGCGGTCAGAAACGCGGCCCAGAGTCGCGGGCGCCTGTCCATGTTGGCTCCCAGTCTCCCCCAGGCCGGTGCGCGGGGGAATCTTCGCTAACGGACACGGACGTGCAGCTAGTCCTGGCCGGCCCGATCGGGTCCAGACAAAACTCGTTGGGGCCCCGTCGGGCGCGCCGGATAGCCTCCGGAACATCCGACGGAAGGCTGGTCCCGCATGGCGGTCATCGAGGTTCACGACTTGGCGCGTAGCTACCGGGCGAAGACGGGCATTCGGCGTCGTTCAACTAGAGAGGTCCACGCGGTCAAGGGCATCAGCTTCGGCGTGGAGCGTGGCGAACTATTCGGCCTGCTCGGTCCGAACGGAGCGGGCAAGACCACGACGATCAAGATGCTGATCACGCTGCTGCTGCCCACCGGGGGGTCGGCGCGGGTGCTCGGTTACGACGTCGTGGCCGATGCACGCGAGGTTCGACGTCGGGTCGGCTACGTCTTCGGCGGCGACCGTGGTCTCTACGAGCGGCTGTCCGGGCTCGACAATCTCCGCTACTTCTGCGAGCTGTACGGCGTCCCGCCTCGCGAACAGACCGCCCGCATCGGTGAGCTTCTCGAGCTGGTGAACCTCGACGGGCGCGAGCGCGAACGCGTCGAGGGCTACTCCCGCGGAATGCGTCAGCGGTTGCACATCGCACGCGGTCTGCTGCATCGACCCGAGGTGCTCTTCCTGGACGAGCCGAGCATCGGCATCGACCCCGTTGGTGCCAGAGAGCTGAGGCAGACGGTTGCATCGCTGGTGGAGAACGGCACCACGGTTCTGCTCACAACCCACTACATGTTCGAGGCCGACGAGCTCTGTGACCGGATCGCGGTGATTTCTGGTGGCGACATCGTGGCGCACGGAACGCCGGCGGAACTCAAGTCTCGAGTGGCAGCCGGAAAGGTCGTCGAGGTCGAGGTGTTCGGGTCCGCCGAGGAGTCCCTCGACGCGGTTCGCGCCTTGCCTCGCGTGACCGGAGTTGGGGTGGACGAACGTGGTCAAGCGCAGCTGCTCGTCGTTCACGTCGAGCCGGGCGCCGAGGTGACTCCTGCGATACTCGCGTGCCTCACCGGTATCCCCCTGGGACGGGTGGCCACCCGTGAGCCCACCCTCGAAGATGCCTACGTCGAGCTTGTCGAAAGTGCAGTAGCTGGATGAGAGGCAGCCTCAGGTTGCTGGTCGTCGGCTGGTGGCTGCAGCTGAAGATGCGCAGCCGATCGGCCTTCGATGGCATCCTCGGGATCGTCTACCCGATGTTCTTCGCGACCACGGTTCTGCTGATGTATCAACAAGGTGGCGACGAGTCGGCGCTGATCGGGGCGGCCGTCGGAGCCAGTGTGCTCGGAGTCTGGTCGGCGGTCGCCACGACGGCTTCGACCTCGTTGCAGCAGGAACGGCGTCTCGGCACCCTGGAACTCCTGGTCGCCGCGCCGACGCCGTTCTCGTTGTTGATCGTGCCCATGACGATGGCCATGGCGACGATCGGGCTCTACAGCCTGGTGGCGACTCTGCTCTGGGGGAGGTTCGCCTTCGGCATTCCGATCTCGCTCGAGCATCCGTTCGTGTTTGTCCTCGCGTCCGTGGTGACAGCGATAGGGGTCAGCCTCATGGGCTTCCTGCTCGCTGTGAGTGCGGTTCGCTATCGAGGCGCTTGGGCCCTTGGCACCGCCTTCGAGCTTCCGGTGTGGTTGATCTGTGGATTCCTGATCCCCGTTGCCACCCTGCCTGCCTGGGTGCAGCCGATCTCGTGGGTCTTGCCGCCAACCTGGGGTGTCGCGGCCATCAAGGACGCAGCCTTCGGTGGGTCGCCCTGGCTCGACATGGGCGTGTGCCTACTTCTTTCGATGGTGTACGGAGTTGTCGGTACGAAGCTGTCAGCGCGGCTGGTGGACTCGGCGCGCCGAGAAGCCACGTTGGCACTGACCTGAGGTGATCTGGTGACTTCCGTACGAATCTTCTTTCTCGGTGGCTGGACGAGCTATCGGGCTCTGTTCGGTTGGCTCAGCCCGTGGATCCTCATCCCAACCTTCATCATCGAGCCGATCTTTCAGATCCTGTTCTTCGCGCTTGTTGGACGAGACGCAGGCGTCGGTGACGACTCGTTCTTTCTGATCGGCAACGCGATCCAGTACGCGTCCATCCCGTGCCTGTTCGCCATGGGCAACACCATCGGGGGCGAGCGCTACGCCCAGACCCTCGGTCTGCTCATGGTCAGTCCGGCGCGGCGGATCCCGCTCTTCCTAGGTCGGGCGATGCCGGTGATCCTCAACGGCTTCTTGTGCTCGGTATTGGCTCTCGCCCTAGGTGCCCTGGTGCTTCGGGTCACCTTGCCGCTCAGCTCGCTGCCTTTCCTCGTGGTCGTGGTGGCAGTGGCGTCGTTCTCGTGCACCGGGCTCGGCCTTGCCGCGGCTGCCCTGGCGCTTCGGGTGCGCGAGACCGCCGTCCTGTCAAACATCATCATGGGGATCCTGTTGATCTTCTGCGGTGTCAACGTCGCGTTGGCTGCCCTACCCGGTTGGATGGCGGCGATCGGCAGCTATCTCCCGCTTACTCACGCGATCGAGGCGGCCAGAGCCCTGGCGGCGGGAGCCAGCTGGGGGCAGGTCACTCCGCTCATAGTCGACGAGGCGACCATCGGGATCGTCTATGCCGCGATCGGCTTGGTGATGCTCAAGGCCTTTGAGGTGGAGAGCCGTCGCAATGCGACACTGGATCTGGCCTGAGGGTGGGTCGGGACCTGACCGCCGTCCGTCAGCAGGTGGGCGAGGGGGAGGGTGACAGTGCCGCGGCCGCTTCCTCCGGGGTGGCCAGGCCTTCGAAGGCCTTCCCCAGCGACATCGCCACGGTCTTGTTCTTGCGCTTGTCATTGACCAGCTTGGAGTCTGGCACCTGCGCGGCGACCACGATGGCCCGTGACTTGCCCTTCGGGCCGTAGCGGATCTCAGCCGTGCCGGCCAGCGCTTTGCCCAATGGATCGTTGGCGATGGCGCCGATGACGAAGCCCCGCTTCTCGAGCTGGCCCGCGGTGGTGCCAGCGAGTCCTTGCCGGGTCGTGGAGTTGTAGACGTCCACAGTGATCGAAGAGGGCTTGGGCGGCGGCTTGGTCGAGGCTGCTCGTGAGCCGCCCGAGGCGTCCGGAGAGGGAGTGCAACTCGCTGCCGGGGGAGCCGTGGTAGCGGGGTCGTCGCCCCGCCCGGTCAGATACCACCCCACGGCGCCGCCGACGATGAGCGCGAGGAGCCCCACCACGAGAACGGGGATCATGGCGCTGTGTCGCCCCGATCCACCGGTGGGCCGCAACGTGGTCATTCACCACAATCTACGCGTTGCTCGGTGACTCCCGCGGCTGCGACGTGGCCGACTCCTTGGGCGCTGCGATGACTCCCTGCAGGGCGTCGACATCCAGGACGCGGGCGTGGATCACCTGACGCTGCTGCAGCGCAGCGCGTACTGCCCGGTGCAAACCGTCCTCGAGATAGAGCTCATCGTTCCAACGCACGACATGGCAGAACAGGTCGCCGAAGATGGTTGCATCGGAGGCCAGCAGCGTCTCGAGGTCGAGCGCGCGGCGGGTCGTGATCAGTTCGGCCAGGCGCACCTGGCGCGGCGGCACCGCAGCCCAGTCACGGGCAGACAGCCCGTGCTCGGGGTAGGGACGGCTGTCACCGACCCGCAGGAAGATCACCCGCGCCAGTGTATTCACGTCTGCCACGAGCAGCGGTCGTAAAGTAGCGCGGTCGCACTAGGGACGCTGGTGCCCGGAGATCGGCGCATCGCGGAACGACATCAAGGAGAAGTTGGTGGCTGAACCGACCGAAGACGTGGTGCAGACGGTGACCCAGGGATACGCCTTCGATGGCCCCGCCCTGGAGATGGGCGCGCTCGTCGTCGATGCAGGTCATGGGACTGCGCCTGAGGCCCGGGTCCGAATACCGCTGGCCATGGTCAACCGGCACGGGTTGGTTGCGGGCGCCACCGGGACCGGAAAGACCAAGACGCTGCAGCGGCTGGCCGAGCAGCTGTCCGAGCAAGGGGTTCCGGTCTTCTTGGCCGACATCAAGGGAGACCTGTCAGGCTTGGCGACGGCCGGAGTGTCCAACGACCGCGTGGCAGCACGTGCCGGTGAGGTAGGGCAGGCGTGGGTCGGGACGGCGTACCCCGTCGAGTTCTATGGCCTTGGTGGGCTGGGTACGGGGATCCCGATCCGGGTGAGCATGACCTCGTTCGGGCCGGTGCTGCTCTCGAGAGTCCTAGGCCTGAACTCAACGCAGGAGTCGAGCCTGGGCCTGGTCTTCCACTATGCCGACCAGGCGGGTCTGCCGTTGCTCGACCTGAAGGACCTGCGGGCGGTGGTGTCGCACCTGGTGAGTGACGAGGGCAAGGGTGAGCTCGACGGGCTCGGCGGACTGTCGAAGGCGACTGCCGGGGTGATCTTGCGTGAGCTCATCGCGTTCCAGGACCAGGGTGCTGACGTCTTCTTCGGAGAGCCGGAGCTCGACACAGCGAAGCTCCTGCGGCTGGCCGCGGATGGCCGTGGGCTCATGTCGGTGCTGGAGCTGCCGGCCGTGCAGGATCGACCGGCACTGTTTTCGACGTTCCTGATGTGGCTGCTGGCCGATCTCTACCAAGACCTTCCCGAGGTCGGCGACATCGACAAGCCCAAGCTCGTCTTCTTCTTCGACGAGGCGCACTTGCTGTTCACCGGTGCGTCGAAGGACTTTCTCACTCAGGTGACTCAGACCGTTCGGCTGATTCGCTCCAAGGGTGTCGGGGTCTTCTTTGTGACGCAGACGCCGAAGGACGTACCCGCTGATGTGTTGGCCCAGCTGGGGAATCGGGTTCAGCACGCGCTGCGCGCGTTTACGCCGGATGATGCGAAGGCTTTGCGTGCCACGGTGTCGACCTTCCCGCGTTCCTCCTACGACCTGGAGGAAGTGCTCACGCAGCTCGGCATCGGAGAGGCGGTGGTCACAGTGCTGTCAGAGCGTGGTGCGCCGACTCCAGTCGCGTGGACCCGGCTGCAGGCGCCGCAGTCGCTGATGGCCCCGAGCGAGGCGGCCGCCATGTCGGCCATGGTCGCGGCGTCGCCGTTGTGGGCGGAGTACGGCACACCGATCGACCGAGACTCCGCATACGAGCAGCTGACCGCTCGACTCGCGGCTGCCCAGGCGGCGGAGGACTCTGCCACCGGCAAGAAGCCCGCCGAGGCTGACCCGTCCCCGAAGCCCGCGCCTCGAAAGTCCTCGTCGACGGCCGGCTCGACGGCCAAGATCTTCGCCACTGCTGCGGCTGCGACGTTGGGACGCGAGATCGTCCGCGGACTGTTCGGTACGGCGTCCCGAAAGCGCCGCTGAACTCTTCCACGAGGGTGGGGTCCCCCCCGCCCCGGCTCACGCAAGTGGGCTAGCTGGTCGCGCGGTCCGAAGACGTACGGCTGATGGTTGAGGCGTCGTTGCCGGTCCCACCGACGAAGTGCATGGGATCTCCCGAGCCGAGGTCGGAGATGCCGGCCGTCTCAAGTGCGCCGATGGCCATGGTTCGGCGGACGGCGGAGAAGGTCAGGACGTGGGCGACCATGCCGCCGATCGTGAATGTCTCCGGCGGTTCGCATACCGCGTCGATAAATGTCTCTCCGGCCCGCCCTTCCTGGAGAGGGGCTACCACGATCTCGCGAAACCGTGGTCCCGCGGCGTCGAGTCGCTCGCGCATCCCGGCCGGTGACTGATCGCCTTCGGGAGGCATCGCGGTGCCGCCCTCGACGGCGGTGTTCCACATCTCCAGCTGTCCCACCAAGCGGTTGGTCACGCTGCGAAGGGTGGGCTCTTCATCGATGCCCTCCACGCTCAGCTCGATGGGGCGGTCGAGGACGGTGTCGTCGACGGCAGCCGTACGGTCGACGATCTCTCCTACCAACCACAGATGGTGATCGATCATCTTGACCAGGGTGTCCATGGCGTTGCTCCTTGTGGTCGGTGGCAGCCGGAGGCCGCCGGGTGGGTGGAAGTGCACCGCGCTCGGTCCGGTGAGATCGTGCGGTGGTCGGCGAGTGCGTCGAAGCTCGGTGGGGGTCAGGGCGTAGGCGCGGGTGAAGGCGCGGGTGAAGGCTTCGGGGGAGGCATAGCCGGCGTCCAGCCCGATCTCGATGACCCTGTCCTCGGATGAGCTGAGCCGGTGGGCGGCTCGTTCGAGAAGCAGGCGGCGGCGAAACGCTCCGGGCGCCTCGCCGAGTGCGGCGCTCACCAGCCGGTCGAAGTGGTAGCGCGACAGGTGGGCCCGAGCGGCGAGGTCCTCGCCGGTGAGTTCAGGCTCGTCCAGGCTGTCTTCGACGAGCTCGAGGATCGACCTCAGCCGGTCGACCTGGGGTTCGGTGATGGCGTCCATGCAGCAATCCTGACCGACCGTTGCTCGGCAGTCTTGATCGTTCTTGCGGTCTTGCGGAGCGGGGTGCGGGGTCTTTTCGGCGCAGACCCTGCGGTGCGCAGACGCAGCAGCAAGAAGTGGTCACAGATCGCCCTTTCCGCGTCTGAAATGTCCGAATCTTGGACCACTTCTCGACTTGAGAACAGGCTGGACGAGACGGGGCGATGTCAGGGTGGGCGATCGCCCCGCTTCTAACCGCTCGTCGAGTCACCCTTGTGACCCCGGACTCGGCGGAGATCCGAAGGGCCTCTTGCCGAGCACATCCGGCGGCGCTTTGGCGGAGGATGCGGGATTTGAACCCGCGAGAGGTTGCCCCCTACACGCTTTCCAAGCGTGCGCACTCGGCCACTATGCGAATCCTCCGTCGTTGAGGATACCGGCGGGGCGTACGGCTCCGAAATCGTGGCCGTACGGCCGGGCCACCTCAACCTGCCGTCTCCCCGGGCCGCGTTTCTGGCGGGGCGCGGACGAGTGGACCGGCATCTCCGGTCGAACCGTTGCCCGTACGATGGGCGCCGACCCCTCGTGCGGCGTCACCCTGCTGAACTCCCCCAGGGCCGGAAGGCAGCAAGGGCAGGCGGGCTCTGGCGGGTGCGCGGGGGGTCGCTGCGTTGGGCGCGGTGGACGACCCGAGCGGGCTGTCGTTGACCGCGCATAGGGTGGCCGCGTGTCCCTCGCTCTGTACCGGAAATACCGCCCCGCCACGTTCGCGGAGGTGGTCGGTCAGGAGCATGTGACCGAGCCCCTGCAGCAGGCCTTGCGCAGCAACCGGGTTCATCACGCTTATCTGTTCAGCGGCCCCCGTGGCTGCGGAAAGACGTCCAGCGCTCGCATTCTGGCCCGCGCGCTCAACTGCGACCAAGGCCCCACGCCAGAACCGTGTGGCACCTGCCGGTCCTGTGTGGAGCTGGCTCCCAACGGCCCCGGCAGCATCGATGTCGTCGAGATCGACGCAGCGAGCCACGGCGGCGTCGATGACGCTCGAGACCTCCGCGAGAAGGCGTTCTTCGCTCCGGTGGCCAGCCGGTTCAAGGTCTATGTCATCGACGAGGCGCACATGGTCAGCCGGGAGGGCTTCAACGCCTTGCTCAAGCTGGTCGAGGAGCCGCCCGAGCACCTGAAGTTCGTCTTCGCGACGACCGAGCCGGAGAAGGTCCTTCAAACCATCCGCTCGCGGACCCACCACTACCCGTTCCGGCTGGTCGCCCCTCGTGCGCTCGAGGCGCACCTGCGTCGGATCGCCGAGGCCGAAGCGGTGACCATCGACGAGGCCGCACTGGCCCTCGTCGTCCGCGCCGGTGGCGGTTCCGTCCGTGACTCCATGTCGGTGCTCGACCAGTTGATCGCCGGATCGGGTGAGGACGGGGTCACCTATGCGTTGGCGGCGTCCTTGCTCGGCTTCAGCGAGGAGTCGCTCATCGACGACGTCATCGACGCCTTCGCGGCGCACGATGCGGGTGCGATGTTCCGGGCCGTCGACCGCGTGGTCGAGACGGGGCATGATCCTCGCCGCTTCGCCGAGGATCTGCTCGAGCGGCTGCGCGACCTGCTCGTTCTTGAGTCCGTCCCGGACGCCGCCGATCACGGGATCGTCCGCGCCCCGGCCGACAAGCTCGAGCGGCTGAGGTTGCAGGCTGCTCGTTTCGGACCGGCGGAGCTGACCCGGGCGGCGGACGTCGTGAACACGGGGCTGGCCGACATGCGTGGTGCGGTGGCTCCGCGCCTGTTGTTGGAGATCGTGTGCGCACGGGTGCTGCTCCCCGGGGTCGAGGAGGATGCACGAGGCGCTCACGCTCGGTTGGACCGACTCGAACGTCGCCTCGACATGGTCGGTCCGGGAGCGTCGGCGCCACCGCAGGACCTACGGGCTGCGCCACGCGACGAACCCCAGGACGCCTCCCCCACGCCTGTGAAGGACGCCGCGCTGACCCAGCCCTCGCCGGAACCGGCACCGGCGAACACGGAGAAGGCTGGGCCACAGACGCGGGCGGTCGGCACGCCAGTGGCGACCGAAGAGGAAGCGCCAGCGCGGGCGACGATCTCCTCCGAGACCGAGCCACCGTCGGTCGGCGCGTCGGCGGAGGCGCCATCGGCTCCGGCCGGCGTCGATGTCCACGCCATCCGGCAGCTGTGGCCCCAGGTTCTCGAGCGGGTGAAGCAAAGCCGCCGCGTGACCTGGATGCTGCTGATGGAGCAGGTGCAGGTGACGTCGCTCGATGACCGAGTCCTCGTGCTTGCCTTTGCCAACGAGGGCAAGCGGCGGGCGTTCTCGGGCAGTGGTCATGACGAGATCGTGCGGCAGGCGTTGATCGACGTACTCGGTCTCGATCGCCGAATCGACGCCGTGCTGGACCCCAATGTCGCCACCGCTGGCCCGTCGCCCGCTGCGACGGCACCGACTTCTGTCCAGCCGAACGCCCCTTCACCAGCGGACGAGTCCGCGGCGTCAACCGGCTCAGCCGGCGGGCCGCCTGACGGTCCGTCCGACCCTGATGGCGCCGCGTCGGAGGACGGGAGATCGGCGCCGGTCCACGAGCCAGCGTCTGTATCGCCGGCGACTCCCACCGTCCGGCCCGAGGACGACCGGGCAGACGATGACGACGAGGACGCCGATGACCCAGACGTGGCGGGAGCCGATCTGGTCGCGCGTGAACTCGGTGGGAAGGTCATCGGCGAGTTCGGCCCGGGCTGACGTGGAGGCGGACGAATATTTCGAGATTCGGGCGGCGCGAAACCAACTTTCGACCACTAGGCGACGAGGGGTTGTCCCTAGGTCCCGCGTAGCAGCAGGGCTCCGGGACTAGCGGCCCACGTTTCGCGTGACATCGCCCAGATCACGTGCGTACCCGTCTCCGCGGGCGAGGTTGGCTCGACTGCCTGCTCCCGCAGCCGGGTGAATCCCAGCCGCGCAGGTACCCGTTCGCTCACGACGTTGGCCCGGTCGTGGTGGATCTCGATCCGGTCGATGCCAGCCAGGCTGAAGCCGACGTCGGTCAACCCGGCCGCGGAGAGCGTTGCGAAGCCCCGTCCCACCTGATCCACGGCCACCCAGTAGCCGATCTCCAAGGCGCCCTCCCCGATTCGGGCCATCAGCCCGCAGGAACCCACCATCGTCGCTTCGCCGGGCAGCCTCATCGAGTACTGGAAGGACTCGCGGGCGACCCATTCGCGCTCGGTGCGCTCCAGGAACTCGCGTGACATCTCCGGACCGCTGTTCTGCGCCCATCCCATGAACGGTGTCAGATGGATCACCGAACTCGCCACGAGCCGGTCCTGCGCCTCGACGTCGGCGACCCGCCAACGACGCAGGACGAGTCGACCGAGATCTATCAACTCCGGTGCCGCTGGCGACAGGTGCGAGCCCGCGAGTGCCTGTTGGGAGGGGTCGGGCGACATCATCCGATGGTCGTGCCTCGCTCCCCCCGCGTCTACTGCTTTGGCCCGCCCCTCCCTCCCCACGCCGTCGGCTTGCGCGTTGGTGTCCCGGCGTGGACATAGGCTGGCCGGCGTGTATGAGGGCGCGGTCCAGGACCTGATCGATGAGCTCGGGCGGCTGCCCGGAGTCGGACCGAAGAGCGCCCAGCGGATCGCCTTCTACCTGCTTGCAGCGGACCCGGCGGACGTACGGCGGCTGGTCCACGCACTCACCGAGGTCAAGGACAAGGTGCGGTTCTGTCGCACCTGCGGCAACGTCGCGGAGGCCGAGGAGTGTCGGATCTGCCTCGACACCCGCCGCGACGATTCGGTGATCTGCGTGGTCGAGGAACCCAAGGACGTCGTGGCTGTCGAGAAGACGCGGGAGTTCCGGGGGCGCTACCACGTGCTGGGCGGCGCGATCAGCCCGATCGAGGGCATTGGGCCTGACGACCTGCGCGTCCGAGAGCTCATGACCCGACTCGCTGACGGTGCCGTGACCGAACTCATCCTTGCGACCGATCCCAACCTCGAAGGCGAGGCGACCGCCACCTACCTCGCGCGCCTGGTGAAGCCGATGGGGCTGCGCGTCACCAGGCTGGCAAGTGGCTTGCCGGTCGGGGGCGACCTGGAGTACGCCGACGAGGTCACCCTTGGTCGCGCTTTCGAGGGCCGTCGCCTGCTCGATGTCTGAGGTCCCTTCCCTCCTGGCCTCGATCTGACAGGGTGGACGGCTAACAACCGTGACAGGAGAGCTGATGCCCGAGGACCTCGTCGACTTCGCCAGTGACGTGGAGGCACACGCCCGGACCTTCCTGGCCGGTGCCGCCGAGATCGCCCACGGGAACGACCCCGACACGGCGATCTCGGCCCTGGTGGTTCAGCTTGCCCAGATCTCGATGGCGGGAGCCATGCTGGCCGCGGTGGAGGACGTCGTCCCAGCAGAGCGCTACGAGACCGACGCGGGACCAGATCCTGACCCGGATGCCCTCCGGGAGGGTCTGGCCGAGCTGCTGGAAGGGATCGACGAGTACGCCTTCGTGTTCGACCCCCTCCTGCCCGGTGAGCCCAACCTCGGGCGGGTCAGCGACGACGTCGCCGACATCGCGGTCGACCTCGCGCACGGTCTGCGGCACTACGAAGGCGGCCGAGTGGCCGAGGCCCTGTGGTGGTGGCAGTTCTCCTATCTGTCCAGCTGGGGCCAGCACGCGCTGGCCGCCCAACGCGCCCTGCTGTCGCTGATCAGCCACCAGCGCCTTGACGCTGATGAGGAGACCGCCATCGCAGCCGAGGCGGACGCCCTGCTGCGGGATTGAGCGTCGGACTCCCCGGTTCCCAGCTTCCAGAACCTGGGAGGTTCCCGAGCCCAGCCGGCGACGCCCGTACAATCGGCACCTGGCCGAGATCTCGACAAACCCGGGCAGGAGGTGCGTGTCGTGCCGTTGATCGTGCAGAAGTACGGCGGCTCCTCCGTGGCAGATGCCGAGGGCATCAAGCGGGTCGCTCGGCGTATCGTCGAGACCAAGAAGTACGGCTACGAGGTCGCCGTCGTCGTCTCCGCCATGGGCGACAGCACCGACGACCTCATCGACCTCGTCCACCAGGTCACCCCGCAGCCGCACCCGCGTGAGCTCGACATGCTGCTCACCGCCGGTGAACGCATCTCGATGGCTCTGCTCGCGATGGCGATCGCCGATCTCGGGCATGAGGCGCGCTCGTTCACCGGCAGCCAAGCCGGGATGATCACGGACTCAGCGCACGGCCGGGCACGGATCATCGATGTGACGCCGGGGCGGATCCGTGGTGCGCTCGATGACGGTGCGGTTGCGATCGTCGCGGGCTTCCAGGGGGTCAGCCAGGACACCAAGGACATCACGACGCTAGGGCGGGGCGGGTCTGACACCACGGCCGTGGCGCTGGCAGTTGCGCTCGGCGCGGAGGCCTGCGAGATCTATACAGATGTCGACGGCGTCTTCTCGGCGGATCCCCGGATCGTGTCGACGGCGCGTCGCCTCGACCGGATCTCGTATGAGGAGATGCTCGAGCTGGCTGCCGCCGGCGCCAAGGTGCTGCACCTGCGCTGCGTGGAGTATGCGCGGCGCTCCGAGATGCCGATTCATGTGCGTTCCTCGTTCAGCCAGCGAGAGGGCACCTGGATCACCGATGAGAGGGACGACATGGAGCACGCGATCATCTCGGGTGTCGCGCATGACCGCAGCGAGGCCAAGGTCACCGTTGTCGGTGTCCCGGACAAGCCCGGAGAGGCCGCAGCGATCTTTCGTGCAGTGGCCGACGCGGAGGTCAACATCGACATGATCGTGCAGAACATCTCCGCTGCCACGACCGGGCGCACCGACATCACCTTTACCTTGCCCACCGCGGACGGCGCCCGTGCGACCGCAGCCCTGCGCCGGATCCAGGATGAAGTCGGCTTCGAGCAGCTCCTCTACGACGACCAGATCGGCAAGGTGTCGCTCGTCGGCGCGGCCATGCGCAGCCACCCCGGGGTTTCGGCAACGTTCTTCGCGGCACTGGCCGACGCGGGTGTCAACGTGGAGATGATCTCGACGTCGGAGATCCGCATCTCGGTGGTAACGCGCGAGGACGACGTCGACGCCGCGGTGCGAGCCGTCCATTCGGCCTTCGGTCTCGACGTCGAGCAGGGCGAGGCCGTCGTCTACGGCGGCACCGGCCGATGACTGGTCTCAACGTCGCAGTTGTCGGTGCGACGGGGCAGGTGGGCGCCGTCATGCGGCGCTTGCTCGAGGAACGTGGCTTCCCGGTCGCTTCGATGCGCTACTTCGCGTCCGCCCGTTCGAATGGGACGACTTTGCCATGGCGTGGCAACGACATTCCCGTCGAGGTCGCTGCAGATGCGGACGTCGAGGGCATCGACATCGCGTTGTTCTCCGCGGGTGGCGCGAGTTCGCGTGAGCTGGCACCACGTTTCGCCGCTGCGGGTGCCATCGTCATCGACAACTCCTCCGCCTGGCGGATGGATCCCGACGTTCCGCTGATCGTGTCTGAGGTCAACCCCGGAGCCGTACGTCTCGCGAGCAAGGGCATCATCGCCAACCCCAACTGCACGACGATGGCGGCGATGCCCGTGCTCAAACCGCTGCATGACGAGGCCGGTCTGGTTCGGCTGGTCGCGAGCACCTACCAAGCCGTTTCAGGGAGCGGCTTGTCAGGGGTCGACGAGCTCGACAAGCAGGTGCGGCAGGTGGTCGATCGAGCGGCCGACCTGGTGCACGACGGTTCATCCGTGCAGTTCCCGACGCCGCAGAAGTACGTCGCTCCGATCGCATTCAACGTGTTGCCGCTCGCCGGCTCGGTCGTGGACGACGGCAGCTTTGAGACCGACGAAGAGCAGAAGCTCCGCAACGAGGCCCGCAAGATCCTCGACATCCCTGACCTGCTCGTGTCCGGCACATGTGTTCGGGTTCCGGTGTTCACCGGTCACTCGTTGTCGCTCAACGTCGAGTTCGCCAGTCCGTTGTCGGTGGCCCGAGCCACCGAGCTGCTCGCCGCCGCTCCGGGCGTCGAGCTCAGTGCCGTACCCACTCCGCTGCTCGCTGCTGGTCGGGACCCCAGCCTCGTCGGGCGTATCCGTCAGGATCCGGGCGTGCCAGACGGGCGGGGGCTGGCGCTGTTCGTCAGCGGTGACAACCTTCGCAAGGGTGCGGCGCTGAACGCCGTGCAGATCGCCGAGCTCGTCGCGGCGCACCGCGCGACGGACTGACCTGCCCTCATGCGATTCGCCGTGCGGGTTCGTCCCGGCTCGGCCCGCCCACTCGTCGGCGGGGACTATGACGGGGCGCTGGTCGTGCGGGTGAGTGCTCGCGCGGTGGATGGCGCCGCAACCGAGGCGGCTCTGGTCGCTGTGGCGCGAGCCTTCGGCGTACGACGACGAGACATTCGGCTCCGGTCGGGAGCGGGCAGCCGTACCAAGATCGTCGAAGTCGTCGGCGCCGAGGAACCCGAAGCACGGCTGGCGGCGCTCCTCGCGGGTGGCTGAGAGTTCCCTCTGCCTGTGCCAGTGCGAGCCGCGATGACCGGCGGCGCGACTAGGCTGGCGGGTATGGGATTGCGGCGTGGCTCGTCAGGTGCTCAGCACTTCCAGATGCGCGAGAAGATGTTCGCCATCGGCGACGACTACTGGATCGAGAACGCGGACGGAGAGCGGGTCTTCAAGGTCGATGGCTTGGCAGTACGCCTACGCCAGACGTTCCTGCTCAAGGATGATCATGGCGTCGAGTTGGCCAAGATCCAGGAGAAGAAGCTCAGCGTCCGCGACAAGATGACCATCGAGCGGGGCGACTTCAAGGCCACCGTCCACAAGAGGCTGATCGGGATCCGCGACCACTACGTCATCGATGTCGACGGCGCCGAGAACATCAAGGCTCATGGAAACATCCTCGACCACGAGTACAAGATCGAACGAGATGGCGACACGGTGGCGACTGTCTCCAAGAAGTGGTTTCGGATCCGTGACACCTATGGTGTCGAGGTCGTCGACGGAGCGGACGTCGCCTTGATGCTGGCTATCACCGTGTGCGTCGATGCGATGGCCCGCGGCTGACGTCACCCTCAGCGGGGTGGGCGGGGTTGGGTGGGGCGGGAGGTTCGGCGGATCTGGTCGGCGAGGCTGTCGATGCTTGCCGCGGCCGCATCGGCGGTCCTTGGGTCCGGTGGGCTCGGGGCGTAAGAGGCGTCATCGACAGCAGCGAAAGCGCTGCGATCGCTGGACGGAGTCGTGATCCGCGCGGCGAGCTCATCGACCGTCTCGTCGGGTGACCTCGCGGCCCGGGCTCCGACCAAGGCGTCCTCGAGGCGCCGGAACGCCGGGAGCGGATCGGGCTCACCAGCCCGCGGGCGTGCAGACGCAAACCTCGGCTGCTTCACGATCACCCGCCGGCGGATCGTGCGAACGGCCAACCACAGGATCAGGACGATCAGGATGACCGAGGCGATTCCGACGCGGCCGTAGGTGCTGGACAACAGATCACCTAGGCGCTGCCGAAGGCTTGTGCCGGATGACTGAAACTCGGAGGCGAGCTCTGCGCCCGCCGTGGGGTCGGAGGAGACCCAGCCGACACCTGACACGTATGCCTCGACCCAGGCATGAGCCTCGTCACCGCGCAGCGGACGGCTCGGTTCAGTCGAAGGCGTCGAGGCGAACCCGGTCACGAGTCGGGCAGGGATGCCACCGGCCCGGAGCAGGACGACCTCCGCGCTCGCGAACTGCTCGCAGAAGCCCAGGTGTGAGACGAACAGGAAGTCGTCGACAGCGTCCTCCCCCGCCTTGGGAACCGGCGAGTCGAGGGTGTACCTCGCGCTGCTGCGAACGAAGGACTCGACCGTGGCAATGGCTGCAGCCTGGTCAGGAGCTCCCGCGGTCAGCGACCGTCCGAGGTCCAGGACGCGCGCGGGGACGCTGGGCGGCAACGTCATCCACAACGAACTTGGTCCGGCGTCCTGTCCACCGGCCGAAGTGTCGCGAATCTGATGGACGTCGGGGATCGGAACAACTCCCGCCGCGTAGGCCGGCGCCAGTGATCCACCGTCCCCGTCCAGGTTCACGGGCCCAGGATCACCAGCAAGCACCAGCATGCCGACCCCATCGAGGACCGGGCTGTCGGCTCGGATCGTGGCCACCCGGCCAGGGGCCAGGATGACGTGGTCCCAGCGGTCTGTGACGGCCACGGAGTACGTCTCCGACGGCGGCTCGGTCTTGGATCCGTCGGCGGGCGGTGGTGGGAGCACAACCCCTTGCGGCAACTGGCTGAAGCTACCCATCCCGGTTGCTGGAGTTGCCTGCCACGTGGTGCCGTCGTAGGTGTCGTAGACCGTGCCTCGCCATAGCTCCGGCGCGTCCCCGGCGACGAAGGCCACCGGGCCTTCCGGGAGGTCGCCACGGACCCGCAGGTCAAGAAGGCCGTTGGAGTAGAAGCCGACGCTGCGGCCGTCCACCGTCGGTTGGCCGCTCGGGGGGAGGGCGCTGGCCGCCAGTCGGTCTCGCAGGGAGGAGCCGTTGGGAAGCGGGGCGAGCAGCAGCAGCAGCATCCCAGTGATGGCGACGGCCGCAATGGCGCGCGCGACGGTGCCGAAATGGCGAGGAGCGAGGGCTGTCCTCGACGGCGGGGCCATCAGGTGCGCAGCCCGTACCTGATGATTTCGGTGGAGCACGACGATGCACCCCAGAACGGCTGCCCATCCGGCGAGCAAGGGCACGGCCATGGTCCGGTCGACGGCGGTGCCCGCTGACAGCACGAGCATCATCGCCCCTACCAGCAGGCCGACCGCGAGATCGCGCTCCTTGTCGTGCACCAAGGTGTGCGCCACGCACAGCCCCAGCAACGTCTTGGCCAAGGTGGAAGGAAGCCCTTCGAGCTGCAGTCCGTGGCCCACCAAGAGGGCAGCGGCGATGATCAACAAGATTGCGAAGCTCGCCGCCTTGCGCACCGTCTGCCCGGTGACTCCCTGCCATCTCCACGCAAGCAGGGCTGCGGTGACTACGGCTGCGAGCCCCCAGAACGCTCCTTCTGAGGAGAGCAGACCGGACACCGCCAGGCCCAGCACCCCGCATCCGGTCGCGGTGACAACGAGCGCCCGAAGCAGGTGATCGTCACCCGCGTCGAGGCCGACGCCGTCCGGCAGTCGTTGCGGCTCCCGCGCCGGAGTGATGCACCGATGGTCCGCTGAAGTCTGTGTCATCGGCGGGGCGTCCGCAGGTTCGCAACATCGACCACCGACACGCCGTACGCCGCGAGGCGGGCACTCAGCTCCCGCCAGGCCGAGGGATCCATGCCGTGGGCAACCACGTGGATACGTCCTCCAGGACCAGCGGTGGACGCGGCACGCTCGAGGAGATCAGCCGATGGCCAGCCAGCCGGCGCCAGCGCTGCGCAACCGTCCAGAACGGCGTCGATGGAGGGTTCCATGAGTGAGTCGTGCTCGTCCTGCGCGGCGAACAAGCTCACCTCGAGCCCAGCCCGGATCCCCTGTAACGCCACGGAGGCGAGCACCGAGACCGAGTGCTCCCACAGCTCCGGGTTGGCGCCGGTGATGGCCAGCAGCGTGAGAGTAGGACGTCTTGGTGCTTCGCGCTCGAGGACGACGAGCTGGCCTCGCCGGGCGCTCGCACGCCAGTGGACCGCCCGCGCGTCGTCTCCGCTGCGCCACTCGCGCAATCCGCGAACGGTGGGACCGTCGCGTCGCAGCTGGATGCGGCCCGAGTCTTCGTCGAGCTCGCGTTCCACCGGGCGGATGACGGGCACGGGCACCAGCGATGGCCGGACGATGACGGCCGCCCTCAGCTGCACCGCGCAGGTCACGAGCCGAAGCCCGTACGGTGCCGAGCTGCTCACCAGCACGATATGACCTGGAGTGACCCCACGAGCCGTGCCGGAGCGTGGAACGTCGATGCTGGTGCTGGCACCAGGAGCCAAGCGCGGCAACAGGATCGACAGGTCCTCGAGACCGTGGGTGTGGTCGCGTAGATGTCCTGTCGATGTCGTACGTCGTCCCGTGTTGCGTACCGTGAAGCGGTGAATCGAGGTCTCTCCCACGGTCGTCGATCGGGGGTGCTCGACCTCGAGAGTGAGCCCGCTGATGCGTGGGTTCTCCAAGAATGCGGCGATGAGGACAGCTGCGCTGAGTGCGGCGAGCACATGCAGCCAGATGTCGCCGGTGAGCCATGCGAGGGCTTCGAATGCGACGGCGAGGCCGACCGGTATCCAGGCATAGCGGGTGAAGTGGTGACGCGGAGCTGAGACCGGCGACTCGGTTCGCACCGTGGCCGGCGCCGTCATCGGTCGGTCACCGACCGACGGGAACGGCCACCCGTTGCAGGCAGTCCCCGACGACCTGCTCGTCCTGCTCCAGGTGCGCCGGCTGCATCATCAAGCGATGGGCCAGCACGGCCGTGGCCACCGCTTTGATGTCATCGGGGACGACGTAGTGACGTCGCTGTCCGACCGCCCATGCCTGGGCCACGCGCACCAGAGCGATCGCGGCTCGCGAGCTCGCTCCGAGATGGACGCGGGGGTCGGCGCGGGTGGCCCGGGTGACCTCCACGGCGTAGTCGAGCACTGGTTCGGCGACGTGCAGGCTTCGGACCTCGTGCAGTGCCGCTCGGAGCTCGCGGGCTGTTGTGACCGCTCCCAGATCGTCCACCGTTGGATGGGCCAGCTGTTCGCGGACGACGCGAGTCTCTGACGCGAGGTCGAGCTGACCCAGCCGCAGACGCAGGGCGAAGCGGTCTAGCTGGCCTTCGGGCAGGGGATAGGTGCCGTGCTGCTCCAGCGGGTTTTGCGTTGCTAGGACGAAGAACGGGTCAGGGACAGGGTGACGGCGCCCGTCCACGGTGACCGCTGCCTCGTCCATGACCTCGAGGAAGGCGGCTTGCGTACGCGGCGGCGTCCGGTTGATCTCGTCGACCAGAACGACGTGGGCGAAGACCGGGCCGGGGACGAACGTGAAGGCCTGGTCGGTGGGGATCCACATGCTCGATCCGGTGATGTCGGCGGGCATCAGGTCAGGAGTCCCTTGGATGCGACCGAAGCTGCCACCCACCGAAGCAGCGAAGGCGCGGGCCAGGGTGGTCTTACCGCTGCCGGGAACGTCCTCGAGCAGCACGTGCCCACCGGACAGCATCGCGGCAGCGATCAGATGGACGCTTCGCTCGCGGCCCCGCACCACCAGCTGGACGTTGTCGACGAGCTGGCGTGACACCAGGGTCGCAATCCCACCCGTGTCAGCGGCCGGGCGCGATTCGACGTCGGTGGGCGAGGTGAGGCTCACCGCGGTTGACCCCCCGGCAGTCGTACGGCAGTTGTCCTAGTGATCTTCGACCGCGATCGAAGGTTCCTGAAGCGTCCAGAAATGGCCGAGCCCGGGCCCGTCACGTCTGCGGCCGGTCGACCCACCAGTCACGAGATCGAGGGGATCGCATGCGCAGGGGCGACTGGGCTGCTCGGGTCCGACGACGAGAAGCAACGCGGGTGGGTCGCTGGTGGCTCAATGAGCGGCTAGGCAGGAGTACGTACCCCTCTAAACGAACACGTGGGTAGCGAGCTAGAACGGCGACCGGTGCGGCACTTCCCGAGTGGGCAGTGTGGCTCGCATGGCGCTGCCCACCCCGGCGCTGCACACCGCCCGCTTGCGGTTGCGACCGTTCAACGCCCGGGACGCTGGCGCGCTCTTCGCGTTGCAGAGCGACGCATCCGTGCTGCGCTACTGGGACGCCCCACCGTGGAGCGAACGCGCGCGCGCCGACCGCTTCATCGCGGCGTGCCGGCAGATCGAGGACGAGGGCAGCGGCGCTCGGCTGGCGATTGACCGAATCTCCGATGACGTCTTCGTCGGCTGGTGCGGTTTGACCCGATGGAACCCGGACTCGCGCGAGGGAACTCTGCGCGAAGACTGCGTCGTGAATGGCGAAGTGACTCGACGAATGGCAGCGAACGGGGCGATTGGACCGCTCAGATTGCCCCGTTCGTTGCCATTCGGCGCGTGGGCAATGGTGCTACTCATTTTTGGGCTCGTGCCTCAAGCGGGAGGCGCCTTCGTCTCATATCCCGGCTCGGGGGCACGTCGCCGCGGACGGGGTGCCAGACTCTGCGGCGAAAGAGAAGGCCCCCGGTCGCGTCTCCGCAGACCAGGGGCCCCACTCACTGTGTCGGGGTGGCGGGATTTGAACCCACGACCTCTTCGTCCCGAACGAAGCGCGCTACCAAGCTGCGCCACACCCCGAAGCATGCTGAGGATAGCCGCCGGGCAGGCCCGCCCCCAACTTCCACTCGGCAGGGGCCTCAGCCGGCGGGGATGAGAGTGAGCAGGGTGGCTTCCGGGGGGCACGCGAAGCGGAACGGGGCATATGGCGAAGTGCCGACGCCGGCCGACACGTGCAGCCAGGTGTCGTCGCTGTGCCGGGAAAGGCCCTTGGCCCGCCGCGGGTCGAGGTCGCAGTTGGACACCAGTGCGCCGTAGAACGGCACGCAGACCTGACCGCCATGGGTATGTCCAGCAAGGACCAGGGGTACACCGTCGAGGGCCATCGCGTCGGTGATCCGATGGTACGGAGCGTGCACCACCCCAAGGGAGAGGTCCGCGTCCTCGTCAGCGGCTGGCCCAGCCACGGCTGAGTAGTCATCCCGATCGATGTGCGGGTCGTCGACTCCCCGCAGCGCAATCTTCAGGCCATCCACCTTGATCGAGGCGCGGGCGTTGGTCAGGTCCGACCAGCCACCAGCGCTCAGACCCGAGACGAGATCACCCCACGGGAGGTCGATCCTGCGGCCCGCCGTACCACCGGTGTCACCTGCAACGTAGCGAAACGGGTTTTTGAGGACCGGGCTGTAGTAGTCGTTGGAGCCCAGCACGAACGCGCCCGGAAGGTCGAGCAGCGGACCGAGCGCGTCCAGCACCTCGGGCACCGCATCGACGTGGGCGAGGTTGTCTCCGGTGTTGATCACGAGGTCGGGCTGGAGAGCTGCCAGCGAGTGCACCCAGGCGCGCTTGGCCGGCTGAGTCGGGGTCAGGTGAAGGTCAGTGACCTGCAGGATCCGGATCGGCGTCGCGTCGGCAGGCAGCACGGGCACGGTAACCCGGCGGAGACGAAACGCGCGCACCTCGTACAGCGCCGCGTAGGCGAAGGATCCGAGCCCGACCAATGCGCCTGCCGTGACCGCCCTGCCGATGAGTGAAGATGACCGCATGGTGAGTCATCCTCCCCCATCTGCCGCCCGGCATGCCTGTGACGAAGATCATCGGCGAGGATGTCGGCATGACCCCAGACATGACCTCCGACCCGCCTTCCGACCTGAAGCAGCGACTTCGTGACGACATGATCGCGGCCATGCGAGCCCGCGACGAGCTCCGTACCTCGACGTTGCGCATGGCCATGACGGCGGTGACCAACGAGGAGGTTGCCGGCAAAGCGTCTCGCACGCTCTCCGACGAGGAGGTCGTCGGCGTTCTGAGGCGGGAGGCGAAGAAGCGACGTGAGGCGGCCGAGGCGTTCAGCGACGGGGGTCGACCAGAACTCGCCGAGCGCGAGCGGGCGGAGGGCGACGTGCTCGCTGGCTATCTCCCCGCACAGCTGGGCGACGAGGAGCTGAGCGCGATCGTGGCCGCGGCTGTTGCCGAGGCGGTGGCTGCCGGGGCGGAGGGGCCACGAGCGATGGGGTCGGTGATGAAGCTCGTGCAACCAACGATCAGTGGCCGCGCGGAGGGCGGTCGGGTTGCAGCGGAGGTACGCAGCCAGCTGGGGATGACCGACTAGGTGTTCGTCGCGTCCCCGATGGTCAGCACAACATTCCCGATCTTCTGTTCGGTCTCGACGTATCGGGTGGCCTCAACCACGTCCTCGAGGGGGTAGGCACGGTCGATCAACGCCCGGAAGGCGCCCTGCTCGACCAGCTCCTTCAGCGCGAGGATCTTGTCCTGCCGATAGCGCGGCAGCGGAATCATCACCCGCTTTCCGGCAAAGCGGGTGGTCAGGGCTAGCCCGACGTTCTGGTACTTCACTCCGAGGTCCGTCGACAGGAACTTCCCGGTGTCAACCAACGAGTCCTTGCACCTGCCGTAGGTGCTCTTGCCAACAGCGTCGAGCACGATGTCGTAGGCGTCCTTCTTGGCGGTGAAGTCTTCGCGCTGGTAGTCGATGACGTGGTCGGGTCCGAGTGAGCCCACGGTTTCGACAGCATGGGTCGGGCAAACCGCCGTCACCTCGGCGCCGAGGTGTTTGGCCAGTTGAACGCTCGCGGATCCAATCGAACCCGACGTTCCATAGATGAGGACTCGCTGACCCTTGCCGACCTTGCCCCAGGTCAGGCACGTGAACGCCAGGACGAAGCCATCACTCATCGACGCCGCCTCGACGTCGCTCAGGCACTCCGGGGTCCGCGCGATCGGAGCGGTTTCTCGCACGCAGACGTACTCCGCATTTGCCCCGAACCTGTCGGCGTTCACTCCGAAGACGCGGTCCCCGACCGAGAAGGCACTCACCGTGGAGCCGACCTGCTCCACCGTCCCTGCGAACTCACTGCCGAGGATCGGCTGCTTGGGTTTCCGTAGCCCGCTGAACGCACGGACGAAGGCCGGGGTTGCCGAGCGGAAGCCACAGTCGGTGCGGTTCACGGTGCTCGCGTTGACCTTGACGAGCAGCTCGTCGGGGGCCGGGACCGGACGAGGCACGTCCTCGACCGACAACACCTCCGGCGGGCCATACCTGCGGTGGACGGCAGCTCGCATGGTTCAGATCTCCTCGGCAACCCGTCACGGGCTGGGTGATCCCGTGGGGTCGGGCTTGGGACTGGCGGTCGGGCCGTCGGTCGGTGACTTGTCGGGCTTGGGCGACTTCTCCGGCTTGGGTGGCGGTGGCACGCCCGAGCTGACGTAGATGACGACTTCGCGTCCCGAGCTCACCGAGCTGCCCGCGCCGGGGTTGGTATAGGCGACGGTGCCCTCTGGGAGGCCGGACTCCACGGGCTTCGCGTCGATCCGCGGGCTCAGCCCCAACGACTGCAGCTGTGCCACGGCGTTGTCGGGGTCAAGGCCGACCAGGCTGGGGATGCGGACCGTGACTCCCTTGACCACGGATGGATCGATCGCCGGGAATGGCGTGGGCGGCACCTTCTTCAACGCAGCGAGCATGATCCGCTTCCAGATCGGCCCGGCGAACTGGCCGCCGTACACAACCGGATAGAACCGGCCGTTGATCGTGACATTCCGCAGCGGGTGAGCGACTCCGCTGCGCTGGTCCACCACCGCGACGACGCCAGCCAGGTCGGGCGTGTATCCGCAGAACCAGACGGTCGCGTTCTCCTCGGTGGTCCCGGTCTTCCCGGCGGCCGGTCGCCCCAGGCTCATGGCCTGGCCGGTGCGACCTGGG
Organism: uncultured Actinomycetota bacterium; assembly: GCA_963819985.1. GTDB lineage: Bacteria > Actinomycetota > Actinomycetes > DATJPE01 > DATJPE01 > JANPBY01. The sequence goes on along the minus strand of CAWFYH010000005.1, from coordinate 546,826 downwards.
ATGCTCCCGTCGATGACCCCCGCGAGGAGACTGCTCACCCCGTCGGCCACGCCGCTGTCGATGGCTTGCTTGCACCGTCTGGCCGGGACGGGGAGCTCGGTGCCCTCTCGGGTGGTGATCGAGGTGATAGCGCGCGAGTCGCAGCGCAGCCCGCTCGCCGCCAGCGTTGCGTAGGCCTCGGCCATGGTCAGCGGGGAGACGCTCGAGGTCCCCAGGGTGAACGTTGGCACGGGGTCGATCTTCTTGCCGAGAGCGCTGCGCACGCCCAGTGCCCGGGCAGCCGCTGCGGTCTCGCACAGCCCGGCCCGCCGCTCGAGCTCGACGAAATAGGTGTTGACGGAGTAAGCCGTGGCCTGCCGCATGTCCATCGTGCCGCTGCTCGTGGAGTTGTGGCCGATGTATTCCGGGAAAGGTGCCCCAGTCTTGCAGTTGGAGAAGCTCCCGGCTGGGAAGACCTTGGGGTTGGAAGCATTGATCCGCTCGTTGACCGGGATGCCGGCCTCCAGCGCGGCCGTGAGCGTGAAGGCCTTGAACGTTGAGCCGGCCTGGAGGCCAACAGAGCCGTTGTACTTCGCGTCGACCGCATAGTTGATCGAGGTGATGCCCAGCTTCTTGCTGAACCCGTAGTTGCGGTTCTCGGCCATCGCTTGAATATCACCCGTGCCGGGCTGCACGAAGACGGCGGTGGCCACCTTCTTGCTCGGATCCTTGCGCGGGATCGCAGCGTCCACGGCCTTCTGAGTGGCCTTCTGTGTCTTGGGAACCAACGTCGTGTGGATGACGAGTCCGCCGCGCTTGAGCAAGGCATCGCGGTCGTCAGGGGTCTCGCCGAAGACCGGATCATTGAGAATGACTTGGTAGACGTAGTCGCAGAAGTACGGCGCATACGTCGAGGAGCAGCCGTTGCGCAGGTCCTTGGGCTTCAGCGAGGACTTGATGGACGTCGCAACTGCGGCCGTGTATTCCGCAGGCGTGATGTAGCCCTGGTCGAGCATGCGCTGCAGCACGACGTTGCGCCGGTCGCGCGCGTTCTTGGGGTTGCGCAAGGGGTCGAACGCGACTGGTTGTTGCACGATCCCTGCCAACAGGGCCGCCTGGGGAAGGTCGAGGTTGGCCGCGTGCCTGGAGAAGTAGCGCCGCGAGGCGGCTTCGGCGCCGTACGTGCCTGCGCCAAAATAGGCGATGTTGAGGTAACCCTCCAGGATCTGCTGCTTGGACCAGCGCTTCTCCAAGCCGATGGCGAGCCGCCACTCGTTGAGCTTGCGGCTCACACTGTCCTCGCGCGCAGCCGCGAGCTCCTCGTCGGTGGTAGCGGCGGTCACGAGCACGTTCTTCACGTATTGCATGGTCAGCGTGGAACCGCCCTGCTGGATCTCCCCGGACTTCCTGTTGGCGGCCAGGGCGCGAAGGGTGCCCCGAAGGTCGACCCCGTTGTGCTCGTAGAACCGGGCGTCCTCGACGGCCACGACTGCCTGTTGCAGCAACGGGTTGATCTTGTCGATCCCCACGACGATGCGGTTCTCGCTGTAGAAGGTCGCCAGGCGCGAGCCGTCGGCGGCCAGCAGGACCGACTGCTCGGGCAGGGCCGGTGGCTGAAGGACGTCGGGAATCTCCTGGAAGCCGTCCGAGGCCGCCCGGGCCGCGAGACCCACCGAACCGACGACGGGCAGCATCAGACCGGCTACCAGCACTCCGGACACCATGCTGACCGCCACGAACAGCGCCATCCGCGAGAGCGTGGAGCTCGTTTTGGACACCGCGGACATGGACCGAGAGTACGTGACCCGCGTAGTTTCGCCCTGATCGGACGGTCGCCGCAGGCCGGCAATCCTGGTCGAACCTTCAGTTCACGGGTGTGACTCATGTGACGAATGTGGCGAGTGTGGCGGTGTCCATAGTCATTAATGACTACGACACAATCGGCCGTTCGGGCCTGTCGTGCGCACCATCAACTTCCGTACCTTCCGCAACATGTGGGAAGCAGACTGGAGCGCGCGAGCGGCCTGCAAGGCCGCTGACCCGGACGAGCTGTTCGTTCAGGGGGCGGCGCAGAATCGCGCCAAAGCCGTCTGCAGCGGCTGCCCGGTCCGCACCGAGTGCTTGGCCGATGCGCTCGACCATCGAGTCGAGTTCGGCGTGTGGGGAGGCATGACCGAGCGCGAGCGCAGAGCCCTGCTGCGCCGCCGACCACACGTCACGTCCTGGCGGCGGCTGCTCGAGACCGCGCGTGACGACTACGAAGGATCCCTCACGTCGATCGATTGTTCGGTGGGGGCCTAGGCGCTCAGCGAGCTGCCAACGCTTCGGCAATGCCCCGCAAACCGGGCAAGTCGTGGATGTCGACCGACTGGGCCGGGGCGGCCACCTGTGGCACGAGGGGGTGTGCGGCGGCGAATCGGGCCACTAGCCGTCGTTCGTTCGTCGAGCGGGTCGCCAGGTCGGCATGGATGGTCAGCAACCCCGCCGTCAGCGCATGCTCGCCTGCTTCCGTGAGCCGTTCAGCCCCGGCTCGGGCTTGCGGCGCGGTCAAGCGAGAACGCGGAGTGTGAACGCGATTCACCACGAGGCCGGCGAGCGGCATGCCGTCTGCCGCCAGCCGCTCGACGAAGTACGACGCCTCGCGCAAGGCGTCCGGCTCTGGTGCCGCCACGACGAGGAAGGCGGTCCCCGGAGCCTTGAGCAGCGCGTACGTCTCATCCGCACGCTCGCGGAAACTCCCGAACGTGGAGTCGAGTGCTGCCACGAAGGTCTGCAGGTCTTTGAGGATCTGGGCCCCGATCACTCGCGTCAACACGGACGTAACTGCGCCGAGCCCGGCTCCGAAGGCCCGCAGGTAGGCGCGTCCGCCGACCTTGGCGGGAGCGAGCAGGATGCGGATGAACCGACCATCCAGGAACGACCCCAACCGCTGCGGGGCGTCCAGGAAGTCCAGGGCGGACCGTGAGGGCGGCGTGTCGACGACGATGAGATCCCAACGATCGTCCTGATCAGCCTGAGCGCGTAGCTGCCCGAGCTTCTCCATGGCCATGTATTCCTGGGTGCCGGAGAACGACGAGGACAGGGACTGGTAGAACGGGTTGGCCAGGATAGCTTCAGCGCGTTCGGCGTCAGTGTGCGCACAAACGATCTCGTCGAAGGTCCGTTTCATGTCCAGCATCATCGCGTCGAGGGACCCCGACGAGCTCGCGTCGACACCGCGGACGGCGTGCGGCTCGTAGCCGAGCTCGGACAAGCCCATCGCCTGAGCCAAGCGTCTCGCCGGATCAATGGTGAGGACGACCACCGAACGTCCGCGCTCCGCAGCGCGCAAGGCGATGGCGGCCGCAGTCGTGGTCTTGCCGACACCACCTGAGCCGCAGCACACGATGGTGCGCGTCGCCGGATCGTCGATGAGGGCGTCGACGTCGAGGTAGGGAGGACTCGGATGGCCAGGGAACGGCACGAGGCGACTCACGTTGCACCCTGGTCGCTCAGCGCCAGTCCGAGGTCGTAGAGCCCAGCAAGATCCATGTCGTCGGGGAGCAGCGGGAGCTCGTAGGTGGGCAGGGCCAGCGCACTCAGCTTGCGTCGTTCGCGCTTCTCCAAGGCCACCCGCGCAGCCAGATCGGCGCCCTCGTCCAGCAATGCAGCAACTTCTCCCGGTCCGTCCGGAAGGCCGGCAGACGCCAAGCCGCCGGCAACCTCGGCCGTGTCGACCTTGCCCTTGGCGACGGCGCTCAGCTGCGCGGGGCGAAGCGGGGGTTGACGCATCATGTTGACCACGATGCCTCCCACGGGTAGACCGGCGGCGGTCAGTTCTGCCACTCCGTCGATGGTCTCCTGCACGGGCATCTCCTCGAGCAGGCTCACGAGGTGCACCGCGGTCCGCTTCGATGTGAGCAGACCCATGATCGAATCGGCCTGAGTTCGCAACGGACCTGTGCGGGCCAGCCCGGCGACCTCGGTGTTCACGTTGAGAAACCGGGTGATCCGACCTGTGGGGGGCCCGTCCAGGATCACGGCGTCGTACTCCCGGCGGCCCGATCGGCGTCGGCCGACCGCCTCGTAGACCTTGCCGGTGAGCAGCACATCTCGCAGACCGGGCGCGACCGTGGTCGCGAAGTCGACCGCACCGATCTTCTTGAGCAGCCGACCGGCGCGACCCATCTTGTAGTACATCTCGAGGTATTCCAGCAGCGCCGCCTCGGTGTCGACGGCCAGCGCGTAGACGTCCCCGCCTCCCGGGGCGACGGCCACCTTGCGCTCTTCGTATGGCAGCGGGTCGGTGTCGAACAGTCGGGCCACACCCTGGCGGCCCTCGATCTCGACGATCAAGGTCTTGCGCCCGCCGGATGCCAGCGCCAAGGCCAGTGCTGCGGCGACCGTTGTTTTGCCCGTCCCACCCTTGCCAGTGACGATGTGCAGGCTGACGCCGTCCCAGTCGCCCATGGCTCAACCCTAGGCGGCTCACCTCAGACCGGCTCGACTCACGTCGGGTCGAGGGGTCGCGGGGAGAGGCAGGATGGCTGACGCGGCGGCTAGGGTGCGGGCATGACGACCTGGGAATACGCGACCGTCCCCTTGCTGGTGCACGCCACCAAGCAGATCCTCGACACCTGGGGCTCGGATGGTTGGGAGCTGGTCCAGGTGGTGCCCGGACCAAATCCCGAGCAGCTCGTCGCCTATCTCAAGCGGCCCATCCCGAGTGCATCCTGAGCTGAGCGGAGACAACCGTGGCTACTCCCGAGGAACGACTCAGCGCGGCCGGTCACACGCTGCCTGACGTGGCGAGGCCCGTGGCCGCCTACGTGCCGGCCGTCCGCACCGGGTCCTACGTCTACACCTCCGGACAGCTGCCCATGGTCGAGGGATCGTTGGCTGAGGTCGGCAAGGTCGGCTCGGAGATCACGCCCGAGCGCGCCAAGGAGCTAGCCGAGATCTGCGCGCTCAACGCGATCGCGGCCGTACGTTCGCTGGTCGGCGAGCTGTCCCAGGTGAAGCGGGTCGTCAAGGTTGTCGGGTTCGTGGCCTCCGATTCGTCGTTCACGGGGCAGCCCGGCGTCATCAACGGGGCCAGTGAGTTGCTTGGTCTGGCGTTCGGCGATGCCGGGAGCCATGCCCGATCGGCCGTCGGGGTCGCCGTGCTCCCACTCGACGCGCCAGTCGAGGTCGAGATCGTCGTCGAGGTCAGCTAGCGAGTCGCTCTCAGCTCGGCGCGGCCGCACTCCTGACCGCCTGCTCGAACGCGACCGGTGCTTGCTTGCGGAGCACCACTTCGAACAGTTTGGTCATCATGGCCACCGCCGGCGGCGTCAGTTGTTCGAAGGAATCTCGCATGGCTTGGACGTTGGCGGGGTTCTTCGGGTTCGCCATCGCCTGCTCGGTCTTGTCACGAATCAACGTGACGTAGATGTCGGCCACCTTGGCGATGACGCGGGGCATCGACAGCACCAGCTCGATGATCGTCGCCGGGTCGACGCCCAGGCGGTTGAGCTCCCAGCCGGCCTCGAACAAGGGTCTGGTGCGTCAGCAGCGCCCCGTCGTCGGCGACTCGGATCGTGCCGACCTTCTGCAGCTGCGCGAGGCAACCGGGCGCCCCCTCCTCCAACAGCTGGATGCCTTCCTCGGACATCGGCACCCAGCCCGCGTTGGCGCCTTGCTGCAGGTCGCGTCGGAGGTCCTCGATCTCGGCGAGGAACGGCTCCCCCTTCCACCAGGGTGACGATGGACTGCAAGTTGAAGCCCTGCGCGTGAAAGCGCTGGATGAGTGCGATCGGTTCGAGGTGCTCGACCCCGTAGTAGCCCACGCGGCCACGCAGCTCGGGGCGCTGAAGCAGCCCCCGGCCTTGGTAGGCCCGGATGTTGCGCACTGACAAGCCGGTCTGCTCGGCAACCTGGCTGATCGTCAATCCGCGCTGCGGCGAGGCAGCGCGGGTGATCATGACCGAAGGCTGGGCCCTGACGGGTCCAGACGGAGCCGTACGATCGATCCCATGACTGTCCCGGCAGCGCCAGTCCGGGATGCAGCAACCGTTGTGCTGCTCCGTGACACCGCCCAAGGGCTCGAGGTCTATCTGCAACGTCGTTCTCCGGGCATGGCGTTCGCCGCCGGGGTGCATGTCTTCCCCGGCGGAGCCGTCGACCCGGCCGACGAGGACTTGGTAGCCACCGCGGTCCGTGAGGTGATCGAGGAGACCGGCGTCGGCCTCGAACCGTCGGCCGTGCGTCCCTGGGCGCGCTGGATCACCCCGGAAGGGGAGCCTCGGCGCTATGACACCCGATTCTTCGTGGCTGGGCTTCCCGCGGCGGCAGACCCCGTCGGTCTCGGCACCGAGATGGACACGTCGGGCTGGTGGTCCCCAGCTGACGCCTTGGCGGCCGGTCGGTCTGGAGACATCACCCTTTGGCCGCCCACCTGGGTGACCCTGCAGGAGATTGGTGCATGCACCGATGTTGCTGCGGTGTACGTCGCAGCGACGGGCCGCGACCTGGAACCGGTTGTGCCACAGCTCATCCGCGATCCGGAGGGATATCGGGTGATCCTCCCGGACGGCCGCGAGCTGCGCCGGTGAACGATCCATCGATCGCACCGAGCGGATGGACGGGCGGACAGGTCACACCCCGCTCGTGCTGCGTGCTGGCGCCAAACCCAGGCCCGATGACCCTGGACGGGACCAACACCTGGCTGCTCGTCGAGGCCGACGGGCCTCGTGCCGTGGTGGTGGATCCCGGCCCGGATCTGCCGGAGCACCACCGGGCGGTCCTGGCAGCACTCGAGCGCGTCGAGGCTCGACCCGAGGTCATCCTGCTCACGCATGGCCATGCCGACCACGCCGAGGGGGCCGGGAGGCTGGCTGAGCTGGCTGGTCGGATTCCCGTCCGAGCCTTGGATCCAGCCCATCGCCTGGGCTCCGAGGGGCTTTCGGAGGGTGACCGAGTCCACGTCGGTGAGCTCGAGGTGCGCGTGGTGGGCACGCCCGGTCATACGGCTGACTCGTTGTCCTTCCACCTGGTGGCCGACGCTGCTGTCCTCACCGGCGACACCGTGCTCGGGCGAGGCACCTCGTTCGTCGCGCATCCCGACGGTCGACTGGCGGACTACTTGAACTCGTTGCAGCGGTTGGCCGTTCTCGCCGAGACCTACGAGCTCGCCTATGTCCTGCCCGGGCACGGCCCAGCCTTGCCGGATCCGGCCGGGGTGATTGCGGGCTATCTAGCCCACCGGGCCGAGCGGCTGGAGCAGGTGAGACAGGCGGTGCTGGATGGCGCCATTGGTGCACGTGAGGTCGTGGAGCGGGTCTACGCCGACGTCGACACCTCGTTGTGGCCGGCCGCCGAGCTCAGCGTAGAAGCCCAGTTGCTCTACCTGGAGAAGAGCGAGAGCTGATCCAGTGAATCGCTGCGGCTGGATCAGTGCGCGCGGCGGTTGAGTCGGTCGAACTCCACCAATGTCACTGTGCGTTGCTCGAGGCGCACCCAACCACGATTCTGGAAGTCGGCCAAGGCCTTGTTGACTGTCTCCCTGGAGGCGCCGACCAGCTGGGCAAGCTCCTCCTGAGTCAGGTCGTGCGTGACCATCACCGAACCGTCGGGCTGGGTGACGCCGAAGCGGGCCGCCAGATCGAGCAGCGCCTTGGCCACCCGCCCGGGGACGTCGGAGAACACCAGATCTGCCATGGCCTCGTTGGTGCGTCGGAGTCGCTGGGCGAGGGCTCGCAGGAGGGAAAGGGCAACCTCGGGTCTACCGGTGAGCCATGGCGTCAGGTCGTGGTGACCGAGTCCGAGCAGGGCCGTGTCAGTGAGGGCGGACGCGGTAGCCGTACGAGGCCCAGGGTCGAACAACGAGAGCTCGCCAAACATCTCACCGGGACCGAGAACCGCAAGCAACGTCTCACGGCCGTCATTCGAGCTGGCCCCGAGCTTGATCTTGCCGTCGACGACGACGTAGAGCCGGTCTCCGGGCTCACCCTCGGAAAACAGGACGCGGCCGCGCTCGAGGAGGACTCTGGTCATGGACGCACGCAGCGCAGCAGCGGCTTCGTCCTCGAGGGCAGCAAACAGCGGCGCCCCGGCCAACGGATCGTCTGTCACGCCCCCATCATGCCGAATGGATGGCCCTCAGCGGGATGGAAGGACTGACAGGCACAGGGCTGGTTCTTCGCGGTAGCGCGCGATGAGCTCCTGGGTCGCTGCACCCAGGCGGTCGTGCAGCGCCGAGCGGTAGGCCGAGAGCTGGAGCTCGGCAAAGGAGAGATCGCGACGAATCGCCTCGCAGTGCGCCGGGTCGGTGGGGCGCAGCTCGCGTGACCAAAGGTCCTCTAGATCGGGCAACGGGGGGATGTCGTCGATCGGCACGACGGAGACCAGGGCCTGTCGTGACTCCCCGACCCTCGCCTCGGCGAGCACGCCGCGAAGTCGTTCGACCTTGTCCACGTCGGTCATCGCCAGGGCGGCCGGCCCGGCATCGTCCCTGAGCACGTCCAAGCGCGCTTGGATCAGCCGACGCCAGTACGAGACCCTGCTCTCCTCGTGCGTGAGCGTACGGCGGTAGGCGCGCAGCGCAGCCAGTGTCAGGTGGTCGAAGTCGTGACTGCGAACGGGCACGGGTCGCGTCGGCCGGGTGGTCGCCTTGGGCGGGGGCTCGGTGCTGGCCGTCGACGTGCTTGCGGCAGTTGCGCCGTCCGCTACGGTGGAACTCGACGCGGTCGTAGCCGATGTGCCGACCCGGGATCCGGTTCGTGCAGCCATCGCGTCATCCACCCCCAAACCCCGCCGTGGCACTGTCGTGCTGTCTGAAGAGGCGTTCGGCGCGGTTGAGCCTGCGGTTGAGGACAGGTCACCCGTCCGGTCGTCACCCGTACGGCCCCAGAACTGCGCCGGATCGGGCTGGGAGTCGGCCGGGAACTCCGGGCCCGAGCGTCGGCGGCGCGCCATACCCTGGGCTCATGACCAGTAAAACGGCACAGGCCGTGGAACGGGTCGACGCTGCCCCGCCGACGCCGACGGGGGAGTCTCGTCTTGCCTTGGTGCGTCGGGCCCGCAAGATCAACACCGAGCTCGCCGTGGCCTACCCCGACGCCCACTGTGAGCTCGATTTCGAGACCCCGCTTCAGCTGGTCGTAGCCACGATCCTGTCCGCCCAGTGCACTGACGCTCGGGTCAACCTCGTGACTCCGACACTGTTTGCGAGATTCCCCACCGCTGCCGACTATGCCGCAGCCGACCGGGCTGAGCTCGAGTCTTTGATCGCCTCAACCGGGTTCTTCCGAAACAAGACGACATCGCTGATCGGATTGGGGCAGGCGTTGTGCGACCGCTTCGGCGGGGACGTACCCAATCGCCTGGCCGACCTGGTGACCCTTCCTGGGGTGGGACGCAAGACAGCCAACGTGGTCTTGGGCAACGCCTTCGGTGTGCCAGGCATCACGGTCGACACCCACTTCGGTCGATTGTCCCGGCGGCTGGGATGGACCGACGAGACCGACCCCGTGAAGGTGGAGCACGAGGTCGGCGCCTTGGTGCCCCGCAAGGAATGGACCATGCTTTCGCACCGGCTGATCTTTCACGGTCGTCGGTGCTGCCATTCTCGCCGGCCTGCCTGCGGCGCATGCCCGGTGGCTCGCTGGTGCCCGTCCTTCGGCGTCGGGGAAACCGATCCGGTGAAGGCGCAGGCCCTGGTGAAGAAGCCGCAGGAATGAGCCGGCTGTGGGCATGACCGTCCAGCTTCCGCAGTGGATGCTGCCGTTGGCTGCGGCCTGCACTGACCTGTCGAGCGAGGATCTCACCCGATTTCCGCCACCGGATGAAGGCGGCCGCGATGCCGCGGTGCTCGTCCTCCTGGGGGAGTCGACGGCCGGGCCGGATGTCCTGCTCATCGAGCGTGCCCACGACATGCGGTCCCACGCAGGCCAACCGGCCTTCCCGGGAGGTGCGGTCGATCCTGACGACACGGATGCTGTTGCAGCGGCACTCCGAGAGGCCTCCGAAGAGACGGGCCTCGACGCGGTTGGAGTCGACGTGGTCGCCGAGCTTCCCCCGCTGTGGCTGCCGCCCTCCGGGTTTGTCGTCACCCCTGTGCTGGGCTGGTGGCGAACGCCCTCCCCCGTCTCGGTGGTGGACCCGGCCGAGGTAGCCGCCGTCCATCGAGTGCCGATCCAGGAACTTGCCGATCCGCAGAACCGATGGCAGGTCCGCCACCCCAGCGGATGGATCGGGCCCGCGTTCGGCGTGCGCGACCTCGTGGTCTGGGGTTTCACGGCCGGCCTTCTCGACCGACTGATGTCCCTGGCTGGCTGGGAACAACCGTGGGATGCGAGTCGTGTTCGGGATCTGCCGGCCGCCGCCCTACAGAGCTTGTCGGACCTGCCCGATCTCACTCGCCCACCGGGTCTCGAATGACGCCCGAGAGCACTCGATGACCGGCTTCGACCTCACCATCGTCGTCTTGATGCCGCTGTTGGCCTACGCCGGTTATCGCCTCGGGCTTCTCGTGTCAGTGCTGTCCTTCGGTGGCTTCTTGGTGGGCATCTTGGTGGGCCTTGCGGCAGCGCCCCACGTCGTCGGTGGCCTTGATCCCGGACCGGCGCGAGCGCTGTTGGCCCTCGCTGTGGTCTTGCTCTTCGGTGTGTTGGCCCAGTCGGCTGGTTCTTTCATCGGCGCAACGGCTCGCAACTCCATGTCGGGGCGGGCCACGTTGCGGGTCGATGCCGCGCTCGGCGCTGTGGCGGCGCTGTTGGCGCTGTTCACCGGGGCATGGCTGGTCGGTTCGGCCGCTGCCGACGCCGACGATCTTCCGTTTGCCGAGGCCGCCCGTGACTCGGTCATCGTCAGCGCTCTCGACTCAAACGCGCCGGTCGAGTCCAGCGACCTGCTGTCGTCGTTCGCGACCATGGTGGATCGGTCCGGCTTCCCATCCGTCTTCTCGGACGCTGACCTCGAGCAGATCTCGCCAGTGCCGGCCCCTGACCCGGCTGTCCTCGATGCTCCGGGAGTCCGTGCCGCGGCAGCCAGTCTTGTCAAGGTGCTCGGAGACGCTCCGTCCTGCGGTCGCCGCCTGGAGGGTTCTGGTTTCGTTGTCGACGATCACCGGGTCATGACCAACGCGCACGTTGTCGCCGGCACCGCCGGCCTCGCCGTCCTCCCGGCGGGCTCCACCGTCGCCTTGCCGGCGACCGTGGTGGTGTTCGACCCCGACACCGACGTGGCAATCCTCGATGTGCCCGGGCTTGAAGCCCCAGCGCTGCACTTCGGCGCAGAGCTGAGCCGGGGAGACGACGCCGTCGTCGCCGGCTATCCCGGCAACGGGCCGCTGCGGGCTACCCCGGCGAGGGTTCGGGGGCGGATCACGGCGGTCGGCGCGGACGTCTACGGCACCGGGTCTGTCGAGCGCGACGTGTACGCCTTGCGGGCGAAGGTCCGGTCCGGGAACTCCGGCGGCCCGATGCTGAACCCGGCAGGCGATGTCGTCGGGATGGTCTTCGCAGCCTCGGTGGACGACCCCTCGACCGGCTACGCGTTGACCCCGGATGCCGTACGCCCCGCGTTGGCTGCCAGCCGGACCGCCACGCTGGCCGTGCCCACGGGCGCCTGCGCGCCCGGGTGACGATCAGGAGGCCGCTGAGAGAAAGTCCAGCAGTTCGGCTGTGACCTGACCAGTGGCTTCTTCGTGCGGAAAGTGGCCGACCCCGGGGATCAGGCGCCACCGGTGCGAGCCCGTGATGTATCGCTCGGCACCTTGGGCTGTCGCAGGCGCCATGCTGCCGTCGAGTGCGCCGTGAATCTGCAGCACGGGAACGTTGATTGGTGCGGCCATGCGCTGGGCATACCGCAGGCCGTCCGGACGCACCAAGGAACGCAGGACCCACCGGTGGTACTCGAGCGCTGAGCCGGCAACGCCCGGGCGGGAGAGGACCCGCCGGTATGTGTGCTCGACGTCTGCTGGCGGCCAGCCGGGTGCTGCCCAACGGCGTAGGACGTCTCCGACCAGCGCTGCGTCGTTCTCCACGAGCTGGCGCTCGGGGACGTACGGCATCGCGAGACCCACCAGCGGACCGGCCACCTTGATCTGGCGAGCGCTTCGGGTGAGAGCGGATCGCAGTCGCCGGGGATGCGGCATCGACAGCACGGACACGGACCGAACGCAGCTTGGCTGCAGCACCCCGGCCGACCAGGCCAGCCAGGCGCCCCATCCGTGACCGACCACGTGCGCGCAGGGTCGGCCGAGAGCCCGGATGACCCCGGCCAGGTCGTTGGTGAGGGTATAGGGCTCGTAGCCCTTCGGTGGCCGATCCGTGGCGCCGTATCCACGGAGGTCGATGGCCACCACCCGAAACCCAGCCTCGGCCAACGGCGGGAGCTGGGCGCGCCAGGCCCACCAGAACTCCGGAAACCCATGGAGGAGCAGGACAAGTGGTCCCGACTCGGATCCTGCCGAGACCGCGTGAAACCGGATGCCATTCGCCGTGAGTGTGCTGTGAGTCCAGGGACCGGCCACGTAGACATCGGGATCCTCAGCCACCGCGGAGTCCGATGGGGTCGGCGGCTCCCGAGTCAGAGCGCTGCCTCAGCCGAACCGGATGGATCAAGGTGATGGCGGTGTGCCTCCGTAGGAGGGGAACACCGTGGTCGACTCCGTGGTCGAGGCGCCCTGCACCTTGTCGCGCGCGCTCTTGGCGGTCGTCTTGACGCCGTCGGCAACCTCGGTCGCCGTGTCTGCGGCCACGCCGCTAAGCGCCGCCTTGGTCTTGGCCAGCTCCTCCTGGGCAAGCACCGGGCCCCTGACCTTCTTGAACTCCCGGATCGCCAAGAAGACAACGATCGCGGTGACCAGCAGCATCACGCCGCCGACGATCAGGAAGGCAGCCCACGGGTCGAGCCCGGCCGCCACGAGGCCGTACGCCGCTGAGAAAGCCAGCATGAGCAACGCGAACAGCGCGAGGAAGACGGCAAGTCCGATGAGTACGGCTCCGGTGACGCCGCGCTTTGCGGACGCGCTGACCTCCGCCTTGACGAGCTCAACCTGACCGGTGATCAGCGTCTTGACGTCATGAACGGCGCCAGTCACCAGCTCGCTCAGCGATGGCTCGTCCTGGGTCGCCATGTCTCACTCCTGTTCAAGTCGGTGGCCGCTTGGTGCAGCGCGCTCCTCGGACCGCGATCAAGGGGTGTTCTGCCCCTCACCGCGTCGATCATGCCGCAGGTGGCACTCCCACCGCCCGCCAGCCCGTTCATTCGGCCTGACTGGAGCCCGCCTCCTCCAACGCTCTGTAGTGCTTGTTGCGGCCTCTGAGAAGGACCGCGGCGAGCAGTGCAGCAACCACAGAACCGATGAGAACTCCGGTCTTGGCCAGCTCGAGCTCACCTGGGTTCTGCGCGTAGGCGAGATCGCTGATGAGCAGCGACACGGTGAATCCGATCCCGGCGAGCATCCCCACGGCGGCGATGTCACGCCAGGCCAGATCGGCAGCCAGCTCCGCACGCGTGACGCGAGCGACCAACCAGGTGGCGCCGAAGACTCCGATGAACTTGCCCACCACGAGCGCGATCGAGATGGCGTAGGCCGTCGGGTCGTCCGCCCACTCCCCGAGGGCGCTCACCGAGAGAACGACTCCGGCACTGAAGAAGGCGAAGATCGGGACGGCGACGGCAGCCGACATGGGGCGAAGTCGGTGCTCGAGGCGTTCGGCTGGAGAGTGCTCCTCGTCGGTATCGGGTCGGACCCGCGTGAGCAGGCCGAGGGCGACACCGGCGATCGTGGCGTGCACGCCTGAAGCGTGGACCAGGGTCCAGACGGCGAAGGCGACGGGGACATACACCAGCCAGGTGTGGACTCTCCTGTGCTGGAGGTAGGCGTAGAGCCCCAGACCAGCAGCCGCTGCCGCCAGCGGGACCAGTGAGATCGTCGCGGTGTAGACAAGGGCGATGATGAGGATCGCGCCCATGTCGTCGACGACGGCGAGGGTGAGAAGGAACGCTCGCAACGAGGACGGAAGTGAGCGACCGGCCACCGCGAGGACTGCTAGGGCGAAGGCGATGTCCGTGGCTGTCGGGATGGCCCAGCCCGACGCGGACGCGTTCTTGACCCAAACGACTGCTAGATAGACCAGCGCTGGAACCGCCATGCCGGCGACGGCGGCCACGATCGGCAGGACGGCCTGGGTCCGGTCGCGAAGGGTGCCAACCACGAGTTCGCGCTTGAGCTCGAGCCCGGCGATGAAGAAGAAGATCGCGAGCAGGCCGTCAGAGGCCCAGTGCTCCAGGCTGATGTGCAGGTCGAGCGCCGACGGACCGATCTTGAAGTCCTTCAGGGACTCGTAGAAGTCGGCCAAACCCGTGTTGGCGAAGATCAGCCCGATAACCGCGGCGATCAGCAGCAGGATCCCGCCGGTGGTCTCCTGACGCAGCGCATCCGCGACGAACGTGCCTTCGGGAGTGGGAAGGCGATCCAGAAACGTGCGGCTCTTCTTGGTCGGCGCGCTCACGGCCTAGACCCTATGTGCGCATGAACCCAACCTTCGGCGGTCGGTCTGCGTTTACTTAGGCTGTGGGGGACCGACGAGCAGCCGACGACGCGTCGTTCACGGAATTCGTCGTCGCGCGACGGGCCGCTCTTTTGCGCGCCGCCTACCTGCTCACCGGTGACGGTCCGGCGGCCGAGGACCTCGTACAGACGGCGTTGGCCGAGGCGGCTCTGCGATGGCGACGCCTCGATGCTGACGGGCACCCGGAGGCATACGTCCGCCGGGTGATCTACACCCGCTTCGTGTCCGGCTGGCGCCGTCACCGGGTGATCCGCGAGGTGTCGATGGCCGAAGTTCAGCCCGCCTCCGGATCTGGTGGCGACTTCGCGGAGACGGTGGACGTGAGGCTGGCGCTGCAACGAGCGTTGGCCGCACTGGCACCCCGGCAACGCGCGTGCGTCGTACTGCGCTACTACGAGGATCGTTCGGAGGCCGAAACAGCGGCGCTCCTCGACTGTTCGATCGGCACCGTGAAATCGCAGACCCATGACGCCGTACGGCGCCTGCGAGCTATGGCACCAGAGCTGAAGGACCTGCTGCCAGGGCTGGACAAGACGCCCGCCGGCGACGCCCAGGAGGTGGCGCGATGAGCTTGCAGGATCTGCTCGAGGAGGTCGCTTGCGGGAGTCCCACGGGCGGCAATCTCGTAGCCGCTGAACGAGCGCTGCGGGTGGCCGGCCGCCGTCGAGTGCGTCGGCGGGCGATCACCGGACTGGCTGCCGCGGCATGCCTCGCGTTGGTCGCGGTGATGGTGACGGCGCTGCCGGACCGCCAGCATGCTCCGGCGATCCCGGCCAACGGAGAGCTGGCCCCGGGGCAGGGGCTGCCCTCCCGGATCTATGCGGTCAAGCCCTGGCTCCCGACGATTGGCTCACGCCCTACCCCAGCCTTGGCCTACTTGTTGCCCTCGGTTCGGTCGGATCTCCGCATGGCGGTCGCTGTCGACGGCTCGTACTGGTGGCTACCCACGCAGCCGCCTGGGGACGCTGTCGCGGGGTGGGAGGTCAGTTCCTATGCGTTGTCTCCCGACGGACTGCACCTCGCGGTGGCATGGTCTCAGCCGTACGCCACGAATGCGCCCGGGTCCCGTCCGGTCGCCCCAGCCCACGCGGGGATGTATGTGTACGACCTGGCGGAAGGAACCCACCGTGGACCCTGGCTGGGGCGTGGGCTGGGGGGCCGTATCACGGACTTGATGTGGGCACCCAAAGCTCAGGGCCTGGCCTGGGAAGAGTTCCGTCCCTCGAATCCGGGAGCGTCAGGTGGGACCGTGGCCGCAGTCGCTTTCGACTGGACTCGGGGGATCAGGCGCGATCTGAAAGGGGTGTCGGCGCCGCTGGCCTGGTCGCCGGACGGCGGTCGAATCGCTGGCCAGGGACGGAATCGGATGTTGATCGTTCCGCTGGTCAGAGGCGAGAGTCCTCGGGTCGCGTCAACTCAAGCGTCCTCGGGCTTCTCGCTGGCCTGGTCGGCGGACGGGCGGACGGTGGCTCAGCTCACCTGCGCCGAAGGCACGGGGGGTGAGCCCTTCACGTCTGCGTGCCAGGACGGTTCGGCCTCTCGACTGGACTTGATCGACGCACAGACCGGTGCTGTGGCGTCACACGAGCTCGCCGAGATCGCCTCGAGCGGTGAGCCCATCCTCACTT
Source organism: uncultured Actinomycetota bacterium (assembly GCA_963819985.1). Taxonomy (GTDB): domain Bacteria; phylum Actinomycetota; class Actinomycetes; order DATJPE01; family DATJPE01; genus JANPBY01. The sequence continues at coordinate 530,679 of CAWFYH010000005.1, read as the reverse complement.
CGTTGTTGGGATGGCGGGGGGGCGACCTGATCCTCGGTCAGACCCGCGACGACAGTGCGGAAGTCGGCTATTCGAGGTTCGTCGCAGAACTCGTTTCGACACGGTCCGGCGGGGTGGTTGGAGGGCCGGTGATAGCCGGTGATGGTCTGACTCTGAACGACACTCCGGTGGCCGCCGCCGGACTGCTGGACACTGCTCCCTTCGTGGACTTGCCTCCGCCCACGCAGTCAGCGCTCAGCTTGGCCGCATTCTCCTGGTGGTTCGGCCAGCACCGTCTCGCCGTCGGGGGAATCGTCCTCGTGCTCCTCGGGCTCAGCCTGCTGTGGTGGCGCGGCAACCGGCGCCAGCGTCGAACGGCGGCGGATCACCTTGGACAGGGCGGGTACGCCGACGGCACCCGGTGACCCCTCGGATCGCGACCCCTACCCGACGATGAGCCGCGGTTTCTGAGTCAGTCTTCGCCGGCGCTACCTGCCAGCCCCTTACCGATCAGCTCCATCACCGTGGGGTCAGCCAGCGTTGTGACGTCGCCAAGCTGGCGGTTCTCGGCGATGTCACGCAGCAGTCGGCGCATGATCTTGCCGGACCGGGTCTTGGGCAGCTCTGCCACAACCAGGATCTGCCGCGGTTTGGCGATCGGTCCGATCTCCTTGGCCACGTGGTCGCGCAGCTCGTGGACGAACGCCTCGCCCTCCTCGGCAGACGTACCCAGGTTCGCATCCTCGCGGGCGATGACAAACGCCACGATCCCTTGTCCTGTCACGGGATCTGTCGCCCCGACCACGGCAGCCTCCGCGACCGCGGGGTGTGACACCAAGGCCGACTCCACCTCGGTCGTGGAGATGTTGTGCCCGGACACGAGCATCACGTCGTCGACGCGGCCGAGCAGCCATAGGTCTCCATCGGAGTCCTTCTTGGCGCCGTCCCCGGCGAAGTAGCGGCCCGGGAATCGCGACCAGTAGGTGTCCACATAGCGCTGGTCGTCTCCCCAGATGCCGCGCAGCATGGACGGCCAGGGTTCAGTGAGGACGAGGTAGCCCCCGCCGCCATCGGGTACCGGTGCCCCCGTGTCGTCGACTACATCGGCGCTGATCCCCGGCAGCGGACGCATGGCCGAACCCGGCTTGGCCTCGGTGACACCGGGCAGCGGGCTGATCATGATGGCGCCGGTCTCGGTCTGCCACCAGGTGTCGACCACCGGCGTACGGTCGCCGCCGATGACCCGTCGATACCAGATCCACGCCTCGGGGTTGATCGGTTCACCCACAGACCCGATCAGCCGCAACGACGTCAGGTCGAAGCGGGCGGGAATCTCCTCGCCCCACTTCATGAACGTGCGGATCGCCGTGGGCGCGGTGTAGAGGATCGACACGGAGTACTTCTCGATGAGCTCCCAGAACCGGCCCTGGTGCGGAGTGTCCGGTGTGCCCTCGTACATCACCTGCGTCGCGCCGTTGGCCATCGGCCCGTAGACGATGTAGCTGTGCCCGGTGACCCAGCCGATGTCGGCCGTGCACCAAAAGACGTCGGTGGCAGGCTTGTGGTCGAAGACCGCCTTGAACGTGTAGGTCGTCTGAGTCAAGAAGCCGGCGGAGCTGTGCAGGATGCCCTTGGGCTTGCCGGTCGTCCCCGACGTGTAAAGGACGAAGAGCGGGTGCTCGGAGTCGAAGAACTCAGGCTCGTGCTTGTCAGGCTGAGCAGCCAGCGCGTCGTGCCACCAGATGTCGCGGCCCTCGGTCCAGTCGACGTCTTGCCCGGTACGGCGTACGACGAGCACCTGGCGCACCGATCCGGCAGCCATCTCGAGGGCGCTGTCGACGGCGGGCTTAAGAGCCATCGCCGCCCCTCGTCGGTAGCCGCCGTCGGCGGTGATGACCAGCGAGGCCTCGGCGTCATCGATGCGTGACCGCAGGGCCTCTGCGGAGAAGCCGCCGAAGACCACCGAGTGCGGGGCACCGAGCCGGGCGCAGGCCAGCATCGCAATGGCTGCTTCGGGGATCATCGGCAGGTAGATGGCCACGCGGTCGCCCGCCTTGATGCCAAGCGCCGTCAGGGCATTGGCCGCTTGGGCCACTTCCTTCTGCAGGTCGGCGTAGGTGAGGGTCCTCGTGTCTCCTGGCTCGCCCTCCCAGTGCAGAGCGACTTTGTCGCCGTAGCCGTACTCGACGTGCCGGTCGACGCAGTTGTAGGAGACGTTGAGCCGGCCACCGACAAACCACTTCGCGAACGGCGCGCCGCTCCAGTCGAGCACCTGGTCGAAGGGTTTCGCCCACGTGAGGGTGCGGGCCTGCTCAGCCCAGAATTCGAGACGGTCGGCGTCGGCTTCCTTGTAGAGGTCAGCAGTGGCGTTTGCTTGAGCGGCAAACTCCGCCGACGGCGGGAACCGCCGCTCCTCGTTCGACAGGTTTTCGAGAGCGTCCTTGGTCACCGCGTGCTCCTCTGGCCGGTCGGAGTGACGCCTCATTCCTACCCCACGGACGGCTCAGCGCGTGCAGTGAGGGCACATTGCGCGCCGTGCACCGTCGCTCCCGATCACCTTGGCGACGACGGCCGACCTCATGCCGCCAGTCGCTTGATAGCCGGCCAGGGTCAGGACTGCACCATCGCGACTCCCCCACGTCTGGCGCAGTGCGTGAGACACCAGCGGAAGCGCTCCAGGTTCGCCCGCCGCCTTTCGCACCAGCAGGTCCACCAGCGCAGCCTCGACCAGCAAGCCAGCCCGGCGTGCCGGCTCCTCGATCGCACGCCGCAGCTCGCACTCCTCCATGGCGCCGAGCGCGAGAAGTCCTCGCTGCACGATGGCTGCGAATCCGGCGTGCTCGGACAGCTCTTCGAGCCGGTCGGCCCGGATTGCGAGGACGACGCTCCTTTTTCGCGTGATCGCCGTCAACAGGTCGAGAAACTCGAGCGCCCCGTCGGGCTCGTCACCGCCAAGGGCGCCCTCACACTGATCCACGACCAGGACAGTCGCAGGATCTGGGTGCACGGTCGTGAGGGCATCGGCCGGCAGCCGGGCTGTAGGCGTGATGATCTGCACGGGTCGGCCTTGGCGTACGAGCGTCGCAGCCACGCCTGCGCGTACCACCGAAGACTTCCCGCTTCCCGGGGGGCCGACGACGGCCAGCACATGTTCCGAGCGAAGGATCCGGAGGCACTCGTCGACGACCCGCTCGCGTCCGAAAAAGTCGTGGCAGTCGTCGATCTCATAGGCAATGAGGCCGGGATATGGGCAACGCCCGCTCGGTTGTCGCAAAGAGTCCTGCACGGCGAGCGAGGGATCCTGTTTCAAAATGCGGGCCTCGAGCCCCGAGAGTTCTGGCCCAGGGTCGAGCCCAGCTTCGCCCACGAGCAGGTTCCGCGCCCGGCGCAGTGTCTCAAGCGCGTCGATCTGGCGACCAGACAGGTACTCGGCCCGGGCCAGCTGGGCCCACCGGTGCTCGCGGGTGGGCTCCCTGAAGACCGCGGACTGCGCCTCGGCCAGCACCTCGCGATGCCGGCCGATCAGCAATGCGGCATCGACACTCAACTCCTCGGCGTCGAGTCTCAGGGCTTCCAGTCGCTGCGTCTCGATCCTTGCCGGATCCCATGTCTCGAGGTCGCCGTATGACCGTCCCCGCCACAAGGCGAGTGCCTCGACAAGGACGCTTCGCGCGCGTTCGGGGTCACCGAGGGTCATGAGCTCATGGCCTCGCGCAGCAAGCTGGGCGAACCGGTAGGCGTCGACATCTTCGGCTGGCACTCTCAACCGGTAGCCCTGACGGGTGGTGTGGATCGCGCCGGGTCCCATCAGTCGTCGCAACCGCAGGATGCAACCATGAACCACTTTGTTCCACGAGCGCGGAGGAACGCTCGGCCACAGTGCGTCCGCGAGCTGTTCGGCGGAGGTCAGGGTTGCGAGCCGTAGCGCCAGCGCCTCGAGGACCACTCGGTCGCGCGGCCCAACCGCGGCGGGCACTCCGTCGACGATGAGCGGGCCAAGCACGCAGACGCGCACGACTACGAGTCTCGCCAGGTCCGCCGACTGGGTCAATGCCGTGGTCCTTGGTCGCCGTCGACTATCGCTGCCGGCGCCGCGGCCCATTCCCGATACCGGGCTGATACCCGCCGCGAGGAAAACGGCTGTGGGTCTCTGAAGGAGGCAGCACTATCTGCGCACCAGTCCGGACCCGATTGGTGAACGACTCGAAAGGTGTGGCCATGAGCGCCATTGATCGGGCGAGCAGGAACATTCACCAAACGCACGTGCCGGCAACCAGGCGGAAGCGAGCGCTGCCCCTCCCAGTCGCTCTGCTTGCAGCTGCAGCGCTGACGGGATCGCTGCTGGCTGCCGTCCCAGATCAAGCCAGAGCCGCCTCCAGTGTCGCCGGTCCGTTGGCGCCCCACGTGATCTCGACTGCAGGCCTGCACTGGAAGGACTGTCCACCGGTCGATCCCGAGGAGACAGGTCCTGGGACTTTCGACTGCGCAACGGTGGCTGTCCCGCTCGACTACGACCATCCCCGCGGGCGCACGATCGGCATCGCGCTCAAGCGGCACCTCGCTGATGACCCCACGCACCGGATCGGCTCGTTGTTCATCAACCCGGGTGGACCCGGTGGATCAGGTGTCGACGTCGTAGCCTTCGCCGAGTTCCTCTTCTCCCCCGAGGTGCTCGCGCGCTTCGACGTCATCGGGTTCGACCCCCGGGGAATCGCTCGCAGCGCCCCCCTGGCGTGCTTCAAGAACCCGCAGGACGGCTTCGACCTGCTCGACGGGTTGCCCCCGTTCCCCCTGGGCTGGCGCCAGGAACGCGCCTACGCGCACGCCATTGCTGGATTCACGGGTCAGTGCGATGGCCGTGGCGGTCCGATCATGAGCCACATGAGCACGGGCAACGTGGCGCGTGATCTCGATCGGCTCCGAGCGGCGGTTGGTGACGCCAAGCTCACCTACGCAGGCTTTTCCTACGGCAGCATGATCGGGACGACGTACGCCAACCTGTTCCCCGGTCGGGTCCGTGCAGTCTTGATCGACGGCGTCCTTGACCCAGTGGCGTGGACCACCGGGCACACGCGGTGGCAGGGCCGGCACGTGCCCGTGACGACCCGCCTGGGAAGTGCGGCCGGCTCGTACTCGACGCTGCAACGCTATTTCAGGCTGTGCCGAAAGGCCGGCCCGGCTGAGTGTGCGCTCGCCGACGGTGGAGACCCGAAGCGCAGATTCGATCGGGTGGGTGGTCTGCTCCGGCGTGAGCCGCTGGAGATCGAGACCGACGACGGGGCGTTCTTGCTCACCTACGCCCGCTTCGTCGCGATCACGCTGAACGTGCTCTACGACCCGTTCAGCTGGAAGGAGTACGCAGCTGTCGCCGATGGCATCGCCTCGCAGGCTGGCTTCCGCGCCGTCTCCCGGTCATTCCGGCGGCTGCAGGACGCCTTGGCCGCGGAGCCAAAGCCGGAGCAGTCCATCGAAGGCTTCCCCGGTGTGCTGTGCGCCGACAGCACCAACCCGAGCCGCTGGCAGACCTGGTCGGTGGCCGGCCGGCTCGCCGACGCCCGTTCGCCGTACTTCGGTCGGCTGTGGAACTGGAACAGCATCCCTTGCGCGACCTGGCCGGTGCGGGACCGTGACCGCTATACCGGGCCTTGGTCGGCCTGGACGTCTCACCCCGTGCTGGTCGTCGGAAACCGCTGGGACCCTGCAACACCTTTGGCCGGAGCCAAGACCGTGGCCAAGTTGTTGCCGCGAGCGCGGCTGCTGACGCTCAACGGTCAGGGCCATGTGGCAGCGGGGCTGAGCAGCTGTATCGACGCCGCGGAGTCCGCCTACTTGGTGGCGGGGACGCTGCCTCCGCGCGGCAAGGTCTGCCAACCGGATTTCGACCCCTTCGGCCCGGCGCCGGAGCTGCTGTCCGCCGATCCGGAGATTCAGCAGCAGCAGGAGGCTCGACGCCAATTGACCGGCCCTCAGGGTGCCCTCTTGCGGTGATCTGCGGATCCCAGCGCATCCAGCATGTGGCTATCGAGGAGATCGGCCGCGAGACCTTTCGTGGGATCGAGGTGGTCTGCATCCAGGTCGAGGTCTATTGGATGGACGCCGGCCACGACTTCCCGTTCTCGGACTTCGGGTTCCACAACCGGTGGCTCGGTACGCACTTTGGGCCCGGATCCAGACCGGCTCAACGCGTGCGAGGGAGCTGGCTTCCCCGAGGGCAAATGGGACTGATTCGAAAGTTCTGGCCAGCCAACTGGTCAGTGCCGCTGGCCCGCTAGCCGCGCACGCTACGTCCGACGAAGTGTGGGCTATAGCCCACACTTCGTCGGACGCTGGACCTCGTGATGACGCCCGGCCTCGGGCACGGTAGACACGGGGGATGACCCGGGAGGCTGATCCGCTGGCGTCGGTGGCTCGGTTGCCGGGGGTGTTCGAGGCCGTCGAGGCGGCCCGCGGGTCGGTCGACGCCCTGCTGCGGGAGCTGCGCGCTCCGGCGGCGCGACCGCGGGTCGGCGAGGTCACGGCCGAAGCGCTTCGCCACAGCGCATGGGCCGCTGCGGCTCTCTCCGGACGGATTGGGGAGCTCGAGAACTTTGCGGCGCCGGTCTCGGATCCTTTTGGGGCCAACGCGCTCCGGCTGTATGTCGAGCTCGCTGCGCTCGCCGAGACCTGGCAGGTCGCGCCGATGCAGGCGCTGGCCCGGATGCATGTGCTGGCCGCCAGCGGTCTTCTCGAGGCGGCGCACCTGGGGCAACCCGCATCGCCCGAGGCTGCTGCGCGGCTGGAGTCCCTGGCCGAGTCCTTGTCCCAGCCGACGGCTGCGCCCGCGGTTGTCGTGGCGGCCGTGGTTCACGGGGAGCTGCTGGCCACGAACTCGTTCGGTCCGGGCAGCGGGCTCGTCGCGCTTGCCGCCTCTCGGGCGGTCTTGATCTCGCGCGGCCTGGACCCTCGCGCAGCCTCGGTGCCGGAGCGCGGGCACCTGGAGCTTGGCGCGGAGGCGTACGGCGTGGCCTTGCAGGGGTACGCCTCCGGCACGCGCGCCGGCCTCGCCGAGTGGGTCGGTCACTGCGCACAGGCCATCGCGCTCGGTGGCCGTGCCGGACGCGGCATCGTCGACGAGATGCTCAAGGGGCCGGCACATGCCGGCGGCGCCTCGATCCCTCGAAGCGCCGCCGCTGACCGTCAGTCCGGGTGACCAGGCGTGCACTCCTCGTAGTCGTCGGAACGGTACTAGCCCGTCCGACGGCCCTGACGTGGGCTGATCGCCGCGTGGGTACCCAGGTGCCGGCACCTGCCTTGATACTCCGCTTCGTGCGGTTGCGGAACCCCCATCCCGGCGTGTCGGCCCCGGCGAGTCTTCGCAGCGTCTGGCTAGCTCCGCAGGCAGGCGATGGCCTGCAGCGAGATGAGTTCCTCCACGCCGCCCGCGACGTCGGCGAGCCTGATCTGGCTGCTTCTGGCTAGCGCGTCGACCATCACGAGGCTCGTGGCGTTGAGACGTTGGGTCAGCTCCGGACGACTCACCGTGCAGTCTGGCGCCCACTCCAGAGGGACCTTGGTGCCAGCCCCGCCGGCAACCGACAATCCCTGCGCGGGAGGCGTGAACACCAAGCCGGTCGGCAGATCGAGGACCTGGCTCAGCTGCGTGGAAGGTCCGGTGTTCACCAGAGTCAAGGTGACGTGGAATCCCCCGACTCGTTCCGACGGCGAGCCGAAATCAGTGGTGGGTGGAGTGATCAATCCCCCGGTGACTTTGAGCTGGGCGGCCGTGGTCGTCGGCGGCTTCGGAGGAGGGCGCAGCGCGAAGGACACAGCCCCGATCGCCACGAGCACGGCGATCCCCCAGACGACCCATCGGCGTGCGGCTCGAGGACGCCGATCTTCAGCCTCTGACGGACCCTCGCCCGTCCCGCCCTCCAACAGCTCCGACATGGCTCAACTGACATCCCGCAGCCGACGGCGCACGTACCAAACCACGCCGGCTGTAGCAGCGCCCGCAACCACGGCGACCGTCGCAGTCCTCGCCGGCGGCAAGTCGCCCATTCGGGGGAGTCTGCGCTGCAGGCCCACGGGGGTGGCGAACACGAGAACCGGCCAGCCCCGCTCGACGGCGAGCTCCCGCAGTGCCTTGTCCGGATTGACTGCGTACGGCTGACCGACCGCCTCCAGCATGGGCGCATCCGTCGCCGAGTCGCTGTAGGCGTAGCACTGCGCCAGGTCATACCCGGCCTGCTCGGCGAGCTCGACCATGGCCTCGGCCTTGTTCGGGCCATAGGCGTAGAACTCGATCTCCCCGGTGTAGTGCCCCTCCTCGACGACCATGCGAGTGGCGATGACCCGATCGGCTCCCAGCACGGCACCGATGGGCTCGACGATCTCTGCGCCGCTGCTGCTCACGATCACGACGTCGCGGCCCGCCGCGTGGTGCTCTTCGATCAAGGCGGCGGCTTCGGCATAGATGAGCGGGTCGATCAGGTCGTGCAGGGTCTCTGCCACCACGGCGCGCACCTGCTCGACGTCCCACCCCGTGCACAGCGCCGACAGGTATTCCCGCATCCGCTCGAGCTGGTCGTGATCGGCGCCGTTCATGACGTAGACGAACTGCGCAATGGCGCTACGCAGCACGGCTCGACGCGTGATGAGCCCGGCCCGGCTGAACGGTCGGCTGAACGCCAACGTGCTCGACTTGGCGATGATGGTTTTGTCGAGGTCGAAGAACGCTGCCGTACGCTGGGTCACGGGGCCAGGCTAGGCGGTTCCGGGGTCCGCGGGCAGGGTTCGAACGGCCGAGATTCGCGTGCCCAAATGATCACGGGGTGTCGCGAATTCACCCGAATAGCCCACACCTCCAGGGTTTGCGGAGGGACCCCCCGCGGGTAGACGATAGATGTGCCGGCCCGAGGGCTGGCTGCTCGGTCCGACCCCTCCCCCCCGGGCCTGGACCGCAGCGACGACCCCCGCTATCCCCCCCAGCGGGGGTCGTCCTATGTCCGGACCCAGGGAAATTGGCACTTTCTGTAGTCGTGCCATCACAAAATGTCACGGCTCTCGGGTCTCCATCCACAGACATCGGCCTGCTCGCGCGATGTCCCCAGACCACGAGTTCGGTCTCCCGAGGGGGCGTACGGAGTCGTCAGGGTGGACGCCTCAACGCCCCTGCGAGGACTGGAGCTGCCATGGTCGGCGACCCCTCATCAACCGGAACGCCCCCCGGGTCGTCCGGCGAGCCCTCGCCCCGAAGCGCACCCGGTTCGCGAGCCGGAGATGCAGGCGTACGCCGTCCCGACCCACGCATTCTCGCGGTCACGGGTGATGCCGGGCTCCTCGAAGACCTGCTCCGGCTCGCGGCTGCAGCTGGCATCGAACTCGACGTAGCTCCCGATGCCGTCGCGGTCCGGCGCGACTGGAGCGCTGCAGCAGCTGTCGTCGTCGGCGACGACGTGGCTGGTGAGGTCCTGCTGCGCCCGCCGTTGCGCCGAGAAGCTGTCGTGTTGGTGGGTACGGACCAAGACGACGCGAGCGTCTGGAAACGAGGGGTCGATCTCGGCGCCAGCCATGTGGTCTTCCTGCCTGATGCCGAGGCGTGGTTGGTCGGGTGGCTCAGCGACCATGCCGACGGACGACCCGGCCGTGGGGTCAAGGGCGTCGGACAGGTTGTCGGTGTGGTGGGTGGACGTGGCGGCGCCGGTGCTTCGACCCTCGCCGTGGCGTTGGCCTGCGCTGCTGCCCGACGGCAGTGGGCCGCGATGGTTGTCGAGGCCGATCCGCTGGGTGGCGGGCTCGACCTCATGCTCGGACTCGAGGACTCAGAGGGCCTGCGCTGGCCCGACCTGGCGGCCTCTCGGGGGCGAGTCTCGGCCGGGTCGCTCAACTCCGCCGTGCTCTCTGCCGGAGGGGTCCGCGTGCTCCCTTGGGCGCGTGACGACATGCTGAGCGTGCCTCCCGACGCGGTCACCTCGGTCCTGTCCGCGGCTGCTCGAGCCAACGATCTCGTGGTGGTCGATCTACCACGCCTGCTCGACCCGGCGGCATCAGAAGCCGCCGCGCGCTGCTCAGTGGTCTACCTCGTCGTCCCTGCGGAGGTGCGGGCCGTGTCTGCCGCCGCGCGGGTTGCAGTGGGGGTCTCGTTGTTGACCCCCCAGCTCGAACTCGTGGTGCGCGGTCCGGCGCCCAGTGGACTTGATGCTGAGGACATCGCTGACGCACTCGGGTTGCCGCTGGCTGGGTCGATGAGGCCCGAGCCCAGACTTGCCGCGGCCTTGGAACGGGGGGAGACCCCAGGGGCTCGCCTTCGCGGGCCGCTCGCCAGGCTGGCCGACCAGCTCGTCACCCAGCTGTCACGAGTCGGACCTCATGACCCTGGACGGGTCGCGTGAGCGCCGCAGAGGCGGTGGACGAAGCCGCAGTGGATCCGATGCTCCTTGGTCGAGTTCGGGCGCGGCTGCTGGCCGAGACGTCCCAGGAGCAGCTCGGATTGGTGTCAGCGGGACGAGTGGCCGCCGCACTGCGGGCCGAAGGTCGAGTGCTGGGCGACCACACGGTATTGGCGGTTGTTGGAGCCTTGCGTGATGAGCTAGTAGGGGCCGGACCGCTCGCGGCCCTGCTGGCCGCACCCGGGGTCACGGACGTGTTGGTCAACGGCCCGGACGACGTCTGGGTCGATCGCGGACAAGGGCTCGAACGTGCTTCGGTGCGGCTAAGCGGTGACGACGCCGTACGCCGTCTCGCCCAGCGCCTGGCTTCGGCCGCCGGAAGGCGTCTCGACGATGCGGCGCCCTGGTGTGACGTACGGCTTCCCGACGGGGTCCGCCTGCACGCGGTGCTCAGCCCGGTTGCGCGGTCGGGCACGGCCTTGTCGCTGCGAGTCCCTGCGCGTCAGGCATGGACCCTGGCCGAGCTCATCGAAGTCGGCACCATCGACGACGACGCCGCACAGCTGCTTCAAGAGATCGTCGAGGGCAAGCTCTCCTTCCTCGTCACCGGCGGCACCGGCTGCGGGAAGACGACCGTGCTCGGCACCTTGCTCGGGCTGGTCCCGGCCCGGGAACGAATCGTCGTCGTCGAAGACCTGCCCGAGTTGCGCCCCGACCACCCACACGTCGTGGCCTTGGCGGGGCGGCCAGCCAACGTTGAAGGCGCCGGCGAGGTCACGCTCAGAGATCTGGTCCGGCAGGCGATGCGGATGCGTCCGGACCGCCTGGTCGTCGGGGAGTGCCGCGGAGCCGAGGTGAGCGATCTGCTGGCTGCGCTCAACACCGGACACGAGGGAGGCTGCGGCACCGTGCACGCCAACTCCGCGTCCGACGTCCCAGCAAGGATCGAGGCCCTGGCGGTGGGTGCGGGGCTTGGGCGCGAGGCGGTGCACTCCCAGCTCGCGGCCGCCCTCGACGTCGTCTTGCATCTGGGCCGTACGTCGTCCGGGAAGCGAGTCCTGGCAGGCGTCGCCGTCCTGGATCGGGGCGAGGACGGCCTGGTGCGTGCCATTCCCGCCCTCCTTCGAGACCCGCGCGACAGCGGCGCCTTGTGCGCTGCCGCTGGCCACGACGGCCTCCTCGGCCGGTTGCGGCGCCGTTCTCCGTGAACGTGTGAACCGTACTGAGCCAGTGAGCCGTCGGTGAGCTCCTCGAGCTGGTCGGCAGTTCTCGTCGGGATGGCGCTGCTGGTCGCGATGCCCACAACTCGCGGCGGGATGCCGCGTCTGCGCCTGGGCCAGGTCGATCTGCGCACCCGGTGGACCGCAGGTGCCATTCCGCGTTGGCTGTTGGCGCCGGGAGTCGCCTTCGCCGCCGTGGTGGGCGGCCGTCTTGTCGTGGTCGCTGCCTTGTTGATCGCTTTGGGAGCGTGGTGGATCGATCGTCGCGCGCTGGTGCGCCGACAGCGTCTGGCAGTGGCCCTGTCGGCGGATGTCGTCGACGCTGCCGCGGCCCTGGCGGCAGACCTCTCCGCTGGACGGCCGCCCCTCGCCGCCCTGGAGAGCTTGGTGCTCGAACATCGGGCCGCTCACGGATCACCCTCGGCTGTGCGGCTGAGCGAACGACTGGCCGGTGTCCTGGCCACCGGGCAGCTGGGTGGCGATGTGCCGGCCGCCTGGCGGGCAGCCGCGAACCTGCCGGGTGGCCAGGGGCTGCTGGCCGTCGGAGCTGCATGGTCGGTGGCGGAGTCGACGGGTGCTGGACTCGTGGACGTGCTCGACCCCGTTGTCGAGGGGTTGCGCGAACAGGCAGCCGCTCGAAGGTCGATCGACGTGGCGTTGGCCGGAACGCGGGCGACGGCGAGCCTGTTAGCCGGTCTCCCGCTGATCGGGCTGGCGATGGGCGCTGGCCTAGGTGCCGCGCCCATCGACTTCTTGCTGGACACCGCATTTGGTCGTGGCTGCCTGGTCGTGGGGTTCGGACTTGAGCTCATCGGTTTGACCTGGACCGAGCGGCTCGCCGAGTCAGCCCGGCGTGCCTCGTGAGCACCGCTTCGTGGGCCACAGTCTGGCTCGCCGGCTCAGCGGCACTCTTGGCCGTGAGATCTCCACCCGGTCGACCTGTTCGCGGCGCGGCCTCGCCATCCAACGTCGATCGATCCAAAGACCGGCCAAAGAGCCGGACCTGGCTCAGCTCTCGTGTCGGTCGCGGGCTGGGCGGTGCGATGTGTGGGCTTGCAGTGGCGTTGCTGGTCGGGGGCCCGATGGGCCTGGCCGCGGGTGCGCTGGTGGCTGTGGTCGTCGCGCGTGCGCTCGCCCGGCTGCTCACCCGCAGCGCCATCCGTCGTCGCGAGCAGGTCGCCGATCTCTTGCCGCTCGCCGGCGAGCTGCTGGCTGCAGCACTCACATCGGGCGCGGATCCCGGCTCGGCGTTGCGCGCGGTCGGCGCCGCGGTCGGTGACCCGCTCGGCGCCCCCCTCGCACACGTCGCGCGGGCCATGGACCTCGGCTCACCGGCGGAAGAGGCATGGGCCGAGCTTCTTGCCGATCCGGCCACCGCGGCTCTCGCGCGACCGATGGTCCGCGCGGCGTCCTCGGGGGCTCCGACTGCTCGGTCTCTGGCTCGCATGAGCGCGGAGCTTCGGCGACAGGCGGTGGCAAGGGCAGCACACCGTGCCGAAGTCGTCGGAGTGCGGGCCGTCGGCCCGCTCGGTCTCTGTTTCCTGCCTGCGTTCGTCGTCTTGGGGGTTGTGCCTTTCGTTGCCGGCTCGGTGCGTCACCTGCTGGCTGGCTAGTCCCCATGCACAGGAGTGTGTTGTCCCCAGATCTTTGGCGCCCCCTCCTCTTTCAGGGCATCCGGGTCGAGGGTCGGCTCTGCCCGGAACTGGCCGGGCCTGACCCGGCTCCGGCCGGATGCGGAGGTCCACCCATGACCCTTGTCACCACGTCCCCCCGTCCCACCAAGACGGGACGGCTGGCCTTGCGGATGACCCGATCCGAGGTCGGTTCGGTCACTGCTGAGTACGCCGTCGCGACGGTCGCGGCGTGCGGTTTTGCTGGCGTGCTCTACAAGCTGCTCACCTCTCCGATCGTGCTCGAGCTCGTTACGTCGCTGTTCAAGAAGGCCCTGAGCTTCATTTTCTGAGCTGACCCCGCGAGGAGGCATCCATGACCGGTTCGAAAGCGTTGTCAGCTGTTGAGCGCGAGGGCGGGACAGTCACGGCCGAGACGGCCGTGGCACTGCCGATCCTCATGCTCGTCGTGTGGCTGGTCCTCGCGATGTTGCGAGTCGCGGATGCCCAGCTGTCGTGCCAGGACGCCGCGCGCGCTGCTGCGCGCGCGGCGTCTCGCGGCGAGTCCGCCCAGGTGGTGGTGGCAACGGCGAAGCGTGCGGCCCCACCGAGCTCGGAGGTCAGGTTGTCGCAGGACGGAGACCTCGTCGTCGTCGACGTACGCACATCGGTGGGCTGGTCGGGTCCGTGGCATCTCGCAGCCGTCCAGGTGTCCGGACACGCCGTTGGCGTGCCCGAACGGCCATGAGCCGTCAGCGGTTGCAGCGTCACCGTACGGCGATGCACGAGCACCGCGATGCAGGTTCCGGGGTGGTGTGGGTGCTGGCCATGATCGCGGTTGTCGTGCTGGTCGCACTTCCGCTCTTGGGGCTGGTTGAGGTGCGGGTGGCGCGTAGCCGGGCGGCTACGGCAGCCGACCTGGCCGCACTGGCGGCAGCAGATCTACTCCCGGGACCGGCTGCCTGCGGGCAGGCCGGGCGAATAGCGCTGGCGCACGGCGCCCGCCTCGTCGCGTGCCGGGTGGCTGGGCTGACCGTCGATGTTCAGGTGGCCTTCCCGGTGCCCGGGCGGTTGGGGTCAGCGGAGGTCATCGTGCGATCGAGGGCCGGCCCGCCAGGAGCGCCGTGAGCAACCGCAGTGCCCCGGCCTTGTCGAGGGGGTCGTTGCCGTTGCCGCACTTGGGCGACTGCACGCAGGAGGGGCATCCGGCCGGACACTCGCACGCCAGCAGGCTGTCGCGAGTGGCAGCCAGCCACTCCTCGGACCGCCGAAAGCCGCGCTCGGAAAATCCAGCGCCGCCAGCGTGTCCGTCGTAGACGAAGACCGTGGCGCAGCCGGTGTCGGGATGGGCGGCCGTGGACACCCCTCCGACGTCCCAGCGGTCGCACGTGGCGACGAGGGGGAGCAGCCCGATTGATGCGTGCTCCGCAGCATGGACGGCGCCGGCGACATCCCCGTCTGCCACGTGTGCCACGTCGAGCAGCTCGTCCGGAGCGGTCCACCACACTCCCCTCGTCCGCAGCAGCCGAGGGGGCAGCACCAGCGGCTCCTCTCCGAGGACCTCGCCACTCCCGAGCCGGCGCCGCAGAAATCCGATGACTCGACTGGTCACCTCGACGGCTCCCCAGGTCAAGACGGCCACTCCCCAGTCCTGGTGCGCGGTCTCGGAGAGCACCCGAAGGTCGGTGATCTCGCGCGCCGACGTCGTCCAGTCCGGGTTAGCTTCCTCCACCAAGGCCACGCGGTCGTCCAGGTCGAGGTTGCCGACCACGTAGCTCGCCGCTTGGTGGACGTAGACAGCACCCGGATGGACCGTCCGGTCGGCTGCACCTCGGTCGACGGTGCCGACGACCCGACCAGTGCTTCCTTCCACCACGCGGACCGGACCGCCGCCGGTGCCGCGCAGGTCGGCCAGGTCAGCCGCGCGCTCGTCGCTGGTCCAGAACCAGCCCCCGGGACGGCTGCGCAGAAGCCCGCGTTGGACCAGGTCCTCGACGACGGCTCGGGCGGTCGGACCGAAAGCGGTGAGGTCGGCGGCGGTCAACGGCAGTTCGGCCGCGGCTGCACACAGGTGCGGAGCCAGCACATGCGGGTTCGTGGGGTCGAGAACGGTGGCCTCGACCGGTCGCCCGAAAACCGCCGCGGGATGGTGGACCAGATAGGTGTCCAGCGGATCGTCCCGGGCTATGAGCACCGCGACAGCCTCCGCCCCCGATCGTCCGGCGCGGCCGGCTTGTTGCCACATCGATGAGAGTCGACCCGGCCAGCCAGCCATCAGCACGGCATCGAGCCCGGACACGTCGACACCGAGCTCCAGCGCCGATGTCGCAGCCAACCCCAGCAGCGCCCCGCTGTGCAGCTGGGCCTCCAGCGCCCGTCTTTCCTCCGGCAGGTAACCGGCGCGATAGGCGGCCACGCGAGACGCGAGCTGGCCGTCGACGTCGGCCAGCCGTTCCTTGGTCATCATCGAGACCACTTCGGCTCCTCGGCGCGATCCGACGAAGGCGAGGGTCCGCGCTCCTTCGACAACCAGATCGGCGAGCAGGTCGGCAGTCTCGGCGTGGACCGAGCGACGCACGGGCGCACCGCGTTCACCGATGAGGTCGGTCAGCGGCGGCTCCCACAAGGCGATGGCCATAGGCCCACGCGGCGAACCGTCCTCGGTGACCGCTTCGACCCGCCTACCCACGAGCCGTGTCGCGGAAGCCGCTGGCTCGGAGACGGTCGCCGAAGCCAGCAGGAAGACGGGGTCGGAGCCGTAGCGTCGGGCGACTCTACGCAACCGTCGCAGCACCGCAGCAACATGCGAGCCGAACACCCCCCGATAGCTGTGGCACTCATCGATCACGACGAAACGCAGCGAGCGCCAGAACGCCGCCCATCGCGCGTGCCCGGGAAGCATGGCGTGGTGCAGCATGTCCGGGTTCGTGAGCACGTAGGCGGCGTGGGCACGTGCCCATCGTCGCTCTTCTCGCGGCGTATCCCCGTCATACGTCGCCGCGCGGACGGTCGGTAGCCCCAGAGCCTCGATGGCCCGCAACTGGTCGCCCGCCAGTGCCTTGGTCGGGCTCAGGTAGAGCACCGTGGCACCGCGCCCGTCGGGCTGCTCGGCTCCGTCGAGGATTGCGCTCAGGGAGGGAAGCAAGAAGGCGAGCGACTTGCCGGAGGCCGTACCGGTCGAGACCACCGCTGAGCGACCTGCGCGAGCGAGATCTGCGACGGCCACCTGATGGGAGTACGGCTGCGCAAACCCTGCTCTGGTGAGGGCGGTGACCAGCTCGGGATGAACCCACTCCGGCCACTGCGCCCAGCGCGCAGCGCGTGGTGGCACATGCTCCACGTGCGTCACCCGCTCGGCTCGTCCGGGAGCGTCGGTGAGCCGGGCCAGCAGGCGGGCGGCACGGGCATCGACAGCGGGCCGCGGAATCGGTAGGTGGGTCACGTCCCTGGCATCCTCGCATCGGGGTGGTTGAATCGGCCGGGACTGACGTAGCGTCGGCTGGCGCGCGAGACCAGCGTGCGCCCTCAGGTAGGGCGACCGAAGAGGAGGAAGCGTCGTGGATCTCACCTTGACCACCCGAACAGAGGGCGATCGCACCGTGGTGTCAGTCGGCGGCGAGATCGACGTCTACACCGCGCCGCAGCTGCGCGAGAAGGTGGTCGATCTGGTGGCGGCTGGGAAGGTCGACCTCGTGCTCGATCTCTCGGGAGTTGAATTCCTCGACTCCACCGGGCTCGGCGTGCTTGTCGGGGCGCTCAATCGCGTTCGTGCGCAGGACGGCTCCCTTGCCCTGGTGCTGACCCAGGAGCGCATCCTGAAGGTCTTCGAGATCACCGGGCTTCGCAAGGTCTTTCCGATCCACGCCACGGTGGCCGAGGCGGTCGGTTCGGCGGGCTGATCTGTGGCCACTGTCGAGCTAGCACTGGCGGCTATTCCCGCGCACGTCCGGACTGCCCGGCTCGTGGCGGTGTCCCTCGCACGGCGGGCCGGTCTCGACGAGGAAGACCTCGACGAGATCCGGCTGGCGGTCGGTGAGGCCACCTCTCGTGCTGTGGGCCTGCACGTTGTCGCCTGCCCCCAAGAGCCCGTTCGGATCAGGTTTTCCGATGACGAGCCAGGCATCTTCCTGATCGAGGTCATCGATGCCGCTCCCTCGGCCGACCCGGGGCTCGACGGCGGTTCGGATGAGAACAGGCATGACCTCGCACTGGCCGCCCTCGCCGAGCACGGCGATGCCCTCGACGATTCCGACGTGGGTGTTTTGCCACCGGCCGTCGGGCTCGCCGTCATCGACGGGATCGTCGATGACGTGTCGGTCAGCCACGGAGGCGGCGGATCCACGGTGCGCCTGGCCTGGGCCATTCCGCAGGTTTCGCACCCCACCTGACGCCTCGGTGTCCGGGGCCCGGTTTGGCCGCACGATGATTCATCTGCGTAGACTCCGGCCGCTGACGGTACGTCCGGATTCGTCCGAGTCCGCCGGTTGACGCACGCGTCCTCGAGTTCGATGGCCCACCCCGGGTCGCCACGAGGGCTGCGCCTGGTACGAACGAGCTGGAGGAGATTGCATGTCCGGGATCAGCCTCGCCGCCGACGGCGACCTGGTGACCCTCGCTGGGAGCAACCAGACCTATGTCGTCGTGGTCGCCCTGATCGCCTTGGCAGCGCTAGGTGTCGCGGCGTTCTTCGTCCGCGAGGTGCTTGCCGCGGGCCAGGGCACGGACAACATGCAGCGCATTGCGCAGGCCGTGCAGGAGGGGGCCTCGGCCTACCTCAGCCGCCAGTTCCGCACTCTGTCGGTGTTCGCGGTGCTGGTGTTCTTCCTGCTCTTCCTGCTGCCCGCCGACAGCACGAGCGAGCGTGTTGGTCGCTCGATCTTCTTCCTCGTGGGCGCGGTGTTCTCGGCCATCACGGGCTACATGGGCATGTGGTTGGCCGTGCGCGGCAACGTACGTGTTGCTGCGGCGGCCAACGATTCCGGTGCGCACCGCGCAACACGTATCGCCTTCCGCACCGGCGGCGTCGCGGGCATGTTCACCGTCGGACTGGGACTGTTTGGTGCCTCCCTCGTGGTTCTCATCTACAAGGCGGATGCACCCAAGGTCCTCGAGGGCTTCGGCTTCGGGGCGGCCATGCTCGCCATGTTCATGAGGGTGGGTGGCGGCATCTTCACCAAGGCAGCCGACGTCGGCGCCGACCTGGTCGGCAAGGTCGAGCAGGGCATTCCCGAGGACGACCCGCGCAACGCAGCCACCATCGCGGACAACGTCGGCGACAACGTCGGCGACTGTGCCGGTATGGCTGCCGACCTGTTCGAGTCCTACGCGGTCACGTTGGTCGCGGCCCTGATCCTGGGTAAGGCTGCCTTCGGTTCAGAGGGCCTGGTCTTCCCGCTCATCGTCCCGGCGATCGGCGTCCTCACCGCGGTGATCGGGATCTTCGCGGTGTCCCCGCGCCCCCGTGACAAGAGCGGCATGGCTGCCATCAACCGAGGCTTCTTCATCTCGGCGCTGATCTCTGCGGTCCTCGTGGGCATCGCTGCCTTTGCCTATCTGCCCGCCACCATGGGCGAGCTCAGCGGCAACCCGCTCACTGCGGGGTCGGACATCAATCCACGCATCTTCGCCATCTCGGCGGTGCTGATCGGCATCATCCTTGCCGCGGTCATCCAGGTGCTCACTGGCTACTTCACCGAGACCAACCGACGGCCCGTCGACGACGTCGCCAAGACCGCCCTGACAGGTCCGGCCACAGTCATCTTGTCGGGCATCTCGCTCGGCCTGGAATCGGCGGTCTACTCGGCACTGGTCATCGCCTCCGCCGTCTACGCGGCCTACCTGCTCGGTGGCGGCATCATCATCTTGTCGCTGTTCGCGATCGCGCTCGCGGGCACCGGCCTGCTCACCACCGTCGGCGTCATCGTCTCGATGGACACCTTCGGCCCGGTCTCCGACAATGCGCAGGGCATCGCTGAGATGTCCGGGGATGTGACCGAAGAAGGCGCAGCAGTGTTGACCTCCCTCGACGCGGTCGGCAACACGACCAAGGCGATCACCAAGGGCATCGCGATCGCGACGGCCGTACTCGCGGCGACCGCATTGTTCGGGTCGTTCACCGATGCAGTGGCTCAGGCACTCGTCAAGGCCAAGGTCGACGCCGGTTCGCTGACCGGGTTCGATGGCCTCAACCTGTCTCTCAACGTGGCCAACCCGAACGTTCTCGTCGGGCTGATCATCGGTGCGGCGGTTGTGTTCCTCTTCTCCGGGCTGGCCATCAACGCGGTGTCCCGGGCAGCGGGAGCGGTCATCTTCGAGGTACGCCGCCAGTTCCGCGAGCACCCGGGGATCATGGACGGCACAGAGCTCCCGGAGTACGGCCGCGTGGTCGACATCGTCACCCGTGACTCGCTTCGCGAGCTCGTCACCCCGGGCCTGCTGGCCGTCCTGACCCCGATCGCCGTCGGCTTCGCGTTGGGTGTCGGCTCGATCGCGGCGTTCCTGGCCGGGGCCATCGCATGTGGCACCTTGATGGCGGTCTTCCTGGCCAACTCCGGCGGGGCGTGGGACAACGCCAAGAAGTTTGTCGAGGACGGCAACCACGGCGGTAAGGGCTCCCCGGCCCACGAGGCGACCGTCATCGGCGACACCGTCGGCGACCCGTTCAAGGACACCGCCGGGCCCGCCATCAACCCGCTCATCAAGGTCATGAACCTGGTGGCCCTGCTCGTCGCTCCGGCTATCGTGCAGCTGTCCTACGGAGCCGATGCCAACACCGCGCTTCGGTGGGGGATCGCGCTGGTCGCCGTGGCGATCGTCGTGGTGGCTGTTTACATCTCCAAGCGCCGCCCGATCGCAGTCGGCGACTCGGTCGACGCCTGACCCCTTGCAACGGGGTAGTTCGTCGTTGCTCTGGCAACAGTCAATTACCCCGTTGCGGTGGGCAGCCGTAGCCTCAAGCGTGAGCCGACCAGATCTGACCGGTCCCACCTAGGAGTTCTGTGCCCGTGAGCGATGAGCTGCGAAGGCTCGTGATCGTTGAGTCGCCGGCGAAGGCGAAGACGATCGCGGGCTACCTCGGTCCGGGCTACGAGGTCGAGGCGAGTGTTGGCCACATTCGCGATCTCCCGACTCCTAGCGAGCTGCCGCCGGAGGAGAAGAAGGGCCGCTTCGGCAAGTTCGCCGTCGATGTCGACAACGACTTCGAGCCCTACTATGTCGTCGACGCCGACAAGAAGAAGAAGGTCGCGGAGCTGCGCCGCAAGCTCAAGAACGCCGACGAACTCCTGCTCGCCACAGATGAGGACCGCGAGGGCGAGGCCATCGCTTGGCACCTGCTGCAGGTTCTCCAGCCGACGGTGCCCGTGCGCCGGATGGTCTTCCACGAGATCACCCGCGACGCGATCCGCCGAGCCGCCGAAGAGACTCGCGACCTCGACCAGCGCCTCGTCGACGCGCAGGAGACGCGTCGAATTCTCGACCGGTTGTACGGCTACGAGGTCAGTCCCGTTCTGTGGCGCAAGGTCCGGGCGGGGCTTTCCGCCGGACGAGTCCAGTCGGTGGCCATGCGCCTGGTGGTTGAGCGAGAGCGCGAGCGGATGGCGTTCGTACGCGCCGGCTACTGGGACCTCGAGGGTGTCTTCGATCCGGGCTCGTTCAAGGCCAAGCTGGTCGCCGTCGACGGAGCGCGGGTTGCGTCTGGGCGAGACTTTGACAGCTCTGGGCGGCTGAAGACCTCGGGCGCCGTTGCCCTGGACGAGGCCTCGGTTCGGTCACTGACCGATGGCCTCGCGGGCGCAGCGTTCACCGTGCGCTCGGTCGAGGAGAAGCCCTACCGCCGGTCTCCGGCGGCACCGTTCATGACCTCGACGCTGCAGCAGGAGGCCAGCCGGAAGCTGCGGATGTCCAGCCAGGTCGCGATGCGGGTGGCTCAGCGGCTGTACGAGAACGGCCACATCACGTATATGCGCACCGACTCGACGACCCTGTCCGCCTCCGCCATCGCGGCGGCTCGTGCGGCAGCCGCGCAGATCTTCGGCGCCGAAACGGTGGCAGATTCACCCCGGCAGTACACCCGCAAGGTCAAGAACGCCCAAGAGGCACATGAGGCCATCCGTCCGTCCGGAGACGTGTTCCGCACCCCCGGGGAGCTCGCGGGTTCGGTGAGCCCCGACGAGCTCGCGCTCTACGACCTGATCTGGAAGCGCACGGTCGCCTCGCAGATGGCCGACGCGCTGGGTCAGACGGTGTCGATGCGACTTGGCGCAGTCGCCACCGACGGCCGGGACGCTGAGCTCGGCGCCTCCGGCACGGTCATCACCCACCGCGGTTTCCTGGCTGCCTACGAGGAGGGCCGGGACGAACCCGCCACCGATGATGCCGAACGCCGGTTGCCCCACCTGTCGGTTGGTGATGCGCTCGGTGTTGTCTCGCTGACGCCGGAAGGGCACGAGACACAGCCGCCGGCTCGGTTCACCGAGGCCACGCTCGTGAAGGCGTTGGAGGAGCGGGGCATCGGCCGACCGTCGACCTACGCGGCGACGATCTCGGTGATCCTCGACCGGGGGTACGTCTTCAAGAAGGGGACCGCGCTGGTCCCGACCTGGCTGGCCTTCGCGGTCACCAAGCTGCTCGAGCAGCAGTTCGGCGACCTCATCGACTACGACTTCACCGCCCAGATGGAGTCCGACCTCGACCGCATCGCCTCTGGCGACGCGGACCGGGTCTCGTGGCTTCGCGACTTCTACTTCGGTCCGGCCGATGGCGAAGGCGGCGTGCTCGACGGACTGAAAGGTCTGGTCGACAACCTGGGCGAGATCGACGCTCGGGATATCAACACCGTGCCGATCGGTGAGGGCATCAATCTTCGGGTCGGGCGCTACGGACCCTACGTCGAGCGTGGTGAGGAGCGAGCCTCGGTCCCGGAAGATCTCGCACCGGACGAGCTCACCGTGGCGCACGCGGAGGCGCTGCTTTCGGCTCCTTCGGGCGATCGACCGCTCGGGACTGACCCGGGCTCTGGCCTAGAGATCGTAGCCAAGTCGGGCCGCTATGGGCCCTACGTCACCGAGGTGCTGCCCGAAGATGCCCCGAAGGCCAGTCGGCCTCGAACCGGGTCGCTGTTCAAAGACATGAACCTGGACACCGTGACGCTGGAGGACGCGCTACGCCTGCTGTCGCTGCCTCGTGTTGTCGGCGTCGACCCGGCCGACGGTGTCGAGATCACCGCCCAGAACGGTCGCTATGGGCCTTACTTGAAGAAGGGCACCGACTCTCGCTCGCTCGAACGCGAAGACCAGCTGCTGACCATCACTGTCGATGAGGCGCTGACCATCTACGCCCAGCCCAAGCAGCACGGCCGACGGGCCGCCGCCGCGCCGTTGCGGGAGCTGGGGCCCGACCCGGTAAGCGGTAAGCCGGTCGTGGTCAAGGACGGTCGCTTCGGCCCGTACGTCACCGATGGCGAGACGAACGCGACGCTGCGCAGCGGGGACTCGGTCGAGGCCGTGACCATCGATCGCGCTGCGGAGCTGCTCGCCGAGAAGCGAGCCAAGGGACCGTCGACGAAGCGGCGCGCTAAGAAGACGGCCAAGAAGACGGCCAAGAAGACGGCCAAGAAGGCTGCGAAGAAACCGACTCAAAAGACTGCCGCGAAGAAGGCGTAGGCCACCCAGCCCTGCCACGGGTGTCACCCCAGCTGCCGAGCGCTGGACGCACCGCGTTCAGTCGAGCGGTCGCCGGGTCAGTCGTCGGAACCGTTGTCGGAACTGTTGTCGGAACCGTCGTCAGAACTCAGAACGGGAACACCCCCTGAGCAACGAATCCGGATCTCGTTCTCGTGGTCCCCGGACCGGAAGGTGATCTCCAGCTTCTCGGGGCCACGTTCGTGCACCTCCACTCGCCACCCATCGGTCGGCTGCGCGGAGTTCAGGCTCACCGCCGCCCCGGAACAGGAGGCGGAGACCGTTCCCCCCTGCACCGCGAACGTCTTCGATGCCCCCGACGGGGTCGGCTTGGGCGTCGGCGTGGGTTTGGCCTTGGGCGGAGTTCCGTTGGAGGCCTTCGGTGTCGGCGACTTGGTCGGCGTTCCCGCAGGACTTTGCGTCGGACCGTGCGTGGAGGTCGCCGCGGTTGATGGCTTCGCCTTCTGCGATTGAGACGGGGCTGGCTGTTGGGAGGAGCTCACCGTCGGGGCTGGGACGCCCACGAGGGGTGGCCCCCCGGCGACTGGCCCGGCTGCGGCACTCACCGCGTCGGCCGACATGACGTGGGCCTGAGGGCCGTTGACCTCGGCCGCCACGACCCCGACTGCAAGTGCAGCGATCGTCGTGAGAGCAGCCGTCAACGAGGCCCAAAGGGCGACCAGTCCGACCGGGCGAAAGCGCATGCCCTTACTGTGCCTTGCCCGGCGATTCCCGCGGTTAAGTGTTCGTCAAGGCTGGTGCAAAGGGCTCCCTTCCGCCGATGTCGCGGTCCGGAGCAGCCGCGGACCCCATAGCGTGTCCATGTGGCGCAGATCCTGCTCATCGAGGACGACGCGTCCATTCGCACGTCTCTGGTGCGGTCCCTGACCGAGCGCGGTCATGCAGTGCTCAGTGCCCCGACGGCGATGGCCGGCCTGCAGGAGGCCGTCGATTCGCGTCCGGACGTGGTGCTGCTCGATCTGGGGCTCCCAGATCTGGACGGTGGAACCGTCCTTAGGATGCTTCGAGCCGTCAGTCAGGTGCCGGTCGTGGTGGTGACGGCCCGGGACGACGAGGCGGAGATAGTTCGCCTCCTCGATCAGGGTGCCGACGACTACGTGGTCAAGCCATTCCGACCCGACCAGCTGGATGCCAGGATCCGTGCGGTGCTCAGGCGCGCCACACAGACCGAGCCCTACCATCCGTTGGTCGTAGGTGAGCTCGTCGTCGACACGCGCAGCCGAGTCGCGACGCTGGTAGGTACAGAGCTGACTCTTAGCCGGAAGGAATTCGACCTCCTCGCGTACTTGGCGGCTCGCCCCGGGGAGGTGGTGTCCAAACGCGAGCTGTTGGCCGAAGTCTGGCACCAGCCCTACGGCGGTGGTGACCGTACGGTCGACGTCCACCTATCGTGGCTGCGCCGCAAGCTCGGTGAACGGGCTGACGCCCCGCGCTACCTCACCAGCGTGCGCGGGGTGGGACTGCGGCTGGTCGATCCCGACGCATGAGGCGCCGCATCGTCTTGTACGGCACCGCGACTACCGCCGCCGTTGTGATCGCCTTTCTGCTTCCGCTCTCGCTGCTGGTGCGGACTCTGGTTTCCGACCGGGCCCTGGAGGCCGCTGCGCAGGAGTCGCAAGGGATCGCGGTCGTAGCCGCCGCAGACGACGCGCGGCTGGCCCAGGTCTTGGACAACGTCAACGCGCCTGGGATTCGGCGCACGACGGTGTTTCTTCCGGATGGGAGCGTGGTCGGCGCGCCTGCCGACGTGACGCCATCGGTGGTCCTGGCCCGTACAGGGCAGGCCTTCACGGCTGAAACCGACGGAGGCAAGGAGGTGCTCCTGCCCGTCGAAGGGCCGAGCGGCTTGGCGGTCGTACGCGTCTTCGTCCCAGCGGCGGTCCTCACCGACGGTGTGGCCAACACGGTGCTCACGTTGGTGGGGGTCGGGATCGTCCTCATTCTGGCCGCGGTGGTCATCGCCCGGGTCGTCGCTCGACAGATGAGCCAACCGGTGGTGGAAGCCGCCCGGGTGGCTGAGCGGCTCGCCGAGGGTGACCTGACCGCACGAGTGGTGCCGGCCGGTCCCCCCGAGGTCGTCGAGCTCGGCCGCGGTCTCAACCGGCTGGGGGACCGCATCGATCATCTGCTGGCGGCCGAGCGCGAACTGATCGCGGATCTTTCCCATCGCCTCCGCACTCCGGTGACGGCTCTTCGACTAGAGATCGATGCTGTCTCCGACCCGACATTGGCTGCGCATCTCGAGGAGCGGCTCGACAACCTGGCGGACACTGTGGACACGGTGATCCGGGCCGCCCGACGGCCGGTGCGCTCAGCGGTCCCCAGATGCGACGCCGCGCTCGTGGTCGGTGAACGAATCGGCTTCTGGTCGGTGCTGGCGGAGGATCAAGGAAGGACCGTTCAGGCCACGGTCGATCCAGGACCGCGCCTGGTTGCGATCGATGCCGCGGAGCTCGGGGCGGCCGTCGACGCGCTCATCGAGAACGTCTTCGCGCACACAGAAGACGGCACGACGTTCGCGGTGGGGGTGACAGGCACCGAGACAGGTGGCACCCGGGTGTTTGTCGGCGACGCCGGTCCGGGCATCGAGGGCAGCGGACTCGACCGGCGGGGGCGGAGTGCCAGCGGGTCAACCGGGTTGGGGCTGGACATCGCTCGTAGGTCGGTGGAAACGGTGGGCGGAAGGTTCGGGCTGGGGTCCTCGCCACTCGGCGGGGTCGAGGTGCGGCTGGACTTCCCGGCCTGACGGCCGCACCCTCAGGCGGCTGAGCGACCTCAGGCCGGGAGCGTCCAGCGAGGGTGCGACGGGTCAGTCGTCGTGCTCGTCGTCCCCGCCGTGGTCTCCGTCCTCGCCGTACTGGTCGTCCTCGCCCTCGTCGTCTCCGTACTGGTCGTCATCGCCCTGGTCGTGTCCCGCCTTCACGTCCGAGCCCGAATCCTGCGAGCTCCGGTTCTTGGTGGTCGACGCGGCCGACGGTGCCGACGTCGAAGGCGTCCGGACCGTGGGTGCCGGGGCGGGAGCGACCTTCGGCTGGGGGACGTGAACCTTGACCTTGACCTTCTTCACGACATGCTTGATGGCCGGGCGGAGGACCGTGTCCTCCGTGACCTGGCTGACGGCGGTCGCTGACTGGGGCTCAGCTGCTGCTGAGGTGCTGGGCAGGGCGTTGGCCATGGCCGCGCCGGCCAGCAGCGTTCCCACGGCGAGTGAAAGGCCTACCGTGATGGCTCTTCGTGCGGTCATGCGATCCTCCGTGGACGGCGAAAGGGGGCGGGGTCGTTCAGAACAGGAACACTGTCGCGTCGCCCGTGTCAGGCCCGTGCGACGGAACTGCTAAGCCCAGCCCAACAGCTGGCGCTGTCTGACTGCTCGCCCGACTCGGGTTTCTTGGTTTGCCCTTAACGGATCCCTGGGTGCCCGTTCACGCCCCGCCGCCGATACTCGGGCAGCCACGGCGGATCGGCCGCCGCAATCGAGGGAGATCCTGTGCCCAGTCACCACCGCCGAGCGAGCAAGGATCTGACGCGTCGTCGTGACCGGACGGTTCGTGGGCTGGAGGCCTCGGGCAGCATCGCCGTAGTTGGCTGCCTGGCAGCCACCGGACTTCTTGCCGGGGCGCTGGGTACGGTCAACGCCACTGCTTCCGCGGGTGACACCCCTGTGACGGTGCTCGAGCCGTCGCCGGACTCGCGTCCCGGCAAACCCACTCCGCGGCCCACCAAGACGGTCATCACCTACAAGACCATCTTGGTGACTCCCTCACCCAAGCCCCCCGCAGCGGGGCAGGGCGGCACATCGGGGGGCTGGTCCAGCTCCGGCTCGACATCCGGTGGCTCCGGCTGGACCCCCACCAAGGCAGCGACGCCTGTGCGCTCCGCGACCAAGGCGCCGACCAAGCCTGCGCCGCCCCCGCCGCAACCGAAGCCTTCTGCGACGTCGGCGGGGTCGTGATCGGCAGGAGCAGGACGCCTGCGGGCGCCCTGGAAACCCCTGGAGGCGGAGCCGCCATCGACCTCCTTGCCTGGGGCACCTGGATCCGGGTTGTCGTGACCGATGCTGCGGTCGCGGCCGCCGCCGAGGCAACGACCCGGTACTGGCTGGACCGCGTCGATCGGGCGTGCAGCCGCTTTCGTCCGGATTCGGCCCTGGAGGCGCTGAACCGCTCGGCGGGTCGCACCGTGTCGGTCGAGCCGCTGCTCGCTGAGGCCCTGGAGGTCGCCCTCGGGGCCGCCGCCGACTCCGGTGGGCTGGTGACGCCGACCGTCGGGGCTGCGCTGTCCAGCGCCGGGTACGACCGGACGTTCTCGCTCCTGGCGAGTCTGTCTCCGAGCGAGCTGCCTCGCGCCGTCTGCACGAACCAGGTGGACGCAGCGCGAGTCACTGCCTGGGACGCCGTCCGCGTGGACCGCGATGCTGGCACGGTCTGGATGCCGCGCGGTTGTCGGCTCGACCTCGGATCGACGACGAAGGCGTGGGCCGCCGATCGACTGGCTCGCACCATCTTCGACGGTCTCGGGTGCGGGGTTCTCGTCGACCTCGGCGGGGACCTCGCGATCTGCGGTCCGGCACCGGAACGCGGCTGGATCGTGCAGGTCGTCGACGGGGCAGCCGAGTCCGGTAGCGGCCCACTGGTCGTGCTTGCAGACGGTGGTCTGGCGACCTCGAGCACAGTCGTCCGACGGTGGATGGTCGGCGAACAGGTCTGTCACCACATCATGGATCCGCGTACCGGGTTGCCTGCCGACGATCTCTGGCGCACCGTCAGCGTCACAGCTGCTCGGTGTGTGGACGCCAACGTTGCCAGCACCGCGGCGGTCGTGCTCGGTCAGCAAGCGCCCTTGTGGCTGACTGCCCTGGGTCTTCCGGCGCGGCTCGTCCGGCGCGACGGCGAGGTCGTGACGTTGAACGGGTGGCCGGATGAGGAACCGAATGCTTTCCCCGAGGATCAGCCCCAGCTGCTGGAGGTGGCGTCGCGGTGAACTGGGATGCGTCCATGCTCTGGTATCTCGGTCGCGGCTCCGGTCTGGTCGCCGAGGTGCTGCTCACGGCCGTCGTCGTCCTCGGCGCTTGGTCGTCGGTCCCCGGACGCCGTACGTCGGCGCAGCGCCGCGTCGTGCTGCAGGGTCTTCATCGCCAGCTGACCCTGGCGGGCGTGATCCTCCTGGTGGTTCACATCGCCACGATGGTGCTCGACCGCTACGTCGACCTGGATCTCGCCGACGTGCTCATCCCCTTCGGATCGACCTACCGCCGGATCTGGCTCGGCCTGGGAACGGTGGCCCTCGACCTGCTCATCGTGGTTGTCGTCACCTCGCTGGTTCGGCACCGGATGAGCGTGCGGGTCTGGCGGGGAACCCACCTGCTCGCCTACCTGGCCTGGGCCATGGCTGTCGGTCACGGGCTCATGTCCGGCACCGACACCCCGAACCCTCTGGTTCGGTATTTGGCCGCCGCCTGTGCCGGTGCTGTTGGGGTGGCGGTCACGTATCGGTTGGAGGCCGCGCGTACGACACGTCGGCCCGAAGTCCCGATCGGGCCTCGGGCATGACCGGCCCGAGGTTCGTCGTCGTGGACGCGCCGGAGGATGGTGTCCTCCGAGGTGGCCCGCTGGGCGTCGTTGCTCGCCCGGACCTGGACGCGTTGCTGCAGCTCGCAGAGACTGCTGAGCTCCGGGGCCGTGGCGGTGCCGGCTTTCCCGTGGCACGCAAGCTGCGTGCCGTGGCGCAACGTCGGAGGCGTCCGGTGGTTGTCGTCAATGCGGCCGAGGGTGAACCGGCCAGCGGAAAGGACGCCGCCCTGCTCCGAACCAACGCGGGTCTGGTGCTCGACGGGGCCGAGATCCTGGCCTCGGCCCTCAACACCAAAGACATCAGGATCTGGGGACCCGGCCACGACCGCGGTGCCATGGCTGCAATGTCCAACGCCATCGATCGGCGCCCCACGCGTCGCCGGGCTCCAACCGTCGGGCTGATTGCAGCGCCGGACCGGTTCGTCGCGGGCGAATCCTCGGCCGCCGCCCGGGGGTTGTCGGGGAGCGCGGCACTGCCGCGCACCGACGGCCGCCGTACCTCGGATGTCGGGGTCAACGGTCGACCGACCTTGCTGCTGAACGCCGAGACGGTCGCGCAGCTGGCGAGACTGGTCGTCGGGAGACGAGTGACGCGACTGGTGACGGTGGTCGGCGCCGTGGCATCTCCCGGTGTCGTCGAGCTCCCGGGATCGGCTCCACTTGATGCGGTGCTGCGCGCGGCTGGCGGGGTGACCGAACCCGTGCGGGCGTTCCTGCTCGGCGGCTATCACGGCCGCTGGTGGACGCCGGACCGTGCCGCCGGCGTGACGATCGGAGACGCTGCCGGCCCGGCGCCGGACTGCTCGATCGTCGTCGCACTGCCGGACCGCGCGTGCCTGCTTGGCGAGGTCGAGGCAGTCGCGTCCTACCTGGCCGACCAGTCGGCCCGCCAGTGCGGGCCGTGCGCCTTCGGCGTGCCTGCCCTGGCACGAGACCTGGAGCTGCTCACTGTCGGGTCCCGGACCGCGGCCACGGACCTGGTGAGCTATCGCACGATGCTGGCTGGTCGCGGAGCATGCCACCACCCGGATGGCACGCTCGATTTCGTGGGGAGCG
This sequence comes from uncultured Actinomycetota bacterium, assembly GCA_963819985.1. Classification (GTDB taxonomy): domain Bacteria; phylum Actinomycetota; class Actinomycetes; order DATJPE01; family DATJPE01; genus JANPBY01. Next base: position 501,176 of record CAWFYH010000005.1, on the reverse strand, counting down.
CTCTCGAGGTGCTGGCCGACGAGGTTGCCGACCACGCCGTACACGGCTCCTGCGGGCGTCCCCGCCGAGCGGTGCTGCCGCTGCCCGCGCTCTTGGCCCGTTCGGCGGACGTAAGCAGCGCGCGCACTGTGGTCGCAGGTCGTCCGGCATGAGCGCTCAGATCCGGCAGGCCGGTCACCTGGTTCTCGAGGTGGACTGGGCGCGCTGTCGAGCTCACGGCCACTGCGCCGAGCTGCTTCCTGAGATCGTCTCCGTGGACCAGTGGGGCTACCCCGTCATCGCAGACGCCGAGGGTGGCAGCCGAGTGCCGAGCGGTTCCGATTCGGCGGCCCAGATGGCCGTGTCGTGGTGTCCCAACCTTGCCCTCCGCCTGGAGCGGCGCGGCAACTGAACCGGTCGAACGGCGACGTCGTTGCAGGCGACTAAGGTCTCGCGGGTGGAAGGATCCTCGACAGCCAGAGGCCTTTTCGTCGCGCTCGAGGGCGGGGAAGGCACCGGGAAGTCGACCCAGGCGCGACTGCTCGGTGCTCACCTCACTCACCGCGGCCACGAGGTTCTGGTCACTCATGAGCCGGGCGGTACGCCTCCGGGGCTGGCCATCCGATCAATCCTGCTCGACCCCGCGACCGGTCACCTCGCGCCTCGGGCCGAGGCATTGCTGTATGCCGCTGATCGGGCTCACCACGTCGCGTGCGTCGTCCGACCCGCCCTCGCCCGGGGCGTCACGGTGGTCACTGACCGCTACATCGACTCATCCCTGGCCTATCAGGGCGCCGGTCGAACCCTGGCCCGTAGCGAGGTCGAGCAGCTTTCCCGGTGGGCGACCGAGGGCCTCCTCCCCGACTTGACCGTCCTCCTCGACCTCGACCCCGCCGTCGGGCTGGTGCGCGCCGGACACCCCGACCGGCTGGAGGCCGAGCCGCTGGACTTCCACCAACGCGTGCGCGCCGAGTTCCTCGACCTGGCTGCAGCTGCTCCCGCGCGATATGCGGTCATCGATGCTGACCAGGATCCCGAGCAGGTCGCAGCGGCCGTACGCACTGCTGTAGACGCTGTCGTCGTGGTGTCGCAGTGAGCGTCTGGGACGACGTCGTAGGACAGCGCCGGGCCACCGCCTTGTTGCAGGCGGCGGTACGCGACTCGACCGCGGTTCTCGAGGGTGGGGCGGGCCCGGCCATGACCCACGCCTGGTTGATCACTGGCCCTCCTGGATCGGGCCGCTCCAACGCCGCGCTCGCTTTCGCGGCCGCGTTGCAGTGCCCCGACGGCGGATGCGGGCACTGCCATGCCTGCCAGACCTCGCTCGTGGCCAGTCATGCCGATGTCTCGTTGGTGCGCCCTCCTGGCGCGCACCATCTGGTCGACGAGGTCCGGGAGGTCGTCGGCGAGGCTGCTCGCCTTCCCACCGGAGGACGGTGGCGGGTGATCATCCTTGAGGACGCAGACCGACTCAAGGGCACCGACGAGCGATGGCGTTCGGCGAACGCCCTGCTGAAGGCCATCGAGGAGCCGACCCCGCGGACGGTCTGGGTGTTGTGTGCGCCCACGACCGAGGATGTGCTGCCGACGATCAGGTCACGCTGTCGACACGTGGCCCTCACCGCCCCACCACCGGCAGCGGTGGCCGACTTGCTGATCCGCGAGGACGGCATCGACCCGGCCATGGCCGCCTTCGCGGCGGCGGCCAGCCAAGGGCATGTCGGTCGAGCCCGCGGCCTGGCCCAGGACGAGGGAGCTCGGCTGCGACGAGCCGATGTGCTCGCCGTCCCCCTGCAGGTGAGCAGCGTGGGCGGGTGCCTCTCTGCGGCGGCCAACCTGGTCGAAGCGGCCCAGGAGGACGCCGAGCAGCGCAATGGAATCCGAGAGGCCGAGGAGACCGAAGCTCTGCAACAGGCGTTGGGGGTTGTTCAGGGTGGCCGTCGGCCGTCTGGCACCGCGGGAGCGCTCAAGGAGCTGGAGGACGCGCAGAAGCGGCGCCGTACTCGCACGCTCCGGGACTCCCTCGACCGCGCCTTCCTCGACCTGGTTGCCTTCTATCGCGACGTGATCGCCGTTCAGGCTGGTGCCGAGGTGGCCCTGGTCAACGCCGATCGGCGCCGCGACGTGGAGACGGTCGCCGCCGCCAGCAGTCCGCAGGCGACGCTGCGCCGCATCGACGCGGTGATGGCCGCCCGCGTGGCGATCGAGCAGAACGTCGCGCCCCTGCTTGCGGTGGAGGCCATGACGCTGGCCTTGCGCGCAGCGTGACGAATGACTCATCCGGGTTGGGGAACGCCGACGCCCGATCGACCGTCGATCAACGGGGGACAGGACCCTAGGAACGCCCGCAGCGCCATCCATCTCGATGCCCGAGGAGCCTTCGTGCCAGTCGTGACCCCTGAGCAGCCCCGCCGAAATCGCCGCGGGCGCACCGTGAGGGCTGGGACCGGCCTCCTCGTGACCGGGCTGGTGGGGCTGGCCCTGGCCGGCTGTTCTGGCGGAGACCCAGAACCCGTGCCGCTGCCGTCGGTGAGCCTTACCTCCCAAGCACCGTCGGGCGACCTGGCTCGCTACTACGACCAGCAGCCGACCTGGACCGGCTGTGGTGGCGACTTCGAGTGCGCCACGGTCACGGTCCCGCGCGACTGGACAGCTCCCGGTGACGGAGACCTCGACGTTCCGGTGATCCGGTTGCCGGCCACCGGCAAGCGCATCGGCTCGCTGTTGGTCAACCCCGGCGGGCCAGGGGTCTCCGGTGTCGACTACGCCCGCCAAGCTCGCGCGCAGTTCACCGCACCGGTTCGGGCGGCCTATGACATCGTCGGTTTTGATCCGCGCGGCACTGGAGAGAACTCCCCCGTCCGGTGCCTGCCCAGCAGCGAGCTCGATGCCTTCTTCGCCGCTGACCCCACGCCGGACGACGCGGTCGAAGAGCAGGATCTGCTCCGTTCATTGACCGAGCTGACCGACGGCTGCGAGTCGAAGAGCGGCGCGATCTTGCCCTACGTCTCCACCGAAGACACTGCTCGCGACATGGACGTGGTCCGTGCCGCGATGGGTGACGAGCAGCTCTCCTACCTGGGCGCCTCCTATGGCACCTACCTCGGGGCGGTCTATGCCGGGCTGTTTCCGCAACGCGTGGGCCGCCTGGTCCTGGATGGTGCCCTCGATCCGTCCCTCGATGGCATCGAGACGGGTAAGGGTCAGCTGGAGGGCTTCCAGCAAGCCTTCGACTCTTTCGTTGTCGACTGCGCCAAGCACGATGACTGTCCTCTGCCTGCTGACCCGGCTGCTGCGGGCCAGCGCATCGCGGAGTTCTACCGTCAGGTCGACAAGAACCCGCTGCCCACCTTCGATGCCGCGCGCCCGTTGACTGAGGGCCTGGCCAACCTGGGTATCGGCGAGGCGCTGTACGCCCCGGAGTATTTCTGGGAACCGCTGCGCCAGGGCCTCGGCCAGGCCTTCGCGGGCGACGGGTCGACCCTGCTGCAGCTGTCCGACCTCTACACCGACCGGAAGAGCGACGGGTCTTACGGCAACTTGCTCGAGGCGAACATCGCGATCAACTGCCTCGACAAGGGCAGCCTGACGACGTTGGGCGAGGCGGAGGCCTTGGTGCCGGAGTACGAACGGCTGTCTCCAGTGTTCGGTGCCGGCTTCGCCTGGGGCTCGATCTCCTGCCGTGACTGGCCATATCCGCCCGAGGCTGCCGCCGAGCCGATCCACGCCAAGGGCGCGGCGCCCATCCTGGTCGTCGGGACTACTCGCGACCCGGCTACGCCGTACGTGTGGGCGCAGTCTCTGGCCAAGCAGCTGGACTCTGGCGTCTTGCTCACCTTCAACGGTGACGGTCACACGGCCTACAACCGCGGCAATGCCTGCATCAATCGTGCTGTGGAGGGCTACCTAGTCTCCGGGGCCGTCCCCGAGGACGGCACCACCTGCGGATAGCAGACGCAAGGTCACCTTCTGCCGCTTTTCGTGCGCAAACTCCGCCTTCAGTGCAGCGCGGCCTCATCAAGTTCGTCGCGTGCGTGGTCGGGTATCGTTCGTCACCGCTCGGTAACCGGGCGAAGGCCGCCTTAGCTCAGTCGGTAGAGCGACGCACTCGTAATGCGTAGGTCATCGGTTCGATTCCGATAGGCGGCTCCGAGCGCCACCTCCGCACACCGACGCCGACGATCGACTATGTCGGCCCGTCGAATTTCAGCGGGTCCGGGATCATTGGGACAACTCGACGAGTGGTTGCGAACGGGGCAATTGCACACCTTAGATTGCCCCGTTCGTTGCCATTCGGCCCATACCCGCCCAGATCCCGGCAACTCGGCCCCCCCGACCCCGTTGAGATCCGAGGAGCCACTATGTCGCTTCGGCCCGAGGTGCTTGAGGATTGCCCAACCTGGCCATGACCGGCCCGGCCAACGTGCCGTGGACGAAGACAGACAGCAGGACGGTGACGGCCACCGTGGCCCACACAACTGCGAGATCGGGGAAGGTCGCTTGGCCCGCAGCGAAGGCGACGTAGTAGACCGACCCCACGCCCCGGACTCCGAAGAACGCAATCGCTGCCCGGCGTGGACGGGCCAGCGGAATGCCGGCCAGCGCCACCCAACCCACGACCGGCCGCACGATGAACACGAGGACCACGGCAAGCACGAGGCCACCAGCCGTGAGAGCGTCCAGCAGACCCCGGGCACACGCGTAGCCCAGAACTACCAGGACACCCAGGGTGAGCAGCTGCTCGATCTCCTGAACGAACCCATGCAGGACGCGGTGGTATCGGTGCGCACGTTCGCGTGAGCGGAGTACCAGGGCGGCGACGAAAACGGCGAGGAAGCCGTAGCCACCGACCAGCTCGGCTGCGCCATACGCGACTCCGATGCCGGCCAGCGACACCAGCGCGTCGGCGGACTGGGCGAAACGAACGCCGAGACGCGCACCGTCGAAGGCCAGTCGGCTGAGCACCACACCCACAATCACTCCCGCGGCCACGCCGAGCGCGACCTTCCCCACGAGCTCCCACGCGACCCAGCCACCCAACCGTTCGATCCCTGCGCCGGTCGCCAGAAGGACGGCCGCGTAAACGAAAGGGAAGGCGAGTCCGTCGTTCAGACCCGCCTCCGAGGTCAGAGCAAACCGAATGTCGTCCTCCGCGTCGTCCCGGGTCGGCTCGTCCGCCGGCGCCCCGACCTGAACCTCCGACGCGAGTACCGGGTCGGTCGGCGCCAGCGCCGCACCGACCAGCAACGCTGCCGCGGGCACGAGTCCCACGATCGCCCAGCCCAGGCCAGCGACTAGTGCTATCGAGACCGGCATGACAATGAGCAGGAGCCGCCACGTCGATCGCCAGGTGCGCCAACCGAACGGTCTGTCGATCGCCAGACCAACGCCGAAGAGTGCGACGACCACGACAAGTTCGGTCACATGCTCGACGAGCAGCCGGGCTGAGTCAGTGTCCGTGCCACCCGAGGACGGCCACCAGTTGAGCCAATTGCTCGAGGACGGCGTTAGCCATCCAGCAATGAGTCCGAGTGTGATGAAGACCAGGGGCGGTGAGAAGGCTCGGCCGTACGACCATCGAGGCAGTGCAGCTGCCAGCAGCAAGCCCAGGCCGGCGAAGAGGTACAGCAAACCTGCGGTTGTTGTGCTCACGAGTCCGGTTGGGGGGCGTTCTGGGCGTCGCGCGAGGGGCCGCTCGCGGGTGCAGTGGTCGGTTGCCGGCTCGTCGTGTCGACGAGCAGCCGGAAGACGTCGGGTCGGTTGTAGTGGCCGGTTTGTTCCATGAAGCGGCGAGCTGACGCCACCCGGGCCAGGGCGGGTTCGACCACCAGCCGCTCCTCAGCCTCGCGCACCCGTCCGCCAAGCAATTTTCCGTCGGGGCCGACGATCACGGTGTTCCCAGGCTCTATCCAGGGGTCGTGCTCATTGAGGAAGCTCGGCGGGACAAGCCGCTCGAGGTTGGGGAAAGATGCGGGGAGATCATCGACATGCAAACCCGGGTTCACCCCGAAGACATACATGCGGTTCTCCCTGACCAGGTGCTGCATGGTCGAGATCCAACCATCACCTTGAGCAAGCGTCGGAGCCAGCCAGACATCCACTCCCTGCGCGTGGTCGCCGAGGTGCGTCATGTCAGCTCCTCGGGGCGGCTCGCTGGCGAAGCAATCAAGGGAGGTCGGTCGACTGCGGTGCGCCTGAGGGGTGAGTGGGGCTGCGAGCGCTAACTTCCGCTCACCGGACTCTTCTCCTTCTCAAAAGGCGGTGCCCGGGGGCGTATTGGTTCGACGGCCACGGAGCGACCGTCGCGAGGTCAGGGACTGCGATGCAGGCAACCTTCGGTACCGGCCGTCAGCGGACGAGGTTCGCGCGCAGCGTTCCTCTCCTGACCTGCTGGGGACTCGTGGCCGGTGCTCTGGTGGCCGTGGGGGCGGGAGGTGGGAGTCCAGCCCTCGCTGCTGGGCCAACCCTCACCGTCGTTGATCGCGCGTCATCAATCGGACTGTTCGTCAACGACAAGAGCTGGGCTGCCAGCACGGTCGACTTTGATGGAGATGGCGATGAGGACGTGTGGGTCGGACTGCACCAGTGGTCCGGACATCTCGAGGAAAATCGCGGCGGACACTACGTCCAGGTCGCACAAAACGCCTGGCCCCGGGTCAATCCGCAGTCGGGCAAAGTCACTGACCGGCACGATTGCGCCTTTGCTGATGTCGATCTCGATGGTCGACCTGACGCCTATTGCTCGGCCGGCCGCAACCAGAGCAATCTCGTGAAGAACGGCATGGAGAACGAGCTCTGGTTGCAGCGTGCACCCGGCCAGTTCACCAATGTCGGGGTGAGCTGGGGGGTTGGAGACGTGTGTGGGCGAGGTCGTCACGTCACTTTCCTCGATGTCAACGGAGATGCCTACCCAGACCTGTTTGTAGGCAACGCAGTTCCGCGCAACGTCTCCGACCCGTGTGACGTGACCAGCAGCGGTCTCCCCGACGAGGACAGCAAGATCTTCATCAACCAAGGGGGTACGGGCTTCGCGCAGCTGGCCAACTCCGGTCTCAACACACTCGGGATCGGGCAGAGGTGCGCAGAGCGGCTCGACTTCGACAACGACGGCTGGGACGACCTCGTCACGTGCCGGTTCAACAGCCAGAACCCCCGGCTCTATCACAATGTGCACGGAACCTTTGTCGATGTGACCAACGCGAATGGACTCACGAAGAACACATCCGATGTCGTCGTAGCTGACATGAATGCCGATGGCTGGGACGACCTCGTCTCAGCCGAGTCCAGCAGCTTCGTCTACCGCCTCAACCAGCACGGATCGTTTGGCCAACCAATCACAATCGGTTCGGCGACGGCGGGCCAGGCGCGCTCGGTTGCCGTGGGCGACGTCGACGCGGACGGGGATCTGGACGTATACGGACTCGACGCAGATACCTCCGGCAAGACGAACCCTGACGACGTGCTGTTCATCAACGGCGGGAACGCCTTTTCCAGGCTCGCCGTCCCGCGGGTTGGAGGAAACGGTGACGAGGTCGTTGCCATCCACCCGGTGAGTCCTGGACCGGCCGAGTTCCTCGTGCTCAATGGTGGGGACGTCTCCGGGCCGACGCAGGTGATCGGGGTGGATCTCGGTTCGGCTTCACCACAGCCTCCGCACGCGGTGGTTGGGTTGCCGGACTGCGCGGGGTTGACATGCTCCGTAGATGGTTCCGCCTCTTTCGACCCGGATGGCGCAATCCTCAGCTATGCGTGGGACTTCGGAGACGGCGCGTCCGACGCCGGCAGCACGGCGAGCCACACCTTTGAGCTGGCGGGGACGTACTCGATCCGCCTCACGGTCACGGACAACAACGGGCTGACAGCCACCGACGCCCGAACGGTCACCGTGCACGAGCCCGGAGAGCCGCCAGGCGATCCGGGCGCATTGACCTTCCGAGCCGCCTCCGCGTCTTCGGCAATCGGTCGATCGGTCAGCCTGAGCGCACCCGCAGGCGTGACCACGGGCGACATCATGCTCATGTGGGTGAGCGCCAACACCGTGAAGCCGAGACTCGCTGCGCCAGCGTCGTGGCAGCTCCTTCGACGCTCGGATGACTCCACGTTGCAGTCTTCGTTGTGGTGGCGCGCAGTTGATGAACCAATCACGGGTGCCGTGACTGTCACCTCGTCGGCCTCAACTGGTCTTGTCGCGCAGATCGTGGCCTATTCGGGCACCGATCAGGTGGCACCTCAGGTGTCGTCACAGGTGGAACCCATGTGGCGCACGACGCACACCACTCCGAGCTTGACGGTCCAGCCCGGCGACCTAGTCGTGAGCTATTGGACGGACAAGACCGGCGCCAAGCCGACAACAGGGTGGTCCGTCCCCTCGCCGGCCAGGGAACGTACGACCCTGATCGCGCCGTGGACAGCTCATCGGTTGAGTGGGTTGGTTGCAGACCTAGACGCCACCTCGACGCCTGCGGGTGGACTCACGGCGACGGCTAGCTCCCCCACCAACCTGGCCGTCATGTGGACGGTGCGGCTTCGGCCGGCCTGACGAGATCCCTGACCCAGTTCTGCGTCCTTGGTCCGACGTGCAAACACACTGCGTAAGCGCTTGCCGGTCAGCTGTCCGGCTCCGGCACAAGCCCGCCACCCAAGATCGAGCCACGTCACCCGAACTCAAATATCACATTCTGTAACTGATCACTAACTAAACGTGCGCAGTTGTCTGCCGTGCGGGGTTGCAGTTCGACCAGTTGGTGGTCGTTCCTGGACGAACGGTGGACGTCGACTGTCACTCTGCGTCCCTACCCTCGTGACACCCGGCAACTGTCGCTTCACGAACGTGTGAGTCGGCGGCGTCGGAACACCTGACCGTTCTGCCCAAGGACACATCGTGGCGATCCGTAGTGCGCATCCTCGACCCAGCTCCGCCCCCCGGCACCGCCTCGCTGTTCGTGGCGTCTCGCGGTGGTCCCGTGACAAGGTGGTTGGGCTCGTCGTGGCTGCCATGGCGCTGTCGGTGGGACTCACCGGAATCACGGCCACGTCCGCTGCCGCGGCCGACGTCATCGCCTTCCGTGCTTCCGCTCAGTCGGCCGCCAACAAGGTCACCCACTCCGTCACCATCCCGGCTTCGGTTCGTGCTGGCGACGGCCTGCTGTTGTTCGTCACGCGCAACAATGCGGCTGGTGCGGTGCCGACACTTGCTGGCTGGAAACAGGTAGGCAACCGGCTGAGCCGGACCGACACACAGACCATCCTGTACTCGAAGGTGGCGACCGCGTCAGATGCCGGCAAGAGCCAGGCGATCACGTTCAGCAAGCGGGCGAAGGCCACGCTCACGCTGCTCGCGTATGCCGGTACGGATGCGGTCGATTTCATCGGGACAGGGTTCGCGTCGGCCGCCGAGACGACCAAGCGCACGACGCACTCGACGCCTGGCGCGTCGGTCGCGATCTCCGGTTCGTACGTCGTCTCCTATTGGGCGGACAAGTCCTCGGCGAGTGCGGGTTGGACCCTCCCCGCCGGCCAGACGCAACGCAGCACCGCGATCGGCACCGGATCCGGACACATCACCTCGGTGGCTTCCGACCTCAACGCTGCGGCCCCGGTCGGTGCGTCGCCTTCGCGCACCGCCACGTCCAGCGCGCCGTCGATCAAGGCGACGATGTGGACGGTCGTCCTCAAGGCCGACCAGGGAGGTTCGCCCTCGAACGTCGCTCCCGTGGCATCGTTCACCGCCTCCTGTGCGCAGGCAACCTGCGACGTGGACGCCTCCGGCTCCAGCGATACCGCCCCCGGCTCGGTCGCCGCCTACGCGTGGAACTTCGGCGACGGCACCACGGGCACGGGGGTCACGGCCACCCACACCTACACGACCTCTGGCACGAAGACGATCACCCTGGTCGTGACCGACAACGAAGGCCTGGAGTCAGCGCCGGCAACACGCACACCGACGGTGACCGTTCCTCCGCCGTCCAGCGGCCCGGGCCACACCCAGCTGGTTCCCGACAAGCCTCGCACGGACACGCCGCTGATCAGCAACGGCGAGATCTGGGACCTAGCTGTAGTCGGGACCGGCAACGCAGCTCGTGTCTTCATCGCGGGTTCGTTCACCTCGGCGGCGAACAAGGTGAGCCCAACCACGACGATCAACCAGCCCTACTTGCTCAGCTACAACCTCAAGACCGGACTCATCGACACTGCATTCCGGCCAAGCTTCGGAGGGGGCGGGGTCAGCGCGGTCGAGGCATCACCCGACGGCACCAAGCTCTACGTCGGCGGGACGTTCAGCACGATCAACGGCCTCGCGAGGCAGAAGGTTGCCAGCCTGAACCTCACCACCGGAGCCCCGATCGCCGGCTTCGACACGACCAAGAGCACCAACAACGCCGTGAACGCCCTTGCCGCGACGAACACCACAGTGTACGTCGGCGGACGATTCAGCAGGATCAACGGAACTTCGATGACCGGATTGGCTGCCCTGAACGGCAACACCGGGGCGGTTGACAACGGCTTCGACAACCAGCTGTCTGGCGGCATTGGCGTCAACGGTCAACTCACCGTCCAGCAGCTCAAGCTGACCCACGACGGGAGCAAGCTTCTCGTCGTCCACACGGGTCGTCAGATCGCCGGTCAAGATCGCCTGGGCATCGGCCTGATCAACACCCAGACCAAGCAGCTGCTCCCCTGGCGCACGCGCCTCTGGGACGACAACCTCGCGAGGGTCGGTGGCGTTCAACGCATCTACGGCGCCGACATCGCGCCCGACGACTCCTACTTCGTCGTGACCAGCGGTTCCGGAGGGGACGCGCCACCCATCTCCGACACGGCTGTGGCCTACCCGATCGCCGGGGGTGACTTCACCGATCCGCTGTGGGTTGCGCGTTGCTTCGACAGCGTCTACTCCGTGGCCATCACCGAGCAGGCCGTCTACATCGGGGGACACTTCGGGTGGAACGAGTCGCCAACGGCCAACCAGCCGTGGCCAGGTCTGGACAACGTCGGGTACGGGACGGGTCAAGGACTTTCCGGCTACGGCCTCGGCGACCAGGTCGTGCGCCGGGAGCATCTCGGCGCTCTCGATCCCGCCACGGGAACGGCGCTCGAGTGGGGTCCGGTCTCCAACTCCTTTGAGGGCAACAAAGCCATGGTGGCCAGCCCGCAGGGCCTCATCGTCGGAGGCGATGGGATGTACCAGGGCGGCGTGAAGACCGGTCGCGTGGGCTTCTATGACCTCAGCACCCTCCCGGCAGCGACCACTACAGACACCACTATCACCACGCCGATCGAGGGTCGGGTTGTGACCTCGGGCACGCCCTTCACCATCACCGGCACGGCCAAGAGCCCGCAGGGTATCGACCGGGTCCAGGTCGAGATCCAGGACAAGAACACCAAGCAGTACCTCCAAGACAACGGATCGTCCTGGGGTGCCAGCAACAGCATCAACGCGACCCTCGGCGGCGGGACGAACAACCGAACCTGGTCTCTCGATGTCACCTTGACCGGTAACCGCTCCGTGCAGATCAAGGCCAAGACGTACGGCACGAATGGTTCGTCGGACCCGACCAAGGCCCTGAAGAACATCGAATCGTTCAGCTTCGATGACCAGACACCATCGACGGGCATCTCCGGACCGTCAGGCATCCAGACAAGCACCGCCTTCACCATGACTGGCACAGCGTCGGACGATCACGGCGTCAACTCGTTGACGTACTGGTTCCGCGACGAGAACAACCAATACCTGCAGAACGACGGGTCGGTCTCGTCGATCTACAACACCTTCCGCGGGACGCCCGACGTCGTCGGGGCAACCTCAGCCACCTGGTCCTACGACGTGGTGCTTCCGCACGAAGGTGTCTGGCGAGGCAGCGCCACAGCGGTCGACACGGCGGGTCAGGCCGACCTGCGGAGCGCGACGCGTGACTTCACCGTCAACTCCAACGCAGTGGCGCCCACGGTTGCCATCAGTGCGCCGGTAGCAATGACTCCGCCCTTCTCCGTCGACGCGGTTCAACTCACACCCGGTGCTCCTTTGACGTTCTCGGGTACAGCCCAAGACGACGGCAAGCTCAAGAACGTCGAGATCACGTTGCGCAACAACACCACTCGTGAGTACTTGGGTGCGGACGGCACCTGGGGGGTAGGGGTGGCTTCCGGCTATTACCGGATCTCCCCGGTGAACATCAATGCAGCGAGCTACAACTGGACATACACAACGCCATTCAGCCTCTCCCCGGGTAGTTACTCCTTCACGGTTCGTGCGACGGACAACGACGACATCGCGACCTCGTCGAGCAACCGCGGGAGCCTGACGCTCTCGGTGCAGGTTCCCGGCGACGCCGCACCGGATGGTCGGGTCGATGTCGGTGGGACGTACACCGTCACCGACCCTGCGATTGTCCTGACCGGCTCTGCCACTGATGACCAAGGGGTCGCCAGCGTCAAGCTCACGGTCTACGACAACGACACCGGGCGCTACCTGCAGACCAACGGCACGCTCAGCTCGGGATATGCGCTGCTCAGCACCACCTTGGCGTCGCCCGGCGCGACGAGCACGACATGGTCCTTCCCGCTGGTGCTGCCGACGGGCGGGGACTACAGCGTCACCGCGCTGGCGTTCGACACCAGCAATCAGCAAGACCTGTCGACCAGCGGTGCGACCGTTCGGTACAAGTACTACCCAGGGGATGCGGCTCCAGGCTTCGAGGTCGCGCTGGGTCAGCCGGTTGACGACAGCTCCTTCGACCAGGGGAAGATCGTGGTCACCGGTCGCGCGCTGGACGATCTGAGCATCGCGCGGGTCGACGTCGCCATCCAGAACTCAGCTGGCTACTACATGAGCTCGTCGGGCAGCTTCACCAGCACCTCTCAGAGCTGGCGGACCGCCTTCCTCAACAGCCCAGGCAGCCCCGGGTCGAACTTCTCGTACACCTCACCGGTGATACCCGACGACACGTACACCGTTCTGGTCCGCCCGATGGACAACCATGACCAGTACGGCGACCCGCGCATCGCCACCGGGATCACGGTGACGCACCCGGCGAACAACCCACCGGTCGCGTCGGCTACCCGATCCTGCGTGCAGAACGTGTGTTCGTTCGACGCGCGCAGCTCCACGGACGAGAACCCGACGGCGTTGACCTACAGCTGGAACTTCGGCAACGGCTCCGGCAGCGGGCCGGTGCCCACGCGAACCTACGCGACGCCTGGGCCATTCACCGTGACGCTGACCGTGAAAGACGAGTGGAACGAGACGTCCACCTTCACTTTCGCGTCCATCGCCTTCACCGAGCCGTCCGGCAACGCGGCACCGGTTCCGGTGTTCGTGGCCAATTGCGTTGGCACGCTCTGTGCGATGAGCAGCACCGGCACAGCCGACCCGAACCCCGGTGACACGTACACCAACTCCTGGGACTGGGGCGACGGCAGCACCTTCAGCAGCGGCAACAGCCCGTCACACACCTACGCCGTCGGGGGCACTTACACCGTGAAGCTGACCTCCACCGACGGTTGGGGCAAGTCCACAACGATCAGCCACACCGTCACCACCACCTAGGCCTGGTTCCGCGCGGATCAGTGGCTCAGGCCACCGGAGCTTCGCGGGACGAGCCGGGTGGACGGCAGCGGGGGCGCTGGTAGCCGCGCCCCCGGGTATGAGACCGAACCGAAGCGGCGCTCCGACTCCCAGTCGGAGCGCGCTTCGGCGATGTCGTCGTGCGAGCGCCCCACGAAGTTCCACCACATCACGAGGTCCTGCTTGAAAGGCTCGCCGCCGAGCAACAGGATCCGCGACGGCTGGTCGGCGGAGAGCAGCAGCGACGTACGACCCGGTGGCAACCCCAGCAGGGCTGATCGCTCGAGGGCGTGCCCGTCGACTGCGATCGACCCGTCCAGGCTGAGCACACCGTGCTCGAAGTCGGGGTGCAGCCGCACCGACACTCGACCGGGGGCACCGAGCTCGAGGACCGCACCGAGCAAAGGGCTGTACGTCTGTGCGGGCGAGCGTTCTCCACCCAGGCCGCCGATCAACACGGTGGTGGTGACCGATCCCTCGGTGCCCGTCGGGAGCTGGGCGTGGTGCTCGAAGTGCGGGCCCTGATGCCGTGACTCCTCAGGCAGTGCGACCCACAGTTGCAAGCCGTGCAGCTCGCCGCCTTCGCCGGGCGCGGACTGCTCGGCGTGCGCGATCCCGTGTCCCGCTGTCATCAGGTTGAGCTCGCCGGGACGGATCTGTTGATGGCTACCCAGGCTGTCGTCATGGATGACGTGCCCGGAGAGCAGCCAGGTCACGGTCTGCAGCCCGATGTGCGGGTGCGGGGGGACCTGCATCCCTCCCCGACCGTCAGCGGCTACCAGCTGCGGCCCGTAGTGGTCCACGAAGCACCACGCGCCGATCGTGCGGATGTCTCGGTGCGGCAGCGTTCGGCGCACGCTCATGGAGCGCACTCCACCCAGCGGCACCTCTCGCGCCGCTACGAGGGCCGGCGGGGCTGTGGTCACCTCCCTCATGATGGACCTGTTGTCGCTTGATCGTGCGCACTTGGGTCAGAATTCGACGCCTCCGCCGGCCCGCGACACGCCGACGCTTTCGAGTGGTCCATTCTGCGTGTCAAGGAGGCGCGCCGGAGAACAGGTGGGACTTATGTGAAAGGTGGGACGAGATTGCGCCGATCGAGTTAGCGTCAGCCTTTTCGTCACACCTCGCCATTCATCGGTATTCATCGCCAAACATCGCTTGGGGGATCAACCGTGCACTCGGTTCCCGCTCCGCTGCGCGCGTCAGCGGGCGCACCCCGGTGGATGCCCCGCGGGCTCGTCGTCGCGGTGACCGGGTTGTTGGGCGTGGCGGTGTTGACCTTCGGGTTGTCGGTCCCGGCCCAGGCCGATCCGCGGGCGCCGACTCCCTCCGCCCAGGAGGTCGCGCGGGCCCGAGTGGCGGCAGAGGCTGCGGCCGGCGACGTCGGGCGGATGCAGGCCAAGCTGGCTCGGGCGAACGCCCGGCTCAATGCCTTGATCAATGACGCTGAGCGCGCGGTCGAGAACTACAACGGAGCGCTGTACCTGCTCGATCAGGCTCAACAAGCCAGTGCCGCGGCGCAGGCCAAGGCCGCAGCCGCACAGCGAGACCTCGAAGCAGCACGGGCCGAGGTCGGCCGCTTCGCGGCAGCCAGCTATCGGATGGGCGGCGACCTGGGTGGCTTCGCATCGCTGCTCGATGCTGACGGTCCCCGCGAGCTGATGAACCAGGCAAGCGACCTGGCCAACGTGGCCCAGAGCAACGACGTCGCCCTGCAGCGCGTCGATGCCGCGCAGATCGTGGCCACCGTGCTGCAGCAGCAGGCCGCCGATGCCTTGGCGGCCCAGCAGGCCGCGGCCGAACGCGTACGGCTCGCGAAGGTCGAGGCGCAGGCCAAGGTCGCTGAGCAGAAGGATCAGATCGGGGGTTTGCAGGCGCTCACGACCCGACTGACCCAACGGCTCTCCGCGGCGCGCTCCAACGCGGCTCACCTGTCGCAGCAGCGCACCGATGGTTTGGCACGGGCCGCGCGTGAGCGTGCGCGCGAAGCGAAGGCCCGCGCGAAGGCTGCTGCGGCTGCTGCGGCCGCTGCGGGAGGTAACTCAGGATCTTCGACCCCGCCCCCGAGCGGATCCGACGACGGCGGAAACCCTGGGGTGTGGTCGCCCGCGTTCACCGGTGGAACTCAGTACGGCACCGAGGCAGGCGCTCAGAAGGCCATCGCGTACGCACGGGCCCAGCTCGGTAAGCCGTACGTGTATGCGGCGGCCGGCCCGAACAGCTTCGACTGCTCAGGACTGACGATGATGGCGTGGCGGGCGGGCGGCGTGACGTTGCCGCACTGGTCCGTGGCCCAGTTCGCCCAGGCCAAGAAGATCCCGGCGTCGCAGGCCCGGCCAGGAGACCTGCTCTTCTACGCCTACGACATCAGCAACCCAGGCACCATTCACCACGTGGCGCTCTACATCGGCGGCGGCATGATGATCCATGCCCCGCACACCGGCGATGTCGTCCGCGTGGCGGCGGTCTACTCCGAGGGTCTGCTCGGCTTCGCCCGCCCCTGACTCATCCGTCGAGGGAGCCCTCGTGGTCTTCTTCGTGAGCGCGCTGGCGTTCGTAGGAGAGCCTGATCTCGGCCTCGGCCTCGGTGCGCCCGGTCCAGGTGGCACCTTCCACAGACTTGCCTGGCTCGAGGTCTTTGTAGACGGAGAAGAAGTGCTCGATCTCCAGCCGGTCGAACTCGGGCACGTGGAAGATGTCTTGCAGATGGGACTGCCGGGGGTCTGACGAGGGCACGCACAGGACCTTGTCGTCGCCACCCATCTCGTCGGTCATCCGATACATGCCGATCGCCCGGCAACGGATCAGGCAGCCCGGAAAGGTTGGCTCCTCGAGCAGGACCAACGCGTCGAGCGGATCAGTGTCGGCGCCGAGGGTGCCCTCGATGAAGCCGTAGTCATGTGGGTAGCGCGTCGAGGTGAACAGCATGCGATCCAGACGGATCCGACCACTGACGTGATCCATCTCGTACTTGTTGCGCTGCCCCTTGGGGATCTCGATGGTGACGTCGAACTCCACGCGAACTCCCTCGAACCGGACGGAAAGGTCAGGTCGGCGCCGATGGGTCGGAGCGCCGGTGTCGCCTAGTGTGTCGCACTCCAATACCTTTTCGCTGGCCACCGAGGTGCACCCTGCGCAAGACGTACGTCACGATCGGCGTGCTCGCCCTCGTCTCGGTGACCGTCATCGGTCTGGATGCGAGCGTTGGCCTGCCCGGCGGCGTGCTGCACGGCGAGCTCCTGCGTCAGGATCCGGCACCACAGGTCAGCAGCCCACTTCCGACCCCTCTTCCCATCACGCAACCGGTCCCGGCTGGCCCGGTCCTCGAACCGGCATCCGGCCCCATCCCACCCGACCCTGCCGCGCTCGGCGACGTCCTACGACCGCTGCTCGACAACCCAAACCTCGGTCGACGCGTCGGCGTCAGCGTGATCGACGTCGTGACCGGGAACGAGCTGTTCACGCAGAGCCCAGCGGCTGCGCGAACTCCGGCGTCGACGACCAAGCTGCTCACGGCTGCTGCGACCCTGCAGGTCTTGGGGTCTCGGGTGCGCCTCACGACCTCGACGGTCCAGATGGCACCAGCTCAGGGGACAGCAGCCGCCCCTCGCGTCGTTCTAGTGGGCGGTGGGGATCCGTCACTACGAGACCTGCCGGGGGCCGGCGATCCATCGCTCAAGTCGCTCGCCCGGGCAACCGCCAAGGCCTTGGCGGAGACCGGCACGTCGGTCGTCCGCATCGGCTATGACGACTCGTTGTTCAGGGGCCCCACGACCTCGCCCGCCTGGCCGGCGGAGTACGTCGAGTCCGGTGTGGTCGGGCCGGTCACTGCGTTGTCCGTCGACGAGGCCCACGTGGCAGACCCCTCGCGCGAAGCGGGCTTGGCCTTCGTGCGCCAGCTCGAGCGGGCGGGGGTCACTGTGCGGGGGCCGCTGCGCGCATTGACCGCTTCGGCTACGGCGCAGCCGCTGGCCGAGGTTCGTTCGAGGCCGGTGTCCGAGCTCGTGCAGTGGATGTTGACCGAGAGCGACAACGACTACGCAGAGGCGTTCGGGCACCTGGTCGCGGTGTCCGCCGGTGACCCGGCGACGTTCTCCGGTGCGGCGGCAGCCACCGAGGCTGCCATCCGTGACCTCGGCGTCGACACCTCAGGGGTCGCCCTTTCCGACGCCAGTGGGCTGGCCCGTGACGACCGCATCCCGGCCGCGACGCTGACAGCACTGCTGGCGACGACTGCCTCGCCCGATCGACCGGAGCTGAGCATCGTGCTCGGCGGTCTTCCCGTGGCCGCCTTCACCGGCACCCTTCAGGACCGCTTCGTCACCCGTCCCGAGTCCGTCGGTGCCGGCGTGGTTCGCGCCAAGACGGGGACCCTGACCGGGGTGAGCACCTTGGCGGGGACGGTGGCGGACCGGCAGGGGAGGGTGCTGGCTTTCGCATTCCTGGCCGACCGGACGACCGACACGCTCGAAGCCCGGGCGGCGTTGGATCGAGCCGCGGCAGCTCTCGCCGCCTGCGGGTGCCGCTGACGCATCCCACGGGATGCGTACGGTGGAGCCTGTGGCCGCACTTGTTGACTGGGACCTTGCTTCGAGCACCGGTGTTCGGCTCGTGCGCGGCGGTCCCGATGTGGCTCCGGCCGTGGCGCGAGCGGCAGTTCTGGAGCTGCGATCCGCCGCCATCGAGGCTCGGACGCACGTCAGAGCGTTCACCGGGTTGGACGCCCCGACCGCGGACGCTCCTGTCGAGGTCGTCGATCGCGCGACGTGGTTGCGGGCGAACATCGAGGGCTTTCGGGCATTGCTCGAACCGGTTGAAGGCCACCTGCTCAAGGGTCGCGACCCCTCGAGCGCGTTGACCGCGGTGGGGAGCGGGCTCACTGCCGTCGAACTTGGCGGAGTGCTCGCCTGGCTGTCGGGAAAGGTGCTCGGACAGTTCGAGGTGTTCGCCACGGGTGCGGATCGCCCCGGTCGGTTGTTGCTGGTCGCACCCAACGTTGTGTCGGTGGAACGCGAGCTCGGCGTCGACCCGCACGACTTCCGGCTGTGGGTGTGCCTGCACGAGGAGACCCACCGCGTGCAGTTCGGTGCTGTCCCCTGGCTTCGCGGTCACCTGGTGACCGAGATCCAAGGTCTGCTCACGAGCATCGACTCATCCCCCGGGGCGCTGTCCCGGCGGGCCCGGGAGGTCATCGAAGGTGTCTACGCCGCCCTGCGGGGAGGACATGTCCCAGCCCTCGCAGAGCTCGTCCAGACCCCTGAGCAGAAGGTCGTCGTCGAACGGCTCACAGCTGTCATGTCGCTGCTCGAAGGTCATGCCGACGTGGTGATGGATGGGGTCGGACCAGACGTCGTCTCAAGCGTCGCTGAGATTCGCAAGCGGTTCCAGGAGCGAAGGCGCCATCCGTCGCGCATCGACGGCGTGCTGCGCACCCTGCTCGGACTGGACGCAAAGCTGAGGCAATACACCGAGGGAGCCGTCTTCGTCCGAGGCGTCGTGGAGCGGGTGGGGATGGACGGTTTCAACCAGGTCTGGTCCGGCCAGGAAGCACTCCCGACACCGGAGGAGCTGCACGATCCCTCGGCCTGGGTCGCTCGCGTCCACCGATGACCGGGCCGGCACGGGAGGTGGCCGCCACGCGCGGGGCCGTACGACGTGCGCTGGCTGACCGGTCCGCCGGTGAGCTCGTCCTGGTCGCTTGCAGCGGGGGCGCGGACTCTCTCGCCCTGGTCGTAGCGGCTCTTCACGTAGGGCAGCGAGCAGGACTGCGCGTGGGGGGCGTCACTGTCGATCATGGCCTGCAGTCTGGATCCGGAGCGCGCGCCGTCGGAGTGGCCAACGTGATGCGGGCCAGGGGGTGTGACCCGGTCGAGGTGGTGACAGTTGCGGTCGGCTCGGTCGGGGGGCCGGAGGCCGCAGCGCGAAGCGCTCGCTACAGCGCCCTTGACGACGTCGTTCGTCGGACGGGAGCATCCTGCGTACTGCTCGGGCACACCAGGGAGGATCAGGCTGAGACGGTGCTCCTCGGGCTGGCCAGGGGATCCGGGTCGCGGTCGCTGGCTGGCATGGCCGCGGTGAACGGCCACTATCGGCGGCCGTTCCTCCAGCTGGCTCGCGCCGAGGTCCGTGCGGCCGCCGATGCCGCTGGCCTCGAGGCGTGGGAGGACCCGCACAATCATGACCCCGCCTATGCCAGAAGCCGGGTGAGGCACGAGTTGCTGCCGGTCCTCGACCAGACCCTCGGCCCCGGCGCAGTGGCAGCGCTGGCTCGCTCCGCCGACCTCCTGCGCGCTGACGCCGATGCCTTGGACGAGTGGTCGCTCCGTGTCCTCCCTGAGGTTGTTGTGAAGGACGGTGCGCTCGACGTCGACCGACTGTCCGTTCTACCCACGGCGATCCGCACTCGGGTGATCCGGCGAGTCGCCGTCGAAGCCGGCTGTCCACCCGGATCGCTGACGTCGGGGCACATCCGGGCGGTTGATGCTCTGGTGATGGCGTGGACCGGTCAAGGCACGGTAGCTCTACCGGGGGCGGTGTGCGCCCGACGGGACTGTGGGAGGCTGCACCTCGCTCGGACCGATACATAAGCGACGGAGCACAAGCGATGAACGCCGACGACATGGGCACCGATCTGGAGAAGGTGCTTGTCGAAGAGCCGGAGATCGCGGCTCGCATCCTGCAGCTGGCTGCCGAGGTCGATGCTGACTACGCCGAACGTGACCTGCTGCTCGTGGGTGTGCTCAAGGGCGCGGTCATGGTGATGGCCGACCTCGCCCGCTCCCTCCACGTGCCCGCGCAGATGGACTGGATGGCCGTGTCGTCCTACGGGTCCGGCACCAAATCCTCCGGAGTCGTACGCATCCTCAAGGATCTCGATCGTGACATCACCGGGCGCCACGTCCTCGTCGTCGAGGACATCATCGACTCCGGGCTGACCCTGTCGTGGCTGTTGCGCAATCTGCGTTCCAGGGGGCCGGCATCGGTGGAGGTGTTCGCGCTGCTGCGCAAACCCGATGCTGCACAGGTCGACGTCTCGGTCCGCTACGTCGGCTTCGACATCCCCAACGAGTTCGTCGTCGGTTACGGCCTGGACTATGCCGAGCGTTATCGCACGCTCCCCTTCGTCGGGACCCTCGCGCCCCACGTGTACTCCTGAAGCTCTGACCTCCTGACCGCCACTTATGGCTCGTCCGCCGTACGCGAACGAAGAGCGCACGGTCGGCAGGCATCGCGTGGCCGGGGTACCGTGGAGGCCCGGAAGGTGCATGCCGATCCGGGTCAGACTCTGGTCCGGAGACAGGAGGTCGGGCGCGCCGCGCCCTCACGTCGTTGAAGCGTTATCTCAGGGGTCCTTTCGTCTGGATCGCCCTCCTCGTCCTCGTGCTGCTGGTGGCGGCCCAGTTCGTGTCGTCCAGCGGCAAGCCCGAGCAGGTCAAGACATCCGAGGTCCTCGCGGCGATCCAAGCCAAGCAGGTCAAGTCCGCGTTGATGGTCGATCCTGAGCAGCGCATCGAGATCACCCTCAACGACGGCACCAAGGAACAAGCCCAGTACGTCGCCGCTCAGAGCCAGATCCTGGCCGATGCGCTCGAGGCCAACGTCCCTTCGGAGGGCTGGGACGGCAAGAAGGCCACCCAGGGGCTGCTCACCTCGCTGCTCA
This sequence comes from uncultured Actinomycetota bacterium, assembly GCA_963819985.1. Lineage (GTDB taxonomy): Bacteria > Actinomycetota > Actinomycetes > DATJPE01 > DATJPE01 > JANPBY01. The sequence continues at coordinate 479,970 of CAWFYH010000005.1, read as the reverse complement.
TCAATCTGCTCCCGATCTTGTTGCTGGTCGTGCTGTTCTTCTTCGTGATGAACCAGATGCAAGGGGGTGGATCGCGCGTCATGCAGTTCGGGAAGTCCAAGGCCAAGCTGGTCGCCAAGGACACCCCGAAGACGACCTTCGCCGACGTCGCCGGCTCCGACGAGGCCGTTGAGGAGCTCGAGGAGATCAAGGAGTTCTTGGAGGAGCCAGCGAAGTTCCAAGCCGTAGGCGCAAAGATCCCCAAGGGGGTCCTGCTCTACGGTCCCCCGGGCACGGGCAAGACGCTTCTGGCCCGGGCAGTTGCGGGCGAGGCTGGCGTCCCGTTCTTTTCGATCTCTGGGTCGGACTTCGTCGAGATGTTCGTCGGAGTCGGCGCCAGCCGGGTTCGCGACCTGTTCGAGCAGGCCAAGTCCAACGCCCCAGCCATCATCTTCGTCGATGAGATCGACGCCGTAGGGCGCCACCGTGGTGCGGGCCTCGGCGGCGGGCACGACGAACGCGAGCAGACGCTCAACCAGCTGCTCGTCGAGATGGACGGCTTCGATGTGCGAGGTGGGGTCATCCTCATCGCCGCGACGAACCGCCCGGACATCCTCGACCCCGCCCTGCTCCGGCCCGGGCGCTTCGACCGGCAGATCGCCGTCGAGCGTCCAGACCTCAATGGTCGCCAGGAGATCCTCGAGGTGCATGCGAAGGGCAAGCCGCTGGCGCCGGACGTCGACCTGCGGGCCGTGGCCCGCCGTACCCCAGGGTTCACCGGTGCCGACCTGGCCAACGTTCTCAACGAGGCTGCGCTGCTGACCGCCCGACAGAGCCACAAGCTCATTGATCCCTCGTCGATGGACGAGGCGATCGACCGGGTCGTGGCGGGTCCGCAGAAGCGCACGCGGTTGATGAACGACAAGGAGAAGAAGATCACGGCCTACCACGAGGGCGGTCACGCGCTGGTCGCTGCGGCTTTGCCGCACACCGACCCCGTGCACAAGGTCACGATCCTGCCCCGCGGACGAGCCCTCGGCTACACCATGGTGCTGCCGGACGAGGACAAATACTCCACCACGCGCAACGAGATGCTCGACACGCTGGCCTACATGCTCGGCGGCCGGGTGGCCGAGGAGCTTGTGTTCCACGACCCGACCACTGGTGCTGCCAACGACATCGAGAAGGCCACCAGCGTCGCTCGCGCCATGGTCACGCAGTACGGCATGTCCGAGCGCATCGGCGCGATCAAGCTCGGCCAGGACTCGGGCGAGGTGTTCCTCGGCCGCGACATGGGTCATCAGCGCGACTACTCCGAGGGCATTGCCGAGATCGTCGACCAGGAGGTCCGGGCGCTCATCGAAACGGCGCACGACGAAGCCTGGGAGATCCTCAGCGACAACCGTGACGTCCTCGATGCGTTGGTGCTGGAGCTGCTTGAGAAGGAGACGCTCGGCAAGGAAGAGGTTGCCCGCATCTTCGAGCCGATGAGGCGTCGCGCGCAGCGATCGGTGTGGCTGTCGTCGGCTGGTCGTCCGGTCTCCGACCTGCCGCCGGTGATCTCCCCCAAGGAGCGTGCAGCATCCAACGGCGCTGCCGCGCCGGCTGCCAACGGCTCCGCGAACGGTTCCTCGAGCAGCTCGCCGAAGGAGGCCGTGCGTACGCCTGGAGCGCCGGCCGGAGAGCACGAATCCTCGGGTTCTGAGCCTTCGGGTACAGACGAGCCGGTGACCGAGCCGACGCCCGAGCCACCGGCGTAGGTCGCCGTGGTCGACCCGATCGCGTTTTCCGATCGTTCCGTGCCGCCGTTCGACTCCGCCCGAGCCGAGCGTGCCATCCGCGAGCTCTTGCTGGCCGTGGGGGAGGACCCAGACCGCGATGGACTTCGCGACACTCCCGCACGCGTCGCAAGGATGTACGCCGAGGTGTTCGCGGGGCTGCGGCAAGCCCCGGATGAGGTGCTCACCACCACCTTCGATCTGGGGCACGACGAGCTGGTCCTCGTTCGTGACATCGAGGTGTGGAGCCAGTGTGAGCACCACCTGGTGCCGTTCTTCGGCAAGGCACACGTCGGCTACATCCCCAGCGCCGACGGCCGAATCACTGGGCTTTCCAAGCTCGCCCGCCTCGTCGACGTCTTTGCGAAACGGCCGCAGGTGCAGGAGCGGCTGACGACCCAGGTGGCCGAAGCCCTGGTGTCCGAGCTCGCACCTCGAGGGGTGATCGTGGTGTTCGAGTGCGAGCACCTCTGTATGGCCATGCGCGGCATCCGTAAGCCCGGCGCTGTCACCGTCACCTCCGCCGTGCGCGGCCAGTTGCGGGATCCGGCGACCCGGTCTGAAGCGATGAGCCTGATCCTGGCTGGGCGTTGAGCCTCGCCGAGCCATCGGTGTTCATAGGCTTGATTCCGTGATGACGCGGCTGGCACCTGCAGGGCTGCCTGCGGACCTTCGTGGCCTCGGCCGGGCGGTGGTGATGGGGATCGTGAATGTCACGCCCGACTCCTTCTCCGACGGTGGCCGGTTCGTCGCACCGCAGGATGCTGTGGACCACGGGCTAGCTCTCACCGAACAGGGAGCCGATCTCGTCGATGTGGGTGGCGAATCCACCCGCCCGGGCGCACTTCGGATACCGACTGAGGTCGAGCAGGCCCGGGTGCTCCCCGTCGTGCGTGGCCTCGCCGCGGCGGGCGTCCATGTGAGCATCGACACCATGTCAGCTGCCACGGCGCGTGCGGCCGTTGAGGCCGGGGCCATCTTGGTCAACGATGTCTCCGGTGGCCTGGCCGATCCTCAGATGCTGGCCACGATGGCCCGCCTCCACGTCCCGTATGTCGTCATGCACTGGCGTGGTCCGAGTGCGGAGATGGAACGCCTGGCTGTCTACGGCGACGTGGTGAGCGACGTCGTGCGTGAACTCAGCGCTCGGGTTGATGCCGCCGTCGAGGCTGGACTATCCCCGGCTCGCCTCGTGCTTGATCCGGGCTTGGGTTTCGCCAAGAAGTCCCCGCACAACTGGGCGTTGCTGGCTCGACTGGATGCCCTGGCGGCCCTGGGGCGCCCGCTGCTCATCGGCGCCTCTCGCAAGCGTTTTCTCGCTGGAATGGGGGCCGCAGGCGGTTCTGCGGAGGTGGCCGAGGAACGAGATGCCGCGACTGATGCGGTGTCCGCACTTGCCGCTCGAGACGGCGTCTGGGGAGTGCGGGTGCATGATCCGCGGGGAAGTCGTGCTGCGGTCGCCGTGGCGGCGGAGTGGAGCAACCAGGCGGGTCAGGCGGGCAAGATGGGAAGCGATGAGTACTGATCGAGTGGTCCTGCGAGGACTTCGAGCGCGCGGTCGCCATGGTTGGTTTGACCACGAGCGCGCGGATGGCCAGTTGTTCGTCGTCGACGTCACCTTGCACGTCGACACCGCGCCGGCAGCGGCGAGCGACCATCTCGACGACACCGTCGACTACGGGACGGTCGGAGAAGCGGTCATCGCTGTCGTCGAGGGCGAGCCCGTCCATCTCATCGAGACGCTGGCCCAGCGGGTCGCGGACTGTTGCCTGACCGATCAACGGGTCGAGCAGGTGGAGGTCACCGTCCACAAGCCCGAGGCGCCCATGACCGTGGGCTTCGATGATGTCGAGATCACCATCGTCCGGCGTCGTACGTGAGGCCCTTGCGATGATCGAAGTCAGACGTGGTGCGCTTGCGCTCGGGAGCAACGTGGGGGACCGTGCCGGCTTTCTTGTTGCAGCGGTGAGGGATCTGGCATCCGTCCCCGGCTTGCACCTCGTGGCCGCGTCCTCGGTCTATGAGACGCGGGCCGTTGGTGGGCCCGCTCAGGACCCATACCTCAACGCGGTCGTCGTGATTGAGACCGCACTGAGCGCACAAGCGGTGCTTGATGCGGCGCAGGTGGTCGAGGCAGCGCATGGCCGGATCCGCGCCGAGCGGTGGGGCCCGCGATCTCTCGACATCGACATCCTTGTGCTGGGGGAGGAGACGTCGGACGATCCGGTCTTGACCCTGCCCCACCCCCGTGCCCACGAACGGGCCTTTGTCCTGGTGCCCTGGTCCGAGGTCGATCCCGACGCCGTGATCCCACGATGGGGCTCGGTGCTCGCCCTACTGGGTGAGCTGTCCAGCGCTGACCTTGCAGACGTGCAGCTCATCTCAGGTGTGGAGCTGCCGGTGGGTCGCTCGTGACGGCTACGACGTGGCGCACGCTAATCGCGTGGGCGGCGGTCGGTGCCGTCGCGGGTTGGTTGGTGGCTCGGATCGTCTTCCTGAGCCGGGGCGAGGTGGCCAGCGTGCCCTATTCGGCTGCAGTGGTCTTGGCGGCGGCTGGTGTGGGACTGATCTACACCGCGATCCGCACCCGCGCGCGCCTCGAAGGCAAGCCCGGCACCAAGAGACTGCCGCCGCTGGTAGGGGCGCGATTGGCAGCGCTTGGCTTGGCCGCTTCTCGGGTTGGGGCGGGGGTGGCCGGGGGCTACGCGGGCTATGCGTTGTTCGTGCTTGGCGATCTCGACACCAGCTACCGAAAGGACGTCGCGCTGCGTTGCGGACTCTGTGTGATCGGCGCCGTTGTGCTCGTGATCGGTGCGCTGCTCCTCGAGCGCGCGTTGCGCCTTCCCGAAGACAGCGAGGACGCGCACGAAACCGCCTGACCTACGAGCGGGTGATCGCGAGCATCGTCGGGTCGGCGGCGACTCTTAGTCCAGTCAACGCCAAGGCCATCGCGCCGTCGAGGAGAGTTCGGTCACCCGCCTCCGTCACGCAGTGCGCCGCAAACTCGTGCTGGTGGTTGACGACCGGCCACGAGTGCACCGCCAGGTCTGCATGCAGCCCTGGTACCAGCTGGCTGACGTTCCCGAAGTCGGTCGATCCGGAGAGCCCGTCCCCAGCCGGATCGGGGGTGTACGGCCTCCCCAGGGCCAGGCAGGCCGCGGAGAAGGTGGCTGCAAGCCCTGGGTGGGCGTCGATGGGCTCGTAGACATTTCCCACCTGGGTGATCTCCACGGTCGTCCCAGTTGCGGCGCAGGCCCCTTCGAGGCAAGCCCGCACTCGGTCGCGTAGATCCTCCAGGTCCGCGGAGTCGACGGCGCGGAGGTAGTAGGCAGCCTCGACTCGATCAGGAACGATGTTGGGGGCCGCACCGCCGTGGGTGATGATCCCGTGCACCTGCTGGTTGGCACGCAGATGCTGGCGCAGCAGGCCGATCGAGGTGTAGCCGAGCACGAGCCCGTCCAGGGCATTGCGTCCCAGTTCGGGCGCCGAGCTGGCATGGGAGGCGTGCCCGCGGACGACGACCTGCCACTCCTCGATGGCCAGAGCCTGTGGCTTGTGATCGTCGTAGGGAGACGGATGCACCATCATCGCGGCGTCGACTCCGTCGAAAGCACCCGCCCTGATCAGGTCGACCTTCCCCCCGCCGACCTCCTCGGCCGGTGTCCCCAGCACGGTCACGCGAAGCCCCACCTCGTCGGCCAGGGCGGCCAGGGCGATTCCTGCACCGACGGCTGATGCGGCGATGATGTTGTGCCCGCAGGCATGCCCGACCTCGGGCAGTGCGTCGTACTCGGCGCAGATCGCGACGTGCGGCCCGCGCCCGCCGGCCCTCGCGGCGAATGCCGTCTCGAGGCCGTACGCTGGCCGCTCGACGCGTAACCCGTGTCCAGCGAGAAGTTCTGCGCAGCGCTGGGCTGATCGGTGCTCGGCATAGGCGAGTTCGGGCTCCGCCGCGAGCTGATGAGACAGCGCTAGCAGCTCGCGCTCGACCTCGCCGACCAAGGCGCGAACCCGTCCGACCTCGATCGCGCTGGGAGCGGGTGCTGGCGCGTCAGGCATGGGCTGCCGTCTCGATCTGCACCTCGCGTGGATCAAGGTCTTTGGCATCGGCTTCGACCGATCGGCGAAGCGCGTGATGGAGGCCGGTGGGGGTGAGGACTCCGACGAGCCGGTCGCCCGCGAGTACGGCTACCCACCCCGCGTCGTGCTGCAGCATCTGCGCGAAGGCCTGCTTGAGGGAGGCGTCGCGTGGCACCCAGGCCTCCAACCGTCGGGCATGGTCGGTGACCGTGCCCCCGCCCTCGAGCGAATCGACCCCGACCCAGCCGTGCAGGTGCTCATCGTCGTCAAGGACAACGCCGGCTCTCGCTTTCACACTGTGCAGCCGGGCGGCCGCGAAGGCGACCCGGTCGTCGAGATGCACGACGGGTGGGTGCTCGAGGTCTTCGTCCAGGATGGCCGTGACAGCAAGGCGTTTCAGCCCACGGTCGGCGCCGACGAAGTCAGCGACGAACGGGTTCGCCGGCGCTCCGAGGATCGTGGCGGGGGTGTCGTACTGCTCGAGGCGTCCGCCCTCGGCAAGGACTGCGATGCGATCGCCGAGCCGGACGGCCTCCTCCACGTCGTGGGTTACGAACACGATGGTTTTGTGCAGCTCTTCTTGGAGGCGGAGAAACTCGTCCTGAAGACGCTCGCGAGCGATCGGGTCGACCGCTCCGAACGGTTCGTCCATGAGCAGCACGGGCGGATCAGCCGCAAGTGCGCGGGCGACGCCGACGCGCTGACGTTGCCCGCCGGACAGCTGGTGCGGATAGCGGGACGCGTACGTCTCCGGGTCGAGCCCGACCAGCTCCAGGAGCTCTCCGACGCGCTCGCGGCGACGAGCACGGGACCATCCCAACAGGTGTGGCACTGTCGCGACGTTTGCCTCGATCGTGTGGTGCGGGAACAGCCCCACCTGCTGGATGACGTAGCCGATCCTGCGGCGCACCTGAACGGGATCTTCATGGGTTATGTCGCGACCGTCGAGGATGATGCGTCCTCGGCTCGGTTCGATCAGGCGGTTGATCATCCGCATCGTGGTGGTCTTGCCGCATCCTGACGGCCCGACGAGCATGCAGAGTTCGCCGGGGGCGATGTCGAGGCTCAGCTCGGCGACGGCCACGGTCCCGTCGGGATAGGACTTGCCGATGCTCTCGAGCCGGATCATCGGCTCGGATGTGGTCGAGGCGACATCGGGTGAGATCTCGGTCGGCTTGTTAGGTTCCACGAGTGACCTTCGTGTCGGCGGTGCCCATCGGAGCGCTTCCAGGATCGATCCTGCCCGCTTTGAGCGCCGATGGCCCGCCCAATCCATGGTTCTCCTGGACCTATGTCGTCAATCATGTCGATGAACTCACCGTTGCCGGCAAGGAGCATGTGCTTCTGACGGTGACTTCGGTCGTGGCCGCTGTAGTGCTGGCGTTCCCGTTGGCGTTGGTCGCACGCCGTTGGAGACGACTCGAGGCTCCGCTGTTGGGCGGGGCGGGTGCTCTCTACACCATCCCCGCCCTCGCGCTGATCGCTGCCTTGTGGCCGGTGTTCGGGCTGAGTCTCAAGACCGTGGGCATCGCTCTGACTATGTATGCCCTCCTGATCGTGCTCCGCAACATCATCGAGGGTCTCGACGGTGTTGACGATGACGTCCGCGACGCGGCTCGGGGGATGGGCTACGGACCCGTGCGCATGCTGCTGAAGGTCGAACTCCCCCTGGCACTGCCTACCGTGATGGCCGGCATCCGGGTGGCGACGGTGTCGACCATCGGTCTCGTGACCATCGGGGCGATCGTCGGTCACGGTGGATTCGGCCAGCTGATCCTCGGCGGTTTTCAGTCGAACTTCTACCACGCAGAGATCATGACCGGCACAGTTGCCTGCATCGCCCTGGCAGTCGTCGCCGAGTTGTTTCTCGTAGGGCTGCAACGGGTTCTGACGCCATGGACCTGGCGCGGGGCGAGGCGGTCATGACCGTCCTCAACGGCACATGGGACTGGCTCACCGATCCCGCCAACTGGCAGGGCGCCGACGGAATTCCCACTCGCCTGGCCCAGCACCTGTGGATCTCGTTCCTAGCCATGGCTCTCGCATGTGCCGCCGCGCTTCCCCTGGGCATCTGGCTGGGCCATCGTGGACGGGGCGGCTTCTTGGCCATCAACGTGGGGAACGCGGGGCGTGCGGTGCCGACTTTTGGTGTGCTCATCATCTTCGCGTCGTGGGAGCCGGTCGGCATCGGCGACCTGGCCGCCGTGCTGGCACTGGCGCTGTTCGCTATTCCACCGATCCTCACCAACACCTACGTGGGTCTGCGTGAGGTTGACGCGGATGTTAAGGATGCGGCGCGCGGGATGGGGATGACGGGCGGACAACAGCTGCGCCGGGTTGAGCTTCCGCTGGCCCGCCCGCTGTTGTTCGCCGGGCTCGGAACTTCCACGGTGCAGACGGTGGCCACTGCGACACTGGCGGCCTTGGTCGCCGGTGGGGGTCTTGGGCGGTACGTGGTGGACGGATTCGCCCGTCAGGACTACCCGATGCTGTACGGCGGAACCGTACTGGTCGCTGCCCTGTGCATCGGTCTGGAGCTGTCTTTGCGTGCTGTTCAAAAGCGGTTGGACCCCACCGGCAGGGGTGCGAGGGTCGACCGGACACCTGAGCGGGATGCTGTCCCCCCGCAGACTGAGCACGCAGAACGAGAGCCTTCCGTCACAACTTCGTGACCTTTCCCACGTTGCGACTGTCGGTGGTCCGTGCTGAGGTTGGAGTGAAGTTGGGGTCCCGACGAGCGGGCGCCCTTCCGGACACGCCTGCACATCGTGCAGGGGACACAGAAGGCGGGGCGCAGTGATGCGGATCCGAAAGACAACCCTGGCGGTCGCGCTGACCGTCGCAACTCTTGGCCTGGCAGCGTGTGGCAGCTCCGGCGGAACCGGGACGACCACCACTCCCGAGTCGTCGGCTCCGTCCCTGGGGGCCATCACCATCGGCACTTTTGACTTCGGAGAGAGCAAGATTCTGGCCAACCTCTATGCCGGCGTGCTCGCGAAGGCGGGCTACGAACCCACGGTCACGGTGGTCGGCAACCGCGAGGTGACCCAGCCGGCCCTGCAGAAGGGATCGGCTGGTGGCGGCGTCGATGTCGTGCCTGAATATCTGGCCACGTTCACCACTTTCTTGAACAGCAAGAAGAACGGGCCGGACGCGACCTCGCCGGCCTCGGGTGACGTGGACGCAACTCTCGCGGCCGGCCAGACTCTGGCCAACGAGTACGACACCACGTTGCTCACGCCCTCGGCCGCCACCGATCAGAACGCTTTCGCCGTGACGAAGGACTTCGCCAGCGCCAACAACCTCACGACGCTGTCAGACCTCGGCAACTATCAAGGTGACCTGATCCTCGGGGGGCCGCCGGAGTGCCCGGACCGCCCGTTCTGTCAGCCGGGCCTCGAGTCGACCTATGGCATCACGTTCACCGGTTTCAAGTCGCTGGATGCGGGTGGACCCCTGACCAAGAACGCCATCTCACACGGCGACGTACAGCTTGGCCTGGTCTTCTCCTCAGACGGCGGGATCGAGGCCCTGGGGTTGCAGGTCCTCACCGACGACAAGTCGTTGCAGGCCGCAGACAACGTCGTGCCCGCCGTCAACACGGCGATGGCCTCGGACGCGCTGGCTGCAGCGCTCAACAGCCTGTCCGCGGTGCTGACGACCGAAGACTTGATCGCCATGAACAAGCAGGTCGACATCGACCGGATGGATCCGGAGGACGTAGCCAAGGCGTTCCTGGTCTCCAAGAATCTCGGGTAGGCCGGACTACTTAAAGTCATTGCCCAAGCACCCTCAGTGATATCTGCAGGGTGCTTGGGCATTTTCTTGGTCCAAGCGCACGTCACCACTTACCCTCCGTCTCATGAGCCGACATTCCCAACCACGTCCGTCGGGGGGATGGCTCAGCCTCGTCCTGGCCGTCATCGCTGCCTTGGGCGGAGCCTCGTTGGCCAGCCATGTGGCCGCCGGTCCTGGCCGCGTCGCCATCGGGTGGGCCACCGTGCTTGCGGCTGCGCTCTTCCTGATCCAGTACCGCTCCCAACGTCAGTCATCGCTGCGGCTGGCTCGCATCGACCACGCGCGCCGTCGGGACGCCGTACGGCTTCGCGAGGAGATCGCTGAGGCCCATCATCGGTCCCGGCTGGCCGTCGAGCGTTCCTATGCCGCTGTTGCGCGCTCCGAGGCGCTGGCCGTCGAGGTCAACCGGTTGATGGCGGTCATGGCCACCGCCCAGGCGAAGGTTCCAGCCGTCCAGCTGCTCCCGGCTCCGGCTCCGGCGCCGATCCAACCAGCCGCGCCCGCCCCGATAACCCCAGCCGCTCCAGCAGCCAGGTCGATTCCGGTCGCCCCTGCGGCTGCAGCAACCCCGGGCACCTCACTGGATCTACCCCTCGTGACCACTCCTACCGGTTCGGCAGGGTCGAGCGTGCCCATCAGTCCCCGGCGCGAGGCGCCGTTCGCGCCGCCGTCCACCCCTGGCGAGGCGGTGCCGGGTGCTCCTGCGCGCACCCGCGTCGACCTGCGCCTGGTCGAGTCGGTGCGCACTCACGCGCGCGGCGCCTGAGCCGAACCACCGGAACTGCACCCGCGTCGATCAGCTACTTGTCGACGTCGCCCATCACGAAGATCATCGATTGCAAGATGACGACCAAGTCATCGAGCCGTTGTCCGGGCAGCACCCTTTCCAACACCTGCACGTTGTTGAACGACGCGGATCGCAGCTTTAACCGCCACGGCACCCGGTCACCTCGGGAGACCAGGTAGTAGCCATTGAGCCCCAACGGGTTCTCGGTCCACGTATACGTTTCGCCCTCCGGCACCCTGATCACCTTCGGCAGAGGTAGGGCGATGGGGGCACCCTTTGCCGCCGCCTGCTCGAGCTCGGAGACACAGGCATCGACCAGGTCGAGGGCGACCTCGCACTGTTCGACGAGCACCTCATAGCGAGCCAGACAGTCACCTTCGTGCCGTGTCACGAGCCGAAGAACCCCCCTTTCGGCCAGGGCGGCGTAGGCCAGGTAGGGCTCGTCGAGCCGCAGGTCACGTGTCGAGCCACTGGCTCGAGCGACCGGACCGGACAAGCCGTACGCGTCGACCAGGTCTGGGTCGATCCAACCGATCCCGGTCATCCGACGACGGAAGTTCTCGTTCTCAGTATGAGATCCCGAGATTCGCTGAAGGTCGAGCCGGGCGTCTCGGACGGCGAAGGACACCCCGGCCAACCAGCCGTCTGGGTAGTCGGCCTTGAGTCCACCGACCTGGTTGAGCATGGCGTGCATGCGCCCGCCCGAGAACTCCTCGAGCACCCGCTGGATGGTTTCGCGCGCGTGCCAACCGTGCGGGGTCCCCAGAAATGCCAGATGGTTGAGGACCCTGGTCAATTCAGCCAGCAAGGTGCGGGTCCACACCGCGCGACGGGGAATCTCCATCCCAAGCATTCGTTCCACGCCCAGGACGATCCCCAGCTCGTTGGCAAAGGCCGACAGCCAGTCGTGTCGGTTGGCCAGCACCAGTGCCTGTCGGTAGTCGCGCACCTCGAAGAGCTTCTCCGCCCCCCGGTGTGTGAAGCCGATGTTCGGTACGGCGCTGCGGACGATGTCGCCTTCGAGAGTGACCTGCAAACGCAGGGCGCCGTGGCTGGCCGGGTGATGTGACCCGAGGTCCAGGACTACCTCGTCGCCGCCCAGGTCTCGGGTCGAAAGCATGGCCTCGAGGAGTGCGGCTTCGGGTGACGGCACCGTCCCATCATGGCCGCAGGGCGCGAGCGAACGCGCCGGCCCCGCGAGGGAGGGGTTGGATCACCTTTCTGTGTGCCTGTGACCGGGTGGTGCCGGTGCCGTACAGCTTGGATTCGTACGGCGGCGGCTAGCGTGGGTCTCATGGGTTATGACCAAGAGCTGATCCGGGCTGGCGAGCGTCCCGATCCTGCAGGCTGGGTCCAGGTCTCGCCGAGACTGGCCACCGCGCGCCGCTTGGTCTCGACAGCGGTGCTTGCGCTGATCACGGTGATCGGGGCTGTCATCTGCGCACTGACCCCGATGCCCTGGATCGCCGCGGTGGTCGTTCTTGTGGGTGTCGTCGTGATCGGCTGGGCCTGGTGGCTCATCGGCCGTCAGGTGGCAGCCACCGCCTACTCCGAGCGAACAGACGACCTGGTGGTGCGCAGCGGGATCATGTTCCGCCGTACGGTGCTCGTGCCCTACGGCCGGATGCAGCTCGTTGACGTCACGACCGGTCCTATCGACCGATACTTCGGCATCGCCGCCGTACAGCTGCACACGGCCGCGGCCACGACGGACGCGGCGATCCCGGGGCTGCCAACCGAGGATGCTGCGCGGTTGCGAGACCACCTCGCGGCCCTGGGTGAAGCTCGGTCGGCAGGGCTGTGAGCGGTCTCGCCACCACCCCGCGTCGGCTGCATCCGCTGACGCCGATCGCCCAGGCCGGCCGGGTCGTTCCGCCGGTGCTCGTCGGACTCGCAGTCGTGATCGGTCAGGACCTACCGGGTGGTCCCTTGCTGCGGGTCCTTCTCCTGATTGGTTTGTCCGCCGTGGTTGTGGTGGCCGTTGCGGGCTTTACCTACGTGGCGTGGACGCGTACGACTTTCTGGTTCGACGACGACGGCGACCTACGGATCGCAAGCGGTCTCCTGCGGCGCCAGGAGCGACGGGTGCAGTTGTCGCGACTGCAGGCAGTGGACCTGGTGCAGCCCATCATCGCCCGCCTCATCGGGCTGGCCGAGCTGAAGCCGGAGGTGGCTGGTAGCGGCGACTCGGCCAAGGTGTCGCTGGCCTTTCTCACTGTGGATCAGGCGAACGAGCTCCGCCGTGAGCTGTTGGCGCGAGCTGCCGGGATCCGTACCGGGCAGGAGGAACGAGCGCCAGAGGCACCAGAGCGCATCCTCGTGCGGGTTCCGCCGCGAGACCTGGCGTTGTCCCAGTTGATCAGCGAGTCCCTGATCTTCGGTGTCGTGGTCGGAGCGATCGTCGTGACCGTTGCTCTGCTCACCGAAGGGCTCGGCGCGCTGTTCGGTCTGGCCTTTGCAGTGGCGGCGCCGGTCATCGCCAGTGTCAACGGCTTCTTGGCCAACTACGACTTCACCGTCGCTGAGTCTCCAGACGGGCTGAGACTTCGAAGGGGCTTGCTCACGACGCGATCTCAGACCGTGCCCCCGGGTCGGGTGCAGGCCGTCGAGATCGCCCAACCGTTCTTGTGGAGACGGTTCGGCTGGGTGCGGCTGCGGGTGAATGTCGCTGGTTACGGCGGTGACGACAACAGCGGCAGCGAGAGCGCGGTGTTGTTGCCGGTGGCTCCGGTCCTCGTAGCCAACGCCGTGCTGGCGCGGGTGCTTCCGGGGGTCGAAGTGGAGAAGGTGCCACTGGTTCCTGCTCCCCGAGAAGCCCGTTGGCGATCGTGGTGGCAGTACTCGCGGTTGGCAGCTGGGCACGACGGAACGGTCTTTGTCGCCCGCACTGGTCGGCTGGTCAGGACCTTGTCGGTCATCCCGCACGTGCGCACCCAGTCGGTGCGTGTGACTCAAGGGCCATGGGAACGCGCACTGGGTCTCGCGTCCATGCACATCGACTCGACCCCCGGTCCGGTCACGGTCACTGCGGCCCATCGCAGCCTCGCGGACGCAACCGAGCTGGCCACGAACCAGGCGCGTCGGGCCAGTGCGGCCAGACTGGTGGCACCGCCGGAGAGGTGGATGCTCGATCGCATGCGGCACATCAAGGCCGGCCGCCCGGCACCCTTGCCAGATGTCGATGACGAGCGAGCCGGCGCGTCATGAGCCCGGAGTCCCCGGACGCCGCCTGCACCGTGTCCCCGGACGACTCCCACGGCCGCTCCGTTAGGTGAGCCCTCGGGGCAAACCTCTCGCTCTCAAGGGCCATGCGCGACAAGATGGCGGCATGACTGACAACGCCGAGACGCTCGATGCGTGGGAGGTGGCCTCGGAGCGCGCGGAACTCGCGCGCAACGCGGTTGCTGAGGCCGCGCTTCGGCACGTGGCCGTCTCGGTGCTGGACATCGCGCCCGACGCGGTATTTCTCGAGGTCAGCTTCGGGTCATTCGGCGATGGATTGGTGGCCGAGTCGCTGTACGTCGATGGCGATGGCGCGGCCCTGCCCGAGCTCGGTGAGGATGTTCACGACGCACTCGACGACCTCAACGAGTACAACGCAGGCACCTGGATGCCATTCGTCATCGACGAAGACGACGAGGACGACGAAGACGAGGACGGCGAGGACGATGCCGATCCGCCCTTGCTCATCGACCTCACGCTCGTCCGTGAACGCCTAGGCTGACCCCCCGCGTCTGCAACAACCATCCGAACCCGCCGAGCCCTTGAGGGTCGGTGAGTTCGCGGGCCTCGTTGGCCCGCTGCAGCTGCGCCGTGTGCGCCGCTGGATCCGACCCCGATGGCGATGCACCAGGCCGAATGCCTAGCGCCCGCAACGCTTCTGCTTGGGTCGTGAGCAGTGTTAGATCGGTGAGAGAGGTGGCAGCCGCGGCGCAGGAGTCGAGGGCCACCCGTGCAGTGAGGTCACACGACCCGTCCGGGGTAGGTGGCACCACCCGACCACGTAGATGGCCGGTCAGCGACCCGTGGGACCATCGTCCGCGGCCACGGTCGTCGCGGCTGTGCGAGTAGTCGACGGCTAGCGCTGCCCCGGCCTTCACCCGGCTGACGAGGCCGACCCACACGTCGTCTCGAGGGCGGCCGACCTCGGCTCGCTCGTCGGTCTCGACGGACCACCATCGTTCGAGCCAGGTCACGTCACCGTCTGGTGCGGGTGCCCCGAGGGTCTCTTCGCCTGTCTCGGGATCGACCGCGAGCAGCCGGATCGTCCGGCTGGCATCGCGGGTGACGACTGGGCAGGGAACGACGTCCAACAGCTCATGTGCCATGACCAGGCCGGTGACCTGCGAGGGGGGAACCGACAGCCATCGGACCCGACCGGGAAGGTCGGACGGTCGCGCAGCGACGTCCACGCCGAGGAGCTCCCAGCGAGCAGGAGCCAGCTCGGCAAGCCCGCCGAGGAGCTCCCCGCCCCCGGCTCCGACGTCGACCACGGTGAACTCCGGCGGGCACCCGAGTGCCTCGTCGAGGTCGCTGGCCAGCCGGGAGATCGCTTCGGCATAGAGCGGGATGTGTGAGGACGTACGGAAGTGTGTGCGCGGGGTCGCTCGTCGATAGAAGCCCTCGGGACCGTACAGCGCGTCCTGCCAGGCTTGCTGCCACAGGACATCCGCCACTCCTCGAACCTAGCCCGCGACTACGCTTTCCTCGTCCGGTACCCGACAGGACTGGAACACCACACCATGGACGCCATTGATCCGAGTCAGTCGCCAGCTCACCCGAGCGAGCGGCCGGCCCGCCTCTCCGTCGGGATCGTCGGGGTCGGACGCGTCGGTGCAGTGCTCGGTGCGGCGCTGAATGCGGTGGGGCACCGAGTAGTTGCGTGCTCGGGCGTGTCTGCGGCGTCGCACGAGCGGGCCGAGCTGTTGTTGCCAGGCGTCGAGGTCACCACTCCGCCGGACGTGCTGGCGGCCGCGGACCTGGTCCTCCTGACAGTGCCCGACGACGCTCTTCCCGAACTGGTCCGAGGACTTGCAGCCATCGGCGCCGTCCGTGCGGGGCAACTGATCGCTCACACCTCCGGTCGCTACGGCATCGGTGTCCTCGATCCCGTCGCCCATGCAGGTGCGCTCCCGCTGGCCATTCATCCGGTGATGACGTTCACGGGGACCTCGATCGATCTGCGGCGGCTCGGTGGAGCGACCTTTGGCGTCACCGCACCCGATCCACTGCGCCCCGTGGTTGAGGCGCTGGTGGTCGAGCTTGGCGGAGAGCCGGTGTGGGTCCAAGACGATCAGCGTGGCCTCTACCACGCGGCACTCGCCCACGGCGCAAATCATCTGGTGACCCTCGTGGCTCAGGCCCGCGAGCTGTTGACCCTGGCCGGGATCGACGAACCGGGACGTGCCCTGGCGCCGCTGCTCGGCGCGGCCCTGGACAACGCGCTGCGCAGCGGTGACGCCGCCCTCACCGGACCAGTGGCGCGGGGGGATGCAGGGACAGTCGCGGAGCACGTACAGGCCCTCGCCGCCGCAGATCCCGCTGTTCTGGCGACCTACCGGGCGTTGGCCAGAGCAACTGCTGACCGAGCCCTGGCCGCTGGTCGCCTGTCGCCCGGTCAGGCCGAGGCTCTCCTTGATGCTCTCTCGGGTCCGGCTGAGCGGCTGTGACCTCGCCTGTCCTGGCTCGGACTCGAGACGAGCTGTCCGCGGCCCTTGCCGGCCTGAGCGCGGGAGGTCCCGAGCAAGCAGCCCGGGTGCTGGTCCCGACCATGGGAGCTCTGCACGCGGGGCACCGCGCCCTGTTCGTGGACGCTCGCGAGACCGGCCTGCCAGTGGTGGCCAGCATCTTCGTCAACCCTATGCAGTTCGGATCCTCAGACGACCTGGCGCGCTACCCGCGCACCTTGGACGAAGACCTCGCGATGTGCTCGGCTGAAGGCGTATCTGTCGTGTGGGCCCCTTCCGTGGAGCAGATGTATCCGCAAGGAGAGCCGACCGTCACGGTGTCGCCCGGCGTCGTCGGTCGCCGGTTCGAGGGTGTCGCTCGGCCGAACCACTTCGACGGGGTCTTGACGGTGGTCGCGAAGCTGTTCGGTCAGGTAGCGCCCGACGTTGCCGTATTGGGTGAGAAGGACGCGCAGCAGGCGTTCTTGGTGCGCCAGATGGTGCTCGACCTCGATCTGGGGGTCTCGGTGCGCACCGTGGGCACTGTGCGTGAGGCCGACGGTCTGGCACTTTCCTCGCGAAACCAACGGCTATCCCCAGCGGGGCGTGCCGCCGCGGCAGTCCTGTCTCGCTCGCTGCGGGCCGCGGCTTCTGCTGCGGAGGGGGGACCGAAGGCCGTACGCTCCGCTGCCAGTTCGGTGTTGAACGGCGAGCCTCGCCTCGCGCTCGACTACCTGGCGCTGGTCGACCCGGTGACCTTTGCCGAGATCTCGAATGACGGGTCGGGTGACGTGCTGGTGCTGGTGGCCGGAGTGGTGGAAGGAACGAGGCTCATCGACAACGTGAAGGTGGTGTGTCCATGACGGTGCCGCTGCCTGCTCGCCTTGTCGCGGCTGACCCGGGTTGGCGCGCCGAGGCAGATGTCGTGGTCGTGGGCAGCGGGGTGGCTGGACTGACCGTTGCGCTGCGGGCCAGGCAGAGCGGGACCGTTCTCCTGGTCACCAAAGCGGATCTCGGCGATGGATCGACTCGCTGGGCGCAGGGCGGGATCGCCGCTGCTGTCGGCCCGGGGGACAGCCCCGCCCAGCACGAGCAGGACACTCTTGTTGCTGGCGCTGGCCTGTGTGATCCGGCCGCGGTTCGACTGCTCGTCACCGAGGGACCGGCCGCGCTGCGCAGGCTCATCGCCGAAGGGGCTGCGTTCGACTTGGATGCCGAGGGCGGTCTGTCGCTGACGCGCGAAGGTGGTCACCACCGAAACCGCATCGTGCATGCTGGTGGCGACGCCACGGGCGCCGAGATCTCCCGAGCCCTGGTCGCAGCCGTACGGGCTGACCCCGGGGTGGAGATCATCGAGCACGCCCTGGTGCTCGACTTGCTCACATCGACCGAGGGTGCCGTCAGTGGAGTGACCCTGCACGTGATGGGAGAGGGCCAGCGCGGTGGAGTCGGGTCGGTGGCAGCGCGAGCCGTGGTGCTCGCGACCGGTGGCATGGGCCAGGTTTTCGAGCAGACCACCAACCCGCGGGTCTCCACCGGAGACGGTGTGGCGCTCGCTCTGCGGGCTGGAGCCGAGGTGGCCGACGTGGAGTTCGTGCAGTTCCACCCCACCGTGCTCTATCTGGGGACCGGCGTGAGGGGCCAGCAACCCCTCATCTCGGAGGCGGTGCGTGGGGAGGGTGCGGTCCTGCTCGACGACGACGGAAAGCGGTTCATGCTCGGCCAGCACGAGCTGGCTGACCTGGCTCCGAGGGACGTAGTCGCCAAGGCTGTGATGCGCTCGATGCGTGCCTCCGGCGCGGCCCACGTCTGGCTGGACGGTCGACACCTCGGTGCCGAGCTCTGGGCGAGACGGTTCCCAACGATCGTGGAGTCGTGCCGGTCCTTCGGCATCGACCCGGTCACCGACCTGATTCCGGTGTCCCCGGCCTGCCACTACGCCAGCGGCGGGGTCCGGACCGACCTGGCCGGCCGTACCTCAGTCGTCGGGCTGTACGCCTGCGGAGAAGTCGCCTGCACAGGGGTCCACGGTGCCAACCGGCTTGCCTCCAACTCACTGCTCGAGGGTCTCGTATTTGCCGAACAGATTGGCGATGACCTCGCGGCAGGGCTTCCACCGTTGAGGGAGCCGTCGACCAGTTCGGCGCCGGCTGGGTTGCTTCCAGCTTCGGTGCGTGCTGCCGTAGCGGCAGCGATGACCGAGGGCGCCGGGGTCCTGCGAAGTGCGGTGAGCCTCGCGGCAACCGCCGAGCGGCTGGCCGACCTGGGCAAGCAGACCAGTGTGGATTCCTGCACCGAGACGTGGGAGGCCACCAATCTGCACACCGTTGCTTGCTTCCTCGTCGCAGCAGCTGCGAGGCGCGAGGAGACCCGCGGTTCGCACTGGCGCGAGGACTTTCCGGACCCACAGGCGCCCTGGCGGGGGCGGCTTCGCGGTCGCCTGCTCGACGGCCAGGTCAGCCTTGACTTCGATCCGATCACCGGCACGGAGGAAACCGAATGACGGAGCCCGCCCCAATCCCACCTTCCTCGGAGGGACCCGAGAGCACGTTGCCTCCAGACCTCCTGGAACGCCTTGTGTCCGAAGGGCTCGAGCCTGCCGAGGTCGAGCATCTGGTGTTGGCTGCGCTGGCCGAAGACTTGGCCGGAGGCGTTGATGTGACCTCGGCGGCGACCGTGCCTAGTTCTCAGCACTCAGTCGGGGACTTTGTCGCGAGGGGCGCAGGGGTGCTGGCAGGACTCGACGTCGCACACGTCGTCCTCGAGGTGGTCACGGACGGGCGCGGACAACTCAGCAACCCGCTCGCCGACGGATCTCGGGTTGTGGCAGGGGACATTCTGGCCACCGTGAGCGGACGTACGCGAGACGTGCTCACCGGAGAGCGCACGGCCCTGAACCTGCTTTGTCACCTGTCCGGAATCGCCAGTGTGACCCGGCGATGGGTGGATGCGGTCGAGGGCACCGGCGCGGCGATCCGGGACACGCGCAAGACCACCCCGCTCTTGCGGTCGTTGGAGAAGTACGCGGTTCGCTGTGGTGGTGGAATCAATCACCGCATGGCGCTCTCCGACGCCGCGTTGGTCAAGGACAACCACGTGGTGGCTGCAGGGGGAGTGAGCGCCGCCTTCGAGGCCGTACGAGCCAGGTGGCCGGATCTCCCGGTGGAGGTGGAGGTCGACTCGCTCGCACAGCTGGAGCAGGTGCTGGCGGCGGGCGCGGACTTGGTGCTCCTGGACAACATGTCGGTGGAGGACATGCGCGAAGCCGTACGGCTGACCGCCGGGCGTGCGCAGCTCGAAGCCAGCGGCGGGCTCACCCTCGACCGAGCCCGGGCCGTCGCCGAGACCGGCGTCGACTATCTCGCCGTCGGTGCGCTGACCCACTCCGCCCCGGTGCTGGACATCGCCTTGGATCTGCGACCGGAGGACGACACCTGATGCTGCTGGCCATCGACGTGGGCAACACCAACACGGTGCTCGGACTCTTTCGTGCGGAGCGTCTCGTCAGGTCGTGGCGGGTGCAGACCGATCCGCGCGCCACCGGTGACGAGATGTTGCTCACCTTCCGAGGGTTGCTCCAGGGCGAGCCCGACATCACCGGAGTCGCCTTGTGCTCGACGGTGCCGGCGGTGCTGAGGGAGATGCGGGTCGTGCTCGAGCACTGGCAGGGCAGGGTGCCGATCGTCATTGTCGAGCCGGGCACCAAGACCGGTGTGCCCGTGCTGACCGACAACCCGAAGGAGGTCGGAGCCGATCGCATCGTCAACACCCTCGCTGCTCACTCGCTGTTCGGGGGGCCCTGTGTCGTCGTCGATTTCGGCACCTCGACCAACCTCGACGTGGTCAGCGCCGACGGGGAGTTCCTGGGTGGAGCGCTGGCCCCTGGCATCGAGATCTCCATCGACGCGCTAGCAGCGCGGGCGGCTCAGCTTCGACGGGTCGAGCTGGTTCGTCCGCGTTCGGTCATCGGCAAGAACACCGTCGAGGCGCTGCAGTCCGGTGCGTTGTACGGCTTCGCCGGCCAGGTCGACGGTCTGCTCAGGCGCATCCAGGCCGAGCTCGCCGTACCCCTGACAGCCGTTGTTGCGACAGGCGGTCTCGCGCCGGTCGTCGTCCCCGAGTCGGAGACGATCACCGACCACCGACCCGACCTGACCCTCGTCGGGCTCCGCCTCATCTACGAGCGCAACACCTGACCATCGCTAACGTCGCCCTCAGCGGGGTAGGCCTGCCATTCGGGGCGCTCGGATGGCCTTCGTGACGTACGGGATGTCCACCGTGTCTCGTGTCCTGAGGGAAGGGTGCGTGGCGATCAGGTCGGCCACCGACTGGAGGACTTCGGCGCTGTCTGGGCGCAGGGCGACATAGGAGTACGAAGCCACCAGACGGAGAAGCTCCGGTCCGCTCATCGACTGCGTGTGCTCCCACAGGCCCGACTCCTCGCGGCCGAAAGCCTCGCCCAGCCCGAGCGGGGTCACCTGGCGCGCCTCGGTCAGGTGATCCTCGCCGCCGATCAGGTCGTACAGCGCTCGGACCCAGTCCACTCGGTCGTCACGAAAGTTCCAGAGCGCCACGAAATGGCCGCCTGGACGCAGAACCCTGGCGATCTCTGGGTGTGCGCGCTCAGGGTCGAACCAGTGATGGGCCTGGGCCGCTGTCACGACGTCCACCGATGCGTCCGGGACCGGGATCGACTCGGCGGAACCCTCCAGGACTCGTCCCGGTAGAGCCACCTCGGCCACTGCGCGCATCTCGGGGTCGGGTTCGACGGCGAGCACGTCGTAGCCGAGTCTGGCGGCGGCTACGGCGAATCGACCGGTGCCCGCGCCGACGTCGAGAAGTCGTGCGCCAGCCGTACCCCCACACCACCGGACCGCCGCGTCTGGGTAGCTCGGGCGATATCGGTCATAGTCCGCGGCACCCCTGCCGAACGACAACCGCCTGCTCGCCCAGTCCGGCCGGCTGTTCACCTTCGCGACGATACGCGCGCCGCAAAGCACCCTCAGCGGGGGTGCGGGGTGTGAATATCGCTCCCGCCCATGCGGTTAGCCTTGCGCCCCATGAGCGATGAGGCCGAGCCCGGGGAAGCTGATCAGCTGCCGGAGCAGATGCGCGTACGGCGCGCGAAGCGGTTGCGGATGCTCGAAGCCGGCGCCGAGCCGTACGCCCTGGGCTACCCGCGCACCCACTCCCTGAGCGAAGTGCGTGAGGGGTGGCCGCATCTCGAGCCGGACGCCAAAACCGGTGTGGTGGTGTCCGTGGTCGGCCGGGTCATGACCTCGCGCAACACGGGCAAGCTCTGCTTCGCGACCTTGCGCGAGGGCGGCGGCGCCGAGCTGCAGGTGATGCTCTCCTTGGACACCGTGGGCGAGGACCGCCTCGCAGACTGGAAGGCCGACGTCGACCTCGGTGATCACGTCGGGGTCACGGGCGAAGTCATCTCGTCCCGACGCGGCGAGCTGTCGGTCATGGCCTCGTCCTGGTCGATGACGAGCAAGGCGCTGCGGCCGCTGCCCGTTGCGCACAAAGAGCTCGGGGAGGAGACCCGGGTGCGGCAGCGCTATGTCGACCTCATCGTGCGACCGGCGTCTCGTGAGATGGCGCTGCTGCGGCCGCGGGTGGTCCGCTCGCTGCGGGAGAGCTTCGCCGCACGCGATTTCGTCGAGGTCGAGACCCCGATGCTGCAGACCCTGCAAGGAGGGGCCACGGCTCGTCCGTTCGTGACGCACGCGAATGCGTTCGACCTCGACGTCTACCTGCGGATCGCGCCCGAGCTCTTTCTCAAGCGCTGCGTGGTTGGCGGCATCGAGCGGGTGTTCGAGATCAACCGCAACTTTCGCAACGAAGGGGCCGACTCGACGCACAGCCCGGAGTTCGCGATGGTCGAGTTCTACGCGGCCTATGAGGACTACGACTCGGTGGCGGCGTTGACGCAGAGCCTCATCCAGGAGGCCGCGATCGCGGCGTACGGCGAGACGACCGTGCACCACGTGGACGGGACGGAGGTCGACTTCGGCGGCGACTGGCCGAAGGTTGCGATGCTCCCAGCACTCTCGGCGGTCTTGGGCGAGCAGATCTCTGCCACGACCCCGATCGAGCGACTGCGTGCCCTGGCTGACGAGGCGGGGATCACCTATGCCCCGAAGGCGATTCACGGCAAGCTCGTCGAAGAATTGTTCGAGCACCACGTGGTCGGCACCTTCGACGGCCCGACTTTCGTCGTTGATTTCCCGGTCGACACCTCGCCGCTGGTGCGTGCTCACCGCACCGAACCGGGCGTCGTGGAGAAATGGGACCTTTATGTCAAGGGCATCGAGCTGGCCACGGGATACTCCGAACTCGTGGATCCGGTGGTGCAGCGAGAACGATTCGAGGAGCAGGCCAGGCTGGGCGCCGCTGGCGACGATGAGGCGATGCCGTTAGACGAGGATTTCTTGCGGGCCATGGAATATGGGATGCCACCCATGGGCGGGGTGGGATTCGGCGTGGATCGGCTGCTGATGGCTCTGACAGGGGTCACGAGCATTCGCGAGACGATTCTGTTTCCGCTGGTCAAGCCGGAGAGCTGAATTGACCGGGACGACATCGGTTCGCCGCGCGCGGACGTCCGATGTCCGGCACATTCGACGCCTTCTCGATCAGCATGCCGAGGATCGGCGGCTGCTCTCCAAGGCTACGGTCACCTTGTTCGAGGACGTCCAGGAGTTCGTTGTCGCCGAAGCAGGCGGCGACGTGGTGGGTTGCGGCGCCTTACATATCTTGTGGGAGGACTTGGCCGAGGTTCGGACCCTCGCGGTGGATCCGAAGCACCTTCGGCGGGGGGTTGGATCAATGCTGCTCACGAGGCTGTTGCGACATGCTCGTGAGCTAGGGGTGCGGCGGGTGTTCTGCCTAACCTTTGAGACCCAGTTCTTCGCCGGACATGGATTTGTGCCCCTCGAGGGCGAGCCCGTGAGCCACGCGGTCTATGAAGAACTCCTTCAATCCTATGACGAAGGTGTCGCGGAGTTTCTCGATCTCGACCGCGTCAAGCCAAATACCTTGGGCAACACCCGAATGCTGCTTCGTTTGCCATAGTCGAGTACCAATCCATTGGTCGGGTTGTGTTCTGCATTCGTCTCTCATAGGGTCCCCAATGGCCGAGCACATTCAGGGCGCGGCACAGACTTTGGAGTTCATCAAATGGCACAGAAAGTCCAGATCGTGCTGGTCGATGACATCGACGGTGGCGTAGCCGACGAAACCGTCGTCTTTGCCGTCGATGGCGCAACCTATGAGATCGACCTGTCCAAGAAGAACGCCGCCAAGCTCCGTGACGCGTTCGCCCCCTGGGTTGGTTCAGCCCGCAGGGCGTCCGGCTCGCGCGCGCGGCGCCGTCGCGGTGGCCGTACATCGGATGCCGCGGCGATCCGGGCCTGGGCGACGAGCAACGGTATCGAGGTCAGCGAGCGCGGCCGAGTGTCGGCCGACGTCCGGGCGAAGTACGAGGCCGCCCACTGAGCTCTTCGCGGCCCCGCCGGGTGACTGTCCACGTCCGCTGGTCGGACATGGATGCATACGGGCACGTCAACAATGCGGTCTACCTCAACTATCTCGAGGAAGCGCGCGATGGGTTGATCGAGGACATATTCGGCGAGGCGGCCTACGACCTGGTGATCGCGCACGTCTCGATCGACTTCCGCCGGGAGATCACCCAGGCTCACGGCGAGGTCGTGGTCGAGAGTCAGGTGACCGGGTGGGGACGCTCGAGTGTGCGTACGACCGACGTGATCACCTTGCCGGACGGCCTGGTCGCTGCGGAGAGTACGGCCGTCCTGGTAGCTCGCGATCCGGTCACCGGCACCAGCCGACCGCTCACAGACCCAGAGCTGGCCCGCCTCGCCCTGGAGACGCCCGCACCGGGGAGTTGATCGCTGGCTCGAGCACGACGAATCACCCCGTTACGACGATTTCTGCCTGCCAAGATTCGCGGGGTTGGGTGTGCAGGCTCCAGAAGTGCTCCGCGATGGCTTCCGGTGCCAAGCCGGGGCTGGAGCCGACTATCCCCTGGATCGTGACGGTGGCCGCGTGGACGCCCTCGGGCGCAACTTCCTCGGCCAACGCCAGGGCGTAGCTGCGCAGGGCCGCCTTCTGCATGCTCAGCGACACCCCTCCGACCCATGGGGTGACGGCCACGCCGCTGCCGGTGAACAACAGGGTGCCGCGACCGGCCCCGCGCATGGCCGGCACGACCTCCTGGCTGGCTGTCACGGCGGCAACAGCGCCCAGGGCTAGGCCGGCCGAGATCACCTCGGGTGCGACTTCAGTCGGAGTTCCGGGGACTCCGAGGGACGGGTTGAACACCATCACCGCCGGATCACCCACTGACCGCCTGACCTGGGCGAATGCCGCTCGCAGCGACGTCGTGTCGGTGACGTCGGCGGACAGCCGTACGGCCCCGAGCGCGTCCAGATCCGGTGCCTCGAGCCGCCCCGGGTCGCGCGCCACAAGAACCGGTCGGACGCCGCCGGCGGCGAACCGGCGAGCGATCGCCAGCCCCATCCCGGGGCCGGCCCCTACGACCACGACGATGTCCGCGAGCTCACCCATCAGATGACCGTACGACGCCGCGCCGAGGGGCGTCGGTCAGCTGGCCATCCTCGGCGTGTTCGCCTCAGGCGTAGGCGCCCAGGGATGCTCAGGCCACGTGTCGACGTTGTCGATGGTGTTAAGACGATCGTGTCCTGAGTTGCGATGGTGTTGCAAACAGGTGAAACCCCACGGCCAGCGCAGCGACGTTGGCGGTGGGCCCGGCTAGCATGAGAGAGACCCGTTCCCGGTTCCCGGGGCAGGTTCGACCCGTGCGAGGAGCGCTGAACATGTTCGAAAGATTTACCGACCGCGCACGGCGGGTTGTCGTCCTGGCTCAAGAAGAGGCCCGGATGCTCAACCACAACTACATCGGCACCGAGCACATCCTGCTCGGGCTGATCCACGAAGGAGAGGGCGTCGCCGCCAAGGCGCTCGAGTCCTTGGGCATCTCTCTCGAGGCCGTACGCCAGCAGGTCGAGGAGATCATCGGCCAAGGCCAGCAAGCTCCCAGCGGGCACATCCCCTTCACGCCGCGGGCCAAGAAGGTCCTCGAGCTGTCCCTGCGCGAGGCGCTGCAGCTGGGCCACAACTACATCGGCACCGAGCACATCTTGCTCGGCCTGATTCGCGAGGGTGAAGGAGTCGCCGCGCAGGTGCTCGTCAAGCTGGGCGCTGACCTCAACCGGGTCCGGCAGCAGGTCATCCAGCTGCTGTCCGGTTATCAGGGCAAGGAGCCCGCCACCGCTGGCGGCCCGGCAGCGGAGGCGCCGTCCACCTCACTCGTGCTCGACCAGTTCGGCCGCAACTACACCCAGGCGGCACGTGAAGGAAAGCTCGATCCGGTCATCGGCCGGGAGAAAGAGATCGAGCGCGTCATGCAGGTCCTGTCGCGACGCACCAAGAACAACCCGGTCCTCATTGGCGAGCCCGGCGTTGGCAAGACTGCCTGCGTCGAGGGACTCGCCCAGGCCATCGTCAAGGGCGAGGTGCCCGAGACGCTGAAGGACAAGCAGCTCTACAGCCTCGACCTCGGCGCGCTCGTCGCCGGCAGCCGCTATCGCGGTGATTTCGAAGAGCGGCTGAAGAAGGTCCTGAAGGAGATCCGCACCCGCGGGGACATCGTCTTGTTCATCGACGAGCTGCACACGCTCGTCGGCGCGGGTGCCGCCGAAGGTGCGATCGACGCAGCGAGCATCCTCAAGCCGATGCTCGCGCGCGGCGAGCTGCAGACGATCGGTGCGACGACCCTCGACGAATACCGCAAGCACCTCGAGAAGGACGCCGCGCTCGAGCGGCGGTTCCAGCCGATCCAAGTGGCCGAGCCGACGCTTGCGCACACCATCGAGATCCTCAAGGGCCTGCGTGACCGCTACGAAGCGCACCACCGGGTCTCCATCACCGATGCTGCTCTGGTGGCCGCGGCCAACCTCGCCGATCGCTACATCAGTGACCGATTCCTGCCGGACAAGGCGATTGACCTCATCGACGAGGCCGGCGCCCGGTTGCGCATCCGGCGGATGACCGCACCGCCCGACCTTCGCGAGTTCGACGAGCGGATCGCGTCGGTGCGCCGCGAGAAGGAGTCCGCCATCGATGCGCAGGACTTCGAGAAGGCCGCGTCGCTGCGCGACAAGGAGAAGACCCTTCTCGCGGAGAAGGCGACCCGCGAGCGCGAGTGGAAGGCCGGCGACATGGACGTCGTGGCCGAGGTCGACGAGGAGCTGATCGCCGAGGTTCTCGCTACGGCGACCGGCATCCCCGTGTTCAAGCTCACCGAGGAGGAGTCGGCGCGGCTGCTCCACATGGAAGACGAGCTGCACAAGCGGGTCATCGGTCAGGAGCAGGCCATCAAGGCGCTGTCCCAGGCGATCCGCCGCACCCGCGCTGGCCTCAAGGACCCCAAGCGACCAGGTGGCTCATTCATCTTCGCCGGCCCGTCCGGCGTCGGCAAGACCGAGCTGTCCCGCACGTTGGCCGAGTTCTTGTTCGGCGACGAGGACTCCCTCATCCAGCTCGACATGAGTGAGTTCTCCGAGAAGCACACCGTGTCGCGACTGTTCGGTTCGCCTCCCGGTTATGTCGGCTACGAAGAAGGCGGGCAGCTCACCGAGAAGGTGCGTCGCAAGCCGTTCTCGGTCGTGCTCTTCGACGAGGTCGAGAAGGCGCACCCTGACATCTTCAACAGCCTGCTGCAGATCCTCGAGGATGGTCGACTCACCGACAGCCAGGGTCGGGTGGTGGACTTCAAGAACACGGTGATCATCATGACCACCAACCTCGGGACGCGGGACATCTCCAAGGGCTTCAACCTCGGCTTCGCCGCCTCCGACGACACCGAGACCGGCTACCAACGGATGAAGGCCAAGGTTCAGGACGAGCTGAAGCAGCACTTCCGCCCGGAGTTCCTCAACCGCGTCGACGACATCATCGTGTTCCCGGCGCTGTCGCGCGAAGAGATCATGCGCATCGTCGACCTGATGATCGTCAAGCTCGACGAGCGGTTGCGCGACAAGGACATGGGCATCGAGATCACGACTCCGGCCAAGGCATTGCTGGCCGAGCGCGGTTACGACCCCGTGCTGGGTGCGCGCCCGCTGCGACGCACGATCCAGCGCGAGATCGAGGACGTGCTCTCGGAGAAGATCCTGTTCTCCGAGGTGACGCCCGGCCACGTGATCCTGGTCGACGTCGAGGGTGAGGGCGAGGAGCAGACCTTCACCTTCCGGCAGGAGCCGAAGTCGACCGTGCCGGATCTGCCGCTCGTCGAGGTGGCTGACTCTCCGGAGTAGCGACCCCATAGTGGCCAGGGAGCTGGTAGGTCTGGTCGAGACCCATCTCGACCAGACCGTCGTCGACCAGGCTGGCTAGCGCCCGCCGTCGCTGCACCGGGTCCGGCCAGGCACCGTCCAGGTCGCCTGCCTGCACCCTGCCTGTGCTGTCCCGTACGGCGGCGAGCAGCCGTCCGCGCGCCTGCCGGTCGGTCCCCTCGTAGGTCTGTCCGCGCCGTAGCGGGCCGGTCCAGGGCGGCTTCCCTGCCTGCTCCCAGGCACAGCAGCCTCGGACCGGGCAGTCGTCGCAGTTTGGGCTGCGCGCGCTGCAGATCGTCGCGCCCAGTTCCATGAGGCCGATGTTCCAGCTCACCGAGATCTCCGCCTCGGCGGGCAGAACCGAGGCAGCGCGGTCTCGCTCGATCTTGCCCGGTGCGCCAGCGGGTTCGAAGGCAACGCCCCCGAACACCCGAGCCAGCACTCGCCGGATGTTGGTGTCCAGCACGACTTGTCGATGACCGAAGGCGAAGGCGGCCACCGCCGCGGCCGTGTAGTCGCCGACGCCGGGAAGCCCACGCAGATCGTCGTACGTCCCCGGAACCTCGCCGCCGTGCAGCTCCACGCAGCGCACGGCCGCCGCGTGCAGCCGGAGCGCACGTCGTGGGTATCCCAGCCGCCCCCATGCGGCAACGGCTGCTCCCGGGGTGTCAGCGGCCAGCGTTGGTGCGGCAGGCCAGCTGTCCATCCACTCCTCCCAGACCGGTATCACCCGCGCGACCGGAGTCTGCTGAAGCATGACCTCGCTCACCAGGATTCCCCAGGGAGTGCACGAGGGATCGCGCCACGGCAGCGGTCGCTGAGCGGCGCCGTACCACTTGCGGAGCGTGGTCGCGAGACCACGCAGCGTGCCTGCTGGCGGTGAGTCGGTGATGGTGGCTCCTCGTCGGGATGGTCAAGCTGTGTCGATCAAAGCACCAGGGTCGGCGAATCCTTCTAGGGTGGGGCCGTGAGCGTGCTCCGACCGGTGGGCCGATTGCCAGCCCGGGTCTACTGGTTTCGTCGGGTGCTGCTCGTCGTCCTCGTCCTGGTGGTGCTCCTGCTGGCCGGCTGGGCGTGGGGGGTGATGACCGGTCCCGACCAGCCAGGGGCTGCAGCTGGCACGGGTGTCTCGCAGACGCCGACCCCCGATGCGACGCCGACCCCAACATCGAGTCTCACGTCGAGCCCGACATCCAGCCCAACGTCAAGCGCTAGCCCCAGTGAGACAACGAGCGGCACACCGATGTGCGCAGACAGCGACATCGTCGTCGTGGCTTCCACGTCGCAGTCGACCTATCCGGCCGGGAAGGACCCCCGACTGACCGTGAAGGTGACCAACACCTCCAAGCAGACCTGTCGGCGCGACGTCGGGCAGAAGGCCATGGAAGTCAAGGTGAATCAGGGCGATCGCCGGATCTGGTCTTCCGACGACTGCGCCCCGGGCGGCTCGGCCAAGGTCGTCCCGCTCAAGGCAGGCCAGTCCTACACGACCTCCGTCGTGTGGTCTCGCACCACCTCGAAGCCGGGTTGTCCCACAGGTCAGCCGTCGGCCAAGGCAGGGACCTATGCCGTAACCGGCCGCAACCTCAAGGTCACGAGCGAGCCGAAGGCGTTCGCCCTGGCCTGAGTCCCTTCCTCGAGACCTTCTGACCGAGCCTCGACCCGCTCAAGGAGCGTCGGTTCTGTCCCGATGGGACAAGCAGTGGGCGTGCCGTCGTGGCAGGTCTTCCTTTCGGGCGTGGGGAGGGGCCTTGGCCGTCATCGCCGTGCCCTCTGGCACAGGTCCGTCCCTTCCGGTGTCGGTGCTGGTGGTTGCGGGCACCCTGGTGCGGCTTCGCCAGCTCGAGCAGCTCATCAAGGCATCGGGATTCGTGGTTGCCGGGTCGGCGCGCGATGCGCGCCACGCCGAAGATCTCGCGGCGGCTCTGCGTCCCGCTACCGTGCTCGTCGATCTTGAGCTCTTCGGTGGGGGCCTCGAGGCGATCGAACGGATCATGGCCGTCGCTCCGACACCGATCATCGTCTGCGGTGCGGCGGCCGAACACCCCGAGGCGGCCATCGCCGCCGGGGCGGTGGACGTCGTCGGCGCGCTGGACGTGCCCGCGAACTCGCCGCTCTACGGCGAGTTCCTGTGCCGACACTTGCGCGTGGCCAGCCGGGTCAAGGTGATCACCCATCCGAGAGCTCGGCTGAGGCCGCGTCGGTCAGCGGGCGGGCTGCCGGTGCTCGCGGAATCCGCTCCCGGAGCGCGCCCCGCGGTCGTGGCCATCGGCGCCTCGACCGGCGGACCACCCGCGCTCGCGACCGTGCTCGGCGATCTGCCGCGGGACTTCCCTGCTGCTGTGCTTGCTGTCCAGCACATGGCCGAAGGGTTCGTCGAGGGGTTGGCTCGCTGGCTCGATGAGGTGTGCCCGCTCAACGTCGTCGTCGCCGCCGACGGCGAGCGGGTTGTCGCCGGCACCGTCTATCTCGCGCCGGCCGGCCTCAATCTGACCCTTCGGTCGAGTTTTCGCATCGAGCTGTTGGAGCCGCCACCCGCGCAGTTCCACGTGCCTGGCATCGACACGACCTTCATCAGCGTGGCGCACGTGTGTCGAAGTCGGGCCGTCGGCGTCCTGCTCACCGGGATGGGCCGAGACGGCGCGCTCGGCCTGCGGACCATGCGCGACGCCGGTGCCTACACGATCAGTCAGGACGAGGCCACCAGCGTCGTCTGGGGGATGCCCGCAGCCGCCCAGCAGGTCGACGCCGTCGACCGCGAGCTGCCCCTCGGCGGCATCGCAGCCGAGGTCAGCGAGGCGGTGGCGCGGATCGAGGCGCCGTCGACGGGCGAGCGAGGTTCGGCATGAATGTGCTGAGCGATGAGGACTTCGCGCTGTTGCGTGACTGGCTTCGGGCCACCGCCGGCCTCGAGTTCGACGAGAGCAGGCGTACGTCGCTGGCACTGGTCGTCTCGGAACGGCTCCGGGCGACCGGGCTGACCGAGGTCTCGGCGTACGTGCGCCTGCTGGATCGTGCCGACGGAGCCGTGGAGCGCCAGCACCTGCTCGACGACGTGACGATCCAGGAGACGCACTTCCACCGCGCCCGCCCGCAGATCGATGCGTTGCGAGATCACCTGCTGCCGAGTGCCTTGTCGGAAGCCGCCGAGGCGGGTCGGGCTCTCACCGTGTGGAGCGCGGGCTGCTCGACGGGTGAGGAGGCGTACACCCTGGCGATGCTCGCCCTGGAGGCACGCGAATTGATGGAGGTGCAGTCCGCCGTCCCGCCCCCGGTCATCCGCGTGGTCGGCACCGACGTGTCGACGGCCGCGCTGGACGTGGCCAGGGCCGCTCGCTACGGGGGTCGTACCGTCGAGCTGGCCGAGCAGGCCGCCGTCACGCGCTGGCTGCGCGCGGTCGACGACGGAGAGTTCATGGTTCGAGACGAGGTGCGCGAGCTGGTTGAGTTCGCGCAGCACAACCTCGTCACCGAGCCGCCCCCGTTCCTCGAGGAGTCAGTGGATCTCGTCGTGTGCCGCAATGTGACGATCTACTTCTCACGCGAGACGACCCGCGAGCTGGTCGCTCGGTTCAAGACCTGCTTGACTCCGCAGGGCTGGCTGTTGATGGGGCCGGCCGAGACGTTGTGGCAGCTGTCCGAGGCATTCACGCTGGCCCCGGTCGGTGAGGCCTTCGCCTATCGACCAACCCAGGCCCGGCGGGTGGCCGTGGTCACTGCTCTCCCGGACGCTCCACCGACGCGTCGCCTGGCGTCGCTGCCTTCCACGGCGCCGCCCACCTCAGGTCGTCGAAGCGCGCCGGCACCGTCAATCCCGCGGCGGCGACCAGCCCGGACGGGGCCGGAACTGCTGACCGCATCAAGGGTGGCTCTCGCGGAGAGCCGGTACGGCGACGCGGCCACCTTGGCCAGCCAGGCGTGTGCCGTGGATCCACTCCTGACCGAGGCGTACGTCGTTGCCGGTCAGGCCCAAGCCACCTTGGGGCACGACGCGGAGGCGCTGGTGCCGCTCGGACGTGCCGTCTATCTGGACTCCCGCGCCGGGCATGCGTGGTTCCTGCTCGCCGGATCGCTGGCCCGCACCGGGGATCGAGCTGCTGCCGCCCGGGCCTACCGGGCCGCCGCCACGGCGCTTCCCAGTGCGCCCCCAGAGGCGGTTCTGAGCTTGCTCGATGGGGCTGCGGTCGATCACCTGGTGCAGTTGTGCACCGATCTTGCCGATGACCTCGAGGGAAGTTCTGAGCTACGGAGGGGTGCGTGAGCGGCTACATCACGTTCCGGATCGGCGCGCGCGAGCTCGCGGCGCCGCTGGAACAGGTGCGCGAGGTCGTCCGGGCCGTTGGCGTCGAGGCGCTGATGGGGGTGCGTGCACCGATCACCGGGCTGCTCGAGCTGCGCGGTGACCCGTTGCCCGTCGTCGACCTGCGTTCGCTGCCCGACGATGGGGATCTCGGTGACATCCTCGTGCTGATGGCTGATGACGACGGCCCGCTCGGACTCGCCGTCGACCGCGTGGACGAGGTCGTTGCCGCCGAGGCGCTGGTCGCGGACTCAGCTCCTCGACCGCTCGGCCTGCCGGCCTACGTCCAACGGGTCGTGCGCTCGACGGTCGATGCTCGCCCGGTCTTCCTGGTCGATCTGCGCACCCTGGCCGGCGTCACGACGAACGCGCCGCCAACCCCCAGCCACGCCTAGCTCAGACCTTCAGCCGTTCAGACTCAGACGTAGCGCTCGAGAATGCTCGACTCCGCGAGTCGGGACAGGCCCTCGCGGACGGTGCGAGCGCGACTCTCGCCGACTCCGTCGACGGCCTGAAGGTCGTCGATGCTGGCGGCGAGCAGCTTCTGCAGGCCACCGAAGTGGTCGACGAGGCGATCCACGACGAGGCCCGGCAGGCGGGGCACCTTGGCCAGCAGGCGGTAGCCCCGGGGTGAGACGCCGGCGTCCAAAGACTCTGAACCCGTGCCGTAGCCGAGCGCCCGGCCGACCGTCGGAAGGTCGAGCAGCTCGGCGCTGTCCAGCTCGTCGAGGTCGTCGAGGATGATCTGCACGGTCCGCTGCCGCTTCCCGCTGCCCGGCGGCGCGTAGTCGCGCACCACGAGCTCGCGGTCGGTGTCGACGCCGGCGATCAGCTCGTCGAGCTGCAAGGTGAGCAGCCGTCCATCGGTGCCGAGCTCGACGACGTAGCCGTCGATCTCGCGTGCGATGCGCCGCACCATCTCCAGGCGCTGGGCCACGGCGCACACGTCGCGCGCGGTGACTAGATCCTCGATCTCAAGCGCTGACAGGGTGCCGGTGACTTCGTCGAGGCGCAGCTTGTAGCGCTCGAGGGTGGCTAGCGCCTGGTTGGCTCGCGACAAGATCGCCGCAGAGTCCTCGAGCACATATCTGCGCCCCGCGACGTACAGCGCGATGATGTGCATCGACTGGCTGACCGAGATGACCGGAACGCCGGTCTGTTTCGCCACTCGCTCGGCCGTGCGGTGCCGGGTCCCGGACTCCTCCGTCGGGATCGTCGAGTCAGGGACGAGCTGGACGTTGGCGCGCATGATGCGTGTTGCGTCGCGGTCGAGCACGACCGCACCGTCCATCTTGGACAGCTCGCGCAGCCCAGTGGCGCTGAACTCCACGTCCAGGCTGAACCCGCCGGTGCACAAGGCTTCGACGCCCTTGTCGTGGCCGAGGACCAGCAAGCCGCCAGTACGTCCCCGCAGGATGCGTTCGAGCCCATCACGCAGCGGCGTCCCCGGCGCGACCGTCGTCAGGACAGCCCGAAGGCTGGTCTCGCGGTCGACGCCCTTGTCGTCGCGTGCTGCCGCGGCCATGGGCCCGCCTCCCGATGAAGATCAGCCGGAGTCTAGCGGCCGTCCCCGGCCCAGGCTTCCCGCTGCGAGCCGGTCACGTCGTGAGTCCGGCAGCGGTGAGGGCGTCATCGAGGTTGGCGACGGTGCGTGCCCGGATGCCGTCCGGAAGCGGACCAGGGTCGGGGGGGACCAAGGCGTGGGTGAAGCCGAGTCTCACGGCTTCGCTCAACCGCCGCCCGACGGAGGGGACGCGCCGGATCTCACCAGCTAGCCCGACCTCACCGACGGCGACCAGCCCGCCGCGTACGGGTCTGCCCGTCCGGGCCGAGGCCAAGGCCAGCGCCACGGACAGGTCGATCGCGGGCTCCGTGGTTCGGACGCCTCCGACGGTTGAGACGTAGACCTCGACGTTGGACAGGGGGAGCCCGCAGCGCTGCTGGAGCACCGCGAGCAGCAGGGCAACGCGGGAGCCGTCCAAACCACCAGTTGCTCGCCGGGGAGAGTTCGCGTCGCTGGGCACCGTGAGGGCCTGGATCTCCGCGGCCAGTGGTCGCCGCCCCTCCAGGGTCACAGTGACGCAGCTGCCAGGGACGGTTGATGAGAGCGCCGAGGACAGAAACAGGCCGCTGGGGTCGGCTAGCCCGCGGATGCCGCCATCGTCGAGCTCGAAGCAACCCACCTCATCGGCGGGACCGAAGCGGTTCTTGGTGGCCCGCACGAGGCGAAGGGTCGAGTGCCGGTCACCCTCGAAGGACAGCACGACGTCGACGAGGTGCTCGAGCAGCCGCGGCCCGGCGATCGAGCCATCCTTGGTCACGTGGCCGACGAGCACGGTCGGGATCCCCTGCGTCTTCGCGACGCGGATGAGTGTGGCGGCGATCTCACGCACCTGGGTCACGCCGCCGGCCGTGCCGTCGACCTCCGCGGACGCGATCGTCTGCACGGAGTCGACGACGAGCAGAGCGGGCTTGACCGCCTCGATGTGACCGAGCACTGCGGCCAGGTCGGTCTCGGCTGCGAGGTAGAGGTGTGGGTCGAGGGCGCTGGTGCGGCCCGCCCTCAGTCTCACCTGTCCGGCAGACTCCTCGCCGGTGATGTAGAGCGCCGGGGTGCTCGGCGATGCGTAGCGCGCCGCGACCTCCAGCAGCAGCGTCGACTTGCCGACCCCCGGCTCGCCGGCGAGCAGGACGACGGCGCCGGGCACCAGACCGCCGCCGAGCACCCGATCCAGCTCGTCCACGCCTGTCGAACGCGACTGGGTCGCCTCGGCATCGACCTCGTGGATGCGCTGCGCGGGCTGCGTGACCGGACCGGCGGTGACCGTGCGACCCAGGGGCGCGCCGGGTTCGGCCACCGTGCCCCAGGCCTGGCACTCACCGCAGCGGCCGACCCACTTGCTGGTCTGCCAGCCGCACTCCGAGCACCGCAACGTCTGCGGGCGCGACGTGGTCGAGCGAGCTGTCTGCTTGGCCATCCCCGGAGACTACGAGGTGGCTCCGACGAATCGAGTCAACCGCGCAGCAGGGTGAGGACAACCGCGCGCGCCACGTCGCCGACTTCGGACAGCCGTACCTGTTCCAACGGGCTGTGGGCATGGCGCACCTCACCCGGTCCGAGGTGCAAGGCGGGGATGCCGGCGCCGTTGTAGAGGCGAAGATCGCTGCCGTACGGCGCTCCGCGCTCACGCGGCGGCGGACCTCCCGTGGCCTGGGACCAGGCACTCCGGACGACGTCGAGGAACGGATCGCCGACGGGATAGCGGCCACTCGCGAACTGGCCACCCGACCACTCGACGGTCACCGGGTGGTCGCGCAGCCATGCGTCTGAGGCGCATACCGATCGGATGCGTTCTTCGAAGGCTTCTCGTGCCGCAGCCACGTTCTCGCCGAGGACCACGCCGTAACGACCTTCGGCCACGAGCTTGTCCGGCACGCTGCTCGACCAGTCACCGCACTCGATGCGGCCGACCATGAGGGGGTAGGCGATGGGGTACTCAGCCATGACCGGGTCGACGTCGGCGTTGCGCTCGGCCTCGAGCGCTGCGAGCGCCCGGTGCACGGGCAGGAAGGCGTCGAACGCGCTGACGCCGGCGTAACGAGTGCTCCCATGGGTGGCTAGGCCGGCGACGGTCAGGGTGAAGGTCAGCGCTCCGCCGGTGGCTGTCACGACGGTGCGGCTGGTCGGCTCGGTGATCAGCGCGGCGCGACCGGTGTGTCCCCGTCGGAGGGTGGCGAACGCGCCCAGACCACCGTCCTCCTCGCTGCCGACGCTGTGCACGGCGACACGACCCGGCAGCCGCACGCCCGAGGTCAGGATGGCTTCCAGAGCAACGAGATTGGCTATGACACCGGCCTTCATGTCGCAGGCGCCGCGGCCGTAGAGGACACCGTCGTCGATCCTGGCGTCGAAGGGGTCACCGGTCGGCCACTGCGTGAGGTCACCGGGGGGCACGACGTCGACATGTCCTTGCAGGATGACCCGCGGCGCTTCGTCATCAGGTCCGGGGGTCACCCCTACCAGGCCCCACATCTCGTCGCGGTCGGCCTCGGTGCCGGGGAAGTCCGGATCGCTGCGCAGGGCGTCGAGATCGCAGGACCAGTGGTCGACGTCGAGCCCGAGCCGGCTCAGGTGATCGGCGACCCACTGCTGAGCGTCACTCTCGGCGGCGCTGCCGGTGATGCTCGGGATCTCGACCAGCTCGACCAGACGGCTGGCCCACGTCGCTTCGCCGAGGTCCTCCAAGGCATCGAGCGCTCGACGCTCGTCGACGGTCAGCTCCGGCTCTGGCGAAGCGGCGGAGTTGTTGCTGAGCGCCGTCTCGGTCATGCCCGCCACAACGGTTGGGTGAGGCAGGTCGGTCCGCCGTCGCCCTTCACAGCCACCTCGCTCCCGTCGAAGACGTGCACAGTCACTCCAGCCGCTTCTAGGGCGGACTGGACCCGGTCGTTGCCTGCCGCCAGCACCACGACGCCCGGTGCCACGGCAAGGATGTTGGCTCCTTGGGTGAGCATCTCCGCCTCGTCGACGGTGATCCGCTTGATCCCCCGCTCGTCGAGCAGCTCGATCAGGGCGACGGGTGCCAGCGGTTCATAGACGACCGCGAGGTCGTGTGCCACGGGCGAGAGCACGCTCATCAGGTGCAGCACGGCGTCAGGGCCCTCGTAGTGCGGAAGGTCGAAGTCGATGACGTCGACGCCGTACGGCTGGAGCAGGTCGTGCAGCTGGCTGATGGCCGCCGCGTTGGTGCGATAGCCGCGACCCACCAGCAAGGTCCGCTCGTCCAGCCAGACCTTGTCGCCGCCGTCGCAGAACGCGGGCGCGCTGAGACGACCGAGCACTGGGACGCCGAGGGCCTCGAAGTCTCTGCCCATCACCTCGGGCTCGGGACCCCGAACCGGCTTCCGCATGCGGAGCAGCACGGCGCCGTACGGCGTCATGATCGCCGAGTCGTGGGTGTAGACCGCGTCGACCAGGCCGTCCACCGGCGCCTGAACCATGACCTCGGCGCCAACCGAAGCCAGCAGCGCGACGAAGGTGGCGTGCTGGGTCTCGAGCAGGCCAAGGTCAGG
Organism: uncultured Actinomycetota bacterium; assembly: GCA_963819985.1. Classification (GTDB taxonomy): domain Bacteria; phylum Actinomycetota; class Actinomycetes; order DATJPE01; family DATJPE01; genus JANPBY01. The sequence goes on along the minus strand of CAWFYH010000005.1, from coordinate 443,131 downwards.
TTGGCGCCAGTGACCCTCCTCGACGAAGGCTCCGACAGTCGTCGGCGTGCGGACCATGACCTTGCGCAACGGAGAGACCATGTCTGGGGTTCCCCAGCCCTCGAGAGCTGGAGATCCGGGCGGGTTGGCTGAAGAACTTGGCGTCATGCGCTGACGCTAGCGCGCGATCCCGCGCTGCGCCGCCCCTCGGCCGACCCGGAGTCAGCGGAGCGTCGCCCTCCCCTGCTTTGTGGCGTCGAGATGGCGGACCCGTGGGCTCGATGTGAAACCACGCTTCGAATGCCGGAGAAGTCGTTGCCCGGCTTGAGGAGTTGTCCACACACTGGTTTCGGCTTCTGGTGGCTGTCGGAGGTGGTCGGTAATATCTAACGTATGTCCGTATCAGAGGTTCTGCCGGTGGATCCAGCCCCCGAGCTGGCTGCCACGGATCTGACCGTGCTGGTGTGGGAGGACGCTCATTCACTTTCACCACTGGCCGCAAGCGGCGGGTGCTGCAGAACCGACCGGCAGCCAAGTGGTCATTCATCGCGATGAGCTGAGGTTCGCCTCATGATGCGCTGGATAACGGCACCTAGGTCGCGTCTGCGCGGGTGGACTCACCAAGACGAGACAGCGTGGACTCAGGCGTGGGCCTGTAGGGAGTACGTCTGGCCATCTAGATCAATCTCGAAGTAGTCCTTGCGCCGCCCTCTCGCCCCCGCCTTCGTGCGCCCTTCTCCGTGGCCGTCGAGGTAGGCGACTGCCAACCCGGTCATTACTCTTAGAATCTGCCCCTGGCCATCCGGTTCCCAATCGAACTCACTGAGAGTGAATCTCTCGTCCAAACGAAGGTGGAAGGCTTCCACACCGTAGGTCTGGATGTGTGTCAGGGATCTGCGTCCTGGAGCGACAGACTCGCCCGCATCGGGAGAGCGCGTGATCGCCAGAGTCAAGTACCCCCGGTCGGTATGACTAGAGATGGCAAAGCGTCCACTCGCAGGCAACGCATCCCGCACGAGGTGCTCGACGTCGTCCAGTTCCACGAAGTCAGCGTCTCACGCACACGCTGAACCGGCTGGATCTCAGTCCAACGCCCGCTGAACACACGCCGTCGGCGCACGGGCTCGAAGACGTCCGTCCAGTTGTCTTCCACCGCAAGCCCCTCGACGATGGTGAACGGACCACGATGTCTTCGCGCGGCGCGGACATCCAGGGTGTCGTCCGTGCGATAACGGGTTGTCAACCGTTCGGCGACCGTGAACATCGCAGCCCACGTCTGGTCGCGCTCCACGACAGCCATTGTGACCCCTGGAACCGCGCATAGTGCCGGTTTGTCACCCCGAGAGGCGAGCGATAGCGGCACATATCGAGTGGTGACGCGTGTGGCGATCACCGGCATATCTGGACATCGGCGCGGGGCCAGGCCGGCCGTGCTGCGTGGTGGCGGAGACCCGATGGGTGACCTGAGATGGTTGCCGCCCGTACTTGTCGCGGCACCTCCCCAGTCGTAGCGTTGCCTGGCGTCCGGCTGGTGCGGAAGGCCCAAGTTGACGAGGAGATGCATGATGAATCGTCGCGTAATCGTAGCCGCGCTCATTGCGATGCTGACCTTTGGATCCATGCTTGGTGCCCCGAGCCCAGCGTTCGCGGTCACCCCCGGCTCGGTGAAAGCGCACATCAATAACACTCCAGGGAATCCCAGTTTCAGCGTTTCTGCCACGGCATCAGGGTGGGCGCGCGGAGATATCGATGTGTCGGTCAAGTTGTTCGTCGGACCGACCAAAACCGGCCCGTGGGAGAAGATCAGCGAACTCAACAACACTTGTCAAGACTCAACTTCTTGTAGCACCGCATCAGGGTTTTATGGCCTTCTCCTCGGCACTTGCTACGACCCTGGCGCATGGTATAAGGCGGTTGGCCGCGCGAGCGGGCGAGGAGGCTCCGCAGAGAACAACCCCGACATCGTCATTAAGCACATCTACGGGCAACTCCAGGCCAGAGAACAAGACCTAAACGCTGCCGCAGCTTCCGCCGTACCAGCACGGTGCAAGGTCATCTATGTCCAGATCTGACGAGTCCGTGCAGCAGGCCACTGAACTTTTCACGATAGTTGGCGCGCGTCCGCTATCTGTGACACCACTACAGTTGCACCAGATCTGGATTGGTGAGTCCGATGGTCGCGTCTACGGAATCATGACCTCACCCCCTGGACACGTCTCCTCTGGGATCGACCCAGAAACCCTTCGGAGGCACGCAGCGATCGCTGCAATTCAGCGATGCTTTGTCAGTGAGGACTTTGTCGAGTTGCTGGCATCCGAGGAGGTGGATTTAGACGTCATCTTCAGCGACCTGTCAGAGACCGTCATGGGTGAGGCGCAGGTGGTTGTCGACGATCACCCCGTTCTATGCTGCACGATGACTTATACGGGGGTCGAGTTCGCTTCTGGGTCGGATCCTGCGCGCTGGCCCTTTACGGTAGCCCGTAGCGAGTGGTCAACGGAGCCATGGCCGGTCCTCGCCGGCCCCAAGTCGCTTAATGCGGCACACTCAGACATTCGCGCCGTTTGATCTTGGCGCTTCGGCAATCCAACAGGCGGAGTCATACTCCCGGGTTTGCCTGGTGAGGCGAGCGCGAATGCCGGATATTGATCGGCCGCGCGGGCACGTCTCGCCCACCGGCCATTTGCCCGCCACTCCTGACGAGGGCACTACGCGGCCAGATCAGGAACCTCGCCCCGCTGTGTGTCCATCACCCCCTGCTCAAACACCACGCGCCCCGCTGGCAGCTGACCAACCACGGCAACGGACACCTCACCTGGACCACCCCCACCGGCAGGCGTCTCCACGTCGTCCCACATGCCGGCGGCGGCGACGGAAGAGACTCCGAGACCGGCAAACAAGGGCCGGCCCCGCCCTCAGGCACCCCACCCGACGACAACCCGTCCTACTGAATTCCGACATGGGGGTGGGGGGTTGGAGAGCGTGCCAATTCCGGCTCCACCGACCCCGTTGTCGCGGTCTAACCGCTACGTCAGTTGTTGTCGGCGGGGTGCGGAGCCAGGGTCGGGACGCGCGAAAGATGGGCCTCGCAGTGCTTCACGAGCTCGGCGTAGGCAGCTTCCCCCATGAGGGCAGTGAGCTCTGCCGCGTTGGAGATGTAGACGGGCTCCAGCCCCACGTGCGCCTCGGTTGCGCCTGAGCAATACCACTCGAGGTCGTGGCCGCCCGGTCCCCAACCGCGGCGGTCGTACTCGCCGATCGTCACCACGAGAACCTCGCTCTCGTCCTGGCGGGTGACTCGATCGAAGGTTCGCCGGATCGGCAGCTGCCAGCACACGTCAGGCTTGGTCTCGAGGAAGTGCACGCCGATGCGCTCTGCGTAGCCGTGCAGCGCACACCCTGGGCCGCCCGGGAAATCGGATCGGTTGAGGAAGACGCAGCCACCGTCGACGACGCGTGTCTTGCGTGCACCGTCCTCATCCTTCTCGGTGAGCTTCTTGGTCCCGTGGTACTGCCACTCCTTGGGCTTGAGCCGCTTTGCGTGGGCCAGGACCCGCTTCTCGTCTGCCTTGTCGGAGAAGTGGGCGCCGAGGGTGCAGCAGCCATCGTCGGGACGTCCCGCCACGACCCCCCGACAACCGGAGCCGAAGATGCACGTCCACCGCGAGGTCAACCAGGTCAGATCGCAGCGAAACACCTGCTCGGCGTCCGTGGGATCGACGAACTCGACGTACGCACGCGGAAAGTCCAACGACACCTCGACCACTCCGCCACCCTATGCGCGCCGGGTGAGGCGGTAGCGTCCAGGCATGCGGTTGGGAGTGCTGGATGTCGGATCCCACACGGTTCACCTGTTGGTGGTCGACGCACACGTTGGCGCGCCTCCGACCGGGGCGCACTCCCTGAAGGTGGAGCTGCGGTTGGCCGAGCTCCTCGAGGAGGACGGCCGGATCGCTGCCGCCAGCTCGAAGAAGCTGACCGACTTCGTGGTCGAGGCGCTGGCGGAGGCCGAGGACAAGGGCGTCGAGGAAGTCTTCGGTTTCGCCACGTCGGCGATCCGCGACGCGCCCAACGGTGAGGACGTGCTCCGTCGGGTTCATGAGATCTCTGGTGCTCGGCTCGAAGTTCTCTCGGGTGAGGATGAGGCGCGACTGACCTTTCTGGCTGCCCGACGTTGGTACGGCTGGTCCGCGGGCCGGCTGCTCGTCCTCGACATCGGCGGCGGGTCGCTGGAGGTCGCCTCGGGCAAGGACGAGGAACCGGACGCGGCGTTCTCGGTCCCTCTGGGCGCTGGCCGGCTCACCCGCGAATTCCTCCACCAGGACCCGCCCGGGAAGGGCACGGTGAAGGAACTGCGCAAGCACATTCGGGCGGAGTTCGCGCGCGATCTGGGTCAGGTGACGCGGATGGGCCACGTCGACCGGGTCGTTGGCACCTCGAAGACGTTTCGGTCGCTGGCGCGGGTTGCGGGCGCCGCCCCGTCCACCGACGGTGACTACGTACGTCGCTCGCTCAAACATGCAGACCTGCGTGACTGGCTGCCCCGACTGGCCGACATGGATGAGGCCGAGCGCGCCGAGCTCCCAGGGGTGTCTCCGGGTCGGGCTCGCCAGCTGTTGGCCGGAGCGCTGGTCGCCGACGCCGTGATGGACCTCCTCGAGATCGAGAAGCTGGAGATCTGCCCGTGGGCCTTGCGGGAAGGGGTCATCCTCCGACGGCTCGATCAGCTGGCGCCTCAGGCGTAGCGCAGCAGGACGTAGGGGACGCACGCCAGCACGGAAACGAGGGCCACCGGGACGCCGTACTTCGCGAACTCCCGGAACGTGATCGGATAGCCGTACTGCCGAGCCAGCCCGATGACCACGATGTTTGCGCTCGCTCCGACGGCTGTTGCGTTGCCACCCAGATCGGCACCGAGGGCCAGCGACCACCACACGCCGTCGTTCGCCGCCAACGCGGGCGTCTGCGCGATGAGCTCGGCGATCAGCGGAGTCATGGCGACGACGTAGGGGATGTTGTCGACGAATGCGGAGATCACTGCCGAGGCGATGAGCACCGTGACCAACGTGGCGGCCACGTTGCCCCCTGTTGCCTTGACCACGCCGTCGGCCAGCGTGTCGATAACGCCAGCCTTCACGAGCGCGCCGATCACGATGAAGATGCCGGCGAAGAACGCCAGTGTCTCCCACTCCACCGCCTCGAGGTAGGACGCCGGGGGGGCACGGGAGACGAGCACCATCAGGGCGGCTCCGCCTATCGCGACCACCGCCGGCTCGGTGTGGAAGATGCCGTGGCCGACGAAGCCAACCATGACCAGACCCAGGATGACGAGGGACCGCCGGAGCAAAACCGGGTCGCTGATCGCAGCCTTCTCATCCAGCTCGTCGAGGTCTTCTGTGGTGCCGGTGGCCGTGGACAGCGCCGACCGGAACAGCCACCGGCTCAAGACCACGAAGCAGATCAGGATCACCGCGACGATCGGACCCATGTGAACCAAGAAGTCGTTGAAGGTCAGCCCGGCCCGGCTGGCGATGATGATGTTCGGCGGATCCCCGACGAGGGTGGCGGCTCCACCGATGTTCGACGCCAGGACCTCCGCAATCAGGACCGGCGCCGGCTTCATCCCGATGCGGTCGCAGACGAGCAGCGTCACCGGTGCCATGAGCACGACCGTGGTCACGTTGTCGAGGACGGCCGAGGTCACGGCAGTGACGAGCAAGAGGAGAACCAGGACGCGGTACGGCTGCCCGCGGCCACGCTTGACCGCCCAGATGGCGAGGTACTCGAAGACCCCGGTCGGCCGGAGCACTCCGACGATGACCATCATTCCCAGCAGCAGCGCGAGGACGTCCCAGGCAACCCCTGTCTCACGGGAGAAGAAGGCGTCGTCCGTGCTCACGACGCCGGTGATCAGCACGATGACCGCACCGCCGAGAGCAGCTGCGACGCGGTGGACCCGCTCGGTGGCGAGCAGGAAGTAGACGCCGACGAAGACGGCGACCACGAACCAAGCTGTCACGTGGTAGTCCCGTCCTCGGGCAGCAAAGCACCGAGCAGAACTCGCAGCCCGATCGAACCCACGACCACGCCATCCTTGACCACGACGACCAGCGGGGCGTGCCCGTCACACATCGCTAGGGCAACCTCGATGAGGGTGTCGTCATCGTTGACCACGATGGCTGGCGGTCGCCGGCCGCCAAGTGCCCGCTCGACGCTCAGCCGTTGCGTGGTCGTAGCAAAATGATCGGCGTGCTCCTCGTCCCACGCACGGGCCAAGCCGGGCTGGCCGTGGATGTAGCCCGGCAGCGCAAGACCGAGGACTTGGGTTGCGGGCAGCGCCGTGACGAGCCCACCCGATCCATCGACCACGACGACGCCGGGGGCGCCCTGATCGATCAGGCTCAGCGCCTCGGCCACCGAGTCGTCGAGGGTCACGGTCGGGGCGGGTACGGCCAGATCTCGAGCGCGCATGGCGTCGAGGCTATCCGGATCGGGGGACCCGCCTACCCTGAGCAGCATGGCTGAGGCGGTGCACGTTCCTTCAGCGCGCATCGCGCTGTCGTCTGCCTCGGTCTATCCCGAATCGCCCGCGGTGGCCTTCGAGCTGGCCGCACAGCTCGGTTTCGACGGCGTCGAGCTGATGGTTTTCACTGACGGTCTGTCGCAGGACATCGAGGCGGTCCGTCGGCTCTCAGACCACTACGCCGTCCCCGTCCTGGCCATCCATTCACCCTGCCTGTTGGTCACCCAGCGGGTGTGGGGGACCGATCCCTGGGCCAAGCTGGTCCGGTCCAAGGACGCTGCCGAACGCCTCGGCGCGCACACCGTCGTCGTCCATCCGCCGTTTCGGTGGCAGCGTGAATACGCCCGCGGCTTCGTCGAAGGCGTGGCCCGGATGGACGAAGAGACCGACGTCACCTTCGCTGTCGAGAACATGTATCCGTGGCGCGCACGCAGTCGGGAGATCAAGGCCTACGCGCCCGCCTGGGATCCGACCGACGAGGACTACGCCCATCTGACTCTCGACCTGTCACACACCGCGGTCTCGGGATCCGATGCTTTGCTGATGGCGCGGGAGTTCGGCGACCGATTGGCGCACGTGCACCTTGCGGACGGCAGTGGGGCGTCGCGGGACGAGCATCTCGTACCGGGGCGCGGCGGCCAGCCTTGTGCCACCTTGTTGGAAAACCTTGCCGGCCAAGGTTTTTCGGGCACCGTCGTCCTCGAGGTCTCCACGCGGAAGGCGTCGAATCGCGCGGAGCGCGTTGCGGATCTGGCTGAGGCCCTGGCCTTCGCCCGCCTCTATCTGGCGACGGCACCCCTGGTCTGATCAGCCAGCACGTGGTGCCACCAACGGGTGGCCGTTCGGCAGGAATGTCCTATTTGGCGCGACTCCTCGGGCCTAGGGTAAGCGGATGGACGAACCTGCCCATGTCGCCGTGGCGGTGCGGAACTTGTGCGTCGTGCGAGGTGGCCGCGTGGTGCTGCCGTCCCTCGACCTCGACGTCGTGGCCGGCCAGATCACCGGACTTCTGGGACCGAGCGGCTGCGGAAAGTCGACGCTCATCCGCGCGGTCGTCGGGGTCCAGATCGTCAAGTCCGGCACCATCGACGTCCTGGGTCTACCGGCGGGGAGCCCCGACCTGAGGCACCGGGTCGGCTACCGCACCCAAGAGGCCGCGGTCTACCGAGACCTTTCAGTGCGCGAGAACCTGGCCTACTTCGCCGCGATGCTCGGCACGGCGCACACCGATGTGGAACGGGTTCTCGATCAGGTCGATCTGCGCGGGGAGGCCGACCAGCTGGTCGGTCAGCTATCCGGAGGTCAGTCCAGTCGTGCCTCCTTGGCCACTGCGCTTCTGGGGTCGCCGCAGCTCCTCGTGCTGGACGAACCCACGGTCGGCCTGGATCCGGTCCTGCGTCGGGACTTGTGGAGCCTGTTCCGGCGACTGGCCGACGAGGGGGTCACCTTGCTGGTCTCCAGCCACGTCATGGACGAGGCCGAGCGCTGCGACCGGCTGCTGCTGATGCGTGAAGGCGGGATCCTCGCGGACAGCACCTTGCCTGAGCTCTTGGAGCTCACCGGTCAGCCAGACGTCGAGCGTGCGTTCCTCTCGCTGGTCGACGCGGCGAACGACGGTTCCGCAGCATGAGCGGTCGACGGCTGTTCGCGACGGCCGGGCGGGTCTTGCGCCAGCTCCGGCACGATCCCCGCACCGTCGCCCTGATGCTGGTCGTTCCGTGCATGCTGCTGGCGCTGCTGTGGTGGGTGCTGATCGACAGCCCGCAGGACTTCGACAAGTACGGCCCTGCACTGCTGGCCATCTTTCCGCTCATCGTCATGTTCCTCGTGACCAGCATCGCGACCCTGCGAGAACGTTCATCGGGAACGTTGGAGAGGCTGCTCACGCTGCCCGTCGGGAAGGCTGACTTTCTCGGCGGATATGCCGTGGCCTTCGGTATCGCGGCGACGGCCCAGGCGCTGCTCGCGGCGGGACTCTCGCTCGGTCTGCTCGGGATGGACGTCAGAGGACCGAGTTGGGCGGTCCTTCTGGTCGCCGTTCTGGTGGCCCTGATGGGCACGAGCCTCGGACTGTTCGTCAGCGCTTTCGCGCAGACGGAGTTCCAGGCCGTGCAGTTCATGCCTGCCGTGATCCTCCCCCAGCTGCTGCTGTGCGGGATCATCGGACCGACCGATCAGCTGCCGACCGTGCTCGGGTGGCTCTCTGCGCTGCTGCCACTCACCTACGCTGTCAACGCCATGCAGCAGGTGGCGGCCTACCCCACCTTGAGCTCGACCTTCACCGTCGACGTAGTAGTGCTGGTGGGCTTCACCATTGGGTTCTTGCTGCTCGGGTCCGCCACGCTGCGGCGCCGTACCCCCTGAGCGACTTGGCCCCGAATCAGCCAGCGGGGCATGACAGCGGATACAGGGTTTGGCCCCACAGTGCAGGCAGTGCGGGGATGTTGGCCGGGACAGCTTGGGAGTGACCGGCTGTGTCAGACACCACGAGGGTCACTGCCGGCGTGGGGCGCAGCGGCACGACACAGTCCGAGCGAATGACGATCCGGGTGCTCAGCGCGCGACCAGGCTCAAGCGTGAATGGCAGGGTCTGCCTGGGCGGCCCGTCCGGCACCTTCACCGAGCTCGCGCCCGGACCTTCGACCAGGATGTCCCTGAGCACGACTGGAGCGGTGCCTTGGTTGGCGATGAAGAGGGGCACATCAACGACCGGATCTCCGTCGATAACACGGATGTCGCCGGCATGCGGCCCGAGCGACACCTGAAGGTCGACCGACTGGCCATTGCCCGCGTGGCGGCCGTCGAGCGTGTGCATGGCCGAAGCCCCGAGCAGGAGCCCCACGAGGACGGCGCCGATCAGGGTCCACTTGGTTCGCGGCGCCGGCTCAGCCGAGAGTGAGTCCGCGGGACCCCCTTGAAGCTCGGCCTTCGACCCAGATCTTGATCCCCGCGAGTCGCCGGTCGGCATGGCCGCAGGCTACGCGCGCGAGGTAGAGCGACCCCCGGCTTCGCTTGACCAGCCGCTTTCCCGCGTCCTGGCTACAAAGAGAAGCCGGGCGGATCAGCGACGGCCGGATGGTCACGCTCGAAGGCTCGGGTTGTCGGCAGGTCGCGCATCCAGTCGTAGTAGAGCTCCTTGGCGGACAGCAGCTCGACGCCTGCCTGGCACAAGCGGGACAAGCCATACCCGTGTGCAGCGCCCGCTGAGAACACCGCGTCCCGAACGACGACGACCCGCAGACCGAGCGCGATGAACCCGATTGCGGAGTGAGCGACACACACATCGGTCTCCATCCCCGCGAGCACAACGGTCGTGCACCCGGTCGCGGCAACCGCATCGGCGATCTCCGGGTTGTCGGCGGCGCCGTACACCACCTTGTCGAACACTGGTGTTCCCGGGGGCAGCACGGCGACGATCTGCTGCGCGGTGGGACCGTTCGTCTCTGCGTCCTCCTCGGTCACGACGATGGGGACCTCGAGGGCTGCGGCGACCCGGCACAGCCATGCGGTGCGGTCGAGCGCGCACTCCTTGGCGGCCTGGTCGACGTCGACACGATCAGCGCTGTAGAAGTCGGTCTGCGCGTCGATGACTACGAGCGCGCAGTCACCGTGCTGGACGGTTGACATGAGTGCTCCTGCCCCTCAGCTGACGACCGGCATCTCATCGCCCACGGCGCACCGGCGGTGCGAGTCGACACGCCTATCTTTCACGACGGTGCTGGATTTGGGCCGCCGACCTCTGTCGATGTGGTGGGACGGTGCCCGTGGAGTCGAGGACGGCGGCGGAGCTCTACGCAACGGGCGGGCTCTAGACTTCGGCTACCGAATCAAGGAGGCCGACCCGTGATCAGGCGGACGCTGTTGACGCTCAGCCGCAGCGAGCGGTTGAAGACGCTGGTGGCCGCCGCGCCGGTGAGCAGGGACGTCGTCAGCCGCTTCGTGGCCGGCGAGTCCACGGCCGACGCCGTGGCAGCCACAGCCGACCTGGTTGCTGATGGGCGATTCGTGACCCTCGACAACCTCGGCGAGGACGTCCTCGATGCAGCCCAGGCGGATCAGACGCGCGATGCCTACCTGTCGCTGTTGACGGGGCTGGGCGAGGCGGGGCTGACCGCGGGCGCGGAGGTGTCGGTGAAGCTCTCCGCTGTGGGCCAGGCGCTGCCCGGCGATGGGGAGAAGGTTGCCCTCGAGAACGCCAGGGCCATCTGTGCCGCCGCGCGCGAGGTCGGCACCACTGTGACCTTGGACATGGAGGACCACACGACAACCGACTCCACGTTGGGGATCCTGGCTGAGCTGCGCAAGGACTTCCCTCACACCGGCGCCGTGGTCCAGGCATACCTCTATCGCACCGAGGCCGACTGCCGAGACCTGGCCGCCGAGGGGTCGCGAGTCAGGCTGTGCAAAGGCGCCTACAAGGAGCCAGAGTCGGTCGCGTGGCAGTCAGCGACTGACGTAGACCGTTCGTATGTGCGATGCCTGAAGGTGCTGATGGCTGGCCCGGGGCACCCCATGGTCGCGACGCACGACCCCCGCCTGGTCGAGATTGCCGGCGCCCTCGCTGTTCGGTACGACCGTCCGAAGGGAAGCTACGAGTACCAGATGCTGTACGGCGTCCGTCCCGGCGAGCAGCGAAGGCTGGCCGCCGACGGGGAGACCGTCCGGGTCTATGTGCCGTACGGCGTTGATTGGTACGGGTATCTCGTCCGACGGATGGCCGAGAAGCCGGCCAACATGTCGCTGTTCCTCAAAGCACTGACGAGCAAGTCATGAGCCCTGACACCACAACCGCGCGGACCGCGGTGTTCGGGGCCGGGGTGATGGGTGAGGCACTGCTGTCCGGGTTGCTACGGTCCGGCCTCGGCACCGACCAGCTGATGATCACCGAGCGTCGACCCGAACGGGCCAAGGAGCTCTCCGACCGCTACGGGGTCGACGTCGTCGACAACGTCGAGGCAGCCTCGCTCGCCCAGACGCTTGTGTTCGTGGTGAAGCCGCAGGACATGGCCGCGTTGCTCGGGGAGATCTCGGCCGCGATGCGGCCAGACGCGCTCGTCGTCTCGTTGGCGGCGGGGATCACCACCGAGTTCCTCGAGGCCCACCTTCCCGACGGCACTCCGGTGGTGCGGGTCATGCCCAACACTCCGGCGCTGGTCGATGAGGGAATGGCCGCCATCTCGGGCGGCCAGCACTGCGACGACGCACATCTGGCTGAGGCGGAGTCGCTGCTGAGCGCGGTCGGCAAGGTCGTGCGGGTCGCCGAGAAGCATCAGGATGCGGTGACGGCGATCAGCGGATCCGGGCCGGCGTACATCTTCTATGTCGTCGAAGCCATGATCGAAGCGGGCGTCCTGCTCGGGCTTCCGCGTGCGACGGCCAACGAGTTGGTCGTGCAGACCCTCGTTGGTGCGGCGCAGATGCTCAAGGAGACCGGGGAGCACCCCACGGTCTTGCGGGAGAACGTGACATCTCCGGCGGGCACGACCGTGGCTGCGTTGCGACAGCTCGACGACCACAAGGTCCGTGCCGCGTTCCTGTCGGCCATGGAGGCCGCGCGCGACCGGTCCAGTGAGCTGGCCGGAGGCAGCTGAGCCGGCCAGGCCGCGCTTCACCCACCAGGGTTCCCCGTTCCGCCGCCGCAATCCCGACATTGCGGACAAGTTGACCGGCCTGGGGGTACCCCCGCTGGGTGAAGCGGATTAGTCGCGGGGGGACAGCGCCGCGATGCGTCGCTTGGTCCCCAGGACGACGGCGATGTCTTCCGCGTGGAGGACGGTCTCCGGGGTGGCGGGTCGCACCGATCCGTCCGGACGCAGCACGGCCACGACCGTGATCCCGGCTGCTTCCCTGGCGCCCACCTCAGCCAGGGTGTGCCCGATGAACGGTGCAGGAGCGAGCGTGGCCGCCAACGCGTGGTCAAGTCCGATCGGCAAGTATTCGAGCAGATCGTCGGCCAACAGAGCCGCGATCTTCGCTCCCACCTCTCGCTCGGGATAGACGATGCGGTGAGCTCCGACGCGCTGCAGGATGCGTCCGTGCTCCGGCGACAGCGCCTTGGCCCAGATGGTGGGCACCCCGAGGTCGGAGAGGTGTGAGACGGCCAAGATCGAAGACTCCACGCTGGTGCCGATGGCCACCACTGCGCGCGAGATCCCCGCGACACCGATCTGGTCGAGCGCCTCCACATCGGTCGCGTCCGCCTGCAGAGCCACCGCGATTCGGTCGGCCCACTGCTTGACCAGACGCTCGTCGCTGTCGATCCCGAGAACGTCGATGTCGGCGAGGGTGAGGCTTTCCGCGACCGAGGCACCGAAGCGCCCGAGCCCAATGACCAGCACCGCGTCATCCGTCTTCCTAGCCGACATGGTGAATCCCCTCTGGATAGCGGTACCGCCGTCGACGCTGACGGAGCGCAAAGGCCGCGCCGACATAGACCGGACCGAGCCGACCGACGAACATCATGACGATGAGGACGACTAGGGCGGGGTCCGGCAGGCTGGCGATGGGAACGGTACTGAGTCCGGTTGTCGTGAGCGCGGAGGTGGCCTGGAACGCAGCCTGGTCGCCGGGCAGGCCACTGAGCACGACCAGGGCGACCACCCCTGCGAAGAGCGCCGCCGAGAACAAGAAGATCAAGGAGTACGCCTGCCGGACCACACCTGGCGAAACGGTCCGTTGAACCAGAACGGTGTCGTCATCCCCGCGGATCTGGGCCCACACCGAGGTCAGTGCGACCATGAACGTCCCCACCTTGATGCCTCCAGCGGTCGAGGCAGTGGCACCGCCGACGAACATCAGCCCCATCGTGATCAACAGGCTCGCAGGGTTCATGGCGGCAAAGTCGAGCGTGTTGAAGCCGGCCGTCCGGGGGACGACACCCTGGGTGAACGACGCCAGCAACCTGGACCCAAAATCTAACGGCCCGAGCGTTGCCGCGTTGGTCCATTCGATCGCGAGGAAGGCGAACGTTCCGAACAGCAGCAGGCCAGCGGTGGCGTAGAGGGTCATCCGGGTGTTCGGCGTCAAGCGAGGACCGCGGCCCCTGCGGCGGTCCTTGAAGATCTCGAAGAGCACGGGGAAACCGAGCCCTCCGAGGATGATCGCCGCATCTATGGGCAGGCAGATCCACGGGTCGGAGACGTACGGCACCAGGCCGTCGACGAACAGTGAGAACCCGGCGTTGTTGAACGCGGACACCGAGTGGAAGACGCCGTTCCAGATCGCCGCGGGAAGGCTGAAGCCGTAGCCGAGCCAGAATCGCAGCGTCAGACATCCGGCACCGACTGCCTCGATCGACAGACTGACGACCGCGACGCCCAGGACCACGCGACGGACATCGGCCAGGCCGAGGGTTCGAGTCGCAGCCGCCGTCATGACCCTGGTTCGTAGTCCGAGCCGCCGGGACACGGCGATCCCCACCAGCGACGCCCCGACCATGATTCCCAGGCCGCCTACCTGCATCAGCACCAAGATCACGCTCTGCCCGAAGGTCGACCAGTGTGTTCCGGTGTCGACGACCGTCAGCCCCACGACACACACCGCCGAGGTGGCCGTGAACAAGGCGTCGAGCAGCCCGGTCGGTCCTCGACCTTGTTTTGAGAGCGGCAGCCAGAGCAGGACGGTGCCGACGAGCACCAGAGCCAGGAAGCCGAGGACCACTGACTGCCCCGGTGCGCGTCGCTGCGTGCGCGCGAGACGGTGCTCGACGCGCGCGCTCACCGCGGACGGCAGTAGCCGCACCGTCGGTTCGGGCCGAGCCACCATGAGGGAAACCTACGACTCTGCCGGGCCTTTCACCCGGTTCGCAGCGCCGCGGGCCGATAGCGTCGACGCATGAGCGAGCGGCCGCTGTTCGTCTGGGACGAGTCACTGGCCGCTTATGACTTCGGTCCCTCACACCCGCTGGCCCCGATCCGGGTGCAGCTGGCCGTGTCGCTGTGTCGAGCGCTCGGCCTCTTGGAGGGCGTGCGAGAGGTCACGTCCCCCACGGCCGAGGATGATGTGCTCCTGCGGGTGCACACGCCTGAGTTCCTCGCTGCTGTTCGGGCTGCTGGCGAGGTTGGCGATGGGTACGAGGACCTGCAGCACGGACTGGGGACCATGGACGTCCCCGTCTTCCTGGGCATGCACGAGGCCTCGGCTCACGTGGTGGGTGCCACGGTCGAGGCCGTCCGCGCGGTGGTCTCGGGCTCTGCCGATCATGCCGTCAACCTGGCTGGCGGACTGCACCATGCCATGCCGGCGGCAGCCTCAGGGTTTTGTGTGTACAACGACGCCGCCGCGGGCATCGCCTGGGCCCTGGATCAGGGTGTGCAGCGGATCGCTTACGTGGATGTCGACGTCCACCACGGCGACGGTGTCGAGCGGATCTTCTGGGATGACCCGCGAGTTCTGACGATCTCCCTGCACGAAAGTCCACGGACTCTGTTCCCTGGCACCGGCTGGCCCGAGGACGTCGGTGGACCCGGCGCCGAAGGCAGCGCAGTCAATGTCGCGCTGCCGCCGGTCACCGACGACGCGGCGTGGCTGCGAGCCTTCCACGCAGTTGTTCCTGCCGTCATCGCAGCCTTCGGTCCTCAGCTGCTGGTCACCCAGCAGGGGTGCGACTCGCACGCCGTTGACCCGCTGGCTCACATGGGACTCAGCGTCGACGGGCAGCGAGCCAGCTATCAAGCGCTGCATCGACTTGCGCACGAGCAAGCCGGCGGGCGCTGGGTGGCGCTGGGGGGCGGCGGTTATGCGATCGTGGACGTCGTTCCGAGGGCGTGGGCGCACCTGGTGGGTGAGCTGGTCGGCCGCCCCGTCGACCCCGCCACCATGGTTCCGGAATCCTGGCGTGAGCACGTACGCCTGTTGCTGCACCGCGCGCCCCCTGCGCTGATGACCGACGGTTCGCCGGCGGAATACCGGCCTTGGGCCGATGGCTGGGATCCCGACGACGCGCTGGACCGAGCCGTCCTCGCCACCCGCCGGGCGGTCTTCCCGTTGCACGGTCTTGATCCGGACCTAGACCTGTGATCAGTGCCCAGCGGAGTTGACCGGTCACACGGCGTCGTCCTTTTCGCGAACTTGAGGGTTCATGTGCGCAGCCGAGCCGGGCTCACTAGGCTCTGGCCCCATGGCGGCAGGCAACGACAGACCCCTCGCTGAGGTGCGATTCCTCACCGTGGCCGAGGTGGCCGCGGCCATGCGGGTCTCCAAGATGACGGTCTATCGACTCGTGCATTCCGGTGAGATGCCCGCCGTGCGCGTCGGTCGATCGTTCAGAGTTCCGGAACAGGCCGTTTCTGACTACCTGCGCGATTCCTTCATCGAAGCCGGCTGACCGTTCGCCCGCCGACTGCGGGTACCCTGAGCCGTCCGCCAGTTTTGTCTGGCCGCCCGACATCCCGTCCTGAGCAGAAGACCTCGAGGTACGTCCGTGGGTTCCGTCATCAAGAAGCGCCGCAAGCGCATGGCCAAGAAGAAGCATCGGAAACTGCTCAAGAAGACGCGCGTTCAGCGCCGCAACAAGAAGTAGTTGCGCGGGGACGACGTGTCGCGCACCGTGCTCGTGACCGGGGTGTCCCGGCATCTCGGCGGCCGCTTTGCCCAGCTGCTGACGTCCCGCCCCGAGGTGGATCGGGTCATTGGCGTCGATGTCGTGCCGCCCGTCGAAGATCTCGGTGGTGCCGAGTTCGTCCGGGCAGACATCCGCAACCCGATCATCGCGAAGGTGATCGCGGCCGCGGAGGTCGACACCGTTGTGCACATGAGCGTCATCGCAACCCCGCAGTCCGCCGGGGGGCGGTCGCTGATGAAAGAGGTCAACGTCATCGGCACGATGCAGCTGCTTGCTGCGTGTCAGAAGGCACCCACGGTGAACCGGCTCGTCGTCAAGTCCTCGACGACGGTCTATGGCGCCTCGCCCAAGGATCCGGCCATGTTCACCGAGGAGATGGAGCCCAAGAGGCTTCCCCGGTCGGGCTTCGCGAAGGACTCCGTTGAGGTCGAGGGCTATGTCCGTGGCTTCAGCCGGCGGCGCCCGGACGTCGAGGTCACGACCTTGCGGTTCGCGAACTGTCTTGGGCCGGGCATCGAGACTCCAATGTCTTCGTACTTCCGACTCCCAGTGGTTCCTACAGTTTTCGGCTTTGACCCGCGCCTGCAGTTCGTCCACGAGGATGACCTGTTGGCCGCACTGCTCCTCGCTACGCTCGGCGGCACACCCGGGACCTACAACGTGGCAGGGGACGGGGTCTTGTTGTTGTCCCAGGCTGTGCACCGGGCCGGCCGGCCGACGTTGCCGTTGCTCGCGCCCTTCGCCGGCATGGTCAGCAGCGCGTTGCGCCAGGCCAAGGCCGTCGACTTCTCGCCCGAGCAGATCAACTTCTTGAGTTTCGGTCGTGGCGTCGACACGATGCGGATGCGCGAGGTGCTCGGGTTCGAGCCTACGTACACAACGGCTGAGACGTTCGCCTCCTTCGTCGATGCCCGCTCCCTCAACAAGGTCGAGCCCGAACGGCTCGAGGCCTTCGAACGTCAGCTGCTCTCGGTGGTCGGCTCGGGGACCACGTCGTGACCGAGGCGCGCATCATCCCCATCGACGGACAGCCGGCGGAGACGGCCAAGGTCGCGAAGAAGCCGCGTACGACTTCGAAGGCGAAGTCCGATGCGAAGTCGGTGCCCGCCACCGGCTCATCGAAGCGGACGACCAAGGGCGCCACCACAGGCAAGCGAAAGTCGTCAGCCAAGCAGGAGAAACCCGCCGAGTCCCCTCGCTCCGGCGAGGTACCCCCTGAGCCGATCGCTGCCGTCGAGGACGGTGACTCCTGGGACACTCGCCTCGCCTCAGCGATGGCCTTCGTCCGTCGCCGTATCACCGGCGACTTCGAGGTCGACGAGTTCGGCTTCGACCCTGAACTGTCTGACAAGGTTCTGCTCGCCGCTCTGCGACCGCTCTACAAGCATTGGTTCCGCATCGAGACCATCGGCTTGGAGAATGTTCCGGCGCAAGGCGGCGCCTTGGTCGTGGCCAACCACTCCGGGACCGTAGCCGTCGACTCGGTGATGACTCAGCTGGCGCTGCTCGACCATCACCCGCAGAGACGTACCTTGCGGATGCTTGGGGCCAACCTGGTCTTCTCGACTCCGGTGATCTCGGAGTTCGCCCGCAAGACCGGCTCCACCGTCGCGTGCAATGCCGACGCCGAGCGGCTCTTGGGTAACGGCGAGGTCGTCGGGGTCTGGCCGGAGGGCTTCAAGGGAGTCGGGAAGCCGTTCTCCGAGCGCTACAAATTGCAGCGGTTCGGCCGTGGGGGGTTTGTCGCGGCGGCCTTGCGGGCGAAGGTGCCGATCATCCCTGTGTCGATCGTGGGCGCCGAAGAGATCTACCCGATCATCGGCAACCTGAAGTCGCTCGCCCGGCTGCTGGGAGTCCCCTATGTCCCGGTGACCCCCACATTCCCGTGGCTGGGTCCGCTCGGCCTGGTGCCGTTGCCCAGCAAGTGGCTCATCGAGTTCGGCGAGCCCATCCACACCGATGACTTCCCGGACGGCGCGGCCGATGACCCGATGCTGGTCTTCAATCTCACCGACCAGGTGCGCGAGACGATCCAGCACACGTTGTACCGCCTGCTCATGCAGCGGCGATCGGTGTTCTTCTAGGCCGCAAGGTCAAGATCAAGATCAAGATCACACCCACAAAGTGGTCAAAGATTCAGACATTTCGTCCTCGGACGTGCTCCCCTTTGACCACGTGGTGGCCCAGCGGCACAAGGAGCCGGCGGACAGGTCGGTCAGCGGCGGCGCTTGCGGTCGATGGCCACCGCGCCGACGGCGATCCCGGCCAGCGCCCCGAGCGCGGCGGCAGTGGGTACGCCGATCTTGACCGCCTTGCGGCCGGTCCGGTAGTCGACAACGCGCCAGCCCAGGTCGCGAGCGTGGGTCCGCAGCTTCGCGTCGGGGTTGACCGCGCATGGGTCGCCCACCAAGGACAGCATGGGGATGTCGTTGCTCGAGTCGGAGTACGCCGCGCAGCGCGCCAGGTCGAGTCCTTCACGATCGGCGAGAGCACGTACGGCTTCGGCCTTGGCCGGGCCGTGCAACGGTTTGCCCACGAGGTGGCCCGTGTAGACGCCTCGCTCGATCTGCGAAACCGTGCCCAAAGCGCCGGTGAGCCCGAGTCGCTTGGCGATGATCGTGGCGAGCTCGACCGGTGCCGCCGAGACGAGCCAGACGCGCTGGCCGGCATCGAGGTGGGACCGGGCCATGGCCAGGGTTCCTGGGTAGACCTTGCCCACGATCCGCTCGTCGAAGATCTCGCGACCGAGCCGGACGACCTCGGAGACTTCGTGGCCGCGCACGAACCCCAGGGCAGTCTCGGTGGCTGAGGCCATGTCGCCCATGTCCTCGCCACCGAGCCTGAACTTGGCCTGGTCGCGGACGAACCCAACGACATCACCCATGGTGAAGAACTTGCGCTGCGCCAGACCCATGGCGAGGTAGAAGATCGACGCGCCTCTGACCACGGTGTTGTCGATGTCGAAGAAGGCTGCGGCCGCCGGATCGGGAGCCACGGACAGCGCCGCCTCGACCTCAGCAGCCGCCGCGGCGGCCTCACCGGCTATCACTGCGGGGGCCTTCGAAGGCGTTGCGCCAGCGGGGTGTTCGGCGGGAGTCACGACAAGCGAGGGTATGCGAGACTCCCTGGGTGCGCTCCAACCTGGCAGATCTGGTGCGTGAGGCGGCCGGACGTAGTCCCGGTCGCCTCGCCATCGACAGCGACGCCCGCGCCCTGACGTGGGCGGAGCTGGATGCCGAGGTGGACAAGGTCGTGGCTGCGTTGCAGCACCGTGGGCTGGCGCGGGGCGAGCGGGTGCTGATCGTCGCGCCGAACTGCTGGGAGTTCGTGGCCAGCTACTTCGGGGTGCTTCGCGCCGGGCTGGTCGCGGTCCCGCTCAATCCCACGCTCACCGAGTTCGAGCTCGGCCGGCTTGTGGTTGACGCCCAACCTGCCCTGGCTTTCGTGGCGTCAGCCGTCTTGCCCGCAGTGGCGAGCGCGGCTCCCGATCTGGCGCTGGTCGTCATCGACGGCGACTCGAGCTTGGCCGCATCCGGGAGTCAGCAGGTCGATGACCCTGCCGCGGAGCCGTACGCCTCCTTCATCGCAAGCGGTCAGGGCGCGGTAGCCGTGGAGACCGACCCGGAGAGCCTGGCCCTGCTGCTGTTCACCTCCGGAACGAGCGGGCGCGCCAAGGGGGCGATGCTGTCGCACCGAGCGCTGCTGGCCAACGTGGCCAACGTCGCGGCGGTCGAGACCCCGACAGTGCGACCCGACGACATCGTGCTGGTCGTGCTGCCGTTGTTCCACGTCTATTCCCTCAACGGAACCCTGGCCGCCATCGCCGACCAGGCGGCGACTGCGGTGATCGTCGAGCGTTTCGACCCGCAGGGTTGCCTGGAGGTGATCCGCGCGCACGGGGTCACCAACGTGCCCGGTGCGCCACCGATGTTCAGCGCCTGGAGTCGACTGCCCAATCTGCGGGAGGCCTTCGCGTCGGTCCGGATGCTCTTCACCGGGGCCGCCCCGATGCCGGCCGCTGTGACCGAGCTGATCGGCGAGTCGTGCGGGCTGCCGGTGTTCGAGGGGTATGGCTTGACCGAGGCTGCCCCTGGAGTGACCTCGACCGTGGTCGGCGGCCGGGTCAAGCCCGGATCCGTTGGCCAGCCATTTCCGGGAGTCGAGCTCCGGTTGCTGGACGAATCGGGTCATCTCGCCGAGGACGGTGATCCCGGCGAGATCAGCATTCGCGGGGCAAACCTGTTCTCGGGCTATTGGCCGGACGCTTCCGACGGTCCTGATGGCGAGGGCTGGTTCGCCACGGGTGATGTCGGCTATCTCGACGACGACGGTGACCTGGTGCTCGTCGACAGACGCAAGGAGCTGGTGATCGTCAACGGCTTCAACGTCTATCCGACCGAGGTGGAGGAGGCCCTGGGCGAGCATCCCGACATCGACGAGGTCGCGGTGATCGGTGTCCCGAGCGAACAGACCGGTGAGGACGTGAAGGCTTATGTGGTGGCCCGCGCCGGATCCGGCCTGGGCGAGTCGGCGGTGTTCGAATTCGCACGTACCAGGCTGGCGCGCTTCAAGTGCCCGTCGACGGTGGTTCTGGTCGACGAGCTCCCGCATTCGGCCACCGGAAAGGTCGCCAAGGGGCAGCTCCGCGAGGGCGGCTAGCGAGCTCGATGTCACGCGTTGTCTTGCTCGGCAAGCCCGGTTGTCACCTGTGCGACGACGCGCGGGCTGTGGTGAGCGACGTCTGCACCGAGCTGGGCATCGAGTGGGAGGAGCGGGACATCCTCACCGACCCGGGCCTGGCCGATCGTTACTGGGACGAGATCCCCGTGGTTCTGGTGGACGGCGTTCGGCACAGCTTCTGGACCGTCGATCCGGCCAGGTTGCGCGCATCCCTCACCGGCGACACCCCGGCTCGGTAGGCCCAGTCTTGCTCCGAAGTTAGGTATGCCTTACCTTTGTCCCCATGCTGGGCAACTACCTGATCGGGCTGCGTGAGGGACTCGAAGCTGCCCTGGTCGTCAGCATCCTGGTGGCCTACCTAGTCCGCACCGGGCGGGACAGCCAGGTTCGCTACGTCTGGGCCGGCGTCGCCGTCGCCGTGACGCTCAGCGTCGCGGCTGGAGCCCTGCTGGAGTTCACCTCGGCCAACCTCTCCTTCGAGGCGCAGGAACGCTTCGGCGGCGTCATGTCGATCGTGGCCGTCGGCTTGGTGACCTGGATGATCTTTTGGATGCGGTCGGCGTCGCGCACGATCGCCAAAGAGCTCCAAGGCAGGATCGACGCTGCCGTCGCCATCGGCGGGACCGCTGTGGTGCTGGTCGCCTTCGTAGCCGTCGCTCGGGAGGGCCTCGAGACCGCGCTCTTCTTCTGGACCGCGGCCAAGGCGACGGATTCCACCTGGACCCCGATCGTCGGTTTCGTGCTCGGCCTCACCACAGCTGTGGCCCTGGCCATCGCCCTCTACAAGTCCGCGGTGAAGATCAATCTCGCGGTCTTCTTCAAGTGGACCGGCTTCCTGCTGATCTTCGTCGCCGCTGGCGTGCTCTCCTACGGAGTTCATGATCTCCAGGAGGCGGGCGACCTGCCCGGGCTCAACAACCTTCTCTTCGACGTGAGTGCGCAGATCCCGCCGGGTTCTTGGTACGGCACGGTGCTCAAGGGCGTCTTCAACTTCTCCCCCGCGACAACGGTTCTCGAAGGCATTGTCTGGATCGCCTACGTCGTCCCGTGCTTGTTCTTCTACCTCCGCCCGGCCAAGACCTCGACGACGGCACCCCCGCCCGTCGTGGCCGCCTGACCCAGGAGCTCGCTGTCAATGCGCCGCACATCATGGTTGGTTCCCGCCGCGCTCGCCGCCGTCCTGGCACTCTCCTCCTGCGGATCGTCTGGCGGAACGGCCGCCGTTCCTGCAGGCGCGATCACGGTGTCCTCGACGAGCGACGCGTGCACCCTGTCAGCGACGACGGCTCCGGCCGGGCCAACGGTGTTCGAGGTCAAGAACGACGGCTCGGATGTGACCGAGTTCTATGTCTACGCCCAAGACGGCGAACGGATCGTGGGTGAGGTCGAGAACATCGGCCCGGCCCTGACCCGTGAGCTGACGGTGGTGCTGCAGCCGGGGACGTACGAGACGGCCTGCAAGCCGGGCATGGTCGGCGAGGGCATCAGGGCTTCCTTCACGGTCACCGGCGATGCCGCGGCCAGTGATGCAGCCTTGGACGCGGCCGCGGTCGCCTATCAGACCTGGGTCGCGAAGGAAGCCGCCGAGCTACTCACTGGGACGAGGGCCTTCGTGGCGGCGGTCGAGGCCGGAGACCAGGCTGAGGCCAAGCGGCTCTACGCCGAGACCCGAGTCCACTGGGAGCGGATCGAGCCCATCGCCGAGTCCTTCGGTGACCTCGACCCTCGACTGGACGCCCGCAAGAACGACGTCGAGGACGGGGTCGAATGGACCGGCTGGCACCGAATCGAGAAGGCGCTGTGGGTGGACCAGTCGCTCGCGGGTATGACCCCAATGGCCGATCAGATGCTTGCCGACACCGAGGA
Source organism: uncultured Actinomycetota bacterium (assembly GCA_963819985.1). Lineage (GTDB taxonomy): Bacteria > Actinomycetota > Actinomycetes > DATJPE01 > DATJPE01 > JANPBY01. The sequence continues at coordinate 420,521 of CAWFYH010000005.1, read as the reverse complement.
TCTCATCGCCCGGATCGACAAGCTGGAGCTCACGGCGGACCAGGTGACCAATGGCGCCAAGGAGCTGCTTGACGAGGTTGCCAACGGCAAGGTCACGGGCGAGGAAGAGCGTTATTCCCACACCGACCTGTGGGACTTCCAGGCGAACGTCGATGGAGCGAAGAAGGCCTATGACGTGGTTTCCGACCTGGCGCGGGCGAAGGACCCGGCTCTGGCGGACAGGCTCGATGCGGCCTTCGCAGACCTCCAGTCAGAGCTCGACCTCTACGTCGTGGGCGACGGATTCGCCCTCTACACCGACCTGACGCCGGCCCAGGTCAAGGGTTTGGCCACCAAGGTCGAAGCGCTGTCCGAACCGCTGTCGGAGCTGACAGCCACCGTTGTGTCATGAGCCAACCGACGGTTTCCCGTCGTCGTGTCCTCGGTATTGCTGCCGGGGGCGCGGCTCTGGGAGTCGCCGGGGTCGGAGCCGCCTCGTTCGTGGCGGGTTCCGACGCCTCGGCGAGCACCCGACGCGAAGCGCCGGTCACCTTCGAAGGCGAGCATCAGGCCGGGATAGCAACTCCGCAACAGGATCGGCTGCACTTCGCCGCCTTCGACGTGGTGACGACTGATCTCGGGGAGCTACGGGCTCTGCTCAGCGAGTGGACCGACCTCGCCAGGCAGCTGACGGCGGGAGCCGAGGTCGGCAACACCGGCGCAACGGGAGGGCGTCCAGCGGCTCCCCCCGACGACACCGGTGAGGCCTCGGGTCTACCGGCGTCTGGGCTCACCCTCACCCTCGGGTTCGGGCCGTCCATGTTCGACGAGCGCTTCGGCCTGGCGTCGAAGCGGCCGGTCGCTCTGGCCGAGCTCCCGCATTTCGTGGCCGACGACCTCGATCCCCTGACCAGCAACGGGGACCTCTGCGTTCAGGCCTGCGCCTATGACGAACAGGTGGCTCTGCACGCGATCCGACAGCTGACCAGGGCGGGCGCTGGTGTCGTCGAGCCCCGGTGGGCTCAGCTCGGTTATCTGCGCACCAGCGGAGTCGGTCCCTCCGATGAGACCCCTCGCAACCTGATGGGCTTCAAGGACGGCACCGACAACCCCGACGTGAGCAACCAGGCTCTGGCCAACGAACAGCTGTGGGTCCAGCCCGAGGACGGGGCCGCCTGGATGGTGGGTGGGTCCTACCTCGTTGCCCGGCGGATCCGGATGACCATCGAGGTGTGGGACCGGACCTCCCTCATGGAGCAGGAGGGCGTGTTCGGTCGATCCAAGGCTTCCGGTGCGCCGTTGGGCGCCGAGTCGGAGCACGACCCGATCGACTTCGACGCTCGCAGACCGACCGGTGACCCGGTGATTCCCGTGGATGCTCATGTCCGGCTGGCGCATCCCAAGCACAACGGCAACGCGAGCATCTTGCGCCGCGGCTACAACTACGCCCATGGGCTCGATCGGGTGGGTCGGATGAATGCCGGGCTGTTCTTCATGGCCTACCAGCGAGATCCGCGCAAGCAGTTCGTCCCCATCCAGACCCAGCTGAGCCGGCTGGACGCGCTCAACGAGTACATCAAGCACGAGACGTCGGCGCTGTTCGCGTGTCCTCCGGGGGTGTCGGCCGGTGGTTCATGGGGTGAGACGCTGCTCGGCTGACTTTGTGCGGTCGTTCACAAGCGCCTAGAGTTCGAGAGCAGTACGTCCCCGGCCCAGGAGAGCGCACCAGTGTCCACCGCAGCGCCCGGTCGTCGAGCCCGCAAGGCCGGCGTCCCTGATGCGACCGTGGCGCGCCTGCCGGTCTATCACCGAGCGCTGAGCGGACTCTCCGAACATGGCACGGCCACGGTTTCCTCCGAGGAGCTGGCTGCAGCTGCAGGTGTCAACTCCGCCAAGCTGCGCAAGGACCTCAGCCACCTGGGTTCCTACGGAACCCGCGGAGTGGGCTATGACGTAGAGGGCCTGCTCGTCCACATCGGCCGCGAGCTCGGGCTCACCCAGGACTGGTCAGTCGTCATCGTGGGGGTCGGAAACCTGGGACAGGCGCTGGCCAACTACGGCGGGTTCGGTTCCCGAGGCTTTCGCGTGGTCGCTCTGGTCGATGCCGATCCCGCCCGGTTCGGCCAGGTCGTGTCCGGTCAGGAGATCCGGCCACTCGCCGAGCTCGAGAGCATCGTGGCCCAGCACGCCGTCGACATCGGAGTGATCACCACTCCGGCGGCCGCCGCGCAAGACGTGGCAGACCGCCTCGTCTCGTCCGGTGTCACGAGCATCCTGAACTTCGCACCGACGGTGCTCGCTGTTGGCGATGGCGTTGACGTGCGCAAGGTCGATCTGGCCACCGAGCTGCAGATCCTTGCCTTCCACGAGCAGCGCAAGGCCGACCTGCTGGGGGTCGCTCAGTGAGCATCCTCGTCGTCGGTCTGTCGCATCGCGGTTCCCCTGTTTCGCTGCTCGAGCGGGCTGCGGTGCCCGGCGAGGCCGTACCAGCGCTGCTCGAGTCGCTGACCGCGGCGCCACATGTCGGCGAAGCGATTGTCGTCTCCACCTGCAACCGGGTGGAGATCTACGCCGTCGTGGACAAGTTCCATGGCGGCGTCGAGGACCTGACCGGGCTGCTGGCCGAGCACGCATCGATCGATCTGGACGAGCTCACCCCGCATCTGTACGTGCACTACGACGAGCGGGCGGTGCAGCACCTGTTCGGCGTGGTGTGCGGGCTCGACTCGATGGTGGTGGGCGAGGGTCAGGTGCTCGGCCAGGTCAGGGCAGCCCTGGCGCTGGCGCAGGGGTCGGGTTCGGCCGGAGCGCTGCTCAACGACTTGTTCCAGACCGCCCTCCGGGTGGGCAAGCGAGCCCATGCCGAGACCGGCATCGACCGAGCTGGGTCGGCCCTGGTCTCGGTGGGTCTGGCCCATGCCAGCGAGCCCTTCGGCGGCCCGTCCGGACTCCGCGGGCGGCGGATGCTCCTGATCGGCGCCGGGTCGATGGGGTCGATCGTGGCAGCGGCGCTGGCCGACGCGGGGCTGGCCTCGGTCACCGTGGCCAACCGCACCTCCGAGCACGGCGCCCGGCTGGCTGAGTCGATGCACGGCGAGACCATCGGGCTCGATGAGCTGGTCTCGGCACTGGAGACGGTGGACCTGGTGGTCTCCTGCACCGGCGCCGTCGGTCCTGTCATCTCCCAGCCGATGGCGCAGGCAGCGTTGGCCGCGCGTCCGGACCGGCCGCTGGCGATGCTCGACCTGGCGCTGCCGCGCGACGTCGAGCCCGAGGTTGGTGACCTCGCCGGGGTCAGCCTGGTGTCCCTGGACGACCTTGGTGTGATCCTGGCTGACGCCGAGCACGGTGCCGATGTCGCAAACGTACGGCGGATCGCCGCCGAGGAGGTCACGGCCTATCTCAGCGCGCAGCGGGCGGCGAGGGTCGCGCCGACAGTCGTCGCCCTGCGCCAGCTGGCCTCCGACGTGGTGAGTGCAGAGCTGGCCCGTCTCGATGCGCGCCTTCCCGACCTCGACCCGGTGACGCGCGAGGAAGTGGCGCAGACGGTCCGACGCAGCGTCGACAAGCTGCTGCACGCGCCGACGGTCCGGATGAAGGAGCTGGCGGCAGACGAGGGCGGGCAGGCCTACGCCGAGGCGCTGCACAGGCTGTTCGACCTCGACCCGGAAGCGGTTGACCTCGTCACCCGGGTCGCCTTGCCCGAAGGGGTCGGGGCATGAATGAGTTGACCCTTCGCCTCGGCACCAGACGAAGCGCCTTGGCTCGCGCGCAGTCCACGCGGGTGGCCGATGCGATCACCGCCGCCTCCGGGCTCCGAGTGGAGCTGGTCGAGGTGGTCACCGAGGGCGACCGCAGCTCGGCCGCCCTGACCTCTTTCGGCGGCGCGGGTGTGTTCGTAGCTGCGCTGCGCGAAGCCGTACTCCAGGGTCGGGTGGACCTCGCGGTGCACTCGCTCAAGGATCTACCGACTGCGCCCTGTGAGGGGCTGGCCCTGGCTGCCGTGCCGCCGCGCGAGGATCCGCGTGACTGCGTCGTGGCGCGGGACGGATTGACGTTGGCCGAGCTGCCCGATGGCGCCACCGTGGGTACGGGCTCGCCGCGGCGGGCCGCCCAGGTGCGGGCGCTCGGGCTTGGGCACGAGGTCGTCGCCGTCCGCGGCAACGTCGACACCCGGCTCCGGCTGGTGACCGACGGAACCGTCGACGCGGTGATCCTCGCCCGAGCCGGCCTGTTGCGGCTGGGTCGCGAGGATGTGGCCACCGAGGTCCTCGATCCCACCCAGATGCTGCCCGCGCCCGGCCAAGGCGCCCTCGCCATCGAGTGCCGCGTCGACCGTGGCGACGTCCTCGAAGTACTCGCCCCGCTGGACGACCGGGTCACCCGCGCCGCCGTAACGGCGGAGCGATCATTGCTTGCAGCCTTGGAAGCAGGCTGTTCCGCTCCCGTCGGTGCTCTGGCCGACGTGGCGGAGGACGGGTTCTCCGAACCCGAGCTGTATCTGCGCGCAGTTGTCGCAGCCGTTGATGGCTCCGAGACTGTGCGCCTGTCCACCACCGGCGCGCCTGCCGACGCCGCAACGTTGGGGCATGCCCTGGCGGAGCGGTTGTTGGTCGAGGGCGTCGCTGGCCTGATGGGGGAGCGAATCCCGTGACCACCCGCACACGCACCAAGTCCACGAAGCCAGTTGGCTCCGTCACCTTCGTCGGGGCCGGCCCCGGCGACCCGGGTCTGCTCACCGTGCATGCCGTGGAGGCCTTGGCCTCCGCGGACACCGTGGTGCTCGACCGGTTTGCCCGCGACCAACTTCTGGTCCACGCCCGACCCGACGTGGCCGTGCTCGATGGAGCCTCCGACCCCGAGGGTGCCCCACTGGCACGAGCCGCCCGGGCGAGGCTGGCTGTTGATGCGGCCAAGGCGGGTCAGCGTGTCGTGCGCCTGATGGACGGCGACCCGTCGCTGTTCAACGGGTTGGCCGAGGAGGCGGCTGCCTGTGTCAAGGCACGGATCCCCTTCGAGATCGTCCCCGGTGTGCCCCTGACCTCGGCGGTGCCCGCCTATGCCGGCGTGCCGGTCACCGGCGGCCGTACCCGCGCCGTCCACGTGATCACACCTGCCGACACCGCCGTCGACTGGGCTGCACACACTGCCGCCACGACGACCGTCGTCATCCTCGGCAGTCAGGAGGTCGCGCTCGACGCGGCCGAGTCCTTGATGACCGCTGGTCGGGCGGGCAGCACGCCGCTCGCCCTGACCTCGCGAGGAACGACCACCAACCAGCGGACTGTCGTGGCCACGTTGGAGACCCTTCCCGCCGCGCTGAAGGGCGTGACGCTCGAGGAGCCTCTCGTCACCATCGTCGGCTCCGTCGTGGACCAGCGCGATCGGCTCTCGTGGTTCGAGTCCAAGCCGCTGTTCGGCTGGCGGGTGCTGGTGCCACGCACCAAGGAGCAGGCGGGCACGCTCACTGTGGCGCTGCGCCGCAGCGGAGCCGTACCCGAGGAGGTTCCGACGATCTCCGTCGAGCCCCCGCGCACTCCCCAGCAGATGGACCGCGCCCTGCAGGGCCTGGTGTCCGGCCGCTACCTCTGGGTGGCCTTCACCTCGGTCAACGCAGTGCGTGCCGTGCGAGAGAAGTTCGAGGAGTACGGCCTCGATGCTCGCGCCTTCGCCGGGATCAAGGTTGCTGCGGTGGGCGAGCAGACCGCGGCGGCGCTGACCGCCTTCGGTGTGCGGCCAGACCTGGTGCCCTCCGGTGAGCAGTCCAGTCTCGGGCTACTTGAGGACTTCCCACCCTACGACGAGGTCTTCGACCCGATCGATCGGGTGTTTCTCCCGCGGGCCGACATCGCCACCGAGACTCTTGCGGCGGGACTCGTCGAGCTCGGTTGGGAGATCGACGACGTCACGGCCTACCGCACGGTGCGGGCGGCCCCACCCGCGCCGGAGATCCGGGAGGCGATCAAGGGCGGCGGCTTCGACGCGGTCGTCTTCACGTCCTCGAGCACGGTCCGCAACCTGGTGGGGATCGCCGGAAAGCCGCACGCGACAACGGTGATCGCCTGCATCGGTCCGGCCACGGCCAAGACGGCCGAGGAGCACGGGCTACGCGTCGACGTGCTGGCCAGCACTCCGTCTGTGACCGCGGTGGCCGAAGCGCTCGCGCAGTTCGGCGCGGCCGCGCGTGGTGCAGCGCTCGAGTCGGGCGAGCAGTCGTGGCGCCCCTCGCAGAAGCGGACCTCAGCCCGTCGCAAGGCCAAGTAGCCCCACCCGAAAACCCAGTTGATCTTGAGAGATCCACGGCGACACGCCGATTGGGCCATGGATCTCTCAAGATCAACGGGTCCGGGGCGGGACGGCGGCTCGTTAGGCTGGGGATTGTGAACATGCAGCCGGCGGCGTTCCCGGTCGTGCGGGGCCGTCGCCTGCGCCGTACGGCTGGCTTGCGCCGGCTGGTCGCCCAGACCCGGCTCTCGCCCGCCGACCTCGTCCTGCCCCTGTTCGTCAAAGAAGGGCTCTCCGAGCCGGTGCCGGTCGGGGCCATGCCCGGGGTCGTGCAGCACACGCGCGACTCCCTGCGCAAGGCAGCGCACGAGGCGGTGGAGGCGGGAGTCGGCGGGCTGATCCTGTTCGGTATCCCGACCGCCAAGGATGCCAACGGTTCGCAGGCCGACGCCACGGACGGGGTCGTGCAGCTGGCCCTGCGCGACCTGACTGGCGATCTCGGTGATGACGCCGTCGTCATGGCCGACCTTTGCCTGTGCGAATACACCGACCACGGGCACTGCGGTCCGCTCGCCTCCGACGGTTCGGTCGACAACGACGCCACCTTGGAGCGGTACGCCTCCGTGGCCGTCGCCCAGGCAGCTGCCGGCGCGACGGTGATCGCACCCTCGGGAATGCAGGACGGTCAGGTCGGGGCGATTCGTTCCGCGTTGGACACGGCCGGCTTCGAGGCGGTGCCGGTGCTGGCCTACGCCGCGAAGTACGCCTCCGCCTTCTATGGTCCCTTCCGAGAGGCCGCGGAGTCGACGCCGGCCGCGGGCGATCGCCGGGGCTACCAGCTGGATCCGGCCAACAGTGACGAGGCGCTGCGGGAGGTCTCCCTCGACCTGGCTGAGGGCGCCGATGCAGTGATGGTCAAGCCAGCGGGGCCGTACCTCGATGTCGTGCGGCGCGTCCGTGACGCTGTCGACGTGCCGGTCTTCGCCTACCAGGTGTCGGGTGAGTACGCGATGGTTGAAGCGGCGGCCGCCAACGGCTGGATCGGCCGCGAGCGCGCCATCCTCGAGTCGGTGCTCGGCATCCGCCGGGCGGGCGCCGACGTCGTCCTCACTTACTGGGCCACCGAGGCCGCGGGCTGGCTCGACTAGGAGCACACCTCCGAAGAGCGCTGACCGACGAAGTGGTCAAGGAGGAGCACTTGGGACGCGAAATGTCCGAATCTGTGACCACTTGGTGGCCTGGCTAGCGCAAGACCGTGCGCATGGCTTGCCCGAACTCCGCGAATGCGGAGTATCCAGAGTGCCCGCAGGTCGGGGGGAAGCTGCCGTCGGCCAGCGGTGCGAGCGAGATCGGCTCTGTCACCCGGACATCGACGTCACCGGCAGTCGCGTGAGAGCTCTGCGAGGTGTCGGGTGACAACACCCAGGCTCCGATCGGGTCGCTCTCCGCCCAGAGGTTCACCCACCGGTCACCGGTGGCCGCCCGGACGGCGCCGAACGCGACCGGCCCGAAGTAGCAGGGGAAGAAGCGGGCGTACAACCGGCGCAAGGGCGCGCCGTAGGTGATCAGCCGGACCGAGCCCTTGGTGTTCCGGTGCTGCAGGAGTACGGCTGCCGCGAGCACCGACCCTTGGCTGTGCGCGCTGAGCACGACGGTGTCGCCCGAGTTCTGGGTCAACGCCCGCGCGCGGTGGACCAGGTCCGGCACCGCTCGCTCGCCGTAGGCCGGAGGCGTCAGCGGATGGTTGGCCCGCGGCCAGAACGTGGCGACGTCCCAGAGGATCCCGACGTAGCGTCTCACCCGGGCGTTGCGGAAGGCGAGGAAGCCGAGCGACACGAGGCCGACGGCGGCGAGGGCGGTGAGCGTCACCCCGAGCGCTGTGAGGAGCCTGATCTGCCGGTTGCTCTCCAACGCGTCGAAGTCCACCAGGAGATACAGCCCTGATCCGACGGCGACGATGAGCACAGCCACGATCAGCAGCGGTCCGAGCAGCGCGTCCACGTGATCGGTGAGACCGGCGAGCACCCGCCCGCGAGCTACGTTCGGCGCATGCGACAGAGGGTCCGCGCCACCGTACGACGCCGCGACCCGAACCGCCTCGCGCTGCGTCTCGCGCACCACAACAGCAGCGACGGCCAGGACGACGATGACCAAGGCAACGAGCATGATGACGACCGCGGTGCCCGTCCAGAAGTAGCCGGGCGGAACGATGAGGGAGACTGGTCCTTGCAAGGCGTCGAGGCGCGCGGCCAGGTCTGCCGTGGGATCGGCGAGTGCCGCGGCCGCTTCAGAAGCCGCCGACTGGGCCCCGGCGGCCGAGCTCACCGCCGTGCCGAGGGCGTCGGCTGCTGCGAGGCCGACGCCGACGCTGAACGCCACCCCGGCCACCCAGGCGACGAATGCGGTGGCCGGCGCGCCGAGGCCGCGAAGGGCTACGGCGAACCCGGATCGATCCTGCCCGATGCGCCAAGGACGCTGCACGGCGACGACCACCACAAGGGCGATCAGCAGGAGGAGCTGGGCGTAGAACAACCCGAGCACTACACCTCGCAGGAACGAGAGGTGGGTCGGGAGCAGGGGATGACTCGGCCAGCTCGTCGGCACCAGAGCAGTGGCGACAAGTCCGGTGCCCAGCAGGATGAGTGAGCCCCAGCGCAGCCGCAGCAGTGGGCGGGTGGCTCGGTCGCTGCTGGCGCCGCCGCGTCCCGTGACGCGCTCCGAGCCAGTGGCCGCCAAGCACCCGATCAGGACGATGAGGTGCAGGACGAGCAGGATCGCGGTGACCGTACGTCCGACGGTCGTGGTCGCTGCTTGCACCGTCGGAGCCAGCACCAGCGCCCCCAACGCCGAGCTCCATGCAGCGACATGAACGGCTCGCAGTCGAAGCTCGGAGGTGTCACCGTTCCAGAAGGTCGGGCTGGCGATTGGGAGCGCGACCCAGTCCACGTCCGGACCTGGCGGCGTGGGTTCGGGGAGATCGCGCGAGATCCGTCGTAGGTTCTGACCACCGAGGTGCCAGAGCACGGCGGCGAGTGCGGCGGGGGCAAGGGCAGCGACCGCGAGGCGCGCACCCGGGTCGAGGTCGTACAGCCAGCCGAGTGGGCCGAAGCCGGCTGCGCACCGGGCGACGGGCGCGCACTGCCATGCACCGAGATCCAAGACGACCACCGCGGTCGCGAGCAGAAGGGTGAACGTCAGGCTCAGCGCGAGCAGCCTCAGCAGCGTGGATGCGAGGCGGGCGGATCGACGGCGGCGTTCGGGAGCGAGGGGCGGGAGCATCCAGTGCGCCAGGTCGACCAGGACGAAGGGCAGGAACAGCAGCCACAGTGCGCGCGAGGCGGGCCCGGACGTCAAACCCCCCCACGAGTACGCCTCGACCCGACCGCGCGGGCCGTCGGGAGTCTCACCGCCCGGATACCAGCGGCGGTAATAACCGGCTCGCCGGTCGCCGGCCACGCGCTCGAGAAGGGCCTCGGGGTGGTGCAGCATGGTCGAGGCCGGGGTGCCGCTGACGCCGTGCACGCGAAGCTCGGTGAGCCCTTCGGTGCCTCGGTCGAGCCCGTTGTCTGCCTGATCTCCGGCCATCGGGGCCTCCTAGCGCTCGGCCCCCCAGGGTCGATGATGGCACCTTGAGACCCGGTGGCGGATCCGCCATCACGGGTGTGCTCCGATCTCGGATGCAGCTCAGCGGGCAGCAGTTCAGTTGGTGGCGGTCGGGGATTATCGGGCGGTGGTTCGCCGCTCAGGGACTCCGAGGTGTCAGGTGCAGGACCGGGAGCGTCTGGCTGGCGTTCGCGTAGCCGGTGGCCTTCTCCTCGTCGGGATCTAGTTCGAGATAGGACATCAGCTTCTTCGCGGCCCGCGGGTGTCGCTCGCCGTAGGACGTGAGCTCCTTTGCGGCGACCTCAGGCGGCAGCCGTACGGCGTGCACGGGGATGGTCCGTCGTTTGGACGTGATTGTGATGTCCGGCTCGGCCATGACGTTCTGGAACCACTGGGACTGCTCGCCGAAGCCGGAGCAGATGACGAAGCTGTCGGTCATCTCGTCGTGGCGCACGACCTCCAAGACGGCTTCACGGGCCTCGCCGGAGCGGCGCCCGACGTGATGGAGCAGGATCATCCGTCCACCGAGCAGCCCGCCGAGGCCGACGTGGTAAAGCCTGATGGGGGCACGGAACAGCGCCTTGCCCACCCCCGTCGGCGGCTTTCGTGTGATGGCGCTATCCGTCCGGCTCCGCGAGCCAGGCCCACGCCGCGTCCTGGTCGTCGAATCGCATGGCCTCCCGCGCGTAGAACGGCGCTGCGGCCGCAGCAGCGATCTTTTCCACCACTCCGTCCCCGACGATCGCGAGCCGGTCTATGTCCTTGCGGAACTCGCGGCCGAAGGCGAAGTCGGATCCCCACGCGGAAGCCTTCTCCTTGTCGAAGTCGCTCAGGTCGAGGAGCAGTCGGATGCTTCCGTGCTCGGCCACGGCAGACTCAACGGCCGGAACAAGCACCTCGTAGTCGGATTTATCAACGACGCCAGACACTCGAAACCCAACGGTTGAGCCGACGCTTTTCGGCAACGTCTCGATCATTGCTCAACGATAGCCATCCGGTGGACGGGCGTGACCAGGATTAGCCGCCCACCGAGATGACGGCATCTCCGTAAGCATCCAGAGTCTGCTCCTGGCCGTCGTGCTGAAGGTAGATGGCGAACTGGTCGACCCCCAACGACCGAAGCTCCTCGAGCCGCGCTAGGTGGTTCTCCACGGGGCCAAGGAGGCAGAACCGGTCGATCACTTCGTCCGGCACGAACTCCGCGTGTGTGTTGCCGGCGCGCCCGTGCTGGCTGTAGTCGTAGCCCTGGCGCTCAGCGATGTAGTCGGTGAGGGCCGTGGGTACGCCGCCGTCGGAGCCGTACCTCTCCACGATGTCAGCCACGTGGTTGCCAACCATCCCGCCGAACCAGCGCACCTGGTCACGTTGGTGGGCCAGGTCGTCGCCCACGTAGGCCGGCGCCGCGACGCAGAAGGTGATAGCCGTCGGATCACGGCCCGCTCGCTCGGCCGCCTCCCGAACGGCGCCGATCGTCCACGCGGCAATCGATGGATCGGCCAACTGCAAGATGAATCCCTCGCCAACTTCCCCTGTCAGGGCAAGGGCTTTGGGGCCGTAGGCGGCGACCCACACCGCGAGGCTGCTGCCCGTGCTCCATGGGAATTGCAGCTGGGCGCCTTGGTGCTCGACCTCGCGTCCGTTGGCCAGCTCACGGATGACGTGGATGGACTCCCGCAGCATGGCCAGCGTCGTTGGTTTGCCATTGAGCACGCGTACGGCGCTGTCACCACGCCCGATCCCGCACACCGTGCGGTTGCCGTACATCTCGTTGAGCGTCGCGAACAACGACGCCGTCACGGTCCAGTCACGGGTCGCCGGGTTGGTGACCATCGGCCCGACGATGACCCGCTGGGTCTGGGCGAGGATCTGGCTGTAGATGACGAACGGTTCCTCCCACAACAGGTGCGAGTCGAAGGTCCACACGTGGGAGAAGCCCGCGGCTTCGGCCTGCCGCGCGAGGTCAACCACCCGTGACGCGGGCGGGTTCGTCTGCAAAACGATGCCGAAGTCCATGGCGCTCCCGAGAACGGACCGAGGTGGGACCGGAACTCCCAGGCTATGACGTGCGCCGGGGGATCTGGGGGCGAGCTTGCGAAAATGTCGGGAGCTGCGACCGCGCGCGGACCACACTGAGCTCATGGACGAAGAGACGATCGCTCGGCGGGGCGCGTGCACGCGGTTTCTCTCCGGCGACGGGCTGGTGCAGCCCCGAGCCATGCTTGCTGCCATCTCCTCCGACGTGGCGCCCGACATCTATGGCGAGGGCGGAGTGGTCGAGGAGCTCGAGGCGTACCTCGCCGAGCTGCTCGGCAAGCCCGCGGCGGTCTTCCTGCCCAGCGGGACCATGGCTCAGGGTGCGACCCTGCGCGTGCATGCCGACCAGCGCGGCAGCCGTACCGTGCTCTGGCACCCGTGGTGCCATCTCGACAACCACGAGAACGGCGCCCACCTGCGGTTGCACCAGCTGGTCGGACGTCAGGTCGGCGGGCGCAATCGCCTGATCGAGCTCGACGACCTCGAGGAGGTGGGCGAGCCCATCGCGGCACTGCTTCTCGAGCTGCCCCAACGTGATCTCGGAGGCTCCTTGCCTGAGTGGGACGACCTGGTCGCGCAGGTCGCGTGGGCGAGGGACCGGGGTGCTGCGGCACACCTCGACGGTGCACGCTTGTGGGAGGCATCGGCGGGGTACGCCCGTACGCCTGCGGAGATCTCGGCTCTCTTCGACACCGTCTACGTCTCCTTCTACAAGGGGATCGGTGCTCTGCCGGGGTGCTGTGTGGCGGGCTCCGAGGAGGTGGTCGCGCAGGTTCGCGAGTGGCGCCACCGCCTCGGGGGCACGCTGTTCGCCCTGTGGCCGGGAGCGGCATCAGCACTGGCACTGCTTCCGGAACGACTGGCAGAGATGCCGGCGCGGCTGGAGCAGGCGCGCGCCATCGCCGAAGCGCTGCAAGCCATCCCGCGCGTGGGCGTCATCCCGGCCGTGCCGCAGACCCCGATGATGCACCTGCTCCTCGAGGTGAGCGTCGAGGAGTTCAAGGAGAACGCCCGGCGACTGGCTGAGGATCAGCTGTTGTGGACATTCAGTCAGGCCTTCGACACCGAGGACCCGAGCAGGGTGCGGGTGGAGCTCGGTGTGGGCCGGGCAACCTGTGAGCTCACCCCAGCCGAGGTCGCTGAGGCGATCGCGGCTCTCGCCACCCCAGCCAGCGCAGGGAGTTGAGAGATGGACCCAAGGATCATCACGTCGGTCGACGCGACGGTCGACGAGGACATGGTTGACGCGCTGCGCGAGGGCTATCGCGCACTCAGTTCAGGTCCCAGGCCAACCGGCTTGATCAGTACGCAGCTGCTGCGGGGCCAGAACGGCAATTGGCGCATCCAGACGACGTGGCGCGACCGTGCGACGTTGATGGAACTGCGCAAGTCAGGCCAGCCGCCGGCCGCGTTGGAGCTCCTCGACCGGGTCGGTGCGACCCACACGCACGCCGTGTTCGTGGTGGAGCAGTGCTACGACGACCCCTCCGCGGAGGGCTGAGGCGCCATGGCGGACGGGCATCCTCTGCCGGGCGAGGGCGAGCTCGGGAGACTGGAGCGGATCCAGAGATTTGCGGATCCCGGGCAGGAGTGGCGGCGGCTGTTTGCCGAGCTCTTGGGCACCTTCTTCCTCGTGTTGACAGCCGCTGGGGCAGCGATGGTGAGCGTCGCGTTCCCCGCCACGATCAGCCGCGAGGCAGCCGTGGTCGCGCCTGGTCTGATGGTCATGGCGGTCATCTTGTCCATGGGCAAGGTTTCGGGAGCCCACCTGAATCCCGCTGTGAGCATCGCGTTCGCGCTGCGCGCGGACTTTCCTTGGCGCCGGGTCCCGGCCTACATCGTCGTCCAACTGATCGGAGCGGTCGCCGCCGCGCTGTTTCTGCAGGCCGTTGTTGATGTCTCTGCCGCCTACGGCTCGACCTACCCGGCCGCCGGCCACTCCGATCTCGCTGCGTGGATGCTGGAGGCCGTCCTGACTATGGGTCTGATCACGGTCATCCTCGGCACCGCCTCGGGTGCGCAGAACGTCGGTGTCATAGGGGCGCTCGCGGTGGGTGGATACATCGCGCTCGCAGGTCTGTGGGCGAGTCCGGTGACCGGGGCATCCATGAATCCAGCACGGACCTTCGGTCCGGACCTCGTGGGGAACGACTGGTCGTCGTTCTGGGTGTATGTCGTCGGGCCGTTGCTCGGCGCGCTGCTCGCAGTTGCTGCCGCCTTCGTTCTGCGTGGTCGCGGAGGGGGCTGGTCAGGCTCGACGGCTGCTCAGGGCATCTTCGACACCCAGGTGAGGCACCCTGACCAGCCGTGAGCCACTGAGTCGGATCACCGACTACTTCAGATACTGCGACAGTCCCCGCTTCACGAACTGACCGTGGCCCTTCGCGCCGAGATAGCTGCCGTCGTCGATCACGACGCGACCGCGCGAGATGACCGTGTCGACGTGGCCGGCGATCTCGTAGCCCTCCCACGCCGAGTGGTCCATGTTCATGTGGTGCGTCTCGACCGAGATGTGGGTACGTCCCTGCGGGTCATAGACCACGAGATCGGCGTCCGCTCCCGGGGCGATGACTCCCTTGCGGCCGTACAGCCCGAACATCCGCGCCGGTGTCGTGCAACAGAGCTCGACCCAGCGCTCGAGCGTGATCCGATCGTCAACGACACCTTGGTAGAGCAGGTCCATGCGGTGCTCCACCGACCCGATCCCGTTAGGGATCTTGGAGAAATCGCCTAGCCCTAGCTCCTTCTGCTCCTTCATGCAGAAGGGGCAGTGATCGGTGCTGACCACCGACAGATCGTCGGTGCGCAGGTATTTCCAGAGCTCGTCTTGGTGGTGCTCCGCGCGGGCGCGCAGCGGTGTCGAGCAGACCCACTTGGCGCCTTCGAAGCCGGGTGCGCCGAGCTGTTCCTCCAGCGACAGGTAGAGGTATTGCGGACAGGTCTCTCCGAAGACGTTGAGCCCGTCGTTGCGCGCGGCGGCCAGGGTGTCGACCGCCTGCTTCGCGGACATGTGCACGACGTAGAGCGGAGCACCGGTGAGGCGGGCCAGCATGATTGCGCGGTTGGTGGCTTCGGCCTCGGTCTCCCACGGCCGGGTGAGCCCATGGTTGATCGGGTCGGTCTCGCCGCGGGCCAAGGCCTGCTGCACGAGCACGTCGATCGCGATGCCGTTCTCTGCATGCATCATGATCATCGCGCCGTTGTCGGCGGCTTTCTGCATCGCGCGCAGCACCTGACCGTCGTCGCTGTAGAAGACTCCGGGATAGGCCATGAACAGCTTGAAGCTCGTGATGCCCTCGTCCACCAGTTCGTCCATGGCCTTGAGGGCGTCGTCGTCGACGCCACCGACGATCTGGTGGAAGGCGTAGTCGATCGCGCACTCGCCCTGCGCCTTGGCGTGCCAGGCCGCGAGCCCGTCCTGTACGCGCTCGCCGGTGCGCTGGACCGCGAAGTCGACGATGGTGGTCGTGCCACCCCAGGCCGCGGCGCGGGTGCCGGTCTCGAAGGTGTCGGAGGCGAAGGTGCCGCCGAAGGGCAGTTCCATGTGCGTGTGGCAGTCGATGCCGCCCGGGATGACGTACTTGCCGGTGGCGTCGATCACGGTGTCTGCGCTGGCCGCAAGGTCAGCGCCCAGCGCCTGGTCGCCGGGGGCGAGCAGGGCGACGATGCGCTCGCCGTCGACCAGCACGTCCATCGCCGTACGCCCGGTGGGTGAGACGACGGTGCCGCCGCGCACAAGGAGAGTCACGGCGCGACCAGGTCGCCGTACGCCTCCGGCCGCCGGTCTCGATAGAACGCCCACGTGTTGCGCACGTCGGTGACCAGCTGGAGGTCGAGGTCGCGGATCATCAGCTCGGCGGAGTGACCGTCGCCGACCTCGCCGACGAACTGGCCGCGCGGGTCGACGAAGTACGACGTCCCGTAGAAGTCGTCGTCCCCGAGGTCCTCGATGCCGACCCGGTTGATCGCGCCGATGAAGTACTCGTTGGCCACCGCGGCCGCCGGCTGCTCGAGCTTCCACAGATAGCTGGACAGCCCGCGGCTGGTCGCGCTGGGGTTGAAGACGATCTGGGCGCCGTTGAGGCCAAGGGCCCGCCAGCCCTCGGGGAAGTGCCGGTCGTAGCAGATGTAGACGCCGACCTTGCCGACCGCGGTGTCGAAGACCGGGAAGCCGAGGTTGCCGGGGCGGAAGTAGAACTTCTCCCAGAAGCCGTTCACGTGCGGCAAGTGGTGCTTGCGGTACTTCCCGAGGTAGGACCCGTCGGCGTCGACGACGGCTGCGGTGTTGTAAAGGAACCCCGGCTGCTCCTGCTCATACATCGGCAGCACCATGACCAAGCCCAGCTCGGCGGCCAGCGCCTGGAACCGCTCGGTCGTGGGGCCGGGGATCGACTCGGCGTAGTCGTAGTAGGCGGCGTCTTGCACCTGGCAGAAGTACGGCCCGTAGAACAGCTCCTGGAAGCAGATCACCTTGGCGCCCTGCCCGGCCGCCTCGCGGGCGTACTCCTCGTGCGCCTTGATCATCGTCTCCTTGTCGCCGGTCCAGCTCGTCTGCACCAGCGCCGCCCGCACCGTGGTCATGTTGGTCGCCTCTCCTCGGGGGATCCCTCTCTACCCCAGACTGTCCTACCGCACGGAGCCGTACCCGCAAAGTGGCCGAATATTCGGGCATTTCGGGCAGCGAAACCTCAATTTGTGACCACTTCTGGTGGCTGCCTGCATCGGGACCGCGGGTGAGTCATCCGCGGGGCCGGCTGAGAGGATGGCGGGTGTGAGTCCCCTCGAGGTCGTTCCCGAGTCCGGCGCGCTGTTCGAGCGCGCCCTGGCCGTCACCCCCGGAGGCGTGAACTCCCCGGTCCGCGCGTTCAAGGCGGTGGGGGGCACCCCGAGGTTCATGGCTTCGGGCGTGGGGCCCTACGTGATGGACGAGGACGGCAACGACTACGTCGACCTGGTGTGCTCCTGGGGGCCGCTCATCCTCGGCCACGCCCACCCGGCAGTCGTCGAGGCGCTGACCGAGCAGGTTGCGCTCGGGACGACGTACGGCGCACCCGGTCGCTTCGAGGTCGAGCTCGCTGAGGAGATCGTGTCCCGCGTCGACCCGGTCGAGCAGGTGCGTTTCGTCAGCTCCGGCACCGAGGCCACGATGTCGGCCATCCGGCTGGCACGAGGTTTCACCGGCCGGTCCAAGGTGGTGAAGTTCGCCGGCTGCTACCACGGCCATGTCGACGCCCTGCTCGCCGCGGCAGGTTCCGGCGTCGCGACCCTCGCCCTCCCCGACACCCCCGGCGTCACCGGCGCAAGCGCCGCCGACACGATCGTCTTGCCCTACAACGACCTGGCCGCGGTTACTCGGGCATTCGCCGAGCACGGCGACCAGATCGCGTGCGTCATCACCGAGGCTGCCGCTGCCAACATGGGGGTCGTTCCTCCGCTGCCCGGCTTCAACCAGGGACTCGCTGACCTGTGCCGCACGCACGGCTCACTGTTCATCAGTGATGAGGTGATGACCGGCTTTCGGGTCAGCCGCAGCGGGTGGTACGGCCTCGAAGGCGTCCGCCCTGACCTGATCACGTTCGGCAAGGTGATGGGGGGCGGTCTCCCGGCGGCGGCCTTCGGAGGCCGGGCCGACGTGATGGCGCACCTAGCGCCGCAGGGCCCGGTCTACCAAGCGGGCACGCTGTCAGGGAACCCGCTTGCGACCCTTGCCGGTGTCACGACGCTTCGGCACTGCACCGACGAGGTCTACGCCGTTGTCGACCATGTGGCGGCCGAGGTCGGGCGGCTCGCGAGCGAGGCGCTGACCAAGGAGGGGGTCCCACACCTGCTGCAGCAGGCCGGGAACCTGTTCAGCATCTTCTTCGTCGATCCTGTGGAGACCCCTGCGGTCACCGACTACGCCACGGCCAAGACACAAGCCGCCCACCGGTTCGGGCCGTTCTTCCACTCGATGCTCGCCCAGGGAGTCTCCTTGCCACCCAGCGCCTTTGAGGCCTGGTTCGTGTCGGCCGCTCACGATGACGTCGCCCTCGAGCGGGTGGCCGACGCGCTCCCTGCGGCTGCTCGTGCTGCGGCTGAGGCTGACCAACGCCGACCGGAGGGAGGTTCGTGACCGACGCCGACGACGACGTGACGGTCGTTCACCTCGTGCGCCACGGCGAGGTGCACAACCCCGAGAAGATCTTGTACGGCCGGCTGCCGGGCTACCACCTGTCCGAACTCGGTCGGCAGATGGCGGAGGTCGTCGCCGACTACTTCGCCGGCGAGGACGTGACCTTTGTCGGCGCCTCGCCGTTGGAGCGAGCCCAGGAGACCGCGCAGCCGATCGCTGCGGCCCACGACCTGCCGATCGTCACCGATCCGCGGCTCATCGAGGCGGAGAACTACTTCCAGGGCTTGCAGTTTGGTGTCGGTGACGGTTCGCTCAAGCACCCCCGCCACTGGCCGCACCTGCGCAACCCGCTGACCCCGTCCTGGGGCGAGCCATACGTCGAGCAGGCCGCCCGGATGAAGGCGGCCATGGCCGCTGCGCGCGACGCGGCTCGAGGCCACGAAGCCGTACTCGTCAGCCATCAGCTGCCCGTCTGGACGACCCGATCGGCGGTGGAGGGTCGCCGGCTGTGGCATGACCCCCGCAAGCGGCAGTGCACCCTCGCGTCGGTGACGTCCTTCACCTACGAGGCCGACCGCATCGTCGCTGTGACCTACGCCGAGCCGGCCAAAGCGCTGCTCCCCGCGGCTTCGACGCGCCGCTTCCAGGCCGGCGCCTGACCGCAATGGGGAAGCTTGCCGTTGCTCCAACGACACTGAAACTCCCCATTCCGGCTGTCACCGTCGCCGCACTGCTTGCTGTGGCCAGCCTGACGGGGTGTACGTCTGCCGCTGGCGCAGGAACTCCTGTCGATCAGGGCCAGCCGGAGCAGAACTACGTCGGCGGGGACGGCACCATCACCGAACTGGCACCCGCCGACCGCGGCAACCCGATCGAGCTCAAGGGTGCAACCCTGGACAGCGCCGACCTCGACCTCGCCGACCTGCGAGGACAGGTCGTGGTCGTCAATGTGTGGGGCTCGTGGTGCCCACCGTGCCGCAAGGAAGCGCCGGTCCTGAAGAAGGTGAGCGACGACCTCGCGCCCAAGCCCGACAGCGACGTCGCGTTCGTGGGGATCGACACCCGCGACAGCGATGCGGCCGCCTCGGCATTCATCGACAACATCGGCTCGACCTACCCCAACATCGTCGACCCGGACGGGGTGCTGCTGCTGGCGTTCCGGGGAACCATCAACCCCCAGGCAATCCCCTCCACCCTGGTGCTCGACCGGGAGGGTCGGGTTGCGGCGCGCGTGATCGGCGAGGTCACCGAGGGGACGCTACGGAGCCTGGTCAGCTCGGTCGTGGCGGAGCAGCCCTCAGGGTCGCCAGCCCCTCAAGGGTGATCACTCGATGAGCTGCTCGTGATCACCGCGCCGGCGGACACGGTTGTCAACGGGTCACTCCTGCTCGCCGCACCGATCGCCGTCCTGGCCGGACTCATCTCTTTCCTCAGCCCCTGCGTCTTGCCGCTCGTTCCGGGCTACGTCTCCTACGCCACAGGACTCGTCGGGGCCGACCTCGCCGACAGCAAGCGAGGTCGGCTGGTCGCCGGCAGCGTGCTGTTCGTCCTCGGGTTCACGGCTGTCTTCGTCAGCCTGGGGGCGCTGGCGGGGTCGCTCGGCTCGCTGCTCATCGAGTATCAGACCCAGATCACCCGCGTCCTCGGCGTGCTGACCATCGTCTTGGGTCTGGCGTTCCTCGGCTGGCTGCCCTGGACGTCGCGGGAGTGGCGCTTCCACCGGATGCCGACGATCGGGCTGCTGGGTGCGCCGCTGCTGGGTGTGCTGTTCGGCCTCGGCTGGACTCCGTGCATCGGCCCGACGCTGGCCGCCGTACAGGCGCTGGCCCTCAATGAGGCTTCGGCCTGGCGCGGTGCCCTGCTCATGGTCTTCTACTGCCTCGGCCTCGGCCTGCCGTTCATCCTCGTCGCCGTCGCGTTCCGGCGGGCCGCCGGGGGGATGGCGTGGGTCAAGCGCCACTACGCGTTCATCATGGGCTTCGGCGGAGCGATGCTCGTCGTCCTGGGGATCTTGCTGGTGACCGGAATCTGGAGCGACCTGGCCGTGCAGATGCGGGTGTGGGCAGCCAACTTCCAGGTGGCGTTCTAGATGGCGACGGTTGCGGAGCCCGTACGTCCGCCGGCGCTCGGCCCGCTGGAGATGGCTCGCTGGACATGGCGCCAGCTGACCTCGATGCGTACGGCGCTGTTCTTGCTGTTCCTCCTGGCACTGGCCGCGATCCCCGGGTCGTTGTTCCCGCAGCGCGGCGTCAACCCGGTGGAGGTCAGCAACTACCGCGCGGCCCATCCCGGGATCTCCCCGTGGCTGGACCGCGTCGGAGCCTTCGACGTATATGCGACGCCGTGGTTCGCGGCGACGTACCTCTTGCTCTTCGTGTCGTTGGTCGGCTGCGTCCTGCCGCGATCGCTTCAGCACTTCCGGGCGATGCGCGGTGCTCCGCCTCCGGCGCCCCGCAATCTCATGCGGCTGCCGGTGTCACGCTACTTCGCGAGCTCGGAGCCGCCGCAGGCTGTGCTCGAACGGGCCAGCCAATCGCTGCGCGGCACCAGGTTTCGCGTCGTGGACGGCGAGGGCTGGGTCGCTGCCGAGAAGGGCTACCTTCGTGAGACCGGGAACCTGATCTTCCACCTCTCGCTCGTGGTGCTCCTCATCGGTGTAGCGATCGGATCTCTCGGTGGCGTCAAGGGAATCGCTCTGGTCGTGGAAGGCGACGGCTTCGCAAACACGGTGACGCAGTACGACCAGATCACCCCCGGGCGGGCCTACAACCTGGCCAACCTGCCGCCGTTCTCGTTCACCCTTGACGACTTCCGGGCGACCTATGAAGCAGGACCGGTGCAGACCGGTGCCGCCCGCACTTTCGAGGCGCAGCTGTCGGTGGTCGACCAGCCCGGCGCGACGCCGTGGTCGGACACGGTGCAGGTCAACGCGCCGCTGAACGTCGACGGCTTCAAGGTCTTCCTCGTCGGGCACGGCTACGCCCCGGTCTTCACCGTGACGGACGGTCGCGGGAAGGTGGTTCTCGACCAGCCGGTGCCGTGCATCCCGCAGGACGGCAACTTCTCCTCGTCGTGCGTCGTCAAGGTGCCCGACGCTCGGCCCGAGCAGTTGGCCTTCACCGGGTTCTTCTTCCCGACGGTGGTCCCGGGCGGTGGCCCCGCGTCCTACTTCCCTGGCGCAGAGAACCCCGAGGCCTATCTCAACGCCTGGAGCGGCGACCTGCACCTCGATGACGGCGTCGCACGGTCGGTCTACAGCCTCGACACCGACGGGTTGACCGCCGTGAAGTCCAAGCCCACCGACGGGATCCCGTTGGTGATGCCGCTGAAGGTCGGCGACACCTACACCCTCCCCGACGGCCTCGGTACGGTCACCTTCACCGGCCTGCAGGAGTGGGCAACCTTTCAGGTAGCTCACGACCCCGGCAAAGGACTGGCGCTGGCCGGAGCCGTGGGTGCGATCGGCGGTTTGCTGGTGTCGTTGTTCGTACGTCGCCGCCGGGTCTGGGTCCGCGCGAAGGTCGGCCCGGGCGGGGCTACGGTGGTCGAGGTGGCGGGGTTGTCCAAGACCGAAGGTGGACGGGTCGAGGACGACGTCGACGCCTTGTCGACCGTGCTGCTCGATCGGCCCGGTTCGGTACGGCCTCCGGAGTCGGTGGCCGTCCCCGGACTCGCGCCGCCCGAGCCGGGGGACGGCAACGACGAGCAGGATGAGCGCGGCGAGCGGAACGTGCACAACGTGCAGAACGAGCCAGTGGGTCAGCGAGGAGAGGACTGAGCGTGGTCGACGAGTCCATGGCCAAGTTGAGCCTTGAGCTGGCCTACTCCGCGATCGGCGTCTACACGGCAGCCTTCATCGGCTATGCAGCCGCAGCTGCGTCCACCATCGGGGCGCGGGCTGACCGCAAGGCGCCGGAACCGGTTTTGGCGGGCGTGGGTTCAGATCGTGCGACGGCGGCCGCACAGAGCGCGGCGACGGCAGCGACCCAGACGCCCGGCGAGGGCGGCAGCGGCACGGCTGCGGAGCCGGTACTCGACCCTGCGCCCGGCCTCAACGAGTTCCCTGGGCGCAAGGCCGCCGGCATCGCGACCGCTCTGACCTGCTTGGCGTTCTTGCTGCAGCTCGGTGCGGTCATCGCGCGCGCGGTCGCGGCGCAGCGGGTGCCATGGGGCAACATGCACGAGTTCACCTTGACGACTTCGACGGTCGTGGCGGGGGCGTTCCTGGTCGTGGCGCTGCGCGATAGAAGGCGGCAGGTCCTCGGGGTCTTCGTGATCCCGTGCGTCCTGCTGGCGCTCGGCTTGTCGGTGACAGTGCTCTACGTCGACGCCGCTGCGCTGGTGCCCGCGCTGCAGTCGGGTTGGCTCGTGGTGCACGTGATGGCCGCGATGATCGCGACCGGCGCCTTCGCTCTGGGTGCGTTGCTATCCGCGCTGTTCTTGGTGAAGGATCGCTCGGATCGGCGGATGGTCGCCGCTGCCGAGGCCGGTGAAGAGGTCGCCGAGGGCGCCCTCTCCCGGTTGCTTCCCGACGCCGCGGCCATGGACCGGCTGGCCTACCGGATCAACGCGTTCACCTTCCCCTTGTGGACCTTCGCGGTCATCGCGGGTGCGATCTGGGCGGAGAACGCGTGGGGCCGCTACTGGGGCTGGGACCCCAAGGAGACGTGGGCATTCATCACCTGGGTGGTCTACGCGGCCTACCTGCATGCCCGCGCCACGGCCGGCTGGAAGGCGCGCGGCTCCTCGTGGATCGCCATCGCCGGCTTCGGCTGCCTGATGTTCAACTATTTCGGCGTCAACCTCTTCATCACCGGCCTGCACTCATACTCCGGCGTCTGACCCCCCTCGGATTGGGGTCATTCGTCGCGGCTCGAGCCGCTACCAATTACCCCAATGCGGGGGTACGGCTGTCAGCGAAGGCCGCGCAGGAAGTCGTCGTCGTCGTCCGGGGCGCGGGTCGGACGGCTGGAGCCCCGGCCTCCG
Organism: uncultured Actinomycetota bacterium; assembly: GCA_963819985.1. GTDB lineage: Bacteria > Actinomycetota > Actinomycetes > DATJPE01 > DATJPE01 > JANPBY01. Next base: position 397,582 of record CAWFYH010000005.1, on the reverse strand, counting down.
GGGCCACCCGAGCCACCGAAACCGCCGCGACCACCCCCGCCGCCACCGTTCCCATCGCGGCCGGGGTCGGGCATGTGCGCGGCGAGCAGCCAAACGACGCCGCCCACGAGGGGCAGCAGCACGATGACGATGAGCCACATGATCCGGGGAATGCCCTTGACCTTTTCCGCCGGGGCCTGCGTGCAGTCCACCAGACAGAAAATGGTGAACCCCAGGATGAGGACCAACGGCAGGATGCGACTCACCCTTCGAGGGTATGTCGATTTCGCGTGCGACGTACTCTGAGGGGGTCATGCGAACCTTCTGGGTCTACACCCTTGCCCGCCTCGCGATCCTCGCGGTGGCCTTCGGTGTGCTGTACGTCGCCGGTGCCCGCGGCATCCTGCTCGTGGTGCTCGCGTTCGTGGTGAGCCTGCTCGTGTCGTACTTCGCGCTCGTGAAGCTGCGCGACAAGCTCGCTCTCGAGGTGCAGGAGCGGGCCGAGCGGATCTCCACGAAGATGGAGGAGGCCAACCGTCTGGAGGACGAGCGCGCCGAGGCCCTGGCTGAGGCCGAACGCGACGCGGAGGGCCCAGCACCGGCCTAGTCGCTCGGCGCCTTCGGCAGAAGGCGCCGAAAGTACTCATTCCTTCGGCCCGAGAACGCTTCCTTTCGGCGCCTTTTCACAGACAACGGCGGAAGAAGGCCCTGAGCATCGGGTAGCGTCCCTCGTCCACCTCGGAACGTCGTTCCGACTCGAGCCCACTGCCGCGCGGAGCCGTACGTGTCCCTGCTTGACGCCTTGATCTTGCTGCACCTGGTGCTGATGGCGTATTGGCTGGGCGCCGACCTCGGGGTCTTCTACTCCAGCCGCTATGTGCTCAAGCCGCAGCTCGCCGTCGAGAGTCGGGTGACCGCTCTCCGGATCATGGCGTGGGTCGACATGGTGCCGCGGATCTGCCTGGTGCTGTTCTTGCCGAGCGGCGTATCGCTGATGGCGGCCAGTGAGTACGGCGAGCGGTTCAAGGGGCTTCCGGTCATCGGCGTCTGGGTGTTCGCGCTGGCTTGGCTCGGTCTGGTGCTCGCCGACCACCACTACACCGGCACGGCTGTTGGCGTGCGGATCAAGAACGTCGACCTGCTGCTGCGTCTCGGACTGATCGTCACGCTGCTCACGGTGGGGATCTACACCGTGGTCGCGACCGAACCTTTCGGCGTCACGACGAACCCCAAGTGGCTCGGCGGCAAGGTCGCTCTCTACGCCGTGGCGATGCTGTGCGGGGTGCTGATCCGTTTCCGGCTGCGCCCCTTCGGCCCGGCCTTCGACGCCCTGGTCACCACAGGTTCGACCCGCGAGGTCGAGCGCACCATGCGCCGCGCGATCCAGGGCTCGGTGCCGTACGTCCTCACGATCTGGCTGCTCATCCTCGTGATCGCCACTCTCGGCGTGGCCAAGCCGGGCATGACCGGATAGCCGACGTAAGGGGTCTCCCTGTGCCCGAGCGCGCCGCGAGGTTGCGTGCCCAGTGCTCTACTGACGTGAACAACGTTCCGTTCAGTGGAATGACCTTGGAGGGTGGCGCAGGAGATGCAGGTACGTCGCTTCGCGTGCGCAGCAGTCGCGCTTTCCTCGCGGCCGCGCGGCTACCAACGGTCCGGTCACCCTCGCGAGATGTTCCTGCTTTCCAAGCGGCTGGCACCCACAGTGAACTTCTTGCGGGTGTCATCTCGGCGTGATCAGTCGTTCACACAGGAGACCTAGCCTTCAGAACGACCGAGATCGACAACGGGAGGAGTGCCATGACGTATCCGACCTCCATGCCTCAGTGGATCGACGAAGGGATCGAGGACCGCACCTTCGCGCTCCTGCAGCAGGAGTGGGACCGCCTCCGCGACGCAGCCTGGACGACAGCCGACCGCGCGGAGATCGACGCCATCTTCGCTCGGGTGATGCCTTGAGGCAGACCAGCCGGAGCGGCGAGCAAACGGTGGGCCAGGAACTCATCGATAGCTAGGCTCCTCGCCCATATCTCGTCTGGAAGTCGTGCCCTTTGGGGGAGGACCACCTCGTCGACGCGGCTGACCTGCTGGCGCAGCGGCATCGCCGTCACCGAAGCCACGAGCCGCTCCTCGACCCCATCTACGCCGAACCGTCGGCGGTGAGGGACGAGCTGGCTGCCTGTTTCGCCGTCGAGGGCGTCGGGTGGCGCCCGACCTTCCTGCGCGTGAACCGCACCATCCCGACCTGATCGGCGGTCAGAGGGCGAGGCCGACCGCCAGCAGGATGGCGTAGAGGAGCTCGGTCAAGCCGGTGGCCTTGAGCACCGGGATCAGCGCCGGACCCGAGGCGCCGGCGATGACCCGCTGGGTCTGGCGCAGCGACAGGGGCAGCGCCCCGAGAGCGAGCAGCGACCACGGTGAGCCGGCGAGGGCGAGGCCGATCGGGACGACGTACGGCAGCAGCATGAGCCCGGCGTAGAGCATCCGCGTCGGGGCATCGCCGAGCTTCACCGCGAGCGTGTGCTTGCCGGCCTCGGCGTCGCGGGGGAGGTCGCGCAGGTTGTTGGCGACCAGGATCGCGCAGGCGAGTGCGCCGATGGGTACGGCTACCGCGAGCGCCATCCAGGTCACCGAACCGATCTGCACGTAGGCGGTGCCGCCCACGGCGACCAACCCGAAGAACACGAAGACGAACAGTTCGCCGAGGCCCGCGTAGCCGTACGGCCTTGGCCCGCCGGTGTAGCCCCACGCGGCCAGGATCGCCAGCGCGCCGACGGCGACCAGCCACCAGCTGGTCATCGCTGCGAGGGCGAGCCCGGCTAGTGCGGCGATGCCGAACGCCGCGAACGCTGCTCGCTTCACCGCGGCAGGGGTGGCCGCACCCGAGCCGACCAGCCGCAGCGGGCCGACCCGGGCGGCGTCCGTGCCCCGGACGCCGTCGCTGTAGTCGTTGGCGTAGTTGACGGCCACCTGCAGCGCGACCGCGACCACCAGGCACAGCGCCGCGCGCCCCCAGATAACCGAGTCGGAGAACGCGGCCACGCCGGTGCCGGCGATCACCGGGGCGAAGGCGGCGGGCAACGTTCGCGGGCGCGCGCCCTCGACCCACTGACCGACCGTCGCCATCCGCTCAGGCCTTCGTTTTCGCTGCCGTGCGCCGGGTCAGCGCGGCCCGGTCGACCTTGCCGCTGGCCAGCATGGGTAGCGCGTCCACGGTCTCGATGCGCTTGGGTACTGCGGCCCGGCCGAGGGCGGCGCGCACGTGCTCGCGGGCGCTGTCCGCATCGACAGAGCCGCCGGGGTCGGTCGGGACGACGTACGCCACCACCGCCTGGCCCCACTCCGCATCCGGCACGCTGATCACCGCGGCGTCGCGCACGTCGGGGCAGGCGCGCAGGGCGTCGGCGACGGCCAGTGGTGAGACGTTCTCGCCGCCGCTGACGATCACGTCGTCGGCGCGGCCGAGGACGGTCAGGTGGCCATCGTCCCAGCGCCCGATGTCGTTGGTGACCAGCCAGCCGTCGTCGAGCGCCTCGGCGGTGAGGTCGGGGCGCTGGTGGTAGCCGTCGAAAAGGCTTGGCCCGCGTACGAGGATCCGGTCGTCGCCTGCGCGGAGCCTGATGTCAACGCCCTCGAGCGGGTGGCCGTCGTAGGCGCAGCCGCCTGAGGTCTCGCTCATGCCGTAGGACAGCAGGATGTTGGCGCCGCAGTCGCGCGCCCTGGCGGCGAGGTCTGGTGGCGTCGCGGCCGCGCCGACCAGGACCGCGTCATAGCGCGCGAGCGCTGCGATCGCGCCGTCGCCACCGTCGAGGATTCGGGCCAGCTGGGTGGGAACGATCGAGGCGTACGTCCTCCCGCCGGCCGCGCGTTCTCGGATCTCGGCTGTCGCCCGGGTGAAGGTCTGCGCGGTGAAGGGTGCGCTGAGGTCCATGGCGAGCGGTGTGGTGCCGGCCTGGATGGACCGGGTGAGCACCTGAAGCCCGCCGATGTGCCACGCGGGCAGCACGAGCAGCCACGTACCCGAGCCTCCGAGCCGCTCGTGCAGGGCGTCGGCAGCCCAGGTGAGAGCCCGCCGGCTGAGGAGGACCCCCTTGGGTACCCCGCTCGACCCGGAGGTGGCCAGCACGACGGCGACCTCGTCGGCGACGTACTCCCCGTGGGGCGCGAAACCCTGCCCATCCGTCGGCAGGGGGAGGAGCGCCGGGCCGTTGCCGTCGAGCGCGGCCGCGAGGACCGGGAGGAGGACTTCGGCGACCGACGGGTCGGCGGGGGTGGGCACCGCCAGCAGCTCGCGAGTCATCTCGAGCGCAAGGGTAGGCGGGCTGGCCCGGCACCGGCGGACGTGGTCGACCCTTCGGACATCTCAGGTGCGTGGCAGGCCACCTGTGACCACCTTGCCGAGGCCCTCTCGGGCGGTGCCGAGGAGCGCTGCGGAAATGGAGTACGGCCCACCGGGGGCGTGGCGCTAGGTTGCCCGCATGCCTCTTGACTACCTCGACCACCTCGCCCGCGAGTCGCGGCGCTTCGCCGAAGCCATCGACGCCACGCAGCCAAGCGACCGGGTGCCCACCTGCCCCGACTGGGATGCCGACGACCTGCTCTGGCACCTCGCCGAGGTGCAGTTCTTCTGGGGCTACATCGCCCGGCAGCGCCTGCAAGACCCAGCGGCGGCCGGGGAGGCCAAGCCGGAGCGGCCAGTCGACCGCACCGGCCTGCGCCAGTGGTACGACGAGGTGAGCGCCGAGCTCGGAGACGTACTCACCACCACCTCGCCCGAGACCGGTGTCTGGACCTGGGCCGACGATCACACGATCGGCTTCGTCCGGCGGCGGCAGGCGCACGAGGCGCTCATCCACCGCCTCGATGCCGAGCTGACGGCCGGCGCGCGCACTGCGATGGACCGTGACCTGTGTGCCGACGGGGTCGATGAGGCGCTGCGGGTCATGTACGGCGGCGAGCCGGGCTGGGGGACCTTCACGCCCACGCCCGGGCACGTGGTGCGGCTCGCCACCACCGACACCGGCCAGACCTGGGTGGCTGCCTTGGGGCGCTTCACCGGGACCTCGCCAGATGGTGACGCTTCCTACGAGGACGAGCCGGACATGCGGATCGCGGCTGTCGATGGGGGCGGCGCCGTCGATGCCGAGGTGCGCGGGAGCGCCGAGGACCTCAACTGCTGGCTGTGGAAGCGGCCGACTCTGGGTGACGTCGAGCGTTCCGGCGAGCCGGCCGTGCAGGACGCCCTCGACGCCACCGTCGGCCCCGGCATCAACTGACGTGGCCACGCTGATGCCTCTGCTCCGCCCGCCCCTACCTTGCGTCCGAGGAAGTGAGGGTTATAGGGCGCACTTAGTCGGACGTAAGGAAGTTTCATGAGCGGGGACGCAGCTCCGGCGACAGATCCGGGGCTGGCCGACCGTGGGCGGGTCGCCCCCGGGTCCGGCCCGGCGGACTGGAGCGACCCCAGCTGGCACCGTGAGGTTCGCAGCTGGGTCGACGCACGCCTCGCCGAGCTGGGCCTCGCGGTCGACGGAACGATCGAGCAGCCGCACGTCTACATCTGGGCCACCGCCCTGCGGATCCCCACGACCGGCGGCGTCGTGTGGTTCAAGGCGTGCCTGCCGACCTTCGCCCCCGAACTGGCCCTCCTGCCGGTGCTCGCGGGACTTCGGCCGGAGCTGATGGCGCGGGCGATCGCCACGGACCCCGACCGGGGGTGGCTGTTGACCTGGGACGCGGGCATGAAGCTGCGCGAGCGCGCGTCTGGACGCGATCAGCTGCCGTACTGGGAGCGCATCCTGCCCGAATACGCCACCCTCCAGGTCGAGGCGGTGCCGTTCGCCGGCCAGCTGCTGGCGGCGGGCGTCCCGGACCATCGCACCCTCCTGCTGCCGGAGCAGGCGCGCGGGCTGGCGCGCGACGAAGCCGTGCTCCTGGAGGCCACCGAGGAGGCGCTGACCGTCGCCGAGCTCGAGGTCTTCCGCGACTCGGGCGTCGTCGAGCTCGAGCGGCTGTGCTCCGAGCTGGCGTTCGCCGGGATCCCCGACAGCGTGCAGCACGATGACCTGCACGACGGCAACGTGCTCGTGGACGGCGACCGGCTGGTGCTCTTCGACTGGGGCGACGGCTGCATCGCGCACCCGTTCCATACGTTGGTGGTCACGTTGCGGGCGGCGGCCTACAAGCTTCATCTCGCGCCCGCCGGTGCTGACGTCCTACGGCTGCGCGACGCCTACCTCGAGGGGTGGGCCGGCTACGGCAGCCGTACCGACCTGATCGCGGTCGCCGACCTGGCCCGGCGGACCGGAACCCTTGCCCGCGCGCTGGCCTGGTGGCGGTTCCTCGCCGGCTTGCCCGTGGAGCGCCGGGCGGAGTTCGCACCCTCGGTGCCGTACGGCGTGCGGATGTTCCTGGCCGACCGACCCTGGGGGGCCTTCGACTGATCCCGATCGGCTGGTGTGGGTTGCGGCCGCCACCGGTTCGGCCGAACCGGTGATTGTCGTGTCGGATGTGGACCAATCGGATGCGCTCAGTCACCCTGAGACGCATGCACCCGGGCCGTCGGTACGTCGCCGCTGCCACATTGGGCTGCCTGGCGGCAATGTCCCTGGTGGCGACGGGCCTGGTCGCGAGCCCGACCCAGGCCGCGGCAAGCAAGGGTGCCGAGCACGTTCGGGTGCCGGTGGACGGGAGGGCGGTCGACACCTCCAAGCCGACTCGCTGGGTCGGCAAGGGGACTCCCGGCAGCTGCACCTCCAAGGCCGTCGTGAATGCGGTGCGCAAGGGCGGGGTCATCCGCTTCCGGTGTGGTCCCGACCCCGTGACCATCAAGCTGAAGAAGACCGCGAAGGTGGTCAACACGAGCAAGCGAGTGGTTCTCGACGGGCAGGGCCTGGTCACGCTGAGCGGGGCCGGGAAGCGGCGCATCCTCTACATGAACACCTGCGACCCCAAGCAGACGTGGACCACCAGCCACTGCAACGACCAGGCCAGGCCAAGGCTGGTGGTGCAGAACCTCCGCCTGGTCGACGGCGACGCAACCGGCAGGACGTATGACGGCGGCGGTGGCGGGGCGATCTTCGTCCGCGGCGGTCGGCTGAAGATCGTCAACTCGACGTTTTCCCGCAACCGCTGCGATCGACTCGGTCCGGACCTGGGAGGTGCCGCGGTGCGGGTGCTGGACCAGCACCATGACCTGCCGGTCTACGTGACTCACAGCACCTTCACGCGCGGCGTCTGCAGCAACGGCGGCGCTCTGTCGAGCATCGGTGTGAGTTGGCAGATCTACAACAGCGTGTTCACCGACAACAAGGCGGTCGGCCACGGCGCCAATCCCTCGAGGCCGGGGACATCCGGTGGTGGGTCTGGCGGTGCGATCTACAACGACGGCAACAAGTTCCGGCTGCACATCGCGGGGTCCACGATCACCGACAACCATGCCAACGAGGGCGGCGGCGCGATCTTCTACGTCAGCAACGACCGTTCCGGCACGCTGGCGATCGACTGGTCGACCCTGAAACGCAACCCGAGCGACGGCTTCGAGACCGTCCCGGGGATCTTCTTCCTCGGCAAGAAGAAGACGGTCTCGCACTCGATCGTTGGCTGACCTCGCGCGCGATCCCCGCCCCCTCTTCCTGGTGAAGTTCGGCTGGGGTTGTTCGGCGTCAGAAGTAGTGGGGGTACGGCGACCAGTCGGGGTCGCGCTTCTCCAGGAAGGCGTCCCGGCCCTCGACGGCCTCATCGGTCATGTACGCCAGGCGCGTGGCCTCGCCCGCAAACACCTGCTGACCCACGAGCCCGTCGTCGAGCAGGTTGAAGGCGAACTTCAGCATCCGCTGCGCCTGTGGCGACTTGCCGTTGATCCGCGCGGCCCACTCCAGGGCAGCGGACTCCAGCTCCGCGTGCGGCACCACACGGTTGACCATCCCCATCCGAAGGGCGTCATCGGCGGAGTACTCCAACCCCAGGAAGAAGATCTCCCGGGCGAACTTCTGCCCGACTTGACGGGCCAGGTAGGCGGAGCCGTACCCGCCGTCGAAGGACCCCACGTCGGCATCGGTCTGCTTGAACCGCGCGTGCTCCGCCGACGCGATCGTCAGGTCGCACACCACATGCAGCGAGTGTCCGCCCCCAGCAGCCCACCCCGGCACGACAGCAACAACGACCTTGGGCATGAACCTGATCAGCCGCTGTACCTCCAGGATGTGCAGCCGCCCGCCGCGAGCCGCATCGACGGAGTCGGCCCCGTCCCCTGAGGCGTACTGGTAGCCAGACCGCCCCCGGATCCGCTGGTCGCCACCGGAGCAGAACGCCCAACCGCCGTCCTTGGGCGATGGCCCGTTCCCGGTCAGCAGCACGACGCCCACCGATGGCGTCATCCGGGCGTGGTCGAGGGCGCGGTAGAGCTCGTCCACCGTGTGCGGCCGAAATGCGTTGCGCACCTCCGGCCGGTCGAACGCGATCCGCACAGTCGGCTGGTCCACCCCGTCGAGGACCTGTCGGTGGTAGGTGACGTCGGTCAGCTCCTCGAAGCCCGCTACGTCGCGCCAGACTGAGGGGTCGAAGATCTCCGAGACGGCCACGCCCGTGAGGATAGAGCGCCGCCAGCCAAGCCGCGGCAGTGGCGGCGGTGGCCGCATAGGTGAGGATGGCGCCGTGCCCCCGGTCTTCGCCATCCCCCTGAGCTCGCGCTTCCGCGGCATCGACGTCCGCGAGGGCGCGCTCATCCATGGAGACGCGGGCTGGGGTGAGTTCTCCCCGTTCTTGGAGTACGGCGACCGCGAGGCGCTGTCGTGGTGGAGGGCCGCGCGTGAGGCGGCCGACGTCGGATTCCCACCGGCCCTGCGCGACCGCATCCCCGTCAACGTCACCGTCCCCGCGGTCGGCCCCGAGCAGGCCGCAGCCATTGTCCGTGCCTCGGGTGGCTGCACCACCGCCAAGGTCAAGGTCGCCGAGCCTGGCCAGGCCCTTGGCGACGACCTCGCCCGCGTCGAAGCCGTACGCGACGCTCTCGGCCCCACCGGCATGCTCCGTGTCGACGCCAACGGCGCGTGGCCGGTCGAGTCGGCCATCGACGCGATCCGCGCGCTCGACAAGGCGGCTGACGGCCTCGAGTACGTCGAGCAGCCCTGCGCGACGGTCGAAGGGTTGGCCGATGTACGGCGCCGGGTCGACGTCCCGATCGCCGCCGACGAGTCCATCCGGCGCGCCGAGGACCCGTTCCGGGTTGTCGACCTCGACGCGGCCGACATCGCCGTCCTCAAGGTGCAGCCACTTGGAGGGGTCCGGGCATGCCTTCGGATCGCCGAGGAGATCGGCCTCCCGATCGTGGTGTCCTCCGCCCTCGAGACGTCGGTGGGGATCGCCATGGGCGTCGCGCTCGCAGCGTCGCTGCCCGAGCTCCCTTATGCCTGCGGCCTGGCCACGGTTCAGCTGCTCACCCAGGACGTCACGACCGCCCCCTTCCTGCCCGTCGACGGCGCTCTCGACGTGGCCGCGTGCGTGCCCGACCCCCTGCGGTTGGCGGCTGTTGCGGCCGACGCCGCGACGCAGGAGCGTTGGTCGGGCAGGATCAAGTCCGTGGCGGCGCTGGCATGAACCCCTCGACGGCGGTGGCCAGCGTGCTGGTCGACGAGCTGGTCAGGAACGGCGTGCGCGAAGCCGTACTCTCACCCGGTTCCCGCTCCGCGCCGCTCGCCTTCGCCCTGCACGCCGCCGACGCGGCGGGCCACCTGCGGTTGCACGTGCGCATCGACGAGCGCTCCGCGGGTTTCCTGGCGCTCGGCCTGGCCAAGGCATCGGGGCAGCCGGTGCCGGTGGTGACGACGAGCGGCACCGCCGCGGCCAACCTCCACCCGGCGGTGCTCGAGGCGTCGGAGTCGGGCGTTCCCCTGGTGGTCCTGACCGCCGACCGGCCCCCGGAGCTCCGCGGCACCGGCGCCAACCAGACCGTCGACCAGCTCAAGCTGTACGGCTCCGCGGTCCGGCTCTTCCACGAGCTCGGCGTCCCCGGATCGGCGCGCAGCGTCCGACCAACTGTGGGCTATAGCGCGCAGTTGGTCGGACGCAACGACTCCGCTCTGAACGGGTATGTGCGCGGGCTGGTCTGCCGGGCGCTGGTCGCGGCCCGAGGCGCCCTCACCCACGATCCCGGCCCGGTCCACCTGAACATCCCGTTCGCCGCTCCGCTCACCCCGGACCCGGCGGAAACTTCCAGCGATCAAGCGCTGGGGGCGACACTCCACGGTCGGCCAGCTGACGCACCCTGGACAGCGACCACCCAAAGCCCCTTCCACCCGGAGACCACCGACGGTTGGCCCGACCGGACCCTGGTCGTTGTCGGAGACGCCCCCCCGGAATGGGGACTTCGGGCCGTACGACTCGCCGAGTCGAGAGGCTGGCCGGTCCTGTCCGAGCCGAGCGGCAACGCCCGTACCGGCCCCAACTCCTTGACCCTCGGCCACCTGCTCCTCGACTTCGAAGAAGCTCCCGGCCGCCGCCCCGACCGCGTCCTTGTCGTCGGCCGCCCGACCCTCGATCGGCGCGTTCTTGGGCTGCTTGCCGACTCCGAGATCGACGTTGTCACGGCGACGCCCACAGCACGCTGGGCCGACGCCCCACGCACATCGAGCAGGATCCTCACGGCCGTGCCCGAGCCAGGCGACCACAAGCCGGTCGACCCAAGTTGGGTGGAACACTGGCGTACGGCTGACGCAGCAGAGGTTGCCCGAGCAGCTGAGGCCGACCCGTGGTCCGGCCCCGGTGTTGCAGCTGCCCTGCACGCAGCGCTGGCCCCTGGGTCGCTGCTCGTGGTCGGATCCTCGCTGCCGGCTCGCGACCTCAGGCACGCGACTGCGCGCGAGGGCGTCACGGTGCTTGCCAACCGCGGCGCCGCGGGCATCGACGGCACGGTCTCGACTGCGATCGGCGCCGCCCTCGCCTGGCAGGCCGAGGGTGGTGGACCGGCGGCCGCTCTGATTGGCGACCTGACCTTCCTCCACGACAGCAACGGATTGTTGCTGGGGCCGCACGAGGTGCGCCCCCAGCTCGCGATCGTCGTCGTCAACAACGATGGCGGCGGCATCTTCGGGCTGCTCGAGCAGGGAGCGCCAGAGCACGCCGGTGCGTTCGAGCGGATCTTCGGCACCCCGACGGGGGCCGACCTCGCAGCCTTGTGCGGTGCCTCGCAGACGCCGTACACCCGGGTCTCGACCCTGGAAGAGCTCGCGGCGGCCGTCACCGACCCACGCGAGGACCTCCAGGTGATCGAGGCCCGGGTGCCACGACCAAACCGCTAGTTCGCGGAGTCGTCGCTCTCCTTGGCGATGGCCTTGATGTCCTTGGAGACCACGTCGTCGACAGCCTTCTCGACGATCCGGTCGGCCTTGGCCAGCGCCTTGCGGATCTCTACCTCACCGGGGTCGGACACCATCGCGACGATGGCGGAGTGGCCTGGGCTGATGGCAGCGTCGAGCTCGTCGGCCAAGGTGCTCTTGTGGCCGAGCTGGCGGGCCTTGCCGATCGCTGCGCCGGCCGCGCCAAGAACCGCGGCGCTGCCGAGGATGGACGGCGGGAAGATGATGCCGAGTACGGCTCCGCCGACCACGCCCCACTTCAGACCCGACTTCGTGCTGTGGTCGGTGGCCTTCTGCACCTCGAGCTTGCCGTCCTCAGACTTGCTGACCACGACAACGCCTTCGATCTCGACCGTACGACCGTCCTCGATCTCCTCGAGGACCCCGTAGGCCTCCATCGCCAAGTCAGGATCGGAGAAGTCGGCGACGAGCAGGGTATATGCGCCGTCGCTGATGGCTGCCGCGGCGATGGATTCGGTGCTGGGCTGGTCTTCGGACATGGGCAGGTTCCTCCTGTGGATCGTGGGTGCGCCCCCCTGGATTCGGAGCGTCGGATTCCTGACCCGACTCTAGTCAACCCGGTGACCCGCTTTCGCTTGAGTCCGACGAAGCGAGGGCTATTGAGCACCTTGGGTCGGACGCAAGGAGGCCGTTGGGGGCGCTGGCGCGCAGAGGGGCGTGGTCAGGCGGTGAGGGCGTCGCGCATGGCGACGAACTTGGCCTGGGCCTCGGCGAGCTCGGCGTCGGGGTCGGAGCCAGCCACGATGCCGCAGCCGGCGAACAGCCGGACGTGGGAGCCGGCAACCTCTGCGCAACGCAGCGCGATTCCGAGCTCACCGTCACCGTCGGCGCCGAACCAGCCGACCGGCCCGGCGTAGCGCCCGCGGTCCATGCCCTCGAGCGCACGGATCGTCTCCATGGCGGCAGCGGTCGGGGTCCCGCACACGGCGGCGGACGGATGCAGGTCGGCCACCAGATCGAGCAAGGACGAACCGTCGGCCAGAACCCCCGCGACGTCGGTTGCCAGATGCATGACGTTGGGCAGGTGCAGGACGAACGGCGCCTCGGGCACGTTCATCGACAAGCAGTGCGGTGCAAGCGCCTCCGCCACCGACCGCACCGCGTACTCGTGTTCCTCCAGATCCTTGCTCGACCGAGCCAACGACGCCGCCAGGGCGAGGTCGTGCTCGTCATCCCCGGTGCGCCGGATCGTGCCCGCCAGAACCCGTGAGGTCACGAGCCCCTTCTCCAAGCGCACCAACATCTCCGGCGTCGCCCCGACCAGCCCGTCGACGGCAAACGTCCAGCACCCCTCGTAGTCAGCTGACAGTCGACCGAGTGGCCACCGCGGGTCGACGGATTCGGCCGCTTCGGCAATGAGGTCGCGCGCAAGCACGACCTTCTCCAGCGCACTTTCACCAATCAGACGTACGGCTTCGGCCACCGCGAGGCCCCACGAAGCACCCGACCGCGATCCGTCGGCGAAAGCGACGTCACGAGGACGCTGGGCGGGCGCGGCGGGTACGGGAGGGCCCATCGCCGGCAAGGCGTCCTCTCCGAAAGCGGTGACGAACCACCGGTCACCGCGCCGCCCCACCACGACCGACGGCACGATCACCACCGATGTGGCGGTCCCGGCAGGATCGAAGGCGAAGGACGTGAACGCAACCATCCCGCTGCCGGCCAGCTCCACCTCGTCGCGGACGACCGCGTGCTCAACCAGCCCGGCCCACCAAGCCGATGCGGCGGCAAAGCGGTCTTCGCCGGAGATCTCCAGCCTGGCGGACTGACCCCAGCCGACGATCCCCTCTCCGTGCCTTATCCAGGCAAGGGGGGCCTCAACGGGTAGCAGCGACACCAAGGGACCCGGGTCGTCGATCTCGACGCTGCGCACCACGAGGTGGTGCAGCTCTCCGGTCACGGAGGGATGGGCGGCAGCCGTGCTCACAACCGACCAGCGTAGGGGGCGTCGGGATTTCGCACCCGTCAGGACCGCAAGCGAGTACCGTCAGCCTCACAAGGTGGCGGACGGACCGCCCGCGGAGGAGAACATCATGGGACTCGAGGCATTCGGGGCCGCTGGGTGGGGGTTCGGCCTGCTCGGCATCGCCGTGTTCATCCTTGCGGTGTTCGCGCTGGTGGCGGTTTTCCGGTCGAGCGCCAGCATCGGGATGAAAGTCATCTGGACCGTCGTCATCGTCGTGCTGCCGCTCCTCGGCTCAGCCATCTACTTCCTGGTCAACGGCACCGGTCCCCAGCCGAGTGTGGATTCGACCAGCCACGACCATCGCGCGGTCAACAAGCAGAGCTTCAACAAGTAGCCGGCCAGGCGCCCCCCGAGGGGCGTGGCAGGCTGAGCGCCGATGACCCGCGCCCAGCTCGACAAGCAACCGCACGACGTCGCCGCGATGTTCGACGACGTCGCCGAGCGCTATGACCTGACCAACGACGTCTTGTCCCTCGGCCAGACCAGGCTCTGGCGCCGAGCCGTCGTCGCAGCAGTCGACGCCAAGCCCGGTGAGTCCGTCCTCGATCTCGCGGCTGGTACGGGCACGAGCAGCGCACCCTTCGAGGCAGCGGGGGCCGTCGTTGTGCCCTGCGACTTCTCCCTCGGCATGCTCAGGGTCGGCAAGCAGCGCCAACCGAGCCTGGCGTTCACCGCCGGTGATGCACTCCACCTGCCGTTCGCCGATGCGACCTTTGACGTCGTCACGATCTCGTTCGGGCTGCGCAACGTCTCCGACACTTCCGCTGCGCTCGTGGAGATGCTGCGCGTCACCCGCCCTGGTGGTCGCTTGGTCGTCTGCGAGTTCAGCCACCCGACCTGGGGTCCGTTTCGCACCGTGTATGTCGAATACCTGATGAGGGCGCTGCCACCGACCGCCCGCGCAGTCAGCTCCAACCCCGAGGCCTACGTCTACCTCGCCGAGTCCATCCGGGCTTGGCCGGACCAGCCCGCGCTGGCGTCCCTCATCGCCGGCGCCGGCTGGAGGGGTGCCGCCTGGCGCAACCTCAGCGGCGGCATCGTGGCCGTGCACCGAGCATGTCGGAGGTGAGCCCTCGGCCGTGAGCTTCTGGTCGACCGGACGTACTGCCGACTCCCGCCTGGGCGGCTAGGATGACAAATCACTTCGTGAAAGTTTTCACGAGCGCCCGCCGAGGACCCGCCAGGCAAGGACTTCTCCTGTGAGCACACCAGTGTCCGAGCGCGATGCCGACGTCATCGTCGTCGGAGCAGGGCCTGCAGGATCCACGACCGCGCACCACCTCGCGCAAGCCGGGCTCGACGTCGTCGTCCTGGAGAAGACCGCCTTCCCTCGCGAGAAGGTCTGCGGTGACGGCCTCACTCCACGCGCGGTCAAGCAGCTCATCGCCATGGGCATCGGCACCACGGAGGACGAGGGCTGGCTGCGCAACCGGGGACTGAGGATCGTCGGTGGGGGCCAGCGGCTGGAGCTGCCCTGGCCGGAGCTCTCGAGCTTCCCCGACTACGGCCTGGTGCGCCCTCGACTGGACTTTGACGACATCCTGGCCCGCGAAGCGGTCAAGGCCGGAGCGCGGCTGCACGAACGCACCCCCGTCTCCGGCCCGATCACCGATCCGCGTACCGGCCGGATCCTCGGTGTCACCGCCCGCCCGGTCGAGGACGACGGCACCAAAGGGCCGGAGACCGCGTTTCGGGCGCCCGTGGTCATCGCCGCCGACGGCAACTCCACGCGGCTGTCCCTGAGCATGGGGCTGCGCAAGCGTGACGACCGGCCGATGGGCGTCGCCGTACGCACCTACTACAACAGCCCGAGGCACGACGACGACTGGCTGGAGTCCTGGCTCGAGCTGTGGGACGGCACCGGCCCCGATGCCAAGCTGCTCCCCGGCTACGGCTGGATCTTCGGAGTCGGTGACGGGACGGTCAACGTCGGTCTGGGGATCCTCAACACGAGCAGCGCCTTCGGAAACGTGGACTACAAGGACCTGCTCAAGCGTTGGCTCGATCAGACCCCCGAGGAGTGGGGCTTCCGCGACCACAACATGACCCAGCCGATCCGCGGCGCCGCGCTGCCCATGGGCTTCAACCGTACGCCGCACTACACGCGCGGGTTGCTCCTCGTCGGAGACGCGGGCGGCATGGTGAACCCGTTCAACGGTGAGGGCATCGCCTACGCGA
Source organism: uncultured Actinomycetota bacterium (assembly GCA_963819985.1). Classification (GTDB taxonomy): domain Bacteria; phylum Actinomycetota; class Actinomycetes; order DATJPE01; family DATJPE01; genus JANPBY01. The sequence continues at coordinate 382,084 of CAWFYH010000005.1, read as the reverse complement.
TGGAGTCGGGCGTCATGGCGGCCGAGGTCGTGTCGCAGGCCCTCGCCCGGCCCACAGCCGGCGCGCGCGAGCTGGCCCTCGAGGGCTACCCGAAGGCGCTCAAGGACGCCTATGGCGGCTACTACACACTGGGGCGGGTGTTCGTGCAGGCGATCGGCCACCCCGAAGTGATGCGCCTGGCCACGCGGTACGGGCTGCCGCGAGCCAGCCTGATGCGTTTCACGCTGAAGCTCCTTGCCAACCTCACCGACCCGCGGGGCGGGGACGCCATGGATCGAGTCATCAACGGGCTCACCCGCCTGACCCCGGCTGCGTGAGGCGGTCCTAGGATGAGCCAGCCCATTCCTCCGCGCGGGGACCGATCCGATAGAGGTGTGACGTGAGTCTGGCCGTACCCATCCTCTGGCTCGGTGGCATCGCCTTGGCTTTCGCGCTGTTCTCGATCGTCGCGGGGCACCTGTCCGGGCCGCGGCGCTACAACCGCGCCAAGCTTGACGCGTACGAGTGCGGGATCGAGCCGACCCCGCAGCCGATGGGCGGCGGCAAGTTCCCGGTGAAGTACTACTTGACCGCGATGTTGTTCATCATCTTCGACATCGAGATCGTGTTCCTCTATCCGTGGGCCGTGGCCTTCGATCAGCTCGGTGTCTTCGGCTTGGTCGAGATGGTGCTGTTCATCGTGACCCTGGCGGTGGCCTACGCCTACGTCTGGCGCCGCGGGGGGCTCGAGTGGGACTGATCACGGTGCCGGCCGACGAGCGAAGGGAGTGAACTGATGGGTCTGGAAGAGAAGCTTCCCAGCGGCGTCCTGCTCACGACCGTGGAGCAGTTGGCTGGGTATGCCCGCAAGAACTCCCTGTGGCCGGCGACGTTCGGTCTCGCGTGCTGCGCCATCGAGATGATGGCGACCGGGGCCGGGCGCTACGACCTGGCTCGCTTCGGCATGGAGGTGTTCCGAGCCTCCCCGCGGCAGGCCGACCTGATGATCGTGGCCGGTCGAGTGAGTCAGAAGATGGCTCCGGTACTGCGGCAGATCTACGACCAGATGTCGGCACCCAAGTGGGTCCTGGCCATGGGCGCCTGCGCATCCTCCGGAGGGATGTTCAACAACTACGCCGTCGTCCAGGGCGTCGACCATGTCGTCCCCGTAGACATGTACCTGCCGGGCTGCCCGCCTCGGCCGGAGATGCTGATGGACGCGATCCTCAAGATCCACGACCAGATCCAGCACGAGAAGCTCGGCGCGCAGCGGCGAGCTCAGGTGACCGAGCTGGAAACCGCCGCCCTGGCCGCTCCGCCGACCTCAGCGATGAAGGGCCTGCTGCGGTGAGCGACGAGGTGGAGGTGAACGAGACTGCGGCCAAGGACGCTGCCGTGAGCGACGCCAACCTCCCCGCCCCGATCCGGGAACCCGCCGAGGACGTGGTCGCGAACCGGCATGGGATGTTCGGAGTCCGTGGCACCGGGGACACCTCGGGCTACGGGCGGCTCGAGCGGACCATCGCGTTGCCGGCGTCGAGCCCGCGCCCCTTCGGCGGCTATTTCGACGATGTCGCGGACAACCTGGAGCGAGCGCTGCCCGACCACGACGCTGCGATCGAGAGCGTGCTCGTCGATCGCGACGAGCTCACTTTCCACGTCCGACGCGAGCACTTGGTGTCGTTCATGCAGACGATGCGCGACGACGCCGCGCTTCGCTTCGAGATGTGTCTCGGGGTCGATGGTGTGCACTTCCCCGACGAGACCGGTCGCGAGCTGCATGCGGTCTACCCGCTCCTCAGCTACACCCACAATCGGCGGGTCCGCGTCGAGGTGGCAGTCCCTGACGTCGATCCGCACCTGCCGTCGGTCGTGTCGGTCTATCCGGGCAACGACTGGCACGAGCGGGAGGCGTACGACTTCTTCGGTCTCATCTTTGACGGCCACCCCGCGCTGACCCGGATCCAGATGCCCGACGACTGGCCCGGACACCCCCAGCGAAAGGACTACCCGCTGGGCGGGATCCCGGTGGAATACAAGGGCGCTGACATCCCGCCTCCGGACGAAAGGAGGGTCTACTCCAGATGAGCGACAACGTCACTTATGCAGCCGCGGGTCTCGGAGCCGAAAGCGATTACGCCAGCAGCCGGGAGACGACCGAAGGCACGATCTACACCGTCACCGGTCAGGACTGGGACAACGTCGTCAAGGGTGTTGCTGGCTCGGGCCAGGAGCGGATCATCGTCAACATGGGTCCGCAGCACCCGTCGACTCACGGCGTCTTGCGGCTGATCCTGGAGCTTGATGGTGAGACGGTCACCGAGACGCGCGTCGGCATCGGCTATCTGCACACCGGCATCGAGAAGAACCTCGAGTTCCGGACCTGGACCCAGGGCGTCACCTTCGTCACGCGGATGGACTATCTGTCACCGTTCTTCAACGAGACCGCTTACTGCCTGGCGGTTGAGAAGCTGCTCGGAATCACCGAGCAGATCCCCGAGCGAGCGACCACCATCCGCGTGATGATGATGGAGCTCAACCGCATCTCTTCCCACTTGGTGGCGCTTGCCACGGGTGGCATGGAGCTCGGTGCGCTTACCGCAATGATTTTCGGCTTCCGTGAGCGCGAGCTCGTGCTCGACATCTTCGAGCTCGTCACGGGGCTACGGATGAACCACGCTTATGTACGTCCCGGTGGGGTCGTTCAAGATCTGCCGGCTGGTGCCGTCGACCAGATCGCCGAGACCCTCAAGGTCCTCAGCAAGAACTTCAAGGACACAGCTGCGCTGCTCGAGGGCAACGGCATCTGGATGGCCCGCACCGAGAACATCGGCTACCTCGACCTCAGCGGTTGCATGGCGCTGGGAGTCACCGGCCCGTGCCTGCGGGCGACGGGCCTGCCGTGGGACCTGCGCAAGGACCAGCCCTACTGCGGATACGAGACCTACGACTTCGACGTCATCACCCGGGACACTTCCGACGCATACGGTCGGTTCCTGATCCGACTGCACGAGATGGACGAGTCCGTGAAGATCGTCGAGCAGTGTCTCGACCGGTTGCGCCCCGGACCTGTGATGGTCGAGGACAAGAAGATCGCCTGGCCCGCGCAGCTGGCTATCGGCGGCGACGGCATGGGCAACTCCCTCGATCACATCCGGCACATCATGGGTGAGTCGATGGAAGCGCTGATCCATCACTTCAAGCTCGTCACCGAAGGGTTCAGCGTCCCGGCCGGGCAGGCCTACGTCCCCGTCGAGTCACCGCGCGGAGAGCTGGGCGTCCACGTGGTCAGCGACGGAGGAACCCGTCCCTACCGTGTGCACTACCGTGATCCCTCGTTTACGAACCTGCAGGCCTCGGCGGCCATGTGCGAAGGCGGCCAAGTCGCCGACGTGATCGCCGCCGTCGCCTCGATAGATCCCGTCATGGGTGGGGTGGACCGCTGAGATGGCACCGAGGTTGATATGGCACTGAGTGCTGCACTGACCAGCGCGGCCTTCCAGGCTGAGGTCGACGTCATCGTCGAGCGATACCCCCGTCCCCGCTCTGCCCTGATGCCGCTTCTCCATCACGTGCAATCAGTCGATGGTCAGCTCTCCAGCGACAGCATCGACATGGTTGCTGAGCGGATCGGCATAGCTCCCGCGGAGGCCACCGCGGTTGCGTCCTTCTACACGATGTACTCGTGGCGTCCTCAGGGACGCAATCACATCGGTGTCTGCACCAATACCTTGTGCGCGTTGCTTGGGGGAGACGCCGTCTGGGAAGCGCTGAGTGAGCACGTGGGGGTGGGCAACAACGAGACCACGCCGGACGGAGCACTGACTCTTGAGCGCATCGAGTGCCAGGCCGCCTGCACACATGCTCCGGTCATCACGGCCAACTGGGAGTTCGTCGACAACGTGACGATCGAGCAGGCCAAGCAGGTCGCCGACACGCTGCTGGCCGACGGTGAAGTGAAGTCGACCCGCGGGCCAGTGGTGCGTCCGCTGGCCGAGGTGCAGCGAGTGCTGGCCGGCTTCGACGACGGGTTGGCCGGTGAGGGTGTGGCGGCGGACGCCATCATGCGCGCCGGCACTGACCACGTGGCAACCGAGTCCGGTCCTGAGACAAGCGCCACCAGCGATGCCGGTGGGGAGGCCTGATCGTGCCTGTGGTTCCCGTGCTCTCGGCCCATTGGGACGAGCCAGACTGCTTCACCCTCGACGGTTACCGCCGTCACGGTGGCTACGACACTGTCGCGACCACCTTGGCCAAGCACCCCGACGAGGTCATCCAGCTGGTCAAGGACTCGGGCCTTCGTGGTCGCGGTGGTGCAGGCTTCCCGACAGGCATGAAATGGGGCTTCGTCCCGCAAGGTGACGACAAGCCGCACTACCTCGTCATCAACGCCGATGAGTCCGAGCCCGGAGCCTGCAAGGACATCCCAATCCTGCTGGCCAACCCGCACGCCCTGATCGAGGGGATGATCGCGGCGTCGTACGCCATCCGCGCGGAGCGCGCCTTCATCTATGTGCGCGGCGAGGTGCCCCACGTCTTGCGCAGGGTCGCGGCTGCGATCGCCGAGGCGAAGGCCGCAGGCTACCTCGGGGAAAACATCCAGGGATCAGACTTCTCCCTCGACATCACGCTGCACGCCGGTGCAGGGGCCTACATCTGCGGCGAGGAGACGGCCCTGCTCGACTCCCTCGAAGGTTTTCGAGGGCTACCGCGGCTCAAGCCGCCATTCCCTGCCGTTGCTGGGCTTTACGCCTCCCCGACGGTGATCAACAACGTCGAGACCATCGCGAGCGTTCCGTCGATCCTCACTCGCGGCGCGGATTGGTTTCGGTCGATGGGCACCGAGAAGTCACCTGGCTTCAAGATGTTCGCCGTCTCGGGCCATGTCGCGGCTCCGGGCTTGTTCGAGATGCCTCTGGGCTGCACCTTGCGCGAGCTCATCGAGTTGGCCGGCGGGGTTCGAGACGGTCATGAGTTGAAGTTCTGGCTGCCCGGCGGATCGTCGGTGCCGTGGCTGACGGCCGACCATCTCGACACCCCGTTGACCTACGAGGACATGAACGACGCGGGCACCTTCCTCGGGACGGCCACCGTGATGGTCTTCGACGAGACCACTAGCGTCGTGCGGGCAGCGACCCGCTGGGTCGAGTTCTACAAGCACGAGTCCTGCGGCAAGTGCACGCCTTGTCGTGAGGGAAGCTATTGGCTGGTCCAGCTGATGCATCGCTTCGAGCGCGGCGAGGGCACCGAGGCCGACGTCGTCAAGCTGGAAGAGGTGGGCCGCAACATGATCGGCCGCTGCTTCTGCGCGCTGGGCGATTCCGCGCCGGTGCCGATCAACTCGGCCCTGAAGTACTTCCGCGAGGAGTTCATGCTGGGCACGACGACTCCGGTGGCTGAGCTGTTCGACCCGGTGGCGACCACGGTCTACGCGGGAGCGCGCGCCTGATGACCGTGACGACGACTGGATCAGCTGGCGGCCCGCCGGTGCAAGCGCGCGACGACCTGGTGACGTTGACGATCGACGGCATCGAGATCTCCGTCCCCAAGGGAACGTTGGTCATCCGGGCCGCCGAACAGCTCGGCATTGCGATCCCGCGCTTCTGCGACCACCCGCTGCTCGACCCCGCTGGCGCTTGTCGGCAGTGTCTGGTCGAGGTCGAGGGCCAGCCCAAACCGCTGGCCTCCTGCACGACCACGGCGACCGAGGGCATGGTCGTGCGCTCGCACCTCACCTCCGAGGTCGCGGACATCGCCCAGCACGGCATCATGGAGCTGCTGCTCATCAACCACCCCCTCGACTGCCCGATCTGCGACAAGGGCGGCGAGTGTCCTCTGCAGAACCAGGCCATGTCGAACGGTCGGGGTGAATCCCGCTTCGACGGACCCAAGCGCACCTTCGCCAAGCCGGTGCCGCTGTCTACCGAGATCCTGCTCGATCGGGAACGCTGCATCTCCTGCACCCGGTGCACCAGGTTTGCCGATGAGATCGCGGGCGATCCCTACATCGAGTTCGTGCAACGAGGACCGAAGCAATACATCGCGGTCGCTGAGGATCAGCCTTTCAACTCCTACTTCTCGGGCAACACCGTCCAGATCTGCCCCGTCGGTGCGCTTACGAGTGCGGCCTATCGGTTCAGGTCTCGTCCCTTCGACCTGGTCTCGACGCCGACGGCGTGCGAACACTGCGCCTCGGGCTGCGCTCTGCGCACCGACTCCCGCCGCGGCACGGTCATGCGGCGACTGTCCGGTGACGACCCCGAGGTCAACAGAGAGTGGAACTGCGACAAGGGACGTTTTGCCTTCTCCTACGCCGGACTCGACGACCGGCTCCACACGCCCCTCGTCCGTGACGAATCGGGCAACCTGGTGGAGACGTCGTGGCCCGATGCCGTTGATGTGGCCGCCCGGGGACTGGCTCGGGCCAAGGCGGGTCAGGGCGTCGGTGTCCTGGTCGGAGGTCGGGTCACCGCGGAAGACGCCTACGGCTATTCGAAATTCGCTCGAGTCGTCCTCGACACCAACGACATCGACTTCCGGGCTCGCCCACACTCCGGTGAAGAGGCCAGCTTCCTTGCCAACCGGGTCGCCGGACTCGGTGTGAGCGAGGCGACCACACCTACCTATGCCGACCTCGATCGCGCCCCTGCCGTCCTGCTTGTCGGGCTCGAACCCGAAGAAGAGTCACCGATCATCTTCTTGCGGCTGCGCCGCGCCGTGCGCAAGACCCAGCTCCAGGTGTTCTCTGTCGGTTCGGTCCATACCCGTGGGCTGACCAAGCTGGGCGGCAGCCTCATCCCGTCGATGCCATCGGCCGAGGCGGCTGTGCTGACCGCGCTTGAAGCGTCGGACAACGGCGACCTGGCCCCAGTGGCTGCCCTACTTCGTCAGCCCGGTGCGGTGATTCTCCTGGGCGAGCGGCTCGCGCAAAGCCCCGGAGCGCTCACTGCGGCTGCCGGTCTGGCCGAGACGACGGGCGCCAAGCTCGGCTGGGTTCCTCGTCGCGCAGGCGAGCGCGGTGCCCTCGAGGCCGGCGCTGTGCCGGGGTTGCTGCCTGGTGGTCGCCCGGTGAGCGATGCGGCGGCAAGGGTCGACGCCGCAACGGCATGGGGCGTCGAGTCCATCCCCAGCACCGTCGGACGCGACACCTCCGCGATCCTCGCCGCCGCAGCCTCGCGTTCGCTCGACGCCCTCGTCGTCGGCGGGGTCGAGCTCGCCGACCTTCCAGATCCGAATGGCGCACGCGCTGCGGTCGAGGCGGCTGGGTTCGTCGTGAGCTTGGAGCTACGCCGCAGCGAGGTGACCGAGCTGGCCGACGTCGTGTTGCCGATCGCGCCGGTGGTCGAGAAGTCCGGCACGTTCATGGACTGGGAAGGACGGCCACGTGTCTTCCCCCAGGTGAACCGCGAGACCTTCGCGTTGACCGACGCAGGTGCCCTCACACTGCTTGCAGAAGCCTTGGGGCACGCGCTCGGCCTGCAGACGGCGGAAGCCGCCCGCGCCGAGCTGGCCGAGTTCGAGCCATGGACTGGCGCAAGGGCCGAGCTCGACGCATCAGCCGAGCCCAAGGTGGCCAAGTCCGCCAAAGCAGCCAAGGCACCGGCGGTCCCCAAGGGCGGCATCGGTCTAGTCCTCGCCACCTGGCGCACCTTGCTCGATGCTGGACGCCTGCAAGACGGTGAGCCGTTCCTTGCAGGCACCGCAACCCCGGCGCACGCGTGTGTTTCTGCAGCCACCGCCACGGCCGCCCAGGTCTCAGAAGGGGACCTGGTCACGGTGCGCTCGTCGGCCGGGTCGGTGACGGTGCCGGTGGTCATCGGAGACGTACTCGATGGCGTCGTGTGGTTGCCCACCAACTCCGCTGGCTGCGCCGTGCACCGCGATCTCGGTGCGGGGAGCGGCTCCGCTGTGACGATCGAGGCAGGAGGTGGGTCATGAACGTCTTCGCTCTGACGACCGACCCGTCCACGTTCGGGGGTGACCCTTGGTGGCTGGTTGCCCTCAAGGCCGTCGTCGTCTTCGTCGTCCTCGTCCTGCTGACCCTGCTCAACATCTGGGGCGAACGTCGGGTGGTCGGGCGGATGCAGCAACGCATCGGCCCCAACCGGGTTGGACCGTTCGGGCTCCTGCAAGGTCTCGTCGACGGAATCAAACTGGCTCTCAAGGAAGACATCATCCCCAAGGCTGCCGACAAGGCGGTCTTCATCATCGCTCCCGTCTTGGCCGTGGTGCCGGCCTTCCTCACCTGGGCGGTCATCCCGTTCGGACCCGAGGTGTCGATCTTCGGGCATCAGACGGCCTTGCAGCTGACGGACTTTCCCGTCGCCGTTCTCTACGTCGTCGCGGTCGCATCTGTGGGCATCTACGGCATCGTGCTCGCCGGCTGGTCGAGCGGATCGACCTATCCGCTGCTCGGAGGGTTGCGTTCCAGCGCCCAGATGATCAGCTATGAGGTCGCGATGGGCCTGTCGTTCGTGGGCGTCTTCCTGCTCGCCGGGTCGATGTCGACGTCGCAGATCGTCGCGGCCCAGGCGGACGGCGGGAGCGCAGAAGTCTTCGGCCACACGGTGTCGTTGCCGGGCTGGTACATCATCTTGTTGCTGCCCTCGTTCGTCATCTACGCGATCTCGATGGTCGGCGAGACCAACCGCGCACCGTTCGACCTGCCCGAAGCCGAGGGCGAGCTCGTCGGCGGTTTCCACACCGAGTACAGCTCGCTCAAGTTCGCGCTGTTCTTCCTGGCCGAGTACATCAACCTGGTCACTGTCTCCGCGTTGGCCACGACGTTGTTCCTCGGCGGTTGGCGGGCACCTTGGCCGATCTCCCTGTGGGACGGCGCCAACCAAGGCTGGGTGCCGCTCATCTGGTTCTTCGCCAAGCTGGCGGTCTTCGTCTTTGTCTTCATCTGGTTGCGCGGGACCCTGCCGCGGCTGCGTTACGACCAGTTCATGCGCCTGGGCTGGAAGGTGCTGATCCCCGCGTCGCTGGTGTGGATCGTTGCTGTGGCCGCGGTGCGCGTCGCCCGTTCAGACAGCGCCGACGTCGGCCGGGTCATTGTGGGCGCGTTTGTCGCCGGGGCCCTGGTGCTCATCGTCTGGTCGCTGCTAGAGGCGCGCAATGACAAGCGCAAGGCGGTGATCGAGGAGCCGACGGCCGAACCCGGACCTTTCGACGGCGGCTACCCTGTCCCGCCGATGCCCGGAGCGGCAGCATCAAAGGCGGAGGAGGCGACCCATGTCTGAGTCCAGCCTGCCCGGCCGGGGGTTCATCACCACCTTCCGCACGATGTTCAAGAAGGTGACCACCGAGCAATACCCAGAAGAGGTCAAGACCACCGCTCCGCGCTTCCATGGCCGGCACATGCTCAACCGTCATCCGGATGGGCTGGAGAAGTGTGTCGGGTGCGAGCTCTGTGCGTGGGCGTGTCCGGCCGATGCGATCTATGTCGAGGGAGCCGACAACACCGTCGAGGGTCGCTACTCACCCGGTGAGCGCTACGGCCGCGTCTACCAGATCAACTATCTGCGCTGCATCTTCTGTGGTCTGTGCATCGAGGCATGCCCGACACGGGCGCTCACGATGAGCAACGACTTCGAGCTGGCCGACGACAATCGGGCCGACCTGATCTATGAGAAGCAGGATCTGCTTGCGCCGCTTCTCGCGGGCATGCTCGCGCCACCGCACCCGATGGTGCCGGGGACAGACGAGAAGGACTACTACCTGGGACGGGTGACCCAGGCGGTGCCCGAGCAGCACGTCAGAGAGTCAGACGAACAGCCCGAGCCACTGTCCGGGCCGACCACGGGTGGCGGCTCGTGACAGGCAACGCCTTCGCCTTCTGGATCATTGCCCCGCTGGCCGTGCTCGGCGGAGTGATGATGGTGGCCAGCCGCAAAGCCGTGCACAGCGCCCTGTGGCTCGCGCTGTCGATGATCTGTCTTGCCCTGCTCTACATCATGCAGGGGGCCGTCTTCCTCGGCATCGTCCAGATCGTGGTCTACACCGGCGCGGTCATGATGCTGTTCTTGTTCGTCCTCATGCTGGTCGGTGTCGACGCCTCTGACTCGCTCGTCGAGACGCTGCGTGGCCAGCGGGTCGCCGCGGCGCTGGCCGGCCTCGGCTTCATCGTCCTGCTCATCTCGGCCGTCGGCCGTACGACCGACATGACGACCGTCGGGATCGCGGACGCCAACGCTGCCGACGGCGGCAACGTCGAAGGCATCGCGCGGGTCATCTTCACCGAATACATCTGGGCCTTCGAGGTGACTGCAGCTCTGCTCATCACCGCAGCCGTCGGGGCCATGGTGCTGGCACACCGCGAGCAGGTCATCGAGCGGCTCTCTCAGAGGCAGCAGTCGGAGGCCCGCACCCGCAGTGACCACGTCCCACCGCTTCCCGCGCCCGGAGTGTTCGCGCGCCACAACGCGGTCGACACTCCCGGCCTGCTGCCCGACGGGACCACGTCGGGCCTGAGCGTCCCTAAGTCGTTGACTCAGGGCGGTGACGAGGAGTGAGTCCTAACGCCTACCTCGTCGTCGCGATCCTGCTGTTCTCCATCGGCTCGGTGGGTGTGCTGGTCCGCCGCAACGCGATCGTCGTGTTCATGTCGGTGGAGCTGATGCTCAACGCCTGCAACCTTGCTTTCGTGACCTTCTCGAACATGAACGGCAACCTCGACGGCCAGGTCGTTGCCTTCTTCGTGATGGTCGTGGCGGCGGCTGAGGTGGTCGTGGGGCTGGCCATCATCGTGACGATCTTCCGGACCCGACGGTCCGCATCGATCGACGACGCGAACTTGCTGAAGTACTGATGGGGATAACCGTGAGCCTCGCCGACGTCGAGCCCGTGACCGCCGCGACAGGCGTGTTCTCGCTCTCGTGGGTGATCGTTGCCCTTCCGCTGGTCGGAGCACTGGTGCTGCTGGCCAGCGGCCGTCGGGGGGACCGCTGGGGTCCCCTCGTAGCGACGGCCATGCCGCTGATCTCCTTCGTCCTCGCGGCCTGGATGTTCATCACCATGATCGGCCGACCGGCGGAGGACAGGGCGGTCGAGCAGATCGTCTACTCCTGGATTCCGGTGGGGCCGCTGCAGGTTGACGTGGGCTTCCTGCTCGATCCCCTGTCCATGTGCTTCCTCTTGTTGATCACGTTCGTCGGCGGCTTGATCCACGTCTACTCCCTCGGCTACATGCAGCACGACCCGGAGAAGAAGCGGTTCTTCGGCTATCTCAACTTGTTCGTGGCTTCGATGCTCCTGCTGGTCATGGCCAACAGCTATCTGCTCCTGTACGTCGGCTGGGAGGGCGTCGGTCTGGCTTCCTACCTGCTCATCGGGTTCTGGCAATACAAGCCAGAGGCAGCGACCGCTGCCAAGAAGGCCTTCGTCATGAACCGCGTCGGCGACATCGGCCTGTCGCTGGTCGTGATGATCTTGTTCGCCACGTTCGGGACCGTAGCGTTCTCCGGAGTCTTCGCCAACCTGGACGGCGCAAGCTCGACGACGCTCGACGTGCTCGGCCTCCTCCTTCTCCTGGCTGCCTGCGGCAAGTCTGCCCAGGTCCCTCTGCAGGCCTGGTTGCTCGACGCGATGGAGGGCCCCACTCCGGTCTCGGCCCTCATCCACGCAGCAACCATGGTGACCGCGGGCGTCTATCTCATCGCCCGCTCCCACCCGATCTTCAATCTCTCCTCGTTGGCGCTGACCGCCGTGGCCGTCGTAGGTACGGTCACTCTCGTCTTCGGGGCGGTCATCGGCTGTGCGATGGACGACATCAAGAAGGCCCTGGCCGCGTCGACGATGTCCCAGATCGGTTACATGGTGCTGGCCGTCGGCCTGGGCACGACCGGCTACTCCTTGGGCATCGGTCACCTGCTCAGCCACGGCTTCTTCAAGGCCGGGCTGTTCCTTGGGGCGGGCTCGATCATGCACGCCATGCGAGATCGCCTCGACATGCGTCGCTACGGCGGCTTGCGCAAGGCCATGCCGATCACGTTCGCAACGTTCTTCCTGGCCTACCTCGCGATCATCGGCATACCGCCGTTCTCCGGCTTCTTCACCAAGGACCCGATCATCGATGCTGCCTATCACTCGGGTGGGAGCGGCGCGTTCTTCTATGGTCTGGCAGCGCAGCTCACCGCCGGTCTCACGGGCTTCTACATGACACGGGTCGTCGTGATGACGTTCTTCGGCCCGACCCGCTGGCACGATGACGAGCATCCGCACGATCCACCATCGAGCATGACGGTGCCAATGATCTTGTTGGCGTTCGGCTCGGTCGGACTCGGTGCCGTCCTGATGCTCAACAACAGACTCATCAACTTCCTGGAGCCGGTGCTCGGCGAGGCCGAGGCAGCGAAGTACATCTCGCCGCTCACCCTCGTGACCCTCGCCATGGTTCTGGTCGGGGTCGGCGTCGCGTGGATGATGTACGGCCGTCAGGAGGTTCCGCAGATCGCCCCGGCGGGTGGACCGCTCACCGTGGCGGCGCGTGAATCCCTGTACGGCGACGCGTTCAACGAGTCGCTGGCCATGCGTCCGGGTCAGTACCTGACCCGCTTCCTCGTCTTCTTCGACAACCGGGTCATCGACGGAATCGTCAACGGCTTCGCCGCGATGATCGGTGGCCTGTCCTCTCGCGGGAGACGTACGCAGACCGGTTTCGCGAGGTCCTATGCCTTGTCCATGTTCGTGGGCGCGACCATTGTCACGCTCGCTGTTGTACTGGTGAGGATCTGATGCCCTGGTTGACCGTCCTCGGCGTGGTGCCCCTGGTGGGTGCCGGGGTTGTGGCTGCCCTGCCCAAGGGTCGTGACCTGCTCGCCAAGCAGATCGCGTTGGGGGTGTCGCTCGCGGTCGTGGTGCTGACCGTGCTGATGGCGTTGCGGTTCGACGCCGCCGGTCCCACGTTCCAGTTCGTCGAGAGCCACGAATGGATTCCTGCCTTCGGCATCTCCTACTCGGTCGGCGTCGACGGGATCGGCCTGGTCCTGATTGCGTTGGCGACGGTGCTGGTGCCGCTGGTGATCATCGCCTCCTGGCACGACGCCGACAACGCGACCCGGCCGGCCAAGGTCTACTTCGCGCTGATCCTCGCGCTGGAAACCACGATGGTCGGTGTGTTCGCGGCCACGGACCTGTTCTTGTTCTACGTGTTCTTCGAGGTCATGCTGATCCCCGTCTACTTCCTGATCGGGATGTTCGGCGGTCCCCAGCGTTCCTACGCTGCGGTGAAGTTCCTGCTCTACAGCCTGCTCGGTGGGCTGCTGATGCTGGCCGCCCTGATCGGGCTCTACGTCGTTTCGGCACGCGACCTCGGCACGGGGACGTTCGACTACGCCACGTTGGCCGGCCTGAACATCGACCCGGGCACCCAGAAGCTGCTGTTCCTCGGCTTCTTCGTCGCCTTTGCGGTCAAGGCGCCGCTGTGGCCGCTGCACACGTGGTTGCCGGACGCCGCCTCGGAATCCACCCCGGGGACGGCAATCCTGCTGATCGCCGTGCTCGACAAGGTCGGCACCTTCGGGATGATCCGCTACTGCCTGCCGCTGTTCCCCGACGCGTCCCGCTACTTCGCCCCTGCGGTGGTCGTGATCGCCGTCATCGGCATCATCTATGGGGCCCTGCTGGCCATCGGCCAGACCGACATGATGCGACTGATCGCCTACATGTCTTTGTCGCACTTCGGCTTCATCGCCCTGGGGATCTTCGCCTTCACCACCGTCGGAGGGTCCGGGTCGACGCTCTACATGATCAATCACGGATTCTCCACCGCTGGGCTGCTGCTGATCATCGCGGCCTTGATGAGTCGGAGAGGGTCGAAGCTCATTGGTGACTATGGCGGCGTTCAGAAGGTGGCACCGTTGCTCGGCGGCTTCTTCCTCGTGATGGCGCTGTCTAGCCTGGCGATGCCTGGGATGTCGACGTTCGTCAGCGAGATCCTCGTCCTCATCGGCACCTACCAGCGCTATCCGGCAGCTGCGGTGGTGGCCACGCTCGCGATCGTGTTGGCCGCGCTCTACGCGCTCATCTGGTTCCAGCGCGTCGCGACCGGCTCGGAGACCGAACGGGTCAAGAGCTTCAAAGACCTGCGCGGCCGCGAGATGCTCGCCGTGGTGCCCGTGACGGTGCTGATCCTTGTCCTCGGCTTCTATCCCAAGCCGGTGCTCGAGGTCATCAACCCGGCGGTCTCCACGACGCTGGAGCAGGTTGGTGTGAGCGATCCCGAGCCGACCGTAGTTCCACCCGCGGCGGCTGAAGGGGTAGCCCCGTGATGCACCCCGCTGCGACCGCAGCATTCGAGACACCGCACATCGAGTACTTCGTGCTCTCGCCGATGCTCGTCGTCTTGGGGGCGGCGATCGTCGGCGTGCTGGTGGAGGCGCTGGCCCCTCGCCAGTGGCGTCGCCCGGCTCAACTCGCGTTGACGCTCGGAGCCTTGGTGATCGCGTTCGTCTTGCTCGTCAAGGTTGCGCTGGACGGCACTGAGCAGCTGGCCGCGCTGGGCGCCGTCGCCGTCGACGGCCCGGCCATGTTCATGCAGGGAACGATCCTCGTTTTGTCGTTCTTTGCCGTGCTCCTCATGGCCGAACGCGGGCTGGACCCCGCCGGAGACGACTTCTCGCCGATGCCGGCCGCGGCGCCGGGCGGGGTCGAGGAGCAGGCGGCCGTCGCGGCTGGCTGGGCGCGCACCGAGATCTTCCCGCTCACCTTGTTCGCGGTCGGCGGGATGATGTTGTTCCCGGCGTCCAACGACCTCCTGACGATGTTCGTGGCCCTCGAGGTCTTGTCCCTGCCGCTGTATCTGATGTGCGGCCTGGCCCGTCGGCGTCGTCTCATCTCGCAGGAGGCCGCGCTCAAGTACTTCTTGCTGGGAGCCTTTTCCTCGGCGTTCTTCTTGTTTGGTGTCGCCTTTACCTACGGCTTCGCAGGCTCGTTGCAGCTCGGGGAGATTGCCACCGCGGTGAGCACCGTGGCGGGGCGTGATCCGCTGCTGCTGGTTGGTGTAGCGCTCATCGCGGTCGGGCTGCTCTTCAAGGCCGGCGCAGTGCCGTTCCACTCGTGGATCCCCGACGTCTATCAGGGGGCTCCGACCTCGGTCACCGCGTTCATGGCGACGTCGACCAAAGTCGCTGCCTTCGGTGCTCTGCTGCGCGTCTTCTACGTCGCCTTCGGTGGGGTGCGCTGGGACTGGCGGCCGATGTTCTGGATCGTCGCGATCCTCACCATGGTCGTCGGCGTCGTCCTGGCCATCACGCAGACCGACGTCAAGCGGATGTTGGCCTACTCCTCGATCGCCCACGTGGGCTTCCTGCTGACGGGGTTTCTCGCTCTCGACCAGAACGGCATCTCGAGCACGATGTTCTACCTGGTTGCCTACGGCTTCACGACGCTCGGAGCGTTCGCCGTGGTCACCTTGGTGCGTGACTCGGCGGGGGAGGCCCCCCACCTATCCCAGTGGGCGGGCTTGGGTCGACGTTCTCCGTTGGTCGCTGGGGTGTTCGCCTTCTTCTTGCTCGCTCTCGCCGGGATCCCGCTCACCAGTGGTTTCACCGGAAAGTTCGCGGTGTTCTCAGCTGCCATCGGTGGTGGCGCCACCCCGCTTGTCATCGTCGGCGTGCTCACAAGTGCTATCGCGGCGTTCTTCTATGTCCGCGTCATCGTGCTCATGTACTTCTCCGAGCCGGCGACTGACGGGCCGACCGTGGCTGTCCCAAGCGTTTTGACTCAGGCGACTGTCACGGCCGGTGTCGCAGTGACGTTCCTGCTCGGTGTGCTGCCGCAACCGCTCCTCGACCTGGCCGACCGCGCGTCGGTGTTCATCCGCTAGGCCGCGATCGACGTGAGGCTCAGCACCCCGTTCGGTGCCAGTGTTGCTGACCCCGCTCTCGAGGCTGAGCTGGCCGGGTCTCTGGAACGGGTCGAGGCCTTGCTCCGAGAGTCAGTTGCCAGCGAGGACCCGTTCGTCGAGGAGGTCGCGAAGCATCTGCTCGACGCCGGGGGGAAGCGGTTCCGGCCGCTTCTGGTCCTCCTTGCAGCCCAGTTCGGGGATCCGTCGGCACCCGAGGTGGTGCCCGCCGCGGTTGTCGTCGAGCTCACTCACCTCGCGACGCTCTATCACGACGACGTGATGGATGAGGCCCGGCTGCGCAGAGGTGCCGCATCGGCCAATGCGCGCTGGGACAACACCGTGGCCATCTTGACCGGTGACTTCCTGTTCGCCCGGGCCTCGGGGATCCTGGCCGACCTCGGGCCGGAGGCCGTACGGATCCAAGCAGCGACGTTCGAGCGACTCGTGACCGGACAGATCCACGAAACCGTAGGCCCGGTTGAAGGCGCGGACCCGTTGGCTCACTACCTGCAGGTCGTGGCGGACAAGACCGGATCTCTCATCGCGACCTCAGGTCGGTTCGGGGCGATGCTCTCGGGAGCCGACGACACGACGACGCGCGCCCTCACCGAGTTCGGCGAACAGATCGGCGTGGCCTTCCAGCTCTCCGACGATCTGCTCGACGTGCTGAGTGACAGCGATGAGTCGGGGAAATCGCCTGGCACCGATCTGCGTGAAGGCATCGCGACCCTGCCCGTCCTGCACGTTCAGCGAGCAGCCGACCGAGCCGACGCCCGTCTCCTCGAGCTCGTCGGTCGCCCCCTCGTAGATGATGCCGAGCACGCCGAAGCCCTCGAGCTGGTCCGTTCCCATCCGGTGATCGGTCAGGTCCGCGACGACCTGGCGCAACGGGCCGACGGCGCGCGACGCCTGCTCAACCCGCTCCCTGACGGCGCCGCCAAGCAGGCTTTGGCCAGCCTGTGCGACGTCGTCGTCGAGCGCACAGGCTGAGGGCCGTCTACCCTGCCCTCTGCCCGTGATGCTCAGGTCGCTGTGACCGCTTCGGCCGTTCCGCGACGCCCGTGACGAAGCCCATCCACGCTGAAGATGATCAGCGCGAGCCAGACGAGGGCGAAGCCGCCCGCGCGCAAGGTCGTCAGGGACTCGTTGAAGACCCAGAGGCCGAGGGCGAACTGCATCACTGGCGTGATGTATTGCAGGATGCCCATGGTGGTCAGGGGAACTCGAGGCGCTGACGCGCCGAAGAGCAACAGGGGTACGGCGGTGACGATCCCGAGGCCGGCCAGCAGGGCCAGGTTGCCGAGCCCTTGGTGCCCAAACGCTGCCTGGCCGGACTGCTCGAGCCAGCCGAGATAGACAAGGGCGGGAACGACGAGAATGGCGGCCTCGACGGACAGGCTCTCGAGTGCAGGCATTCCGATCACCTTCTTGACCACTCCGTACGTCGCGAACGAGCACGCGAGGGTCAGGCCCACCCAGGGAAGGCGCCCATAGCCCGCGGTGAGCACGAGGACGGCTAGGACTCCGAGCCCGACCGCCGTCCACTGGGCGACGCGCAAGCGTTCACGAAAGACCATGATCCCCAAGAGCACGGTCACCAGCGGGTTGATGAAGTAGCCGAGCGAGGCTTCGACGACGTGCCCCGAGTTCACCGCCCAGATGTAGATCCCCCAGTTGAGCGCAATGACCGTTGACGCCAGCAGGAGCAGGAACAGTCGCCGGCTGTCACCGAGCAGGCGACGTACCCACGACCAGCGTCTGCGCGCTAGGAGCACCGTCGAGCAGAAGACGAGACTCCACACGATGCGGTGGCCGAGGATCTCGATCGGTGTGGCGGGGACCAGCAGCGGGAAGTAGAGCGGGAACAGTCCCCACAGCGTGTAGGCGCCAACGGCGTAGGCGACGCCGCGCCGCGCCTCGCTCAGGCGATGACCCAGGTGTCGTGGCCGGCCAGCAGCGTGGCGAGGTCACCGGGGCCCTTCTCCTCGGTGACTGCGACCACCTGTTGCTCGACCTGACGGTCGTAGACCGGTCGTGCCACGTCACGAAACACGCCGATGGGTGAGTGGTTGAGGGACGTGATGTCGGCCAGACGGGACAGCGCGAAGGCCGTTGACGGATCCGGGTGGTGCGCGTCGTGGACGAGTAGAGCCTCAGGGTCGACTGAGTCCGCGTCGACGACGGTCAGGCTGCCGTCGCGCCCTTGCACCAGGCCGTGACAGCCATCGATCCCGAAGCGCACGGGCTGCCCCTGCTCGAGACGAATCACCGATTCCTCCCGGCTGTCGGGATCCTTGAGCAGCTCGAAGGCGTTGTCGTTGAAGATGTTGCAGTTCTGGTAGATCTCCACGAGCGCTGAGCCCTCGTGCGCGGCGGCTGCTCGCAGCACACCGGTGAGATGCTTGCGGTCTGAGTCGATGGTGCGCGCGACGAAGCTGGCCTCGGCCCCGAGGGCGAGCGACAGCGGGTTGAACGGTGCGTCCAGGGAGCCGAGCGGGGTGGACTTGGTGATCTTGCCTTGCTCGGAGGTGGGGGAGTACTGGCCCTTCGTCAGACCGTAGATTCTGTTGTTGAACAACAAGATCTTCAGGTTGACGTTGCGTCGCAGCGCGTGGATGAGGTGGTTGCCGCCGATTGACAGCGAGTCGCCGTCTCCGGTGACTACCCAAACCGACAGGTCTTGGCGCGCCGTGGCCAGCCCGGTCGCGATAGCCGGCGCGCGCCCATGGATCGAGTGCATTCCATAGGTGTTCATGTAGTAGGGAAAGCGCGACGAGCAGCCGATACCGGAGATGAAGACGATGTTCTCCCGGCGCAGACCCATCTCCGGCATGAAGCCCTGGACAGCAGCCAAGATCGCGTAGTCACCGCATCCCGGACACCAACGAACCTCCTGGTCGGTCTTGAAGTCCTTGGCACTTTGCTTGGCCTCTGCGCGGGGCACCCCCGCCAGGCCTGGAAAGCCCACCTCGACTGTCGTGTCAGACACTCGCCATCACGTCTTCGATGATCCCTTCGAGCTCTTCGGCCTTGAACGGCATACCGCGGACTTGGTTATAGGCGATGGCATCAACCAGGAATTTGCCGCGGACGAGAAGGGCCAGTTGACCGAGGTTCATCTCCGGAACGATGACCCGGTCATACGATCTCAGGACCTCGGCGGTGTTCGCCGGGAACGGGTTGAGGTGCCGCAGGTGCGCCTGCGCCACGACACCGCCTTTGCGTCGGATGCGCCGGCAGGCGGCACCGATCGTGCCGTAGGTGGATCCCCAGCCCAGGACAAGCACGCGTGCGGAGCCGGACGGATCATCGACGGCCAGCGGAGCGATGGTGGCCGCGATGCCGTCAACCTTGGCCTGCCGGGTGCGAACCATGTGGTCGTGGTTGGTCGGGTCGTAGGAGATGTTGCCCGAGCCATCTGCCTTCTCGATGCCACCGATGCGGTGCTCGAGGCCTGGAGTTCCGGGCACCGCCCAGGGGCGGGCCAGCGTCTCCGGGTCGCGCAGGTAGGGCCAGAACTCAGCACTGCCGTCCTCGGCCTCATGATTGGCCTCGGTGGCGAAGCTCACCCGCAGATCGGGCAGGTCGTCAACGTCGGGAATCCGCCACGGTTCGGAGCCGTTCGCGAGGTATCCGTCGGAGAGCAGGAAGACCGGGGTGCGGTAAGTCAGTGCGATCCGCGCCGCCTCAAGGGCGGCATCGAAGCAGTCGGCCGGTGAGCAGGGCGCAACGATGGGCACCGGCGCCTCGCCGTTGCGCCCGAACATCGCCAGCAGCAGGTCGGATTGCTCGGTCTTGGTCGGCAGGCCGGTCGAGGGCCCGCCTCGTTGGACGTCGACCACGACCAGCGGGAGCTCCAAGGACACCGCTAGGCCGATGGTTTCGGACTTCAGCGCGATGCCCGGACCTGACGTGGTCGTCACTCCGAGTGCGCCGCCAAAGGACGCACCGAGGGCTGCTCCGACACCGGCGATCTCGTCCTCGGCCTGGAAAGTCTTGACGTTGAACGCCTTGTGCTTGGACAACTCATGGAGGATGTCGGAGGCAGGCGTGATCGGATAGGCGCCCAGAAACATCGGCAGTCCGCTGCGCTTGGCTGCGGCGATCAACCCGTAGGACAGCGCGAGGTTGCCGCTGATGTTGCGGTAGGTGCCGGCCGGCATGGACGCGGGCTTGACCTCGTAGGACACCGAGAAGTCCTCGGTCGTGTCGCCGAAGTTGTAGCCGGCCCGGAAAGCAGCGAGGTTCGCGGCCAAGATGTCCGGCTTTCGACCGAACTTCTCCTCGAGGAAGCGCACCGTGCCATCGGTGGGACGGTTGTAGAGCCAGGACAGCAGGCCGAGCGCGTACATGTTCTTGGCCCGCTCGGCTTCCTTCTTGCCGATCGCCAGGCCCTTGAGCGCTTCGACGGTTTGCGAGGTCAAGGCGATCGGGTGGACGTTGTAGGCCTCGAGCGTCCCGTCGTCGAGCGGGCTCGCCGCATAGCCGACCTTGGCCAGGTTGCGCGGCGTGAACTCGTCGGTATTGACCAGCAGGTCGGCTCCGCGAGGGAGATCGGCGATGTTGGCCTTCAGCGCAGCAGGGTTCATCGCCACGAGGACGCTGGGCGCGTCGCCCGGGGTCGTGATGTCGTGATCGGCGAAGTGCAGCTGGAAGGCGCTGACTCCGGGCAGCGTGCCGGCTGGAGCGCGGATCTCGGCGGGGAAGTCCGGCAGGGTCGACAAGTCGTTGCCGAACGAGGCGGTTTCGGAGGTGAACCGGTCGCCGGTTAGTTGCATGCCATCGCCGGAGTCTCCGGCGAACCGGATGATGACCCGATCAAGGGGGACGACCTGCTTGCCCACGTCTCTATCCTAGGTCCTGTGCCTGGGGTCTTTGTGCCAGTGGTGGTGGCGTCCGCGCGGCGGGAGAGCGCTCCCACGGTCGTGACCCCTTCCGGTGACCGTCTGTGGGTGATGGACCTCGGCCTCGCCTGCTGCGCTGTCGAGGTGGCCGCAGCCACGGCTGGCCCTCATCCGCTCGTGTCCGAAGCCGATCGAGCACCGGCCGTCACCCCGGATCCTGACGGGGCGGACGTGCTGCTGGTCTCCGGCACGGTGACCGATGTGATGGCTCGGTCGATCCAGACGCTCTACGGTCGGTTGCCGCAGCCCTGCTACGTGATCTCCTTTGGTGCCTGCTCCAACACCGGTGGGCCTTATTGGGACTCCTACTGCGTGACCAAGGGCGTCGACCAAGTAGTCCCCGTCGACATCTACGTTCCGGGCTGCCCACCTCGCCCACAGGCCCTGCTCGGGGCTCTTCATGAGCTCGCCGCCTTGGTGGCGCGCCGATGAACAAGGACACCGCGCAACGGTTGGCCGAGGCGGTCGGCGAGGCGGCCACGGTGACGGAGGCGTACGACGACGTGCACGTCGATGTCCCCGCCATGATCTGGTTGACCGCCCTCGAGGTCGCGCACGCGCAGGGTTTGCGCTTCTTTGACTGGCTGTCTGCCTATGAGGACCGCGAGGGTCTGGCCGTCGTCGTGCACCTGGCGGGCGCCGAGCCTGGCGATCGCGTGCTTCTGCGCACCCAGCTGCCGCTGGAGGGAGGCAGCCTGCCCACCGCGACGGGCTTGTGGCCTGGGGCAGCGTGGCACGAGCGGGAGACCTGGGAGATGTTCGGTGTCGACTTCGCCGGGCACCCCCGCCTCGAGCCGCTCCTCTTGCAGCCGGGGTTCTCCGGGCGACCGTTGCGCAAAGACTTCGTGCTCGCTTCACGGGTGGTCAGGGACTGGCCCGGAGCCAAGGATCCGGCCGAGCGGGGGGACGGGGCCGCCGGTGGGGGACGCGCACGGCGCCGTACCCCCCGTCCGCCGGGCGTGCCCGAGGGTTGGGGTGCGCAATGAGTGCAGTCGAGGTCGTACAGCCACCGGAGCGCAGCCGCGGCGTCATTGCCCTGCTCGCCGACAACTGCACCAGCTGCATGTTGTGCGTGCGTGAGTGCCCGGACTGGTGCGTTTTCATCGAGTCTCACCAGGAGACGATCGAGCCGGTCGGGGGCGGTCGGTCTCGGCAGACCAATGTGCTCGACAGCTTCGCCATCGACTTCGGCCTGTGCATGTATTGCGGCATCTGCGTCGAGGTGTGCCCGTTCGACGCGTTGTTCTGGTCGCCGGAGTTCGACTACGCGGGGGGCCGCCTGGTCGACCTGCTGCACGAGCAAGAGCGCCTCGGTGGATGGCTGGAGTCTGTGCCCGGGGAACGATTTCGGGGGAGCCCGGCGTTCCATCAGTAGCGGGACGGACGGCGATCCAACGGGGCTGACCGCGAACCACCCACAGAGAGTAGGAGCGCGTGCACAGCAACTCGATCAAGACGGCTGGACTGCTTGCGGGGCTCGCAGCCTTGGCGATGCTGATCGGCTACTGGCTCGGCGGGACCACCGGCCTGGTGATCGGTTTCGTCATCGCGCTGGGCATGAACGCCTACACCTACTTCAACAGCGCTTCGATGGCTCTTCGGTCCATGCACGCCCGCCCCGTGACCGAGGCCGAGCAGCCGGCGCTCTACCGGATCGTTCGCGAGCTGTCGCAGGCGCAGGGGCAGCCGATGCCGAGCCTGCACGTCTCTCCCACCGACGCCCCGAACGCCTTCGCCACCGGCCGTAACCCCGAGCATGCCGCCGTCTGCGCGACCCAAGGGATCCTCGACCTGCTCGACGAGCGCGAATTGCGCGGAGTGCTCGGCCACGAGTTGGCTCACGTCTACAACCGCGACATCCTCATCGCCTCGGTCGCCGCGACGTTGGCCAGCGTGATCATGCTGCTGGCCAACCTGGCGTACTTCATCCCGATGGGCGGTGACAACCGGCGCGGAAACCCGTTCGCGGTGCTCCTGGTGGCGATCCTGGGACCGATCGCAGCCTCGCTGCTGCAGTTCGCGCTGAGCCGCCGCCGCGAGTACGCCGCCGACGAGTCGGGTGCTGGTATCACTCGCGATCCGCTGGCCTTGGCGAGTGCGCTGCGCAAGCTCGAGCAGGGCGTTGCGGCGCGCCCGCTGCCACCGGAGCCGGCGCTGCAGAACACCAGCGCGATGATGATCGCCAACCCGTTCCGGGCTTCAGACATGAAGAGCTGGTTCGCCACTCACCCACCGATGGCCGAGCGGATCGCGCGGCTGGAGGCCCTCGCGTACGGCGGATACCGGCCCGACCCCACCTGACCTCTGCTCGCTAGGTCAGAGGCCCAGTCCGCTGACCTCGAAGCCGTGCGCGGCGAGCAACAGCGAGATCGAGCCGGTGCCGCAGCCAAGGTTGGCACAGCTGTCAGCTGGTGAGCAGGGGCGGTTTCCAGTCGTGAGCCGTCAGTCCTTGCGCAGGTAGTTGGCGGCGAGGATCTTGGCGTCAGAAAGGGACCCGGCGAACACGGTGGTCAGATCGTGTCCGTCCGCCCACATGAGCACCCCGACGTTGGCGCCCCTGGCGTTGTCGATCCCCAGCATCTGCCGGCCGCCGACCTCAAGGGTCTGGCCAGGCGCTTGGGCGTACTCCTCGAACCACGCTGCGACGGCTTGGTCGTCGACCGCGGGCGTGTCCGGCCGGAATCGCACGAGCTGCACCCCTCCTACCGGTCCCTTTGGCGTGGTGATCGTTCGCGAGATGAAGCCCTGCAGGTACTCCGGGTGTTCTGCCGATGAGACCACCGAGGCGAGCGCCGCCGCATCGCCGCCGGGGGGTTTCTCGTACTCGAAGCCCTTCAACGAGTTGAGCTGATCTTCTTTCAGGGACACCGGAGCGGCTTGCGGTGATTCAGCTGGCTGACTGCTCGGCGGACTGCTCGTGATCGAGGGGTTGATCTGCCCGCCGCCGGAAGGGGACGACGCAGCGACCAGGCCAACGAGGCCAGCGATACAGACGACGCCAACCGTGCCCGCGGCGACACCGACGCGGAGCGCTCGTTGCATAGCTTGGCTAGCGGTAGTTGACGAACTGGACCGCGAAGTCGAGGTCCTTGCCCTTGATCAGCGCGATGACCTCCTGCAAGTCGTCGCGGCTCTTCGACGACACCCTCAGCTCGTCGCCCTCGACGCGTGACTTGATGCTCTTGGGGCCTTCATCGCGGATGATCTTGCCCAGCTTCTTGGCGTCTTCCGAAGCGATGCCCTGCTTGAGGGTCGCGGTGAGCACGTAGTCCTTGCCCGACGCCTTGGCCTCGCCCACATCCAGCGACTTGAGCGAGATCCCCCGCTTGACGAGCTTGCTCTGGAAAACGTCGAGCACCGCCTTGACCCGCTCCTCGGAGTTGGCCTTCATCGAGACGGCTTCTCCGGACCACTCGATCGAAGCGCCGACGTTCTTGAAGTCGTAGCGCTGCTGGATCTCCTTGGCGGCCTGGTTGAGCGCGTTGTCGGCCTCCTGGTGGTCGACCTTGCTCACAATGTCGAAGCTGCTGTCAGCCATGAGTCCTCCATCTGGGGGCGTCAGTACGTCTTCGCTGCTGGGGTATTCTGGCGCGCGCTGCCTCACGGGGCAGCACGCGGCAGGTTGCCCGAGTGGCCAAAGGGAGCGGACTGTAAATCCGCCGGCTCAGCCTACGTTGGTTCGAACCCAACACCTGCCACGCCGCTGTGTGAGCCGACCCACGAGAGCGGACGCGCCGAGCTGGGCGTCCCGACCCCGAAGGTCGAACTGTTCGGCACGTGTAAGTCGAACCGTTCCGATCGTGTGGGTCAGGGACCCCGTAAGTCGAACTGTTCGGCGTGAGAGGGCGCGCCATCGTTGTGTACGCTTTGCGGGCTGACTGGCCCCTTTAGCTCAGACGGCAGAGCGTCTCCATGGTAAGGAGAAGGTCTACGGTTCGATTCCGTAAAGGGGCTCCACGGGTCGCGTCGCGCATTCGGTGACGAGACCTCGGGGCGGAGTAGCTCAGCCAGGTAGAGCAAGCGGCTCATAATCGCTGTGTCGCCGGTTCAAGTCCGGCCTCCGCTACACGCGCAGGCCGCTGCCCGCGGATTTCCGCGGTGCGGCGGTCTGCCGTTACCCTGGGTCCTCGGTGCGCCGATCGCGCGCCACCTAGACCCCCGCCGAAACGTTCCGCGAAAGCTGAGGCCCCCGTGGCTGCCACCGACGTACGTCCGAAGATCACGCTGGCCTGCGCGGAGTGCAAGCACCGCAACTACATCACGAAGAAGAACCGCCGCAACGACCCCGACCGCATCGAGCTGAAGAAGTTCTGCCCGAACTGCAACCAGCACACGGCGCACCGCGAGACCCGCTAGCCAGTCCTCGCCCGTCAGGTTCGTGAGCCCGGGAGGCTTCGTGGGACGTCTGGACGACAGAGTCGCGATCGTCACAGGGGGAGCCCGGGGGATCGGTCGAGCCACGGCCGTCCGTCTCGCGAGAGACGGTGCCCACGTCATGATCAACGACGTCGACGCCGACCCCGCGCACGAGGTTGCTGAGGAGATCACTGCAGCGGGGGGCTCGGCCGCGGTCCACTGTGGCGACACCGTGGAGCTGGCCGGCGCTCAAGAGCTCATCGCCGCGACCGTTGCGGAGTTCGACAAGCTCGACATCGTCGTGAACAACGCGGGCATAACCCGAGACAAGATGTTTCACAACCTCGACGACGACACCTTCGATTTCGTCCTCGACGTCAACCTGCGCACCGGCTATCACACGACGCGCGCGGCGATGCCGTACCTGCGTGGCGCCGCTAAAGCCGAGATCGCGGCCAACGGCGCCGTGGCCTACAACCGCAAGATCACGTTCACCTCTTCGGTGGCTGCCCTCATGGGCAATCCCGGGCAGTACAACTACACGGCCGCCAAGGGCGCCATCATCGCCACGACCAAGACGCTCGCCCGCGAACTCGGACCGTTCGGCATCAACGTCAACGCGGTGGCCCCTGGCTTCATCGAGACGCGGCTCACCGCAGCCAAGGAGGAGGGTTCCGACCTTGGGATCCCGGAGCAGCTGCGACAGATGTCCCTCACGCTGATCTCGCTCGGACGCTTCGGTCAGCCCGAGGACATCGCCAACGTGCACGCGTTCCTGGTCTCCTCCGACGCAGACTTCATCAGCGGGGTCACGATCCCGGTGACCGGCGGCCAGCTCGGCGGCATGTGATGGCGCTCAATCCCGACTTCGTTGGCCGGACCTATCCGCCCAGCGAGGAATATGAGGTTGGCCGGGAGAAGATCCGCGAGTTCGCTGACAGCATCGGTGACCCGAACCCCGTCTATCGGGACGTCGCCGCCGCTCGGGCCCTGGGTCATCCCGACGTGATCGCGCCCCCGACCTTCGCCACGATCATGGGTCTGCGCGCGTCGGCGGCAGCGATCCATGATCCCGACCTTGGCCTCGACTACAGCAGGGTGGTGCACGGCGAAGAGCGCTTCGTCTACACCCGGCCAGTCTGCGCCGGAGACCGGCTCGTCACGACCCTGTCGATCGAGAGCCTGCGTAGCGTCGCCGGCAACGACATCGTGGGAACGCGCGCTGAGATTCGTGACGAGGCGGGGGAACCCGTGGTCACAACGTTCTCCACCATCGTCTCCCGGGCACCGGAGGCGTGAGGTGACCGCCGCGATCCGGCACGCCGACGTCGAGGTCGGCACCGAGCTGCCCAGCGGGGCCTTTCCCATCAAGCGGCTCAACCTGGTGATGTACGCCGGCGCATCGGGCGACTTCAACGTCATCCACTGGAACGAGCGCGTGGCCAGATCCGTAGGCCTGCCCGACGTCATTGCCCACGGCATGCTGTCCATGGCCATCGCCGGGCGGGTCGTCACCGACTGGGTGGGTGACCCCGGGGCTGTGCTCGAGTACGGCGTGCGCTTCACCCGCCCCGTCGTCGTCCCGGACGATGACGAGGGGGCCACCCTCGCGGTCGCGGGTCGTGTCACCGACAAGCGCGACGACGGCACGGTGGTCGTCGAGCTGACCGCCACGTCCGAGGGCGTCAAGGTCCTCGGAAAGGCCCGCGCCACCGTCCGCCTTGCCTGACGACCGGGTGCGGCTCAGCCAGCTGACCACTCTGCAGGCGGGTGGGCCGGCCGATCGAGTGGTCGAGGCGAGCAGTCAGGACGCGATCGTCGACGCCGTACGCGCGTGCGACGACTCGGGGACTCCGCTGCTGCTCGTGGGTGGTGGGTCCAATCTCGTGGTGGCCGACGCAGGCTTTCCGGGGACGGTGGTGCTCCTCGGCTCGAGCGGCATCAACGTGCGCGACGACGGCGATCACGTGCTGCTCGATGTCGCTGCCGGCGAGCCCTGGGACGACCTGGTCGAGCGCGCCGTCGAGGAGGGTTGGTCTGGGCTCGAGGCCCTGTCCGGCATCCCCGGTCTGACCGGCGCGACCCCGGTGCAGAACGTCGGCGCCTACGGCCAGGAGGTCGGCCAGACGCTGGTGTCCGTCCTCGTGCACGACCGGGACGACGACGTCACCCGTGAAATGGTCCCCGGTGAGCTCGGTCTCGGCTATCGAACCTCGCTGCTCAAGACCACGGAACGCTTCGTCGTGCTGTCGGTACGGCTCCGACTGGAGCGCTCCGACCTCGGGCAGCCGGTGGCCTACCCCGACCTCGCGCGAGTCCTCGGCACGGTGGCCGGGCGACGGGTCCCGAGCCTGGCTGTGCGGGCAGCCGTCCTTGGTCTGCGGCGGAGCAAGGGCATGGTCCTCGATCCCTCGGACCGCGACTGCGCGAGTGTGGGTTCGTTCTTCACCAACCCCGTGCTCAGCCCCGACGCGGCCGATGTGCTCCCGGTCGACGCACCGCGGTTCGGCCAGCCCGACGGGCGGGTCAAGACGTCCGCGGCCTGGCTGATCGAGCATGCCGGCTTTGCCCGCGGTTTCGGCCACGGCGACGCTCGGATCTCGACCAAGCACACCCTCGCCCTCACCAACCGCGGCAACGCCACGACCGAGGAGCTTCTGGCGCTGGCGCGTGAGCTGCGCAACGGAGTCCGTACGGCCTTCGGCGTGGAGCTGGTCCCCGAGCCGCGGCTGGTCGGCTGCTCACTGTGACTCCGGTGCGCAGTAGGTCCGGAGGACTATGTTCGCCAATGTGGGGAAGGCCAGGTGACGCTCGAGGTCGGCCTTGAGGAGCAGCTGTGGCCCCTCGTCGACAACTTCCGTTCCGCGCACGAGACGGCCGGCCTGGCTGTCGCAGTGAGGCGCGGGGACGAGGTGGTCTCACGCGGGTTCGGCGTGCGAGACGCGCGTACCGGTGCGCCGGTGACGCCGGAGACGATGTTCCACCTCGCGTCGGTGTCCAAGCCGTTCGTCGCGACAGCCGTCGTGTCCGTAGCCACCGCCACGGACGACCGTCCCGCGGCGTTGGACCTGGATGCGCCGATCACCGAGCCCGTGCCCGAGTTCACTCTCGCCGACGGTCGGGCCTCGGAGGTCACGGCGCGAACGTTGCTCAGTCATACCAGCGGACTTCCAGACGTGTCGGACTACGGCTGGCACGACCCGCAGCTGGGCGATGACGCACTCAGTGCTTTCGCCAGCGGTTTGTCGCACTGGCGACTGCAGTCCGAGCCCGGCGCTGTCTTCCGCTACTCCAACGCCGGCTACGAACTTCTCGGTCTGGCGCTCTCGAGGGTTTGCGGCACGACATTTGAGGCTGCGGTACGAGACATCGTCTTGGCGCCACTCGGGATGACGACGAGCACGTTCCTCCGGTCGCAGGTGCCCGCGGCCCGCGCGGCGTCGCCGCACGTCGGAATGCCGCTGCAGGTCCCCGAGGGCGCCTATCCATACACCAGGCGGCACGCCCCCAGTTCGACCTTGCACTCCAACCTCATCGAGATGTGTCGTTGGATCGACGCCCACCTGGCCCCGGACCCGCTTACGTCACCTAGTGATGCGGACGTCCGGTCCGTTCGACTCAGCCAGGCGCTCGTCGACAAGCTGTGGCGGCCGGTGGTCTCCATCGGCGAGCCTCCTTGGGAGGAGGCCATGGCGATGGGTTGGGCCGCAGGCCGCTACCGCGGAGAGCGAGTCTTGAGCCATAGCGGAGCGGACCCGGGCTTCGGGTCGAGGCTCGTGATCGTCCCGGAGCGTCGGACCGGGGTTGTCGTGCTGGCCAACTCAAACACCGTTTCGACGGGGGCGATCGCCTTGGCTGCGCTCGATGTCGCTCTCGCCGACGCGCCCAGCGAGACTCAGCAGGCTGATGACGGCATCACGATGTTGCGCGACCTCCGTCCACCGGTCGTCGGTCCAGTCGCTGAGGAGCTGGTCGCGTCGGGGCCGACGGCCGCGGTTGCGACCTTCAGGCGGCTGGCCGAGGCCGACCCTTGCCACGTCGACCTCGACGAGGACGGGTTCGTGGATGCGGTCTGGGGAGCGATCGAGCTGCACCGGACGTTGCTCGTCTGGCCGCTCCTGCGGGTCTGGACCGAGATTCGACCCGATTCGTCCACGGCCTGGACCATGACGGGTTGGGCCCATCAGGTGGACGGCGACCTCGAGTCGGCGAGGCAGGACCTACGTCGTGCTCTCAACCTCGACCCGGACAACGACGAGGCCGCCTTGATCTTGGGAGACCTCCCCACTGCCGCACCGTAGATCGGTCGTCGTAGGCTCCGACGGTGGCCATCAAACGACTCAATCATGCGGTTCTCTACGTGCGGGACGCCGCTCGTTCGGGCGCCTTCTACATGGACGTCCTCGGGTTCACGTCCGCGATGGGTGACGGCGCCGAGGCCATCCCGGGAGCGATGTTCCTGCGAGCCCCCGACTCGAGAAACGACCACGACCTCGGTCTCTTCGGCATCGGAGCCGCGGCTTCGCCGTCGCCGGCCGGCCGCGGGGCTGTCGGGCTCTATCACCTGGCGTGGGAAGTACGAACCCTCACCGACCTGCAGGACTACAAGCAGCGTCTGGCAGCCGCTGGGGCGTTGGTCGGCGCCACCGACCACGGCACCACGAAGGCGCTCTACGGCAAGGATCCGGACGGGATCGAGTTCGAGGTCTCCTGGCTGGTGCCCGCCGACCGGATCGACGCAGCCACCCTGGAGGCGAGGTCTCGGTTGGAGCCGCTGGACATCGCCGCCGAGATCGCGCGCTACGGCGCGGAAACCGAGGGCGGGGTCGGGGTCTCCGACCCGGCGCCGGCCGGCTGATCCAGCCAGCCCTCGATTCCCCGAAGCAGCCGCCCGCGCACCGGCTCCGGCGCCACCGACGCTTCTACCGACATCCTGGCCAGCTCGGCAAGTTGCGCATCCGGCAAGCCGTGGGTCTCGCGGGCCACGTCGTACTGAGCAGCCACTCGCGGCCCGAACAGCAACGGGTCGTCGGCCCCTAGGGCCACGATCGCCCCGGCATCCAGCAACCGGGTCAGGGGTACGTCCTCCGGTCTCGCGTAGACACCCAACGCGACGTTGGATGTCGGGCAGACCTCGAGCGGTATCTGTCGGTCGACGAGGTCGGCTAGGACAGAGGGCGCCTCGACCGCGCGAACACCGTGTCCGACCCGGTGCGCCCTCAGGTCGTGGACGCAGGAGCGGACGCTCTCCGCCCCGAGGAGCTCCCCGCCGTGTGGAACGCTCACCAGGCCGGCGCGTTCGGCGATTCCGAAGGCCGCCGCGAAGTCCCGTGCGTGGCCGCGGCGTTCGTCGTTGGCCAGCCCGAAGCCCACGACACCTTGCTCGACGTACTGAGCGGCCAGCCGGGCGAGAACCTTGGCATCGAGGGGGTGCCGGCTGCGGTTGGCGCCTACGATCACGCCGATGCCCACCCCCGAATGCGTCGAGGCGTCTGCTGCTGCGTCGAGGACGAGCTCGAGGAATGCCGTGATCCCGTCGAAGCGGGCCGCATAGCCCGAGGGATCGACCTGGATCTCCAGCCACCCCGAGCCGTCATGCGCCTCATCTTCTGCTACCTCGCGGAGCAGCCGCCGGATGTCGTTCTCCTCGCGTAGGACGGCGCGGGCGGCGTCGTACAGCCGCTGGAAGCGGAACCAGCCGCGTTCGTCGGTCGCCGCGAGTCGACGCGGGCCCGGGTCGCGTAGGACGTCTGGCAGGCGTACGCCGTGTTGGTCGGCGAGGTCCAGCATGGTGGCGTGCCGCATGGCACCGGTGAAGTGCAGGTGAAGATGGGCCTTGGGCAGGGCGCGAACGTCTCGTTGCGTGAGCACCGGACCGGATGCTGACAGCCCTGTGGACTCCCCGGTCAGGCCATCGCCTCCCCGAGCAGCTTCTGCAGGCGGCTCACTCCTTCGACCAGGTCGTCGTCGCCCAGGGCGTAGGACAACCTGAGGTAGCCAGGGGTGCCGAAGGCTTCACCCGGCACGACGGCGACCTCGGCCTCGTCCAGGATGAGCGCAGCCAGCTCGACGGTCGACTTCGGCCGCTGCCCGCGCAGCTCGCGCCCGAGCAATTCTTTGACCGAGGGGTAGGCGTAGAACGCGCCGAGCGGCTCGGGGCAGGACACTCCCGGGATGTCGTTGAGCATCGACACGATGCGCAGACGACGGCGGTCGAAGGCCGTCCGCATCTCGTCGACGGCTGCCAAGTTCCCCGAGACGGCCGCCAGCGCGGCCACCTGCGACACGTTGGCCACGTTGGACGTCGCGTGGGACTGCAGGTTGGTGGCCGCCTTGACAACATCGGTCGGCCCGATCATCCAGCCGACGCGCCACCCGGTCATTGCGTAGGTCTTGGCGACGCCGTTGACCACGACGCACTGGTCGGCCAGCTCGGGAACGACTGCCGGCATCGACGCGAACGTGGCGTCACCGTACGTCAGGTGCTCGTAGATCTCGTCGGTGACCACCCACAGCCCGCGCTCGACCGCCCATCGGCCGATCTCCGCGACCTGCTCGGGTGGGTAGACGGCTCCGGTCGGGTTCGAGGGCGAGACGAAGACGATCGCCTTCGTTCGAGGTGTCAGCGCCGCATCGAGCTGGTCAACGGTCGCGAGGTAGCCACTGGTCTCATCGGTCATGATCTCGACCACCGTGCCGCCGGCCAGCGCGATGGACTCGGGGTAGGTGGTCCAGTACGGCGCCGGCAGCAGCACCTCGTCACCCGGGTCGAGCAAGGCTGCGAAGGCGTTGTAGAGGGCTTGCTTGCCCCCGTTGGTGACCAGCACCTGGCCCGGCTCGATGGCGTATCCCGAGTCGCGTGCAGTCTTGGTGGCGATGGCCGCCTTGAGCTCGGGGAGCCCGCCCGCGGGCGTGTATCGGTGCCAGCGGGGCTCCGAGCACGCCGCCACGGCCGCGGCCACGATGTAGTCCGGCGTTGGGAAGTCCGGCTCGCCGGCGCCGAAGCCGATGATCGGCCGCCCGGCAGCTTTGAGCGCCTTCGCCTTCGCATCCACGGCCAACGTGGCGGACTCGGCGATGGAGCCGATGCGGGCAGAGACTCTGCGTGTCGGTGCAACCATGGCTGAATCGTCCCACGACCCGCCGCGGCTCGGAGTTCGTGCCCGTCGCCGGTTCGACCGCAGCCCCGCCGACGACGTACACTGCCTGACTTGGTGGCATGCCACCGTGCGTGAGCCTGCCCTGGCGGTGGTTCGCCGCGGAGGTGTTCCGAAGGGCCGTAGCTCAATTGGCAGAGTCCCGGTCTCCAAAACCGGTGGTTGTGGGTTCGAGTCCCTCCGGCCCTGCCAGAGATCCACCAGCACCAGATCGTCAACGAACGTGTCTACCGAAGGGCGTGACGCATGAGCGAGACCCGCACCGCGTCTTCGGGTCCGCGCGCCTCGAACGAGCGGGGGAACATCTTCGCCCGAATCGGGCTGTTCGTTCGACAGGTGATCGCCGAGCTGCGCAAGGTGGTCTGGCCGACTCGCAGTCAGCTGATCACCTACACCTCGGTGGTCCTGGTGTTCGTGCTCGCCCTGATGGCCATCGTCGGGGTCTTCGACATCCTGGTCAGCCAGATCGTGCTGAAGGTGTTCGGAGGAGGGTCCTGACTTTCCTCAGCAGCCCTGCCGGCACTGCGCCGGGCGTCCTCCCGGGTCGTCCAGCCGCCGACTCCACGCTTCATCCGCCCCGCATCCCCTTGAAGGAAGTCACCGCACCGTGAGCGAGATCGTGCCCGACGCCGTCGACTCCATGGACCCTGTTTCGGCTGAAACTGGCGTGGCTGAGCCTGTGCTCGTTGAGGCCAGTGACTCCGACGACGCCCAGTCGGTCGAGGCTGAGTCGGCTGGGTCCGACGACGCTGAGTCGGCTGGGTCCGACGACGCTGAGTCGGCTGGGTCCGACGAGCCAGCGGCGGAGTCGTCGGATGCGCCCGACCCGGTCGCGGACTTCCGTCGTGAGCTCATCAGCCAGTACGGCGACTGGTATGTCGTGCACTCCTACGCGGGGTATGAGAACCGCGTGAAGGCCAATCTCGAGAGCCGTACGGTCTCGCTCAACATGGAGGACTACATCTTCCAGGTCGAGGTCCCGACCGAGGACGTCATCGAGATCAAGAGCGGCCAGCGCAAGAACGTCCGCCGCAACAAGTTTCCCGGCTACGTGCTCGTCCGCATCGACCTGACCGACGAGTCCTGGTCGGCGGTTCGTCACACTCCCGGGGTCACCGGCTTTGTGGGCCACGCCCACCAGCCGACGCCGCTCACGGTGGACGAGGTCATGGCGATCCTCGGGCCGACGGTCGACGAGCAGGCGCCAGCTGCGGCCCAGGTCACTGTCCTCGACTTCGAGGTGGGCGATTCCGTCACCGTCGTCGACGGTCCGTTCGCCACGCTCCAGGCCACCATCCACGAGATCAACCCCGACACCCAGCGCATCAAGGGCCTCGTCGAGATCTTCGGCCGGGAAACCCCGGTCGAGTTGTCGTTCAACCAGATCCAGAAGAACTGAGTAGGGACAAGGCATGCCTCCCAAGAAAAAGCTCGCAGCGATCATCAAGCTGCAGATCCAGGCCGGTGCGGCCAACCCGGCCCCTCCGGTCGGCCCCGCGCTGGGTCAGCACGGCGTCAACATCATGGAGTTCTGCAAGGCCTACAACGCCGCGACCGAGTCGCAGCGCGGTCAGGTCGTGCCGGTGGAGATCTCGGTCTACGAGGACCGATCGTTCACCTTCATCACCAAGACCCCGCCGGCCGCCCGGATGATCCTCAAGGCCGCAGGCGTCGAGAAGGGGTCCCCGACCCCGCAGAAGGTCAAGGTCGCATCGATCAGCCGTACTCAGGTGCGGGAGATCGCCGAGACCAAGATGCCCGACCTGAACGCCAACGACATCGATGCGGCGGAGAAGATCATCGCCGGCACCGCGCGCCAGATGGGCATCACGATCACCGACTAGGACACCGCAACCGTGGGAGGGCCAGCTTCGGCCCGCAAGACCACAACTCCGCACCACCAACGAACAAGTCAAGGAGCAGCACCATGAAGCGCAGCAAGTCCTACCGCGCCGCCTCGACCAAGATCGACCGCGACGCTCTCTACACCCCGCTCCAGGCCGTCCGCCTGGCCAAGGAGACGACCACGACGAAGTACGACTCCACCGTCGAGGTCGCCATGCGGCTGGGAGTCGACCCCCGCAAGGCCGACCAGATGGTTCGCGGCACCGTTAACCTGCCGCACGGGACGGGCAAGACGGCCACGGTGCTGGTGTTCGCCACGGGTGAGCGGGCCGACGAGGCGCGCGCAGCTGGAGCCGACATCGTGGGCTCTGACGAGCTCATCGCCGAGGTCGAAAAGGGCCGCCTCGACTTCGACTCGGTGGTCTCGACCCCCGACCTGATGGGCAAGGTCGGCCGGCTCGGCCGGGTGCTGGGGCCTCGTGGTCTCATGCCGAACCCGAAGACCGGGACCGTGACCAACGACGTCGCCAAGGCCGTGTCCGACATCAAGGGCGGAAAGATCGAGTTCCGGGTCGACCGAAACGCAAACCTGCACTTCATCATCGGCAAGGTCTCCTTCTCCGAGGAGCAGCTGGTGGAGAACTACGCGGCGGCCATCGACGAGGTCCTCCGACTCAAGCCGTCCTCCTCGAAGGGTCGCTACGTCGCGAAGGCCACGATGTCCACGACCATGGGCCCGGGCATCCCGCTCGACCCCAACAAGACCCGCAACCTGCTCAGCGACGACTCGGTCGACGCCTGAGACCCGCCTCCGCTGCGCACACGGCTCCGCTCAGTCGAACTGTTTGACTGAGGGGAGTTCTAGTTCCCCGGGTCCGGGAGTCCCGTAGGTCGAACTGTTTGACTTTCGGGGGTCATGGACCCCGCTAGTCGAACTGTTTGACTTCCGGAGTCCCTCGGGTTCACTTCCGGAGTCCCGCCGGGCTCCGCGATTTGGTTGCGTCGGGGGCGACCCCGTACGATCCCTCTAGCCACAGACCGCCGGTTGTCGCCCTGCTCGTCAGGACGGCCGAAGGCCCCGCGCAAGCGGGCGGCCCGCGCAGGTGCTGACGAGAGACTCCGAGCCCCTGGCTCGGATTCGCCCCGTGCGCCTGCGCCGGGGCGTCTTGCTTGTCCGGACCTGGAGCCGACGGCGTCACTTCGAAAGGATGCCCATGGCACGGCCCGACAAGACAGCCGCGGTGGCTGAGCTCACGGAAGAGTTCCGCTCCTCCAACGCCGCCGTGCTGACGGAATACCGCGGCTTGACCGTTGCCCAGCTCAAGGAGCTGCGTCGTTCGCTCGGCGCCACCACGACCTACGCGGTCGTCAAGAACACCCTGACCAAGATCGCCGCCAAGGACGCCGGCGTGGATGGCTTCGACTCCCTGCTCGTGGGTCCGTCGGCGATCGCGTTCGTCAAGGGTGACCCGGTCGAGGCCGCCAAGGGCCTGCGCGACTTCGCCAAGGCCAACCCGCACCTGGTCATCAAGGGCGGAGTCATGGACGGCCAGCCGCTCTCGGTCGAGGAGATCAAGAAGCTGGCAGACCTCGAGTCCCGTGAGGTGCTGCTGGCCAAGTTGGCCGGTGCGATGACGGCGTCCCTGTCGGGTGCCGTTGCACTCTTCGCCGCCCCGCTCGCCCAGACCGCACGCCTGATCGAAGCACTTCGAGCCAAGGCCGAGCAGGACCCGTCGGTCCTGCGCGGCGGCGCTGGCACTCCACCGGAGGCTCCCGCCGAGGTGGTGACCGAGGCTCCAGCCGACGCGCCAGCCGAGGCCACCGTCGAAGCGACCACCGAGACCACCGAGAGCACCGAGAGCACCGACAGCACGGACAGCACCGAGAGCACGGAGAGCACGGACAGCACCGAGAGCACCGAGAGCACGGACAGCACCGAGGGCTGACGCCCGACCACCCATCTGGGCGCCCTGCCCCGAAACGAAAGGACCCGCCACCATGGCGAAGCTCAACACCGACGAGTTGCTCGACGCGTTCAAGGAGATGTCACTCCTGGAGCTGTCGGAGTTCGTGAAGCAGTTCGAGGACACCTTCGGCGTCACCGCAGCGGCTCCCGTAGCCGTTGCCGCGGCCGGCGGCGCAGCTGCCGCTCCGGCCGAGGCTGCGGCCGAGCAGGATGAGTTCGACGTCATCCTCGAAGCCGCCGGCGACAAGAAGATCCAGGTCATCAAGGAGGTGCGTGCCCTCACGAGCCTGGGCCTCAAGGAGGCCAAGGACCTCGTCGACGGCACCCCCGCCGCCGTCCTGGAGAAGGCCACCAAGGAGGCTGCCGACAAGGCCAAGGCCGCCCTGGAGGGCGCCGGCGCCACGGTGACAGTCAAGTAGTTCAGCACCTCCAGCACCGTCCAGCATCCAGAAGGCCCGGTCCGCCCCGTGCGGACCGGGCCTTCTGCTGTCCCCGGCCGGCCCAGATCTGCGATCACAACCTTCCAACGAACGGGCGAAGGTGCTTGACCGAGCCGGTTTCGGGTGCCACCCTCGTTCGCGCAAGGGCTTGACGGTTCATCGTCTCGGTTCGCCGAGACGGCACACCGAACGGCCCGAGCACCACCGGACTCACGGTGAGTCTGGTGTGACACGAGCGTGAGGGATGCTGAGCTGCACCCGCCACTCGACAGCGGCGCGCCCTGAGGGTATGCTGCTGCTTTGCGCTGCCTCCTGACTCCCCCTGTGGCCCTTTGCTCCAGGCCGTCACGCATGCGCTGAAGTGACCGCGTGCCCTCGGAAGGACCCCTCTTGGCCGCCTCGCGCAACGCGAAGACCCCCACCAACACTCTCAACCCGCTCGGACCACCTCGTCTGTCGTTCGCCAAGATCAGGGAGCCTCTCGAGGTTCCCAACCTGTTGGCGCTGCAGACCGACTCCTTCGACTGGCTGCTGGGCAACGACGCCTGGCGTGCTCGAGTCGAGGACGCGAAGGCCTCCGGGTTGTCGGTCCCCGACACCTCCGGGCTCGAGGAGATCTTCGAGGAGATCAGTCCCATCGAGGACTTCTCGGGCTCGATGTCGCTGACGTTTCGTGATCACCGGTTCGAGCCGCCGAAGAACTCCATCGACGAGTGCAAGGACCGCGACTTCACCTACGCGGCACCGCTGTTCGTCACCGCGGAGTTCATGAACAACGAGACTGGCGAGATCAAGAGCCAGACGGTGTTCATGGGTGACTTCCCGCTGATGACCGACAAGGGCACCTTCGTCATCAACGGCACCGAGCGCGTCGTGGTCTCCCAGCTGGTCCGCAGCCCGGGCGTCTACTTCAACCGCACGCCGGACAAGACCTCGGACAAGGACATCTACGACACCAAGATCATCCCGTCCCGCGGTGCGTGGCTGGAGTTCGAGGTCGACAAGAAGGACATGGTCGGCGTACGACTCGACCGCAAGCGCAAGCAGTCCGTCACGGTGCTGCTCAAGGCGCTGGGCTGGGACGAGGCCAAGATCCTCGAGGAGTTCGGCGACTACGAATCGATCCGGCTCACCCTGGAGAAGGACCACACCACCAGCCAGGATGACGCGCTGCTCGACATCTACCGCAAGCTTCGGCCGGGCGAGCCCCCCACCCGCGAGGCGGCGCAGACCCTGCTCGACAACCTCTACTTCAACCCCAAGCGCTACGACCTGGCCAAGGTCGGCCGCTACAAGGTCAACAAGAAGCTGGGGATCGACGAGGCCACCGCTCCGCTGAGCCAGGGTGTCCTGACGATCGACGACGTGGTCGGGGCGATCCGCTACCTCGTCAAGCTGCACGCCGGCGAGACCGAGATCGACACCCCGCGTGGCAGCCTGCGAGTCGAGACCGATGACATCGACCACTTCGGCAACCGTCGGTTGCGCACGGTTGGTGAGCTCATCCAAAACCAGGTGCGCATCGGCCTGGCCCGGATGGAGCGGGTGGTGCGCGAGCGCATGACCACCCAGGACGTCGAGGCGATCACGCCGCAGACCCTGATCAACATCCGCCCCGTGGTGGCGTCGATCAAGGAGTTCTTCGGCACCTCCCAGCTGTCCCAGTTCATGGATCAGACCAACCCGCTCGCGGGTGTCACCCACAAGCGCCGCATGTCGGCGCTTGGGCCCGGCGGTCTGTCTCGTGAGCGTGCCGGCTTCGAGGTTCGTGACGTGCACACCTCGCACTACGGCCGGATGTGCCCGATCGAGACTCCGGAAGGTCCCAACATCGGCCTGATCGGCTCGTTGGCGACCTATGGCCGGGTCAACGCCTTCGGCTTCGTCGAGACCCCCTACCGCAAGGTGAAGGCCGGCAAGGTCACCGACCAGGTCGACTACCTGACCGCTGACGAGGAAGACCTGCACGTCATCGCGCAGGCCAACGCCCCGCTCAACGCCGACGGCACCTACGCCGAGGCGCGGGTGCTGGTCCGGCGCAAGGATGGCGAGGTCGACTACGTCCAGCCTTCCGAGGTCGACTACATGGACGTGTCACCGCGCCAGATGGTGTCGGTCGCCACGGCGATGATCCCCTTCCTCGAGCACGACGACGCCAACCGTGCCCTGATGGGCTCCAACATGCAGCGGCAGTCCGTTCCGCTGCTGCGTTCGGAGTCGCCGCTCGTCGGCACCGGCATGGAATACCGCGCAGCGGTCGACGCTGGTGATGTCATCGTGGCCACGGCCGCCGGTGTGGTCGAAGAGGTTTCGGCCGACCACGTGACCGTCATGAACGACGACGGCACGCGTACGACCTACCGCGTCGCGAAGTTCCGCCGATCCAACCAGGGCACGTCGTTCAACCAGAAGGTCATCGTCAACGAGGGTCAGCGCGTCGAGGTCAACGAGGTCATCGCCGACGGTCCCTGCACGCAGGACGGTGAGATGGCGCTCGGGAAAAACCTCCTGGTCGCCTTCATGCCGTGGGAGGGCCACAACTACGAAGACGCGATCATCCTCAGCCAGCGTCTCGTTCAGGACGACGTCTTGTCTTCGATCCACATCGAGGAGCACGAGGTCGACGCACGGGACACCAAGCTCGGTCCCGAGGAGATCACCCGCGACATTCCCAACGTCTCCGAGGAGGTGCTCGCCGACCTCGACGACCGGGGCATCATCCGGATCGGGGCCGACGTCGTCCCGGGCGACGTACTCGTCGGCAAGGTCACGCCCAAGGGCGAGACCGAGCTGACCCCAGAAGAGCGGCTGCTGCGGGCGATCTTCGGCGAGAAGGCGCGTGAAGTGCGCGACACCTCGCTCAAGGTTCCGCACGGCGAGTCCGGCAAGATCATCGGCGTCCGGGTCTTTGATCGTGAAGAGGGTGACGAGCTTCCTCCTGGCGTCAACCAGCTGGTGCGCGTCTACGTGGCCCAGAAGCGAAAGATCTCCAACGGCGACAAGCTCGCCGGGCGTCACGGCAACAAGGGCGTCATCGCGAAGATCCTGCCCGTGGAGGACATGCCCTTCCTGGAGGACGGAACCCCCGTCGACATCGTGCTCAACCCGCTCGGCGTGCCGGGCCGGATGAACGTCGGCCAGGTTCTCGAGACGCACCTCGGGTGGGTGGCCAAGACCGGTTGGTCGGTCGAGGGCTCCAATGCCTCCTGGAAGACCAGCCTGCGTTCGGTTGGCGCCGAGGAAGGTGCCCCTGGCACCAAGGTCGCCACCCCGGTCTTCGACGGCGCGAAGGAGGAGGAGATCACCGGCCTGCTCCAGTCGACACTCCCCACCCGCGACGGCGTACGACTGATCGACGCCAGCGGCAAGGCCCAGCTGTTCGATGGTCGTTCGGGCGAACCCTTCCGCGACCCCGTGGCGGTCGGTTACATCTACATCCTGAAGCTGCTGCACCTCGTGGACGACAAGATCCACGCCCGCTCGACCGGGCCCTACTCCATGATCACTCAGCAGCCGTTGGGTGGTAAGGCTCAGTTCGGCGGCCAGCGCTTCGGCGAGATGGAGGTGTGGGCCCTCGAGGCCTACGGCGCCTCCTACGCGCTGCAGGAGCTGTTGACGATCAAGTCCGACGATGTGCTGGGCCGCGTGAAGGTCTATGAAGCCATCGTCAAGGGCGAGAACATCCCCGAGCCCGGCATTCCCGAGTCCTTCAAGGTGCTCATCAAGGAGATGCAGTCGCTGTGCCTCAACGTCGAGGTGCTGAGCAGCGACGGCATGTCGATCGAGATGCGCGACACCGACGAGGACGTCTTCCGCGCAGCGGAAGAGCTCGGCATCGACCTGTCCCGGCCAGAGCCGAGCAGGGTCGAAGAGGTCTGAGCGGAGGCCGGCGGCCTCGGCTGCCGGCCCAACCCTCAGGCCACTGACTCCAGGTCAGACACAGAAACGACCGAAGGACAGGTAACCAAGTGCTCGACGTCAACTACTTCGACGAGCTGCGCATCGGCCTGGCGACCGCGGATGACATCCGCCAGTGGTCGCACGGCGAGGTCAAGAAGCCGGAGACCATCAACTACCGCACCCTGAAGCCGGAGAAGGACGGGCTCTTCTGCGAGAAGATCTTCGGCCCGACCCGCGACTGGGAGTGCTACTGCGGGAAGTACAAGCGGGTCCGGTTCAAGGGCATCATCTGCGAGCGCTGCGGCGTCGAGGTCACGCGGGCCAAGGTCCGGCGTGAGCGGATGGGCCACATCGAGCTCGCCGCGCCCGTCACTCACATCTGGTACTTCAAGGGTGTTCCGAGCCGCCTGGGCTACCTGCTCGACCTCGCGCCGAAGGACCTCGAGAAGGTCATCTACTTCGCCGCCTACATGATCACCTTGGTCGATGAGGAGGCGCGTCACCGCGACCTGCCCTCCCTCGAGGCGGGCATCTCCGTCGAGCGGGGGCAGCTGGAGTCCAAGCGCGACGCCGACGTCGACACCCGCGCCAAGAAGCTCGAGGCCGACCTGGCCGAGCTCGAGGCCGCAGGGGCCAAGGGCGACGTCCGCCGCAAGGTCCGCGAGGGTGCCGAGCGCGAGATGGCGCAGATCCGCCGCCGCGCCGACAACGAGATCGCGCGCCTGGAAGAGGTGTGGGACCGATTCAAGAACCTCAAGGTCCAAGACCTCGAGGGTGACGAGCTGCTCTACCGCGAGATGCGTGACCGCTTCGGCATGTACTTCTCCGGCGGCATGGGTGCCGCGGCGATCCAGAAGCGGCTGGAGACCTTCGACCTCGAGGGCGAGGCGGAGGGTCTGCGCGAGATCATCGAGACGGGCAAGGGTCAGAAGAAGACCCGCGCCCTCAAGCGGCTCAAGGTCGTCTCCGCGTTCCTCAACACCCGGAACTCCCCCATGGGCATGGTCCTCGACTGTGTTCCTGTCATCCCGCCGGACCTTCGTCCCATGGTCCAGCTCGATGGTGGGCGCTTCGCGACCTCCGACCTCAACGACCTCTACCGCCGGGTGATCAACCGCAACAACCGGCTCAAGCGACTGCTCGACCTCGGAGCTCCCGAGATCATCGTCAACAACGAGAAGCGGATGCTGCAGGAGGCCGTCGACGCACTGTTCGACAACGGTCGCCGTGGCCGCCCGGTCACCGGGCCTGGCAACCGTCCGCTCAAGTCGCTGTCCGACATGCTCAAGGGCAAGCAGGGTCGATTCCGCCAGAACCTGTTGGGCAAGCGCGTCGACTACTCCGGCCGTTCGGTCATCGTGGTCGGCCCGCAGCTCAAGCTGCACCAGTGCGGCCTGCCCAAGCAGATGGCCCTGGAGCTGTTCAAGCCGTTCGTCATGAAGCGGCTGGTCGACCTCAACCACGCGCAGAACATCAAGTCGGCGAAGCGGATGGTGGAGCGCGCGCGCCCGGTCGTCTGGGACGTGCTGGAGGAGGTCATCTCCGAGCACCCGGTGATGCTCAACCGGGCACCGACCCTGCACCGACTCGGCATCCAGGCCTTCGAGCCTCAGCTGGTGGAGGGCAAGGCCATCCAGATCCACCCGTTGGTCTGCACGGCGTTCAACGCCGACTTCGACGGTGACCAGATGGCGGTGCACGTACCCCTGTCCGCCGAAGCGCAGGCCGAAGCGCGGATCCTGATGTTGTCGTCCAACAACATCCTCAGCCCGGCCCACGGTCGTCCGATCACGGCGCCGACCCAGGACATGGTGCTCGGTCTCTACTTCCTCACGTCCAGCCGTCCCGAGGGTGCCGGGGCCGGTCGAGCGTTCAGCTCGATCGCCGAGGCGCTGATGGCCTACGACGCCCGCGAGCTCGACCTGCAGGCATCGATCAAGCTGCGCGTGCGCGACGTCGTCCCCGCCGCGGACCAGGCCCTTCCCGAGGGCTGGGAGCCCGGTCAGCCCTACATCCTGGAGACCACCCTCGGCCGCGCCCTGTTCAACGAGGCGCTGCCTGTGGACTACGCCTTCGTCGAGGCGGAGGTCGACAAGAAGAAGCTGTCTCAGATCGTCAACGACCTCGCCGAGCGCTACCCGAAGGTGCAGGTCGCCGCTACCCTCGACGCGCTCAAGGCGTCGGGGTTCCACTGGGCGACCCGCGCCGGGGTCACGATCAGCATCGCCGACGTCGTCACCCCGCCGAAGAAGGCCGCGATCCTCAACGGCTACGAGATCAAGGCGGAGAAGGTCCAGAGCCAGTACGAAAAGGGCCTGATCACCGACGACGAGCGCCGTCAGGAGCTCATCGAGATCTGGACGCAGGCCACCACCGAGGTCGCCCGCGAGATGGAGCAGAACTTCCCCGAGCGCAACCCGGTCTGGATGATGGTCCATTCCGGCGCCCGCGGAAACATGATGCAGGTCCGCCAGATCGCCGGTATGCGTGGGCTGGTGGCCAACCCCAAGGGCGAGATCATCCCGCGGCCGATCAAGGCCAACTTCCGCGAGGGATTGTCCGTCCTGGAGTACTTCATCTCCACGCACGGCGCTCGCAAGGGTCTGGCCGACACCGCGCTGCGTACTGCCGACTCCGGCTACCTGACTCGTCGTCTGGTCGACGTGTCGCAGGACGTCATCATCCGTGAGGACGACTGCGGCACCGAGCGTGGGCTCACGTTCCCGATCGTGTCCCGCGGGGCAGATGGCGCGCTCCGCAAGGCCGACGACGTCGAGAGCACCGTCTACTCGCGGACTCTCGTGGACGACGTCGTGGCCGATGGCGCGACCCTGGCGCCGGCCGGATCGGACATCTCGGTGCCGCTCATCGACGCACTGGTCGAAGCGGGTGTCGAGGAGATCAAGGTCCGCAGCGTCTTGACCTGCGA
This sequence comes from uncultured Actinomycetota bacterium, assembly GCA_963819985.1. Taxonomy (GTDB): domain Bacteria; phylum Actinomycetota; class Actinomycetes; order DATJPE01; family DATJPE01; genus JANPBY01. The sequence goes on along the minus strand of CAWFYH010000005.1, from coordinate 338,761 downwards.
GAGCAAGGTCGGCACCTGCGCCATGTGCTACGGCCGCTCGATGGCCTCGGGCAAGCTGGTGGACGTCGGTGAAGCCGTCGGCATCATTGCCGCTCAGTCCATCGGAGAGCCCGGCACCCAGCTGACGATGCGCACCTTCCACACCGGTGGTGTGGCCGGTGAGGACATCACCCACGGTCTGCCGCGTGTGGTCGAGCTGTTCGAGGCACGCACTCCCAAGGGGAACGCCCCGATCAGCGAGGCCGCGGGTCGGGTCAAGATCGAGGACACCGACAAGACCCGCAAGCTGGTCGTGGTCCCCGACGACGGCACCGATGAGGTGGCCTACCCCGTGTCGAAGCGGGCCAGGCTCCTGGTCGGCGAAGGCGACCACGTCGAGGTTGGGCAGCAGCTCGTCGTCGGCGCAGTCGATCCCAAGCAGGTCCTGCGCATCCTCGGACCGCGCCGGGTGCAGCAGCACCTCGTGGAGCAGGTCCAGGAGGTCTACCGCAGCCAGGGCGTGTCGATCCACGACAAGCACATCGAGGTGATCGTCCGCCAGATGCTGAAGCGGGTGACGATCCTCGAGTCCGGCGACGCAGAGATGCTGCCGGGCGAGCTTGCCGAACGCACTGCCTTCGAGGCAGAGAACCGGCGGGTGGTGGCCGAGGGCGGCACACCGGCTTCGGGGCGACCAGAGCTCATGGGGATCACCAAGGCCTCGCTGGCGACCGACTCTTGGCTGTCGGCGGCGTCGTTCCAGGAGACCACTCGGGTCCTCACCGATGCGGCGATCCACGCCAAGTCCGATCCACTGCTCGGGCTCAAGGAGAACGTCATCATCGGCAAGCTCATCCCGGCCGGCACGGGGCTGCCCCGCTACCGCGACATCCGGGTCGAGCCGACCGAGGAGGCCAAGGCGGCGATGTACTCCCTGCCCGTCTACGACGTCGACTACTCCACCACGTTTGGTGGGGGATCTGGCCAGGCCGTTCCGCTGGATGCCTACGACTTCGACTCCAGCATCTACCGCTAGACGACTCGATCGTGCTACCCGGGCCCCCACCCGTCAGGTCATTTTGACCGGCGAGTGGGGGCCCGGGTAGTCTGAACCGCTGCGCCTGGGGTTCCTCGGGCCAGTTGTGCGCGCTGCGCGGGTTGTTCGCGCCGGCGACGTAGGACTGAGTGCAGTACGTCATCACCATCGATCTACGGCCGGGGCCACCCGGTCGAGGCCGACCGTGCGACACGCCCGACCTCGGGGGTCGCGCACGGACAGCGTCAAGCTTGCAGCAGTTTCGAATGTGTTTGACCCAGTTCTGTACCACCCACGCTTCATCGCACGAGACACGGAGACGTAGTGCCCACGATCCAGCAGCTCGTCCGCAAGGGCCGCCAGGACAAGATCGGCAAGACCAAGACGCCGGCCCTCAAGGGCAGCCCGCAGCGTCGCGGGGTCTGCACGCGCGTCTACACGACGACGCCGAAGAAGCCGAACTCCGCGCTTCGCAAGGTGGCGCGTGTACGACTCACGAGCGGGATCGAGGTCACCGCCTACATCCCCGGCGTCGGGCACAACCTCCAGGAGCACTCCATCGTGCTGGTTCGCGGCGGCCGCGTGAAGGACCTTCCCGGTGTGCGCTACAAGATCATCCGCGGTTCCCTTGACACCCAGGGTGTGAAGAACCGCAAGCAGGCTCGCAGCCGTTACGGCGCGAAGAAGGAGAAGAGCTAATGCCCCGCAAGGGCCCGGCCCCTAAGCACCCGGTCGTCATCGACCCGGTCTACAGCAGTCCACTGGTGACCGCGCTGGTCAACAAGATCCTCACCGACGGCAAGAAGTCCACGGCCGAGCGGATCGTCTACGGCGCGCTCGAAGGATGCCGCGACAAGACGGGCACCGACCCGGTGGTGACGCTCAAGCGTGCTCTCGACAACGTCAAGCCGACCCTCGAGGTGAAGTCCCGCCGCGTCGGTGGCGCCACCTATCAGGTGCCGATCGAGGTCCGCGCCGGTCGGTCCACCACGCTGGCCCTGCGCTGGCTGGTCGGATACTCCCGGCAGCGCCGCGAGAAGACGATGACCGAGCGGCTGATGAACGAGCTGCTCGACGCCAGCAACGGCTTGGGCGCCAGCGTGAAGAAGCGTGAGGACACCCACAAGATGGCCGAGTCCAACAAGGCCTTCGCTCACTACCGCTGGTAGCGAGCCCCGCTCACGGCACCAACGGGGCCGTGAGACGTACCACCCCACCCTGCCCGCCCTGCACCCCCGACGAGAAGTGAGAAGTCCGAACGTGGCGACCGCCAGCACCACGACCGTCAGTGCCGCCCTGGCCAAGGTCCGAAACATCGGGATCATGGCCCACATCGACGCGGGCAAGACCACGACCACTGAGCGGATCCTGTTCTACACCGGTATCAACTACAAGATCGGTGAGGTGCACGAAGGCGCCGCCACGATGGACTGGATGCCGCAGGAGCAAGAGCGTGGCATCACCATCACCTCAGCCGCGACGACCTGCGTGTGGGACGACCACACCATCAACATCATCGACACCCCGGGCCACGTGGACTTCACCGTCGAGGTCGAGCGGTCGCTGCGCGTGCTTGACGGAGCCGTCGCCGTCTTCGACGGGGTGGCCGGTGTCGAGCCCCAGTCGGAGACCGTCTGGCGCCAGGCCGACCGCTACAACGTGCCGCGCATCTGCTTCGTCAACAAGCTCGACCGCGTGGGCGCGGAGTTCCACCGCTGCGTGGACATGATCGTCACGCGGCTCAACGCCACGCCGCTCGTCCTGCAGATTCCGATCGGCGCTGAGGGCGACTTCACCGGCGTGGTCGACCTGGTCGGGATGAAGGCGCTCGTGTGGTCCGCTGAGGCGGCCAAGGGGGAGATGTACGACACCCTCGAGATCCCGGCGACTCACGTGGAAGCCGCGCGGGACGCGCGCGAGAAGCTGATCGAGACCCTCGCAGAGAATGACGACGCGGTCATGGAGAAATACCTCGAGGGCGAGGAACCGTCCGAGGAAGAGCTGATCGCAGGCATCCGTCGAGCGACGATCGCCGGTGTGCTCAACCCGGTGCTGTGTGGCTCGGCGTTCAAGAACAAGGGCGTCCAGCCGATGCTCGACGCGGTGGTTCGCTACCTCCCGTCGCCGCTGGATGTCGATGCCATCGAGGGCCACGAGGTCGGCAACGAAGAAGCCGTCTTGGCGCGCCAGCCGGACGAGAGCGAGCCATTCTCCGCTCTTGCCTTCAAGATCATGTCCGACCCCCACCTGGGCAAGCTGACCTACATCCGGGTCTACTCCGGGCTGCTCGAGACCGGCACGCAGGTGCTCAACAGCACCAAGGGTCGCAAGGAGCGGATCGGGAAGATCTACCAGATGCACGCCAACAAGCGTGAGGAGCGCCCCACGGTCGGCGCAGGTCACATCGTTGCCGTCATGGGCTTGAAGGACACCACCACCGGCGACACGCTGTGCTCGGACAAGGAGCCGGTGATCCTGGAGTCGATGACCTTCCCGGCGCCGGTCATTCACGTGGCGATCGAGCCGAAGTCCAAGGCCGACCAGGAGAAGCTGGGTGTCGCCATCCAGCGGCTGGCCGAGGAGGACCCGACCTTCCAGGTCCGCACCGATGACGAGACCGGGCAGACGATCATCGCGGGTATGGGCGAGTTGCACCTCGATGTGCTTGTCGACCGCATGCGCCGCGAGTTCAACGTCGAGGCCAACGTCGGCAAGCCTCAGGTGGCCTACCGCGAGACGATCACCAAGAAGGTCGAGCGCGTCGACTACACCCACAAGAAGCAGACGGGTGGCTCGGGACAGTTCGCAAAGGTGCAGATCGCCATCGAGCCGTCCGGCGGCGAGGGCGACGGCGGGTACGAGTTCGTCAACGCCGTCACCGGCGGTCGCATCCCCCGCGAGTACATCCCCTCGGTGGACACCGGATGCCAAGAGGCCATGGAGTTCGGCGTGCTTGCCGGATATCCCCTGGTCGATGTCAAGGTCACGCTCAAGGACGGCGCCTACCACGACGTCGACTCCTCAGAGCTGGCCTTCAAGATCGCCGGCTCGATGGCCTTCAAGGAGGCTGCCCGCCAGGCCGGTCCGGTTCTGATGGAGCCCATGATGTCCGTGGAGGTCACCACCCCTGAAGACTTCATGGGTGAGGTGATCGGTGACCTCAACAGCCGCCGAGGCCAGATTCAGGCCATGGACGAGCGGAGCGGTTCGCGGGTCGTGTCGGCCATCGTCCCCCTGTCGGAGATGTTCGGCTACGTCGGCGACCTGCGGAGCAAGACCCAGGGTCGGGCGAGCTACAGCATGCAGTTCGACTCCTACGCGCAGGTTCCGACCAGCGTCGCGACGGAGATCATTGCCAAGGCACGAGGCGAATAGGCTCCATCCAGAACAACCTCACCAGAACCAACTTGCACCAGCAGAACTGCACCACAACTGCATCAGCACCAGGCTCCGGGGCAACCCGCATCGGAGCACACCACCTCATCAGGCGTCAGAACGGCGTACAGATCAAGTCCTAAAGGGAGGACCCCCGTGGCGAAGGCGAAGTTCGAGCGGACTAAGCCGCACGTCAACATCGGCACCATCGGTCACATCGACCATGGAAAGACCACGTTGACAGCTGCCATCACCAAGGTGCTGCACGACAAGCACCCCGACCTGAACCCCTTCACGCCGTTCGACCAGATCGACAAGGCCCCTGAAGAGCGTCAGCGCGGAATCACCATCTCCATCGCCCACGTCGAGTACCAGACCGAGGCGCGTCACTACGCCCACGTCGACTGCCCAGGGCACGCCGACTACATCAAGAACATGATCACCGGCGCGGCTCAGATGGACGGTGCGATCCTCGTGGTCGCGGCGACCGACGGCCCGATGCCGCAGACCAAGGAGCACGTCCTGCTGGCCCGCCAGGTCGGCGTTCCTTACATCGTCGTCGCCCTGAACAAGGCCGACATGGTCGATGACGAGGAGATCCTGGAGCTCGTCGAGCTCGAGGTTCGTGAGCTGCTCAGCGCGCAGGAATACCCCGGCGACGACCTGCCGGTCATCCGGGTGTCGGCACTGAAGGCCCTTGAGGGCGACGCCGAGTGGGGCGCCAAGCTCATGGAGCTGATGGACGCCGTCGACGAGTTCATCCCGCAGCCCGTACGCGAGATCGAGAAGCCCTTCCTCATGCCGATCGAGGACGTCTTCACGATCACCGGCCGCGGTACGGTCGTCACCGGCCGCATCGAGCGGGGAGTCGTCAAGGTCAACGAGACGGTGGACATCGTCGGCATCCGCGACGAGAAGCAGACCACCACGGTCACCGGCGTCGAGATGTTCCGCAAGCTGCTCGACGAGGGCCAGGCCGGAGAGAACGTCGGTCTGCTGCTTCGCGGCACCAAGCGCGAGGACGTAGAGCGCGGCATGGTCGTCATCAAGCCCGGGACCACGACGCCGCACACCGGCTTCGAGGCCCAGGTCTACATCCTCGGCAAGGACGAGGGCGGTCGTCACACACCGTTCTTTAACAACTACCGTCCGCAGTTCTACTTCCGCACCACGGACGTCACCGGCGTCGTCACGTTGCCCGAGGGCACCGAGATGGTCATGCCCGGCGACAACACCGAGATGTCGGTAGAGCTCATCCAGCCGATCGCCATGGAAGAGTCCCTGCGCTTCGCCATCCGCGAGGGTGGCCGCACCGTCGGCGCCGGTCGCGTCACCAAGATCACCAAGTAGCCAGCTGGCCGGCCTGCACGAGCGGATTTCGTTCAGACCGGCCCCGTACGGCATACTGGGAAAGTTGCTCGGCCGGGGGGCCGCGCCCGACTCGTTCGGGGCGGCCCTTCGGACAGCACCCACCAGCAACCTCGAAACACCCTCGATACAGCCTGGCTCCGGTTCGGAAGCCACTCCCACGGTCAGACCTCAGGGTCCGACCACGGTCCGGGATCGCGACACACCCGACCGCGGGGGTCGGAGCCTCGAGCATGAACTGAGCACCAACCAACCCAGCACCGGCACCACGACGTGAAGGACAGGCAGCCCACCATGGCGGGACAGAAGATCCGCATCCGGCTCAAGGCTTACGACCACGAGGTCATCGACAGCTCGGCGCGCAAGATCGTCGACACCGTGACGCGTACTGGTGCGAAGGTCGCTGGCCCCGTGCCGCTGCCCACGGAGAAGAACGTCTACTGCGTGATCCGGTCACCGCACAAATACAAGGACAGCCGCGAGCACTTCGAGATGCGCACGCACAAGCGGCTCATCGACATTCTCGACCCCACGCCCAAGACGGTGGACTCGCTCATGCGACTCGACCTGCCGGCTGGCGTCGACATCGAGATCAAGCTCTGAGTCGATCGAGATCTAGGGACCACGAAACCATGAGCAAGCACGAGAAGCCGCTGCACGGGCTGCTGGGCGAGAAGCTCGGCATGACCCAGGTGTGGGACGACGCGAACAGGCTCGTCCCCGTCACGGTCGTCAAGGCCGGTCCCTGCGTGGTCACCCAGGTTCGTACGGCCGACGCGGACGGTTACAACGCGGTCCAGCTCGCCTTCGGCGCGATTGATCCTCGCAAGGTGACCCAGCCGCAGGCGGGTCACTTCGCCAAGGCCGGAGTCACTCCCAGGCGCCACCTGGTGGAGGTCAGAACGACCGCTGCGGGTGACTACACACTCGGCCAGGAAGTGACCGTCGAGCTGTTCGAAGCCGGTCAGACGGTTGACGTGACCGGGCGCTCGAAGGGCAAGGGCACATCCGGTGTCATGAAGCTGCATGGCTTCCACGGCGTCGGCGCCTCCCACGGTGCCCACCGCAACCACCGCAAGCCCGGCTCGATCGGTGCCTGCGCCACCCCCGGTCGGGTGTTCAAGGGCACCCGGATGTCCGGGCGGATGGGCTTTGCCCGCGTGACGACCCAGAACCTCACGATCCACTCCGTCGACGCCGACAACGGCCTGCTGCTCGTGAAGGGTGCCGTGCCTGGCCCCAAGGGCTCGGTCGTGCTCGTGCGCACGGCCACGAAGGCGGGCTGATCCCATGACCGACACGGTGACCACTGACTCCATCGACGCTGAGGGCTCGGCGAGCCTCACCGTCGACGTGCGCACGCCAGACGGTGCCACTGCGGGCAGCGTCGAGCTGCCGGCCGAGATCTTCGACGTCCAGGTCAACGTGCCGCTGATCCATCAGGTGGTGGTTGCCCAGCTGGCGGCCGCCCGACAAGGAACTGCGGCGACCAAGACTCGTGGCGAGGTGCGCGGCGGCGGCCGCAAGCCGTACAAGCAGAAGGGCACGGGTCGCGCCCGTCAGGGGTCGACCCGGGCTCCGCAGTTCGCCGGCGGTGGCGTGGTCCACGGCCCCCAGCCTCGCGACTACTCCCAGCGCACGCCCAAGAAGATGAAGGCGGCCGCCCTTCGCGGTGCCCTCTCGGACCGCGCTCGCAACGGTCGCGTTCATGTCGTGACCGGGGTCGTCGACGGCGAGTCCCCGTCGACGAAGTCGGCGGTCGCTGCGCTGGGTCACGTCTCCGAACGCCGCCACGTGCTGGTGGTGGTCCAGCGTGAGGATGTCGTGTCCTGGCAGAGCCTGCGCAACGTTGAGCGCATTCACCTGCTCGTGCCCGATCAGCTCAACACCTATGACGTGCTGGTCTCCGACGACGTCGTGTTCACCAAGGACGCGCTCGACACGTTCCTGGCTGGTCCTCGGACAGGCAAGTCGGGTAAGGGGACCGCGACGTCCACCGAGGCCGAGGAGGAGTCCGCATGACCAAGATCGTCGACCCACGCGACGTACTTCTCGCGCCAGTCATCTCCGAGAAGAGCTACGGCCTGCTCGACGAGAACAAGTACACGTTCCTCGTCGCGCCGGACGCGAACAAGACCGAGATCAAGATTGCCGTTGAGCAGGTGTTCGACGTCTCGGTCGTCAATGTCAACACGCTCAACCGACAGGGCAAGCGCAAGCGCACCCGCACCGGCTTCGGCAAGCGCAAGGACACGAAGCGAGCAATCGTGACCGTGGCCGACGGCCAGCGCATCGACATCTTCGGGGGTCCGGTCTCCTGACCGGGCTCACCCAACGAGGAAACAGACACCATGGGCATCCGTAAGTACAAGCCGACGACCCCCGGTCGCCGTGGCTCCAGCGTCGCCGACTTCGCCGAGGTCACTCGGTCGGAGCCGGAGAAGTCGCTGGTGCGACCCTTGCACTCCAAGGGCGGCCGCAACGGGCAGGGCCGGATCACCGTCCGGCACCAGGGCGGTGGGCACAAGCGCGCCTACCGGCTCATCGACTTCCGCCGCCACGACAAGGACGGTGTGCCGGCCAAGGTCGCTCACATCGAGTACGACCCCAACCGCACGGCTCGCATCGCGTTGCTGCACTACGCCGACGGAGAGAAGCGCTACATCCTCGCTCCTCGGCTGCTCAAGCAGGGCGACCGAGTCGAGAACGGCCCCCGAGCCGACATCAAGCCCGGCAACAACCTGCCGCTGCGCAACATCCCCGTGGGTACCGTCATCCATGCCATCGAGCTTCGGCCCGGCGGCGGAGCCAAGATCGCCCGCTCGGCAGGCACCTCGGTGCAGCTGGTGGCCAAGGACGGTCCGTTCGCGCAGCTGCGGATGCCCTCAGGCGAGATGCGCAAGGTGGATCTGCGCTGCCGGGCGACCGTGGGCGAGGTCGGCAACGCCGAGCAGTCCAACATCAACTGGGGCAAGGCCGGCCGGATGCGGTGGAAGGGCAAGCGCCCGACCGTTCGTGGTGTCGCGATGAACCCCGTCGACCACCCGCACGGTGGTGGCGAAGGCAAGACGTCCGGTGGCCGGCACCCGGTCAGCCCGTGGGGTCAGGCCGAAGGCCGTACCCGCAAGCCCAACAAGGCGAGCAACGCCCTCATCGTCACCCGCCGCAAGTCGAACAAGAAGCGCTAGGAGTTCTCGGGATGCCGCGCAGTTTGAAGAAGGGTCCGTTCGTCGACGACCACCTGATGGCCAAGGTGGACGGACAGAACGACAAGGGGACCAAAAACGTCATCAAGACGTGGTCGCGTCGCTCGATGATCGTCCCGGCCATGTTGGGCCACACGATCGCCGTTCACGACGGCCGCAAGCACGTCCCGGTCTTCGTGACCGAGTCCATGGTCGGCCACAAGCTCGGCGAGTTTGCGCCGACGAGAACCTTCCGCGGACACGAGAAGGACGACCGCAAGGCACGCCGCCGCTAAGGCGCGAGTCAGCCAGCTAGACGACCAGTTCAACCCGACAAGCAAGGGGAAAGCGATGGAAGGCACCGCCCGGGCAAGTGCTCGGTACGTGCGCGTCACGCCGATGAAGGCTCGGCGCGTGGTCGACCTCATCCGGGGCCTGCCGGCGGCCGACGCACAAGCCGTTCTGCGGTTCGCACCTCAGGGTGCCTCCGAGCAGGTCGGCAAGGTGCTCGACAGCGCCATCGCCAACGCCGAGTTCAACCACAACCTCGACCCTCGCGCGCTCGTCGTGAGCGAGGCGTTCGTCGATGAGGGTCCGACCCTCAAGCGGTTCCGCCCTCGGGCGCAGGGCCGCGCGTTCCGTATCCGCAAGAGGACCAGCCACATCACGGTCATCGTCGCCGCGCGGGAGACCGCGCCGGCACGGAAGAAGGGGTGACCCGGTGGGTCAGAAGGTCAACCCAAATGGTTTCCGCCTCGGTATCACTACCGAGCACTCAAGCCGTTGGTTTGCTGATAGCAGCAAGCCGGGTCAGCGCTACCGCGACTACGTCAAGGAAGACGTAGCAATCCGGCGGCTCATGACCAAGGGCATGGAGCGCGCCGGTATCTCGCGCGTGGACATCGAGCGCACCCGTGATCGGGTCCGCGTCGACATCCACACCGCGCGACCGGGCATCGTCATCGGCCGCCGAGGCGCCGAGGCCGACCGCATCCGCGGCGACCTGGAGGAGCTCACCGGCAAGCAGGTGCAGCTGAACATCCTCGAGGTGAAAAACCCCGAGATCGATGCCCAGCTCGTTGCCCAGGGCGTCGCCGAGCAGCTGTCCAGCCGGGTGTCGTTCCGCCGGGCGATGCGCAAGTCGATGCAGTCGGCCATGAAGGCCGGCGCGAAGGGAATTCGGGTTCAGTGCTCCGGTCGCCTCGGTGGCGCCGAGATGAGCCGCTCGGAGTTCTACCGCGAGGGCCGCGTCCCGCTGCACACCCTGCGTGCCAACATCGACTACGGGTTCTACGAGGCCCGGACGACATTCGGCCGCATCGGCGTCAAGGTCTGGATCTACAAGGGCGACGTCAGCGGCGTCCGCGCCGAGCGGGAGGCCGCTGCGGCCGCCGCGGCTCGAGGTGCGACTCGTCGCCCGCCCCGCGCCCGTCGACCGGAAGAGGCAGCAGCTGCTGAGGTTCCTGTTGCTGAGGTTCCTGTTGCTGAGGTTCCTGTTGCTGAGGTTCCTGTTGCTGAAACTGCCTGCTGTCGAGACGCCGCTGTCGAGACGCCTGCTGTCGAGACGCCTGCTGAAACTCCGGTTGCGGAGACTGCGGCTGTTGAGGCGCCGGTCGTTGAGGCACCGGTTGTCGCTGAACCTGCAGAGGAGGCCTGAGCCGTGCTGATCCCGCGCCGCGTCAAGCACCGAAAGCAGCACCGCCCAGACCGCCACGGCATGGCCAAGGGCGGCACGTCGGTCACCTTCGGTGAATACGGAATCCAGGCCCTCGAGCCTGCCTACGTCACCAACCGGCAGATCGAGGCCGCACGTATTGCCATCACTCGCCACATCCGGCGTGGCGGCAAGGTCTGGATCACCATCTACCCCGACCGGCCGCTGACCAAGAAGCCCGCAGAGACCCGGATGGGCTCCGGTAAGGGCTCACCGGAGTGGTGGGTCGCCAACGTCAAGCCCGGACGCGTCATGTTCGAGCTGAGCTATCCCGAGGAGAAGATCGCCCGCGAAGCGCTGCTGCGGGCGGCCCACAAGCTCCCCATGAAGTGCCGGATCGTCAAGCGCGAAGCAGGTGAGGCGTGATGAGCACTGCCGTTGAGCTCAGGGAGCTCGAAGAGTCCGAGCTCGTGGCCCAGCTGCTCGAAGCCAAGCAGGAGCTGTTCAACCTGCGCTTCCAGGCGGCCACCGGTCAGCTGGAGAGCCATGGGCGCCTGCGCGCCGTACGCAAGGACATCGCGCGCATCTACACGGTGATGCGCGAGCGCGAGCTGGGCATCACCAGCGTTGAGAGCGTCGAAGGCGGCGCCGCATGACCAGCAGCACGACGAGCAACGACAGGGATACAACGATGGCTGATGCCAGCAGTACTGACCAGTCCGATGAGACGCGCGGCTTCCGCAAGACCCGTGAGGGTCTCGTGGTGAGCGACAAGATGGACAAGACCGTCGTCGTGGCTGTCGAAGACCGGGTCAAGCACCCGATGTACAGCAAGATCATCCGCCGCACCAACAAGCTCAAGGCACACGACGAGGCGAACGAGGCCGGCGTCGGAGACCGTGTTCTGCTCATGGAGACCCGCCCGCTCAGCGCGACCAAGCGCTGGCGCGTGGTGGAGATCCTCGAGCGGGCCAAGTAACCCAATCGTTTTGTCAGGCTCATCCTCGACCGAGGCATTGAGAACCGGCAGACAGCACAGGAGACAGTGACGTGATCCAGCAGGAGTCGCGACTTAGAGTCGCTGACAACACCGGTGCCAAGGAGATCTTGTGCATCCGGGTGCTCGGCGGCTCCGGTCGGCGCTACGCCGGTATCGGCGACGTCATCGTGGCCACGGTCAAGGACGCCATCCCCGGCGGCAACGTCAAGAAGGGCGACGTCGTCAAGGCGGTCATCGTGCGCACCGTGAAGGAGCGCCGACGTCCGGATGGGTCCTACATCCGTTTCGACGAGAACGCCGCGGTGATCCTCAAGCCAGACGGTGAGCCGCGGGGCACGCGCATCTTCGGGCCGGTGGGTCGCGAGCTGCGGGACAAGAAGTTCATGAAGATCATTTCGCTCGCCCCGGAGGTGCTCTGAGATGGCGGACAAGCGCGCGAGGATTCACGTGAAGAAGGGCGACCTGGTCCTGGTCATCAGCGGCAAGGACCGCGGGCGGACCGGCAAGGTCATCGCGGTCTACCCGGACAACGGACGCGTCCTCATCGAGGGTGTCAACCGGATCAAGAAGCACACGAAGATCGGCCAGAGCGCCCGCGGCGCCAAGACCGGCGGCATCGTGACGCAGGAGGCTCCGATCCACGCCTCCAACGTCCAACTCGTGGTCGAGGTCGACGGCAAGAAGGTCGGGACGCGCAGCGGCGTACGCATCGACGACGATGGCACCAAGACACGCGTCGCCCGACGCACAGGTGAGGACATCTGATGGCCACCACCGTTTCCAGTTCGACCACAGCCCCCGCGGTTCCGCGGTTGAAGGCGCGCTACCGCGCTGAGATCGCCCCAGCGCTCTTGGAGGACTTCGGCTTCTCCAACGTCATGCAGGTGCCCGGACTGACCAAGATCGTGGTCAACATGGGTGTCGGCGAGGCAGCGCGCGACTCCAAGCTCATCGAGGGTGCGATCCGCGACCTGGCTGCAATCACCGGTCAGAAGCCGCAGGTCACCAAGGCCCGCAAGTCAATCGCGCAGTTCAAGCTTCGCGAGGGCATGCCGATCGGCGCGCACGTGACGCTGCGTGGCGACCGGATGTGGGAGTTCCTCGACCGACTGCTGTCGGTGGCGCTGCCGCGGATCCGTGACTTCCGCGGTCTGTCGCCTCGCCAGTTCGACGGGCGCGGCAACTACACCTTCGGGCTCAACGAGCAGGCGATGTTCCACGAGATCGACCAGGACAAGACCGACCGGGTCCGCGGGATGGACATCACCGTGGTCACCACGGCCAAGAACGACGACGAGGGAAGGGCCTTGCTCAAGCAGCTCGGCTTCCCGTTTAAGGAGCAGTGACGTGGCGAAGAAGGCCCTGGTCAACAAGGCCAACGGCACCCCCAAGTTCGCGGTGCGCGCCTACACGCGCTGTCAGCGGTGCGGGCGCCCGCGCTCGGTCTACCGCAAGTTCGGACTCTGTCGCGTGTGCCTGCGTGAGATGGCCCACCGCGGCGAGCTTCCCGGCATCACGAAGAGCAGCTGGTAACCCGGACGTGACTCACCCCGTAGCACCCACAGACGCGCCGCAGGTCGGTGAGCGGAACCTCCGCACCACCGATACCACGGCGAGAGAGGCCACCGGCCCACGATGACCATGACCGACCCGATCGCGGACATGCTGACCCGCATCCGTAACGCCAACACGGCCTACCACGATGACGTCAGCATGCCGTCGAGCAAGATCAAGACCCACATCGCCGAGATCCTCCAGCAGGAGGGCTACATCGCCGGGTGGAAGGTTGACGACAACGAGGGCGTCGGCAGCACACTCACGGTGGACCTGAAGTACGGGCCCAACCGAGAGCGCTCCATCGCCGGCGTCCGTCGCGTGAGCAAGCCCGGCCTTCGCGTCTATGCGAAGTCCACCGGGCTGCCCCGCGTGCTCGGCGGCCTGGGCGTCGCGATCATCTCGACGTCGACGGGCTTGCTGACCGACCGTCAGGCCGCACGGAAAGGCGTAGGTGGGGAAGTCCTCGCCTACGTCTGGTAAGGGGGCCTGACATGTCACGAATCGGACGGCTACCCATCACCGTGCCTTCCGGCGTAGAGGTCGCCATCGACGGTCAGGACGTCACCGTCAAAGGTCCCAAGGGCACACTGAGCCACCGCATCGCCGCCCCGATCACCATCGCGCGCGGAGACGACGGCCAGCTCACCGTGGCTCGCCCAGACGACGAGCGGCGTAATCGATCGCTGCACGGACTCTCCCGCAGCCTGGTCGCCAACATGGTCCAAGGCGTCACCGAGGGCTACTCCAAGCAGCTCGAGATCGTCGGCGTCGGCTACCGCGTGCAGCCCAAGGGTTCAGACCTCGAATTCGCCCTTGGCTTCAGTCACCCCGTCGTTGTTCACGCTCCGGATGGCATCAGCTTTGCTGTCGAGTCCCCCACCAAGTTCAGCGTTTCGGGGATCGACAAGCAGCAGGTTGGCGAAGTCGCTGCCAACATCCGCAAGCTGCGCAAGCCCGACCCCTACAAGGGCAAGGGCGTGCGTTACGCCGGCGAGGTCGTTCGGCGCAAGGTCGGAAAGGCAGGGAAGTAGGCCATGGCGCAAGGACTGAGCAGCACCAAGCTGAGCGGCACCAAGGCCAGCAAGAACACGCTGGCCAGAAGGCGTCGCCACGTCCGAGTACGCAAGAAGGTCGCTGGCACCGCGAGCCGTCCACGATTGGTCGTGACGCGCTCGGCGCGCCACGTCTTCGTGCAGGTTGTCGACGACATCGCCGGCGCCACCTTGGCGTCCGCGTCGACGATGGAAGCCGACGTGCGCGCCCTGGACGCGGACAAGACCGCCAAGGCGCGCCGAGTTGGTGGCCTGATCGCCGAGCGCACCAAGGGAGCCGGCATCGAGGCTGTGGTCTTCGACCGTGGCGGAAACAAATACCACGGTCGGGTGGCTGCGCTGGCCGACGGGGCTCGCGAGGGTGGGCTGGAGTTCTGATGAAGTCGTTGATGATGTTGATGCTGTCGAGCAGGAAGAAGGACCTCTGATGGCTGGACCCCAGCGCCGCGGTGGCGGCGCCGGCGAGCGACGCGGTCGCGATGATCGCCGTGGTGGTGCCGAGAAGTCGGCCTACCTCGAGCGAGTCGTAGCGATCAACCGCGTGGCCAAGGTCGTCAAGGGCGGCCGCCGATTCAGCTTCACGGCGCTGGTCGTCGTTGGCGATGGAGACGGCACGGTCGGCGTCGGCTACGGCAAGGCCAAGGAAGTTCCGGCCGCGATCGCCAAGGGCGTGGAGGAGGCCAAGAAGGCGTTCTTCAAGGTCCCGCGCATCCAAGGCACCATCCCGCACCCGATCCAGGGCGAGAAGGCCGCTGGCGTGGTCATGCTGCGCCCGGCGAGCCCAGGAACCGGCGTGATCGCCGGTGGTCCGGTTCGCGCCGTGCTCGAGTGCGCCGGCATCCACGACGTCCTCAGCAAGTCGCTCGGCTCCGACAACGCGATCAACGTGGTGCACGCCACGGTGGCGGCCCTCAAAGGCCTCGAGCGGCCTGAGTCGGTCGCCGCGCGTCGAGGCCTGCCGTTGGAAGATGTGGCGCCTGCGGCGCTGCTTCGAGCCAGGGCAGGTGTCACGTCCTGATGGGTCGGCTCAAGGTCACGCAGGTCCGATCCGGGATCGGCGGCAAGGACAACCAGCGTCAGACGCTGCGCTCACTCGGTCTCAAGCGGATCGGTGACGTGGTCGTCAAGGAAGATCGGCCCGAGATCCGCGGCATGGTCAAGACCGTGCCGCACCTCGTGTCGGTCGAGGAGGTCGACTGACATGACACTCAAGGTTCATCACCTGCGACCCGCCCCGGGAGCCAAGACCGCCAAGACCCGCGTGGGCCGAGGCGAAGGCTCCAAGGGCAAGACCGCTGGGCGAGGCACCAAGGGCACCAAGGCCCGCTATCAGGTGCCAGCCCGCTTCGAGGGTGGGCAGATGCCCTTGCACATGCGGTTGCCGAAGTTGCGCGGGTTCACCAACCCGGCTCGTGTCGAATACCAGGTCGTGAATGTGGCGGCTCTGGCGGCGTTGTTCCCCGAGGGTGGCACGGTCACCGTCGAGGACCTCGTCGCGAAGGGAGCCGTCCGCAAGAACGAGCCGGTCAAGATCCTGGGTCAGGGTGATCTCAGCCTTAAGCTCCAGGTGACTGCGCATGCGTTCTCGGCGACGGCCAAGGACAAGATCACTGCCGCCGGCGGCACTGCCACCGAACTGTAAAAGCACCAGGCCATCAGGGGCGTCCCCCGCGGGGGCGCCCTTGATGACATAGCCCGACTGTTAGTCTCGTTCGGGTCCCGTACGCGTCGGGGCCCCCGCACCACGGCGTGACTGGTTCTTCACAGCGCGCAGGAGGAGTGCCGTGCTCACCGCATTCGCTCGGGCGTTTCGCACGCCCGACCTGCGCCGCAAGATGCTGTTCACGCTGGCGATCATCGGCCTGTTCCGTCTGGGGTCGTTCATCCCCACCCCCGGTGTCTCCTACTCCGCGATCGAAACGTGCCTGGACCAGGTCCAGAACAACAGCCTCTACAACCTGGTCAACCTGTTCAGCGGTGGCGCGCTCCTGCAGCTGTCGATCTTCGCGCTCGGGATCATGCCCTACATCACGGCCAGCATCATCGTCCAGCTGCTCACGGTGGTCATCCCCCGCTTCGAGACGCTGAAGAAGGAGGGGCAGGCGGGCACCGCGAAGCTGACGCAATACACGCGTTACCTGACCGTCGGCCTGGCGGTCCTCCAGTCGACCGGCCTGGTCGCGATCGCTCGCTCGCCCGGGCAGCTGTTCCAGGGCTGCGGCGAGCAGCTGGTGCCCAACGACTCGCCGTTCGTCCTCGGGGTCATGGTTCTGACGATGACAGCCGGCACGGCGGTGATCATGTGGCTGGCCGAGCTCATCACCGACCGCGGCATCGGCAACGGGATGTCGCTGCTGATCTTCACCTCGATCATCGCGACGTTCCCGACCCAGCTGTGGGCCATCCGCGCCAGCAACGGCGCGGTCACCTTCGGGCTCGTGATGGCGATGGGCATCGCTCTCGTCGCGGCTGTCGTCTTCGTCGAGCAGGCGCAACGCCGGGTTCCCGTGCAGTACGCGAAGCGGATGATCGGGCGACGGCAGTACGGAGGGACATCGACCTACATCCCCATCAAGGTCAACCAGGCCGGCGTCATCCCCGTCATCTTCGCCTCGTCCCTGCTCTACATCCCGACCCTGCTGGTGAACCTGTCCGGCGACCCCAACAGCGGCTGGGGTGCCTGGATGCAGACGCACTTCGTGCGTGGTGACCATCCCTACTACGTGATCACCTTCTTCTTGCTCGTCATCTTCTTCACGTACTTCTACGTCTCGATCACGTTCAACCCTGATGAAGTTGCCGACAACATGAAGAAGTACGGCGGCTTCATCCCTGGCATCCGCGCGGGTCGTCCCACGGCTGAATACCTCGACTATGTACTTTCGCGGCTGACCGCGGCCGGCTCGCTCTACCTGGCCTTCATCGCGGTGCTCCCACTGCTGGCGTTCGCCTTCATCAACTTGTCAGGTTCTTTCCCGTTCGGTGGCACGAGCATCCTGATCATGGTCGGTGTCGGACTCGACACCGTGAAGCAGATCGAGTCCCAGCTGCAGCAGCGCAACTATGAAGGGTTCCTCCGCTGAACCGGTTGGTCCTGCTCGGGCCGCCCGGAGCGGGCAAGGGCACCCAGGCCCAGGCCCTCGCGGCCGAGCTTGGCATCCCCGCCGTCTCGACCGGTGACATCTTCCGGGCCAACGTCTCCCGGCAGACTCCGCTCGGACGACAGGCCCAGGAGTTCATGGATCGCGGCGACTACGTGCCCGATGACGTCACGAACGCGATGGTGCGTGACCGGCTCTCCGAGCCCGATGCCAAGGCGGGTTTCCTGCTCGACGGCTATCCGCGTACGACCGCCCAGGTGGCCGAGCTCGATGCGATGCTGACCGATCAGGGCTTGGCCCTCGACGGGGTGCTCGAGATCGTCGTGAAAACCGACGAGGTCGTGTCCCGACTGCTTCGCCGGGCGACCGAGCAGGGTCGCACCGATGACACCGAGGCGGTGGTCAGACGCCGGCTCGAGATCTATGCCGAGCAGACCGCTCCGCTGGCGGCGGCCTATCGCGAGCGTCGGCTGCTGCGGCAGGTCGATGGGTTCGGTGAGGTCGGGGAGGTCACAGCTCGGCTCCTGGAGGCGATCCAATCGGATCCGGCGCCGGAGTCCTGATGTTTCGCAAGCGCACCCCGATCGACGTCAAGACTCCCGGCCAGGTCCAGCTCATGCGCCGGGCCGGCGTCGTCGTGGGTGAGACGCTCGCGCTGCTCACGGAGTCCGTACGTCCCGGCATCAGCACCGCCGAGCTCGATGCGATCGCCGAGGACCACATCCGTGGCCACGGCGCCGTGCCCTCGTTCAAGGGCTACCACGGCTTTCCGGCCACGATCTGCACCTCGGTGAACGACGAGATAGTCCACGGCATCCCCGGCGGCCGGGTGCTCGCTGCCGGTGACATCATCTCCATCGATTGCGGAGCGATCGTCGACGGCTGGCACGGCGACGCCGCGGTGACCGTCCCGGTGGACGCCATCTCCGACGAGGCGACCACCCTGTTGCACGTCACCGAGGACGCGCTGTGGGCGGGTCTGGCCGCAGCCAAACCCGGCGGCCGGCTCACCGACATCGGGCACGCGGTGGAGACCTCGGTGCGCGCCAGAGGTGACTACGGCGTGGTTGAGGAGTACGTCGGCCACGGCATCGGCACCGAGATGCACCAGGCCCCAAACGTCTCCAACGTCGGCCAACCCGGGCAAGGCCCGGAGCTGGTTCCTGGCGTGGTGCTGGCCGTCGAGCCGATGGTCAACCTGGGCAGCCGCTACACGCGCGAGCTCGATGACGGCTGGACCGTGGTCACCCAGGACGGCCGCTGGTCAGCGCACTTCGAGCACACGGTGGCGGTCACGGCCGAGGGTCCTTGGGTGCTCACGGCGCTGGACGGCGGGTCGGGCCGGCTGGGAGTTCAGCAGCCACCGGGCGTCGGCTGACGAGCCAGTTTCCCTCAAAGGGCCGCTCTGGCGTAGAATCGACCGGTCGGCTGACGTCGGCCACCTTGTTGCGCGCCCCGCGGCTGATCAATCCGGGCGCCGACGGCTGGTTTCGTTGCGCCACTGTGAAGTCAGCAGCATCCGACGAACACCCCAGCACGAACACCCCTGACAGCCGTACGGCCCGATGGCGAGCCTGCCTCGAAGCCGGACAGCAACTGAAACGCGGAGGACATGCCGAAGAAGGATGGCGCCATCGAGGTCGAGGGCACCGTTGTCGAGTCACTCCCGAACGCCATGTTCCGGGTCGAGCTCCCCAACAAGCATCTCGTCCTGGCACACATCAGCGGCAAGATGCGCCAGCACTACATCCGGATCCTTCCCGAGGACCGCGTCGTGGTGGAGCTCTCGCCGTACGACCTCACCCGAGGACGCATCGTCTACCGCTACAAGTAGCCACCATTCAACGTCAACGCCCCCGAACTCTGAGAGCCGCAGCCCGATGAAGGTCAACCCCAGCGTCAAGCCGATGTGCGACAAGTGCAAGGTCATCCGTCGCCACGGCCGCGTCATGGTCATCTGCGAAAACCCCCGCCACAAGCAGCGGCAGGGCTGATCACAGGCTGACCAGCTCCACCCAGCGAAAAACCAGCTCCACCCCAAGAACAAACCGTTCCCGACCCCCGACCCGGACGCCATCCGGGACGGGACGCCACCCCCGGCCCGGAGGCCGGGGACCCACCCCGGGCGGGTGGGACCGGACCGGTCCGAAACCTCCGGCGCCAACAGAAAGTGAGACCACCGCCCCATGGCACGCCTCGTCGGCGTCGACCTCCCGCGTGAGAAGCGCCTGGAGATCGCCCTGACCTACATCTACGGAATCGGCCGCACCCGCTCGCTGCAGACCCTTGCAGCCACCGGCGTGAGCCCCGACATCCGCGTCAAGGACCTCAGCGACGACGACCTCGTCAAGCTTCGTGACCACATCGAGGCGACGTTCAAGGTCGAAGGTGACCTGCGCCGCGAGGTCGCCTCCGACATCAAGCGCAAGGTCGAGATCGGTTGCTACCAGGGCATCCGGCACCGCCGGGGTCTGCCCGTCCACGGTCAGCGCACCCACACCAACGCGCGCACCCGCAAGGGACCGCGCCGCGCCATCGCCGGCAAGAAGAAGGCGACCAAGTAGTCCCGTGGTTTGCACGACCGAATCCACGGCTACCTGACCCACGACTCGCAGACTTTCAACGTTCAGGAGAACGAAGATGCCTCCCAAGACTCGCCAAGCGGGCGCCAAGAAGGTGCGCCGCAAGGAGAAGAAGAACGTGGCCCATGGCCACGCGCACATCAAGAGCACGTTCAACAACACGATCGTCTCGATCACCGACCCGCAAGGAAACGTGATCTCGTGGGCCTCCGCCGGCCACGTGGGCTTCAAGGGCTCGCGCAAGAGCACGCCCTACGCGGCCCAGATGGCCGCCGAGTCGGCTGCTCGACGCGCCCAGGAGCACGGGATGAAGAAGGTCGACGTCTTCGTCAAGGGCCCCGGCTCTGGTCGCGAGACCGCGATCCGCTCCCTGCAGGCCACCGGCCTGGAGGTGGGGTCGATCTCGGATGTGACCCCGTCGCCGCACAACGGCTGCCGTCCCCCCAAGCGCCGTCGCGTCTGACGCCCGCGTCCACCCCGCCTGCCTGACCAAGGAGAAGACCCACACCATGGCCCGTTACACCGGCCCCGACTGCAAGCGTTGCCGCCGCGAGAAGACCAAGCTCTTCCTCAAGGGCGCCAAGTGCGAGTCGTCCAAGTGCCCCATCGAGATCCGTCCCTACCCACCGGGTGAGCACGGCCGGGGCCGTACCAAGGACAGCGAATACCTGCTGCAGATGCGTGAGAAGCAGAAGTGCGCGCGCATCTACGGCGTCCTGGAGAAGCAGTTCCGCGGCTACTACGAGGAAGCCAACCAGCGCCAGGGCAAGACGGGCGAGAACCTCCTGCGCATCCTGGAGTCCCGCCTGGACAACGTCGTCTACCGCGCCGGGTTCGCCAAGTCGCGTGACATGGCCCGCCAGCTGGTGCGTCACGGACACTTCACCGTCAACGGGGTCAAGGTCGACATCCCCAGCTATCGGGTCAGCGAGAGCGACATCGTCGAGGTGCGGCCAAGCTCGGTCGAGCTGACCCCCTTCGTGGTGGCACGCGCCGAGGCCGGCGAGAAGCCTGTCCCGGCCTGGCTGGAATCCATCCCCACCCGGATGCGGATCCTCGTGCACGCGCTTCCCGCGCGACAGGTCATCGACACCCAGGTGCAAGAGCAGCTGATCGTCGAGCTCTACAGCAAGTAGTCACCCCCTCGCGGCGGCCGGATGCCGTCGCGAGACGTAGGTTCGCGACGTCAAATAGCGGTCGTCGCGGGAAGGACATCTCGTGCTCATCGCCCAGCGCCCCTCGCTCACCGAGGAGACCGTCGACGACAGCCGTTCGCGCTTCGTCATCGAACCTCTCGAGCCAGGCTTCGGCTACACCCTCGCCAACTCCCTGCGTCGCACCCTGCTCTCGTCGATCCCGGGGGCTGCGGTCACTTCGATCCGCGTCGACGGTGTGCTGCACGAGTTCACGACCGTGCCCGGTGTGAAGGAAGACCTCACCGACATCGTCCTCAACATCAAGGAGCTCGTCGTGAGCTCCGAGCATGACGAGCCCGTGGTGATGTACCTGCGCAAGCAGGGACCCGGCGTCGTGACTGCGGCTGACATCGCCCCACCGGCCGGTGTCGAGGTCCACAACCCCGAGCTGCACCTGGCCACGCTCAACGGCAAGGGCAAGCTCGAGATCGAGCTGACCGTCGAGCGCGGGCGTGGTTACGTCTCCGCCGTGCAGAACAAGCAGGTCGGTCAGGAGATCGGCCGTATCCCCGTCGACTCCATCTACTCGCCGGTCCTCAAGGTCACCTACAAGGTGGACGCCACCCGTGTCGAGCAGCGCACCGACTTCGACCGGCTGGTCATCGATGTCGAGACCAAGCAGAGCATGAAGCCGCGTGACGCCGTCGCCAGCGCCGGCAAGACCCTGGTGGAGCTGTTCGGCCTGGCTCGTGAGCTCAACATCGAGGCCGAGGGCATCGACATGGGCCCGTCACCGGTTGACGCGGCCCTCGCGGCCGACCTCGCGCTACCGATCGAAGAGCTCGAGATGACCGTGCGGTCCTACAACTGCCTCAAGCGCGAGGGCATCCACACGGTGGGCGAGCTCGTGGCCCGCAGCGAGGCCGACCTGCTCGACATCCGCAACTTCGGCGCGAAGTCGATCGACGAGGTCAAGGTCAAGCTGCACTCCATGGGCTTGGCGCTCAAGGACAGCCCCCCCGGATTCGACCCCGGCCTCGTGGTGGACAGCTACGAGGACTTCGACGATGACGAGGACCAAGGCCTCGCCGAGGACGAGCGCCTCTGAGCCGGCGACGGCTCTGAACCAGCGCTCATTCCACGTCCGCGCCCCGACAGGAGTAACCACACATGCCCACGCCCACCAAGGGTCCACGCCTCGGCGGTGGTCCCGCGCACGAGCGGCTGATGCTCGCGAACCTCGCGACCGCGCTGTTCGAGCACGGCAAGATCACGACCACCGAGGCGAAGGCCAAGCGGCTGCGCCCGTTGGCCGAGCGGCTGATCACCTTCGCCAAGCGCGGCGACCTGGCTGCCCGTCGACGCGTGCTGACCGTGGTCCGCGACAAGGACGTCGTCCACGTCTTGTTCGAGGAGATCGGTCCGCGCTTCGCCAACCGTCCTGGTGGCTACACCCGGATCACCAAGATCGGTCCGCGTAAGGGTGACAACGCGCCCATGGCGGTGATCGAGCTCGTGGAGGCGCTCACCGTGCAGCAGGCTGCGGTCGGTGAGGCCGAGGCGGCCACCAAGCGGGCGGCCAAGAAGCAGGGGAAGGTGGAGAAGGTAGCTCCGGTGAAGGCTGAGGTCGCTGACGCTGAGGTCGCTGACGCGGAGGTTGCTGACGCACCGGAAGAGGCGGAGGTCGCTGACGCACCGGAAGAGGCTGAGGTCGCTGACGCTGAGGTCGCTGACGCACCGGAAGAGGTCGACGCGCCCGAGGCGCCGGCGGAGACCGACGCCGCCGAGCAGCCCGGCTCCGAAGGCGCTACACCTGACAAGGGCGTCGCCACGGAGGACGAGTCCTGACCGACTCGACCCACCCCGACCGTTCAAGAGTCGTGACCGAGCCCGCCGCCCCCGCACCTGGGGACGGCGGGCTCGTTCGACTTCGCCTCGACTTGGGTTATGACGGCACCGACTTCTCCGGATGGGCCGCCCAGCCGGGACGGCGCACCGTTCAGGACCTGGTCGAAAGCGCGCTCGCCCAGGTGTTGAGGCTGACCGAACCGCCACGCACGACGGTGGCCGGCCGAACCGACGCAGGGGTACACGCTCGTCATCAGGTATGCCACGTCGATGTCCCCGAGTCCGTCGTCGGGGCCAAGAACGACCTCGGCAGGAGGCTCAACGGAGTCTTGCCGCCAGACGTACGCGTGCATGGCGTTGGTCGCGCCCCCACCGGCTTCGACGCCCGGTTCGCCGCGTCTTGGCGCCGCTACGTCTACCGAGTGGCCGACCACCCGGAGGCGATCGACCCGCTCCACCGGCACGAGGTTCTCGCCTTCCCACGACACCTCGACGTTGGACGCCTGAATCAGGCGTCCGCCGCCCTTCTCGGCGAGCACGACTTCGCGGCGTTCTGTCGCCGCCGGCCCGGTGCCAGCACCGTACGGACACTTCTCGACTTCGAGTGGTCTCGCGAGACGGGGCCGTACGGCCTGGTTCTTGCGATCGTGCGCGCCGATGCGTTCTGCCACTCCATGGTTCGCGCGCTCGTGGGATGTGCGCTGCCCGTCGGAGACGGACGACGCGGGCTCGACTGGCCAGCGGAGGTGTTGAGGGGCGGTGTCCGTCACCCTGCCGTGACCGTGGCGCCGGCCCGCGGGTTGACGCTCGAGGAGGTCGCCTACCCCAGCGACTCCGAGCTGTCTGAGCGGGTCGTGCAGGCGCGGACCTACCGCGGCTGAGACAGTGCAGCTATGCGTGTCGTGATTGCCCTGGGGGGCAACGCTTTGCAGAAGCGCGGCGAAGCCATGACGGTCGAGAGCCAGCGGGCCAACGTCGCGCTCGCCTGCCGGGCCATCGCGCCGTTGTGCCTGGACCACGAGGTCGTGATCAGCCACGGCAATGGTCCCCAGGTGGGGTTGCTGGCGATGCAGGCGGCGGCGTACGGCGAGGACGAGTCCTACCCCTTCGACGTCCTCGGCGCCCAGACCGAGGGCATGATCGGCTACTTCATCGAGCAGGAGCTAGGCAACTTGCTGCCCTTCGACAAGCCGCTGGCCACGATCCTGACCATGACCGAGGTGTCGGCTGACGATCCGGCCTTCGACGACCCGACGAAGTTCGTTGGGCCGGTCTATGACGAGGACACGGCGCGGCAGTACGCCGCCGCCAAGAACTGGGTCGTCAAGCCGGACGGGGAGTACTGGCGCCGGGTCGTCCCCTCGCCGAAGCCGCTGCGGATCTTCGAGATTCGCCCCGTCATGTGGCTGCTCGACCGTGGAGCGGTGGTGGTGTGTACCGGTGGCGGGGGCATTCCAACGATGTACCGCAAGGACACCCGCGAGCTGATCGGGGTCGAGGCCGTGATCGACAAGGACCGGTCCAGCGCGGTCCTGGCCAAGGACCTCGGGGCGGACGCCTTGGTGATCGCCACCGACGCCGATGCCGTCTACGTCGACTGGGGGACTCCGCACCAGCGCGCCGTCAGCACCGCCAGCCCGGACGGCATGAGCGGCTTCCGCTTCCTCGAAGGGTCGATGGGGCCGAAGGTCGAGGCCGCGTGTGACTTCGCCCGCTCATCTCCCGGATCGACGGCCGTCATCGGGGCGCTGAGCGACCTGGCGGCGATTCTCGAGGGCTCGGCCGGAACCAGGATCTCGACGACGTTCGGCGCACCGGTCTTCCGTTGACCCTCCTGAGAAGCCATGATCTGCGGATGGAGCGTGTGACAGGGATCGGCGGCATCTTCTTGCGCTCGCGAGACCCCGTGCAACTAGGTGCTTGGTATGCCCAGCACCTTGGCCTCCCGGTCAGCGAAGGCGATGCCGTGGCCGAGCTGGAGTGGGACCGCCCGGGGTCGACGTCGTGGGCCGCCTTCCCGCAGGACAGCGAATATCTCGGACGCGCCGAACGCGAGTGCATGTTGAACTTCCGGGTCGCCGACCTCGACGCCATGCTGGTCCAGCTGCGGGCGGCCGGAGTCAGGGTGGAGGCCGACATCGAGGAGTCGGCATACGGCCGATTCGGCTGGACCGTCGACCCCGAGGGTCGGCGCATCGAGCTCTGGGAACCGCCCACTGCACCCGAAGCGCAGAATCCGTTGGCCTGATCGGACACCGGGCAGGCAGGATGACCGCCTGTGGGCCACATCGACATCAACCGGGTGGGCTTCGTGCTGCCCGACGGCCGGGTTCTCCTCGACGAGGTGACGTTTCGGGTCGGTGAGGGCGCCAAGGTCGCGCTCGTGGGCGCGAACGGGGCCGGTAAGACAACGCTCCTGCGCATCGTCATGGGCGACCTGGTCGCCTCCAGCGGCAGCGTGACGATCTCCGGCGGGCTGGGCGTCATGCGGCAGTTCGTGGGTTCGGTGCGGGATCACTCGACGGTTCGCGACCTGCTGTTGTCGGTGGCACCGCCGAGGGTTCGTGCGGCGGGCGCGGCGCTCGAGGCAGCTGAGCACGCGATGATGGAGACCGACGATGAGCCGACCCAGCTGGCTTACGCGCAGGCGATCACCGACTGGGCCGATGCGGGTGGCTATGACATCGAGGTCACCTGGGACGTCTGCAGCACTCAGGCGCTCGGGGTGCCGTGGTCGGCGGCGCAGTGGCGGGAGGTACGGACGCTGTCCGGCGGCGAGCAGAAGCGGCTGGTGCTCGAGGCATTGCTTCGCGGTCCGGACGAGACGCTGCTGCTGGACGAGCCGGACAACTATCTCGACGTCCCGGCGAAGGAGTGGCTTGAGGAGCGTCTCCGAGAGTCACCCAAGACGGTGCTCTACGTCTCGCACGACCGCGAGCTGCTGGCTCGTACGGCGACGTCGGTGGCCAGCCTCGAGCTGAGCGCCGCCGGCAACTCCGTGTGGGTGCACGGCGGAGGCTTCGCAACCTTCCACGAGGCGCGGCGCGAGCGATTCACCCGGCTGGAGGAGCTGCGGCGGCGCTGGGACGAGGAGCACGCGAAGATCAAGGCATTGGTGCTCATGTATCGGCAGAAGGCCAAGTACAACGACGGGATGGCCAGCCGCCTCCAGGCCGCGGTCACCCGGCTGCGGATGTTTGAAGAAGCTGGGCCGCCCACAGAAACGCCGCAGGAGCAGAACGTGAAGATGCGGCTGCGCGGCGGACGCACCGGCAAGCGCGCGGTGGTGTGCGAGCAGCTCGAGCTGACCGGGCTGATGAAGCCGTTCGACCTCGAGGTGTGGTTCGGGGAGCGAGTGGCCGTGCTCGGATCGAACGGGTCGGGCAAGTCACACCTGCTGAGGCTGCTCGCTGCCGGTGGGAGTGACCCTGACGTCGAGCACCGCCCCGTGGGCGAAGTACCCATCGCGCCAGTAGCGCACCAGGGAGTCGCACGGCTCGGAGCTCGGGTGCGACCCGGCTGGTTTGCCCAGACGCACGAGCATCCGGAGCTGCTCGGCAAAACGCTGCTCGATATCTTGTGGCGCGGCGACGACCACCGGGACGGGATGGGCAGGGAACAGGCGGCTCGGGTCCTCGACCGCTACGAGCTGGCGGGGGCCTCCGAACAGACCTTCGAGTCACTGTCTGGCGGCCAGCAGGCCCGCTTCCAGATCCTGTTGCTCGAGCTGTCCGGTGCGACGCTGCTGTTGCTGGACGAACCGACCGACAACCTCGACCTGGCCAGCGCCGAGGCGCTGGAGGAGGGCCTGGCCGGCTTCGAGGGGACGGTCCTGGCCGTGACGCACGACCGATGGTTCGCTCGGGGCTTCGATCGCTACCTCGTGCTGGGTGCCGACGGCACGGTCTATGAGTCCGTCGACGCCGTGTGGGACGAAGGGCGAGTCGTCCGCGCGCGCTGAGGCACTGGTCTGGGGTCTGGGTCTGGCGAGCCGACTGCCGAGCGCGACGGAGTGACACAGTGAGGAAATCGCCAGGCCGGACCGCTCGACGGACCGCCAGGTTTCGACGCGCACCGGAGGTCTCCATGTCCGACCACACCTCGTCTGACTCAGCAGTGCCCGCCCACCACCCCGTCGTCCTTGCGCAGGCTATGCGCAGGGCCGACAGCGCCCAACTGGCCGTGGCAGACACGATCACCGCGTTTGCCGGTTCGATGCCCTTCGTCTACCTGCACATCGTGATCTTCGCCGTGTGGATGCTGCTCATCGAGAACGCGCCGTGGCCGACCTTGACGCTGATCGTGTCGTTGGAGGCGATCTTCTTGTCCACGTTCGTGATGATCGGGCAGAACCGCCAGGCGGTCTTCCAGCGGGAGAAGGCTGACCATGACTTCGTCGAGCAGGAGCTCGAGCTCAAGACCAATACCGAGATCACTCGCGCCATTCACGTTCTGACGACAGAGCTGCACGACCGGCTGACCCCTGGTCGCTAGGGTTGTCCCTCAGCTCTCGACGTCGACGACCCACCAGGTGACGGGGGAGGCGCCGAGTGCCCCAGGTGGCGCTCGAGACGCGCGAGCCGAGCCTCGAGCCGTTCGAGGGCGTCGAGGATGGCGTCGTCCGCGGCTTGTTCGCGCGCCTCGCGCGGCTGTTCTTCCTCGTCCACGAACAGTGCCGCCAGCGAGGCACTGACCAGGGCCAACAGGAGGAACCCGAGCACCATCAACACGACGGAGAGCGCGGCGCCTGCCTCGGTCTCTGGCGGTTTGCCGATGAAGCCCACAGTCGTCACGAGGCTGATCGACCACCACAGCCCGCGCCAGTACGAACCAACCGTGTCCGTCTCCGTCGCGGCGGCAGCTGCTGCAGCCAACACCGTGACGATCAGGACGCCCGACACCGCTGGCCAGACCCAGCGTCGTCTGACACGTAGACCTAGATGTCTCGTCATTCAACTGAGCCTGTCATGAGGCTGTGACATCGTCGCCACAGCCGCCCGCAGCAAGCCACGGTTCGGCCGCTCAGCGGCGGTAGCTGTCCGTGACGGTGCGAGGGATGAAGGCCGCCACGAGAGCGAGTACCCCAGCGCCAGCGGCGACCCAGAACCCGTAGTCGACCTCGTCGAGCAGGAAGTCGCCGATGCTGGTTGAACCTCTCGAGTTGGACACGAACAGGACCAGCATGCCGAGGATCCAGGCGCAGCCCAAGAAGGACAAGATCTGGCTGCCCGCGAAGCTCGAAGCCAGCATGATGACCGAGCCGATGAGCAACACCATGGCGATCGACGTGAGGAACGTCGCGCTGGTCAGGCCGACATAGCCCTGCCAAAGGCCGCGGATGGCCAGGTTGTAGGCCTTGTCACCTCGCCAGAAGGGCAGGAACGCCGACACGGCAGCGGCGATCGCTGCCAGGAGCGCGATGGGTCCGCCGATTGATCCCTTGATCATTGCGCCATGATGACTGCTCCTGGGGCCACGTGGGGCCGGTTGGCCACGGATGGGCCGTTCGGCTGAGGGATCACCGTACGTTCCTCATGCTGAGCTGCTGCTCTGGCGCTTTTGACCCTGGACCCGTGCTCCGCGTATCCTCGACCGGTTGCCCGACGGATCCGTACGGGCGCTCCCCAGCATCGACCAACGAAGGCCTGACCGTGCGCACGTACACCCCCAAGCCCGGCGACATCCAGCGAGAGTGGCACGTGATCGACGCCACCGACGTCGTACTGGGCCGCCTGGCCACCCAGGCCGCCACGCTGCTGCGGGGCAAGCACAAGGCGATGTATGCCGCGCACGTCGACACCGGCGACTTCGTGGTGATCATCAACGCCGACAAGGTGGCGCTCTCGGGGAACAAGCGTGAGCAGAAGATGGCCTACAGCCACTCCGGCTATCCGGGTGGGCTGCGCGCAGTCCCGTACAAGGATCTGCTGGCCACCAAGCCGGAGAAGGCCGTGGAGAAGGCCATCAAGGGAATGCTTCCTCACAACACCCTCGGCCGGCAGATGCTGAGCAAGCTCAAGGTCTATGCAGGCCCGACGCACCCGCACGAGGCCCAGCGGCCGGTGCCCTTCGAGATCACCCAACTCGCTCAGTAGATCTCCGAGCCAGATCTCCGAGCCGATTCACCCACCCCACCAGGCAGAACTTGCAGCAGATGAACCAGCGAAAGGACACGTGGCAGTGACCGAGGCCACCAGCGACACCCTCGAGGCCGTCGACCCCGTCGACTCAGACATCGACCCTGGGATCGACGCCGAGGCTGCGGTCGACGACGTCGATGACGAGGTGGCCGGCGACTACACGTCGCAGTCCTCCCACGCTGCACCAGCCCGCGAATCGATCATCTCCGCGGCCGCAGCCACCGGCCGCCGGAAGGAGGCGATCGCTCGCGTGCGCATCGTCCCTGGCACGGGACGCTGGGTGGTCAACGGTCGTGAGCTCGCGGACTACTTCCCCAACAAGGTCCACCAGCAGGCTGTGGCCGAGCCCTTCCGCACCCTCGAGGTCGACGGTCGCTACGACGTCTTCGCCCGAGTGCATGGTGGAGGATCGAGTGGCCAGGCCGGTGCCCTTCGCCTCGGCATTGCCCGCGCGCTCAACGACGTCGATGCTGACGGCAACCGCCCGAGCCTGAAGAAGGCTGGCTTCCTGACGCGGGATGCGCGGATCAAGGAGCGCAAGAAGGCTGGCCTGAAGAAGGCGCGCAAGGCGCCGCAATACTCCAAGCGCTGATCAACGACTCGCCGTGGCCAGCCTGTTCGGCACCGACGGCGTCCGAGGTCTGGCCAACCGCGACCTGACCGCGGAGCTCGCACTCGACCTGTCGGTCGCCGCCGCTCATGTGCTCGCCGACGTGGGTGCGTTCGAGGGGCATCGTCCGGTCGCAGTGGTGGGCCGAGATCCGCGGGCATCCGGGGAATTCCTTGCCGCCGCGGTCTGCTCGGGGTTGGCGAGCGCGGGGGTCGACGTCCTGGACGCCGGTGTCCTACCCACGCCGGCTGTCGCCGAGCTGACCCGCAGCACGGGCGCCGACCTCGGCGTCATGTTGTCGGCCTCACACAACCCCATGCCCGACAACGGGCTGAAGTTCTTCGCCCGAGGTGGCGTCAAGCTCGAAGACGTCGTCGAGGCGACGATCGAGCAGCGATTGCGTGAGCCATGGGACCGACCCACCGGCAAGGCGGTCGGCCGCATCCGACATTTCGGCGACGCCGGCGAGATCTACCTCGCTCACCTGCTCAGGTCGGCACCTGCCGACCTGTCCGACCTCACGGTGGTTCTCGACTGCGCTCACGGCGCGGCGTCTGTGGTGGGGCCCGAGGCGCTGCGACGTACCGGCGCTTCGGTGATCGCCGTGTCCGTCGAGCCGGACGGCTGGAACATCAACGACGGGTGCGGTTCCACCCACCTGGCGCCGTTGCGACAAGCAGTCCTCGACCAAGGCGCCGATGTCGGCATCGCCCTGGACGGTGATGCCGATCGATGCCTCGCGGTCGACAGCAGGGGAGAGGTCGTCGACGGGGACCAGATCCTCGCTGCGCTGGCCGTGGCATTCCGCGCCGCTGGCCGGCTTGCTCACGACACTGTCGTCTCCACCGTCATGGCCAATCTGGGATTCCGGCACGCGATGGACCGTGACGGTGTCAAGGTCGTGGAGACCGCGGTCGGTGATCGCTATGTGCTGGAAGCCATGAGGGACGGTGGCTACGTCCTCGGTGGCGAGCAGTCCGGTCACCTGCTCATCCTCGACCGTGCGACGACCGGCGACGGACTGCTGACCGCGCTGACCTTGCTGGGCGAGGTCGCGAGGTCCGGCTCGTCGCTGGGTCACCTCGTCGCCGGGATCGCGCGGCTGCCGCAGGTGCTGGTCAACGTCGCGGGGGTCGACAAGGCCCGGGTCGGCGACTCGGTGGCTCTTCGGGATGCGGTTCGCTCGGCCGAGGCCGAGCTCGCCGGTCAGGGTCGGGTGCTCTTGCGTCCGAGCGGCACCGAGGCGCTGGTGCGCGTCATGGTCGAGGCCCCGTCGTCCGACCTCGCGCAGTCGATCGCCGACCGCATCGCAGGCGTCGTACGAGCCGAGCTAGCCATCTGAGCTCACTGCGTTTCCCCGGGCCTGGCACTGGTTGACTTTCGGGGGCCGTGAGCCCTGCAATCGAAACCCTTCGACTTTCAGGTGCCGAACTGTTCGACTTTTCGGTCGGCAAACAGTTCGACGTAGGGAGGGTCGGGGAGCGGAGCCCGTACCCTTGAACCCATGTGCGGCATCGTGGGCTACGTCGGGGATCGCGCGGCGCTGGAGGTCGTGCTGGGTGGCCTCAAGCGGCTTGAATATCGCGGCTACGACTCCGCGGGCGTCGCGCTGGTCGCCGACGGTCACCTAGCGACCGCCAAGCGCGCCGGGAAGCTGGCCAACCTTGGGGCAGCCCTGAAGGCCGCGCCCCTTCCGGCGGCCACGGTGGGGATCGGGCACACCCGGTGGGCGACCCATGGAGCGCCGAACGACCGGAACGCGCACCCGCACCTCGACGACGCCGGCCGGGTGGCGGTCATCCACAACGGGATCATCGAGAACTTCGCGGCCCTGCGCGCCGAGCTCGAGGAGCGCGGCCGGGAGTTTGCCAGCGAAACCGACACCGAGGTGGTCGCCCACCTGCTCGCCGAGGAGCACGCCGAGACCGCTGACCTGACCGAGGCGATGCGCCGGGTGTGCCAACGGCTGGAGGGCGCCTTCACCCTCGTGGCCGTACACGCCGATGAGCCCGACGTCGTCGTGGCCGCCCGTCGCAACAGCCCGCTGGTCGTCGGTCGCGGGAACGGGGAGAACTTCCTCGGGTCCGACGTTGCCGCCTTCATCGAATACACCCGCGACGCCGTTGAGCTCGGCCAGGACCAGGTCGTCGAGCTGCGCCGGGACGCGGTCACCGTGACGCACTTCGACGGCAGCCCGGCCGACGTGAAGGAGTACTACGTCGACTGGGACGCCTCCGCGGCCGAGAAGGACGGCTTCCCGTGGTTCATGGCCAAGGAGATCGCCGAGCAGCCACGGGCTGTGGCCGACACGTTGCGCGGGCGCATCGACGCCGACGGCAAGCTGATGCTCGACGAGATGCGGCTGTCCGACAGTGAGCTGCGCGAGGTCGACAAGGTCGTGATCATTGCGGCCGGTACGGCCTACCACGCTGGCTTGCTCGCGAAGTACGCGATCGAGCACTGGACGCGCATCCCCTGCGAGGTCGAGCTGGCCTCGGAGTTCCGCTATCGCGACCCGATCCTCACCCGCGCGACGTTGGTCATCGCGATCAGCCAGAGCGGGGAGACCATGGACCTGCTGATGGCGCTTCGGCACGCCCGCGAGCAGCGCGCCCGGGTGCTCGCGATCTGCAACGTCAACGGTTCGACGATCCCTCGCGAGTCCGACGCCGTCATCTACACCCGTGCCGGGCCGGAGGTGGCCGTGGCGTCGACCAAGGGGTTTCTCACCCAGGTCGTGGCCGTGCAGCTGGTCGCGCTCTACCTCGCACAGGTGCGCGGGTCGAAGTGGGGCGACGAGATCGCGGCGCACGTGCACGAGCTCGAGCGGATGCCCGACAAGGTCGACCTCGTGCTCGACACGGTCGAGCCGGTGCGGGCGCTGGCTCGCGAGCTGCTCGACGCCCCGGCGATCTTGTTTCTCGGCCGGCACGTCGGCTACCCGGTAGCTCTCGAGGGTGCGCTCAAGCTGAAGGAACTCGCCTACATGCACGCCGAAGGGTTTGCTGCCGGCGAGCTCAAGCACGGTCCGATCGCGCTGATCGAGGACGGGCTTCCGGTCGTGGTGATCGTCCCTTCGCCGCGCGCGCGCGAGGTCTTGCACGACAAGATCGTGTCCAACATCCAGGAAGTACGGGCTCGCGGCGCTCGAACGATCGTGATCGCCGAGGAGGGTGACCACTCGGTCACGCCGTACGCCTCCGACCTGATCCGTATCCCGGCGGTGCCCACGCTCCTGCAGCCGCTCGTCGCCACCGTCCCGTTGCAGGTGCTGGCGTGCGAGATCGCCACCCTGAAGGGTTTCGACGTCGACCAGCCGCGCAACCTCGCCAAGTCCGTCACTGTCGAATAGCTCCGATCCTCTCGACCCCTGGAGGGTTGCGCACCTCTCGATCTCGGTTGATACGCCTACAACCGTCCAGAAGTTGCTCTAGCGTTGATCCCAGCACGATGGGGGATGTGAGGGGGAACGGTCATGGAGCAACTCACGTGGGGGCGACCGGTCGCGCTCGTGGCCGCGGCCGGAGCGCTGGCCGGGGCGGCGCTGGTGTGGACCGCGAGCGTCACCGGTCTGCACGTCGGCCTGGCCTATCTGTTCGGCGGAGACACGCTGCGCACCGAGGACTGGTGGCTGTCCTGCGGTGCGGCGTTGGTGCTCGGAGCCGCGCTGACCGTTGGCGCTGCCGTCCTGATCTCCCGAGCCTGGGCGGTGACCGGCGCCTTGCTGGCGCTCGCCGTGACCGTGGGATTCGTCGTACGGCTCGCGCTGGATCCGGCCATCGACAAGCTCGGCACCGAAGACCTCGGCCCCGGTCTATGGCTGTCCTTCGGTGCTGGGGTGCTGGCCCTGGTGGCCGCATTCGGGGTCGGCCAGCCGGACTGAGTGCCGCTCGGTCCGCCGTACGCTGGCCTGGTGATCATCGGCATCGGGATCGACGTCGTCGACGTCGAGCGTTTCGTGCGCACCCTCGACCGCACCCCTGGGTTGCGGGAGCGGCTGTTCACCGAGTCCGAGCAGCAGCTTCCGCCGGGATCGCTCGCCGGGCGGTTCGCCGCGAAGGAGGCCCTAGCCAAGGCGCTCGGCGCCCCCGCTGGTCTTCGCTGGGTGGACGCGGAGGTGGTCAAGGATGCGGGCGGCCGGCCGTGGCTGGTCGTCACGGGGACGGTCGCTGCACTGGTGGAGAGTCTCGGCATCACCGACCTGCACCTGTCGATCAGTCACGATGCCGGGATCTCCTCGGCCCAGGTCGTGGCGGAGCAACGCTGATGCTCGAAAACTTCGCGCATGCGGTGGAGGAGATCCGTCGCGCTGAGCAGAAGCTGCTCGACGTCTTGCCGGAGGGCGCCCTCATGGAGCGCGCGGCGACCGGCCTGGCGCGGGTCTGCCTGCGCATCCTTCAACAGCGGGTGGGGCGCACGTACGGCTCCCGCGCCGTCCTGCTGGTCGGCTCCGGTAACAACGGAGGGGACGCGCTGGTGGCTGGTGGGCTGCTGGCCCGCCGGGGGGTCGCGGTGGAGGCGGTGCTGCTCAGCGAGCAGCCGTACGCCCGAGGGCTCGCCCTCTTTCGAGCGGCCGGCGGCCGGGTTGCCGCCAGTCCGGCCGACGCGCTCGAGGACGCCGATCTGGTCATCGACGGGATCGTCGGGATCGGTGGGCGAGGCGGGCTGCGCCCGGAGGCCGTACGGCTGTTGCAAGAGATCGGACCGACCGCCGTCATCGTCGCGGTGGATGTGCCCAGCGGCGTCGATGCCGACACCGGCGTCGTGGCGGGCGAAGCGGTCCGCGCCGACGTCACCGTCACGTTCGGGGCGCTCAAGCCGGGGCTGCTCGTCGACCCTGGAGCCGCCTTCGCTGGTGACGTGGAACTCGTCGACATCGGCCTCGAGCTCGATGCTGCGGCGATGCAGGCGTTGAGAGCGGGCGAGGTCCGCGCGATGTGGCCGCGGCCGTCCAGGAAGGGCGACAAGTACGCCCGCGGCGCACTCGGGGTGGTCGCTGGTTCGCCCGACTACCCGGGAGCGGCCGTGCTGTGCGTCGGTGGTGCGCTTCGTGCGGGCTGCGGCTATGTGCGGGTGGCCGCACCGGACGGGGTGGCCGACGTGGTGCGACAGGCGTGGCCGGAGGCGGTCGTCGCTCCGCTGACCGCCGACGATCCAGTTGCCTCGACCGGGCAGGTGCAGGCCTGGCTGGCTGGGCCGGGGATGGGCACCGACGAGCGGGCAGCCAAGCGACTCCGCGCGGTCCTCGACTCCGGACTACCCGCGGTCCTCGACGCCGATGCTCTGACGGTCGTGGCCGCCGATCCGACCCAGCTGAAGGGGCGGGACGCGGCCCGGACCCTGCTCACGCCGCACGCCGGGGAGCTCGCTCGGCTTCTGGATCGGGACCGGAGCGACGTCGAGGCCAACCGGTTGGCTTCCGTGCGCACCGCCGCGGAGCAGTTTCAGGTCTCGGTGCTGCTCAAGGGCGCCACGACGCTCATCGCTGCTCCCGACGGCCGGACGCGCGTGTCGGCTTCCGGGATCCCCGAGCTCGGCACGGCCGGTTCGGGAGACGTGTTGTCCGGGATCTGCGGCGCGCTGCTCGCTGCCGGTCTCCCCGCCCTCGATGCCGGCGCCCTGGGGGCGTGGGTCCATGGCGCGGCAGCCCGTACGGCCTCCTGCGGCGGACCGATCATCGCCCGTGACGTCGTCGAGGCGCTGCCAGCCGTCTTGGCCACCCTTGCGTCCGACTAACCGTGCGCAATAGGGCACCTTGGGTCGGACGTAACGGTGAAAGTTGGTGGCCGTGGGAGGATCGGCCGCGATGGACGAGCAGCCATATCGAGTTCAGGGGCCCAGAGTTCAGGTGCCCAGAGTTCAGGTGCCCAGAGTTCAGGTGCCCAGGGCGCAGGCGCGCATCGACCTCGCCGCGATCGAGTCGAACGTAGGGAGGCTGCGGGAGGCTGCCCCAGGCGCCGACCTGCTCGCGGTGGTCAAGGCCGACGCCTACGGGCACGGACTCATCCAGGCCGCGGGAGCAGCCCGCGCGGGCGGCGCGTCCTGGCTCGGTACGGCGCTGCTCGAGGAGGCGCTGGCGCTGCGCGCGGCCGGCGACGAGGGGTCGATCTTGTCGTGGCTGATCGACCCCGCCGATCCCTTCGACCAGGCGGTGGCAGCGGGAATCGATCTGTCGGCGAGCGCATCCTGGGCCGTCACCCGCGCCGGGGACGCCGCGCAGACCAGCGGCCGGGTCGCGCGGGTTCACCTCAAGGTCGACACCGGACTCGGCCGGGCGGGGGCGCCGGCAGCGGCGTGGCCGGAGCTGCTCGCGGCAGCCCGTACGGCTGTCTCCGACGGGACGGTCGAGGTCGTCGGCATCTGGTCGCACCTCGCGCATGCCGACAACCCGACCCACCCCACGATCGACGCCCAGGTCAGCGCCTTCGACGAGGCGCTCGGGTTGGCAGCCCAGGCGGGGGTCCACCCGCAGCTGAGGCACCTGGCCAACTCCGCGGCGACCCTCGCACGACCCGATGCTCACTACGACCTGGTTCGTCCGGGGCTCGCGGTCTATGGGCTTTCGCCCATGCCGCAGACGCATCCAGCTGACCGGCTGGGCCTTCGGCCGGCCATGACGCTGACGGCGAGGGTGGGGCTCGCCAAGCGGGTCCCTGCGGGACAGGGCGTCTCCTACCTCCATCGCTACACAACCGACCGCGAGACGACTCTCGCTCTCGTACCGCTCGGCTATGCCGACGGAGTCCCTCGTGGGGCCACCAACATCGGGCCGGTGCTTGCGGCTGGTCGTCGACGCACCATCGCTGGCACGGTGTGCATGGACCAGTTCATGGTCGATGTCGGTGATGACCCGATCGCCGAGGGAGATGACGTCGTGCTTTTCGGACCGGGCGATGACGGTGAGCCCACCGCAGAAGACTGGGCCGAGGCTCTCGACACGATTTCGTACGAGGTGGTCACCAGAATCGGCCCACGGGTGCCGCGCACGTATGGACCCACCCAGTGAGTCGATCGGTCGGGGCCGCTGGACTCGGTCTGGGAGTTCTCGCCGTCGGCGCAGCTGCCGGCTGGGCGGGCGAGCGCGCGCTGGTGCGCACTCCGCTGGGTCGAGACGAGCCGGCGGCGGCGTACGGATCGCTGCGCTCGACGCCACGCTCGCTGGAGCTCTCCGACGGCGTGGAGCTCTACCTCGAGATCGACGAGGCGCGCGACGCCTCGCCTTATCCCGGCCTAACCGTCGTGTTCCTGCACGGCTACGCACTCAACCTGGACTGCTGGCACTTCCAACGCCAGGCCTTCGCCGGTCTGGTGCGGTGTGTCTGGGTCGACCAGCGCGGTCACGGGCGGTCCGGTCGTGGGAACGAGGGGTCGCACGACATCGACCAGCTCGGTGCGGATCTGGCAGAGCTGATCGACGCGGCGGCTCCGGAGGGACCCGTCGTGGTGGTGGGGCACTCGATGGGCGGCATGACCGTGCTCGCCTTGGCCGACCAGCAGCCGGAGTGGTTCGACAACCGCCTGGTCGGAGCCGGCCTGCTGTGTACGTCCTCCGGAGGCCTGGCCGACGTCCCGCTCGGGCTCCCGCGGCAGGTCGGATCGGTCGTGCACCGGGCGGCCCCCGCCATCGTCTCGGCACTGGCTCGCCGCCCCGACCTGGTGGAACGTGGTCGGCGTTCGGGCAGCGATCTCGGTGGCCTGCTCACCCGCTACTACTCTTTTGCGACCCGGGTACCGGCGGGCGTGGTCGACTTCACGAGCGAGATGCTGGGTGCGACACCGCTCGCCGTCATCTCCGACTTCCTGCCGACCTTCGACAGCCACGACAAGGCCGACGCCGTGCAGGTGCTACAGCGCTGCGCGACCCTGCTGGTCGGCGCCGAGCAGGACCTGATGACGCCGGTGGAGCACACCCGGGCGATGGCGCGTGTGCTGCCCGGGGCGCGGGTGACCATCTTCGATCCAGGAGGGCACCTGTCGATCCTCGAGCATCCTGACCGGGTCAACTCGGCGCTACGTGAGCTGCTCGACGACTCCTGGGGGCTGGCCACCAAGCGGGGTCTTCGATGACGGAGGGGCGGATTCTCGGCACAGTCGAGCTGGCCACTCCCGCCGAGACCTACGATCTGGGAGTCCGGCTGGCCGGTGCTCTTCGCGCTGGCGACCTGGTCGTGCTTTCGGGCGCCCTCGGCGCGGGCAAGACAACCCTTACGCAGGGGCTAGGGGCTGGGTTGAAGGTCCGCGGAGACGTCACATCACCGACGTTCGTGATCGCGAGGGTGCATCGCTCCTCGGCTGGTGGGCCAGACCTCGTGCACGTCGACGCCTTTCGACTCACCTCCCTGGTCGAGGTCGACGACCTCGACCTGGACACATCACTGTCCGAGTCGGTCACGGTGGTCGAGTGGGGCGAAGGCAAGGTCGAGGGACTCAGCGAGGATCGCCTCGTCGTCAGTCTTGATCGCACCGTCGGAGCCGACTCTGATGCTGGGCGCCAGGCTCGCCTGCTCGGTTTCGGTGGCCGATGGTCAGCTCGCGCTGGCGATGATCTGACGAGCAGCCTGAGTGACGGCGCCAAGGTCACCCATCCGGCTCATCTGCTCTGACCACGGTCGGTCGAAGGAACGTCAGACACGTCTGCCGAACGGCGGCGATCGGGGGGCGATATGCGGTGGGTCACGCCGATGCCGCGGCTCGTCATCGGGCGGCCCTTCCGGATACTTGCCCTTCTCGCCATGCTGATGCTCGCCGCCGTCTTGCAGCTTCCCGCCTCGTCGGCGCGGGCGGACGGCTTCCCCGACACCTGGGACATGACCGTCTCCCACAACGGCACCAGCGTCAGCTCCCTCTCGATCGACTCGACCACTGCGGACATCGCCTTGTCCGGCGACGCTCGGCAGGTTCATCTCCAGGCGCCGTGGCCGGGGTGGACGGCCGACTTCGAGGCGCCGCCTGGGGAGTCGCTGACCGCTGGGCGGTCGTATTGGAACTTCAGCTCTGAACCCGGCCCGTGGGGAGGGCAGCTGCCCACCGCGAGTGTGACCACCGACGATGACCCCTGCGCCTCCCCTGAGGGCTTCTTCCACCTTTACGAGCTGTCCCTAGATCCGGGATCGGGTCAGGTCGATGGAGTCTGGCTGCGCTACTTCGTTCGTTGTTTGAACTCAGACGTCGAATACTCGGGGGAGGTCGTGATCAACCCCTTCGACCGGACCGCGAGGCGCACGATCATGTCCGGAACGGTCGTGCCGAGCCAACCCGACGTCGGAGCCCCGGTGGCGTTCAAGTTCGACCTGGTGGACGAGGCCACAAACGACCGAGCTCCCGACACCGAGATCACGGTCGTGCGGCGCGTGGACGGTCTGGATACCGCCACCACGGTGAACTCAGACGTGGGCGTCTTCCTGGACACAGCCAGCTCGAGGCCGGCGACCTACACGGCGATCTATCCCGGTGATGCGGGGCACACTGCGGCTGTGGCGGTGGTGACGGTCGCGGGGCGACTCGCCGAGACGCGCACGGTCGTCGACTTCGTGTGGGCGCCAGTCGGACCGTTCGTCACCGTCAAGGGCTGCGTCACTGATGCCCAGGCCGCGTGTCTGCCGGGCGTAGAGGTGCTGGTCGCTCGTACCCCGTCCGACGGTGACTCAGGCACCCGGGTCACCGCCGACGACCGCGGGCAGTTCTCGGCCCGCGTCGTTGCACCTAAGGGTGGAACGACCTACCGGGTGTCCTTCGCTGGAGATCGGACGTACGCGCCTTCGGCGTCCACCCTGTCGGTTCTTCCGGACGCCGCACACCCGGTAGTCACACTCAGCGGCCCAGGGAAAGGCCGCGTCGGGCACGTGGTGCGCCTCAGTGGGGCGATCCGGAGCGCCCGGGGGTCTCTCGCGAACCTCGAGCTGACCGTCGTCAGGCAGGGCGGTGGTGCCACCAAGACCTCGGTCATTCGGTCCGGCCCGCGTGGCAGATTCCAGCTCAGCGATCGACCGCGTCGCGCGGGGCCTGTCCACTACACCGTCACCTGGCCCGGGAACGAGAGCTACTCTCCTGCTCAGCGGAGCTGGACGGTGCACGTAGGGCGTTGAAGCCCCGCCCTGTGACGCAGTGTCTGGCCTGACGGCCGCCGTCCGATCGACATCCCCGCCCCGACGCTGCGGGTCGTCGCTGCCTGCCGCATACCCTTGCCTCGTGCTGCTGCTTGCCCTTGACACGTCGTCTCCAGCGGTGTCGGTGGCCGTTCACGACGGCAGCGAAGTTTTGGGCGGGGACAACGAGATCGCGGAAAGGCGTCACGGCGAGCTGTTGGCCCCGATGATTGGCGACGTCATGGCCCAAGTGGACCTCCCGATGACAGCGCTGACCCAGATCGTCGTCGGGGTCGGCCCGGGGCCGTACACCTCCTTGCGGATCGGGCTCGTCACCGCCCATGCCCTGGGACTGGCCATCGGGATCCCCGTGCACGGCATCTGCTCCCTCGATGCCTTGGCCGCGGATGCCACTCGTGTGGACACCATGGACTCGGACTTCCTGGTGGCCACGGACGCTCGCCGTCGCGAGGTCTATTGGGCGGTGTACGCCTCCGACGGCCGCCGCGCCGGCGATCCGGCCGTCGGGACGGCCGCCGAGGTGCGTGAGCAGTACCCCGACCTGCCCGTCGTTGGGGTAGGCGCACACCTCTACCCGGACGTGTTAGGACCCGGACGGGGACCACTACACCCCGACGCAGCAGCGTTGGCCGAGCTGGCCGTCACCCTGGTGCCCGCGGGCCAGGCGATGCCCCCGACGCCGTTGTACCTGCGGCGCCCCGACGCCGTCGAGCCGGCAGCGCGCAAGTCGGTGCTGAGATGAGTGCAGCGAGCCAGATGCCCACCGCAACGGTCAAGCTTCGCCCCATGCGGTGGTGGGACATCGAGACAGTGCTGCCCTGGGAGCAGCAGCTGTTCGCCCAGGACCCGTGGACCGCTGCCGGGTTCTGGTCCGAGCTCGCGGGCGTGCCGGACACGCGTGCGTACCTGCTCGCGGAGCTCGGCGACGAGCTCGTCGGCTACGCCGGACTGATGTGTGTGGGGGGCACCGCCGACATCCAAACCATCGCGGTGGCGCCCGACCATCAGGGGCGGGGGATCGGTACCGCCCTGCTGGTGGCACTTGTGGCTGAGGCCGACCGACGCGAGGCGACCTCCCTGATGCTCGAAGTCCGCGCGGACAACCAACCAGCGCTGAACCTTTACGCCCGCAACGGTTTCGAGCAACTGGCCGTCCGTCGGGACTACTACGGTCGCGGTCAGGATGCGGTCGTCATGCGCAGGCGGCTCACCGGATGAGCCGCCTCGACGAGCCTCTGGTACTCGGCATCGAGACTTCCTGCGATGAGACCGGCGTGGGGGTCGTCCGGGGAACGACCTTGTTGGCCGATGCCGTGGCCTCCAGCGTCGAGGAGCATGCCCGGTTCGGGGGAGTCGTGCCTGAGGTGGCCTCCCGTGCACACCTCGAGGCGTTCGTCCCAACTGTCGAACGGGCGTGCGCCGAGGCGGGGATCCAGCTCGGGGAGCTGGACGCCCTGGCCGTGACTGCCGGCCCCGGCCTGGCAGGGGCCCTGCTTGTCGGAGATGCCGGAGCGAAGGGTCTAGCGCTGGCCCTGGACAAGCCGTTGTACGGGGTCAATCACCTCACCGCTCACGTCGCGGTGGACCAGCTCGAGCATGGCCGGCTCCCTGAGCCATGCTTGGCACTGCTCGTCTCGGGCGGGCACTCCTCCCTGCTGCTCGTGCACCAGCTCGGTGGTCGGGTCGAATCGCTAGGGCGCACGATGGACGACGCCGCTGGGGAGGCGTTCGACAAGATCGCCCGCGTCCTCGGGATGCCGTTCCCTGGCGGCCCCCCGATCGACCGCGCCGCGCGAGAAGGTGACCCAGCGGCGATCGATTTCCCGCGCGGGCTCACGTCACCCAAGGACCAGGAAGAGCATGCCTACGACTTCAGCTTTAGCGGCCTGAAGACCGCCGTCGCGCGGTGGGTCGAGCGGGCCGAGCGCGAGGGCAGGGAAGTTCCGGTGGCTGACGTCGCCGCGTCGTTCCAGGAGGCGGTGGTGGACGTGCTGGTCGCCAAGACCGTGGCGGCGGCGAATGCGTACGGCGTCGGGCACGTCGTCATTGGCGGCGGGGT
This sequence comes from uncultured Actinomycetota bacterium, assembly GCA_963819985.1. Taxonomy (GTDB): domain Bacteria; phylum Actinomycetota; class Actinomycetes; order DATJPE01; family DATJPE01; genus JANPBY01. The sequence continues at coordinate 296,973 of CAWFYH010000005.1, read as the reverse complement.
CGCCGCGAACTCGAGGTTGCGACTCGTGGCTGAGGAGCGTTGTGTCGCGGCGGGCCTGGTCCTGCGGGTCCCCCGCCCGGGCCTGTGCACCGACAACGGCGCGATGGTGGCGGCGCTCGGCGCTGAGCTCGTCCGGAGCGGCGTGGCGGCCAGTGAGCTGGGTCACCCCACAGACTCCTCGTTGCCGGTCACCCAGACGACGGTTTGACGGCAGTCGGGGAGACCAGCAGGGCCAGTGGCCGGTCGCGGATGCGGGTCAGCACGAGGGTGGCGGTCGGGCCATCCCCGATCAGATGAAGGTCACGGCGGAGCTCCTCGGGAACGACGGCGACGCCGCGCTTCTTGACGACCACGTCGCTGTACCCGCGCGCTCGCAGTTCGGCCCGCATTCGCTTGCGGGCAAAGGGAATCTCGGCCAGCACCTCGAAGGTGCGTCCGTACGGCGTCGATGGCTCGACGTCGCAGGTCACGTAGGCGATGTGGGGGTCGAGCAACCGGCCGCTCACCGAAGCGGCGACCTCGGCTACCAGACCGGCGCGGATGACGGCACCGTCGGGTTCGAGCAGCCAACGACCCACCGACCCCACGGGTGGTGCTCCGACCGCCGCAGAGTTCGTGAGGGTTGCTCCAGCAGGCAACAGGGTCGCTCGCCTGCGGACGTCGTTCCCGGCCAGCGACCCCTGCCACAGGCACGCCTCCTTGACCTCGCCGCTGTCAGACACCCACTCGGCCTCGGCATCTCTGGGAATGAGGTCGTGCGGGATCCCCGGAGCGACCTTCGCCACCGTGGCCGGCACCCGACGGGCGAGCTCGACCACGTAGCTGAAGGGTGGGCTGTACCCCTCTGGGTCGAACCTTCGGCGCCCCTTGCTGCGCCGCGCGGGGTCGATGAACGCCGCATCGCAGCCCTCGGCGATCGGATCGATCTCGCGCACATCGGCGCAGCGCACCTCGATCCGATGGGCGAGGCCGAGCAGCTCGGCGTTGGCTGCCGCCGTGGCGACAGTTCCGTCATCGAGATCGACCGCCAGGACGTCGATCCCGGCACGGGCGAATGCGATCGCGTCTGCCCCGACCCCGCAGCACAGGTCGGCGACTCGCTGGACACCGCTGTCGGCCAGGCGCCGGGCGCGGTGCTCAGCCACGCCGGGACGGGTCGCCTGCTCGAGTCCGGCCGCCGTCCAGAGCATTGCGTCGGCGTCGGCCCCGAAGCGTGACCGGGCTCGTTGGCGGAGACGTACCTGCGTGAGAACTGACGCGACGAGCGTCGGGTCGTGGCCCTCGGCTCGCAGCCGCGTGGCAACTCGTAGGTCGTCCTCGGACCGGTGGTCGACCAGACGGGCCAGCAGGACCTGGCCGGAGTCCCCCACGAGCAGCGCAAGCTCGGCGGGGGTCACGGCTCATTATCGCCGCCGGGGTGTCACCATGTCCGCTCGAGGCGGCCGTGATTGGCACTCGAGTTGACGGAGTGCTAATCGGCTGACTAGGTTTGCGTTAGCACTCTCCCCCGGGAAGTGCCAACGGTCCGAGAGACCCCGACCCCGCGACGGCAGGGTCCCGCGGCCTGTTGCTAGCAGCACCAACCAAGTTCGAACTGACCCCTATCAACTCCATCTCACCGGAGGGCAGACCCCCGTGTCGGTCTCCATCAAGCCACTCGAGGACCGCGTCCTCGTCAAGCCGCTCGACGCCGAGCAGACGACAGCGTCCGGACTTGTCATCCCGGACACCGCCAAGGAAAAGCCGCAGGAGGGCGAGGTTCTCGCCGTCGGTCCCGGCCGCTTCGAGGAGGGCCAGCGCCTGCCGCTGGACGTCAACGTCGGCGACAAGGTCGTCTACAGCAAGTACGGCGGCACCGAGGTCAAGTACAACGGCGAGGAGTACCTCATCCTCTCCGCCCGTGACCTGCTTGCCGTCGTCGTCGGTTAGCCGACGACATTTGGCGTCGTCGTCGGTTAGCCGACGACATTTGGCGTCGTCGTCGGTTAGCCGACGACACCGAGGATCGTGGTGGGCTAGCTCACCACTCCAGCACCACAGCACCAGCACCTGTTCACCTGTCCGCCCCGGTGACCCTTCCCTTTGGGGACCGGGTCCCGGGGCGGCAGTCGTAGCCAAGGACTTTGAGGAACCTCATGCCCAAGATCATCCAGTTCGACGAGGACGCCCGGCGCAGCTTGGAGCGCGGTGTCAACGCTCTCGCCGATGCCGTCAAGGTGACCCTCGGCCCGAAGGGCCGAAACGTCGTCATCGACAAGAAGTTCGGCGCGCCGACGATCACCAACGACGGGGTGACCATCGCTCGCGAGATCGAGCTCGACGACCCGAGCGAAAACCTTGGTGCGCAGCTCGCCAAGGAGGTCGCCACCAAGACCAACGACGTGGCCGGTGACGGCACCACCACGGCGACCGTGCTCGCCCAAGCCATGGTTCGCGAGGGCCTGCGCAACGTTGCTGCCGGCGCGGCTCCTATGGACCTCAAGGCCGGCATCAACGCTGCCGTCGAGGCCGTGTCCACCGAGCTCCTTCGGGTCGCTCGCGACGTGGATGGCAAGGCCGACATCGCCCAGGTCGCCGCCATCTCTGCGCAGAGCACCGAGATCGGCGACGAGATCGCTGAGGCGTTCGACAAGGTCGGCAAGGACGGCGTCATCACCGTCGAAGAGTCGAACACCGCCGGCACCGAGCTGGACTTCACTGAGGGCCTGCAGTTCGACAAGGGCTACCTCAGCCCCTACTTCGTGACCGACGCGGAGCGGATGGAGGCCGTTCTCGAGGATGCCTACATCCTTCTCCACCAGGGCAAGATCAGCTCGGTCTCCGATCTGCTGCCGCTGCTCGAGAAGATCGCTCAGGCGACCAAGCCGCTGCTGATCGTGGCCGAGGACGTCGACGGCGAGGCCCTCTCGACGCTGGTCGTCAACAAGATCCGCGGCCTGTTCACCTCCGTCGCGGTCAAGGCGCCCGGTTTCGGTGACCGCCGCAAGGCCATGCTGGAGGACATCGCGGTCCTCACGGGTGCCCAGGTCGTGGCTCCCGAGGTCGGCCTCAAGCTCGACCAGGTCGGCCTCGAGGTCCTCGGCACGGCCCGCCGGATCGTCGTGACCAAGGACGACACCACCGTGATCGACGGAGCCGGCACCTCCGAGGCAGTAGCCGATCGCGTCGCTCAGCTGCGCGCCGAGATCGAGCGCACCGACTCCGACTGGGACCGCGAGAAGCTCCAGGAGCGGTTGGCGAAGATCGCCGGTGGTGTCTGCGTGATCAAGGTCGGCGCCCACACAGAGGTCGAGCTCAAGGAGAAGAAGCACCGCATCGAAGACGCGGTCTCGGCTACCCGGGCGGCGATCGAGGAGGGCATCATCGCCGGTGGCGGCAGTGCCATCGTCCAGGCGGTGTCCGTCCTGGACGGCGACCTCGGGTTGACCGGCGACCAGGCGACGGGCGTCGGCATCGTTCGACGGGCCGCCGACGAGCCGTTGCGATGGATTGCGGAGAACGCAGGTCTCGAGGGCTACGTCGTCGTCGACAAGGTGCGTGGGCTCGGCGCTGGCCACGGGCTCGACGCTGCGACCGGCGAATATGTCGACCTGGTCGCGGCGGGTGTCGTCGACCCGGTCAAGGTCACGCGCTCCGCGCTGGCCAACGCAGCGTCCATTGCAGGCATGCTGCTCACGACCGAGTCGATCGTCGTGGAGAAGCAGGCCGACGAAGAGGCCGATGCTTCCGGGCACGGTCACTCGCATGGTCCCGGTGGGCACCACCACTAGCACGGGCTAGCACACGCACAGCACTCACAGCACACACACTCACAGCACACACACTCACAGCACACACACTCACAGCACACGCAACGGCCCCCGGATCCTCCCGGATCCGGGGGCCGTTGTGCCCTTGGAGGGGCCTGAGCCTGCGTAGGTCGGTCAGCCGGTCGGTGCCAGTCCGGCCACCAGACCGGTCTGAGCCATGGCGGTCTGAGGCAGCCGACGGGGAACTACATAGCGCGCTTCCCGGTCGTCCTCGGACATTCCGCCCCAGACGCCGTACGGCTCACGCACAGCCAGCGCGTGGGCCGCGCACTCGGCAAGGACGGGGCAGGTCGCGCAGATGGCCTTGGCGGCATTCTCTCGTTCGGTGCGTGACGGGCCACGTTCCCCGTCTGGGTGGAAGAACAGAGAGGAGTCCACGCCTCGGCAGGCACCGTCGACCTGCCATTCCCACACATCGGCGGTCGGTCGCGGCAGGCGAGAGATGTCGGTCATCAGTCCTCCTCAGGCTTGTTCGAGTCAGGCTTGTTCGAGGTTTGTTCGAACCAACTTAGTATCGCGTCATAAGTTGGTCAAGTTGCCTGGATGAACAAGTCATGAACAGATTGACCCAGGACTCCCAACGGAGCGTCGACATGCGGTTGGCACCGCCTAGGCGGAGAATTCGCAGATGCCAGGAGCACCGGTCGAAGAGCCCGAGGGGGCGGACGTGAGCGATCCGAGCCCCGCGCTCACGGTCGCGGCCGTGGCCAGGCGGCTGGGAGTCGCCCCGGCTACCTTGCGCACCTGGGACCGACGCTACGGGCTCGGACCGGGCGTTCACGTAGCCGGATCGCACCGGCGCTACACCCCGGCCGATGTCGCCCGGCTCGAGGTGATGGGTCGCCTGACGAGGCAAGGCGTGGCACCCGCCGAGGCCGCACGCGTTGCCCGAGCGGCGCCGGAAACCGACGGGGCAGGGCCGAAAACCTCGAGCCCGGTCGTGGACCTGCCTGAAGCGGAGTCGCTTGCGCGGCTGGAGGACTGGCGGGTGGGCGGGGGCCGTGTGATGCGGCTCTCCACCGGGGGTCCCGCTACCCGGGGTCTCGCGCGAGCTGCCATGGCGTTGGATGCGCCGACCGTGTGCGAGATCGTCGAGGGCACCCTGCAGCGGCGGGGAGTGCTGGCGACGTGGGATGAGCTTCTGGTGCCGGTCTTGGTCTCGGTGGGCACCCGTTGGGAGACGACCGGCCAAGGGGTAGAGGTGGAGCACCTGCTGGCGGAGTGCATCATGTCCGCGCTGCAGCCGGTGATCGCGCGGGTCCGCCACCCGCTCAACGCCAGACCGGTCCTGCTGGCCAGCGCTGAGGACGAGCTGCACTCCCTGCCGTTGCACGCTCTTGCCGCGGGGCTGGCCGAGCGGCAGGTGTCGACCAGGATCTTCGGGGCTCGCGTGCCGCGCGACGCGCTGGCGGCAGCCGTACGGCGAAGCGGTCCCGCAGCTGTGTTCATCTGGTCGCACAGCGCCGCGACCGGGGCGGGCGACGAGCTGGCCGACCTGACCACTGTCCGCCCGTCTCCCGCGCTGCTGGTGGGTGGTCCCGGATGGTTGCCGGACCTCCCAGCCCCTCTGCGACGGGTCGAGGACCTGACCGAAGCCGTGGAGGCGGTGACTCGTGCGGTCGGGCTCTGATGCGCCGCCGGTGGGGCTTCCGCCCGAACGGCGGCGCGACGCGACCGCTCAGGTCGGCTAATCTGCGCAGCGCGCGTCACATTCGGCGCAGCAGCTCACCAGCTGGGGAGGGGTCGTGGACGACGAGCTCGCCCTGCTGCTGGCTGCCGGCGAACGCGCGGCCTTCCACGGGCGCCCCGCTTCGGGTGTGCCACCGCTGCAGAAGGCCGTCGAGCTCGCGCAGAGCACCGGGCGCGATGCCGAGGCGACGGCTGCCGCGTGGCTGCTGGGTGTGGCGCTGGGCTCAGCTGGCTTGTACGGCAGCTCGCTCAGCGTTCTCGAGCCGGTGTCGGGTCACGGGGGCGACGCGCCCGCCGATCAGTTGCTGTTCGCGGCGCTGTCGTCGGCCACGATGGCCAGCGTCAACCGACAACTCGGCCGCCATCAGGTGGCTCGCTCGCTTGACCAGCGAGCCTTGGAGCTGGCCGGTGGCTCGGCAGAGGCGATGTTCGATGCGCGGCTGGGACTCGCAGCCGATGCCGTCGGCTTGGATGATCCACTCACCGCTCGAGCCGAGCTGGAACGAGCGGTCGCCGTCACCGAGGGTCGCGACGACTGGTGGCGCCAGCGCGTGCGAGTGCTCTGGGTGCGTGCCGAGCTCGCCTTGTTGATGGGCGATGCACCGGCGGCGGCAGGGTCGGCCGACGACGCCGTGGGCATCGCCGAGGCGTCCGGAGCACCCCGCCACGTGGCCAAGTCCCTGCTGTTCCAGGGCGTCGCGCAGGTGCAGAACGGCGACCTGGACGAGGCGGGAACCACGCTGCGGAGGGCCGCGACGCTGGCCGAGTCCCTGGGCACGCTGCCGCTGCTCTGGCCGTCGCGTGCGGTGCTCGGCGCTTTGGTGGAGCCGACCGCCCCGCAAGAAAGCGCGCGTTCCCTGGCAGCTGCACGAAGTGCCGTCCTGCAGATCGCAGATGACCTGCCGGAGGACTTGCGCGGGGAGTGGTTGTCGCGACCTGACGTCGCCGCGCTGCTCGAGGGCTGAACCACTCGATTCGGTGGTCGTTCGACCCCCTTCGGCTTTCATGCCTCACGTCCGAGCGGGTTCGTGCCGAGAACTTGGGTGTGACCACGGTGTGCGTCTGCGACGACTCTCCGCTGGCCCGGGAAGCTTTGCGCCGGGCCGTTGCCGCGCTGCCTGGGGTCACCCGGGTCACCGGCGCCGGCAGCGGAGAGGAAATTCTGGCCCGCTACGGTCAGGAACGCCCCGACCTCGTGCTGCTCGACGTGCGAATGCCAGGTCTGGGTGGGGTCGAGGCCGTACGTCGTCTCGTGGCGACCCACCCTGAAGCCTCCGTGCTCATGCTCACGCTGGCCGAAGACACCGACGGAGTTGCTCGTGCCGTTGCGGCGGGAGCCCGCGGCTATCTCCGCAAGGACGCCACCCGCGAGGAGCTGGCCGCCACCGTCGGCCATGCGCTCGCCGAGGCCAGCGAACGTGAGCCGGTGCTGGCCCGGCCGAGGCCGACTGCGGCAGGCGTACCACCGGCGCTGACCGAGCGGGAGCTGCAGGTCTTGTCAGGCATGTCCCGGGGTCGCTCGAACGCCGAGATCGGTCGGGAGCTGTACTTGTCCGAGGACACCGTCAAGACGCATGCGCGTCGACTGTTCCGCAAGCTGGGCGCCTCGGACCGAGCCCACGCTGTCGCGATGGGCTTCCGCTGGGGTTTCGTCCGCTAGACGCAGCCGCCGGTAGACTCCGGACATGACGGAGCCGTTCGACCAACAGCGCGATGCGATCCCGCTGGCACTCACCTTCGATGACGTCTTGCTGCTCCCCGGCGAGACCGACCTGGTCCCGGCTGAGGTCGACACCGCGACCCGGTTGACCCGCGAGATCTCGTTGCGCGTGCCGCTGGTGTCGGCCGCGATGGACACCGTCACCGAGGCCCGGATGGCCATCGCGATGGCCCGGCAGGGCGGGCTAGGGGTCCTGCACCGCAACCTTTCGATCGAGGACCAGGCCTATCAGGTCGACCTCGTCAAGCGCACCCAGACCGGGATGATCTCCAACCCCATCACCATTCACCCCAAGGCCACGCTCGAAGAGCTCGACGAACGTTGTGGTCAATACCGCGTCTCCGGCCTTCCCGTGGTCGACCAGGACAACGTGCTGCTCGGCATCGTCACCAACCGTGACCTGCGATTCACGCCCGTCGCCGAATGGTCATCGACGCTGGTCAGCGACGTGATGACCCCCATGCCGTTGATCACCGGTCACGAGGGGATCGAGCGCGACGAGGCTACCCTCCTGCTTCGCCAGCACAAGCGTGAACGGCTCCCAATCGTCGATGCAGACGGCCACCTCACCGGACTGATCACGGTGAAGGACTTCGTCAAGTCTGAGCAGTTCCCGCACGCCAGCAAGGACGCCGACGGCCGGCTGATGGTTGCCGCGGCGATCGGCTACTTCGGCGAGGCCTGGGAGCGGGCAACGACCTTGGTTGATGCCGGTGTGGATGTCCTTGTCGCCGACACAGCCCACGGCCATGTGCGGCTGTTGCTGGAGATGGTGCAGCGCCTCAAGGCCGATCCGGCCACTCGCCACGTTCAGGTCATCGGCGGGAACGTCGCCACACGGGCTGGCGCTCAGGCGTTCGTGGAGGCTGGCGCAGACGCGGTCAAGGTCGGGTTCGGGCCGGGCTCGATCTGCACCACGCGGGTCGTGACTGGGGTCGGCGCTCCGCAGATCACCGCGGTGCGCGAGGCATCGCTGGCTTGTCGTCCGGCGGGGATCCCAGTCATCGCCGACGGCGGACTGCAGTACTCCGGGGACATCGCCAAGGCGCTGGTCGCCGGCGCCGACTCGGTCATGATCGGTTCCATCCTGGCCGGGTGCGACGAGAGCCCGGGCGAGATCGTCTTCGTCAACGGCAAGCAGTACAAGTCCTATCGGGGGATGGGTTCGCTCGGCGCGATGTCCTCGCGCGGCAAGAAGTCCTACTCCAAGGACCGCTACTTCCAGGCCGAGGTGGACAGCGACGACAAGATCGTCCCTGAAGGTGTCGAGGGACGGGTCGCCTATCGCGGTCCGCTGTCGGCGGTGGCCCACCAGCTGATCGGCGGTCTTCGCCAGTCGATGTTCTATGTGGGGGCAAGGACGGTGCCAGAGCTCCAGGCCAAGGGTCGGTTCATCCGCATCACCTCTGCCAGCCTGCAGGAGAGCCACCCGCACGACATCGCGATGATCGCCGAAGCCCCCAACTACGACGCTCGCGGATGAACGAGATCGAGATCGGGCGGGGAAAGCGCGGTCGGCGGGCGTACGCCTTCGACGATGTCGCGATCGTGCCAAGTCGGCGTACCCGTGATCCGCAAGAAGTCTCGATCGCCTGGCAGATCGACGCCTACCGCATCGAGCTGCCGATGCTCGCCGCTCCGATGGACTCGGTGGTCTCACCGGAGACCGCCATCGCGATCGGACGGTTGGGCGGAGTCGGTGTCCTCAACCTCGAGGGGTTGTGGACGCGCTATGACGACCCCGAACCGCTGCTGGACGAGATCGCCGAACTTCCTGCGGAACGCGTCACGGCGCGGATGCAGGAGCTATATGCAGAGGCGATCAAGCCCGAACTGATTGCTTCGCGGATCGCTGAGGTGCGCGCCGCCGGCGTCACGACGGTAGCGGCGCTGCCGCCCGGCCGGACGGCGCAGTTCTGGAAAACCGTGGTCGACGCTGGCGTCGACCTGTTCATCATTCGGGGAACCACTGTTTCTGCAGAACACGTCTCCGGCGAGGCCGAGCCGCTCAACCTCAAGCAGTTCATCTACGAGCTCGACGTTCCGGTCGTGGTGGGCGGGTGCGCCACCTACACCGCCGCCTTGCACCTGATGCGTACGGGCGCTGCCGGCGTGCTCGTCGGTTTCGGAGGAGGTGCTGCTCACACCACGCGCGACGTACTCGGTGTTCAGGTACCGATGGCCTCTGCAGTGGCCGACGTCGCCGCGGCACGGCGCGACTACATGGACGAGTCTGGCGGCCGCTACGTGCACGTGATCGCCGATGGGGGAGTCGGAAAGTCCGGTGACATCGCCAAGGCCGTCGCCTGCGGCGCCGATGCCGTGATGATGGGTTCGCCGCTTGCCCGCGCGGAAGAAGCGCCAGGTCGAGGGTGGCACTGGGGGTCGGAGGCGCACCATGCCTTACTGCCGCGCGGCGAGCGCGTTCGCGTGGGCACGATCGGCACCCTGGCGGAGATCTTGCTCGGACCGGGGCGGACCCCGGACGGGTCTATGAACCTGTTCGGCGCGCTACGTCGGGCGATGGCGACCACTGGCTATTCCGACCTCAAGGAGTTCCAGCGCGTCGAGGTCACGGTCACCCCGGCCGCGCTCTGAGTAGGCGCAGGAGCAGCCACGCCGCCCACGCGTTGACGGCCGCCAGCAGGCCGAACACCGGCACGACCGACATCGAAACGACGTCGGACTGAGGGTCCGCCGAGGCACCGAACCATTGGTCCACGGCGACGCTGATCGACTCGATCACCCAGAACACCAGCACTCCCCCCACGATGGGCACTCCCCAGGCCTGCCGACGCCACAGCCACACGGCACCCGCCGCAGCGATCGGCAGCCAGATCGCCAGATCTTGGATCCAGAGGGCGTTGGTCATGACCCCCGTCCCCTCGAGCACCACCAACGGGTCGGACTTCCGGAGACTGTTGGCCACGGCCGCCAGCCAGGCCAGCGCATTGAACGACACGACGGCCAGGACGTAGATCGCCAGAGCCCGTCGGTGCAACCCCTCCTCGGCCCGCTCCGACAGTGCGCGCGCGTCAAGGCCGCGAATCAGCGCGACCAGCCCCCAGAAGGAGGTCGACAGCAGAGCCACATAGACGAGGAATGCGCGGTTGTAGGGCGTCAGGAGCAAGAGCGCCAGGCTGTTGTAGACCAGGAAAGCCATCCCGCCGGTCCTGACCAGCAGCCAGCGCGGCGAGTCGTGCGCGAAGGCTGTTGAGAAGGCGACGGCAGGCACGGCGAGCACGAGCATGACCCACGCGGTTCCGCGGGCGGACCCCTGCATGGCTTCGGGTCCCGACAGCCAGCCTCCCCAGACGGTGACCGCCGCCGAAGCGACGGCGAGGAAGACGGCCGACCAGGTGAGGGCCGACGTCGCCCACCCCACGTGAAGGAGCCCCGCGGACGTCCTTCCTGGTGACTGGTCAGGATACGTAGCGGCGACCGGGCGCCGAGTCCTTGTTCCCATCGTCGACCTCCCGATTCCTAGCGTCGCCCACTTCAGGGAGTGACGTTCAGGGTCAAAGGTCCTCGGCCTCGCCCCGTGAGGACCTCAATCGCCGGGATGGGCGCGACGGCCACTGTTGATCTTGAGAGATGCATGCCTTTGGCGGCGTGTCGCCGTATATCTCTCAAGATCAACGAGCTCGGGGGGCTGGGGTGGTCAGGTTTCGTCGGTCCAGGAGCGCCAGAGCTCGGCATAGGGGCCGTTGGCGGAGACCAGGTCGTCATGCGTGCCGTACTCGCTGACCTTGCCATCCTCGACCACCGCAACCACGTCGGCGTCGTGCGCGGTGTGCAGGCGGTGGGCGATGGCGACGACGGTACGGCCGTCCAGCACCGCGGCCAGCGAGCGCTCGAGATGCCGAGCGGCTCGCGGGTCGAGCAGCGAGGTGGCCTCGTCCAGGACCAACGTGTGGGGGTCGGCCAGGACCAGTCGGGCGAGGGCCACCTGCTGAGCCTGCGCAGGCGTGAGCTTGTGCGAGCCACCTCCGACCGTGGTGTCCAGGCCCTCGGGCAGCGCCTCGGCCCACTGTCGGGCATCGACGGCCTCGAGGGCATCGAGGATCGCTTCGTCGTCGGCGTCGGGACGCGCCAGCCGGAGGTTGTCGCGCAACGACCCCACGAAGACGTGATGTTCTTGCGTGACCAGCGCCACGTGCTGACGCACGGTCTCGACCGGCAGCCGCGACAGGGCGACTCCACCCATGTCGACCCGCCCGGTCCGGGGGCCGTGGATGCCCGCGAGCAGCCGCCCCAGGGTCGACTTCCCGGCGCCCGACGGCCCCACGATCGCGACCCTGGTGCCGGGCTCGACGTCGAAGTCCAGCCCGTGCAGCACGTCGCGGCCCTCGCGATAGGCGAAGCGCACGTCACGCGCCTCGATCTCCTGCGACCCGGGCTCGGTGTCCTCGTCGACCTCAGGGTCGGGGATCTCGTGGACACCCACCAGCCGAGCCAAGGACGCCTGGCCGCTCTGCAGCTCATCCATCCACGACAGCAGGATGTCGATCGGTTCTACGAGCATCTGGGTGTAGAGGACCGAGGCCGTGACCTGGGCGAGGGTGACGGTCCCGTTGAGGTAGAAGATCCCGCCCAGGAAAAGGACCCCCGCCGTGGGCAGGAAGTAGGCGATCTCGATGGTCGGGAAGTAGTGGACGCGCAGCCAGAGTGTGTAGCGCTCCCAGCTGACCCAGCGACTGATCCGCTCGTCGGTGATGCGGACGCGCTCGGGTCCAAGCCGGTAGGCCTCGACTGTGCGACCGCCGTCAACGGTCTCGGCGATGGCGGCGTTGACCATCGTGTAGGTGGTGGTCTCGGCGCGGTAGGCCAGCGGAGCGCGCTTGAAATACCACCGCGTCACGATGACGATCGGTGGGACGGCCAGCAGCCAGGCGAGCGCGAGCGGCGGCGCGGTGAAGATCAATGCGCCACCGACGAGCACGGCGGTGACACCTGCGATGGTCATCTCGGGTACGGCCATCCGGACGGCCCAGGCAAGCCGGTCGACGTCGGTCGTGGCTCGGCTGACCAGGTCTCCGGTGCCCGCGCGCTCGACCACGCCCAGCGGCAGGCTCACGGCGCGCTTGACGAGGTCCTCGCGCAGGTCGGCCAGGATCGATTCGCCGAGGATGGCGGCTCGCATCCGGGCCGACCGAGTGAAGATGGTCTGCACGACCAACGCGGCCAGGAAGATCAGAGAGAGGCTGTTGACGCGACTCGAGGTGATGCCGTGCGTCACGCCCTCGACGATCTGACCGAGCACCTGCGGACCGACCAGCGCGGCCATCGCGGCGACGGAGTTGAGGGCGATCACCGTGGCGAAGGTGCCTCGGTGGCGCCGCATCAGGCCTGCGACGTGCTTGCGCACGGCTGGCGGTCCCGACACGGGGAGCTGACTGTTCTGGTGCAGCACGGAGTCGTAGGTCTCTGGGGTGTTCACTGCTCACCTCCCACAGCAGCCAGCGACTCGTCGTCGCGCAGCACCACCGAGCGGTAGCGCGGCTCGTTGCGCAGGAGGTCTCGATGGCGGCCCGTGGCGATGACCAAACCGTCATGCAGCAGGGCCACGACATCGGCATGATCCAGCAGCAACGGGCTCGTGGTGGCGATCAGCGTGGCCCGGCCGGCTCGCCCGCCGTCGAAGCGTTCGGCGATCCGCACCTCGGTGTGGGCGTCGACAGCAGACGTCGGCTCGTCGAGCAGCAGGAACCGCGGATCGCTCACCAGAGACCGGGCCAACGCGATGCGCTGCCGCTGGCCGCCGGAAAGCGTTCGACCGCGCTCGGGCAACTCGGACTTCAACCCCTCGGGCAGGCCCTCGACGATCTCCTCGGAGTCGGACGCAGCGATGGCGTCGGCCGCTGACACCCGACCGGATGACGGTACGTCGAACAGCTCTTCGAGGGTGCCGGCGAACACGATGGGATCCTTGTCCTGGACCAGGATCACCCGCCGGACCGCGTCTCGCGACAGGTCGGCCAAGGGGATGCCCCCGAGGGTGACGTCGCCGGGGACGTAGCCGCCGAGTCGCTCGAGGACGGCCGTCGCGTCGTGCGGCTCGGCGGAGACGAGTGCGGTGAATCGTCCGGTCGAGACCGTCAGACCGCTCGTGTGGTCGACGAGGTCCCCCTCGAGCGGCTCGTCCACCGGCGAGGGGCTCTCCGCATGCTGGCGCTGCAGCGACAGGACGGCGATGACCCGGCGGGCAGCCACTCGCGCAGCAGTCCACTTGTGGGCGGTCTCGGTGACCGTGCGCAGCGGCATCACGAGGAACGCAGCGAAGCCGTAGAACGTCACCAGCTGGCCTGGCGAGAGCTCGCCACTGATGGCCAGCTGGGCGCCGAGCCACGTCACGGCAACCAGAAATGCTCCGGGCAAGGCCACCTGCAAGGCGTCGAGCAAGGAACGGATCCGAGCGGTGCGTACGGCCGCTTGCCGCACTTCCCCCGACTTGTTGTTGAACCTGGTGAGGAACAGGTCCTCGCCGCCGATCCCGCGCAGGACCCGCAGCCCGGCGACGGTGTCGGCCGCGAGCTCGGTGGTTTCCCCGAACCGCGCTCGTTGCGCCGTCTCCCGCCGCTCGAGCGGCCGCACCAACGGGGTGATAGCCAACGCCGTCAAGGGAACACCCACGATGACCACGAGACCGAGTGTCGGGGAGACCACGACCATGACCAGCGCCACGACGATGTAGGAGACGACGGCTCCGGCCATCCGGGCCGTCACGTCGAAGGCACTGCCGATGCGCTCGACGTCGCTGGCGCTGACCGCCACGACCTCTCCGGTCGCGACCTGCTTGGGCAGGTCTCCGCCGAGGTCTGCGGCTTGCCGGGCCACCAGCTGTTGGATCCGGGAGGCGGCCCCGATCCAGTTCGCGACGGCCATCTGGTGCCGGAGCATGCCAGATGCAGCGGAGACGATGCCCAGGATCAGGACGACGGCCGACCAGACGCCGACCATGGTCATGTCGTCGTTGGAGATCGCTGTGATCCCACGGCCGAGACCGATGGGTACGGCTGCCGCAGCAAGCATCCAGATGATGCCCCAGGTGATCCCCAGGGCAAGGGTGCGCCACTGTGCCCGGGCGATCCAGCTCAAGAACGGCCACACGCCGCGCAAATCCGGGATTCCCGGCTCTCTGCGGGGGATGTTCTTCAGCAGGGCCATGGCTGACCCACGGTACGCGGCGCCACCCCCGGAACTCCAATCAGTTTTCGGCGCTGCCGGGGGTGGCGATTCGTCAGCGCGTCCGGTGGACCGCGTCGCCGGTCTGCACCCGCCACAGGGCGGCATAGATCCCGCCAGAGGCCACGAGCTCGTCATGCGTGCCGGCCTCGGCGATCTCGCCGTGCTCGAGCACCCAGATCCGGTCCGCCTCCCGGACCGTAGAGAGTCGGTGCGCGATCACGACGACGGTGCGTCCCTCACCGACTCGCGCGAGCGAGCGCTGGATCGCCGCTTCGGTCTCGTTGTCGACCGCGGAGGTGGCTTCGTCGAGCAGCAGCACGGCGGGGTCGAGAAGGATCGCCCGCGCGATGGACAGCCGTTGTCGTTGGCCACCCGACAGCTTGACCCCACGTTCGCCGACGACGGTGTCGTAGCCGTCGGGTAGGCCGAGGACGAACTCGTGCGCTTCGGCCAGCCGGGCGGCCTCCTCGATGTCGGAGTCGGAGGCGTCCGGGCGGCCGTACGCGATGTTGTCGCGCACCGTGCCGTGGAACAGAAAGACGTCCTGGGCAACGTAGCCGATCGAGCCTCGCAACGAGGTGTAGGTCAGCGACCGTACGTCGTGTCCGTCGATGCACACCGTCCCCGAGCGGGCATCGTGGAAGCGAAGCAGGAGCCGCACGAGCGTCGACTTTCCGGCACCGGTCGAGCCGACGATGGCGTGAGTCTCACCGGCAGGGACTGTGAGGTCGATGCCGCGCAGGACATCCGGACCGGAGGCGTAGCCGAACCGGACCGAGCGCAGCTCCACGTCTCCGCGCACCGGGCGTGGGAGATCCGCGGCGCCGGGCTGCATCTTCGGTTCGACGTCGAGCAGGTCGAGGATCCGGCGGGTCGACGCCATGCCCCGCTGGTAGAGGTCGAGCGTCTGGCCGAGGTCGGTGAGCGGCCACAGCAGCCGCTGGGTCATGAACACCAGCACCGAGAACAGGCCGACGGCGAGGGTGCCCTGGATGGCGAAGTATCCGCCGATCAGCAACGTGGCGGTGAACCCCGCGAGGATCGCCATCCGGATGATCGGGCCGAAGGCGGAGCTGAAGCGGATCGCCGCGCTGTTGGCTTCGAGGTAGTCCGTCGACACGGCCTCCAGCCGGTCGGACTCCCGACGTTCAGCCGCGAAGGCCTTGATCGTCGTGATGCCCCCGAGGTTGGCCGACAGCGTGGCAGAGAGCTCCGCGACGCGTTCTCGCACCACGGTGTAGAGCGGCTCGAGGCGACGCTGATAGCGCAATGAGCCCGCCACGATGATCGGGATGGGCAGAAAGGCCACGATCGCCAGCTGCCAGGACACGAAGAAGAAGACCGCACCGACCAGGATGACGTTCCAAAACAGCTGGATGATCGTCTCGGCTCCGGTGTCGAGGAACCTCTCGAGCTGGTTGACGTCATCGTTGAGCACCGCCAGCAGGCCGCCGCTGGTGGTGTCCTCGAACCACGAGACCTCGAGGCCTTGCAGATGGTTGTAGGCGTCGGTGCGCAGGTCGTGCTGGACGGATTGGGCGAGCCGGCGCCATCGGGTGGCCGACAGATAGTCGGTGATCGACTCGACGATCCAGACGACGGCGTTGATGGCTGCCAGGATCAGCAGCTGGTCGAAGGTGCTCTCGACCCCGAAGACCTGGGCGACGAAGGAGTCCTGTCCCTGCACGATCACGTCGACAGCGGCCCCGATGAGCAGCTCGGGGAAGACGTCGGCGATCTTGTTGAGCGTGGTCCACAACGTGGCCATCACGATGCGACGCCGATAGCGGGTGCCGTACTGCCACAGCCTGCGCAGCGGGTGGGCCTGGTGATCGGTGATGTCGTGGTGCGTCCCGGCGCCCTCTTCCGGGCGCCCGGCGGGCACGGCGCGGGAGGTGGTCACGAGGCGTTCATGGTACGGCTCCGCCCCGATAGCCTGAGCACGTGAGCGATGCCCCCCTGCAGCCGGTGCTGGTCCTCGACTTCGGGGCGCAGTATGCCCAGTTGATCGCCCGGCGGGTCCGCGAAGCCGGGGTCTACAGCGAGGTGATCCCCTCGACCACACCTGTCGCGGAGATCCTGGCTCGACGGCCGGCGGCCGTGATCTTGTCTGGGGGACCGTCGTCGGTCTACGCCGAGGGTGCTCCGCGTGTCGATCCGGAGCTGTTCGACGCAGGGGTGCCTGCGTTCGGGATCTGCTACGGCCATCAGGCCATGGCTCTCGCGTTGGGCGGTCGGGTCGAGCAGACCGGCCTCTCGGAGTTCGGTGCGACACCGCTGACGGTGACGACGCCGGACTCGGTGATGTTTGCCGATCTGCCTGCGACGCAGACGGTCTGGATGTCGCACGGTGACTCGGTGGCCGAGGCGCCTGACGGTTTCACCGTCACCGCCACGACGGCAGGTGCAGTGGTAGCCGCCTTCGAGGACCTCGCCCGCCGACACGCCGGCGTGCAGTTCCATCCCGAGGTGTTGCACACGACACATGGACAGGCAGTCCTCGAACACTTCTTGTATGACGTGGCCGGTCTCGAGCCGACCTGGACGGCAGCCGGCATCGTGGAGGAACAGGTCGAGCGGATTCAGGCCCGGGTGGGTGGCAAGCGGGTCATCTGCGGGCTGTCGGGCGGCGTGGACTCGGCAGTGGCGGCGGCGCTGGTGCATCGTGCCGTCGGTGACCAGCTCACCTGCGTCTTCGTCGACCACGGCCTGTTGCGCGAGGGTGAGGCCGAGCAGGTCGAGCGAGACTACGTCGCCGCCACCGGCATCCGACTGAAGGTGGCCGACGCCAAGGACCGCTTCCTCGAGGCGCTTGCTGGCGTCACTGACCCTGAGGAGAAGCGCAAGGTCATCGGCCGCGAGTTCATCCGGGTCTTCGAGCACGCAGCGCGCGAGGTGGTGGCTGAGGCGGGTGAGTCGGGCGAGAGCGTGGACTTCCTCGTGCAGGGCACCCTCTACCCCGATGTCGTCGAGTCCGGAGGTGGCACCGGCACGGCCAACATCAAGAGCCACCACAACGTTGGCGGACTGCCCGACGACCTCGAGTTCGCCCTGGTCGAGCCGCTGCGCGCGCTGTTCAAGGACGAGGTGCGGGCGGTGGGGCTCGAGCTCGGCCTGCCCGAAGCGATCGTGTGGCGACAGCCGTTCCCTGGGCCTGGCCTGGGGATCCGGATCATCGGCGAGGTCACGGGTGAGCGGCTCGACATCCTCCGCGAGGCCGACGCGATCGCCCGCGAAGAGCTGTCCAAGGCGGGACTCGACCGGGAGATCTGGCAATGTCCAGTGGTTCTGCTCGCGGATGTCCGGTCCGTCGGGGTTCAAGGAGACGGCCGAACCTACGGTCATCCGGTGGTGCTGCGTCCCGTTTCGTCCGAGGACGCCATGACGGCCGACTGGTCGCGGCTGCCGTACGACGTCCTGGCCACCATCTCGACGCGGATCACCAACGAGGTGCGGCAGATCAACCGCGTCGTCCTGGACGTCACCAGCAAGCCCCCCGGCACCATCGAGTGGGAGTAGCCCCCGCCCTCAGCGGGGTGAGTGGGGGTAAATCCGACTAGCAGCAGCCACGGTCTGTGGCAATCGTCTGCGGTCGGCTCCGGGTGCGGAGTAGCGTCCGTTCGGGTCCAGTGGCCGCGGGCCGGTGGCAGTGCTCAAGGAGTGCCCGATGAATCGCACACGACTGCTCGTCGCGTTCACATCCGCATCCGCGGTGCTGGCCCTCGTGGTCACCCCCGGTCAGGCCGCCGAACCCTCTGGGTTCAGTGGGAATGGCCTCTCTCCTGGGCAGCAGGTGGAGTTCGCTCAGCGGGTGCCGGTCAACGTCGTCCTGGTCGGCTACGACAAGAACAGGGTGGGGAAGGGCATCGGTTCGCAACTACCCGCGTCTTCGGACCCGGTGGTTCGCTACCCGCAGTTCTATGGGCTTCAAGGACGCGACCTCGATCTGCACTTCTCCTACGATTATCGCGTCATCGACGCGCCCTCGTCCTTCGAGAACGCCGCGTTCGGCCAGTTTTCCAGCATTGGGAAGGCGTCGTCCCGCACCACCTTTCAGACCGACTACAACAAGCAGAAGACCAACAACCGGTTCGTCTCGAAGAAGATCCTCACGATCGATGCCCCGTCGGCGGAGCGGATTCTGGAGCGGTTGGCCGCCAAGAGACTCGGCATCGACTCGAAGTCCTACACCGTCTTCCTCGTCAACTGGTACGGCCGCGACGACTTCCGCTTCCATGTCTACCGAAAGACCGACACGGTCGACCCGGACACCGGCCACAACTTCGGCCTGCAGGACTCTCGCGCGATGATCGCCTGGGGAGGCAGCTCCGGTCGTAGCTGGTTCTACGACCTGTCGGCCGGCCCGGAGTCTTGGTCGGGGAACTGGAACGTGGACGACGCCGACATCGACGGCGACGGCGCCGCGGACTATCGGATGCCGCCTGTCTGGGAGTACGCCACGAACGGCTACCGCAAGCCCTGGGCGTTGGGCAAGGACCTAGGGAGGGTGGTGCGCTATGTCGCCGTCAACCTGCTCTTCACATCGTCGCCGCTCTACGACCCCATGAACACCGCTCCCGGGCCAGGCGGAGCAAAGAACATTGCCTACACCATGTTCGAGGCCGATCCGGGTTCACAGGGCACCGACGCCCTCGACCTCTCGTCTTCCAAGAGTGAGTGGCAGGACCTCGAGCCGTATACCAGGTGGAAGACGACTCTCTCCGACGTCGACCCCATCAACTCAGGATCACAGCGAACGCTGGACATCTTTGCCGGCCTCAGTGACCTCAAAGGCTGCTCAGGAAAGTACGGCGACACCTTCGCACAGCCCTTCTGCTACTACGACGCGCGCCAGGGCAGGTATCTGCCGTCGAGCGGCGAGGACTACGTCGAGGGGGTGTTTGGCTTCAACAATCCGAGCGAGGAAGCTCTCGGGTCCCAAGCCGGGCTGCTCGGTTATGCGGACGACAACTGGGTTGACGGCACGCAGTCGTACGTCTTCGAGTTCGACTCCCCAGACGTCCGTGATATCGGGTTCGGGTTCACGACCACGACGACCCATGAGGTCGGGCACCATCTGGGCTTGTCGCATCCGCACGACGGGTACGACCCCCTCACTGGTGTCGACTATGACGCCGTCGGGGACTTCTACTACGCGTGGTCGGGGGACGAGAGCAACTCGATCATGAACTACCTGGGCACCACCAACGGGTTCGGTGTCTTCGACCACGACAACATGGGTCGCTATGAGTTCGCGGGCTACCTCAACCGGGCCAACGACATCGCCGGGCAGCTCGACGGTGTGCAGTTGACCGGGGCGCAGCGTGCGTCGTTGGCGCAAGCCGACCAGCTGGCCGCTCGGGCGAAGACCTCGTTCAGGGCGTGGGAGTTCACCGCTGCCGCTGGGTACGCGCGCCAGGCCTACGACGTCATCGGCGCGGTCGCCGCAGACGCCGGTGTGTCGCTGAGCTCCGCAACGCCCTTGTCGCTACGGCTCGCCCCGACATCGATTCCGAAGGTGGTGGACGGACCGCGGTTCCCAGACGAGTAGTTCGTGGGCAAGTACTTGCCCGTGCCTGGACGTGCGTTGCCGCGATCGAATAGCCTGCACGACAGCGGAACTGAACGGCCGTTCAGGCCGCAGTCGGACATGGCCCGAGGAGACAGCGTCATGCGCGCACGGATCGGTCTCGTCCTGCTAGCGGCCACCTGTGTCCTGATGGCGGGCTGCAGCTCGGCGTCTTCGGGTGGAGCTACGCCGAGCAGCCCCACCGACACCGCAGCCGCCGTTGCGGGCACCGGTACGGCTGGCTCCCCGATGACGCTCAAGACGCTCGTCTACAACGTTGAGTACGGCGGAAACGCCAAGACGGACAAGGTGATCAAGAGTCTCGACGCGGACGTGGTCGGCGTGCTGGAGTCCTACAACAGGCTTCCGGTCATCGCCAAGAACGCCGGCTACCCCTACTACAACGTTGGGCTGCAGCTGCTCTCGAAGTATCCGATCCTGGAGCCGTCCGGGGCCGACGGGCTCTACGCGCTCATCGAGGTGCAGCCCGGGTATGGGATCGCCTTCTTCAACGCGCACATGGACTACGTGAAGTACGGTCCGAAGCTGCTTCGCGAGGGGAAGTCCGTGGACGCGGTGATGCGTTCCGAAGAGGAGGTCCGCCTGTCGTCCATGGCCAAGCTCATCCCGGACATGCGACAGCTCGCTGCCCAGGGATGGCCGGTCATCCTCACCGGGGACTTCAACGAGCCCTCCAGCTTGGACTACACGGACGCGACAGTTGGTGAGCACCCAGGTGTCACGGCGGCCGTGCCGTGGCCGATCAGCACGGCGCTGGTCGACGCGGGAATGAAGGACGCCTATCGAAGCGTGCACAGTGACCCGGCGGTCGACCCTGGTGTGACGTGGGGCTTCGACAAGAAGAACCCGGGTGACCGCATCGACTACACCTACACGTCAGCCAACGTCGAAACCGCGAGCAGCCTGGTTGTCGGGAAGGTCGACGCGACTGGCGTCGACATCGGTTTTCCGGGCGCGTGGACCTCAGATCACAGGGCCGTCGTCAGTGAGCTCGGGCTGACCCCTCAGGCGCTTCCGGTCGGAGTCGCGCTCGACAACCGGATGTTGACCAAGGGCGACCCGCTCAGCGTCCGCTATGTGCTGCCGGCTCCTGGCGGTGGCACGGTCGAGGTGAAGCCCGAGTCGGGCGACGCCGATCCCATCACCAACCTCGTCACTGGTACGGACGGCATGCTCACGATCGACGCCGGTTCGCTCGACCCCGGCGGCTATACGGTGGTGCTGACCGACGAGAGCGGCGAGCAGGTGGCCACCAACGAATTCTGGGTACGCCCCGTCGATCCCGAGGTGGTGATCGCGGTCGACAAGAAGTCCTACGACGTGGGCGAGCCGATCAAGGTGACCTGGCAGGACGGTCCCGCCAACCGCTGGGACTGGATCGGGGTGTATCGGGCGGGTGCCGCCAACCCCAACAAGGACAACTACACGGTCTGGGCCTACACCGGGTTGCACGACTCCGGCGTCGTCCCACCGGCGGTGTCCGGCGAGGCGACGCTTGGTCAGGACACGCAGGGCAAGCCGTGGCCGCTGCCGCCAGGGGACTACGTCGTGCACTATCTGCTGACCGACCAGTACAAGAGCGTTGGGTCAGCCAGTTTCACGGTCCGGTAACGCGCCTGATCAGTTGAGCGGGCGTATCCCATCGGGGAACGAGCCGCCGGTCAGCAGGCTCTCCCCGACGTCGGCCAGGGCCGTCAGCGCGACCCGCTGCGACCATGGGCCGACCGAGATCCTGGCGACTCCAAGATCCTGAAGAGCGGCAGGAGGCAACGACCCTGGGCCGGCGATCAGGCTGACCTTGCGGGCACCGATCCCATCAACGAGGCGGGTGATCGTCGCTTCGTCTTTCACGCCGGGCACGAAGACGCAGGCGGCGCCGGCGTCGAGGAAGGCGCGTCCGCGAGCAATCGCGTCGGTGAGTACGGCCTCCGGGTCTCGATCACCGGCCTTGAGGAAGGCGTCGGTGCGGGCGTTCAGCACGAAGTCGAGGCCCTCGGAAGCACCGGCGGAGATTGCGGCATCGACGGCCGCCACGGCCTCGTCGAAGGGCCGCATCTGGTCCTCGAGGTTGGCCCCGACCACCCCGATGGCGATGGCCCGTCGGACGGTCTCACCAGCGTCGCCGTACCCAGCCTCGAGGTCGGCGCTCACCGGTACCTCGACAGACGAAGCGATCCGGCCGACGGCAGCCATCATGATGTCTCGCGGGATCTGCTCGCCGTCGGGGTAGCCGTAGGAGGCCGCGATGGAGTGGCTGGCCGTGGCCAAGGCGCGGCAGCCCGGCAGGTCCGCGACGACTGTGGCGGAGATGACGTCCCACACGTTGATGAGGACGAGCAGCTCGGGGTCGTCGTGCAGGCGGCGGAACTCGGCCGCCTTGTCGATGAGGCTCATGAGCCGCGAGCCTAGAGTGCGGTGCCGGGACCGGCGCCGGTGGTCCCGGGTTCGAGCACGAAGACGGGGATCTGCCGGTCGGTCTTGGTCTGATACTCCGCGTACGGCGGGAACGCCTCGACCGACCGAGCCCACCACTCCTCCCGTTCGGCACCGGAAGTCTCGTGCGCCGTCATGTCCTGGCGCACCGGACCGTCCTGGAGCTCGACGTGCGGGTGCTCGATGAGGTTGCGGTACCACTGCGGGTGGTCGGGGGCCCCGCCCTTGGACGCCACCAAGGCATAGCGTCCCTCGTGCTCGACCCGCATCAGCGGGGTCTTTCGTAGTTTTCCGGAATTGGCTCCCACCGACGTCAAGATCACGACGGGAAGGTCGTGCCTCGTCGTGCCCTCGGTGCCACCCGACGACTCGTAGAGAGCGACCTGGTTGCGGACCCACTCCGAGGGGCTGGGCTCGTATTCACCGTCGAGAGGCATGAAACTGAGTCAATCCCACGACAGCTCCCCACGCCAGCCAAGCACCCGAAGTATCCAAGGGGATCACCTAGCACTTCGATGAGTGATCCCGCGGATGTCAGTCGTGATGCTCACGAGAATTCGTGGGCTACCGGGGACAACCCAGCGGTGCTGGGCGTCGGTGGCAAACTGGACCGACCGGGCCGCGAGCCACACCGACCTCGTGAACGCTAACGGGGCTACTGGACCCTGCGCAGTGTTCGACGCACAGGGTTTGCCGCGCGCGGCTGGGATCCGCTCGATGCAGCACATCGTCGATGCTTACTGGAAGCAGATTGTTGCGGTCTGCGGTGCGCACCCAGAATGCTTCACCGACGGCGGTGCTGAGCAGGCCTTCGTCGTCGACCGAGACCTCGCTCCGGACGGAAACCACCTGTCGATCGCCGGTCACAGGGGGTACGCCGAAAGCGCGTGGCCGCTCTCCCCGCGCAGATCAAGCAGCGGCCCTGACGCGCCGTGTCTGCGCTGAGTCTGCCCGAGCATGAGGGCGCCAGATTTCGTTGCGTCTAGGGTGCTTGCCGTGGTCGCCCAGATTCCGATCTCGGTCGCGGCACTTGTGCGTGACGGTCTCGTGCTCCTGGCGCATCGTCATCCATCGCGTCGGTGGTACCCCGACTGCTGGGATCTTGTTGGCGGCCATGTCGAGTTGGGCGAGTCGCCTCTCCAAGCGGTCATTCGGGAGTGCCTCGAAGAAATCGGTGTCCGCATCCACGACCCCCTCCCCTTCCCAATAGCCATCAGTGACCCCACCCTCGAAATGCACGCGTTCCTCGTCACACGCTGGGAAGGGGAGCCTGTCAATGCCGCACCCGCGGAGCACGACGATCTTCAGTGGTTTCGGCCGCACGATCTCGCGGACTTGAAGATGGCCGATCCGGTCAGCATCTCGAGCATCCTGCGGGCTGTCGGATTCGCGACCGACTAGTCGCAGCGATCCGTCCAGCCATTGCCCTGCGCCGGTCGTAGACCAGCATCCGTCATGCAGTGCCCGGGTCAGAGTCCTAGGCGGCGCCTGTCTCCATCAAAACGACGCGCAAGGTGCTACTCGCGGTTCTGTTCCATCCCTCCGGCCCCGCCAGTCCCTGCGCCGCCTCCGGCGCTCCCTCCACGAGGGGGCCGGAACTTGCGAGCCATCTTGTCGGGAGTCCTGCCGTTGAACCACGCGATCGCGCCGATCACTACCGCGATGGCCACGAGCGCGATCCAAGCTCTCAGGCCTGGCGCATGACCCGGATGTGCCACAACGGAAGCCAGCACCATGGGCACCTCCGGGGTGGCGGGACTGTCCGACTCAGGGTACGCCTTCGTCGCCACTCGCTGACCTGCGCTTCACCCGGTTTCGCGCGGCCGGGTCTCCCGGCGGGGCTACGGTGGGGCTGTGAGCGACGAGTCAAGATCAAGCACCGGAACGATCATCCCGGACACCAAGGACTGGACCTGGGTTGTCGAGCTGCGCTGCCCGGAGTGCGGCTTTGATGCAGGCAGCGTACGGCCGCAGGACGTGGCGGAGCGCGTGCACCAGGAGCTACCCCTCTGGCGCGAGGTCTTGTCGGGCACGGACCCGGCCGTGCGTCCGGATGCCGCGATCTGGTCACCGCTGGAGTACGCCTGCCACGTTCGCGACGTGCTCGGTCTCTATGAACGTCGACTTCATCTGATGCTGGACGAGGATGATCCGCAGTTCGACAACTGGGACCAGGACGAGACAGCGGTGGACCAGGACTACGGCAAACAGGAACCGCGCACAGTCACAAGCGAGATCGAAGCAGCGGGCGCGACTCTGGTCTCGTCGCTGCGGGCCGTGACCGATGACCAGTGGGAGCGCCCGGGCAGGCGTAGCGACGGGGCGGTCTTCACCCTCGACACGTTCGTGCGCTACATGTTGCACGACATCGTCCATCACGGCTGGGACGTACGCGGCGAAGGGGAGACCGCCGACTGAGCCGACCGCACGGCGCCGTACTAGCGTCGCGGTCATGCGATATCAACCCCTGGGTGACTCCGGGCTCCTCGTGTCCGTCGTAGGTCTGGGCTGCAACAACTTCGGTGGGCGGTTGGATCTGGCTGGGACCCGGGCAGTCGTCGAGGCGGCCATCGAGGTCGGCATCACCTTGCTGGACACGGCCGACATCTACGGCGGCACGGGGGGCGTTGGTCGCTCGGAGTCCTTGCTGGGTGAGGTGCTGGAGGGGCGGCGCGATCAGGTCGTGCTCGCCACGAAGTTCGGGCACCAGGACCACGAGATGGGGTACGGCCCCGCGGCGGGCGCCAAGGGCGGCCGGGCCTACATCCGGCGAGCCGTCGAGGAGTCGCTCAGTCGCCTGCGGACCGACTACATCGACCTGTATCAGCTGCACACGCCGGATCCCGTCACCCCGATCGAGGAGACGCTCTCGGCCCTGCATGAGCTGGTGGTCGAAGGAAAGATCCGATATGTCGGGAGCTCCAACTTCGCAGGTTGGCAGATCGCGGAAGCCGATCACGTGGCCTCCGAGCTGGGTCTCACCCGTTTTGTCTCGGCGCAGAACCACTGGTCCCTGCTCGAAAGAGACGTCGAGGACGAAGTCGTACCCGCCGCCAAGCACTATGGCGTCGGCGTACTGCCCTACTTCCCGCTGGCCAGCGGGCTGCTCACGGGCAAGATGCGGCGTGGGCAGGCGCCGCCGACGGGAAGCCGGCTCGTGTCGTGGGCCGAGCAGGGTTACGTCACCGAGGCGAAGCTTGACGTTGTGGAGCGCCTGGCAGCGTGGGCGCGCGAGCATGACCGGCGCATGGTCGACGTGGCGATTCAGGGACTACTGGCCAACTCGGTGACCGGATCCGTGATCGCTGGAGCGATGTCGCCCGAGCAGGTGCGGGCCAACGCAGCGGCCGGCGACGGCGAACTCGCGCCCGATGAGGTGGTCGGGTTGCAGTCAACGCTGGCGGACTGAGTTCGTGACCTGGCCAGACAACGTGCCGTGGCACAACTACCGCATCGGCACCATGCCGACGCCGGCTCGGGTCTGGGTCACGGGCATCTTGAGCCGGACGGAATTCATTCCTGGTGCGACTCCGAGGTAGGCGAGCCCGGCGTCCTCGACGTCACCGACGTCCTCCCCGGGGACGGTGACGAGCAGGATGTCCCAGATCGAGTCGTCGTCGTCTTCGAGATCGGTCAGCACGACTGAACTGGCGCGAGCTCCGAATCGGTCTCCGGACTCGGCCCGTCCGGCCACACCGGCCGAGTCTTGGGTCCACGCTTTGATGTGCATGCCTGCTCTGGTGCTTCCGTTCTCCTTGATCCAGGTGTTCGTCAACAGCCCCGCGTTGGAGGTAGATCCGAGATCTTCTCGGGGAGCGGTTGCCATCAATTGGCGGTGACCGTTGTCGGTGCCGAACTCGCCGACCAGGACACTGGAGCCGAACCGATCTCCTTGCTCCGGCCGGCCGGGGACACCGCGGGATGACTGGGTGACCATCGTGGGCATCCCAGTCAACGGGCCGATGTACTGCGCCGGATCGAAGACGATCTCGAACATCGCATAGCTGACGGCCCCGGCGTTTTTAGATCCTGAGTGATCCTCACCGGGAACACCGATCGCGACGATGCCGACCGGGTTATTGACATAGGTCGCATAGATGTCAACGGAGCTGCCGTACAGATCTCCCGCCTCAGCCCTGCCGCCGGCCCCAGGAGCGTTCTGGGACACCATCGTGAGCGGGCCCGACGGCGGAAGGAGCCCGACCGCTCCGGCGTCCCGCTGACGCCCGATGTCCTCGTGCGGGATCCCGACGATGAGGATCGGTCCCTGGCCCGAGGGCAGCACGTCGAGTACCTCGCCAAATCGATCACCCGCCTCTGGCGTACCTGCGTTGTCGCCGCCCTGGTCGACCACAGTGACGTCGGGATCGTTGAGGTCGTTGAGAGGGTAGGTGATTCGGACCACGTGGCCGGCGTCCACCGCTGACCCGACGTCGCGTCCCGGTGCGCCGATCGCGATCATGCTCAACGTGTCCGCCGCAAGGGCAGCTCCGAAGTGCGCCCCGGCTTGCGCGCCACCTGCCCCAGTGATGCTGGCTTCGTCGAAGGTGCGGAGAGCCTCGGACAGCCCATCGCCAGTCCCCTTGATCAAGGAGACCTGCCCGGCGCCGGCCTTCCCGTCCACCGTCTGGCCGGGGGCGCCCACGAGCAGGTCGGAACAGTTGTCGGGGTCGTCAAAGGAGCCGGCGTCACCCCAAGCGACTACCGAGGCCCCGAATCTGGCTCCGGCCTGTGACGTCAACCCGTCGATGTCGTCGGCCGTGACCAGGGTGCTGGCTGATGGCGTCGACGGATCGGCTTCACCTGGCGCGGCAACGTTGGAAAAGACGACGATGGCTCCAGCATCCGGCTTGCCGGGGAGGTCGTACGAGGGGAGTCCGACGACCACGTCCGGGCCATCACCGTCCAGATCATGGCCCTGGTGATCCCAGCAAGACCCGGGCTCAGCGCCTGCGGGACCGGCGGTTGCGAGCACACCCAACGCGAGAACGACAACAACTTGCATGCAACGGGCCGGCCTCATGGGGTGCTCCTATGACAGGACCCGGTAGCGATGGAGCTCGAACTTGACGGCACTCGCCGGGTCACCAAGGGAGGACGTTCCAGCTGCTGTGCCGGTTGGCAGGATCAGTCGATCTCTTCTTCTGGATCATCCGAGGGCGTCACGATCGTAGCCACCGTGGCTGCACTATCTCGGTGAAACGCTCGGCTGAGTCCCGCTGCCATCGCGGCCACTCCCAGGCCGATAAGGGTGAGAGGCAGGATCCATGCGCCGTCGACCGTACGGTCCTGCGCCTCGGCCACCAGGTAGGTGACCGCGACACCGGCGATCACCAGGCCGAGAATGAACGATGCCGGGTCGAACGCATGCTTACGCACGGCTGACCACCACCTCTCCGACGCCGACCGTCAGGTCGAGCGTGATCGCCTGGTCGGTTGGAGTCGCTGCAATCCTGGGTGGATCAGAGAGGTCAGCGACGTTGCTCCAGCCGTCGTACTCGTCGCCGTCGGCTGTGCGGATCGACCCGAGCCGTACCTCTGCCGAACCGGAGAGCTGAGCGCCACGCGGCACGATGACCCGAAGGGATCCCGCACCCAGGTCCGCTGTGACGGTCAGGTCAGGGTTGCCCGAGACCTGGGTGAGGTCCAGGACCAGCTCCCCGGCCCGCCACTGATAGCTGGCCGCGACCTGGCTGCTGTTCAGCGGCTGGATCGTCTGGCTGCCTGTAGGCCCGTCCCACCGGTGGAGCGCACCCGACGCTGAGGTGAGCAGCAGCAGGGCGATCCCGGGGATGACCACCCAGCGAGCGCGGCCGAAGAAGGTCCCGACCAACAGCCCCAGTCCGAGGACGAGCGTCGCCGTTGCCAGGATGGTCGTCGTTGACGGCGTGCTCGTCGAAGAGGCCAGCCGGATCGCTAGAAGCACTCCGCCGATGATCGCTGCGGCGCCAAGGCTGAGGATGCCGAGGGCGGATCGCTCCTTGGGCTCGCGCGGTGGGGGAGGCTGCGTGGGTGAGGCCGGCGCAGCAGCGGGCGGAGGAGCGTACGTCTGCGCGGCAGCTGGCGTCTCCTCGTACGGCTGACCGGAGTACGCGGGGTAGGTCGGGGGAGTGCTCACCTGCCCTGCGTACGACTCTGCGTACGGCGGTGTGTACGGCGGTGTGTACGGCGGTGTGTACGGCGGTGTGTACGGCGGTGTGTACGGCGGTGCCGCGGGGGTCACCGGACTCGGTGGCTTGGGTGGGCGTTGGTCGCGTCGGGAGAAGATCAGCGCAGCAAAGGCAATGACTCCGAGTAGGACCAACGGAGCAGAGTCGAGTCCGATGACGATGCTTGCCACGACGGTGATCGCGAGTGCGAGCAACAGCACGGTGATCGTCGACCAGGAGCGCGACCGCACCCAGCGATCGCCGATCGACGAGCCGTCTGAGCCTTCCTCCGGGACGAACGCCCACAGGAGCAGATAGAGGATGAGCCCGCTGCCTCCGATGACCGTGAGTGCGGCGAAGACCACCCGAAACACCACGGGGTCGACGCCGAAGGTACGTGCCAAGCCGGCGGCCACTCCGCCGACCATGCGGTCGCTGGTGCTGCGTCGCAGCGGTGGACGAGGCTCGCTCGGAGCCTGGCCAGGGGGCACGTACGGCGGCGGGAGCGGTGAGCTCGCCTGCTCCTCGGGCTGTTCTTCGTGCAACGTCTCCTCGTTCATGACCCCAACTCTGGCTCGCCGACGATCCGGAGTCCTCCAGGATCGACCCTGAGCTCTCCCTGGTCCTCACGGGCTGGCCCCTCAGGGTCGTGCCCGATCCGCCTGGCCGCTGAATAGGCCAGCATGGGGGCGTGACCACCAGTGGACAGCCGACGCAAGGTGCGGTGGAGCAGGCAGGCGACGCGGATCTCGCGACTCCCAGGTTGCTCCGCGCCCAGGACGGCCGCCTGATCGCCGGGGTCTGTCGGGGGTTGGCTGACCACCTTGGTGTCCGAGTTCTGTGGGTCCGGGTGCTCTTCGTCGTGCTCGCCTTCGCCAACGGTGCTGGCGTGATCATGTACGGAGGCTTCTGGCTGGTCGTTCCACTGGAGCACCGCGAGACAGCCGAGGGGGGTGAGGATGAACCCGAGGTCGCGCGAAGTCGGGACCGTGATCTGCTGCTCTTGCTCGGAGTGGGCGCTGTCGCCATCGGTGCTGCGTCCCTGGCGGCGCGGCGCGGGATCGCCTCCACGCTGCTCGTCCCCCTGCTCGTGGCCGCTGTCGGGCTCGCTGTCCTGTGGCGGCAGGCTGACGATGCGGAGCGGCTGCGATGGCGAACCCATGCATCGCGAGCAGCCGAGGTCGGAGGACGCTCGGGTTGGCTGCGACTGGCCATCGGCGCAGTTCTTGTCGGGGTGGGCTTGGTCTGGACGATCGCGGCTACCGGAGATCTCGGGCAGGTCGCCGACGGCTTGGCCGCAGGTCTGATCCTCTTGATCGGCGTCGCGTTGGTGGCGGGGCCGTACCTCCTGCGACTCGCTCGCGATCTCAACGACGAACGTCGGGAGCGTGTCCGGTCGCAGGAACGCGCAGAGATTGCCGCGCACGTGCACGACTCCGTTCTGCAGACTCTGACTCTCATCCAGCGAAATGCCGAGGACCCGCAAGCAGTCTCGAGGCTGGCCAGGGCTGAGGAGCGGGCGCTGCGGACCTGGCTCTACCGGCCGGAGAAGTGGGACGGCTCCACCTTCTCTGCGGCCCTCGAGCACCTCGCTGGCCAGGTGGAAGACAGCTATCCGGTCACGATCGAGGTGGTCACCGTCGGTGATGTCGGTGTCGACTCGCCCGTGGCTGCTGTTCTGCAGGCGACCCGGGAGGCGCTGGTGAACGCCGCCAAGCATGCCGCCGGCCAGGGACCTGTGTCGGTCTATGCCGAGGTGGCGGAGGGAGCCTTGGACGTGTTCGTGCGGGATCGGGGGGAGGGCTTCGACGTCGAGGCGGTTGCCGAGGACCGGCTCGGAGTACGTGAGTCCATCGTGGGACGCATGGCGCGTCATGGGGGACAGGCTGAGATCGTGAGCACCCAGGAGGGCACCGAGGTCAGGCTCCGGTTGCCGCTCGTCGGGGAAGGGGGTTCGGCATGAGCGGCAACCCGCCCAGGGTGGTTCTCGTGGACGACCACCGGATGTTTCGGACGGGCGTGCAGACCGAGCTTGGGGACTCCGTGAAGATCGTGGGGGAAGCCGAAGACGTCGAGACCGCGGTCCGGGTCATCGCGGCAACGCGACCAGACGTGGTGCTGCTGGATGTCCACCTGCCCGACGGTTCCGGAGCCGAGGTGATCAAGGCGACAGCCAGGGACCTGCCCGACACCCGTTTCCTCGCGCTCTCGGTCTCCGACGCAGCCGAGGACGTGATCTCGGTCATCCGGGCGGGGGCTCGCGGCTACGTGACCAAGTCGATCTCCGGCCCAGAGCTCGCGGCGGCCATCCATCGCGTTGCTGACGGCGACGTCGTGTTCTCACCTCGGCTGGCCGGGTTCGTCCTCGATGCCTTCGCGGGCTCACCGGACGTGCCCTCGGTCGACGAGGACCTCGACCGTCTCACGACGCGTGAACGCGAGGTGCTGCGCCTCATCGCGCGCGGGTATGCCTACAAGGAGGTGGCGAAGGAGCTGTTCATCTCGGTGAAGACCGTCGAGACTCACGTGTCGTCCGTCTTGCGCAAGCTCCAGCTCTCCAACCGCCACCAGTTGACCCGGTGGGCCACTGAGCGGCGACTCAACTAGGTAACCAGGCAGCGCGGGTGCGCGATGATCAGCCGGGGAGGCCAGGTCCCTCGCGTTGGCTGGCTACCCGCTCAGAACTGGGTTCGCCGCGGTTGTTCACTCATTCTGGTTCGCCGGTCAGGCAGGACGAGCACCTCCTCGGCCTCGTCTCGTCGTTGGATGTACAGCCGTTCTCGTGCTCTGCCCAGACGTTTGCACAGCCACAGGCCGATCAGCGAGACCGCCAGGAGCATCACGGCCAGCAGGCAGATCAAGATGCGCTGCTGGACCGGGTCGAGCAGCGGGTCGCTCACAGCGGGCTCAACCCCCTTCCGCGCGTCCTGGCTTCACCCGTACGGCTCAGTGATACCCCTTTCTGCCACGGCTACGCCACCCCCGTGTGCTCTGACCGATGGATCTCGCGATCCTCGGACCGGGCATTCGTCGGGTGGACGCCAGCGGAACACCCCCAATGCCCTTGCCCCGCTTGAAGAAGTTGTCCACACATGTGTTTCGGCTTCTGGTGGCTGTCGGAGGCTGGTCGGTAATATCTAACGTATGTCCGTATCAGGGGTTCTGCCGGTGGATCCAGCTCCGGAGCTGGCTGCCACCGATCTGACGGTGCTGGTGTGGGAGGACTCCGCGGACTACGCCGCCACCTACGGGCTGAGCGACGGCTGCAGTGATTTGAGCGTGCAGGACCTCGCTGGACTGGACGTCGAGCTCGAGCAGCTGCTCGCAGCGGAGCGTCGCGCGATCGATCCGGCGACGTCGGACCTGGGTTCGTGGACCGATGAGCAGATCGTGGCTGAGGCGGCGCGGCTCGAGCGGGTGGCCAGGTTCGCGGCTGGGCGTGGCCTGGAACTCGCCCACGAGTTGGCCTCCCGCCGCCCGGAGGGCCTCGACCCGACCGCCGCCGCGCGGAAACGCGAACACGCCCGGAAGGGACGCTCAGTGAGTGTGGAGCACGGCGCGGACGCCATGTCGTGGTTGAGCATCTACGGACCCGCCGGGCGCATCCAGGCCGCCTACCAACACCTCGCCTACCAGCACCTCGACGACCTCGCCCGACTCCCCTCAACCGATGACAGCGACCCGCGGACCCTGGACGCCAAACGGGCCGACGTCGCCCTCGACCATGCGTCGCCGGGCACATCGGGGTGGGGGTCGGGAGCGGGTAAGCGAGCGTGGCCGGGCCTGGCAGGAGGCCGCATGACCATGCGGCCGGGTGGGCGAGCGTGCCGCTCCCGACCCCCACCGTCTCGAGCGGCCGTGCCGGTACGCCCAGCCAGGTCGGTCCCGTCGACGCCGACACTCCCCGCTGTGTGTCCATCACCACCTGCTCAAACACCACGCCCCCGGCTGGCAGCTGACCAACCACGGCACCGGACACCTCACCTGGACCACCCCCACCGGCCAACACATCGATGTGGTCCCAGACGAACAAGACGTCGACGTCGGCCCACACGCCGCCACACACGAACAAGGACCGGCACCACCACCGGGCCCTTCACCCGACGACGATCCGCCCTACTGAACTCGAGGCTGAGTGGCGGACGAGTCGCAAGGCCGCTCACGTACGCTCCGCGCCATGGAGTTTCTGCGCAATGTCCTCTTAGTGCTGCACTTCGTCGGCCTCGCGGCCCTGCTCGGCGGTTTCCTCGTCCAGCTGTCCGCGCCGCGTCGAGGTGAGCTCAGGGTCGTCAACCAGGCCATGCGCGACGGTGCGATCACCCAGGTGGTCACGGGGCTGCTCCTGGTCGGCGTCCGCTATCCGCTGCACGACTCGGACCCCTCCTACGCGCTTCCCGACAACGCCAAGATCACGGTCAAGCTGCTCGTGGCGCTGATCGTCCTGGTCGTGGTCATCCTTGGGCGCCGTCGACCGGCCGAGGAGCAGCAGCCGTACTGGCTGACCGCTGGTGTCCTCGCTTTGGTCAATGTGGTGGTCGCCGTCTTCTGGTGACTGCGAGCGCCGACAGCTTGGTCAGGCCGTCGACACGACCTTGAACGCCTCGGCCAGCCGACCCTCCGGCAGGCCGCCGAGTCCGGCCATGCGCGTCCCCCACTCGCGAAGCATGCCTGGCAGATCCTCGTGATGTGCGGTCTGTGAGACATGCTCGTAGAGCGCCGCCACCTTGCGGTCGAACGTGTCCGTGATGTCCACGAAGTGGTCCGGCTCGGGATACGCCATGACCCATACCTCGGGCACGGTCCAAGCCTCGAGACCCTCGTCGCCGAGCAGGCTCACGTGCGCGAAAGGGTTGCGCGCGTCGGGGTAGATCGCCTGGATCGCCGCCTCACCTGCGGCCAAGTGGTCGGGGTGTGAGGCCTGGATCCGAGCCCAGTTGCGTTCGGGCGACTGGATCAGCGCGCGCTGCGGGCGTACGTCTCGGATCACCCTCGAGATGTCGCGACGCAAGTCGTGGCTCACGGTCAGCTCACCGTCGACATAGCCCAGGAACCGCACGTCCTCGACGCCGACGGCCTTCCCGGCCGCGCGCTGCTCGGCCTGCCGGATCGTCGGGATCTCCGAGCGCGGCACGGTGGGATCGAAACCCCCGGCGTCTCCAGACGTCAGGATGCAGTACGTCACCGCGAATCCCTGCTCCGTCCAGCCAGCGATCGTCCCGGCTGCCCCGAAATCGACGTCGTCGGGATGCGCGGTGATGACGAGGATGCGCTCGACCTCGGTGTCGTCCAGCACGTGGACTGCCCCTTTCAATAGCTCGCGATTGCGTCCTAGCGTCTCTCCATCGTAGAGAGGCGGCTTGAGATCGACTCACGCGCGACCGATGACCAGAGGGTGAGGTCATCCCCCGCCCCACGGGTGCTGCGTGCGCTCGTGGCCTGCTGCCTGCTCGTTTCGGGCCTGGCGACGACGGCGATCCTCCCCGCAGCCGCGGAGGCTGCGACCGGCGTACCCCTGCCTGCCCTTCCTCCCCTGCCCAAGGGCATCGAGCCGCAGCCGGGCTATCAGGGCGCCCAGCTGTGCGACCCGGTCGCTCGCAAGGGTCCGAAGAAGCTGCAGGCGCTGCTGACGGCGACGTACGGAACCACCGCCTACGGCATCACCCGGGCTTGTTCCGGCGCCAAGGGCACCTCGGAGCACATGGAGGGGCGCGCCCTGGACTGGATGATCTCGGGCAAGGCGCAGCGCAAGGACGCCAAGGCGTTCCTCGGCTGGCTGCTTGCGCCAGACGCTGCGGGGCACCCGCGGGCGATCGCCCGCCGAATGGGCCTGATGTACATCGTCTGGGACAACAAGATGTTCCGGATGTACGACCCCAGCCGTGGCTGGGCGGAGTACAACAACTGCTCCAGCACGCTTTCGGCGGCGTACGACACGACCTGTCACCGCAACCACGTCCACTTCTCCTTCACCTGGGACGGCGCGGCTGCCAAGACCTCCTTCTGGAGCGGCAAGGCGGTCAAGGCGCCGAACTGCGCGCGGCCAGGATCAGTGGCCGGGGCACCTGCCGTCCCGAAGTCGGGGCAAGAATTCGTCGCGCTACCTCCCGCCCGGGTGCTGGACACCGCCGCGGGCGTGGGGGTGTCCGCTCGCTGTCGGCTCAGCCAGGACGGTTACTCGGGCGAGGGTCGAAGAATCGACCTGCAGGTGACCGGTGTAGGTGGGGTGCCCGCCTCTGACGTCTCAGCAGTGACCTTGTCCTTGCAGGTCCGTTCCCCGAACGCACCTACGAAGCTGCTCATCGAGCCGACCGGATCGCCGTGGAAACGGCTGCGTGCCTCCACCACAGGGATGGAGGTCGACGGCCTCGGCGTCGTCACCGTGCCGGTCGGGTCGAACGGTCGGGTGAGTCTCACCCTGTCAACCGGTGCAGCCGACATCACCGCCGACGTGCTCGGCTACTACCGAGCCCCTGCGGACGGCACCTTGTTGTTCCATCCAAGCGATCCCGAGCGCATCGTCGACACGGTCGCCTCGGGCGACCCGCTGGCCCCAGATGAGGCCCGCGTCATCGACGTTGCGGGGCTGGCTGGGCTGCCCGCAGCCGGTATTGCGGCTATCGCGTTCACCACCACCGTCTCCGGCGGATCCTCGTCCGGTGGACTGACGGTGTACGGCTCCGACGACCCCGCCCCGGCCGCTGACCTGACGTCGATTCGCGCGCCCGCTCACAGCCTGCAAACGAACCTGGTGATCGCACGGGTGTCGTCGGCTGGGACCGTGACGATCCGAAACGACGGCACGGGCACCCGCAACGTCCGGCTCGACGTCGCCGGGTGGTGGGCGCCTTCAACGACTGATGGTGGATCGCGCTTCATGCTGCTCAAGCCGCGGAAGGTCATCAACACCCTGAATGACAAGGGCGTCAGTGGCCGGCTGACGCTGGGTCGTACGGTCTCCGCCGACCTGGCCGGCGTGGGCGGTGTGCCCACCGATGGCGTCACGGCAGTCGCGATGCAGGCCACGATGGTCGGGCCAACCAAGGGGGGCGCCCTGGTGGCCTGGCGCCCCGGGCAACCCCAGCCCGATACTCGAGCGGCGAGCCCGCGCAAGCGCAGCGACCACACGGCCTTCGTCGTGGCTCCGCTCGCTGACGGATCGACTGATCTCGTGGCCAGCAAGGGTGGATTCGACCTACGGGCCTACTACGTCGGATACTGGTACCAGCCGTAGCCGGCAGTCGGCAACGTCATCTACCAGACAGACAGGCCCGGGGGCACCGTTGTGACGTGGAAGCGTGCGTTGCCACTCGCGGTGGTTGCGGCGATGGCAGGGTCGCTGTTGGTCGTGAGCCCGGCGGGAGCTGGCCAGGGCTCGACCGGGTCCGAGACAAGCGGACCCCGGGTTCGACTAGTGGTCCTCACCGACGGTGCACGCCAGGCGCCGGAGGTTGCTGAGGAACTGACCGCACTCGCTCCAGAGGGCCTGGCCGTCGTCGACCCCAACCCGGCGGGGCGCACACTGACGGTGGAGCTTCCCGAAGCGGCCGCGCAGGCGCTGACGCAGCGAATCGAAGGATCGACGCTCGTTGACAGCGTCGTCCCCGAGACGACGTACTCGCTGTTCGACGTGCCCAACGACAAGCTCTACGACGACCAGTCCACTTCTTTGAAGGCTCTCAAGCTGCCGTCGGCGTGGACGCTCAGCCACGGGTCTCACATCACGATCGCCGTCGTCGACAGTGGGGTTGCCGTCGGCCACCCGGATCTGGCCGGAAAGGTGGTCGACAAGAGCTATAACGCCCCCTTGCGCAGCGACTCGGCGTCAGTGACCGACTCGATCGGGCACGGCACTGCGGTCGCTTCGATGGCAGCAGCGTCCACCAACAACAACAAGGGCGTTGCCGGCACCGGCTGGAATGCGAAGATTCTCGCGGTCAAGGTCGCCAACTCCCAAGAGAAGATCACGAACGCCGATCTGGCCGACGGCATCGACTGGGCCGCCACTCACGGGGCCGACGTCATCAACTTGTCGCTCGGCAGCGGCGTGAACGATCTCGCTGTCAAAGAGGCGGTGGCTCGCGCCGTCGCGGCCGACATCGTCGTCGTCGCAGCGGCGGGAAACTCCGGCGGCACCTCGAAGTTCTACCCCGCGGCTCTACCGGGTGTGCTCGCCGTGGGAGCAACGACGGCGAGTGGAGGCAGCAGGGCGAACTTCTCCCAGCACGGTGACTGGGTGGATGTCGGTGCGCCAGGCGTGCACATCCTCGGGGCAAACCACAACTACTCGACCGAGTCCGACTATGTCTCTGGAGACGGCACGTCGTTCGCCTCGCCTCTCGTGGCCGGCATCGCGGCGCTGGTACGGGCTTCGCGTCCCGATCTTGACCAGGCAGGCGTGCGCAAGGCTTTGACCGCCACCGCAGGCAGCAAGGACTTCGGGTTTCACGCTGGGCTGGTCAACGCCTACGCAGCGCTCGGCTACACCCTGGATATCTCCGGGCCTGCTGTGACCCAACCAACCCCAGGGGCGGTGGTCTCCGGGGAGGTCGCGATCCACGTCAACGGAGTCGAGGATGGGGTCACGCGCGTCCGTGCCTTCCTGATCGGTCGGGGGCCGTCGGTTGGAGTGGACGTGGTCGGCGGCGAGGCTGATCTGAGCTTGCCCACCGCTGGTTCGGCTGGTGCACAGACGATTCGGGTCGTCGGGTGCCAGGGCACGACCTGCTCCGCTGAGGGCACCGACGTCCCCGTCAACGTCGACAACGAGCCACCAGTCATCACCTCCCCCGATGATGGCCTTCGGGTGACCGAGGACTTTGAGTTCGCCGCTAACAGCACCAGCCCGGCCGTGCGCTTCGTGGCTGACGGGACGAAGACCCTCGGCACCGACCTGTCCGCGCCGTTCTCGATTTCGGTGGCGGCCACAGCGCTCACGCCTGGGGCCCACAGCCTTACCGTCGTGCCATGCGATGCCGCCGGCAAGACCTGCGCCACCAACAATGCGTCTGACGCCGTGTCGGTGACCGTCGCCCACCTGTCTCCGACGATCGCCAGCCTCAAGCCCAACCCATTCTCACCTGATCGAGATGGGCGAAAGGACTCCACGACGCTTTCGTACCGGCTTGACGTGGCCTCAACGGTGACCATCACCGTCCGAAGGAGCAGCGGGAAGGCGTTCACGATCAAGGACCTCGGTGCCCAGTCCAAGGGCGCCCACTCCTGGACCTGGAAGGGCAAGGGTTCGGGAGGGACTGTGGCGCAGTCGGGGAAGTACAGCCTCGAGCTTCACACGAGCGCTTCGGTTTCTGGCGAGCCGCTCGCGGGCGACGTGTCGCGGACCCTGCACATCGACAAGAAGAGCCCGAAGCTGACCGATCGTTCGACGACCTATCGGACTGTCTACCCCGTCAAGGACGGCTACCGGGACAGCAGCGCGTTGTCGGTCACCGTGAGCGAGTCGACTAAGGCGCTGACCGCGCGCGTGGTGAACAGCGCCGGACACACGGTCTGGTCCAAGACCCGGTCCGGCGCCTCAGCGGGAACCAAGAGCTTCCGGTTCAACGGTCGCAAGTCGTCGGGCGCGCAACTGCCTACCGGCAGCTATCAATTCTCCTTCACGGCCATCGATCCAGCCGGCAACAAGACCACGAGCAAGAAGTCAGCGGTCAAGGTGTCGGCCAAGCGGTTGTCCAAGGCGCGTACGGCGTCCCGAACGCTGACCGCCGAGGCGTCCTTCGACTACTGGTCACGCGCGGGGGGAGACACGTGCTCCTCCGCCTCCCGCAGCTCGTGGGCGACCGGAGCGGTGTACTGGAACTCCTGTGGCGGCCTGGTCCTCAGCCGTCACCACCTGACGTTGCCGAAGGCGCCGAAGTACGGGTGGGTCCAGGTCAGCACCTACGCAAGGGGTAGCAGCGGTGCCGTCGCCGACTTGCGCTACATCGACGAACGCAACGACGTGGCCACCACGTCTCATCTGCACGAGCGGACCGGCGACCACCGTGGCAAGAAGGTCTCGCTGAGCGGACGGCTGCTCAAGGGCCAGAAGCTGAGGTGGGACCTGCGCCTGCAGGATGGCGACCAGTACGAGGCCAAGACCTTCACGGTCTCGTGGACCTACTACGCGCTGATCTGAGTGTCGGCCACCGAACCTAGGATGGTTCGGCGATGAGCAGCCTGTTTCCCGACCTCGATGCCCCTCGTCCGGAGGTCTCACGACCCTCTCGGGCTGAGCAGCTACTCGAAGGACTGAACCCCCAGCAGCGGGCTGCGGTGGTCCACGAGGGCACGCCGCTGCTGATCGTGGCCGGTGCGGGTTCGGGCAAGACCAGGGTGCTGACCCACCGCATCGCCTATCTGCTCGCGGCCCGCCGGGTCCAGCCTGGGCAGGTCCTGGCGATCACCTTCACCAACAAGGCCGCCGGGGAGATGAAGGAACGGGTCGCGTCGCTGGTCGGCGGGCGCGCCCGCGCGATGTGGGTGTCCACGTTTCACTCCGCGTGTGTGCGGATCCTGCGGGCAGAGGCCAAGACCCTCAACCGGAAGACCACGTTCTCCATCTACGACTCCGCTGACTCCCTGCGGCTGATGACGCTGGTGGGCCGTGAGCTCGACCTCGACCCCAAGCGCTACAACCCGCGTGCATTCGCCGCTCAGGTGAGCAATCTCAAGAACGATCTGGTCGATGCGGCGACGTTCGCGTCGACCGCGGAGGCGACCGGTCAGCACATCGAGAAGATGCTTGCGGAGTCGTACTCGCTCTATCAACGGCGGTTGCGCGAGGCCAACGCGTTCGACTTCGACGACTTGATCATGCAGACGGTCCTGCTGCTCCAGCGCCACCCCGACGTCGCCGAGCACTACCGCCGGCGATTTCGGCACGTTCTGGTCGACGAATACCAAGACACCAATCACGCCCAGTACGTCCTTGTCCGGGAGCTGACCCAGGGGACCCCTGGAGTCGAGGCGGCTGAGCTGTGCGTGGTGGGCGACGCCGATCAGTCGATCTACGCCTTCCGGGGTGCCACGATCCGCAACATCTTGGACTTCGAGGCCGACTACCCCGACGCCGAGACGATCCTGCTCGAGCAGAACTACCGCTCCACAGCCACGATCTTGCGGGCGGCCAACGCCGTCATCGCGAAGAACCTCCGACCAAAGCCCAAGAATCTGTGGACCGACGCTGACGACGGGACTCCCGTCACCGGCTACGTCGCCGACAGCGAGCACGACGAGGCCGCGTTCGTCGCACGCACCATCGATGCGCTGCACGACTCCGGTGACTTCCGGCCATCCGATGTTGCGGTGTTCTACCGCACCAACGCCCAGTCGAGGGTCTTCGAAGAAGTCTTCATCCGGGTCGGGCTGCCCTACAAGGTCGTCGGTGGCGTTCGTTTCTACGAGCGCAAGGAAGTCAGGGATGCGCTCGCCTACCTGCGGGTGCTCGCCAACCCCGAAGACACCGTGTCCCTGCGACGCATCCTCAATACGCCACGGCGTGGGATAGGCGATCGTGCTCAGGCTTGCCTCGAGGCGCTGGCCGACAGGGAGCGGATCCCCTTCACCGCAGCTATCGATCGAGCTCGGGAAGCTCCCGGCATCAACCCACGGTCACTGGCCGCTGTCGAGGGCTTCCGATCGATGATCGAGGCGCTGCGCACACTCGTCGAGGCAGGCAGCGGCCCTGCCACGGTGCTCGAGGCGGTCTACGCCCAGACCGGTCTGCTCAGCGAGCTCCAGGCCAGCAGCGATCCGCAGGACGAGACCCGGGTCGAGAACCTTCGTGAGCTCGAGTCCGTGGCTAGTGAATACGAGCAAGCCAACCAGGAAGGCACGCTGGCCGACTTCCTGGAGCAGGTGTCGTTGGTCGCCGATGCCGACGAGATCCCAGACGCCGACTCCCACGGCGGTGTGGTCACTTTGATGACCCTGCACACGGCGAAAGGCCTGGAGTTCCCGGTCGTCTTCTTGACCGGCCTGGAAGACGGGATCTTCCCGCACCAGCGATCCCTCGGCGACGACAAGGAGCTCGAGGAAGAACGCCGCTTGGCCTACGTCGGCATCACGAGGGCCCGTCAGCGGCTGTTCCTGTCACGCGCGGTCATGCGATCGGCCTATGGCCAGCCGACCTGGCCACCAGCCTCCCGTTTCCTCGACGAGGTGCCCGAGGAGTTGGTCGACTGGGAGCGTGCCGAGCCGGCCCGGTCCAGCCGCGGCACGGCGGCGCCGAGCCTGGCGCACGTTGCCGCTCGACCGAGCGCGACCTCGCCTGGCAACCGCGCGATCGTGTCGCTCGACGCGGGTGATCGCGTCTCGCACGACACCTTCGGGCTCGGCTCCGTGGTCTCAACAGCCGGCGTCGGGGACAAGTCCGAGGCGACCATCGACTTCGGCGCCTATGGGGTCAAACGCCTATTGCTGCGTTACGCGCCGGTCGAGAAGCTCTGAGCCTGCATCCGCGGAGCGTGGTCTCCGTCTCAGACCGCTGAATCCTTGCGGCGGTCGACCCCACCGCGTCGTCGTTCGCGCGCGCGGCTGATCGGCGTGACCGCGCCGCGAATCTCGGCGCCGTCCTCCTCGAGCTGGGCGAGGGTCATGGTGACTTCCCGAACGACGCGACCGTCGACGGGCAACGACATGTGGCCCACCCCGCGGATGAACACGTTGCGCGTCATCAGATCAGGGTGGTCGAGCATCGCTGACGTCTTCGGGACGATCATCTGGTCGAGGTCGGACCAGATCGCCACGAAACGAGTACGGCAGTCGGGTGCCGGTTCGCGAAGCTCGGCGACCAGATCGCTGCTCGGCCGCAGCTGGCGGACCAACGGGTGCGGGAACAGGCGGGCAGGGAAGGTGCCTTCATGCGGGCTGCCGAGGGTCACAAGCGTGTGGACGCGCTCGTCACCGCCCAGCCGTTGGACGTAGTAGCGGGCGACGATCCCTCCCATCGAGTGGGCGACCACATGGATTCGTTCGTAACCCGTTTCGGCGCAGACCTGTTCGACGAGCTCACTGAGTGTGCGGGCAAGGCCGCGTACGTCATTGCTGAGCGGGCTGTAGTTGAGCGCGATTAGTCGACCGAATCCTCTACGGCGCAACCCTCTTCGCAGGAGCGTGAAGATGGATCGGTTGTCGACCATGCCATGGACCAGCAGGATCGGGGTGCCCGCGGCCTCGACATCGCCAATGACCAGACCGCGCTGGACAGGTGGAAGTTCGGCAACGCCAAGGCGGTCCCCGGCCAGATCATCGGCGCGATCCTTCAGCAAACCCCATGGGTAGAGCGCCAGGTGCGCACCCATCCAGGCGACCTCGACTGCGGCCCCACGAAGGCCCCGCGGCGACACTATGACCCGCACCGGCTACCTTCCCTTCGCCCTCATGTCGCAACTGTGCCCCGCACAGGGTGTTGAGCGCCTGCTGACACGCTGTCGAACCTCCCCCACCAGGGAATACTCTGCCTGTATCGGCTCGCGATTGGGTCTCTTTGGAGTCTCGGGTCCGTCGCGAGTGAGTCCCTGGTTCGTCACGGGATCGTCTCAGTTCCACCGGCCAGCAGGCCACAGAGCAAAGGGGTAGTCAGATGACCAGCAGCCCGGCCCGGGTGGTTATTGCCAAGCCGGGACTGGACGGTCACGACCGTGGCGCCAAGGTGGTGGCTCGAGCCTTGCGCGACGCAGGGGTCGAGGTCATCTACACAGGTCTCCACCAGACACCCGAGCAGATCGTCGAGACGGCGATCCAGGAGGACGCCGACGCAGTGGGTCTGTCCGTACTGTCTGGCGCGCACATGACCTTGTTCGCGAAGGTGATCGAGCTGCTCAAGGCACGGGA
Organism: uncultured Actinomycetota bacterium; assembly: GCA_963819985.1. GTDB lineage: Bacteria > Actinomycetota > Actinomycetes > DATJPE01 > DATJPE01 > JANPBY01. Next base: position 254,562 of record CAWFYH010000005.1, on the reverse strand, counting down.
CGCCTCGGACATCGTCGTCTTCGGCGGCGGCATCATCCCTGCCGACGACATCCCCGAGCTGACCGCCATGGGGGTCGCCCAGGTGTTCACCCCTGGGACTCCGACCCGCGAGATCGTCGACTGGGTGGAGTCGCTCGCGGGTCAGCCGGCCTGAGTCACGTCCTTCCCCCCGCCACATCCGCTTGGCAGTGCGTGGCCTACGTGGCAGTCCGCTCGCGGAGATAGGGGAGCGGGCGGCTCGGGTCGGGGGAGTCGATCTCTCTGCCGAGCCGGTGCCCGTCGAAGATGGCCTCACTGAGTGGCCGCGGCGCGGCCGCGTCACCGATGAGGTAGAGCCCGACGATTCCTGCAGCCGCAAGGTGATCCGGGTCTGATCGCAGCTCGTGGAAGAGCGCATCGTCGCTGGCCTGTTGGGTGACCAGGACGACGCCGCTGCAGGGTAGGTCCCAGGCGGCGCCGTACTCATCAGTTCCGGAGACGTGGTCAGCAGCGGCGGCGGTCATCGTGACGCCTCGGTGAGCGACCACGCCTTGCGCGTGCAGATGCTGGCGCAGCATGGGGCCCTCCAGCGTGGGGTCCGAGCTGGGGGAGACAACGCTGTGTGGTGTGACGAAGTGCACCGTGTGGCCCTCGCCGGCTAGCAGCTCGGCGATCCCGGAACCGACGAAGTAGCCATCCGCGTCGTAGACCACGACCCGTTGACCTGAGGGACGTTTGCCTTCCTCCAGGACTTGCTCTGGTGTCAGGATGTACGGCAGCGAGCTGTCCGCACCGGCGATGCGGTGGGCTTGATCTGGCTGGACGCCGTCGCCGCGCCACTGAGAACCCGTTGCCAGTACGACGATCTCGGCTCCGTAGTCGAGGATCGAGGCGGCGTCGAGGCGTTGGCCGGTGACCACCTGGATGGCGGACAGCTTGTCGAGCTGGACCGCTCGGTAGTCGGTGATGCGACCCCAGTCGCCCAGGGTGGGGAGTCGGCGGATCCAGGTCAGCCGGCCCCCTATCGCGTCGCGCTCGTCTACGAGGTGGACTGCCTCGAACCCGCGCCGGGCGAGCACGTGCGCGCATTCCATGCCGGCGGGCCCGGCACCGACCACCAGCACCGGCCGGTGGGCGTTGGTTGCTCTGGTGAACAGCTCCGGGTGCCAGCCACGCCGAAACTCTTCGCCGGCGGTCGCGTTCTGGACGCAGCCAACGTGGTTGAACGTCTCCTCGCGAGCGATGCACACGTTGGAGCCGGTGCACTCGCGCAGCTCGTCCAGCCTTCCCTCGCGAATCTTCTCCGGCAGAAACGGATCGGCGATGGCGGGACGTGCGGCGCCGATGATGTCCAGAGCTCGGGTGCGGACGATGTCGGCCATCACGTCGGCGGAGGTGTAGCGGCCAACTCCTACGATGGGCTTGTCGGTCGCCTCTCGCACGCGGTCGGTCCAGGGCCGCTGGTGGCCCTCCGGGAAGTAGCGCGACGGGCCTGAGTCCTCGGGCCAGGCACCGACGTTGACGTCGAAGAGGTCGACGAGCGGGCTGGCAGCGGTGATCAGCTCGAGCATCTCGTCGATCGCCAGGCCGGGCAGGCTGTCCCGCCCGTCGACGCCGATCCGGGTGGCGATCGCGCAGTCTGCGCCCACCGCGTGGCGGACGGCTTCTAGGGTCTCCAGCCAGAAGCGTCCGCGGTTGGCGAGGCTTCCGCCATAGCCGTCGGTGCGCCGATTGGTGTGCGGCGAGAAGAACTGGGTCAGCAGGTAGCCGTGCGCCCCGTAGACGTACACGATGTCGAAGCCCACGTCCCGAGCGCGTACGGCCGCCGCTGCCCACTCTCGCTGGATGCGCCCGATGTCGTCCACGGACAGCTCCTGCGCCAAGCCACCCCACATGACCTCCGAGGCCTGCTGGCTGGGTGCGAGTCGCGCGGCTCGGGATTGCCCGTTCTCGCTGAGGGCGCCGCCGTGGAACAGCTCGATGCCCGCCAGGGCGCCGTGGGCGTGCACCGCTTCGGCGCTCAGGCCCAGCGCCATGGCGTCGGCGTCGTCCCACATCAAGGCGGCGACGGCCGGCGACTCCTCGGACTCCAGGGAGACTGCCGAGTAGTCGACGCAGACACCGCCCCAGCCGCCCTCGGCCTTGATGCCACGGAAGGCCGCCTGGGTCTTAGGCTTCTCGACGCCGAAACCGGAGGCGTGCGGCACCTGGTAGAAGCGGTTGGGCAGGGTCTTCGGCCCGAGGGTGATCGGCTCGAACAGCACGGCATGACGAAGGTCCATCGCGTCCTCCAGCTCGTGGTGGGTTCATCCTGAACCGCGATTCAGTGCTGTGTCGGTCAGCATCCCACGCCCGGCGAGCCACCTGACCGGGACTAGGCTCCGCGTCCGTGGACCTCTTCGAATACCAAGCCAAGGACCTGTTCGCCAAGCACGGGGTGCCCTGCCCCCCAGGTGAGGTGGCGACGACCGTCGAGGACGCGGTGGCTGCGGCCGAGCGACTCGGGACTCCGGTCATGGTCAAAGCGCAGGTGAAGACCGGTGGGCGCGGGAAGGCGGGTGGAGTGAAGTTCTGCCCGACCATCGAAGACGTACGGGCCAAGGCGGGGGACATCCTCGGACTGGACATCAAAGGCCACACGGTGCATCGAGTGCTCATCACACCGGCAGCCGACATCGGCGAGGAGTATTACGTCTCGTACCTGCTCGATCGGGCGAACCGGACCTTCCTGGCGATGGCGTCCAAGGACGGCGGGATGGAGATCGAGCAGCTCGCGGTCGAGAAGCCCGAGGCGCTTGCCATGATCCCCGTCGACGCGTTGCGCGGCGTTGACGAGGCGAAGGCAGCTGAGATCGCCGATGCTGGTCGTTTCCCGGCCGAGGTCCGTGACCAGGTCATTGAGGTGCTTCAACAGCTGTGGGTGGTCTTCCAGAAGGAGGACGCGACCCTGGTCGAGGTCAACCCGTTGGTCCGTACCCCCGACGACAAGATCATCGCCCTCGACGGCAAGGTGACGATCGACGAGAACGCCGGCTTCCGGCAGCCCGATCACGAGGCGCTCGAGGTTCGTGAGGAGAGCGACCCGTTCGAGCTCGCCGCCAAAGCGAAGGATCTCAACTACGTCAAGCTTGACGGCGAAGTCGGGATCATCGGCAACGGTGCCGGTCTGGTCATGAGCACCCTCGATGTCGTGGCCTACTCCGGTCAGGAGGTTGCCGCGGAGACGGGGGGTACTGCAGTCCGCCCGGCGAACTTCCTCGACATCGGGGGCGGCGCCTCGGCCGAGGTCATGGCCAACGGTCTCGAGATCATCCTGTCCGACCCGTCGGTGCGCAGCATCTTCGTCAACGTCTTCGGTGGGATCACGGCGTGCGACGCCGTGGCAGATGGGATTGTGCAGGCCTTCGCGGTGCTGGCCTCCCGTGGCGAGTCGGTGGACAAGCCCCTGGTGGTCAGGCTCGACGGAAACAATGCCGAGATTGCGCGCAAGATCCTTGACGATGCTGCGCTGCCGGGCCTCGAACGCGTGGACACGATGGATGGAGCTGCGCGCCGCGCGGCCGAGCTCGCCGCAGCAGCGGCCTGAGAGGACTCACGATGGCGATCTTCTTGACCGAGTCCTCGCGCGTGATCGTGCAGGGGATGACCGGCTCCGAGGGCACCAAGCACACCGGACGGATGATCGCATCCGGCACCCAGATCGTGGGGGGCGTGACGCCCGGCAAGGGCGGCCAGACCGCCGAGTTCGGCGAGCAGAAGGTCCCCGTCTTCGGCTCGGTGGCCGAGGCGGTCGCCGAGACCGGCGCGGACGTGTCGGTGGTGTTCGTGCCGCCGAAGTTCACCCGCGGCGCCGTGGTTGAGGCGGTCGATTCCGCCGTACCCCTCGTCGTGGTCATCACTGAAGGCGTCCCCGTGCGTGACACCGCCGAGTTCTGGCAGTACGTGCAGAACGCGGGGACGACGCGCCTCATCGGCCCCAACTGCCCCGGCTTGATCAGTCCCGGCAAGTCCAACGCGGGCATCATCCCGGCGGACATCGCGAAGCCGGGCCGGGTCGGCCTGGTGTCGAAGTCCGGCACGCTGACCTACCAGATGATGTACGAACTGCGCGACGTCGGCTTCTCCACCTGCGTCGGCATCGGGGGCGACCCGGTCATCGGCACGACGCACATCGACTGCCTGGCGGCGTTCCAGGACGACCCTGAGACCGATGCGATCGTCATGATCGGTGAGATCGGAGGCGACGCGGAGGAGCGGGCCGCGACCTACATCGCCGAGCACGTCACCAAGCCGGTCGTTGGCTACGTCGCAGGTTTCACCGCGCCCGAGGGCAAGACCATGGGTCACGCCGGCGCCATCGTGTCCGGCTCCTCGGGTACGGCTGCCGCTAAGCAGGAGGCCCTCGAGGCCGTCGGCGTCCGCGTCGGCAAGACGCCGAGTGAGGCGGCCCGGCTGATGCGCGAGCTCATCAGCACCTGACCACCTGGCACCAAGAAACCCTGTTGATCTTGAGAGATCCACGCTTCGTACGGCGTGTCGCCGTGGATCTCTCAAGATCAACAGGGTTTGTGGGCCGGTCGGTTAGATCGTCGCCTCAGTGCTCGATGGCGCGGTCGACTGCCGCGGTGATGGCTTGGACTGTCCAGACCCATCGGTCGGCCGGTGCGGCGGGAGGACCTTGGGCGAACGGTGAGCCGAGGGAAGACCAGTCCAGCCAGATGATCAGGTTGCCTGTGCGCACAACGGCAAGCTCGCTGTAGTCGATGCCGCCATCACCTTGAGGAGTATCCGTACGACGAACGACGTGGAGCTCTCCGGGTGAGCCTGGCCCGGTCACATCCCACGTTGCCAGGCGAGCGTCATCGCCGGGATAGCAGTTCTTGAGCGCTGGGTTCATCTCGCGTGCGGCGTCCATGGCCTGAGCTTCGGTATCGAAGACCAGCAGGGTCTCGGCGAACGTCGCGTCCAGGTCGCTGGTGAATTCTCTGGCCACCGAGTCGTTCGCACCCCAGGTGGAGGGCAGGCCCAGGCAGTCCGGCAACGGCACCGGCTTTGCAGTGGGCTGCCCCTTGAACGACGTGTAGGGACCGACCTGCCCGAGCTCGCTCCCCGTGAGGAACGGGTCGGCCGCGAGGGTGAGAACGCCCCGGTCCGACGAAGCCGTCGGGCTGCTCGTGGCAGCCGGGGGGGCCGCGGTCTCCGGGCGGTCGAGAACGCCGGCTGCCAAGCTCGCGCCAACTGCCACGACGATGACGGCTGCGAGGCCTGAGGCGGCGATGGCCGTACGGCGCCGCTGGGTACCCCGGCGGCGGACCTCTGCCGAGTCGGCCAGCGCGACCCCGTCTGCGTCACGAGCCATCGTGTGCAGCCGCGCGGAGAGCTCGTCGGTGCGCGGGTCACTCATGGGACTCCTCCTGGGTCGCGGGTGGTTCGGTCATCAGGTCGGCGAGCGCGGAACGTCCTCGGGCCAGGCGAGCCTTCACCGTTCCTTCGGGGGCACCGGTCTCTCGGGCCACCTCGGCGACCGACCGACCACCGAGGTGGTGCAGGACGATCGCGCGCCGCTGGGCGTCGGGAAGCTGTTTGAGAGCTGTCACCAGGTCGACGTTGTCCGGGTCCGGGCCGGGCGCCGGAGCGGGCGGCCCATGCCGCAGGAGGGCAGCCACCCCGTTGCGGGCCTTGCGGAAGCGGCTCGCCGCCAGCCGCCAGGCCACCGTCCGAACCCAGGCCTCGGGATCGTCGTAGGTCGAGACCGTCGCCCAGCGCTGCCACGCGCGGGCGTACGCCTCCTGCACGAGGTCTTGTGCGTCACCGAGGTCACCGGTCATGGCGTAGACGGTGCGCATGGTGCGCTGACGCGACCCGAGGTAGAAGGCGTCGAAGGATTCAGCCGCGGATCCGGCCTTTGCGGTCACCGAAGTGATCCTCTCGCGGGTCGCCACGGTCGGGGGGCTCATACCTAGGACAACTCGCGATCGCTGACTCTGGTTGCATCAAGCTGCGACTCAGTTTTGGCGAAGGGCCGTGTCGGTGGGCCGCAGTCGCCAACCGATCCCGCACGATGGAGCGTGTGGCCCTGACCGATGCGCGTCGAAGCTCTCGACCCGGTCGAGCCAGCGCGAAGCGCTCGGGCGCGCGTACCGTCTCCGCCGCCCAGCGAGACATCGTGCGCACCCCCCTCGGCGCCGCGGCACCAGCAGCGTTCTGGTCGGCGCTCGTGGGTCTAGCGGCCGTGACCGTGCTGGTCGTCATCGCGTGGGCGGCCGCGCCCGAGGCCGGCACCCCGCCGAGCGCCGCTCTGGCCTCGGGTGGCCAAGCCTGGCTGCTCATCCAGGGCGGTGACCTTCAGCTCGCCCAAGGTTCGTTGACCCTCGTGCCCTGGGGCTTGCTGCTGCTCCCGGCATATGTGCTCGTGCGCTCGGGTCGGTGGGCGGCACGCGCCGCAGACGTACGCTCCTGGGGCGACGCTGCTCGAACGACTGGTCTGCTCGCCTTCGCCTATGCGCTCATCGGGCTGGGCGTTGCCCTGGCGTCGGTGACCCCGGCGGTGCGGCCGGATCCGTGGTCAGCCGTGGCGGGTACGGCGCTGGTGGCTTGCGTTGCCGGCGGGTGGGGTGTGCTCGCCGGCTCGGGTCTTCGGGAGTCGATCACCAGCGCTCTCCCTGCCAGTGCGATCACCGTGGTCCGCGGCGCGGCCGGCGCTCTCGCTGTGCTGGTCGGTGGGGGCGCGTTGATGGTCGCTGCATCCCTGGCTTGGCACGGGGGACAGGTGGACGAGCTGTGGACCGCTCTCGGAACCGATCCTGTCGGGGCAGTTTTGCTGCTCCTCCTGTGCGTCGCGCTGCTGCCCAACGCGGTGCTGTGGGCGGCGGCGTATGCGGTTGGCCCGGGCTTCGCGGTGGGCGCGGGGACAAGTGTCGCCCCTACCGGCGTGGTCATCGGCGCTGTCCCCGCCGTGCCGCTGCTGGGCGCGCTTCCCGGGGCGGGCGACGCCGCGGGTGCGTCGCTGATCGCCTTGCTGCTGCCGGTCTTGGCCGGTGCGACCGCCGGGATCCTGGTTGCGCGGCGGCGAAGCGATGCCAGCCCCGATCCCGCCCTGCTGGCCGGCCTGGCCGCGGGAGCCGGTGCCGGGGCAGGGATCGGCCTCGGAGTGCTGGCCAGTTGGTCGTCGGGCTCGCTTGGCGCTGGCCGGATGGTGGATCTCGGCCCGAGCGGTGTGCCGGTGGGTCTGGTGGCGGCGCTCGAGATGGCTGTCGTAGCTGCGGCAGTGGCGTGGGAGTGGTCGCGCCTGTCGAAGCGGCGCACCGCTCAGACTTAGTCGAGAAGTCGGGCCTACTAGGCTCTGTTGCTGTGGCGGACCGGGCGGCGACGCGCATCGTCGTGCTGGTGTCAGGCACCGGTTCCAACCTGCAGGCACTGCTCGATGCATCGAGTGATCCGGAGTACGGCGCCGAAGTGGTAGCCGTCGGATCCGATCGCAACGGCACCCTCGCTGAGAAGCGGGCCGCTGCGGCCGGCGTCCCAACGTTCGTGCTGTCGGTGGGCGACTTCGAGTCCCGCGAATCCTGGGACGCTGAGCTGGCCGAGGTCGTCGCCGGCTACGACCCGGCACTCGTGGTGCTCGCCGGGTTCATGAAGCTGGTTGGCCCCGCCTTCCTCGCCCGCTTCGGTGGCCAGACCCTGAACACCCATCCCGCCCTGCTGCCGAGCTTCCCCGGGATGCACGGCGCCCGGGATGCCCTGGACTACGGCGTCACCGTCACCGGGTGCACGCTGTTCGTGGTCGATGAGGGCGTCGACACCGGGGTCATCGTGGCGCAGGCTGCGGTGCCGGTGCTCGCCGCCGACGACGAGTCGACCTTGCACGAGCGCATCAAGTCGGCCGAGCGTGAGCTGCTGGTCGAGCACGTGGGCCGCATGGCCCGAGACGGTTGGTCCATCAACGGCAGGAAGGTCACCATCCCGTGAGCGACGAGCTACGTCCCGTACGTCGTGCCCTGATCAGCGTTTATGACAAGACCGGCCTGGTCGGCCTGGCACGCGACCTGCACGACGCGGGCGTCGCGCTCGTGTCGACCGGGTCGACGGCAGCGCGGATCGCCGAGGCAGGTATCCCGGTCACGCCGGTCGAGGACCTCACAGGCTTCCCGGAGTGCCTCGAAGGACGGGTCAAGACCTTGCACCCCAAGGTCCACGCCGGGATCCTCGCCGACCTGCGCAAGCCCGATCACGCGCGCCAGCTCGAGGAGCTGGGAGTCGAGCCGTTCGACCTCGTCGTGGTCAACCTGTATCCCTTCACCGACACCGTCGCCTCTGGGGCGTCACCTGATGAGTGCGTTGAACAGATCGACATCGGTGGACCTTCGATGGTGCGAGCGGCCGCGAAGAACCACCCGAGCGTGGCTGTGGTGACGTCGCCGGGCAGGTACGGCGCCGTTCGGGACGCCGTACGGGCCGGGGGGTTCTCCTTGGCGCAGCGGCAGGCTCTGGCGGCCGAGGCCTTCGTGCACACCGCCGACTACGACGTGGCCGTGGCGTCGTGGATGGGCAACGTTCTGTCTCCCACCGACGAGGGCTCTGGTTTCCCGGCTTGGCTCGGCGGCACCTGGCAGCGGTCCGCCGTGCTGCGCTATGGCGAGAACCCCCACCAGAAGGCGGCTCTGTATGCCACCAACCACACTCCTAGCCCCGGACTCGCGCAGGCGGAGCAGCTGCACGGCAAGGAGATGTCGTACAACAACTACGTCGACGCAGACGCGGCGCGCCGGGCGGCCTATGACCACGAGGCCCCGGCGGTGGCCATCATCAAGCACGCCAATCCCTGTGGCATCGCGATCGGCGATGACGTGGCCGAGGCGCATCGCAAGGCCAATGACTGCGACCCGGTGTCGGCGTTCGGCGGGGTGATCGCCGTCAACCGACCGGTCACGGAGGCGATGGCCCGGCAGGTGGCCGAAGTCTTCACCGAGGTGGTCGTCGCTCCGGGGTTCGAGGAAGGGGCGTTGCAGATCCTGCGCGAGCGGAAGAATCTTCGGCTCCTGGTGGCGCCGGACGTACCGGCTCGCTCGGGAGCTGAGATCCGACCGGTGTCGGGTGGGCTGCTGATGCAGTCCATCGACAAGGTCGACGCCCCGGGGGACGATCCGGCCACCTGGACGCTGGCGTGCGGGGAGGCAGCGGATGAAGCCACGCTGGTCGACCTGGCCTTCGCGTGGCGCGCCTGTCGCTCGACGAAGTCCAACGCGATCTTGCTGGCCAACGACCGGGCCTCGGTCGGTGTCGGGATGGGCCAGGTCAACCGGGTCGACTCTGCTCGCCTCGCCGTGGCCCGGGCCGGGGACGGCCGGGCCAAGGGATCGGTCGCGGCCTCGGATGCCTTCTTCCCGTTCCCGGACGGGCTCGAGGTGCTCACCGAGGCGGGGGTGCGAGCCGTGGTGTCGCCCGGCGGCTCGGTGCGCGACGAGGAGGTCATCGCGGCCGCCGAGGCGGCGGGCGTGACGATGTATTTCACTGGAACCCGCCATTTCTTCCACTGATTCGGCTGGTTCTGACTCGGCTGGTTCTGACTCGGCTGGTTCTGACTCGGCTGGTACTGATTCGACGGGTACTGATTCGACGGGTACTGACTCGGCTGGTACTGATTCGACGGGTACTGATCGGTCCGTTCCACCCCTGCCCCTCCACCCGCCGGTCTGGGCCATGGCTGTCGCCGTCCTTGCGGGAGCTCTCGGCGCCGCCCAGAGTCGGATCAACGGTGAACTGGCGATCCAGGTCGGCAACGGGCTGCTGGCTGCAACGGTGGCGCTGTTCACAGGGTTGCTGGTCATCAGCGTGCTCACGCTGGGCCGCCCCGGGTCACGCGGCGCGTTCCTGCGCACGCTGCCGCATCAGCTGCGCGTCGGTCGGCTGCGCTGGTGGCATCTCCTCGGTGGGCTGTTCGGCGCGGTGTTCGTCGCGTCGACGGGCATCGTCGTCCCCGTGCTGGGGGTTGCGCTGTTCACGGTGATCATCTTTGCGGGGAACACGGTGGCCTCCGTCGCGACGGACGCCGCGGGGATTGGGCCCGGTGGTCGGCAGCCGATCACCCGCCGACGGGTAGTCGCCGCGGTTGGGACCGTCGTCGGGGTGGCGGTGGCGGTCTCGGATCGGCTTTCTGCAGGGAGCTTCGCCACGGGGGCCCTTGCGCTCGCCCTCGTCGCTGGTGCTGTCACCGGGGTCCAGCCGGCGCTGAACGGGCAGGTGGCGGTCGCCACGGAGGAGCCGTTGGTGGGCGCGCTCGTCAACTTCGTCGTGGGTGGCGTCGCGCTGGCCGTTGCCCTGACCGTCGCCTACGCGACGGGCAGCAGCTGGAGCGCGTTGCCGGCGCCTTGGGACAAGCCGGTGCTGTGGCTGGGGGGTCTGCTCGGTCTCGCGTTCATCCTCGGGACGACGATCGTGGTCGGACCCTTGGGGGTGCTGCTGCTGAGCCTGCTCGTCACGGCCGGCTCGCTCGTCGGCGCGCTTGCCTCTGACCTGCTGGCGCCCGTGCCGGGCGTCGGTGTCAGCCTGACGCTGATCCTCGGCGTGGCCGTGACCGGGCTGTCTGCCGCCTACGCGGCTGGCCGTCCCCGAAGCCCTGCCGGAGTCGGCCGATGACAGGCTGGCAGCTGGCTCAGCTCAATGTCGCCCGCCTGGCGGCGCCACTCGACAGCCCGCAGCTGGCTGACTTCATCGCCGGGCTGGCGCCGGTCAACGCCGAAGCCGACGCAGCGCCGGGGTTCGTCTGGCGCCTTCAGGACGAGTCCGGCGATGCCACCGCGATCCGCCCGTTCGGCGACGACGTCATCGTGAACCTGTCGGTGTGGGAGTCGGTGGAAGCCCTGGTGGCGTTCATGTACGACGACACGCACGCCGGTGTCCTGCGCCGGCGCCGCGAGTGGTTCCTGCCCTTCGGCGGCCCGGCCGTTGTCGCCTGGTGGGTCAGGTCTGGCCATCGCCCGACGCTCACCGAGGCCAAGGCGCGGCTCGACTCGCTCACCGAGCACGGCCCGAGCGAAACAGCGTTCGTCTTGCGCAGCCCCTACCCACCACTGGGCTGACGCCCCCTCCCGGCGTGGCAGGATCGCGGCGTGACAGCGACGATCATGGACGGCAAAGCCGCCGCAGCAACCATCCGGCAGGACCTCACCCAGCGGGTAGCCAAACTCGCGGAATCGGGGGTCGTCCCCGGTCTCGGAACGGTCCTCGTCGGTGACGATCCGGGAAGCCACAGCTATGTGGCCGGCAAGCACCGCGACTGTGCCGAGGTCGGGATCGCCTCGATGCGGGTCGAGCTGCCAGCTACGGCTTCGCAGGCCGATGTCGAAGCGGTGGTTGGTGAGCTGAACGACGACCCCGCGTGCACCGGCTACATCGTGCAGCTGCCACTCCCTGCAGGGCTCGACGCCCAACGGGTGCTCGAGGCCATGGATCCAGCCAAGGACGCCGATGGCCTGCACCCGGTCAGTCTCGGCCGCCTGGTGCTAGGCGCCGAAGGTCCGCTGCCCTGCACCCCCCGAGGCATCGTGGACCTGCTGCGCCGCTTCGACGTCACCATCGCCGGCGCCGACGTCTGCGTGGTCGGTCGTGGTGTCACCGTTGGACGACCCCTGGGCCTGCTCCTGACCCGTCGCCAGGAGAACGCGACGGTGACGTTGTGCCACACGGGCACGCGTGACCTCGCCGATCACACGCGGCGAGCCGACATCGTCGTTGCGGCCGTCGGCGTCGCCGGTCTGATCAAGGCCGAGATGGTCAAGCCGGGCGCCGCGGTGCTCGACGTCGGGGTGAGCCGTACGGCTGCCGGGCTCGTCGGCGACGTGGCGCCGGAGGTCATGGAGGTGGCTGCCTTCCTGGCGCCCATGCCTGGTGGTGTCGGTCCCATGACACGCGCGATGCTGCTCACCAACGTCGTCGAGGCTGCCGAGCGGTCCGCGGCTGCCTCGTGACGGTGGTCTGAGCGTGACCACACGGGCGGCCGTAGTGCTGCGCAATCAGTGGCCCATCGTCGTGGTGCTCGTCGGCATTGCCACCGGTCTTGCGGTTGCCGCTTCTGGACATTTCCGCCGCGGAACGGTCCTGCTCGCAGCGTCGGTGGTGTTCGCTGCATGGCTTCGAGTCGTCCTGCCCTCGGACCGGGTCGGGATGCTGGCCGTTCGCGGCAAGACCGTCGACGTGTTGACCTTGGCATTCTTCGGTCTCGGGCTGACGGTGCTGGCCCTCGTTGTCCCCCCTCCCGGCTGAGGCTCGCTCTGCAGGTGGGGCAAGAGGGCCCGTAATCGGGAGGACTCTTCGCCGGTAGCCTTTCGGCCATGGCTTCCTCTCCAGTCAATGTTGTTGTCACCGGCGCTGCCGGCCAGATCGGCTACGCGCTGCTCTTTCGCATCGCCTCCGGCCAGCTGCTTGGACCAGATGTGCCCGTGCGGCTCCGGCTGCTCGAGATCACCCCGGCTCTCAAAGCGGCGGAGGGCACCGGAATGGAGCTGGATGACTGCGCTTTCCCGCTCCTGGCCGGCATCGACATCACCGACGACGCCCGAGTGGCCTTCGATGGCGTCAACGTCGCACTGCTCGTGGGGGCCAGGCCGCGCACCGCGGGGATGGAGCGCGGCGACCTGCTGTCGGCCAACGGGGGGATCTTCAAGCCACAGGGGGAGGCGATCAACGCGGGTGCCGCGGACGACGTACGCGTCCTTGTCGTGGGCAATCCGGCCAACACCAACGCACTTATCGCCTCCTCGCACGCGCCTGACGTGCCGGCCGATCGGTTCACCGCGATGACCCGGCTCGATCACAATCGGGCGCTGTCGCAGCTGGCTACCAAGGCCGGTGTCACCGTGAACGACATCGGCCGGATGACCATCTGGGGCAACCACTCCGCGACGCAGTACCCGGACATCTTCAGGGCCGAGATCGGCGGGAAGTCCGCCGCGGAGGTCGTGGACGACCAGGACTGGTTGGAGAACACGTTCATCCCGACGGTCGCCAAGCGCGGTGCGGCGATCATCGAGGCGCGAGGCGCGTCTTCGGCGGCAAGCGCGGCCAACGCGGCTGTGGACCACATCCACACGTGGGTCAACGGAACCCCCGAAGGTGACTGGACGTCGTGCGCGTTGCCCTCGGACGGCTCGTACGGCGTGCCCGAGGGCCTCGTGTCGTCGTTCCCGTGCCGTTCGGTCAACGGAGCCTGGGAGATCGTTTCGGGCCTCGAGCTCGACGAGTTCTCCCGGACCCGCATCGACGCCTCGGTGGCCGAGCTCGTCGAGGAACGCGAAGCCGTACGTTCGCTGGCCCTGATTTGACCGCACACCCCAACAACGGGGTACTTCGTGACGGCTAGAGCCGTCACGAAGTACCCCAATCCGATGACAGGAGCGCCACGGCGTGAGCAAGATCAAGGTTCAGGGAACGATCGTCGAGATGGATGGCGACGAGATGACCCGGATCATCTGGCAGTTCATCAAGGATCAGCTGATCCTCCCCTACGTCGACGTGAACCTCGACTACTACGACCTCAGCATCGAGCATCGTGACGCCACCGACGACCAGGTGACCATCGACTCCGCGAACGCCACCAAGCGGCATGGCGTCGCGGTCAAGTGCGCGACCATCACGCCGGACGAGGCGCGCGTCGAGGAGTTCGGCCTCAAGAAGATGTGGAAGTCCCCCAACGGCACGATCCGCAACATCCTGGGTGGCGTCATCTTCCGCGAACCGATCGTCATCTCCAACATTCCACGGCTGGTGCCGGGCTGGACCAAGCCGATCATCATCGGCCGTCATGCCTTCGGAGACCAGTACCGCGCGACCGACATGGTCGTTCCCGGCGAGGGGACGCTGACGCTGACGTTCGCGCCCAAGGACGGCTCCGAGCCCATCGAGCTGAACGTCTTCGACTTCCCTGGCGGAGGCGTGGCGATGGCGATGTACAACCTCGACGACTCGATCCGCGACTTTGCTCGCGCCTCGCTGCGCTACGGCCTCGACCGCAACCTGCCGGTCTACCTGTCGACGAAGAACACGATCATGAAGGCCTACGACGGTCGCTTCAAGGACCTGTTCGCGGAGATCTTCGACGCGGAGTTCAAGGTCGAGTTCGCGGCGGCTGGGATCACCTACGAGCACCGGCTCATCGATGACATGGTGGCCGCGGCGATGAAGTGGGAGGGCGGCTACGTCTGGGCCTGCAAGAACTATGACGGTGACGTGCAGTCCGACACCGTCGCGCAGGGGTTCGGCTCGCTGGGGCTGATGACGTCGGTGCTGATGACGCCGGACGGCAAGACGGTCGAGGCCGAGGCCGCGCACGGCACGGTCACGCGGCACTACCGCCAGCACCAGCAGGGCAAGCCGACCTCGACCAACCCGATCGCCTCGATCTTCGCGTGGACCCAGGCGCTCAGCTATCGCGGCAAGATGGACGGTACCCCCGAGGTGTCGCACTTCGCCCACACCCTCGAGCGGGTCTGCGTGGAGACCGTCGAGTCCGGTGCGATGACCAAGGACCTGGCGCTTCTCGTCGGCCCCGATCAGCCGTGGCAGACCACCCAGGAGTTCCTGGCCAGCATCGACACCAACCTTCAGGCGGCAATGGGGTAATTCGCTGCGGCTATAGCCACAGCGAATTACCCCATTGCGGCTAGGACGAGGGGACTGATCCCGATACGGCCGAGGGCTGGATGGCCTCCAGGTCGCGGAGCCAGCCGTCGGCGCCGATCTCTGTGTAGACGGCGCGGACGTGATCGAGGGCCAGTGCGGCCTCGGTCGCGCGGTGCTGGGTGAGCAGCCAGCGGCCGTACTCTTCCTCGATTCGGGCGGCGAGACCCACGGCGCCGAACTCGAGCATGCCGTTGATGCCGGCCTGGAAGTCGGACTCGATCTCGTTGGGATCTGCCCCTCGGGCGGCGCCGATCAACGCCTTGAACCTGTGGTGATGGGCCCGGACCGGCGTAGCGACCACGCCAGGCCGCGTGGCCGTCACGGGTTCGATGAGGCGCTCCGCGAGGTCGGTGTCGCCGGCGGCCAGGGCAGCCGACACGAGCGGTGGCCACAGATGCACGAAGTCGTCACCGAGGCCACCGGCCCCAAGGATGTGCTGCAGCAACTGCTCAGCTGAGCTAGCGAGGTCGGGAGGATCTTCGACCGTGCCGCCCGCGAACGCCAGGCTGCCCAACCAGGCGAGATCGCTCTCGTCCTCGAACGCTGGCAGGTCGCCGTCGAAGTTCGAATGCAGCGAACCTAAATCACCCATCGCAGCGTTGAGCCACCGCCACATGACCCTGATCGACACCTCGATGGACGGGTCCGTGACCCCTTCTGCTGTCTGCACCAACACGGTCGCGACTTCCCGAAGTTCGCCCGCGGTCCACAACGCCAGCGAGTAGTTCACTCCGGCGAAGTCGATCGTCATCCGCACGCCGGAGCGACGTGCCACCTCTAGGCTTTCCCGTCCCGTGTCGAGTGCTTGGCGCAAGTCGCGGCTGAAGAGCATGCTGGTCAGGTTGCTGAGGGTGAATGCCAAATCGGTAGGGCGGCTGTGCTCACGGTCGATGACCGCCGCTCCTCGAAGGAGGACAAGCGCAGCCTGGGGGGCGCCCGCGACGCCGTATGCGGTTCCGAGATTTCCCAGAGCGGCGCTCAAGTCCGCGGGGGAGTTGACCGCCTCCGCCAGAAAGAGCCTGCGCTTGTTGAAGAACTCGGATCGATCGGCGTCCCCACGCGAGGCGTATGCAGCCGCAAGTGGGCGGGCGAGGCTGAGCAGCGCCGACTCGCTGTCCGGCAGCTCGCTGAGTGCATCCCAGCGCGGTTGGCCGATCGCGAGCGCACCAGCGGAATCCCGCAGTCGCATCATGGAAAGCGCGTGGACCCCAGCCGCGACGCCGGCACGAACTGGATCATCGAGCTCGTCATATCCGGCTGTCGCGTGTGCGGCGTGCACGATGGCTTGGTCGTACTGACCTGCGTCTAAGGCGCATTCGGCTGCCAGCTGGTTGAGCCGTGCCAGGTCGGTGAGGTTCTCGTTGTGGGCGAGGGCCGTGGTGGTGAGACGGAGCGCCTCGCTCGGTGATCCGAGCGAGCGCGTGCGGTGCGCAGCACGTTCGAGCAAGGCGCTGGCGCGAGCCGCGAGGTCTGGGATGTCGGGGTCGGTGGTCGAGGAGGCGTCGAGGGCGTCCAGCAGATGTTGGGCGATGACGGTGGCGTGGTCGTCGCCGACGTCGGGCAGGGCGGACAGGTGGTCAGCGGCGGCGACATGCCTGGCCTTGCGATCCCGGCGCGACTGGGTGCTGTAGGCCACTTGTCGGACCACGGACTGGACGAACCGGTAGTTGCCGCGGTCGGCGGCGAACCGGTCGGTCTCGATGCTGATGATCTCCTTGCGCCGAAGTGCGGCCAACACGTCGAGGACGTCGATGCCGTCGGGCGTCAGCGCCGCGAGCCCGTCCAGGGTGAACACCAGGCCCAGGACACTGGCGTCGGCGACCACGATGCGCTCGGTGGCGGTCAGGGCGTCGAGCCTGGCTGCGACGAGCGCATGCAACGAGGCCGGTGCGCCGATGGCGTCGAGCGCGCTATCGATGCCCTCGGCCGCAACGTAGCGACCTTCCACGGGCACGACGGCGTCTCGGTCGATGAGAGCTCGCACTGTCTCGACTGCGAACAAGGGCACGCCCTCGGCGCGGGCGACCAGCGCCGACCGCACCGGCTCGGGCAGGCCGGAGACCAGTCCGTCGATCAACGTGCTCATCGCGGGATCGTCGAGGGCATCCAGGTGGACGACAGTGGCGCGTCGGCCGCCCAGAGCCGGGCGGCCGGCCAGCAGCTCAGGTCGAGCCAGCGCCACCACGAAGATCCCGGCCCGGGCGGTGTCGAGAAGGTGGTCGAGGAAATCCAACAGCCCGTCGTCCGCGTGTTGGGCATCGTCGATGACAAAGACCACGGGATCGCCGGCGCCCACCCGTTCAAGGAAGGTCGTCCAAGCCGCGAACAGATCTTCCCGGGCGAGCGAGGACGACGGCCCGGCGCCAAGCAGGACGGCCAGGCGCGGGCGGAGCCAGTCCCGCTCTTCCGGCTCGGCAACGTACTCGACGAGCCCGGCTTCCAGCCGCTCCGAGATGGCAGCGCCGGCATCGGCCTCGGTAAGGCCGAGGCGGGTGCGTACGGCCTCGGCCAAGGCCCAGAACGCGACCCCGTCTCCGTAGGAGAGGCAACGACCGCGGTGCCATCGGGTGTCCGCGGTCAGACCGTCGATGTATTTCTCGAACTCCCAGCCCAGGCGTGACTTGCCCATGCCAGGCTCTCCGTCGACGACCACCAACCGCGGCCGCCCGGATTCTGCCGTTGCGTGGAACAGCTCCTTCACCAAACGCAACTCGGTGGCGCGGCCGGTGAACGGCGCCTCCAACCCGTCGATACGCTGCCCCCCGCCAAGATCTGCCACGACCTCGGCGGCGCACCACAGCGCCAGCGGTTCGGCTTTGCCCTTGAGGGTGTGCACCCCGACGTCTTCGAAGGCGATTGCCGCGGCGCTCAGCGATCGCGTCGTCTCGTCCACCCACACCTGACCGGGAGCCGCCGCTGCCTGCACTCGCGCGGCCGTGTTAACCGCGTCGCCGGCGACCATGCCCTCGGCGGTAGCGCCCACCGTCACCGCGACTTCACCGGTCACGATTCCGACCCGCATCGCCAGGCCGGCCGCTCCCACGTCCTCGCCCATCGCGCTCACCGTCGCGACCAGCTCCAGGCCGGCGCGCACCGCGCGCTCCGCATCGTCTTCGTGCGCCACCGGTACGCCCCACACGGCCATTACCGCATCTCCGATGAACTTCTCCACCGTGCCGCCGTAGCGGCCGATCACCGTGCGGCACTCGTCGAAATAGCGCGAAAGGAGCTCCCGCACCTCCTCGGCGTCGCGGGACTCCGACAGCGGGGTGAATCCCACCAGGTCGCCGAACAGCACCGAGGTCACCCGACGCTCGGCCACCGGCGCTGCCGGCGCGACCTGCTGGGCGTGGGCACCGTCGGCGGCCCCGCCCGCCTTCACCGGGCTGCCGCACTCGCCGCAGAAGCGGGCGCCGGGGGTGAGCGGGGCAGCGCACTCAGCGCAGAAGCTCGGCGCGATCGCCGCTCCGCACGAGCTGCAGAATCGAGCTCCGGGCGCCACCTCAGCCGAACATGTTGGGCAGGCGGTCACGCGTTGGTCCCCCTCGTCCGGCCGCATCGTTGTGCGCGTGGACAGCGTACTCAAGGATGCGGTCAATCAGGACTGAGACGTGGATCCCGTACGGCCCTGCGCACCCGGTCGGCGGAGACGTCGTCGGGCTCCTCACGAGCCAACCGCTCGGCGTCCAGGCGTCGGTGGTAGCGGGCGACTTCTTCGGAGCGTCTCGACGGCCCCCAGCCGAGCACGTCGCCCACGAGGTCAGCCACCTCGGTGGCGGCGGCCTCTCCACGATCGACTGCCTCGATGGAGGCTCGGGTGCGGCGGGTGAGGACGTCATCGAGAGCCCGGGCACCTTCATGGGTGGCCGCATAGACCGCCTCAGCGCGCAAGTAGCCCGGCGCCATCCGCAGCGGGGCACCTAGCGACGGATCGGCGCTGACCAGATCGAGGACATCACCGGCGAGCATGCCGTGCCGGTCGGCCACCCGCTGGACCGCATCCGCGCCCACCGACTCAGCGGTCGGGTGCCGCTGAGCGGCCACCCGGACCTCCGAAGCGGTGCCCGCGCCGACCAGCGGAAGATCTGCCGTCTTGCTCGGAGGAAGCGCGGGTGGCTCAGCGCCGCCGTCGGCGTCGTCCACTGCCTCTCCAGCCACCTCCGTGGCCCTGCCCTCGGTCCTCATGCTCTCCGCACTCAACAGGTCCGGAGCGGCCGCGTTGACCGCATCGGCCGCCATGACTCGATAAGTCGTGTACTTCCCGCCCGTCACCGTTACCAGGCCAGGCAGCGGGCGCCGCACCAGGTGCTCGCGAGACAGCTGGCTCGCCGTCAAGCCGCTCCGATCGACCAGCGGCCGCAGGCCGGCGAAGCTCGAGACGATGTCCTGCGGGGTGAGCGGCTCCCTCAGCACGGTGTTCACCTGGCCGAGCAGGTAGTCGACGTCGGCACGGCTCACTGCCGGATGGTCAGGGTCCAGCGCCCAGGGAGTGTCGGTCGTCCCGATCATCCAACGGTCGCGACCCCAGGGCAGAACAAAAAGCACCGAGGTCTCGGTCCGCAGGATCAATGCGCTCGAGGCCTCGATCCGGTGCCCCGGGACGATCAGGTGCACGCCTTTGCTTGTGCGCACCTGCACGGGATCCGGGACTCCGGCCATCGTCTCGAAGCCCGTGGTCCAGGGCCCGACCGCGCCGATCACGACTTTTGACCGCACGGCGATCTCCGCGCCGGACTCGGTGTCCAGCAGCTGCGCACCAACGACTCGATCGCCCTGCTTGAGCAGGCCGGTGACCCGGGCCGCCGACGCTACCGCCGCTCCTAACCCCGCCGCGGTCCGGACGACGGCCAGCGTGTGGCGTGCGTCGTCGACCTGCGCATCGTGATAGCGGATCGCCCCCGTGAGGGCATCGTCGCGCAGCCCCGGAGCCAGGCGCAGCGCAGCCGTACGGGACAGATGCCGGTGCCGGGGTACGGCTGCCGAGGTGCCGGCCAGGGCGTCGTACAGGGTCACTCCAGCTCCGACGTAGGCCCGTTCCCAGACCCGGTGCCGTAGGGGGTACAGGAATGGCAGAGGCCGTACCAGGTGGGGTGCGATCGTGGTGATGAGCTGCCGGCGCTCGTGCAGGGCCTCCCGCACGAGCCGGAAATCCTTCTGCTCGAGATAGCGCAGGCCGCCGTGGACCAGCTTGCTGGACCGGCTGGATGTTCCGGCGGCGAAGTCTCGCTGCTCGACCAGTGCCACCGTCAGCCCACGAGCGGCAGCGTCCAGAGCCGCTCCCGCCCCGGTGACCCCACCGCCGACGACCAGGACGTCGAAGGGTTCATCCGCCATCCGCTGCAAGGCAGCGGACCGCGCGATGGGGTCCAGTCGAGCGGCGACCATGCCCCTATCCTCTACGCTCCCCCTCCATGAGCGACGTCTGGGCCAACGTCGCGCTGATCGGGGTGTTCATCTTGATCGGCGGCTTCTTCGCCGCCTCCGAGCTGGCATTGATCTCGCTGCGCGACAGCCAAGTGCGTTCCCTGGCCGAGCGGGGCCGTCGGGGACTGGCCGTGCAACGCCTGGTCGCTCAGCCCAACACGTTCCTGGCGGCTCTGCAGGTGGGCGTCACGCTGGCCGGCTTCCTGTCCGCAGCGCTGGGCGCGGCAACCCTGACCGACCGCTTCGAGCCGGTCTTGGTCGGCTGGGGAGTGCCCAGCTCGATTGCCGGACCCGTCTCGTTGGTGTCGATCACGGTCGTCATCTCGTTCTTCTCCCTCGTCCTCGGTGAGCTGGCGCCCAAGCGGCTTGCCCTGCAGCGAGCCGCTGGGATCGCGCTGGCGGTAGCGCCGATCGTCGAGTTCACAGCGCGGGTGCTGCGCCCGGTCATCTGGCTGTTGTCGAAATCCACCGATCTGGTGGTCCGACTCGTCGGTGGAGACCCCGCACGGCAGCGCGACGACATCTCGACAGAGGAGCTGCGCAACATCGTCACGGCCAACGAGTCGCTGAGCGACGAGGAGCGGCGCATCGTGGCGGAGGTCCTCGACGTCTCCGACCGACAGCTTCGCGAGGTCATGCTCCCGCGGACCGAGGTCGACTTCCTCGACGCGTCCTTGCCCGTTGGGCGGGCGGTCAAGGAATGCCGGGACAAGCCGCACTCCCGCTATCCCGTGGTGCGCGGGTCGGTCGACGAGATCGTTGGCTTCGTGCACGTGCGCGACCTTTTCGATCCGGACGTCGGCACGCGGACAACGCGCGTGGCTGATCTGGTCCGCGAGGTGCTTCTGCTGCCTTCGACCAAGGGCGTGCTCCCCGCCATGTCGGAGATGCGGGCCGGCGGCTTTCATCTCGCCATCGTGGTCGACGAGTACGGCGGCACGGCCGGAATCGTGACGCTCGAAGACCTTGTCGAGGAGATCGTCGGCGACATCCGCGACGAGTACGACGAGATCGGTGGCGAGACCCGTCGACTGCTCGGCGGGTCCTACGAGGTGGAGGGCTTGCTGAACCTCGAGGACTTCGAGGACGAGGTCGGCTTCGCGATCCCCGAAGGACCGTACGAGACCGTGGCCGGCTTCCTGGTGTCCAGACTCGGCCGCGTCCCGTCGGTCGGTGATGCGGTGGAGGCCGTCCGCCACCGATTTGAGGTCCTCGAGCTCGACGGGCGGCGCATCGCGCGCGTGGCAGTTGCCGCCTCGGCGGAGGCGGTCGCCGATGAGTCTGCTGAGGGGGACCCTCCGGCACCGACGGCGTAGGCCAGAATGTCCGACGTGTCCGATTCATCAGCTCCGCGTCCCCGCGTCTTCTCCGGCATGCAGCCCACGGCTGACTCGCTGCACATCGGGAACTACCTCGGGGCGCTCGTGCAGTGGGTGGCTCTGCAGGAGGACCACGACGCGTTCTACTGCGTCGTCGACCTGCACGCGATCACCGCAGGGCACGACCCGGAGGTCCTTCGTGCGCGTACTCGCGCGGTGGTAGCGCAGTATCTTGCCGGCGGCGTCGATCCGGATCGATCGGTGCTGTTCTTGCAGAGCCAGGCGCCAGAACACGCCGAGCTGGCCTGGGTGCTCGGCTGCATCACCGGCTTCGGCGAGGCCAGCCGGATGACTCAGTTCAAGGACAAAGCCGCTCGGCAAGGGGCCGACTCGGCCAGTGTCGGGTTGTTCACTTATCCCGTTTTGATGGCGGCCGACATCCTGCTCTACCAGGCCGACCAGGTGCCTGTCGGTGAGGATCAGCGCCAGCACCTCGAGCTGACGCGTGATCTGGCCCAGCGGTTCAACACGCGCTTCGGCGAAACCTTCGTCGTGCCCGAGCCCTACATCATGAAGGCGACCGCGAAGATCTATGACCTGCAGGTGCCCGACAAACAGATGTCGAAGAGCATCGGCGGCAGCGGCTGCCTGTGGCTGCTTGACGATTTGTCGGTTGCGCGCAAGCGCATCATGGCTGCGGTGACGGATACCGGTCGGGAGATCATCTACGACCCGGCCACCAAACCCGGAGTCAGCAACCTCATGACCATGCTCTCGGCCTTGTCGGGCCGCTCGCTCCCCGATCTCGAACGTGACTTCCAGGGGCGAGGCTACGGAGACCTCAAGAAGGAGCTCGTCGAGGTCTACACCGACGTGGTTGGGGGGTTCCGCGACCAGACGTTGGCCCTGCTCGACGATCCTGGGGAGCTCGACCGGATCCTTGCCAGGGGCGCTGAGCAGGCCCGCGCCGTCTCGGCGCCCACGCTCGCGCAGGTGTACGAACGGGTCGGCTTCTTGCGCTCAACCACCCAGTGAGCGCGCCGCAGTCCATCTCCCCGGAGCGCGCGCCGCAGGCGCGGGTCATCGGGGTTGCGCTCGCGATCCCGGAGCCGTACGGCTCGCGGCTGCAAGCTCACCGGGAGAGCTTCGGGGACCCTTTGGCGAGGAAGATCCCGACCCACGTCACCTTGCTGCCACCGGTGACGGTGGACGCCTCGCTGCTCCCCGAGATCGAGGCGCACCTGAGCGCGGTCGCCGCGCAGGAAGCGGCGTTCGAGATCGAGCTTCGCGGTACCGCGACGTTTCGGCCGGTCTCCCCAGTGGTGTTCGTGCAGCTGATCCGCGGCATCTCCAGCTGCGAACGGCTTGAGCGTCGTGTGCGATCGGGCTTGCTCTCGCGCGAGCTGACCTTTCCCTACCACCCACACGTAACGGTGGCCCACGACCTCGATGACGCGGCACTGGATCTGGCCTTTCAGACTCTCGCGACCTTCACGGCCGAGTTCTGGGTCACGAGCTTTTGCTTGTTCGAGCACATCGACGGGGTTTGGCAGCCGCAGCGCGACTTCCCGCTCGGCGCCTCGGGCGGGCCGTGAGCGGGGATTCTCGCGCCGCGCGAGTGGTCGAGCTTCAGGCGCGAGCCGCGTCTTACGCCGTTGCTCGACCGCTCCTGGCCCGGCTTTGGCGCACTGCCGCCCGCTATGTCGAGGCCCGCATCAGTCGACTCGGCGCCTTTCTCACCTACTACGGTTTCCTCGCGGTCTTTCCGTTGGCTGCTTTGGGTTTTGCCATCCTCGGCATGCTGTCGCGCTACATTCCTCAGCTCGACGACGCGGTCGTTGGTTCGTTGGACGACCAGTCTGGCGCCCTCGGCCTGTCCCCCCAGATCCTTGACCAGCTCCAGCGCGCGGCGGTCGGCCTTGGGGTGATCAGTCTTTGCTTCTTCCTCTATGCAGGAGTGCGCTTCATCGAGGCGTTGCGCGAGGCACTTTTCCTCGTCAGCGGAGGGGAACCACCCAAGGGCGCGATCGTCCGTCGCGTGCTTGCGGATCTGGGGCTTCTCGCGCTGCTCGGTGTGGTCCTGCTGGGCTCGATCGTGCTGTCCACGATCACCTCGACGTCGGCGAACTGGCTGACCGAGTGGCTGAACCTGGGCCAGGCGGACCTGCTGCTGCGAGTCGGAGCCTTGGCCGTGTCCGTGCTGGCGACCACGGTTGTGCTGATGCTCATCATGACTCGCCTGGCCCGCCACTCGATTCCCTGGCGGCACCTGATTCCGGGCGCGATCATCGGAGCCTTGGGTCTTGAGGTGCTCCGACTCGGTGCGACCTACATCGTTGCTCGTTCCCTGAGCAACCCCATCTACGGCGTCTTCGCAGTCACCATCGGCCTGTTGATCTGGATAAACCTGACGGCCAAGTGGGTGCTCGTCGTTGCCACCTGGGTAGCGGTGGCCGATGACCCTGGGCTGGGCGAACCGTTCTTACCGAGCCCGCCGGGCAGCATCGATGAGCCGGGCTCGACCGCGGGCGTCACGGCGGCGGTTGCGAACGGCGAGAGCACCGATAGCGAGTCCCGCCAGGACGAGAAGCGCACCGACGATCGGTAGTCCGGGCCACGACCGCGAGGCCGTCCCGTCGGCGACACTTGCGCTCAGAGGGGCCGCCGCGTTGACCGGTGAATCGGCTTGTGGGACAGGTGCTGAGTCCGGCGACTCCTCGACCGGCGCCACCAGTGTCCCCACGGGCGTGACGTTGGTCTGCTGAGCGAACCCCCAGTTGAGCAGCGAGCGGGCCGCGGTCGTGGTCGGTTCCCGGATGCCCATCAGGGTGACGACCAGCGAGTGGTCCTTCCGGGAGGCCGCACCGACAAAAGTGCGTCCGGCCAGCGTCGTATAGCCCGTCTTCACACCGATGGCCCCGCGATAACTCTCCGCGATCAACGGGTTCTGGTTCCAGATCTCGAAGGTCGGTCGCTTCTTGGCCTTCTTCTTGGGCATCAGGCCAGGGAACGCGTAGTGCTGCGCCGACACATAGGTGCGGAAGTCCTCGAGCTGCAGCGCAGCCCGCGCGATCAGGGCTAGGTCATAGGCCGAGGTGACCTGTCCTGGCGTATCGAGTCCATGCGGTGTCTTGGCGACCGTGTCAAGAGCCTGCAGGTGTCGAGCCTGCTTGTTCATCTGGGCCACGGTCTTGGCCACCCCTCCGTTGGCGTGCGCCAACGCTCGGGCGGCGTCGTTGCCCGATGGGAGAAGCAGTCCGTAGAAGAGGTCCTCGATCGTGTAGGGCGCCTGGTCGATCATTCCGGCGCGGCTGCCGATCACGCTGACGTCTGACCAGGTGCTCTCGTAGACCGCCGTGGAATCGAGTCGCGGGATCAGCGTCAGGGCCGTGAGCGTCTTGAGAGTGCTGGCCGGCGGGCGCTGGAGATGGGGTGCCTTGGCTGCGAGGATCTCGCCGGTCGTGAGGTCGGCAAGCACCCACGACGCGGCTGCAATCGGGGGGAGCGGGGCCGCGTCGGGGCCGTAGACCACGTGGACCTTTCGACCGACGAGCTCCGGACCGCCGATGGGCGGGGTGTTGTTCGCGGTTCGAAGACCCGCGCTGGCGACTGCGGACGAGGTCGGCGCGACGGTGAGCGACAGCGCGAGGAACGCGGTCACCAGCGCAGCGGCGCTTGGGCGGAGGCGGTTCATGGCGGCGATCAGAGTACCTGCGGGTAGTCGGGTCTGCGGGTAGGTCGGTCAGGAAGTCAGGCGTGGAAGTCAGGTGCGCACGACTGCATCGACAGCAGTTGCCGTTCCAGCCTGGTCTCGTCCGTTGCGGGTCACCAGGACGGGATTCAGCTCGATGAGCGACCACTGCTTGGCAAGCAGGAGCTCACCAGCTGCTGATGCAAGCTGGGCCAAGGCATCGATGGCGTAGGGTTCCCCGCCGCGTTCTCCGGCCAAGACTGGATAGGCCCGCAAGGTGCGAAGCACGCGAGCGACATCCGCAGCCGTCGCTGGCAGCGGGATGAGCGCGACGTCGTCGAGCGATTCCGCCCACAGGCCGCCCAACCCGATGGCAAGGACAGGGACGACGCCGTCGCGATGGACAGCGACGATCATCTCCAGGCCAGGGTCGGCCATTTCCTCGATTAGCACCCTCGAACCGCCAGGCGCCACCCGCAGGACCTGCGACGCGGCGCGGCGCACGGCCTCGGCGTCGGTGAGGCCCAGGGCCACAGCGCCGATGTCGCTCTTGTGCAAGAGGTCGGGATGCTCCGCCTTGACCACGACCGGCCAGTTCAGGGTGTTGGACACGTCGGCTGCCGCTTCTGGATCGTCGACGACGCAGCCAGCGGGGACGGGAATACCCGCCTCCCGCAGCAGAGCCTTCGCCGTCGACTCGGGTAGGTAGGCGGCCGCTGAGGAGCTGGTTGCGTGGGCGGCGCCAGCTATCGCCCATAATCGCGTGCCGTCAGGTGCGACCGGTGCAACGAGGGCGTTGGCCGCGAGCAGGCCCACGCGTAGCCCGCCCAGGGCACCGTCACGGTCGGGTCGGTGTTCGGGAAGCGTCGAAGCGATGACGATGGGTACGTCGGCCGCTGCGCAGCCGCGCACATCCCCCTCGAGGGTGCTGTACCACTGGTCTGCTGCATCCTCGGGCAGGTCGATGGGCTGGTCCTGCAGCGCGAGCATGACGCCGACCTGCGGGTCACCTGCAAGCACCTCGACGATCTCAGCAACAGCGTCCGCGTCCCCGAAGACCGCGTTGGTGTGGTCCAGCGGGTTGACGACGGTTGCGATCGAGGGGAGCACAGCGCGCAGCCGTCGCCGGGTATCGCTGCTGAGATCGGCCAAGCCGATGCCTAGGTCTGTCGCGAGGTCGCCGGCCATCGCGCTATCCCCACCGGAGCACGTCACGACGGCCAACTTGTCCGCTCCAGAGCGACGAACGGTCGGCGGGCGGTCGAGCGCCTCGGCCACCGCGAGCAGCTCGGCGAGGTCGTCCACACGGATGGCTCCGGCCTCTCGCAGCAGGGCTTCGAAAACACGAGCGTCGCCCGCGAGCGACGCCGTGTGGGCCGCCCCGGCCGCGCGTCCCGCTTCCGAGCGGCCGCCCTTGAGCACAACCACTCGCACGCCCGCATCCAGGCAGCGGCCCAACGCTTCGGCCAGCCGTACGCCGTCCCCGTCGGACTCGAGATACAGCGCTGCCACGCGAACGCCGTCGCTGCCGGCCAGGTGGTGCAGGACGGTCGCGGAGTCGACAACAGCTTGGTTGCCGACGGAGACCACCGTGTGGAAGCGGGGCCCGGTGGTGAGGGAAAGCGCGTTCACGCCGACGTTGCCGCTCTGGGTGATCAGGGCGATGCCGCCCGGTTGGCGCAGGGTGACTGCGTCTCCCCACAGGGGGGCTCGACCGTGGACGGCGACCAGCCCGTTGCCGTTCGGGCCGATCACCGGGAGGTCGTGCCGGGCAGCGGCCGCTACGAGCTCGGCCTGCAGCTGCGGTCCGCGCTCCTCTCCGGGCGCCTCGGCGAAGCCCGCCGCATAGACCACTACCCCACCAGCACCCAGCGTGCCCGCCTCGTCCACCAGGTGCGGAACTCCGGAGGCAGGGGTGGCCAGCACCACGGCATCGGGTGCGCAGCTCATCTCGGCGGCCGCCTCGGCCAGGGTCGGCACACAGCGGATGCCGTGCGCCTCGCTACGTCCCGGGTTGACGCCCAGCAACGCACCGTCGAAGCCCGCCAGCTTGAGGTTGCGAGTCGTCTGACCGCCGTAGGAGGCTGGCCGGTCTGTTGCGCCGACAACGACGATGCTGCGCGGCGCGAGCAAACGCGAGAGGTCCATTGAGTCGATGACCCTAGGTGAGCATCGTCGTGACGCCGCGCTTCTCCAGTGCGCGGGCAACGATCAGCCGCTGGATCTCGGTGGATCCTTCCCAGATCCGGTCCACCCGAAGCTCGCGCCAGAATCGCTCGGCCGCCGTGGTGCGCATGTAGCCCCGTCCGCCGAAGACCTGCACCGCTCGGTCAGCGCACCGGTAGGCCGCCTCGGTGCAGAACAGCTTGGCCATGGCGGCTTTGCCGTGGACCAGCTTGGGATCGGCGCCGGCGTCGACCAGCCGTACGGCGTCGAGGGCGAGCAGACGTCCGGCCGCTGCGTCGGCTGCAGAGTCAGCCAGCGGGAAGGACACGCCTTGGTGGTCGATCAGACGCCCTCCACCCTGCTCGCGATGCACGGCCCAGTCGACGGACTCCTGGAGCAACCGCTGCATGGCTCCGCCGCACCGTGCGGCGATGCCGATGCGTTCCTCCACGAACCACGCACGCTGGAGGTCGTCTCCGGCCCCGACGTCACCGATGACGTCGGCGTCGCTGACCCGCACGTCGGTGAACTGAAGGGTCGGATGGCCGTGGGGATAGTTGTGGGTGAACGCCGGGTTGGCTACCACGCTGATGCCCTCGGTGTCGGCCGGCACGGCGAACAACGTGGACACGCGCGGACCGTCGGGGCCGTCGGGCATGGCCCAGGCGTTCACGACGATGACAGCTGCGACGTCGCCGAAGGTCACGAACCACTTCTCGCCGTTGATCAACCATCCGCCGTCGATCTTCGTGGCAGTGCTCTGCATCATGCTCGGGTCCGAACCGGCGCCAGCCTCGGTCACGGCGTAGGCATCGTGCAGCTCGCCACGCAGGGCTGGGTGCAACCACTTGGCCTTGAGCTCGGGGCTGGCCGCGCGCCAGACGTTGTAGGCGCCGGGCACATACCAGCTGACCGCGTTCGTCGTACGCCCGAAGGCCTCTTCGACGAGAAACCATTCAAGGGTGCTCCAGGAGTTGCCACCGTCCTCGGTGCGGTGGAGACCGCCCTGCAGACCTGCGTCCAGCGCGGCTGCTCGGATCCGCTGCTGGCTGTCCGCCGAGATCGGCCCGCCGGCCAGCTCTGACTCCAGTTCGACCGGCATGACGACGTCGCGGCAAAACTCGGCGGCCCGCTGCGCGAGCGCCGCCTGATCGGCGCTGAGCCCGGCAGATAGGCCAGTCATCGGGACAGATGGCATAACACGGACCTCCAACGGTCCGCGTCGGGGATGATGGTGCGGAGCCGCAGGAGTATCCTGAATGCGCATTCAGGAGTGCGTCAAGCCAGCCATGCGCGGCAGTTAAGGAGCAGGTCGTGGATATCGCCGCCAAGGCACCAGAGGAGCGGCGTCGCAGGATCCTCTCCGCCGTCGTCGAGGTGCTGCGCGAACGCGGCTACGCCGGCACCAGGGTCGCCGACATCGCCCAGGCGGCCGGGACGTCTTCGGGGCTCGTGCTCTACCACTTCTCCTCCCTCGCGGGTGCGATGGATGAAGCGATGACCGCGCTGGAGGACGAGTTCTACGACGACCTCGAACGCGATCTAGCAGCCACGGATGGCCCGTGCGACAAGCTGCGGCACATGGCTGAGCTGGGCGCCGGGTCGGGTCCCGCGGTCGGTGACTGGATCCTTTGGTTGGAGCTGTGGGTGCGGGCCTTGCGCGACCCCGCCGCGCGCACCGCGCGCGAGCAGCTCGATCGGCGGTGGCGGGCGTGCCTGCGCGCGGCGATCGATGAGGGTGTCGCCAGCGGTGACTTTCGTTCCTCCGACCTCGACGCGACGACGGTGCGCCTGGCCAGCCTGATGGACGGACTGGCCATCCAGCTGGCCCTGGAGGACGAATCGATGAGCCCCGAGCGGATGCAGGCGCTCTGGCTGACCTCTGCTGCTTTCGAGCTGAATGCGCCAACCCTGAGCGCGGGGTTCGAACGGGTGTAGGGTCAGGGACCAACTGAACCATCGTTCAGGATGAATCGACGAGGGAGACTGAGATCCATGCCCAGCGGGCTGCAACCGGAGCGGCGCGCCCAGGTCCAGCGCGAGATCCGCGACCACATGCTCTTGCACTTCACCGACTGGAGCCAGTACGGCTCCGGCGACGTACCCGTCTATGTGAAGGGTGACGGCTGTTACGTCATCGACCACGACGGCCGCCGGGTCATCGACGGCCTGTCCGGCCTCTACTGCACCAACCTCGGTCATGACTACGGCGCGGAGATCGGTGCGGCCGGCGCTGCGCAGCTCGCCGAACTTGCCTTCACCCCGTCCTGGGTCGTCACCCATCCGTCGGCCGCCGACCTTTCGGCGCGGCTTGCGGAGAAGGCTGCCCCGCTGGGCCTTAACCGGACATTCCTCACCAGTGGTGGGGGTGAGGCGGTCGAGAGCGCATGGAAGCTGGCCCGCCAATGGCATGCCGCCAACGGCCAGCCGCAGCGCCGCAAGGCCATCTCGCGACGGGTGGCCTACCACGGCACTCACTTGGGCGCGCTGTCTTTCACCGGCATCCCCGAGGCCCGTTGGCCCTTCGAACCGCTTGGCGTTCCGGTCCACTTCGTCAGCAACACCAACGCCTATCGACACCCGCAAGGCGACAACGAGGACGCGTTCACCGCGGCCCTCCTCGCGGAGATCGAGGACGCCATCTACTTCGAGGGCCCGGACCAGGTCGCGATGCTCATCGCGGAGCCCGTACAAAACTCCGGCGGTTGCTTCACCCCGCCACGCGGCTATTGGCCGGGGCTGCGGGAGCTTTGTGACCGATACGGGATCCTGCTCGTCGCCGACGAGGTCATCACGGCTTTCGGCCGGGTCGGCGAGTGGTTCGGCTCGATGCGCTACGACGCGCGACCCGACATGATCACCTTCGCCAAGGGCGCCACGGCCGGCTACGCCCCGCTGGGTGGAGTGCTCGTCAACGATCGGGTGTCGGAACCCTTCATCAGCGGCTCGATGTTCATGCACGGTCTCACCTACGGGGGACACCCGCTGGCGACGGCTATCGCCGGTGCGGCGTTGGACGTCTACGAGCGCGAGGAGATCCCGCAGCACGTGCGGTCCAACGAAGGATTCCTCGAGAAGCGGCTTCACGAGCTCGACCGGATCTCGCTGGTCGGAGATGTCCGTGGCGCTGGCTACTTCTGGGCCATCGAGCTCGTGAAGGACCGGGAGACCAAGGAAACCTTCGAGGGCGATGAGGCCGACTGGCTGCTGCGGCAGGTGCTCTCCGAACGAATGAGCGCCCTGGGTCTGCTGTGTCGTCTCGATGACCGCGGCGACCCGGTGATCCAGCTGTCCCCGCCCTTGGTCGCCGACCGGGAGCTGCTCGACCGCATCGTCGACATCGTGGGTGAGGCGCTGGAGCACGCCGACGAGAAGTGGAACGGGCGGCGCAGCGCCTAGAGTCGTCCCGTGGCGGAACGGCGCACCGAGTCAGACTTACCGATCGAGGCCGTCTACGGTCCTGACGCGCTCAGTGACTGGGACCCGGTGACCCGGCTCGGAGAGCCGGGTGAGTTTCCCTTCACCCGTGGCGTCCATCCGAGCATGTACACGGGCCGGCCGTGGACGATGCGCCAGTACGCGGGCTTCGGGACGGCGACTGAGTCCAACGCGCGTTACAAGCACCTGCTCGCATCAGGAACCACCGGCTTGTCGGTGGCTTTCGACCTGCCGACGCAGATGGGGTACGACTCTGACGAGGTGATCGCTCACGGCGAGGTCGGCAAGGTGGGCGTCGCCATCGACTCGGTGGCCGACATGCGGACCCTGTTCGGCGGGATCCCGCTGGACGAGGTGTCGACCTCGATGACGATCAACTCACCGGCGGCCGTACTCCTGTGCCTCTACCAGCTCGTCGGTGCCGAGCAGGGCGTCGCCGGTGAGCGTCTGAACGGGACCATCCAGAACGACGTGCTCAAGGAGTACATCGCCCGCGGGACCTACATCTACCCGCCGCAGGCGTCGCTTCGACTCATCACGGACATCTTCAGCTATTGCCGCGCTGAGCTCCCGCGCTGGAACACCATCTCCATCTCCGGCTACCACATGGCCGAGGCCGGAGCGACACCCGCACAGGAGATCGCCTTCACCCTGACCAACGGGATCGAGTACGTCCGAGCCGCGGTCGCCTCGGGTCAGGACGTCGATGACTTCGCCCCACGGGTGGCGTTCTTCTTCGTGTCGCGGACCACGCTGCTCGAGGAGGTCGCGAAGTTCCGCGCCGCCCGGCGGATCTGGGCGCACGTGATGCGCGAGGAGTTCGGGGCGAAGAACCCCAAGTCTTGGCAGCTGCGCTTTCACACCCAGACGGCCGGGGTCCAGCTCACGGCTCAGCAGCCCGAGGTCAACCTCGTGCGCGTCGCGGTCCAAGGGCTTGCGGCGGTGCTCGGCGGGACCCAGTCGCTGCACACGAACTCCTTCGATGAGGCGCTTGCGCTGCCGACGGAGAAGTCCGCGCGGCTGGCTCTGCGGACCCAGCAGGTGCTGGCCTTCGAGACCGACGTCACGGCGACGGTCGACCCGTTTGCCGGCTCCTACGTCGTGGAGTCGATGACCGACGACCTGGAGGAGGCGATCCGGGCGCTGATGGGCCGGGTCGAGGACCTTGGGGGTGCTGTTGCGGCCATCGAGACTGGTTTCCAGAAGGCCGAGATCGAGCGCTCGGCCTACGCTGTGACTTCACAGGTGGACTCGGGCGAGCGGGTCGTGGTCGGGGTCAACCGATTCGCTCTCGACACCGAGGACGCTTACGAACCGCTGCGGGTCGACCCGCTCATCGAGGAGCAACAGGCCAAGCGGCTGGCCGAGCTGCGGGCGGGGCGGGACTCCGCTGAGGTACGGCGCTGCCTGGACTCGCTAAAGAACGCCGCGAGCGGCAGCGACAACTGCCTGCCCCCGATGCGGGCGGCCCTTGCAGCTGAGGCCACGGTTGGCGAGGTCTCTCACGCGCTCCGCGACGTTTGGGGCACCTATGTGCCTCCCGACACGTTCTAGCTGACTCATGAGTCAGCTAGAACTTGATCAGGCTCACGTTCTCGTAACGACTTGGCCAACCTGACCGGGCGTGGTTCGGGGGAGCCCTCCTGCGGCATAGGGTGGCGCGAACGCGCCGGCAATGGCCAGGGTGCGACCCGGAAGGAGAACGCCCTTGTTCAGGGTGATAAAGATCGCGGCAGCAGCATCGGTTGCTGCCCTTGCGGTGGCTGCCTGTGGCAGTTCGCCCTCGAGCACCTCGCCAGGTGACGGAACGTCACCAACAACTCCCAGCGTCGACTACACCGCGTGCATGGTCTCCGATGCCGGTGGCTTCGATGACCGCTCGTTCAACCAGTCGGCCAAGGAAGGCCTCGACCGCGCGGTAAGTGACCTCGGGCTTAAGACCGTAGCCCTCGAGAGCAAGACCGACGCTGACTATCAGCCGAACATCAACCAGGCTGTGGCCCAGGGCTGCAACATGATCGTGACCGTGGGCTTCCTCCTCGGCGATGCCACCGAAGCAGCGGCCAAGGCCAACACGGACATCGATTTCGCGATCGTCGACTACGCCTATGAGAGCGCCCCGGACAACCTCAAGGGCATCGTGTTCGCCACCGAGCAGTCCGCCTTCCTCGGCGGCTACCTCGCGGCGGGCATGACAAAGTCCGGCACCGTTGCGACTTACGGCGGCCTAGAGATCCCGACGGTCACGGTGTTCATGAGTGGCTTCTACCAAGGGGTCGAGTACTACAACAAGGAGAAGGGCACGACCGTCAAGGTGCTCGGCTGGGACCCGAAGGACCCGAAGAAGGGGACCTACGCTGGTGGCTTCGACGACCAGAACAAGGGCAAGCAGATCGCCAACAACTTCATCCAGCAGGGCGCTGACATCATCCTGCCCGTCGCAGGACCTGTCGGTCTCGGCACCGCCGCGGCCGCCCAGGCCAGCAACGGCAAGGTCAGCGTCATCTGGGTCGACACCGATGGCTGCGTGAGCGCGGAGCAATACTGCGACGTGTTCCTCAGCTCGGTGCAGAAGGGCCTCGACACCTCGGTCGAGACGGTGGTCCAAGAAGGCGTTGACGGCACGTTCAGCAATGAGCTGTACGTCGGCACGTTGGCCAACGACGGCACCAAGCTGGCGCCCTATCACGACTTCGAGTCCCAGGTCCCTCAGGAGCTGAAGGACGAGATCGACACGCTGAAGCAGCAGATCATCGACGGGACCATTACGGTCAAGCCGTGACCTGACAAGACTCAGCGGCCCCCAGGCCTGGCGCGCTATCGTGCCGGGACTGGGGGCCGCCGACTTGTCGGGGCTGACCGCAGCTGTCACCCACCCGAGGTCGAGGAGGTCCTGATGCGTCTCGAGCTCCGCGGGGTCAGCAAACGGTTTGGTGATCTGTTAGCCAACGACGCGATCACCCTCGACGTGCAGCCCGGCCAGATTCACGCGATTCTCGGCGAGAACGGAGCTGGGAAGAGCACCCTGATGAACATCGTGTACGGGCTTCTCCAACCCGACGATGGCGAGATCCTCGTCGACGGCGAGCCGCAGAACTTCCGGAGCCCGGCCGACGCCATCGCCGCTGGTATCGGCATGGTCCACCAGCATTTCATGCTGGTTCCCGTATTCACGGTGGCGCAGAACGTCGAGCTCGGCGACGAGCGGGTCGGCCGGTTAGGGGTTCTCCGCTCAGCCGAGGCCGAAGAGGCGGTCCGGGAGGTGTCCGCGCGATACGGCCTCGAAGTCGACCCGTC
This sequence comes from uncultured Actinomycetota bacterium, assembly GCA_963819985.1. Lineage (GTDB taxonomy): Bacteria > Actinomycetota > Actinomycetes > DATJPE01 > DATJPE01 > JANPBY01. The sequence continues at coordinate 220,572 of CAWFYH010000005.1, read as the reverse complement.
TGCGGTGGTCGAGGACCTACCGGTCGGGGTTCAGCAGCGGGTGGAGATCCTCAAGGCGCTGACGCGTGACGCGCAGTGCCTCATCCTCGATGAGCCCACCGCGGTCCTGACCCCGCAGGAGACCGACGAGCTGCTGGGCATCATCCGCGAGCTCAAGGAGTCGGGGAAGAGCATCGTGTTCATCACGCACAAGCTGCGTGAGGTGCAGGACGTCGCGGATGTCATCACGGTCATCCGTCGGGGCAAGGTCGTTGCGGAATCGGTCTCCCCGGACACGCCGGTTTCGGAGCTGGCCTCGCTGATGGTCGGCCGCAGCGTCAGCCTCACGGTCGACAAGGATGAGGCGACACCGGCAGATGTCGTGATGGCCGTCAAACACCTCATGGTCTATGGAGCGAACGACCGGGCGGTCGTCGACGACGTGAGCTTTGACGTTCGAGCCGGCGAAATCCTGTGCATCGCCGGCGTCCAGGGAAATGGTCAGACCGAGCTCGCTGAGGCGATGGTCGGCCTGGCGGATCGGGTCGAGGGATCCCTGACGCTGGACGGTCACGAGCTCCTGGGGAGATCAACGCGGTACATCCTCGAGCGCGGCATCGGGTTCGTTCCCGAGGATCGTGAGCTCGACGGCCTCGTTGGTTCCTTCAGCCTCGCGAACAACTTCGTCCTCGACGTCATCGATCGCGAACCGTGGAGCAAGCGCGGGATCCTCGACCTCAAGGCGATCGAGGAGAACGGCTCCGTCCTCGTCAAACAGTTCGACGTTCGCGCCGGAAGTGCGCGGAGCCCGGCCGACAGCCTGTCCGGTGGGAACAAGCAGAAGGTTGTGCTGGCGCGCGAGATGTCCCGGCCACTGCGGGCACTCGTGGCGTCCCAGCCGACGCGGGGGTTGGACGTCGGCTCGATCGAGTTCGTTCACCAACGCATCGTGCGTGCCCGAGACGAGGGGACCGCCGTGATCATCGTGTCGAGCGAGCTGGACGAGGTCTACGCGTTGGCCGACCGGATCGCGGTCATGTATCGCGGCAGAGTCGTGGCAGTCGTTCCCCCTTCGACTCCGCGCGATCAGCTGGGGCTGCTCATGGCCGGGGCCAGCGCAGGCGGGGGAGACGGCGCATGAGTGGGGCAGATGTCGAGGTGCCTGCCGACGCGGCGCCTGAGCCGGAGGACGGCCAGGTCCTCGAGGACATCCGCGGATCAGTCCTGCGGGCGAACATCGTCACCTCACTCCTCGCGGTGGTGCTCGCTCTCGTCATCGGGGCGATCCTCATCGCGGTTTCCTCCCCCAATGTGATCGACGCCTCCAAGTACTTCTTCCAGGATCCATCGGCGACGTTCTCGGCCGTGTGGCACTCGGTCAGCGCCGCCTACTCTGCGCTGCTCCAAGGGGCCACGGTCAACCTCGATGCGCTGCGGGCCGGGAAGTGGGAGCGTGCCTTCAGCCCGCTGTCCGAGACGCTCACGGTCTCTGCACCCTTGATCTTGGCGGGCTTGGCCGTGGCCGTGCCTTTCCGGGCCGGACTGTTCAACATCGGCGTTCTCGGACAGATGACCTTCGGGGCCATCGGCGGCGGCTTTGTCGGCTTCGCCATCGCCCTTCCCTCGGGATTGCACCTGGTCGTATCAGTCGCGGCCGCGATGGTCTTCGGTGCGTTCTGGGCGGGTCTGGTCGGATTCCTCAAGGCTCGAACCGGGGCGCACGAGGTCATCGTGACGATCATGTTCAACTACATCGCGCTCTACTTCTTGGGATATCTACTGAGCCAGGAATTCTTCCAGCGTGAAGGTCGCAACGACCCGATCAGCCCGATCCTGCCTGACTCTGCCCTCTATCCACGGCTGATCCCAGGGACGAGCCTTCGGGTACATACTGGGTTCCTGGTTGCGCTCGCGGCCGTTGCCGTCATCTGGTGGATCCTCAAGCGCACCGTGACCGGGTTCCGCCTCGACGTCGTTGGCGCCAATTCCGCGGCTGCGCGCACCGCTGGCATCAACGTCGGGCGCGTGTGGACGACGGCGATGCTCATCGCTGGTGCGCTTGCCGGTCTAGCGGTCAGCATGAACATCAACGGCACCGACAAGGTTGTGACCGCTGGAGTCGTCGGCGATGTCGGTTTTGACGCCATCACTGTCGCACTGCTTGGCCGGGCGAACCCGATCGGTACGTTGTTCGCCGGTCTGCTGTTCGGCGGGCTCAAGGCCGGAGGTCTGGCCATGCAAGCCAGCACGGGGACACCTATCGACATCGTCCTGGTCCTGCAGTCGCTCATCGTGCTGTTCATCGCGGCTCCGGCCCTTGTGCGCAGCGTATTCCGCCTGCGAACGCCAGTGGCTGATCCCCTCTCGGTCTCGAAGGGGTGGAACGGATGACCGTCACAACCGTCGCGAGCCGCCCCTTGGACGCGGAGGCCTCCCTCGCTCCACCCTCGCGCCGGGGGCCCATCGTGATGACCGCAGCATCGGTGCTGCTCACACTCTTGTTCACCGTTCTGTCTGAGCCAGGCGAACACACGACCTTCACCTTTCACCTGGGGAAGGAGATCTGGTCGCTCCCCGACTGGACGGTCTCCACCCGCTGGGCGGCCCTTGGGTTTGGTCTTGTGGCGGTGGCCGGTGGATTGTGGGCTTGGCCCCGGGCTGCCCGCAGGCAGAGCCTACGACTGCAGTCGGGCATGGTCGGGTTCGGTCTGGTCGCCTCATTCCTGGCTTGGAGTGCTGCCGACGCAACGCTTCCCGTGACCGGGCTCCTGCAGGGTTCGTTGTTGCTCGCTGTTCCGCTCATCTTCGGGGCGATGTCAGGCGTGCTCTGCGAGCGCTCCGGGGTGGTCAACATCAACATCGAAGGGCAGCTGCTGGCCGGGGCCTTCCTCGCGGCGGTCGTCGGGTCCATCACCAACAACGCCTACGCCGGACTCCTGGCCGCCGCCGCCGGAGGGTTGTTCCTCGGGCTGCTCCTCGCGGTCTTCGCGACGATCTATTTCGTCGACCAGATTGTTGTGGGTGTTGTGCTCAACGTCCTGGCTGTCGGGCTGACCGGCTTTCTCTACTCGAGGTTCCTGTCGGCGTATCCGGACACGCTCAACAACCCCCCGCTGATCACAAGGGTCAACCTCCCGTTGCTCTCCGACATTCCGATCGTTGGCCCGATTCTGTTCCAGCAGAACATCATCGTCTACCTGATGTTCATCGTGGTGGCACTGGTGCAGTTCAGCCTGTTCTCGACTCGCTGGGGTTTGCGGGTTCGCGCGGTCGGCGAGCACCCGGCTTCCGCTGACTCAGTGGGGATCCGGGTCAACCGCACCCGCTTCCGTACGGTCCTCCTCGGTGGAGCAGTGGCTGGGCTCGGTGGAGCGTTCTTCACGATCGGCTCCGTCGGGGCTTTCGGCAAGGAGATGACTGCTGGCAACGGCTTCATCGCCCTCGCCGCCGTCATCTTCGGTCGTTGGACCCCGTTAGGCGCCGTTGGCGCGGCGCTGATGTTCGGGTTCGCCTACAACCTCCAGAACGTCCTTTCCATCATCGGGTCGCCGATCCCCAGCCAGTTCCTTCTCATGGCTCCCTACCTCGTCACGGTGTTTGCCGTGGTCGGGCTGGTGGGCAGGGTCCGGGCACCTGGCGCTGACGGAATTCCCTTCAGGAAGTCGTGACGGCCGTGACTGTGGAGCCAGGCTGGGACGAGTTGCACGCTGCGGCCGTGGAGATCATGCAGAGCGCGTACGCGCCGTACTCTCGATTCAAGGTCGGTGTCGCCGGGCGGGTCGACGACGGGCGCATCGTCGTGGGGTGCAACGTCGAGAACGCGTCTTACGGCGTCGGGCTGTGCGCGGAGTGCGGCATGGTGTCGGCCTTGCAGGCCAGCGGAGGTGGTCGGCTGGTGGCCGTGGCGTGCGTCGACCAGCACGGTGCAGCGCTGATGCCGTGCGGTCGCTGCCGACAGCTGTTGTGGGAGTTCGGCGGCGCCGACTGCCTGGTCGCCACGGTGAGCGGGATCAAGCCGATGAGTGAAGTCCTTCCGGACGCCTTCGGCCCGGATGACCTGGTCGAGCGCGCAGAGGACGTCTGAGGTGACCGAGGCGCACGACGCGGTTGAGGTCATCGCCGCGAAGCGGGACCACGAAGAGTTGAGCGACGGTCAGATCGACTGGGTCGTCGACGCCTACACCCGCGGAGTGGTTGCTGACGAGCAGATGTCGGCGTTGGCCATGGCGATCTTGTTGAACGGCATGACCGGTCGAGAGATCTCGCGCTGGACCGACGCGATGATCGCCAGCGGCGATCGGATGGACTTCACGGGACTGGACCGGCCGACCGTCGACAAGCACTCCACCGGCGGTGTGGGTGACAAGGTGACGCTGCCCCTGGTGTCGCTGGCCGCCGCCTGCGGGGTCGCCGTACCGCAGCTGTCGGGGCGCGGCCTCGGTCACACCGGCGGCACTCTCGACAAGCTGGAGTCGATCCCTGGCTGGCGGGCAGACCTCACCAACGCTGAGATGTTGGACGTCCTCGAGACGGCTGGTGCCGTCATCTGCGCGGCCGGCCCCGGGCTGGCCCCCGCCGACAAGAGGCTCTACGCGCTGCGCGACGTCACCGGCACCGTCGAGTCGATCCCGCTCATCGCGAGCTCGATCATGAGCAAGAAGATCGCGGAGGGCACGGGCGCGCTGGTGCTGGACGTCAAGGTCGGATCCGGAGCGTTCTCGAAAGATGTCGAGAGCGCGCGCGAGCTGGCCCAGACCATGGTCGGGCTCGGCGCCGAGGCAGGGGTTCGTACCGTCGCGCTGCTCACGGCTATGGACACCCCTCTCGGGCGAACGGCGGGCAACGCACTGGAGGTCGCGGAGTCGGTCGAAGTCCTGGCGGGCGGCGGTCCGCCGGACGTCGTCGAGCTCACACTGGCGCTGGCGCGCGAGATGCTCGCGGCGGCCGGCGTCGACGTGGATCCCGCGGCGCGCCTCGCTGACGGTTCGGCCATGGACCACTGGCGGCGGATGATCTCGGCCCAGGGCGGCGATCCGGGTGCGGCGCTGCCGGTGGCTCGGGAGACTCACGTCGTGCCCGTTCCGGCAGACGGAGTACTGACCCGACTCGACGCCTACGCCGTTGGGGTGGCCGCGTGGCGTCTCGGTGCCGGGCGGGCGCGCAAAGAGGACCCGGTCTCGGCCGGCGCGGGCGTGATCATGCACGCCAAGCCCGGCGACGAGGTGCGAGCGGGCTCGGCATTGCTGACGCTCTGCGCGGATGACCCTGACCGCTTCGCTCGTGCGTTGGACGCGCTGGAGGGCGGGATCGAGGTCGATGGTCCGACCCAGCAGCTGCCCCTGGTGATCGAACGGATCGGTTAGCTGATGGTCGGCTTGAACGGGTCTCGTTCGGGTGGCGTGGTGAGCTCGGCGCGGGGGCAGCTCTCGAGCGAAAGACCGACCCAGGTGAGTGCGTCGTCGCAGAGCTGGTTGACCTCCCAGCCCAGTTCCTTGCCGTAGACCGTGATCGTGACCTTGTAGATCGTGATCTGGTGACGGTGCGGGGAGTCGTACATGACTGCGATGGAGCCGATCAGCCGGGCGTTGCCCCGCGTGCCGCCCAAGCCGTCCCACGGCTTGTCGTAGCGCTGCCACAGGCTCGAGGAGGCGTTCCAGAGACCGCCGTTGGCCACGTCGAGGCGCGACAGCTCGGCCATCACTCTCAGGGTCGTCCGCTCATCGAGGATGGCGGCCGGCCTGATGACACGCGTCTCCTCGACAGCTGGCAACGGCATGGGCTGTATGTCGGCGCGTGCCTGGGGAAGGTTGAGCCGGACGAGAGCACGGATTCAGCACGGATACCGTGTCAGTCGTGACCGATCCCGCGCAGTTCGTCCGCTTGCCCAAGGTGCTGCTGCACGACCACCTCGATGGAGGGCTTCGACCGGCGACCATCGTCGCCCTGGCCGAGGAGTCCGGCTACGACGAGCTACCGACCACCGACCCGGTGGAGCTGGCTCGGTGGTTCGTCGAGGCCTGCGGATCGGGCTCGCTCGAGCGATACCTGGAGACGTTCGCCCACACCGTGGGCGTGATGCAGACCGCGAGCGCCCTGAGGCGGGTGGCTGCCGAGTGCGCCGAGGACCTCGCCGCTGACGGAGTGGTGTACGCCGAGGTGCGGTACGCCCCCGAGCAGCACGTCGAGGGCGACCTGAGCCTCGTCGAGGTGATCGAGGCCGTTCAGCAGGGATTTGCCGCGGGAGTGGCCCGCGCGGCGGAAGCAGGGAACCAGATACGGATCGGCACGCTGCTCACGGCCATGCGCCACGCCGCCCGGTCCCGAGAGATCGCTGAGCTGGCGGTGACGTACCGCGAAGCGGGTGTTGTCGGCTTCGACATCGCTGGTGCAGAGGCGGGCTTCCCCCCGACCAGGCACCTGGATGCCTTCGAATACCTGCGTCGCGAGAACGCGCACTTCACCATCCACGCGGGGGAGGCGTTCGGACTGCCGTCGATCTGGGAGGCGATCCAGTGGTGCGGGGCCGACCGGCTCGGGCACGGCGTACGGATCATCGACGACGTCAGCGTCGAGGCCGACGGCTCGGTGCGGCTGGGGCGGCTTGCGGCGTACGTGCGCGACAAGCGGATTCCGCTGGAGATGTGTCCGTCGTCCAACGTGCAGACGGGGGTGGCCGAATCGATCGAGGCGCACCCGATCGGGCTGCTCGCCGACCTGAAGTTCCGAGTCACCATCAACACCGACAATCGGCTGATGAGCGGCACCTCGATGTCGCGGGAGTTCGCGCTGCTCGCAGACGCCTTCGGCTATGGACCGGCCGACTTTCGGTGGTTCACAGTGAACGCGATGAAGTCAGCCTTCATCCCCTTCGACGAGCGCCTCGCGCTCATCAACGACGTCATCAAGCCGGGTTACCTCAACGCCCTGGCCTAACCCCCTGCGGGGGTCAGGGTGCTGAGGAGCGTGTGCTCGTGCACGGTCGTGACGGTGGTGAAACCTAGGCGGCTGTACAGGTGCTGCGGCCAGTCCTCTTCCGCGGCCTCGAGGTAGACGAGAGCGGCGCCAAGCTCGCTCGCGCGGGCGATCGCTGCGCGGACCAGGGCGGAGGCGTACCCCCGCCCCCGGTGGTCGGGAAGAGTGAGTACGTCGTCGATCTCGGCCACGTCGTCGATGACCAGCAGGTCGGCCTTGGCCACGACCGTTCCGGACTCAGCGTCGCGCACAGCGAGGCGGGTGACGTCGCCGGCGCGGTCAAGGGCAGCGCGGCGCCCGACCAGCTGCCGGACCGTCTCGTCGGTGAAGGTGGGGACCTCGAGCCGCCAACCCTGCTCGACCAAGCGGCTGACCACCGCCTCATCCACGATCTCGACCGGCACATCCCCCACCGGCAGCGGGGGTCCAGCGGGCCCGGCCACCATGATGAGTACCGGATCTGCGGAGTAGCCGGCGGACAGCAGCCCGGGCCCGAGGTTCTGACCGACCCGGTCGTCCAGGGCATCCACCTTGCGGTGGTCCATGTCCCGGCCGGCGAAGACAGCATCGACGAAGTCGAGCACCTCGTCCGTCCCGGTGCCGGGGTCGAGATCCCCGGTGACCAGCACGCGATTCGAGAGGTGGGACACCGGCCAATCCGCGTCGAAGACTGCTGTCAGGCCGGGTGGACCCGGGACGACCTCAAGCGCCCGGCGAATCGCCTGGACCCGCAGGTGCTCGAGGATGCGGTCGGCCGCGCTGGCGGTGTCAGACACCGACCGGGTGCCACACGGTCTTGGTCTCCACGAAGGCGCGCAGCCGGGTGAGGTCGGGCGCGGCCGCCCAGTCGACGGTGCGTCTCTCGGCCTCGGGGCGTAGCACCCTCTTCACGTTGTCGGCTGCCGCGACCTCGAGCTCGGTGGCCAGCTCGCCGGCGCCCGTCAGGTCGATGGCATTGACGTCCATGTGGGCGGCCAGGTGGGGGGCGACCTCGGTCACCGCACCGGTCAGGATGTTGACCACACCACCGGGAACATCCGACGTGGCCAGGACCTCGCCGAAGGTCACGGCCGGGAGCGGTCGGTCGTGAGAGGTGAGCACGACGCAGGTGTTCCCCGTCGTGATCACGGGTGCGACGCAGGACACCAGGCCGAGCAACGACGAGTCCTGGGGGGCGAGCACAGCGACGACCCCGGTGGGCTCGGGCACCGAGAAGTTGAAGAACGGCCCCGCCACCGGGTTGCTGCCGCCGAGGACCTGGGCGTGCTTGTCGGCCCACCCGGCGTACCAGACCAGTCGGTCGACGCTGGCGTCGACGAGAACCGCAGCCTTGCGCGCACTCAGCCCCTCAGCGGCGCGGACCTCCTCGACGAACTGGTCGCGTCGACCCTCGAGCATCTCGGCGACCCGGTAGAGCACCTGACCGCGGTTGTACGGCGTCGCTCCGGACCACCCGGGGAACGCCTTGCGCGCGGCGACGACCGCGTCGCGGGCGTCCTTGCGGGAAGCCTGGGCGGCGTTGGCGAGGAATCGGCCCTTGGTGTCGGTGACCGCATAGCTGCGGCCGCTCTCGCTGCGCGGGAAGGCGCCACCGATGTAGAGCTTGTAGGTCTTGCGGACGTCCAGCCGGTCAGACATCTAGGTAGGCCTCCAGCCCGTGCCGGCCACCCTCGCGACCGAACCCCGACTCCTTGTAGCCGCCGAACGGCGACGCAGGGTCGAAGTTGTTGAACGTGTTGGCCCACACGACCCCGGCCCGCAGCTGCTGGGCCATGTGCAAGATGAGGCTGCCCTTCTCGGTCCAGACACCGGCGGACAGGCCGTACGGCGTGTTGTTGGCCTTCTCGACCGCCTCGGAGGGGGTGCGGAAGGTGAGCACCGACAGCACGGGGCCGAAGATCTCCTCGCGGGCGATGCGGTGGGACTGGGACACCCCGGTGAACACGGTGGGGGGGAACCAGAATCCGCGGTCGGGGAGATCGCACGGTGGTGACCAGCGTTCGGCGCCCTCGGCCTCGCCGACGGCAGACAGCAGGCGGATGCGCTCGAGCTGCTCGGCGGAGTTGATCGCCCCGATGTCGGTGTTCTTGTCGAGAGGGTCGCCGAGTCGCAGCGTCCGGAGGCGGCGCTTCAGGGAGTGCATGACCTCGTCGGCCACGGACTCCTGGAGCAGCAGCCGGGTGCCGGCGCAGCACACGTGACCCTGGTTGAAGAACACGCCGCGCACGATGCCCTCGACGGCTTGATCGATGGGGGCATCGTCGAAGACGATGTTGGCGGCCTTGCCGCCGAGCTCGAGGGTGAGCTTCTTGCGGGTCCCCGCCACCGAGCGGCGGATCGCCTTGCCCACCGCAGTGGAACCCGTGAACGCGACCTTGTTGACATCAGGGTGTTCGACGAGTGCCTGACCGGTAGCTCCCGCCCCGGTCACGATGTTGACGACACCCGGGGGCAGATCGGCCTGCTGGCAGATCTCGGCGAACAGCAGAGCGGTCAAGGGGGTGGTCTCGGCCGGCTTGAGCACCACGGTGTTGCCGGTGGCCAGGGCCGGTGCGATCTTCCAGGCGAGCATCAGCAGCGGGAAGTTCCACGGAATCACCTGCGCGGCGACACCAAGCGGCTTCGGCGACGGCCCGAGCCCGGCATGGTCGAGCTTGTCGGCCCAGCCCGCGTGGTAGAAGAAGTGCGCTGCTGCCATCGGGATGTCGACGTCGCGGGACTCCTTGATGGGCTTGCCGTTGTCGAGGCTCTCGAGCACGGCGAGCTCTCGTCCGCGCTCCTGCAGGATGCGGGCGATCCGGAACAAGTACTTCCCGCGCTCCCGACCGCTGAGCTTCGACCAGCTGCCTGTGTACGCCTTGCGCGCGGCAGCAACGGCCAACTCGACGTCCTCAGGCCCAGCCTCGGCCACCTCGGCCAGGACCTCTTCGCTGGCCGGCGAGATCGTCTTGAACGCAGAGCCGTCCACGGTGTCGACGAACTCTCCGCCGATGAACAACCCGTACGACGCCTTGATGTCGACGACGGCGCGTGACTCGGGCGCCGGGGCGTAGGTGAAACGTGAGGTGGTCATCGTCGCGACCCCATCAGTCGAGGGTGAAGTAGTCGGGGCCCGAATAGCGCCCGGTGGTCAGCTTGGTGCGCTGCATGAGCAGGTCGTTGAGCACGCTGGAGGCGCCGAGGCGGAACCACGTCGGCTCCAGCCAGTCGTCACCGACGGTCTCGTTGACCAGCACCAGGTATTTGAGCGCGTCCTTTGTGGTGCGGATGCCACCGGCAGGCTTGACGCCGACCTGTCGTCCGGTGGCGGACCGGAAGTCGCGTACGGCCTCCAGCATCACCAGCGTGACCGGCAAGCGTGGCAGCGGGGGCGATCTTGCCTGTGCTGGTCTTGATGAAGTCGGCTCCTGCGAGCATCGCCAGCCAGGATGCGCGGCGGACGTTGTCGTAGGTCTGCAGCTCGCCGGTCTCGAGGATCACCTTCAGGTGCGCGTTGTGGCCGTCGTCCGCGCAGGCGGCCTTGATGGCGGCGATCTCGTCGTGGATCTGGGCGTAGCGCCCGGACAGGAACGCGCCACGGTCGATGACCATGTCGATCTCGTCGGCACCGGCGTGCACGGCGTCCCGCGTGTCAGCGAGCTTCACCGGAAGGCTGGCGCGACCGGAAGGGAAGGCCGTGGCCACGGCCGCCACGTGCACACCTGAGTCTCTCAGCGCTTCCTTGGCGATCCCCACCAGGTCGTTGTAGACGCAGATGGCCGCCACCGAAGGAACTGAGGGATCCGACGGGTCGGGGCGCTGACCCTTTGAGCACAGCGCCCGCACCTTGCCGGGGGTGTCAGCGCCCTCGAGTGTCGTCAGGTCGAGCATCGAGATGGCGAGGTCGATGGCCCATGCCTTTGCATCGGTCTTGATCGAGCGTGTTGCCAGCGCAGCAGCTCGTTGTTCGGCGCCGACCTGATCCACGCCTGGAAGGCCGTGCAGGAACGTGCGCAGCCCGACGTCAGTCACGGAGACGTCGAGGATCCCTGTACCGGAGGACAGGGGGGTGGTCGTCATCAGCTCAGCCTACGCGGGCAAGATGACGAGCGTGCCGCCCCGAGGAACCGTCCGGATCAGACCGGCGACCGAAGCCGACAAGGCTTTGCAGGAGGCCTGGGCGGTCGAGGCGGGGCCGTACTCCGACTGGGGCGACCGCACGGGCGCCCTTCCGGTCGAGGTGCTCGGCCGGATGATCGTTGTGGAGGACCACGAACCGGTCGGGGACATGTCTTGGCACGCGGAGGGATACGGCGGCAACGCCGGCTCTACCGCCTACAACATCGGCATCGACCTGGTGGCAACTGCGCGGGGCCGGGGGATCGGAACCATCGCGCAGCGGCTGCTGGTCGAGCACCTGTTCGCAACGACACCGGTGCACCGCATCGAGGCCTCGACCGATGTCACCAACGTGGCTGAGCAGCGGGCGCTGGAGAAGGCGGGCTTCGTTCGTGAGGGCCTCCTGCGTGGAGCGCAGTTTCGTGGGGACGGCGTCCACCACGATCTGGTGAGCTTCTCAATCCTGCGCTCTGACCTGGCGCCGACCAGCTAGGACAGCTGTTCGCTCAGTCGTCGCCCACCAGCCGCAGGGACCGCAAGCGGTTCCCGGCGAGCGCCGTCGCCCCGACGATGACCACGGCCAGCAGCACCGTGGCTGGCCGAATCCCGACCGCCGCGGTCACGTCCAGCGCCGCAGCGTCGGAGCCGATGATCTTCTCGGTGACTGCCAGCGACCACTGCTGGATGCTCAGAGCCTGTGCGCCGGGCACGAAGCCGCCGATCAGCGACTCCCAGAGCAGGGCATAGAGCAGGCCGATCACGACGGCATGGCGGGTCAGTACTGCGAGCAGCAAAAAGACCGCGCAGTACGCCGTCCCGGCGATCACAGCGCCCGCGCCGTACCCAAGGGCCAACGAGCCGAGCGTTCCCGACATCAGCCAGCCGGCCAGCACCACCGGGATCGCAGCGAAGGCCAAGATCACACCGATCGCGACGAGCAGCTTGGTCAGCGTGATGCTGTGTCGGTTGAGCGGCTTGGAGAGCAGGTAGACGATCGAGCCGTCGTCGATCTCCGGACCAATGGCTCCGGTGCCGGCGATCAACCCCAACAACGGCACGATCGTGCCGAGCGCGAAGACCTGCAGCAGACCGACCGTGACGACCTCGCGCGAATCAGGGTGGACGGTCAACCGCAGGATCACGGCAAGGACGAGCAGGGTGAGCGGCAAGAGCAGCAGCAGCCAAGCGCGCCGACGCCCGAGCAGCGTCCGGGCAGTCAGCTCTGCGACGGTGGCGTTCATCGTGAGACCAGGTAGCTGAAGACGCTTTCGAGGGATTCATCGGCCGGCGTCACCTCGAACAACGTGATGCCACCCTCACGAGCCAAGGCCGGAAGAACGTGGGAGAACCTCGACTGATCGGAGGCCTCCACCCGCAGGCCGGCTTCCGCTGTGAGTCCATACATGCTGTGGTCGTCGGCGACGTTCGTCAGCTCGACCGCCGATGCACAACCATCGGCGATGACGGCGGCAGCCAGTGCGCGGTTGTCGCTGGAGGAGATCGTGTATTGGTGCGGCCGCTCGGTCATCAGCCGGCGGATCTCGCGGAAGTCGCCGGAGGCGGCATGGCGGCCCGAGACCATCACCTCGATGGTCCCCGCGATCTCCTCGACCTCCTCGAGGATGTGCGAGCTGAACAAGACGGTGCGTCCCTCATCGGCCAGCGACGAGAGCAGGGCCATCAGTTGCAGTCGTTGTCGCGGGTCCATGCCGTTGAAAGGTTCGTCGAGCAACAGCACGCTCGGATCGTGCACCAGGGCGGAGGCCATCTTGATTCGCTGACGCATGCCCTTGGAGTACGTCGCGATCGATCGGTCGGCCGCTTCGGCCATCTCGACCAGGTCGATCGCTCGGCGAGCCGCTCCCGTCACGTCGGAGAGGCCCTGCAGCCTGGCGTTGGCCTCGATGAAGGCTCGCCCAGTCAGCACGTCATAGGTCGCCTCCCGCTCGGGGACGATGCCGACGGTGCGGTAGATCTCCTCGTTTCGCCAGATAGCGGCACCGTCCAGCGTGACCTCCCCGGTGGACGGGGCCAAGAAGCCGCCCATCATGTGGATCAGGGTCGACTTCCCGGCGCCGTTCGGGCCGAGCAGGCCGGTCACTCCTGGGCCGATGGTCATGGTCACGTCGTTGACGGCCACGACGTTGCCGAACCAGCGCGAGACCGCCGCCAGCTCGATGACGCTCACAGGACGGCCACGGATCGATAGCGACGTACGAGCAGCAACCAGCAGGCGGCGACCACGGTGATGGTGGCTGCGGCAAAGACCAGCCCTCCAGTCGTCCCTGGCGGGCCGATGACCGTGTTGGACTCCGCGTGGAACAACCAGACCTGAACCCCGTCGACGAGGCCCACCGGGGAGATCATCCCGGCGTATCCGGCCCAGGTCTCGGCCCCCTGCTCGTAGGCGATGTTCTGCAGGGTGAGGGAGATCCCGTTGAGCACGATGAGGACGGCGACGACCGCCGCGACTCCGAGGCCGCGCCGAGGGGTCAGCGCGGCCACCAGGATGGCCACGCTGGACAACACGACCGCGAAGATCGCGCTGCCCACGACGCCGAGGAACAATCCGCCCGTCTGGGTCCAGAAATCCATCTTGGCAAGCAGGGCACCGACATAGAGCACGAACAAGGGGATGGTCATCAGGAGGAACAGGGCTGTGGCCATGGCGAGCACCTTCACCGTGACGTAGGTGCTGCGGCGAAGGGGTCGAGCGAAATAGAGATCGACGACGCGAAAGCGGAGATCCGTCGAGACGCTCTGCGGTGCCTGCGAGGCCAGGAAGACGATCGTGACCAGCTGCAGCTGCACCGCGTACGCCGTGTAGTCCGACGGCAGTTCGTTTTGGTTCAGCACATTGACGACCGAGGCGATGACCAGGGCCGGCGCGACCATGGCCACCACGAGGATCCAAGGCATCACCTTGGACTTCGTGGACCGGCCGAGGCCGTACGCCCCCCGCAGGCTGTGCACATAGAGCGAGCGAGCAACGTAATCGGGTCCCAGGCGCTGGCCGGTGTAGCTGCGATAGCCGATGTCATGGATCACGCCGCCTTCGCTGCTCATGCGGCCGGCTCGCTCGGTCGGAAGATGTCCAGCATGTGGTGGCGTCGCCGCTGCATGCGCACCAATCCGACGCCCAGGTCGGCCACGACGTCGCGGACGGCGTCATACGTCGCCGCATCCACGAGCTCGAGCTCGAGGGAGGTCCCGGTCTCAGTCACGGTGACCCCGAGCGCTGCGAGGGCAGCGGCCACGTCACTAGCGCGGTCAGTGACCTCAACGGTGATCAGCTCGGTGGCGGTGGTGAAGTCGGCCACCGACGAGGACTGCAGCAGTCGGCCGCCGTCGATCACGACCACGTGGTCGCACACGCGTTCCAGCTCACCCATCAGGTGGGAGGTGACCAGGATCGAGATCCCGAAAATCGTGCCGATGCGACGGATCAGGCCGAGCATCTCGTCGCGTCCGGCCGGGTCCAGACCGTTGGTGGGTTCGTCGAGGAGGACGAGTCGCGGGTCATGAACGAGAGCTTGGGCCAGCTTGACTCGTTGACGCATGCCGGTGGAGTAGCCACCGATGGAGCGATAGCGCTCCTCGTAGAGGCCGACGTGTCGAAGGATGTCGGCTGCGCGCTCGCGAGCTGCACTGGTCGGGAGGCCGGACATGCGCGCCATGTGGACGACGAACTCGGTGGCCGTGAGGTCGGGCGGAAGGCAGTCGTGCTCGGGCATGTAGCCGACCAGTTCCCTGATCCGCAGCGCATCAGCGGAGACATCGAGGTCGAGAACCGTGGCCGAACCAGCACTCGGCAGCGAAAGGCCGAGCAGGATCTTGATGAGGGTGGACTTGCCTGCGCCGTTGGCCCCGACCAGGCCGACCACGCCGGTTGGAAGATCAACGGTCAGGTCGGCTAGCGCTGTGACTCCTCCGGGGAACTGCTTCGAGAGCCCTTGGGTGGTGATGATCGGCACTCGGCGAGACTAGCCTCAGCGGCGCCGTACTTCCTCAGGGATCCTCAGGAGTTCCCCCTGGGCTCAGGCCTGCACCGGAAGGGTCGCGATGTCCCTGGCGACGATGTCCCTCTCGTCCTGATCCTCGATGAGCTCGAGCTGGGCTTCGGCTTTGGCGCGCCACTCACTGGCGACCGCTTGGTCTCCTGACACCGCGTAGGCCCTGGCCAGCGCTTCGTAGGCCGAGGCCTGCAACCAGGTGACCTCGGGCAACGTTCCAGCGAGCTGCTGGCAGCGTCGAGCGTGGTGGACGGCGGGTTCCGAACGCGCCAAGTACGGCGAATACTCGGCTCAGTTGCCAGTCGCTGATCGCCAGATTCTGGGTGTCTCCCACGAGCGACCAGAAATAGCGGCTCGCATGTGCGGCATCGACGAGCTCCTCGTCGTCGGCAAGGCTGCGGTCTGGCTGCTCGAGCAGCTCCCAAACCCGGTTGAACAGCCGTTTCGCCAACTCCTTCTGGGTGGCGGCGTCCAACGGCTCGGCGACGGTGGGGTCGGGCATGACGGTCTCCTCGAGTTCTGAGTGGGTGTCGGTCAGATTTGTGCCGTCTTCGTGGGACAGCTGATGGAGGATCCAGTGCAGACGGGTCACCCGCGCTTGGACCCTGGCGTTGTGTGCGGTCAGGATCTGGCGACGTACGCCCTGGTCGTTGGTCCCAAGGGTCTGTCGGATGTCCTCGAGCGGGAGCTCGAGGGAACGCAGCTTGGCGATCGTTCGTGCTGCAGCGAGCTGGATGCGGCGGTAGCGCCGATATGAGGTAGCCGGGTCGACGACCGACGGACGGAGCACACCCTCGGCGTCGTAGTGCCGCAAGGCACCGATCGACAAACCGCTGAGTCGAGAGAACTCGCCGATGGACAGGAGATCTTGCGAGGCGTGTTCCTCGGTGTCGCTGCTCGGCATGGCCACACTGTGGAGTCTGCAGTAGGTCAAGAGTCAAGCGTTTTCTTTCGGCGCGCCAAGGCGCCGGTTCAGCTCCGAATCTTGCGGCTCCGCGGGGGACAGATGGGGCTCTGCGGAAAGCCGCCGAACCACCACCGACCCGACCCCCCTCGACCGAGGCAGCTGAAATGAATGGGAAACCGTCGTCCCAACTGAAACGATGGTGAGTCGTGACTGAGACCTACCGAGACGTTGCCGAGGCTGGTTGGCGATGGGTTCTCCACCATGTGCACCGCGATGACGGGCCGTGGATCCCCGTACGTGTGATCCCTGGCGGGAACGCCGAGGACGAGCCACCGCCGCCTCGGTGGAGGAACGGCACCTACGACGGCACCGGGGGGCTGGCCCATGCTCTTGCGGAGATCCGGCTCTCGAGGGACTGGACGGGCGAGGAAGCCGCCCTCGCCGAAGCGATCCGGGTCGACGTCTGTTCGCGCATGGCCCACAAGACAGACGTGTCGCTCTTCGATGGCCTGACGAGCGACATTGGCGTGCTGGTGACGCTCGACCCCGAGCGTGCCGAAGCTGCCGTCGAACAGGCGGTGGCCCGAATGCTTGCCCTTGCCACCGTGGACGGCTGGCCACAGGAGTTCGCTGGCCCACCGACCTACGCACCTGACGCACGGGTGAGCGACGCGACGCTGGGCACCGCCGGCGTTCTCCTCGGGGCCGTCTGGGCGATGAATCACCAGGTAGACCAAGCGCGAGTTCTTGCCGAGCGTGCGGCTGAGGTCCTGCTGGCAGAGGCGGAAACCAGCCAATCTGCGGTGACGTCAGCGACCGGTCTCACGTCTAGCGCGATCAACTGGCGCTTCGTGCCTCGCAGGTTCCTCGTTGATCAGAAGTCGGAGATGCCGAACTGGTCTCACGGGCTCGCTGGCATCGCAGCTGGGCTAGCCGTCGGGGGCCGGGCTCTAGAGCGACCCGACCTGGTCGATGCCGCCGTGGCCGGCGCAGAGCACCTTGTGACGTTGGCCGACACGAGCGGGGCTGGGTTCACCGTCGACACGACCATCCCGAACCAACCTGACCAGGCGCGGGTTGCCTACGGTTGGTGTCACGGCCCGACCGGCACGTCGCAACTGTTCGCGGCGCTTCGGCACGCGGGTGTGCCGACCGTTGCCGGACGGTCTCCCGACGACTGGGAGCGACGCTGCCTGCACAGCGTGCGCACATCAGGTATTCCAGCCCGCCGGTCTCCTGGCTTCTGGGACAACGACGGTCGGTGCTGCGGCACAGCTGGTGTGGGGGATCGGTTTCTCGATGCCTGGTTGGTCACCCACGACCAGACCTATCTCGACTTTGCAATTCGGCTGGCGGACGCGTTGGTGGACAACGCGATTCGGGACGGGCGGCAGACCTACTGGCGGTCCGTGGAACACCGCAATGAGGATCCCCTGCTGCCGCCACGCGTTGGCTGGATGCAGGGCGCCGCCGGTATCGCGGCGTACTTGTTTCGCGTTGCGCGCGTCGTGGACCTGGCGGGCCAGGGGAGCGAGGTGGACTGCGTTGCACGGATGGACACCTGGTGGTGCCAGGCGTGAACCGTCGACGTCAGCTCTCAGAGCCCGGCGGCGGATGCCACGTCGATCTTGATGGCTGCGAGCAGCTCGGCTGCGAGTTCTCGATCGCTGTTGAGGTCGCCAAGTCCAAGGCCGGAGGCGAACGGCGGTGAGAGAACGACCTCGAGGTAGGCCTTGATCTTCGGCTCGGTACCTGACGGTCTGACGATGACCCGAGCCGACACCACCTGGTCGCCGGCCAGGTGATAGCGGAGTCCGTCGGTGGGGGGAAGGTCAGCGGACCCGTTGGACAGGTCGTCGACCGACGCCACGCGCAGACCCCCCATCGTGTCTGGAGGAGACGTCCGCAACCGTTCCATCACCGCGGGCAGGGCATCGAGATCAGCGAAGCGGACCGCTAGCTGATCCGTGGCGTGCACGCCGTGACGAGTCATGATCTCGTCCAGGGCATCCAGCAGCGTGCGGCCGTCCGCCTTCAATCCGGCGGCCAGCTCGGCAACGAGCAGCGCCGCGGTGACGCCGTCCTTGTCGCGTACGGCCTCCGGATCGACGCAGTAGCCCAGCGCCTCCTCGTAGCCGAAGGCCAACCCCTCGACCCGCGCGATCCATTTGAAGCCGGTGAGGGTCTCGACGTGGGGCTGTGCAGGCTCGGCGGCCGCGGCGATTCGTCCCAGCAACGATGACGAGACGATCGAGCAGGCGAAGGTCCCGCGGCGGCCACGGGCCAAGACGTGGGTCGCCAGCAGTGCGCCCACCTCGTCACCGCGCAGCATCCGCCACTCGCCGTCCCCAAGCGGCACTGCCACCGCGCAACGATCGGCGTCGGGGTCGTTGGCGATCACCAGGTCGGCGCCGACGTCCTTCGCGAGAGCGACGGACAAGTCGATGGCTCCGGGTTCCTCAGGGTTTGGGAACGCAACGGTCGGAAACTCGGGGTCGGGTTCGGCCTGTGCCGAGACGACGTGCGGCGGAGGGAAGTCGGCGCGGGCAAAGGCGTTCTCCAAGACGTCCGCCCCAACGCCGTGCAGCGGGGTGTAGACCCAAGTCAGGCTCCGAGGCGCGCTCGCCTCGATCAGCGAGCTCGCTCGTGCCAGATAGGCATCGAGGACCGCCTCGTCCAGCATCTCCCATGAGTCGCTGCGCGGGATGTCGGCCAGGGCGCCGACCTCGTCGATGCTCGCGCTGATCTCGACGTCTGCGGGCGCCACGATCTGCGACCCGGTGCCGAGGTAGACCTTGTAGCCGTTGTCCTGAGCAGGATTGTGACTGGCCGTCACCATCACACCGGCGGCGCAACCCAGGTGGCGTACGGCGAACGCGAGCACCGGGGTCGGCAGATGGCGCGGCAGTAGGTGGGCCTGCAGACCGGCCCCGGCCATGACCTCGGCCGTATCGCGGGCGAAGACATCAGACTTGTGCCGGGCGTCGTAGCCGATGACCACCGACCCACCGCCGTTGGCGCGCACCCAGGCGGCCAGTCCGGCAGCGGCTCGCATCACCACGGCTCGGTTCATCCGGTTGGGACCGGCACCGAGCGCTCCGCGGAGCCCTGCCGTGCCGAATTCCAGCCGTCCGGCAAACCGTTCGGCCACCTCTTCGACGTCGCCGGTGACGAGCAGGGCTTCGAGCTCGGTGCGGGTGTCCTCGTCCGGATCTTCGGCCACCCACTCCCAGGCCCGATCGAACAGATCCGCGCTCATGGCATCAGAGTCGGCTCACGACATCGGCCAGCAGCGCACCCATCCGGGTGGCGGCGCCTCGGCCAGCTTCGAGGACCTCTTCATGGTTGAGCGGATGATCATTCATACCGGCGGCGACGTTGGTCACCATAGACAGCCCAAGGACCTCAATCCCGAGTGCTCTCGCCGCAATAGCTTCTAGTGCTGTCGACATCCCCGCCAGGTCTCCGCCGATCGCACGCACCATCGCGATCTCGGCAGGCGTCTCGTAGTGCGGGCCAGGGAACTGGACGTAGACCCCCTCGGCGAGGGTCGGATCGACTTCGTGGCACAGCGCGCGCAGCCGCGCCGAGTACAGGTCGGTGAGATCCACGAACTTGGCGCCGGTCAGCGGCGACCGCCCGGTGAGGTTGATGTGGTCACTGATCAGCACCGGGGTTCCTGGCGTCCACGCGGGATCGAGGCCTCCGCTGCCGTTGGTAAGGACGATGGCGCGGACTCCCGCAGCGGCAGCCGTACGGACCCCGTGCACAACGGGCGCAACCCCGAGCCCTTCATACAGATGAGTCCGACCCTGGAAGACCAGCAGCCGTTGATCCCCCGCCCGGATGGAGCGGATGTGGCCAGCGTGCCCGGCCACCGAGGGGGGCGCGAAGCCGGGTAGGTCGGTCACCGGCAGATCAGCCACCGTCTCACCGAGCAGGTCGGCAACGGGGCGCCAGCCGGAGCCGAGCACCAGCGCGACGTCGTGTCGATCCACGCCTGTCGCAGCAGCCAGCGCGACCGCAGCCTGAGCAGCCGTCTCGGCTGGGTCTTCGAGCATGGACCTTGCGGCAACAGCGGTCATAACAGTGACGCTACAACCCAGAGGATCGACAGGGTCGGCCGCGTAGATCGGCCACGTAGTCGTCAGGGGCACCCGCCACCTCGGCAGCGTCGGCGATGATGCCGAGGATCCGCGCGGAGGGCAGCCCCCCTTCGTAGGCGTCG
Source organism: uncultured Actinomycetota bacterium (assembly GCA_963819985.1). Lineage (GTDB taxonomy): Bacteria > Actinomycetota > Actinomycetes > DATJPE01 > DATJPE01 > JANPBY01. Next base: position 200,375 of record CAWFYH010000005.1, on the reverse strand, counting down.
AGCACGTAGAGCCACGCTCCGACGTCTCCGTCGAGGGTCTGTACCCGCACGCGGACCTTGCGGTAGAGACCGATATCCGATCCCTCCCACTGGTCGAGCGCCGACTCGTCGCCATCGGACAGGTCGTAGAGCATCACGAAGACTTGCTGACCAGGCTCTTCGGCCACCGTTGTGAGCGCGCCCTCCCAGCCCAGCTCCTCGCCGCCGAACGTCAGCCGCCAGCCGTCCAGCCATCCGGCTCCGCGTGGGGGTGAGGTTGGTGCGCGTTCAGCCATCTGCCGAGGATCGAGGTTGCTGCCGTACGCCGCATAGAGAGCCACGGCGGCAAGGGTACGAAAGCCTGAGCGCCTCGTCTGGGACGATGGCGCGGTGACGCGCGTGGTGATCATCGGTGGCGGGCCCGGAGGCTACGAGGCCGCGCTGGTGGCCGCGCAGCTCGGCGCCGAGGTCGTGGTGGTCGATCGCGACGGGCTCGGTGGCTCGGCCGTGCTCACCGACTGCGTCCCGAGCAAGACGCTCGTAGCCACGGCTGAGGTGATGACGCTGGCCGCCGAGAGCGGAGAGCTAGGGGTACGGCTGCGCGGCGAGGACGATCCTGGTCGGGCTGCCTCGACCGTGGGCGTCGATCTGGCAGCGGTCAACGACCGGGTGAAGCGACTGGCCATTGCCCAGTCCCTCGACGTGGCCACCAGGCTCTCCGCAGAGGGGGTCCGCCTCATCGAGGGCACCGGCCGGTTGGTCGAGAGGACCGCAGTGGAAGTCGGCGGGGAACGCATCGATGCCGATGCCGTGCTCGTCGCGACCGGTGCCAGCCCGCGCATCGTGCAGGGGGCCGAGCCCGACGGAGAACGGATCCTCACCTGGACGCAGGTGTATGACCTGAAGACCTGCCCTGAGCGACTGATCGTTGTCGGCTCAGGCGTCACCGGCGCGGAGTTTGCCTCCGCCTACCTGGCGCTCGGCTCTGAGGTCGTCCTGGTGTCCTCGCGCGACCGAGTCCTGCCGGGTGAGGACCCAGACGCCGCCCAGGTCCTCGAGGGCGTCCTTCAGCGGCGCGGCATGGACGTCATGGGTCGCTCCCGAGCTGAGTCCGTGAAGCGAGACGGTGAGACGGTTCTGGTGACGCTCACCGACGGACGAAGGGTCGAGGGCACGCACTGCTTGATGGCCGTCGGGTCGGTGCCCAACACCGCCGATCTTGGCCTCGAGGCAGCGGGGGTCCGCCTTGACGAGCGGGGGTTTGTCGAGACCGATCGAGTCTCTCGTACCTCCGTCGGTGGCGTCTATGCGGCGGGAGACTGCACGGGTGTGTTGATGCTGGCCTCGGTCGCCGCGATGCAGGGACGGATCGCGATGCGCCACCTGCTCGGCGACGCCGTGGCCCCGCTGGACCTCAAGACCGTGTCGTCCAACGTTTTCACCGACCCGGAGATCGCAACGGTCGGGGTGACCCAGGCTGAGGTCGATGGCGGCGCGCCCAACATCGTGTCGGTGAAGCTTCCGCTGGCCACCAACGCGCGCGCCAAGATGCTGGGCATCACGGACGGTTTTGTGAAGATCTTCGCGACGTCGGGGATGCGTACCGTGCTCGGCGGGGTTGTGGTGGCTCCCCGCGCCAGCGAGCTGATCTTCCCGGTCGCGCTTGCCGTTCAGCAGCGGTTGACCGTCGACGATGTCGCTGGTGCCTTTACGGTCTACCCGTCCCTGTCGGGCTCGGTCGCGGAGGCGGCACGTCAACTGCACCCGCATGACTGAAGTTCGACAGTCCTGGAGTCGACCACGTCCGTTGGTCGATGTCCACGAGGAATGCTTCATAGCCCGGCAGGTCGACCACCTGCTCGAAGACGTCGAAGGCACTGACGAACATGCCGGTGGCCAGTGCGTCCGCGAGCCCAGGGTCAGGGCCGAGGATGGTCGCTGACAGCACCCCGCTCGGCGGACAGCCGGTCCGCGGGTCCGTGATGTGTCCCGGTCGCGCGTAGTCACCCGAGGTAGCCACTGCGGTAACGCCTGCCGGAGCCAGGTCGAGCACCTTGGCCAGCGACCCCGGCAGGGTCGGGTGCCGGACGCCGACCGACCAACTGCGGCCGGTCGCGGGATGGCCATGGACCACCACGTCGCCGCCGGCATCGACCAGAAAGCCTTGGCAGACAGGGGTGAGGAGTTCCCCGACGTGGGTCAGGGACCAGCCCTTCACCAGCCCACTGGGATCGAATCCCTCGGGGACGGCCCACGGATCGAAGGCTGCACGTGAGATCTGGACCGCTTCCGCGCACCGGGCGAGCACGTCGTCGACCAGGACCTGGTCGTGGGCGTCGACGGATCGCCCTTCGCGCAGCCGGGTCACCGCGCTGTCGGACCGATAGGTGCTGAAGACCTGATCGACCCGCTGGAGCCAGCCGACTGATGCGTCCAGCGCAACCCGGGCGGCCTCCGGGTCCGCGACGCCCCGGAGGGTGAACCTGACCCCTGTGCCCATAACGGTCTGCACGTGGTCGAGGCGCTGGTGCTCCATGAGGACGCTGGTCACAGTCCGGCCTTCTGGATGGCGGACGCGAGGGACGACATGAACGCCTGGCTCGTCAGGGTCGCCCCCGACAGCCCGTCGATCGAGGCTGACTGCGCCTTGAGCGCCTCGGAGACGAGGATCGGCACGGCCTGGCTGTTGATCCAGCGCGATCTGCCGTCCGATGGTTGCTGCACGAGCGAGATCGCCGTGATCGAACCCTGGGACACCGTGATCTGCACCTGGACCGGTCCGTACTGGTGGCGGGCGACGTCCCCGGTGACGGTCTGGCTCGTCGATGACGAGTTGCCGTTCGAGGAGTTGCCGTTGGAAGAGCTGCCGTTCGAGGAGTTGCCGTTGGCGGAGTTGCCGTTGGCGGAGTTGCCGTTGGAGGAGTTGCCGTTCGAGGTGTTGCCACCTGTTGTTTTCCCTGGGGGCGCGGCGTCCGTCTGCGGGGTCGATGTCCGTGCGCCGGTGATGGAGGCGTGGACTGCCGACGGGTTGAGGTGGGAGGTGAGCAGCACACCCGTCACGCCTGCCGCGGCAGCCGCGGTGCTGAGCATGGCTCGTTTCACGAGACGTCCTCTCGGGTCGGATGGGTGGGGGCAGTCAGACGGGCAGGAAGGAGAAGCTCTCGGCGTGCACCCGATCGTCGGGGATGCCTAGCTGGTCGGCGACGGCCCGGACGGAGGTGATGAGCTCCTCGGGGCCACACATGAAGACGGTTCGGTAGCGGGCATCGGGCACGAGGTGGCGGATGCGCTCAGCGGTGATCGGCTGCTCGTTGCGTCGACCCGAGAGGATGTAGACCGTCGCACCGAAGGAGGCGACCATCTTCTCGAACTCGGCGCGAAACAGCACGTCGTCGTCGCTGCGCACCCGGTAGAGCACTACGGCATTGCGTGGGCCGAGCTCCTCGAGGATCGCCCGCACGGGTGCGACACCGACTCCTCCCGCGACGAGCAACAACGGTTGTTCTCCCAGCTCGCCGTGGGCGGCCACGTGGAAGCGTCCGTACGGGCCTTCGATGAACACGCGCGTCCCGGGGCGCAGGTTGACCAGGGACGAGCTGTGTTCTCCCACTTCGCGCACGGTGAGTCGGAGGAAGTGGCCGTTCGGTCCGCTGGACACCGAGTACGGGTGCGCCCGCCACCACAGGTCCGGGGTGAGGAAGCGCCAGAGCAGGTACTGCCCGCCGTGCACCTTGAGGGCTTCGAGCTTGCGCCCGGTCAGGTAGACGCTGACCACTCCGGGGTTCTCGACGACCACGCTGTGCACCCGGACCTGGTGACGGGCCGACCGGACTACGGGCACGAGCACCCGCCCGTACACCACGAGCGCGGCGACCCCGTAGGTCAACGCGGTCCAGCAGAAGGCCAGGAAGGGGTGGCCGATGAACGCAGTGCCGGTGGCCAGCTGGTGTCCCCACGCGAGGAGGACCGCGAGATACGTGGCGAGGTGCAGGACCCACCAGGTGGCGTAGCGGATGGTTCGGCGCACCTGGGGTACCGCCAGGACCCCCACCATCAAGAACAGCAAGAAGCCGGCCGTGCCCTTGAGCATGCTGGGGTACGTCGTCACGATCGTCCACAGCTCGGCGAGCAGGCTCGTGCCGGAGGCGGCGGCGTATCCGGCCGTGATGAACACGGTGTGCGCGATCAGCAGCACGAGGGTCGTGGTGCCCAGCTTGCGGTGGGCGTAGACCAGCCGGTCGTGGCCGAGCCGACGCTCGACCCAGGGAAGCCGGGCGGACAGCGCGATGCTGACCAGAGCGGTGTAGGTGCCGATCAGGCCGGTGATCCGGCCGATGAACGTCAGCCAGCCACCCGGGGCCGAGGCGAACCCTGGTTCCTGGGTCACCCAGGCGACGCCGGCGAGGATCCCAGCGCCGAGGGCCAAGGTTGCGAGTCCGACGTCGACGCGCCGACGCGACCGTTGGGTGCGTGGGGGGATCATCGGCCGGCTCGGATAGGCCAGCATCGTTTCGACCATGTGTCGAGGATCGCCCCACCACCTGAGAAACCGCTGTGTCCAGCCTGTGTCCTCGGCCAGAGTGTGGCTGCTGGTAGGTTCCTGAACCGACGTTCAGTGCAGTGGGTGAGGAGAAGGTCCACATGCGGATCGTGGTGGTCGGGGCCGGGTTCGCCGGGCTGGCCTGCGCTGACGAGCTGCTCAACGCGGGTCACGACGTCGTCGTCCTCGAGGCCCGTGACCGAGTCGGAGGTCGGGTCTGGTCAGACACCGTCGAAGGACCCTTGGGCTCCGCGGTCGTCGAGCGAGGAGCCGAGTTCGTCCTCGACGGCTACGACGTCATGCGGGAGCTGTGCGGACGCTTCGGGCTTGAGGTGGCCGACACCGGCATGAGCTACTACGTGCGTGAACCGCGCGGTGGTCCGCCAACCACTGCCCAGGCCATGGTCGGACGCCGCGCAAGGGCTGGCCGCAGCGGCGGCGAAAGCGGGCAGCTCGGCGTCGGTCGCCGACATCCTGCCGGCTCGCCGCTCGATCCCGCAGTCGAGCGAGGCCCTGCTCGCCCGCATCGAGATCTCCTGCGCGCACGATGCGCGCGGGCTCGCGGCTTCGGTTCTCGATCATGTGGCGTCCTTCGAACCCCTGCCGTCGGCACGGGTCGTGGGGGGGAACCAACTGCTGGCAGCAGAGTTGGCAGCGTCGGTTGGAACGTGCTGTGCACCTCAGCACGCCGGTGCGGCGGGTGGAGTGGTCAGACGCGGGAGTGGTTGCGCGCACAGACGCCGGGGAAGTCGTCGCCGACCGGGTTGTGCTCGCAGTCCCGCTGCCCGTCCTCGCGGAGCTGGACATCACGCCGGCGTTGCCCGAGCTGATGCGGCAAGCGTTGGCGCGAACGGCGTACGGGCACGCGGCCAAGCTGCAGGTCCCCCTGCGCGAACCGGCTGCACCCTCGGCGGTGATGTCCACGCCAGGGCGATATTGGTCATGGACGCTCACGGCGGAGGCGGATGCCGTGATCCCCGCCGTCCACTGCTTCGCCGGGTCCGCATCGGCACTGGAGTCACTCGCCGTCGGTTCTGGGTCCGAGGTTTGGCTGTCGGACCTCGCCCAGCTGCGACCCGAGCTGTCGCTGCACAGCGACGGTGCGCTGCTCACGACCTGGTCGGACGACCCGTGGGCTCAGGGCGCCTATTCCGCCGTCGCCGTGGGGTCCATGCCGGACGACGACGCGCTCTTGTCCGCTCCGGTCGGCCCAGCTCATTTCGCCGGTGAGTGGACCGCTGGCGCATGGTCCGGCCTCATGGAAGGGGCCCTGCGCAGCGGGCGCCGTACTGCCTCCGAGATCCTCGCTACCGCGCCTCGCTAGAGGCTTGCGTCCGACCCAGCGTGCGCTATAGCCCTCACTTCGTCGGACGCAATCGTGAGCAGCTCAGTCCTTGATCTCGCACAAGGAGGTGCCGGCGGCGACGGTGGCACCCACCTCGGCGGTCAACCCGCTGATGACGCCCGACTTGTGGGCGTTGAGGGGCTGCTCCATCTTCATCGCCTCGAGCACGACCACGAGGTCGCCGACCTCGACCTGCTGACCGTCCTCGACGGCGAGCTTGACGATCGTGCCCTGCATCGGGGAGGTGAGCGAGTCGCCCGAGGCAGCGGCGCCGGCCTTGTTTCGTCCGCCGCGCCGCGGGGCTGAGGCGGCGCTGGCAGGAGCACTCGAACCCCCGCCTAGACCGGTCGGAAGCGTGACCTCGAGGCGCTTGCCGTTGACCTCGACGACGATGGCGGAGCGAGCGGCGGGCTCCCCCGGGGCTGCTCCGCCGGTGAACGGCTCGATCGAGTTGACGAAGTCGGACTCGATCCACCGCGTGTGCACGGAGAACGGCTGCTCGGGGTCGGCCGGCGCGAAGGCTGGATCGCTCACGACGGCCCGATGGAATGGCAGGGCGGTCGCCATACCGCTGACCTCGAACTCGGCGAGTGCGCGGCGAGACCGCTCAAGCGCCTGCTGCCGGGTGGCTCCGGTGATGATGAGCTTGGCGAGCAGCGAGTCGAAGGCCCCTCCGATCACCGACCCCGCCTCGACACCGCTGTCCAGCCGTACGCCCGGTCCGGACGGTGCGACCCAGGTGGTGACGGCGCCCGGCGCGGGCAGGAAGCCGCGGCCGGGATCCTCGCCGTTGATCCGGAACTCGAAGGAATGCCCGCGCACGACGGGGTCGTCAAAGCCCAGCGGTTCTCCGTCGGCGATGCGGAACATCTCCCGGACCAGGTCGATCCCGGTGACCTCCTCGGTGACCGGGTGCTCCACCTGGAGCCGGGTATTGACCTCGAGGAAGGAGATCGTCCCGTCGGCGCCCACGAGGAACTCGCACGTCCCCGCTCCGACATAGCCGGCCTCGCGCAGGATCGCCTTCGACGCGCGATAGAGCTCGGTGTTCTGCGCTTCGCTGAGGAACGGCGCGGGCGCTTCCTCGACCAGCTTCTGGTGACGCCGCTGTAAGGAGCAGTCGCGGGTCGAGACGACGACCACGCTGCCGTGCTTGTCGGCCAGGCATTGCGTCTCGACGTGCCGTGGGTTGTCGAGGTAGCGCTCCACGAAGCACTCCCCGCGACCGAAGGCTGCGACGGCCTCGCGCACGGCGGAGTCGTACAGCTCGGGGATCTCCTCGAAAGAGCGCGCAACCTTCAGGCCACGTCCACCGCCCCCGAATGCGGCCTTGATCGCGACCGGAAGGCCGTGCTCTCGGGCGAAGGCGACGACCTCGTCGGCGCCGGACACCGGATCCGCCGTACCCGGGACCAGCGGGGCTTGGGCCTTGGCGGCGATGTGCCGGGCCTTGACCTTGTCACCCAGCGCCTCGATGGCTGCCGGCGGCGGGCCGATCCAGATGAGTCCGGCGTCGAGCACGGCCTGCGCGAAGACCGCATTCTCGGACAGGAACCCGTAGCCGGGGTGCACGGCGTCGGCACCTGACCGTGCTGCGATGTCGAGCACCTTGGCCATGTCGAGGTACGTCGCCGCCGGTGTGTCACCACCGAGCGCGTATGCCTCGTCCGCCGCGCGCACGTGCAGCGCGAACTGATCAGAGTCGGCGTAGACGGCGACGCTCGAGAGCGCGGCGTCTCGGCAGGCCCGGGCGACCCGTACGGCGATCTCGCCTCGGTTGGCAATGAGGACCTTGTGCACGGCGGGCAGCCTAGCCCGGCCCGGTTGCGGAGGCAGGCAGAGCCCAGAGGTCTGGCACCGTCACGCCCAGATCGGCCAGCAGCGTGCGAAGCAGGGGCAGCGACAACCCGGTCACTGTGCCGGGGTCACCGTCGAGGGAGTCCACGAACCAGCCGCCCAGCCCGTCGATCGTGAAGGCACCCGCGACCCGCATCGGCTCGCCCGTGGCGACGTACGCCGATATCTCGGCGTCGCTCGGTGATCCGAAGCGGACACGGGTCGACGCAACGGCCTTGGTCTCGATCGCTCCGCGCAACAAGCAATGGCCAGTGACCAGCGATCCTTCCCGTCCCCTCATGGCTCGCCAGCGGTGCACGGCGTCCGCGGCGTCAGCCGGCTTGCCCAGTGCCCGGCCGTCCAGGTCGAGCACCGAGTCGCAGCCGAGCACGACCGCCTCGGAGTCGTCAATGGAGGCGGCGACGGCGGCTGCCTTGCGACGGGCCAGCTCAAGGGCGACGTGGGTCGGCGTGCCGTCGACGACGCTCTCGTCCACGCCGCTGACCATCACCTCGGGGTCGACGCCGGCAGCGCGCAGCTGGGCGAGCCGTGCGGGGGACGCCGACGCCAGGATCAGCCGAACCGTCACGCCGATCCCGTTGATCTTGAGAGATCCACGGTGAATACGGCGTGTCGCCGTGGATCTCTCAAGATCAACATGGTGGGGGGGTCAACATGAGTTTGGGGGTCATCGCGGCAGACCGGAAGCGCGCCACGCGCCAACTCCGTGGGAGAGCGCGGGTCGGACGTTTCGCCCGCGCGCGGACCACTGACCACCCACCCGCGCGTTCTCCTGTGGTGCGCCGGTGCGGGTGGAGGCCAGCACGGCCACGAGTGCGGCGAGCTCCTCGGACGTGGGATTGCCACGCACCACTCGAAGAGTGGGTACGGATTTGGTCTCGCGTTCGGTCTCGGGGTCGGTCACAGCGGGATGTTCCCGTGCTTCTTGGGCGGCCGGTTCTCCCGCTTGGTGCGCAACGCTCGCAGCGCGAGCACGATCTGCTTGCGCGTCTCCGAGGGTTCGATGACGGCGTCGACGTAGCCGCGTTCGGCCGCGACGTACGGGTTGAGCAGATGGTCCTCGTAGGCCTGGATCAGGCGAGCGCGCTCGGCATCGACATCAGTTGCGGCGGCGATCTCCTTGCGATGCAAGATGTTGACGGCCCCTTGGGCACCCATGACTGCGATCTGGGCCGTGGGCCAAGCCAAGTTCACGTCGGCCCCGAGGTGCTTGGAGCCCATGACGTCATACGCGCCGCCGTACGCCTTGCGGGTGATCACCGTCACTAGCGGCACCGTCGCCTCGGCGTAGGCGTAGATCAACTTCGCACCGCGCCGGATGATGCCGTTCCACTCTTGGTCCGTGCCAGGGAGGAAGCCGGGGACGTCGACGAACGTGAGCACCGGAAGGTTGAAGGCGTCGCACGTGCGTACGAAGCGTGCTGCCTTCTCGGACGCGTCGATGTCCAAGGTCCCTGCGAACTGCATCGGCTGGTTGGCAACCACACCGACCGAGCGGCCCTCTACCCGCCCGAAGCCGCAAACGATGTTTGGGGCGAACAGCGGCTGGACCTCGAGGAAGTCACCCTCGTCCAGGACCGCGCTGATCACGTCTTGCATGTCGTAGGGCTGGTTTGCCGAGTCCGGGACGATCGTGTCGAGGGTGAGGTCGTCGTCGCTCACCGACAGGTCGGCTTGGTCGCCGAACACCGGCGGATCGTCAAGGTTGTTGCTGGGCAGGTAGGAGAGCAGCCCCTTGACGTAGTCAACGGCGTCGGCCTCATCGCTGCCCATGTAGTGGGCGACCCCGCTTTTCGTGTTGTGCGCGCGCGCTCCGCCGAGGTCCTCGAAGGCGACGTCCTCACCGGTGACGGTCTTGATGACGTCTGGTCCGGTGATGAACATGTGCGAGGTCTGGTCGACCATGACGGTGAAGTCAGTGATCGCTGGGGAGTAGACCGCTCCACCGGCACACGGTCCGAGGATCAGCGAGATCTGCGGGATCACTCCCGAGGCCAGCACGTTGCGCCGGAAGATCTCGCCATAGAGCCCCAGCGAGACCACGCCCTCCTGGATGCGGGCTCCTCCCGAGTCATTGATCCCGATCATCGGAACGCCCGTCTTGAGCGCTAGGTCCATGATCTTGACGATTTTCTCCCCGAAGACCTCACCCAAAGACCCGCCGAAGACCGTGAAGTCCTGTGCGAAGACGCACACCTGCCGGCCGTCGATGGTGCCGAAGCCGGTGACGACCCCGTCGCCGTACGGTCGGTTCTCGGTCAGCCCGAACGCCGTGGACCGGTGTCTTGCCAGCGCATCGGTTTCAACGAACGAGCCCTCGTCCAGGAGAGCCTCGATGCGTTCCCGGGCGGTCATCTTGCCGCGCTTGTGCTGCGCGTCGACGGCTTTGGCCGATCCTGCATGGACGGCTTCGTCCACCTTGTGGTGAAGCTGGGCGAGTTTGCCGGCTGTGGTGTGCAGGTCAGGGACATCCAAGGCTTCAGCGCTCACCCGCGTAGCGTAGCCACGTGCCGGATGAGCCAGGGTCTCGATCGCGGTTCAGCGACCTCGACCGGCCACCCCTGGCAGCTGACGCGCTACGCAGATCGCTGGTCCGAGCCGGCTCGGCGTGGTCTCGAGTCGACGTGCACGAGAGTGTTGGCTCGACCAACGAGGACCTGGTCGGGGCGGCGAAGGACGGGCGCGCTGAGCCAGGGGCCGTGCTAGTCGCCGAGCACCAGGCCTCGGGTCGAGGGCGACTGCAGCGATCGTGGGACAGCCCTCCACGGGCGGGCCTGACGTTCTCGGTGCTGTTGGCGCCGATGAGGCCGGTCAAGGACTGGGGTTGGATCCCTCTCCTCACCGGCCTGGCGGTGGTCAGGGGAGTCGAGGACTCGGCAGGGATCGTTGCGACCCTCAAGTGGCCCAACGACGTGTTGGCTGATGACGGGCGCAAGCTGGCCGGGATCCTGACCGAGCGAATCGACGTAGGAGGGCACGCGTACGCAGTGGTCGGGGTCGGTATGAACGTCACGACTCGTGCGGAGGAGCTGCCGGTCGAGACGGCGACCTCACTGCTGCTTGCGGGCGCTGAGCAGACGGATCGTCAGCACGTGCTGGTGGCCGTCCTGCGCCGCCTGGACGCACTGTTCGCCGCCTGGCAAGGGGGACGCGACCTCGCAGCGGACTACCGCGCCGTGTGTTCGACGCTGGAAGAACAAGTCAGGGTGGACAGAGTCGGGAAGCTGCCCCTGCTCGGAAGGGCGACCGATATCTCGCAGGACGGTCGTCTGGTCGTGACTGACGCCGCGGGGACACGGACGCAGCTGAGTGCCGGAGACGTCGTCCACCTGCGCTGATCCACCTGCGGTGATCGGCCTGCGCGCAGCGACCCATGGATGGGAGGATGTCGGCATGGGATATCCCGCGAAGTTGCTGGCCGAAGGTGAGCGCATCGATTTCGAGATGCGGCCGCACTGGAAGTCCATGCTTTTCCCGTCCTTCGTCCTCATTGCCACGCTCGTCGTTGGGGGTTTCCTGCTGGCACAGGTTCCGGACGGAACGGCCGGCACCGTGATGACGTGGGTCATCGTCGTGATCGCCCTCATTCTGCTTGTTGGCTGGTTCGTCCGACCGTTGCTCGCCTGGCTGACCACGCAGTACGTCTTCACCGATCGACGGATCATCACGCGCACGGGCATCATTGCCCGCAGCGGCCGGGACATGCCCCTGTCCAAGGTCAACGACGTATCGTTCAACTACTCGGTGATCGACCGCATCATCAACTGCGGCACCCTTGATGTCTCGTCGGCCTCCGACGAGAATCTCGTCATCCGCGACATCCCGCACGTCGAGAACATCCAGCGCGAGATCTACCGCTTGCGCGAGCACGAGGAGGAGCGGCGCCGCAGAGCCTTCGGCGGCAGCAGCCCGGATGCTGGTGTCTCCGACGACTGAGCCCGACGACCCCGAGGAACTGCGCACCAGCCTCGAGGGCCTCGTTCTCGGCACCCCGCCTCGCTACGACCGGGACAGCTTCGAGCGAGCCTCGGGCATCCCCATCGATCGCGCTCGGCGATACTGGCGGGCGCTCGGTTTCTCCGACGCCGGCCCAGGCGAGGCGCCGTACTCCGACTCTGACGTGACGGCGCTGCAACGTGCCATCGACCTGGTGGAGGACGGAGGGATCGATGAGCGGTACGTCCTTGCGCTCACCCGCGCACTCGGCAACACCATGGCCCGGCTGGCCGACTGGCAGGTCGACATCGCTGTCGACCGACTCCAGGCAGAGGGGCGCCCGCTGCTGGCCGATCGCACCGAGAAGCGGTTGGCGGCCAGCTTGCCCGACCTCGAGCACATGCTCGTTCACGCCTGGCGCAGACACCTGCTGGCGGCGCTCGAACGGGCTCTCGAGGTTGGAGGTGACGCCGGCCCGCGGAGCGACGGCGTCGCAACCGAACCCCTAACGGTCGGATTCGCCGACCTTGTGGGTTTCACCGCCATCACGAGGCGCCTCGACGAGGACGAGCTCGGTGCACTGGTGGAGGAGTTCGAGTCATGGGCCGCTGAGACCGTGATCACCATGGGCGGCCGACTCGTCAAGACCCTGGGGGACGAGGTGTTGTTTGCCGCACCAACGGTCAGCGTCGGGGTCGAGGCAGCCCTGCAGCTGGCCGAGGGTCTGCCGGAGCCGTTCCCCCGCATTCGGGTCGGCGTGGCCACGGGCCCGATCGTGCATCGGATGGGTGACCTGTTCGGGACCCCGGTCAATCTGGCGAGCCGCCTGACCACCTTTGCGGCTCCAGGTTCGGTGTGGGCCGATGCTGCGACCGCTGCGGCCGCGGCAGACCTCAGGGGCGTACAGGCCACGCCAACGGCCGCTCGTTCGGTGCGTGGGCTCGGTTTGATCGAGCCGTGGGTGCTCAGCCGCATCAGCGTGGGGTGAGCATCGGTGGCACCCGAATGGGCGAAGCGGGGTCAACGCGGGGCCGAAAGGTGTCGAGGCACAAGGGGAGCGGCGAGCATCCTCGTCAGCCGACGGGGGGAGGTGGTGCAGTGAGTGCGCTGGACCCTGCCCCCGTGGAGTGGACATCCGTGGTCTCGCCGATGTCCTCGGCGCAGCATGATGGGGCCGCTGCACGCCTGCATGCGTTGGTCGAGATCGCCAAGGTCGTGGCCACGGCGGATGTGTTCGAGGACGTCTTGCGCCTGACCGCCATCCAGGCCATCCAGGCGCTCGATGCGGCCAGCATCTCGTTGTCGGTCTGGGAAGCCGAGAACGGGCTCCTCCGCACCCTGATCAACGTCGGAGACCTGTCTGATCTCGAGCCGGCCGATGCGGTCGGCGAGACGTACTCCGTCGCTGACTTCACCTGCATTCAGGGTCTTCTGCAACACCGCGCCTATGTCCAGCGGGTTGACTCCGACCCGTCGGCGCCAGGCTACGACCCAGAGGTGGTCGCGCTGCTGGGCGAGATGGGCAAGGGTTCGTGCATGGGTGTGCCGATCGTGCTGGATGGAAACGTGTGGGGAGAGCTGTTTGCCACGCGCTACCCCGGCGCTCGTCCGTACGACTCCGCAGACCTCGACTTCGCCGTGGCGGTGGCCGGCCAGATCGCGGCCGGCGCTGCCCAGGTGAGGCACCTGGAGCAGGTGGCCCGGCTGGCGTACACCGACCAGCTCACGAGCCTGGCCAACCGACGCGCGATCGATGAGCGACTCGAGGCGGCGCTGGTCCGCCACCACGTGTCGGGCAGCGCAGTCAGCTTGATCATCGCTGACATCAATGGGCTCAAGAGGATCAACGATGGCCGCGGGCACGAGGCGGGGGACCGCGCGTTGGTGCACTTCGCCGGGCTGCTGTCGGCCTCGGCCTCACTGGTTCCGGGGAGTCTCGCAGGTCGATTGGCGGGGGATGAGTTCTGCATCGTCATCGAGGAAGCGTCGGCCGACGAGGCCGTCCGCGTGGCTGAAGACCTGTGCCGACGGGCTCGTGCGGGCCTGCCCGAGGGCGTGGCGTGCGGCGTGGCATCCACGGGCGACCCGGTCGGTGACATCGATGGTCCGGCGCGGTTGTTCCGCCTGGCCGACGCCGCGCAAACCCGGGCCAAGCGCAGCCGCTCGCGGGCACCCGTGGTCGCCGGCCGAGGTCTCCCCAGGGACGCAACGGTCCGGTTGGCCGACGTGCGCCGGCCCGCCGGCGATGACCGTCGATGGATCCGTTCACGCGGTCAGGTTCGCCCGGTGCGGCTGCTTGACGACGTCGTGACCACCCTGGATCACAGCTCCGCGCGTGGCGCGCAGGCACGCCTGGAGGTGGTGGCCGATGCCGTCTGCCGCCTCGTCGACGGCGCCTCGTGGTGGGTCTCCTACATTCCTCCAGGATCGGCACTGATGATCAGTGTTGGCTTCTCGGCGATCCGCGTCTCACCGACGCAACCCGCTGACGGCGGCGATCCAGACGAGGACAGCGAGACGGTCTATGACCTTGCAGATTTTCCGATCACGGCGCGCGTCGTCGAAGGGGGTGCCGAGCTGATCAGTGCAGACGACGTTGCAACCGATCCGGCCGAGCTCGCCCTGCTGAGTGCCGCGGGCTGGACGGCAAACCTCATGGCGGGCGCGCGGGACTTCGAGGGCGGCGGTTGGCTGGTCGAGGTCTTCACGGACGAGATCAGCGCACCTGTTACCAAGCTGGCGCCAACCCTGCGAGCTTTGGTCGCGCTGGCCCTGGTCTCGCAGTGAACCAGGCGGTCGACCGGCTGGGCAGCCTCGCCCGGCTTGCTCGCTCGCTCGTTGCCGCCCGGTCTGAGGGCGCTGTGGCGCGTACGGCCGCCGCGGAGGCACGGTTCGCCTTCGGGGCAGATTCGGTGGCCGTCCGCCGCCTCGAACCCGAGCGCGGAGTCGTACGAACCCTGGTCAACGCCGGCCAGCTGGCACCCGGCGAGCAGGCCGAACCTGCCGACGAGACCTACCGGCTCGTGGACTTCCCCCTGATGGCGGTCATGGTGCAAGACGCTCAGCCGTGGGTGGTGTCCTTGCGTGAGCCGGGTGCGCCCATGGAGGTGCGGGCGCTTCTCGAGCCACGGGGCCACACGAGTGCGCTGGCGGTCCCTGTGCTTCTGGAAGGCGCCGTGTGGGGGGAGCTGTTCGTCTGCCGAGGCCGCGGAGCCGACTTCGACAGCCGAGACGTGGACTTCGGCGTGGCTTTCGCCGGCCTCGTATCTGCAGGGCTGGGCCAGGTCGAGCACAACGAACGGGTGCGGCGGATGGCCTACTCGGACTCCTTGACCGGGTTGGGGAATCGACGCTTCATCGAAGAACGGCTCGATCAGGCCTTGACGATGCACCGCAAGGACGGTCGCCCGGTCTCACTGATCATGGCCGACGTGAACGGCTTGAAGGCAGCCAACGACCGCAACCAGTCCCATGCCGAGGGCGACGAGGCGCTCAAGGCCGTCGCCTCCGCCCTGTCGCGGGCAACGGGTCGAGTTCTGGGCTCGGTAGCCGGTCGGATCGGCGGCGATGAGTTCTGTGCGGTCGTCGAGGGAGGGGTGGATTCGGCGGAGTCGCTGGCGGTCGAGTTCGTCGCGCTTGCTGCAGATGCGCCACACATTCGGGGTGTCGCCGTTGGCGTGGCCAGCACCGAGCTCGCACGGGGCGCGGTCGGGCGTGAACAGCTGTTGGCCTGGGCCGACGAGGCGCAGTACGTCGCCAAGGCGGCCGGGTCGGTCCGTCCCGTGGTTGCTGGGCGCGATGAGGACGGGCAGCCGCACGAACGCCGTCGCTGGCGGGGTACTGCCGGCGCTGACGTCCTTCCCCGTGCGTTGTCAGCCTTGGCGGGAGTGCGTGGACTGCCGACGAACCAGCGAGTGGCAACGCTTGCGGCGATGCTCGCCGAGGAGTGGGGGGCGAGCGGGTGGATCGCCTCGACAGTTCGAGATGACGTCGCGACTCCCGTGGCCTGGCCTGATGGGATCACCGTGACTGGCGTGTCCTTTCCGGCACCGGCCAGCCAGCGGTGGATCCAGCTAGCGGCCGTTCACGGGATCGAGATACTGCCGGACGACCCGGACGTGCCGCTGGCGGACGTCCGCGGCGTGGCGCGGGTGGGGATCGTCGCGGCCGATGGCTGGTTGCTGGAACTGCATGGATCAGGATCGACGACCCTGATCGGGGTCCTCCCGGCCGCGCGCGCCTTGCTGGCCGTCGCCGTCTTGGGCTGAGTTTGCGGGAGCTGAGTTTGCGGGAGCTGAGTTTGCGGGAGCTGAGTTTGCGGGAGCTGAGTTTGCGGGACTGGTCAGGATGTGACGATCTCGGCGTCGCTGCTCGCTGCCGACGAGCCCGCGCGCTTGGTCGCCCAGATCAGCACGCCGATGACCCAAGCCATGCCGATCAGTCCACCCAGATAGAGGTTCATGGCTCCGCCGGGTGCGATGAAGCCGCTCTCACCGAACACGGTGACGGTCTCGATGGCCTGCTCGACGAAGAAGAGCACGCTGAGCCACCCCAGCCAGCGCGGGACGAGTCTTGACCCGCCGAAGGCAAGCGGCGCGAACGCTGCGGCCATGGTCATCGTTGAGCCGTTGACGATCGGCCCCCAGTACTGCGGGATGTCGAACAGCGTGCGAGCAACCGCCGGGTCGAGCTCCTGGGGATGAAGGGCCAACCCTGCCCAGAACCAGGCTTGAACCATCCCTGTGATGACCCAGCCGAGAATGCCGCCGAAGAAGATGTATCGGTTCGGCTTGGGGAGCAGGGCCGTGACCATACCCCCGAAGACGGTGAGCGCGAGAGCGGCGAAGGTCGCCGTCCACGCATACACCTGAGCCCTCGCCGCGTTGTCCGTGAACCAGTCGACGATCTCCTGGCCACTCGACTCGATCGTCGGCACTGAGCTGCCCAAGGCGGTGAAGCTGGCGAAGTAGAAGACGATCCAACCGACTCCAGAAACGATCAGGACGGTAGGTGCCTTCTTCATGCGCGCTCCTTGGTGTCGCCGCAGCGGGTTGGCGTGGTGACGCGAACCTCCGTGCGCCTAGCGGAAGCATTCGTCGCGACTTGAGAGGTTATTGGCCCGTCGGAGACCCGACAAGGGTTCCAGCGAAGGCGATGGCCGCGTCCAGCTGCGAAGCGACGGGCGATCAGACGGGAGCGCGCAAACCCGCCTTGAGCTCGTCGTCGTCGTCAAAGCGCTGGAACACATACGTTCGGTAGGCCCAGAACCGAAACGAGGTCGCCAGGACCAGTCCGATCACGTTGGCAGAGATGTTGTCGGCCAACGGGCTCGTGAGCCCGAGCTTGTAGTGGGAGATCCATAGACAGGTCAACGCGATGGCCAGCCCGATCGCGTTGAACACGAAGAACAACACGTACTCACGCAGATAGCCGTTGTGTCTACGGTTGCGATAGGTCCAGAACCGGTTGCCCAGGTAGGCGACGATGGTGGCCAGCACCACGGAGATCACTTTGGCCGTGAGCGGCTTGCCGTAGAGGGGGCCTTCGCCGCCCGCGAAGCGGAGCAGGTTGAAGGTGCCGACGTCAACGACGAGGGCGACCAGTCCGACCGTGCCGAACTTTGCCACCTCGTGGACCAGACGTCGGGCCGCGGGTGGGAGGCCGACCATGAGAGGAGCCTACCTAGAGCACTCGTGACACCATGCACGTCGTCGAGGACGTGGACCGTCACACGGGCGGCACCTCGACCCGGGAGGTTCTGGAATGGTCGACTTCGCCCTCGACGACGACTACGCGGCGCTGCGCGAGACGGTGCAGCACTTCGCCCAAGAAGTCGTTGCGCCGCAGATCGGCGACTTTTACGAGCGGGGAGAGTTCCCGCTCGACCTGGTGGCCCGGATGGGGGAAATGGGCCTGTTCGGGTTGCCCTTCCCCGAGGAGCACGGGGGGATGGGCGGCGACTACTTCGCGTTGTGCATCGCCTTGGAGGAGCTCGCGCGGGTGGACTCGTCCCTGGCCATCACCTTGGAGGCGGGAGTCTCGTTGGGAGCCATGCCGCTGTACCGGTTCGGCTCAGCCGAGCTCAAGGAGGAGTGGCTGCCAAAGCTGACCTCGGGTCAGATGCTGGGCGCATTCGGGCTGACCGAACCTGGCGGGGGCACCGATGCAGGGGCAACCCGAACGACGGCGCGCCTGGACGGGGACAGCTGGATCATCAACGGGTCCAAGGCCTTCATCACGAACAGCGGCACGCAGATCACCGGGTTCGTGACGGTGACCGCCCTCACCGGGGAGCGCCCTGACGGCAGCCCGGAGATCTCGACGATCCTCGTGCCGTCGGGCACCGAAGGATTTTCGGTAGCCCCGGGTTACTCCAAGGTTGGTTGGCGCTGCTCGGACACCCACGAACTCGGCTTCGTGGACTGCCGGGTCCCGGCCACCAATCTGGTCGGCGAGCGAGGCAAGGGCTATGCCCAGTTCCTGCAGATCCTCGATGAGGGCCGGATCGCCATCGCGGCGCTGTCAGTAGGCCTGGCCCAGGGCTGCGTGGACGAGTCGGTCCGCTACGCGCAGGACCGTACGGCCTTCGGCCGGCCCATCGGCAGCTTCCAGGGGCTGGCCTTTCAGGTGGCTGATCTTGAGGTACGGGCTCACACGGCGCGCCTGTCCTACTACGACGCGGCCGCCCGGATGCTGGCCGGCCAACCGTTCAAGCGGCAGGCAGCGATCGCCAAGCTCGTCGCGTCAGAAGCAGCGATGGACAACGCCCGGGTTGCGACCCAGGTCTTCGGCGGCTACGGGTTCATGAACGACTACCCCGTCGGTCGGTTCTACCGAGACGCCAAGGTCTTGGAGGTTGGCGAGGGCACCTCGGAGGTACAGCGCATGCTGATCGCCCGAGACCTCGGTCTGTAGGTCCCGGGCGATCAGCTCGCTCAGCGAGCGGCGTGCTTGCCGGTGACACGCACCGGTCGTGGCGTGCTCTTGCGGATCATGGTGGCTCCCAACGCGAGCAGGGCCACACCGAGCATGGCGATCCGGCCGAGTGGGTAACTCGAGCCCGTGTGCGGCAGCTCGTTGGCGGACACCTCGGTGAGCACCGCAGTGTTGACCACGATGTTGGATGGGGTCGTCGGCTGCTCGTTGCTCTCGACGGCGGCAACGTTGATGAAGTCGACGGTCTCCGATCCATCGACGACTGCAGCCTGCTTGTCGGCGGTTACGGCAAACGTGACGGCGCGGGTGTCGCCCGGCTTCATCGTGCCCAACGCCCACGTCAGACCGGTGGTTGTGTCCCCTGCAAGTGTCTCGGTGACGACGCAGGTGCCTCCGGGGGGCGGGGCATCGACGCACGAGGCGGACCCGTCAACGTAGGTCACCGTGCCCGAAGTCGGGTGGCCCTCGTCGTAGCCCGGGAGAGTGTCAGTGACCAGCACGCCGGTCTGGTTTGCGGTGCCCGTGGCCGGCATGGACACGGTGAGGGTGTAGGTGATGGTGTCACCGAACTTCACGACGTCGGACGGATCGTTGGACTTGACGATGGTGAGGGGGGCCGGAGTCGCCTGTGGAAGGGTCACCGGGTTCTTCACCTCGTTCGAGGGCGTCGTGTCGGTCGTCGAGGTGGCGACCCCGGAGTTGCGGATCGTGTATCCGCCTGCGGCTTCTTGCTCACTCGTCGGCGCAGTGAGGACGACGGTGAAACGGACCGTCGCGGACTCCCCGGCGGCGAGGTCCCCGACGCTCCACGAGATGTCGGACCCGCTGACGGATGCACAGTCGGCCGGACCGGCGTCACACGTGGCCGTACCATCGACCAAGGCAGTGCCTGCCGGGATCGTGTCGGTCACGACGACGTTCTCCTGCGCAGCGCCAGATCCCGCGCTCACGGTCAGCGCGTAGGCGATGGTGCGGGGGGTTCCACTCCCGTCGACCCAGTTGTCGAGAGTGCCGCTCGGGTCGTTGGACTTGACCAGCCCCAGGCTGCCGCTGGGCAGCGTGGCGATGACCGTGGCCTCCGCGCAGTCGTCCTCGGTCGCACCGGGTCCGGTGCACCCGTTGCCCGGGGTGGAGTCGGTGTCGGGCTGGTCGGCCTTGGTGATCTCAGCCACGTTGGTGTGGCTCCCAGGCTGATCGACAGTGGCGGTGAACGTGACCTGCGCGCTCTCCCCGGCGTCCACCGCGCCGACCTTCCAGGTGCTGCCATCGGCTGACAGGCTGCCTTGGCCGCCGGTCTGTTCGATGAAGGTCACGGCGCTCGGGATGGCGTCCTCGACGACGACGCCCGTGGCATCGTCCGGTCCCGCGTTCTTCACGGTCAGGCTGTAGGTGACTGTTTCCCCCACGGCGACGGTCGCAGTGGGCTGGCCGTTCACCAGCTTGCCGAGGGACAGGTCGATCGACCCGGTCGAGATTGTCGCGGTGTCGCAGTCGTCCTCGGGGTTGTATGACCGGAGTCTCATCTCCGGGCGTCAGCTCGACGCAGGCCGTGTTGCTGTAGGTGCCCGAATCCGAGCCGCTCGGCATCGGCAGGACCTTCAGGGTCAAGGAAACCTTGATCGGCGGGTCACCGGGCGCCAGTCCCGAGTCGATGACCCAAGTCACCACGCCCTTGGCGTAGGTGCCGCCGTCGCTGGCGGAGACGAACTCGAACAGCGAGGTGTCGATGGCGTCGGTGATGACGACCGGCTTGACGGCGACTGGCTGGTCGACGTCAGCCAGCGACGCGCTGATGTCGAAGGTGACCTTGTCACCGACCACCACCGGTCCGTTGACATCTGCCACCTTCTTGATGACCAGGTCGGCACACCCCACGGCGAGGTTCACGGTGTTGCTCGTGTCGGTGTAGACGTCGCCGTAGCCGTGCTTGAAGGTCGCCGTTGCGATGTTGCTGAACGTGGTGCAGCCCTTGGCGTCGTCAGCCACCTTCACCGGGATGGTGATGGTCCGCGCCTGACCCGCGGTGAGCGCGCCCAGATCCACCGAGACCGGGTCATGGCCCGGTTGGGTGTCGAGGACGGTCGCGCCGTCACGAACGGTTACGGCGCCAGCCGGCACCACGCTCGCCGGCAGGTTGTCGGTGACGACCACGGAGCGGGCCTTGGCTTTGCCGGTATTCGTGACCTCGATGACGTAGTCAAAGGAGTCACCGGGCAGCAGGATCGCGCCATCGGGCAGCGTCTTCCCGTTCTGGACGGCGGTCTTGACCAGGTCGAGGGTCGGCTCGTCATAGGAGCCGGCGGCTGCCGCGACGGGCCAGCCAAGCAGGACTGAGGCCAGGGCCAGCAGCACGGCCGCGCCAGCGGCGAGCAGGCCGCGCGGTGAGCGCCTTGCGGCGGGTAGGACGTTGATCGTCACGCGATTTCCTCCGGCGGGCAGCACTGCGTGGCGGGGGGACGGCTTTCGTCCCCCCGGCCGACAATGGGCCGGTTTCGCTGTGGCTCCGCCCGGGCGGTGTGCGACCAGGCGCACCCGGGGTTCATCGCCTCCCCTTCGACGAGGGCAGTCTCTCCTCCCAGGTCCCCCCTTGTCGACTCAGACGAGGAGTCTGTTGGGAAACCAACCCTCTGCCCCCCCTTGGCGTCACGATCGGTCGCGGCAGCCGTACCCAGCGTCACGAATCGGCGCCAGTAGGCTCGCGGCCATGGGTCCGGTGGTGGGGGTCGTCGGTGGTGGCCAGCTGGCTCGCATGATGCAGCCCGCAGCCGTTGCGCTGGGCATCAGACTGCGGCTGCTCAGTGAGTCGGCGGACTCCTCGGCCGCGCAGGTGATCCCTGACACCCTGGTCGGGGACCACGACGACCTGGACACCCTGCGCGCGTTCGCCCGCGGATGCGACGCCCTCACTTTCGATCACGAGCACGTGCCCACGGCCCACCTACGTGTCCTGGAAGGCGAGGGTGTGCTCGTCCGTCCCGGACCAGCCGCCCTCGAGCACGCGCAGGACAAGCTGGTCATGCGACAGCGGCTCGGTGCCGCAGGTGTGCCATGCCCGCGCTGGGCGCCGGTGCGAACGGCTGTCGACATCAACGACTTCGTCGAGCTGGTCGGCGGCCCAGTTGTGCTCAAGACCCCACGAGGAGGCTACGACGGCAAAGGTGTGCGTGTCGTAGCCGAGGGCGCGGACGCCAAGGACTGGCTGGAGCGTTGCGCCGCTGGCGGGACGGAACTGTTGGTCGAGGAGCGGGTCGAGTTCACTCGTGAGCTAGCGGCTCTCGTGGCGCGGTCACCCTCCGGCCAGGCCGTCGCCTACCCGGTGGTGGAGACCACCCAGGTCGACGGGGTCTGTCGTGAGGTGGTGGCCCCCGCGCCGGGCTTGGCTGCCGATCATGCAGTCGCCGCCCAGCAGGCGGCCTTGCGGATCGCCGGCGAGCTGTCCGTCGTCGGGATCTTGGCCGTTGAGCTGTTCGAGACCAGTTCGGGGGTTCTGGTCAACGAGCTGGCCATGCGGCCGCACAACAGCGGGCACTGGACCATCGACGGTTCGGTGACCTCGCAGTTCGAGCAGCACCTGCGAGCCGTGCTCGACCTGCCGCTCGGTGCGCCTACCGCCCACGCGCCGTACTCGGTGATGGTCAACGTCCTCGGTGGCGATCTTCCCGACCTCCATCCGGCGTTCCTGCACTGCATGGCCCGTGACCCGGCGCTGAAGATCCACGTCTACGGCAAAGACGTAAAGCCCGGACGCAAGGTTGGACACGTCACCGTCTACGGCGAGGACCTGATTGACCTGCGCGAGCGGGCGCGACACGCAGCGGCCTACCTGCGAGGAGATATTGATGAGTGACCAAGCGCTTGTTGGTGTGGTCATGGGCAGCGACTCGGACTGGCCGGTGATGGAGGATGCGGCCGCAGCGTTGGCCGAGTTCGGTGTGCCGCACGAGGTGGATGTGGTGTCGGCACACCGGATGCCCGCGCAGATGCTCGCCTACGGCCGCTCGGCGCACGAGCGCGGCCTTCGGGTGATCATCGCCGGGGCCGGTGGTGCTGCTCACCTGCCCGGGATGCTCGCAGCGGCCACCCCATTGCCGGTCATCGGCGTTCCAGTGCCCCTGAAGCACTTGGACGGGATGGACTCACTGCTGTCGATCGTGCAGATGCCAGCCGGCGTTCCTGTTGCGACCGTTTCGATCGGTGGTGCGCGCAACGCCGGGTTGCTCGCGGTGAGGATCCTGGCTGTTGAGGACGCCGCACTGCGGCAGCGGATGCTCGACTTCCAGTCCGAGCTCACTGAGCAGGCTCAGGACAAGGGCGAGATTCTGCGGCGAAGGCGGTCGGCCTCGACCGGGTTCGGGCCGGGCTGATCCCCTCGGGCGGTTGCGGTATGCCGCGCTCACCCGCGTCCCCCGGATCGTCGGAGATCGCCGCCTTCACCAGGGAGAGGGTGCATCCGATCAACACGAGTCCAGGGGACCTACGTCGACATCGGTGAAGTCGTCAGTGAGATCGACTGACTCGCTCAGGCGAGGGCTGCTGACTGGGCTTTGAGGAATGCCCGTCCCAAGTCCTGCCGGACGCCTTCGGACTGCGCTTCGAGGATCGGAAACTCCTCGTTCTCTTCGTGCTCTGCGTGCTCGGAGACCGAGTCGCAGAAGTCGGCAAACTTCTGGTCGAACTCCTTGCTGTCCATGTCGAGGGACCTGAGCTCGGCGATCGTCTCGTCAGCCTCTGCTTCCTCGTCGGTCCGCTCTGAAGCCTGCGCGGCGTCGTTTGCAGCGGTCAGGGGCCGGGTGATGCTCTGCTCTGCGGTTTCGTGCGCCTTCAGGAACGAGATGATCTCTTCGAAGTTCTTCTTCCGGGCCTCACCTGTCTCGCTCTGGACCCGCTCGAGACCCTCGGTGATGTCGGCATGCTGGCGGTAGAGGACGGCCAAGACGTCGCCCTCGGGGTAGTTGTCAGCTGATTGACGGTCTTCCTTGGGGTTGCCCATGGCGTTCATTTCCCTTCTGGCGGTGCGGGTTGGTGACCAGTAGGTACCCAGGGCTTGGCGTCTCAATCCTCAGTTTTCGCCCGCGTTTCCCACCCAGGAACAGGGGTAGCCAACTGGGGTGCGGACGAGGGAATCGGGGCAGGCACGATGAGGCGCAGCAACTGTGCGACCCCGGGGATCTCTCGCCGGCGCAGGGGTCGCGGTTTCAGCTACGTCGACGCCCGCGGTCGCCCGGTGGATGCAGAGAGCGCCAAGCGAATTCGGGCCCTCGCCGTTCCGCCAGCTTGGACGGACGTGTGGATCTGTCCTACCGCCGACGGGCATCTACAGGCGGTTGGGACCGATGCTGCCGGTCGACGGCAGTACCTCTATCACCCCAGGTGGACCGATCGGCAGAGCCAGGTCAAGCACCAGCGGGCTGAGGCGCTTGCTGCGCTTCTCCCGGGCATCCGGTCAGATCTGCAGGATCGCTTGGATCAGCGGGGGATGCCAAAAGGTCGGGTCCTTGCTCTGTCGCTGCGGCTGCTCGATCACGGGTTCTTTCGGGTGGGATCCGAGGCGTACACCCGCGCGCATGGCAGTTTCGGTCTTGCCACCTTGCGCCGGAGGCACGTCTCGGTCAAGGGAGCCTCGATCCACTTCGACTACGTCGCCAAGGGAGGAACCAACAGGCAGCAGCGCATCGTTGACGCGGACCTGGCACGCGGTATACGGGCGCTGCTGAAGCGCGACGATCCTGCGCGTGAGCTGCTCGCCTGGAAGGAGCGCAGCGGCTGGCGCGACGTCAAGTCGGCAGACATCAACGAGTTCATCCACGAGATCACCGGCGGCGACTTCACCGCAAAAGACTTTCGGACCTGGAATGCAACCGCGCTGATGGCCCAAGCCCTGGCCGTGTCACGCGGCGCGCCCTTGGGTCCGTCTGCTCGCAAGCGCGCCGTCGTGCGCGGCGTGGGTGAAGTCGCCCAATATCTGGGCAATACTCCGGCGGTCGCCCGGCGCTCCTACATCGACCCCCGGGTCATCGACCTGTTCATGGACGGGGTGACGGTAGACCCACGGGTCGTGGATCGCAGCGTTGCCAGCCCAGGGTTGGCCATCCACGGGCCCCTCGAGGCGGCTGTGCTGCGCATGCTGCGGGATCCGGCCAAAGGGTCCTGACATGCGGTCCTGGCTGAGGTCATCCATCACTCGAGGTGTCCGATAGCTCGACCGACGCCTGGAGCATCGCGGCGTGGACGAAAGCCTGCGGCAGGTTTCCGCGGAGCTGGCGCTCGGCCACGTCGTACTCCTCGGTGAACAACCCTGGTGAGCCGCACGCGCTGCGGTTTCGTTCGAACCACCGAGCGGCGCCCACCCGATCCCCTTGCTGGGCGAGGGCCATGCTCACCATGAAACCGCACAGCAGGAACGCGCCCTCGGCTGAGCCGAGCGGACGTCCGTCGATCTCGTAGCGGTAGGCGTACTCGTCGTCCGTGAGCGTCTCGATGACGCGGTGAAGGGTTGCTCTGGTTCTCGGGTCGTCGGCCGGGAGGGCGCCGCAGACGGCCGGCCAAACGAGTGAGGTGTCCACGCCCTGCTCACGTGGACTGCGCTGCCAGTAGCCATCGCGATGGAGACAGGTTTTCGACGTCTTGGCCATGATCGTGTCGGCCAGGATCGAGGCATCGACGCTTTCTGGCGCACTCGGCGAGAGATCTGCTGCCTCCCGCAGCCCGGCGACAGCCGCCAACCGCGAGTGGGTCCACCAGTCGGCGTCCAGCTCCCAGATCCCGGCGTCCGGTTCGTCCCAGCGTTCTCGTATCCCCTTCGTCGCTATCCGAAGGGCCTGCCAGCCATCGGCGGAGAGCCTGTCGGCCCGGGCAGCGCTGCTCAGCAGCCGCAGAGCCTCGCCGAACGCGTCGAGCTGAAACTGCCGGTTGACCCAGTTGCCGACCACCGCGGACCCGCCTGGGTAGCCGGGGACGGGCAGTGGCCGTTCGTTCGGCACCGGCCGGCCGTCGATGCGATAGGCGGGTCTCAGGTCTGGTCCCGCAGCGAGCACGCGCTCGGTCACGAATCGGACCGAGGCGTCGAGGAGATCGTCGAGACCGGCGGCGGCAGCGGCGATCCCCGCGTAGCACTGGTCCCGGATCCAGGCGTAGCGGTAGTCGTAGTTCCGCTGCTCGTCGACATGCTCGGGCAGACTCATGGTGGCTGCCGCCACCATCCCCCCGCCGGAACTGGTGAGCCCGGACAGCACGGCCGCCGCCAGCCGCGCATCCCTTGGCGCCAAGGTCAGGTCGAGCCGCGGCACCTTGCTCTTCCAATGGCTTCGCGTGGAATGCCACAGGGTGTCCGGGTCTATGGCAGGCGGAAGGGGGGCGTCACTGACTTCGAGGACCAAGTCGTGCGTGTCTCCAGCCGCGACCTTGACGGTCAGCTCCAACTGGCCGTCTGAGCTGACGGACGCGTGCTCGCCGCCGCTCCACCGAAGGCGTAGGTCGCCGGTCCGGGCCGTCCACGTTCCATCGTCGTGCCGTCGCAGCTCGCGCATCGAATGGGTCCCGAAGTGTCCCCGAAGCTCCAGCGTGACGCGTACCGCAGCCGTTCCCCGGATACCCGACACCCGCCTCAGCAGCACAGCGCGGTGCGGGTCAGCGGGCAATGCCAACGCCACGGAGCTCTCGACGATCGAGGACTCGATGGCCCATCGAGCGGACCAGATCAGGGTGCCGTCCTCGTAGCATCCGCCCCAGGTGTAGCGGCCCAACGGTGTGACGGAATAGACGCCACCACCGCCGATGAGCTGGCCCAGCACGGCGTCGTCGTGCCACTGAGGAGCGCACATCCAGACCACCTGGCCATCTGGTCCGATGACGCATCCACGCTCCCCGTCGGCGACGAGGGCGAGGTCGCGCAGCACGTTCACCGGCTCCGGCGGGTTGACCTGCTCACGGTTTGGAGCCATTCGACCGCTCCCTCTTGTCGGTTGACCAAGGCATGCCCGCTTCCCGGCCGGGGTATGCGGGCACGTGGAAGGAGTGAGGAGGAGATGCCTAGCAGCACATTGATCGTCATCTCGTGGCTCGCGCTCGGAGCCGCCGTACTCTGCGCCCTGGTCATTCTCGGAGACGTGTTCGTTCGCGGCCATAGACAGAAGATGGGTGTGATGGAAGCGGTCTGGCCGGTCACAGCGCTATACCTGGGCCCGATCGCCTGGTGGGGATACCACCGCTTCGGCCGGCCGATGAGTCCCCGGTGGGTGCGCGAACAACGTGGGGACGCCGATTACGACCGGCCGGCATGGGTCTCGACGGCCCTAGGCGTGAGCCACTGCGGGGCAGGGTGCACGTTGGGGGACATCATCGCCGAGTTCACCGTGTTTGCGCTGGGGCTGACCGTCGTGGGACGCAGCTTGTATGCCGAGTTCATCGGTGACTTCGCTCTAGCACTCCTGCTGGGCATCGTCTTCCAGTACTTCGCCATCGCTCCCATGCGAGGCCTCGGACTGCGCAAAGGGTTGATTCAGGCTGCCCGGGCCGATGTCCTCAGCCTCACCGCCTTCGAAGTTGGGCTGTTCGTCTGGATGGCGTTGATGTACTTCGTCTTCTTCCCCGCCCCTCACCTCGATCCACTCTCCCCGGTGTACTGGTTTCTGATGCAGATCGGCATGGTTTTCGGCTTCGTCACGGCATGGCCGATGAACGTCTGGCTGATTCGGCGCGGCGTCAAGGAGGCGATGTAGGGGACGGCAACTGGTCATCGATCGTTGTCGCGTTCAGATGTTTGCCGATCGACCGGATGAGGCAGACCTTGAAGGGAGAGGGGAGCACTGCGGTTCGACCAGAGGAGCAACCATGAGCAAGATCGCGGCCGAGTCGCTCGTGGAGCGGCTCATCGAGTGGGACGTCGACACTGTCTTCGGGCTACCGGGGGATGGGATCAACGGGATCATGGAGGCGCTGCGGCGCCACCAGGATCGGATCCGCTTCTTCCTCGTTCACCACGAGGAGGCCGCCGCCTTCATGGCCACGGGGTACGCCAAGGCCACGGGTCGTCTCGGAGTGTGTCTGGCGACGTCCGGCCCAGGGGGCATCCACCTGCTCAACGGACTCTATGACGCCAAGCTCGACCACGCCCCGGTCCTCGCCATCACCGGAATGCAGGAGACCTCTGTCCTCGGTACCGGCTACCAGCAGGAGGTACACCTCGAGCGGCTGTTCGCAGACGTGGCGGAGTACTCGCTTCTGGTCGACAACCCCACCCAGCTGCCCGGAGTGGTTGACATCGCTATCCGGACGGCGCTGGCTCGCCGAGGTGTGGCCCACCTCACCCTGCCAACCGATGTGCAGGTGGCCGACGCCGATGCTGACCCCTACCAACACGTGGGTCCTGCGAACCCACCGGCCACGGCGCCGGTCTATCTACCCGCTTCGGGACGGCCCAGGGACGAGGATCTACGAGCCGCGGCAAAGGTTCTCAACGCTGGCGAACGTGTCGCCCTCCTGGTTGGCGCTGGCGCTCTGGGTGCACGGGAGCAGGTGCTCGCCGTGGCTGATGCCCTGGGGGCGCCGGTCATCAAGACGCTTCCCGGCAAGGCCGTGATCCCCGACGATTCGCCCTTCGCTGTCGGAGGAATTGGCCTACTGGGCACCAAGCCTGGTGAGCAGCTCATCGAGCAGTGCGACACCCTGCTGATGGTCGGCAGCAACTTTCCCTACACGAAGCATCTTCCGGAACCGGGGCAAGCTCGAGTCGTCCAGATCGAGGCTGATCCGGCCCGTGCAGGGGTTCGCCTCCCGACGGAGGTGCCGATCGTTGGCGACGCCAAGATCACGTTGACGGCTCTGCTCCCCATGCTCGACTTCAGCGAAGACCGAGGTCATCTGGAGCATTTCCAGAAGTCGATGCAGAGCTGGCGCGCGGACATGGCCGCCTTGGAGTCGGAGGTCCGGAACCCGATCGCACCGCAGTACGTCATGTCCGTGCTCGACGAGCTCGCGAGTAACGACGCCATCCTCACCTGCGACAGCGGGACAATCGCTACCTGGGCTGCTCGGCACTGGACCATCCGCGGGGATCGTGGCTTCTTCCTCTCGGGCAACCTCGCGACGATGGCACCGGGTCTGCCCTATGCCATGGCCATGAAGCACGCCTTCCCGGACCGCGACGTGATTGCCTACGTTGGAGACGGCGGCTTTGCCATGCTGATGGCAGAGTTCCTGACCGCCGCGCAGCAGCAGGTTCCCATCACCGTAATCGTCAACAACAACGACTCGCTGGGGCAGATCCTCTGGGAGCAGATGGTTCTCGGCTACCCCGAGCACGGCGTTCGGTTCCCGGCGCCTGAGTCGGACTTCGCCGCCTGGGCGCGCGCGTGTGGCGGCTTCGGGGTCAAGGTGTCGGACCCGGCTGACGTCAAGGGTGCGGTGGCAGAGGCGCTGCACTTCGATGGACCAGCGTTGGTCGACGTCGATGTCGACCCGCACGAGCCCCCCATGCCGGGGCAGGTTTCCTATGACCAGGCCAAGAAGTTCACGCAAGCCTTCCTCAAGGGTCAACCGCACCGGGCTGCCATCGCCACGACCGTTGCGAAGGACAAGATTCAGCAGCTGAGGGGGTGATTAGGTGGCTGCGACCCTGACGCAGAGCAAGGCTCACGACTCCGGGCAGCCGTATGTGCGAGTCCGCGATCTTGAGCGCGACCTTCGGCACGAGGTGGACGGAGAGGTGCGCTTCGATCCAGGCACGCGCGGCACCTACAGCACGGACAGTTCCAACTACCGACAGGTGCCGCTCGGTGTCGTTGTCCCACGGACCGTAGACGCGGGAGCGCGCGCGATCGAGGTGTGCCGACGTCATCGGGCTCCCATCACGTCGCGCGGCGGAGGCACGAGCCTTGCCGGTCAGACCTGCAACGTGGCCGTCATCATCGACTGGTCGAAGTACTGCAACGCGCTGGTGTCGGTCGAGGCCGACGCCAAGTCCTGCGTGGTCGAACCCGGGATCGTGCTCGACGAGCTGAACGCCCAGCTTCGCCCATTCGGCGTGATGTTCGGCCCCAAGCCCTCGACCCACGACCGCTGCACTCTCGGTGGGATGATCGGCAACAACTCCTGCGGTTCCACAGCCCAGGCCTACGGCAAGACAGTGGACAACATCCGCCGGCTGGAGATCCTCACCTACGACGGGCTTCGCATGTGGGTGGGTCCCACATCGGACGAGGAGTGGGCGGCGATCTCCGACGAGGGAGGGAGACGCGCGCAGATCTATGCGGACCTGCACGCCCTGGTGGAGAAGAACGAGCACCAGATCCGCCGCCGCTATCCGTCCATCCCGCGCAGGGTGTCCGGCTACAACCTCGACGCTTTGCTCCCCGAGCAACATTTCGATGTAGCGCGCGCGCTGGTCGGATCTGAAGGAACGCTGGTGACGGTGCTCCGGGCTGAGCTGGCCCTGGTCGAAACTCCGAAGGCCGAGAGCCTGGTCGTGCTCGGCTACCCAGGCATCGTCGAGGCGGCCGACGACGTGCCGCGGGTGCTTCAGCACCAGCCGCATCAGCTGGAGGGCCTTGATGGGCGGCTGATCTCCTTCGAGCGCGCCAAGGGCACCAACCGCGATGCCCTGGACAAGTTGCCCACCGGCCACGCATGGCTGATGGTCAGCTTTGCTGGGAACTCGGTAGAAGAAGCAGACGGGCTGGCCAGGAAGCTGGTGGAGTCGGCGGGCGAAGATGGCCCGTCGGCGGAGTACTTCGACAACGACAAGGTCGAAGAGCAGCTCTGGCAGGTTCGAGAGGCCGGCCTGGGAGCTACCGCTCGAGCGCCTGGGCTGCGCGATGCCTGGCCAGGGTGGGAGGACTCGGCCGTCCCGCCCGATCGCCTCGGCGACTACCTCCGTGACCTCAATTCCCTGCTCGACCAGCACGGTTATGGCGGAACTGCCCTGTACGGGCACTTCGGGCAGGGCTGTGTCCACTGTCGTATCCCCTTCGAGCTATTGACGGCAGAAGGCGTGGCCACCTTCCGGACTTTCGTCCAGCGCGCCGCCGAACTCGTTGTCAGCTATGGCGGATCGCTGTCCGGTGAGCATGGAGACGGACAGGCGAGGGGGCCGTTGCTGCAGATCATGTTCGGGCCGGAGGTGGTTGAGGCGTTCGCGGACCTCAAGGGGATCTTCGATCCCGAAGATCGGATGAACCCTGGGAAGGTCGTGGGTTCTCGCGCGATCGATGACGATCTTCGTCTGGGCGCCTCGTGGACGCCGGCGCACGACGCCACCGCCTTCAGTTACCCCGATGACGACGGCCGGTTCGACCGCGCGGTCCTTCGCTGCGTGGGGGTAGGCAAGTGTCGTCACGAGAGTGGTGGCGTCATGTGCCCGTCGTATCGTGCGACCCGGGAGGAGGAGCACTCGACGCGAGGACGGGCGCGACTGCTCTTCGAGATGATCGACGGACACGACGACTCCCCCGTATCGAGGGGCTGGCGCTCTCCTGAGGTCGAATCCGCCCTGGACCTGTGCCTGTCGTGCAAGGGGTGCAAGCAGGACTGCCCGGTTGGGGTGGACATGGCTACCTACAAGGCCGAGTTCCTTCACCACCACTACGCCCACCGGCTGCGGCCCCGGGCGCACTATTCGATGGGCTGGCTGCCGTTGGCGGCTCAGGCCGCCTCACGAATGCCTTCTTTGGTCAACTGGGCGACCCAGGCGAAGGGTCTCCGTGAGGCGATCAAGTCGGTGGGAGGCATCGATCGCCAGCGAGAGATACCGCAGTTCGCCCCCACGACGTTCCAGGAGTGGTTCTCCCAGCGACCCGCTCGCGCTCCCGCCAAACATGGCGACGTTCTGATCTGGCCCGACACCTTCTCGAACCACTTTGACCCCCAGATCGGGCGAGCGACCACGGAGGTGCTCGAGGACGCCGGCTATCGGGTGGTGGTCCCCCGCGGGCCTGTGTGCTGCGGGCTGACCTGGATCTCGACGGGGCAGCTCAGCATCGCAGCCCGCGTTCTTCAGCGCACCCTGCGGGTCTTGAAGCCCGCCTTGCGAGCCGGGACACCCATCGTCGGTATGGAGCCCAGCTGCACGGCGGTCTTCCGCAGCGACGCGGGAGAGCTGATGCCCAAGGACGTAGACGTGAAGCGGCTGGCCGCCCAGACGACGACCCTCGCCGAGCTCCTGCATGACCGCACGCCGGGATGGGTGCCGCCTGCCCGGCTGGGGAGATTGATGGTCCAGACCCACTGCCATCAGCACGCGATCATGGGATTCGAGGCCGATCGAGCGCTTCTCGAACAGACCGGGGCGGACGTCGACGTCCTCGATGCGGGGTGCTGCGGTTTGGCCGGGAACTTCGGTTTCGAGGCGGGACACTACGACGTCTCGATGGCGGTCGGTGAGAACGGCTTGTTGCCGGCAGTCAGGTCGGCAGGCGCAGACACCGTTGTGCTAGCAGACGGGTTCAGCTGTCGCACCCAGATAGCGGCTGGATCGAGCCGGCAGGCAGTCCACCTGGCACAGGTGCTGGCGGGTGCGGACAACTCCGGCGGCTCGCCATGAGGGGCCGTGATGAGCCGGGTGTGAACGACCTCCGGGTGGAGGTCTATGAAGTGGCGACCGATCATCCCGAGGCCGACGGGACCTTGTCGTGGTCGAAGACCACGGTGGTCCTGGCCGAGATTGATGCGGGAGGTAAGACTGGTTTCGGATGGACGTACGGGCCGAGGGCTTGCGCTGCAGTCATCCGTGACGAGCTCACACCGGTGGTGGTCGGCCAGAGTGCGATGAGGGTCGGCCGTTGTTGGCTGGACATGGTCGCGGGGACCCGCAACGCGAGTCGTCCGGGGATGGTCGGCTATGCGATCTCCGCCGTCGACGTTGCTCTGTGGGACCTCAAAGCGCGGCTGCTGGAGTTGCCCTTGCACGAGCTTCTTGGCGGTGTGCATGAATGGGTCGAGGGTTACGGGAGTGGTGGCTTTACGACCTACGACGAAGACCTGCTCAAGGCGCAGCTGTGCGGGTGGGTCGATGAGCAAGGCTTCTCCAACGTCAAGATCAAGATCGGGGAGGACTGGGGTCGTCGCGCGGACCGCGATCTCGAGCGGGCGCGGAGTGCTCGCGAGATCGTCGGGGAAGATGTCGGACTCTTCGTGGATGCGAATGGCGCGTACTCCGCCAAGCAGGCCGTCCGGATCGGCCGCGAGCTCGATCAGCTTGGGGTGCGCTGGTTCGAGGAACCGGTGTCCTCCGACGACCTCGACGGACTTCGTCACGTCCGCGAACGGGTCGACGCAGACGTCACGGCCGGTGAGTACGGCACCGATCTCACCTACTTTCGGCGGATGTGTGCGGCCGGGGCCGTCGACTGCCTGCAGATAGACGCCTCTCGCTGCGGCGGGATCTCGGAGTGGGTGCGAGCCTCAGCAGTCGCGCAGGCGCATGGCTTGGAGGTCTCAGCTCACTGCGCCCCGAACCTGCATGCTCCGTGCGCCGCGGCAACCCCCAACGTTCGGCACATCGAATGGTTCCACGACCACGAGCGGATCGAGCGGATCTTCTTCGAGGGCGCTCTCGATCCGCACGATGGCCGGATCCTGCCCAACCCTGCGCCCGGACATGGCCTGAGGCTTCGACGCCCTGACGTCGAGGGCTATCGGGTCGCGTGAAGTCATCACCGAAGGAGGATTTGTGAACGAGCGACAGACCGTTGTGGTCACTGGAGCGAGCGGAGGAATCGGACGAGCTGTTGCCAGGAGGTTCGCGTCCCGCGGTGCGGCGATCGGGCTGCTGGCTCGCGGGGAGACCGGTCTGAAGGCTGCGGCCGAGGAGGTTGAGTCGCTCGGCGGTAGCGCACTCATCGTCCCGACCGACGTCTCTGACTATGGGCAGGTCATCGACGCCGCGCACACCGTTCAGCGTGAGTTCGGTCCGATCGACGTGTGGATCAACGTCGCCTTCACCTCGGTGTTCGCGCCGTTCGACAAGATCAGCCCGGAGGAGTTCAAGCGAGTCACCGAAGTCAGCTATCTCGGCTACGTTCACGGCACGATGGCTGCTCTGGAGTGCATGAGACCGGCCGATCGCGGAAGCATCGTGCAGGTCGGGTCGGCTCTGGCCTACCGAGGCATCCCCCTCCAGTCGGCGTATTGCGGCGCCAAGCACGCGATCCAAGGATTCAACGAGTCCCTGCGCTGTGAGCTCTTGCACGAGGGAAGCGGCATCTCGGTGACCATGGTGCAGATGCCCGCGGTCAACACTCCGCAGTTCTCCTGGGTCTTGTCGAAGTTGCCGAAGCACGCCCAGCCGGTCCCGCCCATCTATCAGCCCGAGATCGCCGCGAAGGCTGTGACCTTCGCGGCGGATCATCCGCACAGGCGCGAGTACTGGGTCGGAGGCAGCACGGTCGGCACCTTGATCGGCAATGCGATCGCACCCGGACTCCTGGACCGGTATCTAGCCCGCACCGGCTTCGCATCGCAGCAGACCGAGGTCACGGACCATCGTCAGGCGGCCAACCTGTGGGAGCCGGCCGATGGTCAGTCGGGGCTCGACTATGGCGCTCACGGGGTCTTCGATGACAACGCCAAGAGCCGCAGTTTTCAGTTGTGGGCCAGCCAGCACCATGGATCGGTCGCCGCGGCCGGTGCAGCGACGCTTGCAGTGTCGGTCGGCCTGGTTGCCAGAAGTTGGATGCGCAGCAGGTGAGGAGCTCTAGCCTGGCGCGTGTCGGCGCGAGGGCGCTCGGTGCGACGCGACTCGCCGTTGGCGTGGCGCTGATTGTCGATCCGGATCGATGGCTGCGCGAGGCGGGGGGCCGTAGTTCTGGCGGACTCGTCCTGGCGGCGCGGGTTTTGGGGGTTCGCGACCTGCTTCAGGGAGGCGTGACCTTTCGCAGCCCACGCTCCACCGTCCTGCTGGCCGGTGCAGGGGTGGATGTCTTGCACGGCTTGAGCATGGTTGGGCTCGCCGCCTTTTCAGAGGATCTGCGTCTGGTCGCTCGATCAGCAGCGCAAGTCGCGGCCGCGGAAGCGGTGGCCAGCGCACTGCTCGGGGTTTGGCTCCACCGGACACCGGCGTGAGCTAGAGGTTGCCGATCGGCGAGAGCTAGGGGGACGGCCTAGGCTCACAGCCGTGAAAGCCGACCAGCGTGTTCCGATGCTCGGTCAGGCAGCGCGATGACGGCTGCTCGCGACGACGACCTGCGTCGCCGCCTGCGCAAGCGGGCGGTCAAGGCCGTACGTCAGTCGCGATTGCTTCCCTCGACCTTCCCCGACCGCCTGGGGCAGGACGACGAGCTCGATGGTGTTTCTCTGGACGCCACTGTCCTGGTCTACTTCCCGGACACGCGGGAGAACCTCTATCAGCTCCGTCCGTGGTACGCGCCGTTGCGCGAGCTGCACGCGCGCCACCCAGTCGTCCTGATCTTTCAGGATTCGCGGACTGCCGCCGTGGTGCGACGCGAGCTCGCCCTCCCCGTCCTGACGATCGCTCGGTACGGGACTCTGGACGGGCTGCTCGGTCGGAGTGACGTCAAGCTCGCCCTCTACGTCAACCACACGCCACAGAACTTCTCCTGCCTGCGGTTCACGTCCCTGGTGCACGTCTATCTCACCCACGGGGACAGCGACAAGGGCGTGTCCGTCTCCAACCAGTCCAAGGCCTACGACTTCTGCTTCGTGGCCGGACAAGCCGCCGTCGACAGGATGGCGTCCGGACTCATGTTTACCGACGCCAGGACATGGTGCCGGGTGATCGGGCGCCCACCGCTCGACACGCAACCGGTCGTGACGACAGGCTCTGCAAACCCGGAGCGTCCCACGGTGCTCTACGCCCCGACATGGGAGGGAGCTCAACCGTCTCTGGCCTACGGGTCGCTCGAGAGCCTCGGAGTTGAGCTGGCGCAGACCCTGCTCAACAGCAACCGAGTGACGCTGCGCTATCGGCCTCACCCGCTCGCTGGGGTGACTGACGGAGGGTACGGCACTGCGGACGCCCGGATCCGCGAGCTGATCGAGCGGGCGCGGAAGCTGGATCCGACGTCCGGCCACCGCGTGGAGGTGTCAGGACCTCTCGAGGAGTCCTTCGCAGACGTCGACGTGTTGGTCTGTGACGTTTCTGCCGTGGTGATGGACTGGTTGCCCACCACCAAGCCCCTGATCGTCACCGTACCGGCCTCGGAGGAGGTGGTGACCGCGAAGACTCGACTGCTGGACGTGGTTCCTCGACTGGATCGGGACGGCGTGGAGACCATCGTCGAGACGGTGCTCAGCTTGGTCGTCGACGACGTTGGGCGGGAGCAAAGGCTCGCGCTGATCGACTACTACGTGGGCGACACGACGCCGGGCAGGGCAACGCAGCGCTTCTTGGCGGCGTGCTCGGAGGTCATCGAGGAACGAGACCGACAATGGGCCGTGATCGAGGCGGAGGGAACCGCCGGACGTTGACTCGGCGCACAGCCGCACGGCTCCGAGCCGTGATCGATGTCGCCATCCAGGATCATTCGGTGTGCCCGTCGACCAACTCGGGGTCCATCAGGTCGGGGTCCAGGTCGCTCGTCGCTCCCACGTTCGCGGTGGCTGCCAGCCGGTCCACCGCGCTGCGCCAGCGTTCGATGGACGGTGGTTCGCTCGGTCCCAAAATGTGCTCGCGCAGCCGGTGGCGCTGGGCTTCCAACGGGTCGTCGCTCCGTACCTTGCTCAGGATGTCTGGCAGCTCGAGGCAGTCGGGGCCCAGCAGGTAGGCGCCCCCCGTCGTGGGGTTCTCCCGAAGGAACTGGTCCGGATCCTGGCCCCGAGGGTTGGCACACACATACGGCTTCCCGCTGGCCAGGAAGTCGGAGACGACGCTGGACACATCGGCGATCATCACATCGCAGTGGTTGAAGCACGCGAAGAGTGTGGGCAGATCCTCGTCGACGACGAGGTGAGAGCCGGGTGTGTGGCCCGCCCAGTACTCGGTGTTCCATTCTTCAGCGAGCTGTTCGTGGTCGGCGGGCGAGAGTCCAGGGGCCTTCATCCGACCCCTGAGCGCCGTCAGCCTCGGTGACTCCACACGGACAGCGAGGCCACCGTTAGCCCGCTGCAGCAGGTCAACGATGATCGTGTGGGCCCTGCGGGCGCGTGGGTCTCGCATCCCCGTGAACGGGTGCGGCTTGTAGAGAATCTCCCATGCCGGTGAAGCGGCCAAAAGCCCTTCGATCAGGACGGGTCCCATGTCGGTGATCGACGTGCCGAAGTCGGCGTCAGTCCAACCCTCCCAGGTCGGGGCGTAGAGAACCCTGCGCCGCGCACGCGGCTCTTGAGCGTCGCCGCGCTCGATCTGCACCAGCTGAGGTCGTCCTACCTCGACGACGGACTCATCTCGGATCCCGACGTCGGCTGCGGCCCAACGTTGGCGAGCTGCCGGTCCGGCGACCCACAACTCGTCGTAGGCCTTGGCGAAGGGGTTGATGCTGCTGACCTTGTCGCTGTCTCCATGACCGATAAATACGTGCCGAAGGCCCGGTTCGCGCAGCAGATGAATGTTCTTCCCGGTGTGCGCCATGTAGAACGCGACTCGGGCGGACCTCAGCTTGGCACTCATCACGGTCACCGAGTCGGGCATGCAAGCCACGGGGAGCTCGGTCGGGGGGAGCTGGGTCAGCATCACCCGCTCACGGAGAATGATCAGGACCGGGCGTTGGAGGGCTGCGAGCGGCTCGAGCCACATGTTCAGCTGGTAGGCGGCGTCCACGGATCCGCTGAAATGAACGAGCACTTCGGGTTCGAGCGCCCGGATCCGTTGCAGGGCTCGATCCTGCCACTGCGAGTTGCTGGGCAAGCCTCCCCAGCCGAGCACACGAGCGGACAGGACGGCGGTCGCGGTGAGCACGACAAGCGCGTAGGCGACGGCCACGAGGATGAAGGGCCAGATCTGCTCGGCCGCGATCCCGATCGCCCCAACGAAAAGGGGGAGGGCGCCGAAGTTCACCAGCCGAGACTCGCCCCAACCAGCGAACGGATTCGAGGCCGACGCAACCAGTGGACCCAGATCGATGTTGCGGACGGCGATGGGACGGAGGAAGCGCACTCGCCAGACGAAGGAGGACAGCATGTATGCCGCGCGAGACAGCGGGAGCAGGACAAGCAAGGCCATCGCGACACCCTCCGCCGCAGACCAGTCGGCGAAGTGGCGCGCGAGCAAGACGGCGAACATCAGGACCTGGAGCAGGCCGAGGGCGCTCGGTTCCAAACCGCCGATCCGCAAGATCCGCTTGAGGTTGGCCGGCGGCGGCCACCAAAGGTCGAGCGCGACTATCCCCACGAGCAATGCCGCCCAGGCCAGCGGAGTGTCGACGGCTGCGGCCACGGCCAGTGCCAGATAGAGGACGACGACCCCGATGAGGCGAAGGGCCAGTGGTAGCTGCTGCCGGTCGAGCTCCTGTCCGCCGACCCTCACGCCGGTTCCTCTAGGCCGTCCGACGTCATCGCTTCGCCCAACAACGCCGTTCGTTCCGCGGCGTCCTCGGCCAGCTCGAGGGCGAGGTCGACGGCGGCGGCGGTGCCGGAGTCCTCCTCCTCACCTCGGGAGAGCCGTACGTCCATCACGTGGCCGCTCTCATCGGAGGTGAGCACCTCGATGGACGACAGCGCGACCGTGCGGGCACTGAGCAACGACTCCTCGGGCTCCTCCCCGAAGGCGTTGGTGCGCATGGGGGTGCTGGTGCGCTCGGGGTTGACGCAGTTGACCCGGATGCCGAGGCTTCGCCACTCCTCGGCCAATGCCTGGGTGACGTTGACCACGGCGGACTTCGTCGAGGAGTAGAGGCTGTAGCCGGCCCGACCGCGGGTGTAGGACGACGACGTGAACAGAAGCAGCTGACCGCGGCTCTCTGCAAGGTATCGGGCCGAGGCTCTCGCAATGAACAGCGGCCCGGTGAGATTGATGTCGATGCTCTCCCGGATGACTTCCTCGCTGGACTCGGTCAGCGGGCTGCGATGGAGGACACCGGCGGTCACCACGACGTAGTCGACCCGACCGGTCTCCGCGTAAGCCTCCGACAGCGCAGCTTCGACGGCTTGCAGGTCCTGCACCGCGGTCCCGGTTTGTGAGCGGCTGAAGCTGAACACGGTGGCCCCGAGTCCACGCGCGACCTCGGCGATCTCCGCACCGATCCCATAGCTTCCCCCGAACACGACCAGGGTGTGGTCCTTCATGCGTTCCGCCGTGACGTTCTCGTCAGCTGTGCGGGGGGAGGTGTGAGACCCCAGGCGGAACAGCTGATCGACGAGAAACACATCGATTGGGTGCGTCACCTTGATGTTTCGCTCGGAGCCATCCACGACATAGATCGGGACACCGGGCAGGTATCGAAGGACCACCGAGCAGTCGTCGGTTGCGGCGAAGGAGGGGTCTTGACGCGCGAGAGCGTAGGCCCGGCGGATGGTGGCCGCCCGAAAGGCCTGCGGAGTCTGTCCTCGCCGGAGGGCGGCGCGAGGGGGGATCGACGTGATCACCTGGTCTGCCACCTCGATGATCGTGTCCGCAGAGGGGATCGCCACGTCGACGGCTCGGTAGGAGTCCAAGGCGTCGACGCACTCGACGATGATGCGCCGATCGACCAATGGCCGAACAGCGTCGTGGAAGAGCAGTTTGCAGTCGGCGTCGCCGACCAGCTCGGTCACTGCCCCGAGCGCGATCATGGTCGTGTCGTTCCTCGACTTTCCCCCCGCAAGAACCCTCGAGACCTTCTGGAAACCGGCCTTGGTCACGACGTCTTTGGCTTCGGGGACCCATCCCGGCGCCATGAGCACGATGATCTCGTCGATCACCGGGCTTTCCTCGAACGCCGCAATCGTGTGCCCGAGGATCGTCTGGCCAGCAACCTTGAGCAGCTGCTTGGGGGTCCTCAGGCCGACTCGGGTCCCCGTCCCCCCGGCCAGCACAATGGCGATCGTGCGGTTTTCGGCATCGCTCGTGGTCACGTAAGCAAGTCTCCAGCATCGCCAGCAGTCTCAGCCGCACGTCGAATGCGCTCGGGGGTGGCCAGCGGGCAATCCTAGACACCGCGAACCGCACGCCAGGATAGCGGGCGGCGCCAAGCGGGCGTAGCTGCGCGGCTCGGCTAGCCTAGGCCGCGCATTGGCAACTCGTCCGCACCTAGGGAGATCCCGTGAGCGACCTGCTACTCCCCGAGGGCACCCGATTGCTTCATATCGGTCCGCACAAGACCGGCACGACGGCATTGCAGGTCGCTTTCCAGGAGTCTCGTCGAACGCTGGCCGACCACGACGTGATCTACCCCAAACTTCGACAGCACGCAGCTGCGTTAGCGCTCACGGGCGGCAAGGGACCAAATCGTGGGGCGCCGCCCTCCAGCATTGACGACTGGAACACTCTCGTGCGCCAGGTCGCCGCGGCCAAGCCGCGCCAACGGGTGATGATCAGCAGCGAGTTCTACTGTGAGGCCAAGCCGGACACCGTGCGCCGCATGGTGGACGAACTCGGGGGCTCGCGGGTGCACATCCTGGTCACGCTGCGGCCGCTGGTGAAGATCATGCCTTCCGCCTGGCAACAGTATGTCCGAAACGGGCAGGTGGCGCCGTATGACGTTTGGCTGGAAGGCATGCTGCGCAACCCGCCTTTCGAGAAGCCAACTCCAAGCTTCTGGCGACGCCACCACCACGACGTCGTCATCGAGCGATGGGCATCGGTAGTTGGCCCTGATCGGGTCACCGTCCTCGTTCTTGACGAGTCGGACCGGTCCATGCTCACCAATACCGTGGAGCAGATGCTTGGCCTTCCGGTGGGCTTGCTGCAACCGCCGCCTGGTCGCAGCAACCGGTCCCTGACGCTTGGCGAGATCGAGCTCGTACGGCGGATCAGCATTGAGTTCAACGAGCGCGGATGGTCCGACGCGGTCTACCGAACCTACGTCCTTCACATGGCCCGGCATCTTCAGGAGACGCGGCGACCATCCCCCGACGAGCCGACCATCGGTACACCCGACTGGGCAGCACAGCGCTGCGCCGAGATCGGTGCGGCCGCGGCGGAGAAGATTGCGACCTTAGGCGTCCATGTCGTGGGTGACCTGTCGACGCTCGGAGCGCCGCCGGACCCCTCGGCACAGGACGTCTCAACTCCGGACAACATCTCGCTACCGGTTGAAGCTGCGTGCGACGCGGTGGTTGCGAGCATCGCTGCCGGGATCCGGGACAAGAAGGCTGCCAAGTCCGGTCGCTCGAAGCCAGCTCCGAACAGCGCCTTCTCCTCGGCATTTGCTCGTCTTGAGGGTTGGCGGTTGACGGCGGGTCCGAGTCGCCGTTTGCGCGACAAGGTGCGCAATCGCTAAAGCTCAGCTAACGCCGTCGGCGGCGCCTCAGGCGTCTCCTGATCGACGGCGGAAGCCTCTCCGCCGTCCGGCGAAGCGCGTTGGGACCAGCGCTGGCTTCGTCGTCTGGATGTGAGGCAGGCTTGGCAGGGGACGGTGCTTGTAGGAGCGACCCGAGCATGAATGCGGCTGCCGCATCGATCGGTACGAGTGTCGGTGTGAGGGCATCGTCCGTGTGCGGTGCCCTGAGCAGGTCCTCCACGTTGCCCACGACTGTTGCACCTGACGCGCGCACGTCATGGATGGCGGTGACATGACGTTGCGAGATGGACGCGATTGGCTCGAGAGTCCACGACGGTAGAACGAGCCGCGGTTCTTCGGGTTCGGGAACCCGAGATTCGACAAGCCGGACCGCGCCACCCTGGCGAACCACCCTGTTGTATTCGACCGAGCTGAGCTGGGCCCGCGCGACCTGGTTGACGCGACGAAGGAGCTCTGCTTCAGCAGCGGACAGGGAGCGGTTGCTGCGCGCTGAGGCTGTTGCTTGGCCCAGCAAGCCCGGGGGAAGGTCGAGGAGGCGTTCGAAGGTGTCCGGGATGGTGGCGCGTTGGACTGGATCTGTGATGATGACGGTCATCCGCTCGCTCCCCACCAGGTGAGACCACCTCTCGAGCAAGCGCGGGATGTCGTTGCGTCGCCAGAACGACGGCGTACTGGTTGTTGTGGGTGGATCCGCCAAGACTTCGCGCAGCCAGCCTTCGAACTGCATGCTCCGGCCGGTCTTGAGGTACTGCTGCCACGACGACGTCAGCAGTGGCCCGAAGGCTCGGATGCCCACCACGACATGGACTCGATCAGAACCCAGATCCCGGACGATCTTGGCGGCGTCTTTGTCGGTCGCCGTACAGAAGGACTCGGTGCTGATCAACACCCGACCAGTGAGCGGACGCACCTCCGATGCGAAACGGTTCCAGATGGCGCGGAGTTCCTTCAGAGATTTCGTCGGCTCCCAGCCAAGTTCGTTGCCTTGAAGGGAGCGGACGGCGAGGGCGGGACCGTCGGTTGTCTTCGGATAGGTGACTCCGTGCTGGGCGAGCTGGGTCCGTTCTTGTCGAAGCGTGGATTGCAACGCTGTCGTACCAGTCTTGTGAATACCGATGTGGAGCAGCATGGCGTCCGCGGGGAGCGCAACGACGTCTGCTGGCGTCACGACCTCGGAGTTCGTCGCAGGCTCGGCCGGCGCTGATTCGCCTGCTGGCTTGGCTGGATTGGGTTGGGTCAACGAACTCTCCCGGTCGTGGACTCGCCGATCGGCGGACCGAGCCATTATGGACGGCCAGGCGGCAGCTGCTGCCTGGACCGGAGCGAGAGCGCGCAGGTGCGTCGGTCGTCGCACACGTGAGTGCGGGGACCGGGAGGCTGTTGAGTCTGATCGTGGTGACCGCCCGAAGCGAGCTCACCGAGGTGTTTTGGCCGTCAGCAGCTTCCGTTTCCCCACCGGTAGCAATCGATGCGGACAGCTCTATCGGTTCGGAGGTTCACGCTGCCGCCGCTGTTGCCCAGGATGGGGTGCCTCACCCCTAGATGCACGGTCTTGACGGTGCCTTGGAGGTCGTCCTTGCCTGGTCCCATTCGAACCCGAAGCCGGTCTCCTGGATCGAGCACCGTTCCCTTGGGGAGGAGCCTGCTGTAGGGCAATTTCTCGAAGAAGTAGCCGGCGAGATTGACTCTTCCGCCCGTTGAGCGAATCTCGACGTACTCCCCGTTGATGTTGTCCGCGTCGCGCCCAGGTGCGTCGTAGACCACATGAGAGATGGTGACCTTCCCCTCGAGCGGATCGGAGCACGACACGAGACAGGGATAGATCATGGTCGCGCGGAGGTCTCCATCCGGGTCGACGAGGTAGAGCCCCTTGCCGGGGTATCTGCTTCCTTGAACGGGATTCGGGAGGAGGGTGACGCCACTTCCCCAGTAGAAGGTTCGTCCCTTGTTGGTGCCCTTCCCTGAGTGCACGGTTATTGACTTGCCGGGCGGGATGCTGGCCCAGCCGGGAAATTGGAAGTATTGAATGTGAGTCGCAGTGCGGATCCGCCAACCGCGAAGGGGCACGGACTTCTCGCCTCCGTTGTGGATCTTGATCCATTCCCGATTGACCACGCTTCCCTTGACCGGGTCGAAGCTGCTGTAGTTGATCCGCATGCTGAGTGGCATCGCCTGTCGCGGTCCCGGTTTGCATGTTCCGAGGCGATGGTTCGGGTTGTAGAGCTCTCGGCCGGTCAGGAGCCCGCGTTGCGCTGCGAGCCCGTACTCTCCGTTGTGGACTGACTCAGTGCGCTCTGGCTTCCAGAGGACGTACCCCTCTTCGAGAAGCAGCATTTGGACGTCCACCCATTCGTCGACGTCAGGGTCGGGGTTGACGTCGATATCGACGTAGCGGAGGAGGCGACCGTTGCTTTGGCTCGACGAGTATGAGGCAGACAGCCGGACGTGTCTGTTCTTGCCCAGGACGAGCTGAGTGAGTCGAGCCATCGCCTCCCGGCTGTGGCACTCATCCTTGGGCTGGCCGGCGTGGGGGTGGGCGATCTCGGTCGCCTGGATCCCCGCGTTGCGCACCTGGAACGACCTCGATGTCCCATCGCCCTTGATATTCACCCAGATCGTGTCGCCGTCGACGACCTTCGTCGCGGTGCCTTCCCAGTACTTCAGTGACGGGGTGGCCGACGTCGGGGTGCTTGGAGCAACGAGGCTCGCTGCGAGACCGATCGCGACGAGGGACGCCAGCAGGGAACCGCGCGCCTGGATGAGTCTCACCTGTGTCCCTTCGGCTGCGTGGGCTTCGGCCTGATAACCCGGATGGGCGACCACATCGGGTTGGCTGCCAGGTTGCACACATGGCGCCTTCCAGGCGGGGCGACAGCCCGTCAATTCGGAGCCGCCGCCCCTAC
Source organism: uncultured Actinomycetota bacterium (assembly GCA_963819985.1). Taxonomy (GTDB): domain Bacteria; phylum Actinomycetota; class Actinomycetes; order DATJPE01; family DATJPE01; genus JANPBY01. Next base: position 156,554 of record CAWFYH010000005.1, on the reverse strand, counting down.
CGGGTGCCAGGTCCTAGGCCGTAGTACCCGGTATCTCTTTCCTACCGGGCATCGAGTGCTGAGGCGAGTGATCCCGACTGACAATTTCTGCTGCTACATCGCGCAACTTGATGTTCATCCGCTGAGACGCGCGGCTCAAGACCTCAAAAGCCGCCTCACTGCTCAGGTTGCTTTGCACGCGCAGGATGCCGATGGCCTCCCCGATCACCGACCGAGTCTGGATAGCCGCCTGCAGCTGGGTTTGGGTCCGGGCGGCGTCCCCGGCCACAGAGGCCACCGAGGCCAGGATCAGACCGAGGTCGCGCTGCTCGTCGTCGAACGCGCCACGCCTGCTCGAGTACAGGTTGAGACTGCCCAGACTGCGTTCGGGACTGCTCTCGACGCACAGCCTCGCCGCGAGCATGCTGTGCACCGACAACTCGGCGGCCAGGCGGCTCGAGAATCGTGGCCACCGTGAGTCCTTCAACACATCCGGAGTCAAGACCCACCGCTCCCGCGTGGCGGCATCCAGGCAGGGCCCCTCACCTTCTGCATACTGGAGGGCATCGGCGGCGAGGGCGATCTCATGAGTCGAGGCCCGCGTCACTGGGCGGCCGTTCTCGATGGTCGTGACGCTCGCGAAGTCGCAGGCAGCCAGCTCATCCACCGCGCAACTAACGACCCGGCTAAGCGTCTCGTCGAGATCGTTCGAGGAGTAGAGCGCTTGGACCATCGCAGAAATATCGGCATTGTCGGCCATCGGTCGCACCGCCCTCGCATCGAGACGACAGGTCCCGGTCGACCCAAGCCGGGCCGAATCTTGCGAGGCGTCTACACCCGCCGACTCTACGCCTCCCGCCAGGCGGGCGGCCGCTTCTCCCACCGCTTGACAGGTGCGATCACCGACCTAGAATCGCGATAGGTCAAGCAGTCGGCCAGCCCGATCGGGCACAGCGCTTGGACTTTTCGAGGTCGACATGCTTGAAGAAATTGATGAGCACGAGCTGGATGTCAGCCCTGTTGCCTGCTTCGAGGTCACGATCAAGGGCGAGATCGACTTGGGCAGACGCGACGAGTTGATGAGCATCGTGGAGGTCTACGAGAGCGGCGACGATGTTGACGTCCTGATGGACCTGTCGGCGGTCACGTTCATGGACTCGACCGGTCTCGGCGTGCTGGCCCAGCTGTCTCGCCTGGCCCGCGAGCGCGGGGGGAAGGTCACACTTGCGCATGTGGACCCCCGGGTGGAGAAGGTCATCCTCCTGACCCACCTCGACCACGTGATCGACATCGCTCCAGAGGCCATCGACCTCTCTTCGCGGGAAGGGCAGCACCATGCCGTCCGCTGATTGGTCCAAGAAGCGCGAGCGTCAGTACTCCCACATCAAGGGCTCGCTCAAGGAGCAAGGGCGGTCCGAAGCCGTGGCCGAGGAGATCGCTGCGCGTACGGTCAACAAGGAGCGGGCTCGGAAGGGGGAAAGCAAGAGCGTCAGCCGTTCCTCGACAAACGACATCTCCTCGGGCCGGCGCGGTGGGTTGCGATCACACAAGGGAAGCGGAGGTCGCACCAAGTCCCAGCTCTACGCCGAAGCCAAACGCAAGGGGATCAGAGGACGATCGACAATGAACAAGGCGCAGCTGGAGCGGGCACTGAGTCGATAGCCCGGGGTCATTCCAGATGTCGCCACCGCATACGGAGAACGGTTGCTCATCGTCACCTACCATCGGTGACATCTCTCGACGTCGAGAGATGTCTGGGCGTGTCTGTCCGCCTGGCCCGACCGATCGCATGCAGGAGTATCCGTGTCCGACCTGTTCCGTCCCACCGACGAGCATGAGTTGCTGCGCAGATCTGTGCGTTCGTTGGCCTCCGACAAGATCGCCCCGCGCGCAGCCGAGATCGATGAGATGGGTGAGTTTCCCTGGGACGTCCATGCGGCGTTGGTTGCTTCCGACCTGCACGCCGTGCACGTGCCGGAGGCGTACGGCGGCCCGGGTGCCGATGCCGTGGCAGTGTGCATCGTCATCGAGGAAATCGCCCGCGCTTGTGTCTCGTCCTCGTTGATCCCTGCGGTCAACAAGCTGGGAACGACTGGCCTGCTGTTAGCCGGCTCGGAAACGATCAAGCAGCGCTATCTGCCGCCGTTGGCGCGGGGCGAAGTGATGTTCTCCTACGCGTTGTCCGAGCCCGAGGCCGGCAGTGACGCAGCAGCCATCCGGAGCCGGGCGGTCAGGGATGGCGACGAGTGGGTCCTCAACGGTGGCAAGCGGTGGATCACCAATGCGGGTGTCTCGACCTACTACACGGTCATGGCCGTGACCGATCCCGAAGCCCGCACGCGTGGGATCTCGATGTTTGTGGTTCATGCAGACGATGAGGGTTTCAGCCTCGGAGCGCCCGAGAAGAAGATGGGGATCAAGGGCTCACCGACCAGAGAGCTGTTCTTCGACAATGTCAGGCTGAGCGACGATCGGCTCGTTGGGGAGCCGGGGTCGGGCTTCTCAACTGCTCTGCGCGCGCTCGATCACACCCGGCCGACCATCGCTGCCCAGGCGGTTGGAGTCGCGCAGGGAGCGCTCGACTTCGCGCTCGGCTATGTGAAGGAGCGCAAGCAGTTCGGCAAGGCCGTTGCAGAGTTCCAAGGCCTGCAGTTCATGCTCGCCGACATGTCGATGAAGCTGGATGCCGCCCGGCTGATGACCTACGCCGCTGCTGAGAGATCCGAGCGTGGGGACGCCGATGCCACCTACTTCGCCGCTGCTGCAAAGGCGTTGGCTTCCGACACGGCCATGCAGGTGACCACCGACGCCGTGCAGCTGCTTGGCGGCTACGGCTATGTCAAGGACTACCCGGTCGAGCGGATGATGCGCGACGCGAAGATCACTCAGATCTATGAAGGCACCAATCAGATCCAGCGCCTGGTGATGGCGCGTCACCTTCTCCGATAGGCGAGTCTTTGGAGGTTTGTCTGCGCTCGGCCCGGGAAGGACTGTCGTAGGTCGCCTCCGACGCTCAAGCGCCCGGTTACCGCCTATTCCGGCGGCCTTGGACGGCCGGGTTCCCGAACGGGAGGAAGGCGCGAGCGCCGGAGGCCCCTCCTGTTTGGGACGAACCGAGGGGACAGTCATGAAGATCATGCGTTGGACATGGGTCGGTGTCGGGTTCGGCGTTGGCTATGTCCTAGGTGCTCGGGCGGGCCGAGAGCGCTACGAACAGATAGTGGATCTCACCAGCACAGCGGCGCGGGACTTCGGCGTCGTACCCGCGGTGCAGAACGTCGTCGAGGAGACCAAGTCGACGCTCGGTGACGTCCATGATGCGGCGGCGACGCGTTCGTCTGACGCGCTGCAGAGCGGTGCCGACCAGGTCAATGAGGTCGTCGAGAACACGGGAGACAAGGTCACCTCGCGGATCGCCGATCACCCGAACTGACCGTGGTCGGCCAGCGGATCGGGATTTTGGGTGACGGCGGCTTGGGTGATCGCGACTGCCCGCCCGAGCGCTGAGCTCGGCCCGTCCCACCATTGGCCGCGATTTCCCTCCACAACGAGGATGACCAAGTCTGGGTCATCGGGACCATCGAAGAACGCGGCGACGGCAGGGTTCCAGAGAGCGTCAACAGCACCGCGCCCACGTGCGACGGTGATGTCTACCTTGGACCAGACAAAGGTGGAGTGAGTTGGATCTGAAACCACAATGAGACCAGCGGTCGCGTCCCCAATCTCCTGAAGTTCAGCCATCCAGGCGGCCCGCCGATCCACCACGAAGCGGAGGGTGTGGTTCTCGGCTGAACAGCAGATGAGTGGACGACCCCCGAGCCCGTCGGGTCCGGTGGTGACCATCATCACCGGCGTACCCCGAGTGATGACGTCCGCCAACTGCCGCGAGGCTCCGTCAGGGTCGGAAGCGATGTGGTCGATGCTCGCTTCTCGATCCTGGCCGGGCTCTGTCTCCATATCGCCACTGGTACCCGGGCGGCGGCCAGTGAAACGCGGGGAACTGGTTTGGGTGAGACATCGTTTTACATGGCCACTTCCCGGGAAGGCCGAAGCTATGGGAAGCGTGGCGGAAGTACGCCCAGGCGAGAACGTCGAGCAGCGTGCGGATCGGAATTTCTCCGAGCTGTTGCAGGAGCTCCGTGTGGCGCAGACGGGCGTGCAGATCCTGCTGGCGTTCCTGCTGACGATCCCCTTTGCGGCCGGCTTTGCCCGGTTGGACGTCCCCCAACGGCACCTGTACGCGGCCACCGTTGCCACGACCACGGCCGCAATGGCGTTTCTCATCGGTCCAGTCGCCTGTCACCGGCTGTCCTTCCGGCAGCGACGCAAGGAGGTCGTGCTGCGGGTGTCGCACGTACTGACGTTGATCGGGCTCGCCCTGATGGCCTTGGCCGTACTGACCGGGGTCTATCTGGCGACCTGGTCTGCCCTGTCGGCTGCATGGGCCGTCGCAGTGACCGCGATAGGCACGGTCTGCATCGCGTTGTGCTGGGTGATCATTCCAGTCCTCGTGCGGTCCCGCTCCGAGGCCATCTAGGCGTAGGTACGCTGCCCGCGTGACGGACGACATGGCTGCTGGCCGCGCTCCTTCAGCGTCTCGGACCACTCTCAGCCGGATCATGGGTCTGACCGACACCAATCTGCTTGGCACTGTTCACGGCGGCGTGATCATGAAATTCGTCGACGACGTGGCGGGAGCCGTGGCCGCTCGCCACAGCGGCGGACCCGCGGTGACTGTCGCCATGGACGAAATGACCTTTGTGGTCCCTGTGCGTGTCGGCGACCTGGTGCACGCTCGCGCTCAGGTCAACTGGGCCGGTCGTAGCTCCATGGAGATCGGGGTCAGCGTGGTCGCCGAGCGCTGGGACGAAGTCAGCGAGCCCAGCAGAGTGGCAACCGCCTATCTGGTCTTCGTCGCCGTGGACGAAGAAGGGAATCCGCGGACCGTCCCGCCCCTGATCGAGGAGTCGTCGGCGGATCGACGTCGTTCACAGGAGGCGCAGATCAGGAGGACGCATCGACTCGCCCGCCGAGACGCCATCCTCGCTTCACGGGAGAAGTGAGCGCCTACCCTGGGCCGGTGACCGCTCCCGATGAAGCCGACGCGGGGCTCCCGAATGTTGTGGCCGTCGTCGTCGCCTACAACCGGCGAGAACTCCTGGTCGCCTGCCTGGATGCGCTCGCAGCCCAGACTCGTCCCTGCAACCGCATCGTCGTGGTGGACAACGCGTCGACCGACGGTTCAGCAGATGTGGCGCGTGAGCATCCCATCGGCGCGGACGTCGTCGCCCTTCCACGCAATACCGGTGGGGCGGGCGGTTTCGCGGCGGGAATGGCTCGTGCCGTGGTCGGACACGTGGCAGACCTGGTGTGGTTGCTGGACGACGACACCATCCCGGAGCCGGAGGCCTTGGCTGCCTTGCTTGAGGCTCGGGAACAGTACGGCTCCGAGGTGGCAGTCGCAGGCAGCCGCGTGCTGTGGTTCGACGGCCGCGAGCATCCCATGAACACCGCGCGCCGCCGGCCGGGCGCGAGCACGGCCGAGGTGGCGCGTGCGGCGGCGGTCGGAGCCGTACCAGTGCGCTCGAGCTCCTTCGTCTCCATGCTCGTGGACGCGGATGCCGTACGGACCTACGGTCTGCCGGTAGCCGACTACTTCATCTGGAACGACGACTTCGAATTCTCCTGTCGGCTCCTCAAAAATCGCACCGGCCTAGCTGTTGACCGCAGCGTGGTCGAACACCGCACCAAGGTGTTCGGCACGACCGATGCTGACCCAGGAGAGCGCTTCTTCTATGAGGTGCGAAACAAGATCTGGCTATTCACCCGCACAGATTCGCTGGCACCTCGCGAGCGCGTGGTCTATGCGGGGTCGACCCTGCGCCGCTGGACCCGCACCGTTGCCCGATCGCATTCACGTGGCGTTCTGGTTCGCGCCGCGGGTCGCGGCCTACGCGATGGCTTACGGCGCGGACCGCGGCCGACCACGCAGGTCTTGGCCGGTCTCGGGCCGGTTTCCGGTGAGGTGGCACAGATCGAGGCGGCGGCGGGTGGCTGACGAGCCGTTCTCGGTGCTGCTGCCGGTCTATGCCAGAGACCGCCCGGAGTTCCTGACCCGCGCCTTCGAGTCGGCCACGGTCGAGCAGACGCTCCCCCCCGACGAGGTCGTGGTTGTTGTCGACGGCCCGGTCGGCGAACGGCTGCTCGCAGTCATCGAGGGACTGGGTGCCACGACGGTCAGCAAAGTGGTCCTGGTCCATCTGCCGGAGAACCGTGGCCTTGCCCGGGCTCTCGATGTTGGTCTCGAACACTGCGCGCACGAGATCGTGGCACGGGCCGATGCCGACGACGTCAATCTTCCCGGTCGCTTCGCCGCACAGGTGCCGCTGGTGCGGTCAGGTGTCGAGCTCTTGGGCTCGGCCATCGTGGAGTTCACCGAGAACGAGGCCGAGTGGGGCGTCGTGCGGTCGCCTCCGATCGACGCGGAGCGCATCCTCACCTATGCGCGCTTCCATGATCCGTTCAACCATCCGTCGGTCGTCTATCGCAAGAGCTCAGTGCGTGCCGCCGGCGGCTATCGCGACCTGGACCTGCTCGAGGACTACTGGCTGTTCGCGCGGATGATCGCCAACGGCGCGGTTGTCGGCAACGTGGCCGAACCTCTGGTGCTCTATCGGATCGGTGCCGGCTCCTACGCTCGCCGCGGCGGTATGCGACTGCTGCGCTCGGAGCTCGCGCTGCAGAATCAGCTGCGTCGTGAGGGTTTCACCTCGACCACGCAGTACGCCCGCAACGTGGCCCTGCGGGGTGGCTATCGGCTGGTGCCCGAGGGGTTACGCACGGCCGCGTACCGACGGCTGGTCTTGCGCAGGCGAACTGTTGGCGGCCGCGAGTCTGATCACTGAGCCTCGAGCCGCAACGTTTAGGCTCAACGATCGTGGACGCAGATCTGGTCGTGGTGGGTGCCGGACTTTTCGGTCTCACAGTGGCCGAGCGGTGTGCCAACGACCTGAACCTGCGTGTACTGGTGATCGATCGCAGAACGCACCTGGGCGGAAACGCCTACTCCGAGGTCGAGCCGTCAACGGGGATCGAAGTGCACCGGTACGGCTCCCACATCTTCCACACGAGCAACCATCGGGTGTGGGAGTACGCCAACCGCTTCACGGCCTTCAGCGATTATCGGCACCACGTCCTCACCACGTACCGCGGCGAGGTCTACTCCATGCCGATCAATCTCGGCACGATCAACCAGTTCTTCCGGGCCGCGATGTCGCCTGACCAGGCTCGCGCGCTCGTCGCCGAGCAGGCAGCAGAGGTGGATGGTGCTGAAGTCACCAATATGGAGGACAAGGCCATCTCCCTGGTAGGTCGGTCACTCTATGAGGCGTTCATCAAGGGATACAGCGCCAAACAGTGGCAGACCGACCCCCGAGAGCTCCCAGCCGATGTGATTGCCCGCCTGCCCGTGCGATACACCTACGACGCGCGCTACTTCAATGACACCTACGAGGGGCTTCCGGCCGACGGCTACACAGCGTGGATGGAGCGGATGGTCGACGATCCTCGCATCGAGATCCGGCTGGACACCGATTTCTACGACACCGAACAGCCGATCAACAAGGCCGCAACTGTCGGGCAGGTTCCCGTGCTGTACACCGGCCCTCTGGACCGATATTTCGGCTCCTCGGTAGGTGATCTGGGCTGGCGGACGCTCGACTTCGAGACCGAGGTCGTCGAGGTCGACGACTTCCAGGGGACGGCCGTGATGAACTACGCCGACGATGAGGTCCCCTACACACGTATCCACGAGTTCGCGCACTTCCACCCCGAACGCGACCACGCCCCGGGCCGCACCGTCATCATGCGGGAGTTCTCCCGCTTCGCGGAGGTGGATGACGAGCCGTTCTATCCGTTGTCCACAGCCGGCGACCGCGAGAAGCTGTTGACCTACCGAGGGTTGTCAAAACGCGAGCCGCAGGTGATATTCGGTGGCCGTCTCGGCAGTTATCAATATCTCGACATGCACATGGCGATCGGTTCGGCCCTGACGACATACGACCAGAGAATCCGACCGCTGTTCGGAAAGGCAGCACAGTGACGGGCGCGCGGCCCAACGACCTTCGGCGGAGGCTGCGCAAGCGCGCTGTCAAGGCCGTACGGCGTTCACGGCTCCTGCCTTCGACGTTCCCGGACCGGCTCGGCCAAGACGACGAGCTCGAGGGCGCCGCGCTGAATGCGACCGTCCTCGTCTATTTCTCCGACACCCGCGAAAGCCTGTACCAGCTTCGACCTTGGTATGAACCACTGCGCAAGCTTCACGAGCGACATCCCATCGTCATCGTCTTCCAGGACTCGAGAACAGCAGCCGTGGTTCACCAAGAGCTGGGTCTGCCGGTCTTGACCATCGCGCGCTACGGAACCCTGGACGGGCTGCTCGCGCGCAGCGACGTGAAGCTCGCGTTGTACGTCAACAACTCACCGCAGAACTTCTCCTGCTTGCGGTTCACCTCACTTGTCCACGTCTATATGGCGCACGGTGACAGTGACAAGGGCGTGTCCGTGTCCAACCAGCACAAGGCCTACGACTTCAACTTCGTCGCCGGCCAAGCGGCGGTTGACAGGCTGGCGGCGGTCCTGCTGTTCACAGACGTCAAAGCCTGGTGTCGCCTCATAGGTCGGCCACAGTTGGATTTTGCGCCGATCGCGAGTGGCGGGTCAGGGACACCTGATCACCCGACCGTCCTTTATGCGCCCACCTGGGAAGGTGCTCAACCGTCCCTCGCCTACGGGTCTCTTGTCTCACACGGCCGCGAACTCGTCCAACGGCTGCTGGACAGCGGTCAGGTGCGGGTCGCCTATCGGCCCCATCCCCTGTCCGGAGTGACGAGCGCTGAGTACGGCGCCGCTGATGCCGATGTGCGGGCAATGGTGCGGTCTGCCGCTGCGGCGGATCCCACGGCGGGACACCGGATCGACGTAGAACGCACGGTTGAGGCCTGCTTCGCTGACGCAGACCTATTGATGTGCGATGTCTCGGCGGTGGCCATGGACTGGCTGCCTTCGGGTAAACCGCTGATCATCACCGAACCCGAAGGGAGCGACGTGATCACGGCCAGCACCCGCATGCTCGACGTCGTTCCCAGATTGCCCGTTGCGGCTGTGCCCCACGTGGTCGATCTCGTGTGCGAGGAGGTCACCGAGGATCCCTCTCGGTCCCTGCGGTTGGAGCTCATCGAGTACTACCTAGGCGACGTGACGCCGGGGGCGGCGTCGCAACGGTTCCTCGACGAATGTTCAAAGGTGATCGCTGAACGCGACCACGCTGTGGCTGCCCTGCGCTCTCGCGAGTCGACGGAATCGAAGCCCGGTGCCGCCCGGTGAGCGCAGACGAAGTCAGTGCTGGACGCCGGGTGGTGCTGCACATCGGATTGCACAAGACGGGTACGACGTACCTCCAGAGCCTCTGGAGAGTGAACAGGGGTGCACTTGACGAGCAGGGTGTGCACTACCCCGGAGGTGGAGACGAGCCCAGGCAACGGATGGCCGCCTATGACCTGCTGGGTCGGCGGCCCGGGGGAACTGGAGACCGACGAGTTCCCGGGCAGTGGCGTGCACTGACCCAAGCCGTGGCGTCGTCGAAGCAGCCAACTGTGTTGTTGTCCGAGGAGGCTTTGAGCGTTGCCACAGCCAAGCAGGCGGCCGCGTGCGTGGAGGCCTTTCGCGGTCGACAAGTCGACGTCCTGGTGACGGTGCGCGACCTCGGGCGGGTCTTGGTGTCGGCCTGGCAGGAGGACATCAAGAACGATCGGACCTGGACGTGGCAGGAGTTCGTCGACGCGGTCAAGGACCCAGCTGCCCGTTCGCGAAACCCCGCGCGCGGCTTCTGGCGGGCTCAGGACCTGCCGGCGATTCTCGGTGTCTGGCAACGGGTCGTGCCTCCGACGCGCCTCCACCTGGTCACCGTTCCCCCGCGAGGTGCTGCACCAGACCTGCTCGTCCGGCGAGTCGCTTCGGTAGTCGGTTTCGATCCCGGCGCGCTCACCGTCGATGCGCCATCCACCAACGCGTCGCTCGGAGTCGCGGGCACCGAGCTGGTCCGCAGACTGAACAATGCCTTGGAACACCGCCTCAATCAACGGCAGCACAGCCACCTGGTCAACCACACGATCGTGCCGTTCCTGGTCGACCATGCCGCCGACCCCGGCTACGGCCTCCCAGCGGGCGAGCTCGCCTGGGTGTCCGATGAGGCGAAGAGGATCGTTGATTTCGTCGCGGCTGGCGGATACCAGATCACCGGAGACCTTTCAGATCTGGAGCCGCAGGCTCCAACGGGTGCGCGCAATCCTGACGATGTCAACGACAAGGAGCTGCTCAACGCAGCGATGTTGGCCTTGCAGGGGGTCTCTGAGCCCTACGTCAGGAAGTGGTGGAGAAATCGCAAGGATGACACCGCCGTGGTGACGCTGGACTCACGCACGGCGCGACTGGCGAGCTCAGGGCGGAATCTGTCCTACCGGTTTCGCCGATCAGCCGCCGAGCTGGCCGACCGAAACCGGCTGGCCGCACACGCGATGGGCGCCTATCTACGCCGGCAGAGACCGTGAACGTCAAGCTGATCAGAGGATGCCGGGGATGGCATAGCCTGATCCGGGTCCCGCTCGCCCCCATCTTGGAAGGCCGCTCTAGATGTACAGCCTGCTGCTTCTGAACGGCGGTATCGGTTCAAGGGCCGCAGCCGGCCAACCCAAGCAGTTCGTCAAGATCAACGGCATCCCGATCGTCGTCTACTCGCTGATCGCCGCGGACCCTGTCGACAAGATCACGGAGATCATTCTCAACTACCCACCCGACTGGCGGGAGGTGGTCGAGCGGATCGTTCGTGACTATGCCATTCGGACTCCGATCACCTACGTCCCCGCTGGTCGAACCAGGCAAGAGTCAGTGGCAATCATGCTGGAGGAGTGTCGCAGCGAGCACGTGATCCTGCATGAGACCGCCCGACCGGTCGTGACAACCCGCGACTTCGTGCGGCTGATCGAGTCCGAGCCCGAGAACACCGGCTACATGCTGCCCGTCCCCTTCACCGTCGCGCCCGTCGATCCAGCCTCGCGCAGCGTCACCGGCTCCCTGGAGCGGGAGCGCCTGCGCAACGTCCAGCTGCCGCAGAAGTATGCGCGGGACGTCTTGAGCCAGGCCCACGATTTCGCCAGGCGCGAGCACCTCGAGTTCACTGAGGACGCCACCTTGTGCGTGACGGCGGGGTTCGACGTCCACTACCTCGATGGGGATGACCGCAACATCAAGGTCACGACGCCGACAGACGTGCGGTTGGCAGGATATCTCCTCGGATCGGACCAGGGGGATGAGTAGAACGCTGCTCATTACCGGAGCATCACGGGGGATCGGTCGACGGACTGCCGAGCTGTTCATGGCTGGCTCGCAGGACATCAGCGATCTGATCCTGCTGTCGCGACCGTCCGATGAGTTCTCATCGATGATTGCTCATCTGAGGGAACGGCGCTTGCCCGGTCGGGAGGTGCACGGCTATCCGATAGACCTCGCGGATCGGGCCACCTTGACCGACCTCCTAGCCGAGATCATGAACGTTCATGGTCATGTCGACATGCTGGTCAACAACGCGGGCGTGACGGTCCCGGCAGCCATCCACCAGATCGACTTCGCCGACTTCGAACACACCATGGCAGTCAATCTCTATGCGCCGTTCACGATCGTCCAAGAACTACTGCACCTCGGGAACACCTTTGAACTCATCGTCAACGTGGCCTCGACCGCCGGAGTCAAGGGGCGTTCGGGGTGGCTCACCTACTCCGCTTCGAAGGCCGCGCTGATCAACATGAGTGAGGTCATGCGGGAAGAGCTTGCGATCTACGGAACACGAGTGGCCTGCATATCGCCTGGGCGCTGCGCCACCGATCTCCGACGGACGTTGGCACCCGACGAGGATCCGACCACGATCATGCAACCCGAGGACGTGGCTGCAGTCATCGAGCTGCTGGCCTCCGGCACGGCTCGTTTCATCGAAGGGGCCAATCTCGTCGTGCGCCTGTGACTGTATTCTCGGGGCGGCGAAACTGCCGATGAGCAGGCCTATTAACAAGGAAACCATGTGATCACCAGGATCGGCGCAGTGCTCAAGCACCGAGCACTGCTTGTGCTGCTCGTGCGCCGAGACCTCAAGACGAGATATGCGGATTCCTACCTCGGATATGCATGGACCATCCTCGACCCGCTCTTGATGGCGCTCGTCTACTTCTTCATCTTCAGTTTGCTCGGTCGCGGTCGGTTGGGCGCCTCGCCGTACATCGTGTTTCTGCTCACGGGACTTTTACCCTGGAACTGGTTCACCGGCGTCGTCAGCGGATCGACCCGGGCCATCACCGGCGAGTCCAAGCTGGTCCGGTCGACTCAGCTACCGCGCGAGATCTGGTCTCTTCGGCTGGTAGCGAGCCGGTTTGTCTCGATGACCTTCAGCCTCCCCGTGCTGCTCGTTTTCGCCGTGGGGCTGACAGTGGCACCGAGCTGGTACCTCTTGGCGCTGCCGCTCGCGGTGGTCATTCAAGCCTTGCTGCTCATCGGGCTCTCGCTGATGGTGTCGTCGGTCACGGTCCTGGTGAATGACCTAGACAAGCTCATCCGCATCTTGATTCGGGTGGCGTTCTATTTAACCCCGATCATCTACACCACGGACAATGTTTTCAACAGTGATCTGATCCCACAGTGGGTCAAGGAAGTTTATTCCCTGAATCCCATGGTGGGAATCACCAGCCTGTATCAGTCGGTATTGTTCCCAGAGACGTTTGTGGGTTGGTGGCTGGTCTTCATAGCCTTTGTCGGAAGTCTGCTCGTGTTCATCGCAGGTTGGGCAACTTTCGCCCGCCTCGAATCAGCCGTCCTGAAGGAACTCTGATGGATGACTTTGCCATCGTGGTCGACAATCTCGGCATCCAGTTCTTCAAGAGCAGACGGCGGCGATCCAAGCTCCGCGACCAACTCTTTCGGCGTAGTCAGGTTCGTCCTACGGAGCAGTTCTGGGGACTGCGCAATGTTTCGTTCACCGTGCGCCCAGGCGAGGCCGTTGGCCTGGTGGGGGCTAATGGGCAAGGAAAGTCCACCCTCCTGAAGCTGGTTGCGGGGGTCCTGATCCCGGACGAAGGAAGCGTCACCGTCAATGGAGGGGTGGCCCCACTCATCGAGGTCACCGGAGGCTTTGTCGGGGATCTGACGGTCCGGGACAACATCCAGCTGATGGCAGGTCTGCACGGGCTCAGCCCGGAACGAATCGCCGAGCGATTCGACGACATCGTGGATTTCGCTGCCATCGGGGATCGCCTCGACATGCCCTATCGACATCTCTCGAGCGGCATGAAGGTTCGGCTCGGCTTCTCCGTCATCACCCAGCTGGATGAACCAGTGGTTCTCGTGGACGAGGTGCTGGCCGTCGGGGACGCGAAGTTCAAACGCAAGTGCTATCGACGCATGGAGGAGATGGTCGCGGACGGGCGGACGCTTTTCCTGGTGTCTCACAGCGAGAAGGCTCTTCGCCGCTTCTGCACCCGTGGCCTCTACCTTCGAGAGGGCCTGCTGGTCGGTGACGGAGATCTGGACAGTGTTCTCGGTAGCTACCTGGAGGATCAGGCAGGCTAGGCATCGGCGCTCTAGCGAGGTGGGGGAGGTTGGTCCCACGCGCTCAGATCGCGCCCTAGCCAGGCCGACAATCGCTTGTTGGGCTCGGCGAAATGCTTCCGGAGCCTCTCGTCCGTGGCGGGCAGCATCGGGGGGTAGGAGCTGGCCGATTTGGATTTGCCCTTGCCCTGGTTCTTGCCCTTGCGGAAGGACTTGGCATGCATGAGCGGGATCTGTGTCGCCACATCGACATCGACATCGAGGAACGAGAAGATCTCGCTCAAGGCCTCGGTCGGGTCTGTCGTCAGGTCCGACAGCAGAAGTGGATGAATGAGATCGCGTCCGTGAGCAGCCTCGAGCGCCTCCAGCTGATCGGCGTAGAGGCCGCGATCCACGTAGGCGAACCGTGCCGCAATCCGACGGCTCCCGGCCGCTCGCCGCTGGGCCTCCAGGGCGATGGCCTCCTCGAAAGTCTGAAGGTCCTCGACACCCTTGGTTCGGTTCATCCAGTAGTTCGAATACGCCCTGGCAACTGGATCTCGGAGAATGATGACGAGTCGAACATCCGGCAGGTCTCGACACATTCGGCGACGAGCGAGTGGTTCGTACATATAGACGGGCGTGGCCTCTCCCCACGCTCGATGCTCGTTGGTGGGCTGGAAGGCAGCTGAATACCAGTCCAGCCCATTGCGGTAGTGGCGATCGAAGTAGTGCACCTCCTTGGGTCGGCTGACGTGGATCTGCGGGTGCTGTCCGAGCATGTTGTGCAGGGTGGTTGTTCCACCCTTCTGAGCACCAGCCACGATGAACGTCGGTAACGGCATGAATTCTCCTGATTGGGCACGAGGTGCCCAATCTAGCCCGTGGTGTTGCCCGGCCCGGCGCGACGCAACTCATAGGATGTCGGGATGTTTGGAACGCCGAGCGCAGGTCCTCGTGACAGCTGGCTGCAGCCAGGTGAGGTCTTGCTGCACATCGGCGTCCACAAGACCGGCACGACGTCGATCCAGGCCGCACTAGCTGCGGCCCGACCGCAGCTAGCCGACCAAGGTGTCGTCTACGCGGGCGTCACCGGCTCTCACTACCACGCGGCGGCGGCCGTGGTCGGTCGCCAGCTCGGATGGGACAAGGGAGGGCGCCTGATCGACATATCCACCTGGGATGACCTCGTCCAGGAGGTCCGGGCCACCCCGAGCAAGGTGGTGATCAGCAGCGAACTGCTCTGCGAGGCGACCCCCGAGGTTGCCCAGCGCATCGTCAGTGACCTTCGGGCCGAACGGGTACGCGTTTTGATCACGCTGCGGCCTCTCGAGAGTCTCCTCCCGAGCAACTGGCAGCAATACGTGAAGACCGGGCTCGCAACGCCCTACGAAGAGTGGCTCGGCGAGATCCTCAAAGGATCTCAAGGAAAGGCCAGAACGCCGTCTTTCTGGAAGCGCAACGACCATGGCGACCTCGTGCGCAAATGGGTCGACGTTGTCGGGGCGGAGCGCGTCGGGGTCTTGGTCGTGGATACCAGTCGACCGACCTCGCTGTATGAGTCCTTCGACGAGATCATCGGCTTGTCGAAGGGCACGCTTCGCAAAGACGATTCCGCGGCGAGCAACCGATCGCTCACCGCTAGCGAGGTCGAGGTGATCCGCCGACTGAACGTCGAGATTCGCAGCACGATGGACTATCGCGTTTACCACCGGTTGTTCCGCCACGGCGGCTTGCTGGAGCTCGTCGAGAGGCGGCACCCACCCGCCGACGAGCCAAAGCTCACAACACCCGGATGGGCGGTTGCTCGGGCGCGCGAGTTCTCGGCAGAAGCAGTAGAAGCGATCAAGAGCACGGGCGCGGTCGTCTTTGGAGACCTGAGCGCTCTGGTCCCCGACTCACCTGTCCCAGCTGACGTTGCACCCACGCCAGATCATGTGCCTGATGACGTCGTAGTCAGCTTGCTCAAGGGGACACTGGAGACAGCCGCATCGCGTATGCCGCGAAAGGCGAAGAACGCTCCGATACCAGCTCTGGATCTGACGTCATTGACGAGCCGGGAACTCCTGCAGGAGATGCGACTGCGGGCCACCATGCGGCTCAAGAGGTCGCGCCGATGACCAGCACGAGCGAGCCATTCCACGAGGAGCTACGACCTGACGAACCGGCGCCGGCGGAGCCGAAGGCCACGCTGCCGCAGCCGGGTCAAACGCGAAGCGCTCGGATCGCGCGCAAGGTGACTGGCGGACCCGGTTCGATGGCTTTCGAAACTGCGCGCAGCGTTCGCGAGTACTGGTGGCGTGGCGGTGAGGTGGCCGAGCGGGTGGCGGGCCGGCTTCGCCCGTTGCCCAGACCGGCCGACCCCGATCGCGTGGGAGTTCGCGTCTCGGGCCAGGGCACGGCGGCCAGGGTGGACGACACCGCCACGGTTCGGTCGGCTCACCTGAGTCTTCTTCACCTGCTGCACGAGGAGTTCACAGCTGCCGGGATCCCCTACTTCGCCCAGCCTCGCGATCAGTACTTCTACGACCTCGGCGTGCCAGCCGGCCATCGGGACGCGGTCTGGAAGGCGATGGCCGCCGCGGCCGACCGAGCGCCGATCATGGTCCGTCGCCGGGATCCTGTCCGGAGCTCACTGTTTCGCGAGGTGCAGTCGATCAGCGCTTGGACTCGCGACGGAAACGTGTTGCGAATCCTTCCTGTTGTCACGTCTTCGTGCGGAGGCAGGAACCTGCCCGAATCGGCCTCGGTCGAAGTTCACGTCTGGGCAGAGCTGCCGCACGGAGTGTTGGGCGCGCCGGTACGCAATCGATTCGCGCCGTATCTGTTGGCGACCACCCAGGACCAGGTGACCACACTCGAGATCGAAGGGGAACGGCTCAGGACGTTCGTGGAGCTGGCTCAGCCGCATGTGGAAGACATCGACTTTCCCATCGACATCGTCTTCACCTGGGTGGACGATTCCGATCCCGAGTGGCAGGAGCGCATGCTCCGCGCACGAGACGGGCTCGGGACCGCAGTCACTGCCAACGCGGTCGCAGATGAGCGGTTTCGGAACTTCGACGAGCTGCGTTACTCACTTCGCTCGATCGCGATGTACGCCCCGTGGGTGCGCCACGTCTGGATCGTCACCGACGACCAGGTCCCCTCCTGGCTGGACACGACCTGCCCTGGTGTCTCGGTGGTTCATCACCGGGACATCTGGTCCGACCAGACCGCTCTTCCGGTCTTCAACTCGCATGCGATCGAGGCTCGTCTGCATCACATTCCGGGCCTGGCCGAGCACTACCTCTACCTCAACGACGACATGTTCTTCGGGCAGCTGACGTCCCCTCTGACGTTCTTCACTCCAGGCGGTCAGGCGAGCATCTTTGCGTCTCCGGAGCAGATCGGCCTCGGGGTGCGGACCCTCAATGAGGGAGCCGCGATGACTGCCGCAAAGAACGACCGAAGGATCTTGCGGCAGGCGACGGGTGTGATCCAGACACAACGGATCAAGCACGCTGGCTATCCGCAGCTTCGTTCCGTCGCGCTCGAGCTTGAAGGGAAGTTCCCGGACGACTACGACCGCACTGCTCGCTCGACCTTCCGGTCCCCCGAGGACATCTCGGCGGTCTCCCTGCAGACGTGGTACGCCTACCGAACTGGGCGTTCGGTGCGCGGCAGGGTGGCGTTCAGCTACGTCGATCTCCGGGGTGGCTCGGACGTGACGTGGCTCAACTACCTCATGGCCAACGGACGAGTGGACACGTTCTGCCTCAATCAGAGCGAGCACTCCGTCCCGGACCCAGAGGTCCTTCGACGCGAGATGCTCGGGTTCTTGGAGGAGACCTTTCCGTTCCGATCAGCCTACGAGCGGGTCTGATCGGCAACGTCGCTCTCAAACGAAGACGCGTGCGGAAAGTACTCTGCAAGGAAGGCTTGGACGGCCGTCACGTTCTCCTCCACGGAAGTGCCCTGCGCGTCGTCGTTGATGCAGAAGACATCCTTGTTACGGCGTCGCAGGAGATCTGCCATTTGATCCCTGATCATCGGCAGCGCGAGCCCGAGGTATCCGTAGGTCACCGAAGTCGAGGGCCGCGCGGCCGACGTCATGAAGCCGACATAGTTGTGCAGCCACACGACCTCGATGTCGTCAGAGCTTCTGAACTGATGCGACCAGGTATCACGGAACTCTTGGGGATACTTGGCCTCCAGCTCCAGCAGCCGCGAGCGACGTAACGCGTGCGGGCCGTGCTGGAACAGTTGGTGGGGTCGTCGTCCGTAGTCTCTCTCCACTAGGTCGGCCACCCGCCGGCGGGCCACGGCGGGCGGACCCGGGTCGACCACCGAGGCGCCCTCAACGCGCGACTTGGTTGTATGAAAGAGTGGATTTCCGTTGCCCTCAAACCATTGTTCGGGTTTGACCGGACGTCCGAAGAATACGTCGTCGTTGAGGTAGATGAAGTGTTCGGACACTCCCGGAACATGATGTGCTCGGGCGCTGATGGCGTGGGAATTGAAGGACGGCAGCCGGCCAGCGTCTGAGAAGACTTCGGTGTGATCGACCAGGACGACTCGATCCTGATCCGCGGCTAGCCAGTCTGGACGCTGGCGGTCGGTAACGAGATGGATCCTGCGGATCCACGGCGCGAACATCTCGATCGATCTGAGGGCATAGCGAAGTTCACCGTGTTGACGAAACCGCGCCGGATGGGTTGCGGCAACGTGCAGACCCTCGGCACTCGGATCAGCGGCAGCTCGCCGAGCCTGCCATTCGGGATCGGATCCGTCGACCCAGAGCATCACAGCGTCGATGGGGAAGTCGATGTCCCAGATGTCCGTGCTGAGGAAATCAGTCAGGGTGGGCAGGTCTGGAACGTCACGCGCGGTTGTTCTCGACCACGTCGCTACTGAGAGATCGATGCTCGATGCGTAGCTGTTGGCCATGACCGGATGGTGCACTCCGTCAGCGGCGAACCACGGCTCGACAACGCACGGCCGCGCCTGAAGGTAAAGCCGTTGCGGAGTACCGCCGTGGCCGGACGTGTGCGCCAGCAGCACAACGTCTCGAGGAAACCTCTCTGCCGATGCCGAGGTCTCCCTGGCTGGGATCAGCCGGTCGCCGTTGCGCAGCGCCACAGTCAGGCCAGATTCGGGTGAGGCCAGCGCCTCGAGTGCGCGAGGAGCGTGGACAGCGTCGATCCCTAGCCGCGGAGACGTGCGCGCATTCGTTGGAATGAGGAAAAAGTCGATACCTGCCCGAGAGAGCGCCTCAGCGGTTCGTTGCAGGTTGATCCGCTCGTCGTGGGGCGTAGCTGGCGCCGCCTGTCCGTCGACGGGTGATGGCGGGCCGGATGAGGCGCGCTTGAGTCGTCGGGGAAGCCACACGGATTGGATCTTGTCATGCGACGGGGGACGTCAGCTGCAGGGCTTGCTCCCTGCGGTCTGGACCTTGGTGCCGCTGCTACTCGGCTTGGGGGTGACCGCTGGGGTGACTGCCCCCGAATAGTCCGAACCGAGGATCACTTGGAACGTGGCACCTTGGTCAGGCACCGCCTTGAGCTGCGCGCCAGGCAACGCCGCGGCCAGCGTCTTGACCGACTCGTTGTAGACCGGGTCGTAGGCGATGACTGTCTCGGTCGCCCCGGTGGTCGCGGCGTTTGCCGGCGCGGCGGCAATGGCGAAGCCGACGGCGGCAAGATCGTCGGCTCCCTTGCGCGCCAGGCCGGTGATCCCAGCGCCGTTGAGGACCTGCACCTTGATCGAGCCAGGAGGCACAGTTGGCGTGTCCTTGCCCGACGATCCAGTCGGGGGAACGATCACCTCGTCGTTCTGGACCTTTGCAAACAGCGCCCTTGCGGCCGACTTGTCCCATTTGACCACTGATCCGTGCACCGGATCGCTGAAGTTGTAGTCGGAGATCGGGACCGTGAGGAACGCGACGTCTCCAGCGGCGACGCGCTTGAGCTTGGCTGCCAGCGCGACGATGTCGTCGCGGCTGATGCCCTTGTCCGTCGTCACGGACTGCAAGGTTGCGTCGAGGAAGCCCTTCAGCTTGAGCGGATTGAGCAAGACGTCGGTAGCCGTAGCCCGGCGGAACATCGCGCCAAGGAACTTCTGCTGGCGCTCGATTCGACCGATGTCGGCGCGCGGGTCGAAGTATCGCGCTCGCACGAACGACAAGGCCTGCGCGCCATCCAGGTCCGTCGTCCCCTTGGGCAGGTCCAAGCCGGACTTGCTGTCCTGAATGGGCTGCTTCACGCAGATCGGTACGCCTCCGAGGGCGTCGACCATCGACGCGAAGCCAGCGAAGTCGACCTCGACGTAGTGGTCGATCGTGACTCCGGTGTTGGCTTCGATGGTGTCGATCGTCAGCCTGGGGCCGCCGAAGGCGAACGCGGCATTCAACTTGTTCGTGCCGGCCGGATGCTTGGTACCGGTGCTGTCGGTCCAGGCCGGGATCCGTACGAGCGAGTCACGAGGGAGGGAGATCATCGTCACCTGGTCGCGTTCCTTGGACAGGTGCATCAGGATCATCGTGTCGGAGCGTCTGCCCGCACCGTTGTCGGCCGTACCCGTCCCGACATGCAGACGCTTGGCCTCCTTCTTGGTGAGGCCCTGCCGGTTGTCCGAGCCGACGAGCAGGATGTTCTGCGCACTGTCCCCGATCGACGAGCCGTTCGCGCTGATTCCGACGTCCACCTTGTTCAGCCGACTGTCCAGTTGATCGAGGGCGAGCCAGCCTCCCGCACTCACCAACAAGACGAATGCGGCGGCGATCGAAGCGATGACCGTCCCGATCCCCGGTCGTCCCCGTCTCCTCCGAGGTGAACGGCCGCGCGGGTCCAGCTCAGGCGGGAGCACGCGCGTACTGCCCGGCTGACTCATCTGCGCCTCGTCCCTGACGGTCTGGGTGATCTCGCTGCTTATCGAGGTTAGACGCAGGATTGCTCGATTCGGTGCATCCCAGACGCCCATACGTGATGAACGTCACGCCGACCGTGTCGGCAGCTTCGAGGGATCAGTCGATGGTCATGGTGGCGGGCGGTTCGGGAACGAGCAGATTCGCCCCTGTGGCCGCACGCACTGCGTCCTGTGTGACCCCCGGTGCCAGTTCGCGCAGAGTCAGTCCTTGCGGCGTGACATCGATGACCGCCAGGTCGGTGATGATTCGATCCACAACGCCACGGCCGGTCAGGGGGAGGCTGCACTCGGAGACGATCTTGTGGGACCCATCCTTGGCGACGTGCTCCATCATCACGACGACTCGGCGGGCACCGTGAACGAGGTCCATGGCGCCCCCCATGCCTTTGACCACCTTGCCGGGGATCATCCAGTTGGCAAGGTCCCCGCGTTCCGAGACCTGCATCGCCCCAAGGATCGCGGCGTCGATATGCCCGCCGCGAATCATCGAGAAGGACATGGCCGAGTCGAAATAGGAAGATCCAGGAAGGACGGTCACGGTCTCCTTGCCCGCGTTGATCAGGTCGGGGTCCTCGCTGCCCTCGACCGGATAGGGGCCGACACCGAGGATGCCATTCTCGGACTGGAGCACCACGGTGATCCCCTCAGCCAGGTGGCTGGGCACGAGGGTCGGGAGTCCAATGCCCAGGTTGACGTACTGACCGTCCTGAAGCTCCTGTGCGGCTCGCGCAGCAAGCTGATCACGGGTGAGAGTCATGACTCAGGCCTCCTTGTTCGATGAGGCGCTCGGAGCTGGCCGTACGGTCCGCCGTTCGATCCGTTTCGCAGCAGCCGGATCATCCGGCCCGATGAGAACGACGCGCTGGACGAAGATGCCTGGTGTGTGCACGTGGTCGGGGTCGATCGAGCCAGGCTCGACGAGCTCCTCGATCGTCGCGATGGTCAGTCGACCGGCGGTAGCGCACAGCGGATTGAAGTTGCGCGCTGACTCGTGAAACACGAGGTTGCCGTGGCGGTCACCCTTCCAGGCATGGACCAGCGCCACGTCCGTGGTGATGGCTTCCTCGAGAACGTAGGCGCGCCCATCGAAGTCGCGGGTCTCCTTGGCGGGTGAGGCCAGCGAGACTGAGCCGTCGCTCGCATAGCGCCAAGGCAACCCCCCATCGGCCACCTGAGTGCCGACACCCGTCGCTGTGTAGAAGGCCGGGATCCCGGCACCTCCGGCGCGCAGCCGCTCGGCGAGGGTGCCTTGGGGGACGAGCTCGACCTCGAGCTCGCCGCCTAGGAACTGGCGTTCGAACTCTTTGTTCTCGCCGACGTAGGACGACGTGGTTCGGCTGATCCGTTTCGCCTGAAGCAAGATCCCGAGCCCCCACTCATCGACCCCGCAGTTGTTGGAGACCACGCGAAGGTCGGAGACACCACGGTCGAAGAGCGCCTGGATGAGGGCGTTTGGGATGCCGCAGAGTCCGAAGCCACCGACGGCCAGCGAGGCGCCGTCGGCGATGTCAGCGACGGCCTCGGCCGCCGAGGGGATGACCTTGTCCATGGTTCTGGACCCTAGCCGCCACGTTGCCGGCTGTGCGCGCGGGTTGGTCAGGTGCAGATCGGCGCGGCTGCCGTTCGGGTCACCAGGTCGGCGGCGTAGGGTCCCGACGGCGACTTGATCTTCACCTTCGTGGCACCGGCATAGTCCTTGCCGACCCAGAGCTCAACGACCTGACCGAGGCCGCTGACCTCACGGGCAGAGGATTGTGTTGCCGCCGCCAGGGTACGGGCGGACTCATCGCGTGGGGCAGACCAACGCACCACGGTGGTCGCACGATGCTTGGGTGCGTTCGTCACCTCGACCACGTGATAACCCAGGGCAGTCAGTTCGGCCGCCGCGTCGGCACCAGCACCGGTGGTGCTGGTGGCGTTGAGCACCCGAACACTGATCGTTGACGGGGCGGCGACCAACGGCGGGGTGCTGGAGTCCGTGGATCCTGGCAGCTCCTTGTCGTTGCGCAGCGCCTTCCAGATCGGTGCTGCCGCGCTCGTCCACTCCAGTCGGTTGGGATCGGCGGGGTAGGGCTCGAAGGGGATCGTGAAGAACTCGATCCGGTCGAGACCTACGCTTCGGAGGTCTTGGGCCAGGCTCGCGAGGGCGGACACGTTGTTGAGCGCCGAGTCGGTGGACAGTGACTTCGTGGCCGCATCCAGGAAGGAGTAGAGCTTCACCGGGTTGGTCAAAGTGCCCCTGCTCGTGACCTTTTGGATCACTGAGGACAGGAATGCCTGCTGGCGGAGCAACCGCTCGGGGTCGCTGCCGTTCCCGATATGGCGCACCCGGACGTAGGCGAGTGATTGGTCTCCGTTGAGGGTGATGCAACCGGCGGGCAGCGTGATGCCGTGCTCGGCATCGTTGATGGGCTCGGGGATGTTCACCTTGACGCCGCCAAGGGCCTTGACCATGTCGCGGAATCCCGCGAAGTCAACGACGACGTAGTGGTCGATCCGGATGTCAGTGAGCTGCTCGACCGTACGGCGCACGCAGGAGGCGCCACCCAAGGTGTAGGCCTCGTTGAACTGCCGTAGCCCGGCGGTGCTGGTGCCACCGTTCGTGGTGCGGCAGGACGGCATCTCCACCATCGAGTCTCGCGGGATGCTCACCGCGTAGGCGCGGGTGCGGTCGGCGGAGACGTGCAGCAAGATCGTGGTGTCGGAGCGTCCTACATCAGCAGCCCCGCCGACAAAGCCGTTGTCCCCCTCGCGGGAGTCCGACCCGACGAGCAGGATGTTGAGCGGCGCCGTAGGCGTTGCCTCGGCCGGCGTCACAGCTGTCGGACGGTCGCTCTGGTCCTGGGTGTCGACGATGGTGGCGATGTTGGCATTGAGGTGGTTGTAGGCGTAGACCCCGAACCCCAGCGCACCGGTCACGAGAACGGCGAAGGCCACACCGATGGAAACCAGGACGCGTCGACGCTTGGACCAGTGCGTCCGCGCGTCATCACCGGACGGCGGTCCGGTAGGCGGCACCGTCACGTCGGACGGGGTCGGCGCATCACTCATCGGGGGGTCCTCGACACCTGGGCCTTCGCAGGCTCCTTCAAGGGGACGGCACAGTCTAGGGACCCGCCGTTCACTTGTGGGACGCCTGGGGGGCGCCTTCGGTTCCAGATTTTGTCATGAAACGTCGTGGTTCAGTCGCCCTTAGGCGATGCACGGCAGGCCCGGCAGTTCAACGCCAGCGGTGACGACCGCGCCTTCAGCGGCGGCCGTACGCCACAGACCGTGCAGATCCTCGCCGACCCCGCGAACGAGGATGACGCCTCGTCGGTGTTCCAGGGGGAGGCTGAACGCGCAGCGCAGACCAGCTGGCGAGCCCCAGGGCAGCACGGTCAGGATGCGCGCGGACGGGTCCAGGTCCACGGACAGTGCGTCAGTGTCCGCGTCGGGAAGCGACTCAGCGCTCACGTTCGGGAGTGGTGGTTCGTCGGGTTGGGCGCGCAGGGCCGTTGTGAGGTCCTCTAGGGGGAAGGGCGGCGCTGGGTCGAAGGGCAGACCGAAGGGATGCAGGCGGCTCACCCAGACGCTGTCGGGCAGATCGGTAGGTGGGTCGGTCACCCATCCTGGTCCGAGGACCAGGCCATCGAGGGTGGTCAGGCTGAGTCGGTCTACGTCGGGGTCGATGGCGACCTCCGCGCCGATGGCCCAGGCACCCATGGCCAAGGTCCAGGACTGCCAGTGCGGCTCGAGCGCCAATCCGAGCCGAGGGGGTCGGCCCAGGTCTTCGGCCAGACCGCCGAACAGGTGCGCAGCCTTCGCAACGCCGTTGCAGGCAGTCGTGACGGACAGCTCGACGCGGGTCCCGGCCATCAGGTCGAGATCGGTGACCAGTGGGGCTGCCGGGTCGAGGGACAGCCGGGCCAGCAACGCCGGATAGGGGTCTCGCCCGAGCGTTGGGGGAGGAGTCGGCACCCCCCCACCCTGGCATCTGGGCTCAGGGTCAGGCAGGGTCGGGCCGATAGGGGAATTGACGGGGTCAGCCAGACCCCCACGTCACGCCCGACGTTTCAGGAGTCTCTTCGTGCGCCGTCCCGCCGCCGTCCTGCTGCTGAGTGCCGTCGTTCCTGCGCTCCTCGTCGTCCCCACGATCGGCCCCGCCGCCGCCCAGCCCCATCCGGTGTCCCCCAGCCTCAGCACCCTTGAGCTCGACACCGTCGACGAGGCCGCCTGGGCGCACGAGGTCGCCTCGCCCGCCCCCACTGACACCGGCGAGACGAACGACAGCCGCAACGAGCCCGTCGTGTTCACCGCCCCGGTGCGTACGGCGCCGTACAGCCTCGTGGGCGTCACGTGGGATGCAGACCAGCCGGTTGCGGTGTCACCCGACGACCTGCACGTGCTGGTGCGCACCAGGAGCCAGGGCGCCTGGCAGAACTGGACTGAGCTGGCGACCGACTCAGGCGACGGTCCGGCTGACGCGGAGACCAAAGCCTCAGGTGGTGCGACGCGGGTGGGCACGTCGCCCTACTTCGCAGGTCCGTCCGATGGGATCCAGGTCCGGGTTGACTCACGAACCGGCGTGGTGCCCACGGGCCTGCGCGCCGATCTGGTCGACCCTGGGAGCTCCGACGCGGACAGCCAGCTCGTCGCAGCGGTCCCTTCGACGGCGGCGGCCGCCGCAGGCATGCCCCCGGTTCTCACGCGTGCGCAGTGGGGGGCGGACGAAAAGCTTCGAAACGGCTCAGCGACCTACGAGCCCAAGATGAAGGTGGCGTTCGTCCACCACACGGCCACCTCGAACAGCTACACCAAAGGCCAGGCAGCTGCGGCCGTGCGGTCCATATACGCATACGACACCAACAGTCTCGGCTGGTCCGACATCGCTTACAACGTCCTGGTTGACAAGTACGGGCAGGTCTTCGAGGGCCGCGCTGGCGGGCTGGACAAGTACGTCCGTTCTGGCGCGACCGGAGGCTTCAACGCCAAGTCATGGTCGGTGTCGGCGCTCGGGAACTTTGTCTCGACCGATCCGCCTACCGCCATGCTCAACTCGATCGAAAAACTGCTCGCCTGGAAGCTCGGGATCTCACACCTGAATCCTCGGGGGAACGCGAACTTGACCGCCGCGAACGGATCAGGCACCACGGCGAAGTACAAGGACGGCACCAAGGTCTCCTTCGATGTCATCTCCGGCCATCGTGACGCCGGCTCGACGGCGTGCCCCGGGACCAAGCTGTACGCCAAGCTTCCTCAGATCCGTGCGGATGTGGCGGCCCGGATGGGTGCGCAGCTGTACAAGACCAAGGCCAGCCCGAAGGTCGTGGCCAAGGGGGAGACCACGCCGGTGCAGGTGAGTGCCACATCCATGACCGCCCAGAATTGGCGCCTCGAGGTCACACCGCAGGGCAGCGCGGCGGTCGTGCGGTCCTACCAGGGGGCCGCACCCGCCGGTGGCGCGATCGACGTCAGCTGGAACTTGAAGGACGCTTCCGGCAGCAAGGTGCCCAAGGGGATCTACACCCTGACCCTGCAGTCGTGGAACGACGCGGCCGCGGCTGTCCCGTACGCCGTCAACGTTCGGCTGTTCGCCGACTCCGATGTGTTCGAGCGGCCCGCAGATGGGGTGTTCCGGCTGGAAGGTCGCGGGTACGGGCACGGCCACGGGATGTCCCAGTTCGGTGCCGAAGGCGCTGCCCGGAAGGGCCTGACGACCGACCAGATCCTGTCGTTCTACTACCCGGGGACCGAGCAGGCTCTCGCCCCGTCGGGAACCAAGTTGCGCGTGCAGCTTGGCGCAGGAGTACGCAAGACCGATTCCGGCTCCGATGTTCGGGTGCGCCCGGTCAACGGCCTGC
The DNA here is from genome assembly GCA_963819985.1 of uncultured Actinomycetota bacterium. GTDB lineage: Bacteria > Actinomycetota > Actinomycetes > DATJPE01 > DATJPE01 > JANPBY01. The sequence goes on along the minus strand of CAWFYH010000005.1, from coordinate 130,200 downwards.
GGGTGTCGGACGGCGACCGCAAGGCATCTCTCCCGGTGGCTCTCAAGGGCAAGACGGTGACCGTCTGGCGCACCAAGCTCACCAGCGACGGCACGTTGAACGTCGCTGGCTGGACCGGCAGCGGCTATCACAAGCTGGCCGGGTGGACCGGCATCGGAGGCCCGCTGCGATTCACCAATGCCCCCTCTGCGCCGACGACGGCCCGCGTGACATTGGTCCGCGACACCGGCAAGGACGTCGTCTACCGAGGTGCGATCGAGGTGCGTCGCAACGGAGCCCACACGAAGCTCAATGCGGTCTCCGTGGTGCTGCTCGATGACTACGTCAAGTCCGTCGTGTCGGCGGAGATGCCGGGGGGTTGGTCGGCGACCGCCTACCAGGCGCAGGCCGTAGCCGCTCGGTCGTACGCGATGTTCAAGCGGGTCGCCGCGCGCGCTGCCGGCAACGCATGGGACATCTGCGACTCGACCTCCTGCCAGGTCTACAACGGCTACACAGGAGAGACGTCTCCGGAGTCGAAGGCCGGGACCGCAACAGCCGGTCAGTACCTCACCTACAACGGCGCCCCGATCTTCGCCGAGTTCAGCTCGGCCGACGGCGGATGGACCGCTGATGGAGGCAAGCCCTACCTGGTCGCCAAGGCCGACCCCTATGACGGCGTTGTCGGGGGAACGGCCAACTGGGGCCACGCCTGGACCAAGGACGTGTCGGCTTCTACCATCCAGTCGCGCTACCCGGCTATCGGCTCGCTGCAACGGATCGTGGTCACCCAGCGGGTTGGAGAAGGCGAGTGGGGCGGTCGTGTCGTGACGGCTCGTCTCGAGGGTTCCAAGGGCAACGTGTCTGTCTCTGGTACGGCGATGCGAAGTGCGCTGGGCCTGAAGAGTGAGTGGTTCCGCGGAGAACAGCTACCGCCAGCGCCGCCGCCTGTGGTGATACCGAGCGGGCCGCCGGGGCCGGCAGCGGCCGTTCCCTCCAGAGTTAGAGCGTTGAGTCTCACGGCGGGGGATCGCAGGGCGAAAGTGGAGTGGACGGCCCCGAAATCCCGCGGGAGCGCGAAGATCACCGAGTATCGCCTCAAAGTGTCACCAGGCGGACGGGTGATCAAGGTGCCCGCCACAGAGCGCAAGGTGACCATCGACGGTCTCGTCAACGCTCGCGACTACAAGGTGGCCGTCCGAGCGAGGAATAAAGTTGGCGGCTCACGTGCTGCGGCGATCGAGTTCAAGCCGAACTCCAAGTTCGGCTATCAGGTGGACGTCGCGTCGACCAAGGTTCTCTCCGGTCCCATCACAGCCAAGTCCGGCCGTGACGTCCAGGTCCTGGGGCGTTCGGGCGTGCCGGCCACGGGAGTTCTTGCCGTCACTTTGCGGGTCACCGCGACCAACCATTCGACGAAGTCAGCCCGACTGAACGTGTTTCCGAAGGGGAAGACGCCTCCCTCGGTTGCGCAGCTGTCGGTGCCCGCAGGCGGCAAGACCACAAACCTCCTCCTCGTGAAACCGGGCGACGGTGCGGTGCGGGTGGAGGTCTCCCGCAAGGTCGATGTCAGGGTGGACCTGCTTGGCTATCAGACTCGCAAGGGCGCCGTGGGGCGACGTTTGATAGCCATACCGCCGGCACGACTGGCGTCAGGACCCGTCGATGGCACGGCCCCCCTGACCGTCAAAGCTGCGGGAACGGCAGGAGTGGCGAAGGGGGTTCGGGAGGTTCTGTTGCAGGCCACCGTGTCTGCAGGTGCGACGCGGACGAAGGTCAGCCTTGCGCCGGATGGAACAGCTCCGTTCGTCGTCCCAGTAGCCACGGTGAGAGCGGGCGAGACGGTCACCGTTGCGGTGATCGCTCGACTCGCTACCAACGGTCGCCTGCGAGTGATCGCCACCGGGGCTGGGACCAACGTGTCGTTGGACGTCCACGGCTACTACACGCCGGACGACGGGCTGACCGGCCCAGGTCGCCTGCGCACCCTGACGCCCACTCGCCTCTACTCCACCGACCGCTCGGGACAGGTGGAGCCGCTGGGGTCCACCCTGACCATCCCGGTGCTCGGTCGAGCCGGCGTACCCGCCAAGGGTGTCTCGGCGGTGATCCTCAACGTGGTCGCCGTTGACGCCCAGCGCCCTGGATCGCTCGTCGTCTTCCCGGCGGGCCTTGCGCGACCGTCGACGCGCGCGTTGTCCTTCGACGGGATCTCCTCGGTGCGCACGACGGTGATCGTCAAGCTGGGGACGAACGGGTCTGTGCAGGTCTACCTCCCGTCGGCGGGCGCGCATGTCGTCGTCGACGTGGCCGGCTACGTCAGCGGCTGATCTGCGTAGGCTCCACCCATGGATGGGGTGGAAGCGGTCCTCCTGGTGGGCGGTCTGGGGACTCGGCTGCGGCCGCTGACGGTCAACTGCCCCAAACCCATGCTCCCCGTGGCGGGTGTCCCCTTCGTGCTGCACCAGCTGGCACGTGCGCGCGCGGCCGGTGTCACGCGTGTCGTGCTGGCGACGTCCTACCGCCCAGAGGTATTCGCGAGCCTCGGCGACGGGTCCGACGCCGGCGTCGAGCTGGTGCACGTGCATGAGACCGAGCCGCTGGGGACCGGCGGTGGGATCCGCAACGCGGCGGCCTCGTTGCTCAGCGGGCCGGACGATCCCGTGGTGATCTTCAATGGCGACGTGCTGTCGGGGCACGACCTTGCGGGGCAGCTGGGCGCGCACGCCGCCGGCGCTGCCGACGTGACGTTGCACCTCGTGGAGGTCGATGACGCCCGCGCCTTCGGTTCGGTGCCCACCGACGCGAACGGCCGGGTGCTCGAATTCGTCGAGAAGTCCGACAATCCACCGACCAACGCGATCAACGCCGGCTGCTACGTGTTTCGACGTTCAGTTATCGATGGGATTCCCGGCGGCCGAGCTGTGTCCGTCGAGCGAGAGACCTTCCCTGGGCTGCTCGCCTCGGGTGCTCTGGTGCAGGGGTACGTCGACTCGGCCTACTGGCTGGACCTCGGCACTCCGGAGGCGTACGTGCGCGGCTCAGCCGATCTGGTCGCGGGCGTGATCTCCTCGTCGGCCTTGCCGGGGGCTCCAGGTGACCGGCTACTGCTGGCCGGGGCCAGCGTGGCCGAGGACGCGCGAGTCACCGGCGGAACTGTCGTGGGCCGGGATGCGGTGGTTGGGCCGGGAGCGATTGTCGACGGTTCGGTGCTGCAGGACGGGAGCCGGGTCGACGCGGGGGCCGTCGTCCGGGCCTCAGCGCTCGGGGCGGACGCTGTTGTCGGCGAGGGCGCTGTGCTCGACGGGGTCGTGGTCGGTGACGGGGCGGTGGTCGGCGCTGGCTGCGAGCTGGTGTCTGGAGCTCGGGTCGGTGCCGGCGCGATTCTGCCGGACGGGTCGGTCCGGTTCTCCTCCGACGCGTGAGTTCGCTGCGGATCTGGCGTCCGGGCCGGCCGGTTGACCTGCGGGCGACCCTCGGGCCACTGCGCCGGGGGGCGGGCGATCCGACGTTTCGGATGGATCCGCTCGCAGGGGTCTGGCGCACCGCCCGCACCCCAGAAGGGCCAGGCACCCAGCACGTGTGGGTCGATTCTGCCGACGGGTCCGTGCATGGCGAGGTCTGGGGCTCGGGAGCCGACTGGTTGCAAGCGACGATGCCCGAGCTGCTCGGTGCGAGTGACACCACCTTCGAAGGCTTCGAGCCCGACCACCCGGTGGTCCGCGAAGCGTGGCGCCGCCACCAGGGGTGGCGGGTCCCGCGCACCGGCTTGGTGTGGGAGGAGCTGGTGCCGACCGTGCTCGAGCAGAAGGTCACGGGTGGGGAGGCCCGCGATGCATGGCGCACCTTGGTGCGGACCTTGGGGGAGCCGGCGCCCGGACCGGAAGACGTACGTCCACCGGGGTTGTACGTCGTCCCGGAGCCCGAGGTGTGGGCGCAGGTGCCTTCCTGGGACTGGCACCGGGCGGGTGTCGGACCCGAGCGGTCCCGGACCATCGTCGGGGCGGCGCGGCGTGCTGCTGCACTCGAGCGGACCCTTGCCCTGCCGCTCGAGCAGGTCGAGAAGGCACTGCGAGTGCTGCCCGGGGTAGGAGTCTGGACGGCGGCCGAGGTCCGTCAGCGAGCCTTCGGCGACCCTGATGCAGTGTCGGTGGGGGACTTTCACCTTGCTGGACAAGTGGTCTTTGCCCTCACCGGCGAGATGGACGGTGACGACGCCCGAATGCTGGAGCTCCTCGAACCGTGGCGCGGTCACCGTTATCGCGTCGTCCGGATGATCGAGCTGTCGGGACTGACCAAGCCGCGTCGCGGCCCGCGCTACGCCCCGTTGGACCACCGCTCCCGTTGAACTCCGCCGAGGGTGACGTCGTACGACGACTCGCCGGCGTGTCGCCGTTCAAGTCACCGTCAGCGGGCGGCCGTAGACCCACCGGCGAGACCCGAGAAATCGGTAAGTGCCACAGCTGAGACTGCCCGGTTTCTCGCATCTCGGCGGCTGCGGCAGTGGCCGGGCTATCTCAGGTGGAGGACCACGTCGTCCGGGCCGCCACGGATGTCGACGACATCGGCCCAGCTGAACAGGCTGACCCGGTCGTCCATGAGGGCCAGCTGCTCGTCGACGGTGAGCACGCGTGCGCCGCTGGCGAGGCCCGCCTCGATCCCCCAGTCGGTGTCCTCCACGACCAAACACTGCTCGGGTGCGACTGCCAGCAGCCGGGCGCCGGCCAGGTAGCCCTCCGGCGATGGCTTGTTCAGGGACACGTCATCTGCGGTGATCAGAACGGGCGGCGAGGGGAGATCGGCGGTGCGCAGCGCCGTGCGTGCAGCGTCGCGCCCTACGGACGTGACGATGGCCCAGGGCGCCCCCAGCCCCTGCAGCTCGGTGAGCACCATCGCGACGCCTGGCCGCGCAATGGCGTCCGTGCCGTCCAGGCGCCGGGTGGTGATGAGGGTTCCGTTCAGGTCGCACAGGAGTGCTGCGGCCCGCAGCCACATCAACTCAGCCACGTTGGTCACCGACGCTGCTCATCGCAGGACCGTGAAGTCCATCGGGTCGCGGCTGGGGCGCTCGCTCGGAGCGGTCGCCGGGTAACCCACTGCGACTGTCCCGAGCGGATCCCAGGTGTCGGGCAGGTCGAGCTCGGCGCGTACGACCTCGCGGCAGAACATCGTCGACGAGACCCAACCCGACCCGAGTCCCTCAGCAGCCAGTGCTACCAACAGATTCTCGACCCCAGCTCCGGCAGCCACGAGGAACATCTCCCGCTCGGCCGTCGCCCGCCGCGCGTCGGGATAGGCGTGCGCGCCCTCGGCGAGCAGGCACGGCACCACGAGGTAGGGCGCGGCTCGCAGCACGTCCCCGCGGCGTAGTCGGCGCGCGATCTGCTCGTCGGTGAAGCCGTCCCGGCGCAGATCTTCGGTCCAGGCTGCGCGCATGGCGTCGAGAAGCCGTTCCCGACGCAGGGAATCTTCGAGCAGGACGAAACGCCAAGGTGTCGTGTGGTGCGGGGCTGGGGCCGTCACGGCTGCAGCGACCGCCCGGAGTACGTCTGCCCGGTCGACGGTCTCGTCGGTGAAAGCGCGCACGGTCCGACGAGCAGGAACAACCTCGCGGTGGCCCAAGCGGAACATGTCCTCGTCGGCGGGCCGGATCAGCGCGGCAGCGCCTGGTCCGTCGTCATCTGTCATCAGGTGTCCGAGCCCGGTCACGACGGCAACCGGGACGCGCAACAGCTTGCCCTTGACGAGCTCGGCCGCGGCCGCCACCTCGTCAGCCAGGGCGGTGATGGTCATCGACAGCTCGCGGCCCTCCGGGTCGAGGCGGCCGCGATGGTCATCGAGGGGTTCGAGTCCGGCTACGCCGATGGCCAGGTCGGTGAGACCGGTCCGCCAGGGACGGCCCGCCGTGTCGCTGACGATGACCGCCACCCGCACGTCCAACAGCTCCTGCAGCCTTGCGCGGATCCGGCGGGCGGAGGCGTCGGGGTCCTCGGGAAGCAACAGCACGGTGTCCGGCGCAGTGTTTGAGGCATCGACACCGGCTGCCGCCATGACCAGGCCGTGCCGGGTCTCGACGATGCGGGTCTCTCCACGGGTCGCCACGACCCGGACGGTCTCCGCATCGATCGCGGCTTCTCGGGTGTCGGCCCGGATCATCCGGTTCTCGGCCTTGCTGACGACCTTGCTGGTCACCACCACCACGTCGCCGTCAACCACGGGTGGCTGCGCCCGCGCGATCAGTGCGGCCAGGTCGTCACCCGGCACTACCTCCGGCATGCCCTCGATCCCGCGAACCGTGAAGGTGCTCACGTCGCCGCGCGCAGGTCGAGCGCCACGTCGAACGCGGCTCGGGCAAGGGCTTGAGTCGTCTCCGGATCGGACATCAGCAATGGGCGTCTCTCGACCCGGACGGCCGGAAGCGAGATCTCCTGCTCGGTGTCTGCTACGAGCCAACCGTCGATCAGTCCGGTGTAGAGCTCGCCCACCGCCTGCGCGGAGGTTTCGATTCCCAAGGCGGTCAGGCAGGCATCGGCCATTCCGCGAACCGGTGCCCCACCAATGATCGGTGACACCCCGACCACCGGTGCCGGCGTGGCCAGCACGGCGTCCCGAACGCTGGGCACCGCGAGGATGGTGCCGATCGACACGACTGGGTTGGAGGGAGGGAGGAGGACCACGTCTGCCGTGGCCAGCGCCTCGAGGACCCCGGGCGCCGGCTTGGCGTCCTCGACGCCCACCGGCAGAATCTCGACGGCGGGCGCGGAGGCGTGCAGTCGCACCCACCACTCCTGGAAGTGGATCGCCCGTCGCGCCCCCGCTTCCTCGATGACGACGTGGGTCTCGACCCGATCGTCGCTCATCGGAAGCAGGCGGACTCCGGGCTTCCAGCGGGCGCACAGTGCCTCGGTCACCTGAGACAGCGGGTAACCCTGATCGAGCATCAAGGTGCGTACGACGTGCGTGGCGACGTCCCGGTCGCCGAGGCCGAACCACTGAGGCTCGAGTCCGTACGCCGCGAGTTCCTCTTTGACCGCAAAGGTTTCGTCAGCCCGCCCCCAGCCCTGCTCTTCGTGGATCCCTCCACCGAGGGTGTACATCAACGTGTCGAGGTCAGGGCACACCCGAAGGCCGAACAAGGTGATGTCGTCGGCGGTGTTGCCGATGACGGTGATCTCGGCGGGGTCGGTTCCTTCTGAGCCGTACGTCGGATCGCCGGCGAGGTCGTCTCGAAGCCCGCGCAGGAATCGCGCGCCGCCGATGCCCCCTGCCAGGGCCGTGATCTGCATGTCGGCAGTCTCTCAGCCGGCCGCCATCGAGTCGCCGATGGCTACGACGGCTTCGACCAGGCCGTCGATGTGCTCGGGCCGAGTCCGGTCGTTGACGAAGCACGGTCGGAGGGTGAGGGCACCTCGCACGCGCGTCGTGCTCGGCATGTACGGCGTCTCGCGGATCAGCCGGTAGTAGAGGGTCTCGTTGAAAGAGTCCAAGTCGTCGATTCCGGTTGTTTTGTAACGGAAGCACGTGATCGACAGGGCCGGTGCGGCCATCAGCTCCAGCCGTGGGTGCGCGTCGGAGAGTTCGGCGAGGCGCCGCGCGTGATCGTTGTCCGTCCGGACCCGCTGAGCCACCCCGGAGCGGCCAAGCTCGCGCAGGATGCTCCACACGACGGCACCTCGCGGCGGTGCGGTGAGCTCAACACCGAACTCGGAGTAGGGGATCCCCACGTGTTCCATGGAGGTCTGGACGTCGAGCCCGTCCCCGGAGAACACACTCTCGAGGTAGGGCGCCGGCTCCTGGGTGAAGGCCCGGTGCAGGATGGCGCGATCCCGCACGAACGTTGCGGCGATCCCGGTTGGCGCAGACAGCCACTTGTGCGGATCGACGATGGCTGAGTCCGCGAGCTCCACGCCTTGGTAGCGCTCACTGATCCGCTCGTCCAGCCCACCGAGCAGGCCGTACGCACCGTCGATGTGGAACCAGACGTCATGCTCGCGGGCGATGGCGCCTATCGCCTGGAGCGGATCGATGGCGCCGGTGTTCGTGGTGCCTGCGTTGGCGACGACCGCGACCGGCAGCACCCCCGCCGCGATGTCACGAGTGAGAGCGGCGGCCAAGTCAGCGGGACGCATCTGCTGTCGGTCGTCCACCGGGATCGGTCGGACGCTCGAGCGTCCGAGACCAAGGACGGCAGCGGCCCGGTGCACGGTGTGGTGCGTCTCCTCCGAGGCGTAGATAGCCGTCCGGCGCACCCCCAACGCCGTCGGCCGCAGGGTCGACACCGCGCTGCTCGAAGGCCCATTGTCGAGCGGCGCCCAGGGCCACCAGGTTGGCCACTGACCCGCCGCTGGAGTAGATCCCACGCATGCGGGTCGAGTCGAGGCCGCACAGCTGCGCCAGCCAGGTGAGCGAGACCTCTTCGAGCAGGTTGAAGGCGTTGATCGTGTAGCGCTGGGAGGCTGCGATCGACCCGGCCGCGGAGGCCGCGATGGCCACTGGACCAGGGACAGAGACGATCCAGCCCCAGCAACGCGGATCGGAGATACGGCTGCCGTTTGGAATCAGCGTCGTGGCGATCTCCTCGATAACCGCCTCGGCCCCGACCCCTGTCTCGGGCATCGGTTGATCGAGAGCAGCCGTCCACGCGGCACGGCGGAGGATCGCATCCGTGGCGCCGTTTTCGATGAGGTGATCTAGCTCGGCGGCGACGCGGGAAAGGGCGGCGGCATAGTCCGGTCGTTGCGGACCTACGGAGTTGGACACCGGGTCAGCCAATCGTGTCGGACCGATGCACGCCACGTCGGGGGCCATTGGGGCTTCGCTGGTCTACCCGACGGCGGCCGGGATGACCAGCTCGAATCTGCAACCTCCACCGACGTTGTGCACATCGACGGCGCCGCCATGGGCCTCGGCGATGCCACGGACGATGGCCAGGCCAAGGCCACCGCCAGCGGAGAGGTCGCGCTGGGCATTTCCACGCCAGGCGACGTCAAAGACCCGCTCCAGCTCGGTGTCCGGGATGCCCCCGCAGCTGTCGGTCACCGACAGGACGACACCACCGTCGGGCGCCCCGCGGGCGGTGACGGTGACCGCGCCGTCCGCTGGTGTGTGCCGGATCGCGTTCACCACCAGGTTGGACAGCGCCCGTCCGACTTCCCTGCCGTCAGCGCGCACCGGAAGGGGTCCGGTCGCCTCGCCGGTCAGCCGTACGTGCCCTGCCTGAGCAAGTGCGTCGGTGGCGGCGATGGTGTCGGAGACGAGGTCTGATGCCAGGATCTGGTCGTAGGCAAGGGAGAGCGCGCCAGCCTGGATTCGGGACAGCTCGAACAGGTCGTCGACGAGCCCGGACAGCCGGTCGACCTCAAGGCGCATCTGCCGGTGATAGCGAGCAGGATCCTCGGCGACCCCGTCCTCGAGCGCCTCTGCCATCGCTCGCAGGCCCGCCAACGGGGTGCGCAGGTCATGGCTGACCCAGGCGACCAGCTCCCGTCGAGACGTCTCCAGAGCGTCGTCATGCTCGCGCTGCTCGGCCAGCCGGATGGCCTCGGACTGCAGGTGTCCCACCTGTCGCCCCAGCGCCGTGCCAACGCCGATCGCCACGAGGCCGGCGGCGGCGCAAACGATGAGGACCACGCCGAGGTCGTGCTGGGACAAGAACATCCTGCTGGCGGTGGCTATGACGCCCACGGTCACCGCAAGCACGGTGGTGACCGCCGCGACGACGGCCGCCCACCGGATCGAGTGCCGCCCGACCTGGCGAACCGCCACCCAGCCGAGCAGGCCAACAGCGCCGGCGGACACGGCTGCGGTCAGGACGACTTGGAGGTCAGGCGTCACGCGGGTCCCACCGGTAGCCCACACCCCACACGGTGGCCAATCGCACCGGTTCGGCGGGATCGGCCTCGACCTTCTCGCGGAGCCGTCGTACGTGCACGGTCACCGTCGACTGGTCGCCGTACGTCCAGCCCCACACGCGCTCCATCAGCTCGGCCCGGCTGAACGCCTGGTCGGGGTGCCGCAGCAGGAAGGTCAGCAGGTCGAACTCGCGAGCTGTGAGCGACAGCTCGACGTCCCCCAGGGTCACGCGGTGCCCGGTCACGTCCACCGTCAGGTCACCGTCGACCAGCGTCTCCGGAGCGTCGACCCCTGATGCGCCGGATTCGGGGCCGGTTGCGGATCGGCGCAGGACCGACTCAACACGAAGCACGAGCTCGCGGGGCGAGAACGGCTTGGTGACGTAGTCATCAGCGCCCACGACGAGGCCGGCGACCCGGTCTTCCTCCTCGCCCATCGCGGTCAGCATGACGACCGGAACGGAGTTGCGCGGCGGCTCAAGTGCGCGCAGCCGCCGACAGACTTCCAGGCCGTCGAGGGTCGGCAACATCAAGTCGAGCACGACCAGATCCGGTTGCTTGGTGTCGAACGCGGCGAGCGCCTCGGCTCCATCGGCGACGTGGGTCGCCTCGAGGCCGGCCCGGCGCAGGTAGGCGATGACGACTTCAGCGACTGTGAGGTCGTCTTCGACAACGAGCACGTGGGACATGGCAGCGAGCGTACGGCTGTAAGCCGGCTCTCGGGGGTGCCCCGACCACGCCGTGAGTGGACCGTAAGGCGAAGATGCTTGTCATGGCTTCAGCTGCGGAGCGTTGGCGAACGGCGTTGCAAGCGTGGGCGATTCCACCAGCCGTCGAGGCAGCGGCCGAACGTTCTCCGTGGGGGCACCCTGCCGACCGGTTCGCCATGCGTGCGGACACCGCTGTGCAGTCGCCTGGTGGCGCGAGCTTCGAACGTGCCATGGCGGAGCTGGGCACCCCTGGATCGGTGCTCGACGTCGGAGCTGGGGTCGGTGCCGCCTCGCTCCCGCTGCTCGATCGGGCCAGCGCGCTGACTGCCGTGGACCCGTCTGCGGCCATGCTCGAGATGCTGGAGCAGCGAGCGAAGGTGGCGGCGTCGCAGGTGCCCACGACGACTGTCGTGGGTCGTTGGCCGGAGTCGGTCGAGAAGCTCGAAGCGCATGACCTCGTGGTCTGCCACCACGTGTTCTACGACGTCGCAGACCTCGGGCCTTTTGTTAGAGAACTGACCGTGCACGCCAGACGGCGAGTTGTCGTCGAGCTGCCGCCGCTGCATCCACAGACGTGGATGGCGCCGCTGTGGGCGCACTTCCACGGAATCGTGCGTCCATCGACGCCGACGTGGGAAGACGCCGTCGCGGTCATCGCCGAGACTGGGGTGCCGGACGTGACGGTCGACCGCTGGACGGCTCCCGATCCCGGGCATCCAGTCGACGTGCACCTGATCACCCGGCGCCTCTGTCTGCCCGAATCAGCAGAAAACGACGTGGCGGTGGTTCGGGACCGACTGCCCCCGGCGCCGCGGGCTCAGGTGACCCTGACCTGGGCAGGAACCGGCTGAGACTACTTATTGTGATCAAATCGTAACTGAAGGTGAACAAACCTTAATCGGTCAGCCACTTGACGCGACGGGGGTCACTCCCCTGTAATTCCACGCATGTCGTTCGGTCAGTCGTGGGCTCACTCGATGGAGATCGAGTTCGACGCTCCCGGCGCGCGACGGTCACTGCTCTCGGTGGCTGCGCACCCGAACCAGGGTCGAGGAGGACGCGCGATGAGCGTGGCGCAGCCGCTACAGGTTCTGAGCTACGAGCCGTCGGACAGCAGCGAGGCCCAGGCGGCTTCGCTGACGCTCGAGACAGCCGCCGAGGCGGTGGCAGCGGTCGTTGAGCCAGCGGAGGCCGAACTCAGCTGGCAGGAGCGCGCGCTCTGCGCTCAGACCGACCCCGAATCCTTCTTCCCGGAGAAGGGTGGGTCGACGCGCGAGGCCAAGAAGGTCTGCGTCGGGTGTGAGGTTCGCGCCGAGTGCCTGGAGTACGCCCTGGCCCACGACGAGCGTTTCGGCATCTGGGGCGGGTTGTCCGAGCGGGAACGCCGCCGGCTGAAGAAAGCGGTCATGTAGCGCTCGCCCGGTCCCGCAATCCCACGGCCAGTCAGGGAGAGCGCACCACAGACACCGCACCAGACTTTGGTGGGCGCGCAGGTAGTGTGGGCGCCCCGTGTCCACCTCACCTTCCGCCTCAACCGACCCGGTTTTCGGGGCTCCTCAGTCGGCTGAAGATCCGGTGGAAGCTGAAGATCCGGTGGAACCTGCAGGTACCGCCGAGGAGCCTGAGGCCGCGCAGGAGTGGCCAGCCTTCATCGATGACGGGCCCGATCAGGATGCGGCAGAGCGCGCCGCCGAGCGTGCCCACCTCGAGGCACGGATCCAGCGGCATGACGTCACCGCCGTGCTCGTCGCGCATGACGGTGCTCGCTGGCTGCCGTACTCGCTGGCAGCCCTCGCCGATCTGGAACGAGCTCCCCGTCGGGTGATAGCGGTCGACACCGGCTCAACGGATGCCACGGCCGAGTTGCTCACCGACTCCATGGGTGCGGCGAGCGTGCTGCCGATGCCGAGCACGACCGGGTACGGCGCTGCCGTCGCTCGAGCCGTCTCCGCTCTGAGCGGCGCGCCTGGGCTGCCCAGCTCGCCCGGTGGCGAGGAGGTGGTGGAGTGGTTGTGGCTGCTCCATGACGACTGCGCTCCCGAACCGGCCGCCTTGCGGGAGCTGCTGTTCGCGGCCGAGCGGAATCCGGTCGCCGGCGTCGTCGGCGCGAAGGTCCGCGGATGGCGGCACGGCCGACTCCTGCTCGAGCTCGGCGTGACCGTGGGACGAAGCGGTCGACGCGAGACCGGGCTCGAGCCGGGGGAGTCCGACCAGGGTCAGCACGACGACCGTCGAGATGTCTTGGCGGTCAGCTCGGCGGGCATGCTGGTGCGGCGAGACGTCTGGGATGCCCTGGGTGGTTTTTCCGAGGACCTACCGATGTTCCGGGATGATGTGGACTTCTGCTGGCGCGCCCGTCGCGCCGGCTTCGGGGTCATCGTCGCGCCCGACGCGGTCGTTCACCATGCTGAAGCCGCAACGCACGGGCGGCGCGGACTGGCGGTTGGGGGCGCGACCGCGCTCGGAGCCGATCGGCGTTCAGCGCTGCTGCTGTTGCTGGCCAATCTGCCCGGTCGAGCACTGCCATGGGCCTACGTGCGGCTGACGATCGGCTCGCTCGTGCGCGCTTTGGCGCTGCTGCTCGGCAAGGCGACGATTGAGGCGCTCGAGGAGGTCCGGGCGTTCGGGTCAACCGTGGCTCGACCCGACCGCATCTACCGCGCCAGAGCCCGCCGAGCGTCGACGATCACCGAGCCCTGGTCCAGCGTTCGGCCGTTGCTGGCCGCTTCGGGGATGCACCTCAGGCGTGGCGTCGAAGCGCTGTTGGCTGGGGCGGGCTCGGGTCTGTCGGAATCGTCGTCAGCCGGGGGCGGACCTCTCGAGACCGGTCCAGGTGACGAAGCGGGCGACTCGATGAGGCGAGTCGGCGGTGGTGGTCTAGCCCGTCTGCTTCGTCGCCCGGCGGCTTTGGTGAGCCTGGCGCTTGTGGCCGTCTCGTTGCTGGCCTGGCGTGGACTCGTGCTAGGCGGTCCGTTGCAAGGCGGCGCACTTCTGCCGGCGCCGGGAGGTGCGACAGACCTGTGGCAGCGCTACGTCGAGGCGTGGCATCCCGTGGGAGTTGGTTCGAGCGCCGCGGCCCCGCCCTGGCTGGCCATCCTCAGCGGCGCGTCCGTGCTGACGCTGGGTAGACCTGGGCTGCTGGTCAGTGCGCTGTTCGTTCTCGCCGTACCCCTCGCTGGGGCGTCGGCCTATTTCCTGCTCCGACGGCTGACCGCATCCATGCGGCTGCGCGTGTGGGCCAGCGTCGCGTACGCCCTGCTCCCGGCGGTCACCGGCGCGGTGTCAGGTGGTCACCTAGGAACCGTGGTGGTCGCCTGGCTGTTGCCGTTGCTGGTGCTGGCCCTTGGTCGGCTTGGTCCGCCCCGCCAGGCCAGCGACCGCATCCACACATGGCGGGCCGTGGCGGCCACCGGCTTGCTCCTGGCCGTCGTCGCTTCGTTCGTGCCGATGGCTTGGGTAGCCGTCGCGGTATGTCTGGTGGTTTGGGGCCTGAGCGCCGGGGCGGGATTTGGTTTGGTAAGGCCCTGGTGGACACGCACCTTGGCCATGCTGGCGCTCGCCGTGCTCGCGCTGCTCCCGTGGTCGTGGGGGTTGATCACCCACCCGAGCCAGGTTCTCCTCGAACCCGGCGCGCAGGCGGTCGGACTGGCTGACCCCGACCTGCCAACCTGGGCTCTATCTCTCGGGTGGCCGGGCGGTCCGGGGTTGCCCGCGTGGTGGGTGACCGTCGGATTGATCGCCGCCGGGCTGGCGGCGATGGTGGTCGGTCGGCGACCCAGAGCCGTGCTCGCCGCCTGGGGTGTGGCCCTGCTCGGCCTGCTGCTCGGGCTGCTGACGGTCGTCCAACGTGTCGACGTCGCGTCGGTCGGCACCCAGGTCACGGCCTGGCCGGGTTTCGCCACCTTGCTCGTCGGTGGCGGTCTGATCGCCGCCGCTGTGCTCGGCGGCGGGGGACTGCAGGACTCGTTGGCCCAACGGGCGTTTGGTTGGCGCCAGCCCGTGGCGGTTGTGGTCGTGGTCTTGGCGCTGCTCTCCCCGGTCGTGGCCGGAGTCTCGTGGATCGGGCGAGGCGTGGAGGGCCCGCTCAACCGAGCCAGCGCGGATGTGCTGCCAGCGTTCGTCGTTGCCGCGTCGCAAACCCCCGACCATCCGAGCACCCTGGTGCTGGCCGAGCGCCGGGGGGAGCCGGTGAGCTTCACGCTTCTGCGCGGTGCTGGGGCAACTCTCGGTGACGCCGACGTGGCACCGGCAGCTGCGGTAGCGGGTCCACTCGGCACGCTGGTCGCCGATCTGGGGTCCGGCCGTTCCGGCGACGACGTCGCTGCTCGCTTGTCGGCGTACGGCGTCGGCTTCGTTCTGGTCACCCGCCCCGCGCTGCAGACACTGACCGAGGCTCTCGACTCGGCGCCAGGAATGGAACGCCTGGCCGCGACGGACGGAAGCGCACTGTGGGGGGTTTCGGGTACGGCGTCCCGGGTTCGCGTGCAATCGGCCAGCGGCCGGGCCACCGCAGTGCCTTCCGGCGACGTTGCGGCCGAAGCCGAGATCGCGGCCGCACCATCGGTGAAGGGTGTCGTGTCTGCTCGGGTGCTCGCGCTCGCGGAAGCAGCAGACCCAGGGTGGCGTGCCTCGCTGGCGGGTGTCCCGCTCGTAGCCGTGGCCGTGGATCAGCCCGAGGCGCTTGAACCGCCCGTGCCCGCCTACTCGGGCCCCTCCGCCACCTGGGCCCAGCGTTTCTCGCTTCCAGCTGCGGGCGGAGCACTGCTTCTCGACTTCGACGGATCAGCCCGCAGCCGTTGGCTGCTGGCCGAAGCCGTGATCGTGTTGGCCATCGTCGTGGCAGCCCTCCCGAGCCGCCGTCGTGACGAGGACCACGAGGACGACGACATGTTGGACCCATCGTGAACAGGGCAGGGACCACGAGCAGCCGACCGACCGTACGTGCGGTGGTCGCCGTGGTCGTTGCCGTGGCTGCTTGCTTGGCGGCCGGGCTCATCCGCGCGCCGGCGCCCAGCATCCCCGAGGCCACGGTTCGCCCGGTGGCGGCGGCGGTGCTGGCCTGTCCGCGGCCGGCCGCTGGAAAGGTGACCAGCACACAGGTCGGTGTAGTGACGGCGCTGCCCGATGCGTCGACGGGTTCCAGCCCGCCGGTCGAGTCCGAACAGGTCAGTTCCGGCCGGGCGGCCCTGACGCCGCTTCGTGGGGCTTCGGTGCCCCTGTTCAGCCTCGACGCGCCCGGGATGGTCGCCTCGGCACCCGCGCCGGTATCGCAGCGGAAGGTCGTGCCTTGGATCGCCCGAGCTGAAGGGGACATCGCCGTAAACCTCGGAGCCGGCCAGGTGACGGCCGTCAAGGACGGCCGCGGTCGCGGCCTGCTGGCCACGGCGTGTGTGGCGCCGAGCAGTGATGCGTGGTTCGTCGGTGGTGGCGGGTCGATCGGGCGACGTACGACGATCTGGCTGACCAACACCGATTCGAGTGCCGCGGTCGTGGACGTCAAGATCTTCGGTCCCGCAGGGCCGGTGGAGGCGAAGGGCGGCGTCGGGGTCGAGGTAGCCCCGCACAGCCAGCGCGCACTGCGGCTGGACGTGATGGCCCCAGGCACGGCACGCGTCGCCCTGCACGTCATCACACGGGCCGGGCGCGTTGCTGCGTCGGTGACCGACGTGAACAGCGTCGGGTTGATAGCCCGTGGTGCCGACTTCGTCCCTCAGTCAGCACCACCGGCCCGGCGGGTCGTGGTTCCCGGATTGGTTGGCGGCCCGCCGATCAAGCAGATCTTGCAGGTGGCTGCCCCGGGCACCTCCGACGCGATCGTCAATGTGCAGATCGTTGCCGGTGACGGGACGTTCGCCCCCGACAAGGCTGCCCTGCTCGAGATCACGGCCGGATCTGTTGCTGCAGTCGACGTCTCGCGATTCCTCAAGACCACCGAGGCGGCCGCGGTCCTGCTGACCAGCGACGTACCCATCGTGGCGGGAGTGCGCACCATTGCGCCCCTGGCCGACGGCCGGGACGAGTTGGCCTACTCCGCCGGAGTCCGGCCGTTGAACCAGCCGGCTTCGTTCGCCCCCTTCCGGGTCGACGCCAACCGGCATGCGGTGCTGGCCCTGACTGCGTCGAAGGAACGGGCGCTGGTGTTCGTGACCGTGCTGGCACCCGACGATGGGCAGCCGTCGACGCGGGAGGTTTCGGTAGCCGCTGGCACGACGGCGCGCTTCATCGTCCCGGAAACCGTTGGGGGCTCTGGTCTCGTGGTGCAGGCTGCCGACGGTTCCGGGCCGGTGGAGGCGGCGCTGTTGCTGAGCTGGAGCGGCGAGGGCGGCGCGTTTCGTAGCACCGTCCCGCTGGCCTCCGGCGTGGCCTCGGTCACGGTGCCAGCCGTTGTGCCGAACCCGGCAACGGGTGTCCGCGGCCGCTGACTCAGCTGACGTCGGGGCCGTCCACGTCCTCGACCGCTTTGCCCAACAGCTCAGCCACCAAGCTGGCGACCACGACTCGGGTGATCGCCTCCAGCTCACTGCGCTGTTCCGTGCGGGCTTCGACCGGGCGGCGATAGACAACCAGGCGAGCCGGACGACGTCGCGCGGACGGCTCGACTCGACCGAGGGGGATCTCGTTGCTGCGCTCGTCGGTTTCCTCGGGTGGCACTTCTTCGACGAGCACCTGTACCCCGGCCAACTCCGATCCCCATCGGCGTTCTAGGTGCTTGAGGGCGTCAACCACGGCGTCGTCGAAGCGCTCGGCGCGCGTACGCGCCACAGGCAGCTGAGGGGGGCCGATGGGGCCACGCAGGCCGCGACCGCGGCGGTCGCGTCGTCGGACCCGACGCGGGGCAGGTCGGGTGCCTCTGAGCAGTCGCACCCGTCGAGCGTAGGCCTTCCACCCTCGAGGAGTCGCCTCTCGGCAGCGTGGCGGCGCGCCTGCGGTGACGACCTGAGACCAGCGGGTAGGTTCCGGCAGCGTGAGCCTGATTCGGCGCTGTTCGCGTCCTGCGTGTGGCGCTACGGCGGTCGCCACCTTGACCTACGTCTACGCAGACTCGACGGCAGTGCTCGGCCCGCTCGCGACGTTCGCCGAGCCGCATGGCTACGACTTGTGCCAGGCACACAGCGAACGCCTGACGGCGCCCCGAGGATGGGAAGTCCTGCGCCTCGCCCCGGACCCCGACTCGTTGCTGCCGACCCCCGATGACCTCGAGGCTCTCGCGGAGGCTGTGCGCGAGTCCGCTCGACCCACGCGCCCCGCCGTGGATCCCGAACCCGTGGGCGTGGGGACCGAAGTGGGACGTCGAGGACACCTCCGCGTCCTGCAATCCCCCTAGCCAGCGGCACTCGCCCGCCGCGCCCCGCAACGGCGGGCTCCTGACTTGCGTCCGAGCAACTGTGGGTCATACCCCCCACTTCGTCGGACGTAGCGAACGGGCATGTCCGTTTTGCCCCAGAATCGCCTGACATTCAAGCAAACGTCGGGGTCATGCCGAAGAACCAGCGTCGGTGACAGCCGAGATCGCATCGGCCGCCGTCCGTCCGCATCCGCTGACTTGTTTGGAGCTTCCCCGTGTCTCGTGCAACCACCGCCTCCGCCAAGGCCCCGAAAGCTAGCGCGTCGTCTGGCGCAGCGACCACCACCGCGAAGGAAGCCAGCAAGCCGGCGCCTCGACGCTCCCGTCGGTCGATGGCTCGATTGCAGCCGAGCCCGCCGCTGGGCTCCCTGACTCAGCCTGGCGCGCGCGATGGCGTTCTCTGTTCGGAGTGCGGGAGCGAATGCGTCACCCGACTGGCCATGACCCTGACTGACGGCACCCCGGTCTCGCTCACCTCCTGCCACCGCTGTGAGCACCGCACCTGGACTGACCTGACCGGCGCTACGCTCGACCGCGACCTCGTGCTCGACAAGGCGCGCAAGCTGCGCTGAGCAGCCCAGTAGGCTCGCGCCGTGCCTGAAGACAGCGAACGACAGCGCGACCTCAGCCAGCGTGACCTGAGTTCGATCATCAAGGCGTACGACGTCCGCGGGCTGGTGCCCGAGGAACTCGACGAGGATCTGGCCCACCAGGTGGGAGCGGCCTTCGTCCGGGTCGTCGGCGCGGGCGGCGGCCGGATCGTCGTTGGCCACGACATGCGCCCCAGCTCGCCGAACCTGGTGGCAGCCTTCGCGCGAGGTGCCACCGAGCAGGGTGCCGACGTGGTCAGGATCGGTTTGTGCTCCACGGATGCGCTCTACTACGCGAGCGGCAGCCTGGGGGTCCCGGGTGCGATGTTCACGGCGAGCCACAATCCCGCGCAGTACAACGGGATCAAGCTCTGCCGTGCTGCTGCTGCACCGGTCGGTCAGGACACGGGCCTAGGTGAGATCAAGGCGATGATCGAGGCCGGGCCGATCCCGGCCTACGACGGCCGACACGGCACCGTCTCTGACAGCGACATCCTCGAGCAGTACGCCGAGCACCTGAACGGCCTCGTCCCGATACGGGCGAGCCGGCCCCTGACCGTCGTGGTCGATGCGGGCAACGGCATGGGTGGTCTGACTGTGCCCGTCGTCTTCGACGGACTGCCGCTGACCGTGGTGCCGCTGTTCTTCGAGCTCGACGGAAGCTTCCCGAACCACGAGGCGAACCCGATCGACGCCGCCAACCTCGTCGATCTGCAGGCTGCCGTCCTCAAGCATGGCGCCGACCTCGGGCTCGCACTCGACGGAGACGCCGATCGTTGCTTCGTCGTCGACGAACGCGGTGGGCTGGTCAGCCCGTCAACGATCACCGCGCTGATCGCATCACGTGAGCTCGCTCGAGAACCGGGCGCCACGGTGATCCACAACCTGATCACGAGCCGCACGGTGCCCGAGGTGGTCCGAGAGTCGGGAGGCATCCCTGTCCGGACCCGCGTTGGGCACTCGTTCATCAAGGCCGTCATGGCCGAGACCGGCGCGGTTTTCGGTGGTGAGCACTCCGGCCACTTCTACTTCCGAGACTTCTGGCGCGCCGATTCCGGATTGCTCGCGGCCCTGCATGTGCTCGCTGCCCTCGGAGAGACCCCAGACGGCACGACGCTCTCGACCCTGCTGGTCCCCTTCCAGCGATACGCCGACTCGGGCGAAGTCAACTCCCGGGTCGACGATGCCGCAGCGGTGATGAAGGTGATCGAGAAGGCGTACGGATCCGAGCCCGACGTCACCATCGACCACCTTGACGGCCTGACTGTGTCGACCGAGAACTGGTGGTTCAACCTGCGGTCGAGCAACACCGAGCCGTTGCTGCGCCTCAATGTCGAAGCGGACACTGTGGCCACGATGGAGCAGGTCCGAGATGACGTTCTCGCTCGGGTCGGGAGTGCGTGATGGACCTCGATCCGGTGCTGCTCGAGATCTTGGCCTGCCCGTGCCCACGGCACGAGTCGGTCGTGCCCGACCATGAGGCGCAAACGATCGTGTGCACGTATTGCCGCACGACGTTCCCCGTCCGAGACAACATCCCTGTGATGCTGCTTGACGACGCCACGCCAGGGCCGGCGGGCGTCGGCGAACGAGCTTTTGCGTCCGGCCCCCCTGAAGCGTCATGACCTTCGCCCTCGACGAGGGTCTGCTCGACGACCCGCGGGCCCTGGCGGCCGCCGATTCCCGTGGCACCTTGCTGGCGCTGGCCTCGGCGGGTGCCCAGGTGCGGCACGCCGCGACCATGGCCAGGGAGGCCGACGTGGGGCGCGTTTCTCAGGACGGGCGACCCCGCGCGGTGGTGGTGGCCGCTCTGGGTGGTTCGGCCGCCGTGGGCGATCTGCTGACCGCCCTGGCCGGCCCCGGAGCCCCGGTACCGGTGCAGGCCGTACGCACCAACACGCTGCCCGGCTGGGCCGGGCCGGTGGATCTGGTGGTGGCTGTTTCGCTGTCCGGCCGAGCCGAGGGGCCGCTCGCGGTCGCAGCCGAAGCGGCTCGACGAGGCTGTCGGCTGCTGAGCGTGGGAGCCGAGGACTCACCGTTGGCCGAGGTGTGCGCACGCGCCCGCGGAGTACATGTGCCCACGGCTCGTTCGGTGCAGTCGTCCAGGGCGGGATTGTGGGCGTTGTCGGTGCCCGTGCTGCTGGCCGCCCATGCCCTGGGGCTGGTCGAGCTGCCCGACGAAGGGCTCGAAGAGACGAGTGACGTGCTCGATGACGTCGCTGAGCGCGCACGGCCGTCCTCGGAGGTGTTCGTGAATCCGGCCAAGACCCTGGCCGTCGACCTGGCCGGCTCGGTGCCCATGGTCCTCGGTGAAGGCCCCTTTGCCGGGGTAGCTGCAGCTCGTGCGGCACACGAGCTGGCTCGCAGCGCGCGACATCCGGCAGGGCACGGCACGCTGCCCGACGACGCCACGGCCGTGGTAGCTACCTTTGACGGTCCGTTCGCGCGGCCGCAGGCTGACATCTTCGCCGACCCTGTGGACGATCCTGCGAGCACTGCGTCGGCGCTGCGTCTTCTCCTGTTGCGCGATGACACCGTCGATGCCGAGACGCATCAGGTCACAGATGTGGTCCGCGATACAGCCACCGACAGCGGGGTTCGCGTGGACGAGCTGTTCGCCACCGGTCATCATCCGTTGGCGCGCATCGCCGGCCTCGTCGCCCTCACCGACTTCGCCTCGGCCTACCTGGCGTTGGGTGCGGGGCTCGACCCGGCGACGTCGCCGCACGTCGCCGACCTTCGAGAGCGCACCGCCAGGTGAGCGCCTCGTCGGGGAGCCGGGCCATCGTCGCGGCCCTGCTGGCCAACCTCGGGATCGCGGTCACCAAGTTCATCGCCTACCTGGTCAGCGGCTCGTCCTCGATGCTCGCCGAGTCGATCCACTCCTTGGCCGACTCCGGCAACCAGGTGCTGTTGCTCGTCGGTGGACGCCGCGCCCAGCGCGCCGCGGACACGTTGCACCCGTTCGGCTACGGGCGCGAGCGCTACATCTACGCCTTCATCGTCTCGATCGTGTTGTTCAGTGTCGGCGGCCTGTTCTCGATCTACGAGGGCGTCCACAAGATCCAGCATCCCGAGCCCATCACCGACGCGTGGTTGCCCATCACGGTGTTGCTGATCGCGATGGCCCTCGAGGGGTGGTCGTTGCGTACGGCTGTCCGCGAGTCCAACCAGGTGCGACCCGCGGACCTGGGATGGGTAGCTTTCGTGCGGCGCGCCAAGGCACCCGAGCTTCCTGTCGTGCTGCTTGAGGACTCCGCAGCCCTGGTCGGGCTGGTCCTCGCGATGTTTGGCGTGGTCACCGCAACTGTCACAGGAGATGGGGTCTGGGACGGAATCGGCACGATCATGATCGGTGCCCTCCTCGTCGTCGTTGCGGTCGTCTTGGGTATCGAGACCAAGTCGCTGCTGCTCGGTGAGGGCGCACTGCCGGCTGAGGTTGCCGTGATCGAACAGGCCCTCGTGAACGGCGACGACATCGATCGGGTCATCCACATGAAAACGCTCTACCTCGGGCCAGACGAGCTCTTGGTGGCGGCCAAGGTTGCCGTCACAGCGTCCGACAGCGGAGCCGAGATCGCCGCTGCCATCGACGCGGCCGAACGCCGCGTGCGT
The DNA here is from genome assembly GCA_963819985.1 of uncultured Actinomycetota bacterium. Taxonomy (GTDB): domain Bacteria; phylum Actinomycetota; class Actinomycetes; order DATJPE01; family DATJPE01; genus JANPBY01. The sequence continues at coordinate 108,110 of CAWFYH010000005.1, read as the reverse complement.
GACGCCATCCCGCTGGCGCGAGTCATCTACATCGAGCCCGACATCGACCGGTCTTGACGGCACCGATCGCGCTGGAGACCGTGGTCCAGCACTACGCCTGGGGATCGCGCACGCTCATCCCCGCCCTGCTCGGTCTGCCCGCTCCCACCCCCGATCCTTGGGCCGAGCTGTGGGTCGGCGCACATCCGGGCGGGCCGTCCACGCTCGCCGACGGGCGCAGCCTCGGCGACGTCGAGCCGGACCTGCCCTATCTGCTCAAGCTGTTGAGCGCCGTCGAGCCGCTGTCGTTGCAGGCACATCCCGATGCCGAGCAGGCCGCACGAGGTTTCGCCGCTGAGCAGGCCGCCGGGATCCCCTATGACTCTCGTGAGCGGACCTACAAGGACCCACACCCAAAGCCCGAGATGCTCGTGGCGCTCACCCCGTTCTCGGCGCTGTGCGGGTTCCGCGAACCCGGCGATGCTCTGCGCCTCACTCTGGCACTGGACTGCCCCGCGCTCGAGCCGCTCGCGCGGGCGCTGGACCAGGAGGATCCGTCGACCGCGCTTCGGGACGCATTTACGGTCGGGATGGCGGTCGATCCGCAACGACGCACACCGATCGTCGTGGCGGCTGCCGCGGCAGCCGCCGGGAGGGCGGCGGATCCGAGCACGGATCCGTCGGATGCTCGGGCCTACGCCTGGGTCGCGCGGCTGGCCCTGCTCCATCTGGGGGACGTGGGCGCGCTGGCGCCGCTGCTGCTGCAGACCGTGACCTTGGAGCCGGGTGAGGCGCTCGCGATGCCGTCGCGCACCCTGCATGCCTACCTGGCCGGCGCTGGCGTCGAGATCATGGGCAGCTCGGACAATGTGCTGCGGGGTGGGCTCACCTCGAAGCATGTCGACGTCGACGCCCTCGTGGACCTGGTCCGCTTCGAGGCCAGACCGCTGCCGTTCGTCGAGCCGGAGCAGGTGGCGCCGAAGGTTGAGATGTACGACTCCGGAGTCGACTCCTTCCGGCTCCTGCATGCGGAGGTCACCCAAGGGGGGCCGGTGGCCGTGCCCGCCAGTGGTCCGCGGCTCGCGTTGGTCACCTCGGGGATGGTGGAGCTTCATGCCGGGGGCGGCTCTCTCATGGTGGCCCCTGGGCACGCGGCCTATGTCTCCGCCGAATGTGGCCCGTTGGAGCTGACCGGCACGGGGGCGGCGTGGATCGCGGAGCCTGGCGGCGGCTAGTCGCCGCGATCTCCGGTGGGGGATCACCGCCGCCTCATGGCACAATGGAGATCTGCGGCGATGCCGCCCTGACGAGCCATCGAAGCCTCGTGCCGCCCGTCGCGACCACCAGACCGTCCAACATGTGGAGCGACGCATGACCCAAGGATCGACACCCGACGCCCAGCCCGACTTCAAGGTCGCCGACCTCTCGCTGGCCGCCTTCGGGCGCAAGGAGATCAGCCTCGCCGAGCATGAGATGCCGGGGCTGATGGCGATGCGCAGCGAGTACGGCGAGTCCAAGCCATTGACTGGTGCCCGAATCACCGGCTCGTTGCACATGACGGTGCAAACGGCTGTGCTCATCGAGACTTTGGTGGCCCTCGGCGCGCAGGTGCGCTGGGCGTCCTGCAACATCTTCTCCACCCAGGACCACGCCGCGGCGGCCGTCGCGGTCGGGCCGAACGGCACCCCGGACGACCCGCAGGGCGTCCCCGTCTACGCCTGGAAGGGCGAGACGCTGCCGGAGTACTGGTGGTGCACCCAGCAGGCGCTGACCTGGCCCGACGAGCAGGGCGGCCCAAACATGATCCTCGACGACGGGGGTGACGCCACGCTCTTGGTGCACAAGGGACGTGAGTACGAGCTCGCCGGGTCCGTTCCCTCGGTGGAGAGTGCGGAGTCTGAAGAGTCTGCGGTCGTCCTCGAGCTGCTCACTCGGTCGTTGACGGAGTCGACCGACCGTTGGACGAACATCGCCGCGGGAATCAAGGGCGTGACCGAGGAGACCACGACTGGGGTCCATCGGCTCTATGAGATGCACAAGTCGGAGGCGCTGTTGTTCCCGGCGATCAACGTCAACGACTCCGTGACCAAGTCGAAGTTCGACAACAAGTACGGCTGCCGCCACTCCCTCATCGACGGCATCAACCGGGCCACCGACGTTCTGATCGGTGGCAAGGTTGCCGTCGTATGCGGTTACGGCGATGTCGGCAAGGGCTGCGCAGAGTCGCTGCGGGGTCAGGGTGCTCGGGTGATCGTCACCGAGATCGACCCGATCTGCGCCCTGCAGGCGGCCATGGACGGCTATCAGGTGGCGACTCTCGAGGATGTGCTTGAGGTTGCTGACATCTTCATCACCGCGACCGGTTGCTACGAGGTCGTCACGGCCGACCAGATGTCACGAATGAAGCACCAGGCAATCCTCGGGAACATCGGGCACTTCGACAACGAGCTCGACATGGCTGGGCTCGCTCGTCTGCCAGGCGTCGAGCGGATCACCGTCAAGCCGCAGGTCGACGAGTGGCGCTTCGCCGATGGTCATTCGATCATCGTCTTGTCCGAGGGACGACTGATGAACCTCGGCAACGCCACCGGCCACCCGAGCTTTGTGATGTCGAACTCCTTCACCAACCAGGTGATCGCCCAGGTCGAGCTGTTCACCAAGGCCGACGAATACCCGCTCGGCGTGCACGTGCTGCCCAAGCACCTCGATGAGTTGGTTGCCAGGTTGCATCTCGACGCTCTCGGAGTGCGGCTCACCGAGTTGACCAAGGTGCAGGCCGACTATCTGGGAGTCGACGTGGCTGGGCCCTACAAGGCTGATCACTATCGCTACTGAGGGACCAGAGCTCGACGGCTCCGAACTGGTCCAGCAGGGGGTCGTCGAGCAGGGGGCGACGGTACGAACGTGGGGTCTGGGGGACGTCTGGATCACCCTGGGGCTCTACGTCGCCTTCGCCTTCGTAGCCGCCGCGATCGTCCTGGCCGTGCCCGACACGGCCGACGCCAAGGCATGGGCCCTCGTGGCGTCACTGGCCCTGCCCTGGATTGGTTTGGCCGGCTGGCCGCTGTGGGTGACCTCACGCAAGGGCATCGGTCCGGTCCTTGACCTGAAGCTTCGCGCGTCCTGGAGGGATCTGGTTTTCGGTGCGGTCGCTGGCTTTCTGGGGCTGGTCCTGGCCAGTGGGGTCGCCTGGCTGTTGGAGCGTGTCACAGACTCGCCCTTGGAGTCAGCGGTGGGCCAGCTCGCCGACGATCTCGACAAGGCATCTCCGTGGCCGGTGCTGCTGCTCGCCGTTCTGGCCGCCTTCGGCGCCCCGATCGTGGAGGAGATCGCCTTTCGTGGCTTGATGTTTGGCGCTCTTGAGAAGCGAGGTTGGAGTCCGTGGCCGACCATCTTGGTCACCGGATTCGCGTTCGCACTCTTCCATCTCGAGCCGACTCGGTTGCCGGTCCTGCTCGTGATCGGTGTCGTCCTCGGGTTCGTCCGGGCGAGAACCGCTTCGACGTCGGCGAGCATGGCGGCCCACATGGCCAACAACTTGCCGGGTGCAGTGGCGCTGGCGGCGCTGGCGTTTCAGTAGCAGTCGCAGGCAAAACGGTTCGTCCGCGACCAGCGATCAGGACGGCGCCTGGAAGCCACCGTCGGTCGGCCCCGGCGGGCGTGAAGTCCCCGACGCTGGGTCGACCGGGACAGCGTAGGGATTGGTCGAGGGCGTCGCTCCTGGCGCCTGCGCCCAGGTCCGTGTGGCTGCGGCCTCACCCGCCATCCGGTGCTGGTCGCGACGGCGCCGTTCAGCGATGACCGCGGCCAGCAGCCGCTCGTTGGTCGAGCCTGGAGGAGGCTTCGGGACCAGCCAGGGGAGGACGTCGGCGGTCAGCCGCTGACCCATGCTCCAGCGGACCTGGCTGTCCAGAGCCGGAGCGCGAGCGAGGAACTGGCGAATCGCCAATGCAAGGTCGGCCGGCACTCGGCCCATGTCCGTGGCCGCGGCCCAGTGAGCCAGCTCGGGAGGCATCTCGGCACGTGCCCCGGCCTCGGCCGGGACGCGTTCTCGCACGACGACCGTTCCGGCCGCCAGGTCACCGATCCGCTTTCCCTTGGGGTTGATGAGTGAGCAGAACAGCGCGGGTACCCCGAGCAGGAGCCAGATCTCCACGACTTCGATCAGTGCGCGGGCGAGGGCCTGCCGGAAGCGGATAGCCCCCCCGTCGTCACGGACTGCCCTCAACCCGAAGGCGAGCTTGCCGAGGGTGCGTCCCCGGGTCAGGGTCTCCAGGGCCAGCGGGTAGCCAACGATGACGGCCACGGTCACGACGAGGAGCAGCGCCGCCGTCGCCGTGCCGTCCAGCGAGCCGCTGACCGCACCGACCACCAAGAACAGGGCGATCAGCGCTCCGATCTGCAGCGCCATGTCGATCATCAGCGCGAGCGCGCGGCTTGGAAGTTGGGCCACCCGCAGCTCCAGCGCCACGGCCTCGCCGGTGACGACGTCCTGCGGCTGCCCTGGACCGTAGGTGCTCACGAGGCGCTCACCGTCCCATCTTGCCCGACGGCCGCGGCTGGTTCGCATAGCCTGAACGACGATGGACGTCGATGCCTACGTGGCCGCCCACCGGGCTGAGTGGGATCGGTTGGATGCGTTGGTGCGCCGGCGTCGGCTCGACGGCGCCGAGACCGATGAGCTGGTCGACCTCTACCAGCGAGTCGCGACCCATCTGTCGGTCGTTCAGACCCAGGCGCCTGATCCGGCCCTTGTCGCCCGACTGTCCTCGTTGGTCGCGCGAGCCCGGGCCCGGGTCACGGGGGTGTCGTCGTCTGGCTGGAGCACAGTCGCGCACTTTCTGCGGGTGGACTTCCCCGTCGCTGTCTGGCGAGCCCGCTGGTGGGTTCTCGGCGCAGCCGGCGGCTTCATCCTGGCGGCCCTCATCGTCGGCTGGTGGGTGGCGGCCAACCCTGAGGTGCAAGCGTCTCTAGCATCCCCGGAGCAGATCAAATCGTTGGTGCAGCAGGATTTCGAGAGCTACTACTCATCAGCGCCCGCCTCGTCTTTCGCGTTCCGGGTGTGGACCAACAATGCGTGGGTCGCCGCGCTGTGCATCGCTCTGGGCGGGTTGTACGGCCTCCCGGTCATCTACCTGTTGTGGACCAACGCCTTCAACGTGGGCATCGCCGGCGGACTGATGGCTGCGAACGGTCGTCTCGACCTGTTCTTCGGCTTGATCCTCCCGCACGGGATGCTCGAGCTGACCTGCGTCTTCGTCGCCGCCGGAGTCGGATTGCGGCTTGGCTGGACGCTCATCGATCCGGGTCATCAGACTCGAGGGCAAGCCTTCGGGCGGGAGGCCCGAGCGGCCATGGGGATCGCCCTCGGGCTCGGCTTGCTGCTGCTCGTCTCCGGGATCGTCGAGGCCTTCGTCACACCCTCGCCCCTGCCCACATGGGCGCGAATCACGCTTGGCTTCTTGGTCTGGGCCGCGTTCGTCGCCTGGGTGGTTGTGCTCGGGAGGCCCGCAGCCCGGGCCGGAGAGACGGGCGACCTGGACGAGTCCCTGCGCGGGGACGTTCTCCCCACGGCCGGCTGACCCCAGACCTGTCTTGAGGGTGCCGGCCAGTCGCTGGAGCGGCGCGCTGCTAGTCCTCGATGATGTCCAGCCCTTGCTCTCGGAGCAGCGCCAGGTTGTCCAGCATCTGCTTGAGCACTTCAGGGGCGTGGCCTTCCCAGGCGTCCAGCTCAGCAACGACTCGGAGCGGGTGCTGCGTCCGGTAGGACTGAGTGATGTTTCCGGGGAACCGCTTGTTGGTCACGTTCGGATCGTCCTCGAAAGGCCCGACGGGTTCCACGATGTAGATGTGACCCCGCTCCTCGAGGCCGGCGAGCGCAGTCGCGAGTTCCGCTCCCCAGGCGGCGGTTTCCACCAACGCAGAGAAGTAGATGTTGTTGGACACCCTTCCCTCCTGGAAGTTGGAGCCAAACCCAGGGACCAGCTCAGTGCCGACCTCGAGCGCCGACTTGGTGCCGTGGTAGAACGGCCCCTCGATGTGAGCGCAACTGTCGTACGTCACGGGGACGTAGGTGCGGCCGTTCTCGTCCATGGCATTAGATTTCCAGGATGGCTCTGGAATGGGAACAGGTGATCGTTGACTCCGATGACCCGGCGAAGTTGGGCAGATGGTGGGCTGACGCGCTCGGGTGGGTCGTGGTGAACGACGATCCGGATGAGTTCGAGATTCGCCCAAGGGCGGATCGGCTTCCCGGGCTGCTGTTCGGGGTGGCCCGTGAGCCGAAGGCAGGAAAGAACCGTCTCCATGTCGACGTCAGGCCCGACGACCAGCAGGCCGAGGTCACGCGACTCCTCGCCCTTGGGGCGCGGCATGCAGACATCGGCCAAGGGCAGCAATCCTGGGTCGTGCTGGCGGATCCCGAAGGTAACGAGTTCTGCGTGCTGTCGAGCAAACGCCCCTAGCTCGGTCGGAGGCGCCGGAAGTGCGCGTGACCGCCACCGTGCCCGTCGGCCAACCGGTCTAGAGCCGACCAGCCGCCTTGAGCGCGAGGTAGGCATCGGCCAGTTTCGGTGGAAGGTCGTCGGGGGGCGCGTCCACGACGTCCACGCCCTGGCGCCGAAGGACGCGCTCCAGCTGGCCGCGTGCGGCGGTGGCACGCGCAGCAGCTGCGGCCGCATAGACGGCGTCCGCGTCGGCGCGACCCGCCGCCAGCTCAGCGATGCGCGGGTCAGCAACCGACGCCACAAGGAGACGGTGTCGGCTCGCCAGTGCTGGAAGTACGGGAAGCAGTCCCTCCTCGAGGGGGGCGGGGTCCAGGCCGGTGAGCAGGACGACCAGCGACCGATGCCCGGCCCGCCGCAGCACGGTTGAGGCGACGGCTCGCCAATCGGTCTCGATGAGGCCGGCCTCGAGCGGTGCCATCGCCTGGACCAGGTGATGCAGCAGCTCCGTCGATGGCACCCCGACCACGGCAGCCCGTTCGACCCGATCGTGAGCCACGAGGTCCACTCGATCTCCCGCCCTCGACGCGAGGGCCGCGAGCAGCAGCGCAGCGTCCATCGCCGCATCGAGTCGAGGCGCGTCACCGACCCGGCCGGCCGCCGTGCGCCCGGTGTCGAGGACCAGCAGCACGTGACGGTCGCGTTCTGGGCGCCAGGTGCGCACCACGAGACCGCCTGATCGCGCGGTCGCGCGCCAGTCGATCGACCGTACGTCGTCGCCCTCGACGTACTCGCGCAGCGAGTCGAACTCGGTGCCCTGTCCGCGAACCATGATTGCCGTACGGCCATCGAGCTCGCGCAGTCGGGCCAACTTGGCCGGCAGGTGTTTGCGCGAGGTGAACGGCGGGAGCGTCCGCACCGTCCAGGGAACGACGTGCGACCCCTGCCGCGCGGCTAGTCCAAGCGGACCCGAGGACCGCACTGTCACCCGAGCCGCGCGCCGATCCCCTCGCCGCGTGGGGAGTAGGTGGGAGACCACGCGTCGGCGCTCCCCCGGGGGGACAGCGAGGGCGTGCCGCTGCTCGACGACACCCGCGGAAGGGGGCCAGGCGTCGCGGATCCGTCCGTGCACGTTCCGCCGCCCGGGGTTCGTGACCAGGAGATCCACCTCGGCGGCCTCGCCCAGCCGAACGCGAGTGTCACCGGTGCGGGTGAACAGCAGACCGCGTACCGACCCGGCCAGCGCCAGGTCGACTGCCGCAGCGACTGCGAGCGTGGCGTTGACCACGACCAGGGCCGGCAGAATCGACCAGCCGGCGCCCTCGACCAGGGCGACGACGACCACCAAGCCCAGCAGGGCCAGCAGAGCGAGGCGTCCGGTCAGCGCCATGGGCGGGTGGCTCGACGGTGCTCAGCGAGGGACGGGGACGGAGGCGAGCACGCCATCCAGAACCCCGTCGGCGGACACGCCCTCGAGCTCGGCCTCGGCGCGCAGGCGTACCCGATGCCGCAGCGCCGGACGAGCCAGCGCCTTGATGTCGTCGGGTGTCACGAAGTCGCGAGCGGACAGCCATGCCCAGGCGCGTGCGGCCGACATCAAGGCGGTGGCGCCTCGGGGCGACACACCGAGGGACAGCGAGGGTGCGGCGCGCGTCGCCCGGCAGACGTCGACGGCATAGCCGACCACCTCCGGCGCCACGGTCACCCGGGCGACTGCCGCGCGACCGGCCGCCAGCTCGGCCACGCCGGCGACGGGACGGATACCGGCTCCCTCGAGGTCGCGCGGGTCGAACCCCCTCGCGTGCCGGGTCAGCACCTGGATCTCGTCCTCGCGGGGCGGCAGCGGGAGAGTGAGCTTGAGCAGGAACCGGTCGAGCTGCGCCTCAGGGAGGGGGTAGGTGCCTTCGTACTCGATCGGGTTCTGCGTGGCGCAGACGACGAACGGATCGGGCAATGGCCGGGGCACTCCGTCGACGGAGACCTGGCGCTCCTCCATGGCCTCCAGGAGTGAGGCCTGGGTCTTGGGTGGTGTGCGGTTGATCTCGTCGGCCAGCAGGAGGTTCGTGAACACCGGTCCAGGGCGGAACGAGAACTCCGAGGTTCGGGCGTCGTAGACGAGCGATCCGGTCACGTCACCGGGCATCAGGTCAGGGGTGAACTGCACTCGCTTGGTGTCGAGGGCGAGTGCTGCGGCCAGGCTCCGGACCAGCAGTGTCTTGGCGACCCCGGGCACACCCTCGAGCAGCACGTGGCCACGGCAGAGCAGCGCGATCACCAGGCCTGTGATGGCGGCGTCTTGACCGACCACGGCCTTGCTGACCTCGCCTCGCAGGGCAAGCAGCGACGCGCGAGCCGCGGCGCCGGGGTCGGGCGCGTCGCTGGTGCCACTCGGCGTTGGGGTCCCGGTCGCGCTCACGTCGGTTGCGGCGCGCTCTGGATGTGCCGCGGGCTCGGGCGGGTCGGCTTCGGGCGCAAGATCAGTCACGAGGTCACCGTAAGGGAGACGAGCCAGGCAGTTGGCCGCGGACCTGCCGTTCGAGCCCGTCAAGGGTGTTCGCGAGACGCACCAGGGCAGCGTCATCGCTGGGCGGTCCGCCGAACAGCACGGCTGCGACCTCGATGTCCGACCAGCCGATACGTCCGGCCACCACCGCCACCACGGCCTCCCGGCCAGCGGATGCGGAAAGCCCTAGCACGGGCCTCAGCCGACTCAGCGTGGCTGACCGCAAGGCTGCCGCGGCCCGGTCGCGAGCGCCCGCGCGTCGATACATCCGGCCGCGTCCCTCGGTCGCCTCGGAGGCGCGGACCACGACGGGCAGCGGCTCCGCCACGACCGGACCGATCCGCCGAGCCCGCCACAGCGCCAGCAAGAAGACTGCGATCGCCAGCTGGCACAGCGCCGCCACGACCCACGGCGGCACGAGCTGCCAGAACGTCTTCTGCGGAGCGGTTGGGAAATCATCGATAGACGCCACGTGCCACACGACTCGTGGGTTCGAGCCGAGCAGACCGAGGGCCAGCGCCGCGTTCCCGGCGGTCGCCAGGCGGTCGTTCTCGAGTACGGCGCCCGATCCGAGGAACGTCACCGCGTGCCCGTCGGTGCGGGTGGTGACGAGCGTGGGGTCCCCACCCACGGGATAGCACGAGACCGTGCCGAGGGCGCTCGAGGCAACGGCGTACGCCGTCCCGCCGGTCTCCGCGTTGCCGGCGCGGGCAGCTGCGGGCAGGTCGCACGTCGGTTCCCGCACCGTCGGCTTTCCACCGGGACGGGGGCTGAGGTCCGCGGCGAAGGCGTTGACGATGTCCGGTCGGCTGGCGCCGACGACGATCAGGTCGGCTCCCGTGGAGGCCAGCTCCTTGGCTTGTTCGACGGTCAGCAGGTCAGGCATCGAGATGACCAGGGTGTCGCCAGGGCGAGCGTCGGTGGCCGCCGCGATGCCAAATGCCCGGTCTACTGAGACGCCTTGACCGCGCAACAGCTGGGCCACGGCTCGACTGCCGGCGGGGCTCACCGAGTCTGGATCCAACGTGCCAGTGCGCCCTCCCGAGGACAAGGCGGCGATGAGCAGCGCCACGAGCAGCACCACCGCGACGACGACGGCCGGCCGGCGACCCGATCGCCACAGCTGCGCGCCGCTCGGAGACGCTGGCGCAGCTGGCTCAGCAGTCGGTGACGGCGCCTCGATGATGCTCACCAGCGAGCTCCGGCCACATGCGCGCGCGGCGTGGTGGCTGCGGCAGCGTGGTCGAGCTCGCGCAGGAAGCGGTCATCGGTGGACGTCGCTGCTCGGCCGCCGTACACGACCGCGTCGAAGGTCTCCGCAGCGGCCTTGAGGTTCTGGGCCAGCAGAGGGAGCGCGACACCGGCTGCGGCTGCGGCCTCGTCGGCGGTCCGCCCGGGGCGCGGCTCGAGAACTGTCCGCTCTTCGAGGGAGCGGACGATGGCCCGGTAGCGCTCGAGGACCGCCTCTTCCCACCTCGCAGCGCCGGCAGCACGCTCGGCCGCGGCCCGGTGCTCGGCAGCCGAGCGTGGGCGGCCGACGAACAACGCTGCATCCCCGGCGCCGGATCGCCGCACCGGCCCGCCACGCCACAAGACGGCCGCGATGACCAGCATGATCACCAGGGCGATGACCGCCAGCCCCCAAGGACCCCCTGGGACGACCTGGGAGGCCCGGTCGATGAGATCGGCGACCTTCTCGATGATCCAGGTGACTGCTCGCTGGAACAGGCTCGGGTCGTCGACGTGGTATTCGGGCTTGGCCAGCTCTTCGACGGCGAGGCGGTGGGCAGCGTCTCGGCCGAGCTCGACGGGAACGTCGGCAGGAAAGGTCACGGCGCCGGCGGTGCTGGACCGCCCGCGGCCCCCGGCCCGGCTGGGGAAGCGGCTCGGGCCAGCTCGAGATCGAGGCCCTCAAGGCGCATCCGTCGGTCGATGTAGAGCAGCACCGTGACCGACGCGGTGAAGGGGAATGTCAGCGTGCCAGCCACGATCGCACCGAGTGTGCTGGCGAACAGCGACGCGGTCGTGATCGTGCCGAAACTGTCGGCGCCGCCGGTGCTGAACGCATCGAAGCCGCCGGCGAGCAGGGTGAAGGGCAAGGACACGACCCCGGCGATCACCTGGGTGAGGATCACGGTCAGGACGACCACCAGCAGGGTGCGCCAGAACGACCCGGTGATCAGCCGCCACGATCGCTTCATCGCGGTGATGACCCCGGCTCGCTCGAGGATCAGCGCGGGCGCCGCCACCCACCACATCGTGTAGAGCCAGATGCCCGGCAGGAGGCAGAAGATCAGCCCGATCCCTGCCAGCAGGTAGATCAGGATCGACACGCCGATCAACGGCAGGATGCGCGGCCGTAGCTCGGTCCACGCCTCGCCCAAGGTGACCTTCTGGCCGAGCACCGCGCGACCGACGACGACCGTGAGCAGCCCGGACAGCACAACCTGCGCGAGGCTGCTGACGATGAAGCCCAACCCGGTGGCGCCGAACAGGCCGCCCAGGGCGCCGATCATCTCGTCGGTGGTCGCGGTCTCCGGGTCAAGCGCCGTGAGGTTGCCTGCAACCGCCGCGAGCAGGGCGAAGGAGATCAGCTGAGCGATCGTGACCACGATCGCGGACAGCCCGAGCATGATCTTCGGGTTGGCTCGTACGCACTGGATCGCCCCGTCCAGGATCTCCCCGACTCCGAGCGGTCGCAGCGGGATGACACCAGGCTTTGGTGCCAGCGGCGGCGCGTAGCCGTAGGCGCCGTACGGCTGCCCGTACCCCTGCTGGCCGTATCCCTGCTGGCCGTATCCCTGCTGGCCGTACGCCTGTGGGGGGTAGGGCGGACCGGGTTGCTGACCGGGTTGCTGACCGGGTTGCTGACCTGGTTGCTGACCGGGTTGCTGACCGTGGCTGGGGCGGCGCCGCTCCACCGGGAGCGGGCTGCTGAGGTGACCACCCGGGGTATGGCGGCGTACCGTCGACGGGTTGGAACTCGTCTTCGGGCGGGCCCCAACCCGACTGGTCGCTCATACGCCCATCGTTCCATCCGTCACCCGACCATCGTTTCACCTAGCACCGTGGGGAACCGCGCGGGCCCGCAAATCGTCGGATTAGACGTTCGGACCCTGCTGCGGGCCTACCGTGTCCTCAGGACCCGCTGAACGGAGAGGGCAGACACATGAAGGGCCGTGTGCTCGTCGTGGACGACGACACCGCGCTGGCGGAGATGCTCGGCATCGTGTTGCGCGGCGAGGGATTCGAGCCGTTCTTCTGCGCCGACGGTTCGAGCGCGTTCGATGTCTTCCGGGAGACCCGCCCCGACCTGGTCCTGCTCGACTTGATGCTCCCCGGACGAGACGGCATCGACGTGGCCAAGCAGATCCGCGCCGAGTCAGGGGTGCCGATCGTCATGCTCACCGCGAAGGGTGACACCGTCGATGTCGTCCTGGGCCTCGAGAGCGGCGCCGACGATTACGTCGTCAAGCCGTTCAAACCCAAGGAGCTCGTTGCGCGCGTCCGTGCCCGGTTGCGCCCGACCGTCGATCCCGCGCAAGGGCCCCTGTCAATCGGCGACCTCACCATCGACGTAGCCGGTCACGAGGTGCGCCGCGGCGAGACGGTCATCAACCTCACGCCGTTGGAGTTCGATCTGCTGGTGGCGCTGGCCCGCAAGCCGTGGCAGGTGTTCACTCGCGGGCTCCTGCTCGACCAGGTCTGGGGCTACCGGCACGCTGCGGACACCCGGTTGGTCAACGTTCACGTCCAGCGCCTGCGCTCGAAGATCGAGCTCGATCCCGAGAACCCGGAGATCGTCGTGACCGTCCGCGGCGTCGGCTACAAGGCGGGCGCGCCCAGCGAGTGAGTGCCGCTCCCTCCGACGGACCCACCCCCGGCGACCGGTTCTGGACATGGCTGTCCGGGGTCCGAGCCTCGGCGCTGCGTCCTTGGGCCAGATTGCGTCACGAGTGGCGCTCGTCCCTGCACCTGCGCGTGGTCACGACGACCCTGGCCTTGTCCGCCATTGTCCTCCTGCTGCTGGCCCAGTTCCTGCTCGGGCGAGTCACCGACGGCCTCCTGGCGGCGAAGGAGCGCTCCGCCCTCGATGAGGCGCGCGCGGGGCTTGCCCAGGCCCAGCTGCTGGCCGATGCGGCCGAACGCGGCGGTGATCCGGTGAGCAACGTCGCCCTGGTCGACGGCATCGCTCGGCAGCTGGCCAATCGCGCGGGCAACCCATCGATCTATGAGGTTCTGCTCCTCGGCTCGCCGGGCAACCTGCTCGGTGACGCCCCCGAGTTCGGGTCCAACCAGGTCTCGGCCTCGAGCGTGCCGCCTGCGCTGCGGATAGCCGTACGCGACACCTTCCGGCAGTCATCCACCTACACCGAGATCGACTACGCGGACGGTCGGCCGGCGGTGCCCGGCTTTGCTGTGGGCGCGCCGCTCGCGCTGCCCGGGGTCGGTGCCTACGAGCTTTACTACCTCTTCCCGCTGACCCAGGAAGAAAGCACGCTGTCCCTCGTTGAGCGCACCCTCGCGGTCGCCGGCATCGCCCTGGTCGTCCTGCTAGGTCTGATCGCTTGGCTGGTCACACGACAGGTCGTGTCCCCCGTCCGGATGGCTGCGCGTACGGCCGAGCAGTTCTCCGCCGGTCGCCTCGAGGAGCGCATGGCCGTCGAGGGGGAGGACGATCTGTCCAAGCTCGCCACCTCCTTCAACCAGATGGCCAGCTCACTGCAGGGTCAGATCACCCAGCTCGAGGACCTCTCCCGGGTGCAGCGCCGGTTCGTCTCCGACGTCTCGCACGAGCTGCGGACGCCGCTGACCACGGTGCGGATGGCGGCCGACGTCCTGCACGACGCTCGAGAGAACTTCGACCCCGCCACCGCCCGATCCGCTGAGCTGCTGCAGACCCAGCTGGACCGCTTCGAGCTGCTGCTCACCGACCTGCTGGAGATCAGCCGCTACGACGCCGGCGCTGCCGTGCTCGAGTCCGAACCCGTCGACCTCGTCGAGCTGGCTCGACGCAGCCTGGAGGCTGCTGAACCGTTGGCCGAGATGCGGGGCAGCGAGCTGATCCTCAACCCGCAGCGCCCGGTCTGCCTGGCCGAGGTCGACTCTCGGCGGGTGAGCCGCATCCTGAACAACTTGGTGGTCAATGCCGTCGAGCACGGTGAGGGTCGCCCGGTGGTCGTCACGGTCGCGAGTGATCCCCAGGCCGCCGCTGTCACGGTCCGCGATCACGGCGTGGGGCTGCGGCCGGGCGAGTCCGCGTTGGTGTTCAACCGGTTCTGGCGGGCCGATCCGGCACGAGCCAGAAGCACCGGTGGCACCGGTCTGGGGCTGGCCATCGCCTTGGAGGACGCGCGGCTGCACGGCGGTTGGCTCGAGGCATGGGGTGCTCCAGGTGACGGCTGCAACTTCCGCGTGACGCTGCCGCGTGTCGTCAAGGGCGAGATCACCTCTTCCCCCTTGGCGTTGGAGCCGTTGGATGCCAAGGCGGATGTACGCCTTCCGCTTGCGGCGGCCGCACCGGTTCGGCGGGCTCCATGAGGAGAACCACTCGGCTCAGCCTGATCCCGGTCTTGGCCGTCACGCTCGTGGGGGTAGTCGGCTGCGCATCCATCCCGACCTCGGGTCCGGTCGAACAACGTGGCGAGGTTCGCACCGAACGCGATGATCCATTCGTTCGTGTCTTGGCCAAGGGACCAACCGACGGGATGAGCCAGGAGCAGATCGTCGCCGGTTTCCTGCGGGCGTCGGCCTCCTTCGACGACGACCACGCCGTGGCGCGGTCATTCCTCGCGCCGGAGACGGCGGTGTCCTGGGACCCGTCACGCGGCGCCGTGGTCTACGCCGATGACACCGCTGAACGCATCGTGGACCGCAAGGGCAACATCCAGCAGCTGGAGGCCCGCCAGGTTGCTTCGATCAGTTCGCGGGGCGAGTACTCCTCGGCGGACACCGACGCGACCGTGAGAGCCAACTTCATGTTGCGTTCGGTCGACGGCCAGTGGCGGATCGCAGACCTGCCAAGCGGGTTGTTCCTGACTCCCTTGGACGTGGACCGTTCGTATCGAAGCTTCGACCTCTACTTCCTCGACCCGACCTCGACGCGGCTGGTTCCCAACGCCATCCGGGTCCCGGTCGGGCCGTTTGCCTCGACGAGCCTCGTGACAGCACTGCTCCAAGGACCGACCCCGTGGCTTGCCCCTGCCGTGCGAACGGCGTTCCCTGAGGGAACCGAGCTCACGGTGCCCTCTGCGCCGGTGAAGGACGGTGTCGTCCAGGTTGACCTGGACAGTCGGATCCTCGATTCCAGCGCCACCGACCGAGAGGCTTTCTCGGCCCAGCTCGTCTGGACCTTGCGGCAGCTGCCTGAGGTATCGGCCGTCCGGATCTCCTCTGGTGGTGTTCCGCTGCCTGGCGTTGCCGTCGAGCAACGTCGCGATTCCTGGCCGGGGTACTCGCCCGACGGCGTAGCCGTGGGCGACGGATATCTCTCTCGCGGCGGCCGCCTCCTGCAGCTGGTGGCCGACGAACTGCGTCCGGTCCCCGGCAAGCTCGGTGACGGGACCATCCCTGCTGTGGACCCCGGGGTGTCTCCTGAAGGTGATCAGATCGCTGCACTGTCGCCGTCGCATCGCACGCTCTACCTGACGGCGCCGAACGCTGATGCGCCCGTCCACGCGCGCCTGACCGGTACGGAATTGACCGCGCCGTCGTGGGATCCGTTCGGGACCGTGTGGGTCGCGGCGCAGAACGGAGCGGGGTCGACCCTGTGGGCGGTACGCCCAGGAGACGGCGAGCCGATCGAGGTCAGGGCGCGCGCGCTGGCCGCCAAGCAGGTCATCTCCTTGCGGGTGGCAAGGGACGGCGTGCGGATAGCCCTTGTGGTCCAGGACCGCGCAGGCGTTCGGCAACTGATGGTGGGGCGCATCCAGCGCGACGGTGGATTTCTGGTGGACGGGCTACGCAGGGTGGAGTCGACCCTCGTGGACGTCATCGACGTCGCATGGGTCGATGCCGACCGGATGGCCGTGGTGGGGCAGGAGCCGAATGGGGTGCTCCAACCGCTCATCGTGGAGCCCGATGGTCAAGTCAACCGCGCCGCAGGGTCGCTGTCCGGCCTGCTCACGATCGCCGCTGCTCCCGGCCGTCCGTTGCTCACTGGTACGGATGACGGCACGCTGTGGACCGACACCGACGTGGGCTGGGTGCAGGTCGGCCGCGGTCGGAACCCGGCCTATCCAGGCTGACCTCACGCTTCTGGCCCTTTCTCCACAGTTCCCGGCGGGTGACTGGCGGTCAGCTGGCCACCCGACGATCGTGCTGCGATGGTGATTGCTGCTGTCTCCAGAGGGGTCGTCGACGTCTCTGAGGCGCTGCTCGACCTGGTGGCCCCGCGGGCTTGTGCGGGTTGTGGCGCACCTGGCTTTTTGCTGTGCGCCTCCTGTCGGTCAGTCCTCGCCGTTCCAGCACGGCGAACGATCCCTCGTCCTGAACCCAGTGGCTTCCCCAGGACCTGGTGTCTTCGAGACTACGACGGTGTGACCCGAGAACTGCTGCTCGCCCACAAGGAACGGGGCCGGCTTGGACTTGCCCGGCCTCTGGGTTCGGCCCTGGCCCGGGCGGTTGCGGGGCCACTCGCTGCTGACCGTTGCACCGTCGTGGTCCTGGTCCCGGTGCCTTCGACCCGAGCGGCCACCCGCGCGCGAGGGCACGATCCGCTGCTGCGGACGGCTGGGCACGCGGCGCGCGCGCTGCGCGCCGGAGGCCGTACGGTATCGGTGGTTCCGCTGCTGGCCGTCGGTCGCGCCACGGCGGACTCGGCGGGCCTCGGTGCGACTGCCCGAGCCGCGAACCTCGCTGGAGCCCACGTCGTGCGTCGTCGAGGTCTGCGACGGGTGCCACCTGGGGCGCGAGTCGTCCTGGTCGATGATCTGGTGACCACGGGAGCAAGCCTGACCGAGGCGGCCCGGGCGCTCACCGACGTCGGGCTGGCACCCATCGGGGCGGCCGTCGTCGCGTCCACCGTTCGGCGACTCGACCGGGTGTCCGGGAGCGGCTAGCGTCGGGACATGGCACCCGTCCGGGTCCGTGGTTGCGCCGGAGCCTCCCCGCGGTTCGTCCGCGACCAGCCCGGCAAGCCGATGCCAGCCGCAGGCGAAACGGCCCACGTAAGGCGACTCTTCGTCGTCCGATCACGGTGCGGCTTAGGGATAAGTCCTGCCCCGACGGTGGTCCAGATGGCCGCCGACCCGGGAGAAGGGGGGAGTGGACACCGTCCGCGAGCCCTTCAGCAGGCGGATGTGGGGTCGAAGACCAGGTCGGCCGGACGGGTGCCTGAACCGGGACCGAAGAACGAACTGAAAGCCGCGAAACCACGTGAATCAAGGAGGACGCCCGAGTGGACATCGTCGTCAAGGGTCGCCAGATCGATGTGTCCGAGCGATTCCGCGAGCACGCGACCGAGCGATTGGAGAAGGTCGAGCGTTTTGACCCCAAGATCCAGCGCGTGGACGTGGAGGTGTCCAAGGAGCCGAATCCAAGGCTGGCCGAGCGGGCGCTGCGCGTCGAACTGACCATCCGCAGCCGTGGACCCGTGGTTCGAGCCGAGGCGGCTGCCGACGACAAGTACGCCGCCCTCGACGTGGCCTGCGGTCGGCTGGAGGCGCGGCTGCGAAAGGCAGCCGACCGACGTCGCGACCACTACAAGCGCTCAGCGACAGTGGCGTCCGACGCGTTCCTCGACGGTCGCTTGGACGGTGGCCTTGACGGAGGCGACGATGGAGGCTTCGACGAGTCTTCGAAGGCAGAGCCCCTGCCCTCCTGGGCACAGGACGTCGGCGACGGGGATGGGCCGATGGTGGTGCGGCACAAGACGCACGCCGCGGTGCCGATGACCTTGGACCAAGCCCTGGAGGCGATGGAGCTGGTCGGCCATGACTTCTACTTGTTCCTCGACGCCGAAACCTCGCAGCCCGCGGTGGTCTATCGCCGGCGTGGCTACCACTACGGGGTGATCCACCTCGACGGGGCCGTCCCTGACTGACCGGGCCCTCCCTGACTGAACGACGTCTGCCCCTGACTGAACGACGCCTGCCGCTCGTGCCCGGATCGTGCCATCATGAGCGGAATTGGGGGATTCGTACCGAGGAGTCACAGGTGTCCGACGCTGTGGCGTTGGCCGAGGACGGGGCGGGAACGCCATCGACCTCTGGTGAGCGCCAAGGGGTTTCGCGCGAGAGCGCGCAGGCCATTCGCGTGCTCGTGGTCGATGATCACGAGCTGTTTCGTCGCGGCGTGGACTCCGCTCTTCGGGCGTGCGACGACCTCGAGGTAGTAGGGGGAGCCGGGTCAGCCGACGAGGCCGTACGGCTGGCCGTAGCGACTGAGCCTGACGTGGTGCTGCTGGACCTCAGGCTGGCCGGTCGGTCGGGGCTCGAGGCCTGTGCGGAGCTCATCGCAGCCAGGCCGCAGATCAGGGTCATCGTCTTGACGATGAGCGACAACCAGTCCGACCTCTACGCGGCGGTCCGGGCCGGTGCTAGTGGCTATCTGCTCAAGGAGGCTTCCAGCGCTGAGCTGGTGACCGCGGTGCGCGCTGTGCACGCCGGCCAGTCGTTGATCAGCCCAGCCATGGCAGGCAAGCTCTTGTCGGAGTTCGCCTCCCTCGTACGCCGCGATGACGACACCCACCGATCGGGGCACGGGCCAAGACTGACCAACCGCGAGCTCGAGGTGCTCAAGCTGGTAGCTCGGGGGCTCAACAACAGAGACATCGCCAACGAGCTGTTCATCAGCGAGAACACGGTGAAGAACCACGTGCGCAACATTCTCGAGAAGCTGCAGCTGCACTCGCGCATGGAGGCTGTGGTCTATGCCGTGCGAGAGAAGCTGCTGGAGATCAGCTGACACCGCTCGCGTGGCCCGGCGAGAGCCTTGGGCGTCAGTGCCCTACGACATGATGCGTGGGTGCGTGAACGACTGAGCCGTGAACAGGCTCGCCGGGTGGCGATCGCGGCTCAGGGTCTAGCTGCGGACCGGCCGACCAAGCCAGGCATGCGTCAGGTGACCTCTGCGGTCGACCGGATCGGGCTCTTGCAGATCGACAGCGTCAACGTGCTGGCCCGCGCCCACTACCTGCCGTTGTTCAGTCGCCTCGGCCCCTACGACACGGACCTTCTGGACCGGGCGTGCGGACGTTCCCCTCGGCGCTTTGTCGAGAGCTGGGCGCACGTTGCCTCCCTCATCCCGGCTGCGACGGTTCCCTTGCTCCGTTTCCGACAGGCTCGCTTCGCCGCGGGGGAGACCCTCTGGAGCGACATCCAACGCATCCTCGATGAGCAGCCGGATTTCGTGGAGACGGTGCTGGCCGAGCTTCGGCGACGTGGTCCGATGACGTCGAAGGAGACCGAGGTTGCCCTCGAACACGATCTTCCGAGGCGACGCGACCAGTGGGGCTGGAACTGGTCGTTGGTCAAGGAGTCCTTGGAATACCTGTTCATGTCCGGCGCAGTGGGTTCCGCAGGCCGTACCTCGCAGTTCGAGCGGCGCTACGACGTAGTCGAGCGCGTCCTCCCGCGTGCCGTGCTGGAGGCACCCACGCCGACCCCGGAGGAGTCGTTTCGACGGTTGACCGCGATGGCGGCCCGCGCTCACGGCGTCGCCACCGAGCCGTGCCTGCGGGACTACTTCCGGTTACGCCCCGAGGAGTCCAAGCAGGCGGTGGCCGAGCTCGTGGAGGAGGGGGAGCTCCTGCCGGTGCGCGTCGAGGGTTGGAACCGTCCGGCCTACCTGCATCGCGCTGCCCGCATGCCGCGCACGGTCGCGGCTCGCGCCCTGCTGGTGCCCTTCGATCCGCTGATCTGGAGGCGCGAGCGAGCGGAGGTGCTTTTCGACTTCCACTACCGCATCGAGATCTATGTGCCGCCCGACAAGCGGGTGCACGGTTACTACGTGCTGCCGTTCCTGCTCGGTGAACGGCTGGTCGCTCGGGTCGACCTCAAGGCTGACCGCGCAGGGTCGGCCCTTCTCGTGCAGTCCGTCCACGCCGAGCCTTCAGCCCCGGAACACACCGCCGCCGAGCTGAGGGCTGAGCTTGAGCTGATGGCCTCCTGGCTCGGGCTTTCCTCGGTGGTGGTGAGCGGTCGCGGCGACCATCTCGCCCGGGAACTCCTCGCAACGGGGTAGTTGACAGCGGCCATGACCGCGATGAACTACCCCGTTGCGAGGGGAGCGGGGTCGGTGGCGAGACGTGCGTGCTGGTGGTCGTCGTGGAAGGTGCCATCGCCATAGCGGTACGCCTGCCGCGAGGTCCCCTCGTAGACGAAGCCAGCCCGTTCGGCGACCCGGCACGAGTCGGGGTTGTCCACGGCGTGGAACAGCTCGATGCGGTGGAGCCGCAGCGCGCCGAAGCCGTACCCCGCAGCCGCGCGCACGGCTGCACTGGCCACCCCGCGCCCCCGCGCCTCGGGCAGTACCCAGTAGCCGACCTCACCTGAGCTCTGCCGCGTGTTGAGGCCGTGCAGGCTGACGTAGCCGACGGCTTCACCCGACACGGAGTCGCACACCGCCCATGTGGCGTGCCCGTCCCAGACCGTCCGTTCGGTGATCCAGCGGCTGACGAACTCGGAGTCGGTCTCGTCAGGTGGGGAGTCCGGTCGCCGCAACGGGTTCCAGATCAAGATGTCGGGATCGTTGAGCGCCGCGAGAACAGCGCTCGCGTGCCTCGGCTCCCACACCGTGAGCTGGAGGTCACCGGCGACGAGCTCGGTGGGCTCGAGATCGAAGCCCCCCGGGGGCAGGGTTGGCACAACCTGGAAGCCTACGGGGGTGTCCGGGCCAACCCGAGCCGCTCCCAGGCTCACCGACCGCCCTCCGGCGCGTGACGTCGGGTTGCTCGTCCTCGCGGTCAGCGCGGTCAGCTTCTCCGGTCCCCTGGTCGTAGCCATGGCCGTACCCGCGCTCGCTATCGCGTTTTGGCGCAACACCCTGGGCGTATTGGCGGTTGCCGCCTACGTCGGGGTCCAGCCCGCCCGCCGACACGAGATTCGACGCTTGCATCGACGCGAGCTGCGGCTCAGCCTGCTGGCCGGGCTCCTCCTCGCTGGACACTTCGGCTTATGGATCCCGTCGCTGCGGCTCACGTCGGTCGCCTCGTCGGTCGCCCTGGTCTGCCTGCCGCCGGTGTGGGTGGTGCTCTACGCGCGGGCTCGCGGCCAACACGTGCCGGGACGGGCGTGGCTCGGCATCGCGATCGCGTTCGCCGGCGTCCTGGTCCTCACTGGCGTCGACGCGGCACGCGGTGGTGAGGCCCTGCTCGGCGACCTCCTGGCCCTGCTCGGTGGGATGTGCGTGGCCGCCTACACAGTGGTCGGTGGCGAGGTGCGTCGCTCGGTCAGCACCAGCGCCTACACCCTGGTCTGCTACAGCGCCTGCGCGGCGATCCTGTTGGCGGTCTGCGCGATCGGTGGAGTCCCGTTCGGGGGGTACGGCTCCGCAGACTGGGGCCGTCTGGTGCTGCTCACGGTGCTGGCCCAGCTGCTCGGCCACACCGTGGTCAACGTGGTCTTGCGCACGACGTCGCCGACCGTGGTGTCTATGGCCATCCTGTTCGAGGTGCCGGGGGCCATCGTCGTGGCCGCCCTGCTCGTGGGTCAGACGCCGCCCCTGTCGGTGCTGCCCGCGGTCGCCCTCCTGCTCGGTGGGATCGCCTTGGTCGTCAGCGGCCAACCCGACGAGGTCGCCGAACCCGAGCCCCCCGGCTGAACGGGTACGCCGCTGCGGCTAGCGTGCGGGTCATGGCTGATCGACTTCATCGCCCCCGCCGCTCTTGCCTCGCCGTACCTGGCAGCAGTCAGAAGATGATCGACAAGGCCCGCGGGCTGCCCGCTGATCAGGTCTTCCTCGACCTCGAGGATGCGTGCGCGCCGCTGGCCAAACCGGAGGCGCGCGGCACCATCGTGAGTGCTCTCAACGAGGGCGGGTGGGGTGCGAAGGTACGCGTCGTCCGCGTCAACGACTGGACGACCCATTGGACCTACCGCGACGTCATCCAGGTCGTCGAAGGCGCTGGCGCGAACCTCGACTGCATCATGCTGCCGAAGGTGCAGACCGCGCAGCAGGTGATCGCCCTCGACCTCTTGTTGACCCAGATCGAGACGACCATGGGCTATGAGGTCGGGCGGATCGGCATCGAGGCCCAGATCGAGAACGCTCGCGGCCTCCTGGAGGTCGATGCCATCGCGCAGGCGTCCCCGCGGGTGGAGACGATCATCTTCGGGCCGGCTGACTTCATGGCGTCCATCAACATGAAGTCGCTCGTCGTCGGGGAGCAGCCCCCCGGCTACGACGTGGGCGACGCCTACCACCACATCTTGATGTCGATCCTGATGGCGGCTCGGGCGAACGACAAGCAGGCCATCGACGGTCCCTACCTGCAGATCCGGGACGTCGAAGGATTCACCCGAGTGGCCGGACGCTCGGCTGCGCTCGGCTTCGACGGCAAGTGGGCCCTTCACCCCGGTCAGATCGATGCGGCCAACGAGGCGTACTCGCCTCGCCAGGAGGACTACGACCACGCCGAGCTGATCCTGGACGCCTACGACTGGTACACCTCGGCGGCCGGAGGAGCTCGAGGTGCGGCGATGCTGGGCGAGGAGATGATCGACGAGGCGTCGCGCAAGATGGCCTTGGTGATCGCCGCCAAAGGTCGGGCTGCAGCGATGAGCCGCACCCAGTCCTTCACCCCGCCTGAGTAGCAGGACCGGACAGGAGGTAGGTCACGTGATCGATCACGTCGGGATCAACTGCGAAGACCTGGATGCCGCCAAGGAGTTCTACGACGCGGTCCTGGCCACGCTGGGGCACTCGAGGCAGCTGGATTTCGGAGTGGCCGTCGGTTACGGCAGTGACGGCAAGCCCGATTTCTGGATCAGCACCTTTGACGGCGTCGGCCCCAACCGCGAGCTGCACCTGGCCTTCACGGCAAGCGACGCCGCGACCGTGCGTGCGTTCGTGGAGGCGGCTGTCGGACAGGGTGCCGAGGTGCTCCACGAACCGCGGCTGTGGCCGGAATACCACCCGGGTTACTACGGCGGATTCGTCCGTGACCCGGACGGCAACAACGTCGAAGCGGTGTGCCACACGGCGAGCGAGGTCGACTGACCGTCGAGTCGTGCTCACCGCGCCGTACGGCCGCCGAAACCGAGCCACCACCGAAAGGACCAGCCCTCGCCATGGGACGTCTTGCACACACCGAAGGTCTAACGGACCTGCAGGCCGAGATCCTGAAGACGGTCAAGGACTTCGTCGACGCGGAGGTCATCCCGCACGCCCAGGAGCTCGAGCACTCCGACACCTACCCCGAAACCATCGTCGAGGGTCTCAAGGAGATGGGCGTCTTCGGGCTGATGATCCCAGAGGAGTACGGCGGCCTCGGCGAATCGCTCCTGACCTACGCGCTGTGCGTGGAGGAGATCGCTCGCGGCTGGATGAGCGTCAGCGGCATCATCAACACCCATTTCATCGTGGCGTACCTGCTCAAGCAGCATGGAACGCAGGCGCAGAAGGATCACTTCCTCCCGCGGATGGCCACCGGAGACGTGCGCGGCGCCTTCTCGATGTCCGAGCCGGGCTGCGGGTCGGATGTCTCCGCGATCACGAGCAAGGCCGTGCGCGACGGCGACGACTACGTGCTCGATGGGCAGAAGATGTGGCTGACCAACGGGGGAACGTCGACGCTGGTCGCTGTCTTGGTGAAGACCGATGAAGGTCCCGACCATGCGGGCTCGGTCTACCGCAACATGACGACGTTCCTGGTCGAGAAGCCGCAGGGTTTTGGTGAGGTGCGCCCGGGCCTCACGATCCCCGGGAAGATCGACAAGATGGGCTACAAGGGGGTCGACACCACCGAGCTGGTGATGTCTGGGCTACGGCTGCCGGCGGATGCCGTACTCGGTGCGGCTCCTGGTCGAGGCTTCTACCAGATGATGGACGGCGTCGAGGTCGGCCGGGTGAACGTTGCCGCGCGTGGATGCGGGGTGGCTCACCGCGCCTTCGAGCTGGCGATTTCCTACGCGCAGCAACGTTCCACGTTCGGCAAGCCGATCGCCGAGCACCAGGCAGTGATGTTCCGGCTGGCCGACATGGCGACCAAGGTCGAGGCCGCACACCAGATGATGGTGATGGCGGCGCGCAAGAAGGACTCCGGCGAGCGCAACGACGTGGAGGCCGGGATGGCGAAGTATCTGGCGAGCGAGTACTGCAAGGAGGTCGTCGAGGACTCCTTCCGGATCCACGGCGGCTACGGCTACTCCAAGGAGTACGAGATCGAACGCCTCTACCGTGAGGCGCCCATGCTGCTCATCGGCGAGGGCACGGCCGACATCCAGAAGATGATCATCGGCCGTCGCCTGCTGGAGGACTACAAGCTGTAGTGGCTACGCCGTACGCCAGGATGGGGACGTGGATCTCAACGTGGACCTCGACACCGTCAAGACCTGGGCGCTGATCCTCGGGATCGGGCTGCCGATCCTTGGCGTGGTCCTCGCCCTCGTGGTCAGGTCGGTCGCGATGAAGGTGCTGTTCCTCGTCGTGTTCGTCGGGCTCGGGGCCGCGGTGTGGACCCAGCGGGCCGCCCTGCTCGACTACGTGCACACGTGCTCCGGCAAGGCGACCTTCTTCGGGATCGAGGTCAACGTGCCCTCGGTCGTGCAGGATGCGTGCGGCCACGGTGGCGATGCCTGAGGACCACCTGCCGCAGCACCCGCTGACCGATCATTTCCGGCGGCAGGCACTGGCGTGCGCGAGCCTCGGGTCGCCGTTGTATGCCGCCGTGCTCGAACGGGCCGCCGACGATCTCGAGTCCGGTGGACCGACTGCTGCGGCGGTGGCCGGCTTCGAGGACGCGCCACCGGGCTCGGCGGTGGCGCTGAGGCTGACCGGCGCCGTACACCGCCTGGTGCTGGCTCGACAGGCTCCGGCCCTGGCCGTGCACTATCCGAGCGTGGGAGGGACGTACATCGCCGGGA
Source organism: uncultured Actinomycetota bacterium (assembly GCA_963819985.1). Lineage (GTDB taxonomy): Bacteria > Actinomycetota > Actinomycetes > DATJPE01 > DATJPE01 > JANPBY01. The sequence goes on along the minus strand of CAWFYH010000005.1, from coordinate 83,160 downwards.
GCGCGATCACCGACGACGCGGTCTGGGACGCCTTCCGACAGGTTCTCGTCGACGACGCCGACGTGATCGCGCCGATCCTGGTGCGGCCGCCCCAGACCAACGAGACCGGACGCTCGCTGCCACTCATCGGCGGTCTCGACGTCATCAGCGAATTGTCCGGCGGCCGCGCGGTGCGCATTGTCGAGATCGGAACCAGTGCCGGGTTGAACCTGCGGGCGGAGGCGTTGCGTTCACTGCACACGCCACGCGATCTCGAGCTGCTGCCTCGGGGGCCGGCGTACCACGTGGTCGAGCGGCTCGGCTGCGACCCCGATCCGATCGACCCGACGACCACCGAGGGCCGTCTGACCCTCAGCTCATACGTGTGGCCGGATGATCTGGCGCGCTTCGAGCGCCTGCGGGTGGCCCTCGACATCGCTCGCCAGGTGCCCGCGGTGGTTCGACCCGTCGGGGCTGCCGAGTTCCTTGCGGGAATCGAACCGCTGCCAGGGGTGACGACGGTGCTCTGGCACAGCGTCATGTGGCAGTACCTGAACGCCGCGGAGCGATTACGCGTCCTGGCCGAGCGCGACCGGCTGGCCGACATGGCCACCGACGACTCGCCGTTCGCGCACCTGAGCTTTGAACCGCCACCGGACGGCTCGTCCACGTTCGAGGTACGGCTGCGCTGGCACAGTTCCTCGACCCGCTTGGAGCTTGGGTTGGGCACGGCGCCGCCTCATGGCGTTCCGGTGGACTGGGTCGAGGACATGGGTTTGCGATGAGAGCCCGGGGGATGTCGGCCGTACGCTTCGGGGGATGCTCATCGACCTGCACACCCACTCCAGAGTGAGCGATGGCACTGATTCGCCCACAGAGCTGGTCTACCGCGCCGCCCAGGCGGGTATCGACGTCGTCGCTCTCACCGACCACGACACCTTGGCCGGCACGAGGGAGGCGATCAAAGCGGGGGCCGAGGCTGGTGTCGAGGTAGTGCCCGGTGTCGAGATCTCCTGTGCCATCGATGGAATCTCGCTGCACCTGCTGGGTTACTGGCCAGACCCCAACGACACGGACCTCGATGCAGAACTCTTGCTCAACCGCGACGACAGGGTCCCCCGCGCCAAGGAGATCGTCCGTCGCCTCGTGGCGGCCGGACATGACATCAGCTGGGACGACGTCGAGGCTCAGATCGGCGCTGGCGCCACCGTCGGACGCCCGCACATCGCCGACGCTCTCGTAGCTCAGGGAGTGGTTCCTGACCGCGACGCCGCGTTCGCCGACCTGCTGCACAACAACTCACCGTTCTACGCCACCCACCACGCGACCGACCCGGTGAAGGCGGTGCAGCTGGTGGCTGCGGCCGGTGGCGTCTCGGTCTTCGCGCACCCCGGCGCGGGTCGACGTGGTCGGCTGGTCGACGACGGTGTTGTCGAGACATTGGCAGCAGCAGGACTGGCCGGCCTCGAGGTGAATCACCCTGATCACGACGCTGAGGCACGCGCCCACTACTCCTCGCTGGCTTCGCAGCTCGGGTTGCTCGCCACCGGCTCGAGCGACTATCACGGCACCGGCAAGCTGCAAGGACTGGCGGCCTGCACGACCGACCCAGCGGTCTACGCCGAGCTTGCCGCGCGTGCCACTTCGGTGGCGCGATGACCGAGCAGCTGGGCCTCGAGGGCATGCCCAGCCGGCTGTTCCAGGCTTTCCCGACGAGGCTCACCGCTTGGTTGGACTGCCCACGCCGCTACCGGATGACCTACCTCGACCGACCGACACCAACCAAGGGCGCCCCCTGGGCTCACACGAGTCTCGGCGCGGCCGTCCACACCGCGCTCAAGCGGTGGTACGACCTGCCGGAGGGGCGCCGCACCCCAGAAGCCGGCGGTGACCTGCTCGAGGAGTGCTGGCTGGCCGACGGGTTCCGCGACGATGCGCAGAGCGCCCAGTGGCTGTCCCTGTGTCGCGCGATGGTTGAGCGCTACCTCGCCGGGCAGGACCCACAGGACGAACCCCGTGGCATCGAGCGCACGGTGGCCATGCGCACCGACACCCTGGCACTCAGCGGTCGCGTGGACCGCATCGACGAGCGGATCGTCGCCGACGATGACGGGGTTGCCCAAGACGGGGAGGAGCTGGTCATCGTCGACTACAAGACCGGCCGTTGGGTGCCAGACACCGACGACGTCCGGGGATCGATGGCACTGGCGCTGTATGCCTTGGCGGCGGGCCGAACCCTTCGGCAGCGTTGTCGGACGGTGGAGCTCCACCACCTGCCCAGTGGTTCGGTCGTCCGCTGGGTGCACACCGAGGAGTCGTTGCTGCGACATCTGCGACGAGCGGAGGACATCGGCGCCGAGGCGGCTGCTGCCGAGGTCGAGTGGCGTGCCGGTTTGTCCGAACGACCCGACGACTGGGCCGACGTGTTTCCGCCCAAGCCGGGCTCGATGTGCGGGTGGTGCGACTTCGCTCGACACTGTCCGGAAGGTCGAGCGGTCTCCCCGACCAAGCAACCCTGGGCAGCCCTGGAAACGTTCGATTAGTCTCTCGCGGTTTGCGTACCTGGTGGTGCGTGGCGCGCGGTGTCAGGTGGGGCCGCGGCAGGAGTCCTCACCTGGCGCGGTGCCCGGGGACGGGCCTGCGTGGCCGTCCTGCTCGGTTGTCTCCGGGTCAGTCCACGGCAGTGGGTCGGGGTCGGGTGCGCCTTGGGGGTAGGTGGTGCCGATGAGGTGGCCGTCGGGGTGGGTGAAGGTGAGTCCTCCGTCAGGGGTCTTTTGAATGGTGATGTTGTGGGCGTGGACGTGGGTGTGGTGGTGCCAGCACAGCAGGGCGCCTTGGTCGATGTTGGTGACCCCGCCGAGGGTCCAGCGGAGCAGGTGGTGGCCTTCGCAGTGGCTGGGTGGTGCGGTGCAGCCCGGGTAGCGGCAGTGCCCGTCACGGGCTTCCATGGCGCGGCGTTGGGGTCCTTCGAACAGCCGTTTGGCCCGCCCGAAGTGCAGGACTTCACCGTCGGCACGTAGGACGGCGTGCATGAGGTCGCTGTCGCAGGCGAGGCGGTCGAGCAGGCAGGTCGGGAGGGGGGTGCGGGAGTCTTGCAGCCACGCCGGCGGTATGCCGGGGGTGCCGGGTGCGGCGAGGGCGGCGGCCAGGGGGACGTGCACGACGATCTGCGGGCGCACCGCGTGGGTGGTGCCCAGGCCGCCGTTGGACAGCAGCCGGGCGGACAGCGATCCGAGGGCGTCGTGTTGGCGTTGCCAGGCGCTGCGTTTGTCGTCGGCGGCGGGGACGCCGATCTCGGCGCGCAGCGCGGTTTGCAGCATCTCGGCGACGTCGGGGGACAGCTTGCCGTGTGGGATGACTCCACCGGTGGTGGTTGATAGGGCGAACTGGTAGGTGTCGGTGTCTTCGCGGTAGCCGGCGTCGGCGGCGTCGGGGTCGGCGCGATACGCCCAGGCCCGGGCGACGCGTAGGAAGTCATCGGCCGGTATCCCGGCTGAGGCCAGCAGCAGGGGCTCGCCGAGCCGGGGGTTGGTGAGGGTTTCGCGCATCCGCACTGTTTTGGTGCATTCCCGGGCCAGGATCCGGGCGTGGGCGACCGGCAGGTCACCGGCCAACACAGCCGCCGCGGTCATGGGTAGGTTCCGGGCCAGGGTGCGGGCCAGCTTCAGATCGGCCCCGGCGGCGGCCCGGGAGGCCTGGGTGTGGGCGGTCAACCAGGTCGCGGCTGAGCGCGATCCATCCAGTCCCCAGACTCCGGAGTTCTCGACTTGGCCGGTGAGCTCGATCTGGGCGCCGGTGAGCCGGTTGATCCCCGCGGTCAACGCCGTCAGTGACTCGGCGGCCTCGGTGCCGGACAGGTCGCTGCGGTCTTCGGCCATGTAGCCGTCGATCGCGGTCATCAACCTGTCCAGTGCGCTCATCGAGGGTCACCTCCAGCCATGGCCGAGAAGGGGTCCTCGCAGCAGCTGCGAGGTCGGGCACCCGCCGGATCGGGCGGGAACTTCCCTGGGCACTGAAGGCAGGAATCTCGTGGGCACTGAGGCCGATCACTTCACGCGCTCTGAAGCGATGAAACGAGTCAACCACGAGGCACCGACAGTCTGGATCAGCGAACTCCGGGGCCGAAGTCACCCCGCGAATGAGCGGCCCCAGCTACCGTTGAAGATGCTCAACCTCTCGTGAACACTTCGGTCTGTAGCCATCGGCACGAGATTTCCGCTATCTGGCCTTTCAAACGAGACTATGAGCGCTGCCAGCCGCGCCTCTGGATCAGTCCCAGGGCAGCCTGGCTTCTCGACTCCCGCGGCTTGTCGGCTAGAGACAGTCGAGCTCGAACCAGACGGTCTTGCCCGTCGGGTGGCCGTCCCAGCCCCAGCGATCGGCGAGCGTGGCCACCATCTGCAGTCCGCGCCCGTGCTCCCGGGGTGTGCCCGCGACGGTCGTCGAGGACTCGAGGACCGGGGGTCGCAGTTCGCCGTCGCGCACCTCGACGCGGATCCACGATCCGTTGCTGGCTGCATGCAGCTCGACCGGCGGCCCCCCGTGCAGGATCGCATTGGTCACCAGCTCGCTGACCAGCAGCTCCGGTACATCGAAGGCGTCCTCGTCCAGCGCATCCCCGTCAGCAAGATAGCCGCGCAGCAGGTGCCGCGCGACCGCGACCTGCCTCGGGTCGGCGCTGAGCGCCGCGCGCAACTCCACGACGAGCCCTTCGTTCACCCCGTGGGATCCCCACCCACCTCGCACCAGGCTACGCCGCTGATCCCCGATCAGCCCAGAACTCGCCCAATACTTGTGCCGTCTGTTCCGGAGCCTCGGCAGCCGGGCTGTGTCCCGCACCCGCGATCACGCACCGGCGAGCACCGAGGCGCTCGGCCATGTCGGTCTGAAGGGCGGGAGACCAGGCGTCATCGTTCTCGCCGTAGACCACGAGCACCGGGCACCCCGTGTCACGCAGCTCGGAGGTGCGGTCGGGAGCGGCGATGAGCAGTCGCGCGAACGCTGCGAGCCCGAGTGGGTCGTTCCCGACGAAGCGGGTCCGGAGGAAAGCGGCAAGATCGGCGTCCGGTGGCAGGTGAAGTCCCTGCGCCGCGTCGTAGGCCACCTTGGCGTCCCAGACATCCTGGATCGGCATCGACTCGAGGGCCGCCGCGAAGACCTGCGCGATCTCTGCGGTCGGCCCGTCGATGCCACCCGGCCCGGAGTCCATCAGAGTGAGAGAACGTACGGCCTCCGGGCGGTCCAGCGTTGCCTGGCGAGCCACGAGCCCACCGAAAGAATGGCCCAGGACATGAACCGGGCCGTCATCGACAGTCGCTGCCACGGCGAGTAGGTCCTCGGCCAGCGCTTCGAGGGAGTAGCTGTCTTGGTGCGTTCCCGGCGTCTCGTACTGGCCCCGCTGGTCGTACGTGACGATCCGCCATCCCTGCCCGGCGAGGGGCGCCAGGATCGCGATGAAGTCCTCCTTGCTACCGGTGAAACCAGGCACGAGCACCGCTGTTCCACGAGGGGGGGAGGCCGGAGGGTCGATCACCCATGCCGCGAATGAGCCACGAGGCGTGTTGACGGGACCCACTCGGGTGCCGGTTGGAGGCGCGAGGAACGGGGGAGTGCTCACAGGGGGCAGAATAGGTCCGTGACCTCAACCCTCGCCGTCGTGAACCAGAAGGGCGGCGTCGCCAAGACGACCACAGTCATCTCCTTGGGTGCCGCGCTGGTCGAGCTCGACTGCCGCGTTCTCCTTGTCGACCTTGATCCTCAGGCTTGCCTCACGTTCTCCGTCGGCTTGGATCCCGAGCACCTCGACCTGTCGGTTCACGATGTGCTCCTGGGGCGGGTTGCGGCCGGTTTGGCGATCCAGCCGACCACGGACGGCGTTGATGTCCTGCCGGCCACGATCGACCTGGCCGGGGCGGAGGCGCACCTGCTCATGCGCACCGGTCGGGAGTACGTCCTCGCCGAGGCGCTCGAGCCGGTGCTGCCCGACTACGACTTTGTGCTGCTCGACTGCAGTCCCTCTCTCGGTGTGCTCACCCTCAATGCCCTGACCGCCGCGGACACCGTGTTGATCCCGCTGCAGTGCGAGACGCTGTCCCACCGAGGTGTTGGGCATCTGCTCGACACCGTGCGGGAGGTGCAGAAGCGGACCAACCGTGATCTCGAGGTGCTCGGCGTTCTTCCAACGCTGTTCGACGGTCGCACCAACCACTCTCGCGCGGTGCTCGACGATGTCAGTGGGCGCTACGGCCTCGAAGTGCTCGAGCCGCCCATTCCCAAGTCGATCCGGTTCGCGGAGGCTCCGGCAATCGGCCGGTCGGTTCTCTCGACCGCTCGCCGATCCAAGGGTTCGGAGGCTTACCGCGCGCACGCCCGCCGGCTGTCCGAAGGAACCATGTCGGTCGGGGTCGGCGTATGACGCGTCCGGCGGGGTTCGATCGAATTCCGCCGAACATCTACGACGAGGCCGATCCGGCCACTGTCCGAGGCGATGCACCTCCCGACCAGGATGGCCGTAGCCGCTTGTGGAGCACCGTTGCCGAGCCGCCGTCGTTCGGTGCCGTCACGATCGAGTGCCCTGGCTGCCAGCAGACCAGTGTCGTCGGCCTCCGCGCCGCGTTGGTGGCGGCGCTTCCGTCTCTGCACCTGCCCGTGCTGCGCAGCCCCTACGCGTCGTGGATGCGTTGCCCGGCCTGCCGTCGCCGGACGTGGGTCCGGCTAGGGATCAGGCTCTAGTCGGACGCTACGGGGTCGCTCGCACTGCTGGCGGTGTCGGGGGTGGTGGCGCTGTTGGCGTTGCCCGAGGGTGCATTGGCTCCCGCGCCTCGGCCGCGCCCCCGACCACCACGACGGCGGCGGCGCCCGGTGCTCGTGCCCGCCTCAGCCTGACCGGACTCACCCTGCACTGCCGAGGTCGGTGAGTCGGCTGAGCCTTGATTGCTCGCCACCGGAGTACCGCCGCGCGTGCGTTGCCGAGACCCAGACCGCTTGCGTGGTCGGTGAGCTGCCTTGGGCTTGTCCTCGCTGTGCGCCTGATGACCGCTCGACGAGCTGGCGCCGGTCGAGCGCCCGCGTGCGACCTTCCCGGTCTCCCCGAGATCCTCGACCGCCTCGGCGTCGAGGCCGGCCGCGGTGCGTGAGCTGCGCGGCAGCTTGCCGGTGACGTGCCGCGGGATGTCCAACGCGTCGTAGAAGTGGTCCGACGTCGAGTACGTCTCCGCCGGGCTCTCGAAGTCCAGCCCGAGGGCCTTGTTGATCAAGGTCCAGCGCGGGATGTCATCCCAGTCGACAAAGGTCACGGCCGTGCCGGAAGCACCGGCCCGCGCCGTCCGTCCGATCCGGTGCAGGTAGGTCTTCTCATCCTCCGGGCACTGGTAGTTCACCACGTGTGTCACGCCCTCGACGTCGATGCCGCGGGCTGCGACATCGGTGGCGACGAGAACATCGACCTTGCCGTTGCGGAAGGCGCGAAGGGCTTGCTCTCGAGCGCCCTGCCCTAGGTCGCCGTGGACGGCGCCGGAGGCGAACCCGCGAGTGGCCAGCTCGTCGGACACCTTCTGGGCGGTGCGCTTGGTGCGGCAGAACACCATCGTGTGGCCGCGTCCTTGGGCCTGCAGGATGCGTGCGAGCATCTCGACCTTGTCGAGCGCGTGCGCGCGAAATATGTGCTGCTCGACGTTGGCGACGGTGAGCCCCGAGTCCTCGGGGTCGTGAGCCCGGATGTGCGTCGGCTGAGTCATGTACTGGCGCGCCAGAGAGATGACCGGGCCGGGCATCGTGGCCGAGAACAACATGGTCTGGCGACCATCTGGGATGAAGCGCAGGATGCGCTCGACGTCGGGCAGGAAGCCGAGGTCGAGCATCTCGTCTGCCTCGTCGAGCACGAGCATCCGCACGTGGCCCAGATCGAGGTGCCGCTGGTTGGCCAGGTCGATGAGCCGTCCCGGTGTGCCGACGACGACCTCGACTCCCTTGCGCAGGGCTTCGATCTGTGGCTCATACGCGCGTCCGCCGTACACCGCCATGACGCGCACGCCCCGCCGCGAGCCGGCGGTCGTGATGTCGCGTGTGACCTGCACGCAAAGCTCGCGCGTGGGGACGACCACGAGGGCCTGCGGCTTCCCCGGATCCGGCAGGTCGGCGAAGGTCGCGTCTTGGGGGCCCGACACCCGCTGCAGCAATGGGATGCCGAAGCCCAAGGTCTTCCCGGTGCCGGTCTTGGCCTGGCCGATGACGTCGTTGCCGGACATCGCGACCGGGAGGGTCTGCTCTTGGATGGCGAAGGGTTCGGTGATGCCGACGGCCTCGAGGGCGTCGCAGGTCTCGGGTAGGACCCCGAGGTCACGGAAGGTGGTCAGGGGAAACGCCTCTATTCGATTCGTGTGCGATCGAGCGCGGAGGCGGGGCTGCGCCACCCGGAGGTGTGTCTAGTACCGGAGGGCGCCCACATGCCATAGGTGCTTGGTCGGAGTCGCGCCCGCGCTCACGAGTACTCGAGCAGTGTATCGGCTGGTCTTGGTTTGCCTGGCCTACGCTCTGTGACATGGGCGATGAGGTCGGATGAGTGACGAAGCGATGAGCAGCGAGGCGATGGGCGACCCACTGGCCGACGAGGCCTATCGGGCCGCGGTCGTGGATCTGCTCGGTGTCCTCGCCTACGGCGAGCTCAGCGCATTCGAGCGTCTCGCGGCCGATGCTGCTCTCGCCCCGACGGTTGGGGACAAGGCTGAGCTCGCGGGGATGTCCGTCGCCGAGCATCGTCATTTCGTGGCGCTGTGGGACAGGTTGGTCGACCTGGGGTCCGACCCCGAGGAGGCCATGGCCCCATTCATCGCCGGCATCGACGGCTTCCATGACTCCACGACGCCAGCGGACTGGCTCGAAGGCCTGGTCAAGGCTTATGTCGGTGACGGGATCGGCCAGGACTTCTATCGCGAGGTGGCGGCCTATCTGGATCCGCAGACGCAAGCCCTGGTGCTCGATGTCTGCGCCGACACCGGACATTCCGACTTCGCGGTGGATCGAGTCCGGGCGGCCATCGCCGCCGACCCTAGGGTGGCGGGCCGGCTGGCTCTGTGGGGACGCCGGCTCGTTGGCGAGATGCTGAGCCAAGCCCAGCGCGTCGCAGCCGACAGGGACGCGCTCGTCACCTTGATCGTCGGAGGGATGGGACCATCCGGTCAGCCGGCGTTCGATCTGGCCAGCCTTTCGCGGATGTTCACGCGGCTGACCGAGAATCACACCCAGCGGATGCAGTCGTTGGGGCTCTCCGCCTGATCGCTCGCAGCGCTCAGGTTGGCCACGTCGAGTGCCGATGTCCCGATCAGGGAAGAGCACGCCCGGCTCGTTCGACCGCCCTGAGCGCTCCGGGCTGCCGTGGGGAGGAGAGCCGTGGGGGCGCAACGCCGGGACGCCACGCGCGCGAGCGTGCGTGCCATGAGGCGGCTGGCGCTCGTTTCCTGGGGTGTCCTGGCTGTCGGACTTCCGACCGCGCTCGTCGTCGAGATCCTCGGGACGGCGGACTCCTCGCAGGGTTTGCTCCTCGCGATGCTCGCAGTCTTCTTCGTGGCCATCGTCGCCCAGGTGATCGTCGGAGCTGTCGTCCACCGCAACCGCCGACCGGCCATGATCTCGCTGGCTGTCGGGCTGTGCCTGTGGGCCGTCGGCTCGGCCGCTCTCACCGCGGGTGAGAATCTCAAGGCGACGACGTTCCCCGCGCCCGGTGAGTGGCTGTTCCTCAGTTCCTATCTCGGCATCGCTACCTTCCTCCTGCTCGATGCTCGTCGACGGACCTCCCACCCCGGCTCGATCTGGCTGGAGACGACGGTGGTGTGCGGTGGGGTGGCGACCGTTGCGGCTGCGGTTGTCCTCACGCCGGTGGCCACGCGCTTCCCCGCCGAGGGCATGGCGTTGCTCCTGGCCCTGCTCTACCCGCTGATCGACGTGGTCTTGGCCATCATGGTCATCGCCCAGGCTGTGCTACGGCTGCGGGACCGCTCACGACGCACCGGCATGCTGGTCGCGGGGCTCTTCGCGTTGGCCGTGGCCGACTCCAGCCTCGCCCTCAACCTGGCCTCGTCGACGTACGTCTCGAACGTCGTCATCGACTTGTTGTACGGCGTCGCGTTCGCGCTCATCGCCACGGCAGCGTGCATGCGGCATCGAGTCTTTGACGTACCAGTAGAGAACCGGCAGCACTCCAGCATGCTCCTGGGCGCCGCCTTGATCGCCCTGCTCGCGCTGGCGTTTCGGCCCAGCGGGGCCGCGGCGTGGTACGTGACCGTTCCCGCGGTCATCACCTTGATTGCCTCGGGTTGGCGCCTGGTGCTTGCGTTGCGCGAGGCGCAGGGATCGGCCGAAGCCCTGCGACTGTCACGCACCGACGAGCTCACCGGCCTGCCGAACCGGCGCTCGGTCCTGCAAGATCTGCAGCTCGGTTTCATCGACGGGCGCCCCCTTGCGCTGATGCTGCTCGACCTCGACGGCTTCAAGGACATCAACGACAGCCTCGGCCATGCTGCCGGCGATGCAGTGCTCCGCGCGGCGGCCGACCGGATGCGCTCGTTCTCCCGGCCGGACCGATCCGTGGCGCGGCTGGGAGGCGACGAGTTCGCGGTCCTGGTCAGGGAGGACGATCCGATCCGACTTCTCGAGATCGCCCACGAGCTTCGGGACAGCCTGCTGGAACCGCTACAGATCGACGGACTCGAGCTCGCCATCCGGGCTTCGATCGGGGTGACCGTCCGCGGAGCGGGCGACACGGGAGCCACAGACCTGCTTCGCCGCGCGGACGTCGCGATGTATGAAGCCAAGGTGACCCGGTCGGGGACCCTGCTCTACGACGCTGCCCGTGACGGCTTCTCGCGGCAGCGGCTGCGGATGTCCGAGGAGCTGCGACGGGGAATCTCTGAGGATCAGCTCGTCGTCTGGTATCAGCCGCAGATGGACGCAGCCACCCAGCACATCACGGGCGTCGAGGCGCTGGTGCGGTGGGAGCATCCGACGCACGGCCTCATGCAGCCGCTGCACTTCTTGCCGGATGCGCGTCGATCCGGGCTGATGCTCGCGTTGTCTGAGGCCGTGGCCCACCGGGTCGTCACCGACGCCAGACGGTGGATGGACAGTGGTTTCGACTTCCGGGTGGCCATGAACTGTGCTCCACCGGAGCTGATGAGCGGCAGCCTGCTACCCCGACTCTTCGAATCCGTGCAGGAAGCGGAACTGCGACCGGAGACGCTGCTCGTCGAGGTGACCGAGGACTCCTTCCTGTCCGACCCGGAACGGGCGAGAGAGATGATCCTCGAGTTGCGGGAGAACGACATCCAGGTGTCGATCGACGACTACGGCACGGGATTCTCGTCGCTGGCCTACCTGCGTGACCTTCCGGTACAGGAGCTCAAGATGGACCGGTCGTTCGTCGCGACGATCCGCTCGGATGCCAGGAGTCGGGTCATCGTCACCTCGACGATGCAGATGGCGCATGCCATGGGGCTGCGGATGGTGGCTGAGGGCGTCGAGGACGCCGAGACAGCTGCTGAGCTCATCGCGATGGGCGTTGATGTCTTGCAGGGCATCCATGTAGCGCGGCCGATGGCAGCCACCGAGCTGGGTCCTTGGGTGCGCCAGTGGTCAGCCGGACTGGCTGCTGCGCCGTCCAATCGAGCTCGGCACTTCTTCGACTGATCGAAGCATCCTTGACCGTAGATCGACGACCCGGGGTCGCAGCAGGAAGGCCTGCGGAACCGGGGTCACCAGGTCAAGTCCTTCGCCGAGCGTGATCAGTCGGTGCGCCTCGGGTGCGATGCGTCGCTGGTGATCGAGCAGGGCACCGAAGTGGGCGTAGACCGGAGTGCTCTGCGGTGAGCCGAGATAGGTTCCCGAGCTGGCGCCGGGCAAGGTGTGCAGGTGCAGGCCCATGGAGTAGAGCAGTCGCCGGTAGCGGTCGTCGAGGATGGCGACGAACGAGCGCGCGTGGTTGGCTCTGGCCGCCACGACGAGACCGTGATAGACGGCCGCCGCGGCATGGACGCGGTTCGGTCCGCTCTGCCGCCGGATGCCTAGCGTGCCAACGTCCCACGTCGAGGTCAGATCCAGCTCGGCTGCCGCAGCGCTTCTGGTCCCATCGACCTGCCACGGAGGGCGGGCAAGGTCGTCGAGGGATTTCAATCCCGAGGGGTTAGGGCTGATCAGCCGCGCGACTCCTTGGGCGACCCCCTCATCGTCGAGGGCGGCAAGAAAGGTCGAGACCGGCTCGTACGGTCCGTACTCGTCGGCCAGCTGGTCGTGGGTGTTTCCGTACCACTGCAAGAAGATCTCGGCCTCGCAGGCACGGGCGGCCGCCAGCTCGTCCCCCGTGGGATCGAAGACCAGTCGAAGCCGACCGGACACGCTCGTGGACACGATTTGCACGCTCTCACGGCGGTTGTCCGGTTCCGGTCAGGCGCGCGGCAGGTCCGGTGGTCGCGACCCATTCGTGATCTGGAGCTAGATCGCTCCGAAGCCGACCTTTCGCGTCTCCGCTTCACCGATCTCGACATATGCCAGCTTTTCCGCCGGGACGAGGACTTGGCGACCCCGCGCGTCGCTCAGGGAGAAGACGCCGTGCTCGGTCGACAGCGCCGCGGTCACGGTGGCCGTGATCTCCTCAGCGCTGCTCTCGGACTCGAGAACCAGCTCACGCGGCGTGCCCTTGACGCCGATCTTGACCTCCACGCAGACCTCCGTTGTCGTACTTCGGCTCAACCTTACGCAGCCCGGAGGCGCGCGCTGATCATGTGGTGCGCGGGAACCCGCCGATTCCTCGCCAGGCCAGCCACGACATCAGTCGTACGGCTGTCTCCCGATCCACCGGTGCGTCCGCGTCGAGCCAGGAGCGAGCACTCACCTGGGCGAGCCCGATCAGACCTACCGCGAGCAGGTGCGCCTCGTGGGAAGACAGCCCCGCATCCTCGGCGATGACCTCGGTGACGAGCTCGGCGCACCGGCGGTTGGCCGCGTCGACCCGCTCGCGGACCTCCGGTTGGGAGGTGAGGTCGGACTCAAAGATGAGCCGGAAAGCGCCGCCATTCCCGTCGACGAAGTCGTAGTAGGCGGCGATCGTGGCGTGCACCCGCAACTTGTTGTCGGTGGTGGATTCCAGCGCCTCCCGCACCTTGTCGATCATCCGTTCGGTGCCTTCGTCCAGCAGGGCGAGGTAGAGCTCGAACTTGCCGGGGAAATGCTGGTAGAGAACTGGTTTGGAGACGCCTGCTCGGTCGGCGATGTCGTCCATCGCCGCCGCGTGGTAGCCCTGTTGGACGAAGACCTCGCGGGCGGCGTCGAGGAGCTGGGCGCGGCGGGCGGAGCGCGGAAGGCGGGCGCTACGGCTGCCCCCTGCTGGCCCCGTGGCCATGGTGGGGCCGTTGGTGGCGGTCACGACGTGCGAGCCTACCGGTGGGTAGCCTGCGTAGCATCGCGATCGTGCGCATCCTGGTGGCAGACGATGACCCGGCGGTTCGTGACGCTCTGCGACGCTCACTCGCCTTCAACGGCTACGACGTGGAGACCGCTGACGACGGCGAGCAGGCGCTTCGGGCGCTGGCAGACGCTGACCTGGACGCGGTGATCCTTGACGTCATGATGCCGAAGCTGGATGGTCTGCAGACCTGCCGGGCGCTGCGCACGCAGGGCAACGACATTCCCGTGCTCATGCTGACCGCACGAGATGCCGTATCCGACCGCGTGGCCGGACTCGATGCCGGCGCCGATGACTATCTTCCGAAGCCCTTCGCCCTGGAAGAGCTGCTGGCCAGGCTGCGCGCGCTGCTCCGTCGGACCCGCTCCGCCGATGGCGATCCCGCCGACGAGGTCCTCGCCTTCGCCGACCTGACCCTCGACCCGGTGACCCGAGAAGTGACGCGAGCGGGCCATTCCCTGCGGCTCACCCGCACGGAGTACTCGCTCCTGGAGCTGTTCCTTCACCACCCTCGCCGGGTGCTGTCCCGTGCGCTGATCCTGGAGGAGGTCTGGGGATTCGACTTTCCGACGACCGCCAACTCCCTGGAGGTCTACGTCGGCTACCTGCGTCGAAAGACCGAAGAGGCGGGCCAGGATCGTTTGATCCACACGGTGCGAGGCGTTGGGTATGTGCTGCGCGAGACGGCCCCGTGAACGATCGGTCAGCCATCGACCACCGTGACCGATGAGCGGTCGATGAGCCTCAGATGAGCCTTCGGACCCGGGTGGCCATGCTGGTCGCGCTGGCGGTGGCCTGTGCCGTGGCGCTGGTCGCGGTAGCTGCCTACGTCACGGTGAGCACTCAGCTGTGGGCGCAGCTGGACGCCGGGTTGGTCGGCAGGGCGCAGGCAGCCGTGACGTCTCCGCTGGCGAACCCGGAGCTATTGGTCAACGTCCCTGCGGCTGCCCTCGCCTCCGGTGATGTCGAGATCGCCATCCTCGCGTCGGGCGGTCGGCCGTTCTTCGCCGAAGGTGGCGTACAGCCACCGCTTGGGCCGGCCGAGCTGGCGGTCGCCCGCGGGACCGTCGATCAGTCCTTGCGCACTGCCACTGACGGCACTGGCCAGGAGGTGCGGGTGGCTGCGGTGCCCGTCCCGCAGTGCGTCGGCGGTTGTGCGCTGGTTCTGGCGCAGTCCACCGAGCAGCTGCACCGGACTTTGCACCGCCTCGCTCTTGTGCTGCTCCTCGTCGGTCTGGTCGGCGTCGGACTGGCGGCTCTGGCCGGCATGCTCGTGGCACAGGCAACGCTGCGTCCCGTGGAGAGGTTGACCAAGGCGGCCGAGCGGGTGAGTCGCACGGGGATCCCCGAGCCGCTCGACATCCCCGAGGGCGCTCCGCAGGACGAGCTCGCACGGTTGGCGACGACGTTCAACGACATGCTTGGGGCCTTGGCCCTGTCCCGAGATCAGCAGCGGCGCCTCGTGGCCGATGCTGGGCACGAGCTGCGGACACCGCTGACCAGCTTGCGCACGAATCTCGACCTGCTGGCGCAGTCCGATGCAACCCTGGCGGCCGGAGGCGTCGGACTTCCTGCCCAGGATCGCGCGGCGCTGCTGGACGACGTCCGGGCTCAGGTCGAGGAGCTCAGTTCTCTCGTCGGTGACGTCGTCGAGCTCGCCCGAGAAGACCCGCCCGAGACCGTCGCTGAACCGATGGACCTCATGGACGTGGTGGACCGTGCGGTGACTCGGGTACGGCGCCGGGCGCCGGGGCTCACCTTCGACGTTGCCGTCGAGCCGTGGGCCATGATCGGCGATCCGGCGCTGCTGGAGCGAGCCGTCACCAACCTCTTGGACAACGCTGCCAGATGGAGTCCCGAAGGCGGCACCGTCTCAGTCCGCCTGCACGGAGGTCGACTGAGCGTGGGCGACCAGGGCCCGGGAATCGCCGAACGCGATCTCCCGCACGTCTTCGACCGTTTCTACCGCTCAACAGACGCTCGGTCGATGACTGGGTCAGGGCTGGGGTTGGCCATCGTCTCGCAGGCCGCTCAACGACACCTCGGTTCGGTCTCAGCAGGGCGTTCCAGTCAGGGTGGCGCCGAGTTGACGATGACACTCCCTGGGACAGGCCCTGGGACAGGCCCTGGGACAGTTCCCGAGACGCTTCCTGGGGTTTCTTAGCCGGGCCACTGCCTGCTCTCAGGGAGGTCTCAGGCGGCTCCAGCATCCTCGACCCATGACTGAGACGCCTGACACCACACCCCCCACGCCGGCCACCCCCTCCACGCCGCAGACGCCAGCTGACTCGGGCGAAGCCCAGCCGTTGACGCCGTTCGCGACGCCGCCCGGGCCACCGCCGTCGCCGACGGAGGCGTCGATGCAGGCTCCGGAGGCAGAGTTGATCTCCTCGGCCGGGCAGACCGAACCGCTTCCCGGCCTCCCGTTCGCTGCCACGTGGGCGGCGCCAGCCGCAGATGTGAGTGCGGACAAGGGTCCTGTGCAGCAGGGCAAGCGCTCGCGAAAGGCCGTCGCCTTCGCCCTGGCTGCGGGCTTGCTGGTCGGTGCTGCTGGCACCGGCGCGATCCTCGTCGCTACCGATGCCGGAGAATCGCCGAAGGCCTCCTCCACCACGCTGAGCCAGTCCACGACCACCCCGGCAGCGCCGGTCCGCGCGGAAGGGACGGTGGCCTCCGTCGCGGCAGCCGTACTCCCCAGCGTGGTCTCGATCCAAGGACAAGGCGGCGAAGGTTCGGGAATCATCCTCGACACCGACGGCCACATCCTGACCAACAACCACGTCGCGGTGCTCGGTGAGAACGGCGGTTCGCTCACCGTCACCCTGCAGGACGGTCGCAGTGCCACTGCGACCATCGTCGGAACGGATCCAACGACCGACCTCGCGGTGCTCAAGGTCGATGGCCTGAACGACCTCACGGCTATCACCCTGGGCAAGTCGGCAGATCTCGCTGTAGGCGATCAAGTTCTCGCCGTCGGCTCGCCACTCGGCCTGTCCGGCACCGTTACGGAGGGCATCGTGAGTGCGCTGCACCGGCCCGTCACGGCCGGCGAGCAGGGTTCTGAGGCAGCCGTTTTCGAGGCGATCCAGACCGACGCCGCGATCAACCCCGGCAACAGCGGAGGCGCCCTTGTGGACATGTCCGGGCACCTGGTAGGTGTCAACTCGGCCATCGCGACGCTCGGCGGCGCCACGGGACAGCAAAGCGGAAGCATCGGCCTTGGCTTCGCCATCCCCGTCGACCAGGCGACGCGCATCGCGCAGCAGCTGATCGATTCGGGCAGCGCCACTCACGCTCGGTTGGGCACCACCGTGGGCGACGCGCAGACTGGGCACGGTGCGGTACTCGGAGATGTCACGGCCGGCAGCGCCGCTGACAAGGCCGGGCTGAGGTCCGGAGATGTCGTCACCAAGATCGACGGTCGCGTCATCGACGGAGCCGAAGGACTCATCGCGGCCATCCGTTCCGAAGCGCCAGGTGACCAGGTCACCTTGACCTACGTGCGCAACGGGAAAGAGGCCACCGCTAGCGTCACCCTCGGGAGCGACGTCAGCACCACATGATCGGCTGAGCGTCTCAGCCGCCCTCAGCCGCTCCGGGTGTGCTGTGCAGGTGCGCCGGGAGCAGAGAGCGAAGGCCGCACGTTCGACGGAGACGTCGCGCGGGCGGCCTTCGCGCATGTCGGCGGAATCATTCCCGCGCCAAGCCCGGCAGCGCGGGTCGATCGGGGTTGAGGAGTTCGGCCAGCAGATTGCCCTGGTCCTCGACCCGTTCGAGGACCTCCGCCGCCGTGAACCGCAGATCGTCGGCTCTCTGGCACCCCTCTACCTCCGCCCAGGTGAGCGGTGTCGAAACAGTTGGTTCTGGTCGAGCCCGCAAGGAGTAGGGCGCGATGGTCGTCTTGGCGGCGTTGTTCTGCGACCAGTCGACGAAGACCTTGCCCGAGCGCAGATTCTTGGTCATCCGGGAAACGACCAGTTCTGGGCGGGCGGCCTCGAGTCGCTGGGCGAGCTCCTTGGCAAAGGCACTCGTCCGGTCCGCCGGAGTGGGACTCACCGGCACATAGAGCTGCATCCCCTTGCTGCCACTGGACTTCGGCGATGCCGCGAGGTCCAGCTCGTCGAGCTCCTGACGAAGCAGGAGGGCGACCTCGGCGCACTCGACGATCGTCGCCGGCGGTCCGGGGTCGAGGTCGAAGACCAGAAGGTCGGGATCGTTCGGGGTCCCATCCGCCTCGACGGTCCACTGCGGCACATGCAGCTCTAGCGCCGCGAGATTGGCTGCCCAGACCAGGGTCGGCAGGTCGTCGACGACGACGTAGTCGATGGTGTCTCGGTTCATGCCTGAGCCCGGCGCGGGCAGCCGTACCGTCCGCACCCAATCCGGCGTGTGACGCGGCGCGTTCTTCTCGAAGAACGACTTGCCCTCCACGCCGTCGGGCCACCGAGTGAACGTCATGGCGCGACCCCGGATGTGCGGGAGCAGCACCGGGGCGATGCGGGTGTAGTAGTCGATGACCTCGCCCTTGACCATCCCTACCGACGGATAGAGAACCTTGTCGAGATTGGACAGGCTCAGGCGCCGACCGTCCACCTCGACGGGTATCCGCTCACCAGCCACGATTGGACGCTACCCGGCGATGGCTCGTGACGGGTCGATGTCGCTTTTGGCTAGTCCGTGGCGGACATCGGTCGACCCGCTTACCCTCGATGGATGCGAACGATCTGGAAGGGCGCTATCTCCTTCGGGCTGGTGACGATCCCGGTGAAGCTGTTCTCTGCCACTGAGGAGAAGGACGTGGCCTTCCACCAGGTGCGGCGCAGCGACGGCAGCCGGATCCGCTACCGCCGCGTCGCCGAGGCGGACGGCTCCGAGGTCCCGTACTCAGAGATCGCCAAGGGTTTCGAGCTGCCCACGGGCGAGACGGTGGTGCTGACCGACGAGGACTTCGCCGACTTGCCGCTGGCCACGCAGAAGACCGTCGAGGTGTTGCAGTTCGTCCCGGCGGAGGAGGTTGACCCGATCTACTTCGCGAAGTCGTACTACCTCGAACCCGAACAGATCGGCGTCAAGCCCTACGTACTGCTGCGCGAGGCGCTCGAGGCCTCGGATCGGATCGCCATCGTGAAGGTTGCCCTGCGGCAGCGCGAGACGCTGGCGACTCTTCGGGTGCGCGAAGGGGTGATCGTCTTGGAGACGATGCTGTGGCCCGATGAGATCAGGACCCCGGAGTTCGGGTTCCTCGACGAGGACGTCGAGGTGAAGCCCGCCGAGATGAAGATGGCCGAGTCGCTCATCACCGCCTTGTCGGGGGAGTTCGACCCGGCGGCCTACAACGACAGCTATCGAGAGGCAGTTCAAACGCTCATCGACTCCAAGGTCGAGGGTCGTGAAGTGGTCGCAGCCTCCGTCGAGTCCGAAGACGACGGCTCGGTCGTCGATCTGATGGCCGCCCTGCGGGCCAGTGTCGCGGCAGCCAAGAAGTCTCGTGGGGAGATAGCAAAGACGGCTAAGTCGAACACGGAGAGTGACGAGTCGGAGCAGGTCTCCGCTGAGGATGCGCCGTCCGGGGGAAAGCGACGGTCACGCAGAGCATCCTAGAGTCCCACCTGTCACACTCGATGTCATGACCGAGGGGGGCCCCGGGACACCGGCGGACGTCGTTGCGGCACTGCGTGCCGTCGACGGGGTGGCCGATGCCACCATCACCCCCGACCGGCGCGCCGGGGGGGCGGGAACCTTGCATCTTTCATTGCAACCTGGGGCCGACGAGGTGGCTGTGGCCACCGCCGTGAACCGCATTCTGCGTGAGCACTTCGGTCTGGCCGTCGACACCGACAACGTGTCGGTCGTGGACGAGACTGCCCCCGTGCGACTGTCTGCCGTGCCGTCTCCGGCCGAGGAGGCCGAGCCGTCGCCTGCAGAGTCATTCACGGCTGGGCCGGCAACTTCTGGGCAATCGCCAGATCCCTGGGTCGGCTATCAGCCGTCGGACTACGGCACCGAGCCGAGCGACGACCCTGCGCCGGACGCCGGCAACGATGATGCGGCCGGCAATGATGATGAGCCGGAGGACGTGGACCAGGGTCGGGGGTTGGGACCTTCCGGCCTCGCCGGAGCCGGGCAGGAGTCGGCCCGCCCGTGGTGGTGGGCGGCCGCCGAGCCCGTGCCAGAGCCAGAGCCAGAGCCAGAGCCAGAGCCAGAGCCAGAGCCAGAACCAGCTGCAACGCTCGAAACGGATCGCACCGTTGACCTGCGCACCGTGGAGGACCAGCGCGGACCACGCCTGCTCATCGAGCGCATGCAACTGGTCGCGGCGGATCTCGGGGTCCAGTCGGAAGTGACCCTCCAGTTTGGTGACCTGCGCTGGACCGGTCGGGCTGACGGGGCGGCCACTCCGACCTCGGTTCACCGCTCGGTAGCTGTGGCCACCCTTCGGGCCATCGAGGAATGTGTCGGGCCGGGCATGCGTCTCGAGCTCGAGCATCTCGAGACACCGGCGCTGGGTTCAGACCGCGCTGTGGTGGTCGAGATCTCGATGGTGACCCGTCGCGGCGCCGAGCGCCTGACCGGGATCAGTCCGATTCGCGAAGACGTACGGCAGGCCGTGATCCGCGCGACGCTCGACGCGCTCAACCGGCGTCTGGAGTCTTACCTCATCTCGGCCTGACCCTGCCGTGCTGGGCGCAGTCCGAACCTCGGACTCGCCCTGGGGCTCAATGCGCTGATCCCCTACGGTCAAGGTATGGCGCTGACGACCGAGCGGGCAGATGCGTTGGCAGACGCCGTCTACGCCGCCAGACGTACGGGCGTCGCGATCGCCCCCCTCACCGTTGCGGATCCGGACCTGTCGCTGGCCGATGCCTATTCGGTTCAGCAGGGCGTGGTGCGGCGTTATCTTGACGCCGGTGATCGAGTAGTGGGCTACAAGCTAGGGCTGACAAGCGCACCGATGCAGCAGCTGCTAGGTGTCGATTCACCCGATTTCGCACCAGTCATGGCTTCCCACGTCCGCGCTGACGCGGCTGCCGTCGAGGCCAGTGACTTCATCGCGCCGCGGTTGGAAGCAGAGATCGCCCTGGTTCTCGGCGACGACCTCGCCGGTCCTGACTGCGCAGCGGTGGATGTGCTGCGCGCCACTGAGGGCGCCGTGGCAGCGCTCGAGCTGGTCGACAGCCGGATCGCTGACTGGAAGATCACCCTGGCCGACACCGTGGCTGACATGGCCAGCAGCGGCGCGATCGTCTTGGGCGGGCGGGCGGTGCCGTTGGACGACATCGACCTTCGTCTTCTGGGCATGGTGTTCAGTCGCGGCGGTGACGTCATCGCGACGGGCGCTGGTGCGGCGGCGCTCGGAAATCCCGCTGAGGCGGTGGCGTGGTTGGTGCGCACGCTGAACCACTTCGGCGGATCGCTGTCGGCTGGCCAGGTCGTCATGACCGGAGCGCTGCACGCGGCGGTGCCGGTCGCCGCCGGCGAGGTCTATCGGGCCGACTTCGACCGGCTCGGGCCGGTCTCGGTGCGGATCATCTGAGAGGACTGCTCATGGGATATCCCTGCGCGATCATCGGATCGGGCAACATCGGCACTGACTTGATGATCAAGCTCGGTCGTTCCGAGGTGCTCGACCTCGTGGCACTGATCGGAATCGACCCCGCGAGCGAGGGACTGGCCAGGGCCCGAAGTCTCGGGATCGAGGCTCCGGCAGACGGCATCGACTGGGTGACTGAGCACCCGCAGGACGTCCGCCTGGTGTTCGACGCGACCAGCGCCTACGTCCATGTCAGGCACGCGAAGGTGTTGGCGGATTTGGGGATCAAGGCCGTGGACCTGACTCCGGCCGCTCGGGGGCCAAAGGTCATCCCCTCGGTCAACCTCGAGGAGCATCTAGACGCGCCGAACGTGAACATGGTCACGTGCGGTGGTCAGGCAACGACGCCGATGGTGGCAGCGGTCAGCCGAGTGACGCGGGTCCCCTACGCCGAGATGGTCTCAACGGTGGCGTCGGCCTCGGCTGGCCCAGGCACCCGCCAGAACATCGACGAGTTCACCCGCACCACCGCCCGCGCACTGGAGGAGGTCGGTGGCGCCGAGCGGGGCAAGGCGATCATCATCCTCAACCCCGCGGACCCACCCATCCTGATGCGCAACACCGTCTATTGCGGTCTTCCGGAGGGCACGGACCACGACGCCGTGCTCGCGTCGATCGAGGCGATGGTCGCTGATGTTGCCAAGTACGTGCCCGGCTACCGCCTGAAGCAGCCGCCGGTCATCGAGCAGGGGCCGTTCCACACCCCGGGGGGTGAGGTGCCCTATCGAAGTGTCGTGCTTCTCGAGGTCGAAGGGGCAGGTGACTTCTTGCCAACCTATGCGGGGAATCTCGACATCATGACGGCCGCCGCGGTCCGGGTCGGCGAAGCAATGGCCCTCGCCGATGCGGGGGTTTCGGCATGACCGCCGCGGAGGCAGTGACCGAACGCACCACCGGCGTTGCGCCGGCGTTCCGGCTGATCGACTCCACCCTGCGCGACGGCTCGCACGCGATCTCGCATCAATACACGGCCGACGAGGTCATCGCGATCGTGCGCGGACTCGATCAGGCGGGCGTGCAGGTGATCGAGATCGCCCACGGGGACGGCCTTGGCGGCTCGTCGTTCAACTATGGCTTCTCTGCGGTGGACGAGAAGGAGCTGATCGCTCGTGCGGTCGAAGCGACCACCGACGCGAAGATCGCGTGCATGCTGCTGCCCGGCATCGGGGTGGCCGAGGACCTCAAGGACGTCCAGGAGCTCGGTGTCGAGGTGGCGCGGATCGCCGTGCACTGCACCGAGGCCGATATCACCGAGCAGCACATCAAGCTGGCCAAGCAGCTGGGCATGGAAGCCATCGGCTTCATGATGATGAGCCACATGAACACCCCGGAGGGGTTGCTGGAGCAGGGAAAGCTGCTGCAGTCCTACGGTGCCGACGCGGTCTACATCGCGGACTCGGCAGGGGCGATGACTACGGCAGACGTACGAGCCCGCATCGCGACCCTCGTGGACGGGCTCGACGTCCCGGTGGGATTGCACGCGCACAACAACTTGTCGATGGCTGTGGCCAACTCGATCGCTGCCTTCGAGGAGGGCGCCGGCAACCTCGACGGCACCAGCGCAGGACTCGGCGCTGGTGCGGGGAACTGCCCGACGGAGATTCTCGCGGCTGTGTGCGACAAGTACGCGATCGCCACTGGCGTCGATGCTCTAGCGCTGATGGACGTCGCCGAGGACATCGTGCGGCCGATCATGCCGCGGCAGCAGGTCATCGACCGCGCGGGGCTGCTGCTCGGCTACGCCGGTGTCTACGGGTCATTCCTGCTGCACGCCGAGCGGGCCGCCGAAAGGTACGGCGTCTCGCAGGCCGACATCCTGCTGGAGCTGGGACGTCGCAAGGTCGTCGGCGGCCAGGAGGACATGATCATCGACGTAGCCGTCGAGCTGGCTCGCAAGCACGCGGAGGCACAGGCATGACCGACACAGCCGATCTCGGCACCACGCTCGATACAGCTCCACTGGTTCGCACCCTGCTCGATGCGGTGCGTGATCGCACCGCTACGAACCCGCTGACCAAAACAGTTCCCTGGCTCGACGTCGCCACTGCCTACACCGTTCAGGACGCACTGGTCGAAGCGCGGGTGGCCCAGGGCGCGCAGGTCGTGGGAGCCAAGCTGGGACTGACCAGCGTCGCCAAGCAGCAGCAGATGAAGGTCGACTCCCCGATCTATGGCTGGCTCACCGCCGACATGCAGCTCGACATCGGTGAGCCGCTGACGGTTGCGAATTACATCCAGCCTCGTTGCGAACCGGAGGTGGCCTTCCTGCTGGCACGCGACCTCGAGGGCGCGCAGGTCAACGCGGCGCACGTGCTCGCGGCGACGGAAGTCATCTTCCCCGCGGTCGACGTCCTCGACTCGCGCTTCGCCGGATATGCCTTCACCCTGCCCGATGTCGTCGCCGACAATGCGTCCTCGGCAGGCTTCGTGCTCGGAGGTACGGCGCTGGATCCTCGCGGTATCGACTTGCGGCTGCTCGGTTGCGTGCTCGAGAAGAACGGGCAGCTAGTCGCGACCGCTGCCGGCGCAGCCGTCCTCGGCCATCCGGCAGCGTCTGTGGCGTGGCTCGTGCGGGCGTTGGCTGCCCGGGGACGAGGCCTGCAAGCCGGCCAGGTCGTCATGGCGGGCGCCTTGACCGAGGCCGTCGCCGTGGCCCCCGGTGACAGTATCGTCGCGCGTTTCGACAGGCTCGGCACGATCGAGCTCCCTTGCAACTAGGCGCCCACCGGCGTCCTGGCGGCCTCGGTACTGCCAGGCCCATGCTTCACGCGACAATGCGACGTTGCATCGGCACGCGGGAACGAGTGAAGACGAACGCGAAGGCTCCGGAAAGCAGTGGGACGCCCAGGACCAGGCCGACCAGTTGCGGCCACGGCCACACAACCGCGAGTGACGTGATTGCGCCGATCAAAGACACCGCGGGGACGATGCCGGCGATGATGCCGAGCACGACCCCGAGAAATCCGAGCGTCAGCGCCTGAGCGCCCGCCAGGCGTCGCCGGAGCCGCGGTGCGGCTCCTACCGCGGCCAGCGTCGCGTGGTCTGCGCGCGCGTCGGTGAGGGCCAGCCCTGTCGCGATGCCGGTGGCCCCGAGGGTGACGATGCCGGCCGCCAGAGCCAGGGCGAGCAGGCCGATGCCGTACGTCGACTCATACCCGCGCTCGACATAGAAGTAGGCGTTGTTCGTCCCGAAGGTGGCCTCCAGGGCTGCCCGAGTGGCGTCTTCGGCGTCGGTGCTGACCGGCCCGGAGAGCTTGATCAGCAGGCTGGTCACTCCAGTCTGCACGTCCATCGAACGCACGAGGGATTGTGGTAGTACGACCGTGAAGGCCATGTTCTCAGCCGGGACGGCCACTCCTGGGACACGCAGCACGCTCGCGGGCTGGGAGCCATGGCGGCGGACGCGGATGTGGACCTTGCCTTCGGAGTCGATCAGCAGCGGGTCCGCAACCACCACACCCCCAGCGGCCAGCATCGCTGAGGCCTCCTGTGCAGCCGTTTGACCCGTGAGGGTAAGCATCTCCGGCCCACCGACCGCATAGACCGTGTTGCCGCGCAGTCCCGAGTAGGCGACCCAGTTTTGGGCACAACGCGGATCGGTCTGGGCGAGCTCGGTCCATTCTTGTTCGGTTGCGCCGGCCGGCAGACCGGGACACCGGTTCTCCTTCGGTGGGGAGATCTCGAAAGGCGTGTCAGGACACGCGCCGTCGGCGCACCACGGGGTCGTGATTTCAACGACTCCCTTGTTCGCAAGGGTGCTCTGAACCGCTGCGGTGACCTTGGCCGGATCCAGCAGAGATTCTTCCTGGGACTCGCCACGGGCGTCGGACTGGTAGCTGCGCAGATCGACGGTCGCGGTGCCGACCGGCGCTTGAGGCGTGTAGGTGTCGCGATCGTGCTGGTCCAGCGCAGCGACGTACAACATCACAGCGACGCTGCCGGAAACCGCAGCCAGAATTGCGGCGACTGCGGGGGCGGACCGGCCCCGGTGTCGGTCTGCGTCGCGTAGGGCGAGGCGCCCTGCGAGGGGAAGGCGCGCAGCGAGTTTGGCTGTGACGCTGACGACGGTGCCGGAGCAGACGACCAGGCCGAGCACCACCAGCGCGGCACCAGCGACGATCGGGGCCGCGATGAGCCCGGGGTTGTCGATGAGCTTTCCGCTCTGCTGTGCAGCCACCGCCCAGCCACTCCCGACGACCGACAGGACCACGCCGACCACAACCATGACGATGCCGACGACCGGAGTTCGTCGTGATGGGGGAGGGCTGCCCCGCTGGCCGCGCAGCGCCGCCACAACATCCATTCTGGAGGCCTGACGAGCCGGCACCACAGCGGCCAAGATGCCCGTGACGAGAGCGAAGGCGACAACGGCGAGCAACTCCAGCGGGCGCACATCGAAGGCGGCGATGTTGACCGTGGTCCACGCCAGCAACGCTGCTCGAGTGGCGAACGCTCCGACGATCGCGAGCAGGACACCGAGCACTCCGGCGGTCAGCCCGAGTACGACCCCGCCCCCGAGCACGGTGCGGCGCAGGTCTCGACGCGAACCGCCGGAGGCGGCAACCAGGGCGAGGGAGTGGGCCTGCCGACGGGCGCCTACTGCGAAGGCCGCTCCGGCGAGCAGGACGACCTCGAGGATCACCAGCGCCGCGATGACAGCGCCGACGAGCACGACGATCAGGTAGTCCGACGAGGAGCTCGCCATGTCGAGGACGCCGGACTCGGAGAAGGGTGTTGTCCCCGGCGGGTCCAGCAGGACCGCGCGGGAGGTGACGAGCACACCTTTGCTATTGAGCGCCAGCACGTTGTCCCAAGCAATGGGTGTATTGGCGACGAACAGCCGCGTGGTGCTGAACTGGGCACTGACTCCTCCTGGCCTGCCGATCAACGAACCCGGAGCGGCGACCACCGAGGACAGTCCACGGAACCCGCCTTGCTCGACGACGCCAACGACGGTGTAGTTGCCCACGGGGTCAGTGAGAGCGAGGCTGTCCCCGATGGTGAGCCCGGTGCGTTCCAGCAACGGTGCCGTGAGCACGACCTCTTGGGGAGACTGCGGCGGATGACCCGCAAGCATCGTCCATCGCCCGACGAACACCGGGTCGGTCAGATCTGCTTCCGTCCAGGCGAAGGTGCTGACGCCGGATCTGGTGCGCAAGCCAACCGATGTCCCGACCTCTGAGACCAGTCGCGCCGCTGCGGGCAGCTTCAGCTCGTTCAAGTCTCGGCTGGCGCCGTACTGCTCCGGTGATCCACCGACACTGGTCCACCCTCCGGCCACATTGGTATAGCCGTCCTGCGGATCGGGTGCCTGCAGAAACTCTGCGTTCGGACCGCCGGCGACCTCGAGCAACGCCTGGCTGGCGCCGAGTCGGTAGGTGAGGTCCTCCTGCGCGCTCGGGACCGATGTACGCCACATGACGTCCACAAAACCGATCGCGAAGACCGGTAGCCCGATCATCGCCACGATCAGAATGGATCGTGCCTTGGCCCGACGGGCGTTGCGTGCAGCGATCCGCAGGGTAGGGCGCCAACTCATCGATGGACCTCGAGCAAGCTCTCCGCCTCCGCGGCCCGCCCGGTGTCGTCGACGGTGCGGCCATCGCGCAGGAAAACGACTCGGTCGGCCCAGGCCGCGTGCCTCGCCTCGTGGGTGACGAGGACCCCCGCGGCGCCCTCGTCAACCCTGGCTCGGAGCACCCGAAGCACCGATTCGCCGGTCGTCGAGTCCAGCGCACCGGTTGGTTCATCGGCCAGCACCAAGCGACGGTCGCCCACGAGTGCACGAGCGATTGCCACGCGCTGCTGTTGGCCGCCCGAGAGGTTGTCGGGGAAGCGGTCGGCGAGGTCGGCAACGCCCACTTCCTCCAGTGCCTGCAAGGCTTGTTCCCGAGCCGCTCGGGCGCGCACCCCGTCGAGCTCGCGGGGGAGGGCGACGTTCTCGATGGCCGTCAAAGCCGGCACCAGGTTCAGGTCCTGGAAGACATAGCCCACGGACCGGCGGCGTAGGGCGGCCAGCTGGGTGCGGTCCATGCCCGACAACGGCGAGCCCTCGACGTAGATCTCGCCTTCGGTGGGTGAGTCGAGGCCACCCGCGAGCAGCAGCAAGGTCGACTTGCCGGAGCCGGACGGTCCCATCACGGCAACGAGCTCCCCGGCGGCAACTGTGAGGCTCACGCTATCTAGAGCACGAACAGCGGTGGGTCCGGTGCCGTGCACCCGGACCACGTCGCGCAGCTCGAGCACGGGTGCGTCAATGCGATCCCGATCGTGAAGCGCTTCGGTGCTCACCGCACACCCTCCGTTGCGCTTACGCCGCTGGCTCGTTCTGCGACCGGCAGGTTCGTCGGGAGAAGGTGGTGGCGAGCCAGTCGCGCTTCGCAATGGTCGAGCCAGCGCACCTCGGCCTCCGCGGCAAAGATGAGCGACTCCAGGACTAGAGACCAGGCCAGATCCTCGGGGGCTTGCTCCTCCGCGGGCGGCTTGGCCTTCAACTTGGTGTAGGCCTGCAGGGCGCGCAGCGTCGCGGTGCGTTGGCGCTGGACGACCTCCTGCACGTCAACCCCCGGCACGGTGACCGCCAGGGCAAGCTTGATGGCCAGCTCATCGCGGGCCGGAGCCGTACGCTCGACCGGGCGGGCGAACCAGGAGCGAACTTCTGCGCGACCAGCCTCTGTGATGGCGTAGAAGACCTGCTGGTCGCTCGGGTTATCGGTCGCTTCGACTGGCCTGACCAAGCCATCGCGCTCGAGCCGAGACAGTGTCGAATAGACCTGCCCGACATTCAGCGGCCAGGTGCCACCGGTGCGCCGCTCGAACTCCAGTCGCAGCTGGTAGCCGTAGCGCGGCTCCGCGTCAAGCAGGGCGAGCAGGCTCTGGCGGATCGACATTCGGGCCTCCATGGGAATGCATACCGGGCATATGAATACCGGGTATGCATCGAAAAGGCAAGGGTGCTGAATTGGTGCCATTCGCTTCACCTGCTGGATGGACTGCGCAGAAGAGGGCTCACCAGGGAAGATTCGACCGTGACCCCACCCCCGAGCTCGTTGCGTTCCCGAAACGAACAGATCGCCCATCTCACGCCGGCCGAGCGGACGGCCCGTGGACGGGCCGCGCGGACGGATGTGCCGAGAGCCAGCCACGCCGGCTTCGAGCCACACCCAGGACGACTCGACCCCGTCGCGATCCTGCAGGCCCAAGCAGCCGCTCGGGTTCCCGAGCTGATACCAATCCGGTACGGCCGGATGGCTGCTTCGCCGTTCGCGTTCTACCGGGGCGCGGCTGCCGTCATGGCTGCAGACCTGGCAAGCACTCCACGCTCCGGCCTGACGGTTCAGGCCTGCGGCGACGCGCACCTGGTGAACTTCGGCATCTACTTTTCGCCGGAACGGCAGCTGGTCTTCGACATCAACGACTTCGACGAGACCCTTCCTGGACCCTGGGAATGGGATGTGAAGCGGTTGACGGCATCCCTCGTGGTGGCCGCCCGCGCCAACGGCTTTTCACAGAGTGAACGCGCGGCCGCGGTGCGTGAGGCCTTGGTGGGCTACCGCACGGCCATGGCTGAGTTCGCAGCCATGCCGAACCTGGAGGTCTGGTACGCCCGGTTGGATCTGGCGGCGATCATCCGGGACCTCGAACCACAGATCGACGCCAAACGCCGCAAGCTGCTGCGCGGAGTCGAGGCGAAGGCGCAGTCCCGTGACAACCTGCAGGCCTTCTCCAAGCTGACCACCACGATCGATGGCCAACCTCGCTTCGTCTCGATGCCGCCGCTCATCGTCCCGATCGAAGAGCTCGCCGATGCTCAGGGAGTTGCGTCGTTGGATGCGGAGCTGCGCGCCTGGCTGCGCGGCTACCGCACGACACTTCCCGATGACCGACGACACCTCGTGGAGCAGTACGAGCTCCAGCACGTCGCCCGCAAGGTCGTCGGCGTGGGAAGTGTGGGGACGCGCGCGTGGGTGGCCCTCCTGCGGGGGCGCGACGCCGCAGACCCCCTGCTGCTTCAGATCAAGCAGGCGATGCCCTCCGTGCTCGAGCCCTACGTGGGTCGAAGCGCCTACGACAACGCAGGGAGGAGGGTCGTCGCCGGCCAGCGACTGATGCAGGCGGCGAGCGACATCTTCTTGGGCTGGCACCGCAACAAGAGTTTCGACGGGGCTAGCCGGGACTTCTACGTCCGCCAGCTGCGTGACGGCAAGGGTGGATTCGATCCGATGCTCCTTGCGCCAAAGGGTCTGGCCATCTACGGCCGCACCTGCGGATGGACCCTGGCGCGGGCGCACGCTCGGTCTGGGGACGCCATCGCGATCAGCGCCTACCTCGGCACTGGGACGTCCTTCGACCGGGCCGTCCTCGCCTTCGCCGAGGCGTACGCGGACCAGAACGAACGTGACCACGCCGCGCTCCAGGCGGCCATCGCTTCAGGGCGGGTAG
The DNA here is from genome assembly GCA_963819985.1 of uncultured Actinomycetota bacterium. Lineage (GTDB taxonomy): Bacteria > Actinomycetota > Actinomycetes > DATJPE01 > DATJPE01 > JANPBY01. The sequence continues at coordinate 53,698 of CAWFYH010000005.1, read as the reverse complement.
AGGCCGAGTCGGGAGTCTGATGCGAACCGGCCTGGCCGGCCGACACCGGCTCCGTGTCAGGATTACCGGGTGATCAGCGAATTTCCCTATGACGGGTGGCCTGCAGAGTCTGTGTCCCTGCCGGGGGAGTGGACGCTGAACGTGCGTACCGCTCCGGCGGCCGACCACGCCGAGCCGGCGGTCATGGTCCATGGTCTTGGCGGCTCCTCGCTCAACTGGACCGCTCTGACTGGTCTGCTGGCTGATCGCCTGCACACCGATGCGCCAGACCTTCCGGGGTTCGGCCACAGCCCGCCGCCGCACGACGGCGACTACAGCATCGACGGACATGCCCGGGCCGTGATCGCCTTGATCGAGTCCCGCGATCGAGGACCCGTGCACCTGTTCGGCAATTCCATGGGCGGGGCCATCGCGACGACGGTCGCCGCTGACCGTCCGGATCTGGTCCGCACCCTGACCCTCGTCAGCCCGGCACTTCCCGATCTCGTCCCGGGTCGTTGGCGCTCGCAGGTCGTTGTGATGGCGGCGCCGGGCCTGGGGCCTTTCGTGGCCCGCCAGGCCGCCAGGCTCAGCCCGGAGCAGCGAATCAATGGCCTCGTGAACCTGTGCTTCGCTGAGCCTTCGGCCGTCCCTCGAGAATGGCGAGAGGCAGCCGAACGAGACGTGTTGGTGCGTCAACGGCAGCCGTACGGCCCCGACGCCATGGTGCGATCCACTCAGGGCATCGCCCGCGCCTTCCTGGCACGAGGGCCAGACACCTTGTGGCGTAAGGCCTCTCGGGTCAAGGCGCCGACCCTGGTCGTCTACGGCAGTGAGGACCGCCTGGTGCGGGCGGCGTCGGCCAAACGAGCCGCAGCGACATTCATCGACGGTCGGGTGGTGCTGCTGCCGAACACCGGGCACGTTGCTCAGATCGAGCGGCCGACAGTCGTCGCTCGGCTGGTGCGCCAGCAGCTGGACCGCGCAGCGCGGTGAGCTCGTCGCTGCCGGCCGACGTCCTCGAAGCCTTGGCGACCTTGGATGGCCCGATCCTCAGCGTGACACCGATCGAAGGTGGCCTACGCAACCGCACCTTTCGAGTCCGGACTGGTGACGGCTCAGTGCTGGTGGTTCGGCTCCCACGCGCAGCGGCGGCTCAGATCGATCGGGGGGTCGAGCTGAGCAACGCGATGGCCGCTGCCATGGCCGGTGTGGCGCCCACGGTCGATCCGCGAACATCCGAGAGTGGTCTGCTGGTCACCGACTTCGTCGATGCTTCGGCGCTCCTGCCGGCCGACCTCGGAGACCCGCACACGCTGACTCGGGTGGCGCGACAGCTCCGCCGCCTGCACAGGACGGCCGCCTTCGTCGGGCAATTCGATCTCGCGGCTTCGCGACGCTCGTACGTCGTTGAGGCAGCGGAGACCTGGGTGCAGCTGCCGGAGTGGTACGGCGACCTGGTTCCGACCGTCGAGGCGATGGAAGCCGCTCTGCTCGCGGAAGAGCCTTGGGTGGCCAGTCACAACGACTTGGTGCCGGCCAACATTCTCGACGACGGCTCTCGGTGCTGGCTGATCGACTTCGAGTACAGCGCGCCCAACGTTGCCAGTTTCGACCTAGGGACCCTGATTGCTGCGGGGGGACTGGATCTCGAGGCGGCCGACCACCTCGTGTCGACGTACTGGCGCAAGCGCTCGGCGAAACGCACCGCCCAGGCCCGTGCGTGGTCGTACGTCCAGCGCTTCTCATACCTGCCGTGGGCGCGGCTGCAGCTGGCTGACGTCAGGCGAGACGATCCGTCGCAATGGGCCGACGGCGGTCCCGCTGGACTTGGCGATCTGCACAGCGCCCTCACCGGATCCCGGTGCGGCGATCTGCGAGCCGACCTGCTCGCGACCCAGTGACCACGAGGCGGGCCAGATGACCATCTCGGCTAGTCGGGCATGATGGAAGACGTGACCGATGCATTCCGACGCGACCCCGACGACCTGGTCGAGCTCGAAGCGAACCTCGAGGCGCTGGATGCGCCCGTTCTCGTGCACGCTCTCAGCGGGTTCGTCGATGCCGGTGGCGTCGTTTCGCTGACCGTCGAGCATCTGTTGGAGGCACTGCCGCACTCGGTGGTGGGGACCTTTGACGTCGACCAGCTCCATGACTACCGCGCTCGGCGGCCGCCGATGGTGTTCATGGCCGACCACTGGGAGAGCGTCGAGGCCCCACAGCTGAGGCTGCACCAGGTCACCGATGCTGCGGGCACGCCTTTCCTGCTCCTCGAAGGACCGGAGCCCGACAGCCAGTGGGAACGGTTCATCGCGGCGGTGGCAGGTCTGGTGAACGACTTTGACGTACGGCTCACGATCGGGTTGAACTCGATCCCGATGGGGGTCCCGCACACCAGGCCGGTTCGGCTGACCGCTCATGCGACCCGAGCCGAGCTGGTCGCGGGGTACACCCCGTGGGTCGGAACCGTCGTCGTCCCGGGAAGTGTGGGAAACCTCCTGGAGCTGCGCTTCGGAGAGCGGGGCCTCGACGCCATGGGGCTGGCCGCCGGGGTGCCCCACTACCTTGCGCAGGTACCCTTCCCGGCCGCGAGTGTGGCCCTGATCGAGGGCGTGTCCCGGGCGGGCGGCTTGGTCCTCCCCGATCGCCCGCTACGCGAGTCGGCGGATGAGACCCGCACGGCCGTGGACGCCCAGCTCGCCGAGTCGCCCGAGGGGGCGGCGTTGGTGAGCACGCTGGAGGCGCAGTACGACGCGGCCATGTCCGCGAGCGAGCTTCCGACGGCGGATGAGCTCGGGGCGGAGCTGGAGCGTTTCCTGGCCAGTCAGCCTCGCCCTGACGACCCGAGGGGCTGAGGAGAGCACAGCCCATGGATCGACTCACCGACCGCGTCGCGGTCATCACCGGCGCAGCAAGCGGCATCGGCCTCGCCTCGGCCCGACGCCTGGCGTCGGAGGGGGCGAGGATTGTCGTCGTCGACGTCAACGCAGAGGCCGGCGAAGGGGTTGCGAACGAGCTGGGTGGGCTGTTCGTTGCTGCCGATGTCACGAGCCCCGAGGACAACGAGCGGATCTATGCGATGGCGGCGGAGACGTACGGCCGGGTGGACATCGCCTTCCACAACGCCGGCATCTCTCCGCCGGAGGACGACTCGATCCTGGACACCGACCTAGATGTCTGGAGGCGCGTGCAGGAGGTCAACCTCACGTCGGTCTACCTCGGGTGCAAGGCGGTCATTCCCTACATGCAGCAACAGGGAAAAGGCTCGATCATCAACACCGCGTCGTTCGTGGCGACGATGGCCGCGGCGACGTCGCAGATCTCCTACACAGCGTCGAAGGGGGGCGTTCTCGCGATGTCGCGCGAGCTTGGCGTCCAGTTCGCGCGCGAAGGAATTCGGGTCAACGCACTGTCCCCGGGGCCGGTGAACACGCCGCTGCTCAAAGAGTTGTTTGCGTCTGATCCCGAGCGCGCCGCGCGCCGCCTCGTGCACATTCCGTTCGGCCGATTCGGTGAGCCGGAAGAGATCGCCGCGGCCGTAGCGTTCCTGGCCTCGGATGACTCGTCGTTCATCACCGCGTCGAACTTCCTGGTCGACGGCGGCATCTCGGCCGCTTACGTCACACCGCTGTGATCTTCAGAAGCGTTGGTGGACAGGGCAGAACTGGATCGGCCGTCCGGCGATCCGCAAGGTCTGGAGCTCGGTGTCGCAGCGCCGGCACCGCTGTTGGTGATAGACGTAGAGCCGGTCTTCGGGGCGCATCCGACTGATCGGTCGGCCGATCTCGACCGGGTCAGTGGTGACGATCCGGCCGAGCCGTAGACCCCGCTTCAGCTGTCGGACGGTTTCCTGCCAGAGATCGCTGATCGCGTCGGTGGTCAGCGTGCTTGCCGGTCGCAGCGGGTGAATGCCCTGGAGGAACAACAGTTCTGCACGGTAGACGTTGCCGATGCCGGCGATGATTGTCTGGTCGAGGAGTACGGCGCCGATGGGCGACGCTCGTCTCGACAGGCGCTCGCGCATCCGGTCGAGATCGGCACGAGATCGCAGCGGGTCAGCGCCCAGCGGCGCCACGATGGCTCGCTTCTCTGCTGGCGTCACGAGCGAGCAGCGGGTCGGTCCCGTGAGCTGCCACGCGTGGGTGTCGGTGGACAGCCGCAGCCGTACGCCTGGACCAGGCAGCTGAGCCGGGGGCACTTGGTTGAACTTGCCGATCAGCCCGAGGTGCACGTGGACGATGCGAGTGGTGGGACCGGAACCGAAGTGTAGGAACAGGTATTTGCCCCAGGCATCGGTTCGACTCAGTTCCAGCCCATCGATGAGCACAGCGCTGTCGGCGAACCGTCCCTGCGGCGAGGCCGCCTGGATCGGCTGGCCACGCAGGGTCGCACGCAGCTCACGTTCCAGTCGGTGGGTGATGTGTCCTTCAGGCATGGGCTGTCAGTATCGCGGAGTGACCGAACCCGTGCCGTTCGAGCTGCCCCGCAACCTGGTGGCTTGCGTGGAACGGGAAGGATCCATCGATCGCCGGTCCTGGGTAGCCTCGTTGCCGTCGACGGTCGCTCGCCTGTGCGCTCTGTGGGAGCTGAGTGTCGCTTCGCCCTACCAGCCAGGTGGGGACAACGCTTGGGTCGCGCCGGCGCGGACGAGCGGAGGCGAGCGCGCCGTCCTCAAGGTGGGCTGGACCCACGACGAGGCTCGCGACGAGGCCGCGGGTCTGCGCGTCTGGGCGGGTCGCGGGGCCGTACGGCTGCTGGCGGAGCAGGTTGCTGGTGATACGACGGCCCTGTTGCTCGAGCGCTGCGAGCCGGGAACCACGCTGCACCGCCGCTCTGAGGTCGAGCAGGACGCTGTGGTCGCCGAGCTGCTGGCCCAACTGTGGAGTGCGCCGATCGATGGTGACTTCCGAAGCCTCGAGTCGATGTGTGTGCAGTGGGCTGGTGAGCATGCGGCGGCGACCGGCGGCGGCATCACGGGTAGGGCAGCCGATCCGCTCGATCCGGGGCTGGTGCGGATGGGGCTGGAGTTGTTCAGGACCCTCCCGACAACGACCGATCGGACCTGTCTGCTGACCACCGACCTGCACGCGGGAAATGTGCTTGCGGCGCAAAGGAAACCGTGGCTGGTCATCGATCCGAAGCCCTACGTGGGGGATCCGACCTACGACCTTCTTCAGCACATGCTCAACTGTCGAGCTCGCCTCGTCGATGATCCGGCAGCGCTGGCGCGGAGGCTGGCCGATCTGGCTGGGGTGGATTCCGATCGGCTGCTTCGGTGGCTGTTCGCGCGGTGCGCGCTGGAGAGCCTCACGCAGCCCGACCTGGCCGGTGTGGCCCGGCAGCTGGCCGGGCGAGTGGGCTGAGCCGACTCGGAACTGGACCACCGCGGCTGTCGAATTGTCGTGCCCACCGGCGTCGACTCAGTGTTGGAAGTCGACTCAGTGTTGGAAACAGGACCGCCATCCACTAGGAAGGACCCCACCATGAAGTACGTCTTGATGTTCACCTCGCGCCCCGACCTCGAAGCGACCGTGAGCCCCGAACTGGCTCAGGAGGTCTACGGCCGGATCTACCAGTGGTTCCAGGACAACGGCGAGGTGATGGCCGACGGAGGCGCCGAGCTGCACCCGGTCGAGACAGCCACCACGGTCAGGGGCTCCGACGCTGGTCCGGTCGTGGTCGACGGTCCGTTCAATGAGGCGAAGGAGGTCATTGGCGGCTTCTGCGTCGTCGACGTTGCCGACATGGACGCCGCGGTCGCGCTCACCAAGACGTGGCCGTCGCTCGAGCTGCCAGGGGTTGCCGTCGAGATCCGGCCGATGGTCGAGGACTACTCACAGTTCGAGTGACCCCGAGCCGCCGTACTCCGTCCAGCACAGCCAGCGATGCTGTGCTCGTTGGCGTGCTACGTCAGGAGTCCGGTCGGATCGTCGCCTCTCTCAGCCGCCGCTTCGGCGACTTCGATGTCGCCGAAGAAGCGGTGCAGCAGGCGATCGTCGAAGCGCTCAGCTCTTGGCGCACGGGTGGGACTCCGGAGCGCCCCGGGGCGTGGCTGCAGGTGGCCGCCACTCGCAACGCGCTCGACCTGGTCCGTGCCTCGGATAGGAGATCTGCCCTCGCGCGACGCGCACAGCCACCTGCCGTCTCGTCGGAGGAGCGGGCTGAAGGCGCCGGCACGGACGACCGGTTGCCGCTGATCTTCGCCTGCTGCCACCCGACACTCGCGCCCGAGGCCCGGGTGGCGCTCACGCTGCGTGCTGTTCTGGGTCTCACGACACCGCAGATCTCGCGGGCGTTCCTGGTGTCCGAGGCGACGCTTGCGCAGCGGATCGTGCGCGCCAAGCGCAAGATCGTCACCGCTTGCATCGCCCTGAGCGTGCCGCCCTCCGAGCAGCTGCCGCAGCGACTGCCCGATGTGCTCCAGGTCATCTACGTCACCTACAACGAGGCGTACGTCTCCGCGGCGGGCGCAACCCAGGACCGCGACCTCGGAGCAGATGCGACGTGGCTCGCCGAGGTCGTGGCGACGGAACTCCCGGGGGAGCCGGAGGCCTGGGGTCTGGCTGCTCTGCTGTCCCTGCAGCACGCTCGCTCGGCGGGGCGCTTCGACGCCAGTGGCCGACTGGTGCTGCTGCGCGACCAAGACCGGACGACGTGGGACCGGGCAGGCATCGTCCGGGCCGAGGACTATCTGGCCAGAGCCGCAGCGCTTCGGCGGCCGGGGCGATACCAGCTGCACGCGGCGATCGCGGCCTGTCACGCGACCGCGGAATCGTGGGAAGCGACCGACTGGCTGCAGATCCGGCTGCTCTACGACGCGCTCGTCGGCTACGACTCGTCGCCGGTCGTACGGCTCAACCGTTCGGTCGCGGTTGCGGCGCTCAACGGGCCCACTGCTGGCTTGGTCGAGGTCGATGCCCTCTCCGCCGACCTCGACGGCTACCACCTGTTTCACGCAACTCGGGCTGAGCTCCTGCGAGGGGCTGGGCGGCCAGCCGAGGCGGCTCTGGCCGATGCGCGCGCTTTGTCACTAACCGACAACACTGCTGAACGTCGATTGCTTCAGACCCGGCTCCGACGGCACGCCCTCGATGACGGCACGTGACGCTGACCCCCGGCGGTTGGCCGGGCCAGCGCCACTCGCCAGGCGCCCAAGCCCGCCGGCGCCTCAGCGCTTGTGCAGGCGCAACGCGAAGTTGTCGCCAAACGCTTTGTTGCCGGTGTTGGGGCAGGACGTTCTTAAGGGTGAGCTTGAACGACTTGGCTGACTTCGGAACCTTGCCCGTCGCAGTGCGCTTGATCAGCATGGTCACCGTCTGAACGGCCCGGCGCTGAGCTTCTTCCGATCGTCCAGAGTTACCGGCCGCAGATTCGTCTTGTCTCCGACCTGCTTTCCTTTCTTGTTGTACCAGCGGATGGTGGGCTTCAGCCGCTCCTGGCTCTCACCGCGGCTCCCCAGCCAGCCGCTGAGCTTGAACTTGGCACCCTTCTTGATCAGCTTCTTGTAGTCCTTCAACTTGCCCTTTTGATAAGCAAGGCCATTGACCGACCCAACGACGTAGGGAGCGCCGGCGAAGTATTTGCGCTCACCGTTCTCCGCGCCAAGACTGTTCTTGGCCAAGAGCCCTGTGTAAGTTTGCGGGGTCGGCCACCTTGGGCGACGTACTTGCGTGCGCTGAATCTGTACGTCGCCTTCCAGTGCGCGATTTTGACCGGGCTCGTACTAACTGTTGATGTCGCCCTTTGTCTTCTCGGCTCCCGCGTTGCGGATCAGGTTCTTGGACCAGCCGTTCGCCAGTGTGGTCACCGAGGTGGCCGCCGACACGGTACTTGCGCCGTTTTCGGTGGCCGGTTGAGCGAGAACAGGCCCAGCGCTCCCGATGGCGCCTGCTGCAAGACCAGCAGTGGCGAGCGTCGCGACGGTTGACTTGACGAGGGTGGCTGTTGAAGTCATGCGGAGCGACGCTAGCGCGCATCCCTAACCAGCACAAGGGAAAGTGCTGGCATCCTCGAGACTGTCGTGCAGCGCTGCGCGCAGCGTGATATCTAGAACACGTGCTGTGACAACGGAATTTGCTGAGCGACTGCCATGTTGGCGGTTGCGTTGACGCCTCAGCGCTTGTGCCTCAGCGCTTGTGCAGTCGCAACGAGAAGTTGTCGCCGTACGCCCTTGCCCCGCCATGAGGGATGACGTTCTTCAGGGTGAGCTTGAAGGTCTTGGCGGACTTCGGCACGTTGCCCTTAGCGGTGCGCTTGATCAGCCGCGTTGTGGGCGGGCCGACTGGGCCAGCCTTGACTCGGTCGGCAACGGTTATCGGCCGGAGGTTCGTCTTGTCTCCGACCTGCTTGCCGTGCTTGTTGTACCAGCGGATGGTGGGCTTGAGCCGATCTGGCGAGTCACCCACGCTGCCAAGCCAGCCGCTGAGCTTGAACTTGGCACCCTTCTTGATCAGCTTCTTGTAGTCCTTCAACTTGCCAACTTGGTACGCGACGCCGTTGTCGGACGAACTGGCGACGGGAGCGCCGGCGAAGAAGTGGCGCTCACCGTTCTCCGCGCCGGGGCTGTTCTTGGCGATGTCGTGGTAGTTGGCCTCGGGGTCGGCCACTTTCGGGCCGTACTTGCGTGCAGTGAACTTGTCCTTCTGCTTCCAGTGCTTCAGTTTGACGGGGTAGTAGAGGCTGTTGATGTCGCCCTTCGTCGTCTCAGCGCCCGCGTTACGGATCAGGTTCTTGGTCCAGCCGTTCGCCAGTGTGGTCACCGAGGTGGCCGCCGACACGGTACTTGCGCCGCTTTCGGTGGCCGGTTGCGCGAGAACAGGCCCAGCGCTCCCGATGGCGCCAGCCGCAAGACCGGCAGTGGCGAGCATCGCGACGGCTGATTTGACGAGGGTGGCTGTTGAAGTCATGCGGAGCGACGCTAGCGCGCATCGGCCACGGGCACAAGGGACGGAATTTGACAATGGCCAGGGTTTCACATATAAGCGGCAGACAGTGACGTGGGATCACGCACAGTGGTCTGGAGAACTGTCGTTTGTTGCCTCTGGTGGACGGCAGACTGGTCCCGTGCCGACCGTCCTTCAGCCTCCCCCGCGAGTCCGGATCTTGGCCGAGTGTGAGCGGCGAGGATCGCGCGAGGTCGCTGTCGGTTGTCGTGAACTGTTGCGCGGCCACCGAATCGACGATCAGCTGGTGATCGTGCTCGGCGGGGTGCACGCCGAGGCCGTGCTTGCGGGTCGGGACAAGCCCTACTGGCTGCGCGTGTGGGCGGCCCGTGGCCTGCTCTGGGCTTACGACGATGTCGCCGAGGCCGCGCTCATCACCGCGCTGAGTGACGAGCACTGGCGGGTCCGGGAGATGGCGTGCAAGGTGGTGGCGCGCCACACGGTCAGTGCTGCGTTCGACGCTGTCAGCCGGCGAAGCGCTGACGAGGTTCCTCGCGTACGGGCAGCCGCCGCGCGCGCGCTCTCGCGGCTTGCCGAGGCCGAAGCCTGACCGTCCAGGAGCCGTACCGCACCCTCAGTCGTTGGCGCGGGCAGCCTCAACCAAGGCGTCGAACAGTCGCGGGTCGTCGCCGACCTCGGGGTGCCACAGCACACCGATCGCGAATCGCTTCGTGGGATTCTCGACTGCTTCGATCGTCCCGTCCTCGGCCCAGCCGGTCGCATTGAGAGAGCCGGCCGACTCCACACCCTGGTGGTGATAGGACGCGACATGCGCCTTCTCACCGAGCAGCGATCCGACGCGTGAGTCTGGAGCGAGGTGCACGTCGTGCCGGCCGAACACGCCGATCTCAGCGCGGTGCTGCTCGTGGCCAACGACCTCGGGCAGGTGCTGATGCAAGGTGCCCCCAGCGGCCACGGTCATCAGCTGCATCCCCCGGCAGATGCCGAGCACCGGAAGGTCCAGCTCACTCGCGGCGGCAAGTGCCGCCGCCTCACCGGCATCGCGGTCCGGTCGCAGACCGACGGTCTGGGCGTGTGCTTCGGCGCCGTACAGCTCGGGGCTCAGATCCGGCCCACCGGCAAGCAGCAGGCCGTCCACGACACGCAGCACGTCCTGGGCGGCAGGTGCGTTCGGCGGCACGATGACGGCTACCCCTCCGGCCCGCTCGACCTGTTGAACGTAGGGGTAGGGCAGCAGCGCCGCGCGCATGTCCCAGGCGCCCCATCGAGCGTCCTCGACGTAGCAGGTGATGCCGATCACGGGGCTCACGCGTGAAGCCTGCCAGACGGTGTCCGACCAGTGGACGAGAGAATCGGAACAAGGCGCGCCCTGGCACCGTTGACGCCAGTGTCAGCCCTTAGTGAGTTCAGTTCTCAAGGAGTTTCTTGTGTCCCTGCCGCCTCTGGTTGAGCCCGCCGACGAGCTGACCGTCGACGAGGTCATGCGCTACAGCCGTCACTTGATCATTCCCGACGTCGGAATGGATGGGCAGAAGCGGCTCAAGAACGCCAAGGTTCTCTGTGTCGGTGCGGGTGGTCTCGGCTCGCCGGCGCTGCTCTACCTTGCCGCCGCTGGTGTGGGCACCCTGGGCATCATCGACTTCGACACCGTCGACGAGTCCAACCTCCAGCGCCAGATCATTCACGGCCAGTCCGACATCGGTCGGCCCAAGGCCGAGTCGGCCCGCGACTCGGTGAAGGAGGTCAACCCCTACGTCGACGTACGGCTGCACCAGGAGCGCCTGGACTCCGACAATGCGCTGGAGATCTTCGGCCAGTACGACCTGATCCTCGACGGCACGGACAACTTCGCTACCCGCTATCTGGTCAACGACGCGTGCGTGCTGCTCGGGAAGCCGTACGTCTGGGGCTCGATCTACCGTTTCGAAGGCCAGGCCTCGGTGTTCTGGGCCGAGCACGGGCCGCAGTACCGCGACCTCTACCCTGAGCCGCCGCCGCCGGGGATGGTGCCGAGCTGCGCGGAGGGCGGCGTGCTTGGCGTGCTGTGCGCGTCGATCGGTTCGATCATGACGACCGAAGCCATCAAGCTCATCACCGGCATCGGCGAGCCGTTGCTCGGGCGGCTGATGGTCTATGACGCACTGGAGATGACCTACCGGACCCTCAAGCTCCGCAAGGACCCGACCGCTGCGCCGATCACCGAGCTGATCGACTACGAGGCATTCTGCGGGACGATTTCCGAGGAGGCCGCCGAGGCTGCCAGGGACTCGACGATCAGCGTGCGGCAGCTCGAGTCGATGCTCGAGGCGCGTGACGAGGGGGAGGCGGACTTCTTGCTGGTGGACGTCCGCGAGCCCAACGAGTACGAGATCGTCTCGATCCCCGGCTCCGTGCTCATCCCCAAGAACGACTTCCTGATCGGTGACGCACTGACCCAGCTGCCTCAGGACAAGCCGGTCGTCCTCTACTGCAAGGTGGGGGCGCGCTCGGCGGAGGTTCTCGCCGTGCTCAAGTCGGCCGGGTTCGCCGACAGCCAGCACGTCGGCGGAGGCGTACTGGCGTGGGTGAACCAGATCGATCCCAGCCAGCCCGTCTACTGAACCACCCCGCGCGTTGAGCGGGGCTGCGCCCTGCCCTGACTTTGTACTGCCAGGGCGGCTAGATGGCGTCGCGGCGTTGCAGGTATTGGAAGGCGACCCAGCCAGGGGCCACGGGCAGCCAGTACGTCGCTACGCGGAACAGCAGGACCGCGGAGACGGCCGTGGCGCCGTCGAGGCCGGCCGCTGTGAGCCCGGCCGCGAGCGCTGCCTCGACCGCCCCCAAGCCACCCGGCGTCGGAGCTACCGAGCCGATAGCGCTGCCGGTCAGATAGACCACCGCAACGGCCGGCCAGGCCAGTTCCCCGCCGAAGGCGCGCACGGAAGCAACGAGCGCTCCGCAGTAGGCGAGGTTGAGCAGGACGTTGCCGCCGATTCCTTCGGCCAGCTTGCCCGGTCGCTGCGCCACGGCGAACAGGGCAGGGATCACCCGACCTGCCACGTCGGTCACACGCGTCACGATCACGCGACGTCCCCACGGAAGGCTGACCACGACGGCCGCCACGAGCAGCAGCAAGACGGCCCCGAGGATGGCGCCTTGTGGCGGGTCGAAGGACGTCTCGGCCTGGGTGCCCGCGATGACGCCGAAGAGAACCAGCATGACGATGTGGACCAGGAAGGCCATCGCTTGCCAGACTCCGACCGTCGCGACAGCAACCGAGCCGTCGACCCCAGCCTTCTGCAGGAACCGCGCATTGAGGGCCATCCCTCCGACAGCGGCCGGTGCGACCAGGCTGACGAAGGACGCAGCCACCTGCGCGAGGAACGCCCGCACATAGGACACCGACTTGAGGACGAAGCCGGTGAGACTCAGTGCTGCCCCGAGATAGGTGAGCGCGGAGAAGACGAGAACGACGACGGCCCAACGCCAATCCGCCGTCGACACCAGGGTCGCCAGATCGACGTTGCTCAACTGGGACAGCACGATGTAGCCGGCGACGCTGCCGCCGACGACGACGAAAAGCGTCCGGGCCGACAGCCGCTGCAGCCGCACGTCCTCCTCGGGAACTGGCTCGCCGCTGGGCAGCGCCTCGAGGATGGCCGCGCGTACGTCCCGCAGCACCTGCTTGTCGTGTCGTACGGCCTGTCGGCTGGTGAGGGTCAGCGCGAGCGGCTGAAGCACCGGGAGCGCCTCGACCAACGGCTTGGTCCCGACGGTGGCCACGGCTGCCGCGACGGCTCTCTCGGCTCCGACCACAAGAGCCAACGTCGTCAGCAGCTGCGCTACGTCAATCCGCAGGGCGAGCTCGGAGGCGGCTACCTCGCCCCCCCGAACGGCCTGCAGGTGAACCGCCCCATCGAGTCCGACGAGCAGGCTCTGGTCGTTGATCCCGCGGTGCGCGATCCTGGCCAGTCGCAGCTTGCCCACCTGCTCCCACGCATCGCGCAAGGTGGCATCGGTGACCTCGTCGGGTTCGATGTCGGCGAGGTGTCGCGCGTCCACGTGCTCGAAAGCGAGCAGCGCTGCGTAGGGACCGACCTCGGAGGTCGCCACGAGACTGGGCGTCCGGACCCCGGCGGCGTCCGAGGCGTAAGCGAGCAACGCCTCGTGTTCGAGGGATCGTCGGACGGAGACGTACGTCCTGCCGGCCGCTGACCGACGAACCCGCAGCAGTCGCCATACGCGATAGCCGAGCCCGGCGCCTTCTTGATCGCGGTCCAGGACCAGCACGTCGAGCGGCGTATCGTCGGTCCGGAAGGCGGTGTAGCGCCGCCCCTCGCGCGAGTTGGGCATCCGGCGTTCCAGGCGGGTCAGCGCTACCCCGCACCGCAGAAGTGCCAGGGAGACCTGCTCCCCGTCCGGTCGCGAGGTCTGCGTGCCAAGCGCGTAGCGGACCAGCAGGCCGACGGCAAGGCCGAGCAGGCCGCTGGCCCCCATGGAGGCAAGGGTGTGCTGACCGGAGATCAGGGCGGTCACGACGAACGCGAGAACCACGACCCACGCAGCGACGAGCGACACCCGTCGTGATCCGACGCGCACGACGGTGAAGAAGGCGACTCCACCAGCGAGCAGAGCGACAAAGGGAGCCGGCGCACCCCCTGGTTTGGTCAGGGCGGCGAGCAACCGGGCAAAATCGTCGCTGCTGCTGAACAGCGCGTCGAGCCCGGCGACGAGCAGGATGGCGACGGCCACAGCGAGCAGAGCATCGAGCAGCGTCCGACCGCGGCGGCGGATGATCAGGTCGAGCGCCAGCACGATCGGCAGCCCGAGGAAGCCGAAACCCACGATCAGGTTGACGATGAACAACAGCGCCCCAGAGAGCAGGCTGACCGCGTCGGTGACGTCGCTCTCGACCCCGACGCTGGTCTCCGTGGCGAACGTGGCGACCGTCAACAACGCGCCCAGCAGCAACAGCGCGAAGAGCAACCTGATCACGTCGCTCGGCATCCGAACCCGATCCGGTGCGTCGGCTTCCGAGATCAGCACGCCCGTGAGCTCGGGGTGACGGGCCCGCGCGGCGTCGTCCAGCATGTCGCTCACGGGCCGAATCGTGTCATGCCCGGCCTCGCTGTCCCTGCCTGCGGCCCGGCCGACAAGATGGGATGGTGCTGCCGACCCCCTACGCCGAGGACGTCCTCGATCTGGTGGCGCGGATTCCGCCAGGTCACGTGATGACGTACGGCGATGTCGCAGGTGTCGTCGGCGGCTCGGGTCGGTCCGTCGGCCGAGTGATGAGCAGGTTCGGGTCGGGCGTCCCGTGGTGGCGGGTGATCCGGGCCGAGGGCTGGCTGCCCCAAGGCCACGAGGTCGAGGCTGCTCGGCGGCTGGCCGCGGAGAGCGCTCCGTTCCTTGAGGCGCGGGTACGGGTGGATCTCGGTCGGTGTCGCTGGGCTCCTGACCCAGATCTCGGCCGGCCTGCTCAGCCACAGACGTGAGCGACCGCCCGGCGTCGGTGACGTCTGATTCCCTACGGCGTATGAGTGCTCGCGGCAGGCGATCCGAGGCGCCCTTCCGCCTCGTTCCGGGGGCGGCCCGGGAGGCGGAGCACATCCTCCTGGACGATGCTCAGCAGGCCGTCGTCGACCGCGTCGCGGTCGACGGTCACGGGCCGTTGTTGGTGCTCGCCGGCCCTGGCACCGGCAAGACGACCACTCTGGTCGCCGCGGTCGCCGCGCGCGTCGAGGCGGGCACTGCACCCGATCGCATCCTCACGCTGACCTTCTCCCGGCGCGCCGCGCAGGAGCTGCGCGACCGCATCGCGGCGCGACTGGGGCGCACGGTCGAGGCGCAGTCCGCCTGGACGTTTCACGCCTTCGCCTACGCCCTGGCGGGCGAGACGCGCCCTCCCGAGGACGCCGGGCGCACCCTGCGCCTGCTGTCCGGGCCGGAGCAGGACGTCGTCGTGCGAGAGCTGCTTGCCGGTGACCGGGCCGACGGGCTACGCGACTGGCCCGAGGAGCTCACGGTCGCTCTCGGCACTCGAGGCTTCGCCGACGAGGTGCGCACACTGCTGGCCCGGGCTCGTGGTTTCGGACTCGAGCCTCCTGATCTTGCGCAGATCGCAGCGGAGGCCGGAGGACGGGCCGATTGGCGGGCAGCCGCTCGGTTCCTCGAGCAATACCTCGCGGTTCTCGATCAGCTCGGAGCCCTCGATTACGCCGAGCTCGTCCATCGCGCGGTCCTCCACGCCGAGTCACCGGCCGGTCGGGCGGCCCTGCGGGCTCGATACGACCTGGTGGTGGTGGACGAATACCAGGACACCGACCCGGCCCAGGAGCGGCTGCTCACCGCGATCGCCGGTGACGGTCGCGACCTGGTCGTGGTCGGCGACCCCGACCAGTCCGTCTACAGCTTCCGTGGCGCCGAGGTCCGCGGGCTGCTCGACTTCCGCACCCGCTTTCGATCCGCCTCGGGTGACATCGCTGACGTCGCCGCTCTGCGCGTGTCGCGTCGAGCGGGGCGCGATCTCTTGGGCGCGTCGCGGTCGCTGGCTCGACGGATGCCGCTCGCGGGCGGAGCCCTCATCGATGCGCTTCGCCAGCACCGGACGCTCGAACCAGCCTCGGGCGTTCCGGTCGGCGACGTCGACGTGTGGACCTTCCCGTCGCCGTCGGCGCAGCTTGACGCGGTGGCCGATGTGCTTCGCCGCGCCCATCTGGACGACGGTCTGCCGTGGTCCCAGATGGCTGTGTTGGTGCGGTCCGGTGTCCGGTCCCTGCCTTACCTGCGCCGCGTTCTCGGCGCCGCCGGGGTGCCGGTGGAGGTGGCCTCCGATGAGCTGCCGCTGGCGCGCGAGCCTGCGGTTGCTCCGCTGCTGCTGGCGTTGAAGGTTGTTGGAGATCCGGCACTGCTGACCCAGGAGGCGGCGGCCGATCTGCTGCTCAGTCCGCTCGGGGGGATGGAGGCGTCCGGGCTGCGTCGGCTGGGGCGGTTGCTGCGCGACGAGGAGCGCGAGGCGGGTGATGGGCTGCTTCCGCGGCCCAGCGCGGAGCTGGTCCGCGAGGTCCTCGCCGAGCCCGAACGCCTGGTCGCGCTCGACGACGGCATCGTCGCGCCGGCGGCACGGCTGGCGACCTTGCTGGAGAGGGCGCGCGGGGTCTCTGTCGAGGGCGGCTCGGCCTACGACGTGCTCTGGTCACTGTGGAACGGCACGACCTGGCCGCGTCGCCTGGAGCACGCTGCCTGGGCCGGTGGTCCTGCCGGTCGGTTGGCCGACCGCGACCTCGACGCCGTGGTCGCGCTGTTCGAGGCTGCCTCGCGGTTCGAGGATCGCACTGAGCGAAGGGGAGCACGCACCTTCCTCGAGGAGCTCGAGGCCCAGCAGATCCCCGCCGACACCCTGGCCGAGCGGGCGCTGCGCGGTGACGCGGTGCGAGTGCTCACAGCGCATCGCAGCAAGGGGCTCGAATGGGACCTCGTCGTGGTCGTCGACGTGCAGGAGGAAGGTTGGCCCGACCTCCGGCGCCGCGGCTCACTCCTGGATGCTGAACAGCTGGCCTCCGACGGCCTGGCGCCTGAGCCCACGCCGGGCGAGCTGCTCGCCGAGGAGCGCCGACTGTTCTACGTCGCTGTCACCCGCGCTCGGCGGCGGCTGGTTGTCACCGCCGTCGACTCCCCGGAGGACGACGGCTCGCGACCCAGCAGGTTCGTCGCCGAGCTGGGGGTGCCGGTCGTCTCCGTCGCGGAGCGGCCCCGCCGGCCGCTGACACTGACCGCCCTCGTGGCCGAGTTGCGAGCGACAGCGGCAGATCGCGACGTCGACGAGGCACTGCGGGGAGCAGCAGCGCTGCGCCTGGCGCGACTCGCAGACGCAGTCGCGGACGACGGCACGTCCCTGGTGCCGGCCGCGCACCCCGACCGCTGGTGGGGCCTCGCGGACCTCAGTGATCCGCACCACCCGCTCCACCCGGACGGGGCACCGATCCGGCTCTCCGGCTCCTCGCTCTCGGGACTGCTCGACTGCCCGCTGCGCTGGTTCCTCGAGCACGAGGTGAAGGCCGCGACCGCGCGAAGCACGGCGCTGGGGTTCGGGTCGGTTGTCCACACCATCGCCGACGACGTGGCCAAGGGCACGAGTCCTCCCGAGATCGAACCGCTCATGGCGTTGGTCGACCGCGTCTGGGATGCCCTTGCTTTTGAGGCGCGCTGGCAGTCCGTCCGACAACGCGTCGAGGCCCGCAAGGCTCTGGAGCGTTTCCTTCTCTGGCACAACGAAGATCGAGGCCGCACCCTCATCGCCTCCGAGCATCCGTTCACCGTGGCCCTGACCGTCGGTGACCGGGAGGTCGTGCTCCGCGGATCCATGGACCGAGTTGAGGTCGACCGCGACGGCCTGGTCCACGTCGTCGATCTGAAAACGAGCAAGAACGCGCCCAGTGGTCCGAAGGTGGCTGAGCACCCTCAGCTCGGCGTCTATCAGGTCGCCGTCCGCGAGGGAGCCGTCTCCGACCTCGACGGCCTCGACGCCGCCGTGAGCGGGGGAGCCGAGCTGGTGCAGCTGCGTGCCGGTAGCAAGGACGGTCACCCGAAGGTGCAAAGTCAGCCGCCGCTTGCCGTCCACGACGACGGCACCACCGACGTCGACCGTCAGCTGGCAGGGGCCGTCCGCACCATGACGGCGGAGGAGTTCCCGCCCACCCCCGGAGACGCCTGCAGCTATTGCCAGTTCAAGGCTTCGTGCCCGGCCCGCGACGAGGGCCGCCAGGTGGTCAGATGACCCAGCTCTCTTTCCTCGACGCACCCGAGCCGCGGCCGACGATGGTCGCCTCGGACCTGCGCGAGCTGTTTGGTGTCCCGTTCACTGACCAGCAGCTGTCAGCGATCACGGCCCCGCTCGAGCCCGGGGTTGTCATCGCGGGTGCCGGTTCGGGCAAGACCACGGTCATGGCCGCGCGGGTGGTGTGGCTCGTCGGCACCGGAGCCGTACGTCCGGAGGAGATCCTCGGACTCACCTTCACGAACAAGGCAGCCGCCGAGCTCGCCCTCCGCGTCCGCAAGGCGCTCGCCCTGTTGCCCGCCCCGGCGTCGACAGAATCGAGTGAGGGCCACAGCGACGAGCTGCCGGTCGACGGCGAGCCGACGGTGGCGACCTACCACGCCTACGCCGGACGGCTGTTGCGAGACCACGGTCTGCGCATCGGGGTCGAACCGGGTGCGAGATTGCTCGCCGACGCGACGCGCTTCCAGCTCGCGGAGCGCGTGCTGCGTCGGGCGTCGGGCCCGTTCGACACCTTGGACAAGACCGTCCCCTACCTCGTCGGCGAGATCGTGGCTCTCGACGGCGAGCTGTCTGAGCATCTCGTGACCACAGACCAGCTGCGTGCGCATGACGTCGACCTGGTCCGCGAGATCGGCGGGGTGGCCAAGCCGGTCGCCGACGTCCTCAAGGCCCGCGACGCTGCGTTGCAGCGAGGTGAGCTGTCCCAGGTGGTCGACCTGCTCCGAGTGGAGAAGGGGCAGCTGGGGGTCCTCGACTTCGGTGACCAGCTCGCGGAGGCCGTCCGCCTCGTCCGCGAGCACCCGGCGGTGGCTGCCGCCGAGAAGCAGCGCTATCAGGTCGTCCTCCTCGACGAATACCAAGACACGTCGGTGGCCCAGAAGGTCATGCTCACGTTGCTGTTCGGTGGCGGTCACCCGGTCACGGCCGTCGGCGATCCGTGCCAGGCGATCTACGGCTGGCGTGGGGCCTCGGTCGGCAACATCGATGCGTTTCGCGTCGACTTCCAGCGAGCCGACGGCCAACCGGCGCGACGCTTCGATCTCGCGCAGAACAACCGCAGCGGCGGCCTGCTGCTCAAGCTGGCCAACGCGCTGTCCGCAGACCTGCGGGCTCGCCACCCGGGCCTGCTCGAGCTGGCGGCCCGCTCCGGAGTCGAGGCCGAGGGACGCACCGTGGTTGGGCTGTTCGAGCGGCAGTCCGAGGAGGTCGAATGGGTCGCCGACTCGGTGGCTCGCCAGCTGCAGGAGCCTGGCACCCGCCCCCGCGACATCGCCGTGCTCGTCCGGGTACGGACCGACTTCGCGCCCTACCACGATGCTCTTGTCGCCCGCGGCATCCCGGTTGAGGTCGTCGGCCTCGGTGGTCTGCTGGCGCTACCCGAGGTCGCAGACCTCGTCGCGACCCTCGACGTCCTCGTCGACGCCACAGCCAACACCTCGCTCGCACGCCTGCTGACCGGACCCCGCTGGCGCATCGGCCCGCGCGACCTCGTGCTGCTCGGTCGCCGCGCCGCCGACCTCGTTCGTACGGCGCCCGGTGCCCCTGACCCCGACGACGCGGCCGAGGTCGAGGCGGGGTCGAACGTCGACGTGATCGACGTCGAGCAGCTGCTCGAGGAAGCAGTAGCGGGGGTGGACCCCGCCGAGGTTGTCTCGCTCACTGAAGCGTTGGAGCACCCTGGTGGCGCGGCCTACTCTCCCGAGGCGCGGGAGCGCTTCGGCCGCTTCGACGCCGAGCTGCGTGGCCTGCGGCGGCATGTGGGTGACCCGCTTCTCGACCTGCTGCACAGGGTGCTCGCCACGACCGGCCTTGATGTGGAGGTCGGTGCTGCGCCCAACGCCCCTCGGACGCGTCGTTCCGAGGCGCTGGCTTCGTTCCTGGACCACGCAGCGGCCTTTGCCGACCTCGACGGGGACGCCGGCGTCCGGGCGTTCTTGGCCTTCCTCGCAGCCGCTGATCGCTTTGATCGCGGCCTAGACACTGCCGCACCGACCTCCGGCGACACGGTGAAGCTCATGACCGTCCACAAGGCCAAGGGGCTCGAGTGGCCGATCGTCGTCGTCCCCGACGTCACCCGAGGCGTGTTTCCTTCCGGGCGAGGACGCTCGTCCTGGACCTCCAGCGGGTCCACGTTGCCGAGCCCGCTGCGGGGAGACTCCACGGACTTCCCAGATTCGCCGGAGTGGTCGACCAAGGGGCTGGCCGCCTTCAAGGCGGAGATGAGGGCCATCGACGAGCTGGAGGAACGGCGGCTGGCCTATGTGGCGCTCACCCGCGCCAAGGACACGCTCGTCGTGACCGGGCACTGGTGGGGTCCGACGCAGAAGCGCCGACGTGGTCCGTCGCCCTACCTGGAGGAGGTCCACGCCCACTGCCTGGCCGGGCACGGGACGGTCGCGATGTGGGCCGATGAGCCCGAAGTCGACGCCAACCCGTGGCTTGCCGAGGCAGGCGGCGAGGGCTTCAGCTGGCCGCTGCCGCTCGACGAGGATGCCCTCGCCGAGCGGCGCCATGCCCGCGACCTCGTACTCGCGGCCCTCGCCCAGGACCCCGGCGATGAGTCCGCGGAGTCAACCTTCGCGAGCGAGCTCACGGCGGCGTGGGACCGGGACGCCGCAGCCCTGCTCGAGGAGGCTCGTGCGCTGCACACCGCCGTGCACGACGTACCCCTGCCGCCCGCGCTCTCGGCGTCGTCGCTCGTGCGTGTGGCTGCTGACCCCGACGGGTTGGCGCGCGACCTGGCCCGCCCAATGCCCAGGCCGCCGGCGCCGGCTGCCCGGCGCGGCACCCGGTTCCACGGCTGGGTCGAAGGCCTGTTCGGCGAGCGACCGCTGCTCGACCGCAGCGACCTCGAGGGTGCGGCCGACGACGACCTGGTCGACGACGCCGACCTCGCAGCGCTGCAGGCTGCCTTCCTCGCCGGGCCTTACGCAACGACACCGCCGCACCGCGTCGAGGCGCCCTTCCAGCTCGTCCTTGGTGACCGTGTCGTCCGGGGACGCATCGATGCCGTCTACCTCCGCCCGGATGGCGGTTACGACGTCGTCGACTGGAAGACCGGGGCCCAGATCTCGGACCCGCTCCAGCTTGCCGTCTACCGCGCGGCCTGGGCGCAGATCGCCGGCGTGGCCGAGTCAGCGGTGGGTGCCGCGTTCTACTACGTCGCCCGCGGTGAGATCGTCCGCCACGACGATCTGCCTGGAGTCGTCGAGCTCACCGAGCTCATCACTTTGTCGGGCTGATCGCGGCACCGGAGCCGGCGCGTTCCAGAGCACGTCCAAGGGCGAGGTCGATGACGAGGGCGCAGTGATCGCTGATATCCATGCGCCAGGCTTGCGCATCCAGGACGTCGTCGTGCTCGACCCCAAGACCGAGCACATGGTCGAACTGGATCCGGGGGCTCTGTGACGGGTAGGTGCGCAGCTGCGCGAGCGGGGTCCAGCCAGTGGCTGCTCGGGGCAGCGCTCCGGGCAGATTCAGGTCGCCGAGCACCAGCACCGGAGCCGGCATCCGCGCCACCCAGCGAGCGATGTCGCGCAGCTGCCGCCAGTTGTAGCCGGGAACGAACGACAAGTGGCAGGTCACCGCAGTGAACGGGCCAGCAGGGGAGTCGACCAGAGCCGCGAGCGCCACCCGAGGCTCATCGGGGATGCGGAGAAACCGCGGCTTGGGTGTGCTCGGAACGAGCAGGGGCAACGAGAACGGTGCGGCCGCGAAGCGCCGTACCCACCAACGTCGGACTGGCCAGCGCGACACCATGCCGATGCCGTACGTCGGCCCGACCGTGGTCCGTCCGTCGTCGGCGGTGGCCGGCGTCCACGTGGCCTCGACGCCGGGTGTTCCGTGCAGGGCCGGGGCGAACCGCCAGTGACTGCTACCCATTGCGTCGGCCATCAGCTCAACCTGGTCGACGTCGCCTGAACGCTCTTGCAGCCGGTCGACCTCCTGCAGCCCCAGGATGTCGGCGTCCAGCCTGTCGGCTGCCCTGGCCAAGTCGGCAGGGTCGACGGGCGATGTCCCGAGTTCCGCGCTGATCCGCTGTCCGTGCAGCAGGTTGAACGTGGCTACGCGGGCGCGAAGCTGTGACTCCTGGTCTGGCATGTCTTGACCGTAGACGTCTCATAGGCTCCCCGCATGGCGCCAGCTGATCGACCACTCGGCAGGCTCGCGCTTTCGCAGACCGTCGTGGATCCGGTGGGGGAGCGGCGCGGGGACGAGAGCTGGCTCGCCGAGGCTTGGGATGACCCCCGCGCTCGGGTCCTGCTCCTGCACGAAGGTCGAACGTTGGCTGTCGGTGACACGTTGGCGCCGGTCGCTCCCTCCAAGGCCGCGGCGGGCGATCGCTTTCTGCTCGGCGTCGAGAGAGACGGAAGCCCGTGGTTTGCCGTCGTCACCCCGGAGGCGTTGGAGGGAGCGCAGGGTCAGTCGGTCGTCGGCCTGCGCGACGTCGGCGCCACCCTGAGCGACCACGACGCCGGTCTGCTGGTGCACGCGGTGGCACTGGCCAACTGGCACGCCACACATCCCAGGTGTGCCCGGTGCGGGGAACGCACGATTGTCCGGCTCGCCGGTCATCAGCGGCACTGCCCGGCCTGCGCTGCCGACCACTTCCCCAGGACCGATCCAGCGGTCATCGTGCTGGTCACCGACGATTCGGACAGGGGCTTGCTCGGACACAGCCCACGTTGGCCCGCGGACAGGTATTCGACCCTGGCCGGCTTCGTCGAGCCGGGCGAGGCAGCCGAGCACGCCGTCGTGCGAGAGGTGCACGAGGAGGTCGGGCTGACTGTCGTGGATGTTCGCTACCTGGGCTCGCAGCCGTGGCCGTTCCCGTCTTCGCTCATGCTGGGCTTCACCGCTCGAGCGCTCGATCCAGCCGCCATATCCGTGGACGGCGAGGAGATCACCGAGGCTCGCTGGTTCAGCCGCGAGTCCCTGCTTGATGCGGTTCTCGCCGGTGAGGTGATGTTGCCGTCCGAGCTGTCGATCGCTCGGCGGCTCGTGGAGCACTGGTGGGGCGGTGAACTGCCGGAAGGGCCAACCGCATGGTGACCCGTGATGCGCCCGAGTTCAGGCGGATTTCGCGAGCTGATCCTGGATGGCCAGAACGCTCGGGTTCGTCAGGGTGGTGCCGTCGGGAAAGGCAACCGTCGGGACCGTTCGGCTGCCGTTGTTGACCGACTGCACGTACTGCGCGGCCGCAGGATCCAGTTCGATGTCGATGACGTCGTAACCGATCCCCGCGCGGTCCAACTGAGCCTTCAACCGCACGCATGGCCCGCACCACGTCGTGCTGTAGATGGTCAAGGTGTTGTTGGTGCTCACGGACGCCCTCTGGTCTCTGGATGGTGTGGTTGACACTTCATTCAACCCGAGGGTGGTCGATTTCCTTCCCCGTGGGTCGGAGCGGTGGTGGGAGCTGTAGGTGGGGACGGGCAGGATGGACCGGTGCCCGACGCCGACGCCGTACTCGCCGCGCTCGACCCGGAGCAGCGCCTCGTCGCGCAGTCGTTGTCCGGACCGCTGTGTGTCCTGGCTGGGGCCGGCACCGGCAAGACGCGGGCCATCACCCACCGCATCGCCTACGCGGTCCACGCCGGGATCTACCAGCCGCAGACCGTCCTTGCGGTGACGTTCACCACCCGCGCCGCCGGTGAGCTGCGGGGGCGGCTGCGCGACCTTGGCGTCAGCGGCGTACAGGCCCGGACCTTTCACTCAGCGGCCCTGCGCCAGCTCCGCTATTTCTGGCCGCAGGTGGTCGGGGGTGCCCTACCAACTCTTACCGACCGCAAGGTGCCGATCCTCGCCGAGTCCACTGGTCGACAACGGCTCGCCCCCGGACCCACCGGCCTGCGAGACCTCGCCGCCGAGATCGAGTGGGCCAAGGTCACCCGAACCTCCCCGGAGGACTACGCGCCATTGGCCGCCAAGTCGGGACGGGTGCCTCCTCTCGACCTGGACGCGGCGACCATGGGCCGGGTCTTCGCGGGCTATGAGGAGACCAAGCGAGCGCGTGGGCTGATCGACTTCGAAGACGTACTCCTGCTCACCGTGGCGGCGCTCGAGGATCGGCGCGATGTGGCCGATCAGATCCGGTCGGCCTACCGACACTTCGTCGTCGACGAATACCAAGACGTCAACCCGCTCCAGCAACGGCTGCTCGAGCTCTGGCTGGGTGAGCGGGATGCTCTGTGCGTCGTCGGTGATGCCAGCCAGACGATCTACTCCTTCACCGGTGCGTCGCCGCGCTACCTGCTCGACTTCCGCACTCGTTTTCCGACCGCGGAGCTCGTGCGGCTCGTTCGTGACTATCGGTCCACCCCGCAGGTCGTCGATCTGGCCAACCGGGTCGTTGCCGGTGCCACCGGTCCGTCGTCCGCTGCCCGGCTCGAGCTCGTGGCCGTACGTCCGCCGGGGCCTCCGCCACAGTTTCTCGACTTCACCGACGAACCCGCGGAGGCGGCCGGGGTGGCTGAGCGAGTTCAGGCGCTGCTCAGCTCCGGAGTCCGGGCCTCGCAGATCTGTGTCCTGTTCAGGATCAATGCGCAGTCGGAGGCCTACGAGGACGCGCTGAGCACGGCGGGCATTCCCTACGTGCTACGCGGCGGTGCCCGCTTCTTCGACCGGCCAGAGGTGAAGGAGGGGTTGTTGTTGCTGCGTGGCGCCGCGCGCGCCGCTGAGGGCGACGACCTCGTGCGCCAGGTCACCGACGTGCTCGCCTCGATCGGCTGGGACCAGACGGCTCCGCCGCAGGGAGGTGCTTCGCGTGAACGCTGGGAGAGCCTTGCGGCCTTGGTGCGGCTGGCCGAGGAGCTGGTTGCGTCGCGGGGGGCCAGCACCGTGGGTCTGTCAGACCTGGTGGTGGAGCTCGACGAGCGCGCCGCTGCCCAGCACGCGCCCACTGTCGAAGGCGTCACCTTGGCTTCCCTGCACGCTGCCAAGGGGTTGGAGTGGGACGCGGTATTCCTCGTTGGAGTCGCCGAGGGAATGCTCCCGATCGTTCATGCCAAGACCCCCGAGGCGGTGGAGGAGGAACGTCGACTTCTCTACGTGGGGGTGACCAGAGCCCGCGAGCACCTCAACGTGTCCTGGGCTTGGGCGCGCAACCCCGGCGGCCCTCGCAACCGGCGGCCCTCCCGTTTTCTGGACGGTCTTCGACCGGCAGAGACTTCGAAGACACGAGCCCCGGTCGCGGGGCGGCAACCCGGATCAAGGCGTTCGCGCGGTCGCCTCGAGCGGAACTGCCTCACCTGCGGGCGGCCGCTTTCATCGGCCGCCGAACGCAAGAGGGGTTGGTGCGCGGACTGCCCACCTTCCTACGACGAGGCCGTGTTCGAGGCGTTGCGCGCCTGGCGCCTCGACCGATCCCGGGCCGACTCGGTGCCCGCGTTCGTCGTGTTCACCGATGCGACGCTCGAGGCGATCGCGGCCCGTCGTCCGGCTTCCCGTCAGGAACTTTCAGCCATCAGCGGTGTCGGTGCGACCAAGCTAGACCGCTACGCCGAGGACGTGCTCGCGGTATTGACCGGTGGTTGACCAGCACTGAGGTCTGCCTCGTCAGGTCACAGTTCGAAAGCGAATCTGAAGAAACTTCGAAAATAGGTTTGCGCACTCGGCGCGCATTCCCTACTCTTCGAAAACACGTCGCGGCGACCACGCCATGGCAAGCATCAGATGAGGAGGTGACCCGCGGTGGAGAACATGACGAACAGCACGAAGGCCAGCACCCTGGGCGCCTTCTCGCACGCCTCCACGCAGGCTTGCGCGATCGTGCCCACCTTCGGCGTTCTGGGCGACGTGCGCCCGTTCACCGACGCTGGCGCGTCCCGTGCCTGGAGTCCACCGGTCTGACCACCCCTTGACCGGCAGCCTCCAGGCCGCGGACCCCACACCCGGGATCCGCGGCCTTTCCTTTGCCCCCACCCACAGGCCAATTGGAGGAATCCGATGTTCGTGCTCGAAGCCGAGCCCGAGGAACGTCTGCTGCTTCCGTGCCGGTCCTTCGACCCGGAGGTCTTCTTCGCCGAGTCGCCCCAGGACGTCGAGTACGCGAAGTCCTTGTGCGCTGACTGCCCGATCCGTGCCGCGTGTCTCGCGGGTGCTCTCGAGCGCCGTGAGCCGTGGGGCGTCTGGGGTGGCCAGCTGTTCATCCAGGGAGTCGTCGTGGCCCGCAAGCGGCCCCGAGGACGTCCGCGCAAGTGCGACGTCGCCGTCTCAGCCGAACCGCTGCCCCTGGAGGCATCGTCAGCGGCGGAGCAGGCAACCGCGGATGCCGCATGAGCGGCCCGCAGGTCACCTCATCAGCCAACCGTCCGAGGGACATCCGTCCCGCCGGAGAGCCAGCCTTTCCACACCTGACCAGGAGAACTGTCATGTACCAGCTTCAACCTCATCACCTCGCTCTAGCCCAGCATCGGGCTCTCGAGCAGGCCGAACGCGAGCGCCTCTTGCGTCGGCTCCGGGCCCACAAGCGGGCTCAGCGCCGCCTGCACCGGGCGCAACAAACAGCGTTGCGCGCGCGGCTGCACCTCGCCTCCGCGTGAGCACGCAAGTCACCTCACGGTGACAGCGCACGTACGGCACCCACGATGGCCATCGGCCGGGATCCCCTCCCGACCGGTGGCCTCGTGCTGTTCGGGGCTCCTGCGCAGACAGATAGCCTGGGCCGATGGCCATGGCGCCCGAGCCCGAGGAGACATCCTCCCCGCCCTCCGCATTGGCTGGCTCTCGCTCCTGTTCCTGGTGCGGCCTGGTGGCTGAGACCCTCCCGCTCACCTGGACGTCGTCGGTGGAGCGAGGCCGACAGGTGTACTACTGCGACCGGTGCAGCCGCGAGCACCTGCGCTCGATCGAAGGCAAGCTCGACCAAGATTTCTGGTCCTGAGTCAACCCTGTCTTGGATCGCCGTGACTCAGGGGCGCGGTGGCGGTACGAAGCCGGGCAGCCACTCGACGAACTGGTCGCGCATCGGGACGGTCGCCTCCAGCTGGCACAAGACGCCAACCCCGCCCAGCCAGACGCGGTGGACCAAGAGATATTCCGGTGGGAGGTTCAGCTTCAGTCCTGTGGACCAGTTGTCCGAGCGTGGATCCTTCAGCCGTTTGAACTGCTCCTGCATCCAAGGACGATCGAAGTGGAAGGTCTCTTCGGAGGCAGGCTCGACGAATGGCGCTAGGTAGGCGAGCAGCGTGTCGGGGTCGATGTCGACCTTGGGCTTGATGAAACCCTCTGCACGAAGTCCCGCTTCGACGGTCTTGGCATCGCCGACGAGCGCTACGGACAGGAGGCGGCCGATCGAGGGCGGCAGGCCGTCAGGCAATCGTGCCACGGCACCGAAATCGAGCACTCCCAGCCGCCCATCGGCCAGCATCCGATAGTTCCCCGGGTGCGGGTCTGCGTGCAGCAAGCCGACCTTGGAAGGAGCGGCGAACAGGAAGCGCACGTACCGCTCGCCCGCAAGGTCGCGGTCTTCTTGTGACCCGTCGGCGATGATCCGGGACAACGGTCGTCCGTCCATCCAGTGGGAGACCAGCACCTTCTCCGCCCCGTCCAGAACGTCCGGCACCGCGATGTAGGAGTCGTCGGCGAAGCCCATCGCGAACGCGTGCTGAGACTCGAACTCCAGGCGGTAGTCGAGCTCCTCGACCATCCGCTCGCGCAGTTCCTCGACCAGCGGTTTGATGTCTATGCCGGGCATGATGTTTCCGAACAACCGGCCCATGCGGACGACCTGCGACAAGTCCGCGCGCAGTGCCTGTTCGGCCCCTGGGTACTGGACCTTGACCGCCACGTCCGCGCCGTCGTGCCAGACCGCCCGGTGCACCTGACCGATCGAAGCCGCTGCGGCGGGTACGTCCTCGAAGGACCGGAACCGTCTGCGCCACTGACGACCGAACGCCTCCGCGAGAACCCGGTGCACGGTCGTGGACTCCATGGGCGGTGCTGCTTCTTGGAGCTTGGTCAGAGTCGCTCGATAGGGCTCGGCCATCTCCTCGGGGAGCGCCGCCTCGAAGACGCTCAGCGCCTGCCCGAACTTCATGGCGCCGCCCTTGAGCTCGCCGAGCACGCGGAAGATCTGTTCGGCGGTTGCGCGCTGGATCTCGGCGGAGACAGCGTCGGCTGAGCGGCCACCCACGCGTTTGCCCATGCCCAGCGCGGTACGACCGGCGTACCCGATCGGCAGTGCCGCCAGCTTGGCCGAGCGCGTGACCGCGCGTTTGGGCAGGTCGCTCACTGCCGCGGGTCTCTCACCCGTTCATTGTGCCCCCAGCCATGAACAGCCGCACCGGGGATGCGGCGAGTAGGTTCGCGGACGAGGGTGTCCTCCCGGCAGGCGGAGCACATGAGCCTTGCCCGGGGTGCGTTCCCAACGGTTCGAGGACACCGTCTGCTCGAGCCAGGCCAGCACCTCGAGAACCGCGAGACTCGCGGCAGCGACAGAGAGAACGACATCGCAGGCCTCGACAGGGGCACCGCAACCGGACCCGAGCTGCGCAGCGACCAACGGCCAGTCCGGATCGCGGTCGGTGCGGTAGAGGTCGATGCACCGAAGACAGGGACCGTTGCCGGGCACCAGGAGCGGGCCGACCGTTGCCGTGGTCTCCACCAGCGTCACCGGCAGATGAGGAATGGCTCGGCTCATCAGGTCATCGGACACCGTCGGGTCGACAACGGGTGGGCCGGTCAGCACGACAACGTCGGGTGGTTGCACAGATTCTCCGGTGACCCCGGGTGAAGTCAGCACTGCGCTCGCCATCGCCGCGTCGGAGCGAGACCGACCTACCGAGGCTCGGCTTGGGCCAAGCGGACTGACGTCCCCTGGACGTACAGCCGCGTCATCAAGGATCGTGACCGCGCCGACCCCGGCCGCAGCAAGCAGGCTGGCCACCGCCGCGCCCACGCGTCCGGCACCGTGGACCTCGACGTGTGCCTTGCGCCGCAACGAGAACGCGCTCAGACCGAGATCGTGCGAAGGCGGCAGCAATGCCAGGGATGCCAGATCGGGACCGAGTCGCTCTCGGTCCGCGAGGTCCAGCTCAGCCAGGACGTGGGAGTCGGTGGTGCCGTCGGCCAAGCAACCAGCGGAGTCGAGCAGAGCCAGCAGGTGCTCGGCACGCGAGGCAGTCAACCCCAGCACGCTGGCCTGACCGAGCACGCCCGCGAGGTCATGGCGCCCGTCCAAGCCGAGGACGAACTTCGCGTCGCGCTCGTCGAGCCCTCGCAGGATCACCGGCGCCGGCCGGGTGAGCCCCAGCTGAAGCCGGTCCGTGGCTCGCCACAGCCGGGCCAGCGACGGTGGAAGCATCGGACGTCGAACGCGTACGGGATCGGACACCCGGCCAGGGTTTCGTGGACCGGCTGTGGATCGTGTCGGCTGTCCCCAGGCTTGATCTGCTAGGCGCCGGATCTGGGTCGAAGGTCCGCTCCGACATGCCGGTGGCCACCCGCACAGCGGGTGGCCACCTGGGTCGTGCTTTGAGCGTGGGTGTGCTCAGGCCTTGCCGAGGATCCGGTTGACCTTGGTGCCACAGACCGGGCAGATGCCCTGAGCCATGCGGCGACCGGATGCGCTCACCTTGATCTCGCCAGTGAACTCGCGCTTTGCCTTGCACTTCACGCAGTAGGCCTCGCCCGTGTACTCGTCGGCCATCGCGGGTCCTCCTCGGTCGGTCGGCGCCCGCTCGGGTGCGTGCGCTGCGATCGGCGGTCACCTTACGTCACGCGGGCCCTCCGCGTGACGTTGGCGCACCGTAGTGCGTCAAATCTGTCTCGAACCAGGCCCGGAAGGTGATGCCGGTGTGAATGGTCACGAGGCCCTCAAGTCGCACGCCCGTGTCCGTCCGCCTTCCCCTTGCGGACGCCCACGTGCGAGTTATCTCGAGGGCCTCGTTGATGCCGGACGCTATGCGCGGCACGGTGGTGTCGTCAACGCCCAGAATGCGAAGCCTGTGGACAGATCTGTGGACGGACTGGGGACGACCCGGCGCGTCCCTGTGGATATCTGGTGAGTTGCCCTGTTGACAGTGCAGCAGGAGCCCCTTGGCGGTCCTTCTGACCTGCGCGGACGTCATCCCCCGGGTGTGGAGGAAAAGTTTCCTGCAGTGAAGTTGGGGGTGTCGCAACTTAGGGTCGGTCCATGAGCAGTCGATCCACCACCCCTTCACCATCCTCAGCATCCACGACGTCTGCGGCCTGGCCGGGTGTCGAAGTCCGTCGAAGCGCGCGCCGTCGGCGCACGGTCAGCGCCTATCGCGAGGGAGAACGCACCATCGTGCTGCTTCCGGCCCGGATGTCGCGGGAGCAGGAGGCCGAGTGGGTCACCACGATGGTCGCCCGGTTGGACGCGTCCGAGCGCCGCCGGAAGCCAACCGATGAGGCCCTGACCCTGCGCGCCAAGCGGCTGTCGACTGACTATCTCGACGGCCGGGCAAGACCGGAGAGCGTGCGGTGGGTGGACAACCAGAAGGGTCGTTGGGGTTCGTGCACGCCGTCAGATCGGTCGATTCGGCTGTCCAGCCGACTGCAGGGGATGCCCGGATACGTCATCGATTACGTCTTGTTGCACGAGTTGGCCCACCTGCTCGAGGCCAGCCATGGGCCAGCTTTTTGGGCCTTGCTGGCCGGCTATCCCAAGCTGGAGCGTTCACGGGGTTATCTCGACGGCTTCTCAACGGCTGGGCAGCTCGGCCTCTCCGACGACGATGTCGACCAAGAGAGCCTGTTTGACGACACTCAACTGTCCCTCTAGCTGCCGAGTTGATCCAGGCGGCGTACGGCTGCCGCGATCAAGCCACGCACATCGTCAGGTGCACTCTGCGTCGGCCACCACCGCACGTCCACCGACTCGTCGCTCACCGTCGGTGCAAGGTCGGGGCTCGCGAGGGCGAGATAGCGAACGTCCAGATGGCGGCGCGCGAGCGGGTTGCTGCACCTCACCTCGTGCAGGTCGAGCTCGACGGGGCCACCGGAGACCAGCTGCAGGCTCGAGAGCCCACTCTCTTCTTGGCCCTCACGCAGCGCCGCGCCTTCCAGGATCTCGTCCTCGGTCTCGGCGTGGCCACCGAACTGAAACCAACGCTGCGCCCGTGCATGCAGTGTCAGGAGCACCTGGCTGCGATCGGGAGCCATCACGAGGAGGCTCGCGGTGAGGTGGTCGGGCGCACACGCGCGAGTCATGCCGTCCGGGTGTTGCGCAAGGTGGTCGAGATAGTGACGCCGCAACGTGTCTTGGTCGCCACTCGGTGCCGGCCATGACTCCAGGACAGCGACCGCGTCCGCGTGCAGATTCACGCCGGCTTGGAGCCCTCCGGACCGTCCGGGTTGTCATCGGCATCGGAGTCCGCTGAGGGCAGATCGTCGAGACCGGACAGGTCCAGGACATCGTCGGCGCCAGCGGTCACGAACGCGGCTGGATCATCGAGGTCGGAGGTCGAGGGCAGCAGGTCGGGGTGGCTCCAGATCGCATCGCGTCCGTCAGCGCCGCGAACCTCCCCGAGAGCCTCCCAAAGAGCCGCCGCGTCCCGGCAGCGCCGTGGCCTCAACTCCAGGCCGACCAGGGTTCCGAACGTCTGCTCCGCGGGTCCGCCGCTTGCTCGGCGTCTGCGTAGCGCTTCGCGCAGTGCGGCGCGTGACGGCAGCGTTGCTGCGGCTGCCGAGACGACCACGTCGACCCAGCCCTCGACCAGAGCCAGGAGTGTCTCCAACCGGGCCAGGGCCTGGCGTTGCGCGGGTGTGTCTTCCGGCGCCAGCATTCCTTGCTCCAACACCCCTTGCAGCTGGTCGAGCTGGTTGGGGTCGATCTCGCGGACCACTTCTTCCAGCCGTGCGGTGTCCACCGTGATGCCGGCCGCATAGTCGGCCACAGCTGCTTCCAAGGTCCCCTCCAGCCAGGGGGCGTGGGCTGCCAACCGGTGGTGCGCCGCTTCGCGCAGGGCCAGATAGAGCAGTACCTCGTCCTCGGGGATCCCGAGCCCGGAGCCGTACTCGGCGATGTTTGCGGGGACGAGGATCGCCACTCCTGCAGGTCCCTGCGGGAAACCGATGTCCGAGCCCGTGAGGACTTCACCGGCCAGCTGGCCGACTCCCTGGCCAACCTGGCCCCCGAACATGGCCCCGGTGAGCTGCTGGGCCATGCCGGCCATCGGGCCAGCCAGCGCCTGCATCTGCTCGGGTATCGCGGTGCTGGAGGTCTCGACCACTTTGCGCGCCACCGGTTCGACGAGACGTTGCCAGGCGGCCATCGTGCCCTCGACCCACTCGGCCCGACTCCAGGCGGCTGCCTCGGTCGTTCCAGAGGGGAGCCCGGTGACCCCATCGAGCCAGACCTCGGCCAGGCGTACGGCGTCGTCGACGGCGCGCCGCTGAGCATCGGAGACCGAGCGGTCACCGACAGCGGCTACGGCCTTGCGGGCGGTGTCGCGGGCCAGGTCCCAGTTGACCGGTCCACCTTCATAGGACAGCAGCTTGCCGATCTGTTGAAGCGCGGCTCCAAGATCGGCCGGCCCACCACCGGCACCGAAGAGCGCGGCGAGCGGGTTGTCGGCATCGAAGGGGCTGGGCGTCGAAGGGTCCTCCCCGTCGTCGTCACCGCTTCCCGGCACGAATCCGAACGGTGTGTTGCTCACTCGCCGCACCTCTCTGTTGCGTGGCGACAGTGCACTGCTGTCTTGGCCATCACCCACGCTAACGATCTGCGGGCGGCCACGACTCCCGGTCGGGGTCGGGTTCGCTCTAGGCGCAGCGTTCGATGGCTCGACGTCACCGTAGGCTGACAGGCGTGACGGCGAGGATCGGGCTGCTAGGGCTGACGTCGACGCCGCTGTCGGTTGAACACGTTTTGGATGCGGTGGCCGACCCGACAGCCGGTGGGCAGGCCGTTTTTGTCGGTACCGTCCGCGACCACGACAAGGGGCGAGACGTCGCGGCGTTGTCCTACTCCGCCCATCCCACGGCCGAGGCTGTTCTGCGTGCAGTTGCCGAGCGGGTAGCCGCTCGCGCCGGAGTCATTGCCGTCGCGGCTCAGCACCGGGTCGGCGACCTCGCCGTCGGGGATCTCGCTGTCGTGGTCGCCGTCTCTACCGCTCATCGGGGTGAGGCCTTTGAGTCTTGCCGGGCACTCATCGACGATCTGAAGTCCGAGGTTCCGATCTGGAAGCACCAGCGCTTTGTCGATGGCGTCGAGGAGTGGGTCGGGTCACCGTGACCCATCCGCTTACCCTTGCTGGGTGACTGTCCTCTACTGGCTGCTCGTACCGCTCATGGTGACGGTCGTGGCAGCCGGTTGGCTGGCCTTCTCGCATCGCACGCGGCCCCCCGTCGACCCGCGCGACTCGATGGCCGAGCACGTGCGGTTCAAGCAGGCGATGGAGCGGTCAGCAAGGCCAACGGCGGTCCCCCCCGGGGATGACCCCGAGCTGCCCGCCTGATGTCGAGTCGCCTGTTCAGGCAGCTGCTGGCGGGGGCCTTCCTCGTCGTTGTCGTCGCGGTTGCATCGGTTGTCCCGGTGCCCTACGTCGCGCTTCTTCCTGGTCCGGTCTACAACACCTTGGGGGAGGTCGATGGCAAGCAATTGATCAGCATCAGTGGCGCACCGACCTATCCGACGGAAGGTCAGCTCGACGTCACTACCGTGCTCGAGCACGGCGGACCCGCGCGGCCCCTCTCCTTGATCGGTGCACTGAGCGGTTGGGTACGTCCTGCGGTGGCGGTCCTGCCCGAACAGTTGCTCTACCCACCGGGGGTGCCGGCCGAGCAGATCGACCAGCAAAACGCCGAGGACATGATCGACAGCCAGGAGTCGGCGACGGTGGCTGCCCTTCGGCAGGCTGGTGTCACCGTGACGACCACCGTTGTCGTGCAGGAGGTGTCGCCCGACGGACCCTCAGCCGGAGTGCTCGAGGCGGGTGACGTGATCGAGTCGGTCAATGGTGTCAAGGTCACCGATCCGGATGAGCTGCGTGCCGCGATCTCGAAGGTTGCGCCCGGCGACGACGTACGTCTTCTGATCGACCGTTCCGGCGACAAGCAGACCGTCACGGTGACTACGGAGCCGTCGCCAGATGACCCCGACCGGCCCTTGATCGGTGTCATTCCGCGCGTCGGCTACTCCTCGGATGTCACAGTCAAGATCGAGCTCGACAACGTAGGTGGACCGAGCGCGGGACTGATGTTTGCCCTAGGCATCTATGACCAACTCACCCCAGGTGCCCTGACCGGAGGCCGTCAGGTGGCTGGCACCGGCACGATGGATGTCGACGGGAATGTCGGCGCGATCGGTGGGATCCAGCAGAAGATGCGCGCAGCTCGTGATGACGGCGCCACCGTTTTCATGGTGCCCGCCAGCAACTGCTCGGAGGCTGTGGCGGCTGCGCCGAGCGGTCTGCGGCTGGTGAAGGCCAGAACTCTGAAGTCGGCCACCAGGTCGCTTGAGTCGCTCGAGAAGGCAGGCGACTCAGCCGTACTTCCTGCCTGCTAGTCGTCAAAGGTCGCCAGCATGGCGTCGGTCAACCGCGGTGCCAGGTCGCGACCGGAGAGCACCGAGCGCTCCTCGTCGTGGCTGCGAAATCGCAGCGTGCAGGCGCGGTCGCCAGATCGAAGGACAGCCACGCCAAGACGTACGTCCTGACGTCGTGGGTGCTCGGCGACGGCCCTCAATATCTCGGCCTGCTCGTCGGGAAGGTCAGCTTCAACCTCGGCAGGGAGCATGACTCTTTCGACGACGAG
Organism: uncultured Actinomycetota bacterium; assembly: GCA_963819985.1. Lineage (GTDB taxonomy): Bacteria > Actinomycetota > Actinomycetes > DATJPE01 > DATJPE01 > JANPBY01. The sequence goes on along the minus strand of CAWFYH010000005.1, from coordinate 19,336 downwards.
GGCGGCTCCAATCACCGTCGTAGGCCAGGCCAACTGGTGAAGCAGCTCCTCAAGGCTGGTCGCCTCGGGCAGCTCGTCCTGCTCCACCGCCGTCCACGGTGAGCCGGCCTCCGGGCCGAGGGTCCTGGCAACAGCAGGTGCGTGCGCCAGCAGCTCGGACGTCTCGACCAGCGCGAAGACGCGCCACGGTTGGTCCCACCCCGCGGCTGCGCTGTGCTGCTCGATGTTGAGCAGAACCGCGGTCAAGGGGTCAGGGGCGAGGGGAAGTGGAGTCGACACCACACCATCTTCTCGCACGCCCGTTTCGCCTGGCGACAGCACGTCTGAACCGAGTCACAGTGCGGTATCGATCAGATACCGGGCCGCCTCGATGGTGGTGTGATGCCGATGGCCAGGTACTTTGTCGAAGTGTCGTACGAGATGCCGCCAGACGGACCGCCACCCAAGGACCCCTCAGGTCCTGTGAGGATGCGGCCCGGTGGCCGGGGGCGTGGCCGGGTGCTGCTGCCCACGTTGGCGATCCTCGGAGCCGTACTCGTCCTGTTCGTCGCGTTCACCGGCTACTACACCGAGTTCTTGTGGTTCAAGTCGGTTGGATTCACCAGTGTCTTCACCAAGCAGTTGACGACTCGGCTGCTCCTGTTCGGCCTCTTCGGTCTGCTCATGGGCGCCGCGGTGCTGTTCACGATCTGGCTCGCCTACCACCTTCGACCCGCCTTCCGCGGCATGACGCAGGAACAGCAGAATCTCGAGCGCTACCGAGTGTCCTTGGAGCCGGTGCGCCGACGCGTCGTGATCGGTATCGCCGTCCTCCTCGGAGTGTTGGCTGGAGGCACGGCCGCGGGCCAGTGGCGGCAGTTCCTCTTGTTCTCCAACAGCAAGCCTTTTGGGAGCAGTGACGCCCAGTTCGGTACGGATATTTCGTTCTATGCGTTTCGGTTGCCGTTCCTGCGCTACCTGGTGGGCTTTGGCTTCGCGACCGTCTTCGTGTGTCTTGTGGCTGCAGCGGTTGTGCACTACCTGTACGGCGGGATCAAGCTCCAGTCGCCCGGTGAACGGTTCACGCCTGCAGCGCGCGCGCACCTCTCGGTTCTCCTTGGGCTGTTCGTCCTCCTTAAGGCAGCCTCCTACTGGCTCGACCGCTACGACCTGGTGATCTCGGACGGCACCAGGTTCACCGGCGCGGGCTACACCGACATCAAGGCCATCTTGCCGGCGAAGAACATCTTGCTGTGGATCGCCATCGTCTGCGCGATCCTCTTCTTTGCCAACGTGTTTCGACGGACCTGGCAATTGCCTGTGCTCGCTCTTGGCCTGCTCGTGCTGTCGGCTGTAGTCATCGGGGGGATCTACCCCGCCATCGTCCAGCAGTTCCAGGTCCGGCCGTCGGAGAACGTCAAGGAGAGTGTTTACATCTCTCGCAACATCGACGCCACTCGCCAGGCGTACGGGCTTTCCGGCATCGATGAGCAGGAGTACGCCGCCACGTCGACCCCGACGCCCGAGGCGCTGAAGGCTGACCGGTCCACTGTCGAGAACGTCCGGCTGCTCGATCCTGGTGTCGTTTCGCGCACCTTCCAGCAGCTGCAGCAGATTCGTGGCTTCTACGGTTTTCCAGACCCGCTGGACGTTGACCGCTACACCATCGACGGTGCCGAGCGTGACACCGTCGTCGCGGTTCGGGAGATCGACTACACCGGCTTGCCCGCCGGACAGCAGAACTTCGCCAACCTGCACACGACGTTCACTCATGGCTTCGGATTCGTCGCTGCCTACGGCAACACCGTCGACAGTGGCGGCCGTCCCGACTTCGTCTCCTACAACATTCCCACGCAGGGCAAACTCACCGTGGACCAGCCGCGGATCTACTTCGGTGAGAACACCACGGTTTACTCCATCGTCGGGGGTCCTGAAGGTTCCGCCCCGCAAGAGCTCGATTTCCCAGACGATGCCAGCCCTACCGGCCAAGCCAACAACACCTACGACGGCACGGGCGGCGTGCCCGTGGGTTCGTTGTTCAACAAGTTGGTGTTCGCGGTGCGCTTCCAGGAAGGCAACATCTTGTTGTCCAGCCTGGTGAACTCTGACTCGAAGATCCTTTGGGACAGGACCCCGAGGGAGCGCGTTGAGCAGGTGGCGCCCTGGCTCACAGTGGACGGGGACGCCTATCCCGCAGTCGTGGATGGTCGCATCGTGTGGATCGTGGACGGCTACACGACCTCGAATGGGTATCCGTACTCCCAGCGGACGTCGTTGGGGGACGCGACTCAGGACACGCTTACGTTGAAGACCTCGGTTGCCGCACAACAGTCAGGTCAGGTCAACTACCTGCGCAACTCGGTCAAGGCTGTCGTCGATGCCTACGACGGCACCGTGAAGCTGTACGAGTGGGACAGCACCGATCCGGTCCTCAAGGTGTGGGAGAGCGCCTTTCCCGGAACGGTCACCAGCTATGAGTCGATCCCGCCGGACCTGCTCAAGCACCTGCGCTATCCCGAGGACATGTTCAAGGTGCAGCGCGACATCCTCTCGCGCTACCACGTGACGACCCCGCTGGAGTTCTACAGCGGGCAAGACTTCTGGAAGGTTCCGACTGATCCCACCAACGAGGGGTCGGCGTCGGTCTCGCAGCCGCCGTACTACCTGTCGGTCCAGATGCCGGGTCAGTCGTCAGCGGCGTTCAGTTTGACGACAACGTTCGCACCGCAAAAGCGTGAGACGTTGGCGGCATTCATGGCCGCGAATGCCGAACCGGGGCCTGACTACGGGACCATTCGGCTGCTCCGCCTTCCGCGAAACACCACCATCCCCGGGCCGACGCAGGTGCAGAACAACTTCGAGTCTGATCCGGTCGTGGCTCGCGACTTGTCCCTGTTCCGCAGTCAAGGTGCGGAAGTCGAGCTGGGCAACCTGCTGACGCTCCCGGTGGGTGGGGGACTGATCTACGTGGAGCCGTTGTACATCCGGGCGTCCGGAGCGGAGTCGTACCCCCTGCTCCGGAAGGTCTTGGTCGCCTTCGGCAGCAAGGTCGGCTACTCAGACACTCTTGAACAGTCCTTGGAGCAGGTTTTCGGCGTTACGGCAGGGGGCGGGGGCAACGGCGGCAACGGAGGGAACGGAGGCAACGGCGGGAACGGCGACGGTACGGCCTCGGATGACTTGAGCAGCGCACTCGCCGATGCCGAAGCAGCACTCATCGCCTCGGAGCAGGCTCTCAAGGACGGGGACTTCGCGGCCTACGGGCAGGCCCAGCAGGACTTGTCCGACGCCATCTCGCGGGCCGTGGCTGCGCAGGAACGTGCCTCCGGTGCGCCGGTGCCGGAACCCACGACCAGTGCCTCACCCGGTGCTAGCCCCGCACCCTCGGGGTAGCTCGACCCCGCCTTGGAGTTTGGCTGCCCGCTCGCGTTGGACTACAGTAGGGATACCGACGCGGGGTGGAGCAGCTCGGTAGCTCGCTGGGCTCATAACCCAGAGGTCGCGGGTTCAAATCCCGCCCCCGCTACCAACGTTTTCGCAGGTCAGGGCCATGATCATCGATCATGGCCCTGATTGCGTGTAGGCAGAATGTAGGCAAGCCTGCCGTCATCTCGCCGTCGTCGCTGCTGATTCTGGCGGTGTGCCCGCCGTTGAGGGACGTTCCCGGACGCCGGCGGACGGCGCCGTGGCTCAAGTCAACCCTGCCGCGCACTGACCTCTGGGTCGAAACCCCATGGAGTCGCCGGAGGAGGGCGGAACTTTTCTGCAGCTTGTGGGGCCAGCTCACGTGGATGCGGCATCAAACCGTGGCGGTCAGAACGCCGCGAACGCGGCCCCCTGGTCATACTTGACTATGTGAATATGGCGGGTTGGGGCTACTTTCCCTCAGCTTCAAGGAAGCGGAGACCCCATGAATCGTGCTGTGCGCGCGCTGACCGTGCTGCTCGCAGGACTGGCTCTTCTAGTGGGAGCGGTACCGGCGTCCGCCAAGGCGCTCGAACCCACCCAGTCCGAGGCCTACTCGTCGACCCTCTCGGCCGTCGACGTCGTCACTCCCAACATCGTGCCGCGGATCGGGGGCAGCACGTGCGACCGGCTGCACCGCGGCGAGACGATCGCCGGCAGCGACACCAATGGCCTACTGCTCATCTCCTGGAACTACGTGCCCACCAAGGACAGCAGCAACATCACCTGGAAGTGGAAGCTCGCCGCCAACGGACGGGCCGTCGTCAACGCCCACACCTGTTTCGCGCTTAGGTCCGGATGACCGACCTGACGCCCAGCGACGCTCTGCTGGCCTTCTTCGCCGTCGCGGGGCAACCCGGCGCGGCGCCGGTCCTGCTTGAGGAGGAGACCCAACGCCTTCACGAGATCCTTGGCACTGACTCTCGAGTATCAGGCGTGGCGGCGTCCTTGTGGGCTGGCCTGGAGAACCGCGCCGTGACCGACGACCCGCTCACGGTGCTGCACGTGACGCAGACCGACGAGGAGTCGACGGTCGTCCTCCAGCCCAAGGCGGGGGAGTCGCTCACCGACTGCGCTGCCGCGGAGGTCCTCGAGCTGACCTACCCGTAGCCGTCTCACAGCGGCAGATATGAAGTCAACCCCGCCGCCCCACTGTTGAGCGGCAGGTCGTGCAGGCCCTGCCGGGCGTGCGTCTCGGTCGGCGGCTCCAGCGGCAACCAGTGCGCGAGCGCCACCCGGGCGCCGTAGCAGGTGTTGTCGAACTGGTCGTCGTGCGCGGTGTTGGGGAACTCGGCGTGCTCGTCGGGCCATCTCGTGCGCGCTCCTTCGGGCCTGTTCGGCAGCCGGACCCGGTGCTGCCGGACGCCTCGCCCTGGTGGTGAGGTCGTGTGTGGAGCCGGCTGGCTAGCCTCGGTGCATGCCGAAGGACCCAGGACCCGCTGGCGGTCCCGATGCCGGGATCGCCGCTGAGTTACAAGACCTGATCTCTGGGATGAATCTGGCCGAACTCAGAGCGGTCACGGAACAGGTGCTGTCGCTTGCGTCGGATCGTGCGTCGTCGACAGCCTGCACGGGCTCGGCAATGGCCTCGCGACGTCGTCCGCGACGCGGCGATGAGGTGACACTCCGGGTTCGGGTGGATATCGCTCACGCGTCACCGCCGATCTGGCGGCGGCTGGAGCTGTCGTCGTCGTTGTTCCTCGACGAGGTGCATCAGGTGCTGCAGGTCGCGTTCGGGTGGAGCGATAGTCATCTGCACCGTTTCGCGCTCGGGTCCTCGGTGTGGGACGAGACCTCGGAGAAGTTCCTGTGCCCGTTCGACGTCGAGGAGGGCGAGGACGAAGGCGTCCCGGCCAGCGAGGTCCGAGTCGATGAGGTCCTCACCGAGGCCGACGACGAGTTGTTGTACGTCTACGACTACGGCGATGACTGGGAGCTTCGGATCCGCCTCGAAGCTGTCGTCGACCGTGGGCTTGATGACGAACCCGCTCTCTGCACGGACGGGCGGCGGGCGGCACCGCCGGAGGACTGCGGCGGGATCTACGCCTATGACGAACTTGAGAGTGAGCCCGGCGTAGCGGATCATTGACCCAATGTCTCACGCGTGAGACAGTGGTTTCTGTGACTGACGTGAGCGTGCGCGACCTCCGCAATCACGGCGGCGACGTACTCGACTCCGTGATGCGCGGTGAGAGCGTCACGGTGACCCGCCAGGGCAAGCCCGTCGCCGAGTTGCGCCCGATTGCCGAGGGCGGGACTGCGGCGACGGTGCTGGTGGAGCGGTGGCGCACGATCCCGGTCATCAACCTGACCGACCTACGGGCCGACCTCGATGACGTCTTGGACCCGGCTCTGTGAGCTCGCACGATCGCGGCTTGCTGGATACCAGCGTTGTCGTCAGCCTCGGCGGGCTCACCGACGCGACCGGGCTCCCGACTCGGTGCTTCGTGTCAGCGATCACCCTGGCCGAGCTCTCAGTCGGGCCGCTGGTGGCGAGAACCGATGCGGAGCGAGTCGCGCGCCAAAGCGTGCTTCAACAGGTAGAGGCCGACTTCCACCCAATCCCCTTCGACGACCGGGCCGCCCGAGCCTTCGGGCGTGTCGCCGCCCAGCTTCGGGCCTCCGGTCGCAAGACCACCGCACGGGCGTACGACGCGCTCATCGCGGCGACCGCGGTGGCCAACGACCTCCCGGTGTTCACCCGAAACCCCGACGACTTCGCTGCGATCGAATCCCTCACGGTCGTCACGATGAACACCGGCCTGTAGCGGCGCTGGCGTAAGGCGCCAAGCCGAGGTGGCGGGGATCACGTGTCGGCACGATGTCGGCACGCCTTGCCGGGACGTCACTGGACGTCAGGCGCCACTCAGAGACGCGGCCGCTGAATCAGTCTGGGCAGAGGGGGTGGGGTCAGGCGGCCTTCTGGGCGGACGACGCGAAGGCGCTCATGATCGCTCGCAGCACCTCGTCGGTCGGTGTCGGGACGAGACCCAGCTCGTGCTGCGCGGCCGAGGAGTCCATGACGAATGGCTGCTCGAACTGGTGGGCCACCTCGGGCAGCTCGCGCATCGTCGGGTTCACAAGACCGAGCGCCTTGAGTAGGAAGCCGGGGATCGTGCTCACCTTCGGGACCGCTACACCGGCCATCTCGGCCAGTCGCGCGATGGCCTCCCGCTGCGTGCACTCCAGGGCGCTGGGCACGTGCCACGCTCGGCCCCACGCGCGCTCGTCCGCGCCCAGCGCGACGAGGGTCATGGCCATGTCCTCGGTGTACGTCCAGGTGTGCAGCGTGTCGGGGCTGCCCAGCACCTGGATGTTCTTGCCCGCGAGTAGCTTCGGGATCGTGCGCTCGCCGAGGTGCGACTCGGAGCCGGGTCCGACGTAGTCGGCGCCGCGGGCCTCGGTGGCACGCACGCGGCCGGCCTGATGCGCGGCAAGGGCGTCCTCCCACATCCGGATGCGCACCGTGGCCTTGGCGCCGGCACCGTTGAGCGGCGTCTGCTCGGTCATCGGGGCGTCGACCTTGCCGTAGACGTAGAGGTTCGCGGTGGTCACGAGCACGGCGCCCGACGATTCGGCGGCGGCGAGCAGCGCGTCGGCGATCGGCGGCCAGTCCGTGGGCCAGCGGTGGTACGGCGGGTTCACGCAGTTGTAGATCACGTCCGCGCCAGAGGCGAGCCCGACGAGCCGCGTGCGGTCGGAGGCGTCGGCCGCCACCTTCTCTACGCCGGGGAGGTCGGGTCCTGAGCCCGAGCGGGTGACCACGCGGACCCGGTCGCCGGCGGCGACGACCCGGCGCACGACCGCCGATCCGATCGGTCCCGCTCCGACGACGAGATGTGTGCGCTGACTCATGTCGATCTCCGTCCGTTGGTCTCGGCGTATCCGAGAGCACTGCTCACAGTATGGAGCAGTGCACCAAACGTGTCAAGAGCAGCGCTCACAGATGTGTTCACCGCTCTCGGATCTGGCATGATGTCCGCGTGACCCAGACCGAGACTGAGACCGCTGCCGCCCCGCGCACCGCCCGCGAGCGAGCTCGCGCCGAGCTCACCCGCGAGATCGTCGACAGCGCCCGCCGGCACCTCGAGGCCGAGGGCGCGTCGGGACTGTCGCTGCGCGCCGTCGCGCGCGACCTCGGCATGGTGAGCAGCGCCGTCTACCGCTACTTCCCCAGCCGCGACAAGCTGCTCACCCGGCTGATCATCGAGGCCTACGACGGTCTCGGCGACGCCGTTGAGGCTGCCGAGGGTGGCATCTCCCGCCAAGACGTGTTCGGACGCTGGATGGCAGTCGCGAACGGCGCACGCGGCTGGGCGCTCGAGCACCCTCAGGAGTGGGGGCTGATCTATGGAAGCCCGGTCCCCGGGTACGCAGCTCCCGCGGCGACGATCGGACCGGGGACGCGCGTGGCGGTCACCCTCATCACGATCCTCGCCGATGGCCTGGCCCAAGGCATCGAGCTGGTGACCGTGCCGGTGCCGGCAGCCGTGTCGGCGGGAATGACCCGGCTGCGTGAGTTCGTGCCACCGATCGTTTCCGACTCGCATCTCATCGCTGGGTTGATGGCGCGGACGCAACTGCTGGGCCACATCAGCCTTGAGCTCGACGGCCAGTACAACAACACGATCGACGACCTCGACTCCTTCTTCGACCACGTCATGCGCCGCACCGCCGACACCCTCGGCCTGGGGTGAGCGACCGGATAGCCCGCTCGGTGGCGCAAGGCTCCTCGCTCAGATCGAACACGGTCCGCTCATGCCGATGTGCGAGCGTGACCTCGCCCCCGCCATGGGCACCTCTCGTCAGCAAGGTCTTGCACACCTCGTACTATTGGGTATAGTACCTGCCAGTTCTAGGTATCCCTCCGTCGACAAGGTGAGACCAAGTGAAGCTTGCCAAGGACCTCGTGGCCGCCTCTGCCGCTCCACTGGCGCTCGCCGTGCTTCGCCGACACGACAGCTACGGCTACGCCATCCTGCGGGACATCAAAGCGGCGTCGGGAGGACGGCTCGAGTGGACCGAGGGGATGCTGTACCCGCTGTTGCACCGCCTGGAGTCCCGCAGGTTCATCGAGAGCTACCAAGAGACGTCGGACGCCGGCCGGGTCAGGAGGTACTACCGGCTGCTGACTGCGGGAGGCGACCACCTGGACGCCCAGTCACGCGACTTCGACCTGATCGCATCAACCCTCGCCGCCCTGCGCGACCCTAACCCAGGAGGAACGCATGTCATCGCTTGACGCACTCATCAGCCGGTGGACCGACCAGCTGCGTGCCACCCACCCCGAGCTCGCCCCCCACCTCGGCGAGCTCGCGGACCACGTGCGCTCCAGTGCACAGGACCGCATCGAGGACGGTGCGGCCATCGACGAGGCCTTCGTATCGGCGCTTGGATCCTTCGGGGCTCCCGCCGACCTCAACGCGGAGTTCGGTAAGAATTCCATGGTCAGGAAGCGCAGGGAGCGCATGGCCGTGGGCACCTACCTGCTCATCACCGCGATCTTCACCGGCGCGGTGCTGCTCGTGGACAGGCGCTTCGACCTCGGCGGCCAGGCACTGTCGTGGTTGCTCGTGGTGTGGGTACTGACCACCGGACTGCATGAGGTACTGCTCCGCCGCGCGCGCCACGGCCTCGTGCCCGCCTGAGCCAGACGATCGAGCGCCCGGGTTCCCTCGTACAGCCTGACGCCTTGCCGTTCCTCGATGACATGAACAGCGAGCTCACCCTCAACCACGTCGCTGTCACCGGCAACTCCGTCGGCGGGTCACCGGCGCTGACGTTGGCCGGAGGTGGGATCTACACCCGCGACCCGATCACCTTCCACTCCAGCATGGTGCGCCACAACCGGCCAGACCAGTGCTCCGGCTGCACCGAGTCGATCGCAGCCGCCTCCACAGTGGAGGCCCAACCCCTAGCCGGGATGCACGATCCCGCGTTGCTCAGCAGGGGGACAGACCTGGTTGATCGCCTGACCATCCATTGACACCACTGAGCCGGACCGACGGGGGAGGGGCGCCGCAGCCGACACTCGTCTGCGGCGCCCTTAGCTCGGTGGCCCTGTTTGCGTGTCGGCAGAATAGGCAAGCCCGCCGACACGGGGCACGGTCAAGGTGGGGCCGTCGCTGGGTGCTCGTCTCCGGTCCTCGAGATGCGTGGTCACGAGATGCGTGCTTGTTCGAGGCCGTCGATGATGAGGACGAGCCCGACTCGAGCTCGTCTCCGCAGTCGTGGCCAGTCGCGTCTCGAATAGGGCAGGCCGTGGCGCCCGCAGACTCTCCGCGTTCCGAACCTAAACTGTCGCCATGCCGAGCATCGCCACCGCGACCAGGGTCGAGCGCGACGCGCTGCTTGAGTTTCTCCGGCCGCGTCATCACGCGATCGTGCTGACGACCCGCCGTGACGGGCGCCCGCAAGGATCGCCGGTCTCGTGCGGCAGCGACTCCGATGGGCGGTTGGTGGTGTCGACCTACCCGGGGAGGGCGAAGACCCGCAATGCCGAGCGTGATCCGCGGGTGAGCGTGCTGGTCCTCTCCGACGACTGGGACGACCCGTGGGTGCAGGTCGACGGCGCTGCCGAGGTGCTGCACATGCCCGAGGCGCTCGAGCCGCTTGTCGACTATTACCGGTCGATCTCGGGCGAGCACGCGGACTGGGACGAGTACCGGGCCGCGATGGTCCGGCAGGGCAAGTCGTTGCTGCGGGTCACCATCGAGACCTGGGGACCGGTCGCGACTGGCGGCTTCCCGGCCGACGTCGCCGCGCGCATGCAGGAGTGACCCACGCGCCCAGAGCTGCCTTACGTCGGGACGGCCGAGGCGAGCGGACCGCAGTCCGGACGAGCTGGCAGCGGCGGCACTTTCTTATTCCTTTGCGGTAGTGGTAGCCCTTTTGCATGCCTCCTTGGCGTGGGGTGTTTCTTCGGTCCGGGTTTGGTTCCGCGGGGTTGGCTGTTGCGGTCACTGGTTGGGTAGGTCAGCCTCGAAGCGCAGCCAGGAACGTTTCGGGCGTTTGCGTGGCTCGGGCGTGATGAGCCCAGCCCTGGTCAGGATTCGCCAGACCGTGGTCACCGCGCGTGCGGAGTTCATCTCACGAGCCGGCCCTCTGGTTCACCCGTCACGGGTGATGCCACCCCGTTCGACGACCGTTTGGGTGGATCTGTCCACCACGGATATCCAGCAGGGGCATAGGCGAGGGAGTCCCCCAGTGTTCGACAACAACGGTTCGTTCCTGGTCCGAGCTGCTGGCCGAGGAAGACGGACAAGCTCGCGGTCGCGATGATGTCCGGCAAGGTCGCCGGAGTCCTGGTGTGGGAGGCCCGCTCGGCCGCGCCCTTAGCCTCCTCAGTTCGCCGCTCAGGCGGCCAGCTCATCGCAACCGGACGCATCCCCATCCAAGCCAGGACCGCGTCGATCAAGGCCGAGTCGACCAGCTCGCTGAACTAGACCGCCTCATCGCTCCCGGAGGTAACTGCCATGTCACTCCGTCCAGCACGCGCCGCACATGGAGGCGTGATCGGTGCGCCCGTCGCCCGGAACGCCGCAACCGTCGGCTCGTCGCTGTGGTTGCCCATGGAGTGAACCGTCGCGAGGACCGCAGAGACCGCCGCTGACCGAGCGGCACGTTCAGAGACGCAGCGCCCTACGAGCAGAGGTGGGTCAAATGTCCGAGGAAGTCAGTGCCAAGAGTTCCGGTGAACCTGTCCTGGGGTGGTTGGACAGGCGATGAGTTTGGGCATGTGTGCATCGGGGCCGGCAGCCAAGGTCGTCCATGCGACGAGAGCCGAGCGGGTGGCGGCCGGCAAGGACGCCCGGAAGACAGCGGCGCTCACCGACCATCGTTCCTACGAGCCAGCCGTTGCGCGGGACCCGCTGGGGCTGCTGCTCCGTCAGGCCGAGTCGCGCTTGCCGGAGCTCGTCCCGATACGGCATGGCCGGATGGTCGCCTCGCCCTTCTCCTTCTACCGGGGTGCGGCGTTGCCGATGGCAGCCGATCTGTCGACCACGCCCTCTTCCGGCCTGCGGGTGCAACTGTGCGGCGACGCCCACCTCGCCAACTTCGGGGCATTCGCCTCGCCGGAGCGTCGGCTCATATTTGATGTGAACGACTTCGACGAGACCCTGCCAGGCCCGTTCGAGTGGGATGTGAAGCGTCTCGCCGCGAGCCTCGCGGTGGCGGGGCGGGCGAATGGGTTCTCTGACAAGGAGCGGCGCACGGTGGTTCTGGCCGGTGTGGCCGGCTACCGCCAAGCCATTCGCGGTTTCGCCGACCAGTCAGTGATGGAGGTCTGGTACGCCCATCTGAACGTCGAGGACGCCGTTCGCGAGGTCAAGGCCAAGATGCCCAAGGATCGCTACAAGGCCACCGAGAAGCTCCTCGCCAAGGCTCACGGCCGGGACAGCCTCCAGGCCATGGGCAAGCTAACCGAGTCCGTCGACGGCGACCGACGATTTATCAGCTCCCCACCTCTGATCGTCCCCATTGAGGAGGTCTACTCCGACATCGACGCCGACGCGTTGAACCGACAGCTGCACCGGGTGCTCCGCCGCTACCGCCGGACCCTGCAGTCCGACCGACGTCACCTGCTCGAACAGTTCGACCTCAAGAAGGTCGCCCGCAAGGTCGTCGGTGTGGGCAGCGTCGGAACCAGGGCGTGGGCTTTGCTGCTCGAGGCCGGTGACGGGCTCGAGCCGCTGTTCTTGCAAGGGAAGGAGGCCCAGGCCTCGGTCCTCGCCGAGTTCTGCGGTCGGAGTAGATACGCAAACCAGGGCCAGCGGGTTGTGAGCGGCCAACACCTGATGCAGGGCGCGAGCGACATCTTCCTGGGCTGGGACAGGGTCACCGGAGGCGACGGGGTCGAGAGAGACTTCTACATCCGCCAGCTGCGCGACTGGAAGTTCTCCTTCCCGACTGAGCAGATGCTGCCAACCGGGATGGCCCTTTACGCCGGCTTGTGCTCTTGGACGCTGGCCCGGGCTCACGCCCGATCCGGCGACCGCGTGGCGATCGCTGCCTACCTGGGAAACTCCACCAAGTTCGACGAGGCGGTCGCTGACTTCGCTGAGCTCTACGCGGATCAGAACGAGCGAGACCACAAAGCGTTGGCTACGGCCGTCTCCACGGGACAGATCGCGGCGGTTACCGACCTGTGAGCCCCCAAGGCTCTGCACCGCCTGGAGATAGTCGTCAGGTCTGCTGTTTGGCCCAGAAGCTCCCGGGAGATTCGATGCGACGGACGGCGCTGTGTCAGTACCGACTGCGACGCTCGGCGACGTGGCACCTAGGCGAACGCCTTACGGGGAACCAGCTGGCAAGGTCTGATGACGACAAAACGAGAGAGGACGTCTGATGGCCGTCGATGGCGTGAACGAGAAGGCCCTGGAGACTGTGCCGACGGTGCTCGGGCGTTACGGCACGATCGGGTGGCTGCTCGTCGGCATCTTCCTCGGGATCATGGCGATCCTCGTCGGCTACCGGGCGATGAGCGGACTCATTGTCCCCATCGGCGCCGCTCTCGTGCTGGCCGTCATGACGCTCCCGCTCACCAACTGGCTCGACCGCTTCATGCCCCGCGGCTTCGCCGTCGGTCTCGTCCTCCTGCTCTGTGCGGCAGCCGTGGTCGCTCTCAGCGTGGTCTTCACCAAGGGTGTGGCAGAGCAGCTTCCGACGATCGAAGCGTCGATCCAGGACGGCATCGCCAAGATCCAGTCGGCGCTCGGAATCACCAACAGCAGCAGCGTCACTGACTCGGCGGCTTCTGTAGGAGCGAGTGCGTCAAGCATCGTGACCGGTCTCAAGGGGCTCACGGGCTTCCTGGTCTCCAGCGTCGACTCCATGGTCTCGTTGTTGTTCGGGCTCTTCGTCGCAACAATGGTGTTCTTCCTGGTGCTGCTCAACCCCAAGGAGAGTCAGGGCTGGATCGCCCGGCTGCTCCCGTGGCCGCGCGAGCAGGCCGACCGCCTGTTCACCACATCGGGCCAGGTCATCTTCGACTACTACAAGGGCTGCACGATCTTGGCCTGCGTCAACTCCTTCCCGATCTGGCTGGTCTCGCTGTGGTTGGGTGTAGCGGCGGCTGGGTCGATCTTCGTCGTGCTGTTCGTCTCGTCATACATTCCCTACGTCGGGGCTTGGATCGGCGGCGCCTTCGCCGTGGTCATGGCGCTCGGGTCGGGCGGAACGCAGGACGGCTGGATCATGCTCGGTGCCGTCCTGGTCGTGAACCTCGGCCTGCAGAGCGCTGTTCAGCCGTTCGCCTTCGGCGCGACCATGAAGGTTTCCCCACTCGGCGTCTTCCTCTTCACGCTGCTCGGCAGCATGGTCGCGGGTGTCTTCGGGGCCATGATGGCGGCGCCGGTGCTGGCGCTGATCACCCGCTACAACACCGACGTACGCCTCCCGCCAGAAGTGGCTGCGGAGCTGTCGCCGAGCGGTGCGGCTCCCACAGCGGCTCCGGCAGCAGAGCGGAACGTGGCCACCCGGCCCCGAAATATCGAGTGAGTTGCAACCGGGAAGTGCCAGGCTTGTCGTTGCGTGTCCGTGGAGCGGAAGCATGAAGCGACGGCGACGGCGAGGGGTGTGCTTGTTGGGCGAGTTGCCCCGGAGGTGTTCGACGTAGGCGTGATGCCGACGTCTCCAGAGAGGCAGTTCGCGGCAGCGGGACTTGGTACCACGCGTGCGGCAGGGTTCCGCGGTGGCCACCGGGTTTCCGGTGCCCTTCCCTGCCGTTCTTTCTGGCCCCAGAAGGGCGATGACCGTGCGACCTTGGGACGTGTCCCTGGGCAGGCTCGATGCAATTGTGGTTCAGTGTTGCCGTCCCTCGCCCCCAGTGCCTTCCTGGGATGTGGAGCTGACACATCTGAAGCCGAGGTGGCTCGTCGTGTCGCGTGGTCCGTGGCCTTGCCTGGCGGCCGGCCGGTATCGGTGGCAGTAGGAGGGGGCACACAGGTGCGACCCGCCTTTGATGACGAAGCGATCGTGCTCCCCGACTTGGCTCACCGGGCTGCAGCACGAGGCCGCGGCCTTGTCGGTGGGTTCGACGCTGGGCGAGTGGTTGGCCGTCCAGGGCGTTGGTGTCCATTCCCAGACGTTGCCGGTCGTGTCGTAGAGGCCGAAGCCGTTGGGTGCGAATCGATTCACCGGGGAGGTTCGGGTGAAGCCGTGGAGGGCGAGGTTCTGGTGGGGGAACTGGCCGTGCCAGGTGTTGGCCATGACCTTGCCTCTGGGCATGAACTCATCGCCCCAGGCGTACCGGGCTGAGTCCAAGCCGCCGCGCGCTGCGTGCTCCCATTCGGCCTCGGTCGGGAGTCGTGCGCCGACCCAGGCGGCGTAGGCGGCGGCGTCCTCGAGGCCGACGTGCACCACGGGATGGAGCTCGCGTCCGTGCAGGCTCGATTCCGGACCTTCGGGATGACGCCATGATGCTCCGGGGACCCAGGCCCACCAGCGTGTCCAGTCGTCCAAGGGGACGGCGCCGCTGGTGGGGACGAAGACCTGTGACCCCGGAACGAGAAGGGATGGGTCGACGTCCGGGAAGTCGCTCTGTGCCGGGGCTTGCTCGGCGCAGGTCACGTGTCCGGTCGCCTTGACGAACCGGCGGAAGGCAGCGTTGGTGACGGGGTGCTCGTCGACCCAGAGGTCGTCGACGGACACTTCGACGATGGGCTGCTCTTCGGGGTAGAAGTCGTGGCTGCCCATCGCGAAACGGCCACCCTTGACGAGAACGGCTCCCTTTCTGGCCACGGGCTGACCCTAGGTCTCAGCGTCTGGTAGGGGGATGGGTGGGCTACCCGGCGGCACCGTGCGCCACGTTCTCGAGTGAGTGGTGGGCGTGGTGCGCCAGCGCGTCCTCGTGCGACATGGGCTGCAGGTCGAAGATCACCTTTTGCACGGTGCCGGTGAACGCATAGGGGGCTCTGTCCTCGTAGGCGAGGTCGACGACGATTCCGTTGTCGCGGCCGATGTCCATGCCGGAGTAGCTGGTGAAGGCGATGGGCACGGTGTGCGGCATCGTGTCTTCGGCGACGACCTCGTCGTTCACGAAGAGAGTGACGCGCCCCCCAGTGCCGGGCTTGTTCTCCTCGGCCTCGAACAGCATCCGCACCGTCACATCACCGGTCGGAAGCGGTGACGTTGCGGCGGCCTTGTACGTCTCGACGCCGAGGAAGGAGTAGGTGTGCGTGAGGTGCCCCTTGTCGTCGATCCACAAGGCGAAACCGCCGATGTGGTCGGCGTGCGCCACGACGACGCCTTCTGCTCCTTCAGATGGGACGGTGAGCTGCCCTTCGATCGCGTAGGAACGCCCGTAGATGCGGGGGATCATGCCGCGCTGGATGTTCTGTACGTCACCGGCGAAGGTGAACCGGGTCACGGTAGGAAGCGGCGGAAGGATTCCGTAGATGACGGAGAGCCCGCCCATCAGGGGGAGGACCCTGTTGCGTTCGGCCTCGGCCCACCAGAGATCCTGCAGCTCGCGGACCTTGTCGGGGTGCGCGGAGGCGATGTCGTTCGCCTGCGAGAAGTCATCGGGCAGGTAATACAGCTCCCATCCGACGTCGCGGTCGGGGTCCCAGTCGGCCTCGGGGCCGAACGGTGCCAGGGTCTGCGGTGAGACGTCCCAGGGGATGCGGTCGGGGCGCGACGCCGCCCACCACCCGTCCTTGTACATCGCACGGGTCCCGAACATCTCGAAGTACTGCTGGGTGTGACGTTCGGGTGCGGCCGCGTCGTGGAGGGTGAAGAGGAAGCTGGTCCCGTCCATGGGTTCCTGGCTGATGCCGTCGACCGAGTGCGGTTCAGGGATGCCGGCTGCCTCCAGGACGGTCGGAGCCAGGTCGATCACGTGGGTGAACTGGCTCCGGACCACGGCGTCAGGCTGGAGGCGGGTTGGCCACGCGACGACCATCGGGTTGCGGGTTCCACCGAGGTGGCTGGCCGACTGCTTGCCCCACTGGAACGGGGTGTTGCTGGCGTGCGCCCAGGCCGCGGCGACGTGTGGTGCGGTGTGGATCCCGCCGAGGGCGTCGATCCCGCCGTACTGGTCGATGAGGTCGCGCTGGTGTTCGGCGTCGAGGACCAGCCCGTTGAGGAAGGTGAGCTCGTTGAACGAGCCGGTCGTGGTGCCTTCGAGGCTGGCACCGTTGTCGCCCCAGATGTAGATGACCAGCGTGTTGTCGAGGTCCCCCATCTCCTCGAGGGCGTCGAGGAGCCGGCCGACGTTCCAGTCGGTGTTCTCCTGGTAGCCGCAGTAGACCTCCATCTGCCGGGCGTAGAGCTTCTTGGCTGTGTCGTCCAAGGAGTCCCATGAGGCGAACAGGTCGGGGCGCGGGGTGAGCTTGGTCCCTTCGGGGACGATCCCGAGGTCGATCTGGCGCTGCAGGGTCTTCTCGCGCAGGGCATCCCAACCGTCGTCGAACTCGCCCTTGTACCGGTCAGCCCATTCCTTGGCGACGTGGTGCGGGGCGTGCGCGCACCCGGTCGAGTAATACATCATCCAGGGCTTGTCCGCGTCCTGTGCGCGGACCGCGTGCACCCATTCCACGGCCTTGTCGGTGATGTCATCGGGGAAGTAGTACTGGCCGCCGTCCTCGCGCTGTGGGACACCGATCGTGGTGTCGTCGAGGGTGATGATCGGGTCGTACTGGCCGGCAGCACCGGACAGGAAGCCCCACCAGTGGTCGAAGCCCCACCCTTTCGGCCAGTGGTCGAAGGGTCCAGCGGCGCCCTGGACGTTGTCCGGGGTCAGGTGCCACTTCCCGAACCCGCCGGTGACGTAACCGTTGTCGGACAAGATCCTGGGCAGCGCGGCGCAGCTGCGCGACTTCGCTGCTGTGTACCCGGGGAACGGACCGGGGTACTCAGCGATCGAACCGAAACCGACCCGGTGCTGGTTCCTGCCCGTGAGTAGGGCTGCTCGTGTTGGCGAGCAGACTGCGGTCACGTGGAAGGCGTTGTAGGTGACGCCCATCTGCTGCACGCGGGTGAAGTTCGGTGTGCGGACCGGGCCTCCGAAGGTGTCCGGAGCGCCGAACCCCGCATCGTCGACGAGGATCACCAAGACGTTTGGCGCGCTGTCGGGAGCCTTGGGGCCGGGCACGATGGTCCAGTCAGCCACGGAGTCCCGCAACGTACGGCCCACGGTGCCACCGAAGGCCCGGTCGGGCATCGGAAGAACGGTGCGGTCCGGGTTGAACTTCCCCATCGCCTCGCCAAGGGCGGCCTCGAGTTCCTTCAGTCCCTTCTCGTCGGACTCCACGACCGACTTGGCCGGGGAGCCGGCCAAGGCGCGCTCGGCGGCGAGCCGGTCGGCAGCGGGGAATACACCGATGAAGACCGCCGATCCGGACGCGAGGGCAGAACCGATCTTGTCCTGCAGGCCCGCCTTCAGTTTGTGATCGGCGAACCGGCCCACGACGGCGCCCGCCGCGCCGCCGACTGCGATGGCAGCCAGCATCGGTGGAGCGAACAGCCCGACCAGGACCCCGACGCCGGCCCCCCAGCCCATCCCTTTACGCCCCAGGTGGTCGCCGGTGTCGTCGAGGTGCACCTCGCCGTCGGCATCCTTCGCGATCAGGATCATCCCTCGCGTGGACACCGACTTGTCCCTCACCAGGCCCGTCACGGTGTCGAAGTCGGCCCGCGCAGCGGACAGGTCCTGGTAGCCGGCTACCAGGAGCAACAGGCGCTCATCCGTCATCGACTTCTCCCTGGTGGGTGGGGCGTGTCCATGCGTTCTGCACGTCCCGTCCACCTCACTGGCATGCACCGCCAGTGGCATCACCCGCCGCGGGTGAGACGTGTCCGGACACGCCGCCACATCCGGGCAGGGTCCGGCGAGCCAATGTTCGGCCACTGGCCTAGGCTCCCGGCATGCCTGCCGGAACGCTGCGCGATGGCGGCGCACTGAGTCCGGGTGGCCCGCTCGTCGTTCCGGAAGCCAAGGTCCGCCCGCCCCGGCCTCGCGAGGCGGAGATCAGTCGCACGTCTCTGGTGGAGATGGCCCTGGCAGCTGACGCTCCGGTCCTGGTCGTCTGCGCGCCCGCAGGTTTCGGAAAGACGACCTTCGTCGGCCAGTGGGCGCGAAGGACCGGCGATCAGGTGGCCTGGGCTGCATTGGACCCCACTGACTCGGACCCCGTGGTACTCATTTCCACGCTGCTGGCCGCGCTGACCACCGCTGGTGCCGGCCTGTCGGAGTTCTCCGGCGTCCTGACCGGCGACGAACCCGCCTTCTCGCGCCGCGTTCTCCCCGGGTTCCGCCGCCTCGTCGAGTCCCTTGACGAGCCGCTGACCCTGGTGGTCGACGACCTTCATCTCGTTGAGGGATCCCGCGTCAGGGCGATCCTCATCGGTCTCGTCGACTCTCTCCCCGCGGGATGCCAGGTCGCCTTCGTCAGCCGCACCGAGCCGGACCTCCCGCTTCCGCGCTGGGCGGGCTCCCGGACCGTGCAGGTCATCGGGCAGGAGCAGCTCGCCTTCGACGAGGGCGACACTGCCGCGATGCTCGCAACGATCACGGGTCAGAGTCCGTCACCCCAGCGCGTGACGCAGAGTCTCGACCGAACCCGCGGCTGGCCGGTTGCCTCCTACCTGGACGCCGCCTTCGGGCCGCACGCCGACAATGTGCCGGTCACGTCGACGACGATCGCCTCCTACCTCAACGGTGAGGTGCTCACCGGGGTGCCTCATGACCTCGCCGTGTTCCTCCGGCAGACCTCGGTCCTGACGACGTTGGACGGCCCCTCGTGCGACTTCACCCTGCAGCGCGCCGGGAGCCACGACCTGCTGCTCCGCGCCGCGCAGGGCACGCTGCTGATCGCACCGGTGCACGGTGTCTCGAGCACCTACCGTCTGCACCCCCTCATCCGAGAGCACTTGGTCGCAGAACTGACCG
>CAWFYH010000004.1:0-655173 GCA_963819985.1 uncultured Actinomycetota bacterium | reverse complement strand
GTCGGACGCTCGTACCAACTGAGCTACCTGGCCGTGCCGCTGGAGTCTGCAGACCTGTGTCTTTGACTCCAGGGAGCGACCCCGACGGGACTCGAACCCGCGACCTCCGCCGTGACAGGGCGGCGCGCTAACCAACTGCGCTACGGGGCCTCGTGATGAGACCGGTACTTCAGGTGGTGCACGTGCTGGTAGTGCTGTCGCTTTCAAACGGTGCTGGTCGTGCGGTGGAGCCGTACCCCCAACGGGATTCGAACCCGTGTTACCGGCGTGAAAGGCCAGCGTCCTAGGCCACTAGACGATGGGGGCCAGCCCCGTTGAGGCTAGACGAGCATAGGGGACGCCCTGGATTTCCTCCAAAGCCATCTCCCCGGCCCACTTCACGCGCGACACGCCGTCCCTACCTCTGATCAACCACGCTCGGCTGTCCCCACATCGCGCGTGAAGTGCGGCTGGGAGGATGGGCACGTGGTGGACATGTCGGTGGAGGACTTCGAGGACGCCGTAAGCGTGGCCCTCGACACTCTCCCCCCGGAGCTGGCCGCACACATGGACAACGTTGCGGTCTTCGTCGAGGACGAGCACCCCGGGGAACCGCACCTGCTCGGGCTCTATGAGGGCATCCCCCTCACCGAGCGCGACGGCTGGTACGCCGGGGTCCTGCCCGACCGCATCACGATCTACCGCCTGCCGACGACGCGCCGCTGGCACACGGCGGCTGAGGTCGTGGCCGATGTACGTACCACCGTGGTGCACGAGATCGCCCACCACTTCGGGATCGACGACGATCGCCTGCACGACCTCGGCTACGCCTGACCGACCTGACCCGAAAACAGAAAGCAGCTCAGCTCTGTACGAGGGCGTCGAGGTCGATCGACCCAGCCGCAATCAGCGCCCGGTAGGTCTCGATGGGAGCGGCCGCGCCGATCAGGTCGCCCTGGACGGCGTCCACCCCGAGGGTCCGCAGCAACCCAAGCTGCCCGGGAGTCTCGACCCCTTCGGCAACGCACAGCCGTCCGGTCGCGCGACAGGCCTCAACGATGGCCCGCACGATGGACAGGTCCGCAGGGTCGTCACAGATCGAGCTGACGAAGGACTGGTCGATCTTCACCGCCGCCACCGGCATCCGCTTGAGGTAGGACAGCGTCGAGTAGCCGGTGCCGAAGTCGTCCACCACGAAACCGATCCCCGCGTCGACTAGCCGCTCAATGGCCTCCAGCACTGGGGGTGAGTCAGCGAGCTGGGTTTCGAGCACCTCGAGTCGTACCGCGCGCGCGGGAAGTTCGTGAGCGGCGAGGACCTCCAGCAAGTTGTCGGCGAACTCGGTGCGGCACAGCTCGTCCGCGGGCACATTGATCGAAACGGTGATCGACGGATCGGTCCATCCGGCGGCGTCCCGCACGGCACGTCGCACGACCCAGGTCGTGAGGTCACGCACCAAAGCGCCCTCGTCGGCTACCCCCAGGAATGCGTCGGGAGCCAGCAGGCCACGCGTCGGATGGTGCCACCGGACCAACGCCTCGAAGCCGCCGAGCGCACCGTCGTGCCCGATGATCGGTTGGTAGTGCACGCGCAGCTCGCCGCTGGTCAAGGCATGCCGGAGGTCGCTCTCCACCGACAGCTGCTCACCGGGTTCGGCACCGTCCTGCTCGACCCCGCCGCGGCTCCAGCGGGACCGACCCGTTCGCTTCGCGTGGTACATCGCGGCGTCGGCGTGCCGTAGCAAGTCGCGCGGGTCGACCGAGGCCGACTCGGGGGTGACGACCCCCAGCGAGGCGGTGACCACCACCTTGTGGCCCGAGATGGTCACTGGGGTACTGATCGCGTCCAGGACCCGCCCGGCCAGGATGTTGACCTCCTCCTCGCCGTGGACCTCCTCGCAGACGACCACGAACTCGTCGCCCCCGAGCCTCGCGACCGAGTCCGTGTCTCGGATGGCCTCGGCCAGGTTGCGGGCAACGGCCGCGAGCAAGGCGTCCCCGGCGTCATGCCCCAGGCTGTCGTTCACGCGCTTGACGTGATCGAGGTCGAGGAAGAGTACGGCGACATCTCGCCCATCGCGTCCCGACCGGGCAAGAGCCTGACCGAGCTTCTCCAGCAGCAGCCGCCGGTTTGGCAAGCCGGTCAGGCTGTCGTGCAGGGCCGCGTGCAGCAGCTGCTCCTCGATGGCCCGGGTTGCGGTCACGTCCTCGAAGGAGGACAGGCAGCCCGGACGACCTTGGCCGTCCACCATGCGCACCGTCGTGAGACGTACGCGCAGCTCACTCCCGTCGGGAAGGAGCACGCGCCGTTCGGCTCGGTGGGTCGCCGACTCCGCCATCACCACGCGCAGCCGGGCGGCCCGGGCCAGCGCCCGCTCGTCGCGGTGCACGAGGGAGTCCCAGGTGATGCTGAGCAGCTCGTCGCGGCTTCGTCTGAGCAGGTCGCAGGCGGCGTCGTTGACCTCGAAGAAGCGCCCGTCGTCGTCAAACAAGACCATGGCGACGGGGGAGCGCTCGAAGAGCGCGCGGTAGCGCGCGTCCTCCGGGGGAGCGGCGCCGGCCACATCAGGCAGCGTATGGCTCACGGGACCGTCACCGCAGCCAGCCGACCCTGTTGTAGAGCACGGTATAGCCGACGAACGCGACGCTGTCGATCAGGGCGTGCGCGATGATCATCGGCATCGTTCGACCCCAGCGCTGGTAGAGCCGGGCGAAGATAAGCCCCATGATGACGTTTCCCACGAAGCCGCCAAGGCCTTGGTAGAGGTGGTAGGACCCGCGCAGCAGCGCTGACGCCCAGACGGCCATCCATGGGCGCCATCCCAGCTGGGCCAGGCGATGCAGCAGGTATCCACCGACGATGACCTCTTCGAGGACTGCGTTCTGTGTTGCTTTGAGGACCAGGATCGGATAGCGCCACCATACGTCCGGGAGGTCGGCGGCCACCACAGACAGGTTGAAGCCGGCCTGGCGCGCAAGCAGGTAGAAGGCCAGACCGGTGCCGCCGATGAGCGCGGCGAGAACGACACCGCGCAGTACGTCTCGGCCCTTGTCGCGCAGGTCGATGCCGAGCACTCCGAGCGCACGCTCACCACCCCAGTGCAAGAAGTAGATGGCCAGGAACACCGGGACGAGGCCGCGAGCGGTGTTGAGCAGCTGGTAGGTCAGGTCCACCCACGGGCGGCCGGGGGCTGCCGACCCGACCAGCGGCCCCGTGCTCTGGCTGTTGAGCGGCCCGGTGGTGGCCACGACATAGAAGCGGAGGAGGGCATAGATCCCGCTCATGCCCAGGGAAACCGCGAGGACGAGGAGCACCTCTTGGCCGAGACGGCGCCGGGTCATCGGGTCCGTGACCGGCTCGATTCGCCCGATGCTGCTCACGTCCGGGGACGCTAACAGGCCCACCTGAGGGTTCACTGATGGTTAGCGTCAGAGCATGACGCCTTTTGGACACACCCGATCAACCCTGCTGGGTGACTCCCGATGAGCTTCCCCAGCCCACCTCGGCCGTTCGACCTGACCGGGTTGACGGCCTTGGTCACCGGTGCCGGCGCAGTTGACGGAATCGGCATGGCGACGGGCCGCCTGCTTGGCCAGTGCGGGGCCAAGGTGGTGCTCACCGCTACGAGCGAGCGAGTGCACGTACGGCGCGACGAGCTCAAGGTCGAGGGCATCGACGTGTCATGGGGGGTGGCCGACCTGGTCGATCCTCGCCAGGTCGCCGACCTGCTGAGCCGTACCGGACCCTTCGACGTGGTCGTCAACAACGCGGGCATGACGAGTGTCACGACCGGTTCAGAGGGCGGGTCGGTGCTGGACACCGATGCAGCCACCTGGCAGAAGTCTTTGGAGCGCAATCTCTCCACAGCCTTCCACGTGACTCGGGCCGCACTGCCGCACATGATCAAGTGCGGCTTCGGCCGGATTGTCATGGTGTCGTCGGTCACCGGTCCGGTTGTGGCCTACCCCGGGGATGCCGCCTACGCCGCGGCCAAGGCCGGCATGGTCGGACTCACTCGCGCGCTGGCCGTCGAGATCGGTAGTGACGGGGTGACGGCCAACGCCGTGCTCCCCGGCTGGATCTCCACCGGGTCATCGACAGGCAGTGAGGGCGTCATGGGCAGCCGTACCCCCGTGGGTCGCCCGGGGACACCGGCCGAGGTGGCCGGGGCGGTCGCGTTCCTCTGCACCCGCGAATCGTCCTACATCACGGGAGCAACCTTGGTCGTCGATGGCGGCAACAGCGTCCAGGAGGACAAGGGGTGACTGGCAGCTCGGGCTTCTCGGTCGAGTGCGGAGGTCCGGCCGATGGCCACAAGGTGTTGTTGCTGCACGGGTTTCCGCAGGATTCCCGCTGCTGGGACTCCGTTGCGGGCAGCTTGACGCAAGCTGGATGTCGATGGGCGCGCTTCGACCAGCGCGGCTACGACCCGGAGCAGCGGCCGTCCGAGGTCCGCGACTACGCGGTCACCAACCTCGTCGACGATGTGCTGGGAGTGCTGGACGAGCTGGGTTGGGACGCCGCTCTCGTCGTCGGGCACGACTGGGGCGCCATCGTTGCGTGGGCGTTGGCGGCCTCTCATCCAGACCGGGTCAGTGGCTTGGTGGCAGTCTCCGTTCCGCACCCCACTGCCTTCGGGCAGGCGCTCCTCACCGACAGCGATCAGCAGGCACGAAGCGCCTACATCGGCTTGTTCCAACAGACCGACGTTGCGGAACGGGTACTGCTCGCGGACGACGCAGCCGCGCTGCGGGCGATCTACGCCGGGATCCCCGCGCCCCTGGCGGCGCACTACGTGAGTCGTTTCAGTGATCCGGCAACGCTGACCGCGGCGCTGGGGTGGTATCGCGCCATGGATGCAGGCGCTTTCGCTTCCGTCGGACCGGTCTCCGTGGCGACCCGTTTCGTCTGGGGCGCCGATGACATCGCCATCGGCCGTACGGCTGCCGAGGCGTGCGGCTCCTTCGTCACTGCCCCGACCTCTGCGCAGGCGGGGACTCCGGCCGACTACGACTTCGTGGAGTTGGCCGGTGTCGGGCACTGGGTGCCGGAGACGGCCCCCGACGAGATCGTTGCGGCCGTGACTTCGCTCATCGACTGAGCGCAGTGCCGAACGGATTCGGGCCGGGTTTTCGCGCGGCGTTCTGCGAAGCGGGGTCAGGCGAGTCGTTCGTTGGCCGCTTCGGCCTCCGCGTCCAGCCCACGTACGACCTGTTGACTGGCGAAGCGCTCGATCTTGCCTCCGACGAGGGGGACACCGGCCTTGATGTCTCCGACCGTGCGCACGGTCGTCCCGTCCGCGGTCGCAGTCATTTGCATCGTCCCGCGGACGGTCATCGGCGTGCCGGCGAAGCTCGCCTCGACCCGGCCATCCCGGGTGCCCTCGTCGTCGGCTGGCCCCCAGGTCTCGGTCTGGTCGACCTCGATGTTGTCGCCCACGAAGGACTTCACATAGGACGGGACCCTGGCGGGCAGCGACCGTACCGTCCGGATGACGACCTCGTCGCCCGCGTCCTCAACCGTCACGCTGGCCTCGACCGCCCCGGTCGCCCAGCACTTGGCCTCGACGTAGTCGGTGTCGGAGAGCACGACGAACACTTCCGCCGGCCTCGCGTTGTAGGTCTGCGTGTGGTCGATCTTCACTGGATGGCTCCTCGCGCTCAATCAATGTTGATCTTGAGAGATCCACGGCCAATTCGGCGTGTCCTCGTGGATCTCTCAAGATCAACAGGCTGGTCGATCACTGCAGCGAACCGTAGACGTCGAGGGTTTGGCGAGCCACAGCATCCCAGCCGAAGGTCTCCACCGCGCGCCGCCGGCCCGCGGAGCCGTACGCCGCGGCCTTCACGGGATCGGCGCAAACGGCATTGACGGCTTCGGCGAACCCGACCTCGAAGGTCGCGGGGTCAGCTGGGTCGAGCGTGACGAGCTCGCCCGTCACGCCGTGCACAACCACTTCAGGGATGCCACCGACAGCGGAAGCAACGACGGCAGTGCCGCAGGCCATGGCCTCAAGGTTGACGATGCCCAGCGGCTCGTAGACGGAAGGGCAGACAAAGACCGTCGCGTGCGTCAGCAGCTGGATCACCTCGGGCTTGGGCACCATCGACTGCACCCAGTGCACGCGCCCGGGGCGGGCCGCCCGCAGAGCCTCGACCGCCGCCACCGTCTCCGCGCCGATCTGCGGGGTGTCGGGGGAGCCGGCGCACAGCACGAGCTGGATGTCCGGGTCGAACCGGTGCGCTGCGGCCAGCAGGTGATTGAGCCCCTTCTGTCGCGTGATCCGGCCGACGAACAGGGCGTACGGCTTCCGCAGGTCCACGCCCGCCGCTTCGACCACAGCGGTCTCGGGGTCGGGGGCGTATTCCAGGGTGTCGATCCCGTTCAGCACCACCCGCACGCGGTCGGGATCGAGCGCGGGATAGCAATCGAGGATATCGGCACGCATCCCCTGGCTGACGGCGATCACGGCATCGGCACCCTCGAGAGCCGTGCGTTCGGCCCAGGAAGACAGCCGGTAACCCCCGCCTAGCTGTTCGGCCTTCCACGGGCGGCGCGGCTCGAGGGAGTGCGCGGTCGTGACGTGCGGAATGTCGTGCAAGAGCGCCGCGAAGTGTCCGCCCATCGCGGCATACCAGGTGTGGGAGTGCACAACGTCGCAGCTGGCGACCGCCTCGGCGAAGGACAGGTCGATGCCAAGGGTCTGGACGGCCGGGTTGGCGTCGGTGAGAGTGTCGGGCACGCCGTGGGCGGTTGCGTCAGGTCGCGGTTCGCCGAAGCAGTGGACGTCGACGTCGGTGAGTCGCCGTAGTTCGCGCACCAAGTACTCGACGTGCACCCCGGCCCCGCCGTACACCTCTGGGGGGAACTCTCTGGTCAGCAACCCGATCCGCACCAGGACACCCTAGGCTCGGAGCATGGCGCGTCGAGGCGTTCTCGGGATCGTGCTCGCCGGTGGCGAGGGAAAGCGGCTGATGCCGCTGACCGCTGACCGGGCCAAGCCCGCAGTGCCGTTCGGGGGGCAATACCGCCTCGTGGACTTCGTGCTGTCCAACCTGGTCAACGCCGGACTGCGGCGGTTGTGCGTGCTGACGCAGTACAAGTCGCACTCTCTCAATCGGCACATCACGACCACCTGGCGCCTGTCCAACCTGCTTGGCAACTACGTCACCCCGGTACCGGCGCAGCAGCGGCTTGGGCCGCGCTGGTACCAGGGGTCGGCTGACGCGATCTTCCAGAGCCTCAACCTCGTCTACGACGAGGCGCCGGAGTACGTCGTCGTGTTCGGGGCTGATCACGTCTACCGGATGGACGCTTCCCAGATGGTGGAGGAGCACGTCGAGTCTGGGGCCGGGGTCACCGTGGCAGGGATCCGCGTGCCGCGTGAGCAGTCCGACCAGTTCGGGGTGATCTCGACCGCGCCGGATGGCCGGACGATCTCGGAGTTCCTCGAGAAGCCCAAGGACCCGCCAGGGCTGCCCGACAACCCGAACCAGATCTTCGCGTCGATGGGCAACTACGTCTTCTCCACCGAGACCCTGCTCGAGGCGTTGCGCGCCGACGCCGGCGACGAGGGCTCGGTGCATGACATGGGCGGCAACATCATCCCGATGCTCACCAAGTCCGGGGATGCTCGGGTCTACGACTTCGCTGACAACGACGTGGCAGGTTCCACCGACCGTGACCGGGGCTACTGGCGAGACGTCGGGACGCTGGACTCCTACCACGACGCGCACATGGACCTGGTATCGATCCATCCGATCTTCAACCTCTACAACCGGCAATGGCCGATCCTCACCAACCAGCCGCCACTGCCTCCCGCGAAGTTCGTCGAAGGCGGGATGGCCCACGAGTCGATCGTCGGTGGGGGCTCGATCATCTCCGGCGGCCACGTGGTCGGCTCGGTGATCTCTCACGACGTCGAGGTGGCCGCAGGGGCCTACGTCGAAGGCTCGGTGCTGATGCCCGGCGTCAAGATCGGCGCCGGCGCGGTGATCCGCCGAGCCATCCTCGACAAGAGCTGCATCGTGCCTGCCGGCGCCCGGATCGGCGTGGACCTTGACCGCGACCGCGACCTCTACACCGTCAGCGAAGGCGGTGTGGTGGTCCTCGGCAAGGGCGTCACCGCCACCCCTTAGCAGACGCGGCGTTACCTCGTGGCTGCTCAGGACGGGACTTCGCTGCCTCCATCGTCGGCGCCGGACGTCTAGCGTGGACGTCCATGAGCCTCGAACTCTTGAGCTGGCGTCGCGAGACCCTTGCGTTGTACAGCGCCGTACGGCATGCCCCGACTCCCGCGGAGGGTCATGAGCTGTGGATCCGCGAACGCGACCTGCTCCTCCGCGAACACCCGGCATCCCCGATCCCGGCAGCGGACCGGTCGATCTTCCGCGGCGTGACGGTGCACTCGTATGACCCGATCTTTCGTTTCGTCTGCCGTGTCTTCCCTGCCGAGCCGCGGCGCATCGAGGTCCCCACCGCCACCGACGGTGTCGTCCCGTTCGAGCGCTTCGGCCGCGTGGAGCTGCCCGAGCTCGGCACCCTCGACGTGTGGTGGCTCGACTCCTACGGCGGCGGAGTCTTCATCCCGGTGAAGGACGCGCTGGCCGGCCGTGGCACGTACGGCGGGGGCCGCTACCTGACCGACACGGTGAAGGGCGCCGACCTCGGCGGGATCGACGGGGAGCTCGTCATCGATCTCAACTTCGCCTACAACCCCTCGTGCGCCTACGACCCCGCTTGGCAGTGTCCCCTCGCGCCCGAGGGCAACGTTCTTCCGGTGGAGCTTGCCGTCGGTGAGGCCTACCGCAGCTGAGTCCGCGTTGGGCCGACCGCCTCAGCGGGCGGTCTGGGCCAAGACGATTCCAACGAGGACGATGACGCCTCCGGCGACCTGACCTAGGCCAAGGGCTTCGCCGAGCCACCACCACGCGACGAGGGCAGCGAGTACGGGCTCGAGCATCGCGACCACACCCGCCTGGGTCGCCCGCATGTGTTGCAGCGCACCGATGATCAGGACGAACGGAACGATCGTCCCCAGCACGATCAGCCAACAGACCAGGGTCCACAGCGGGACGTCCACCGAGGCGAAGCGACCGAGCAGCGAAACGTTCTCCTCGAGCAACCCCCAAGGGAATGACCACCACGGCAAGAACAGCGTCCAGAACAAGGCGGAGAAACCCAAGCCCCAGCAAACCAGCGAGATCGGGTCACGGTCGCTGCGCACCTTCTTCTCGCCCAGCACGAAGTAGTAGGCAAGCGATCCGGCTGCGAGAAAGCCGGCGATCACGCCGATCCGGTCGAGCGGGACACCGTCGCTTCCTCCCCACACCTGCGCGACGAACGACAAGCCCAACATGCTCAGCGCCAAGGCCCACCACACCCGGCTGCGTACCTGCTCGTGCGCGCCGAAGCGCGCCCAGAGAGCAACCAGGATCGGCGCCGTGAACTCCAGGAGCAGGGCGATCCCGATTGGCAGCCGCTCGATGGCGATGAAGTAGAACCACTGGACGAACGCGAAGCCGACGACGCCGTACATCGCCAGCTCGGGAAGCTCGTGGCGGCTGACCCGCATGCGTTCGGGACGAACAATGAGCAGCCCGGCGGCCAGCACGACGAACGCCCCAGCGGATCGCAGCTCGGTGAGTCGAGGGGCGCTCATTCCCGAGAGCAGGATGATCTTGCTGATGGTCCCGTTGACGGCGAACAGCACGGCGGCGCTGGCTGCCATGAGAACCCCGGTGCGCACGCGCGTATCAACCGGGCGGCGCCCCGGGACGATCGCCTCCACCATGAGTCGCACACTAGGGGCGGCACCGTCTGGTTCCGCAGGCGCTATCCCTGTGCAGTACGTCCCCAGCAGCTCGCCCCGATCCAACGAGATCAAAGTTTCCGGCCGCGATGCCCCCGTGAGCGTCGGATGCGTGTATCCTCGGCGTCGGTTGCAGTTGACCGTTCCACGCACGTTCTTGGACGCCCGCGGACACCATGCCGTGGGCGTTTTGTCCATTCAGGACCGCTCCTGGGTCGTGAGTGACGAAGACGGCAGCCCAGGTCCCACAAACTTGTGGTTCCTGATCTCGTCTCTCTAGGAGAACAGCACCATGGCTCAGGGCACCGTCAAGTGGTTCAACGCTGAAAAGGGTTTCGGTTTCATCGCGCAGGATGGTGGGGGCGCGGACGTGTTCGTCCACTTCTCCGCGATCGTGGCCGACGGCTACCGCTCCCTCGAGGAGAACCAGCGCGTGGAGTTCGAGATCACGCAGGGTCAGAAGGGCCCGCAGGCCGAGAACGTCCGCGGCATCTGACGCAGGCACCTCAGCTCCTTCTGACGAGGCCCCCGTCGGACCGGTTCGCCGGTCTGGTGGGGGCTTCGTCGCGTTCCACGGGACGCGTCGTCGATTGGCAACGAGTGGCTGGGTTCTTCGCCATAGATTGACCCGTTCGGCGCCACTCGCCTGAGGCGGGCGCGCCGACGGGCTGCCGGATCAGCGGAGCTGGCGTTCCGCCAGCTCGTCGAGTGCTGGGGGAAGCGGCTCGGCGTGCACGACGACCAGTCGTTGGGTCGGCCGGGTGAGTGCGACGTAGAGGTCGTTCGCCCCTCGGGGTGACTCGGCCAGGATCCGGGCGGGTGCGACCAGCACGACCGCGTCGAACTCGAGCCCCTTGGCCTCATCGACGGCCAGGACCGTGACCGTCTTCTCCAAGCCAGCTGGCCCGTGCCCGACGTCGAGCTCGGAGAGCTCGGCGCTGAGCGATCCAGCGACGTCTTCGCGCAGGGCCCGCGGCGTGAGCACGGCCACGCGTCCGGGCTGCACCTGGGCGACCTCACCGGCAACCGTCTCGGCGAGCTCGGTTCCGACGTACGACGTGACCGAAACAGCGGCCGGCGGCCACTCGCCCTCCCGAGCCGAGGTGGGCGGTGTGGTTGAGATTCCCGCCGCGTCGAGAACTTGTTGGGCTAGCTGCATGATTCGGCCTGGCGTGCGGTAGTTGACTGTGAGCTCCGCCATCGTCCAGCGGTCAGCGGCCAGCGGATCCAGGACAGCTCCCCACGACAGAGCTCCTGCTAGGGCACTGGTCTGCGCGAGGTCGCCAACCACCGTCATCGACAGCGAAGGACACCGGCGCGCAAGCAGCCGCCAGGCCATGGGTGACAACTCCTGGGCTTCGTCAACGACGATGTGGCCGAAGGTCCAGGTGCGGTCCTCAGCCGCCCGTTCGGCCACGCTGAGGTCAGGGCCGGCGGTTGCGTACCGCTGGATGAGAGTGTCGGCGGTGAGCAAGCCGCTTGTGCCCGACATCTGGAGGACACCCTTCGCGTACTCCAGCTCACGTGCGCGATCGGCTGCCGCGCGTGCAGCGTCCAGGCGCTGGGCGCTGTCGTCGTCTCCGAGAAGCTCGGCGGCTTCGTCGAGCAACGGTACGTCCGCCGGGGTCCAGGGCACGTCGAACGGCCGGTGCAGCAAGGCGCGATCGCTGGCCGAAAGGTACGGCGCCGCCTGCGCGAGCCGGTCCGGGTCGCCCCAGAGCGCAGCGACGAGACGCTGCGGTGTCAGGGGCATCCAACAGAGGTTGACCTCGCGCCGGACGTCGGGGGAGTCGCGCAGGTCTGCGATGAGGTCGGCGTTGTCCTCGTCGGCCGGGTCACGACCGAGCGCCTCGGCGAGCTGCGACGCCAAGCGGGCCAGCAAGTCCTTGACGAAGACTTCGCGGGCCTGGTTGTGCGGACGGCCGGTGGCGCGCGCCCGTGAGCGTGCCCCCCGTACGTCGTGGGGCCGGAGCTGGAGTCGCTGGCTGTCGACTCGAAGGACCAGCGCAGTCTCGGGGACCCGTTGTCTGGCCCGGACCGCCGCTCGAATGATCCGGGCCATCCTCGGGTCACCCTTGAGGGCAGCTGCCTGCGGATCTTCATTGCCATCAGCCACCACCCCTGGGAAGAGCTCGGCCTGGGTCGCGGTGACGACGCCCGTCTCACCGAGCGATGGCAGGACTTGCTCGATGTAGCGCAAGAAGGCTTGGTTCGGACCCACGAGGAGCACGCCGCTTCGAGCGATCCGGTCGCGGTGGGTATAGAGCAGATAGGCCGCGCGATGAAGCGCGACCGCGGTCTTGCCGGTTCCGGGCCCACCCTGGACGACGAGGATCCCCTTGAGCGGGGCGCGAATCACTCGGTCCTGCTCGGCTTGGATGGTCGACACGATGTCGCGCATCCGGCCGGTGCGGTGCTCACCCAGCGCCGCCATCAAAGCGCCCTCACCCGCCAACGTGGCCGAGTCGGCAGGGGGCAGGCCGTCGAGGTCGAGCAGCTCGTCCTCGATGGCAGTGACCTGACGGGCCTTGGTGGTCAGGTGGCGGCGCCGTACGACCTCACCGGGTTTGGCCGCAGTGGCCTGGTAGAACGGTTCGGCCGCAGGAGCTCGCCAGTCGATGAGCACCGGTGTCTGGTGCTCATCGGACAGCCCCATCCGCCCGACGTAGCGACGCGCGCCGGCCCGAAGGTCGAGCCGCCCGAAGCACAGACGCTCCTCCACGGCTCGCAGCTGTGCCAGTCGTCCCTCGTAGGCCGTGAGCAGGGCGTCGCGCTCCCCCCGGCTGCCCGGCGTTCCAGCCACGGGACCTCGGCGAACCGCGTTGCGCCGCTGCTCGGTGACCGAAAGAAGTTCATCGAGGCGGAGGTAGAGCTCGTCCAGGTGGGCCTGTTCAACGGCGCGCTCTCGCGCCAAGATGTCCCCGTCGGTCACGCCGGTCCTCTCGATGAAGGCAGACCAGTATCCCCGAGCTGTCAACCCCCGGGAAGGCTGTACGGCGGGCGTCCAGCGGCTCGCCGCGGAGCGCGCACCGGGATCCTCAGAGGTGCACCGGGAAGCCTGGCCCCATCGGGATGCCGACGGCATACCAGGCGACGAAGAACAGCGTCCAGGCCACGATCAAGATGAGGGCGATGGGAAGCATCAGCGCGATGATCGTCCCGATTCCAGCGTCCTTGCGATACCGCTGGGCAACGATGACGATGAACGGCAGATAGACCATGAGCGGCGTCACCACGTTGAGCGGCCCGTCACCGACCCGGTAGGCGGCGAGGACGGTCTGAGGGGCTACGCCGAGGTTGATGAACAACGGGACGAAGATAGGCGCGAAGATCGCCCACTTGGGCAGGACGCCGGGGATGATGATGTTGAGCAGCGCGATCACCAGGATGAAGCCGATCAGCAGCCAGATGGCCCCGATGTTGGCCTGCTCCAACAGGTCGGCGAGGTGGACGGCGGCGACCGTAGGCATCTCGCTGTAGTTGAAGTACGCGATGAACTGGCTGATCAGCAGCAGCAAGAAGATCAGCCCGGACAGTGAAGCGAAGGTCTTCACGATCGAGTTGATGACGTCGACGCTGCTGGAGATCGTCTTGGCACCCTTGCCGTACGCGATCCCTGCGAACAAGAAGATCAGCGTGATGATGAAGACCAAACTCGTCATGAACGGGGAGTCCCCGATGACCGAGCCGGTCTCCGGATTGCGCAGCGGGGCCCCCGAGGGGATGGTCGCGAGCGCGACGACTGCCACCACCGCGACAGTCGCCCAAAGGGCGAATCGAAGACCACGAGCCTCGCCTTGCGCGTCGACGTCGTCGTGATCATCGGTGGCCCCGGCGCCGGCGCCGTCGATCGGCCCGGCCGACTGGCCCGCCGCTCCGGCCGATCCCGCGAGGGCATGCGCCGGCTGAGGTGCGTAGGCACCGAGGCTTGGCTCGATCATCCGGGTCACGATCAAGGTGACGACGATGGTGACGAAGAACGTCGACGCGATGCTGAACCACAAGTTGGCGGTCACGTCGATGGTCAGGGCTGGATTGACCAGATGGGCGGCCTCGTTGGTGACCTCGGTGATCAGGGAGTCCGTGGGTGTGATCAGGATGTTGGCCGCAAAGCCCGCGCTGACCCCGCCGAAGGCGGCCACGAGTCCGGCCAGCGGATGTCGGCCGACGGAGAGAAACGCTGCAGCACCCAAGGGAATCAAGATCAGGTAGCCCGCGTCGGAGGCAACGCTCGAGAGCATGCCGATGAAAACGATGATGAATGTCAGAGCGCCTGCCGGAGACACTGCCACCAGTCTGCGGATGAGAGCACCCATCAACCCCGCCTCTTCGGCGACGCCGATGCCGAGCATCGCGACGAGGATCACGGCCACCACGCTGAAGCCGGCGAAGTTGCTCACGAACGAGGAGAACAGAAACCGGATGCCGTTGATGTCCAGCAAACTCTGGACCTCGGTGGTCTTGGTGACTATCTCGACATGTTCGTCGTAGCTCGGAGGGACGATCAGGTCGGGTGCTTGGGTTCCGCCCAAGGAGTCTTCCTGGATGATCTTGGGTGTTTCCACGGCCTCTTCGTAGGAGACGCTGACTCCGACGGCGTTTAGAACGGCCGACAACACGATGACTGCAGCGATCAGCCCGAGAAAGATGATCGCGGGGTGCGGCACCTTGTTGCCGACGCGTTCGATGCCGTCCAGCGTCCGCTGCACGAAGCCGCGCGACCCGCCATTCTTCGCCTCTACAACCTGCGGCTCCGGCAACGCTTCCTCCAGTACACGTGGCTGAGTGTCCGGAGACTAGCGCTCGGTCACATCGTTCATGAGGTCTTCGCGTTGTCGAGGATGCGAGTCCGACTGGGGTCGTACCACGGTCCGAGCTGAAGCTGAGCGGGGACGGCCCCGCGAGGTGTCCACACGGTGAACTCACCGGCCGCCAACCAGTCGGCGCTCACCCCGTCCGGGCAGGTTGCCTCGGCCAGGCCAACCGGTCCTCCAAGCGTGTGGCCAAAAGCGGCAGCCCGTACGTAACCAACCCATTCGCCGTCGAGGCGCAACGGCTCGTTGCCGAAGAGGTCGACCGCCGGATCGTCGACGAAAAGACTGACCACGCGAAGCTTCGGTGGCCCTTCGGCGCGCGCAGCCAGCAAAGCTTCCCGGCCGATGAAGCCGCCTTCCTTGTCCCATGCGACGGCAAAACCGAGTCCTGCCTGGAGGGGATTGTCGGTGTTGTCGATGTCGACGCCGAGATCGCGATAACCCTTCTCCAACCGCAGGCTCGACATGGCTGACAGGCCGATGTTGCGCAGTCCGAGGTCTGCTCCGACACGCGTCAGGTCGTCGTAGACGCCCATCGCGTACTCCGTCGGGATCTGCAGTTCCCAGCCCAGCTCACCGAGGTAGGTGACCCGTGCGGCGCGCACCGGGGCGTAGCCGACATGGATCTCCTGCGAGGTCAGGTAGGGGAAAGCCTGGTTCGACAGGTCTGCGTCCGTGAGTCGGCTGATGAGCTCTCGCGACGCCGGTCCCTGCACCGACAACAAGGTGCTGGCCGAGGTCATGTCGGTTACGACGACCACCTCGTCGTTCGTCGTCGCGCGTCGCACCAGCGCCTCGATCCGGCGATGGATGAGGTCGGAGGCCACCACGAGGAATCGGTCGTGGGCCAGGCGGGTGACGGTGACATCCGCGACGATGCCGCCTGTGATGTCGAGCCATTGGGTGTAGACGACGCGTCCGACCTCACGCGTCACGTCGTTGGCCGACAACCTGCTGAGAACGGCTGCCGCCCCCGGACCCTGCACCAGGATCTTCGCCATCAGGCTCATGTCGAGGATGCCTACGGCTTCGCGAACGGTTCGGTGCTCGCGGGCTTCGGCGACGAAGCTCTCTTGCCGAGCAAAGTCCAAGGTGGTGCCTAGGTGCTCGTCCCCTTCGGCGAACCACTCCGCAAACTCCCAACCCATCGAGGAGTTGAAGTGGGCACCCGCGGCGGCGAGCCGTTCGTGCAAGACCGATCTACGGATGTCGCGGCCCGTTGCCGGCTTCCAGGTGGGATAGGCACCGTCACCGAACAGCACTCCGAGCTGTTCGACGGTCCGTTCGGCTCGGAACTTGCGTGAGGTCTCGTACGTCGCCACGCGGTCGATTGCATAGCCGGTCATGTCCACGGGAGGGGTGCCGCCGACGATCCAGTTCGCCAGGACGTTGCCGACCCCGCCGCCAAGCAGGATGCCCAGCGAGTTCAACCCGGCAGCAACGAAGTACCCGTCCAGCTCCGGCGCCGGCCCGAGCAGCGGATGCACGTCGGAGGTGAACGACTCCGGCCCGCAGAAGAATGTCCTGATCCCGATGTCGGACAGAGACGGAACCCGGCTCATCGCCGTACCCAGAAAGGCTTCC
Organism: uncultured Actinomycetota bacterium; assembly: GCA_963819985.1. Classification (GTDB taxonomy): domain Bacteria; phylum Actinomycetota; class Actinomycetes; order DATJPE01; family DATJPE01; genus JANPBY01. The sequence goes on along the minus strand of CAWFYH010000004.1, from coordinate 638,985 downwards.
ATTCGCTCCCAGTCGGGTGGCAGGGTGCCGAAGGCGAATGTGTCGGGAACGCCGTCCAAAGACCATGGCGCTGCGACCGGTTCGAAGAGCCCGACGAGCATCCCGTCACCCTCCGGGCGGATGTAGCCATAAGTGTCGGGATCCTCGACGACCGGCAGGTCGAGGTCGAGGCCCGGGATCGCCTCGGTGATGAGGTAGTAGTGCTCGGCGGCCTGATTCGGGACGTGAACACCCGCGAGCGCTCCGAACTGCCGCGCCCACATCCCGGCGGCATTGACGACGTATTCGGTCTCGATCCGCCCGCGATCGGTGAGAACTGCGGAGACACGCTGCGCCGTCGTCTCGACGCCTGTCGCTGCCACACCCTCGATGATCCGAACGCCTAGGGCGCGGGCGCCCTTCGCGAGCGACGTGGAGACGCCGACGGGGTCGGCGCGACCTTCGTCGGCGACGTAGAAGGCAGCCAGGACATCGTCGGTTCGAAGCATCGGCCACATGTCCTGGAGCTCGCCAGCCGAGATCTCGACGTCGTCGACCCCGAAGCCGTGCATCCAGGCGGCTTCTCTGCGGAGGACTTCGAGCCGCGGCTCGTTCGTGGCCAGGTGGAGGTGGCCGATTGGACGGAAGCCGGTGGAGTGTCCGGTCTCCTGCTCCAGCCGCTCGTAGAGGTCGCGCGAGTAGCGGCTCATGAACAGGGACGTCTCATCGGCCATGCCGGCCGAGGTGATCAGCCCTGCGGCGTGCCAGGTGGTTCCAGCCGTGAGCTGGTGGCGCTCGAGCAGCACGACGTCGGTCCAGCCCAGATGCGCGAGGTGGTAGGCGATGCTGCAGCCGATGACCCCACCGCCAACGATGACAACCTGCGCTCGAGCGGGTACGTCTGCCGTAAGGCTCGCCGGACTTGTTGTTGACACCTGGACTCCCTCAGATCGGACCGGCACAACCTACCGAGACGCCGGGCGGTTGACGGAGCGAAGATGGATGATGGCACCCTGAGCCCAGTCGCGGAGCTTGCGCCGTGGACCTTCTTGGAGGATCTGTTGAACACCGCTGAAGCGATCGCCTTCGAGGCCGAGCACTGCGCGCACAACTATCACCCGATCCCGGTGGTGATCAGCCACGGAGACGGAGCGTGGGTCACCGATGTGGAGGGCCGCCGCTACCTCGACATGCTGTCGGCCTATTCGGCGATCAACTTCGGCCACGCGCACTCCGGGTTGGTGGAAGTGGCACGTGAGCAGCTCGACCGGATCACCCTCACCAGCCGGGCCTTTCACAACGACCAGCTCGGCAGGTTCTGCTCCGCATTGGCCGGTCTGGCGCGGCACGAAGCCGTACTCCCGATGAACACCGGCGCCGAGGGCGTGGAGACCGCGCTGAAGCTCGCCCGCAAGTGGGGTTACCAGGTGAAGGGCGTCCCAGCCGGGCAAGCTCAGATCATCGTCTGCGACGGGAATTTCCACGGGCGCACGATCTCGATCGTGTCCTTCTCCGACGACGCGCAGGCGAAGGATGACTATGGGCCCTACACGCCCGGGTTCGTCAGCGTTCCCTTTGGCGACATTGATGCGCTTGCTACGGCCATCACGGAGGACACGGTGGCGTTCCTGGTCGAGCCGATTCAAGGTGAGGCTGGCGTCGTACTTCCTCCGCAGGGGTTCCTTCGCGCCGCCCGTGAGCTGTGCGCCGAGCGCAATGTGCTGTTCGTCGCCGATGAGATCCAGGCCGGCCTTGGACGCGCCGGTGCCACGTTCGCGCTCGATCTCGTCGATGTGCAGCCAGATGTCCGCATCCTCGGCAAGGCTCTGGGCGGTGGCATCGTTCCCGCGTCGGCCGTCACTGCCGACTGGGACGTGATGGGAGTGATCAAGCCGGGCGAGCACGGCAGCACGTTCGGTGGGAATCCGCTTGCGGCAGCCGTGGGAACGGCCGTCGTTGGGCTGCTCGCGACTGGCGAGCTCCAGGAACGCTCGCTCCGCCTCGGTACACACGTCCTGGAGACCCTTCGCGGTGCCCAGCTGCCCGGGGTGAAGGAGGTTCGGGGGAGCGGACTTTGGTGGGCGGTCGAGCTCGACGGCACGAGCAAGACCGGTCGCGACGTCAGCATCGAGCTGCTCTCCCGGGGCATCCTCGCGAAAGACACCCACACCTGGACAATCCGCTTCGCCCCGCCCTTGGTCATCGAGGAACCCGATCTCGACAACGCCTTGGGCACGATCATCGAGGTCCTGTCAGCTACGTGAGCCGCAGCTCGAGCAGCTGGGAATGGTCGAGGCGATGCCGGAGACCTCGACGAGGTCTCCGGCATGATGGTCGTCAGGGCCGTTAGCTCAACTGGCAGAGCAGCGGACTTTTAATCCGCGGGTTCTGGGTTCGATCCCCAGGCGGCCCACCCCTGTGATGTGTAGTTCCGGCTGATGGTTGACACATTGGCTTCGGCTGATGGGCGACAGGTGTTCGGCTGATTGGTGTCGCTGTATTCGGGTGATGCTTGACGCTCGACTCCATGATTGTGGAGCTGAGTGTGGTGGAGCAGAGGTATCAGGCCGTTCTCGCGGTGATCCGCGATGGCGAGGCGATTGTGGACGTGGCTTCGCGGGTGGGGGTGTCGCGTCAGAGCGTGCATGCGTGGCTGGCCCGCTATGAGTCGGATGGGTTGGCCGGGTTGGCGGATCGGTCGCATCGACCTAGGTCCTCGCCGATGCAGATGCCGGCGGTGATCGAGGCGCAGGTTCTGGAGTGGCGCCGGCAGCATCCGGGGTGGGGTCCGCGTCGGTTGCGCTTTGAGCTTGAGCGGTCCGAGGTCGATGCGGTCCCGTCGTTGTCGGGGATCTATCGGGCGTTGAAGCGGGCGAACATGATCGAGGTGGGTTCGCGGCGGCGCAGGTCAGAGAAGTTCCGCCGGTGGGAACGCGGCTCGGCGATGGAGTTGTGGCAGTTCGATGTGGTGGGCGGGGTCGGCTTCGTCGACGGGGTTGAGCTCAAGGCGTTGACCGGGGTTGATGATCACTCCCGGTTCTGTGTCAGTGCGGGGTTGATGACCCGCGCCAATTCCCGCGCGGTGTGCGGGCACTTCGCTGAAGCGATGCGCCGTTGGGGTATTCCGGCCGAGATATTGACCGACAACGGCAAGGTGTTCACCGGACGGTTCGGGCGCAACCACACCGAGGTGTTGTTCGACCGGATCTGCCGGGAGAACGGGATCGAGCACCTGCTTACCGCCCCGCGATCCCCGACCACGACCGGCAAGATCGAGAGGTTCCATCGGAGTCTTCGCACCGAGTTCGTGACGGGTCGGTTCTTCGCCTCGATCGAAGAGGCCCAGGCCGAGCTCGATACGTGGGTGGGGGAGTACAACCATCACCGTCCGCATCAGGGCATCGGGATGGACACCCCGGCAGCCCGATTCGGGGCCGGAACAGCCGGTCAGGGCCGAGTGCTGGCCGAGCAGGCGCTGCACCCAGAGCGCGTCGGTGGGGACTGGGTCTCGCGACGGGTCGCCGCCAACGGGATCATCTCGGTGGCCTGGCAGCAGTTCTCAGTGGGCAAACACCGGGCCGGAGCCAGCGTCGATATCCACGTTCAGGATGAGATCCTGCACGTCTGGGACGGCGAGGAACTGCTCAAGACCATCGTTCGGGACAACCAGCGGGAGGTTCGCAAGAAACGCGCCTCGGTACGGCGCGGATGACAGCAAATTCGGGCGGGTTGAGTGTCAAGCATCACCCGAACACGAAACGTCAACCATCAGCCGGAGTTCTACAGGCCCACCCCTGTGATGTGTGCCTTCGGCTGATGTTGGACAGTTGAGCTTCGGCTGAGGGACTGTGGCTAGGGTCGTGCGCTGTGTCCGGATCCCAGAGCGAGCTGCCTGCGCGACCACGCGTGCTAGGGATGCCGCGCGAGCCGCGACCTTCGAGCGAACCCTGGCCGACAATCTTGTCGTCAACTCGCTACGAGACGCAATGAACTCCCTTGGCATCTGGTCACACGACACCCTGCGCGAGTTGCAAGCAGAACTCGTCTAACGCGTGGCCCGCCCCGCTTCGTCATCGCATCACATAGGTGGTCCCCGTCGCGGCTGTCGCGACTTCGACCTCTGACCAGAGCGGCGAGGAGGAGGTCTTTGGCCTCTGTCGAGCGAGGCCCCGCACGGGATTGACTCGACGTGTAGAAGTAGAACGCTGAATGGCTGGCGATCTGCCCGTTGGCGGTCGAAAAGGTGATTGTCATGTCGCGACCAGTTATCCGCTCGTTCGTCAGACCGTGTCGGTCAGCACGATCGCGCACCTGGCTGATTCCTGTCGTCGTGGCGGTGATGGTGGCCGTCGCGCTGCCCGCGCTGGCTGGTCCTGCGCCGGAGGCGGCAGCCTCAGGAGGCGCGGCAACAACCGCGGTAGCCACGGCGAGCAGTCCGGCACGCGCCATCGAGGTGGTCGCTGCCTCAGCCGACTGGGCCGTGATCGTCAGTTCCGAGTTGAATGATGGTGGGCTCACCACTGGCTACGACGACGTGTTCATCGCAGATGCTGAAGGCAACGTCGAACACCTGGCGAGCGACACCCCCTACAAGCGTTTCGTCGGTTGGAGCCTGGCCAAGAACATGCTTGTGGCGAACAGGAGTGACCAGCTGCCCGGGCAGCACAACGTTGCGGACTGGTGGAACCTGCGGACCGGATCCTTGGGGGCCAGGCGAGTGCCGACGGCGCACATGAACCTCGTGGCGGCGGCGCCGCATGGTTGGCTGATGCGGAAGTACAGCACCGGCGCACTCTGGCACTCTGACGTCGACGGCAACCGGACGAGGTTCGCCGAACCCTTTGCATCGCCACCGAAGTACTACGACGCCTATGCGGGGCCAAAGGGCGTCTTGGTCACCGGCGACAACGGCCGCTTCCGCTACCTCCCTTGGGCGCACCCGGAGCGCGACCGCAAGATCCCGCAGCGGCTGGACGCGATCCTGAACTACACCTGCCCAACGGTCACCCCCCACGCCGCATACTGCGTGGCCGACGTGGGCAAGAAGCCCCACGTCGGATCGGAAATCGTCTTCCTCGACGGCCGCACCCCCGCCGTGAATGTCCGGACCTTCGCCCGCAACCGCGGGGTGGAGTTGCTGCTCCCACCCACGACCGACTACCCCCAACTCGCGACCTCTAGGTCGCGCGAGGTGTCTCTCACCAATGCCCACGGTCGGATCCTGACCCTTCCCTTCGACCGCAAGACCGTGAAGCGGGCCAACGGCTGGGTCACCGAGGTAAGCCAGGTCATCCGTGGTCTTGGCGGCGTCCTTGTCGTCGGCGAGGACGGTGTCTACAAACTGAGCAGGCCTAAGGGCAAGCCTCATCTGCTTGCCGCAGCGGCCGATCTGGCTTGACCTAGGTCGTAGCCGGCCCCGGTGTCCGGACAAGCAGCCGTTACCGTTTCGTGCGCGAATGTGCGCCGCGTGCCTGAAAGTGGCCGATCGATGACGGATGTGTCCTGGATCTGACCACCATGAAGCGGAGTACTCCTTCTTACCCCCTGCGGCGCCTTGTCAGGTTCCGCTAGTCGTACATCGGCTTCCGTAGGTCGATGAACCTCATCGGGCCGTCGATCATCGCGTCCCATTCAGCCGAGGACGAGTCGTCCTGCATCGTGGCCTCTGCCTTACGGGCATCGTCCTCGGAGCTGAAGTACACGACCTGCGTGAACTCGCGGTCGCCATGCCACGCAACGATTCCGCCCAGTATGTCCGAGCGCCGTTGCCTGAGGTCCGCCTCCATCGCCTCGCCCGCGGCTCGCATGGCCTTGGGGTCCACCGCTCGTCCTTGCATGACCTGCACGAATCCCGCCATCTCCGAGCCGCCGTCGAACATCAAGTCGACGTCGTCGCAATCTCGGAACGTGACTTCGCCATCGAAGGCCGGGGCGGTCTCTGCCCACCAGGAGCTCTGCTCTGGTCGCTCACTGTTGGTACGCGCGGCCTCCGCGGACTCGAACCGGGCAATGACGATGGCTTCCCCGTCGCCCGTGACACCACCGGTGCTGCCCAGGAAACCGACGGCCCCGGGCTTGATCTCTTTGCGCCACTGGTCCAGCTGCTTCTCAAGCAGTTCAGTGTCGCGGACCGTTCCCTGAATGATCTGTACGAACATCGCGACTCCTTCGCGGTTGGCCACCCCGCGGAATCTCGGGGCGCCCCCGTGGACCTAGCATGCTCCGCGATCCAGACGAGCGCTAGGGGCCTGGCCAAGCGGGCGTCGGGGACTAGATTCTTGTGTGAGGTTGTGGCTATGAGCACGCAGACTGAGGCCTCCGTCACGTGGGGCGAAGCGCTTGCCTGGCGGATGGAGCGACAGCTGCTCGACCCCGTTGGGTCTGAGTCGGCAGCGGGCGTCGTAGGCCGTCTCGGCGCGGTGCTCTCGATGGACGAGTCGCTCGCTGAGCTCGCTGTGCGGACCCGCCGCACGACGTCGCGCCCGGGCGAGCTCGCGAAGGCTCTGGCTGAAGGGAAGGTCATCAAGGCGTTCGCCTTCCGCGGGTCGATGCACTACCTGTCGCCGGAGGAGGGCGGCATCTACTTGGCGCTGCGGTCAGCGGGTCGGCAGTGGGAGCTACCGAGTTGGGTGGAGTACTACCGGCTCACTCCATCGGAGTGGCCCGACTTCCGCGCCGCAGTGCGCGATGCGCTCGGCGACCGGCCACTGACCGTGGGCGAACTGGGAGACGTGCTGACCAAGCGCCGCGAGTACCGGCATCTGAAGCCAGTCTTCAACGAGGGCGCCAGCACGCTGATCAAGCCGCTGATGTGGCAGGGAGACATGTGCTTCGGGCCGGTTCGTGACGGAAACCACACGTTTCAGCGTCTAGACAGCAACCCCCGGTGGCAGGGCATCCCGAATGTCGACGACGCCGGCCCGCGCGCCATATTGGCCTACCTCCGGACGTACGGGCCGGCGACGCTCGACCACGTTCACTACTGGCTCGGCAACGGCTTGAGCGCCGGCCGCAAGAGGCTCAACACGTGGTTCTCCAGGCTTGGCGACGACATGGTCGCAGTCGATGTCGAAGGTACCGCGGCGTACGTCGCGCGCGAGGACGTCGACGATCTCGTTAGTGCATCGCCGTCGGAGTCGGTGCGGTTCCTTCCCGGACACGATCAGTGGGTGATCGGTCCTGGCACCAAGGACCCCCACGTGACCCCACCGTCAAGACGGGACCCCATGACCCGCAAGGCCAATCCGGTGATCTTCCGCGGAGTCGTCTGTGGGACCTGGGCCCGAAAGGTCAATGAGCTCACGGTCAACTGGCTCGACGATGGGCAGCGACCCGATGTAGCTATCGAGCAGGAGGCCACGCGACTGTCCGGCATCCTCGGCCGGGACCTCCACGTGAGATGGACGGCATAGCCGACCGACGAACCAACCCCAGTGTTGGAGGGCAGGTCCGCGGTCCGTCTACGGGAGCAGCGCAGCGCCCCATCTAGCGCCCCATCTAGGGTGCGGTCATGCCATCTCTAGGCCGCGGAGTCCTGATCACCGGCTCCTCCCGAGGAGTCGGCGCGGCCGCGGCGCGTGCCTTTGCGGCACACGGCGATCGCGTCGTCGTCCACTACCGGGAGTCGGATGTTGCGGCGGCCCACGTTATGGCGGGGCTAGCAGGCGAGGGACATGCGCTCATCCGGGCCGACTTGTCCGATCCAGTTCAAGTCCGAGCACTTGCTGAGCAGGCTGCCGACGCGCTGGGGCGTATCGATGTGCTGGTCAACAACGCAGCGCTGTTCCTCGATCCGGCTGAGGAAGGCGGCTCGGGGCGTGGCACGCATTCGCTGACCGAAGTGGACTACGACGCGTGGGTCCGAGCCTGGCAGGCGACCCTGGCGACGAACCTGCTAGGTCCGGCCAACCTCACGTGGTGCATCGCCCGGCACATGATCGACGTGCCGCCTGCGGCGGGCCTGCCTACGGGACGCATCGTCAACATCGGATCCCGCGGAGCCTTTCGCGGCGAACCCGTCGTGCCCGCATACGGTGCAAGCAAGGCCGGGCTGCACGCGTTCGGCCAGTCGATGGCCCTAGCCCTTGCGCCGCAGGGCATCTCGGTCGTTTCACTGGCACCGGGCTTCATCGAGACTGACATGGCCGCATCGTTGCTCGACAGCCCCCAAGGCAGCGCCATACGCGCCCAGAGCCCGTTCGATCGCGTCGCGTCTGCCGAGGAGGTCGCCCGTGCCGTTCTCGCGCTGGCCGACCCGGGTGCGGAATGGATCTCCGGTGCGGTTGTCGACTTCAACGGCGCCAGCTACTTGCGCTGACCCCCGCCGGCGGGCCCAATCAGCGGAGACCAACGGTGAACTCCACGAGCTCTGCTCGCGTCGGTGGATCACACCCGCCTCGGGTGCAGGTGAGCGCCGCGGCGGCTGCAGCCGTCCGGAGGATCTCGCCCATCGCTGTCTGGCTGATGGCTGCCAACCGGTCCGTGGGGTCGTTTCCCAGCGCTCCCGCTCGTCTGAGGGCATGCAGAAGCGCCGCCATGAACGAGTCTCCGGCGCCGATCGTGTCAACCAGGCTGACTGCAGGGCTCGGCTCCTGCAGCGGCGAATCGGAATCGCGGCGAGCCGCCATCGCCCCTCGTGGGCCAAGCGTGACCACGACGAGCTCCGGGCCGAGCCCCACCCACCGACGTGCAAGTTCAACGGCGTCCTCGCCGGGGAACAACCAGGCGAGATCCTCGTCGCTCACCTTGACGACGTGGGCTAGGGAGACCATGGCCTCGATGCGGTCGCGCGCCGAGTCGACGTCTCCGAGCAGTCTCGGGCGCACGTTTGGGTCGTAGGACAGCGTGCACGTCCCGGTCGATCGCACGCGGGCAAACACGTCCAGCAGCGCTGCGTCGCCGGGTGGGGTCCAAGACGCGAGAGAACCCGTGTGGAAGGCCACCACTCCGGGGGCCGGGTGGACGGAGAGGTCCGTGGGGTTCCACCGCCAGTCCGCCGTGCCCTCGGTCCAGAAGTCGTACGTCGCTCGCCGCTCGGTGTCGAAGGAAACCACCGCGAGGGTCGACGGCTGCGTGGCAGGCACCAGGTGACGTGAGTCGACGCCGTTGTTCTCCAGGTGCTTCCGCATGGCCCGACCGAACACGTCCGCACTGAGCCGCCCGGCAAAGCTGGTTTCCTCACCCAGGCGGGCGAGAGCGACAGCGACGTTGGCTGGGGAGCCGCCCGGAAAGGCGCGATAGACACCGTCCTCTTGGGCGACCAGGTCCGCGACCGCCTCGCCGCAGACGGTGATCACGGGGCTACGGCCCTTCCGGCGGTACGTCTCATGTGCCAGTCCTCTGGTGTCTGCTTGCGGAAGGGTCAGTCGAGCACCGGTGGAATTGACTGGGTCGTGTCACTCGGAGTTCCCAGCCGTTTGCCCAGCACAGCCAGCTCGTCGGGCCGATGCGTCAAGATGCTGGACACATAGGCGTCGGCTGCCGTGAGGGTACCGACGTCGCCTCCCGAGCGCTCGGACAGGAACCATCGGTGCTCGAGCACTTCGTGGAAGATCTCGGCTGGCTCGAGCTTTCCCCGCAGCTCCGGCGGCACCGAACGCACGACCGGCTGGAAGATCTCGTCGACCCACCTGTGAGCAACGAACTCCTCGTCCTCTGGGGGCAGCCCGAGCTCGGAGCGGTAGGAATCGAGGTCGTTCAGGAGGCGGCGGGCCTGGTTCTCCTGGACGTCGAGCCCGGTCAAGCGCAGGAGCCGGCGGCTGTGATGCCCGGCATCCACGACCTTCGGCTGCACCCGCACGTGACCCCCGTCAGCCTCCGCCATGATCTGGAGCTCCCCGACGTCGAAGCCGAGCTCGTTGAGCCGCCGGATCTTTTCGTCCACCTTGTAGCGCTCGCCCGGTGCGATCACGAGCGCCTCGCCTAGTTCGGCCCAGAGCCTGCGGTAGCGGCGGATCACGGCCTCGGCTGTGTGCTGCGCATCGACGCCCGCCTCAAGCATGCCACCGGCTTCGAGGTCGAGGAGCTCGCCGAAAATGTTGAGGCGGGCTATCTCGAGGTCTTCTTCGCGCTGGCCGTCACTAAGCGTCTCATGCAGCTCGCCAGTCTCGGCATCGACGAGGTATGCGGCGAAAGCTCCGGCGTCGCGCCGGAAGAGGGTGTTGGACAGTGAACAGTCGCGCCATTGGAAGCCAGCCAGATGCAGGCGCACCAGCAACAGCGACTGGGCGTCGAGCAGTCGGTTTGCGGTGTCAGGTCGCAGCGTCTGAGAGAACAACGCCCGGTACGGCAGGGAGAACTGCAGGTGCTTGGTGATCAGCGCCGCTTCCAGGGCTCCACCGTCGGTGGCTGCCCGCCCGGTGACTACTCCGACTGACTCCACGCACGGAACGTCCAGCCGGGCGAGGCGCCGCAGCATGCCGTACTCGTGCTCGGCCAACCGGACGGGCACCTCCTTTATGGCGAAAACTTGTCCGTTGATGCGGACGAATCGCACGACGTGTCTGGAGATCCCGCGTGGCAGAGCGACGAGCGACTCCGGCGGCCACTCCTCCAGCGCCGTGTCCCACGGCAGAAAGAGGAGCTCAGGCTCGTCCGGGGACCCCGTGACTTTTAGGGTCTGAGGGGCGCGGTCGTGCTGACGCGACGGCCGGCCAGGAGCGTCCATGCGTGAAGCGTAGAGGGACTCGTTCCGTCCCTCTCCTCCGCGAATGCGAGGTCAGCGGGGGGTGGATGAACGTGTAAGCGCTCTCAGAGAGTTTCATCAACGAGACCAAACCGTGACTCCTTCCTTGCCCGCAGGAGGTGCGGAAGCTCCAAGTGACCACTAGGTTCCAAGGGGAGTAAGCACGATCGCTCCCACGATCGCTCCACTGTCCGCCCAGGTGATGGAGCCGGGCACCTTCAAGAGGGAGACAACATGACCTTGAGATCCAAGAGGCGCTTCGGCGCCCTGGTCGGGAGTGCAGCGGCAGCCCTGCTGACCCTCGCGGCCTGCGGTGGCAGTTCAGGCGGCGGCGCTGCTGCCGCATCCATGCCCCCCGGGTGCGAAGCTTTCGCCACCTATGGAAGTCATCCGGGCACGAAGGTGAAGATCTTCACCTCGATTCTTCCGCCCGAGCAGCAGCGCTACGAAGCTTCCTGGAAGCAGTTCGAGGACTGCACCGGGATCGACATCGTCTATGAGGGCAGCGACCAGTTCGAGGCTCAGCTTCCGACCCGAATCGCGGGGGGCAACGCGCCGGACATCGCGTTCATCCCTCAGCCGGGCCTGCTGCAAAAGCTGGTCCAGCAGGGTGGTCCGGTTGAACCTCCGCAGAGCGTGATTGACAACGTCGACCAGTACTGGAACCCGGCCTGGAAGACCTATGGCACGGTCGACGGAACGTTCTACGCGGCACCTCTGAGCTCGAACATGAAATCCTTCGTCTGGTACTCACCGAAGGTCTTTGCGGAGAAGAACTACACCGTTCCCACCACGTGGGACGAAATGATGTCGCTCTCAGACCAGATGGTCAGCGACGGCATCACTCCGTGGTGCGGTGGCATCGAGTCCGGTGGCGCCACCGGCTGGCCGGCAACAGACTGGCTGGAAGAGGTCGTCCTCGGGAAGTTCGGCGGGGATGTCTACGACCAGTGGGTCGCGCACACCGTCTTGTTCGACTCCCCGCAGATCACTGAGGCGATGGATGTCGTCGCGGGCTGGATGAAGAACCCGCAATACGTCAACGGCGGCTTCGGTAACGTGCAGACCATTGCCACGACAGCCTTCCAGGACGCTGGCAAGCCGATCCTGTCGGCCAAGTGCGGCATGCTGCAGCAGGCCTCGTTCTACGGCGCCCAGTGGGCCTCGTTCAAGAAGGACGTCAAGGTCACCGAGGACGGCGACGTGTTCGCGTTCTACCTGCCGGGGCAGAGCGCCGACGTCACGACCCCGGTTGTAGGCGGCGGCGAGTTCGTCACGGCCTTCGCCGACCGTCCTGAGGTGCAGTCGGTGCAGACCTATCTGTCCTCGGCCGAGTGGGCCACCTCGAAGGTCGAGCAGGGCGAGGGCTGGGTCTCCGCGAACAACGGCGTCGACATCAGCGCCTACGGTGACCAGCCGATTCCAGTCCTGTCGGCCAAGTATCTGACCGATGCGACCGCCACCTTCCGCTTTGACGCCTCCGATCTCATGCCGGCAGCAGTCGGTGCGGGCGCGGAATGGACCCAGATGACGGCATGGTTCGCGGAGGACAAGCCGACGCAGGCGGTCCTGCAGGCCATCGATGCGGCTTGGCCGTCCTGATCGGGAGTCGGTCTCGGGCATGAATGCACGGAACCGACTAACGGTCTGACGGATTTGCGTGCGGCCGGAGCCTGAGGAGAGTAGACACGACCTCAGGCTCCGGCCGTTCCACATTTCAGGGGCTGACTCGTTTGTCGCCCGTCGAGGAGGTAGTCGGCGTTGGTCACCTTTCAGAAGTTCAGCTATGCCCTCATCGTCCTAGCCGCCTTCTTCGGTGTCTTGCTGATCGTTTTCTACGTGGCAGGAAGGGCCCGCGGCCGGCTGCAAAGCGGCCTGGCCCGATTGATCTTCCTCGGTCCGGCGGCAGTCCTGCTCCTCGTCGGCCTGGTGATCCCAGCGATCCTGACGACCGTGTACAGCTTCCAGGACGATTCCTCGAAGAGTTGGGTCGGTCTCAAGAACTACGACTGGATCTTCACAACCCCTGACAACCGAACGTTCTTGATCAACACAGTGATGTGGATCGTCATCGCACCGATCGCGTCGACCGCGCTCGGGCTCACGCTGGCCCTGCTCCTGGACCGAATGCGCCGCGAGTCGATTCCCAAATCCCTCATCTTCATGCCGATGGCCATCTCATTCGTCGGCGCCAGCATCATCTGGGGCCTCGTCTATGAATACCGAGCTCCCGATCAGACGCAAGTCGGTCTATTGAGCCAGGTCTTCCATTGGATCGGGGTGAGCAACCCGCCGAACTGGTTGCTTTGGAAGCCTTGGAACAACTTCCTGCTCATGATCATCATGATCTGGATCCAGGTGGGTTTCGCAATGGTCGTCCTGTCAGCCGCCATCAAAGCGATTCCAATGGACGTGATCGAGGCGGCCATGATCGACGGAGCCTCTGGCCGGAAACTGTTCGGCTACGTCACGGTGCCGATGATCCGCGGCACGCTCGTTGTGGTGCTCACCACGATCATGATCGCTGTTCTGAAGGTCTTCGACATCGTCCGCGTCATGACCAACGGCAACTTCGGGACCCAGATCGTGGCGAACGAGATGTACTCACAGTCCTTCGTCTCGTTCAACTACGGACGAGGTAGCGCGTTGGCGGTGGTGCTGTTCATCGGCGTCATTCCGCTCGTGATCTACAACGTTATTCAGCTGCGGAAGGACCAGGCGACCCGATGACTATCGACGCAGAACAGGCTGAGAATCTCAGCCGGGCGGCGGCAGCCGACCAGGGCGGCATGAGCACAGCGCTGCGCCGCAATCTGTCCAGCCCGTGGGCGACCGCCTTGGTCATTGCGATCACCATCTTGTGGACCGTGCCGACCTTCGGTCTGCTGGTCACGTCGCTACGGCCGTCGTCGGAGGCGTCCAGCAGCGGCTGGTGGACCGTCTTCACAAACCCCTCGTTCACCCTCAGCAACTACCAGGAGGTGCTGACCGGTGGCCAGACCATCCCTGGGGGGATGTGGCCGTACTTCATCAACTCCTTCGTGATCTCGATCCCAGGGGCACTCATCCCGCTGTGCCTGGCCCTCATGGCGGCGTACTGCCTGGCGTGGATCCCGTTCAGGGGCGCTACGGCGATCTTCCTGCTCATCTTTGCGCTACAAGTCGTGCCCCTGCAGATGGCGCTCCTCCCGCTGCTGAAGCTCTTCAACAAGGGTGTCTCGATCGGAGACACGACCGTCATCCCGTCCCTGCGGGATCTGGGGTTCCCGGAGGCGTTCAGAGGGTTTGCCCAGCTGTGGACAGCGCACACGATGTTTGCGCTGCCGCTCGCTATCTTCTTGCTCCACAACTTCATCGCCCAGCTGCCTCGAGACCTGTTCGAGGCCGCCCGGGTCGACGGTGCGAGCCACTTCTTGATCTTCTGGAAGATGGTCCTTCCGTTGTCCGTGCCGGCGATCGCGTCATTCGCGATCTTCCAGTTCCTGTGGGTGTGGAACGATCTGCTCGTTGCTTTGACCTTTGCCGGCGGGACGCCCGACGTTGCTCCGATCACCGTCTATCTAGCCGGCATCAAGGGGAGTTACGGAGCGCAGCTGCACTTGGTCACGGCAGGTGCCTTCGTGGCAATTGTCGTGCCGCTGATCGTGTTCTTCTCTCTCCAGCGGTTCTTCGTCCGCGGCCTGCTGGCTGGCTCGGTCAAGGGCTGACCCGTTGCCCCAACCCGCCCCACCCTGTGGGGCGTGGCCGTCAGCGAGATCTCAGCCCAGGTCCGTCCGTTCAAGAATCGATCCGTGTCCCGGCCGCCAGGGAGTGAACGTGCCAAAGCGAGAGGAGGCGCTTCGACGTCGATCGCCGACCCTTGACGTGGTGGCCGACAAGGCCGGGGTCTCTCGTGCCACGGCAAGCCGGGCCTTGAACGGCGCGCCGAACGTGAGTGTGGGCACCCGGCGCGCGGTGCTCGACGCGGCAGCTTCGCTCGACTACATCCCCAACCGAGCCGCTCGATCGCTGGTGACCCGGCGTAGCGACACCATCGCCTTCGTCGTGCGCGAGTCGGGTGATCGGTTCTTCGACGACCCGTTTTTCGCCCGGATTCTTCGAGGGGCCCACGGACTTCTAGCTGAGCACGGCAAGCAGCTCGTGTTCGTCGTCAACTCCGATGAGACGGACACTCGGCGGTTTCTCAACTTCGCGTCAGGTGGACATGTTGATGGAGCGGTCCTGATCTCCTTGCACGGCAAGGATTCGCTGCCGGCGGACCTGTTGGCGCTGGGGGTCCCGGTCGTGCTGAATGGGCGTCCACTGGCCGGCGTGCCTGGTCTCCACTATGTGGACGCGGACAATCGAGGGGGCGCGCGCGCGGCGACGACCTGGCTCGTGCAGAGGGGATGTCGCTCGATTGGCACGGTCGCCGGGCCACAGGACATGTCTGCTGGCCGAGACCGGCTAGCCGGGTATCGGGATGCGATTCGCGCCGTCGGGGAGAAGCCAAACCCGAAGGCAATTGCCGAAGGCGACTTCTCTGTCGCCGGAGGCTTCGAGGGCATGCGAAGGCTCCTGAAGTTGGTTCCAGATCTGGACGGCGTATTCGTCGGGAATGACCTGATGAGCGTCGGAGCCATTCAGGCGGTTGAGAGCGTGGGTAGGCGCGTGCCGCACGACATCGCGGTTGTGGGCTTCGATGACATCCCGATCGCCTCGATGACGCAACCACCGCTCACAACGATCAGGCAACCCATCGAGGCCATGGGACGACAGATGGCCGCGATGCTTCTCGATTTGCTACAGGGTCGATCCGCGCCCACAAGCCTGGTGCTGCCGACGGAACTTGTTCGCAGGGCCAGCGCGTAGCCCGGTTAGCAACCCGAACGGTTGCTAGTCTGAGAGCGCTTTCATCGGCCCTGCGATCTGACGCAGGGCCGTGGGAGTCCACCCGTCTGACGACACTCGACTGGAAGCGCACGCGTGCACTTCCGAACGGAGCTGGTTAGGGCATGAGCGCCTCTGAGCACAGGGCGGCTTTCGCGCGGCTGGAGTTTCCAGCTGGTTTTGTCTGGGGGGCTGCAACTGCGGCCTACCAGGTCGAAGGTGCCGCTGACGAGGACGGGCGGACGCCGTCCATCTGGGACACGTTCAGCCATCAACCCGGCGCGGTGCTGGGAGGCGACACAGGGGACATCGCCGCCGACCATTATCACCGCTTCAGGTCAGATGTCGCGCTCATGGCTGATCTTGGCCTGAACGCCTACCGATTGTCTGTGTCATGGTCCCGACTCATCCCGACTGGGCGAGGGAGCCTCAACCAGCGTGGCGTCGACTTCTACTCCCAGCTTGTGGACGAGCTGCGAGACAAGGACATCAGCCCGGTAGTCACGCTTTACCACTGGGATCTTCCTCAAGAACTCGAGGATGCCGGCGGCTGGGGGAATCGGGACACGGCTTTCGCGTTCGCCGACTATGCGCGGGCCGTCGCTGGTGTGCTGGGGGACCGGGTCGATACCTGGACGACGCTGAACGAACCGTGGTGCACTGCGTTTCTTGGGTACGCCTCCGGGGTGCACGCTCCTGGGCGCCACGAGCCGGAGGTGGCGCTACGGGCTGTTCATCACCTCAACCTCGCCCACGGCCTTGCCGTCCAAGCCGTTCGGGGAGTCTTGGGCGCACAGGCCCGTACATCCATCACGCTGAACCTGCATCGAGCTCGACCGGCAACGCCGGGACCCGCCGACCGGGCCGCCGCCGAACGAGTCGACGCGGTGGCCAATCAGACCTGGCTGGGACCAGTCCTTCGCGGGGAGTATCCGCGATCGACACTGGAGACCACATCTGACGTGACGGACTGGTCCTTCGTGCGCGATGGGGATCTGAGCACGATCTGTCAACCCTTGGACGTCCTGGGGATCAACTACTACAACCCAATCATCGTCGCGCACTCCGGCGGCAGCGACGTCCGAACCCGGCAAGACGGCCACGGTGAGTCGGGGTTCAGTGCATGGCCGGGTTGCGACGACGTCGACTTCCTCCCGATGCCTGGTCCACACACCGCCATGGGTTGGCCCATCGACGAGAGCGGGCTCGAAGAGATCCTCTTCGAGCTTCACGAGTCCGCACCTGGTTTACCGTTGATGGTTACCGAGAACGGGGCGGCGTTCGATGACGCGCCGGATGTTGCTGGCGAAGTGCACGACCCTCGGCGCGTTGACTACTTGCGTCGGCACATCGCTGCAGTTCATCGAGCCATCGAGCGCGGGGTCGACGTGCGCGGGTACTTCGTCTGGTCGTTGCTGGACAACTTCGAATGGGCGTACGGATATTCGAAGCGGTTTGGGATCGTCTACGTCGACTTCGAGACCCAGCAACGCGTGCTCAAGGACAGCGCCGCGTGGTATGCCGACGTCATCGCGCGCAATTCCGTCCCGTCAGGCTGATCTACGGTCTGTAGTTCTTCAAACGGCAGTAGCCTTCGTCGGGTGTCCGAAGAACCGCTGACGATACTGTTCATGCCGGAGTCGGCTTTCGGGCCGACGAACCAGTGCGTGGGGATCGGGGACATCCTGAGGCGGCGAGGCCACCGGGTGGTATTTGCCGCCGAGGTGTCGTGGGCGGGAAAGCTCACCTCGCTCGGCTTCGAGGAAGACCTGGTCGACCTGGCACCGCCGCAGGATGACGATGCCGAGCAGGACGTGGGACAGTTCTGGAAGGACTTCATTCGCGACACCGCACCTGAGTTCCGAAAACCGACGATTGACCAGCTCGAGTCCTTTATCGCGCCCACCTGGCAGGCATTGATCGACGGCGCGAAGTACTGTGAGCCGCAGCTCCGCGAGATCATTGAGCGCACGCGTCCAGATGTGATCGTCGAAGACAACGTGGTGGCCTTTCCGGCGCTGGTCACCGCGGACGCGCCATACATCCGGATCGTGTCCTGCAATCCGCTCGAGGTGACAGCTCCCGATATCGCGCCACCGTTCTCTGGCCTCCCCTCAGCGGATAGCAGCGACTGGATGGCTTTTCGCGAGAGGTACGACCAAACCCAGCGAACGTTGTGGGAGGAGTTCAACGACTGGGTGGTCCAGAGTGGTGCGCCACCGCTGCCAGATCTGGAGTTCGTGCACACGTCGGAGGTGGCGAATCTCTACGTCTTCCCCGAGGAGGCGGACTACGCAAGAGGGCAGCCTCTGGACAAGACCTGGCATCGGATGGACTCCAGTGTTCGCGAGACCGAAGTCGAATTTGCCCTCCCGGATGTCGTTCGCGACAGGCCAGAGGGGAGCTCGCTGCTGTATGTGTCCCTCGGATCGTTGGGCAGCGCCGACGTCGGTCTGATGCGGCGGCTCGTGGAGGTGCTCGGGGGTACGCCGCATCACTATGTGGTCAGCAAAGGGCCGCAGCACCACGAGTTCGCCTTGGCGGACAACATGATCGGTGCCGAGTTCCTACCGCAACCAAGTGTGATACCCCAGGTGGACGCGGTAATCACCCATGGGGGCAACAACACCGTCACGGAGTCCCTGCACTTCGGTAAGCCGATGATTCTGCTCCCGCTCTTCTGGGACCAGTACGACAACGCTCAACGGATGGACGAGCTCGGTCTGGGCGTGCGGTTGCCGACCTACTCCTTCACCGAGCCGCAGATGTTCGAAGCGCTGGCGACCGTGCTAGACCTCGGTCTGCGTTCCCGGCTGGCTGAGCTGGGTATGCGCATCCGGGCGCGTCAGGGGCTGCAGCGCGGGGCGGACGTCATCGAGGGCATCGCCCAGGATCATGCAGCGGGGCTGTCTCGCGGCCAGCCCTAGAGCCCGCACAGATCACTAGTCCGCGTTCTCCAACAGGTTCAGCATGTCGTCTGCGTGCTCCTCCTCGTCTGCCAAGATCTCTTCGAAGATGCGCCGAGTGGTCGGGTCGTTCGGGCCGAGCCAGGCGATGATCTCGGAGTAGGCCTGGATCACGATGCGCTCGGCGACCAGGTCTTCGGTGATCATGTCGCGTAGGGCTTCCGGCGTGTTGTACTCCGTATGCGATCGGGACATCAGGGTGTCAGGGTTCATGTCCGGAACACCACCCAACTGGTCAATCCGCTCGGCGAGCCGGTCTGCGTGCGCCTGCTCCTCGGCGGCGTGCTCGAGAAACTCTGCAGCGACTGGCTCGGCGTTCAGGCCCTGCGCACCGTAGTAGTGCGCTTTGTAGCGCAGGACACAGACCAACTCGGTTGCAAGGGAGTCGTTGAGCACGGCTAGCACGCGATCGAGGTCAGCGTCGTAGGCAGCAGTGACAGGTCCTCTCTCCATCTCCTTGCGGGCGTTCTCCCGCAGCGTTTTCACGTCTGACATGAACGGCTGGCTTGTGTCCTTCCTCGTGTCGGACTCGGGCATCCTGGTTCGCTCCTTCGGTTCCCTGGCTTGCTCCGCGCTTGCGAGCGCATCTGGAGTCTCTTCTGCCCCCGCTATGGAACGGCAAACAACCGGTTCGCCCTGCGGTTGCGGGAAAGCACAGACATGCTGTGCTCATGCGAACACTATTCGGCGTCTCGGCCATCGCGGCAACCCTTGCTCTGGCTGGGGCGGGAGGGGGTAGTTGGGCCCCGGGCCCCCCGGTGGATGGCGGATTGACGGACTACGTCAACACCGAGCAAGTGTCCCTGGCGAGGTCGCCCTTCCAACCGGGTGCGGTGGGAATCGGGGACTCATACGTGCCGCGTGAAGGGAACGGGGGCTACCGGGTCAGCCGCTACGCGATCGGCCTGCGCTTCAACCCGGCGACTGATCGCATCCACGCGACCACGGTCATCCATGCGCGCGCCACTCAAGGTCTGTCGCAGATGAACTTCGATCTCTACGGCCTCACGGTCACGGCGGTCACCGTGGACGGGAAACCGGCGGCTTTCAGCCGGGCGCCAAGAGAACTGATCGTCCGACCCCCGCACGGAATTCCCGACGGCGACGCTTTCAAGGTCTCAGTGAGCTACCACGGGAAGCCACAGATTCTTGACGATCCTGATCTAGGTGAATCCGGCTGGTTCAACACCAAGGACGGCGCGACGGTCGTCGGTGAGCCCGAGGCAGGAATGTTCTGGTTCCCGGTCAACGAGCATCCGAGCGACAAGGCCAAGGTGAGGGTCTCGGCGACGGTCCCCGCCGGGCTTACGGCCGTTTCGAATGGACTTCCGGTGGAGCGGCCGTCCACCCAAGCGGGGTGGACGACGTTCACCTGGAGCAGCAAGCATCCGATGGCGTCGTACCTGGCGACGGTCTCCATCGGGAAGTTCCGAACCCACGCATATCGAAGCTCCACAGGCCTGCGGATCCGCAACTATGTGGACCCCCGCTTTCCTCGTAGCGTTGATCGAAGCCTTGGCCGGACGGGGGAGATCATCAGCTACTTCGAAACGCGATTCGGCCGGTACCCCTTCGAATCCGCTGGCGGGATCGCGGACAACTACGCGTCCTACTACGCGCTCGAGAACCAGACCCGGCCGACGTATGACCGGGCCACTGTCCGGTGGGGAGGACTGAACCGGACAGTGGCGCACGAACTCGCTCACCAGTGGTACGGCGACAGTGTGGCGCTGCACCGGTGGAAGGACATCTGGCTCAACGAAGGCTTTGCGACTTACGCCGAGTGGATGTGGCGGGCCCATGACGGCGGACCTTCTGTCAGCACCCAGTTCGGGAGGGCTTACTCGGTGAATTCGACCGATCCCTTCTGGACGCAGACCGTGACCGATCCGGGCTACGCCCACCTCTTCGACGGACCCAGCTATGACCGTGGGGCGATGGCTCTGCACGCGCTTCGGCTCGAGGTGGGTTCCACCACCTTCTTCGCGATCATGCGCACGTGGGCAGCGCAGAATCGAGACGGCCACGGCACCACGGCGCAGTTCCAGACGCTCGCGGAACACAAGGCCGGAGTCTCTCTGAATGACTTGTTCGATGCCTGGCTCAACTTGCCGGTGAAGCCCGCGGACCCCAGGTAGGGCTCCAGGGGTCGTGGTCTTCAGGGTGGGGTCGAATCTTCGCCTGGAGGTTTGAGGACCCACGTTCGTGTCCATAGTGAAGACAAGCCGTTCGACGGCGTCTTCTCGTACGGACGCTGAAAACCTAAGGAGAGTCATGGGATTCATTCTCTGGATTGCTGCGGTAATCCTTGCCATCGTCGGAATCATCCAGTTGCTCCAGGGCCAGATCATCCTTGGCATCGTGCTCTTGGTAGCGGCCGCCTTGGTCGGCCCGGGTGGCTACTCCATCTTCGGCAGATCGCGCGCGTGAGGCTGGTTGGCCTTGCGCAATTGCGGAAGCAACTGGACGTGAGGGAGTCGAGCATGGTCGGCACGACCCACGATCCAGGCCGTGGCGGACGCCCGAGGCTGGTGTTCGTGCTGGGCTCGACGCCGGTTCTCGGCCGTGCTGACGCTCCAGACCTACGTGGCGTCGAGCTGAATCCGGTTGGGACATCGATTGGCTCGGGCGACACCTGTGGTCTGCGCCTGCCGAAGATTGACGTTCTCCAGGCCACGATCGCCCGAGACGATGCGGACGAGTACATCTTTTCGGTCAAGTCCACGACCGTGCCAAGTTCGGTCAACGGACAAGTCCTTGATCGGCACCGCTTGCGCACCGGAGACCGCATCGAGATGGGTCCGTGGACGCTGACGTTTGTTCGTGATGAGAACGCCGATCACGGAAGGCCGCATGGCGGGCGAGCCGGGGGCGAGGGCGAGCACCAACGGGCGCAGCCGCCACGTTCGGAAGTCAGTGGGGCACGTGACCCCGCGAGTGAACCATCCGAGGAAGCCGTTTCACACATCGAGAGGACGACATGAGCAACACCGACAAGTTGAGGAACGAAGCCGAAGACGCCAAGGGTAAGGCCAAGGAGAAGTGGGGCGAGGTTACCGACGATGACTCCTTGGAGGCCGAGGGTCGCGGCGATCAGGCCGAGGCTGGGATGAAAAAGGCTGGCGAGAACGCCAAGGACGCTGCGAGTGACGCGAAGGACGCAGTGAAAGACGCCTTCAACTAGGCCGTTCTACCTGGTGTCGACAGTGCTCATGGCCGCCACGTGGCCATGAGCACTGTCGCGTCGTCCTGCAGGTCTCCAT
Organism: uncultured Actinomycetota bacterium; assembly: GCA_963819985.1. GTDB lineage: Bacteria > Actinomycetota > Actinomycetes > DATJPE01 > DATJPE01 > JANPBY01. Next base: position 617,224 of record CAWFYH010000004.1, on the reverse strand, counting down.
GCTGAAAGTCCAGGATGGCGTGCGCTAACCGACGCAGCGTTTCGGGAGTCGACAGCCCTGCTGCCGTCTCGCGGGTGATGAAGTCGGCGAGACGGTCGACTCCAAACATCTGCCCGTTGCCTCGCCTGGACTCCGTGATCCCGTCGCTGTAGATGAGCACTGAATCTTCTGGTTGGAGAGAGCGCGACGCGACCGAGATGTCACCGAGGAGGCCGAGACCAAGGGGAGGGCTCGGCTCTACCCACAAGGTGTCAATCATGTGTCGGTCGCGAAGCAATAGCGCTGGCGGGTGACCGGCTGAGCACCACGTCACCAGGCCTGAGTCGATGTCGATCTCCATCAGGAGCGCCGTTACGAACCGTGATCGCTCGCCGACCGTGACCAGCGAGTGCTCCATGTGCTCCAAAGTCTCAACCAGCGAGAGCGCCGTGCGTCGTGCGTTGCGGTAGGCGCCAACAGCAACGGCCGAAAGCATGGCGGACGCCAACCCGTGGCCCATCGCGTCAAGGACAGCCAGGTGCGCGGTCGCACCGTCCACTGCATAGTCAAAGGCGTCACCGGCCACAGTGAGCGCAGGTTGAAGCATGCCGCTGATCGCGACCCGCTGAGAAGCAAAACTAGTGGGAGGGAGAAGAGCCCACTGCATCTCCGCTGCCACCGTCATCGGTCTGGGTCGGCGGATGAACGCAAACACGTCGCCATAGCGTTCTTTGACCAAGATCGACGCCGCCAGATCGCGACCCAGGAGCTCACAAGCGGCAAAGATCTCTGGACCTCCGGGCGCTTGTTCGAACATGACCTCTACAACGCCGAGACGCAGTGCGCCGTCGTGCACGGGGGCCCAGATCCGCGAGGCTGTTGCGCCGCCGTCTGCAATGACGGCTTCGCCCGAGGTGAATGCACGCCCTGCGACGGTGCCGTCTATGGGCAACGGCGCCCGGTCCAGGGCCGCAGCACCGGGCAGCGGCATCAGGTTCGCCAGCGCATAGTCGACGAGGTAGACGACGGCCGCGCTGCCACCGATCCCCCGCGCGCGCTCGGCGACAAAGGCAGCGAGGTCGCTCGGCGCGATATCGGTCGACGCCTCGGGATCAGCACGGACGGCTGTCGTCGCGGGTGCGCCAGGGTCAACCACAGGATCAGCGTCCCACGTGCCAGCTCGGGAAGTGCGCGTTGGTCGAACTGCTCGCCTAGCCGAAGACAACGGTCCGGGAACCGTTGAGGAAGACGCGGTGCTCGGCGTGCGCGCGTACGGCCGCCGCCAGGACACGACGTTCGACATCGCGACCCATGACGACCAGGTCGTCTGCGGAGTGCGCGTGCCCGACCCGCACGACGTCTTGGGTGATGATCGGACCCTCATCAAGGTCGCCGGTCACGTAGTGGGCGGTGGCGCCGATCAGCTTCACCCCTCGCGTGTGCGCCTGGTGGTAGGGCTTGGCGCCCTTGAACCCTGGGAGGAAGGAGTGGTGAATGTTGATGGCGCGACCGGCCAGCTCTAGGCAGAGATCGTTGCTGAGGATCTGCATGTAACGCGCCAGGACCACAAGATGTGTGTCGGTGTCTCGGACCACGTCGAGCAGAGCGGCTTCGGCTTGAGCCTTGGTTTCGGCTGTCACGGGCAGGTACGTGAAGGGTAACGACTGCTGGTCGGCGATCGGCCGCGCGAGCTCGTGGTTGGACACGATTCCGGCGATGTCGACGGGTAGCTCGCCGATGCGCCACCGGTAGAGCAGGTCGACCAGGCAGTGGTCCAGGCCCGAGACCATGAGCAGCACCCGGGCACGGTCTGTGGCCCGGTAGATCCGAAGTCCCACCGCTACGTCTTCGAGCTGCGTCGCCACGCTTTGATGGACCGTTCGCAGGTCATCGTCAGGGCTATCGAAGACAGTGCGGATGAAGAACATGCCGGAGTCCGCATCGCCGTACTGCGCGCTGTCGACGATGTTCGCCGAGACCGCAAGCAAACCCTCGGTCATCGCATGCACAATGCCGGGGCGATCCCTACAGGACAAGGTCAGGATGTATCCGCTCATGGCGAGGATCTTGCCCTCTTGGAGGACCGCTCGTGGCGTCGGGGTCGGTACCCGCAGATCTGCCGACTGATCTACTGACATGCATGCGTGAGGCCTGGGATCGGATCTGGCTCATCGGAAGCATGGGGGCGGGGAAGTCTGTGGTCGGAGCGGCCGTGGCCAACCAGCTCGGTTGGCCCCTGCTCGACAACGATGCCGAGCTGGAGCAAGCTACGGGAAGCACGACTCCGGAGCTGTCAGCCCAGGGCCCGGCTGCGCTGCATGACCGTGAGAGCGAGCAGCTGCGCCGATCGGCGAGACGACCGGTGCCGTATGTCGCCGGCGTTGCCGCCTCTGTGGCGGAGCGCTCTGCTGACCTTGACTTGATACACCGCACGGGGTTCGTCGTGTACCTGAAGGCGTCTCCATGGACGTTGGCAGAACGGGTCGGGGCTGGAGCCGGCCGCCCGTGGCTCGATGGAGATCCGTTGCCCTGGCTGACGGCCAGATTGAAGGAGCGCGAGCCGGCTTATCAGTCGGTCGCCGACCTGGTGGTCGACGTCGATCATCGCGAGCCACAAGACATTGCCGCCGTTGTCGTCGACGTATGGCGAGGGACAACAATCAACTAGTGCCTTCGATCTCCTTGAAGAAACGGCTCAACCTGGCATCCTGACCGCCAACGAGCCGCTAGGGCAGGTAGTCGGCGCTGACGGGAGGCGGAGCCACATGTCTGTGTTGGCCTTGACGGCAGTCATCGTTGTGGGTCTCGTGGTGCTCACTCCGTTGGCAGACCGGCTGAGGGTGCCACTGCCGGTGCTGCTCACCGTCTTTGGGCTTCTGCTCCCGCTGCTCCCCTCTGAGCCGACTCTTTCGATTTCACCAGAACTCATCCTCCCCGTGGTGCTTCCGCCGCTCCTGTTCGCCGCGACTCAACGTTCGACGACGCATCAGTTTCGAAAGAACGTTGGTCCCATCGTCGGTCTCGCCGTCGGTCTGACGGTCGCGACCGCGGTTGCCGTCGCGGTGGTTGCCCATCAGGCGGGCCTGCCCTGGGGCGCTGCGTTCGTTCTCGGCGCCGTCGTCTCGCCGCCCGATCCGGTCGCGGCAACCGCCGTGGCCCGCCGCCTACGGCTACCGCAGGGTTTGGTAACCCTTCTCGAGGGCGAAGGAATGTTCAACGATGCCACCGCCCTGGTGCTGTACAACGTCGCGATCGCCGCGGTGGTGTCGGGCGAGGTCTCAACCTTTGCCCTCGGCCGAGACCTGATAATCGCGGTGGTTGTCGGTGTCGCGGTTGGTCTCCTGATTGCCCTCGTGGCACGAGCCGCCCTGGCAGCTCTTCGGGACGCTGCAGCAGAGACGACCGTCACTGTCGCCGTCCCCTTCGTTGCGTATCTGTTGGCCGATCATGCGCACGGTTCGGGCGTACTTGCGGTTCTCACCCTCGGACTGTTCCTTCGCAGCTATGGACATCCCGCTCTCACCTCGGCCGGGTGGCTGCTTGGTCGAAGTGTGTGGGAGTTCGCCGACTACGTGATCACGAGTGTGGTGTTCATCCTGATCGGCTTCGAGCTGACGGCTGTTCTCGACGACATCGAGATAACCGCCGATCTGCTGACCGACATGGTTCTGGTCATCGGCACGCTGGTCGTTCTGCGATTCGCCTGGATGTTCATGGCGGCGCTGGTGCGACGCTCGTCTGCGCCGGACCCCAGCTCAGCGGTCCCTCATGGGCGTCGGCAGACCGTGGTCGTCTCATGGGCAGGGATGCGCGGGGTGGTGACCGTCGCCACCGCTCTCGCAATCCCTGGACTCACCAATTCCCACGAGGCGTTCCCTGGCCGGAACGAGATCGTTTTTGTGGCCCTCACCACGGTGTTGGTCACCTTGGTCGCACAAGGTATGACCTTGGCGCCTCTCGTGACACTGCTGGGCGTTGGGAAGGTTGAGGTTGGGGCTCGCGAGATTGCGGACCTTCGGCGCCGGGCGACGCAGGCGGCGCTTGACTCGGTCAGAGCTGCCGAGAGCGACGAAACGCAGGCCGACGTCGACGCTCGGGTGCTACGAGCAGCCGAGCTGGAGTTCGAGGGCCAACTGGCAGCTCAGCAGGCAGTCGAGAGCGCCGAAGAGGCCGGCCTGGACGCGGATGACTTCCGTCGCAGCCTCGAGAAGGTTTTGACCAGGGCCAGCGAGGTCGAGCGAGACTTTGTCCTGGAGGCAAGACGCACCGGAGAAGTCAGTGCCGAGGTGGCCGACCAGCTGCTCCAAGACGTGGAGGCCAGGGCCGTACGACTAGATCGGTGATCGGGCTAGCTGCGATTGTTCGGCAGGTGAAGGTGGGCGGTCCCGGCCGGCAGGTCGACGCGGCTGCGCGGAGGCGCACCGTCCTCGACGTCGTCACGCTGCAATTCGCGGCTTTCCTGCTCGGCCAGTCGGTGGTGCTGGCCGGGTTCGAAGGCCGCGCCGAGGACATCGAGTCCGGCGGCAGCGGTGGCCCGGGAGCCGTTCGGGCGACCGCGCAAGACGAGGCGTTCGACCAGCGCTCCGGCGATCAAGGCAATCACCAGTCCCGGAAGGGTCATGGCTGCGACTGCGCCCATCCCCAAAGGGTCTCACGGGCCGCGCCGGGCAGGAGGCTCTCGCTCTCCTGCCATCGTCTCTGGACTGCAGCAAGAGCGCGCTAACGTTGGCCCTTCGCCGAGCAGAGGCGGGTTGGCCGTTCGCGGACACCGCCACACCACCGGGAGGAGAGACCTGATGCCGAAATTCGTCTACGACTTCGCAGAGGGCGACAAGGACCAGAAGGATCTTCTGGGTGGGAAGGGCGCGAACCTCGCCGAGATGACCCGGTTGGGACTGCCGGTGCCACCGGGCTTCGTCGTGACGACTGAGGCATGCCGGACCTACCTCGAGCAGGGGCAAGAGCCCAGTGACCTCCGGGTGCAGGTGACCTCGGCGCTGCGCCGGCTCGAGGACGCGGTGGGCAGGCGGCTCGGGCAGGCCGACGACCCGTTGCTCGTCAGCGTTCGATCCGGGGCCAAGTTCTCCATGCCCGGGATGATGGAGACGGTCCTCAACGTCGGGCTCAACGATTCCTCCGTCGAGGGTCTGGCCAAGGTTGCCGGCGAGCCGCGATTCGCGTGGGACTCCTATCGCCGGTTGCTGCAGATGTTCGGGAAGACGGTGCTGGACATCGACGGCGAGCACTTCTCCGCTGCGCTAGATGCGGCGAAGGCTGCGAAGGGAGTCGAGACCGACGTCGAACTCGACGCGGATGATCTGCGGGCGCTCGTGGAGACCTTCAAGCAGGTGACGCGCGACCAGGCAGGCCGAGAGTTTCCTCAGGATCCTCGCGAGCAGCTCGACCTCGCCATTCATGCGGTCTTCGACTCGTGGAACACCGAACGTGCCCGCTTGTACCGGCGGCGCGAACGCATCCCGCATGACCTGGGAACCGCAGTGAACATCTGCACGATGGTGTTCGGAAACCTCGGCAGCACGTCCGGGACCGGAGTCTGTTTCACTCGCGACCCGTCGACCGGCCGACCTGGCGTGTACGGCGACTACCTTGTCAACGCACAAGGCGAGGATGTCGTCTCTGGCATCCGCAACACCCTCACCCTGGCCGAGCTCGAGTCCCTCGATCCCACCTCTTACGCCGAGCTGCGACAGATCATGCGCCAGCTGGAGACCCACTACCGAGATCTGTGCGACATCGAGTTCACCATCGAGCGCGGCAAGTTGTGGATGTTGCAGACCCGCGTTGGCAAGCGAACAGCAGCAGCGGCATTCCGGATCGCCACTCAGCTGGTTGACGAAGACCTGGTGACGATGGACGAAGCTCTGGGTCGGGTTACCGGCGCTCAGCTGGCCTCGTTGATGTTCCCGCAGTTCGACTCGTCCGTGGAGAGGGCTCTGCTGACTCAGGGCATGGCTGCCTCTCCTGGGGCGGCCGTGGGCCGTGCGGTCTTCGACTCTGCCGCGGCAGAGGAACGAGCCGCTCGAGGGGAGGACGTCGTGCTCGTCCGCCGCGAGACCAGCCCCGACGATCTGCCAGGGATGATCGCGTCGGTAGGCATCCTCACCAGCCGGGGCGGGAAGACCTCCCACGCAGCCGTGGTCGCACGAGGGATGGGCAAGACGTGTGTTTGCGGTGCGGAAGAGCTCCAAGTCGACCTCGCGGGGCGCACTGCCTCTGCCGGTGACGTGGCCTTCGCCGAAGGCGACGTGATCAGCATTGATGGATCGACGGGCGAGGTCTTCCTAGGGTCGATGCCGGTGACCCCGTCCCCGGTGGCCCGGTCGATCGAGGAGGGAGTAGACGTCGCGCTCGAGGAGGCCGACGAGGACGCGGCCGCGCTGGTGCTGGCCGTGGAACGGCTGCTCGCGCACGCGGACGCCGTACGTCGGTTGCGGGTGCGGGCAAACGCGGACACCGCAGAGGACGCGTCCCGCGCCCGCCACCTCGGCGCCGAGGGGATCGGCCTTTGCCGGACCGAGCACATGTTCTTGGGTGACCGCCGCGTGCTCATCGAACGCGTCATCGTGGCCGGACCGGGGGCTGCGCGTGACGCAGCCCTGGACGCCTTGCTCCCCCTGCAGCGTCACGACTTCTTGTCGCTCCTGGAGGCGATGGATGGACTTCCGACGACTATCCGACTGCTGGATCCGCCGCTGCACGAGTTCCTCCCCGATCGGGCGGACCTCATGGTGAAGGTTGCCCTCGCCCAGGAGCGCGGTGAGCCCGACGAGCAAGCCGAGGTCTTGCTCTCCGAGGTGAACCGGCTGCACGAGTCCAACCCGATGTTGGGACTGCGCGGAGTGCGCCTGGGTCTGGTCGTCCCAGGTTTGTTCGCGCTTCAGGTCCGGGCGATCGCCGAAGCGGCTGCCGAGCGGATCAAAGCGGGGGGAGAACCGAAGGTGGAGATCATGGTTCCGCTGGTTGGTTCGGTCATGGAGCTACACCTCGTACGCGATGAGACCGACGGCATCGTGGCCGAGGTCGCCAAGGAAGAAGGAGTGGCGCTCACGATCCCCGTCGGGACCATGATCGAGCTGCCGAGAGCTGCCCTCACCGCCTTCCGGATTGCTGAGGTGGCGGAGTTCTTCTCCTTCGGCACCAACGACCTCACCCAGACCACCTGGGGCTTCTCCCGCGATGACGTCGAAGCGGCCTTCTTCGCGCTCTACCTCGACAACGGCGTCTTCACGATGTCGCCGTTCGAGAGTCTGGACGTCGACGGGGTCGGTCGGCTTGTGCGGATGGCCGTGGACGAGGGCCGAAAGACTCGACCTGACCTGCACCTTGGGATCTGCGGAGAGCACGGCGGAGACCCCGAGTCCATCCACTTCTTTCACCGAGCTGGGCTGGACTATGTCTCCTGCTCGCCGTTCAGGGTGCCGATCGCGAGGTTGGAGGCCGGTCGCGCCACGCTGGCCGCGACCTGATGACGAGGACCGAGCTGCGGGTCCTAGGGGGTCACCAGCAGGCTGCCGGTCGGGTACTCCCGACGGATGCCGTCGCCGAGGACCCACACCGACTGTCGGCCATGAACCGTCCACTGATGGGGCCCGCCTACAAGCGCGGTCTCCTCGTCGATACCGAGGATGGTCACCTCACCCGGTGAATCCAGCAGGGCGCGATCCAAAAGGTCCGGCACCCATTCGAGCATTCGGTCGAAGTGCGGAATCACCCTGAGCCAGGGGAGCAGACCGAGTCCTGGATCAGGCTTGCTGGCGGGATCGCGTACGGCCGGTACCCAGCTCGTCAGGGCCATCGCCCCGGCGCTGCAGCCAGCCAGCGCTGCGCCACTCTCCCAGGCAGCCCGGATCGCTGCCCACACCCGTGTCCCCCGGAGCGTCCGCGCGAGGTAGGGCGGCGAGCCCCCCGACAGGTACACCAGGCCGGCGCCGCTCACGAGAGCGGCCAGCTCAGGACTCTTCGCATCCTCGCGGGTTCGGACATCGACTATGACGGCTTCGACATCAAGGCGACCGGCCTGCGCCCTGCCCAGCGCGTGCCAGCGATTCAGGCTGGCCGGACCCTCTGGCGCAGCGGCCGTCGCGAGCTGGACGTATCGCGGTGGTCTTCCCTGAATCAGCTGTTGCTCGATCCCGGTCATGACCGGCAAGTACTCGCCCGACCCGACCAGGGCCAAGGGCCCGGGAGGGGTGATCGTCACTGGCGCAGTTCCCACTCGACGCCGGCGGAGGTGTCGCGAACCTCTACGCCAAGTACTGCGAGCCGGTCGCGGATCAAGTCGGCATCCCCGAAGCGCTTGTCGTTTCGCGCCGAGGCTCGCAGGTCGAGCAGAAGTGCGACGGCTGGTGCGAGGACGCCCGCTCGATCGACCGGGGCCGCGGCCGCGTATTCAGCCAGTCGAGCCATGCCGGCGCGGACGGCCTCGCGGTCGCTCGGCTTCGAGGCGCCGGCATCAAGACCGATCAGGGCAACCCCTGCGGCGATCGGATCGCCATCCGCCAGCGCAGACTCGAAGGCGATGTAGGTCGCCGCGCGCCCCGTCGCTTCTCCTTCAGGGCTTGGCTCGTCCCTACGGGTCGTCGCGCCGTGGTCGGCGAGCTCGTCCAACGTCAACCTATGGCCGGCATCGGCAGTCCACACGTGATCGTGCGTCCGAACTGTCACCTTGCCCTTCCCGACGACCTCGGCCCGTTGCTCGTCCAGGTTGATGACCAACCCCGTGTGCTCGTCGATGCCAAGGACGAAGGCACCGTCCGGGAGCTTGCTTTCGAGAAGGCCGAGCCGGCGTTCGCCCAGGTAGCAGTAGCGGGTGTCGTGCGTTCCCCCTTCGGTGTTGTCGAAATGGGGGATGACTGCGGCCCGCAGGCCGGTGGCAGCCCCGAACACATCGAGGCCGTCCAGCCACCGCGGCTCCTTGCCCACCTTGTAGATCTCGTAGACGGGGACGGTAACCAGGCCCAGGGTGAGCGCCGCGGCCGAGGCGAACACGACCGCGCCTCCGTCCCCGTCGACCGCCAGCCGCGATCTGAGAGCTCCTGGCACCGGTGAGTTCGCCCAGTGACGCAAGGCGTACGACGGGCTTCCGGGCCCCGCGAAGATCCATCGCGCCGCCAGCAGGCGCGCCATCTCGCTCGCGTGTGCTGCGGGATCGGCTGTGACCTCTGCGGTGGATCTAAACCGCACCGGCTCGACTGGCCGCCCGACCGACTCGGCGAAGTAGGTGCGCACGCGCTCGCCGAGCTCGTCGGCATTCTCCTGAAAGCCGTACGGCGTATCGAGAAAGGTCGCGGGAACGTTTGGCCCGAGAGCGGCGAAGACGCGCTTGTGTGCTGTGACCATCGTGGGGCTGGTCTCGCCAGAGCCGAGAATGACCAGGATCCGGGGAAGCGACACCGGTTCATCGTGGCCTAGGGCGGCCGTCAACGCGACCCGAGCACCTATGTCGCGCCTTTCGCATTCAGGAGGGATCTGTCCCGCGCGGTGACGTCGTTCGCGGCGGGTAGAGGGTGGCGGGCACGTGCAACAAGGCCGGCTTTCGCGTCTCGAAGGCTTCGTTGAGCGCTGCCTGCAACCCATGGTCGACCGAGTCGATCGAACGCGCCGTCAACCCGAACGATCCAGCCAGCTGCAGCCAGTTCGGCCCGATGATGTCGACCCCCCGCTCGGGGTGCCCGGCGGCTTGCTGGACGAAGCGGAGCATGCCGTAACCCCCGTCGTCGACAACGAGAACGACAACCGGGAGTGCTTCTTGGACGAGGGTTGCCAGCTCACCCAACGCGAAGGGCAGTCCGCCATCACCGGTGATAGCCAATGTCGGACGTCCCGTGCCTGCGGCAGCTCCGATGGCCGCTGGGAGCGCATATCCGAGCGTGCCCCAGCCGACTGGATATTGCAGGCGGCGGCTTCGCGGCATCGCGGCGTACCCGCCTGCCCAATACCCCCCTACCGACATGTCACAGACGACGTCACCGTCAGCGGGCCAACCGTTCTCCAGTGCTGTTAAGAACTCAGCGGCCTCGGCCGTGCGGGGATCCTTCGCGATTTCGGAGCGTACGTCGTGACCGATCCGGAAGACCTGATCGGCCCACGGCTGGCGCGGGGCGACCCGGGTGGCGAGCGCATCGCAGACGAGGGCCGCGTCACCGATGACGATGCTGTCGGCGACCCATCCCTGATGAGCGGTCCGTTCGTCGACGTCTACCCGGATCAGCAGCTCCGGACGAGGAATGCCCCACCCTCGAGTGGTCATCGCGTCGAGCTGGCTCCCGACGACGAGCAAGAGATCGGCCTCGGCGATGATCCGGGAGGCGGCTGGCTCGTGCGGTGGGACGTCGATGAGCAACGGATGATCGACGCCGAGGACCCCACGTGCCGCGTAGGTCGTGATGACTGGCGCGCCAAGGCGCCAGGCAAGATCCGTAAGGGGCCGCTCCGCGCCAGCTGCCAGGCAGCCTCCGCCGGCCCAGATCACGACCTTTGCCGCCTGACTGAGCAGGTTGGCTGCGGCCTCGACCTCTCGCAGGGCCGGGGTCGACGCGACTGGTCTACGCGGTGCCGGCGGCGGGCCGGCCGCGGCTGCGAGCACGTCAGCAGGGATCCCGAGATAGACCGGTCCAGCCGCAGGCGCACGGGCCGCCGCGACCGCATCGCATGCCATCGCGACCGCCTCATCGGGTTCGCGTGCGACGAACGACGCCTTGGCAAGGGGAGCAAACAACGCACTCTGGTCTGGCATCTCGTGCAGCGCTCCACGACCGATGCCTGCCCTGCGGGCGGAGAGCGGTGTCTCGCTGGCGAGGAGCAGGAGGGGGGAGTGGCACATTGCAGCCTCGCCGAACGCCGCGACTGCGTTCGCAGCACCTGGACCGCTGGTGGTCAGGGCGACCCCGAGACCTCCCGTCGCCCGCGCCAGTCCGTCGGCCGCGTAGGCCGTCGTCTGCTCATGCCGGACACCGATGATGCGCGGTCGGTGGGCGTTGGGCGTGGCTCGCCACAGCGCCAGGTTGTGAACACCTGGAAGGCCGAATGACGTTTTGACGCCAGCGTCCCCGAGGAGGTCGAGGATTCGAGCGGCAGTGTTCCGGTCGGGATCGGGCCCCTGGGGCATGCCGGGCATGGTCACGACCTCCATCTTGCTCCGTCCAGTGGACCAGCTGGCTCAGGCTGCGCCGGAGCTGCTCGAACCGCCGGATGGCGGACCGGAGCTTGCAGCTGGTCGCTCCAAGTCGCGCAGCCCGGCCAGCCCGATGGCGCCGAGCCCCACTGCGGTGACACCGACGGCGAGGACGAGAAAAGTGTTGTGCACGCCGATCGTGTCGACGGCAGGTCCGACGATCAGCAAGCCGATCGGTCCCGCCGCGTACGCCGCTGAGGTGAACACGCCCAAGATGCGGCCGCGCATGGCCTCGGGCGAACGCTCCTGCATGACGACGTTGACGATCGGGTTGACCGGCCCGAACAGCAGTCCGCTGGCGAAGCCGAGCGCGAGCATCCATGGCAGCGGCGGGAAGAACGCCATGCCGATGACCGGCAAACCCGTACCCACCAAGGCAATGAGGACCGCCGGCCGCCGCGGGATCCGGTAGCCGATCCAGCCGTACGCCAAGGAACCGACGACCATGCCGGCGCTCATGGCCGTGAGCAGGAGGCCAAGGCCCGTGGCGTTTCCGTCCGCCTGGAACACGAACGGCAAGATCACGCCTTCGATCGGTAGCCACAGGCCGACGACGACCAGGTAGATGAGCGCGAGCGTCCGCAGACCATGGTCGTCCCGGACGAAGCGCAGCCCCTCGAGCGTCTCTGCCCAGAAGGAGAGGCGGTCGTCGTTGCGCTTTGGGCGGGCTCCGCCGGGGACCTTCACGAGGAGCATGAGCGCGCTCGCCAGGATGAACGCAACTGCGGTCGCCCACAGCGTGGCCTCGGCGCCGACCAGGGCGATCAAGAGGCCACCGACGCCCGGTGCAACGAGGAATGCGACGCCGAAGATGGCCTCGTGGATGCCGTTGGCACGCTCGAGGCGGAGGCCCGCCATCCGGGCGGCCGCTGGCAGCATCGTCTCGCGCGCGGTAGCGCCAGCCGGGTCGAACAGCGCCCCGAAGACGCCGAGGAGCATCAGCCAGGCAAGGGTGAGTTCACCAAAGGTCGCAACGAGCGGGATGGCCGCGACGCTGAGAGCGCTCATCAAGTCCGAGAAGACCGAGGTACGCCTCCGCCCGACTCGGTCGACGACGGTCCCGGCGAACAGCGCTGTGGCGATGACCGGAAGAGCGCTGATCGCGGCCACCAGACCGGCGTCCGAGGCGCGCCCTGTGAGCTCGAGGACGATCCACGGAAGAGCGATCATCGCGATGCCGTTGCCCGCGCCGGAGAGAAGGGTGGCTGCTTCCAGAGCGATGAACGGCTTCCAGGTTCGGTCGTTGGGCGACGACGTACCCCGGCTGGCGGGGGTCACCCGACCGGCGCTGGTCTCGTCTCCCTCGATGCGGTGCGGAGTCGGGTCGATCACCGGGTTCATGACCGAGGTCCCTCGCCCTTCCCCGGAGGGGCCGAGGAGAGTCCGGGGGCGGCGATGCCGCGCAGGATGGCGTCCACGACGAGATCAACGGCGTCTCGCCGGGCGATGCGACCGTCGGCCACGCCGTTGGACGCGGCGAAGATGGCGGCAACGAACAGGTCGACCGCCCAGGCGGTGGGAAGGTCCGCCCGCAGCTCGCCGGCCTCCTTGGCGGTCCGAACCACCTCTTCGACCGGTCGGCTGATGTCATACCAGCGCTCGACCATCTCGGGCAGGTCCCAGACTCCAGCTCCGATGTCGAGGAAACGCATCTCATCGGCCAAGGGCAAGACTGCCTCGACCAAGCGACGCAGGGATTCCTCCACGGGTTCTGGACCGGGGGGCAGCGCCCCGTCCACGGCGGCCTCCACGCGAATGAGGGCGTCGTCGGCGAGGGCGTACAGGAGGTCGTGACGGGTGGGGAACAGCCGGTGCAGCGACGTCCGGCCGATGCCTGCTGCCGCGGCGACCTCGGCCAAGCTGGCGCCACTGTGCGAGCAGAGCACGGTGGCCGCCGCATCGAGGACGTGACGGCGCGGATCCACGATGGGCGTCGACAGGAGTGATGACGACATGGTTCCAATTGGAACATAGATGTTCCAGTTCGCACAACTTTGATCAGTTCCGGTCCGCGCTGCCCAGGCGGTGGCTCCGGCTGGCAAGGTGAGCGCATGACGACTAACAGCCCGGCCACCGGGGACATCTCGCACGACTCGGACTTCCGGCTGTGAGGTCCAGCCGCCTCGAGGCCTTCAGCGACGGTGTTCTGGCCATCGTCATCACGATCATGGTTCTCGAGCTGCGCGTGCCGGTCGCGGACGCTGCGCACGGAGAGGGCGCCGAAGGTGGCACCTTCACCCAGTTGCACGATGCGCGCCTGGCGCCGATCTTCCTCAGCTATGTCCTGAGCTTCGTTTACATCGCCATCTACTGGAACAACCACCACCACCTGCTGTACACGCTGAAGTCGGTGAGCGGTGGCGTGCTGTGGGCGAACATGAACCTGCTGTTCTGGCTGTCGCTGATTCCATTCACGACGTCATGGATCGGTGAGTATCCGTTCGAGGCCGCACCCACGGCGGTGTACGGCGCCGTGCTGCTGCTCGCCGGGGCGGCGTACTACCTCCTCGAACGATTGATCATCCGCAGCCAAGGGATCGACTCGCTGCTCGCTGACGCGCTCGGAGCGGACAGGAAGGGCATCGTCTCCGTGGTCGGCTATGCAGTAGCGATCGGGTTGGCCTTTGTAGTACCCGTGCTCTCTTACGTCCTCTATGCCGGGATTGCCGTTCTGTGGCTGGTGCCAGACCGCCGCATCGAGCGGGCCGTGACGGTTGCGGAGGCCAAGAATTGAGTACGAGACCTGGCGAAGGCTCCCTTGACGCCGCTTCGGAGGTGCTTAAGGCCAAGCTGGCCGAGCTCGACGGCGAGATTGCGGCTCTCACCGCGCCACCCGAGCAGGCCGGCGACATCTCCTTCGGAAAGCGCGTGGGGGACGGGACCTCGATCGCCGTCGAGCGACTGACGCAGGTTGCCACGCACGAACGGATGCTCGAGGTGCGCGCGGAAGTCCTACGTTCACTGGCAAAGCTCGAAGAGTCGACGTACGGCCGCTGCGACCGCTGCGGTCTGGACATCCCCTCGGCACGATTGGAAGCCCTGCCCTGGGCCACGACTCACGTGCGCTGTCCTGCCGGGAGATAGGGAACGCGCCCGGCCAAGATGGGGACTTCCTCCCGATGCGCCTCCCGCGCGGCCTTCCTAGCGTCATGACGTCCCAGTCATCTCACGTACCGGAGGCGTCATGCCACTGTTCATGGACATGCACACGATCGCTGGCGGCGTCAGCGTTGACGATGTCGCCAAGGCCCATCAGGCGGATCTTGAGATCCAAGGAGCTCACGATGTGAACTATCGCAGCTACTGGGTGGACGAAGCACAGGGGAAGATCTTCTGCCTCGTTGAGGCACCATCGGCAGAAGACGCCAATACAGTCCACCGGGATGCGCACGGCCTGGTAGCCGATCACATCTTCGAGGTCAGGGAGGGATCATGATCCGTACCCGCCTTCTTGTCACTCTCCTTGGCGCGGTCGCTATCTCGCTTCCGGTCCTCGTCGCCCCGGCGGCCCATGCGGCCCTACCCCCAGACGTCGTAGCGCAGAAGGTGGCCAAGGCTCGCGCGGCTACTGTCCAGTTCCACTCCAAGGCAGCGGCCAAGCGGGCTGGCTACGGGAAACTGTTCGATGCGGCCGGCTTGGCCTGCATCTCGATGCCGGGCATGGGTGCCATGGGTGTCCACTTCGTGAATGGCGCCTACGTCGCAGATCCGACCGAGCGGATCGACCGACCCGAGGCTGTGATCTACGCGTGGATCAACGGGCGCTATCGACTCGTCGGGCTTGAGTACGTCGTGCTCAAGCAGGACTGGGACGCGAAGCACGGTCAGGACGCCGCTCCACCGAAGCTGTTCGGGCAGACATTCGGGCTCACGCTTGAAGGCAACCGGTACGGCCTGCCGACCTTCTACTCCCTGCATGCCTGGGTGTGGAAGCGCAATCCGGCAGGGATGTTCTCACCCTGGAACCCCAAGGTCCACTGCTGGAACCAGTGAGTTGACCCCCGTGGGTCGTGGCGCGTGAAGGTGCTCATATCCCGCATCAAGCAGGTGCAAGCTGACGTTGCGGCCGCTCACGTGTCACGGCTCATGGGGTTCCCGCGTCAGGCGGAAGTTATATGTGCAGGGGCGAAGGAGTGCACGCCGTCGGTCTGTTCGGCGCGGATCACGTGGACCACGGCGTTGATCAGGGCCAGGTGCGTGAAAGCCTGAGGGAAGTTTCCCAGGTGCCGCCCAGATCTTGGCTCGATCTCCTCGGCGTAGAGCAACAGGTCGCTGGCGAATCCGAGCAGCCGCTCGCACAGCTTGCGGGCCTCGTCGAGTTCGCCGATCTCGACGAGAGCGGAGACCAGCCAGAACGAGCAGATCGTGAACGACCCTTCCTTCCCACTTAGTCCGTCGTCGGTCTCGTGGGTGCGGTAGCGCAGCACCAGGCCGTCCTCGGTGAGCTCGTCGGCAATGGCTCGAACGGTCGCCCGAATCCTGTCGTCCTCAGGTGGGAGGAAGCGCAGCAACGGCAACAGCAGCGTGGAGGCATCCAAGGCGTCGGAGCCGTAGAACTGGGTGAACACACCCCGAGAGTCCACGCCGTGCTCGCAGATGTCCGCGTGGATCTCGTCGGCCATGGCTGCCCACTTCTCGGCGTACTCGGGCTCTTCGTGCATCTGGGCGAGCTTTGAGCCTCGGTCCAACGCGACCCAACACATCACCTTGCTGGACGTGAAGTGCTGGGGTTGTCCCCGCACTTCCCAGATCCCACGATCTGGCTCACGCCAGGACTCGGCCGCCTGCTCGACCTGCGCTTTGAGAAGCGGCCACAGGTCCTCTGACGTTCGATCGCGCGAACGTACATGCAGATACACCGAGTCCAGGACGGCTCCCCAGACGTCGTGTTGCTTTTGGGAGAACGCGCCGTTCCCGATGCGCACGGGCCACGACCCCAGATAGCCGTGCAGGTGGTCCAGGGTGGACTCTTCGAGATCGTGTTCGCCGCCGACGCCGTACATCACTTGCAGCTTCGACCCGTCCCGGCAGGCGTCGGCGAGGAAGAAGAAGAAGTCATCGGCCTCGCGATCGAACCCCAGCGTGTAGAGACCCCACAGCGCGAACGTCGAGTCGCGCACCCAGGCGTAGCGGTAGTCCCAGTTCCGTTCACCACCAGGCGATTCGGGCAGTGATGTCGTGGGCGCTGCCAGGAGTGCTCCTGTTGGTGCATAGGTGAGCCCCTTCAGCGTGAGCGCGCTGCGCTGGAGATGCTGACGCCACCTATGGTCGGGGAAGTCTCCGCCGGTGATCCACTGCCGCCAGTGCTCGGCGGTTCGTCCATGGCGGATCTTGGCCTCGTCGAAGGTCTTGGGGCTGGGAAGCGGCGACCACGACAGGGCAACGAAGCGCTCCTCACCCTCAACCATCCGCGTACGCGCTCGGACCCCATGGCCTTCGATCCCGCAACGCAGGTCACTCGTGAGACGAAGCGAGGGTTCACCTTCTGCGGTCGCGAGCAGCTCTCTGTAGCCGGGGCCCTCGTAGTCCCAGGTCACCGCTTTGCGGCCGTAGTCGAAAACTGGGTCACAGCTCACGGCCAGATCGACGCTGCCGGAAACGCAACGAACCGTGCGTACCAGGCAGTGCTCGGCGTCGTAGTCCGTCGGTGAGCGGCGGTGGGTGCTCGATCGTTCTTCGCGGTTGTGCCACGGCCCCATCACGAGCGCATCTCGCACTATGAGCCAACCAGTCGTCGTCTGCCAGGTTGTCTCCAGCATGAGGCTGCCCGGGAGATAGCGGCGGGCGACCGGGACGGAGACGTCATACGGTCCGATCCGGAACGCCCCAGCGCTGCGGTCAAGGATGGCTCCGAAGAAGCTCGGCGAGTCGGGACGCGGAGCGCACATCCATTCGACGGCCCCGTTGGGCGCCACCAGACACGTGGTCTCGCAGTCGGATAGGAAGGCGTAGTCAGCAATGGGCGGATAGCCGCCGGGATGCAGCTCCAACGTCGGATCGGCTTCAGCGGCCGCGTCGCTACGAGACTGGTTCACCCCTCGATCTTGGCCTGCAACTGCTGGAAGGGCCACCACGCGGGTGTCGCTGGCCGGCTATCGGCGACCGCGGCGAGAGGTCCCGGACACCACGATGGTGTCGAGTGGAACCTCGTCTGGTGCCTGCGACGGATAGCCGCCGACCATCTCGCGCACCGAGTCGACGCCATAGTCCGCAGGAGGGAGCAGCAGGGCTTCGACGTCGGTCTCCAAGGGATCCGCACCCTGGTCGGCGGCCTGGTCGATCAGTCGTAGGCAGGTCGCGAGGTTGGCCTCGTTGTCCTCGGTAACCGCGAGCTGAACGGCGGCCACCCGTACGGTCTTGGGCTGATCCTCCGAACTCACGCGGCGTCCTGTCCCGTGGGGAAACCGCCGGCCTTGCTGACCAGCGCCGGGGTGGGCCGGCCCAGCTGCTCACCGAGCCAGTCGCTCGCGGACATCAGGGCGTCGAGGTCGAGGCCGGTGCTGATGCCGGAACGCTCGAGCAGATAGGTGAGGTCCTCGGTGGCGATGTTGCCGGTGGCCTTCGGAGCGAACGGGCAGCCACCGACCCCGCCGAGGCTCGCGTCGAGCACGGTGATGCCGGACTCGTAGGCGGCCAATGCGTTGGCATATCCGGTGTTGCGCGTGTTGTGGAAGTGGGCACGCAGGCGTACGTCGCCGGTGGCCGCCCGGACTTCGCCGATGCGGAGCCGTACGTCTGCCGGCACCGCCACCCCGATGGTGTCGGCGATTGCCAGCTCGTCAACCCCGGTGGCGACCAGTCGCTGCGCGAGGCCGACGATGCGGTCGAGGGGCACTTCGCCCTCGTAGGGACAGCCGAACGACGCCGACAACGTGACGGTGGGCACGATGCCCGCAGCCCGGGCAAGCGGAACAACCTCTTCGACGGTGCGCACGGCCGCCTCGGTCGTCATCCCCTGGTTGCGCTGGCTGAACGTCTCGCTCGCGACCACCACGAGATTGATCTCGTCGACCTTGGTCTCGGCCGCCCGGTGGAAGCCGCGCGCATTGAGGACCAGCCCGATCATCGCGAGGCGCTGGGCGGTGCCCTCGTCCACCAGGCCTTGGACTACCGCCTCGGCGTCGGCCATCTGGGGTACGCGCTTGGGGTTGACGAAGCTGGCCACCTCGGCTCGGGTGACGCCCGCCTCGACGGTGCGCGTGACGAGCTCGACCTTCTGGGCGGTGCTCAGTTCGGCAGGGTCGTTCTGCAGCCCGTCGCGCGCAGCGACCTCGACGATCGTGACGTCAGGCACGGTGCCTCCTGCTCGGTTGATGCCGCCGCCTCACCAATGGCGCTTCCATCTGGTGAAACGACGTTCCATAACACTCACTCCGGATGCGGACGAGACCATGGTCGACCTCGACGCGGACGACGCCAAGGCGGGGTTCGCCGGTCGGCTCGGCTGGGGAGCTCCCCCTGTGCTGCTCGTGGTTGATGTCGGCCGCGCCTACCTCGACCCATTGTCCCCTTGGCATGCGGGAGTCGAGGATGCGGTGGCCTCCTGCGGTCGGCTTGTGGCGGCAGCCCGTACCGCCTGGGTGCCGGTGGTGTTCACCCGGGTCGAGTACGCCGTTGGTGGCGCGGACGGCGGAGTCTTCTACCGGAAGGTGAGCGCTCTTGGGTGTTTCGAGGCGGGCAACCCGTTGGGCGACCGGCTCGCCGCCCCCCAACGTGGGCACGACTCAGATCACCCCAATTGAGCGCAAGGCCTCGATGTCGGAGTCCGAGCGCCCGAGAACCTCGCGCAGAACCTGCTCGGTGTGCTCTCCCAGGTCAGGACCAGACCAGTGAATCTCTCCCGGGGTGTCGGACAGCCTGGGGAACGCGTTTTGCATGGCGAGGGAGCCGAATTGCTTGTGTGCCACCCGAACGATCGCGTCGCGCGCCGCGAAGTGATCGTCCTCGAGCATCTCCTTCGCGCGATAGATGGTGCCGTGCGGCACGGCGTGTTCACGCATCAGCCGAGCCACGTCGTCGCACGGCAGCGACCTCGTCCATGCAGTGATCAGCTCGTCGAGCTCGCCCTGGTGGGCACCGCGCGAGCCGTGCGTCGCGTACCGCGGGTCATCGGCAAGCTCCGCTCGACCCATGGCCTCGGCCAGCCGGCGAAACACCGTGTCCTGGTTGCCTGCAATGAGGATCTCCAGGCCGTCGGCGGTTGGATAGACGTTGCTGGGCGCCACATTCGGCAAGATGGGCCCGGTCCGCTCGCGGATATAGCCCGCCGCGTCGTACTCGGTGATCAACGACTCCATCACCCCGAGGACGGCCTCATAGATCGCGGAGTCGACGACCTGCCCTCGGCCCGTCCGGCCCCGGGCGTGCAGCGCCATCAACGCGCCCATAGCTCCGAACAACGCGGCGAGGGTGTCACCGATCGAGATGCCAGCTCGCGCGGGCATCCGGTCGGCCTCGCCCATGACGTAGCGCAGCCCACCCATGGCCTCGCCGATCGAGCCGTAGCCCGCCTGGGGCGACATCGGCCCGGTCTGCCCGAAGCCCGTGACGCGCAGGATGACCAGCCCAGGGTTGGTTTCCCAGAGCGTGTCGGGTGCCATCCCCCAACGCTCGAGCGTGCCGGGCCGGAAGTTCTCGATGAGTACGTCGCTTGTTGCGAGCAGGTCCCGCGCGAGCGCCTGGCCCTCAGGCATTCGCAGGTTGACGGTCACCGACTTCTTGTTGCGTGCCACCACCGGCCACCACAGGGACTTGCCGTGTGGCTTCTCCTGGCCCCAGTCGCGCATCGGGTCCCCCTGGCCGGGCGGCTCGAGCTTGAGAACCTCCGCGCCGTGGTCGGCGAACAGCTGGCCGGCGAACGGTCCGGCCAGAAGAACGCCCATCTCCACCACACGAAGGTCGGAGAGAGCTCCTGGGTGCCCGGTCATCCGGCCGCCAGCGCAGCGCGATCAGCGGCCGAGAGGTTCTCGATGCCGACCCCTCGAGTGTTCGTCCAGAACAGCAGGGTCTCGAGCGTCCCCTCCGCGCCCTGACCCGACAGGCCGCACGCCGGCCGGGGGGCGAACAGGTTCAGGCTCAGCATCGTCGAGCCGTTGACCTTCACTCCACCGGACCGTATCTGAAAACGTAAGACCAATCGCCGGCCCGTCAACAGGGTGACAGGTCACGTATCCGGACATTTCGGATACGGGATGCTCCCGTTTCGGCTGCTTCTGCGAGATTGCTCCGATACCGGTTCCGTCACGACATCGTGTTCCACAGGATGGAATCCCGGCCCTGCGATCCCTATGATCACCACGTTGTGGGCGGCTCCGCCGTGGAGCGCCGCACCGCGCCACCATCCGCCACCATCACTGTCGCCAGCACGGGAGCAGCGTTGAACGAACAGAGCCAGGCCGTTCGACCTCCAGCGGAGGGCGGCAGCCAGTCCATCGCTGCTGTCGAGCGAGCCATCGACGTCCTCCTGCTGTTCGGTCGCAGCAACCGCGCCGATCTCGGTGTCACCGAGATCTCCGGTGAGTTGGGCCTGTCGAAGGCAGCCGTGCACCGGATCCTCACGTCCCTGCGCAGCCGTGATCTGATCGCCGTCGACTCCGTGAGCCGGCGCTACTCCCTCGGTCCGGCCGCGCTCGGGCTCGGCCGCGCCTACCTGGCCCGCATCGACGTCCGCAGCATGGCCAGCCCCGAGCTCGCCTGGCTCTCGGGGAAGTCGAAAGAGACCGCGACGCTCTCGATCCGCAACGGCGACGCGAGGATGTACGTCGACCAGGTCGTGCCGGACCGCGAGGTGCGCATGGAGGTCACTGTCGGATTGCCGTATCCACTTCATGCCGGTGCCTCGTCGAAAGCGTTTCTGGCCTTTCTCAGCGACGACGAGATCGACTCCTACATCACGCGCAACCAGCTCGCGGCGATGACCGACCAGACGATCACCGACGACGAACGGCTTCGGCGAGATCTCGCCGCCATCCGCAAACGTGGCTACGCGACCTCAGCGGGTGAGCGGATGGCGGGCGCGGCATCTGTCGCAGCCCCGGTGCTCGATCACGATGACCGCCCGATCGCGGTGATTTCGGTCAGCGGCCCGGTCGAACGCTTCAAGGCCGAGATGACCGACTGCACCGCCTTGCTGCTCGAGGCCACGAGGCGGCTCTCCACCCGAATGGGGCACGTGGCCTGAATCCTGGACGGCAGGGCCTACCATCGTCGGCGGACCCAATCCCCCAGCCCATCCGGGTGCGCTTTCGAACCGTCACCCTCGACCCCGCGACCGAACTAGTCGAACCTCGGAGAACCCTCGTGCGGCTCACCCCTCAGGATCCAAGTTTCTACGTCGCGTTCCGGGAGCTCGCCGACTTCCTCGTCGAGGGCGCGTCCTTGCTGAAGGACCTGCTCGATGCCAGCCCTGAGGATCGCGTGACGATCTCGGTGCGGATGCGCCAGGTCGAGCACGACATGGATGAAGCCACCCACGAACTTCTGCGCAAGACCAACTCCTCCTTCATCACGCCGTTCGACCGTGAGGACATCTACCGGCTCGCCAACGAGTTGGACGACGTGATGGATGCCATGGAGGCGGCGGTGGATCTCGTGGGCCTGTACGGCGTCGGTGAGCTAGGCGAGGAGATGCGCGAACAGGTGGCACTGCTGAACGATGCCGCCGCGCTGACCGCGGATGCGATGCCTCGGCTGCGAACGATGAAGAACCTCTCGGACTACTGGGTCGAGGCCAACCGGATCGAGAATCGTGCCGACCAGGTGCACCGGAAGTTCCTGGCGGCCCTGTTCTCGGGCGATTTCAAGGCGATGATGGTGATGAAGCTCAAGGACATCGCCGAGCAGCTCGAGGCAGCAGCCGATGGCTTCGAGGACGTGGCCAACACCGTCGAGAGCATCGCGGTCAAGGAGTCCTGACCGGTGGAGGACCTGGGGGTCGTCATCGTTATTGCGATGGCGATGGGCTTCAACTACACCAATGGCTTCCACGATGCAGCCAATGCAATCGCCACCTCGGTGTCGACAAAGGCTCTGACGCCTAGGGTCGCGTTGATCATGGCTGCGATCATGAACCTCGTCGGCTCCTTCTTCGGCGCCAAGGTCGCTGCGACCGTAGGCAAGGGAATCGTGACCCTGCCAACCGGCACCGAGAGCCTTGTCGTGGTCTTCGCTGCTCTGACCGGAGCCATCGCCTGGAACCTGCTCACCTGGTGGTTCGGGTTGCCGTCGTCCTCGTCCTATGCACTCATTGGCGGGCTGGTGGGTGCGACATTGGTCTTCAGCGCCACGGCCGTCGACTGGGCCGGCGTCTGGCACAAGGTCGTCGTGCCCATGGTGGTCTCGCCTGTCGTCGGGTTCGTCATCGCCTATGTGTTCATGTTGGCGATTCTCTGGGGTTTCCGAAGGGCGGCACCCAGCCGAGTCACTCGCGGCTTTCGGATGGCGCAAACGGTTTCCGCCGCGGCAATGGCTTTTGGACACGGACTCCAGGACGCCGCCAAGACGATCGGCATCGTCGTCCTCGCGCTCGTCGTAGGCGGCTATCAGTCGGACTATTCGATCCCGATCTGGGTCTTCTTCCTCACGGCCGCCGTCTTGTCGGCCGGCACCTACGCCGGTGGTTGGCGCATCATGCGCACCCTCGGCCGTCGGATCATCCATGTCGGGCCGCCGCAGGGCTTCGCGGCCGAGACGACGGCGTCCTCGATCCTCTACGTCGCAGGCGTGGGCTACGGCGTCCCGATCTCGACCACCCAGACCATCACGTCGGCGATTATGGGCGTAGGTGCCACGAAGGGACTCGCGGCGGTGCGTTGGGGCGTCGCCCGGGACATCGTCATCGGCTGGGTGCTCACCTTCCCCGGTGCGGGGATCATTGCGGCGGTGACGTTCCTCGTGCTTAAGCCGATCTTCGTCTGAAGCGCCGGTCAGCCGAAGCGACCGCTGATGTAGTCCTCAGTGGCCCGCTCGCTCGGTGCGCTGAAGATCTTGGCCGTCACGTCGATCTCGATGAGCCTGCCGGGCTTTCCGGTGCCTGCGATGTTGAAGAAACCCGTCCGGTCTGAGACCCGGGCCGCCTGCTGCATGTTGTGGGTGACGATGACGATCGTGTAGGTCTCCTTGAGCTGCTGCATGAGGTCTTCGACGGCAAGGGTGGAGATCGGGTCGAGCGCAGAGCAGGGTTCGTCCATCAGGAGCACCTGAGGCTCGACAGCGATCGCTCGCGCGATGCAGAGCCGTTGCTGCTGGCCGCCTGACAAGCTGCTCCCTGGACGATTCAGCCGGTCCTTCACCTCTTCCCAGAGGTTCGCTCCGCGCAGGGATTCTTCGACGACCTGGTCCATGTCTGACTTCGGCTGGCGACCGCGCAGCTTGAGACCGGCGATGACGTTGTCGTGGATGGACATGGTGGGGAAGGGGTTGGGCTTCTGGAACACCATGCCGATCGTGCGGCGCACGTTGACCGGATCGATGTTGGGGGCGTAGATGTCCTCGTCGTCGAGCAGGACCTTCCCGGACACGCGGGCCCCGGGCGTGACCTCATGCATGCGGTTGAGCGAGCGCAGCACCGTGGACTTGCCGCACCCCGACGGACCGATGAGGGCCGTGATCGAGTTGGCCTCGACGTCGAAGGCCACGCCCTCCACCGCGAGGAAGTTCCCGTAGTAGATGTCGAGGTCGGAGATGTTGATCCGCTTGCCCATGAGCGTTGGAGTCCTTCTCGCTACTTGACGCGGTAGAAGCGGCCGAGGCCTCGGGCCGCCAGGTTGAGGATGACGACGATCAGGATCAGTGTGAGCGCCCCGGCCCAGGCTCGGTCGATGGATGCGTCGGTGCCTCTGCTGATCTGGTCCCACACGAAGGTGGGCAGAGACGCCTGCGGGCCGGAGAACGGGTTGTAGTTGATCGACTGCGAGATGAAGACGGTCAGGAGAAGCGGAGCAGTCTCGCCCATGACTCGGGCCACGGCGAGCATCGAGCCGGTGATGATGCCCGGCAGCGCAGTCGGCAGGACCACGCGCAAGATGGTCAGGAACTTCGGAACACCCAGCGCGTACGCGCTTTCTCGCAGCTCGTTGGGCACCAGCTTCAGCATTTCTTCTGACGATCGCACCATGACCGGAATCATGAGGATGGTCAGAGCCAACGCGCCGGTGAAGCCGCTGCGCTCCAGGCCGAGGGTCAGGATGAACGCGGTGTAGATGAACAGGCCGGCCACGATCGACGGGACGCCGGTCATCACGTCGACGAAGAACGTCACCGATCGCGCGAGCCGGCCCCGGTTGCCGTACTCAACGAGGTAGACGGCGACGAGCAGACCCACGGGAATCCCGATGGCTGCGGCGATGCCTACCTGTTCGAGCGTGCCGATGATGGCGTGGTAGACGCCGCCGCCCTCTCGAAGAGGGCTGACGTTGCGCATGGTCGATGTGAGGAACTCCAGGCTGAACGCCTTGAGCCCGTTGACGATCACGACGGTGAGGATCGCCGTTAGAGGGACCAGGGCGATGAGCCCGGTCCCGTAGATGACGGTGGTGGCCAGCCGGTCGACGGCATGCCGGCGGCCTTCGACGGCGAAGCTCCAACCGGTCTGGATCGCCATGAAGAGCACGATCCCCACGAGGAGGGTTCCGGCCCGGCCGCTGATCGGTGTCACCAGGGCCAGGAGCACCGCGGCGAGCAGTCCGGCCACGGCCGAGCCCACCGGTGCCCAGCGGGGCAGCGTGCCGCCGGCAAGCCTTGCGTTGTCTGGCACCGCCTGAGTCCGGAGCGCGCTCATGTCAGTTCGCTCCCGAGAACTCGCGTCGGCGTTCGGCGACGATCCGCGCGATCATGTTGACCGCCAAGGTAATGACGAACAGGACCAGCCCGGCGGCGATGAGTGCACCTCGACCGACTTCTCCGGCTTCGTTGAACTTCAGCGCGATGTTCGCGGCGAACGTGTTTCCGCCCGGTTCGGTGATGTGCCAGTTGATCGTGAACGTGGCCGAGAGGAGCAGGGCGACCGCGATGGTCTCGCCGAGGGCTCGGCCGAGCCCCAGCATCGCCGCGCTGATCATGCCCGGCTTGCTGAAGGGTAGGACGGCGAGGCGGATCATCTCCCACCGCGTGGCGCCGAGGGCCATCGCCGCCTCGATGTGGCCGGCCGGAGCTTGGGTGAACACCTCGCGGCTGATCGCCGACACGGTGGGCAGGATCATGATGGCCAGCACCAGCGAGGCGATCGCGATCGACCGCGTGTAGACGCCAAGGGTGTTGTTGAACAGGGGGATCCAGCCAAGGTGGTCGTTCAGCCAGATCCACAGGTCCTCCGTGCGCGGCATCAGCCAGGCCAGACCCCAGAGGCCGAAGATGATCGACGGGACCGCCGCGAGCAGGTCGACGATGAAGGCCAGCGGGGTGGCGATGCGGCGGTGGGCGTAGTGCGAGAGGCACAGGGCGATGCCGTAGCCCACGGGTACGGCCAGCGCCATGGCGATCACGGAAGAGACGGCGGTGCCGAAAGCGAGCGCGGCGATTCCGAATCTCGGTCCGGAGGCGAGGTCGGGGAGCCACTCGCTGCTGGTGAAGAAGTTGACGGTGTCGACGCGCACGGCCGGGACGGCCTTGATGACGAGGAAGAGCGCGATTCCCGCCATGATCACCAGGACGAGAACCCCCGACCCGGTGGCGATGCCGCGGAAGATCCGGTCGCCCCGTCTGACCGCACCCTTGCTGGGCGCGGGTGGGGCGGGCGCGCGTTCCGTGGTGGGGGCGGTCACGTGTCCCTCATCGTGGTGTGGTGACGGGTTGGGAGGCCGGATGGCCACCGGTCGAGCGTCGGCCCGGGTCTACAGCGTCGGTACCAAAGCGTAGGGCGTCCGATCGGGCGTGGGGCAGACACGACGATCTCCATCGGGCTAGGTGCCCGATGGAGATCGTCATGCACTGTGGGGTGATCGAGTTTCCTGATCGACTAGCTGATCGAGGCGACCGCAGCCTGAACCTTGGTCAGCAGCTCCCCGGTGATCGGTACGTAGCCGATCTCGGTGAGCGTGGACTGTCCGTCGGCCGAGGCCGTGAAGGTCAGGAACGACTTGGTCAGACCAAGCTGGTCCGCGGGCAGCCCTGTCTGGCAGACGATCTCGTAGGTCACGAGGACGATCGGATAGGCCCCGGCCGTGGTCTCGGTGTAGTCCACCTCGAGGATCAAGTCGTCGCCCGAACCGGTGATCTTGGAGGAGTCCAGCGTCGTCGCTGCAGTTTCCGCCGTCGGTGCCACTGGACCACCGCCGTTGTCGACCTCGGCCGCCTGGAGGCTCTGGCTCTGGATGAACGAGAGCTCGATGTAGCCGATCGAGTTGGGCGTGGACTTGATCGCCGCGGCGACCCCGTCGCTGCCCTTGGCGCCCTGTCCGCCCGGGGCGGTCCAGGCCTTGCCGCCCTCGAACGTCCAGATATCGGGGACGTTGGCCGCGAGGTACTTCGTGAAGTTGTCGGTCGTGCCCGACTCGTCGGAGCGGTGGAACGCGACGATGCTGTCCGACGGCAACGTCACGCCGGGGTTGGCTGCAGCGATCGCCGGGTCATCCCACTTCGTGATGGTGTTGCTGAAGATGCCCGCGAGGATCTCGGGCGTCGTGATGAGCGTGTCGACGCCCTCGAGGCTGTAGCCGATGGCGATGGCGCCGCCGACCATCGGGATGTTGATGGCTGGACCGGTGCCGCACCGAGCGTTGGCCGGGTCGGATTCTTCTCCGGGCTTGAGCGCCGAATCGGATCCGGCGAAGGCGACCTGGTTGTTGATGAAATCCTGGACGCCCGCTCCCGAACCGACAGGCTGGTAGTCGATCGTGGCGCCGCCACAGTTGGTCTGGTAGGTGTTGATCCACTCGGTCATGGCGTTGGCCTGGGCGCTGGACCCGGACGACTTGATCGAGCCGCTCACGCAATCGCCGTTGCCGCCTGCCGGAGCGGCCGTTCCGTTGCTTGCGTCGCTTCCGCAAGCCCCGAGGAGCAGGGCGAAGCTGAGCGCTAGTGCGGCCGGGGCTCCCCGGCGCAGCGTGCTGCGGTTCACGTTGGGTGGACCCTTCTGTTGGGCCGGTCAGTCCGGCCGCTTCGCGTGCTTACGTCGAGGACGGTAGGCACGCGAGGTGTCACGATCGAGAGCCCGGGGTGAACGTGAGATGAACGCGCCAGAACGGTTGGGCACTACCTCTTGCGCGAGCGGATGCAGGGCGTGGACATGGTGCGGGGGATCACGGGTCGATGCGCTCGACCTCGAGGACCGCTCCGGTCCGGTGGTGGACCACGACCATGGCGGCAGGTGGCAGGCCGTCACCGATGAGGGCCGCGCCACTCGCCGGACCGACCACCTGGGCCAGGAGTGCCGGAAGGACGGGTCGGTGGGAGCACAGGACCAGGCGTCCCCCGAGGTCGAGCAGCTCGGCGAGGCGCCGGGCTGCCCCTTGTGGCTTGTGCCGGTGTCCCTTCTCGGACGTCCTGGGCTCGTGCGCGACGCTCAGCTGGTGCGCGGCCGCGTAGGGCTCGACGGTGTCGAGGCACCGGCGCGTGTTGGACGAGTGCACTTCATCGATGCCGTACGCGCCCAGGAGCGCCACCAGCCGCTCGGCCTGAGCAAGGCCTCGCTCGTCGAGGGGTCTTTCGTCGTCTGGCCCGCGCCAGACCGCGCGCTTCATGGCCCGCGCGTGCCGGAGGAGCACCAAGACGTCCGGGCGCTGGAAGTCCTCGGGCGCGAACAGCTCGACGAACCCAGCCAGGACGGCGTGGTCGGTGCCATGCGTCAAGCGCGCTCGGGCGCCGTCCATAGTCAGCCATTCCAGCGCGTCGACCTCGGCGTTGGGGACAAACGCGACGCCCGCGGAGTCAACCCGAGGATCAGCGAGTGTTGCGGACCAGTAGCGAACCTCCTTGGGTGCCCCCTCCACCTCATAGTGCTGGGTTGGGAGGGGCGGCCCCAACGCGACCGCCAGACCGGTCTCCTCCCGTACCTCGCGTCCTGCAGCCACCGCCCAGGGCTCGTCAACGTCGAGCTTGCCCTTCGGCAGGCTCCAGTCCCCGCGGTGTGGGCGATGAACCACCGCGATCCGCACGTCCCGACCCTCCCGTCGCCACACGAGGGCTCCGGCAGCGCGAACGAGCGGCGGAGTTCGGCTCACCTGTGTTTCCCTGGCTCGAGCCACCGCCTGTGCCTGCCCCGCGACACCTCGGGCCAGAGGTCGAACAGGTCCGCGCGGGCGCGCGCGGCGGCGTCTCGTTCGGCACTGTGCAGGACCCCAAGGGCGAAGCCAGTGGATCCGGCGAGCCGGTCGCGGTCGGCGAGAGCGCGTACGGCGCTGGCCGCAAGCGTGGCGTCCTGGTGCCCCCCCAGGAGCTCGGTCACCTGCTCGACGAGCCCGGCCAGCCTCCGGGCCGGCTTGCCGAAGATCGGTTCGACAGCCTCGCAGGCATAGCGGGCGCGCTTGGCCGCGATCCGAGCCTCGTGCCAGTCGGTGTCCGGGCCGGCGACGTCCAAGGCTTCGATGTCTCGAGACAGTCGCTTCCAGGCGCGTCGCACCAAGGGTGGGAGCACCTCAGAGCAGGGGAGCTGGGCCGCGTCGGTGAGAGGAGGGACCCCGCAGGCGTTAACGAGCTCGTCGAGCAGGGTGAGATACCGGGGGGACCGTAGGGCTTCGAGGGTGCGGGCGCGTGCGCTGGCCAGGTCTTTGGCGTAGGTCGAGCGAATCAGGCGCTTGGCTGCCGTGGGGTCTAGGTCGGTAGTCTGGTCTGCCGCGAGGGCGTCGAGGCCCGCGAGCAGGCGGTCACGCAGCATCTCCCGGTCACGGACCTCACCGAGGACGTCGGCCAGCCACGCCAGCTCGTTTCGGAGCCTGCGCGACGGCTCGTCGATCACTATCGGCGCGAACACCCTGAGGCCGCTGCGCAACCGACGGGCCGCGACGCGCATCTGGTGCACCGAGTCGGGCAGGTCCCGGCGGACCCCACGGTCGTGGGTCAGCAGGGCACGGCTGTTGCGGCGCAGGTGTGCTTGAACGGCGAGCCCTGCGGGCGCCGACCGGTGGACCGCCGCTGGCTCCGGTACGTCCGCTTCGGCGCTCGCCTGAGGACCGAGCGACCGGCCAACCTTCGACACCTGGCCGCCCCGCACCGCCCCAGCTGCCACGAGCTGCTCCTCGACTGAGCTGAGCAACCCGTCTCCGACGCCGCCCGCGTCAACGAGCTCGACCTCCAGCTCGCGAAACCGAGCGACGGTGCGACTCCGATCGAGGACGGACACCGAGTCATCAGTCAGGGACGCGAGGGTGGACCCGTCCCCTGACACGAGGCCGTACGTCGTGCGCTCGGTACGAAGGGTGACCACTTCACGGACCGATGCAGTGCGGGTGAGCGCGAGGACGAGGTCGGTCAGTGCGACCGGAGGTGCAGCGAGCGTCCCTGCGGTGAGCGGTAGCCGTAGCTCCTCCCTGGTCTCCGCAGCGACGGGCAACTTGAGGTGCCACCCCTCGTCCTCGCCGCCCTCTCGTCGGCGAAGGCTCACCCGCCACCGGGTCAATCGCAGATCATCGGTGTCGAAATAGGTCGCCGACAGCTC
Source organism: uncultured Actinomycetota bacterium (assembly GCA_963819985.1). Taxonomy (GTDB): domain Bacteria; phylum Actinomycetota; class Actinomycetes; order DATJPE01; family DATJPE01; genus JANPBY01. Next base: position 587,462 of record CAWFYH010000004.1, on the reverse strand, counting down.
AGCCGCGACGGGCTCGGCGAGCACCCAGGCGGCTGAGACAAGATCCGGCAGCTTGAACAACCCGTGCACATGGAACTTTCGCTCGGTCTCCATCCACGCAGTGGGCGTCAAGCCACCCCTGGTGGTTGCCATCGTCAGGCTCCGGATCGCCGTTGCTTGGCAGCGATGAGGTGAGCCTGGATGTCCAGCAGGGCTGACCCGTCCGCTGCCGTCCCGTGGTGCTCCCAAGAGTCGTCGGGCAGGAGGTGCCAGGAGGCAGTCCCGGGGTCGAAGCCGAGGTCGAGCAAGTCGCTCACCTCCTGGATGTGCTCGGGAACGGTCAGCCGGACCAACGCCTCGACGCGCCTGTCGAGATTGCGATGCATCAGGTCGGCGCTTCCGATCCAGACCTCGGGATCACCTCCGCCGGTGAAGGCGAACACGCGTGAGTGCTCGAGAAAGCGCCCCAGGATGCTGCGCACCCTGATCGTCTCGCTGAGCCCGGGTACGCCCGCGCGAAGGGCGCAGATGCCGCGAACCCACAGGTCGACGGGCACTCCCTGCTGCGAGGCTCGGTAGAGGGCATCGATGACCCCCTCATCCACGAGGGAGTTCAGCTTGATGCGCACGGCCGCTGGCCGGCCGGCGCGATGGTGCTCCACCTCTCCCTCGATGCGCTCAACGAGCCCGGAACGCACCGAGTTGGGCGCCACCAGGAGGCGCTCGTACGCCGTGTTCATCGAATACCCGGACAGCACGTTGAACAGGTTGCTGACGTCCTCCCCCACGATCGGGTCGGACGTGAGCAGACCGAGGTCCTCATAGAGCCGGGCCGTTCTCGGGTGATAGTTCCCCGTGCCGATGTGGGTGTAGCGGCGGATCCGTTCACCCTCCTGGCGGACCACGAGCGACAACTTGCAGTGCGTCTTCAGGCCGACCAGGCCGTACACCACGTGGCAGCCGGCCTGTTCGAGCTTGCGGGCACGTTTGATGTTGGCCTGCTCGTCGAAGCGGGCCTTGATCTCCACCAGGACGAGCACCTGCTTACCAGCCTCGGCGGCCTCGATGAGGGCATCGACGATGGGGGAGTCCGCACTCGTGCGGTAGAGCGTCTGCTTGATCGCCAGGACCTGCGGATCGACGGCTGCCTGCTCGAGGAAGGCTTGCACGCTGGTCGAGAACGAGTCGTACGGGTGGTGAAGCAGCACGTCGCGGTTGCGGAGCGCGGCGAGGATGTCGACCTCGTCCGCGCTCTCCACCTCCGACAGGTCGGGGTGCCGCCGCGGGACGAAGGCGGCGTAGTCGAGCTCGGGCCGGTCGACCGCGGCGACGGCCATCAGGCCGGTGAGGTCAAGGGGTCCGGGAATCGCCACGACCTCGTGCTCCTCGATGCCCAGCTCGCGTACCAGGAGGTCGAGAACGTGCGGGTCGATCGTGTCCTCCACCTCAAGCCGGACCGGAGGTCCGAACTTGCGGCGCATCAGCTCCTTCTCCAGCGCCACCAGGAGGTTCTCCGCGTCGTCCTCCTCTACCTCGAAGTCTTCGTTGCGCGTGACCCGGAAACCGTGGCTCTGCAGGACCTCCATGCCCGGGAACAACTCATCCAGGTGCGCGGCGATGACGTCTTCGAGGGGAACGAACCGTTGTCCGCTGACCTGCGCGAAACGACCGAGCAGCTGGGGAACCTTGACGCGCGCGAAATGTTCGATTCCGGTCGTGGGATTGCGGACAACGACGGCCAGGTTGAGCGAGAGCCCAGAGATGTAGGGGAAGGGATGAGCCGGGTCTACCGCGAGCGGGGTGAGCACGGGGAAGATCCGGTCTTGGAAGACAGCGGCCATCTGGGCGCGATCATCGTCGTCGAGCTCGTCCCAGCGCAGCAGCTCGATGCCCTCTTTGGTCAGCGCAGGCAGGACTTCTTGGTGGAAGCACCGCACCTGACGCTGCATGAGCTCGCGGGTGTGCGACCAGATGCGGTCGAGGACCTCACCGGGCATCAGTCCGCTGGCCGCGCGTACGGCGATCCCGGTGGCGATGCGCCGCTTGAGCCCGGCCACCCGAACCATGAAGAACTCGTCCAGATTGCTGGCGAAGATGGCTAGGAAGCGGGCCCGGGCCAGGAGTGGGAGGTCTGCGTCCTCGGCAAGCTCCAGGACCCGCTGGTTGAACGCCAGCCACGAGACCTCCCGATCGGAGAACCGATCGTCGGGCAGTGACCCGAGCGGCTCCGGCTGTTCGGATTCGGGCTCCGCGGCAACGGGTGAGGGTCGTACCGCAACAGCCACGGCCGCGTTCTCCGGCGCCAACTCCACTGGCTCTACCTCGCTCATCGGACCATCTTCGCACCGTCGTGCACCCCGGGCAGCCGCCAGCGAGTAGTTCGCCCCGATGCCGCAGTGTCAACGGACGAACATCACGTCGCTGTCCCAGCGAGCAAAGCCGAGACTCTCGTACAAGCGAAGTGCGCCGGTGTTGTCCGCGTCCACGTAGAGCATGACCTCCGGCAGGCCAAGCGAGCGCAGGTAGGCGAGACCAGTCACGGTGAGGGCACGTCCCAGCCCGTTGCCGCGTTCGGATGCGTCCACACCCACGACGTAGACCTCGCCGATCGGCGCGTGTCCGTGGTCATGAGGATGTACCCCTTCGTGCTCTTGCTCTGCTTCGTGGGTATGTGGGTACGCATGGTCGCCGCCACCGTGCACCTTGGTCCAGTGGAATCCGACGAGCCGAGATCCGCCTCCGGACTCGTCGTGGCGCTCGGCCAGGAAGAATCCCAAGCGGTCGAACCAGTGCTCGGCCATCCGCTGGTGCAGGTCATCGATTCCCCAACTGCCCTGTTCTGGGTGAGCGGCGAACGCGCGAGCGTTGAGTGCGACCCAAGCGTCATCGTCCACGCCGGGCTGGAAGGTCCGCGCGGTGATCCCGTCCGGCCACCTGGCTGCGGGTACGGGCGCGAACAGGGATCGACGTAGCTGCCACAGGGTCCGGCGTCGAGTCATCCCGAAGGACTCGGCCAACGCCGTGGCCGCCGGGTGCTCGCCGTGGGCCCATAGCCGGAGTCGACCGTCGGGGCTGGTGGCTGCAACCTCGGCCACGAGTCGGCGGCCGACGCCCTGGCCCCGCCGCTGCGGATCGACCACCAACTCAGCGCTGCTGCCTTGGACGGCATCAGTGGGGTCGACATGCGCGTAGCCCGCCAGCTCATCGTCGATCCACACCAGGATGTGGACGACTTCGGAGTCACCGCCGTAGCGCAGGTGGAGGCTCACGTGCTCGGAGAGCGGCCGCGCTCCATCGGCCTCGGTTGCCCGTTCGACGAGGTGCGTCACCGCTGCGAGCTCGGCGGCGTCGAGCCGCCCGACGACCTCGACGCGTGGCGTCAGCAAAGGGGTCTCAAGGTCTCAAGACTTGTCCACGCGGGCCGACGGCTGACTAGCGCGCATCGATGGCGCCGGTGGCTACGTGGTCGTCTTGCTGACCGGGCACAGCTTGTGCAGGCAGCGCCACGAAGCGGTATCCCACGTTGCGAACGGTGCCGATGACCGAGTCGTGCTCGACGCCGAGCTTGGCGCGCAGCCGACGTACGTGGACGTCGACGGTCCTCGTGCCGCCGAAATAGTCATAACCCCAGACTTCTTGCAACAGCTGCGCCCGGGTGAACACCCGGCCCGGGTGCTGAGCCAGATACTTCAGGAGCTCGAACTCCTTGTAGGTGAGGTCGAGCGTTCGACCACGTACCCGAGCGGTGTAGCCGGCCTCATCGATCGCCACATCGCCATGGCTGATCTCCTCGGGGGGTGCGTCTTCAGTGGTGCTGGCGATCCGGCCCGCGGCCAGCCGCAACCGTGCCTCGATCTCTGCCGGCCCAGCCGTATCGAGCAATACGTCGTCGATTCCCCAGTCGGCTGTGACCGCCGCCAGACCTCCCTCGGTGGTCACGAGGAGGACCGGAACGCTGACCCCCGTCGTTCGAAGCAACCGGCACAGAGAGCGGACGTGGGACAGGTCTCGGCGGCCGTCCACCAGCAGCCAGTCGACCTCAGGCGCATCGAGGAGTGCGGATCCCTCGGCGGGCGCCACGTGAACCTGGTGCATCAGCAGACCGAGTGCCGGCAGCACCTCGGCACACAGGTCTCGCTGCGCGCCGGGCGACTGGGTCAGCAACAGCAGCCTGGCCATCGCACCTCCTCGCCGCGGAAACTGCGGTCCGCGGCATCGACGCGCGGACCCTCAGGAACCCGCATGAGGGCTCGCCCGGGTCCCACGACGAGAATAGACGAGAATGACAGGCATGCCGGATCGGTCAGCGCACGGGCGCGGTGAGGAAGCCTGGTTGCGAGCAAGCGACGGCGTCGTTCTGCGGGCAGTACACCGGCCGATGGGGTCCGGTGATCGGAGGCTGGCCTTCGTGGTCGCGCACGGCTTCACCGGTGCGCACGACAGCTCTGCGATCCGCCGCGTTGGGGATGTGCTGGTCAGGAGGGGCGGCGTCGCCGCCGTGTCTATGCGGGGACACGGCCGAAGCGGTGGTGAGTCCACCGTCGGCGACCTGGAGATCCGCGATGTCGATGCGGCCGTCGACTGGGCCCGTCACCTTGGCTACGACCACGTCGTGACCGTGGGATTCTCGATGGGAGGGAGCGTCGTGGTGCGCCATGCTGCTTTGTTCCGCAACGTGGACGCCGCGGTTGCGATCAGCGCCGCGTCCCGGTGGTACTACCGCGGCACCCCTTCCATGCGGCGCCTGCACCGGGTCGTGGGGTCACGTGTCGGGCGGACGGTGGCTCGGGTGGCTCGAGGCACCCGGATCACGGGGCAACCGTGGTCCGAACCGCTTCCTCTAGAGCCGAGGCAGGCTGCCGCGATCATGACGCCGATTCCGTTGCTGGTGGCGCATGGCGATTCCGACCACTATTTCCCGCTCGACCACGCGCAGCAGCTGGCGGCAGGTGGTGATCACGTCGAGCTGTGGGTGGAGTACGGCTTCGAGCATGCCGAGCACGCCATCAGTGACGAGCTGACCCAGCGCATCGCGGTCTGGGCCGAGCAGGTCACCGGCGTGGGTGCCCTCCGAGATCGAGCAGAGGCTTCCAGATGAGTCGGGTGACCGTGCGCTATTGGGCCTCGGCCCGGGCAGCGGCGGGTGTCGAGACCGAGGAGTTCGCGGCCGACAGCCTTGACCAGCTGCTCGAAGCCGTACGCGCGGCCCACCAACCTCGGCTGACCGCCGTCTTGGCCGCGTCGTCGCTCCTCGTCGACTCCGTGGCTGTGGGTCATCGGGATCCCGCGACGGTGCCGCTGGCACCCGGCGCGACCGTGGAAGTCCTGCCGCCCTTCGCGGGCGGCTGAGCCGTGGTGGGGGGCGCGGGAGGAGCGAGACGAAGATCGCCGGCTGCCAGTGTCGTCATCGTCGCTGTGGTGATCGGGGTCCTGCTGATCGCGGGCGCGTTCGCGGGACGCACAGCGCTGACGGTTGCCGTCATCGTCGTCCAGCTCGCCGTCGCCTCCTCCTGGCACGACCTGCTCCGCGCGCCGGGCGCCGTCGCAGGGTCGTTCATCGGACTCGCGACGGGCGTGGCCGCTTCAGTGGTGCTCTCCGTGCGCGCCGATTCTGCCGACCTCGGACCGCTCGTCATCGTCGTCGTCGGCGGATTCTTCGCAGCGTTCATCCAGCAACTGCTCGCGAACTCGGTTGAGGGGCCGGCTCGGCTCAGCGGCTTGGCCGCAACTTCCGGGCTGGTCCTCGTGGAAGGGCTGACTGCCTGCTGGCTCGCCGTGCCGATCGACGCGCCGGGCCCGGAACTTGTCGTCGCAGGGGTGCTTGGCGCTGTGGTCGCGGTGTTGGTGATCACGGGAGTCGGTAGCGCGTCCTGGTCGGTCGTCGTTGCGCTGCTGGCTGCCATGGGGTTGGGAGCTGTCACGGCTGTGATCGGCGCGAGCGAGTCAGCCGGCGTCCTTGAGGTCGCGCTGGTGGCTGTGTCCGGAGGACTAGCTGCTGTCTGCGGCTGCCAGGTGCGCAGGCTGGCTGGCCGGGCGGCCCGGATGGCGCCTGCAACGGTGGGCGCACTTCCTCTTGCGCTGGCCGGCCCCGCGACATTCATCGCCAGCAGGCTGTTCGCCGGGTAGGCGCCTAGGGACGCGCAAGGGAATGCCCGGGGATGTCGAGAGGTTTCAACGAGCATGCTCTGGCGCGGGCTCCTCGTTGTTGTGGTGCTGGTCGCCGCGACGGCGTTCGCCTTGTGGCGCCGACGCCAGGATGGACATATCCGCGGAGTAGGTCCGGTCGGTGCTTCAGACCTATCGGAGCAGCGCGTGAGCGCGGCAGACCTCGGGCAGGCCCTTGGTGTTCGGGCGACTCTCGTGCAGTTCTCGACGGCGTTCTGCCAGCCCTGCCGCGCCACCAGGCGCGTCCTCGGCGAGGTGGCCGAGCAGGTCGACGGAGTCACCCACGTCGAGATCGACGCTGAGTCCCACCTCGACCTGGTCAGGCGGCTCGACGTTCGACGGACGCCAACCGTCCTCGTACTCGATCGGCAAGGTCAGGTCGTCCGTCGCGCGTCGGGCCAACCTCGGGTCGTCGACGTGGTGGCCGCCCTGGGCCAGGTGTTGACATGAGCGCGATCTGCGAAGCCGTACCGCCCACCGGGACAGGAGTCTCAGAGTATGGACGCCGGGTGACGTGGGCAGCTCTGGTCCCTACCGTTGGTCCCATGCAGCTGCAGGTGAGCCTCACCAAACGGCGCGCGGTCGACCTGTGCCGCGTGGCCACCTGCCTGTGTCGAATGCCCTGACCGGGCAGCGCCCCCGCTCTTCATGAGCCGCTCGCTGTCCTGACGTCGAGTCATGTCCCGTCGTGTCAGGAGCCTTGTGTCATGCTCATCGATCCGCGTGGTTCGCGATTTGCGGCCACCCTCACAACCGTCGTCCTCGTTGGTGCTCTCCTGGTTGCCGGGAGCCCGCTCGCGTTGCTGCTGCTCGGTTTCCAAGCGATCGTGTTTACGAGCGGCGTCGTCTTCGGGCCGCAGGCGACGCCGTACGGGCTCCTGTTCCGGCGCGTCGTTCGCCCGCACCTCGGGCCGCCCGCCGAGCTCGAGGACTCTCGACCACCCCGATTCGCTCAAGGGGTTGGAGTGACCTTCGCCGCGACCGGCTGGCTTGCCCTGGCCGCAGGGGCGGTTGCGCTGGGTTCAGTCATCGTCAGTCTCGCCCTTGCCGCAGCGTTCCTCAATGCTGCCTTCGACTTCTGCCTGGGGTGCGAGGTCTACCTGCTCGCGCGTCGCGCCAGCGTCGGCCTGCCGTTCACCTCACCTCCACTCGCGTCCATTCAGGTCACACCTACTCAGCTCGGGAAGGAAACATCATGAGCCGCTCCGACGTCCTGGTCGACGCCGACTGGGTGGAAGCCCACCTCGATGATCCGTCAGTGGTTCTTGTCGAGGTAGACGAGGACACCGCCATCTACGAGAAGAACCACATTCGCGGAGCGGTACGCATCGATTGGCGATCTGACCTGCAAGACTCGGTACGACGTGACTTCGTCAACAAGTCGCAGTTCGAGGCGCTGCTGTCGCGCAAGGGCATCGCCAACGACGACACAGTCGTGCTGTACGGCGGCAACAACAACTGGTTCGCCGCCTATGCATACTGGTATTTCACGGTGTACGGGCACGCCTCGGTAAAGCTGCTCGACGGCGGTCGGAAGAAGTGGGAGCTCGACTCCCGAGAGCTGGTGGACGAGGTCGTCGAGCGTCCCACCACTGCGTACACCGCGCAGGAGCAGGACACCTCGATCCGTGCCTTCCGGGACGACGTTCTCGCGGCCATCGGCTCGGAAGGTCTCGTGGACGTGCGGAGTCCTGACGAGTACGCCGGTCGGCTGCTGGCTCCCGCCCACCTGCCGCAGGAGCAGAGCCAGCGTGCCGGGCACATCCCGACGGCGCACAACATCCCTTGGAGCCAGGCGGCCAACGACGACGGGACCTTCAAGTCCGACGAGGAGCTCCGGGCGTTGTACGAGGCGAAGGGTGTGGACCTGTCCCGAGACACGATCGCCTACTGCCGCATCGGGGAGCGTTCTGCACACACCTGGTTCGCCCTCCACGAGCTGCTCGGGCTGCCGAACGTTCGCAACTACGACGGATCGTGGACCGAGTACGGCTCGCTGGTGGGTGTCCCCGTGCAGCTCGGTGATGCACCCGGGCCGGCCGAAGGCGGTGCGGCATGAGCTGCGGAGCGCCGGTCGGCGGGCCATCGGTCGACAGCATCGATGTGACGAAGCAGTCCGTGATCCAGGGGGTCGTCACGCGTGGGGCTACGCCAGTTGATGGCGCATACGTCCGGTTGCTGGATGGGTCGGGCGAGTTCACGGCCGAGGTCCCGACCTCGGCGACCGGACAGTTCCGATTCTTCGCGGCCCCGGGACGCTGGACGTTGCGGACTCTCGCGCCGGGCGCGTCGGTGGACCGTCAGGTAGTCGCGGTGCGCGGGTCGGTGGCCGACATCGAGGTGGCCCTCCCCGTCTAGTAGACGAGGGCTTGGGCATCCTCGGCCATGACCTCGGAGACGTACGTCGCCGCGCCGGCGATCCGCACCCCGGGGATCAGGGACGCGGGCGTGAGATCTCTGCGCCCAGCGCACTGGGTGCACAGGGTCACTTGCCCGTCGGCGAGCACGGCGGCGAGCAGGTCCTCAAGCGGCACCGACCCAGCCAGGCTGAAGTCGGCCGCCCTGCCGGGAACCGCGAACCAGGCGGCCTCCCCCGTCAGCCACAGCGACACCGGCACACCAGAGGCGACGGCGGCGGCGGCGACTGTGAAGGCCTGGGCGCAACGTTCGGGGTCGTCGGCGCCGGCGGTGACCTTGACGACCAGAGTTCGAGGCATGGACCAACGTTAGAGTGGTCGGGTGTTCGCGATCGTCTCTACCGCAGTGCTCATCGTGGTCGCCTTGGCCATCACCGTGACCGCCGGCTTCGTCGTCTACCGCCTCTATCAGGGTGAGAGCTGACCTCGTGGAGGTCTCGACATGGAGCTGACCGACGATCTTGCCGCGGCCCTGGTGCCAGTGGCCTGGTTGATCGGCTCCTGGGCGGGGGCTGGGGTTGGCGGCTACCCGACGATCGATGAGTTCCGCTTCGGGCAGGAAGTGCACTTCGAGCACGACGGTCGCCCCTTCCTGCGTTATTCCAGTCGGGCCTGGCTGCTCGATGACGGCGGCGCGTTCGTCCGACCGCTCGCCATCGAGACCGGGTTCTGGCGAGTGCAGGAGGGCGGGACGCTGGAGGTCACGCTGTCCCATCCGACGGGGTTTTCCGAGATCTGGGTCGGCACGGCTGATGGTCCCAGGATCGAGTTGAGGACAGACGTCGTGGCCCGCACGACCACCGCGAAGGAATACACAGCAGGGCACCGGCTGTACGGCCTGGTCGAGGGAGACCTTGCCTGGGCCTTCGACATGTCCGCCGTGGGCCAGCCCATGCAACCGCACATCTCCGCGCGTCTGAAGCGGCTCGGGTGAGCGAGCAGGATCCTCACGGATCAGCGGCCGAGCTGCGGGCGCAGCTGAAGGACCGCGGTTTCCGCATGACGCCGCAGAGGCAACTCGTCCTGGACGCGGTTCACGACCTCGGTCATGCCACGCCAGACGAGGTGCTGACCGCCGTACGCGGCGTGGCCGACGGAGTCAACATCTCGACGGTCTACCGAACCCTGGAGCTGCTCGAGGAGCTGGGCCTCGTGCGTCACGCCCACCTCGGTGCCGGCCCTCCCACCTGGCACCCCGCCGAGCACGCTGCTCACCTGCACCTCGTCTGCCACGAGTGCGGGGACGTCGTGGAAGCCGATGTGACGCTCGCTGACGGGCTCGTGGGAAGTCTGCGCGAGCGATACGCGTTCTCCACCGACATGGAGCACTTCGCGATCTACGGCACCTGCGCGTCATGCGCGAAGCCATGAGGACCGACAGCGGTACGGCCGTTCCCGTTGAGGCGGGACCCGATGCAGGGGCCGCCTGGCACTACGGCGACCCCGTCGCCGAGCAACGAGCCTGGCTGATCGGGCGCGGGCTGGTCGACCTATCGCACCGCGGGGTGCTGCGACTCGACGGACCCGACCGACTGTCGTGGCTGCACTCCCTGACCACCCAGCAGCTGGAGGGCCTGGCGGCCGGAGCGTCGACCGAGACGCTGGTGCTGTCGCCCAAGGGCCACATCGAGCACGCGCTGCACCTCGTCGACGACGGCACGACCACCTGGGTCAGTGTGGAGCCGGGGACGGCACCGGACTTGCTCGGCTGGCTCGAGCGGATGCGGTTCATGCTTCGAGTAGAGGTCGTTGACGTCACGGCGGACTGGGCCGTGGTCGCCGAGCCGGCGAGCTTTGCGTCATCGCTGGCTTCCGAAGGCCCACCGACGTGGACCGACCCCTGGCCAGTTGTGGGCGCCGGTTCCGCGTCCTACGCCGGCGACGGTGCGCACCCGGCAGAGGGCCTCTGGCAGGTCCGCGAGGTCCTCGTCCCGCGCGCCGGCCTCGACGCCGTCCTGGCCGCCGCCGAGTCCCCAACAGGGCTGTGGGCCTTCGAAGCACTCCGCGTCGAAGCACGGCGCCCTCGGCTCGGCTTCGAGACCGACCACCGCACGATCCCGCATGAGGTGGACTGGCTGCGCACGGCGGTCCACCTGCAGAAGGGGTGTTACCGGGGGCAGGAGACCGTGGCCCGCGTCCACAACCTGGGCAAGCCGCCACGAAGACTCGTGCTGTTGCATCTGGACGGGTCGGAGGTCCAACTGCCGGAGCACGCCGCCGAGGTACGGCTGGCCGAACGGTCTGTCGGCCACGTCACGACAGCCGTGCGCCATCACGAGCTTGGCCCGGTGGCGTTGGCGCTGGTGAAGCGCAACGTGCCGTTGGAGGAAACCCTCTCAGCTGACGGTGTGCCCGCAGCCCAAGAGGTTGTCGTCACCCCCTGACCCTCGACCTGGTAGGCAGAACGGGCGCCATAGCGCACGAACTGTCTACCAAGCCGCCGACGGTGCGGCAGTTTCGAACGGTTTGGCAGCGGAGTGTGGTGGGAATTGCCAGTGAACGATGAGCGATCGCCAGGCACAGCCACCAAGAGATACCTCCGAGAGCAGGAAGACCGTGGCTCTCGCGCTCGCTGCGAACCTGGTGATAGCGCTGGCCAAGTTTGCCGGTGGGCTTCTTAGCGGATCGGTGGCCCTGCTCGCCGAAGCAGGTCATTCGCTCGCAGACACTGTGAACCAGGTGTTCCTATGGGTGTCCCTGTCGTTGGGGGCACGTCGCCCCGACGACGAACACCCGTTCGGGTACGGGAAGGAGCGGTTCTTCTGGGCCTTCCTCGCCGCCACGTTCATATTCATCGCCGGCGCCGCCTTCTCCTGGGTGGAAGGGGTGCGAGCGCTCTTTGGCGAGTCCCGCGGGGAGTCGTTCCTGATCGCCTATGTCGTGCTGGGCGTGGCTCTTGTCGCCGAGGGCACCTCGCTGGTACGCGGCCTCCGTCAGACAGCCAGCGAAGCGCGCGATCACGACCGTGGCTTGGCCGACCACCTACGCATGAGTAAGGACCCCACGGTCAAAGTCGTCGTTCTGGAGGACTCGGCCGCGGTCGTGGGCGTTCTGATTGCGGCAGTGGGTGTCGGTCTGCACCAGTTGACCGGCGACCACCGCTGGGATGCGTTCGCTTCCATCGCCATCGGGTGCATCCTCGCGTACGTTGCCTACCGGCTCGGACGGGACAACAAGGATCTGCTGCTGGGCGAGGCAGCCCTTCCGGAGGAACGCGACGCCATCCGACAGGCGATTCTTGAACACGAAGAGGTCGTCGAAGTGTTTGAGACCCTGACCATGGCCGTTGGACCTCACTCGCTGCTCGTCGCCGCCCGTGCAGCACTTCGGGAAGACCTGGACACCGCCGCGGTGCAAGACGTATGTGGACGGATCGAGGATTCGGTCCGTCAGGCAGCGCCCGACGTCGATCAATTCTTCATCGACCCGACTAGGTCGCAGTAGCGCAACTGCAAACGTGGGTTGAGCGTGGCACTCACATCGGTCAGGCGGGTGGAACACACTTCAAAGGCCAGCAAGGTTGAGCGCACAGCGGCAGCGACGCGAAATCGGAGCCGCAGCGTGCGCCGGTCGGAAATCACGCGTCCGTGAAACCGATGTGGCCGTAGAAGACGGTCAACGTGACTAGCAGCCACAAAATGCCAGCGATGAACAGAGACACCGAGGCAACGCGAGCTATGGCTCGGCGCTCGGGTGCGAAGGGCGCAGTCACCGCGGCGAGCCCGGTGAATCCATAGGCGCACGCAATGTAGATCGGCTCCAAACGGGTGCCAGCTAGCATCCCTGCGATCGGCTCGTTCGGTGGGGGTCGCCACATTCCGTACTTCAGGCCTGCGACTGCAATCATGAAGAGACCCAGTCCCCCAAAGGCACCCGCGTACAGAAATGGCCTGACCACGGCAACGACGTCGAACTCGACTCCGCGGTCCGGCGACCGACGCTCAGCGTTGATGAGCGCGAATGAAGCGAAGAGCAACAGCACACCAAAGAATGGTAGGCAGAACGTGCGCCATAGCTCACGAACTGTCCACCAACTCGCCGAGGGCTAGGAGGCCAGGGTGCCTGCGAAGACCTGCCAGGCCAGCAGCGACTTGGCCACCAGGCTCAACGTGACGTACACGGTCTCGCCGAAGAGATAGTCGCGCCACCTACCGATCCGGCGGTACTGCAGCCACTGGTTGACCGCGAAGCAGTTGAAGAAGATGAACAGCGACACGAAGATCGCGTAGACAAATCCGGGGGCGTTGGATGAGCTCCCGGGCGTCGCCAGGTAGATGCCAATGGCCAGCCACGGCACTACCCCGGCGATGCAACCGAGCCAGAACGGCAGCATGCCGCCATCTCCTGGCGTCTGGTACTTCTCCTGCAGCAACCCGAACAGGATCATCGAGACATTGACGCCGAACAGCGCCAACAGGGCGGCGACGTCGGTGATTCCGGTGAGCTCTGCGATCAGCACGATCATGATGGAGGAGCTCAGGGCGTACTCGATCCATCGGGCATCGTTGCGCTGGTCGAGTAGCTGCCTGCGGTAGCGCGGGAAGTAGGCGCCTGAGGCGATGATCGCGTGCGCGATGGCGGACAGGAACAAGAACAGGGCGACCCCCCAAGCGACATTGATCGTGAACAGTGTCACCGGCGGTTCGGGCGGTGACCCGGGGGGACCCGCCAGGAACGTGCCAGTGACGGGAAGGGCAAACGCGGTGGCCAGGACGAGAACCGCAATGCCTTGCACCCCGTGCAGGCCACCCATCGCGATGTTGAACGTCCGGAGGCGGCTGAAGCGAGCCTCGGACGGTTCCGGCTCGACGGCATCCTGGCTGGGTGAGATGGCGTGGCTCATCCCTCGAACCTAGGTCGAGGGACAACCTTCGGCATCTCGAGGACTGCGCATCCGACAGGTGATCGGGCCTCGGCCTCGCGCTGAGAGTCAGCCTCCGCGGCCGAACAGCCCCTTCTTCTTCTTCGGCGGGTTTGCCTTGGCCGCCGGCGGGGGCGGCTTCGGCGCCGTGGGTGCTGGTCTGGCCGGCTCGGGGTCGTCGGCGTGGAAGAGCCCGGACAGTTCACGAAGCAGGGAGGCCGTGTCGGTCATCGAGCGGTCGACGATCGGAGTCGGACGGTCATCCATGGTCGATCCCGCTTCGGGGTCGTCCTCGGCAGGAGTAGCTCGTGGGGCCGGCGGCTCGGACGCCAGCCCGCGCAGGACGGCCGTGGGTGAGGCGATGGACTCCCAGGAGGACGGGCTGGCGTCGACCTCCTTGATGAGCGGCATGACCATCTCGGTGCTCAACGAGGCGTCCGGGGGATCGATGGACGGCACCTCGGCTACTTCTTCGGGAAGCTCGGGGGCCTCGAGGGGGTCCGCGACCAGGGTTGGCCCTTCCTCGGGCGCGTCCTCCGCGGCCAGCCGTTCGGCTTCTTCGGCTTCAAGCCTTTCGAGTTCGGCGGCTTCCTCTGCGGCGATGCGCTCGGCTTCGACTGTTCGTTCGGCCTCGAGCCGTTCGGCTTCTTCGGCTTCGAGCCGTTCCAGTTCGGCGGCTTCCTCGGTTTCGATGCGGGCTGCTTCGGCTGCGGCTTCCTCGGCGGCGATGCGCTCGGCCTCGATGCGCTCGGCCTCGATGCGCTCGGCCTCGATGCGCTCGGCCACGATGCGCTCGGCCTCGGCGGCTTCCTCTGCAGCGATGCGCTCGACTTCTTCGGCTTCGAGCCGTTCCAGTTCGGCGGCTTCTTCGGTTTCGATGCGGGCTGCTTCGGCTGCGGCTTCCTCGGCGGCGATGCGTTCGGCCTCGACTCGTTCGGCTTCGACCCGTTCGGCTTCGACCCTCGCGGCCTCTTCGGCTTCGATCCGCGCGAGCTCGGCCGCCGCTTCGATGGCGACCCGTTCGGCTTCGGCGGCTTCCTCGGCGGCCAGTCGTTCGCTCTCCAGCCTTTCGGCTTCGACCCTCGCGGCCTCTTCGGCCTCGATGCGCATGAGCTCGGCGGCAGCTTCTTCGGCTTCGATCCTCGCCAGCTCGGCCGCCTCCTCGGCGGCGACCCGCTCAGCTTCGAGGGCCAACTGCCCTTCGACCCAGGTGAGGTGGTCCTCCCATGCTTGTTCTTCCACGCTGGCGCGTTCCTCGTTCAGCCAGGCGGCGTGCGCGTCCCAAGCCTCGGGCTCGGCAGCGGCGCGTTCCGCCGCCAGATGCAGCACGTGGTGTCCCCAGGCCTCCTCCTCGGCAGCCGCGACCTGCGCCGCAAGTCTCGTCGCGTTCTCGGCGTAGGCCTGTTCTTCGGCAGCCGTACGCTCGAGGGCCAGCTGGGCTTCGTGCTCTTCCCAAGCCAGCAGCTCGGCCTCGGCCCGCAGCGCAGCGACCCGCTCGGCTTCCTCGGCGTGGGCCTCGAGCTCGGCGGCCGGGCGCTGGGCGAGCGCCCACGCAGCGTGCTCCTCCCAGGCTGCCGCCTCGACGGCCTTGGCCTCCTTGCGCTCCTTCTTCCGCTGCTCCTTGGAGCGCTCTCCCTGGATTCGGTCCAGCTCTTTCTGCCGGGCTTCCTCAACCGTCCGCGCGACTTCCTCGGCCTCGCGGCGACGCCGATCACGATCAAGCTCACGACGCTCCTTCTCCTGGCGCATCTCCTGGGCCATGGCTTCAGCCTCGGCCCGGGCTGCCCTGGCCTCCTCGAGCGCGACCTGGCGCTGCTGCTCGACCCAGGCCACATGGTCCTGCCATCCGGCGGGAGCCGCCGGATCTGCCTGGTCCTCGGTCCTGGTCTCATCACCTTCGCGCGCCGCGGAAGGAGAGTCGTACATCCGCTCGAGGTGATCGGTCACCTTGGCCACGGATTCCGCGATCTCCGCGGCAGTCGGCTCCGGCAGATCGTCCCAGCCGCTGCCCGAGATCGCCGCCGTGCCGGGCTCGGTCAGGTCACCCGAGTCGGGTGAGTCCAGAGTTTCGTCTGTTCGTTCGACGTCGACGAGGCCGGCCCGGACCAATGATGCGACCAGCTCGGCGGCCTCGTAGACCGTGAATCCGGCATCGATGGCGAGGTCCTCGGTCGACCTCTCCCCGTCGACCCTGCACAAAAGTGACCACTCACCCGGGCCGAGCACGACGTCCGAGGTGTCGACACCGCCGGACGACAGGAGCGGGATGCCGTGCGGACCCCCCATCTCGCGGCGCAAGGTGGCCCATCGCTGTCGGCGCTCACGCACCTGGTTGAGCACGTCCGGGACGCTGGTAGGGGGCGCCATGTCCTGCCGGGCCTTCCGGTTCTTGCGGAAGCGCCACGAGTCGACGTGCCAACCGAGCAGGTCGCCGATCATGTCGATCAGCTGCTCGGAGACGAAGTTCTCGACCGCGGAGCGGTCCACGTACCCGAGGTGGACCAGCAGCTCGCCCAGTCGGAAGCCGTGCAGCTCGGTGCGCTGGATCTCCAGGGTCTCCGCTAGCGCTTCGGGGGCCAGATCACCGGAAGACACGAGTCGATGCCCTAGGAGCGGGCGCCGACCAGGGACGTAGACGGAGTAGACCAGGCCTTCTTTGAGGTAGACCTCGGCCTCCTCGGCAGCTGCGTCGATGACCGTGAGGCAGCCCGTCGACTGCGCCGCGCCGAGGTCGAGGAGCACCTGCTCAACCTGATTGGTGAGGAGGTCTCCGTCGAGCATGCCTGGCCCTCCCTCCCCGCGCTCGTCTGCGGCAGCGCGTCGCTCCGCACTGCTTGTACGTGTCCATCGGCAGGATGGGCGCCTACGTTGAGCGCAGTTGTCGGGGCGTCTTTACCCCCATCCGGGTGAACGTGACACCATGTGCGGCATGTCGTCGTCCAGCACTCTCATTACGGTCGCCCCGACGGGCGCCGAGACGGCCAAGGCCGATGCTCCTGACCTGCCGGTGACGCTCGAAGAACTGGTTTCCACGGCGAAGGCTTGCGAAGCGGCCGGAGCCGCGTTGATTCACGTGCACATCCGTGACGAACAGGCTCAACCTTCGCTCGATGTCGCGCGCCTCACCGACACGGTGACCGCGCTGCGCGAGGCGACCTCGATGATCGTTCAGCTGTCCACCGGAGGCAGCGTCCACGACCCGTACGACGCGCGGCTACGGGTGCTCGACGCCGAGCCTGACTCTTGCTCGTTGACGTGCGGCACCGTCAACTTCGGCGCGGACGTGTTCTTGAACCCATGGCCGTTCATGGTCGAGCTCTATCAGCTCACCCAAGCCCGCGAGATCGTCCCCGAGTTCGAATTGTTCGACCTAGGTCACGTCACGGCGCTGAACAGGCTGCTTGACCAGGAGGGGCTCCCGTACGGCGGCCACGTTCATTGTGATCTGGTCATGGGGGTCCCCGGCGGCATGCCAGGCACCGCTGCAGCGCTGGTGGCGGCAGTTCGGGAGCTGCCGGCCGGCGCAAGCTGGTCCGCGACGGGGGTGGGTCGTTCTACGCTGCCGGTGGCGCTAGCAGCGCTCTCCGCGGGCGGCCACCTGCGGGTCGGCATGGAGGACACTTTGACCTATCGCCGTGGCGAGCCCGTACGGGACAACGCCCAGCTCGTGGAGCGGGCCGCCGAGCTGGCAACCCTCGCGCTGCGCCCGCCGATGACTTCCGCACACGCTCGTGACCTGTTGGGCACCAAGGACCGTACGGGGGTGGCTGCATGACGACACCTATGCCCGGAGGGCGGCGGCGGATCGACCGTGTTCTCGCCGACGACTTCCTTGCCAACCTGACCGAGCGTCCGCTCGATGACGTGCGGGCGTTGCGCAATGATGCTGAGCAGGAGGAAGCAGACCTGTCGTACGTGCGTCGGCTCCTGCAGGGCCGGATGGACCTCGTGCGCGCCGAGCAGGCGCGCCGGACAGCCACAGGTGGTGCGCCGCTCATCGACATGCTGGCCGGCGTGCTGGCCGACGGCCCTCGCACCGATCACGGGTCGGGCCGGTTCCTCACGGTCGAACCCTCACGCGTGGACGATCACCGTCGCAAGGTGGAGCAGATCGTCTCCGACGTCGGAATCTCAGATGTGGCCGCCCGATCGGACGGAGAGCTCGAGACCTCCCTGCAGTCCCTGGCCGGTCACGAGCGCACCGTCAGTGAGCTTCGGCGCCAGGTGCAACAGGTGATGGACGTCCTCACCTCGGAGATCGGTCGTCGCTATCGCGAGGGCGAGGCAGATGTCTCCTCGCTGCTCACTCCCGGCTGAATGGACCTGCCTGTCGTCGCGGAGGTCGTCCGCTCGGGATTCATCGAAGGGTCGCACCGCGGTTCGGTGGTTGCCCTGGATGTCGATGGCGAAGTGGCCTTCTCCGTCGGGCTGCCGGAAGAGCCGATCTTCCCGCGCTCGTGCAGCAAACCTTTGCAGGCCATCGGGATGCTGCGAGCCGGCCTGGATCTCGATGGCCGGCTGCTAGCCCTGGCCTGCGCGTCGCACTCGGGTGAGGACTTCCACCTCGAAGGCGTTCGGGAGATCTTGGCCACGGTGGGTCTGGGAGTCGAGGCGCTGCAGACCCCGCCCGACCTGCCGGCAGGCGAGGACGCCAAGCTCGCCTGGCAGGTGGCTGGCCGGCCTCCAGCATCGCTGGCCATGAACTGCTCCGGCAAGCACGCCGCGATGCTGGCAACCTGCGTGATCAACGGGTGGGACACCGCGACCTACCGCGAGGAGTCGCATCCACTGCAGCGACAGCTGCGCACGGTCATCGACGAGCTCGCCGGTCAGGCTTCGGCCCCCCTCGGAGTCGACGGGTGCGGGACGCCGATCTTCGGGCTGACGCTGACCGGCCTGGCTCGGGCCTTTCACCGGTGGGTGCGGGGTGACGAAGGCTCGGTGGAGCGACGCGTGTACGACGCCGTGCGTGCCTATCCGGAGTGGCTCGGCGGCCCGGGTCGCGATGTGACGGCTCTCATCGCCGGAGTCCCCGGACTCGTAGCCAAGGATGGCGCTGAAGCGGTTTACGCCGCAGCTCTGGGCGACGGACGCGCCGTCGCGCTGAAGATCGAAGACGGTGGCCAGCGGGCTCGGCCCCCGGTGATGGCCGCGGCGCTGCGCGCCATGGGTGTCGATGCTCCGGTACTCGACGCGCAAGCGGCGGAGACACTCCTGGGTGGCGGGCAGCCGGTTGGCAGCGTGCGCGCCGTACCGACGCTTTTCCCGTCGCTGGCCGACGGTGCGTCGTGAACTTCCTCAGCATGGGCACGATCGTGCTCGCGCTCTACATCGCGCTGCTCGTCATGGAGATCGTCGCCCTCGTCGATGCGGCGATCAGGCCGGGTCAGGCCTATGTCGCCGCGGACAAGCAGACCAAGCAGTTCTGGCTCATCCTGCTCGGGATCGGGACACTGCTGACTTTCTACTTCGGTCCGTTCGGCACGTTCTTGCTCGGCCTGATCGGGGTCGTCGCCGCTGCGGTCTACCTGCTCGACGTCCGACCGGCGCTGCGCGGCATCGGTGGAGGGCGCAGCAGGCGTCGCCGCAAGCCCAAGCCGTCTGACCCCTGGTAACCCGCGAGGGGATGCGCACTGGTTCTCAGTCTGAGGAGAACCCGGGCGCCCGCACTCGGTAGGACTCGAGCTCCACGCCGTACCAGCGGTCGGTGATCCCCTGGGCGGTCATGCCGAGCCGCTCAGTGACCGCCACGGAGGCGCTGTTGCCCGGGTGGATGACCGCCCACACCTCGTCGAGTCCCTCGCTCCAAGCCGCGTCGAGCAGGCAGGTGGCTGATTCTGTGGCGTAGCCATTGCCCCAGTGGTCGGGGTGAAAGTGCCACCCGACCTCCACCTCCGGGCACGGCTGCCCGTCGGAGTCCTGCAGCTGCACGAGCAACGCGCTCCCGACCGGGTGCCCGACCGCATCTGGCACGACCGCCCACAGGCCGTACGGCCACTGGCAGCGTTCCAGCCAGCGGGCGATCCCGGCGAGCGACTCCTCGGGCGAGGTCAGCGGTTTGGGATCGGCCCCGAGCCAGCGCATGACTTCCCAGCGCCGGTAGATGTCGAAGTGGTGATCGACGTCGGTTGCGGTCCAGGGCCGGAGCAGCAACCGTTCGGTGTGCGTGGCGGGGTCGACGCTCATCGGACTTTCCTCATGTGCCGTTCTTCGTTCGACGCTTCATCTGCGGCACGCTAGTGGGCGTGCGCCCCCTGAGCGAGCTCGAGCTCGACGACATCACCGAGCGCTCGGCGTGTTTCAGAAGGTGTGGTCGGCGCGCGAGTAACTGGCTTTCCTGTGGACAAACACTCGAAACTGTCCGTGCCTACTGCTACGGGAATCTGTTGGAAATAAACAGGAATCAGCACACATAAGCATTGAACTGTCGGTGCCGTGTCCTAGAGTCACAGGCATGGCATTCACCCCCAGCGCATCGGTCTCCGCGACCGAGATCACCGCGCTGGCCGGCCACCTGACCGGCCTCGGAACCGTGACATGTGCCGCGTCTGAGCACGTGGACCAGCTCCGCGCCCTGGAAGAGCTCAAGGCGTCGGTGGCCGCCGCGCAGGCCCGGGTGACCGCTGCGTTCGCCGCGGCCGAGCAGCGCCGGACCGACGAGGAGCGGCCGGCACGGGTGTCGGCCGACTCCGAGGGCTTCGAGGCGTGGCAGGCCCGGCGGGATGCGCAACGGTCCCGGCCGTCGGTGGGTGCGCAGGTCGCCCTGGCCAGGCGGTTGTCCCCGCACCAGGGCGCCAAGCAGGTCAGCATCGCGACCGCGTTGGTCGAGGACCTGCCAGCGACGCTGGCTGCGTTGGAGGCTGGGCTGGTCAGTGAGTGGCGGGCGTCGATCATCGTGCGGGAGTCCTCCTCCCTGACGAGGGCCGACCGCCGTGCGCTGGACGCCGAGGTCACCGCCGACCCGGACGTGTTGGCGTCGTGGGGGGACAAGGAGCTCACCGGCCGGGTCCGGGCGATCGGCTACCGCCTGGACGCCCAGGCCGCCCTCGAGCGGGCCGCGAGGGCTGTCCAGGATCGTCGGGTCAGCCTGCGACCCGCTCCCGACGCCATGAGCCAACTCGGTGCGCTGCTGCCGGTTGCCGGTGGGGTCGCGGTGATCACCTCCCTGGAGCAGGCCGCCACTACCGCCCGCGCCCAAGGGGACCCGCGCAACCGGGGGCAGGTGATGGCCGACACCCTCATCGAACGGGTCACCGGACAAGCCACCGCAGCCGCGGTCCCGGTCGAGGTGCAGGTCGTGATGTCCGACACCACCCTGCTCGGTGCCGATGACAGCCCCCGCCCAGATCCCCGGCTACGGACCTCTCCCGGCCGGGACCGCCCGCGACCTGCTCAAGCACGCGACGAGTGACGCGAAGGCGTGGCTGCGGCGGCTCTACACCCACCACAAGACTGGCGCGTTGACCCAGGTGGAGTCCCAGCGCAGGGTCTTCCCCCGCGGGATGCGGCGGTTCATCACCACCCGCGACGCCACGTGCCGCACCCCGTGGTGCGACGCACCCGTCCGGCACATCGACCACATCCACGACCACGCCCAAGGCGGCACCACGAGCCTCGCCAACGGGCAGGGGCTGTGCGAACGGTGCAACTACCTCAAACAAACCCCCGGCTGGACGACAGAAACACTGCCGGCCGCACGGGGCGGGCCGCACCGCGTCCGGGTCACCACCCCCACCGGACACGCCTATGACTCCACCGCGCCACCCCTCCTACCAGCACGCCGACCACCACCAGCCGTCCAACCCGAGATCTACAGCCACCTCGAAGCCCAGATCGAATACCTCCTCAGCGCCTGACCGCCCGTTCGTCGGGAATCCGAAAGCACCCAACCGGCGTTGGCACGTCTGGTGCGTGAACCAGCCCCGTCGTGGAGGATCGACACGTGACGCCAGTTTGGCCTGTGCGCGACACCCCTAGGCGGGTGGCGATGCTCAGCGTGCACACCTCCCCACTCGACCAGCCCGGCACCGGTGACGCCGGCGGGATGAACGTCTACGTCGTCGAGCTCGCTCGCCGGTTGGCCCAGGCGGGCACGGAGGTGGAGGTCTTCACCCGCGCGACCGGTGGTGGGTTGCCGGCCGTGGTGGAGCTCGCCCCGGGTGTGCTGGTGCGACACGTCGCGGCGGGGCCGTACGAAGGACTCGCGAAGGAAGACCTGCCCGCCCAGCTCTGTGCCGTGACGAGCGGCGTCCTCCGCGCCGAGGCCCAACGTGAGCCCGGCTACTACGACTTGGTTCACAGCCACTACTGGCTCTCGGGCCAGGTGGGCTGGCTGGCCAAGGAGCGGTGGGACGTGCCCCTGGTGCACTCGATGCACACCATGGCCAAGGTCAAGAACTCCTTCCTCGCTGACGGCGACGCCCCGGAGCCTCCACTGCGCAGCATCGGAGAGGCACAAGTTGTCGAGGCCGCTGACCGGTTGGTGGCGAACACCCCCGACGAGGCGGGTCAGCTGATCGATCTCTACGGCGCCGACCCGGCGCGTGTTCGCGTGGTCCACCCGGGAGTGGACCTTGGGCGTTTCACCCCCGGTGACCGCCGTACGGCCCGGGCGGCCGTGGGCCTTCCTGCTGATGCTGTCGTGCTGATGTTCGTGGGACGCATCCAGCCGCTGAAAGCACCAGACCTGCTGGTACGAGCGGCAGCCGCTGCCATCGACTCCGATCCGAGCCTTCGACAACGATTGGTCGTCGCCGTCCTCGGCGGGCCGAGCGGTTCGGGGCTGGCCCATCCGGACAGCCTTGACGAGCTGGCCCGGGCTCTGGGCATCCGAGACGTAGTGAGGTTCCACCCGCCCGTTGGTCAAGACCGCCTGCCCGACTACTACCGGGCTGCCGACCTGGTGGTGGTGCCGTCCTACAGCGAGTCTTTCGGGCTCGTGGCCATCGAGGCGCAGGCGTGCGGGACACCAGTGGCCGCTAGTGCTGTGGGCGGGCTGCCGACTGCGGTCGCCGACGGCGTGAGCGGAGTTCTGGTTCCGGGGCACGACCCGGGCCAGTGGGCTCAGGTCCTGCTCGACCTGATGGCCGATCCCGGTCGGCGAGACGAGCTCGGTCGCGGAGCCGTACGCCATGCGCAAAAATTCGGCTGGGACGCGACGGCCGAACGCATGCGGGAGGTGTACGTCGAGGCGATGCTCAGCCACCGTGCCGACGACGCCTTCGCACACCGGGGAGCGGGATGACCACCGACCTCGATGCCATCCTGCGGAAGGCGCTCGACTCGGGTGAAGTGACCTATGAGCACGTGCGCGACGGCGCCTTCCTGGTCACGCTTCCGGGTCACCACAAGCTCCAGACCGTCGTCTGGTTGGTCGTGGGCGACCACAGCCTGCTCGTCGAGGCATTCGTCATTCGTCGACCCGACGAAAACCAGGCAGCGTTCTACCAACACCTGCTCGAACGAAATGCTCGGACCTATGGCGTGCACTTCTCTGTGGACCACCTAGGTGACGTCTATCTGGTCGGACGGGTCCCGCTCTCGGCCGTGAACGCCGACGAGATCGACCGGTTGCTGGGTTGTGCACTCACCTACGCCGACGAGGAGTTCGACCGCCTGCTCGAGCTCGGCTTCAGCTCATCGATCCGCAAGGAATGGGACTGGCGCACCAAGCGAGGCGAGAGCCTGGCCAACTTGGCGGCCTTCGCTCACTTCGCAGACCCTCAACATCTGTCACGGCGGCGACGGCCGTTGCACGACCCGGATGATTCCGCACCGCCTGCTCCACACCCGCCTCCACCTGCTGGATAGAGTCCGGACATGCCCACAGCGACCGGCCAGCTGGTTCTGCTGCGCCACGGCGAGAGTGTCTGGAACGCCCGCAACCTTTTCACGGGTTGGGTTGACGTCGAGCTGTCCGAGCGCGGGGTGACCGAGGCCGTCCGTGGAGGAAGCCTCCTCACTGAAGCTGGTGTGCTCCCTGAGATCGTGCACACGTCCGTGCTGCGGCGTGCCATCACGACCGCGAACCTCGCGCTGGACGGCTGTGACCGGCACTGGATCCCCGTCATCCGCAACTGGCGCCTCAACGAGCGTCACTATGGGGCGCTCCAGGGTAAGGACAAGAAGCAGACCCTCGAAACGTACGGCGAGGAGCAGTTCATGCTCTGGCGCCGGTCCTACGACACCCCACCTCCGCCGATTGACCCGGACGACGAGTTCTCGCAGTCCCACGATCCTCGCTACGCCTGGCTACCACCCGAGGCCAACCCCAGATCCGAGTGCCTGCAGGACGTGGTTCGCCGACTGCTGCCGTACTGGGAGGACGTCATTGTGCCCGACCTGCGGGCGGGCAAGGTCGTGCTGGTCGTTGCCCATGGCAACTCCTTGCGGGCCTTGGTGAAACACCTCGACCGAATCTCAGACGAGGCGATAGCGAGAGTCAACATCCCCACGGGGATCCCGCTGGTCTACCGGCTGGACGCCGACCTGCGACCAACGGTCGCCGGCGGCGAATACCTCGACCCCCAAGCCGCCGCAGCAGCGATCGCTGCCGTCGCCAACCAAGGGCGTTGAGCAGCTCAGCCCTTCTCGAGTTCGTTGTAGCGGGTGCCCGTCGACGCGAACACGATGCGTCGGGCGATGCTCACGGCGTGGTCGGCGTAGCGCTCGTAGAAGCGCGCCATCAAGGTGACGTCGACCGCTTGGTCCACCGTGCCTGCCCAGTCGTCCAGGAGCGACAGCAGGAGCTGACGGTGCAGGTCGTCCACGCCATCGTCGAGGCGTTCGATCTCGTAGGCCAAGGTCAGGTCCTGGTCGGCGACCACGTCACCAACTCGCTGGCCCATCGTGGAGACCTGCTTGGCCATGTCGACGAAGATCGGGCGGAGACTCTCCGGCACGGCGGAGTCGGGATAGCGCATCCTGGCGATCTTGGCGATATGCCGGGCGAGGTCCCCCATCCGCTCCAGCGTCGATGTCATCCGCAGCGCACCCGTGACCAGTCGAAGGTCGGTGGCAACGGGCTGTTGAAGAGCTAGAAGCTCGAGGCAGCGGGCCTCGAGCTCCCGCTCCATGCCATCGATCTCCTCGTCGGCGGCGATCACCGATTCGGCCTTCGCTAGATCGCTGTCGAGGAGCGCGCTCGACGCGCGTTCGATCATCGTCGCGACGCTGCGGGTCATGCTCACGAGATGTTCGGTGACCCCGTCCAGGGCTTCGTGGTAGCTGTCACGCATGAGCTTGGCTCCAGAGTTCGTCCGGTTCGGTGCGGCCACGCTAGGAGAACCGCTCTAGCGGGTGGCACTGTACTGATGAACACGGAAGCTCCAGTGGGTGAACTTTTGTCGACGCGGCACCGTCAGATAGCGCGCCCGGTCCGCCGGACGGCTTTCCACACCTACCCTGGAGGTGTGGATGCGGCAACTGCGGCGGTGCTCGGTGGCATCGTCGGTGTTCTCCTGGCGACCGTTGCCATCGTTGCGTTTCGGGTGAGCGAACGTGAGCAGGCAGGGCTGGATCCTGGCGAGCAGGACGTGCTCCCGGTCGGCGCGGTGGCCGTGTTGCAGGCCCTGCGATCCGCGAGCGCTGTCCTGGACTCCGAGGATCGCTTGGTTCGCGTGTCTCCCACGGCCTACGCCCTGGGAGTCGTACGCGACGGTCGGTTGGCGCACGAACAGGTCCGTGCGGCGGTCCAGGAAGTTCGCGCAGACGGCGACGTCCGTTCACTGGCGGTCGAGCAGCCGCGGGGACGGGGGCGTCCGGTCAGTCTGACCATCCGGGTGGCGCCGCTCGGCTCGGGTCGAGTCTTGGTGCTCGTCGACGACTCAACCGAGGCACGACGCGTCGACGACGTCCGACGGGACTTCATCGCGAATGTGAGCCACGAGCTCAAGACGCCGGTCGCTGCCCTGTCGCTCTTGTCGGAGTCGGTTCTGGCGGGTGCCGACGACCCCAAGGCTGTCGAGCGATTCGCCGGCCGCATGCAGATCGAGTCGGACCGGCTGTCGGCGCTGGTGGTCGAGCTCATCGACTTGTCACGTGTCCAAGGCGACGTACCGCTGACGCATGCGGAGGTGCTCGACGTGGCCGCCCTGGTCCGTGACGCCACCGACCGGTCCCGGCTCGCCGCGACTGCAGCCGAGATCGACCTGGCCGTCTCCGTAGAACCGGGGCTACGTGTATACGGCGACCACGAGCAACTCGTATCAGCCCTCAAGAATCTGGTGGATAACGCCGTTGCCTACTCCCCAGAGCGCACGCGCGTCGCTGTCGCGGCGAGAGGGGTCGCCGATCGCGTGGAGATTAGCGTGACAGATCAGGGAATCGGCATTCCCGAAGGGGATCTCGAACGAATCTTCGAGCGGTTCTACCGCGTCGACGAGGCACGATCGCGTGCCACCGGTGGAACTGGTCTCGGGCTTTCCATCGTGAAGCACGTGTGCGCCAATCACGGCGGTGATGTCGACGTCTGGAGTGTCGAGGGTGCCGGCTCAACCTTCACTTTGCGGCTGCCCGCTCAAAGCTCGCTCTCCTCAGCGGATCCTGCCGAGGAGCCGAACCCCGCATCCGTATCCGCTGGTGCGGCTGGGCCTGCGGTCCGCCCGGCAGCCGCTCGAGAGGTGCACCCGTGACCCGGTTGCTCGTCGTCGAGGACGAGGAGTCCATCAGCGACGCCTTGGCCTTCATGTTGCGCAAGGAAGGGTTCGAGGTCTGCGTGGCTGGCGACGGGACACAGGCTCTGCAGGAGTTCGACCGTGCCGGGGCCGACCTGGTCCTGCTCGATCTCATGCTGCCAGGAACCTCGGGGACCGAGGTGTGCCGTCAGCTCCGTGCGCGCTCCAACGTCCCTGTGATCATGTTGACGGCTAAGGACGGCGAGATCGACAAGGTCGTCGGTCTCGAGCTGGGCGCTGATGACTACGTGACCAAACCGTTTTCCATGCGCGAGCTGGTGGCCCGTATCCGTGCCGTGCTGCGGCGAGGCATCGAGGACGAGGTACTGCTCCCTGGGGTGGTCGAAGCTGGCCCGGTCCGCATGGACGTCGAACGGCACACGGTGAGCGTGCGCGGTGCATCCGTCCCCATGCCGTTGAAGGAGTTCGACCTGTTGGAGCTCCTCCTGCGCAACGCCGGTCGCGTGCTGACCCGCGGCCAGCTGATCGACCGCGTGTGGGGAGCGGACTACGTCGGCGACACGAAGACGCTAGATGTCCACGTGAAGCGGCTCCGAGCGAAGATCGAGGTCGATCCAGCGGCGCCGAGGCACCTGATCACGGTGCGTGGTCTCGGATACAAGTTCGAGGTCTGACTCGCCGGTTGCCGCGATCAGCCGCCGGAGGTCGTCCCTTCGCGCGTCATCGCGAGGATGGATCCGGTGCCGCTTCCCTCATCGCCGAAGGTCAACGTGATGGTGGTGAAGTGACCCACTGCGAAGGTTGCGTCGGGTACGAGGATGGTGCTGCGCGGTTCCGCCCCCGTGGTCTGGATCCCCCGACCTGGAACGGTGATCGGAGTCAGTGCGATGGTGCCGGCGCCCTCAACGGTGACAGCGGTCAGGGTTGCCGGCTCCGGGCCGTTGTTGACCAGCGCCCCGATCAGCTCGAAGGTCCCCGGCCGCGTCTCGTCAGCGACGAGCAGCAGGTTGCGGGCCGCCATCGTGCCGACATTCAACGACGTGCCGTTCGATGGCGTGTAAGGCGTGTTGGTCGCGGCGTCGAAGCCGGTGCCGCAGCCAGCGAGCGAGCCCGCCAACGCGGCTGTAGTCACGAGGGCGCCAAGCCGTGTGGTCCGAGTCACCAGGGCAGCGTAGCGGCGATGGCAGGCAAGGAGCATCCGGTCCGGCTGAACCGCTTCGTCACGTCCCTGCCCAGCTGCCGGATCTGGCCACCAGCAGCAGCACATCAACGACGGCTGCCCCCGCAACCAGCACGAAGGGGAGGCGCGGCCGGGCCGGCCAGGTGCGCCCCAAGGCCGTCGCGACGAGCAGCCCCACGGCGCCCAGCGAGAGCCAGCCGGCCCCCCCGGGCGGCCCCGCCGGCGCGAACGCGAGGATCCCTGTGGCGCTGAGCAGGGCGGCTGCGGCCAGCAGCCGGGTGCCTCGGTGCCCCAGAGCTGCGGGCAGCCCACCCACTCCGAGCGATCGGTCGTCGTCGATGTCTGGCAGGGCGTTGGCCGCGTGTGCGGCGACACCCAGCAATGCCCCGGCTGCCACAGCCCACCACGGCGGACGTGGCGTCCCCGGAAGGCTCAGCACCACGACAGCGGGGATCGCTCCGAACGCCACGACGTAGGGCAGCCACGACCAGATGGATCTCTTGAGCCGGAGGTCGTACGTCCATCCGCTCCCGACGACCGCCACCAGGTGCAGCAACCCGGGGATGACCCCAAGCGCCATGGACAGGATCACGCTGCCGACGGTCGCGATGATCAGGGCGACCCGCACCGTGGTGACCGACACGGTTCCTGCGGCGAGTGGTTTGTCTCGACGACCGGCAGCCATGTCGAGCGTCCGATCGACCAGGTCGTTGAGCCAACCGATGCTGAGCTGACCGGTGAGGACGGCCAGGGCGACCAGAACAGTGCGCCAGGTGCTCAGCCCTACGGCCCACCCGATGGCCGCCGCTAGCCCGGCGACGGTCATGCATGGGCCTGGATGGCAAGCCTTGATCAGCCCACGTACGGCTGCCCGCGAGGGAGCCGACGCAGGGGAGCCCATGGGGCCAGTGTGGCGCCACCCGTCAATGGGTCGCCGGGAATAGCCGGGACGCGGAGCCCGGAAGTGGCACGCTCGCCCACCCGGCGGCATAGTCATGCCGCCTCCTGCCAGGCCCAGCCATGCTCGCTTACCCACTCCCGGCCCCCACGTCTCGGCTGCCACCTCTCGGGAGCCGGAAGTGGCGCGCTCGCCCACCCGGCGGCATAGTCATGCCGCCTCCTGCCAGGCCCAGCCATGCTCGCTCACCCACTCCCGGCCCCCACGTCTCGGCCGCCACCTCTCGGGAGCCGGAAGTGGCACGCTCGCCCACCCGGCGGCATAGTCATGCCGCCTCCTGCCAGGCCCAGCCACGCTCGCTCACCCACTCCCGGCCCCCACGTCCCGGCCGCCACCCTCGGGGGTACAGCCTGTGTATTCGCGCGAAACGGTTCGGCTCCACCACGGATCGGCCGTCTTGTCAACCCCCTGTTGAGGGTTGGGAGGCCTTCTGACCTGCGCAAACACGGTTCGGGCCTCCCCGGGGGCGTGTTACCCTTGACTTCAGCGAAAGGGCGGTGTGCATGTCGTTCGAGGTCGGCGAAACAGTCGTTTATCCCCACCACGGGGCCGCGCTCATCGAGGCGGTTGAGACCCGCACCATCAAGGGGGAGGAACGTCTCTACCTCGTCCTGAAGGTCGCCCAAGGCGATCTCACCGTCCGGGTTCCCGCTGACAACGCCGAGTTCGTCGGTGTCCGCGATGTCGTGGGCCAAGAGGGCCTCGAACGAGTGTTCGACGTGCTTCGCGCTCCGCACACCGAGGAGCCGACCAACTGGTCTCGCCGTTACAAGGCCAACCTCGAGAAGCTCGCCTCCGGCGATGTGATCAAGGTGGCCGAGGTCGTTCGCGACCTCTGGCGTCGCGAGCGTGAGCGCGGGCTGTCGGCAGGGGAGAAGCGAATGCTGGCCAAGGCGCGTCAGATCCTTGTGTCCGAGCTTGCACTTGCCGAGAACACGAATGAGGACAAGGCCGAGGCCATCCTCGACGAGGTTCTGGCTTCCTGACCTCGCGCGAGCGGCCTCGTTCACGTCGCCGCTCGTGCCCTCCGGGGCGCTGACCTGAGGGGTCTGCTCCATGCGTTCCCGGCTCGCCGCTCGCCGATCGGTGCCGCAGCCCATCGTTGAGCTGCTCCGGTTGTGCGTGGTCGTGTTCGGTGCGGCCCTGGGGTATCAGGTGGCGCTGCTGATCGACGTCCAGGACATCGGAGCGCTCGACCCGCTGGTGGTCGGCGTGGTCTTGGGCTCGGCTGTCGGGTATGTGCTCGGTGGGGTCCTTGGCCGTACGACCTTGACGGCCGTCGAGCGGACCGAACGCGCGATGCGCGACGTCTCAGCCGAGCAGATCGTCGCCGGCGTCTTCGGCGCAGTGGTGGGCATCGTGGGGGGAGCCGCCATCGCCTGGCCGGTCTTCCTGCTCGACCGACAGGTCTTCGCCATCCCGCTGTTCATGTTCGTGCTCGTCACAACCGGGCTGCTCGGCTATCGGGTCGGCTCGGTGCGCCGAACCTCGATGATCGGGATGTTCGGTGCGCATGCGGGGATGGCTGGACCGAGTCCCTCCGCGTCGGTTCTCCCGCGGCTCGTGGACTCCTCGGTCGCCATTGACGGCCGCATCGTCGACGTGGTCCGCGCCGGGTTCCTCGGCGGCGAGATGCTCGTCCCACGGCCCATCCTCGACGAGCTGCAAGGGTTGGCCGATGCGGGCGACGATCTTCGGCGCGCGAAGGGGCGACGGGGCCTGGAGGTCCTCGAGGTGCTCCGTCGGGAACCGGGCATCGACCTGCAGGTGATCGACGACGAAGCCATTGCTGTTCCCGAGGTCGACGCCAAGCTGATCCGGGTGGCCCTGGATCGCAAGTGCGCCCTGCTCACTCTCGACACCAACCTGGCCCGATCTGCGTCCCTGGCCGGCATCAAGGTGCTCAACCTGCACGCCTTGACCCTGGCCGTACGGCCGCCGGTCGTGGCCGGTGACGAGGTGTCGGTGCTCCTGACCAAGAACGGCAAGGAGGCAGGCCAGGCGGTCGGCTACCTCGATGACGGCACGATGGTCGTCGTGGAGCGCGCCCGAGAGGCTGTAGGTCAGGATGCGCTGGTCCAGGTGACCAGCGTGCTGACCACAGCGAACGGCCGGCTCGTCTTCGCTCGCCCCCTCGTTCTGGCTGGGGAACCGGTCGGAGCCGAGCACTGAGTGAGCGCCGCTCGCCCGGACAGTGAGCGGGGTGCGTACGGTCTGGGGTGTGAGCCCCGAGGAGCTGCCCGTTGCCGTCCACCCGCGCGTAGGGGTCGGGGTCGATGTGCATCCGCTCGTCGCCCGCGTGCCGATGTGGCTGGCCGGTCTTGAGTGGCCGGATGAACGGGTCGGCTGCAAAGGGCACTCCGACGGCGACGTAGTCGCCCATGCGCTGTGCGACGCGGTTTTGTCCGCTGCCGGGCTAGGAGATCTCGGTTCGGTCTTCGGGAAGAGCCGGCCGGAGTACGCAGGCGCCCACGGCGTGACGCTGCTCGAGGCTGTAGGCGCATTGGTCTCGGCGGCTAACTTCGTCATCGGCAACGCGTCGGTGCAGCTCATCGGCAACCGCCCCCGGATCGGGGAGCGACGGTCCGAGGCTGAGGCTGTGCTGTCCGCCGCGCTCGGAGGCGTACCCGTGTCTCTCACGGGGACCACGACCGACGGGCTCGGGCTCACCGGGCGCGGCGAAGGACTGGCCGCTGTCGCCACAGCGCTCGTGTGGCCGGTCTAGCGCCATGATCTCCGACGCCGAGCGGGCCAAGGTCGTCATGCTGCTGGACGCTGGGCAGCCGCAGGAGGCGCTGGACCTGACCGGGATCCTGATCAGCGCCGACGCCGACGACGGTGTCCTGTGCTGCTTGCAGTCACAGGCGTTCTTGGCTCTCCAACGGCCAGCCGAAGCGCTGGAGGCCGCCAACCGGGCGGCTCGGCTCATGCCGTACTCCGCCGAGCCGCACCGGTTGGCCAGCGTGGTGCTGGCAGGAGCCGGTGACCTCGACGGTTCGGCTGGGGCTGCCCGCGAGGCCGTACGCCTGGAGGCCACCTCCTCGACGGCCTGGGAACAGGTCTGCTACGCCGTAGGCGCGTTGGTCTCCGAGCTGGGCCGCTCGGGTGATCGCAAGGTGTTGGGGCGCATCCGAGAGCTTGCGGATGAGGTGCTGGCAGCCAGCGATCGGGTGGTCTCACTCGCACCAACGGAGTCATCGGCCTTTCGGGCCCGCGCCTATGCCTTGGCCTGCGTACGTCGTCCCGACCTGGCGAAGGAGGCGCTTGACCGCGCTCGAGCGCTTGACCCGACACCCCCTGACCTGCAGGCGTGAGTTGGCGGTGCCCGGGCTTCGTGGCTGCTACGTGCTGTGACTAGGTTCGAACGATGACCACGATCCCGGACCGCGCGAAGGGGTGGCTCGACGCGTCGGAGTTTGCCACCATCGCGACGATCCAACCGGACGGCCAGCCGCAGTTGTCGGTGGTGTGGGTCGAGCGGGACGGTGAGGATCTGCTCGTGTCGACCATCGAGGGTCGCCGAAAGCACACGAACCTCGTCCATGATCCGCGCGCCACCGTGCTTGTCTTCCCGGCAGATGAGCCACAGCGTTACGTCGAGGTGCGCGGCACTGTCACCATGACTCGGGAGGGCGGGCCTGAGCTCATCGACCGGCTGGCCCGTGCATATGACGGGGTCGAGCGGTTCACCGGTGATGACGGGACCGATCGGGTTCGCGTGGTGGTGCGGATCACGCCCACGCACGTCGTCGTCCGCTAGGTAGGCCGGCTGCGGGCCGTAGTCTGTGCCGGTGACGCTGCGCTTGTACGACTCCGCCTCGCGGGAGACCCGCGACTTCGAGCCGCTCGTTCCTGACAAGGTCTCGATGTATCTGTGCGGTGTGACCGTCCAATCGCCGCCACACGTCGGGCACATCCGGTCGGCCTTGGTGTTCGACCAGCTGAGCCGCTGGATGACGCACCGTGGCTACGCGGTCACGCTGATCCGCAACGTCACCGACATCGACGACAAGGTGTTGCTCAAGTCAGCCGAGCTTGGGATCCCGTGGTGGGCTTGGGGCTATCTCAACGAACAGGCCTGCCAGCGCGCCTATGACGTGCTCAACATCGCCCGGCCCGCCTACGAGCCTCGAGCCACCGGACACGTGCCCGAGATGATCGTGCTGATGCAGGAGCTGATCGCACGCGGCCACGCCTATCCCGCGGAGGACGGCTCCGGCGACGTCTACTTCGACGTGCGGTCGTGGCCGGACTACGGATGCCTGTCGGGCATGAAGATCGACGAGATGGAGCCCGCCACCGACGCGGATCCTCGCGGCAAGCGGGACCCCCGCGACTTTGCGTTGTGGAAGGGCGCCAAGCCGGGTGAGCCGTCCTGGCCGACCCCCTGGGGCGACGGGCGTCCCGGGTGGCACCTCGAGTGCTCAGCCATGGCCGGCAAGTACCTCGGTGACGCGTTCGACATCCATGGCGGCGGAATCGATCTGCGTTTCCCTCACCACGAGAACGAGTTGGCGCAGTCGACGGCGGTCGGTCAGCGATTTGCCAACTTCTGGGTGCACAACGCGTGGGTGACCGCGTCCGGGGAGAAGATGAGCAAGTCGCTCGGCAACAGCCTGCTCGTCGACGAGGTCGTCAAGCGCGTCCGTCCGGTCGAGCTCCGCTACTACCTCGGCTCCGCGCACTACCGGTCCCACATGGAGTACTCCGAGGAGGCGTTGGCCGAGGCGGGCACGGCGTACCGCCGGCTCGAGGGTTTCGTCACCCGCGCGACCGAGCTCACCGGACCTGCCGAGCCGACGATCGTGTGCGCCGACTTCGAGCGGGCCATGGATGACGACCTGGGCATCCCTGCGGCGCTTGGCGCTCTGCACGACGTGGTTCGTGACGGCAACAAGCTGCTTGCCGAGGGGGACTCCCCGGCTCTGCGCGGATGCCTGGCCTCCGTGCGCGCGATGCTCGGTGTGCTCGGGCTCGATCCCATGACCCCGGTCTGGCAGGGCGGTGCAAACCAGGCTGACTCGAGGCTGCGCGAAGCCGTGGACGTGCTGGTGAGAGCGGCCCTGCACGATCGGGAGTCCGCCCGTGGGAACAAGGACTTCGCGGCGGCGGATGCCGTTCGGGACCGGCTTGCTGCGGCGAGCATCGCCATCGAGGACACGCCGGCTGGACCTCGGTGGACCCTTGAAGAGGCTCCCTGATGGCTGGCAACTCCCAGCGCAAGGGAGCCATGCGCAAACCGACGACGAAAAAGGGTCCGACGGCGGGCAGCGGCGGCCAGAAGGGCAAGCAGCTGAAGGGGCGCGGGCCAACGCCGCCTGCCGAGGCGCGCAAGGGTCATCCGGCGGCGCGGCGGACTGCCTCAGCGGCCCGGCGAGACGCGAAGTCCGCCGGTCGATCCTCGCGCTCGGGTGGTCGTCGTCCGGACGGTCGCAGCAAGGAGAGCGCCGAGCTGGTCGTGGGTCGAAACTCGGTGGTTGAGGCGCTGCGCGCCGGGGTCCCCGCGAGTGCTTTGTACGTCGCTGCTCGCATCGACTCCGACGATCGCGTTCGTGAGGCGCTCAAGATCGCCAGCAACTCAGGTCTCCCGCTGCTGGAAGCGCCACGCCCCGAGCTGGATCGGATGAGCCGTGGCGCGGTGCATCAGGGCCTGGCACTGCAGGTGCCTCCGTACGACTATGCGCATCCTGGCGATCTGCTCGCGATAGCGCGAGATCGCGGGGAGGTTCCGCTGCTGGTTGCCCTCGACGGGGTCACCGACCCGCGCAACCTCGGGGCCATAGTCCGCTCCGTCGGCGCCTTCGGCGGCCACGGCGTGCTCGTGCCTGAGCGCCGATCCGCCGGCATGACCGCTGGCGCGTGGAAAGCCTCAGCGGGGGCCGCCAGCCGAGTGCGTGTCGGCCGAGCAACCAACCTCAACCGCGCCTTGCAGGCGTGGCGGGACGCCGGGTGCGTGATCGTGGGACTCGCCGCCGACGCAGACACGACCGTCGATCACCTCGAGGTCGCTACCGATCCACTCGTGCTCGTCGTTGGCTCTGAGGGCAAGGGGTTGTCACGGTTGGTCAGCGAGGGTTGCGATCTGCATGTCTCGATCCCCATGCACGCCGCGACCGAGTCGCTCAACGCGGGTACGGCGGCAGCGATCGTCCTGAACGAGGTTGCTCGCCGTCGCCGTGGGGCAGCCTGAGTCAGCTCAGAGGCGTAGCCCGCTGACCGTGGAGAACACCTGCTCACGGCCGGGCTTGATCCCGACGTGAACCGTCTCGCCCTTGGCCGGAGCCGTCCGTCCGCCAACCCGCACGATGACGTCCATGCCCTGCACACCGGGTTCGAGAAACTCGCCATAGATGTAGGCGTCCGCGCCCAGCTCCTCCACGAGGTTGACCTGGACCGGCAGCCCGGTGCTCCCGTCCGTGAGCTGCAGGTCTTCTGGTCGAAAGCCCAGCGTGAGTGTCTTCGCCCCCTCGGCAGCCGCCGCAGCAATCTTGTCCCGGTCGATCGGCGCCACTCGCCCGGCCAACTGGACACCTCCCTCGACGATGCGCGCTTCGACGAGATTCATCTGCGGCGACCCGATGAATCCCGCCACGAAGACGTTGGCCGGCGTCTCATACATGACTCGAGGGGTGTCGCACTGCTGGAGAATGCCGTCCTTGAGCACAGCCACGCGATCCCCCATGGTCATGGCCTCGACCTGGTCGTGGGTGACGTAGACCGTGGTGATCTCCAGCCGTCGCTGCAAGGCTGCGATCTGCGTGCGGGTTTGCACCCGGAGTTTGGCGTCGAGGTTGGACAGGGGTTCATCCATCAAGAACACCTGCGGCTCGCGCACGATGGCGCGCCCCATCGCCACGCGCTGCCGTTGGCCACCGGACAGAGCCTTTGGTTTGCGGTCGAGATAGGCCTCGAGGTCGAGCAGAGTGGCAGCATCACCAACCCGCTTGCGGATATCGGCTTTCGAGATACCGGCGATCTTGAGTGCGAAGCCCATGTTCTCGGCGACAGTCATGTGTGGGTAGAGGGCGTAGTTCTGGAAGACCATCGCGATGTCGCGGTCCTTGGGTGCCAGGTGGGTGACGTCGCGCTCGCCGATGAAGATGGCGCCGTGGGTCACCTCCTCCAGGCCGGCCAACATCCGCAACGAGGTGGACTTGCCGCAGCCCGACGGGCCGACGAGGACGAGGAACTCGCCGTCGATGACGTGCAGGTCAAGGGCGTCGACCGCGGGATGCTTGGATCCTGGGTAGAGACGCGATGCCTTGTCGAATGTGATCGTTGCCATAGGTGATCAAGCCCTTCACCGGCAGGTACGTGCCGGACGATCCGAAGTGGAGGGTAGCCACGTGCGCCGGGGGGCGTCCGCGGGGACAGCCTAGGCCGTGTCCGCCGTCCTGGTCAGGTGCTTGGCTGACTACGGTGACAGATCATGAAGGCCAGGCTGTCAGACATCGCCGCCCAGGCGGGAGTGTCGGAGGCCACGGTCAGCCGGGTCCTCAACAATCGTCCCGGTGTCGCGGACCAGACTCGGCGTACGGTCCTCACCGCCTTGGATGTGCTTGGCTATGAGCGGCCGGCCAAGTTGCGTACCCGCAGCGCCGGCCTGGTCGGGCTGATCGTTCCGGAGCTCGCCAATCCGATCTTTCCGGCCTTCGCCAGCGTGATCGAGTCAGGTCTTGCGCGCCACGGCTACACGCCCGTGCTGTGCACCCAGTCACCTGGCGGAGCCAGCGAGGACGACTACGTGGAGATGCTGCTCGAACGAGGAGTGAGCGGCATCGTCTTCGTGTCCGGCATGCACGCCGACACACTCGCTTCCCGAGCGCGTTATCGCAGCTTGGTCGACAAGCGGCTGCCCGTCGTCTTCATCAATGGCTACGCCGAAGGTCTGGATGCGCCGTTCGTGTCCGATGACGACGTAGCGGCGATGGACCTGGCGGTGACTCACCTGGCCGAGCTCGGACACACACGGATCGGGTTGGCGGTCGGACCGGATCATTACGTGCCGGTCCAGCGCAAGCGCCGTGGATTCGTCTCCTCCCTCTACTCGGTTCTCGGAGTACCGCCAGATCGCGCTGCGACGTTGGTGGCTCATGGTTTCTTCTCCGTCGAGGGCGGCCATGCCGCGACCACGAACCTGCTCGACGCCGGTTGTACGGCGATCGTCTGCGGCTCCGACATGATGGCCCTCGGGGCCGTACGCGCCGTTCGAAGTCGTGGCCTGGATGTCCCGTCGGATGTATCCGTCGTCGGCTATGACGACAGCCCGTTGATCGCCTTCACCGACCCTCCGCTGACCACGGTGCGCCAGTCCGTCGAGGCCATGGGGGCGGCGGCCGTTCGGGCACTGCTGGACGAGATCAACGGGACGCCGGCGCCGCACGCGGAGTACGTCTTCCGCCCCGAACTCATCGTGCGTGGCTCGACCGGAGCAGCAAAGGTGTCACGGCCAGGCGCCTTCAAGCCGCGACGCCAGCAGGCGCGCCGCCGGATCTGACCGTTCAAGTGGTCGACAGGTCACCAGAGGAGGCTCGAGGGTCGGGCTCTATGCTCCGAGCGTGCATCGCTATGACCAGGAGACCGAAGAGCTCGGCAAAGCAATCCTCGACTACGCCCACCGCAGACTTCAGCTGGATCCGGTGCCGCTGGACGGCCCTCGCCCGCTGAGCGAACTGATGGAATCCGCCGGCCAGACCATCACTGAGGAAGGTCTTGGCGGGCAGGCGGCGCTGCGGTTGTTCGATGAGGTGCTGTCGAAGGCCTGCATCTCGGTGGACCACCCGCGCTATCTGTCGTTCATCCCGGCCGCGCCGACCGAGGCGGCCACCTTGTTCGACCTGGTCGTGGGGGCCTCGTCCATCTATGGCGGTTCTTGGCTCGAGGGCGCTGGCGCTGTGTATGCCGAGAACCAGGCGCTGCGGTGGATCGCTGATCTCGCGGGCTTCCCTGCCGATGCAGGAGGCGCTTTCGTGCAGGGCGGCACGTTGGGCAACCTCTCCGCCTTGGTGGCCGCTCGGCACACCGCGCGGTCTCGACGTACGGCCGAGCCGCCGGCTCGCTGGGTCGCGGCCTGCAGCGCCGAGGCGCACTCGTCGATCGCCCACGCGGCCTCGGTCATGGACATCGACCTGCTCACCGTGCCGGTCGATGAGCGCGGCCGACTGACGGGGGCGAACCTCGAGCAGACGCTCGCCGCCCATGAGGAGGACGACGTCTTCGCTGTTGTCGCGACCGGTGGGACGACCAACTTCGGGATCATCGACGACCTGGCCGGCGTGGCCGATGTCGCCGCCGCGCGCGGGCTCTGGATGCATGTCGACGGGGCGTACGGCGCCGCCGCACTGGCGGCTCCTTCGACCCGGGACTTATTCAATGGCATCGAACGGGCAGACTCCTTCATCGTCGATCCGCACAAGTGGCTGTTCGCGCCGTTCGATGCGTGCGCGCTGATCTACCGCGACCCCGAGCTGGGCAAGCAGGCGCACACCCAGAAGGCGGGCTACCTCGACGTCATCACCGAAGGCGACGGCGAATGGAATCCGTCCGACTACGCCTATCACCTCTCCCGCCGTGCTCGAGGGTTGCCGCTGTGGTTCTCCTTGGCCGCACACGGGACGCGGGCATACTCCGAGGCCATCGAGGCCACCCTCGCGGTGGCGCGATCGGCGGCTGAGGAGATCAGGACGAGGTCCTACGTGGAGCTGCTGCGCGAACCCGACCTGTCCGTCGTCGTGTTCCGTCGGTTGGGGTGGACGGCCAAGCAGTACTACGACTGGTCGGACCGCTTGATGGCAGCCAACTTCGCGTTCGTCACGCCCACGACGCACGAAGGGGAGACCGTCACTCGCTTCGCCATCGTCAACCCCCGCACCACGATCGCGGACATCACCGGGATCCTCGACACCATGGCCTGAGCAGTTGCCGCTTCCCTAGGTGTGTGACTCCGCCGGATAGGTGAGTCCGATCTGGCGCCGTACCTCGTCCAGGGTCTCCATGATCGAGACTGACTCATCCAGCGCCATGCCGGGGCTCTCCGTGAGCCCGGCCCGCAGGCAACGCCCAACCTCCGCGGCCTGGAAACGCAGACCATGGCCGTCGACCGGGATGTCGACGAGCTCACCGGCTGGGCTGGAGTCACGGGTGAAGACCCGATAGCTGTTGGGCGAGTAGAACGGCCCGGAGATCTCGATGCGTCCTGCCGTTGCGTTGATCACGGCGGTCGTCGCGGTGCTCGAGGCCAGGGTCGTGTGCACCACTCCTTGCGTACCGTTGGCGTGGTCGAGCAGCACCGATGTCTGGGCGTCGACGCCGGTGAAGGCTGGGGAACTGGTCGCCAGGACACGCGTCGGTGCTCCCAGGAACAACGACACGAACGAGATCGGATAAACACCGAGATCGAGCAGGGCACCCCCGCCCAGCTCGGGCGCGAAGAGTCGGTGGTCGGCGTTCTCCGGAAACCACTGGCCGTGGTCTGCCACGACGCTGACCAGATCGCCGATCTCTCCGCTGGCCACCAGTTCGCGAATGGCTACGACATGGGGGAGAAAGCGGGTCCACATTGCCTCCATGATGAATGTGCCGCGGCTGCGGGCTGCCGCAACCAAGTCTTTGGCCTCATCCGCGTTAAGGGTGAAGGGCTTCTCGACCAGGACCGCTTTGCCAGCATCGATCGCCAACCGGGCAGCTGCGTGGTGCCCCGGATGTGGTGTGGATACGTAGACCACGTCGACCTCCGGATCGGCCACGAGGTCTGCATAGGAGGAATGGCGGGTGGCGATCCCGTGCTCCTCGGCGAACGCGTCGGCTGACTCCTGACGGCGGGAACCCACGGCGACGGCCGTGGCGTCGACGAGCAGGGCGAGATCGCGAACGAACGCGGTGGCAATCCACCCCGTCCCGATCACACCCCAACGTATCGGGGCGTCGCTGGTAGGGAGAGTGGTCATCCATGAAGTGTCGCGTACGGCGACCCGCTCATCGCTACCACCCCGAGACACGGAAGCCGACCGATTCTTGCGGCGCGTGGGTGTGCCTCGGAAGCGTTCCGCCTAGGCTGTCCGACAGGCCGTCCGCGGCCAGTGAAACCGCAGATTTGCGATTCTCCGCTCCTGTTCGACGTCGGTAAGGCTGGCGAGATGGACGTCCTAACCCAACCGAGGCAGTTCACACGACGACTGCGGCACACCTCTGTTGCCCTCGAGGCGGTGACCGCGCTAGGTGCGGCGGCTGGTGTTCAGGGTTTCCTCTCCGGTTCTTTCGCCCCGCTCGTTGACCAGCTCGAGCAGCGCCTTCCGGTCAATGGACCGGTGCTCCCCGCTGTCGCGCTAGGGCTGGTTGTCGGTGCCACTCAAGGCACTGCTGCGGTGGTCGGGGCCAGAGATCACCCGCGCGCCGCGGAGGCGTCATTGATCGCTGGATCGATCTTGGTCGCGTGGATCATGGCTCAGCTGCCGCTGATCGGCTGGACAGAGCCCGTGCAATGGGCCGTCCTGAGCATCAGCGTGACAGAGGTTGCTGTCTCCCTTGCTTGGTTGCGGAGCCGTCGAGACTCTGATTGATCTTGGTCTGAGAACCGGTGGGTGTCACCACAGGCCGTACACCGGACCGATGAGGAAGTACGTCGTGAGGCCGATCGTGTTGCTGAACCCGTGGGCGAAGACGGCAGCCCACAACGTGCGGTAGCGATAGCGAAGCGCGCTGAAGAAGAGCGCATCGACGAAGGTCAGACCGACACCTACGGCGCCCTGCTCGGTGTGGACAAGGCCGAAGAGCGCCGCGGAAGCGACCACCGCGACGACCAGGCCCACGGTTCCCTGTGGCAGGGTCGCGCGCATCCGCGTGAGCAGGTAGCCACGGAACGCGAGCTCCTCGCCGAGGGCTGCGAGCGTCCAGGACAAAGCGATCAGGATGAGCGTTGCCGCCAGGTCACCCTCGAGATCTGCGAACTGGCTGATGTCCTGGCGTTGCCCGGTGAGCCTCTCGAGAACCGGCATGGTCACGGCCAACGTGAGCAGGGTCCAGCCGATGGTGATGGCGAAGACCGCCATGATCAGCCGCCGGAAGCGGTCGACACGGCACAGCCCGAGCGAGGACACGCCCTGCCTGCGGAGCATCAGAGACAAGGCCATGAGAACCAGGAGCAGCAAGGAAGGAACCAGCCGGTCCAGAAGGACCGAGGCCACCACTGCGAAGACTGCGATCGCGACCTCCGCGGTAGCCAGCAGCCTCGACTCGCCGATCCGTCGCCGCCTCTCGGCTGGCGGCCCGGCGGGCGCGCTGATCGACCCCGTCGACCGATCAGTCGCCATCGGCAAGCACCTGGAAGGTATTGGCATTGTGCAAGGCGAGGAAGCCGGTGCCGAGCGTGCCGAAAACCGGTGCGAGCACAGCAGCCAGCGGGATCTCAGTCGGATCGGTCCCGGTGACCATGACCGGGGCCAGCGCGGCGGTGACGGCAACGGCCGCCCACACCAAAATCACGCCCACGGCGAATCCTGGAGTGACCCGCTGTCGGGTCCCCATGAGGACATAGCCCGTAGCGACCAGCGCCCACAACCACACCGTCAGTGTCGCCAGCGGGATGTGCTCGTGCTGCGAGCCGGAAACCAGGTCTGGTGACATCAGAGCCACCATCGTGCACGCGACCCACACGACACCAACCAGGAACCCTGCCGACCTCAACAATTCGCGCATCGAGCACCTCCTGTTGCCATCACAGCGGAACTGGGTGGCAGAGTGTCAGGGCATAAGGGCCCTGCCGTGTTCGACGATGGGCCCTTCACCCTCGCCCGTAGACTCTGTGCGTGCGCTGACCTGCGCATTCAGCCGACGTGGCGCAACTGGTAGCGCACCCGACTTGTAATCGGGCGGTTAGGGGTTCAAGTCCCCTCGTCGGCCCCAGTTCACTGTGTAGTTCCGGCTGATGGTTGACACATTGGCTTCGGCTGATGGGCGACAGGTGTTCGGCTGATTGGTGTCGCTGTATTCGGGTGATGCTTGACGCTCGACTCCATGATTGTGGAGCTGAGTGTGGTGGAGCAGAGGTATCAGGCCGTTCTCGCGGTGATCCGCGATGGCGAGGCGATTGTGGACGTGGCTTCGCGGGTGGGGGTGTCGCGTCAGAGCGTGCATGCGTGGCTGGCCCGCTATGAGTCGGATGGGTTGGCCGGGTTGGCGGATCGGTCGCATCGACCTAGGTCCTCGCCGATGCAGATGCCGGCGGTGATCGAGGCGCAGGTTCTGGAGTGGCGCCGGCAGCATCCGGGGTGGGGTCCGCGTCGGTTGCGCTTTGAGCTTGAGCGGTCCGAGGTCGATGCGGTCCCGTCGTTGTCGGGGATCTATCGGGCGTTGAAGCGGGCGAACATGATCGAGGTGGGTTCGCGGCGGCGCAGGTCAGAGAAGTTCCGCCGGTGGGAACGCGGCTCGGCGATGGAGTTGTGGCAGTTCGATGTGGTGGGCGGGGTCGGCTTCGTCGACGGGGTTGAGCTCAAGGCGTTGACCGGGGTTGATGATCACTCCCGGTTCTGTGTCAGTGCGGGGTTGATGACCCGCGCCAATTCCCGCGCGGTGTGCGGGCACTTCGCTGAAGCGATGCGCCGTTGGGGTATTCCGGCCGAGATATTGACCGACAACGGCAAGGTGTTCACCGGACGGTTCGGGCGCAACCACACCGAGGTGTTGTTCGACCGGATCTGCCGGGAGAACGGGATCGAGCACCTGCTTACCGCCCCGCGATCCCCGACCACGACCGGCAAGATCGAGAGGTTCCATCGGAGTCTTCGCACCGAGTTCGTGACGGGTCGGTTCTTCGCCTCGATCGAAGAGGCCCAGGCCGAGCTCGATACGTGGGTGGGGGAGTACAACCATCACCGTCCGCATCAGGGCATCGGGATGGACACCCCGGCAGCCCGATTCGGGGCCGGAACAGCCGGTCAGGGCCGAGTGCTGGCCGAGCAGGCGCTGCACCCAGAGCGCGTCGGTGGGGACTGGGTCTCGCGACGGGTCGCCGCCAACGGGATCATCTCGGTGGCCTGGCAGCAGTTCTCAGTGGGCAAACACCGGGCCGGAGCCAGCGTCGATATCCACGTTCAGGATGAGATCCTGCACGTCTGGGACGGCGAGGAACTGCTCAAGACCATCGTTCGGGACAACCAGCGGGAGGTTCGCAAGAAACGCGCCTCGGTACGGCGCGGATGACAGCAAATTCGGGCGGGTTGAGTGTCAAGCATCACCCGAACACGAAACGTCAACCATCAGCCGGAGTTCTACATCGGCCCCAGTTCACGTGTCCCAGTTCACGGGATCTCGGATCTCGGCCGGGTGGCGGGGTCTTTGGGGTGGCGCGACCAGTGGCAACGAACGGGGCGATCGCACACCTTTCACCGCCCCGTTCGGTGCCATTCGGCGAGAAGGCCGCAATCGGTCAGGAATCGAGAAGCGCCCTCGGGTGACCAATGCCTAGCGTTGGGGTGGAAGGCTGGCACATGTCCAGCCGAGGACATCGAGAGAGGGTTGTGCAGATGGCTGCGAAGGAGTCCACCGCGTCAGGAGGTTTCAGCTCGGAGGAGCGCGCTGCCATGAAGGAGCGCGCGGCCGAGCTGCGGGCCGAGGGCAAGAAGGGCGCGAAGAAGGCCGATGGCCTGCAGGCAGTCTTGGACGCCATCGAGAAGATGGCGGAGGAAGACCGCGTGCTCGCCGAGAACGTGCACAGAGCTGTGACCGCGACGGCTCCAGACCTTTCACCCAAGACGTGGTACGGCATGCCTGCCTACGCGAACGCCGACGGCAAGGTCGTGGTCTTCTTCAAGGACGCGGGAAAGTTCAACTCGCGCTACGCCACCCTTGGCTTCGAGGAAGCGGCCAACCTCGACGACGGGGACATGTGGACGACGTCGTACGCGCTGGTCAGGTGGAGCCCTGCCGTCGAGAAGCAGGTGGTCGCCATGGTGAAGTCAGCGACCAGCTGAGGTCGGGTGATCAGCCGACTGCTGTGAGGTCGCGCGCTCGACGTACGGCTTCCAGTCGGGATGACACGTCCAGCTTCGCGAGGATGGCGGACACGTGGTGACCGACTGTTTTCTCCGACAGGTGCAGCCGCTCGGCGATCTCGGCGTTACGCAATCCCTCGTCCAACAGCTCCAACACGTCGACTTCCCGGTCAGTGAGACCGCCGATGTTGGCCCTGGTGCTCGCCCGCGCACCCCTAGGGACCTTGGCGCCGATCGACCGCAGCTTGTTGTCCGTGCGCTCCACAAGAACAGCGGCACCAAGCCGGTCGAACATCGCCCGGGCCTCGCGGAGGTCGACTTCGTCGTCGCTGTCGAGCAGAGCCCAGGCGGCGCGATAGGGCGCGCCGGCCTTGGTCCAGAAGGCGGCAGCCTCCCGGTGGCGGCCGGTGAACGACCACACCTCGGGCTCGCGCAGCCTGTCTGGCGGTGCGTCGATGACGCCCGGCCGCCATACGAGCAGAGCCAATTCGGGCAACAATTCCTCGTCGCACAGCCGCACGGACTCCTCATACCAGGGCAGGCGTCCGCGCGCACGGCCTCGCTGTCGCCTTCGAGGAATCGTGCCTCGCCACGCGCGAGAGCGACCGTGCCCTGATAGCCGAGGGTCTGGCTCTTGGTGATGTAGTCGTGGGCCTCGTCGAGGTAGGCCCACACGTCGTCGCGATCACCGCGCCGCGCTCCCAGCAGTCCGATCGCCATCAGCGGCTCCATCCGGCTGGCGCGCCCGGTGTTGCGCACGTAGAGCAAGTCGTGCGCCTCGGCCATCGCCTCGTCCCACCGGCCCAGGTCGAGCTTCATCGTGATCGCGGGCGCTAGCGCACACATCAGGTCACCGTGGAGGTCGTGGTCGGCGGTGTAGCGCATCGCCTCCTCCACTCCGGGTGTGCGCCTCAGGAAAGTCGAACTGCATCCACGCGATCCACGCGACCGCCTGGTAGATGCCCCCGGCCATGT
The DNA here is from genome assembly GCA_963819985.1 of uncultured Actinomycetota bacterium. Classification (GTDB taxonomy): domain Bacteria; phylum Actinomycetota; class Actinomycetes; order DATJPE01; family DATJPE01; genus JANPBY01. Next base: position 543,305 of record CAWFYH010000004.1, on the reverse strand, counting down.
CCGACAAGCCAAGGTCCAAAGCGATCTGCAGACCCTCGAGCACCTCCTCGCTGCCTCGCTGCTCCGTGCCGTTCATGAGATAGGCCACGCCGACGCTTGCCGAGCGCCCTGGCCTCGACGTCCCTGGCCCCGACGTCGCGGGCCATATCTAGCGCCTTCTCGAGCCAGCCGAGGGCCTCGGCATTCTCCGATCGCTCGGAGGTGATGTGCGCCGCGGTAGCGGAGGCGTGCGCGCGAGGCGCGGGCTGCCCCGGGCCGCCGCCCTCCAGCAGCGCGAAGGCCTCGTCGATGAACGACGTCCCTGGACTGTTATCGCCGATCGTGTAGTACGACTCGTCCAGTCCGAGCAACGCGTCCACAACCTCGAGGTCGCCCGGCCGGCCGCGCGCAGCAGCACAAGCTGCTGGCCCCACGCCTCGATCGCGTGTTCGTGCTGGTCGGCCACCTGGCATTCGCAGGCTCGTCGACCGAGCAGCGCGATCTTCGCCTCGATCGTCGAGGAGGTCGGCGTAGGGCATCGCGCGGCCGTACTGGAACGCGGCTTCGCGGTGCGACCCGAGCCCGGCCGCCATGGTCGCCAGCCTCGATCGCGAACTCGAGCACCGCGGGCCGTCGCCGGCCTGCTCGGCATGATCGGCCAGCCGGGCGAGCGGACGCGGCACGATCGGGCAGGGCGCGAACCGGTCCAGCACCTGCCAGTGCAAGGCGCCGAGTCGGCCGGGCGTGATGCCCGGACAGCACCGCCTGGCGGATGAGCTCGTGCCGGAAGGCGTACGTGGGCGGGTCGAAGCGCAGCATGCCCGAGGTCACGCACTCGTCGACGGAGTCGGCGTCGACGTCTGGCATGGCGTGGATCAGGGTCGGTTCGATGCGGGCGCCGATCACCGCGGCGGTCTGCAGGGCCAGCCGCGCCTGCGGGGAGAGTCGATGGACCCTCGCGAGGACGGCCTCCTGCACCGATGACGGCAGCTGATCTCCGCCGGAGGCAAGGATCTCGGTGACGAAGAAGGCGTTGCCGCCAGTCTCGTGAACAACCGCCCTGGGTCGATCCCGCTGCCTTCAGCCAGGCTGGTGACCGCTTCGGGACTCAACAGCGGGACAGCTCACGCGGCGGACCTCGGCGAGAGATGCCAGGTCGCCGAGCATCACACGCAGCGGGTCCGACGCCTCGAGGTTCTCGTCGCGGTAGGTGGCGACCACCATGACGGGCTTGTCGGCCAGCCGGCGACCGACGAAGCGGAAGAAATCGAACATCGACGCGTCGGCCCAATGCAGGTCCTCGACGACCAGGACGGTCGGTCCGCCGTCCTCCAAGGCCGTCAGCGTGGCTTCGAACAGGCCGTCGCGCTCACCGGAGCGCAGGAGCTCTCCGACGTGCGGGTCGAGGTGCGGCGCGATGTCCACCAGCGGGCCGAGCGGGCGAGGGGAGGACAGCGGGTCGCAGGCACCCCAAAGAACCCTGCAGCGCTCAACTGCGAAACCCGCCCATTCGCGCACAAGGGCCGACTTCCCGACCCCCGTCTCACCGTGCACGAGGACCAACCGACCAGAGCCGCCGAGCGTCTCTTCGCGCAACTCGTGCAGCGACCCCAGGATCTCAGCTCTCTCGACGAGCGCCACACCCTGAGGGTACGCGCGGTCGATGTCCTGGCGGGCGAAGAAACTGAGAGACCCCCGGGGCTTCCAGGGAGGCGTCTTGGGCCAGCACCAGCCGCTCGATCTCTTGCAGCTGGGGCCCGGGGTCGATTCCGAGCTCGTCGGCCAGCACGGTCCTGGCCCGTTGATAGGACGCCAATGCGTCACCTCGGCGCCCCACGCGGTACTGCGCGCACATCAGCAACGCCCAGAAGGACTCCCGCATGGGGTGCCAGTGCACCAACGCCTCCAGCTCAGCCACCGGTGGCGCGATGTTGGGCCGCCCCAGGTCGGCGGTGATACTTGCGCTCGAGGGCGTCCAGACGCAGCCCGCCGAGCCTCTCGGCCTCGGCCTCGAGCGGTTCGCAGCCGACGAACTCCGCGTACGGCGTACCGCGCCACAGGTCCAGGGCGCCGCGAGCAGTGAGCTGGCCTCGTCCAGGCGCCCTTGGACGAGGGCATGCCCAGCAACGGCGACATCGCGCTCGAACGATCTGCGAGTCGAAGGCCTCCTTCTCGAGGTCGAGGAGGTAGCCGTGCCGACCCGTCCGGACCACCTCGGCGACCGGAAGGTCCCTGCGCAGCCGGGCACGTGCGACAGCAACGTCGCGGGGGCTGCCGAGGGTGGCGCTTCGCCCCACAGGGCGTCGACCAGCCGGTCGCGGCTCACCTCCCGCCCTGGCGTGAGGGCCAGCATGGCGAGCAGCCGGCGCGTAAGCGGACCGCGCACGTCGACAGCGCGACCGGCATGGCTGACTTCGAGCGTCCCCAGAGTCCAGATCTCCATGACCCCGACGGTACGAACGGCACCACCTCGGCCGCGACGGGAGAAATACCCAGATTCCGCACGTGCGGCCCGCTTGCAGCAAACCCGGGAGGTTGCCCATCGCGTTGCCAGCAGGCTGCCAGGGCACGAGGCCAGGTTCTGCGGTGTGCCACCAGCAGGTGGCCGGGGCAACAGCCCCCCAGGCGCCCAAGGAGCAGATCATGACCATCGCTCCTGGCAAATCTGGTCGAGGGAACCTGATCTTCAGTGTGACGAGCAGCCAGCCTGCGTCAATCGATCGGCCAGCTCGCGGGGCCCAACTGCACCCAAGGCATCCAGGCAGCGCCAGCTGCCTTCGTCAAGTCCCGTGAGGTAGTCGAGGTTGTCCGGGTTTGCCGGTGCTCGCCACGCGGAGATCAAGACGGTGGCGGTCAGCCGAGCGAGAACGAGCTCCCCGAGCACCGCCAACTCGCCCGCGCTCAGCGCCGAGTGGTGCTGGTAGGCCGCAAGGAAGTCGGAGGCCCCCTGCCACAGGTCTCCATCAGACATGGCCACGACCCGCAGCAGCGAGGCCAGGGTGATGGCGACATCCGCCACGCGTTGCGTGTGATGCATGTCGCCGAAGTCGATGATCCCGGTGATCGACGATTCGTCGACGAGCACGTTGCTCATGGTCACATCTGCGTGCTGAACGCCTGCCGGAAGTGCTGACAGCTGTCCGTGGCTCCGGCTCGCGCGATCCAGCAGACCGGCGACCTGGTCTTGTCGGTCTGGCGGCAACGTGTGCACATGCCCAGCGAGCTCGTTGACCAGTCTCGGGTCCCACTCGATGCGCCGCCCGGCCGCCGGGTGCTCGAAGCCCTCCAACGCTGCACCCACCCACGCCGACCAACGGCCTAGCTGGCTGGCGAAACTCTCTGGGAGCTCGGTGATATCGGCCGCCGTCCCCGGGAGAAGTGTGACCACGCGGACCAGGTGGTCCCTGCCGTCAGGTGCCTTTTCGCTGGTCACCGTGCGCCCGTCAGTGGTAGGAACCAAGCGAGGGATGGCCAGGGTCGGGTCCACCGCAGCGACGTGTCCCATCGCGGCGTTCTCCATGTCGATGACCTGGGGATCCTCGGCCGAGTTGGAGACCTTCAGCACGAAGCGATCACCCGACAGATCCGTCACAAGGACGTTGTGGTCACGTTCGCTGCGCAGGACCGCGACTGTCGCCTCGAGGCCGTACGTCTGCGCGAGCACCCGCCTGCACCATGTGTCGTCCACGCGGGGCGCGGGCTCGGTGAGCACGTCGAACGACTCAGTCATCCGCCCAGCCTGCCGGGTCTCGGTCCTGATTGGCGCATCGGGTCGTCTGGCTGACTCGCGAACATCGGGTGTTGCGGGCTGACAGGCTAGGGCCGTGCCCCCAGGATTTTCGTCGCTCGTCGTCGTGGTTGTTTTGGCCGCGCTTGCGCCGATCATCGTCGACCTGCTGCCCGGCCGGGTGCGATTGCCTCAGGTCGTCCTGCTACTCGTGGCGGGCGTGCTCGTGGGTCCAGAGATCTTGGACCTGGCCGATCCAGCACCGGTTTCTGCGTTCTCGACCTTGGGGCTCGGGTTCTTGTTCTTGCTTGCAGGATATGAGCTGGACCCCAACCTGCTGGCCGCCAAAGAGGGGCGGCTCGCGATGGTCGCCTGGCTCGTCAGCCTGCTCGCTGCCCTCATCGTGTTCGGCATCCTTTACGGACTCGACGTGATCACATCGCCTGTGGTCGTCGCCATCGCGTTGACGACAACGGCGCTGGGCACGCTGCTGCCGATCTTGCGGGACAACGACATGCTTGGAGGTTCCTTCGGGCGCTACGTCTTCAGCGCCGGCGCCGTGGGCGAGCTTGGCCCGATCTTGGCGATGGCGATCCTGCTGGGTTCCTCCGGATCGGCGAAGGAGCTCTTCGCACTGGTCATCTTCTTGGCCCTCACGGTGCTGGCGATGCGCACCCAGCGTCTCGTGGATGGCACGCGGGTCGGCGAGATCATCCTGCAACGCGAGCACGAGACCTCACAGACGACTCTGCGGATCGCGATCGCCACGCTGTTCTGCTTCTTGCTTCTGTCCACCGACTTCGGGTTCGACAACGTGCTCGGCGCGTTCGTGGCCGGAGTGATCCTGCGGGCTTGGTCACCGGGGGAGATCCAGCTGCTCGAGGTGAAGCTCGATGCCGTCGGCTACGGCTTCTTCATCCCGATCTTCTTCGTCTACTCCGGGATGACCCTTGATGTTTCCTCCATTGCGAAGAATCCGGTTCCCCTGCTGGTGATCCTCGTGCTGCTGCTCGTTCTCCGAGGGCTTCCATCGCTGTTCTGGTATCGCCTCCACCTGGGCCGGATTGAACGTTGGCAGATGGTCTTTCTCACCTCGACCACTCTCCCGCTGCTGGTTGCGTTGACCAAGATCGGCGTCGACAACGGGCGGATGACCGAGGCCAGCCAGGCCAGCATCGTGGGAGCCGGGGTTGTCTCAGTGCTCGTCTTCCCGATCCTCGCCGTCGAGCTGCAACGGCGGAAACTGATCGCTGCGAAGCAGGGACGTACGCCTCCTGACGTCGATCAGCCCGCCTAGATCCAGCGTGTGTGGCCGGTCTCACCCTCTCCAGGCTCAAGGGTCGGGGGGCCGATGGTCGACATGGACCCATGACCCTCGTGCGTACGCGGCTGCTCGTCGCCCTGCCTGTGCTTGCCCTCGGGCTCTCCGTGTTCCCATCGGCGGCGCCCGCAGTGGTGGATGTCGAGTGCAACGGGCAGGTCGATGTGGCGCTCGGCACCCCGAAGGCAGACGTGGATGGCAAGGCCAACGCGGGCAGCCTCACGCTGCTGTTCGAGCCGAGCGGGTCCTCGCTGGGTAACGCAGCCGACGTCACCATCGACGAGAGCGATCTCGGGGGCACCGCTGGCGCGGGCAACAGGTTTGGTGCGGCGGTGACGTGGGGGTTCGACGACACCCTGAGCTCGGGTGAGTCGGGCTGCTCGGTCGTCGCCGTCGGTGCTCCGGGCGCACAGGCCGGGGCCGGACGCGTATACGTCTTCCTCGTCGACAAGGACGGAGTCATCGCGGAAAGCATCCACGTGCTGACCCAGGGTTCGTCGATCGGTGGATCGGCCGAGGCGGGTGACGGCTTCGGGTCGTCGGTGTTCTTCGGTGGGGACCTGTTCGTCCGGTGGTTGGCCATCGGCGTGCCGTATGAAGACATCGGAACCAAGAAGAACGCCGGGATGGTGCACGTCCTGAAGGTGGGTGCCTGGAGCTCCGGCGCGAAGGTCTATTACCAGGGCCGCGGGCCGGTGCCTGGGAAGGCCGAGAGCGGCGATCGGTTCGGTATGGCTCTCGGTCCCGGCCGAAATGCCTACTCCCTGTGGGTCGGCGCGCCCGGCGAGGACGTGGGCAAGGTGAAGAACGCGGGTATGGTCACCGACTTGCCCGGAACCGCGTCGAAGCTGCCCGGAACGGCTGGTGGGGCCAAGTCGATCACGCAGGACACCAAAGGTGTGCCCGACCATGTGGAGAAGGGCGATCAGTTCGGTGAGGTGCTGAGCGGCTACGTCTCCGCCTCCGCAGCCGGTCGAGTCCCGGTCGTGGGTGTGCCGCACGAGAACATCGGCAAGCACAAGGACGCCGGCATCATCGAGGCTGCCTACCCGGACAAGAGCTGGGGCGCCTTCCAACAAGGCACCAAAGGCCCGAAGGGTTCGTCGGGACGAGTGGACGGCAAGCCCGAGAAGGGCGACCGCTTCGGCGCCTCGCTGAGCGCCTTCGACGTGGTGTTGCTGATCGGCGCGCCGGGCGAGGGCGTTGGCGCGGCCAACGGCGCCGGGGTCATCCATCGGATGACCGCCAGCTCAGTGAACTTCAAGCTTTCGGGGTCACGCGAACAGTCGCTGAGTCAAAAGACGAAGGGCGTCAAGGGCACGGTGGCGACGAACGACCATTTCGGCACCAGCGTTGCCTTCTCCGTCAGTGGTGCCGTTGTCGGCATCCCTGGCAAGGACACGCACGGCGTGACCGATGCAGGCGCCGTGGCGTTCTTCCCGTTCAAGTCGGGTGCCCCGACGATGGGTCTGTCCACTGGCAAGGACCTCGTGTTTTCAGCGGAGAGTCCAGTGATGGGCAGCGTCATCCAGGTTGGCGCAGGGTTCGGCTCGGTGGCCTACTCCGTCAGCGGCTAGTTGCCGGCAGCTTCCCTGCCACACCGTCCGGGTCGACCGGCTCATAGGCCGGTGCGGCGGGTGCCAGGCACCAGCCGGTCGTCGACCCACGGGTTGGTTGTCGGGGTGGCGGCCACCCAGGGCGTCGGCGTGTTCACCCTCGTCCTTGGTCCACCTGGCTGATGACCGCGATCACGCGGAGCCGCCTCTCGGCACGACGTACACCTTGCGCAGCGTCTCGTGGATCGTCCATGTCGTCTCGGCGCCGGCATCGAGGAAGCCGACGACGCCGGGGCGCAGCTCGAGGCTGGGCCCACCAACCACGTCCACCGTCGCTCGACCGCTGAGCACGACGAACACCTCGTCGGCCTCAACGTCGGTGGACACGCCGACCGTGTGCTCCCAGACCCCGATCTCCAGCCGGTCGGTCTCGCGAAGCTCAGAGGCTGACACCCGAGGGGCACCTCCCTTCACCTGGTCTGGCTGGAGGGCTGCGTCGGCAAGGCCGACCGTGGACGCGTCGATGGCGTGGCAGGTCATAGTCGGAGGTTAGGCCCAGATCCGCATCGATCAGGGCGGCAGGAGCCGGTAAGGAAGGATCGGGGCATGAGCCCTCCACGTCGGTCGTCTGGCGTACGGCGCCGCTACGCCGTCGTCGTCGATGCCGTGCGCACCCAGCTGTGGCCGCTCCCGGCGATCGGTGTGGTCCTCGCGGTTGGTCTCGCCGTCCTCCTGACCCGCCTCGATACCGCCGGCAAGTTCCCTCAAGCAGTGACCGACCGCCTCTTCGGCGGCGGGGCCGACGCGGCTCGGTCGGTGCTGGTCGCGATCTCCGGGTCCCTGATCACGGTCACGTCGCTGACGTTCTCGCTGACGGTCGTCACTCTGCAGCTGGCCAGCAGCCAGTACTCCCCGCGCTTGTTGCGCACGTTCACCCGAGACGGCTTCGTCCATGTGACCCTGACGTTGTTCCTGGCCACGTTCGTCTACTCCCTCACCGTGCTGCGCGCTGTTCGCTCCGCCGGCCCCGAACAGGCCGAGGTCGTGCCGCATGTCGCCGTGACGGGGGCGTATGTCCTCACCGTCGCCAGCGTCTTGATGCTGGTGTTCTTCCTCTCGCACCTGGTGCGTGAGATTCGCGTCGAGACGATGCTCGCGCGGGTGCGTGCCGAGGCCGAGGACACCATCGATCGGGTTCTCCCGCCCTGCCCGGCTGGTGGTGACGGACCTTCCCAAGAGCCGCCACGCGTCGATGACCCCGATCCGGACGACGCCGACCGATTCGTGGCGGTGCTGGCCGGCGGCTCGGGCTTCTTCACCTCCGTCGACGAAGGTGCGCTGCTCGACGTGACCACCGCCGAGAATGTGGTGCTGCTGGTCGACGAGGAACCTGGGAGCCTGCTGGTCGAGGGGACTCCCATCGGTCGGGTCCGCAGTGCCTCGGGCGGCGCCTTGACCGCTGATTCCCGCACGAGGGTGCAGGACGTGGTCGCCCGCGCGGTTGGGACGGGTCGGGAGCGTACGGCCGCGCAGGACGTGGCCTATGGACTTCGCCAGATCACCGACGTCGCGTCGCGCGCGCTGTCACCCGGGGTGAACGATCCGACGACGGCGGTGCATGCTCTCGGGCACAGCGCGGCGCTGCTGGCCGAGCTGCTCGATCGGGAACTCGGTCCGGTCACTCAGCGTGACGAGAGTGGGCGTGCTCGCCTGATCATGGCCCGCCCTGACTTTTCCACGCTGCTGGAGCTAGGCGTCGGCGCACCGCTGCGCTACGGCGCGTCCGATCCCGATCTGCTGGCCGAGCTGAGCCGTCTCCTGCGCCAGGTCGGCTGGCGGGCCAAGCGGCCTTCGGACCGTGTCGCCGTACGTGCTCAGCTCGACCGTCTCACGGCGACGATCGCCGATCAAGGATTCGACCGAGCCGACAACGAGCGACTGGCACACCTTCGAGACCTTGTCCTGATTGCGGTGGATCCTCTCCGGCGGGGTGAATGACATCGCTGTGGTTTGGGTCCTACGATGTGACTGCGGCTCGGGAGGGGAAGCCCGGGCCGCACACACGTGATGACCCATCCGAGACCGACCGAAACGCAGATCGAGGAGCCAGTGATGGACGCGGCGTTCGTTCCGACCACCGGGGCCGGGCAGCAGGCGGGCGCAAGCCCGCTCGATGAGCGCGCCGAGCAGATCCTCGCCTTCGAGCGCCAGTGGTGGAAGTACGCAGGCGCCAAGGAGCAGGCTGTCCGAGAGCTGTTCGACCTTTCGGCCACGCGCTACTACCAGGTGCTCAACGCACTTATCGACGACCCGGCGGCGCTGGCCCATGACCCCATGCTGGTCAAGCGGTTGCGACGACTCCGCACCGCCCGCCAGCGCGCACGATCCGCGCGCCGCCTCGGCATCGAGGCGTGAGCGAGGGTCCTTCTGGTCCGGCGCCGCCACCCAGCGGCGCCGGCGACCCGACGTCCACGCCAGGCGCGACGGCCGGCCCCTCTCGTGCAGGCAGCCACCGCGCGCAGCGCTCGGCGGCGTCCACCGTCCTCCCGGTCCTGGTCGTCGCCGTCGCGGTCGTGGCCGTCGGTGTCGGGGTCTATGGCTGGGTCACTGCGGCCTCGTCGCCGGACGCGCTGGCCGACACCAACGTGAACGTGCCGGTGCAGACCGTGCCCCCCGCGGTGACGCCGACCACCTCTCCGACGGGCTCGGCCAGCCCTTCCACCAGCCCCAGCAAGTCGGCCAAGCCGACCAAGTCCTCCAAGCCAACGAAGTCGGCCAAACCAACGTCCACGCCCAAGCCGACCAAGACGAAGACCCCGCCGGTGGCGCGTGAGACGCCCGTCGTCGTCCTCAACCAGACCTCGATCACCGGCCTCGCCGCTCGAACAGGTGCGAGTCTCAAGGCGAAGGGGTGGACCATCGCAGGCGTCGGCAACTGGCGAGGCAACGTCGTGGCCACCACCGTCTACTACGGCCCGGGGCATGCGGACGAGGCCAAGCTGCTCGCCCGCGACCTCGGCGCCAACCGGGTGCTGCCTCGCGTCACGGGGATGCGCGTAGACCGGCTGACGATCATCCTCACCAGCGGCTGAGTCGATGCCAGACGGCCCCGCCGAAACTCCGGTTCCTTCGTCCGAGCCTGGTCGCCGCGGCCTGGCGGCGTGGCTGGCGCGCCCGGAGCGGACCCTGCTCGCCTGCGACTACGACGGAACTCTGGCGCCGATCGTCGACGACCCCACCAAGGCGGTCCCTGCTTCGGGCGCCATCGAAGTCCTCGCCGCACTCTCGCCGCACCTCGCGGCCACGGCGGTGATCACCGGACGTCAGGCGGGTACGGCTGCCGAGCTCGGCGGTCTCAACCGGGTGCCAGGCGTGATCGTCCTGGGGGCCTACGGCGCGCAGCGCTGGGTTGGCGGTGAGCTGGTCACAGACCCTGGGCTGCTGCCTGAGGGAGCTCTTGAATCGGTAGAGGAACTGCTGCAGCGCCTAGACATTCCCGGGGTTGCGTTGGAGGCGAAGGGTTCCGCAGTCGCCGTGCACAGCCGCCGAAGCGCGAATCCTGACGCGGCCATCGCGGAGGCGCTTCCTGAGCTGTCCGCCATCGCGAGGACGTACGGCCTGGCGGTCGAACCCGGCCGGTTCGTGGTGGAGCTGCGCGCGGCGGGATCCGACAAGGGGACGGCGCTGCGCGAACTGGTTGCGGAGAAGGGGGTGGAGACCGTCGTGTTCTGCGGTGATGACCTGGGAGACCTCGCTGCCTTCACCGCTGTCGCCGCCCTGCGGTCGTCTGGCGATTGTCTAGGACTGACAGTCGCTTCCGGTTCGGTCGAGGTGGCCGAGGTCGCGGAAGCCGCCGACCTCGTCGTGGACGGGCCTGCCGGCGTCGTCTCACTCCTCAGCTGGGTGTCTGCAGAGATTGACAGGTGACCGCCGTTCAGGCGGCGCTGTCTCGTAGGTAGCCGCCATCAACGAGCCCGGCTCGCCGTTCGAAGGTGTTGCCCAGCGCGGGGCTTCCAGTGCGGAGCTTTGACCAGCCCGCTGCCATGCCGTACGCCAGCAGAAAGGGCACTCCGACCCAGCACGCCCACTGGTCGCTGTGTCGCGCTTCGTGCCGAAGGAGCGCGGGTCGCTCGGTGAAGTAGCCGGCCGTGTGCTTGGTGATGATGACGTTGCCTACCGTGAAAGCAGCGGCCCGGGGCAGCTGGCGCCGATAGCCGTGCGCCAAGACCAGTCCATCAGGGCCGGGCTCGAGTCGAGCACCACCCACGCGAGCCGCAGCCAGCCCCAGCAGGGTCGAGAGGTTGGCGGCGTTGGCAACCTGTCGCGCTCTGATCTTGCCCCGCAACCGACTCACGGCCGACTCACCACAGCGGCGTCAAGACGCTCGACGTGCCAGCTCACGCCTCAGCTCGGCCATCGGGGGCCGTTCGGTGACCGAGACGTCGTGGCTCGTGGCGACGTAGGCGCCGTCGACTCGCTCGAACTGAGCCACTGTCGCCGCCATTCCCTGACGCCGCAGGGTGCGCCCATGGGGGTCGAGTCGATGGAGAGCGGCCTGCCAGATCTGAGCAGCCATCAGGCCCAGGGAGTGCTCGCCCTGGTGCCGGTGGTGACGAACCCCCAGATCGACCTGCCCGATGGCGTCCAGTCCGGCGGACTGGAGAGTGTCGATGAGCATCGCCAGCTCGATGCCATAGCCGGTCGGGAACGGCAGCGCCTCGAGCAACCTGCGGCGCGCGGCGTATTCACCGACCAACGGTTGCACGACACCTGCCAGCTCGGGCCAGTGCAGGTTGAGGATGGGCCGGGCGACCAACTCCGTGACGCGTCCACCGCCGTTGGCCAGCAGTGAATCGCCGTCGCGCAGTGGACGGTCGTAGAAACCTTTGACCAGCTCCACGGTCGGGTCGGTGAGCAGCGGCCCAAGCAGCCCCGTGACCACGCTCGAGGAGAAGGACTCGAGGTCGGCGTCGATGAACACGACGACGTCCCCGCTCGTCGCGGCCAGGGATCGCCAGAGGACTTCGCCCTTGCCGACGACGTAGGGAAGCTGGGGCAGCACGCTGTCGCCACGCACGACGCGCGCTCCGGCCGCGGCGGCGACTGCGGCCGTACGGTCGCTGCTGCCGCTGTCCATGACGACTACCTCGTCCACGAGCGCCGACGGGCCGCTTCCGAGCTCGGTGACGATCGTGTTCACGATGGCCGCGACGGTCGCTTCCTCGTCGAGAGCCGGCAAGACCACGCTGACCGACGTGTTGGCCTTGACGTCGAGCAGTTGCGCCAACGGCCAGTCGGACGCGACTGAGGTGCTCCGGGCGAACCAGCGCGTCACGTCGGGCCGCACGAACGCCTCCTGGTCGTTGCTGGTGCCGGCTATCTGGTGCTGTCTGTGCTGTCTCGCCAGCCGGACGGTCAACGGACGGCGGTGCTGGCTTCGCTACAGTCTCCAACACGCACGGCTCACCTGCCACGTCAGGCGCCGAGTGACAACTTCATACCGCTCATCCAGAGGGGCAGAGGGATACGGCCCGACGAAGCCCCGGCAACCATCGCACCGCGCAGCGCAATCTTCTGATGGAACTCAGATCCTGATGGAACTCAGTTCCTGATGGAACTCAGATCGCGTCGCGGACCACGACAGGTGCCACGTCCGTCCCGGAGCGCTTCGCCGGGGAAGATGAGGAGAAAGGCTTCTCGCGTGACTACATCGATCGACGTTACTGCCCATACCGATCTCGCGCCCGGTTCCTTGGGCCCAGCCACCGGATTGACCTGCCGCGAGTGCGGAGGCACCTACTCCCTCGGGGCGCGCTATGCGTGCGAGGACTGTTTCGGGCCGCTCGAGGTGGCCTACGAACTGGATCCTGGGCCGCAGATCCGTGAGCGGATCGCGGCCGGACCGAATTCGATCTGGCGCTACCGCGACCTCCTCCCGGTGCCGACCGACGTCGCCGATCGGCCAAACCTGGCGCCCGGCCGGACTCAGCTCGTGCGGGCCGACAACCTGGCTCGCGCCCTCGGTATGAAGACGTTGTGGGTGAAGGACGACAGCGGCAACCCCACGCACTCGTTCAAGGACCGGGTGGTCGCCGTCGCTCTCGCCGCCGCTCGCCCTCTTGGGGTGCGCACCATCGCTTGTGCCTCCACGGGCAACCTGGCCAACGCCGTGGCAGCTGCAGCCGCCCGAGCGGGCCTGCGCTCCGTGGTGGTCATCCCGTCCGACCTCGAGGCGGGCAAGGTGCTGACCACGGCCGTGTATGGCGGCACGCTGGTCGCTGTCGACGGCACCTACGACGACGTCAACCGGCTGTGCTCGGAGATCGCGGGAGAGCCGGACAAGTCCGACTGGGGCTTCGTCAACGTCAACCTGCGGCCCTACTACGCCGAGGGGTCCAAGACCGTCGGATACGAGGTGGCCGAGGATCTCGGCTGGCGGCTTCCTGAGCAGATCGTCTCTCCGGTCGCGTCCGGCTCGTTGCTGACCAAGGTCGACAAAGCCTTCCGGGAGCTGGCCTCCCTGGGGTTGGTGGAGGGGACGCCGTGCCGCGTCTTCGGCGCCCAGGCGACCGGCTGCTCACCAGTGGCCCAGGCTTGGCGTGCCGGTCATGACGTGGTCCGCCCCGTGCGCCCGCAGACGATCGCCAAGTCGTTGGCCATCGGCAATCCCGCGGACGGGCCGTACGCCCTCGACGTGGTTCGCCGGACGGGCGGCGCCGTCGGCGACGTCTCGGACGAGCAGGTGGTCGAAGGGATCAGGCTGCTTGCCGAGACGGAAGGGATCTTTGCGGAGACCGCGGGCGGAGTGACCGTCGCCGTCCTGCGTGCGCTGCTGGCGAGTGGGGCCTTGGATCCGTCGGCGGAGACGGTCATCCTGAATACCGGGGAGGGGCTGAAAACCCTCGATGCGGTCGCCCCGGTGGTCGGGCCGTCTGCCACGATCAGCCCGTCCCTAGAAGCCTTCCGAGAGGTTGTGTCCTGATGAGCGTCACCGTTCGGGTTCCGACCATCCTGCGCCAATACACCGGCGGCGCCGCTGAGGTGTCGGTCGACGGTGGCACGGTCGCGGAGGTGGTGGCGGCGCTGGACGGCGCGCACCCCGGGATCGGGGCTCGCGTGCTCGACGACGAGGGCAAGCTGAGGCGCTTCGTGAATGTCTACGTCAACGACGACGACGTACGGTTCGCCGAGGGACTCGGGACGGCGACTCCCGACGGATGTTCGGTCTCGGTCATACCTGCTGTTGCCGGAGGCTGAATCTTCGATCAGCCACTCAGTCCGTCGTGCCTCCGAGGCCGGCCTGGCGGGCCCGAACGATGGCCTCGGAGCGATCCGCCACGGCCAGTTTGGCGAAGATGGCGGAGATGTGGTTACTGACCGTCTTGGTGCTGATCACCAATATCTGCGCGATCGATGAGTTGGACCGCCCCTGAGCCACGAGGTCGAGGATCTCGCGTTCTCGCGGGGTCAGCTCTGGGAAGGGGGCGCGGGGGGTGGCCCTCGCGCTGCCGCGCGCAAAGTAGTCCCTGATGCGTTCGGCGATGGATGGACCGAACACGGCCTGGCCAGCAGCGACCGAACGAATCGACCGCACGATCTCGTCCTGCTGCGCGCCTTTGACCACGTAGCCCGCTGCGCCGGCGCGCATGGCTGAAAAGACCGAGTCATCGTCCTCCAGCATGGTCAGCACGAGAACTTTCGTGCCGGGTGAGTTCTCGCGGATGGCTCGGGTGGCCTCGATGCCACTGGCCCCTGGCAGGTGCAGGTCCATGATCACGACGTCGGGCCGGGTCAGCTGGACCTCTTTCGCCGCGGTCAGCCCGTCGTTTGCTTCACCGACCACCACGAAGTCGGGAAGCGAACTCATCAACGCCCGCAGCGCGTCGCGCATGAGCGGGTGGTCGTCGACGATGACCAGCCGGATCGGGCTGTCAGCAGTCAAGAATTCGGCAGCGGGGGAGTCAGCAGGCGTCTGCTCGACAGTCATGCGGGGTCCAAGGGGAGCACCGCGTGGACCCGGCCGCCGTGGTCCGTCGGGCCGGCCACCAGTCGTCCGCCCAGCTCGCTCGCGCGCTCGGTCATCGACGTCAGGCCCACGCCGAGCCGCCAGGGCCTGGTGCAGTCCGTCCCGTCGTCCCTGACCTCGAGGAAGAGGTCGCCGTCCACACGCATCGTGACGGCGCAGTGGCGGGCCTGGGCATGCCGCATGGTGTTGGTCACGGCCTCGGAGGCGATCCGATAGGCCGCTACCTCCACGGCCGCAGGCATCGCAGGCATCGGGTCAGGCGCGTCGATGGTGACGAGGAAGGTGCCGTCTTCTCGGCTCCATGCATGATCGGCTCGCTCCCGAAGGGCACCGATGAGCCCGAGCTCGTCCAGCGGTTGGGGACGCAGCGCGTGCACGAGTCGACGGATGTCGTCGATCAGTGCTGTCAGGTCGGCCCGCACCCCCGTCAACAGCTCGTAGGACCGCTGGGGATCCGCCTTCCTGAGGTTGAGTGCGGCGTCGACCTTGAGGCTCACAGCGGTCAGCGAGCCGCCGAGGGCGTCGTGCAAATCTCTCCGCAAGCGACGTCGTTCCTCCTCCCGGCCGGTGACGATGCGCGCTCGGGAGTCGAGGAGATCCTCCGAAAGGATCATGGCTTGCCAAGCGACCGAGATCGGTGCTCTCAGCAGATCCAGGGTTCGTTCGTCGGCGTTGGACAGCCTTGACTCGCCGATTCTCAGACCCACGAGCAGGTCAGCCCCGAGGCCTTCTGGGGCATCGAGGGCGAAGGTATGACGAAGATCCGGGAGCACACCGTGCGAGGCGACGATGCGCCCGTTCGAGCTGACCGCCGCGTAGGGCAGCGCCAGCGCTTCACACATCGCCCTCAGCACGCCATCGAGACCGTCGCCCAGGCGAACCACGACGCGGGCGGCGGCCTCCGCGGGATCGCGGCGGCGGCCGTACATCACGTGGTCGACGCGCGCTTGCACGCGCGCACGTGCTGGGGCAAAGGCCACAGCGACCACACCCGTTGCTAGCAGGGCCCCAGCCCGCGTGTGATCCCCGACCAACGTGCCGATCACAGCCACGAGAGACAGGTACGCAAGGACGACGCCCAGCGTGAGGATCCCGTAGACCGCAGATCGGTTGACGATCAGGCGGATGTCGTAGAGGTGGTAGCGCACGATGGCCACCGTGCCGGCCGCCGGGATCAGCGCCAGGGTCAGCAAGAACAGGATCGGGCCGTCGGTAGTGACCAGGCGTTGCGCGTTGAGCACGACAAAGACGGCGACCGCCCAAACCAGCCACATAACCTGCAGCCGCTGCACTCCGTCCGACCTTCGCGCCCGGAGGGCCAGGGAGCCGAGGCTGAGCAGCAGGGTCGCCGCGGCCAGAGCGCCGAAGAACGGTAGGACGGCTTGGACCGCCTCGCCGCCCCGAGCAGGCAGTAGCGGACTGGCGTCAGCGATCGGTTCTTCCTCGATCGCTCCTGGGGCCAGGGCCAGCAACGGCGCGGTCAAGGTCAGGGCGAGAGTAACTGCCACGACGGGGCGCCAGCGCGAGGAAAGCGGGCGTCCGTCGGGGAACAGCTGGAGGATCAGCGGAAGGACCACCAAGGGTGCGGGGATCCAGACGGTGATCCCGACGACGGTGATCCACCGCTCCCAGGCAGGGGATAGCGCAAAGGCACCGGAGACGAGACCTAAGCAGGCGACGCTCACGAGATAGCAAGCACCGAAGGCCATGAACAGCCGACCGATGGTGTGCCTGGGACGATGGGCCAGGACGAGCACCCCGAACGCTGTGAACGTGACGGCCAGCGTCGTGTTTGACAGCAGATAGGTTTCGATAGATCCCGCGAAGGTGTTGCCTGCGATGAACCAGGCCCACCAGGCCGCGACCGAAATCCCGACCGTCACCCCCAACACGGCCATCGGGCCACGGGCCGCAGCGACCATGGTTCATTGTGGCCCCGCTGGAGGGTGCTGGACATAGGAGCAGGCACCTAATTGGCCCGGGTTCGTCCGGGGGATTTTGGGCCGGTGCTCCCATGACGGATCACTTCGTGCGACCCAGGGTTGCCTCCGACAGATTCCCGCCGTCCCTGGAGGTCCCCATGACGATCAGCTCCGCAGGCCGTTCAACGTCCTCTGCAGATCGGCCGTCGGCTGCCGCCCTCCACGACTGGCGCGGCTTCTGGCGGATCCTGCTCGCGGTCATTGCACCGTTGCCCATGCTGGCGAAGGCAGTGAACTACCTGCTCTACCCAGGCAAGGGGGACGTCCCACTGGCGGACGGAGTGGCAGCCTTCGCGGCCCATCAGCAGCGGATGGAGGTGCTGCAGTGGTTTGACGCAGCGTTCGTCGTGCTCATCGTTCCGGCGATCGTGGCCGTGGCCTGGGTGTCCCGCCGCGGCGCGCCTCGACTGACGACGATTGGCGCAGTGCTGGGAGCTGGTGGGCTCCTGTCTGCGGTCGCCGTGTTGCGCGGCGGGGATGATGACGCGCTGGCCATAGCCCAGCACGGGCTGGACGTGTCGGCCATCTCCGCGTTGGAGGATGCGTTTGAGGCCAATCCGATCCAGCAGCTCGCATCCTTGGGTTTCATCATCGCGATCCTGATCGGTCTGCCGCTGCTCGGATTCGCGCTATGGCGCAGCAAGGCGG
The DNA here is from genome assembly GCA_963819985.1 of uncultured Actinomycetota bacterium. Lineage (GTDB taxonomy): Bacteria > Actinomycetota > Actinomycetes > DATJPE01 > DATJPE01 > JANPBY01. Next base: position 526,066 of record CAWFYH010000004.1, on the reverse strand, counting down.
CTCCCGCGTGGATGGGCATGGCCCTGATCTTCGGGACCTTCACGCATCCGTTCTTCAGCGTCAACAACGTGCTCATCGCCGCAGGCCTGACCGTGGCCGCGGTGGGATTTGCGGGAGCTTCAGTGGCCCTGCTGAGAATGACCAACGACGAGTTCGACCTGCCCCCGCAACCTGCAGCCAGTTGAGCCTGGTTCCGCAAGGATCGGCGCACTACTCTCGTCTCGTTGTTGCAGTGCGGGAGACGTACGACACCGATCGGGAGCGCAGCATGGCCGAAGGCACCGTCAAGTGGTTCAACGGGGAGAAGGGCTACGGCTTCATCGCCGTGGACGGCGGGCAGGATGTCTTCGTCCACTACAGCGCGATCCAAAGTGACGGGTTTCGCACATTGGAGGCCGACCAGCGCGTCGAGCTTGAGATCACCCAAGGTCAGAAGGGCCCCCAGGCTGAGGACGTCCGCGTCATCCCCTGACCAGTTCTCCTCCGCCCACGTTTTCGGCGCGTCACCCGGCAGACGCACCCTGACTCGTGACGTTCTGTCCGGTTTATGTTGATTTCGCGACGCTCAGAGGGATGCTCCAGCGGGTGAAGCGCGGGTGGTGGAGAAGGACGGGGCCTCGGCCGGGTTGTCACTCGGCACCGGAGAGTGCTAATAATGGGTTAGCACTCCGACCCTGAGAGTGACAACCCAAGCCGCCGGGCGCGCGGGGACGAGGCCAGTGCACCAGCACGGGCCGTCCGTCGCGGGCGTTGCCGCACCCGGCCGATTCGTTCCTGGAGGACGGACACCCCATGGCCAAGATCATCGCATTCGACGAGGAAGCTCGTCGTGGCCTCGAGCGGGGCATGAACACCCTGGCGGACGCCGTCAAGGTCACGCTCGGCCCGAAGGGCCGCAATGTCGTGCTCGAGAAGAAGTGGGGCGCCCCCACGATCACGAACGACGGCGTCTCCATCGCCAAGGAAATCGAGCTCGAGGATCCCTACGAGAAGATCGGCGCCGAGCTCGTCAAGGAGGTCGCCAAGAAGACCGACGACGTCGCTGGTGACGGCACCACCACCGCCACCGTGCTGGCACAGGCGATGGTCCGTGAGGGCCTCCGCAACGTAGCCGCCGGCGCCAACCCGATGGCGCTCAAGCGCGGTATCGAGAAGGCTGTCGACGCTGTGAGCGAGCAGCTGCTCGGCATGTCCAAGGAGGTCGAGACCAAGGAGCAGATTGCTGCGACGGCCTCGATCTCGGCTGCTGACCCCCAGATCGGCGACATGATCGCCGAGGCGATGGACAAGGTCGGCAAGGAAGGCGTCATCACCGTCGAGGAGTCCAACACCTTCGGCCTCGAGCTCGAGCTCACCGAGGGCATGCGCTTCGACAAGGGCTACATCTCGCCCTACTTCGTCACCGACGCCGAGCGCATGGAGGCCGTCCTGGAGGACGCCTACATCCTCATCGCCAACCAGAAGATCTCCGCGGTCAAGGACCTGCTTCCGATTCTGGAGAAGGTCATGCAGAGCGGCAAGCCACTGGTCGTCCTCTCCGAGGACGTCGAGGGCGAGGCGCTCGCGACTCTGGTCGTCAACAAGATCCGCGGCACCTTCCGCTCGGCGGCCGTCAAGGCTCCCGGCTTCGGTGACCGCCGCAAGGCCATGCTCCAGGACATCGCGATCCTGACCGGTGGCCAGGTCATCTCCGAAGAGGTCGGGCTCAAGCTGGAGTCCACCGGTGTTGAGCTGCTTGGCCGTGCCCGCAAGGTCGTCGTCACCAAGGACGAGACGACCATCGTCGAGGGCGCTGGCGATGCAGAGCAGATCGCCGGTCGGGTCAACCAGATCCGTGCGGAGATCGACAAGAGCGACTCCGACTACGACCGCGAGAAGCTGCAGGAGCGGCTCGCCAAGCTCGCTGGTGGCGTGGCCGTCATCAAGGCGGGCGCGGCCACTGAGGTCGAGCTCAAGGAGCGCAAGCACCGCATCGAGGACGCCGTACGCAACGCCAAGGCGGCTGTCGAAGAGGGAATCGTCGCCGGTGGCGGCGTCGCGCTGCTGCAGGCCTCCAAGGCTGCCTTCGCCAAGCTCGAGCTCGAGGGTGACGAAGCGACCGGTGCCCGGATCGTCGAGATCGCCGTCGAGGCGCCGCTCAAGCAGATCGCGATCAACGCCGGCCTCGAAGGCGGCGTCGTTGCAGAGAAGGTGCGTGGCCTGGACTCGGGCTTCGGCCTCAACGCCGCGACCAACGAGTACGTCGACCTGATCAAGGAAGGGATCATCGATCCCGCCAAGGTCACGCGCTCCGCGCTGCAGAACGCCGCATCCATCGCGGCGCTGTTCTTGACCACCGAGGCGGTCATCGCCGACAAGCCCGAGAAGGCGTCGGCGGCGCCGATGGGTGGAGACGGTGGCATGGGAGGTATGGACTTCTAGGACGAGCGCGCGAAGTGGACGACCGCGGGGTTTGCGGTTGGCCGCGGAGCGCGTGAGGACGACGAGGTCCAGGAGGTTTGGACTTCTAGGACGAGCGCGCGAAGTGGACGACCGCGGGGTTTGCGGTTGGCCGCGGAGCGCGTGAGGACGACGAGGTCCAGGAGGTTTGGACTTCTAGGACGAGCGCGCGAAGTGGACGACCGCGGGGTTTGCGGTTGGCCGCGGAGCGCGTGAGGACGACGAAGTCCAGAAGGGCGGTCCCCCGATGGGGGACCGCCCTTCTCGCATTTGGTAGGGGAGCTGGGTCACCCGATCGGCCCATCGGCGGGGGTCCACTCGCCGGTTTCGAGAAGTGGCGCTGGTCTGGCATCGTGGGTGCACGTCAGCTGCCGATCAGCCAGCAGGTCCCGTTCCGCCGGGGGAGTGCCACGTGCCGCGAGCCGTACGCCGTCTGTGGGTGGCGCTCGTCGCGGTGACGCTCGGTTTGGCGACAGTTGTCGTGGCAGCGCCACCAGCCTCCGCGGCCACCCTGAAGCTGCGCGTCTACGACGCGACACTGGTCGAGGGCACCGGTGGTCAGGGGCTCGTGGCATTTTCGGTACGGCTGTCGAAGCCGGCCCCCAAGAAGATCACCTTCTCCTGGCGCACCAAGGCGGGAACTGCCTCGGCGTCGGCTGGAGACTTCAAGCCAGTGCGCAAGGGCACCAAGGCCAGCATCCCCAAGGGCGCGACCTCGACAGTGCTGTTCGTGCGGGTCAACGCCGACGCCCTCGACGAGTTCAAGGAGACCTTCCGAGTCCGCCTGAGCAAGGCGTCCGGCGGGGTCAAGATCGCCAAACCCAATGCCACCGCGACGATTCGCGACGACGATCCGCGCCCCAAGATCACCGTGCCGACCCGGACGGTGATCGAGGGCACCTCGACGTTGCCGATCAAGCGAAAGATCGCCGTTGTGCTGTCGGCGCCCAGCGGCAAGCCCATCTCGGCGCGCTACAAGCTCATCAGCGGTGCGGCTTCGCTCGGCACCGACCTCGCCGGCGGAAGCGCCGTCCTCAACTTCAAGCCAGGGCAAACGACCAAGAAGATCAAGGTTGACGTGTTTGGCGACGCAAAGGATGAGCCCGACGAGACCTTCACGATCGCCTGGTCGAAACCTTCCCACGTCAAGCTGCCGTCGCACCCCACGTCGATGACCCTGCTTGACGACGATGGCCCGTTGCAGCCGCAGATCCTGTCCTCTAACCCGCCGAGTCCCAGCCCGATCCAGAACCCCAAGCTGATCGGGATCGCGCCGGCGGAATCGACTGTTCAGGTCTTCGGGAACGGTTCGTGCAGCGACACACCGATCGCCTCAGGTTCGGCGACGGAGTTCGCAGACCCGGGAATCACGGTGCCGATGACGGCCAACACCGCAAATGTCGTGTCGGTGCGTGCCACCAACACCGTTGGTGGCACGGACACTGCCTGCTCCGACCCGTTCACCTACGTCCATGACGACATCGCCCCAGACGCCCCCGACGCTTTGGCATCGGTGCCGACCAGCCCGACCCAAGACCTTTCGCCGAAGGTCACGGGCCACGCTGAGGCGGGTTCCCAGGTCAAGGTGTTCGTCGACACCAATTGTTCCGCAACCCCCATCGGTATCTTCACGCCGGCTGAGCTTGCTGCTGGTGTCTCAGTGGGGCCGCTGACACCCGATGTGCCCCACACGATCCGGTTCAACGCAACTGACGCTGCCGGGAACGTGAGCTCCTGTAGCGAGCTACCCCTGGTGATCGACACCATCGGCCCGGACAAGCCGACCGGACTGGGCATCGTCGGCGGGTCACCCACGACTGATTCCGCACCGCTGGTCAGGGGTACGGCGGAAGCCGGCTCTCAGGTGCAGGTATGGGTCGGGGCGAATTGCGCGGGCGGTGCAGATGCGGCGGGCTCGGCCGCAACGTTTGCCGGACCAGGGATCAGTGGGCTCCCCAACCTGGCCGATGGCCAACACCAGGTGGTCGCGCGGGCGACCGACGGCGCAGGCAATATCGGGGACTGCTCCGACCCGTTCGCTTTCGAGGTCGACACCACCGCCCCGGATGCGCCAGAGGTCGAGCCGATCCCCGACGGTCCGGATCAAGACCCGCTGGCCACGGGTACGGCCGAACCCGGCAGCACGGTGACGGTCTATCTCAGCTCCAACTGCACCGGTCCGGCCGTGGGATCGGTGACAGCCGGTGCCTTCGGTGCGGCTGGCATCGCGCTCGGTCCGCTGACCCCGGAGACGTACTCCGTCAGCGCCGAGGCCGAGGATGCCGCAGGCAACGTGAGCGACTGCTCGACGCCCAGGACCTTCACCGTCGGCTGACTCAACCGACCCTGGTCAGGGCGACTCGGCCGAGGGCCACCACACGTCCGGGGTCGTCCCACGACGCGATTTCGACGTCGGCCACAGCCTGTGACCGACCGACCCTTCGAGCGACCGCGGAGACTCGGTGCGGCTCCGCCCGGGCCAACCGAAGAAAGTCGATACGCAGGTCGGCCACCACCCAGCTCTCGGCGCTCTCCTTCACGACGGCCTCCCAGGCGGCTGTGTCGACGCACGTCGCCAGTGCGCCGCCGTGCAGGTAGGCGACCGGGTCCGTGGCGCCGATGGCCAAATCGGACGGGTCCAGGCGCAAGACCGCTCGGTTGCCGTCGTCGGCGGCCCGGGTGAGCCCGAGAGCGGCGTCCAGCTCGGCGGCGCTGTGCCCCTCCGCGGTGCCGTGTTCGCTCATCCCGAGCAGAGTAGCGAGAGCCTGTCTGAATACTCAGCATTGTCTGCGCGCAGGATGGCGAGCACACCTAAACTCCTGTTCATGACTGACGACGCGAAGGGGACCGGCGGCGGATCGATCGCGATTCGAGGGCTCCGCAAGGAGTTCGAGGGCGGCTCGATCGCGGTGGACGGGATCGACCTCGACATCGCTTCGGGAGAGTTCTTCTCGCTGCTCGGGCCTTCCGGCTGCGGCAAGACGACCACCCTTCGGATGTTGGCCGGTTTCGAGCAGCCCACGGACGGCCAGATCATGATCGATGGCACCGACGTGGCCCAGACCCCGCCGCACAAGCGGCCGGTGAACACCGTCTTCCAGAGCTACGCGCTGTTCCCACACATGGATGTGTGGAAGAACGTCGAGTACGGGCTGCGCTGGGCGGATGTGAGCAAGGGCGAGCGGAAGCCGAAGGTGGATGCCGCCCTTGAGCTCGTGGAGATGTCGGAATATGCCAAGCGCCGTCCCAGCCAGCTCTCGGGAGGCCAGCAGCAGCGGGTCGCACTGGCCCGAGCCCTCGTGCTCGAGCCCTCGGTGTTGCTGCTCGACGAGCCACTCGGCGCGTTGGACGCCAAGCTCCGCCACTCATTGCGAGCCCAGCTCACAAGCCTTCAGCGCGAGGTCGGCATCACCTTCGTCTTTGTCACCCATGACCAGGAGGAAGCCCTGGAGATGTCGGACCGACTGGCAGTCATGAGCTTGGGGCGGATCATGCAGCTCGGCGCCCCGCGCGACATCTACCAGTTTCCGCGCAGCGAGTTCGTCGCCGACTTCCTCGGTGTCGCCAACCTGCTGGATGTCACGGTCGAGTCCGGCGGCGGAGGAACAGGCCGTGTCCGCCTGGGTGAGTTCACCCTTGATGCTCAGATTCCAGAGGGGTTCCCGACTGGGCTGGGGCGGGCGGTCATCCGCCCGGAGAGCATCCACCTCGAAGAGGGTGACGGCACCGGGGACAACCGGGTGCCGGGGATGGTCGAACGCGTGGTCTACCTGGGCTCGACCTCGCAGGTGTTTGTACGACTGCCGGATGGTTCCTCCGTGCAGTCCCTGGTCACCAATGCCGTGCACGAGGAGCCGTGGAGCTCCGGTGACGCCTGCCGCGTGCGCATGCTCTCCGACGCCTTGCGAGTGCTCGAGCACTCCGAGGACCACGCGTGGACCGACAGTGGCCCGGTGGCTGCGGCCGGCTGAGTCGGTTCAGCCGAGAGGCGTGCTGTGCTCGATCCAGTCTGCGACTGAAGCTACATCTCGATGCCGGCCAGGTCGTCCAGGGCTGAGCCTCCCTCGCCCCTTCTTCGCAACCGCAAGACGATGTAGGCGAGCACCAGGGCGGTCATCGTTCCGACCAGCAAGATGGTGGCCAGAGCATTGAGGGCCGGGGACGGCGCCGCCTTGACCGCGCTGTACAGCAAGACCGGGACGGTGATGTTGCTCGCGTCGCCGTACAGGAAGTTGCTCACAACGAAGTCGTCGAGTGACGCGGCGAAGGTGATCATCGCCGCTGCGAAGATGGCGGGAACCAGCAGTGGAAGCAGGATGGTGCGGATCGCCTGCATGCGCGTGGCGCCTAGATCTTGAGCTGCGGTCTCGAACTCGGGGCCGATGCTGACCAGTCGACCACGCACGATGACCAGGATGAATGAGATCGAGAACGTGATGTGGCCGAGCAGCAGCGCCGTACGACCGAGTCCGATCCCGACGTAGAGGTTGGTGATCACCAGGTAGAGCGCTGATCCGAGAACGAGCTCGGGTGTAACGAGGGGGAACAGCGAGACGCCGTTGGCCACGTTGCTGGTCCGGGAGCGCCACCTGGTCAGGCCCAGGGCGAGCGCAGTGCCGATGGGCACCGAGATGAGAGTGGCCAGAACACCGAGGATCAGGCTGTTCTTCAGCGAGAGGAGCAGCGCTGGGTCTTCGGCAACGGATGCACCGGCGGCAATGGAGTCGGGGCCCCCGCAGCAATACCAGTCGGTGGTGAATCCGTTCCACGAACTTCGAGACCGGGAGTCATTGAACGAGAACTGAATCGCAATGAGGACTGGCACGAGGCTCCAGGCCACGTAGACCCAGGTGATCGTCGCCAGGACGTAGGGGCGGCGCCAAGGGTTTCGCCAAGGCGGAACGAACCCCTTCTTGGCTGGCTTCACCGATGTCGGTGGGGGGACGTAGCGACCGCGTTCGTCCCATGCCTTAGAGGCGTCCGGCGAGTCGATCCCGATGGTGGTCATCGAGCCGCCCGTGATGTTCGTATGGTCATGGTCAGGTAGTACGCCATGAACACGAGGAGAACCGCCGACAGCAGCAGAACCAGGCTGGCTCCTTGTGACCTGGAGAAGCCGCTTTGGATCGACCTCTCGATCGAGTTGCCGATCATGACGGTGGTCGGAGAGTTCGAGACGAGGGTGTTCGTGTAGTAGTCGCCGAACATCGGAAGGGCCGTGATGACCAGCGAGGTGATCAGACCGACCCGACTCAATGGCAAGGTCACCCGGAAGAAGGTACGAAAGCCGTTAGCACCCAGGTCGCGCGAGGCTTCCATCATGCGCTGATCGATGCGGTCGAGGAAGGCGTAGAGCGGGACGATGAAGAACGGCAAGTAGCCGTAGACCAGGCCGGCGACGACGACGTACCACTGCCCGCCCAGCCAGTCGACCTTGGCGAACCCGAACTTGGTGACGATGTCATTGGCGTAGCCCTCGTCGCCGAGGATCCCGACCCACGCGAGCATTCGGGTGAGGTAGTTGATCCACCACGGGGCCAGGATCAGCGCGAGCAGCAGGCCACGGTTGCCGCCTGCGAGACGCGCCACGTAGTAGGCGACCGGGTAGCCCACCAGGACGCAGATCGACATGGCGATAGCGCAGTAGATGAACGTGTGCTCCCAGGCCGACCGATATATCCCATCCACCGACTGGCTGAGCACCGACTGCATGACGCTGAAGTCCCAGTAGGCAGGGTTCCATTCGGGGATGGGCTGACCGAGGAGGTCGAGCTGGCTCGAGAAGGCGACCGCCATGATCCCGTAGAACGGCACCAGGAAGAGCAAGATGAGCCAGACCGTTCCCGGAAGCGCGAGGATCGGCCATAGAAAGCGGGTCGAGGCGTCGCGTCGCCCCCCCGCTAAAACCTCAGCCGCCACTCTGGAACGCCTGGAAGGCGGCCAGCCACATGTTCTCTACCGCAGGCGGTCGCTCGAAGAACTGGAGCTCTGAGGCGAAATCTGCGGGGACGACGACCGCGGGCATCATGTTCGACTTGATGTAGTCCTGCTTGATGAGATAGTCGGCGGTCAGTTTCGTGAGGGGGGGTTGGTAGCCGTTCCAGCTGAAGTTCAGCTCGGAGACATCGTTGTCGAGCAGCTCGTTGAGGAAGGTGTGTGCCAGGACAGGTGATGGGGAGGACGCGGGAATCGCCATGTTGTCGTTCCCGATCACGCGGTCGGTGTTGGCCTCGGGGACCCAGTAGCCAAGGACGTCGGTGCTCACACCCTTCGGCAGATACCACCTGGCTGCGATCATGTCGCCCGACCAGGCTTGGTGAACCGTGAACTTGCCGCTTGCGATCGTTTCGTACTGCGTGATGTCGACCTTCACCCCGAGCGGGATCAGCTCGTCCAGCTTGTCCTGGGCGGCTTGGACCAGCGCGGGATCGGCCGTGTTGATGTCACGCGTGATGTCCCAGGCCAGCATCGCCATAGCGAGCGCTTCGCCGGCATCGTCGAGAACGCCCATCTTGCCGGAGTAAGCGCTGTTCCACAGCATCTTGTAACCCTCGGAGGGGTCGGTGACGCGGTCGGTGCGATATCCGATACCGCTGGTGTAGACGGTGTAGGGCACCGTGTACTGCGAGCCCTGGTCGTACCACGGGTCCTCGTACTCCGGCCAGACGTTCTTCAGGTTGGGTACGTAGGAATGCTGGAGAGGCTGCAGGAGCTTGCCGTAGACCATGCGGCTCAGATAGCTCGGCCCTGGAAAGACGACATCGAACGCGGCGCCGGGCGCGGTGAGCTTGGTGAGCATCTCGTCATAGTTGTTGTAGGGAGTGACCTGAATTTCCACGCCGTACTTCTGCCCGAACTGCTTCTTCACCTTGGGGGCGATGTAGTCGGCGTAGTTCAGCACGCGCAGCGCGGAGACCTTCTCGATCTGTTGCCCGCTGGCAATCGCCGGGGTGTCGTCGAAGATCGGCAGGGTGACCGGCGCATCCGGGCGCGCCAGCGGGTAAGGCCCGTCGCCGGTGCCGCCTGAGGCGCCGGTGCCGCCAGTGGTGGCGGTGTTGTTCGAGTCGCGCGAGCAGGCGGATAGCAGGGGTGCGGCCGTCAGGCCAGCGGCGGCCAAGCCTCCGAGCCGGAGGACGTCGCGGCGGGCCAGCTGCGGTCGCCTCTGCGGGGCTCGGTCGGTGGGCTTGGGATCGAAAGGCATGCCGGGTCCTCCTGGGAGCAAGGGGCTGTCGGGTCTCCGTAGTCGGGCTCTCCTGACTGGTTGTTCAGTTAAGTCTGTCGAGAACGAGCGCCGATGACAAGGGTGGTGTTTGCTGGGCCATTGTCAGTCACGGTGCGCGCACTGGGGTTCATGCGGACCAAATCGTGATGAGTCTGTGGTCTGGCGCGGATCGAGTCCGGCTACGCCTGGGGAGCGGCGGGCGGTCGGGACAGGGAGAGCAGAGCATCCGTACCGCGTTTGACCATCTCGTTGGCGATGATCAGGCGTTGAACCTCGGAGGTGCCTTCCCAGATCCGATCGACGCGTAGCTCGCGGTAGAGCCGCTCGACGGCGTACTCACGCATGTAGCCGCGCCCCCCGAAGATCTGGACGCAGCGGTCTACGACGCGTCCCGCGGCCTCGGACGCGGCCAGCTTCACCAGCGCAGCCTTGGCGTGCAGGGTCTTGCGATCCATCCCCTGGCTCCCCTCCCAGGCGACCTGGTGGACCAGCGCTCGGTTGGTGGCAATGTCGACGGCGCAGTCGGCGAGCATGCCTTGGATGAGCTGGTGGTTCGCGATCGTTGTGCCACCTTGCTCGCGCGTTGTCGCCCAGGCGGTTGCCTCTTGCAAGGCCCGTTCGGCTGCGCCGATCGTACGAGCTCCGATCATCAACCGCTCCTCGGTGAACCAGTCGCGCGTCAGCTCATAGCCTTGGCCGATCTCGCCTAGGCGTTGGCTGTCACTCACTCGCACGCCGTCCAGGACGAACTCGGGGTGCTCGTAGACGAACGTGTGCATGTAGCGCGGAGTTCGGGCGATCGAAACACCTGGGGTGTCCTTGTCGACCAGGAACATGGTGGCGGCCCGATCCTCACCCGCAAGGGCTAGGACGAGCAGGTAGTCGGCGACGTCGCCCACCGTCACGAACCACTTGACCCCGTCGATGACCCAGTCGTCGCCGTCTCGCCGCGCGGTCGTCCGCATGGCCAGCGGGTCACTGCCCGCCAGCTCCTCGGTGATCGCCACCGCGTCTCGGCGCTGGCCTTGGATCCCCGGAAGCAGCCACCGCTCGCGCTGCTGTTCGGTGCAGGCCTTGAGGGCGTTCGCCGGCCGCCAGACGCAGTCCCACAGCGCATTGGTCAACCGTCCGAGCCGCTCCTGGACCACGACCTGCTCGAGCAAGGTGAGTCCCTGGCCTCCCCACTCGGTCGGCATGTTGATGGCGTGCAGAGACTCGGCCCGTACGGCACTGGCTATCGTCTCGTGCGCGTTGGCGTCGAGGCCGTTGTCGAACTCGCAGCTCAACTCGAACGGCTCGATCGCCGCGACCAACCGGGTCGCCCGGTCGGAGAGGTCTGCGAGCTGTGGGGAGTAGGCGAAGTCCACGGCGGGTCCTTTCGAGTCAACTGACTGAACAGACAGTCAGCCGCCGGCCAGTCTGCCAAACACGGGTCAACCAGGCCAGGTCCGAATATCGACGAAGCGCTGTGCCTAGCTGAGCAGAGCACTAGGTTCGTGCCCGCGTCGTCTCGTGTGCGGGTCGAGTCTTGGAGTTGGGGGAGCGCATGTCCAAAGTCGGTTCGGCGCTGAGCGAGACCGGATCCTCGCTCTCGACGGTCTTCAAGAACCCAGGTCTGCGTCGGATCAACTTGGCCTTTGCCGGCTCCGCGATCGGTGACTGGGCCTACGCGACCGCGATCGTCGTCTGGGCCTATGACGTCGGCGGGGTCACCGCGGTCGGCATCTGGGGGACCGTACGGCTGCTGCTGATGGCCGTCGTGACGCCGTTCGCTTCGGCGATCGTGGACAGGTATTCACGCAAGGCCGTGATGGTCACGACCGATGTCGTTCGTGGTGCATTTGTCGTGGGGTCGGCCCTGCTCATCTGGGGCGAGGCACCGGCCGGCTTCATCTTCGTGCTCGCCACGCTGACCTCGCTGGTCGCCGCACCGTTTCGGCCTGCGGTGGCTGCGCTCCTCCCCAAGCTCGTGTCGCGTCCGGAGGAGCTGACGGCAGCCAACGGGACGGCTAGCACGATCGAGAGCCTGGCCTTCTTCGTCGGCCCTGCCCTCGGCGGCATCCTGATCACTGCCCTTTCGGTGCCAGCGGTCCTGGTGTTCAACGCGGCCACCTTCGCCTGGTCGGCTGTGATCGTTTCCCGCATCCGGGTGCCCGCCGAAGCTGAGTCTGAGTCTGAGGTCTGACGTCTGAGTCTGAGTCTGAGTCTCGGTCTGGATCTGCGTCTGAGTCTCTTGCCGGCACCGACGAGGGTGGGTTCCTGGCTGAGTCCATGGCTGGCTTTGCGGTCATCGCGCGAAACCGTGACCTGTTGTTGGTCACGCTCGTCTACTGCGCACAGACGATCGTGGCAGGTGCGTCGATCGTGTTCAGCGTAGAGATCGCTGTTCAGATGACCGACTTCGGCCCCAAGGGCGTCGGCTACCTCGACAGCGTGCTCGGCGTCGGAGCGGTCCTGGGCGGTCTGGTCGCCATCGGCCGCGCCTCAGCCCGCAAGCTGGCCACGGACTTCGGGGTCGGTGTCATCTTCTGGGCGCTTCCGCTCCTGCTTGCCGCGATCTGGCCAGAGCTCTGGGCCGCCTTCCTCGCGATGTTCATCATCGGGTTCGCCAATCCCATCGTCGACGTCAACGCTTCGACCATCATTCAGCGGTTGGCCGATGACTCGGTGATGGGGCGGGTCTTCGGCGCGCTGGAGACCGGCCTGATCACGGCAATGGCCCTGGGCTCGGTCGCGATGCCGGTCATGGTTCATCTGTGGGGTCTTCGCTGGTCCCTGGCGGTGCTGGCCCTGTTCATCACGGTCATCGTGACGCCCGCGATGGTCCGGCTACGCCGACTGGACAAGACGCTCGGTGAACCGGAAGGCCTGCCCGTTCTGCGCAGGGTGCCGCTGTTCTCGCCACTGGAACCGAAGTCGCTGGAACTTGTGGCCCAACAGCTCGGCCGCCGCGAGGTGCCGGCTGGTGACGTGATCATCAGGGAAGGTGAGTCCGGCGACCGCTTCTATGTGCTGGAGAGCGGGCACGTGACAGCGACGTTCGCCGGCGAGACCTTGTCGACTGCCGGCCCTGGCGATCCATTCGGCGAAATTGCGCTGCTGCGTGATGTGCCACGGACCGCGACGGTCACCGCAGATGAGGACTGTGTCCTGCTCTATCTCGAGCGGGACGACTTCTTGTCTGCGGTCACTGGCGACAGCGAGGTGTCCGGGCGTGCCGACGACCTTATTGCTCGACGGATCCCGACCTACTGAGGCGCGCTCGGACCTGCTGAGGCGCGTTCCGGTCTTGCCAAACTGACTGGTCGTTCAGTTAGGCTGTTCCCAGCGAGCCTCGGGTCATGGGGCCGCGCCAACGAAGGGAACTCTCGTGACCGGCACGGGCACCGCACGCGGTAGCTATGACGCGATCATCGTCGGAGGGGGCCACAACGGACTGGTCACGGCGGCCTATCTCGCTCGGGCCGGGCTGAAGCCACTCGTCTTGGAAGCAAGAGACAACCTCGGTGGCGCGGCGACAACGGAGACGCCGTGGGGACCGGAGTTCAAGATCACCGCGTTGTCCTACGTCATGAGTCTGATGCCGGGGCAGATCCTGCGGGAGCTACGTCTGCCCGAGCACGGCTACAACGTCATCCCGATGGGACCGAGCTTCATCCCCTTCCCGGATGGCCGTTCGATGCTGCTCAACGGTGATCACGCAAACGACCACAAGGAGCTCAGCAAGTTCTCTACGAAGGACGCCGACGCCTTCCCGAAGTACGAAGCCTGGCTCAAGGGGATCGCCGACGTCTTGTCGCCGCTGCTCATGAAGAGCCCGCCCAAGGTCGGCTCCAAGCGGCCTGGTGACCTGCTCGACCAGCTCAGGCTGGCCTGGGGCATGCGCGGTCTCGACGTGCGCAAGGTGGGAGACACCACGCGTTTGTTCACCATGAGCATCGCCGACCTGCTCGACGACTGGTTCGAGTCGCCCGAGGTCAAGGGGATGATGGCCATCAACGGCGTCATCGGCACGTGGGCCGGACCGTGCGAGCCCGGAACGGCGTACGTCATGCTGCACCACTCCATCGGCGATGTCGGCGACGGATCCATGAGCGGCACCATGGGTTCCTGGGGCTATCCCGTCGGTGGCATGGGGGCTGTGTCAGCGTCGATCGCGAGCAGTGCGCGATCGTTCGGTGCCGAGATCAGGACCAACGCCCCCGTCGAGCGGATCCTTGTGCAAGGCGGCAAGGCGGTGGGGGTCGCACTGGCCGACGGGACCGAGATCAGGGCGGACTTGGTCGTGGCTGCGACGCACCCGCAGATCACTTTCCTCCGTCAGCTCGATCGGCGCGACCTTCCGTCCGACTTCGTCGAGGACATCGAGCGGTGGAAGTCACGCAGCGGCACGGTGAAGATCAACTTGGCCATCGAAGGTCTGCCGAAGTTCGCCTCGGCGCCCGACCTGGCGCCGGAGGACTACACGGGTGTCCTCGAGCTGTGCGACTCCCTCGAGTACGTGGAGACTGCCTTCCAGGAGGCCCGCGCCGGCAAGGCGGCGACGGCTCCCTTCAGCGACACGGTCATCCCGTCGACCGTTGACCGGACCCTGTGCCCCGACGGGACCAACGTGATGTCCATGTTCACCCAATGGGTGCCACACACCTGGAGCGATGAGTCGCACCCCGAGGAGCTCGCTGCGTATGCCGATAGGGTCATCGACCTCTACGACAAGCTGGCGCCCGGTTTCAAGAAGCAGGTGCTGCACCGGCAGGTGATCGGCCCCTACGAGATGGAGCACGAGTACGGCCTGATCGGCGGCAACATCTTCCACGGAGAGCTCACCCCCGAGCAGCTGTTCCACATGCGGCCGGCCCCGGGATACAGCGACTACACGACGCCGATCGACGGGCTCTACCAGTGTTCCTCGGCCACGCATGGCGGTGGCGGTGTGACCGGCATCGCTGGCTACCTGTGCAGCACGAAGATGCTGAGCGACCGCAAGCGCCGCCGGTTCCGTCGCTCGACCTGAGAAGGGACGTCAAATGAGCAGCGTAGAAACGTCGATCCCGGCGCCGGTCGACCCGGCCCAGCTCGAGCCCGTACTCGACCTTGAGACGAGCGGCAGCATGCTGCCGCGAGCCGCTTACGTCGATGCGGAGGTCCTGGCGTGGGAGCGGGACTTCCTGTTCCGGCGCGGCTGGGTCTGCGCCGGGCGTGCTGATGAGCTGGCTGAGTCAGGACAGCAGCGCGCGGTCACCGTCGGGGACGAGGGTGTCTTGCTGGTGCGAGGAAACGATGGCGTGCTGCGTGGCTTCTCGAACTCCTGCCGGCACCGAGGTCATGAATTGCTGCCGTGTGGTGGAGCCACCACGGGCAAGGCGATCGTGTGCCCCTACCACGCCTGGGTGTATGACTTCGAAGGTGAGCTGAAGGGTGTTCCCCCGCTGCATCGCGATGACGTTCCGGATCGGACGCCGTTCTCGCTCAACGGCGTGCGAATCGAGGAGTGGCAAGGCTTTGTCATGATCAATTTGTCCGGAGACGCCGCTCCGCTGGCGGACCATCTGGATGGGTTGGGCGAGATATTCGACCGCTACAGCACGCGTTCTCTCATGGTCGCTGCGACGCACGCCTACGAACTCGAGGCGAACTGGAAGTTGATCGTGGAGAACTACCACGAGTGCTTCCACTGCGTGTCGATCCATCCCGAGCTGTGCCGCGTGTCCTCGCCTACCTCGGGTGAATCCATGCTCGGACGCGGGTCCTGGATCGGCGGGGACATGGAGCTGATCGAGGGGAACGAGACGATGTCTCTCGACGGTGTCTCGCACGGTGTGCCGATCCCGAGCGTCCCGCCTGGCCGGCTGCGCGACGTGATCTATGTGCAGGTAACGCCGAACCTGCTGGTGAGCCTGCATCCCGACTACGTCATGACCCATCGGATGGAACCGTTGGCGGCCGACCGAACCAAGGTTGAGTGCCAGTGGTTGTTCCCGGCGGAGGCCTTCGACCTTGAAGGCTTCAGCCCGTCCTACGCGGTCGACTTCTGGGACCTGACCAATCGACAGGACTGGACGGCCTGTGAGTCGGTGCAGCGTGGAGTGACAGCCCGCTCCTTCGTCCCTGGGCCGTTCTCGAGCTTTCACGAGATCGTTCTTCAGGCGTTCACCCAACAGCTGGCTCGTGCCTACCGCGACGGCACGCCCATCTCCGCCGACCCACCGCCTGTATCTGAGGGCTCTCTCGCCGCCGAACGGAGCTTCCGAGCATGACGCTCACCGACGCGTCGACTCACGCGGTTGCAGAACAGGAGCACACGCCCGACGCGGACCTGGTGGCGATGGATCGGCTGATCGTCGAGCAGGAGCAGATCGTCCTGGATAGGACGACCGCCTCGCAGGCATTGCGTGAGCAGGCTCGTGCCTCCTTGGCCGGGGGAGTTGCCTCGTCTTGGCAGGACGCGCCTCCGGCAGCGATCTGGATCAGTCACGGCGCCGGTTCTCGCGTCTGGGACGTCGACGGCTTTGAGTACTCGGACTTCCACGGCGGCTTCGGCGTTGGTTTGGCCGGACATGCTCATCCGGCGATCGTCGAGGCCGTGACCCGGCGGGTCAAGTTGGGCACGCACTTCGCCCAGCCGACCGAGGATGTCATCCCGGTATCGCGTGAGCTGACCCGACGCTTCGGGATCCCGTTGTGGCGCTACAACAACTCGGGCACTGAGTCGACCATGGACGCATTCCACCTGATGCGGATCGCCACGGGGCGCGACAAGGTGATCAAGATCGAGGGCAGCTATCACGGGCACCACGACTCTGCGCAGGTCTCGGTCTACCCGGAGGACGACCAGGTCGGCCCAGTGGATCGACCCAAGTCCGTTCGGGCAGCTGCGTCGATCCCGCAGGCCGTCGCGGACCTGACGATCATCGTGCCGTTCGGAAACCTTGGAACCGTCGAGCAGGTGCTCGTCGAGAACCGCGGCGAGATCGCCGGGATGATCGTCGAACCGATCATGATGAACATCGGCATGATCCCGCCCCCTCCGGGCTACCTCCAGGCCCTCAAGGAGCTCCTCCACGCGCACGGGGCCTATCTCGCCTTCGACGAGGTGAAGACGGGCTTCGGCGTGGCTTTCGGTGGGGCGACCGAGCTGTCAGGGGTGATCCCCGACATCGTGTGCATCGCCAAAGCGATGGGTGGTGGCCTGCCGTGCGGTGCCATCGGTGCCGTACCTGAGGTCATGAATCTCGTCACCGACAAGACTTATGAGCAGGTCGGCACCTTCAACGGGAACCCACTGACGATGGCTGCATCGCGGGCCATGCTCGAGGACGTGCTGACCGAGGAGGCGTACACCGAGTTCGAGCGCCTCAGGGTCAAGCAGGTGAGCGGCTGCGAGGACGTGCTACGCCGCTATGACTTGCCAGGTTACGTGCAGTCCTTCGGGGCCAAGGGCGCAGTCATCTTCACCAATCGCCTCAACGACTATCGCGACTTCCTCGGCTATGACGACCAGTGGGGAAATGCGCATTGGCTCTATCAGCACAACGGTCACGTGTTTCTGCCGCCGTGGGGCAAGTGCGAGCAGTGGACGATGTCGGTGCAGCACACCGACGAGGACGTCGCTCGGTTCGTCGCCAACCTGGAGACCTTCGCAATCGCCCTCCGCGGTCAGCTAGCTATCTCATCGTGAGCAGTTGCGGGCTGAGCTCCGCTGGCAGGGCCCGTTCGTGGACAACGGTCAGGCCGGAGACAGCTCGAGTGAGCACGACGTAGAGCCGGTTGAGACCGCGTGGCTCCGCCGCCACGATGGCCGCTGGTTCGACGACTACCACGTGGTCGAACTCCAGGCCCTTGGCGAGGGAGGCCGGCACGATCGTGAGATCGGCGGCGAAGGTCATCTCGTCGCCCAGCACCACCGGTTCGAGCGCCGCGTCCTCCAACCAGCCTCCTAGGTCGCTGGCCAAAGCATCGGCGCAGATGACTCCGACCGAGCCCGGATAGTCAAGGACTGCGCGGCACGCGGAGACCACCGACGCCGCCAGTGATTCGGCCGCCACCACTTCGAGCAATCCTGGATCGGCGCGCACGGACGTCGGCGGATCGAGCTGCACGTCGAGGTGTGGCAGGAGTCGAGCGGCGAAATCGATGACGGCGGCAGGGACCCGAAAGCCTCGGGTGAGGTCTGCAACGGGTGTGTCTGGACGACCCAGGTGCGTCAACGCCTCGGACCAGCTGGTGGCGGCCCATGGTGTCGTGCCCTGGGCGAGATCGCCGAGCACGGTGATCGAGCCCGTGCTGGCCCGCCGCCCCACCGCCCGCAGCTGCATGGGTGAAAGGTCTTGTGCTTCGTCGAGCACGACATGGCCAAGGCTCGGGGTGCGCTCGATGAGGTCGGCCACCTCGTCGATGAGCACGGTGTCGGCTGCCGCCCACCGAGCCGAGGCGGGGCCGCGCGCCGGGTCTGCCCAACGCAGGGCGGTGATCTCCTCCTGGGAGAGAACGCCCTGGGCACTGTCTTCGAGCAGATCCTGCTCGCCCAGCAGCCGCATCACCAGCTTGGTCGGATCCAGGCGCGGCCAGATCGTGTCGACGTATGCCTTCATGTCACGCGTACGGGCTACGCGATCCTGGTCGCGGTCGTCTGTGACAATTCCCTGACGCTCCATGGCGACGAGGACCTCGTGGGCGAGGCGTTGACCCAGCACCGCCCGGCCGGCGCCGTACCGCACGTCTCGCTCGCGCAATGCCTCGACGGCCCGAGCGACCTGCGAGGTCGGGACTCGCCAGCGGCGGGATCCGACGGACACGATCAGCGGCTCGGTCGGTGCTCGAACGTGGGACCAGACCGCCCGGCGCAAGACCGTCGCCATCCGGGCGTCGCCCTTGAGCTGCGCGACCTCGGTCGTGTCGACCGATCGCAGCCGGAACCGGTCGCCGCCGGTGAGCTGCTCCACGGTTGTCTGCTCCACCTCGTACTCGCCGAGGGCTGGGAGTACTTGGGCGATATAGGAGAGAAAGGCTCGGTTCGGGCCGACCACGAGCACGCCGCTGCGACCGAGCCGCTCACGGAAGGTGTAGACCAGAAAGGCGATGCGGTGCAGTCCGACGGCTGTCTTTCCGGTGCCGGGGGCCCCCTGAATGCACAGCGACTCGCTGAGGTCGGCACGGACCAGGGCATCTTGCTCGGGCTGGATCGTCGCGACGATGTCGCGCATCGGACCGGTGCGGGGACGTTCGATCTCTCCAGCCAGGATCGCGCTGCGTTGCATGATCTCGGTGGTGTCGGTGAGGTGCTCGTCCTCGTAGGCGGTCAGTCGGCCGCCTTCGAAGCCGTACCGGCGACGCAGCGCTACTCCCATCGGGTCGGTTCTGGTCGCGCGATAGAACGCGAGCGAGACGTCGGCACGCCAGTCGACGACTACCGGCTCGCCGAGCTCGTCTTGGACGTGCCGTCGGCCGATGTGCCAACGCCCGGATTGGGAGTCGATGCGCCCGAAGAACAGCGGGACGTCGGGGTTGTCGACAAGGGAGCGGGCGCGATGCTCGAGGGTGGCGGCGAGGTAGCCGTCGGAGATGGCGTCGCCTCCGACCGCATCGAGTGCCAGCACTCGCTCACGCATCGCTGCCAGGTCGCCGCGGGCCTTGGCCAAGAAGGCCTGCTCGCGCACGAGCGTGGCGACAGGATCGGTGGTGCCGCGAGGCACGCTGTCATCAGGCATGGCTGGGCTCCTCCCAGGAGGCGTTCACGGCGGGTGGGGAGCCGGGTGAGGGTAGCAGCGCCTAGTGTTTGACGACGTGACGGTGCTCGTGGACTCGGCGATCTGGGCCGGCCGTGGACGCCTGTGGTGTCACCTGGTCAGCGACCAGTCGTTCGAGGAGCTGCACGCTTTCGCCGCGCTGGTCGGGATACCCGAGCGAGGCTTCCATCGCGATCACTACGACGTTCCTGAGTCGCACCGGGCGGTTGTCGTGACCGCCGGAGCGATCGAGGTCTCCAGCAAGATCTTGGTCGCGCGGATCACCGCCGCAGGGCTGCGCCGCCCCAAGCACCGACCGCCGCCCCCGCTCGGATTGGGGTAAAACGCGACGGCTATGGCCGTTACGAACTACCCCGCTGCGAGGGTGACGAGCTCGTTGGTGAGGTTGCGGCGAGCGGCGCTCTCCCAGCGGGCCAGGCCTTCGGCGGTTCGATAGATGGTGGGCTGGTCCAGCAGTCCTTGCAGGACTGCCGTACGGCCGGTCCGGAAGGCCTCGTCGTCGACGAAGGCGTACTCCTGGTGCACAGCTGCGGCGTAGGAGGCGTAGCCCTCAGGGTCTCGGCCGAGCACGGCCAGGTCCGCGTCGCACAGAACCGCCCCGTCCCGGTCGTCCGGATCCGGGTCGTGGGTTGCCGTGAGCCGTACAAGGCGCGCCACCTCCTCCACGACTCCTGGCGACACTTGCAGCCCGGAAAGTTCGTGGATCGCGAGGTCTGCGCTGCGGTCTTCGTTGTCAGCTCTCTCGGGGTCATAGACGGCGTCATGGAACCACGCCGCGAGTCGCACGACGGCAGGGTCCGGTGTCACCGCCTCGAGGGTGTCGATGTGGTCGAGCACGTCCATCAGGTGGCGCAGGTCGTGATAGCGGCGGCTCGGGTCGGCGTAGGCCTCCAGGAGCCGTGCGCCGGTGCCGGCGACGTCATCTCGCGCTGCGACGACCCGGCAAACCTCGATCCACGCCGGAGCGAGATGATGCGGCTGCATGGTCTCCGGTCTACCACCCCGGTGCTTCACCCGCCGGAGCGCCCTGCTTCACCTGCCGGAATACCCCCCAAAACGGACAAAGCGTGGCATCGCAAGCGCCGAAGGGGACACTCCACTGTGAAGCGCGCCCAGGGAGGATTCAGTCGGCGTCGAGGGTGTTGAGCTCGTGGGCGTCGACGATGCGGTAGGCGTAGCCCTGCTCGGCGAGGAACCGCTGCCGGTGGGCGGCGTAGTCCTGGTCCTGGGTGTCGCGGGAGACCACGGTGTAGAACCGGGCGGTACGGCCGTCGGCCTTCGGGCGAAGCACCCGGCCGAGTCGCTGCGCTTCCTCCTGACGAGACCCGAATGTGCCGGACACCTGGATGGCCACTGCCGCCTCGGGAAGGTCGATCGAGAAGTTGGCGACCTTGCTCACCACCAGGGTCGGGATCTCCCCGGTCCGGAAAGCCTCGAACAGTCGTTCTCGCTCCTTCACGGTCGTCTCGCCCTTGAGAACAGGGGCGTCCAAGCGTTCGCCCAGGTCGTCGAGCTGGTCGAGGTACTGCCCGATGACGAGCACCCGCTCGCCTTCGTGGCGCTGGACGAGCGCCTCGATGGTCGCGGTCTTCGATCGCGCGGTAGCGCACAGCCGGTAGCGCTCCTCGGGCTCGGCCGTCGCGTAGGCCAGCCGCTCGTGGTCGGTGAGGGTCACCCGGACCTCGACGCAATCGGCCGGAGCGATCCAGCCCTGCGCTTCGATGTCCTTCCAGGGGGCGTCGTAGCGCTTCGGCCCGATGAGGGAGAACACGTCGCCCTCGCGCCCGTCCTCGCGGACCAGCGTCGCTGTGAGCCCCAACCTGCGGCGGGACTGGATGTCTGCGGTGAACCGGAAGATCGGCGCGGGGAGAAGGTGAACCTCGTCGTAGATGATCAGCCCCCAGTCGCGTTCGTCGAAGAGCTCGAGATGGGCGTAGACGCCTTTTCGGCGGGTGGTCATGATCTGGTAGGTCGCGATAGTGACCGGGCGGATCTCCTTGCGGGAGCCCGAGTATTCACCGATCTCGTCCTCGGTGAGACTGGTGCGTTTGATGAGCTCGTGCTTCCACTGCCTGGCCGACACGGTGTTGGTCACCAGGATCAGCGTGGTCGCTCCCGCCCGAGCCATCGCTGCCGCTCCGACAAGAGTCTTTCCCGCGCCGCACGGCAGGACAACGACCCCGGATCCGCCGTGCCAGAAGCCTTCGACGGCCTCGTGCTGGTAGGCGCGAAGCGTCCAGTCGTCCTCGACCAGGTCGATCGGATGCGCTTCACCGTCGACGTAGCCGGCCAAGTCCTCGGCGGGCCAGCCCAGCTTGAGCAGAACCTGCTTGACCGTCCCGCGCTCGCTCGGATGAACGACCACGGTGTCGGGATCGATGCGCTCACCGAGCAGTGGCCGCATCTTCGCCGAGCGGATGACCTCTTCCAGCACCGGTCGGTCAGTGGCCTCGAGCACAAGTCCGTGCACGGGGTGCTTGAGCAGTCGGAGCCGGCCGTAGCGCGCCATGGTCTCGGCGACGTCCACGAGCAGCGCGTGCGGGACGGCGTAGCGACTGAAGGTCAGCAGTGCGTTGACGACCTGCTCCGCGTCATGTCCGGCCGCGCGGGCATTCCACAGCCCGAGTGGAGTGATCCGGTAGGTGTGGACATGCTCGGGTGAGCGCTCGAGCTCGGCGAACGGCGCGATGGCGCGGCGGCACGCTGCTGCCTGCTCGTGGTCGATCTCGAGCAGCAGGGTCTTGTCGGACTGGACGATCAGGGGTCCGTCGGTCACGCGACGCCTTCCGGGCTGGATTCGGGTTGTCCATTGTCTCCTGAACCGCCGACGGTTTCGCCATCGGTGAGCTCGGCCACCCCGCTGATCCGGTGCACCGCGAAGGTGTGGACCTCTTGCTTGCGGTGATCGAAGGCCGTCAGGTAGCCGCCGGCCAGCCGGAGCGGATCGACGACCCGCTCGGTCACCCCACCGTGCGGATCGACGTAGCCGATCCAGAGCGGCCGTTCCGCCTGCACCGCGGATCCGAGCAGGGACAGCGTCTCCGCCGTGCTGCTACGCGGGACAGCGCCGCCAAACGGCGACCCCACCGTGCGTCCGCGAGGTGCGGTGGAGGCCCGCTCCCCGGCCCGGATGGCGCGTACGGCTGCTGTCAGCAGCTTCTCGCCAGGCATGGCCTGTCGTACGGCGAGGCGAGGCGGGCGCTGCCGCGGAGGCGTACGTCGACTGTCGGGGCGACGCACCACCACGCTCCCGTCAGGAGCCTCGGCCGCGGGCGCCAGTCCCATGGAGCGCAGTCCGGCAAGCACCTGGTCGACCGGTGCCTGAGCCGCCACGACGGTCGGCGCCAACCGACGCATCCGCAGCGTCGCCGATCTGCGATCCGCGAGCATCTCGTCGAGCAGGGCCAGGTCGTCACAGCGGATGTAGGCGGACGCAACGCCCACCCGGATCCGCCCGTGCCTGCGGGCGACGTCGTCGATGAGGTAGGTCAGCGGCTGCGGCACTGCCGTCTTGGACCGCGCAGCCAACATGGCGTGGAGATCGGCCGCACTGCGACCAGCGTCGAGCGCGCGCCGAACCGAGTCGGGCGTGAAGCGAAAGACCGTCGCCCCACCCGTCGACTCCACATCAGCGACCAGGGCCAGCTCGCCCGCCAGAGCCGACTCCAGCGGACCTGGCGCCACGGCGGTCAGGTCGGCCTGGATCAGCACGTGATCCAGCGGCGTCGGGAGCAGCGGCGCCAACATGTCGGCAGCCTCGTCTGACCCCTCGGTGAGCAACGCTCGGCCGGGGCGGGAGAGGGCGCCTCGCCCGGTGATGCCCAACAGCTCGGCCTCGGCCAACGTCCAGGTGATGAGGTCATGTCGGGCCGGCCCGCCGCGTCGCGGATGGCTCCAGTCCAGCTGCTCCATGAGCTGCTCGGGGCTTGGAGCATGGCCCTCGGGAAGATCAGCCAGCAGGGTCAGGACTGCCGCACGCAGGTCGGGTGCCGCGGGCCGCTCGAGGTCGGGACCCAGTGCGGCGCGGGTCTTGTCGCGGGTGTCGCGGCTTCCGACGAGCCCGGCCGCGCGCGGCGCAGCCAACCATGCCGCGGCCAGCTGGCTCCAGCGGTCTGCCGTCTCCTGGGCCAACCACAGGTCGTAGCCGGGGGTGGGGGCGAAGGCCTCATTGAGCTCCCCGTCTGCGGCGAGCAGACCGGCGGCACGAGCAACTTCGATGACCGCGGCCGCGGTGATCTCGTCCACATCGAGGAGCCCAGCCGTGCGTTTCAGCTCGCGAACGCCCAACCCGCCTGCGCGCAGCACAGCGGGGGAGTCCAGCCCCCAAGCCTCCAGCAAGGTTTCGACCAGGCGCACGGCGCTGAAGGCCTGTCCGGCGGCCGAGGCCTCGACATGCTCGCGAGGTTCACCGGTCAAGATCGGCGGTCGGGGTGAGGCATCCCGACGGACCACGCCGTCACGAAGGACCAGCGCCACCTCGCGGGGCAGGACGACGGTGTCCGGACCGACGGCAACCAGGAACGAGTGGGCGAGCAGCCACTCCACCGGAGTCTTTGCCTGAGCCGGATCCTTGACCAGACGCCGCGCGTTTTCGATACGCCCGTGCGGTGGTCCCCAGAGGAGCTGGTCCAAGGCAGCCGAGGCTCCCTCGGGCCCTTCGGCGAGGAGCTCCCGAAGCCTGGCAGGGTCCGAGGCCAGCGCTGAGACGTCAGCGTGCGAGGCCGCCATCGCCGGCCCCAATCCGCTGACCGTCGGACCTAGCGCGTCGACCGCCCCGCGTACCAGCCGCTCCTCGCCCTCCGGGCCGTACAGCAGCGCGAGACTGCGGAGCTGCACGAGGGCATCCTCGAGTGCCGCCCTGTCGACTCCGGGCAAAGCTGTCGACAACGTCTCGACGTTGACCTGTTCGTGGAGTACGGCTGCCGCCTCCAGGACGTCTAGGGAGAACTGATCGAGCTGGTCCAGGGCGCGGGACACCGAGGGGATCGAGCTGGCTCGAGCGGCCAAGGAGGCCATGTCGTGGGGGACCGGCGTCAGGAGGTCCGGCCTGGCTCGGAGCAGTTCCACGAACTGCTCATCGGTCCAGGCGCGCAGCGCCTCGGCCAGGCTGCGCGCCGGTGGGACCGTGGTCATCCGAACGACGCTACCCGCAGTGGCGTCAGTACTCTCATTCCCGTGCCATTCCCTCCGCTGGTCGTTGGCTTCGACCTCGACATGACCCTGATCGACTCACGACCGGGGATCGGAGCGGTCCTGGAGGCACTGGCAGCCGAGTCGGCGACGTTCATCGATGTCCCGCTCGTGCTGACCCGGCTGGGCCCACCGCTCAACACCGAGCTGGCCAACTGGTTCGCGCCGGAGCTCGTGCCGGCGATGGCTGATCGGTTCCGGGAGCTCTACCCCAGCCTGGCCATCGAGCCGACGGCTGCCCTGGCAGGCGCCTCGGAGGCCCTCGCGGCCGTCCGGGCGGCTGGCGGCCGTTCGCTGGTCGTCACCGCGAAGTTCGCTCCGAACGCTGCCCTGCATCTCGACCACCTTGCTCTGGACGTGGACGAGCTGGAGGGCTGGCGTTGGGCGGAGGGCAAGGCTGAAGCCCTGCGTGAGCACGGTGCTGGGATCTATGTCGGTGATCATCCGGGGGACATGGCTGCTGCCAGGCAGGCGGGGGTTCACGCAGTCGGAGTAGCAACGGGTGCAGCTTCAGCCGCCGAACTGGTCGACGCAGGCGCCAACGCTGTTCTCGACACGCTGCTGGACTTCCCCGGCTGGTTGGACGAGCACCTCCTCCTCACCCAGCTGGCCGCACTGGAGGAGGAGTTCTCGGCGCTGGACTCGGTCGTGGTGGCGTTCAGTGGCGGTGCCGACTCGTCGTTCGTGCTGGCGGCAGCTGTACGCGCTCTCGGACCTATGCATGTTGTTGCGGCCACGGTGGTCTCGCAGACGCTGGCCCCTGGAGAGCTTGAGCTGGCCCGGGAGATTGCTCACGACCTCGGTGTACGCCACGTGGCTCCGCGATCGTTTGAGGCGACCCGCAAGGACGTCGTCGGCGAGCCTGCAGGCTGTTGCTATTTCTGCAAGGCAGAGCTCCTCGAGGTTCTCCGTCCGGTCGCTGAACGCCTTGCTGTGCGATACATCGTCACTGGAATCCAGGCAGACGACGCTGCTCTCCCGAGTCTCCAACCCACCATCGGTGCGGCAGAGGACCGTGGGGCGCTGGCCCCTTTGCGGGAAGCCGGGTTGACGAAGGCGCAGATCCGGGACGCGTCGCGTCGGTGGGGACTGGTCACCTGGGACAAACCATCGGCGATCTGCGTGGCCCACGACGCGCCCGTCGATCTGGTTGACGTGGCAAAGGGCTGATCAACGGGGGCGGAGCGGGACACAACCCGGCTACGCTAGGACTCGAGCCATCAGGCAGCACCCGCGACCAGCTCGTCCGGGTCGAACCCACCGTCGAACCCCCGTTCCAGGAGAATCTCGTGCCCACCGGTCAAGTCAAGTTCTTCGACACCGAGAAGGGCTTCGGTTTCCTTTCCCGCGACGACGGCGGAGATGTCTTCGTCCATGCATCTGCGCTGCCCGACGGCCTCGAAGCGTTGCCCACCGGCGCCCGGGTCGAGTTCGGGGTTGCCGAGGGCAAGAAGGGCGAGCAGGCGTTGTCCGTACGACTACTCGATCCGATCCCGTCGGTCGCCAAGGCCAAGCGCCGTCCGGCCGAGGACATGGCCGTCATCGTCGAGGACCTGATCAAGGTGCTCGACGGGGTTGGCAATGGCCTCCGCCGCGGGCGTTACCCAGCTGACACCACCAAGGTGTCGAAGATGCTGCGAGCCGTCGCTGACCAGATGGACGGCTGACCGGATGGCAACGCTCACTCTCGATGCGGCCGCAGCCGCGGTGGTCGACGATGCCCGGGCGGCCGCGGTGGAGGTCGCCGGTGATGCGGCTGTCGGAGAACACCTGTCGACGGAGGCCTCGGATGAACGGGTGGTGACCCACCTGTTCGACAGCCTGCTGCCCGGCTACGTGGGGTGGCGTTGGGCGGTGACGGTCGCGCGAGTGCCGCGCGGCCGAGTTGTGACCATCGACGAGGTCGTCCACCTGCCGGGGCCGGACGCTCTGCTCGCCCCAGCTTGGATCCCCTGGGCTGACCGGCTCGAGGCTGGTGACGTAGGTGTCGGTGACATCCTTCCGACAGCGGATGACGATCCCAGGCTCGCGCCGGGTTGGTCGGCTCTCGGTCAGGAGGAGCCGGACGAGGATGTGGTTTTCGTCGCGCGCGACCTTGGACTGGGGCGACGACGGATTCTGTCGGCCGAGGGTCGTGAAGAGGCGGCCGACCGATGGGTCAACGGTGCCGGCGGACCCTACGTCCCCCTGGCCGAGCAGGCGCCGGGCACCTGTGACGGCTGTGGCTTTCTCGTTCACATCGGCGGGGTGCTCGGGCAGGCCTTCGGACTGTGCGCCAACATCTATTCACCCAGCGACGGCCACGCGGTCTCCTTCGACCATGGTTGCGGAGCGCATTCCGAGGGATCGGCGGAGAGTCGGCGGCTGCGGCAGCCGAGCGGTTTGCCCACACCGATCGTCGACGACCTCGGATACGACGACCTCGGGCACTCCTGAGCCGGACGTCAGCCCTGGCCGGAGGAAGCTTTTCCGGCCCGGCGATAGGCCGCACGTCGCCGCAGCACGAACGCCGAGCCGAGCACTCCCATGCCAAGACCGACGGCGCTGACCTGGACCCACGGCGGATCTGCTCCGATGATGAGCCCGATCAGCAGCGCTATGGCCCACAAGCCGGTGCCGACCAACACCGGGACGACGGCGTCGGCGTGCGGAGCGTCCGGAGGCTCG
The DNA here is from genome assembly GCA_963819985.1 of uncultured Actinomycetota bacterium. Classification (GTDB taxonomy): domain Bacteria; phylum Actinomycetota; class Actinomycetes; order DATJPE01; family DATJPE01; genus JANPBY01. Next base: position 498,802 of record CAWFYH010000004.1, on the reverse strand, counting down.
TGGCTGGACATGGACGCAGCCTATTGAGGTTGGCCGCAGCGGGGGCCAGTCGGGCCAGCCGTGGAGGTGCCCTGCCCGCGTACGCTCAACTTCATGGACCCAAGGACGCGGCGGTGGCTGGTGCCGGCCGCTCTGGTGTTCATGGTCTTGCTCGTCCTTCTCGGCGCTCTCGTCACCTGATTCGACCCTGAACCCATGCCAGAGCCTCTGCTGCCCGCCCTTGCCGTGATTCGAACGCTGCTCCTGGATCCAGCTGGATTGGTGCGCGCCGTCGGCGCCGGAAGGCGCAAGGGACACCCGAAGCCGGCGGCCGGCCGCGTCGAGCTGCGACCTGTGGACCTGAAGGACGGGCGTCGGCTCTTGGTCGCCTCCTGGGACGGCGTCCAGACGACGACCCAGCATCTCGGGTACGGCTGCGAGGCCGAGGCCGTCGTCGACGGGTTGTTGGCGGAGGCGTACGGCAATTGGCATGTCGACACCGTGGACCAGACGCTGCAACTGCGAGTGACCAAGAAGGGAGAAGCCCAAGTCCACCGGTCGACTGCGGATCGCAGCCAGCAGACGGCTCACGACCGGACCCCCGGCCATCTCCTTTCAGCGGGGGACCCTGTCTTCGATGTGGTCGCGGCCGACACCGACAAACGGCGGCAGGTTGAGGCCTTCTTGCGAGCACTCGACCCAGTGGTCCCCGACGAGACCGACCGCCCGATCGGTCTCGTGGATCTCGGGTGCGGCAACGCGGCCCTGACGTTGGCCGCCTACCGGCACCTGACGCTCAATCGCCAGCGACCGACCCGGGTGGTGGGAGTGGACGTCAAGGCCCAGGCACGTCAGCACAACCAGGCGGCTGCGGACCGGCTCGGCTGGCAAGACGACGTCAGCTTCGTCGAGTCCACGATCATCGACGCAGACGTCGATCTAGGGCCGGCTTCCTTGGACTTTGCCCTCGCCCTGCATGCATGTGACACAGCCACGGACGACGCCCTGGCACGGGCAGTTCGGTGGCGAGCTCCGATCATTCTGGCGGCGCCATGTTGCCACCATGACCTGCAGCGTCAGCTGGGTCGGGCGACCACGCCGGACCCGTACGCCCTACTGACCCGGCAAGGGATCCTGCGTGAGCGGTTCGCCGACGTGCTGACCGACGCGCTTCGGGCGGAAGTGTTGCGGCTGCTGGGATATCGGGTCGAGGTGATCGAGTTCATCGGCTCGCGGCACACCCCACGCAACTCCCTCATCCGGGCGGTCCGGACCGACGCTCCCGTCAACGCGAAGCGGGCGAGGGACTACCTCGACCTCACTGAGACGTGGCAGGTCCGTCCAAGGCTTCAGGACTTGCTCGAGCTGGAGCTCCGCCCAGTTCTCGCAGCGGCGCGCGACCGGTGAGTGGCTCGACGCGCTCCCTGCTAGCGGTCGCCGCGCTCGGAGTTGGGCTGGCTGCCATCTGCGCCGCGACTCCGCCCTCCACCGCGGCTGAGGAGTCGCCGGGACCGACGAAGCTGCTGACGATCCGCGATCCGCGGATCCTGGAGTCCAGCGGGCTGGCCGCCAGCCGCACCTTGCCTGACGTTCTCTGGACGGTCAACGACAGCGGCGGCGAACCGGAGGTCTACGGCGTAGGTCCGGACGGCCGTACGGCGCTGACCCTGCGACTGGATGGGGCAACCAATCGCGACTGGGAGGCAGTGTCGGTCGGGCCAAGACCTGACGGTGGTAGCTGGCTATGGGTTGGGGATATTGGTGACAACAACTCGGTGTGGACGACGATCCGGATCTATCGCGTTGCGGAGCCGACGGCCGCCGAGGACCAGTCCGTGGCCTGGACTGCCTACGACTTGCGCTACCCCGACGGTCCACGCGACGCAGAGACCTTGCTGGTTGACCCAAGCAGTGGGCGGCTGTACGTCGTGTCCAAGCGAGTTCAGGGCGCGGCGGTGTACGAGGCGCCGGCGCAGCTACGCGCTGGCCAGGTCAACGTCCTGACGCGCGTCGCATCGGCGGGGCCGCTGATGACGGATGGATCCTTCGCACCCGATGGGAGAGTGGCACTGCGGGGCTACCTTGACGCCACTGTGGCGCCGGGCATAGGCAAGAAGGCAACACGCCTCGCGCTCCCGCTGCAGCCGCAGGGGGAGTCTCTGACCTGGGACCTCGACGGCTCTGCGGTGCTCGTGGGTAGTGAGGGCGAGCGGAGTGCCGTGTGGCGGGTGCCTGTCCCGACTGTCGTTGAGTCGAAGTCTCCCTCAGCGAAGCCCGTGCCGACCGGCACCGATGCCACCGTCGCTGCCGCATCCAGCCCCGCGCTGGAAGAGAGCTCAGGTTGGTCGATTGCTTGGGTCGGTGCGGCGGGACTTGTGCTCGGCGGGGGGCTTGCCTGGGTGGCTGCCGTACGGCGCAACCGGTCGACGTCGGACTAGACCGAGACCCGCGCCGGCCTCAGGCGAGGGCGTCGACGACGTGCTCGATGCAGGCCGTCAGGGCAGAGACGTCACTCGGGTCGACGGCTGGGAACATCGCCACTCGAAGCTGGTTGCGCCCGAGCTTGCGGTATGGCTCGACATCGACGACGCCGTTGCGGCGCAGGACACTGGCCACAAGAGCGGCATCGATCGCGTCATCCAGGTCGATGGTTCCGACGACCTGAGAACGCAGCGCGGGATCGGAGACGTACGGCGTGGCCCATGGCGTCTTCTCGGCCCAGTCATACAGCCGGGAAGACGAGTCAGAAGTTCGCTCCACGCACCAGTCGAGCCCACCCTGGCCGTTGAACCAGTCGACCTGCTCGGCCATCAGCAGGATGGTGGCCAGTGCTGGGGTGTTGTAGGTCTGCTCGAGTCGGCTGTTGTCGAGCGCGATCTTGAGGTCCAGGAACGCGGGCACCCAGCGCTCCGAGGAGGCGATCTGTTCGATTCGCTCCACGGCCGCCGGGCTCAGCAGCGCGACCCATAGCCCGCCGTCGGAGCCGAAGGACTTCTGCGGGGCGAAGTAGTAGGCGTCGAACTGCGTCGGGTCGACGGGTAACCCGCCGGCACCCGAGGTGGCATCGAAAACCATGAGCGATCCGGGGTCGGCGCCGATCATGCGGGTCGGAGTGATGGCGACCCCGGTCGAGGTCTCGTTGTGCGGCGTTGCGTAGACGTCGATACCCGCCTCGGTGTTGAACTGCGGCGCGCTGCCCGGCTCGGAGCTGATGATGGTTGGTTCGCTGAGATGCGGCGCGGACTTCGCGGCCGCGGCGAACTTGGACCCGAACTCGCCGAAGGTCAGGAACTGGGCGCGATCCTTGATCAGGCCAAAGGTCGCCGCGTCCCAGAATGCCGTCGAGCCGCCGTTGCCCAGCATGACCTCGTAGCCCGTGGGCAGGGAGAAGAGCTCGCTCAGTCCGGAGCGCAGCCGGGCTACTTGGTTCTTGACCGTCTTCTGGCGGTGCGAGGTGCCGAGGTAGGTCTGGGCCAGGTCGGCGAGGGCGCTGACCTGCTCGACGCGCACCTTGCTCGGGCCGGATCCGAACCGCCCGTCCTGGGGTAGCAGGTCGGCAGGGATGGTGATCTGGGACGGGTCAGCGGGCATGTGTCACAGGGTAAATGCGACGTCTCAGCGCGCCGCGCGCGGTCCATTCCGCGAGACAGCCCAGACGACCAGATGAACTGTCCGGATCAGTAGGGCGGGTCGTCGTCGGGCGGTCCCCGCGGTGTCGTGAGCCAGGTTGAGGAGGTCGTCGTGGAGGGTGTCGGCGTCGACGGGACCGACCTGGCTGGGCGTACCGGCACGGCCGTTCGAGACGGTGGGGGTCGGGAGCGGCACGCTCGCCCACCCGGCCGCATGGTCATGCGGCCTCCTGCCAGGCCCGGCCACGCTCGCTTACCCGCTCCCGACCCCCACCCATGTGCCCGGCGACGCATGGTCGAGGGCGATGTCGGCGTGTTTGGCGTCCAGGGTGCGCGGGTCGCTGTCGTCGACCGGTTGGGTGCGTGCGAGATCGTCGAGGTGCTGGTAGGCGGCGTTGATGCGGGCTGAGGGGCGTTGGGTGCTCAGCCAGGACATCGCGTCCGCGCCGTCTCGACACTGACCGAACGGGACGCGCGGGCGCGTTCGCGTTTCCTCGCGGCGGCGGTCGGGTCGAGGCGGTTGGTCAGGTGTCGCGCGACTCGCGCGAGCCAGGACCGGGACGCGCCTCGGCCACCGGCTGCTCATCGGTCCACGAACCCAGATCCGAGGTGGTCAGGTCCTCCCACACCAGCCCTGTCAGGTCGGCGGCGGCCAGCTCCGGCGCCGGGTCCACCGGCAGAGCCTCTGATACGGACATAAATCGGATATTACCGACCACCTCCGACAGTCACCACAGCAGAAACCAGGGTGTGGACAACCTCCAGCTCGGCCGGTATGCGTGAGCATCGAGGCCACGCAGGTGACCAGGAAGCCGCCGGCCACCCTGCCTGGATCGGGCGACGCAAACTTTGCTGAGGCGTACGACAATCGTTTGCGTGAAGGAGATTCCTGAGCTACTGACCGCAGATGCGGCCACCTGGCGCGCGTGGCTGGCTACCAACCATCAGACATCGGGCGGCGTTCGCCTTGTGCTGGCCAAGAAGGGTGTCAGCGAGCCGACTCGACTGACCTACGACGATGCGCTGCCCGAGGCGCTCAGCTACGGGTGGATCGACGGCCAGCTCACCCGTCGCGATGAAGCCACGTATCGAGTTCGGTTCACGCCCCGGCGTCCGCGCAGCTCGTGGTCACAACGCAATGTCGATCTGGCTGAACAGTTGATCGCTGGCGGACGGATGCAGGCTGCGGGTCTGGCCGAGGTCGAGCGGGCCAAGGCTGATGGGCGGTGGCAGCGGGCGTACCCCGGTTCTGCATCCATCGAAGTCCCGGACGACCTACGCGATGCGCTCGCCGCCTCGCCCAGCGCCCAGGCGATGTGGGACGTGCTGACCCGCACAAACAGGTTCGCCGTCCTGTACCGGGTGCATGACGCCAAGCGCCCAGAGACCCGTGCTCGCCGGATAGCGCAGTACGTTCAGATGCTTTCGCGCGGTGACACGCCATACCCCCAGGCACGAAGACCTTGAGAGATGTTGCGCTCAGCCCTCGGCGATCGCCGCGATGGACACCTCGCGACCCGGCCACTCGGGCGTGCAGTTGCAGGCTGTGCAGAAGCGCCAGTCCTAACCCACGGTGATGGTGGTGCCGGACACGGTGATGGGTAGTGCTGCGAGCGGCCGCGGCGCTGGACCGCCGAGCACCGAGCCGTCGGCGATTGAATACTGGCTGCCGTGGCACGGGCATTGGATCGCGCCGTCGGCGATTGACGAGACGGTGCACCCTTGATGGGTACACACAGCCGTGAACGCCTTGTACGCTCCGGCGGTCGGCTGGGTGACGACGATCTTCTGATCAGCCAGGATGTCGCCGCCTCGAACGGGGATGTCTCCGGTCTGCACGGTTGTCGCCGTCCCCGCATCTGCTTTGGCTGACGCCTCGCCTGTGGCGGTCGGCCCGGGCGTTGAGATGTTCGAGCCACTCGAACTGCAAGCGGCGGTGACGGCCGCCGCGGCAAGGACGCCTCCCGTGAGGACTACGGTTCGGCGACTCGGACCTCCCGTGGTGAGGCCTGGTGGACTGCCGTTTGTCGCTTTGGCATCGAGATCGGTCACGGATTCTCCAAGGTAGGGATGGAACGGCACGGGAAATGGGGGTTCTGGACTTCGGCCTCCTCAACGAGCGTCGAGCTGCTCAGCTCATGCTCGGCTGCAGACCGTTCCTGGCGGAGGGATGCCCGCCAGGACCGGCCCTCGACAGGGGTCAGACTTTGACCTTGGCGGAGCAGATGGCGTCTCCGCGGGTGGCGGTCGCCCTGACGGTGTCGATGCCCGCTCGGTCAGCCGTCCGGCGTTCGATGCTGAAGGAACCGCTCGGCCCGTGAGTGGTTCGTCGGCCAGCGAAAACCTTGTTCCCGTTGTCGGTGACCCTTACCGACCAGACCTGACCAGAATGGTTCGTGTCGACCTCGAACTCCCATTCAATCCGGGCATCATCGTGCTTGGCCTTCAGTTTCCAGGTGGCGCCGTTGGAGCAGGTGCCCTGCGCTCTGACGGCGTCGGAACCCTTGCCCTGCGCTGGGCCGGCAAGCGTGATCGGTACGGCCAGCGCTGCGAGCGTTACCGCCACCACCATTCCGTTGATCTTCTTCCTGCTCATCGTTGTGCTCCCTCTTTGGGCCGAAACTGCTGCTGTCATCGATGAGCGTCGAGGCAGATGGGTCGGGGACGCCATTGGGCAATGGTCGTAGGACCACTGTGCGACACCCGTGAGCGGACGAGCCTGGAGAGGTCCGCGCGCGGGTGAGGTGTACAACCGTGAAGGGTCGTCTCAAGGCGTGACGGTTCACCCAGGGTGGTCGGAAGTCTGTGACGCACCAGGCGACGCCATCAGGACCCTTCGTTTTCTGGCGGGAGGTGCTCGCGTGCCCACAGCGCTGCGCTCGTCCGGTCGCTCACGCCGATGTGTCGAAACACTTTCCCTAGATGCGCCTTGACGGTGCGTTCGCTGATGCCGAGCGACCGACCGATCTGCTTGTTGGCGAGTCCGCGCGCGGCAAGACGAAGGACCTGCATCTCGCGGGCGCTGATGCCCGCAGCTGGCGATGCGGCGTCGGCCGAGGGAAGGAGGGCTCGGGCTACTCGCGGGTCCAGTGGCGCATGGCCCCGTGCTGCGGCGCGCACAGCGGCCAGCAAGTCGCCCGGGTCGCAGTCCTTCAGGAGATAGCCGACGGCACCTGCGCGCAGCGCATCGCCAACCCGCTGATGGTCCGAGAAGGAGGTGAGCACGACAACGATGCTGTCCGGCTGGGTCCGGAGCAGTTCTCTGGTCGCCTCGACTCCGTCCATGACCGGCATGGACAGATCCATCAAGACGACGTCTGGTCTGAGGTCACTGGAGAGTTCCACGGCACGTCGACCGTTCTCCGCCTGTCCGACAACCCGAAGGTCATCGGTGCCGTCCAGCAGTGCAGCGAGCCCGGCGCGTACCAGGCTGTGGTCGTCGGCGAGCAGGATGGTGATCATCGGCGGGGAATCGTCAGCTTCCAACAGGTGCCTGCTCCTGGCGCTGAAGAAACTTCCAGACGGGCACCGGACTGTGCGGCGAGGTCCCTCATGACCCTCAATCCCAGGTGGCCTTGGGGCGGACTGCGGAGGGCGGCGTTGACGTCGAAGCCCACGCCGTCGTCGCACACTGAGAGCAGCACTCTGTGCCCGGCTACGACGAGCGCCAGGTCGACGCGAGCTGCTGCCGCGTGGCTCGCCGTGTTTCTCAACGCCTCCTGTGCGACCCGGAACACGAGGCGCTCCTGCGCCTCATCAAGTCCGGTCATATTGTCCGCAGGGAGGTCCAGGTGGACGTCGATGTCCCGGGTCTGCACAGTGCCTGCGAGGTCGGTCAACGCCGCGACCAGGCCAGCCGTGCGCAGACTCGGCGGGTAGATATCGACAAGGAGTGAGCGCAATCCTCCGATAGTCCCTCGGACAGCGGCCGCCGCGCCTGTCAGCACATCTGCAAGGTCCCGTCTGCCGTCCGTTGTGGCTCGCTCTGCAGCCCCGGACACCGCGAAGGACGCCGCCGCCAACTCCTGGACAACGCCGTCGTGAAGGGTCGCCGCGATGCGCCTCCTCTCGTCGGAGGATGCGTCGACGGCATGCTCGAGTAGCGCCACCTGCTGATCTCGGGCCTTGTTCACCTGGTCCAGTAGCCGCCACAGAATGGGCAACATGAGCGCGATCAGGAGCAGCAGGCTGGCCAGGGTGATCCCGGCGAACCCGCGCCACAGCTCACCGGTCCTTGTCGTTACCGAGTCGTAGGGCATGTATGTCTCGAACAAGAGCGGCTGCCCGCTCGGCGTCCAGATCGGCCGGTAGACCTCGAGGAGCTTGCCTCCCCCCGTTTCGTAGCGGTTCTCCGGGCGGGTGAGATCGCTGACCTCGGCGTGCGTCGTCGGTCTCTCCAGAACCGAGCGTTCCTCCTCCCCGAGGTCGAAGGTTTCGCCGACGATCCTTGGCTCATCGGAGTAGATGATCTGCCCCTCCGGGGTCCAGACTTTGACCCTCACCACTCTCGAGCCGAGTACGGACGAGCGGACCGCTTGGTCGAGCCTGTCGAGCGCGGCCGCCGAACCGGTCAGCAGGCCGTCCTCAATCGCCGGCTGAACGACTGAGTCGGCAAGCAGGTCAGTCGTCTGGGCGGCAGCATTCACCGACTGTCGTTCCGCCACGCGACGGCTTGCGAAGACCCCCACCACAGCCACGGCCACGAAGACCACGGCCGCAGCCGCGATGACCTGAATGAAGATTCTGCGCATCCGCACGGGCTGATGGGCCAGTGCCGGGCGGCCGGGGCCGTCGGTCACCACCACCCATGGGGAGGCCCGGTTCGGGGGAGCAGGAAGTGCCGAGGAGACCGAAGGGGTCTCTACGGATCCCGTGCTCTCAGACATCCCGGTCACGAGTGGCCTGAGCCCTCCCCACTGTGTCTGGAGTCGTCGTCTTCGTGGTGTTTGGAGTCGTCGCCTTCGCTGTGTCTGGAGTCGTCCCCATTGTGTCTGGAGTCGCCGTCTTCGTGGTGTCTGGAGTCGTCTTCGTGGTGTCTGGAGTCGTCTTCGTGGTGTCTGGAGTCGTCTTCGTGGTGCCTGGAGTCGTCTCCGTCATCGCCGGGTTCGAGGTGGGCTGACTTGCTACCGGGGTCATCCTCGACTTGGGCCTGCGCTGGGACGCGCACCGGGACTGTCTCCGCGAAGGATGCGTTTCCGGCGAGCCCAACCACGGCAGGCACGACGGCTGCTGCGGCGAGGACGCTGAAGGCGAGCAGGCGCTTCATGGGGTGCTCCTCGGGTCAGTCGATGGTCCACTGCCCCCATTACCCACGCCGGGTGGTGCCTGACGCCATGGGACGATGGCACTAGTACCACAAAGCCAATCCCACTTCCGATTCCCTCGTGTGAGGGCTCACAGGTCGCGGGCAACCGCACGGCCAGCCCCCTTGAGTGGCCGGCTGAACTAGGTGGTTCTTGGCGCGAGGGTGTAGCCGGATGGCGCAACCATGACGGGGTCCCAGCCGGGGACCTCTTCGGGCTTGCGGGGTGCTGGTCCCACGTAGCGAGCTGACGGCCGGATCAGGCGCCCGGTCTCCTTCTGCTCGAGGATGTGCGCGCTCCAGCCGGCGAGCCGGGCGCAGGTAAACATCGAGGTGAACAAGTGAGCAGGCACCTCTGCGAAGTCCAGCACGATCGCCGCCCAGAACTCGACGTTGGTCTCGAGCACTCGGTCGGGGCGACGTGCGCGCAGCTCCTCGAGCGCGGCCTTTTCCAAGGCTTCGGCGACCTCGTAGCGGGGGGCGCCCAGCAGCTTCGCCGTACGTCGCAGCACGCGGGCGCGCGGGTCTTCAGCGCGGTACACCCGGTGACCGAAACCCATCAGCCGGTCGCCTCGGTCGAGCAGCTCCTTGACATAGCTGGTGGCGTCCCCGCGGCGCTCGATCTCCTCGATCATGCCCAGGACGCGTGAAGGTGCTCCACCGTGCAAGGGGCCGCTCATGGCACCCACGGCCCCGGAGATGGCTGCCGCGACGTCCGCCCCGGTGGAGGCGATGACGCGTGAGGTGAAGGTGGAGGCGTTCATTCCGTGCTCGGCCGCCGAGACGAAGTAGGCGTCCACGGCCTCGACGTGCTTGGGGTCAGGATCCTCGCGCCAGCGGATCATGAACCGCTCGACGATGGTTTGGGCCTCGTCGATGCGCGCCTGCGGCACCATGGGCTCGCCGAGGCCGCGCGCGGACTGCGCCACGAAAGACAGCGCCATCACGGACACGTGCGAGAGGTTTTCTCGAGCCTCGTCGTGATCGATGTCCAGCAGCGGCTTCAGGCCCCAGGCCGGCGCGAGCATCGCGATCGCTGACTGCACGTCTACGCGTACGTCGCCGGAGTGGATCGGGATCGGGAACGGCTCGGCGGGTGGCAGGCCTGGGTTGAACTCGTTGTCGACCAACAGGCCCCATACTTGCCCGTAGGAAACCCGGCCGACCAAGTCTTCGATGTCCACGCCGCGATACCGCAGGGAGCCACCGTCGCGGTCAGGTTCGGCGATCTCGGTCTCGAAGGCGATGATGCCCTCGAGCCCGGGTACGAAATCTGACATGCGTCGTCTCCTCATTGCTGCGCCACGGACCTAGGGGTCGCCCACGGTACGTGGCGTCACTGTCTGAGGGCACCCTGAAGGGACCCGCGTGGCTCCGATTCAACCGCATATGACGTATGCCACGCTGGACGGGTGGGTCCCGAGAGCAGTTCCAGCAGTCAACGTCACGTGGACGTTCAGGCATTGCGGCAGGCGTACGGCTCCGCTGGTTTGAGCGAGCAGGACCTCGCTGCAGACCCGTGGTTGCAGTTCGAACGCTGGCTGGCGACCGCCCTGGAAGAGGGAGTTGTCGAGCCCAACGCGATGGTCGTGGCGACTGCGTCCGCCGATGGTCGGCCGAGCGCGCGCACGGTGCTGCTCAAGGGCTACGACGAACGTGGTTTCGTCTTCTTCACCAATCTCGGCTCGCGCAAGGGCCAGGAGATCGCCGATAACCCCAGGGTCTCCCTCGTCTTCCCGTGGTACCTGCTCGAGCGGCAGGTTTTGGTGGTCGGGGACGTCCAGGATGTGAGCCGGGAGGAGACCGAGTCCTACTGGCGCTCGAGACCGTACGGGTCGCGGCTCGGCAGCTGGGCGAGCCCCCAGTCGCAGGTCGTGGGCTCTCGAGAAGACCTCGATAACCGGTGGAAGGAAGCCCAGGCTCGCTTTCCCGACGCAGACTCGGTCCCATTGCCGGCGGGTTGGGGCGGGCTGCGGGTTATCCCCCAGACAGTGGAGTTCTGGCAGGGGCGCCGCGACCGGTTGCACGACCGGCTGCGCTTCACCCGGGAGTCTGCGGACCAGCCGTGGAGGGTCGAACGGCTCGCTCCCTAGGGAGGCGTCGAATCCGTTCTGCTGCACGCTCAAGACCGGCATTCCCGGAGCCGAAGTCCCTGTTTTCAGGAGCGTCTGGAGGCTGTGCCGATGCGCGTTGCGTACACCGCTGGGGACGGGCCGCTGGAGGGCTGGGCGTACACCGTGGAGCGCCGCCTACAGCTGAATGAAGAGCTCGAGCTAGCCGTGAAGGACGGCTACTCGGCCATCTATCGCGTGGGCCACGGCTGCAAGCTCTGGTTCGTCAACCTGCTGCCTCCGGTGGCCTAGCTTCCTCGCCTCCTCCGGTGACGAGTGGCATCGAACGGGTCAATCGAGAGGCCAAGATCGACCCGTTCGTAACCACTCGCCGAAGTGGGAACTAGTCACGAGGATCCAATCCGTTGTACGGCGGCCAGCCGAGCCGCGAGCCCCTCGAGCCCGACGGTCGCCGCGCGTGCTTCCCTCACGTTGACCGCAAGCCCGTAGATGCGGCTCCCGTCGGCGTGGAACAGCTCGGTCCACGTGGCCTTCTTGGGCGCCGCGAACGGCTCGGTGCGCTCCGTCGCCGTGATCCCCACAGTTGTGTCGGTGATGGCAGTGACGGGTGCTGGGGCGCCGGAGTAGGGGTCTTCGGACTGCCCTGCGCACGCACGCAGATCAGCAAGTCGCAGCTCCAGGAACTGTCGAGCTGCCTTCGCGGTGTTGAAGTCCATGCGGAGCATGACTGCGGGCACGGACGACGCACGGTGGACGAACGTGTCCTCAACGACACGCGTCGGCTCGGGGAGGGACGAACGTTGCACACACCCCAGGGGGACGGCCAACGTCAACACCTCATCCACGTCGCGGGTGTCGTGAGCGGGTCCGTCTCGTTCCCAATCGGGACCCATGATCCTTCGCGGGTTGCTCACCCTGACGGCTGGATCAGAGTCGGTAGGTGATGGGGTTGGCTCAGCTTCTGACGGTTCTACCGTGGGAGATCTGGTGCTGGTTGGGGGTGTTGCCGGAACCGATGGACTGGTGGACGGCTGTTCCGGATGGCGTGCAGCGAGGACCACGAGAACTCCAGTTAGGGCAATCCCGAAGACCAGCGCCGTCCCAAGGCCGACACGTCGCGACATGCGTACTGAAGCCCGCGATCCCGAGCCGGACGCGCCCGTCATCCGCCGTTGGCAGAGAAATGTTGATAGTCGGGGTGCGACCAGCGAGCCCCCCATGGCCAGCCGCGCGACGACATCGCCTGGGCAATGACTCCGCCTCTGACGATCATCCCCTTGCGCTTGTCGCCTCGGTCGAGGAAGGTGCGGGATCCGTCTGGATAGACCCGGCTGCTGGTCACGTACGGATTCTGCCGCGGGTTGATGTCGATCGCGATCCCGACCGAGTGTGTCGACAAGCGGTATGGGTTGCCGGTCACTGGTCGGCAGTTGAAGGCTGAGGTGTTGTTCGCCTCCATCGCACGGATGTCGGAGCGCGACGGCGACACCTTCCCCTTGCGGTAGAAAGTGTCGACCGGGGTCATTCGAAAGATCGGGAATTCCGCCTCGAAAGCCGCTGAGAACACATGACTGACATCGTTCACGGCGTCCTTGCGCACGATCACCGAGCCGCGTTCGATCCGGCCGTCGTAGGCCACGTGCAGCACCGAGACGCGCCGCAACTGGGACGGCGACACGGGACAACCGGGCCGATAGGAGTACGGCACGTCTGCTCTCGTCAGCGGTCCGGAAACGCTCACCCCCGCCTTCGGTGGCATGGGGTCGATGACCGTCAGCGCCGTTCCCGGGAACCGTTCGCCGTCTCCCGAGGCCGCGCTAGAAGCACCTTGGGGACCGACCAGCACCAGCACCAGCGACGCAGCAGCGACTATGGCGACGCGGCCCACGCGACTCAAGTCGGCCCTCGAGCCGGGGATACTGCTCACCCTTCATGCTTCGGTGATCCGCAGCCGCGAGTCAAGCCTCGGCTGGGATCGCGCTGCTTCCGCGTGTCGCGCCGCCCGGGGCGGAGCCGTACCCGCCCCATAAGTCGCCCCGTACCCATCCGGTAAGTCGAACAGTTTGACTTTCGTGGGTCAGGGCACCCGCAAATCGAACAGTTCGACTTGTGGGGGGTGCCCGCCACGCGTCAGTGGTCGAGCCACTCCGAGAGAACTTGAGCCACCAGGAGCTCAGGCGCTACGTCACGCTGGGTCGCTGCCTCGGCCAGTGCCCGGCGTAGGGGCTTCGGCAAGGCGACGGTCAGCTCCGGGGGAACCACGTCACTCAATGGCAGACCACTGAGGTTCTCCTTCTTCTTGCCCTTCTTCTTGTCCTTCTTGCTGCGCTTCTCCTTCTTCGCGTTCTTCTTCGTTCCCTTGACCTTCCCCTCGCCCTCCGCCGGGCGGCTGCCAGCGGATGGGTCGGAGTCATGGGGCCGTCGTTGACCCGGCGTCGGAGCAATCCTGATCCGGCGTTCTTGCGGGCTGGCCTCCTCGCCGGCTGCTCCGCTCCCGGGTCGGGCCACCGCCAGGGCGCCATCCGGCTCACCCCCTTCGCGGCGAAGCGCGGGTCGGGGTCCGGGGTTTCGGCTGTTGGTGACCGGGCGCGGGTTGACAGCGTTCATGCGTGCTTCCTCGAAGCAAGGGGGCCGTCAGCGACGCGCAGTGCGAGCAATTTGTCCAGCAGATCGTCGAACGCGTCGCCGACCTCGCGTGCGCCGGGGGACCGCCAGGCCTGGACGGGTACACACGCCCCTTCAGCCTGCTGGATGGCCGTTCGGTCCGGAATCAATGGTTCCAGCACGAGTAGGCCGTAGGCGGCTCGGAGCTCTTCGATTCGGAAGCGGTGTTCGGTCGACTGCGCGCGCAGCTTGTTGACGACGATCCCCGCCGTCTGCAGACGCAGATTGTCGGCCTGGACGATGTCGATCGCCTCGAGCGCCGACTGAGTGCCCTGCAAGGCGAACAACGAAGGCTCGGCCACGACGAGCGCGTAGTGAGAGGCGGCGAGCGCGTTGCGAGTCAGGCCACCGAGCGAGGGCGGTGCATCGATCAGCACCAGGTCGTAACCGCTGAGGCCGTTGAGCGCAACGCGAAGCTGAAGCCCGGAGGCGCGCCCCGTGAACAGGTTGTGCCGCTCGAGCAAGCTGTCGGCGGCAACCACATCGACGGACTCCCCCCAACCGCTGCGGGAGATGGCGTGGGTGAGCAAACCGGAGCCCGGGTCAGACAGCACATCCGAGGCGGAGAAACGGACCTCTGGAGGGTCCAGCACGGTGGAGGCGTTGCCCTGGGGGTCAAGGTCCACGACGAGCGTCCGTAGGCCGCGCTCCCAGGCTGCACCCGCCAGGCCGAGGACCACGCTGGTCTTGCCCACCCCACCCTTGAGGCTGACCACGCTGATCACGAGCACACCTTGAGTCTGCCTTACCCGGCGGCGCTCCGAACCGCTATCCAGAAGCCCGCCGGGCGCGGTCGTAGCGGGCGAGCGCCTCCTGTCGCTCGAGGCCGTGATCAACGATCCGTTCGGGGTATCCGTGGGGTGCGCCGCCCGGTGTTTTCCAGGGTTCGTGCACGGCCGGCCCGGCCAGTTCGACGAGCTCGGGGACGTACCTCCGGACATAGTCGCCGTCGGGATCGAAGCGCCGACCCTGGCTGACCGGATTGAACACGCGGAAGTACGGAGCCGCATCCGTGCCGGTCCCGGCTACCCACTGCCAGCCGTGCTGGTTGGATGCCAGGTCTCCGTCGCGGAGCCACCGCATGAAATGCCGGGCGCCCCGAGGCCACGCAAGATGCAGGTCCTTCACCAGGAAGGACGCCACCACCATGCGCACGCGGTTGTGCATCCAGCCCTCGGCCAGCAGCTGTCGCATACCCGCGTCGACGAAGGGATAGCCGGTCCGGCCAGAGGCCCAGGCCTCGAATCGTTCGTTGGCCTGTGGACCTTCGTCGACCTCGATGTGCGAGAGGTCTGAGCGCAGGTTCCAGTGGGCGGAGCCCGGGTTGTGGTGCAGGACATCGGCATAGAACTCGCGCCACGCCAGTTCCTTTCGGAACGTGTCGTGGGAGCGGGAGTCCCCGAGGTGGGTCAGCAACGTGCGCGGATGGATCTCGCCCCACTTCAGTGCGGCACTGAGGCCGGACGTTCCGGCCCGGTCGGGTCGATCACGTGACTGCGCATAGTCGTCCAGCCCGCGCTCGCAGAAGTTCATCCAGCGCTCGTAGGCGGCCTGCTCCCCGGCCTTCGGTAGCTGTGCACGGTTTTCGCTAGGTGCCTCGGGGACCCCGTCGTCGCCTTCCGGCGTTGCGAAGGTCACGTTCGCGTCAACCGCGGAGGGCGCGGGAGCGCGCCAGCCGTGAGCGCGCCACGCCCGATAGAAGGGGGTATAGACGCGGTACGGCGTCCCGTCCGGCTTGTGGACCCTCCCGGGTGCGACGGCATAGGGCGATCCGTCACGTACGAAGGCATCCCCCAGGGCCTCGCTAACGGTGGCGTCGCGGCGGCTGCCGTACGGACCAAAGTCTGCCGCCGCGTGGACGGACGTGGCGGCGAACTGGTCTGCCACCTCCGGCACCACGCGGGTGGGATCGCCGTGCCGCACGAGCAGCCGTCCGTCGAGCGACGCCCTGAGCGCCTGCAGGGAATCGACCAGGTAGGCCTGGCGGACGGGACCACTCCGACGCCAGAGCAGCGGGTCCAGGACGAACAGGGCCAGCACGTCGCCGGCGCCTGCCGCTGCAGCAGACAGCAGGGCGGGGTTGTCAGCGAGACGGAGATCTCGACGAAACCAGTGGATGGCCGGGCTCACCGATCGACCGTCGCGCACCGACACGACCGGCGCAACTCGGTTCCGGTCGTCGCCATCGCGTGTGAGGATAGGCGGCGCCAGGTCCCCGAAGTCCTCATCCATTTGGAGTCGTCCCCTCGTGAGCGACCTCATCGACACCACGGAGATGTACCTCCGCACGATCTTCGAGCTGGAGGAAGAGGGGATCGTCCCGCTGCGTGCACGAATCGCCGAACGGCTGGGCCAGAGCGGGCCGACGGTCAGCCAGACCGTGGCGCGGATGGAACGCGACAAGCTGGTCACCGTCGAGGGCGATCGACATCTGGAGCTGTCCGAGCAGGGGCGCGCGCTCGCGACTCGAGTGATGCGCAAGCACCGCCTCGCCGAGTGCTTGCTCGTTGATGTCATCGGGATGGCCTGGGAAGACGTCCATGCCGAGGCGTGCAGGTGGGAACACGTGATGTCCGAGGCCGTCGAACGACGGCTGCTCGAGCTGCTTGAGCACCCGACGAATTCGCCGTACGGCAATCCGATCCCTGGCCTGGCCGAGCTGGGTGCTGAGGAGCCAGGCAGGGACGATGAGCCCTTGGTCACGCTGATGTCAGCTGCCGTGGACGAGACACACCGGGTCGTCGTCCGGCGCATCGGTGAGCCGCTGCAGACTGATGCTGCGCTGATGGCGTCGCTACGCCGCGCAGGTGTGCGGCCTGGCGAAGTCGTGAAAGTGACCACCTCGGCGGGCGGAGTGCTCGTCGGTTCGGGCATGGAGTACGCGGAGCTCGACCCCGAGACGGCGGGTCACGTATTTGTCGCTCCGAGCACTTTCTAGCCCGTTCGGGGGACGCGCTGTGACACAAACGTGACAAACGCCGGGCTCCTCACGTAGCCTCGTTCCGCTCCCGCACCGGCGGGGGCGCTTTGACGTGATCGCCGAGTCCTGCCCCACGTCGAGGTTCGCGTGACAGTCCGTTGGGCAGGAGTGGGGGACCCACAGGTTCCACGGTTGGGACGACGGCCTCGGGCCGCTCGCGACAACCTTGGGGTGAAGGTGCTCGTTCCGCCGTGTGCGGGTCGATCGCCCGGGCCAGCTCCGGCCCGAACCCGACAGCTCACCTCGCAGGCGTCGGAGAAGGATCTGTTGTGCTCGGGATGCCCAAGGCTTCTGCACGCCCCAAAACCCCTACCCAGCTGCGCCTCCTGGCCGCTGCGACGATCACAGCAGCTGCCCTGGTGGCCCCGTTGGTGCAGGCTTCGCCGGCCGCAGCCTTCACGACACCGGCCATGCCCGCGGCAAAGGCGACGGTGGCCGGCTCTCACTCCGGTGCTGCCAAGGGTCCGCACGGCTCTTCTGCCCTCTCCCGCGTCAAGCCAACAGGCGGCAAGCACAAGCACAAGGCACACAAGCACAGGCACCTCCTGACCTCCAAGCGCATCCTCAAGACGGCGCGCAAGTACGACGGCGGGCCTTACCGCTACGCCGGAACCTCACCGGCTGGGTTCGACTGCTCGGGATACACGCGGTACGTCTTCGCCAAGCTAGGTCATTCCCTGCCGCACAACTCCGCCGCGCAGTACACCAGGGTCAAGCACGTGAGCCGCGCTCACGCCCGCCCTGGCGACCTGATCTTCTTCCGCAGCAGCAGCGGGAGCATCTACCACGTCGGGATCTTCGCCGGCCACCACAAGCTCTACCACGCCAGCCGCCCGGGCACCCGCACCGGACTTGGCGTGATCTTCAGCTCCCACGTCAGTTTCGGTCGCGTCTGAGTCTTGCTCGCCTGCCCTGAGTCGCTTCGTGGGCCGGTAGCGTGCCCAGGCATGACGTCAGCCACGAATCCTTTCGCACCTGGGCTCCTTGTCGACCGAGTCGCCGTCGTCACCGGAGGCGGCACCGGCATCGGTCGGGCGATCGCCTTGGAGCTGGCCGAGCTTGGCGCCACGGTGGCCGTGCTCGGCCGACACGCGGAGACCCTGGACGAGACCATCGCGCTGGCCGCCCGTGGGGCGGGAGCTGTCCACGCATACCCCGTCGATGTGCGCGAACCAGATCATGTCGAAGCGGTGCTTGATCAGATAGGAGCCGAGCTCGGCAGCGTTGACACGCTCATCAACAACGCGGGTGGTCAGTTCGTCAGTCCGGCCGAGGGGATCTCGCTCAACGGTTTCCGAGCGGTCACTCGGCTCAATCTGGACGCCGTCTGGCACCTCACGACGTCGGTGGCGAAGCGGTGGATGATTCCCAGCGGATTCGGCGCGGTGGTCTCCATCGTCCTCAGCCCTCGGGGCGCGCTGCCCGGGATGGCACACTCGGCGGCTGCAAGGGCGGGCGTCGAGAGCATGACTCGCACGATGGCCGTCGAGTGGGGCCAGCACGGGATCCGACTCAACTGCGTGGCTCCGGGGTTCATCCACACCGAAGCGTGGGAGAGGTATGGGCTGGCTCCAGAAGTTGCGTCGGCTGTGATCCCTGCCGGTCGACTGGGTGCACCGGCTGAGGTGGCGCACGCTGTGACCTATCTGGTCGCTCCCACCGGCGCTTATGTCACGGGTGCCACCTTGCTGGTGGACGGCGGCTTGGACAATGCGGGTCCGCGGAGCCCGGAGCCGTTTAGCTAGGCCGGGAGGTCGGCCGCGGGCGGTCCAGGTGTCCCCTCTCGCGCAAGTCGATCGTGGATTGGAGCTCGCCCGGAGCATGGAGATCCAGGCTGTCGTACGGCCCCAGCCCGGCATCGACCAGGCCCCGGGCCGCCTCGGCGGAGATCCCCGGATGTCGGGTTTGCCACAGCGTCATCTCGGCGGAGGTGAACCATGCTGAGGTCCACTCCAGGGCCAGGGATTCGGCCTGCTCAACCTGCATCCAGTGCGGATGGTCGGCGCACCTGAAGGCCGGGTGCATCTCGAGGAGCACCTTGGCCATGTCTGAGGGCTCGCTGGTTCGCGCGCTCGCGTGACGCTCCCAGGACGCAGACGGCCACGGCGGCCTGGCCGTTGGCCCTCGGGCCACCCCGGAGATGTGGACGTCCAAGTCGGCGGAGTGCAACGTTGTGAAGGCTTCGGGAAGCCGCGGTGTGTCCACGCCGCGGGATCGGCTCGTCCACCGGCGGATGACGTCGGACAGGCGCATCTCGACCTCCAGTCACTAAGAGTGTGCCCGTGCCGGGCGCATTGATCGGTGACCTGGGACGGCGTGTCACCGAGAGTCACTAGAGTCGGTTTGTGACGCTGCCGAGCTTTGAGGACCATCTCGATCCGCGCGTGGTGTCGACCGGAGAGCTCCCGGATCCGCAGGCCGTACAAGCGGTTGTCGATGAGTCCTATGTGCGGTATCGAGACCTCACAGACGGAACGGTGGCCGACTACATCCCCGCTCTGGCCCGGGTGGACGCGTCATTGTTCGGCGTCGCTGTTGTCGGTGTCGCCGGTCGAGTGTTCACGGCCGGTGACGCGGATCATGCGTTTTCCATCCAGAGCGTCTCCAAGCCCTTCGTCTTCGCACTTGTCTGTCAGGCGATCGGCTACCGGGAGGCTCGCGAGCGTCTGGGTGTCAACGCGACTGGGCTCCCGTTCAACTCCGTGATGGCCGTTGAGCTCAATGACACCCGGACCATGAACCCACTGGTCAACGCCGGCGCCATCGCCACGTCAAGTCTGTTGCCCGGTGCGACGGAGGAGGAGAAGTGGGCGGGGCTGCTCGAAGGACTCTCCGGTTTCGCCGGCCGGCCGCTGGTGATGAACGAGGAGATCTACGCCTCAGAGGCGGCCACCAACCAGCGCAACCAGGGCGTTGCCCATTTGCTGCACAGCTATGGACGCATGTACGCCGATCCCGATGACGCGACCGATCTCTACACGCGTCAGTGCTCGCTCGAGGTGACCGCCCGGGATCTCGCGACCATGGCGGCGACTTTGGCGGACGGCGGCGTGAACCCGCTGACCGGCCAACGGGTCATCGACGTCTCGCTGTGCCCCAAGGTGCTCTCCGTGCTCGCTACCTCGGGGCTCTACGAACGATCCGGTGACTGGCTGTTCGACATCGGTCTCCCGGGAAAGAGTGGCGTCGGTGGTGGCATCGTCACCGTGGCGCCGGGGAAGGGCGGGATCGCCACCTTCTCCCCTCCTCTCGACGAGGCAGGCAACAGTGTTCGCGGACAGTGTGCGACAAAGTTCCTGGCCGATCGACTCGGCGTGAACCTGTTTGCCTCCAACCCTTTCTGAAGGTCAGACCTTGGCCGGCTCCTCCTGCCGGAGCTTGATCGCGACAAAGACCGCTGCGACAGTGGCCGTGATGAACAGGAGGAGGAGACCCACGGTGTAGCGGTGGGTGATCTCGTTGTACGTCGCACCGAGCACCAGCGGTGGGAAGAAGCCGCCCAGTCCGCCGGCTGCTCCCACTATGCCGCTTACCGAGCCGACCCGGGCAGCAGGCGATCGCAGGGCGACCCAGGTGAACACCCCTCCGGTACCAATACCGAGGAAGAAGGCCATCGCGATGAAGGATGCTCCCGCGGCAAGTTCGGGTGGAGGAACGGTGGAGACGACAAGGGCCATGACTGCTGCACCGATCAGGGAGGTCATGACGACCGGCTTGGGGTGGAAGCGGTCCGAGAGCACGCCACCGATCGGTCGCGCAACAACGGCTGCAATGGCAAAACCTGCGGTGCGCGTGCCTGCCTGGGTGAGCCCGAAGTCGTAGACGTCCTTCAGGTAGGTCGGAAGGTAGGTGGAGAACGCGACGAAGCCACCAAAGGTGATTGCGTACAGGAAGGACAGCTGCCAAGTCACGGGCAGCTTGATCGCTGCCACGAACTTGGGGACCACCGGGTCTGTGTTTGGCTCGAAGCTCGGCGAGTTGGCCATCATCGCCCAGCAGAGAACCGCCGTCGCGGCCAACGCGGCGGCGATGATGAGATGCGTCTGGGTGTAGCCGAACCAGTTGACGAAGCGCGGGGTGAAGAATGAAGACAGGGCTGTCCCGCCCATGCCCGCACCGAAGATGCCGGTGGCGAACCCCTTGCGGGATGGCACGAACCACCGGCTCACGAAGGGGATGCCGACGGCGAACGTGGTTCCGGCGATGCCCAGCAGGAAGGCCGAGACCAGCAGCAGCGGCCAGGAGTCGATGTTCCCGGCGATCATCACCATGATGACTGGTGGGATGGAAATCACCAGGAGGGCGCTGAACATGACCCGGCCGCCGAAGCGGTCCGTCAGCGTGCCGGCGGGAATCCGGCCCAAGGAGCCAACGAGAACCGGGAGCGCGATCAGCAGCGACTTCTGACCGGAGGAGAGGTCGAACTTCTGCGTGTAGGCAACGCCTAGCGGGCCGATCAGGTTCCACGCCCAGAAGGAGATCGCGAAGGCCCAGGTGGCCAGGATCAGCTGGCGGGTCTGGCCCGTACGGAGGTCAACGGCGTCTGCGGTCTCAGTCATTGGTCCTCAACGTGGTGGGGTAGTCAGGGTCGGCGGGTACGTCAGTGTCCTCGGTCTTTGGTGCCGACGGGGTCCCAACCGCGGCGTGGAGCGCTCGCCCCCGGGGCGCTGGACGCGTCCCGGCTGCGGTAGACGATGTAGGGACGGAAGGCGTAGTGCAGCGGTGCGGTGAAGGCGTGCACCAGCCGGGTGAACGGCCACATTGCGAACAGCAGCATCGCCACCAGCACGTGGAGGTGGAACTCCCACGGAGCGGCTGCCATCGCGTCGACGTTCGGCTGCAGGATGAACAACGAGCGGAACCACACTGACACCGACTCGCGGTAGTTGTAGGCCTCATTCACGACGCCGGAGCCGGACAGGGTCGCGAGGAGTCCCAAGACGATCGCCGCGACGAGTGCGACGTACATGGCCTTGTCGTTCTTGGTCGTGGCCATGAACACCGGACCGGTGGTCCGCCTTCGGTAGACGAGGATCAGCACTCCGGCGAGCGTGCAGAAGCCTGCGATGCCGCCGACAACAAGGGCGTTCACGTGGTAGAGGTGCTCACTCACCCCGAACGCCTCGGTCCAGCTCTCGGGGATCACCAGCCCGACTATGTGTCCGACGAGTACGAACAGGATCCCGAAGTGGAACAGGGGGCTGCCGATGCGAAGCAACCTGGACTCGTACAACTGCGAGGAACGGGTCGTCCAGCCGAACTGGTCATACCGATAGCGCCAGATGGTTCCACCGATCAGGGTGACCAGGACGATGTAGGGGAGTACGCCCCACAACAAGACGCTCATCGGGACCCTCCAGCGGCCATCGACAGCAATCGCGGATCGTAAGCATCGAGTCCGACCTGCTCGCGTGGGGGGCCTTCTGCGGCTAGCCGGTGGACCGCCGCAGCATCCTTCGGCGAGGCACCCGGAAGGGTGTCGCAGACGGCATCGAGCACACCTGCATACGGTGTCTGCGCGGCGCGCAGCGCGAACTTGAGCAGCTCCAGGCTCGCTCGGTACTCCTGAAGCAGCACAGGCCCATCGACCGGGTCGGCGAGGGCTGCGTACTCGAGGACCATCGGTAGGTAGTCCGGCAGCTCGCCGTGGGTGTCGACCAACCAGCCGCTCGCGCGGTAGCGCGCCTTGAACGCCGCGAGCACCTCGCCGCGCCGCCGGGTGTCGCCGTCGGTCCAGTACGAAAGGTACAGCGCGTGCTTCTTGGTCATGTCGAACACGTCGACGTATTCGCGTTGAAGGACCGGAAGCGGCGTTTCAGTCAGGTGGTCCAGCAACGGTTGGAAAGAGTCGCGTTGGCGAGCTGGCAGCACCCAGACGGCAGACTGCAGATCCGGGAGGCAAGCCAGCAACGCTCCTTGCGGGTGGTCCAGGCACCGGGCAGCGACCTGGTGGACCACTCGGGTGCTCATCGGCCGTCTCCAGCGTCGTCGCTGCCGCTCACGTCGTTGCACTCCGGGGAACAGTCCGACGGGCACCCCCACGCCGTCCCAGTTGAGCAGATTGACCCGACCGTGCATGGACTCCGCGGATGCGATGCCTTCGGAGGTCTGTCGACGTTTGAGGGCCTCGAAGGTCTCGACCGCCACGGGGACCGGTCGCCCAGACGCCTCGCCGAACATGCCCGCTCCTGGTCCCTCGTCGTAGAAGTCGACGGAGCAGCCCATCTCCTCGAGGTCGTGGGCTTGCTCCTCGTGGGCCTTGGGGATGACGTAGCGGTCCTCGTACTTGGCGATCGCCATCAGTCGATACATCTCGTACAAGCCGCCACCGGACATGCCGACGGACTCGGCTATCGACTCATCTCCCTCACCCCCGAGGGTGATGCCCCGCATGTACGAGCGCATCGCGGCCAACCGCTGCAGCACCGTGGTGATGACCTCGGTATCACCGGCGCTGAGCAGCTCGGCGAGGTATTCGACCGGGATGCGCAAGGCGTCGATGGCGCCGAACAGGTTGCCCTGGTCCTCCGCGTCGTGCCCCTGGTCCCTCAGCAGGTCGACGATCGGCGACAACGGCGGGACGTACCAAACCATCGGCATGGTCCGGAACTCGGGATGCAGCGGCAGCGCGACCTTGTACTTCTTCGCGAGGGCATAGACCGGCGACCTGCGGGCGGCATCCATCCAGTCGTCCGGGATGCCCTCAGCCCGAGCACCCGCAATCACCTCGGGGTCAGTCGGATCCAGGATCAGGTCGAGGTGCGCCTCGTACAGGTCCTGGTCATCGGGCTGGGATGCTGCCGCCGTGACCTTGTCTGCGTCGTAGAGGAACAACCCGATGTAACGCAGCCGCCCCACGCAGGTCTCGGCACACACGGTGGGCAGGCCGACCTCGATGCGGGGGTAGCAGAACGTGCACTTCTCGGCCTTGCCTGTCTTGTGGTTGAAGTAGATCTTCTTGTACGGACAGGCGGTGATGCACTGTCGCCACCCTCGGCATTTGTCCTGGTCCACCAGCACGATGCCGTCTTCAGTCCGCTTGTAGATCGCCCCCGAGGGACATGAGGCCAGACAGGCAGGATTCAGACAGTGCTCGCAGATTCGTGGCAGATAGAACATGAAGGTCTGCTCGAACTCGAACTTGATCTTGTCCGAGGACTCGGCCCGGAGCTTCTCCACGATCGGGTCGAGGTGGCCGTACTCAGTTGCGCCACCCAAGTTGTCGTCCCAGTTCGACGACCAGGTGACCTTGGTGTCTTGGCCGGTGATCAGCGACTTCGGTCGAGCGACCGGGAAGTCATCACCGAGCGGGGCATCGATCAAGTTGGCGTAGTCGTAGGTCCAGGGCTCGTAGTAGTCCTCGAGCTCGGGTAGCACCGGGCTGGCGAAGATCCCCAACAGGCGGCGCAGTCGGCCACCGGAGCGCAGCGCCAACCGGCCACGCCGGTTGAGCTTCCAGCCACCCTTCCACGTCTCTTGGTCGTCATTGCGGCGCGGATAACCTTGGCCGGGTCGGGTCTCGACGTTGTTGAACCAGACGTACTCCACCCCAGCCCGGTTGGTCCAGGTCTGCTTGCAGGTGACCGAGCAGGTGTGACACCCGATGCACTTGTCGAGGTTCATCACCATGCCCATCTGGGCCATGACCCTCATCGCGCTATCCCCGCGCTCGCGTGGCTGGTCATCAGTACGTCACATCCTGGGAGCGCCGGCGGATCGTCGTGATCATGTCCCGCTGGTTTCCTGTCGGGCCGAGGTAGTTGAACGTGTAGGACAGCTGCGCGTATCCACCGATGAGGTGGGTGGGCTTGATCAGGAGCCGGGTCAGGCTGTTGTGAATGCCACCGCGGCGTCCGGTGCGCTCGGTCTTCGGCACGTCGATGGTGCGTTCCTGCGCGTGATAGACGAAGACGATCCCGGGCGGCATCTTGTGGGTCACGATCGCCCTTAGCACCATGATGCCGTTGGCGTTCACGCATTCCACCCAGTCGTTGTCCTTCGCTTCGATGACCGCTGCGTCCTGAGGGCTCATCCATACGGTCGGTCCGCCGCGGGATAACGAGAGCATGAACAAGTTGTCTTGGTACTCGGAGTGGATGGACCACTTCGAGTGCGGGGTCAGATATCTGACGGTGATCTGCTTGGAACCGTCCTCACCAAGCTCGGGTTCACCCAGAAGTCGGTGCAGGTCGAGCGGTGGCCGATAGGTCGGCAGGGCCTCACCGAGATCGCGCATCCAGTCGTGGTCGAGGAAGAAGTGCATTCGCCCGGTGAGGGTGTGCCAGGGCTTGAGCCGCTCGACGTTGACCGTGAACGGTGCATAGCGGCGACCGCCGGTCTCCGATCCGGACCACTCGGGGGAGGTGATGACCGCGACCGGGCGCGCTTGAGTGTCGGCGAAAGTGATCCGCTTCTCCTCCGAGCCCTCTGCGAGGTCGGACAGCGGCTTGCCGACGCGCTTCTCCAACGTGCGGAACCCCTGGGCAGCGAGCTCGCCGTTGGTGGTGCCGCTGAAGGTCAAGATGGCTTCTGCCATCTTGGTGTCCGTGTCGATGGCGGGTCGTCCGTCGGCCGCCCCACCGAGCATGACGCCACCGAGCTTGCTGAGTTGCTCAACCTGGTGGCTGACGTCGTAGGTCACGCCCTTGACCGGGAAACCGAGCGTCTCCGCGAGCGGGCCGACGGCCCCCAGCTTGTCGGCGATCGCGGTGTAGTCACGTTCGACGATGGTCAGGGCGGGCATCGTCTTGCCTGGGATCGGCGCAACCTCGCCCTTGGCCCAGTCGAGCGCGTGCCCGCCGGGCTGCGCCGTCTCCCCGGGGGTGTCGTGCAGCAGCGCGACGCTGACCAGGTCCTTGCGGGTTCCCAGATGCGTCTTCGCCATCTGGGAGATCTTGCGAGCGATTGCATGGAAGGTGTCGAAGTCGCTCTTGGCTTCCCAGGGTGGATCGATCGCAGGTGAGAAGGCGTGCACGAAGGGGTGCATGTCCGTGCTGGACAGATCGTGCTTCTCATACCAGGTGGCGGCGGGGAAGACGATGTCGGACAGCAGGGTCGTGGACGTCATCCGGAAGTCCGCGCTCACCAGCAGGTCGAGCTTGCCCTCAGGGATGTCGTCGCGCCAAGTCACCTCGCTCGGCCGCACCTCCGGCCCGGGCTCGGCTGCGGTGACGTTGGAGTGGGTCCCGAGCAAGTACTTCAAGAAGTACTCGTTGCCCTTTGCAGACGAGCCCAGCAGGTTGGCTCGCCACAGCACCAGCGTGCGTGGCCAGTTCTCCGGCGCGTCGACGTCGTCAACAGCGAACTTCAGGGTGCCCTCGGTCAGCTCCTTGACCACGTGATCGATGGGGGCGTCCGGGTTTGCCGCCAAGGCATCATCGGCCAGGTCCAGGGGGTTGCGGTCGAACTGAGGGTAGAAGGGCATCCAGCCGAGCCGGGCGGACTTCGCGATCGTGTCTGCGGTGTGCAGGCCGGTGAGGTGCCCTTCGGCCAGGGGGGAGGCCAGGGCATCGGCCTGGTAGCCGTCGAAGCGCCACTGGTCGGTGTGCATGTACCAGAACGAGGTCCCGGGGTTGGTGCGAGGTGGCCGGCTCCAGTCCATCGCGTTGGCGAGGGAGATCCATCCGGTGATCGGGCGGCACTTCTCCTGCCCGACGTAGTGCGCCCAGCCGCCACCGTTGCGACCCATGCAGCCGGTCAGCATCAACATGGCCAGTACGGCGCGGTAGGTGGCGTCACCGTGGAACCACTGGCAGATTCCTGCACCCATGATGATCATCGATCGACCGCCGGACTGCTCGGCGTTGGTCGCGAACTCCCGGGCGATCCGCGTGGCGGCCTGCGCGGGAACGGAGGTGATGGCCTCCTGCCACGCGGGTGTGTAGGGGGTGCCGGCGTCGTCGTATCCGGTCGGCCAAGCTCCGGGCAGGCCGTCGCGCGCGACGCCGTACTGGGCAAGCATCAGGTCATAGACGGTCGTGACGAGGTGACCATTGACAGTTCGGGTGGGCACTCCTCGGTGCATGACCGCGCCCGTGCCGTCAGCCGACTCGAACGACGGCAGCAGCACCTCAGCGACGCTGCTGTCACCGGACGCGTCACGCACCGACAGCGCTGGGGTGACGTCCTCGAGGTCGAGATTCCACTTTCCGACACCGGAGTCGGTGTAGCGGAACCCCAGAGATCCGTTGGGCACCACCGGATCGCCGTTGGCCGCGTCGAGCAGCACGGTCTTGAACTGCGCCCCCTCGCCGGTTTCGCCCAGGTCGGCGGCTGTGAGGTTCTTGCCGGGCACGTAGGCGCCGTCCCGTTCAGTCAACGTGACGAGGAACGGCAGGTCGGTGTATTGGCGCACGTAGTCGTGAAAGAACGGTACCTGCCGGTCGACGAGGTACTCCCGCAGGATGACGTGCCCCATCGCCATGGCCAGTGCCGCATCCGTGCCGGCCTGCGCGGGTAGCCACTCGTCGGCGAACTTGGTGTTGTCGGCATAGTCGGGGCTGACGCTGACGACCTTGGTGCCGCGATAGCGGACCTCGGTCATCCAGTGGGCATCCGGGGTTCTGGTGACGGGGACGTTGGAGCCCCACATCATCAGATAGGTCGCGTCCCACCAGTCTCCCGACTCAGGGACGTCGGTCTGGTCGCCGAAGACCTGGGGGCTGGCCACGGGCAGGTCGGCATACCAGTCGTAGAACGAGGTCATGACCCCGCCAATGAGCTGGATGAACCGCGTTCCGATGCAGTGCGAGACGATCGACATCGCCGGGATCGGTGAGAATCCTGCGCAACGGTCGGGGCCGTACGTCTTGATGGTGTGCACGTGAGCAGCGGCAGCGATCTCTACTGACTCATCCCAGGTCGTCCGTACGAGGCCGCCCTTGCCGCGGGCCTGCTGATAGCGGCGGCGCCTCTCGGGGTCTCCGACGACGTCGGCCCAGGCGAGGACCGGGTCCTTCAGCCGCGACTTCGCTTCGCGGTACATCTCGACAAGGACGCCGCGCACGTAGGGGTAGCGCACCCTGGTGGGGGAGTAGGTGTACCAGCTGAATGCTGCGCCGCGCGGGCAGCCGCGTGGCTCGTACTCCGGGCTGTGTGGGCCCGTCGTGGGGTAGTCGGTCTGCTGGGTCTCCCAGGTGATGATCCCGTCCTTGACGTAGACCTTCCATGAACAGGAGCCGGTGCAGTTGACACCGTGCGTCGAGCGGACGACCTTGTCGTGACTCCATCGGTCTCGATAGAAGACGTCGCCCTTGCGGCCACCTTCGCGAAAGACGGCACGGCCGTCGTCGGTCTCGTCCCATCTGGTGAAGAAACGCCCCGTCTTCAACAGGGCGTCGGTAAGCGGGCCGTCGGCGCCGCCGACGGACGGGGAGTCGGTGGCTCGATAGGTCACCAGCCCACCCTCCCATTCCCCGACGCTGGCTCGTCAGGGACTTTGGTCCCTGATCCGGAGCGGGACCTGGCCCTGCTTTGCCCGTGCGGGTGGGGGGTCACGTGATAGAGGTCGCAGTCGATGGTCGGCACGGCGCCGCCGGGCAACCGGCACGGTCGAGGACTGCGGCTTGGGAGCCGGCCGCGTCAGCGAACTGCCAGTAGGTCCACGAACCCAGCGACATCGCCGGTTGATCAGGCTCGTCAACGACGCCGACGCGGTCTGAGTAGACCAACGCAGCGCGCTCGAGGAAGTCGATGACAGTTAGCGGGACGAACGTCCGAAGACCCTCAGAGGCGGTGGTGGTGTCGCGGACCCGGGAGCTGCGGACACCTGCAAGCTTGCACGGCGTTCCAGCCCCTCTGGCTGTCTCGGCCAAGAATCTACCGCCAACAGACCGTGGATCTCAGGGCCTGCGCCCAGGCACGGTCCCCGGCGTTGGCGTGCCCGGAGGATGGTCCCCGAACTGGGTCCGACGTTGCCAGTCGGGTGCTTGTGCCCCCGGGCAGAATCGAACTGCCGACACACGGTTTAGGAAACCGTTGCTCTATCCCCTGAGCTACGAGGGCGGGCTCGAGCAGTCTAGTAATCGTGGGGGATGCCGCTGAACGCACACTTTCCCGGCGTTCGGCGAGCGTGGATGCCTAGCCGGCCGCTACCTGAGTCCAGCAGTGTCGCGGCCGCCCGGGAGATCGGCAGCAGATCGGCACCACCGGCGGCGAGGTGCTTGTGCAGCCCGGCCCGCATCCGCGGATCCCAGAACCGGCGGATGTGCGCCGCGACCGCATCCGCCGCGTCGTCCTCAGAGAGCTGGGGGAACTGCACAGCGATCTCGTTCGCGAGCCGCACGTAGGAGGGCAAATGCGGCGGATCAGCCGCCTCAGTCATAGTGTCAGTCACCGAGTCCGGCCCCCGAACGGGCAGGTACGTGCCGCGCCTCGACACCCACCGCCTCACCCGCGGTGCGCGGGTGGGCGAGCTCCACCTGCACAGCGGTGACCTTGTACTCGGGGCAGTTCGTGGCCCAGTCGGAGTGCTCGGTGGTGATGACGTTCGCGCCAGTCTCCGGGTGGTGGAAGGTCGTGTAGCAGACGCCGACCGGCATCCGCTCCGCGACCTTGGCTTGCACAGTGGTCGTCCCGACGCGGCTGGTCAGTGTGACGAGATCGCCGTCGCTGATGCCGCGGTCCTCGGCGTCATGCGGGTGAAGCTCAAGCACGTCGCGATCGTGCCAGGTCACGTTGTCGGTGCGTCTGGTCTGCGAGCCGACGTTGTACTGCGACAGGATCCGACCGGTGGTCAGGATGAGGGGGAACCGACGGGTCGTTCGCTCCAGGGTCGGGACATAGGTTGTCTCGACGAAACGGCCCTTGCCACGAACGAACTCGTCGACGTGCATCACCGGCGTACCGAGTGGCGCCGCGCTGTTGCACGGCCACTGCACGCTGCCGACCCGGTCGAGCAGGTCGAACGACACACCAGCGAAGGTGGGCGTCGTCATGGCGATCTCGTCCATGATCTGGCTGGCGTCGTCGTAGTGCATCGAGTAGCCCATAGCCAGCGCGATCTCGCACGTGACCTCCCACTCCTGCTTTCCGCACTTGGGCTCCATGACCGGGCGGACCCGATTGATGCGCCGCTCGGAGTTGATGAACGTGCCGTCCTTCTCGAGGAACGACGTGCCAGGCAACAGCACGTGCGCGAACTTGGACGTCTCGACCTCAAACAGGTCCTGCACGACGAGCAGGTCGAGGCTGCTGAGCGCGGCGCGCACGTGATTGAGATTCGGGTCGGACTGAGCGATGTCCTCGCCCTGTACGAACAACGCACGGAACGTTCCGTCGATGGCGGCGTCGAACATGTTAGGGATCCGCAAGCCCGGCTCCGCGTGCAGTGGTACGCCCCAGGCGCGCTCGAAGATGCCGCGAACGTCGTCGTCGCCGACGTGGCGGTAGCCGGGGTACTCGTGCGGGAAAGAGCCCATGTCGCAGGAGCCCTGGACGTTGTTCTGCCCGCGCAACGGGTTCACGCCGACACCGGAGCGGCCGATGTTGCCAGTGGCCATCGCCAGGTTGGCCATGCCCATCACCATGGTCGAACCCTGACTGTGCTCGGTGACGCCGAGTCCGTAGTAGATGGTTGCGTTTCTCGCCGAGGCGTAGAGCCGGGCGGCGGCGCGCAGATCGGCTGCCGGGATGCCGGTGATCTCCTCGACCGCCTCGGGGCTGTGCTCGGGCTCGGCGATGAACAACGCCCAGTCGGCGAACCCCTCGCAACGGGTCGAAACGAATTCCTCGTCGACCAGGCCTTCGGTGACCACGACGTGGGAGAACGCGTTGACCACAGCGACGTTCGTGCCCGGCCGCACAGGCAGGTGATAGTCGGCTCGGAGGTGCGGTGAGCGCACCAGGTCTGTCCGCCGCGGGTCGACCACGATCAACTTCGCACCTTGCCGCAGTCTTCGTTTCATCCGAGACCCGAAGACCGGGTGCGCATCGGTTGGGTTGGCGCCGATGACGAGCATGACGTCGGTCTCGTCGACGGAGGGGAAGTCCTGGGTGCCGGCCGACGTTCCGAACGTCTGGTTGAGGCCGTAGCCGGTCGGTGAGTGGCACACCCGGCCGCAGGTGTCGACGTTGTTGTTGCCGAACACTGCTCGCACGAGTTTCTGCATGACGAAGACTTCTTCGGCCGTGCAGCGAGACGACGCGATTGCACCGATCGAACCTGGCCCATGCAGCTGTTGGATCTCCCGCATCCGGTGTGCGACGAAGGAGATCGCCTCGTCCCACTCCACCTCGCGCCACGGGTCGGTGATGTTCTCGCGCATCCGCGGCTTGAGCACGCGGTCGGGGTGCGCCGCGTAGCCGTAGGCGAACCGACCCTTGACGCAGGAGTGGCCTTCGTTGGCGCCGCCCTCCTTGTAGGGGACCATCCGCACCAGCTGCTCGTCGCCACCGCCATCGCGGCGCAGCTCTGCTTTGAACGTGCAGCCGACACCGCAATATCCGCAGGTGGTCAGGACGGTTCGCGTCGGCATGCCGAGCTCGACGATGCTGCGTTCTTGCAACGCGTCGGTTGGGCACGCCTGGACGCAGGCACCGCAGGACACGCACTCGGAGCTGAAGAAGTCGTCGATGGCCGTGCCGGCTGACATCCGAGAGTCGAAGCCGCGACCCTGAATGGTGAGGGCGAACGTGCCCTGGATGTCGTCGCAGGCGCGGACACACAGCGAGCAGACGATGCAGGCCTTCGGGTCGTAGTCGAAGTAGGGGTTGGAGTGATCCGCGTGCTCGTGCAGGTGGTTGTGCCCGTCTCTGCCGTAGCGCACGTCACTGACACCGACCCGCTCGGCCATGCCGTGCAGCTCGCAGCGGCCGTCACCGGCACAGTCGGCGGGGTGGTCGGACAGATAGAGCTCGACGACGCCGCGGCGCAGCCGGTCCACCTTCTGGGACTGCGTGCGTACGACCATGCCGGATGCGACGGGTGTCGTACAGGACGCCGGGGTGCCCTTGACGCCCTCGATCTCGACCAGACACATCCGGCAAGAGCCGAACGCGTCGAGCCGGTCGGTCGAGCACAGCTTCGGCACATCGACCCCGGCCAGCGCCGCGGCCCGCATCACTGAGGTGCCGGGGGCGACCGCGACGGGCAGGCCGTCGACGGTGAGCTCGACCGACGTCTCACCGGCGGCCTCACCCGGGGCGGGGGGCGTGCCGAGGTCGGGCTCGGTCAGCAGACCGGGCTGCTCCAGTAGTGTCATCGCGCCTGCCCCTCCGTCCAGGTCGGATTGCCGTCACGCTTGTCCTGAGGACCGAAGTCTTCCGGGAAGTGGCGCAGCGCGCTGCGCACCGGCATCGGGGTCAGTCCTCCCATGGCGCACAACGACCCTTCGGTCATCACCTCGCACAAATCCTCCAGCAGCACCAGGTTGGCCTCCCTGTCCTTCCCTTGTCTGATCCGGTCGATGACCTCGGTGCCGCGTACGGACCCCACGCGGCACGGCGTGCACTTGCCGCACGACTCCTCCGCACAGAACTCCATGGCGAACCGAGCCTGTTCGGCCATGTTGACGGTGTCGTCGAAGACGACGATGCCACCGTGGCCGAGCATCGCCTGCACAGCGACGAGTGACTCGTAGTCCATCGCTGTATCGAGTTGGTCTGCCGACAGGTACGCACCTAGTGGCCCGCCGACCTGCACCGCGCGGACTGGGCGCCCGCTGCGGGTGCCGCCGCCGTAGTCCTCGACCAGCTCGCGCAGGGTGACACCGAAGGGCGTCTCGACTATGCCGCCGCGGGCGATGTTGCCGGCCAGCTGGAACAGGCTGGTCCCGAGGCTGCGGCCGGTGCCGAGAGCTGCATAAGCAGCCGCGCCGTCAGCCAGGATTGCGGGGACGGTCGCGAGCGAAACCACGTTGTTGACGACAGTAGGACGGCCGAACAGCCCCTGTAGCGCGGGGATCGGCGGCTTTGAGCGAACCATCCCACGCTTTCCTTCGAGGCTGTCGAGCATCGAGGTTTCCTCGCCACAGATGTACGCGCCAGCGCCCATCCTTAGCTCGAGCTCGAAGGCGAACTCACTGCCCAAGACGTTGTCGCCGAGCAGGCCGTGAACGTAGGCGATGTCGATCGCGGCGCGAAGTGTCCGGGCGGCAGCTGGGTACTCGGAGCGCAAGTAGACGAAGCCTTTGCTGGCGCCGACGGCGTAACCCGCGATGATCATGCCCTCGATGGTGGAGAACGGGTCGCCCTCGAACATCATTCGGTCTGCGTAGGTGCCGCTGTCGCCTTCGTCGGCGTTGCAGCAGACGTATTTTTGGCCCGCTGGGACGGAGCTACCTGGGTCGTCGACGCCCGGCGTGTCCAAGACGGTCTGCCATTTGATGCCGGTGGGGAAGCCGGCGCCGCCACGGCCGCGCAGCCCCGATGCGGTGACCTCGGCGACCACCTCTGCGGGTGTCATAGCCAGGGCGCGGCGCAGGCCGGCGAGACCGCCGTGATCGGAGTAGTCCTCCAGCGACAGCGGATCGATGACGCCGACGCGTGCGAACGTCATGCGGTGCTGGTTCGCCAGCCAGGGCAGCTCCTCGACCAGCCCGACGCAACGCGGATGGTCGGTGGGGCCGTCCGCGAGGCCGGGAGTGGCGAGCACACCCGGCAGGTCCTCGGCGCTCAGCGGGCCGTAGCCGACCCGGCCGGCTGGCGTGTCGACCTCAAGCAGCGGCTCAAGCCATAGCGCGCCGCGGCTGCCGGTGCGTACGACGGTGACGGCGGTTGCTGCTTCCGCGGCGAGCTCGTCGGCGCCGACGGCGGCGGCAGCGGTGTCCTGGGGTACGTAGACGGTTGTGGTGGTCTGCTGCTCGGAGGCGATCTGAGCCGGGACCGACCCCTGGTTCGACCCCTGGCCCGGCTCCAGTGCCTGGTCAAGCAGCGCGTCTAGAGCGACCAGGTCGACCCGGCCGTGCACGGCGTTGTCGACCTGCACGGTTGGGCCGAGGGCGCAGTTGCCGAGGCAGAAGACCTCGTCCAGGGTGATCGCGCCGTCGGGAGTCACAGCACCGATCTGCACGCCGAGCCGCTCGGTCGCGTGGTCGACCAGCGACTGGCAGCCGTTGGCCTGGCAGGCCTCGGCTCTGCAGATGCGCACGGTCGTGCGGCCCGGCGCTTCGGTACGAAAGTCGCGGTAGAAGCTGACGACACCGTGGATATCGGCGCGGGACATGTTCAGCTCGTCGGCGATGACAGAAATCGCGGCCGGTTCGATCCAGCCGTGCGCGCCGCAGGCGTCATGCAGGATCGGTAGCAACGCTCCCGGCTCATCTCGGTGCGCGGCGGCAAGGGTGCGGACGCTCGCGGCGTACGGCGTATCCGCAGCGGTGGAGCGATCAGATCGCTGCGTGCTGCCGGAGCCGCGCCGTCGACGCGGGTTCTCGCTGGGGTGTTGCTCGTGCGTGTGGTGGCCTTTTGGCTGATTTGACCCGGGCTCCTCGGTGGCCATGCCGCGATCTTCTCACGCGGACAGCGACCGGGCGATGGCCGTCGCACGTACTTCAGCTCCGGGACTCAACCATGGGAATCGAGTCCTAGGATCTCCATCCATGGGAATCCACGACGACCCAGGCATGCGTGCGCTCCTGCAAGCCGTCGTCTCGGTCAACACAGACCTCGACCTCCCGGTCGTCCTGGAGAAGATCGTTGCTGCGGCGTGCACGCTGTCCGGGGCGACGTACGGGGCGTTGGGGGTGGTGTCGCCCGGCACCCGTCGGCTCACGGAGTTCGTGACCTTCGGACTCACGCCCGAGGAGCGCACCGCCATCGGTGACCTTCCGATCGGGCAGGGGGTGCTCGGCGTGCTGATCGATGAGCCGCGGCCGCTGCGGCTGCGGCGGCTGGACGATCACCCGCGCTCGGTGGGCTTTCCGCCCGGCCATCCGCCCATGCAGGGTTTCCTGGGAGTACCTGTTCGGGCGGCCGGGAAGGTGTTCGGCAACCTCTATCTGACCAACAAGGCTGAGGCGGCTGAGTTCACCAGTGAGGACGAGACCCTGGTGGTGGCTCTCGCCGCTGCTGCGGGAACGGCCATCGAGAAGGCCTCGTTGTACGGCGCCAGCCGTCGGCGTGAGCGTTGGCTCGCAGCCGAGACTGAGATCACAACAGCCTTCCTTGCCTCACGACCCCGGTCACAGGCGCTGCGCATGTTGGCTGCTCGTGCTCGAGAAGTTGCCGACATGGATCTCGCAGCGATCATGCTTGGGCGCAACGACGCGCTCACGGTGGAGGTCGTGGATCAGTCGTCCGCCAGCGCTGATTCGGGCACGGCCGAACGAGGGTGGGCTGTAGGCGACGAGGTCGAGGTGTCAGGTCCGCTAGCGTCCGCCCTGGCCGGTGGACCGGCGCGTCTCGTACCAGCGGCGACGTGGGGAGCCGAGGTCGGGCTGGGTGATGCACTCGTCGCGCCACTGCGGTCCACCGCCGGAGTAGTCGGTGTGCTCGTCCTCGGTCGTTGGGAGGACGGAGACCCCCAACGCGCGGTGAGCGGTGAGCAGGAGGTCGCCCTCGCCGCTCGGTTTGCCGAGCAGACCGCACTCGCCCTGGAGCTCGCCCGCGGACAGAGCGACCGAGCCCGTCTCGCGGTCTATGAAGACCGCGATCGGATCGCCCGCGACCTGCATGATCTTGTGGTCCAAAGGTTGTTCGCCGTCGGGCTCTCGCTACGAACGATGACTCGCACCACGTTGCCCGAGGAGGAGCAGGTGCGGCGCGTCGGGCAGGCGGTCGATGACCTCGACACCACGGTCAAGGAGCTACGTCGGTCGATCTTCCAGCTCCATCAGCGTCCCGGAGAGGGCAACCTGCGAGCGGATCTCGAAGCCATCGTGGTTGCCGCGCGGACTTCCCTGGGGTTCCTCCCCGAACTTGAGGTGGACGGGGACATCGAGCGGATTCCCGAGGAGGTCGCGCCTCACCTCGTGGCCGTGGCGCGAGAGGCGCTGTCCAACGCAGCCCGCCATGCCGGCGCGAGCGCCGTGCAGGTGCGGCTGACGATCGAGGACGACCTCATGCTCGTCATCGAGGACGATGGGATCGGGCTGCAGCCGGGGACGCATCGGGGCGGCCTCGCGTCGATGGTGCGGCGGGCAGAGACGATGGGCGGCTTCTGCGAGCTTGCTGGTTTGCCTACGGGCGGGACGCGGGTGACGTGGCGGGTTCCGTTGGCCGGCTCATGAAAGCGCACCCGCGAGTGTGTGTCAGCTCCTGCCCGGGGAAACGGGGCTCATCACGCGACCGGTCACGTAGGTCGGAGTAATGCGTACGAACACGCCCCGGTCGTCCCCGGCCCATGACTCCAAGTTGAGCTCGAGGGCTCGGTGGATGTCTGCGGATCGGGTCAACTCGCTGGCGACGCCGACGACCACGACGCTCCATCCCGATCGCGTCAGTTCATCAGTGTCATCCACCTCGAAGGCAACGACGGCATCTCGGGTGCCTTCCGCCAGGCCGGAACTCGTGGCCGTGCGGAACACGAGCGACTCACCGGACACGGCGTAGTTCACCGGCGTGATGGTGGGCAGGGCATGGTCGGTGTAAGCCACACGGCCGACCGAGCGTCCTCGGAGCAGCTCGAGGCATTCGTCGCGGGTCAGGGGCTGCAGGCGGTCGCCCTCGCGCTCGGGCACGATTGGCGGGATGGGGTTTACGGCGCTCACAGGATCAGCCTGCGCGAGCGCTGGGCTGGACAACAGGGTCGAAGGACCTAGGAGTTGTCGGACAATCGGGTGGCGAGGATCGCGGCCTGGGTCCGACGCTCCATGCCTAGCTTCGCGAGGACACTGGAGACGTAGTTCTTCACGGTCTTCTCCGCGAGGAACATCTGCTCGGCGATCTGCCGGTTGGTCAACCCCTCGCCGATGAGGCTCAGGACCCGTTGCTCCTGGTCAGACAAGGACGCGAGGCGCGTGTCTTGTGGCTTGCCGTTGCGCAGCCGCTCAAGGACCTGACCGGTGACGGCCGGATCGAGCAAAGACTGACCGGTGTTCACCCTGCGGATGGCATCGACGAGGTCATTGCCGTGAATGTCCTTCAGGACATAGCCAGCAGCCCCTGCCATGATCGCTGCGAAGAGGGCGTCGTCGTCGTCGAAGGAGGTCAGGATCAGCGCTTTCACCTCAGGCTGACTGCTGCGGATGTCACGACAGACGTCGATCCCGGAGCCATCCGGGAGCCGTGCGTCCAGGACGGCGACGTCGGGACGCAAGGCCGGGATGCGGGCCAACGCCTCAGCCGCGGTCCCGGCTTCTCCGACGACCTCAAGGTCGGGTTCCGGCTCGAGGAGCTCACGCAGACCGCGACGTACGACCTCGTGGTCGTCGAGCAGGAAAACTCGGATCGGTATCAGGTCCATCTTGACATCCTGGCGTAGCTGGCTCCCGGACGCACGGGACCTAGGTCCCGGCTCGACGGGGACGTTCGAACGTGGCGTGTGAAGCTGCGGACTGGCCTGCTGGAGTGGTGGCGGGTCAACCCGTCGCACGGTTTGAGGAGGCCGCGATGCCCAAACCCCTGTCGGTACGCGACGTCGAGGACGCGGTCGCTGCTGCTGTTCTTGCGCCGTCGGTCCTGAACAGCCAGCCGTGGCTGTTCCGTTCCACTGGTGTAGGCATCGAGGTGCTGGCCGATGGTTCGAGGGGCGCCGTCCACCTCGACCCGACGGGCCGGGAGTTGCTGATCTCGTGTGGTGCGGCGTTGTTCAACCTGAGGCTGGCGCTTGCTGCCCTTCGGCGAGAGGTGGAGGTTGACCTGCTCCCCGATGCACTTCGCCCGGATCTGCTCGGCGTGGTCCGAGTCGTGGGGGACCACGAGATGAGCGACGACGAGCAGCGCTTGTTCGACGCGATCCCCAACCGACGGACCAGCCGACAGCCTTTTGACGATCGCCAGGTCCCGGACGGTGTGATCGCATCGCTTCACGGTGCGGCAGCTCAGGAGGGTGCGCGTCTGGAGCGTCCACCCTCGTGGCAGCGGGTCGCGATCTCCCGGCTCGTCCACGATGCCGACATCGCCCAGCGAGATCGGTCAGATGTCGTTGACGACGTACGGTCATGGACCACCGACCGGCCCGATGAAGGGTCAGGGATCCCGGTTGAGAACCTCGGGCCGCGCGCCCGCGTCCACACCTCGCTGGTGCGGGACTTCTCGATGTCCGGCCACGTCCCCGAGCGGTCAGTGGCCGACTTTGACGACGAGGCGCTGCTGCTCGTGCTGCTCACCGACGGAGACTCCGCGGCGGATCGCCTTACGGCTGGCCTGGCTCTGGAACGTGTTCTGCTCGAGGCGACCGCGGCCGGAGTGTCAACGGCACTGCTCAGCCAGCCTACCGAGGTCCCCGAGCTTCGAGAGTGGCTCCGCGACCCGGGTGGGGCGTGGGGCTACCCGCAGTCCCTCCTCCGCCTGGGGTATGGAGAACAACCGCCGCCGGCACCACGGCGGCCGATCAGTGAGGTCCTTCTCACGGAGTGAGCCCGACCAGAACTCCGGACATCAGGGTTGTTCGAGGATTTGCTGGGTGGCGGTCGTGGTGATCCAGTCTGTCCATTCATCGGTTGTCCACCCGAGCGAGGCCACCGAGGCGAAGAGCTGGGGGCCGAGCAGCACGTGCAGGATGTCGGTGGCTCGCGAGGAGTCGAGGCCCCCTCGTAGGTGACCCCGGCTGCGCAGGCTCTCGACGTACGCGGCGAACGCCTGGTGACGGAGTTGTTCTCGGCTGTCGAACAGGGCGCGGACGTCCGGCTCGCCGCTGGCCAGCAGGACGTGGACCAACGGGCCGACGCGCACGAGGATCCTGGCGTTTCCTTCCACGAACAGCTGCAGGCCGTGGCGAGGGTCGGGATCTTCGAGCACGGCCGTGAACCACAGCTGTGCGTCGGGCGGAGGCGCGCCGACGTCGCCAAGGACGGCGTAGTCGTAGACGTCAGCGAGCAGTTTCTGCTTGGTGTGGAAAACGAAATACACCGTTTGGACGGCCACCCCCGACGCGTCGGCGACCGCGGCCATGGTCGTGCTGCGCCAACCACGTTCGACCAGTAGCCGACTGGCAGCTTCCACGATCCGCCGCCTCGTTGCCGCCGCTCGCTCTGCGCGTGTCAATGGGTGCCCGGTGATTGGGGTCCCAGCGTCCCTCTTGACAGGTGCCATCCAGAGGAACAGTATCCGTCTTGCTCACTAGTGCTAAACACTAGTGAACAACTCTAGGAGATTCAGATGCGCCGAGCTCGGTCCTCGTGTTCTGGTCTCCACCGGGTT
The DNA here is from genome assembly GCA_963819985.1 of uncultured Actinomycetota bacterium. Taxonomy (GTDB): domain Bacteria; phylum Actinomycetota; class Actinomycetes; order DATJPE01; family DATJPE01; genus JANPBY01. The sequence goes on along the minus strand of CAWFYH010000004.1, from coordinate 459,937 downwards.
GGTGCTAGCGCTGAGATTTCTTGTGCTGCTGGAACGTATGTAGGCGGTCTGAGCTGCCTCCTAGGTTCGGGAGATGTTCCCGGGTGCGTGGGACTCCGGCCCCTGGTGCACGGGACAGGTAGGGCGTCATTCTTCGCAAGCGTTGTCCGTCAGGACCCGATCTTCTCGAGGGGTTTCCTATGAATGCCAGCATGTTTGAGCTGTCCATCGCCTCAGCTCGTCCACAGCCGGCCAGTGGTCTCGCGACCGCGTGCGGTACTCCGCTTGGAGCTTCGCGATGAGGCGGGTCGCGGGTGTGGCGTTCGCGGTGGTGGCCGTCGCGGGTGGGTTGGCGGTCGGCCCGGCGGGTGAGGCCGTGGCGGCTGAGCGATCGGTGTGCGTCCGGGTGCACGGGGCGTGCTTCGCCACGGTGCAGGCTGCGGTGAACGCGGCTCACCGCGGTGACACCGTGCACATTCCGGCGGGCCGTTTCCCTGGGGGGGTTGTGGTCACCAAGAGCATCACTTTGGCTGGGGCCGGGGCCGGCCGCACGGTGTTGGCCGGCGGGGAGCACGTCTTGACGGTGGGCACCTTCGACGCCGCCCATGAGCCGACGGTGCGGATTACCCGCGTGACCTTGACCGGGGGACGGGCGCAGTCAGGTCCGGAGTCGGTGCCGTTCACCGGGCTGGACCAGGCGATCGCCTCGGGTGCCGGGTTGTTGATCATGCCCGGCAAGGACTTCGGGCCGGGCGCGACGGTGACCGTGACCGACAGCGTGATCAGCAACAACCGCGTCTCTCCGACGGAGGGTCCCTTCCAAACGCGGACCAGGAGGAGTACTGGCCGCGCTGCCCGGACGGGTTCTGCACCTTCGCGGGCGCTTCCGGCGGTGGGGTCGACAACTGGGGTGACCTCACCCTGGTCCGGACCACGGTGCGAGGCAACACTGCGGGCGGCCCGCAGGCCTCCGACGTCGACGGCGCCGGGGTCATGAGCTGGGGACCCCTCACGGTGCTCAACTCGCGGATCACCGGCAACACCGCCGCCGCGGTCGCGCCGCACGGCCGCTACGCCGAAGGGGGCGGCATCTTCATGCAGTACGAGACGACCCTGACCATGCGCGGCAGCTCGGTGAGTCACAACACGGCCAGCCTGAAGAGCCACAACCCGGCGACTGAACCCCGACGGGTCGTCGACCGACATGCTGGTCAACTCCGGCGGGATCCACGTCAGCGAGGGCAGCACCGTCACGATTCGTTCGTCGCACATCGACCGCAACCTCGCCACTGTGCACAACCCGCAGGGCAGCGCAGGTGTTCAGATGTCCGCCATGCAGCTGGACTACAGCGACCTGACCCTGATCGACAGCACCATGAACGGCAACCGCCAGCGATCCCCGGTAAAGGAAACCGTCGACTGGGCGGCGGGCGGTGTCACGGGATGGTGCACGAACGGCACGATCCGAGGGCTCAGCGTGAGCCGCAACTCCACCGAGATCACCGCGCTGCGCGGCAACGCTGTGGCCATGCCTGCGGTGCAGGCCTTCGGGGCGACGAGTGCGACGGATCCAGGGCCAGCATTCACGATGAGCCACAGCGCGATCAAGGACAACACCACCACCGCGAAGGCGCCACATGGAGACGTCTACGTGCGGGGCGTCGGCCTCTACGTCGACGCCGATCTGACCCTGCGGCACGTCGCCGTCACCGGCAACCGAGGGCTCGGCTTCGGCCACGGCGGCGAGGTCTACGGCGGCGGCATCTGGAACGGCGCCACCGTTCCCCTTCCTCGACGGGATCCACAGCGAGCTCACCCTCGACCACGTCGCGGTCACCGGCAACTCCGTCGGCGGGTCACCGGCGCTGACCCTGGCCGGGGGCGGGATCTACACCCGCGACCCGATCACCTTCCACTCCAGCATCGTGCGCCACAACCGGCCCGACCAGTGCTCCGGCTGCACCACGGCGACCGGCACGGCTTCGACCCTGCAGCACCTCGGTGTCCAGTCACCGATGCAGGCAGGAAGGGCAGCGAACCCCGCCCGGGAACGCAACACGATCCTGCAGATGCTGACGGCGCGTCTTGGGCTCAGGCCATGACATCCCCCCATCGGTCAGCGCGGCCAAGCCGACCGGGGCTCCCCCTCGCGGGTGCGTTCCTCATCGTGGCCCTGGGGGCCTGCTCGAGCACGGGTGGTTCAACACCGACCGGGGGCGACTCGTCGCCGTCCCCGGCTCCACCCATCGATGCTGCGGCGATCACGTCGACCATCGACGGTGTGACGGTGTTGCCACACCGCATCCACTGGGAGGCCACACCGTCGATCGACGCGGCTGATGTCTCCGAGGTCGATTTCCTGATCGACTCGGAGCTGGGCTGGACGGAGAGGAACCCTCCGTATTTCTACGGCGACGACGGCAACTGGCTTGTCACCTCCTTCCTCAAGCCAGGACAACACACTTTCGAGACACGACTGGTCACTCTGGACGGGCAGACGGTCACCGACACCGTCTCCGCGACGGTGGGCAAGCCGACCCCGCCGCCCGCTTCTATCGCCGGGCACTGGGCGCGCGCGGTCTCCTCCGCTGACGTTTCCAAGGCGACCTCAGGTCAACCCCCTCCCACAGGACGCTGGAGGCTGACGATCAACAACGTCGGATGGCTCCTGGAGGATCCCCAGGGCGGCGGGCTAAGGGATGATGTGGCCTACCGCGCTGCGGGGCGACTGACCCTGCGGCGGACGATTGAGGTGCCTCCCTTCCCCAATTCGCACACCGGCTCCTTCTGTGAGGCTCCAGACCCGCAGTGGGCCTGGTCCTACACGCTGACCAACAACGGGAAGGCGATGAAACTCACCCCGGTCGGCAAGGATCCGTGCGGTGACAGGGCTGCCGTCTACCAGGGCACTTGGACCAAGACCTCGAGCTGATCCGACTCGGCACCGGACGATCAGCGACGACATACTCATGGAGTGACCCCGGATGCTGATCTCCCGCGTACGGTCCGACGCCTGGTTGGCGTCTACAACGCCGACGGAGGCCTTCGCGGTGAGCTCTCCTACGCGATCGGGCACCTGCGAGGGACGGCCAGCTGCGCGTTGTGCGACATCACCCACAAGGGCGTCCGCCGCCGACCCTCGTGGGACGTGCTCCGCGAGGGACTGGGCATCCCCTTCGACCTCGTGCACCGCAACGAGCGGTCGCCGGGACTGCTGGCCTTCACGGGAACACGAACACCGGCCGTCGTGGCCGAGCTCTCCGATGGTGGGTTCGTCGAGGTGCTCGATGCTGCCGCGCTAGGCGTCGTGGCCGGAGATGTCGAAGGCTTCGGTCGGGCTCTGGACGGCGCGCTCGACGACAAGCGACTCGAGCGTCTCTGACCCTGCTTGGGGGCCGTTCAGCCTGGTGCCACGCAGAACTCGTTACCGTCCGGGTCCGCCAGTCGTACGGCAGTCCATCGACTCGCTTCAGAACCAGCCCACCTCGCGGGTACCGTCGCATGCGTCGAAGGTCACAGCGAAAGTTCGCGAGCACGTCATGGGGCGTCGGTCGTGGGTGAGAGTCCGAGCGAGTCGAGGAAATGCAGCACCCCCACCGTGACGCCGCCATGACGAACGGCGTCGAATCGATCGAAGGCGTGCAGCATGCCTGGCACTTCGGCGTACGCAACTGGAGACGCAGATATCGCGTGCAGCTGCTCCGCGAAGGCTCGGGCGCCTGAGAAGGGCACCATGGGATCGAGCGCGCCGTGAACCACGAGAGTAGGCGGGGCGTCGGGGCTTAGGTAGTCGCTTGGAGCTGACGGCAGGTGACAAGACGGGCCGTCGGTGGGAGCTGGTCCGTAGTAGCCGTAGAGGGTCACGACGGCTTGCGCCGTGGTGTCGACATCCTCGAAGCCGGGCTGCAGGTCGGTGCGGCCAGGCGTGAGCGCAGCGGTCATGACCAGGTTTGCGCCGGCCGAGCCGCCACACACCACGACGGTGCGCCCAGCGCCGTACCTGGTGCCCTCCGTGCGTGCCCACGCGATCACCCTCTTGGCGTCCACCAGGTTCTCGGGAAAGTGAGCGGTTGGGCTGAGGCGATAGTTCGCGCTCAAGCACACCCAGCCACGACGGGCCAGCGCCTGCATGAGCAGTCGTGCCTCCAGGCCTTTGCGACCACTGACGAATCCACCTCCGTGCAGGTGAACCAGCACGGGTGCGCCGGTGACCCCGCTGCGACGGCGAAAAACGTCAAGGGTGTTGTGCCGGCCGTGGGGGCCGTAGGAGACGTTGCGCACGACCTGTACATCTCGCGAGGGCCAACGAATGGGCGCCAGCATCGTGCGCCACTGTTCGCCTGGCCGCAACGAGGCAACCGCCTGGTCGTTCGCCTCCATGGCGGTGTTCACCGCCGCCATGACGGTGCGCCGCGCACCGAAGGCCGCGACCTGAACCCGCACCAGGCCAGCAGCCGAGACCGCGGCGAGCCCGCAGATCACCCACCCTGCAGGATCAGCCAGATCGCCGGACACCAGCGCCAGCACGGTCGACGCCAACAGGAGAAGGAGGAACGCCATCGGCACCTCGCTGGACGCGCTGCCCAACACAAAGGCTGGGTTCGCGCGAGCACCACGCGTGGGACGCGGCCACAATGCCGCCGCGACCGCGGCCAGCACCACCAGCACCCCGATCAGATAGCCCCACGGCACGTCGTGCACGAGCCAACGCTAGTCGGGCAACCTGGCCGTCAGCTGGTTGCACCGGACGGGGGAAGCGGGCAGGGCGCACCGTCGCAGCAGTTGTTCTTCATATGACAGTGCGGACACAGCCATCGGGTGCCGACCGGGTCGTACGGCCGGTGGCAGAAGTCGCATTCCAGCATCCGTGCAGTGTGCCGCCGGCACCTACCCATCACCAGCGTGACGCGCTCACTGGACCACCGACGGGAGCTCCCACTCGTCGTCTGGCGTGCGCAGGATCGCGACCGACGCGGCAAGGAATCCCACAGCGTTGAGCAACCAGGCCGCGGTGTCGACCGTGGAGTTCGTCAGGAAGACCAAGGCGATGAAGTGAAGAGGCTGTGAGATTCCGGTGGCGATGGCGGCCCACCTGGGTACGGCTGCACTCCGCCACATGGCGACGCCGAGAGCCACCGTGCCGGTCACGTGGCACAGCACGAACAGGCCGAGCGACAGACCCACCGTGGGGTGCATCGAGTCCATGAGACGCACGAGTGAGTCGTGGTCCAGCCTGGCATTGGCACCGGTCCAGAGCAGGATGTCGGCTGCGAGCATGATCGGCAGCACGAGATAGCCGATCCCCGCCAGGACCACTCCCACGAAGGTGGCGGTTGGTGCCCGCCGACGGGTGAGTCGACCTACAGCCAAGATCCCCGGAAGCAGGGTCAATACGGCGATGAAGCCTGCCCAGACGACAAGGGACTGCTTGCCCGGGTTGGCGACGACGTCGTCCACCGTCGAGGCATTCGTGCTGTCGGTGTAGTACGGAAGTACTGCCCTGATCACTGCCACCGCGAGCGGACCCAGCGGCAAGACCAACGCAGCCATGACTCGGGAGGTGTGTCGCAGGTCGCGGGGGGGCCGGCTCGCGCGCGTCTCACCAACGACAGCACTGTTGGTCTCCATAAGTCCTCCGATGGGTCAGTGGATGGACCGTCAGGCTGACTGAGGTGGGTTCCTCGGGGGCAGGTCGAAACGAACGCCGGACAGGGACCTGATCCCGTGGTCTAGGGAGAGATTCACGCCCTTCCGGGACTCTGACAGGGGCACACTGGGCCGGTGCGAGATGGCGGTGCCGACCGGATCGACCGAGATCGGAGCTCCTTCGCGCCGGCGCTTCTGCTGATCGCCGTGGCGATGGTCGCAACGGCGGTCGCACTGACCCGGGTCGCCGGCTGGACCTGGTCTGACAGCCTCAACGCCTTCGTCGTGAGCAACTCCCTGATCGGGACCTCGTTCGCCGTCTGCGGCGGGTTCATCGTCTGGTTCCGACCGCGCAACCCCGTTGGCTGGCTCCTCGTCCTGGGCGGGTTCGGCCACCTGGCCAGCGCGGTCGCCGCGCCCGCCGCATCGGCGCTGCACGACCACGGTGCGCCGACCGCCGCCGTCACCGGGGCGGTTTCGATCTTCGTCTGGACCTGGCCTTGGTCGATCGGTCTGTTCCTCCCCGTGATGCTGCTGGTGTTCCCGGACGGCACACTGCCCTCCCGACGGTGGCGCGTGGTGTTGATCGCGGTCCTCGTCACCGCGCCGTTGTTCGTGCTCGACTCGGGCGCGGACCCGACGCCCGTCCAACCCGGGCTCCCATCGGCCTGGGGGTCGATCTCCTCCTACGACTCGCTGGGTCCGCTGTGGACCATCGCCGAGCTGAGAACCCTCGCGGTCCTGGGTGCCGGGGTCGCCGCCTTGGTCGTCCGTTATCGGCGAGGCGACTCCACGACGAGGCAGCAGTTGCTCTGGCTGATCCTCGCAACCTCCGTCGTGGTTCTGGGAGTGATCCCGTGGAGCCTCGTGGCTGGCACGCCGGTGCTGGTGCTGTTCGCCATCCCGCTCGTCCCGGCCGCGGTGGCCGTGGCGATCCTGCGGGGTCGCCTCTACGACATCCGACCGTTCGTCTCCCGTGCCCTGACCTGGTTGCTGCTGAGCAGCATCGTCGTCTTGGGTAGTGCGCTGGTTGTCGCCGCGGTGGAATCGCAGCTGGTTGAGCGCACGGGGATCGCGGCCGTGCTGTCGGCCTGCGTCGCGGTGGGCGCGGCCTTCTCCCTTCCCGGTCTCCGCCGAGCCGTCGAGCGGATGGTCTATGGGGCGCGGCGCGACCCCGCGGCCGTTGTCGGGGCGGTCAGCAAACAGCTTGATGGGATCGGCGACCTGGATGCGGTCGCGGACGCAATCCGCAACGCGCTCAGGCTGCCGTACGTCGCCGTGCTCGCCGGTCCGGAGACGCTGGCTGCCTCGGGTGAACCCGGCTCGGCGCCCCGCCACCTACCGTTGAGATATGGGGGGAACGACGTCGGCGAGCTCGTCGTGGAACCTCGGCCGGGTGAACGTCGGCTGAATTCGCTGGATGAGGAGGCCTTGTCGCTCGTTGCCGCACCGCTGTCGGTGGCGTTGCATGCGCTGGTGATCTCGGAGGAGCTACGCACCTCGCGGCTGATGCTGATCAGCGCGAGGGAGGAGGAGCGGCAACGGCTGCGACACGAGCTGCATGACGGGCTGGGACCTTCTTTGACCGGGATCGGTCTCTCCGCCGACGCCGCGGCCAACCTGGTGACCTCCGATCCCGAGCGTGCTGCGTCGGTGCTTGTCGAGCTCCGGGCTGATGCGAGGGAGACCTTGCTCGAGGTTCGCCGGCTGGTCGATGGCCTGCGACCCGAGGCCATCGACCGTGTTGGCCTCGTGGGGGCGTTGCGGGCGCGCGCCGTCCAGCTGTCGAGGCCCGAGACGCCGTACCCCTTGGCGCTGCGGGTCGAAGCCCCTGACTCGTTGCCTGCTCTCTCGCCCGCCATCGAGGTGACGGCCTTCCGGATCGCCACGGAGGCCATGACAAACGTGGCGCGGCACTCGGCCGCATCGATGGCTGTCGTCAGCCTCGAGGTGACCGACTGTCTGGTCGTCGGTGTCCGCGACGATGGGTTGCATCGCGAGCCTTGGAAGGCGGGCGTTGGTCTAGAGGCGATGCGAACGCGAGTTCAAGAGCTCGGCGGCACCTTGATCGCCGGCCCGGGCGAACGGGGTGGAGTGGTGGAAGCCCGACTCCCACTGAGCCAGCGATGAAGACGGTGCGGGTGGTCCTTGCCGACGACCACCCCGTGGTGCGCCGTGGCCTGTGCGAGCTGCTGAGCTCACTCGAAGACATCGAGGTCGTCGGAGTCGCGGCCAACGGTCGCGAGGCCGTGCAACGGGTCGTGACGTGCAAGCCCGACGTCGCGCTGTTGGACCTGCAGATGCCAGAGCTCGATGGCATCGGCGCCATCGCCGAGCTGGCGCGCGTGGCGCCGGGTGTCGCGGTCTTGGTGCTGACGATGTTCAACGACGAGGACAAGCTCATCTCGGCCCTGCGTGCCGGCGCTCGGGGGTACGTCGTGAAAGGGGCAGAGCAGGAAGAGATCGCCGGGGCGATCCGGGCGGTGGCGGCGGGCCAGCTGGTTGTGGGAGCAGGTGTCTCCGCGGCTGCCGTCGGGCTGGTGCTCCGGGCAGCGGCCGAACCGCGCCAGGCCTTTCCGCAGCTGAGCGACCGCGAGGTCTCTGTCCTCGAGCTGATGGCCGACGGGCGGTCGAACGCGGCGATCGGTCGAGCGCTAGGCCTCGCTCCGAAGACGGTCGCCAACAACGTCTCGCACATCCTCGTCAAGCTGGGGGTCAGAGACCGCACCGCGGCGATCTTGGAGGCGCGTTCGGCCGGGTTGGGCCAGCCGTAGTCGAGAGACGGTTTTGCCGAGCGTGTCTTTCGCCAGAGTGTCCAGGGGATACGGGGCTTTCCTACGTGCGCCGTAGTCCAGAGCGAGCCGGTGTGCGACCGTAGGAGGGTGGGACACCTGGTCGATGGTCGGCGCGTGCTCCGACTATCGGAGCACGATGCGCGCGAAGTTCCTGACCAGCTCGCGGTCGAGGCGCCCCTGTCGATCCGGGTCGGTGGGACCACCGTGGCCACGACGATGCGCACGCCTGGACACGACCTCGATCTGGCCCTGGGTTGGCTGGTCTGCGAAGGATCGGTTCGCGAGCCTGAGCACGTGGTGGAGGCAATCGCGTGCGACGCCGACACCGTTGACGTACGGCTGGCCGCGGGCGTTGCCGCTCCTGCTCCTCGGCTCGGTGCGACGAGTAGCGCCTGTGGCATCTGCGGAAGTGAGTCGATCGCGGAAGTGCTGTCCCGGCGTGGACCCGATCCCTCACCGGAGCTCCCACTCATCGAGCAGGACGTGCTCGCTTCGCTTCCGACGACCCTGCGAGCTCAGCAAAGCGCCTTCGAGCGTTCGGGCGGACTGCACGCGGCAGGTTTGTTCACGGCAGCCGGCGATCTGCTGTGCGTCCGAGAAGACGTCGGTCGGCACAACGCCGTCGACAAGGTGATCGGCTGGGCGCTGCAGTCCGGGTTGCTCCCGGCTGCGGGTTCGATTCTTCAGGTGAGCGGGCGAGCCTCCTTCGAGCTGACCCAGAAGTCAGCCATGGCCGGAGTGCCTGTGCTGTCGGCAGTGTCGGCGCCGTCGACCTTGGCAGTGGATCTTGCGCGCGAGGCCGGACTGACCCTCGTTGGCTTCAACCGGGACGCCTCGATGAACGTCTACGCCGGGGCGCAGCGAATTGTCGTGCGCGCCGCCGCGCACGAACAAACCAGCCGACTGACGTCTACTTCCTGAGATCTCCTGAAATCGATTCGGTGCCACGCGTAGGTCGAACTGTTGCCGGTCAGGCGTGGCCATTTGACTTCTGGGGGCGTCATCTGAGCATCCTGGTTCCCTCGTGCTGGCGGTGTGCTGGGTGCCGCGGTTCCGCCGGAAACCTGAGATTCGGCTGAAAATCCGTCCGCTCGGGCCCCAATTCCCCGTTCGGGCGCCTCGGCGTGGCGCGAGTCACAGCCGATCGGGCGAACGGATCGGCGGTCTCGTGCGTCGAGATAGAGGCACGGGGAGAACTGATGAGGAGGTGCGCCATGACAGCGCTGCGCGGATATGGGATGTCGGTTCGAAGTTATGAGACCGATGAGAACGTGGTGGCCGTCCCGGCACACCCGGAGGTCTACCACTGCCCGACCGGGCACGTGCTGACCCTCAACTTTGCGGCCAACGCCGACGAGATTCCGGGCACCTGGGACTGCCCCAAGTGTGGGCGTACGGCGCACCGCGACGAGACCGCCGCCCGTCGGGCATCGCTCACCGAGGGTGACCTCAGCGTTCCGACGCTGTCCCCGCGGACCATGGTGGCCAGCAAGACCCACTGGGACATGCTGCTCGAGCGCCGTACGACTGCCGAGCTCGAAGCCCTTCTCCAGGAGCGGTTGGCGCACTTCCGCAACCGGTAACGCCCAGAACCGCCGCTCCCCCCGGCATTCCTTGCGTCCGACGAAGTGCGGGTTATAGCCCCCACTTCGTCGGACGCTCGGCTGATGTGGGCGCGCCGCGGCGGGGCGTGACAGGCTGGCCCCATGGCTGAAGCTGCAGACCGTGAGGTCGTCGATGCTGTCGTTCTCGGGCTGGGTCCGGGAGGCGAGGATGTGGCCGGCAAGCTCGCGGAGGCGGGTTGGTCTGTGGTCGGGATCGACAAGGAGCTCGTCGGCGGCGAGTGCCCCTACTGGGGCTGCATTCCCAGCAAGATGATGATCCGGGCGTCAGACGCGCTGGCCGAGGCCCGCCGTGTCGACGGGCTGGCCGGCACGGCATCGGTGACCCCCGACTGGGCGCCGGTCGCCACGCGCATCCGCGAGGAAGCCACCGACACCTGGGACGACAAGGTGGCCGTCGACCGGCTGGTCGACAAGGGCGCCAAGGTGGTCAAGGGCGCCGGCAAGATCCTGGCGCCTCTGGTGGTCGAGGTCGACGGCGTCGAGTACGAAGCAACCAAGGCGCTGGTCGTGGGAACCGGGTCATCGGCAGCCATACCCCCTATCGGCGGGCTGTCGGACACGCCGTACTGGACCAACCGTGGGGCCATCGAGACCGAGGAGGTCCCACGTTCGTTGGTGGTGCTCGGTGGTGGTGCGATCGGGCTGGAGCTCGCGCAGGTGTTCTCACGCTTCGGTGCCGACGTGACCGTTGTCGAGGCTGCGGAGCGGCTGCTGGCACTGGAGGAGCCTGAGGCGTCGGAGGTCATCGCCAAGACTTTCGCCGCCGAGGGCATCACCGTCATGGTCGGCGCGAAGGCCGACCGGGTCACTCATGACGGGTCTCAGTTCACCGTCACGACCAGCGCCGGTGAAGTTCATGGTGAGCGTCTGCTGGTGGCCACCGGTCGCAAGGTCGACCTGAGCGTCCTGGGCGCGGGTGCGCTCGGGGTGGACGAGTCGCTGCGCGCCATGCCTATCGATGAGCGGTGCCGCATCGATGGAGCGGACCGCGCCTGGGCCGTGGGCGACGTCACAGGCAAGGGCGCGTTCACCCATACGTCGATGTATCAAGCGGCGATCGTCGTGGCCGACCTGCTCGGCAACGATCACGCCCCGGCCAGCTATGCGGCCATGCCCCGGGTGACGTTCACCGATCCCGAGGTCGGCGCCGTTGGCCTGACCGAGTCTGCCGCGCGCGACAAGGGATTGCGGGTCGCGGCCGTGGACTACGACCTGAGTACGTCGGCACGAGGCTGGATCGCCAAGGCCTCCGGCGTCGTCAAGCTGGTGGCCGACGCGGATCGCGGCGTGCTCGTCGGAGGGACCGTCGTCGGACCCTCCGGCGGGGAGGTCATGTCGGCGCTGGCCGTGGCCATCGCTGGGCAGGTCCCGTTGGCCACCCTGCGATCGATGATCTGGGCGTATCCGACCTTCCACCGGGCCATCGAGTCCGCGCTGGGCGAGCTCGATTCCTGAGGTGACCGCATGACTTCCGGGCCGGAAGAACCGGTCCTTCCCGACACGACTTCCGACGAGACCGACGGCGGCTGGGGTGACGAGGTGGCGTCGCGCGAGGGCGACCCGGACGACCTCGACCGCTTCCTAAGGGACGTACCTCCGCATCACGGCGACTGACGCGTCCCCTCGTCGAGTGGTCGCGAACGGGGCGGTCTGAGCGTCTGGACCGACCCGTTCGACGCCACTCGTCGGTGTCGCTGGACGCTCAGTCGCGGGAGCTGAGCTGGTCGCGGATCTGGCGAAGCACGTCGAGCTCGGACTCGGAGGCGGCTTCCTCCGGCTGGCCGGCCCTGCGAGCCTGCAGCTCCTTCATCTTGTTCATGGGCACGATCACCAGGAAGTAGATCGCGGCCGCGACGGTCACGAAGTAGACGATCGCATCGAGGACCACGCCGATGCTGAAGTCCGCCTCGTTGATGGTGAAGGTACCGACTCTCGTTAGGTCTGGCTCGCCGAAGATCGCTGCGACGAGCGGAGTGATCAGGCCGTCGAGCACGGCCTTGATCACCGTGGCGAACGCAGCGCCGATGACCACGGCGACCGCTAGGTCGACGACGTTCCCGCGGGAGATGAACTCCTTGAAGCCCTTGAGCATGGCGCGCCTTTCCGTTCAGCGTTCGCGGCCCCGTACGCAACGAACCTAGCGAGATCGGCGAACGCGGATCAAACTCTGCAAACGATCGGGCTCAGCCCACGAGCAGCACGCTCAACGGCCCGAGCAGGCTGGCTCGAGCCAGGGCCAGGGCTTCCGTCCGTGAGACTGCGACGACGAGCAGCCCGGACGCAGTGGTCGCGCCGCCCACGAGCACTGAACCGCCCTGGTCGGGTTGCACCACCGACAGCACGAGTGCGGTTGGAGCGACGACACGGGCATCAGCGGGAGCCGTACCCCCCGACACGGGGTCGCTGGACCCTGCCTGCGCGGCCACCAGATCGATCCGATCTCCGGGGTGCAGCAGCGCGGCGACGGTGGGATCGGCCAGCCGTACGGGCGTCGCGACGCGGCCGGACTCGAGAAGGGCGCTGGCCAGCGTCGGGCCGACCAGCCGCATCGACGTGACCGCCTCGCCCCTGGACAGGCCGGCGGCGAGGGTTCGGCCCACCAGGTCGGTCACCGACGACGCCGCCGTGTCGGGCGCGAGAGCGGCCGGCCAGGCGGCCAGCCGTAGGTCAGAGCTGTCGAGCAACGTGCCAGGAGGGAGCTCGCTGGCCGCGACCACGATCTGCTTCACCGGCGGAGGCTGCGGGGAAACGGCATCGAGCCCGAACGCGACCGCGCCGGCGACCAGCACGGCGGCGATCCAGCGCCGACGAGCGCGGAAGGCGCGCACCCACCGGCGTCGCGTCGGGTGTGCGGTGGACGGTCCGGCGCCTGGTCTCAGTGCGGTCTGCACGGCGAAAACCCGGGGTCAGGGAAGGTCGAACGGCAGACGCAGGCCTTCGACGGCCTTGCCGCACTCACACGACCGCACGTCACTGCTGGGCAGCCGCGGGATGGTGTCGAGCAGGACGTCACGAAGATGCGCCATGGTGGAGGCGAACACCTCGAGCACCTCGGCGTGGGTGACGCCATGGCCCTGCTCGACGCCGGCGTCGATGTCGGTGACCACCGCGATGGAGGTGTAGCACAGCGCCAGCTCGCGGGCGAGGGTCGCCTCTGGATGGCCGGTCATGCCGACCACCGACCAGCCGTTGGTGCTGAACCACCTCGACTCGGCGCGGGTGGAGAACCGGGGGCCTTCGATCACCACGAGCGTGCCACCGTCAGTGGGGGACCACTGGGCTGCTCGACCGCTGGCCAGCGCGGCCGCACGCCCTGTGGGGCAGTAGGGATCGGCGAGGGAGACGTGGACGGCGCCCTCGTCGTAGTACGTCTGCACGCGGCCAGACGTACGGTCGACGAACTGGTCTGGGACGACGAGGGTGCCGGGGCCGAGGTTGGGGCGAAGGCCACCGACGGCGCACGGGCCGAGCACCTGCCGGACCCCGAGGGAGCGCAGCGCCCAGAGGTTGGCGCGGTAAGGGACGCGGTGCGGTGGGAATCGGTGGTCACGACCGTGCCGAGGGACAAAGGCCACCCGCCGCTCTGCGACGGTGCCGAGCACGATCGGGTCGGACGGGAGACCGTACGGCGTCTCGACCGTGAGCTCCTCGGCGTCGTCGAGGAACTCATAGAAGCCGGTGCCCCCGATGACGCCGATCTCGGCGGTGGGGCGTCCGTCGGCCGGGGAGCGCCCTTGGGCGGCCGTGGGGTGGGCGGAGGGCGCCAGGAACGCCGCGTCGCTCGTCATGGTTCGAGGCTAGTGGGGGAGGGTTGCCGCAGCGGGCCGTCCACAGGCGGGTTTCGCTGCGCGGTCAGGCGGCGGAGCTGCCGCTCGAGCTGCCGGAGCCTGACTTGCTGGGCACTGGTGCTGAGGACTTGCTGTCCTTGCTGGGCGATGAGCTGACCGACTTCTCCGAGGAGGCGGAGCCCTTGCCGGAGGACGTAGTTCCCGCTGATTCCTTGCCGCCGGCCTTGGCGTCTTCGGACTTCTTGTCCCCGGCGCTCTTGTCGTCAGACTTCTTGCCGTCACCGGACCCGTTGGCGGATTCCTTGGCGCGCGAGTCGTTGCGGTAGAAGCCGGAGCCCTTGAAGACGACGCCGACGGCCGTGAACACCTTGCGCAGGCGGCCGCTGCAGACGGGGCAGACCGTCAGGGCGTCGTCGGTGAACGACTGGACGGCCTCGAGCGGGGCGTCGCACTCGGTGCAGACGTACTGGTAGGTCGGCACGGGATGGTCCTCCGGGGCTGGCACTCGTGGGGTACGAGTGCCAATGATAGCGCCGCGGGGCCTTCTCCCATGACCGCTTCGGGACCGGCTGGTTGGCGGAGTGAGCCCGCATCCTGGGGGAGTCGGGCAACCTTTCGGTGGGCCCAGCCGCTTCAGGTCAGTGACGGGGAGGTGTGCGTGGCATCGGAGCCGGACGGTTTCGCCGCGTTCGTCGCGGCGCGCTCGCCTGCCCTGCTCCGGACGGCGTGGATGCTCACGGGAGAGGCCCACATGGCGGAAGACCTGCTGCAGGCGGCGTTGGCGCGTACCTGGCCGCACTGGTCCCGGATCGGTGACGACCGGCCGGAGGCGTACGTCCGAGCAGTCATGGTCCGCCAACAGATCGCGTGGTCGCGTCGGCTGTGGCGTCGCGAGTCGCCGACGGGCGCGGTGCCCGACGTTCCGTCCGTGGACGCGTTCGGCCCTTCCGATGACCGCTTCTTGCTCTCCGGTGCGCTGGCCGGTTTGCCCTTGCGACAACGCCAGGTCGTCGTCCTGCGCTACTACGAGGACCTGTCCGAGGCCGAGGTCGCCCGCGAGCTCGGGTGCTCGGTGGGCACGGTGAAGAGCCAGGCGTCGAAAGGGCTGGCCAAGCTCCGAGGTGCCGTTGGCCCACGATCGGACGAGCCGGTGGTCGAGGTTAGAGGTGAGGTGGGCCATGACTGATGACCTCATCGAACGTCTTCGGGCACTGCCTCCCGAGCTGCCTTCGCCGACCGATCGACTGGACCGGGTGCGCGGTCGAGTCGTACGGCGCCGGCGACGGCTCTCGATCGCCGCCGCGGCGTCCGTGGTGGCCGTGATCGTGGCGGTGCCCTGGGCGTGGAACTCGGTGAACGCCGGCCCAGATCCGCGTGCCAGCAGCCCCGGCAGCGCTGGACTGCCCGCAGCTGTATGGAGCGCCGGGCGGCACAACTCCGTCGACTCCAGTGTTCGGAATCCCCGACCTCGCCAGCTGGGTACCAACGCCTCCTTCGGGAGTTGACGGGACAACGGCGATGGCCCCCCGAGAGGTGCCGTCCCGAGTGATCGCCTGCTCTTACGCCGATAGCGGCGCGACCGGCGCGGGTACGTCGGTTGGCTCACCGCTGGGTCAGAGCAGGATCATCAGCGATGGGCTGGACCAGCTCGCCGGTCGGCTGGCGGGCATGCCAGCCTGGTACGCGGATGGCGAGCCCACCTTCTGCACGCAGGTGGGCGGTCCAGCAGCGAATTACCTCCTGGGTCTGAGCTATCCCTCTGGAACCATGTGGGTCTCGACTGCAACCGACCCGAACGCTTGCAGCGGCACGACGAACGGTGACTTCGTGAGCCGTACCAGCCTCGGCAAGGACGTGGCCTACGCCCTGTCCACCGGACGTTGGGGTCAATCCACGGAGTCATGGGAAATCATCGGCACCTGGTCACCCGTAGACGTTCCTTGGCCGGCGGCTGACGCCTCGGATGTGCCGGGCCTGGGCAATCTGACCTTCCAGCCTGACGGCAGCCTGCTGGCCAACGACGGGCTCAACGAGCTGGTCGGGAAGTACCGGGTGTACGACTCCGAGCGCTTCGTCGGTCATCTCGGCAAAGGGGATGCTGACGGCTGCCTTCTCGCGGGGGGGTTGGCGCCCTCTGGGGGTTTGGCCTGCAGGAGGGTCCCGATCGCGGAGCTCATCGACGCCGCCAAGCTGGTGCGGGTCACGGACGGTCGACTGATCCTCCTGGACGAATCGGGCCGGGAGCTCGCCAGCTTTGACCGCGCTCCTGGTCCGTGAGCCTGACCCGATCTGTTGATCTTGAGAGATCCACGGCGACACGCCGCCCCGGGCGTGGATCTCTCAAGATCAACAGATCGGGCAGCTCCTGGTGAGGTAATCCGGCCGAGGCGGTCGGCTGGCCTACGCTCGGCTCGTGACCTCCGACCGGCTGCCCTCGGCGCCGGCGCTCCCGCCCCTGCCTGCCTTGCCCCTGCTGATCGGCGCGTGTGCCGCCGGAGGCGCCTTGGGGTCGCTGGCGCGTTGGGGAGTTGAGGAAGCCTGGACGCCGAGCCCCGGTGCCTGGCCCTGGTGGACCTTTGCCGTGAACATCGTGGGCTGCTTCCTGCTCGGCATCCTGCTGGGGTCGCCGGCGGGCCAGGACCCGATGCGACGGGCCTTTCTCGGAGCCGGGATTCTCGGGGGGTTCACGACGTTCTCGACGTACGCCGTGGAGGTCAAGGTCCTCACCGATGACGGCCACGGAGTGACGGCCTCGGTCTATGCGGTCGCCTCGATCGTGGCGTGCCTGCTCGCGGCCCACCTCGGGCGGCGGCTGGGTGAGCGCCGTGACCACCTGACCCCGGCCGAAGAGCAGGGCGACGCATGATCGGGGTCCTCGCTGTAGCGCTCGGCGGCGCGGTCGGCGCGGCGCTGCGCTACTCCCTGGCCCACGCGCTCGGACACGGGCACCGACCCACGCGCCTGCTGCCGGTGGGCACCCTGATCGCCAACACCGTCGGGTGCTTCGTCCTGGGTTGGGCCGCTACGGCGATGAGCGGCACGGCGCTGCTACTCGTGGGCACCGGGTTCTGTGGGGGACTGACCACGTGGTCGACGTTGGCCACCGAGACCGACCGATTGTTCGCCGCCGGGGAGCGTCGCCGCCCGACGATGTACTTCTTGGCGACCGTCGTCCTCGGTGGAGTCGCCGTCGTACTCGGCTATCAGGTCGGCTGCTGTCCCTCATACCCCCAATAGCGTCCGGTCAGCGGGCGGGGTGCTCCACGGGAGCGTCGGCCGGTGCGATCCAGCCGGTGACTCGGCGGTCGTGCAGGTCGGCGGGTACGGCTCCGCGCTCGAGCACCTCGCCGTCGTGGACGAGCACGAGCACCGGAGTCCCGGTCGGCACCCGGACCAGCGCCCGGTCGTAGGACCCCCCGCCTTGCCCGAGCCGGACACCGTCGCGATCCACAGCAAGCCCGGGGACGATCACCACGTCGGCCTCGGCGATGGCCCGCACCCCGAGCCGCGGCCCGCGAGGGGTGGCCGGTCCTCGCAAGGGGTGCGACAGGTCGGCGTCGCCGGTGTCGACGGCCCAGTCGAGGTCGTCGTCGTCGAGCAGCACGGGGAGCAAGACGCGCACGCCGGCGCCGCGCAAAGCGACCCGCAGCGCGCTGGTGCCGGGCTCGGAGCCGTACGACACATACAGCGCGACCGTGGAGGCCCTCGCCACATCCGGCCGGGCCAGGACGGCGCGGGTCAGCCCGGCCGCAGCCTCCCGGACCGCGTCGGGCGACATCGCCCGGCGCCGGGACCGCAGCACTGACCGCAGCGACGCCTTCGCCTCGTCGACCTCCATGTACACATAGTGCCCCGTCCGTGACTGTCTGCACTCGCCCGAACGGGGCAACAATTCCCACAGACTGCGGTCACCGGGCCAGGATCTTCGAACCGGCGCCGTTAGGCTCAGGCCATGTCTGTCCCCTCCGCCCCCTCCGTCACCAAGGCGGTCATCCCGGCTGCCGGGCTGGGCACCCGCTTCCTCCCGGCGACGAAGGCCACCCCCAAGGAGATGCTGCCGGTCGTCGACAAACCGGCCATCCAGTACGTCGTCGAGGAAGCTGCCTCCGCAGGGCTGACGAACATCCTGATGGTCACCGGCCGCAGCAAGCGAGCCCTGGAGGACCACTTTGACCGGGCGCCCGATCTCGAGCAGGTCCTGGAGGCCAAGGGCGACCGGGCCAAGCTGGAGCTGGTGCAGGCCAGCTCGGAGCTGGCCGCGGTCCACTACGTGCGCCAAGGTGACCCGCTTGGGCTCGGCCATGCGATCGCCTGCGCCGAGCAGCACGTCGGCGACCACCCTTTTGCCGTCCTCCTCGGGGACGACCTGATCGACCCTCGTGACCCCCTGCTGACGACGATGATCGACGTCCGTGAACAGCACGGTGGTTCGGTGCTGGCTCTGATGGAGGTTCCTCGCGAGCAGATCCACCTGTACGGCTGCGTTGCGGTGGAGCAGACCGACACCGACGCCGTCTTGAGGGTCACCGAGCTCGTGGAGAAACCGGCGGCTGACGAAGCGCCGAGCAACCTGGCCGTCATTGGCCGCTACGTCCTCGATCCGTCCATCTTCGATGCCATCCGCGGCACCGCACCGGGCAAGGGCGGAGAGATCCAGATCACCGACGCGCTGCAGATCGCGGCGCGCGCGCCGGCGAGCTCCGGTGGAGGGGTCCACGGCGTGGTTTTCCGCGGCCGCCGTTACGACACGGGAGATCGTCTCGACTACCTCAAGGCCGTGGTGCGTCTGGCGTGCGACCGTGAGGACCTCGGACCGGACCTGATGGCCTGGCTCCGCGACTTCGTGGGCACGGGCTCCGCACCTACGAAAGGCCGAATGAACGACCTGGGGGAACACCGATGAAGAGCGTCGACGCACACCTCGAGTCCTGCCTGCGCGGGATCGACGTGCTGTCCCCGATCGACCTGCAGCTGCTCGACGCCCAAGGCTGCGTGCTCGCCGAGGACGTCGTGGCCGCGACCAACCTCCCCGTGTTCGACAACTCCGCGATGGATGGCTACGCGGTGCACAGCGCCGACGTGGTCAGCGCCACGCCCGCGACACCGGTGACGTTGCCGGTCCTCGGAGACGTACCCGCTGGGTCGCCAGCTGCTCAGCGGCTGGCGCCGGGCACGGCTGTGCGCATCATGACCGGAGCGCCTCTCCCCGACGGCGCCGACGCGGTGGTGCAGGTCGAGCTGACCGACGGTGGCGTCGCCAGTGTGCAAATCCACGGGTCGGTGCCACCGGGGCGCCATGTGCGTCGTGGCGGGGACGACCTCATCGCCGGTGACGTGGTGCTGCCCATCGGGACGCGCCTCGGCCCGCGTCAGATCGGCCTGATGGCCGCCATCGGGCGTGACCGCGTCCTCGCGCGGCCCAAACCTCGGGTCGTCGTGCTGTCGACCGGCAGCGAGCTCGTCGAGCCCGGCGCCCTGGCCGCGGGTGGCCAAATCTGGGACTCCAACTCCTTCCTGATCACGACGGCGGCGCGTGAGGCGGGCGCTACCGCCTTTCGGATCGGCATCGTTCCTGACGAGCCGAAGAAGCTCATCGATGCGATCGAGGACCAGCTCATCCGGGCCGACCTGGTGGTCACCACGGGCGGGGTGAGTGTCGGCGCCTACGACGTGGTCAAGGAGGTCATGTCACGGTTGGGCACGGTGGAGTTCGACCGCATCTCGATGCAGCCGGGGATGCCGCAGGGTCATGGGGTCATCGGGCCGGATCGCACGCCGATCTACACGCTTCCGGGCAACCCGGTGAGCGCGTACGTCTCCTTCGAGGTGTTCGTCCGTCCCGTGATCCGGCGCCTGCTGGGTGCCAAGACGATCTTCCGCCCTGAGGTACGGGCGTCGTCGTTGACCGGCTTCAGCTCACCGGCGGGCAAGCGGCAGTACGCGCGCGGTGCGCTCGGCGTGGAGGATGGGCGCTATGTCGTACGTCCGCTGGAGGGCCAGGGAAGCCACCGGGTGCGAGACCTGGCATATTCCAACTGCTTCATCGTCGTCCCCGAGGACGTCACCGAGATTCCCGAAGGTGGCACGGTCAAGGTGATGGTCCTGGAGCGGCGTCTCACGTGAGCGAGTTCACCCACCTCGCGAGCGACGGCTCGGCGCGGATGGTCGACGTCTCGCACAAGGAAATCTCCGCCAGATCGGCCACGGCAACCGGCTTCGTGCATGTCTCGGCCGAGGTGGTTGCGTTGCTGCGAGGCGGCGGTGTGCCCAAGGGCGACGCCTTGGCGGTTGCGCGGATCGCCGGTATCCAGGCCGCCAAGCGCACCCCCGACCTGGTGCCCCTGTGCCATCCCATCGCGATCCATGGCGTCGACGTGTCCCTGGATGTGACCGACGACGGCGTCGCCATCACGGCGACCGTCCGCACGGCCGACCGCACCGGCGTGGAGATGGAGGCCCTGACGGCAGTGTCGGTCGCGGCTCTGGCGCTCATCGACATGGTCAAGGGCGTCGATGCGGCAGCCTCGATCTTGAACGTGCAGGTCGAGGAGAAGCTCGGCGGGGCAACCGGCCGGTGGGTGCGCGAAGCATGAAACGGGCGCTCGTGGTGTCGGTGTCCAACCGGGCCGCTGCCGGTGTCTACGCCGACACGAGCGGTCCGCTGCTGGTCGAGGGCCTGCGCGGGCTTGATCTCGAGGTCGAAGGACCACGGGTGGTCCCCGACGGAGAGCCGGTGGAGACGGTGCTCCGCGACGCGGTCGGCCTTGTCGACCTGATCGTCACCAGCGGAGGCACGGGCTTGTCCCCGACCGACCACACCCCTGAGATGACCCGTCGGGTGATCGACCGCGAGGCGCCAGGGATCGCCGAGGCGCTGCGCACGTACGGCGTCGCGCACGGCGTCCCCACTGCAGTGCTGTCTCGTGGGGTCGTCGGCCTCGCAGGGCGCACCCTGATCGTCAATCTCGCCGGCTCCACCGGAGCCGCGCGAGACGGCCTGGCTGTGCTCGGACCCCTGCTGCCACACCTGCTCGACCAGATCGGCGGCGGAGACCATCCGCGGCTGGACCGACCCAGCGACGGACCAGCCGACGGGAGTGGCGACGGACCGGGCGCGACCACGTCATGACCAGGGGCTGGCCGGCGCGACTCACCGAAGGATCGGTCCACCTCAGACCGATCCGACTGCGTGACCGCGGCCCCTGGACCGAGGTTCGCGCTCGCAACGCCAGCTGGCTCAGCCCGTGGGACGCGACCAGCCCGGACGGACCCGGCGATGCCTTGCCCTCGTTCGCGGCCATGGTGCGGCACCTTTCCGCCGAGGCTCGGGCTTCCCGTGCGTTGCCGTTCGTCGTGGAGTACCGAGGTCGGCTCGTGGGCCAGCTCACGGTCGGCGGAATCAGCTGGGGGTCGCTGCGCGCAGCCCACATCGGCTACTGGGTGGACCAGCAGGTGGCCGGGCGGGGCATCATCCCAACCGCGGTGGCGCTGGCGTCCGACCACTGCTGGCAGGTCCTAGGGCTGCACCGGGTCGAGATCAACATCCGACCGGAGAACGTCGCCTCGTGCCGGGTGGTGGAGAAGCTCGGCTTCCGCCTCGAAGGGCGACGCCCGGCCTACCTGCACATCGATGGGGCTTGGCGAGACCACGTCACCTATGCCTTGCACGCCGAAGAGGTCCCAGGAGGCCTGCTGCGTCGGTGGGTGCACACTCGCGCTCACGTCCCCTGAAGGGCGTCCCCTCACGACACTCCGGCGTGGCTACCCGATCGGGGCTCTCGGCAGCCGTACCGTCACTCACCGTGGGCATCGCATCCGTCGTCGTCGCAACGGATCGGGGGTCGACGTGCTCTATGCGGTGATCATCGGGCTGTGGATCTGCATCCTGCTGCCGATGTGGTTGCGTCGCCACGACGAAGCCCTGGAGTCACGTTCGGTCGACCGGTTCTCCTCCGCCATGCGCACCCTTTCTCGGCGGTCGACGGGCGATCAGCGTGAGGTGATGATGCCGGCACGCGGGCGCGAGCCGCTGCACGCCGACGGGCCGGCGCGCGCCGCCGCCCAGGGTCGGGCCGTTCTCGCGGCCCGGCGTCGGCGCTCGCTGAGCCTGCTGGTCGCGGGCACCTTGGTGGTCGCTGGCTTTGCCGCCTTGGGCATGGTGTCGGTGTGGGCCGTCCTTGCTCCGGTGGTGCTGCTCATCGGCTTCCTGATTCACCTGCGACGCGAGTCACAAGCCCAGCTCCTGAGAGATCGCCGTCGTCGTGCGCAGTTCGCGGCAGCCGAGACGCGCCGCCAGCGGCCGCCCTCGCGCCAGCGGGTGCACGACGTCGAGGTCGAGCGCATCCTGCCAAGGGCCGAACCACTGCTGCCCGAGTGGGAGACGGCTCTGGCTTCGGCGGGGTTGGACCTCGAGGTGCTTTCCCCGACCGAGATGGTGGTCGCCGAAGTCACCGCTGAGTCACCCGCGGACGTGCCGTACGACTCCGAGGCTGAGCGCGCGTGGGCGCCGGTGCCCGTGCCCCTGCCCACCTATGTGACCGCGCCGAAGGCGCCACGATCCGTCCGGGTGATCGATCTGACCAAGCCCGGCCTCTGGACCTCGGGACACGTGGACGCGGAGGAAGCCGCGCGGCTCGAGGAAGAGGCCGTCGCCTACGAGGCAGCAATCCATCTCTCGGAGGGGTCGTCGGCAACAGCGGTCCGGCATGAGCCGACCGAAGGCGACAGCATCGTCACGGGAGAGCTCGTCATCGAACGTCGCCGGGCAGTCAACGACTGACGCCGGTCGGATCGACTCGATTCGGGCGGGCAGTGCCGCCGCTGTTACCCTGACCGACTCTGGGGCTGTGGCGCAGTCCGGTAGCGCACCTCGTTCGCATCGAGGGGGTCAGGGGTTCGAATCCCCTCAGCTCCACCCAAGAGCTTCTTTCATCATGCTGCGGCGCAAACGACCTCGAAGTCGACGACGACGGGCTCCTGGCGGTTGTCCAGCATCACGATCGTGCCGCTCGCCGTGTTGCCGTCGATCGAATACGCCGTGTCCCCGGTCTCACCGTAGTCGTGGTACTTCGCATCGAGCCCGGTCGGGCCGTAATCGATTCGCGCATCGAGACCCATGAGCTCGGTGTTGGCTGGATCGTTTGGGAGCTTCAGGTCCACGATGCCATCGATGGCACCCTTGTCGTCGAGCACCAGTTCGCCGTTCTCATCGACCGGGTACCCGATCGCGACCAACCCAGCGTTGAAGAAACTCGGATCACAGTTCTCGAGCGTGGTGTCGTCGATGCCCTCGACCTGGGAGTACTCGAGCCCGGACATGGCATACCGGACTGTGTTCCCGTCGACGGTGAACGTCCCGTAGGACCCGCCTCCTACGCCGCCGTCCGCGTTGCCACCGGTCGGATCTTCTGCACCGCCGGAGGGATCGGTTGCAGCGGCGGCATCATCGGCCTCGGGTGGTGACGGGTCGCTGCCGCTCCCCCCGCATGCCACCATCGTCATCGCGAAGACTGCGCCGACGCACACCCGCCCGATCATCCACATGATCGAAAACCCTTCATCGAATCCAATCGACGTTAGCGCACGAGCCCGAATTTCGTCAGCAGCCGGTTGTCGGCGCTGGCCGAGGGGACGGATGCTGACGTGCGTCGGTCAGATCCAAGAGCGGAACCACATCAAGTGGCTCCAGTGGTCGTGGGAGATCGGCGTCGCGGTCCAGATCGGCCAGAACATCCCGGAAACCAAGACGACGGCAACGACGTACGCCCCCGCGATCGCCGCTCCCCAGGCTCGTCTCGCCGGGGGTGCGTCAGCGGGACCCAGGACGGACCCCAGCAACAGGACCACGGCGATGACGAGGAACGGGACGAACACGACCGAATAGAGCTGGAACACGGTGCGTTCGCCGTAGATGAACCACGGCAGCCAGCCTGCGGCGACTCCGACCAAGGCGCCCACCGCGCGCCAGTCGTGACGCGAGATGACCAGCCAGATGCACCACACCAGGGCGAGGCACGAGGCCCACCACAGGATCGGGTTGCCCAATGCAGTGACGGTCTGGACGCATGAGTCGGACCCGCAGCCGGGCTCGGTTTCGTAGAAGAAGGCGACGGGGCGCCCGAGGATCAGCCAGCTGAACGGGCGCGAGGCGTAGGAATGTCCCTCGGTGATTCCGGTTGAGGTGTGCAACATCTGCGCGTGGTAGTGCCACAGGCTGCGAAAGGCGTTGGGGACGAAGCCGAACGAGCTGTCCGTGCCGGAGGTTTCGGCCCAGTCGCGGCCGTAGCCCTTGTCCGTGAGCAACCAACCCGACCAGGTCATGACATAGACGAAGACTGCGGTGATGGCGACGGCGAAGAAGTCTGGAATCGCGTCCCGGTTCAGCATGCCCAGTAGCGGATGCCGTATCCCCACTGCCGTTCGGGCTCGGTAGTCCCACCACACGAGAAGCAGACCGAAGGCGGCGACGTAGAAGACCCCGCTCCACTTCGTGCCACACGCGAGACCGAGGGCGACTCCGGCGGCCAGCCGCCAGGGGCGAAATCCGAAGGACGGTCCGTCTTCGCTGTGTTTCATGTGGCCTAGCCCGCCGCGGGCCTCCGCCCAGGCGAGGGCTCGTGCGCGCACCCGATCGCGGTCGACGACCAGGCAGCCGAAGGCGGCCAGCACGCACAGCGACAAGGTGATGTCGAGATAGGCCGAACGGCTCATGACCAGGTGCAGCCCGTCGATCGCGAGCAGCAGACCGGCCGTCGTGCCGAGCAGGGTCGATCGGGTCATCCGGCGCACGACTCGAGCGAGGATGAGCACGCTGAGGGTGCCCACCAGCGCCATGGGGAGACGCCAGCCCCATGGGGTCACCCCGATGAGCCACTCGCCTGAGGCGATGACCCACTTGCCGAACGGCGGGTGCACGACGTAGCCGGGCGCGCCGGTGAAGATGTCGAGGTTGCCGTTGAGGATCTTCTTGTCGGCGTTGGGGACGGTTGCCTGCTCGCTGCCGAAACGCAGCAGCCCCAGGGAGTCCTTCACGTAGTACGTCTCGTCGACGATGATCGCGTGCGGGCGGCCGAGGTGGAAGGTCCGCAGGAACAGCGCCAGCAAGGTGACAGACAGCGGCCCGATCCAGCCCCACCACCCGTCGTCGGGCATGGGCGGGCACAGCCGTCTGCGCAGATCGGCCCGTTCGCCTTCGGAGATCTCCT
The DNA here is from genome assembly GCA_963819985.1 of uncultured Actinomycetota bacterium. Taxonomy (GTDB): domain Bacteria; phylum Actinomycetota; class Actinomycetes; order DATJPE01; family DATJPE01; genus JANPBY01. Next base: position 434,900 of record CAWFYH010000004.1, on the reverse strand, counting down.
CCTGCGCGGGCGCCTGCACAGCCAGCCCCGCGGTCACCCGGGCATCGTATGCGCGGCCCTGGGTGGTAGGCAGGGGGCATGGGCGGGCTACTGGTGCTGGCGGCCGCTCCGCTGGGAGACCCGCGAGATGCCTCGAGCCGACTCGCCGAACTGCTTGTGAGCGCTGACGTCATCGCGGCCGAGGACACCCGTAGGTTGCGACGCCTCTGCGCCGACCTGGAAGTACGGCCCACCGGGCGAGTGGTCTCCTACTTCGAGGGCAACGAGCAGGCGCGCACACCGGATCTGGTCGCCAACCTCGTCGACGGGCGCACCGTCGTCTTGGTCACCGACGCAGGGATGCCGTTGGTCTCCGACCCCGGCTACCGGCTGGTCGTCGCAGCGGTCGAGGCGGGCATCCGGGTCACGGCGGCTCCCGGTCCGTCGGCGGTCCTCACGGCCCTCGCCGTGAGTGGCCTGCCCGTCGACCGTTTCTGCTTCGAGGGGTTCCTGCCACGCAAGACCGGTGAGCGGTCGCGGCTGCTCAGCGGCTTGGCCACGGAGCCCCGCACGATGGTGTTCTTCGAGGCCCCGCACCGGTTGCCCGCGGCCCTCAAGGCCATGGCCGCGGCCTTCGGCCCGACGCGGCCGGCAGCGGTGTGCCGGGAGCTGACGAAGACCTACGAGGAAGTCCGTCGGGGCGAGCTCGTGGACCTCGTCACCTGGGCGTCCCCCGGTGTCAGGGGCGAGATCACCGTTGTCGTCCAGGGCGCCCCGAAACCGCCGCCGGCCGATCTCGAGGACGCCGCGGCAGCCGTACGCGATCGGGTCGCAGCGGGGGAACGTCGAAAATCAGCCGCCGCCGCGATCGCTGCAGAGACCAACCTCTCCGCGCACGATCTCTACGACGCATCCTTGCGTCCGAGCAACAGTGGCCTATAGAGCACGGTTGCTCGGACGCAAAGCGGTTGCGGCGCGGCCATAGGATCGGGCCCATGTCCAAAGCCATCTTGACGGCAGTCGCGTGGCCGTACGCCAACGGCCCGCGACACATCGGGCACGTCTCCGGGTTCGGTGTTCCCTCTGACGTGTTCAGCCGCTACCACCGCATGATTGGTGACGACGTCTTGATGGTCAGTGGCACCGACGAGCACGGCACGCCGGTGCAGGTGCAGGCCGACAACGAGGGGGTCACGGCCCGCGAGCTGGCCGACCGCTACAACCGGGTGATCGTCGAGGACCTGCAGGGCCTCGGCCTGTCCTACGACTTGTTCACCCGCACGACGACGCGTAACCACTACGCCGTGGTGCAGGAGCTGTTCAAGACGTTGCACCGCAACGGGTACGTCGTCCCGAAGACGACCCTCGGGGCGATCTCGCCGTCGACGGGGCGCACCCTTCCCGACCGCTATGTCGAGGGCACCTGCCCGATCTGTGGCTATGACGGCGCCCGCGGCGACCAGTGCGACAACTGCGGCAACCAGCTCGATCCCGTCGATCTCAAGAACCCTCGGAGCAAGATCAACGGCGAGACTCCCATCTTTGTCGAGCAGGAGCACTTCTTCCTCGACCTGCCCGCGTTCAGCGAGGCGCTCGGATCCTGGATGGAGACTCGCCAGGACTGGCGCCCGAACGTGCTGAAGTTCAGCCAAAATCTGCTGTCCCACCTGCAGCCGCGGGCCATCACCCGTGACCTCGACTGGGGGATCCCGATCCCGCTGGAGGGTTGGTTCGACCGTCCGGACAAGCGGATCTACGTCTGGTTCGACGCGGTCATCGGCTATCTCTCGGCATCTGTTGAGTGGGCACGAAGGACCGGTGACCCCGAGGCGTGGCGCAAGTGGTGGCAGGACCCCGAGGCGACCAGCTACTACTTCATGGGTAAGGACAACATCGTCTTCCATTCGGTCATCTGGCCAGCGATCCTGCTTGGCTATGAGGGGAAAGGCTCGAACGGCGGCACTCCTGGCGCCCTCGGCGCGCTGGATCTCCCCACCGAGCTGGTGTCGAGCGAGTTCCTCACCATGGAAGGACGCAAGTTCTCCTCGTCGCGCTCGGTCGTGATCCTCATCAGAGACTTCCTCGCCCGCTACCAGCCCGACGCGCTGCGCTATTACATCGCCGCGGCCGGTCCGGAGACGCAGGACACCGACTTCACGTGGGCCGAGTTCGTGAGACGGACCAACGATGAACTCGTCGCCGGCTGGGGAAACCTGGTCAACCGGACCGTGTCGCTCGCGGCCAAGAACGTCGGCTCGGTCCCGGTCGCCGGCCAGCTGACCGACGCCGACCACGCGCTGCTCACCGTGGTCCAGGGCGGGTTCACCTCCGTCGGCGATCTGCTGGCGGGGTCCAGGCAGCGTGCCGCGGTCGGCGAAGCCATGCGGGTGGTGGCCGAGACCAACAAATACCTGTCCGACCAGGCGCCTTGGAAGCTCAAGAACGAAGATCCGGCTCGGATGGAGACCGTCCTGCACGTTGCGCTGCAGGCGGTTCAGGACTGCAACACGCTGCTCTCACCCTTCCTCCCGCACTCCGCGCAGACGATTCACGAGCTGTTGGGCTCTCAGGGGACGGTCAGCCCCTCGCCGGAGATCCGCGAGGTCGACGACCTCGACGGCGGCCCGAGCTATCCGGTGATCATGGGTGACTACACGGGCCACGCCCGGTGGCGATCGCGTCCAGTTGTTGCGGGTACGTCCCTGGAAGCACCCACGCCCGTCTTCACCAAGCTTGATCCGTCTGTTGTCGACGAGGAGCTCGCCCGCCTGGCGGCCGAGGAGTGAAGGACGACAGCTATCCCGCCGAGCCGGAACCGCTGGCGGTGCCCGTCTACGACAGCCACTGCCACCTCGACATCGGGCGGGGCGGTCGCGGGGACGACGATGCAGCGGAGGGTGACGGCGAGCTCGGGCGACTACCGGTGGATGACGCCTTGCGAAGGGCGCAAGCGGTGGGGGTCTCCGGAATCGTGCAGATCGGTTGCGACCTACCCAGTGCACGCTGGTCGGTGGAGATCGCCGCGGCAACCCCCGGAATCCTGGCGGGCGTAGCGCTGCACCCCAACGAAGCACCCACGCTCGCGACCAAGGGTCGCGAAGTGCTGAGCGCCGCCTGGGAGGAGATCGACGCCTTGGCGGCTCACCCACGCGTGCGCGCGGTTGGCGAGACCGGCCTCGACTTCTTTCGCACCCCTGCCGAGGGCCGGGCCGCCCAGGAGGAGTCCTTCCGTCGGCACATCACCATGTCGAAGGCGCACGACAAGGCGCTGGTGATCCACGACCGGGATGCCCATGACGAGGTCGTCGCCGTGCTGGAGTCCGAAGGGCCTCCGGATCGGGTGGTCTTCCACTGCTTCTCCGGCGGTCCCGAGCTGGCCAAGATCTGTGCGCAGCGAGGGTGGTTCATGTCCTTCGCTGGGACGGTCACGTTCAAGAACGCCGCCAACCTGCGGGCTGCGCTGACGGTGGCACCTCTGGAACTGCTCCTGGTCGAGACCGACGCCCCGTTCCTCACCCCGCAGCCCTTCCGTGGTCGGCCCAACGCCTCCTACCTGGTTCCGCTCACGGTCCGGGTGATGGCCGACGTCCTCGACCTGCCCGAAGAGGACCTCGCCGCCCAGATCGCAGCCAACTCCCTCTCGGTTTTCGGGGATTTTTGACCGGTTTGACCCGATATCGTCCGTCCGGGCTGTGGACCCAGGCTGACATCGCCGGGCCAGAGCGCTAACGTCGTGGGCTTGTCGGCCGGGGCGGGGAAGCCTCGGCGGGCGCTTGTCGAGGGGGCACGTCGACTGCTCGGGCCGAAGGGTCCGGAGACGACGCGCGTCACCTCGACCCCTCAGCACGGTCTGCGGCCGTGGTGCGGGGCGCTCGCCGAACCTTGTGCCCGGGGTCTGCTAACTCTGGAGCAGCGTGAGGCGTCCGAGTTCTGCCGTGGTCGTGCGTGCCCTCGTGGTCGCCGCCGTCGTGGCGGGCACGGTCGGCTTCATGAGCGCCGACAAGACCATCACCGTGTCGGTGGACGGAGACGCCCAGCAGGTCAAGACCTTCGCTTCCACGGTGGCCGACGTACTCGCCGATCAGGCGGTCGTCGTGGGTGAGCACGACGTCGTGATTCCCGCGGGCACCTCGGCGGTGGCTGACGGTGCGCAGATCGAGGTGCTGCGGGGTCGTCCGGTGTCGTTGACCATCGACGGGGTGACTCGCCAGCTGTGGACGACCGCCCAGACCGTCGACGAGCTCGCCAGGTCGCTCGGCTCGCGATATTCGGCGGCCACGCTGACCGCGTCGCGTTCGCAGCGTCTCCCGCTCACCGGCTTCACTCTCGAGATGACGACGCCCAAGACCGTCACCATTCGGCATGACGGCATCACGAGCCGAGTCGTCACGACCGCGCCGACGGTCGCCGAGGCCCTCAGTGGGGTGGGAGTCGAGATCGGAACCACGGACTTGGTCAGCACCGATCTCGCGAGGCCCGTCGCTGCCGGGATGACCCTGACCGTCGTTCGGGTGACGACCAAGAAGACGACGAAGAAGCGCTCGGTCGAGTTCCGGACGATCCGCAAGGCCGACGGCTCCTTGTACAAGGGGGTTACCCACACCGTCCGCTCGGGGCACGCCGGGCGGCAGAAGGTCACCTATCTGCTGACCTACCACGACGGCAAGCTGTTCAAGAAGAAGCGCGTCTCGGTGAAGACGGCCCGCAAGCCCGTGGCTCGGGTGATCCACTACGGGACGAAGTCTCGACCAACGTCGAACCCATCCGTTGGAGGTTCGGTCGACTCGCTCAACTGGCCGGCGCTCGCGCGCTGCGAGAGCAGCGGCAACCCGCGGTCCGTGGGCGGTGGCGGACGCTACTTCGGCCTCTATCAATTCACCCTCGGCACCTGGGCCAGCGTCGGCGGATCGGGAAACCCGATCAACGCGTCCCCGAGCGAACAGACCTATCGAGCCAAGCTGCTCTATCGCAGTCGCGGCGCGCAGCCCTGGCCCGTGTGCGGCCGCATGCTGTTCACGTGATCGATGACGGACTCCTTGGTGCCCGCGACGTCCGTGCCCTAGCTCGGCAGCTTGACCTGCGCCCCAGCAAGCAGCGCGGTCAGAACTTCGTCATCGACGCCAACACCATCCGCCGCATCGTCCGCAGCGCCGACCTGGTGTCCGGTGAGGTCGTCCTCGAGGTCGGTCCCGGACTCGGGTCGCTCACGCTGGGTCTGCTGGCAGCAGGGCACGAGGTGGCTGCGGTCGAGCTCGACCCACGGCTCGCCACTCAGCTCCCGATCACCGTGCGCGACCGCGCGCCCCAATGGTCAGCGCACGTGCGCGTGCTCGAGGCCGACGCACTACGTGTGACGAAGATCCCCGGACCGACGCCGACGGCTCTCGTGGCCAACCTTCCCTACAACGTGGCCGTCCCCGTGCTCTTGCACCTCTGGGAGCTCGTGCCCACCCTTCGACGCACCTTGGTGATGGTCCAGGCAGAGGTCGGAGACCGGCTCGCGGCCGGCCCTGGAGGTCGCGTGTACGGCGTCCCGTCGGTGAAAGCCCAGTGGTACGGCGACGTCTCCCGGGTCGGGAGCGTTGCGAGGGGTGTCTTCTGGCCGGCCCCCAACGTCGACTCCGCTCTGGTCGCCCTCGACCACCGCCCGCCACCGAGAACGACGGCCAGCCGGATGGAGGTGTTCGCAGTGATCGACGCGGCCTTCGCGCAGCGCCGCAAGACGTTGCGGGCTGCCCTCGCCGGCTGGGCTGGGTCGGCGACGGCGGCAGAGCGGGCCCTGCTCGACGCTGGGGTCGACCCGTCTGTGCGTGGGGAACAGCTCGGAGTCCGCGAGTTCGCGAGGCTCGCGGAACGTCGGCCCACCGTAGGCTCCACCTCGTGAGCTCTGCGGCCGTGTCATCCCAAGCTGTGACCGTTCGCGCTCCCGGCAAGGTCAACCTTCAGCTCTCGGTTGGTGCACCACGGGGCGACGGCTACCACGAGCTCGTCAACGTCTTTCACGCCGTTGGTCTCGTCGACGACGTCACGGCGAGCCCAGGTGATGGAACTGTGTCAGTGTCGGTGGAGGGCGAAGGCGCCGACGACGTACCCGCCGATGAGTCCAACCTTGCGGCGCGCGCCGCGGTTGCGCTCGCCGACGCCGCCCAGGTCGAGCCCGACGTCCATCTCCATATCCGCAAGGGAATCCCCGTGGCCGGAGGAATGGCTGGCGGCTCGGCCGATGCAGCGGCGGCGCTCATCGCGTGTGACGAGCTGTGGGGAACCGGTTTGGAGCGGGAGGAGCTCGTCGAGCTGGCCGAGGGGCTCGGCGCCGATGTGCCGTTCGCACTGCTGGGAGGCACGGCCGTCGGGGTGGGCACCGGCGCACACCTCACGCCGGCGTTGGCCCGAGGTCGGTTCCTGTGGGTTTTCGCGTTGGGGGATCGAGGGCTCTCGACCGCGGAGGTCTATGCGGAGTACGACCGGATGGTCGAAGGCCACGTGCGCCCCGAACCGCGGGTGTCCGACGCGTTGATGGCCGCGCTTCGGGCAGGGGATGCTGCGGATCTAGGAGCCTCACTCAGCAATGACTTGGAGGGCGCGGCCCTGTCGCTTCGCCCCCGCCTCCATCAGGTGCTGGACGTCGGCCAGGAGCACGGGGCGCTGGGCGGCCTCATCTCGGGCTCCGGGCCGACCTGTGCGTTCCTGGCCAGGGACGAGGAGCATGCCCTCGATCTGACCGTGGCGTTGTCCTCGTCCGGAGTCTGCCGGCTCGTGCGACGAGCGGACGGCCCGGTGCACGGCGCCCGCGTCGTCGACCGCTCGGTCTGATCAGCGTGCCCACCTCGTGAGCAATGCCGTCGTCAACGTCGTCAATCTTGAGAGCGTCACCAAGGGGTACGGGCTCCGCAGCATCCTCGATCGAGTCAGCCTCGGAGTATCGGCGGGCGATCGAATCGGGGTGGTGGGGCGCAACGGGGACGGCAAGTCCACCCTGGTTCGCTTGATCGCCGGGCTGGAGACCCCCGATTCGGGGCGAGTGACGCTCACCGGCGGTGTGCGGGTCGGCTTCCTGGCGCAAGACGACGTGCTGGACCCGGACCGGTCGATCCGATCGGCTGTCGTGGGACGCCGATCCGACCACGAGTGGTCCGCCGACTTCTCCGTGCGCTCCGCCGTGAGCGCTCTTGTGGGGGACCTCGCGTTCGACTCTGCCGTTGGCGTGCTGTCCGGAGGCGAACGTCGGCGGGTGGCACTTGCGGGTCTGCTGGTCGATGACCCCGACCTGGTGATCCTCGACGAACCGACCAACCACCTCGACGTCGAGGTCGTGGACTGGCTGGCCGGCCACCTCGTGGCGCGGCGCGGTTCGCTCGTCGTCGTCACGCACGATCGATGGTTCCTCGACGCGGTGGCAACAAGGACCTGGGACGTCGCCGACGGGCAGGTCCACGAGTACGACGGTGGCTACGCCGCGTACGTGCTCGCGCGCGCCGAACGCGACCGGGTCCGGGCCGCCGAGCTGTCTCGCCGCAGCAACCTGGTCCGCAAGGAGCTGGCCTGGCTGCGCCGCGGTCCGCCCGCGCGTACGAGCAAGCCACGTTTTCGGATCGACGCGGCCAACGAGCTGATCGCCGACGAACCCCCGGCGCGCGACTCCGTGGAGCTCGTGCGGTTTGCCACCACCCGCCTGGGTCGAACCGTCTACGAGGTGCAGGACGTGACGCTTCAGGTCGGGGAGCGGGCCCTGCTGGATCACCTCACCTGGGTTGTTGGACCCGGTGACCGCATCGGGCTGGTCGGAGTCAACGGAGCCGGCAAGACCTCGCTGCTCCGGCTCCTCAGCGGGGAGCTGGCCCCTGCGTCCGGCCGGGTGCGTGTCGGTCAGACCGTGCGTCCTGCGTTCTTGACCCAAGAGGTTCCAGAGATCGACGGAGACCTTCGAGTGTTGGAGTCCGTCGAGGGGGTTCGGCGGGAGGTCGACCTCGGGGACGGCCGGACCCTGTCGGCGTCCTCGCTCGTGGAGCGGCTGGGCTTTCGAGCCGACCGCGCGTGGACCAGGGTGGCCGAGCTGTCTGGTGGGGAACGGCGGCGGCTCCAGCTCGTCCGACTCCTGATGGACCAGCCCAATGTCTTGCTCCTCGACGAGCCGAGCAACGATCTCGACATCGAGACGTTGACCTCGCTCGAGGATCTCTTGGACGGTTTCGCAGGGACGATCATCCTCGTCTCGCACGACCGCTATGTGCTGGAACGGGTCTGCGACCAGATCTACGGACTGCTCGGTGATGGTCGGCTGCGACACCTGCCCCGTGGGGTTGAGGAGTATCTCGAGCTGCGAGGGGAGTCGCGCGCCGCCCTTGCTTCGACCGGTTCGGGGGCAGCGTTCGCTGGTGCCGCCCCGCGGGGCGAGGGCTCTTCGGCGCAGCGGCGTGCGGCGGGCAAGGAGCTGGCCCGGATCGAGCGTCGGCTCCAGCGTCTTGGCGAGGAAGAAGCCCGACTGCATGGTGCCTTGGTCGAGGTTGCGGCAGACCATGAGGCAGTCCTGGCCCTCGACGCCGAGCTCAGATCCGTGTCAACGGAGCGGGCGACGCTCGAAGACGAGTGGCTACGCCTGGCCGAGGACGTCGACGACGTCCCGTAGGGTCGCCGGGCGACCGAGAACCTCTCGAGCAGGCAGACCGTTCGCCTGAGAGGAGACGCATGACACGCGTGGAGCTCGAATGGGGTCCGACAGGCGCCCGGGTGCTCGCCGAGCGCTGTGATGCGCTGGTTCTCATCGATGTGCTGTCGTTCACCACCGCGGTCACAGTGGCGGTGCGCCGCGGAGTGCTCGTGTGGCCGCATGTCTGGGGCATCGAGGGTGCCGAAAACCTGGCCCGCGAGATCGGGGCAGTCCTGGCCCGTGGACGCTCCAGCCGTGAGGGTCCAACGCTCTCGCCCGGCAGCTTGCTCGACCTTGCGCCGGGCAGTCGACTGATCCTGCCGTCACCCAACGGTTCCGGCATCGCGCACACCGTGGTCAGCGCCGGCATCCCGGTCTACGCCGCATGTCTGCGCAACGCTTCTGCGGTGGTGGCCGCGCTTGAGGGCATAGATCGCGTGGGGCTGGTCCCAGCGGGGGAGCGCTGGCCGGACGGGACGTTGCGACCAAGCTATGAGGACCTCATCGGGGCAGGTGCCCTGGCAGCCGGCCTGGGCGTGCTCGAGGGTGGTTCGAGCCCGGACGCGCTAGCGGCAGCGCTGGCCTTCGGCGGCCGGCGTCCGTTGGCGCAGTGCCCGAGCGGGCTCGAGCTCATCGAGCGCGGCTTCCTCGGAGACGTACAGATGGCCGACGATCTTGACGTCGATGACGTCGTGCCGATCCTGCGCAACGGCCGCTTCGAGCCGGCTTGAGCTGACGCTCCGCTCGTGGCGAACGAGCGGTACGACCGTCACGGAGCTGGGGAATCCTCGGCGTCAAAGGGGGAGACGAGGATCCGAAGCAGGTCTGCGAGCTGCTCGCCCTCCTCCGGCTTCAGGTCGGTCAGGATGGCTCGCTCGTGCTCGAGCAGTTCGGCAAGGGCGTCGTCGACGGCCGCGCGTCCCGCGTCCGTGAGGCGAACGAGAACCCCTCGTCGGTCGCTCGGTGCGGCTCGACGGGCCACCAGGCCACGCGATTCAAGCCGGTCGATCCGGTTGGTCATCGTCCCCGAGGTGACCAGGGTGCGGGTGAGCAGGACACCAGGAGACAGCTCGTAGGGCGCCCCTGCGCGGCGAAGCGCAGCCAGCACGTCGAACTCCCACGCCTCGAGCTGGTGCCCGGCGAAGGCCACCCGGCGTGCTCGATCGAGATGGCGAGCCAGTCGGCTCACGCGGGAAAGAACTCCGAGCGGTGTGACGTCGAGGTCGGGTCGTTCACGCTGCCACGCCTCGACCAGCCGATCGACCTCGTCTTCCACGCTCCAACCGTAGTGTCTCGACGTCAAGAGACCACAACGCTCGACTGTCCCGACGGTTCGGGGAGCGCCGTCAGCTGTCGAAGGCGTTCTCGAAGCAACTGTTTCGCTGCGTCTCGGTCAGGCTCGAGTCGTAGCAGTCCCAGGTGCGAGCGAAGAACCAGATCGCGAGCGCAGTGACGATCACTCCGACGACGATGGCGACCAACCCCAGGATCGCCCCGGTGATGGCCATCGCCATCCCACCACCGCGCCCAGTGCCGGCTCGTCGCCAGGCGACGATTCCCAAGATGAGAGCGACCACTCCGATGATGGCGCCGGCCACCGGAATCCACGACAGGAGCACTCCGATGATGCCGACGATCAGCGCACCTACGGCAAGGCCCTGGGGTGGCCCCTGTTTCGCCGGCTGCCCGTACGGCTGCCCGTACGGCTGCCCGTAGGGCTGGGCGTAACCGGGTGGCACCTGGCCGGCGGGAGAGGGCGGTAGGGGCTGTCCAGGCGGTGGCTGGCCGTACTGCTCGGGGGCGGGCGGCGGCGGCTGGTCCTGAGGCGCGTAGGGATCTGGTGGCACGGTCATGCGCCGACGCTAGCGTCAACCGGGGCTTCGGCGCTGCCCTCAGCCGTGCAGACGCGGTCGGCTCTCCAGCCCCGACAGTCCGTTCCACGCCAGGTTGACCAGGTGCGCTGCCACCTCGGTCTTCTTCGGCTTGCGCACGTCGAGCCACCATTGCCCCGTCAAGGCGACCATGCCGACGAGCATCTGGCTGTACATCGGCGCGAACTTCGTGTCGAAGCCACGAGCCTTGAACTCCCCCAGGAGCAGATGCTCCACTCGGGTCGCGATGTCATTGATGAGACTGGCGAACGAACCGCTAGTCGTTCCGACCGACGAGTCGCGCACCAGGATCCGGAAGCCATCGGCGTTGTCGTCGATGTAGTCCAGCAAGGCCAAGGCGGCCTGCTCGAGCAGGCTCCGCGGATGTCCGCCCGTGAGGGCGCCGGTCACGCCATCGAGCAGGCGTTGCATCTCGCGGTCGACGACGACGGCATACAGACCTTCCTTGCCACCGAAGTGCTCATAGACGACGGGCTTGGAGACCCCCGCTTTCGAGGCGATCTCCTCAACGCTCGTGCCGTCGAAGCCCTTGTCGGCGAACAGCGAGCGCCCGACCTCGATCAGTTGGGCACGCCGTTCGGCGCCGCTCATCCGCCCTCGCGTCTTGCTGGGCGGAGCAGCCGACGGTCGGTCGCTCACGGGTGTCGCGGGGGCTTTCGCGGGGGTGGTGCCATCGCTCGCCGCCACCTAGGCGGCCCTTCGAGCAGCGAGGCGTTCTTCGGTCGGCCAGCGCACGTCGTAGGCCCAACCCGCACGCTCGAAGGCCCGGATCACCGCGGCACTTGGGTCGATCTGGCCCGGCAGCACCCCGTGGCGGGCAGCGGTGGGATCGGCATGGTGCAGGTTGTGCCAGGACTCACCGAAGGACGGAATGGCCAACCATGCCAGGTTCCCTGAGCGGTCGCGGGTCACGAAGGGCTTGGACCCGTAGACATGACACAACGAGTTGATCGACCACGTCACGTGATGCAGGAGCCCGACCCGGACCAAGCCGGCCCAGAAGAACGCGGTTACGGCCCCCTGCCACGACCAGGTCAAGAGCCCGCCCAAGAGGGCCGGACCGAGGAGGGAGAACGCGACCAGCCAGGGGAAGGAGCGTGAGATCCGTACGATCGTCGAGTCCTTGAGCAGGTCGGGTGCGTACTTGGCCTGGTTGGTCTGCTCGACGTCGAAAAGCCATCCGACGTGCGCATACCAGAGGCCCTTGGTCAGCGCTCGCACGCTTTCGCCGTAGCGCCACGGGCTGTGCGGATCCCCTTCGCGGTCACTGAACGCGTGGTGCTTGCGGTGGTCGGCTACCCAGCGGATGACCGGCCCCTCGATCGCGAGTGACCCGGCGACGGCCAACGTGGCTCGCAGGGCGCGCTTGGCCTTGAACGCACCGTGCGTCAGGTAGCGATGGAAACCGACGGTGATGCCCAGGCCGGAGAAGACGTAGAACCCGAGGGCGAGGGCCACATCGGCCCATCCCATTCCCCAACCCCAAGCAACCGGAACAGCGAGCAGGACAGCCAGGAATGGGATCGCGACGAACAAGGCGAGGGCGATCTGCTCCCAGGTCTTCTTGCGGTCGTCGCCGTGGAAAGCACGGACGTCCTCGAGCGCTGCGGTCATGGGATCGGGCACGGGTCACCTTCGCTACTCGCGGACGTTCCTGGCTACGCAACCGTAACCTACGGTGGCGTAGGTTGCTAGGGCGTGCTCCCTGCGGTCCAGATCGACTCACCCGTCGCGGCTACCCTGATGCACCGGTCCCGGGTCGTTCAATGGCAGGACGCGACTCTTTGGAAGTCGTCATCGTGGTTCGAATCCACGCCCGGGAGCCCACCGTTAGGCTGGACCCGCCCGCCGACGTCGTTCAGGGAGCGTGGAGCTCGGTGTCTCCGGTGAGCCAGTGAGTCCGCCCCGTCCTGTCGCCGCGATCGTTCTTGCAGCCGGCGAAGGCCGCCGGATGCATTCGGCGACGCCCAAGGTGCTCCACGAGATCGCCGGTCGCAGCCTGGTCAGTCACGTCCTGCAGACCACTCGAGCGATCGGCCCGGATGAGCTGGTCGTTGTTGTCGGGCACGCCAAGGAGCGGGTAGCCGCGCACGTCGTGGGGTTGAACCTCGGCGCCCGGACCATCGAGCAGTCCGAGCAGCTCGGCACCGGGCACGCCGTACGACTTGCGCTGGAGACCGTCGCGGCCGAGCGTGGTGTGGTGATCGTGCTTGCTGGTGACACGCCACTCCTGACCTCGCAGGCCTTGGACGGATTGCTGAGCTGCCAGCAAGACTCCGGGGCGGCGGCGACCGTGCTCACAGCCATCGTCGATGACCCGACGGGCTACGGACGGGTGATGCGCAACCCCGACCTGCTCGTCGAAGCAATTGTCGAAGACCGCGACGCCACCGCCGAGCAGCGAAGTGTCCGGGAGGTGAACTCCGGTGTCTATGCATTCGATGTGGTGGCCCTCCGTGACGCCTTGGGCCGCCTCGACCGTGACAACAGCCAAGGAGAGGAATACCTCACAGACGTCATCGGGCTGCTGACGGCGGACGGACGAGCGGTCGCGGCGGTTGTCGTTGACGATGCCGTGGAGGTCTTGGGTGTCAATGACCGTGTCCAGCTGGCGCAGGCGGGTGCGTGCCTGCGTGACCGGTTGCTCACGGGCTGGATGCGGGCTGGGGTGACGGTCGTCGACCCGACGACCGTCTGGTTGGACGTCGGAGTCGTTCTCGCCGCTGAGGTCACCCTGCTGCCCGGGGTGCAGCTCCACGGGACGACCGTTATTGCGGCGGGTGCCGTCATCGGGCCGGACTCGACGCTGCGAGACACGGTCGTGGGCGCCGGGGCGCGGGTGATCCGCAGCCACCTCGACGGCGCGGAGGTGGCCGACGATGCACTGGTCGGGCCATTCTCCTACGTTCGTCCCGGCACCGAGCTCGGTGTCGGTGGACGCATCGGGGCTTTCGTCGAGGTCAAGAACTCCACCATCGGGCCCGGCTCAAAGGTCCCGCACCTCTCCTACGTCGGGGACGCTGAGGTCGGCGAGGGCGCCAACATCGGAGCTGCGACGGTCTTTGTCAACTACGACGGCGTCGGCAAGCATCGGACGGTGGTGGGCGACCACGTGCGCGTCGGGAGCGACACCATGCTGATCGCGCCAGTGACGATCGGCGACGGTGCCTACACCGCCGCCGGGTCGGTGATCGACCAAGACGTTCCGCCTGGTGCCATGGGCGTCGCCCGGGCCAGGCAGCGCAACATCGAGGGCTGGGTGGCGCGCAAGCGAGCAGGTACGGCAGCTGACCAAGCTGCCTCCCGCGCGGGCTCGGCGCGGGAAGGGGCACAATCCTCCGCAGGCCCCCTTGACGGGGAGTCGTCCGACTCGTCCTCTGGCGAGACGACCAGCTCGCCAGACGCACCCGAGGGGCAGAACGTGTGAGCGGTATCAAGACGCCCAACGAGAAGACACTCAAGCTCTTCTCCGGACGCGCGCACCCGGAGCTCGCCGAGCAGGTCGCCGAGGAGCTGGGCGTCGAACTCGTTCCCACGACGGCCTACGACTTCGCCAATGGCGAGATCTTCGTCCGTTTCCAGGAGTCAGTCCGCGGCAGTGACGCCTTCGTCATGCAGTCGCACTCCCAGGACATCAACAAGTGGATCATGGAACAGCTGATCATGGTTGACGCGCTCAAACGGGCGTCGGCCAAGCGGATCACCGTGGTCCTCCCTTTCTATGGGTACGCACGGCAGGACAAGAAGCACCGCGGGCGTGAGCCGATCTCGGCGCGGCTGATGGCCGACCTGTTCAAGTCTGCAGGTGCGGACCGGCTGATGGCCGTCGACCTGCACACCGCTCAGATTCAGGGCTTCTTCGACGGGCCGGTGGATCACCTCTTCGCCTTGCCGCTCCTTGCGAGCCATGTCGGGCGACGGGTCGATCGCTCCCGCGTTGCCGTGGTCTCGCCCGATGCCGGCCGCCTGCGGTTGGCCGAGCGCTGGTCGGAGACCCTGGGTGGGGCGCCCCTGGCCTTCATCCACAAGACCCGCGACCGGGACCGCCCCAACGAAGCGAAAGCCAACCGTGTCGTCGGTGACGTCGATGGGCTGACGTGCATCCTGCAGGACGACATGATCGACACAGGAGGCACGATCACGAAGGCCGCAGACGCCCTGTTCGAGGCCGGCGCAGCCGACGTCATCATCGCCGCGACCCACGCGATCTTCTCCCCGCCGGCCATCGACCTGCTGAAGAACTCTCGGGTCTCAGAGGTCGTCGTCACCGATACCCTCCCGATTCCCGACGAGCACCGTTTTGACAAGCTGACCGTGCTTTCGATCGCTCCGCTGCTGGCTCGCGCCATCCGTGAAGTCTTCGACGACGGTTCCGTGACCAGCCTTTTCGACGGCAACGCTTGACCCTTCGCCCAGGCTGAACCCGATTTTGGGCGGTTCCCTGACTGGGCCTACACTTCGCCTGTTGCCTCGGCGAGGGAGCGAACGTCCCGTTCGTCCTCCGTGATCGACGCGGTCCCCGGCCGTGTCCTGCGCCGGGTCGACCGCACCAGTCAGCGCGGGCCCGCCGCGCGCGTCTTCGAGGAGCCCCGCCGCATGCCCGAGATCCAGATCGCTGCCGAACCACGCACCGAGTTCGGCAAGGGAGCGGCCAGGCGCGCTCGGCGCGCTTCGCGAGTGCCGGCCGTCGTCTACGGCCACGGGACCGATCCACGCCACGTAACGCTGCCCGAGCACGAGCTGATGTTGGCGCTGAAGAGCGCCAACGTGCTGCTCGAGGTCGCCCTCGACGGGAGCAACGAGCTGACCCTGCCGAAGTCGGTCCAGCGTGACCCCATCCGCGGGACGATCGAGCACGTCGATCTGATCGTGGTGAAGCGGGGCGAGAAGGTGGTTGTCGACGTGGTCCTCCACATCACCGGATCACCAGTCGACGGCGGCGTCATTGACATCGTTGAGAACACGATCACGGTTGAGGCCGAAGCCACTGCGATTCCCTCTGAGCTCACCTTTGACCTCGACAAGTCCACGCCAGGCACGCAGGTGCACGCCAGTGACCTGACCCTGCCGCCGGGCACCTCATTGCAGATCGATGGCGACCTGCTCGTGGCCCACGTGCTCGCGCCGCAGGTCGAGGCCGAGCCCGAGGTAGACGAGCTCGAGGCGGTCGAGGGTGAGGCTGCCGAGGACTCCGAAGACGGCGATGCTCCATCGAACGACGAGTCCTGACGACCGCAACGTCTCGACCGGCTTGCTGACGGGAGCCGTACGGCATGTCTGAATGCTGGCTGGTCGTCGGACTCGGGAACCCCGGGCCTGGCTACGCCGGCAATCGGCACAACGTGGGATACCAGGTCGTGGACCGGCTGGCCGGGCGCTTCGGTGCCCGGTTCAAAGTGCACAAGAGCCGGGCCGAGATCGTCGAGGGCCGGCTGGGGACTCGGCAGCTGGTCTTGGCCAAGCCGCGATCGTTCATGAACGAGTCCGGTGGGCCGGTGTCGGGCTTGTGCTCCTTCTTCGGCGTCGAGGTGGGGAGGCTCGTGGTGGTTCATGACGACCTGGACCTCGACTTCGGCATCCTGCGGCTCAAGGCGGGGGGAGGCGACGGTGGTCACAACGGGCTGCGGTCGATCACTCGTGCACTCCAAGGCCCGGACTATGCGCGGGTCCGGGTGGGCATCGGTCGACCGCCGGGTCGGATGGATCCTGCGGCGTTCGTCCTTCGAGACTTCTCCGCCGCGGAGCGAGGAGAGCTCGGCGCCATCGTCGAGCGGGCAGCCGATGCCTGTGAATCGTTGGTCGAGGACGGGCTGGGAACCGCCCAGAACACGTACAACGTCATCCCGTGACGGTCTCATCGAGGGCGACCGCAGGGGCCGGTCTCTCGGCGGTTTTCGTCGGCTCGGGACCGTCCTTGTCACGCAGAGAATTGCTTTGACTCCATTGGGTTAGTCCGTTGGACAGGGCCGGGGTCAACCGTTCGGCTCGATCCGCGCGCCGGGGCTGTTGCCCGGTGCTCGAGCCTGCTTGACTCAGCACACCGCCGCAGAAGGCCGCCGGCTCACCCGGGCTTGGCGCAACCGAAAGCGGCGAATTGGTTCGTAGGTGCACAGGCTAGGGGAGTTATGTCGGTCGAGGACGAGGTCCGCATGACGCGGCCACCGCTCGTTTCCGACACGGTGCGCGTCGTGCCTGACGCGGATGAGCACCAGGATGAGCAGATCGACACCCTGCGAGTCGTTCCTGATCAAGGCGACGCCCGGGTCGACACCCTGCGGGTGATCCCTGACCAGGAGGACGTCGCGGTCGACACCCTGCGCGACCTGCCCGATGGGTTGGACGCCTCCGCCATGACCGCCACAGCTACGGTGGGCGAGGCGGGTCACCCAGAGTTGACCGAACCTACCGAACCGTGGCAGCGGCGTTACCGCACCTCGGTCCTCATGGTCGATGTGCTGGTCGCCATCGATGCCTCGATCCTCACCTTGCTCATCCGCCCCGCCGCCTTCGAGCGCGCCGTGATGATCGTCTCGGCCATGCTCTTGCCCCTGGTGTGGGTAGGCCTGCTGGGGCTCGCCCGGGCCTATGACGAGCGGATCTTCGGGATCGGCTCAGACGAATACCGTCGTGTCATGTCCGCAGGCGTCGCCCTCGTGGCGAGCGCCGCTTTCGTCGCCTATGCGCTCCAGCTGACCGTCGCACGCGGGTTCGTGCTCGTGGTCTTGCCCTTCACCGTCCTGCTCGATCTGGCCGGGCGCTACTTGCTGCGGCGACGGCTGCATCATCGCCGAGCCCGTGGCGAGTGCATGAAGCGGGTTGTCATCGTCGGAGACGACAGATCGGCCCTCGGCTTGGTCACCCAGCTGCGGAGATGGCCGTTCCACGGCCTCGAGCCGGTCGCCGTGTGCCTGACGTACGGAAGCGATCACGTCGCAGTTCGAGAGGCCGGCCTTCCGACCCTGGTAGGAGTCGAGCGGGCGGTCGAGGCCGTACGAACGCATCGGGCCGATGTCGTCGCTGTCTTGACCGGCCCGGTCATGGCCGGGCCCAACCTCCGACGGCTGTCATGGGACCTCGAGGGCACGGAGGCGGAGCTGCTTGTCTCTGCCGGGCTGATCGAGGTGGCCGGCCCCCGGGTTCACGTCACCCCTGTCGACGGGCTGCCGCTGCTCAACTTGGCCAAGCCGAGGTTCAGCGGGTTCAGCCGGGTCGGCAAGGGTTTGTTCGACCGGATCACTGCTCTGGTGGTCTTGGTCGTGCTCTCCCCAGCGCTGCTCGCCATCGCCGTAGCCATCCGACGCAGCTCGCCCGGTCCCGTGTTCTTCCGGCAGACCCGCATCGGACGTGCCGGTCGTGAGTTCAAGATGATCAAGTTCCGCTCCATGGTTGTGGACGCGGAGGACGCGCGGGCAGACCTGCTGGACCACAGTGACCGCGACGGGTTGATGTTCAAGATGCATGACGACCCCCGCATCACCTCCGTCGGGCGTTGGATGCGTCGGTACTCCCTGGACGAGCTGCCCCAGCTGCTCAACGTCGTGATGGGGCAGATGTCCTTGGTCGGTCCCCGCCCGCCTCTGGGAGAAGAGGTCTCGGCCTACGACGACGAGGTCAAGCGTCGCCTCCTGGTCAAGCCCGGGATGACCGGCCTCTGGCAGGTGAGCGGCCGCTCTGACCTGGCGTGGGAGGAGTCGGTCCGCCTCGACCTCAGATACGTCGACAACTGGTCCATCGCTTTCGACGTGGTGATCTTGTGGAAGACCTTCCGTGCGGTGGCGAAGGGCGAAGGGGCCTACTAGCGCGACCCTCCGGCGCGCCATCGGCCGAATCGCGTCACCCATTCGGGTGACACCCGATCGCAGCAACTTGGTGTCCGGCGGCGTCATGAAACGGCCCCGGGCCCGTCGGTGTGAGCCAGGTCACGGCGACAGCTCCAGGCTGTGACCGGCTTCACCATGCCCTCACCCAGCGTGCGGACACGCCCGCCGCGACGCCGACGATTCGCGGCATGTGGTGACGGACGGTAGTCAACGGCCTCTTCCCCGCTGTGGATGACGCCAGATCTGTGCTGCGAGGGGGCTTTGGTCCTCGCGCGATCACTACGTACCGTCGACGCCCGACGCCGGATCGGGCTGGTCAAGGGTCCTCGACCTCCGGCCGAAAACAGGCGGGACGGACTTGTTCCCCTTCCACCCGTGCGCGGGTCACCAACGAAATCGGAGTGCAACCTCATGGGTCGACACGCTGTTCAACGCCCTCGAACGGCAATTTCTCTGGTGGCCGCAGCCGGCGCCGCGGCCCTCGTGGCCGCCATCCTGAGCGTCAACGGTGCGGCTACGGCCGAGGCGCCGCGGCTGTCCGACAACCTGGTCAGCAACCCCGACTTCGAGTCGGGCAACGCCGGATGGAACACCCAGAACTCGAAGGTCACGCTGAGCAGCGGCGCGGGGCATGAAAGCCGACGGGCGGCCAAGCTGACTGCGCTGGCGCGAACCAACCTGCTGCTGAACGACAGCCCCAACGTCATTGCGTCCGCCGCCAAGGGCGACCGGTATGTCGCCTCGGTCTGGGTTCGCACCGACACTCCGCGCCTCGGTGTGACCTTCAGGTTCCGCGAGGTGGCCGGACTGTCCTTGGTGGGCAAGACCGAGTCGAAGGCTGTCCTGACCGATGGCGCCTGGCACCAGCTCTCGGCTGAGTACACCGCCGTCGGCGACGGTACGCAGATCGCTGTGCAGGTGTTGGCGCTGAAGGCCGCCAAGGGAGACACGTTCAGCGTCGACGACGTCGACGTCCGCAAGGTGCTGACCGACCGCGACCAGCCCGAGGCCAAGCCAGCGCCGAAGCCCACCAAGACTGAAAAGCCCAAACCGTCACCAACCGAGTCGGCGACGGCGAAGCCTGAACCAACCAAGTCCGAGCCGGCAAAGTCCGACAACCCGAAGCCTCCGTCGGCGGCGAAGGGCAACACGCTGTTCGGTGCGAGCGTCTACACCGGGGACGGTACGTCGTTCGCGACGGCCCTCGCCCGATCCAATGCCAACTACGGCGGGCTGAAGGTGGTTCGCGTCTTCTTCCCGGGCATGCCGTCGGCATGGCCTGGCAAGGCAGGTAGCACGGGCGGACCGGTCGTCGTCTCGTTCAAGGCGTCGCCCCAGCAGGTGGTGTCCGGGAACCTCGACGGCTTCTTCCGGAACTGGTTCGCGAACGCACCGCGTGACCGCGACATCTACTGGACCAACTTCCACGAGCCCGAGGACAACATCGAGAAGGGTCAGTTCACGGCCACCCAGTACCGAGAGGCGTTGCGCCGGCTCGATGGGCTGGCCGACGCTGCCGGCAATCCACGCCTGCACACGGCCACGATCTGGATGTGCTACGACCTCAGGAAGGGTTCGGGTCGTGACTGGAAGGACTACTACCCGGGCTCTGACGTGGTGGACCTGATGGGCTGGGACTGTTACAACCGTGGCCGTGACAACGGCACCTACGACAGCCCGGCGAGCATCCTCGACGACCTGCGTATCGCGTCGGAGTCCATGGGCAAGCCCTGGGGGCTCGGTGAGTTCGCGAGCAAACTCGCCCCCGGAGACAACGGGCAGGACCGGGCGGCCTGGCTCAAGGCCTCCGCGGAATACTTCCGCTCGCATGACGCGACGTTCGTCAACTACTTCGACGCCTTCGGGGGTGCGGTCGCCAACCCCGAGTACCGCCTGCTCGACGCGCCCTCGAGGGCGGCGTGGAAGTGGGTCGTGAGCGGTAGCTGATCTGGCGCGCCAAGTCCGGGCGCGATCATAGGCGTGCGCTGATGCGCCGGACGGCCCACGGCCGTTCGGCGCATCAGTTGTTGCCGGATCGGATGATGTAACTTCAAGTGATCGGCGCGACACTGGTGGCGACGTGGGCTGCGCCGGATCGGATCGATCCGCAAGGCAGTTGATTCCGACGGTGGGACTTCGTAGTGAGGATCGGGTGTTGACTGCGACGAGTCAAGACGAGGGTCGTCGCCCATGGGGTGCGGCGCAGGTAGCTCTGGTCGTGGTGTGTGCGTTGATCGGGGGGGGCGCCGGCTTCGCGTTCTATGCGCTGCAGACTCCGGTGTACGAGTCCGAAGCGTCGGTCCTCGTGCTCCCGACGGCAGGTGGGCTGGACTCCTCGACCGACGGGGGGCGCACCACCGAGGTACAGATCCAGACCGAGGCCGAGGTCGCGCACTCGGCTCAGGTCGCGGCCGACGCTGCCACTGCGCTCGGGGGCGTTGTCACCGGTCAGCAGCTGATCGACAACTCGGCGGTGACCACCTCCCCGAACAGTGAGGTGCTGGTGATCTCCTTCGACGCCAAGACACCTGAGCTGGCTCGTGACGGTGCCCAGGCTCTCGCCACGGCCTACCTCGACCGCCGGTCGAAGGCCGCCGCAGAAATTCGGGACGCCGCCAAGGCGGGCCTGGACAGGCAACTTGCCAGCCTCACGGAAGAACTCAACGGATACACCGATGACCTAGCCGCCGCGAAGGCGTCGGGCCGGGAGTCAGATCTCGCGCGAGCGCAGGCCAACATCGCCATCACACAGACCCAGATCTCCGACATCAACAGCCGACTCGTCGCCTTGGACGTCCAGACCACGCAGGGTGGGCAGATCATCAGCGAGGCCACGTTGCCCGCAAGCCCCACGTCGCCTGTGCTGTGGATCGATGTGCTGGCCGGTGTTGTTCTCGGGGGTCTGGTCGGATCCGGCCTCGTGCTCTTGATGCAGCGACGGTCGGCCGACGCCGAGCTGGCGTCGAGCGGGTCGAGCGCCTTGGCGAGCCTGTCGCGTCCGACCACCCAAGCCGTCACGGCGATCGAACCGCGGCCTTCGATCCCACCACCTCCAACCGGTGAGTTCCGAGCCGATCCGCCGTCGCTCCCGGCTGCCGCTCCGGCTGCCGCTGCCACCGTAGGCATGGTTACGGAGTCTGTTCCTCCACCGGCCCCGCCGGCCCGGCCAGAGCCATCGGAGCCGCTGTCGCCAACTCGGCTGGACGTGCTCGGCTCGGTCGAGGTGGATGAGTCGGGTGCTGTGGGCGGAAGCGACCATGCTGGGCTCGAGGGACTGGTCACCTCCGTCGCCGCCGCTTCGCAGCGACGGGGTCCGCTGGTGCTCGTCGGAGTCGACTACCCGGGCCTCATGACCCGAGCAGCCGTCGCGATCAGCGATGCTGTCAATGACGTGCTCGGCGGTGCGGCCCTGGTCCTGACCGAGCCTGGTGGAACGGCCGTCGCGGGACGGTTCACCTCTGACGCACCCGGACTGACCAATGTCTTGGGCGGCGAATGCGCCGCCGCAGATGCGGTTCCAGCAGTGTCCCGGCAAGGGGCAGCCCTCATGGGGCCGGGCAGCGGCTCGAGCGACATTCCACCGGCGACCCAACGTCGTCGTCTGGGCAAGCTGTGGGGGGAGCTGGCCAACAGCCACGGGACGGCCGTGGCCCAGGTGCAGGTGCCGCTGGACGGGGCGCTCGCGCAAAGTGTTCTGCAGACCGCGGGTCCCGTGCTGATCGTGGTGAAGGTAGGTCTGAGCCAGCAGCAGGACCTGGTCTATGCGGTCGAGCAGCTCACCTGGCTCGGCGTCACCGAGCACGTGGTTGGCATCGTGACCGTCTCCGACGTGGGTGGTCACGCCGGGCCGTCAACGATGGAATCCCGGCAGGCCCCGAACTCTGGCTCGGAGACTGCGGACTCGCTGATCTCGGACGAAGGACAGCAAGACCAGGCATCGCAAGCCCAGCCTTCCCAAGGGTTAGACGCCTCAGAGGCGGTCAAGCCGGTCGGTCGGGGTGCGGCCAAGACACGGTCGACGGCCAAGAGCGGCGACCGTGGACGCCCCTGAGCCCGACTGCGCTCCAGCAGTGACCGTGGTGGTCCCGACCCGGGGTCGTCCCGAGCTGGTTCGCAAGGCCGTCGAGAGCGTGGTCGGTCAGACGTACGCCGGCTCAGTGCGCTGCATCGTGGTCCATGATCAGGAGCCGCCGGACCTCAGCCTCGAGTCTCTGGCGCGCCCTGGCCGAAGGGTGCAGGTGATGGCCAACACCGGCGCAACCGGGCTGTCCGCATCCCGAAACGCCGGACTCCGTGAAGTGACGACCGACTTCGTTGCGTCCTGTGACGACGACGACGCCTGGCTGCCGGGCAAGCTCGAGCGGCAGATGGAGCGACTGCTGAGCGAACCTGCGCTCATGGTCGTGGGGGCCGGGATCCGACTGCAGATGGCCGAGGACCGAGTCGTCGAATGGCTGGGGCCGGCGGATGTCGTCACCCAGGGCGATCTGTTCCGCTCTCGCCGCAAAGAGCTGCATTCGTCGACGCTGCTCATGCGCCGGTCGGTCTTTGACGCCGTGGGTGATTACGACGAGAAGCTTCCGCAAAGCTACGCCGAGGACTACGAGTGGCTGCTGCGCGCGGTCCGGTTGGGGCCGATCGGTGTGGTGCGCGAGCCACTGGCCACGATCAAGAAGGACGGCCAGTCCTGGTTTCGGGAACGCAACGAGGTCGTCTCCAGCGCTCTCCAGTACGTCCTCGAGCGACACCCGGAGATCTCGAGGTCGAGGGCCGGGCACGCCCGGATCATGGGCCAGATCGCCTTCGCCGAGGCCAGCCTTGGACACCGGCGCGAGGCCCTGGCCTGGGCTGGGCGGTCATTGTCACGATGGCCGATCGCCCCGCAGGCCTTGCTTGCCCTGGTGCAGGTCGTCTTCGCCTTTGATCCGCGATTCCTTCTTCGGTCGGCGCGGGTGGTGGGCCGTGGTCTTTCATGACGTGCTGCCGAGCTCGACCGAGGTGGGGCCTCGCAGTCCTTCGTCCGGTGTGCCCCGAAAGCTGATGTCGGCTCCCCCGGTTCTTGTCACGGGCATGCCCCGGTCGGGCACGACCTGGCTGGCTCGTGAATTGGCGCGAGCTCGCTGGACCGGTCTGCCGGGGCGTGAGCCGATGAATCCCCGACCCGGCCAGTTCGCTCTGGGCGGCACCTTGTCGGGGTGGACGCGGCTAGAGCGTCCTACTGCCACCCAGAGCAAGGTCCTGCGACGGTGTTATGCGGGGCTCGAACCGAGGACTTACAGCAGGTACGGGGCGTCGCGCGCGTCAGCCCCCTGGCCTTGGGCACACACCATCATCAAGGACCCGTTCGCGCTGCTGTCGGTCCCGACGATCGCCCAGGTCACCGGCGCTGTCCCGGTTGTCGTCTACCGCCACCCGGGAGCCGTCCTTGCGAGCTATCGCCGGATGGGGTGGACCGCAGATGTCGAGGAGATGAGAACGCTTCGGGGTCTCGATGCGGCCGCACCCGACAACGACGCCGCGGCGATGGTGGAGTTCTGGAGCTTCCTGCACGAGTGCGTGCTGGAGTGGTTGCACCGTGTCCCAACAGCCGTCCTGGTCTCCCATGCCGAGCTCACCCTTGGCGGTGATCGAGCCGTCCGGGCCGTCATGCATGCCTGCGGGCTGGTCCCCGGTTCCCATGGAGATCACGAGCCGTCAGTGGGGGCTCCCGAGCAGCCGAGAATTGGTCAGCTGCACGGTTTCGACCGCGCCCCCGGTGAGGTTGCGTCCGGTTGGCGAGAGCGTCTTGATCCAAACGAGGTCGAGCACGTCGAGGTGTCAACTAGCGAGATCTGGCAGCGTTTGGAGAGTGAACGGCTAGAGCTGAGGTAGCCGCATCGTCGATGTCAACTGCGAGCACCCGGGAGGTGACGTGTCCAAGCCCAACTTCATCTACATCGGACCTGACAAGGCCGGTTCATCGTGGTTGCACGAGGTCTTGTTGACCCATCCCTCGGTGTTCATGCCGGAGGCCAAGGATCTCTATTTCTTCGACCGCTACTACGAGCGTGGGCTGCCGTGGTACTTGGAACAGTTCTCGGGGGCCGACGAGCAGCACGCCGTGGTCGGGGAAGTGTGTCAGGACTATCTCTTCGATGCTCGGGCCGCTGGTCGGATCGCAGAGTCGTTGGGGCACGTCAGGAGCATGGTCAGCCTTCGCGACCCGGCGGATCGGGCGTTCTCGTCCTACCTCTACATGCTCAAACAGGGCCAGCAGCCAGGCAGTTTCCAGACTGCCCTGACCCGACGCCCCGAGCTGCTCGACCACGGCCGGTATGCCACCGGTCTTGCCCGGTTCCGCGAGGAGTTCGGGCCCGACTCTATCCATGTGGCAGTGTTCGACGACCTGGTTGCCGATCCACAGTGCTTCATCGACGAGCTGACCAGGTGGCTCGGACTCGCTCCGTTGCCCCTCAGTGATGAGCTCCTCGCCGCTCGACTGCCTGCTGCCCGTGCTCGTTCGATGTTCCTGTCTCGGTTGGCTCGCCGCAGTGCCGACCTCGTCCGGGAGCGGCTGGACGGCGCCAATCTGGTGGGTCGAGTCAAGCGATCCGGCCTCGTGCAACGCACGCTGTACGTGCCGCTCGGTGGCGATCGTCCGCAGATGACTGACGAGGACCGGTTGGCCGTACAGGTGGAGCTGGCTGACGAGGTCTCACTCGTTGACGAGTGGTACGGCCTCGGCCTTGCCGCGCGGTGGGGCTGGGACATCGTCGGCAGGTCAAACGCGGACGCAGAGGCCTCATGACTCTGCTGGAACGTTCGCGTCTCGAGCCGGTGGCCGAGCCGGAGGGCGGCAACAGCTGGATCGTGCGCCGGTTGGGACCGGCCTGGCCGCTCAAGGCGATGTTGCTGGGCTTCCCCATCTGGTGGGCCCTCGGGCTGGCGAGCTTCATCACGCTCATCGCCGCGGCCTGCATGGCCGTCCAGATGCTGCGGCGCCGCACGCTGCGGTTGCCCGTCGGTTTCGGGCTGTGGCTGCTCTTCTTTCTCTGGATGCTGGCCGGTGTCTTCGTCTTGTGGGCGCATGCGCCGGGCACCATTGACGGCGGTGGCCCCGAAAGACTCGTCCCCTACGCCTACCGCGTGCTGTGGTATCTCGCGATCACCGTCGCCGTGCTCTACCCGCTCAACATCACGCCGAAGCAGATGCCCGGGCGGGACCTGGCTCGGTGGCTCGGTGTGCTGTTCATGTATTGCGTGATCGGTGGGCTCGCGGGTGTCGTCGCCCCGCACTTCGAGTTCCGGTCGCTGATGGAGCTGGTTCTTCCAGGTGCCGAGACAAACTCCTTCTTGAATTCCTTGGTCCACCCCTCGTTGACTTCGGCCAGCGACTTCCTGGGATATGAGCAGCCTCGACCCAAGGCGCCGTTTGCCTACGCCAATGCGTGGGGGAACAACATCGGCCTTCTCCTCCCGTTCTTCGTGTATTCGGCATGGGCAGACCGTCGTCCGTGGCCGCGATTCCTATTTCCGGTGGCCCTGACCCTCGCCGCCGTCTACGTCCTGGGACCGAAGCCGGTGGTGATCGTTGCGGCCGCTGCGGTGGCGATCGTCTTGGATCCGAGGGGCTTGAACAAGTGGCTGGTGCCGTTGGGGCTGGCGCTTGCCGCGATCCCGATTGCCTTCTCCCTCAACCGCGGGCTTTGGCTCGGAATCGGCTTGATCACCGTGGTCGCCGCCATGGCGCTGGGCCGACTGCGTCGCTACACAGAGCTTTGGGTTCTTGCCACGGCCGTGCTGCTCGCGGCCGTCCTGGTGGTGCTGTCTCCGTTGTGGGCGACGATCACGCTTCGGGTGGCAACGCCGCACAGCAATGATCGCCGGCTGACCGTGGCGGAGGTCGTAACGACGACCACCTGGCAAGGATCGCCTCTGCTTGGTTTCGGCACGACGCGGAAAGTCCAGGGAAGTTTCGCGTCGATCGCGGGAGGCGACAACCCCAACTGCCGTCAGTGCGCAGCACCGCCCCTGGGCACCCAGGGTTTCATGTGGCGGTTGATCTTTACCACCGGTTTCGTGGGCGCCGCATTGTTCCTGGGCTTTCTGGCCCTCCAGTTCTTCGTCCATGTACGTCGCCGAGACCCCTTCAGCATCCTGGGCTGCATCACCTTGGCGACCTCCGTGCTCTTCTTCTTCGTCTACGACTCGTTGGAAACGCCTCTGTTCGTCCTGATGCTGGTTGTGGGGCTGATGAACCGCGAGCGGATCTTCTCCGACGCCGCTGACCTGTCCGAACGGGCGAGGCGTGCCCTGGGCTCGCAGGAAGAGTTCGCATGGAAGGGGTAGCTGTGCGCGTCGACCGCCCGGCCGTCCTCGATTCGGTCAAGGATTTTTGGCCCGGCGGTGGCCGACGCTGGACCAGGCGGCCGGGGGGCGGTCCGGCCCTCCTCGTCCTCCCGTCGGCTCGATCGCCGCGCCTGCTCGTCCCCACCGGGATCGGCGGAGCCTCGGTCATGCTGCGACGACGGAGTCGCAGCCGGCGGCAGACACTCGCACAGGAGCTGATCGCCGCTGCGGTCCGTACGGGATTGATCTCATGGCTGCCCGTGGCCCGGTTGGACATCGCCGCGAGCCCGAGCCTGGAAGACCTGGTCCGAGAGCACGTGACCGGAGCGGAAGCGATCGGCGTCATCCTGGGTCCGCCACGAGCCAACGCCAAACCAGTGCTGCAGGTCTTCGGCTCGTCCGGGGAGACCCTCGCGTTCGGCAAGGTCGGCCATGACGAACGAGCCGGCTCGCTGGTTCGTGCTGAGACTCAGGCACTGATGGATCCGAGTTTGGCTGCGCTTTCGTTGATCGACGTCCCGGAAGTCGTGTTCGCAGGCGAGTGGAACGGCTTGCAGGTCCTGCTTCTGACGCCTATGGGGTCGGCTCAGGCCCGCCACACGTCGGCATCGGCTGCGTCGTCGTGGACCGTCCCGATGGTCGAGATGGTGGAGCTGGCGGAGTCCGCCGAAACCAGGCATGAGTCGGTCGCCGAAAGCAGCTACTGGGCGGGTCTTCGTCGACGGATTCAGGGACTCCCCCGATCGCCGGCCGCTCCGACTCGGGATCTCATCACGAGCGTCGAGACGCAGTTTGGAGCCGCCGTGCTCGGTTTCGGACGGTGGCACGGCGACTGGGCGCCGTGGAACATGGGTCGCCTCGACGGACGCCTCGAGCTCTGGGACTGGGAGCAGTCGGCTTCTGGGGTGCCGCTGGGCTTCGATCTCGTCCACTTCGTGGTGCAGCGTGAACTGAGCAAGAACGACGCGAGCAACGGGGCATCGACGCAGGTGTTTCTCGGTCGGGTTCGGGAGGGCATGCTGGCCGCGCCCACGCGATGGTGGTCAACGCCGGAAGTCGTCGACGCGACGATCCTGCTCTACGTGATCGAGATCTTGTACCGCTACGCCCATCTGGCGGCCGACCAGCTTCCGAGAGCTCTGCAGAGCCGGGTTCGGCGGCTTCAAGGTCTAGCCGCTGCAGTGGCCGCAGGAGGTGCTCGAGGTGGGCAGTGAGCGCCAGACCCCTCGGGAACCCTACGGCCGAGAAGCACGTCCGAGTCAGATGTGGGTAAGCCGATGCTGAGCTTTCCGACGATCGTCGGTGATCGCGACCCGATCATGCGCGCCGGACGGCGTGCCGTCGTGGGCGTCTTGGTCGGAGCCGTCCTCGGAACCGCCGCCGCCGGTGCGTGGTACCTGAGCCGGCCGGTCGAGTACTCCTCAACGGTTTCCCTGGAGCTGTCGGCCGTGGCCCCGCTCGTCGACCTCAACCCGGTCGGCCCAACACTCGATGACGTCACGATCGACACCGACGCCGGGTTGGCTGGCTCCGATCAGGTCGTGGACGCGGTTGCGGGAGAGACCGGGCTCGCCTCGGATCGAGTGCGCGATCGGATAGCCGTACGAGCCCGGCCGCTGTCGCGGATTCTGGAGATCACCTACACCACTTCGGCGTCCGCCGATTCAGCCCGTGATGGCGCGACGGCGGCCGCAGAGGCCCTCTTGGATCAGCGTGAGCAGGTCATCATCAATCCCGTCCGGACCTATCTGAGTGGGGTCGAGAAGGCCTCGATCGAGACCCAGAACAGCAACGAGGACACCCTCATCGGCAGCTCCGACGTCGAAGGGGTGACCGTTTCCCGCGGGCAGGCCGCCCTGGAGACCCGACTGGAGAGGGCTCAGGCGTACCAGGTGCGGATGCCGCAGGCCGGCACGGTCGTCGCCTCGGCAAGCACTCCGGACGTCCGTCGCGGGACGATCGACGTGATCTTGATGTCGGGTGCCGGCCTCGGGGCGCTGATCGGATTTTTCGTCGGCCTGCTGTGGGAGCGGCGCGCACTTCGTCTCGGAGGTCGACCGTGAGCGAGGTGTTGACGAAGAGTCCGGAGCTGGCTGGGGGAGCATCCGATCAGTCGTCCAACCGCGGTGGCCGGTGGTTGCGGCGCACGGCTTGGGTGCTCGTGCTGGCCGTTGCCGGGGCGGCCCTGGGGCTCGCGATCTGGACACGCCTGGACTCCCAGGTCACTGCGGAGGCATCGGTCCTGCTGGCGCCCATGCCCGGCAACGCCTACGCCGACCGGTCGGGAAACCTGTTGACCGACATGGAGACAGAATCCCATCTTCCCCAGTCCGATGCTGTGCTGAGAAGGGTCGCGGCCGATGGGCAGCCCGCGCCCACGGCTGAGGTCATGCGCCGCCGGCTGAGCGCCGCGATCGTGCCCAACGCCTCCATCATCCTCATCCGCTATCGAGCGGAAACGGCGGCGCAAGCGCGAGACATGGTCGCCAGGATTGCGCGGGCGACGCTTGCTGAGCGAGTGGCGAGGGCGCAGGCCGCCACTGCTGCCCGGGTAGAGGTCATTGAGGCCCAGGAGGCCCAAAGACGCGCGCAGAACACGGTCGTGTCGCCGGCTAGTCGCGAGACGAGCAGAGTCCTCGCCCGTCGGGCCGCTGAGCAGACGGCCCAGCTGATCGCCGTGCAGCAGGCCGTCGAGCAGCAACCCGGCCGAGTGATCAAGACGGTGAACCGTCCCGATCGCCTGTTGCCGAAGGTGCGACTCGCCGTCCTTGGCGGGTGTGTGACGATCGGAGTGCTGATCGGACTCTGGGTAGGACGAGGCACTGCTGCTCGTCGCGATCAGTCCTGACCGGAAGATTCGGCTAGGCACGACGGCACCGGTGGGTGGTCCCACCGGTGCCGTCGTGCGCTGAGTGAAGGTTGGCTGATCTAGAGCTTGCAGGCCGTGGAGGACGCAAGGCTCTGCTTGAACGCGGCCAGCTTGCTGGCCGACTCAGTGAGCAGCCAGGTGTTGCCAGAGTTGTTGTTGTGCTGGCTGTTGAAATACGCGATGGCGGCGACTCGGTCGCTGTGTGCGGCCGCCCACTTCCAGCCGTTCGTCCACCAGGTGGCGCCCGACGGACTGCCGTAGTCATTCGTGCAGCCGGTCTCGCCCAACCCGACCATCAGCTGGCTGTGACCGCGAGCGTTGAGCCAGTTCAGGATCCGCCCGAGCCGCACGTCGTAGCCCTGACCCGATCGATTCTGATACATGTCGGTTCCGAGGAAGTGACAACGGCTGAGGACTGAGTCCGGCAAGAACGCGCCCGGGTCGCCCTTACGGTTGACGGGATTGAACTCCCAGTCACCAAGAATCGGGACCGAGATCACGTTCTTGAGGCCGGTCTCTTTCTTCATGACGTCGTGGATGCGGCACCAGGCCTTGGCGAAGTCACTCGGAGAGCCGGTCTTGTCGTTGTGGGGTTCGTGATTGAACGTGACGATGATCGGCTTGGAGTGGCCCGCATAGCGCCGCGCTCGAGCGCGGATGTCGGCGTCGTATCGACCGGAGGCGATGGCCGCCCAGCCGCCCTTGGCGGTCGAGGCAGGCTTGAACGAGATCCACGGGAGCCGGTTGGCTGCATGGTCGGCCCTGATGTTGCGGTCCTCGCGGCTCGCGTCACCCCAGCGGTAGTAGGTGCGGGCCAGTCCGACCGGCCCCGTCGAGCGGATCGCCTTGTTGACGTCCCCCGCGGCCGACACGCCGAGGTAGATGTGGCCCGGCTTGTGACCGGGGAACTTAGCCCCCCCGGCGGCCTTCTTCCTTTTCTTCTTGGCCTCGGCCGGTGCGGTCACGGTAGCCACGGACAAGCCGGCCACACCGGCGGTGGTCACCGCAGAATACTTCAGCAGATCGCGTCTGGTCAGGGTCATCGAGACTCCCGGCCAGGCAGGTTGAGGGCGTACGACGTAGACAAGACGACTCTCTCTCCGACGCCTACGAGGTCAGCTGTCGGGTTCGGGCTGGAGCTAGCCCGGCCGTGCGAGACGGCTTAACCCCGAGGACACCTGGCGGGTGCCCGAGTGTGGGTCCCCCGCTCCTGCCAGCGGATAGTGATCGACTCCGTGCGCGCGAGACAGGACTCGGCGGTGGCGCGAACGGGCTCAGCTCGACGCGGCTGGGCGGGCCAGACAGTAGGTGTGAAATCGCTCAAATGCAAAGCGGCACACCAGAAACTGGGGCAACTGGTTCGAGGGTGGCTGATGTGACTCGTGGTGTCCAATAGATGAGACAAAGTGCCGACGCGCTCGTGGCCCTACCGGGAGTACCAACGCTGCACAGGGGCCGTGAGAGCGGTCACCACGCGCCTGTCGCCCGCGGGCATGTCCTGCGCCCAGGCGTCGTCGAGACGCAACGTGATCGGACCGGTCACAAAACGCATGGGGTTGCCCGCTACCGAGTGGGAGGCGCCCAAGACGACCTGCCCGTCCACGACGTCGAGCTTGGGGGACACCGGCAGGGCGAGGTCGCAGGCCAGCGCCGTGAGCGTCTGTTCGGGGTCACAGACGAGATCCTCGTAACGCACCCGTGTTACTGGCAGTCCGCGCAGGCGCAGGCTGTCCGCCAACAGATTGCTCGTCAGCCATCGGCGTCCACTTCCCGCGGCGGAGTACTGCGGCATCAGCGAACGCTGGCTGGTGGTCTCGGGCCGTTCGACATCGCGTGACCAGCTGTAGGCGACGGCACGTGCGTCACGGATCAGGTGCACGATGCGCAGATCAAGATCGACGTCGTGGCTGAGCGCAAAGGCGAGGGAGACGTGCTTGCTGGAGTCGACGATCACGCTCGAACCGGCCAGCGCGGCGGCGGCGTGATAGATGGCGGCGTAGTAGCCCGCGTACTCGACCAGCGCCTGGCGAGTCGTGCGACTCACCACGGGGGAGGCGGTGACCGGGATGCGCCGCTGGCGGTCCACGAGCCGGCGAAGCTCAAGGACGAGCTTCACGTCAACCCGACTCCAACCTCCGAAGGCACGATCCCCGATGGCCATCCACGTCGGGCACCCGCTGAACGGCTCTCCGCAGGCGCAGCGTTCGTCGTTGGTCAGCCCGCGTTCCCATAGATGGACGACCTCACCGAGGCAGGTGATCCCCGGGCTCTCACCCAGCAGTCGCTCGAGCAGCGTTGAGCCGCTGCGTCCGAAGCCAGCGATGAAGACCACGGTAGGGCCGTCGGTTGGGCGTACTCGCCGATGGCTGCGAGCCTGGGTGACCATGCGCTCCAACCGGGCAACGCTGCCCTCGACCGCTTCGTCGGCGGCGGCCGACTCCGTTCGATCCCGGTCGAGGGCCGACTCCAGCGCAGGCCCGAACGTCGACGCATCGGTATGCCGGTCGATGAAACCTTTGCCTGCGAGCCACGCGGTGAAGCGCAGCTGATGATCGTCCACGTGCTCACCCTGGGACGGATCACGGGGAACGACCACGGGCAGGTGCCCGGCAGCCCGCGCCTCGGAGATGGTGGCCGGCCCCCCATGGGAGACCACGACGTCACTCTCAGCTATCAACGACGTCAGCTCGGCGTGCTCCAGAAAGTCTCGACCCGTCGCGACCGTGGGTGGTCGTGACCTGCCGTACTGCACCGTGACGTCGACGTCTGGGTGGTCGGCGGCCCACTGGTCCAGCCACCCGACTGCTCGGTCGAAGGGGTGGTAGTCGGTGCCGAGGAGCGCGAGGACGCGTCGTCGGGGGACAGCCTGGGTCACAGCACAGGTCCCACCACGTGAGCGTCGCGGTAGAGGTGTTGCTGCTCCGGCCACTGAACGAGCATCAAAGTGGTGAACGGCCTGCACAGCCGGCCCGTCAGGGTGGCGGTCTCGATGCGGTCGTACACCTCGAGGTAGACCGTGGTCCGGCCGCCGAGTCGCCCGAGGATGAAGTACGGCAGCGCGACCGCAGCCCCAGTGCTGACGATCACGTCTGGTCGGAAATCCCTCATCACGCGACGCGCTTGCCAGGCGTTGCGAACGAGGTTGGGCAGGTTGCGGGTCGTTGGATGAAACGCCCAAGTCACGGGTTCGCCGACCAGCGACGAACGGGCGTCGGGCGTGTCGAAAGTCACCCACGCGCGGTCCCCTCCTGACCACCATCCGCGAAGAGCGATCAGCTGGGCCAAGTGGCCGCCGCTGGACCCGACCAGAAGGACGCGGGGGGGCGAGTCCACCGAGCCTGCGGCCACGATCTGTGTCACCTCGCTCTGCGTCGATCCCGGGGCCGATCCGGCGTCGAACGGCCTCATCCCTGCGCGGCGAGCATAGCCAGGGGCGAGCGGAGCGACGCTGGTCGCCGATGAGGATCGACCGATGGACGAGTGCGTTCTGGCCGTTCGGCCGGATGCTCCAGCCGCCTGGTGACGTAGGCTCAGAAGCCGTTCGCGCAGGTGTCGATGGGAGACGTTGGTGATGCTCGCGCCGACCCGGCGCCTGGCGCGGGGAGCCGCGCTCCAGTTCGGCCGGGTGACCAACAACGCTCGCCTGCTGCCGGCCTTCCTCGTTGCCGGCGCGCAGCGCGGCGGCACCTCGAGCCTCTACCGGTCGTTGGCCGAACACCCTCAGGTGCTGCCCGCGGTGCTGCACAAGGGCGTGCACTATTTCGACCGCAACTACGACAAGGGCCTTCCCTGGTACCGGAGTCATTTCCCTCTGCAGTGGACTGCCGATCGGGTACGGCGCCGCACCGGGGCTCCAGTGATGACCTTCGAGTCGAGTCCGTACTACCTGTTCCACCCGCTGGCCGCGCAACGCATCGCGAAGGACCTGCCCGAGGTGAAGGTCATCACACTGATTCGCGACCCGGTTGAGCGGGCCTTCTCGGCCCACGCCCACGAGCTGGCGCGGGGTTATGAGACCGAACCTTTCGAGGTGGCCCTAGAGCTCGAGGTCGAACGCACCCGTGGGGAACGCGAGCGGATGATCGCGGATCCGACGTACAACAGTTTCTCCTTGCAGCACCAGTCCTATCTGGCGCGAAGCCGCTACATCGAGCAGTTCGAGGAGCTGGTCTCCCACATCGACCGATCCCGCTTCCTCGTGGTCGACAGCCATCGACTGTTCGAGGAC
Organism: uncultured Actinomycetota bacterium; assembly: GCA_963819985.1. GTDB lineage: Bacteria > Actinomycetota > Actinomycetes > DATJPE01 > DATJPE01 > JANPBY01. Next base: position 401,137 of record CAWFYH010000004.1, on the reverse strand, counting down.
CCGGCGCCGGCGCTCAATGAGGTGTTCGACTTCCTCGAGCTGTCGCAGCCCGACCACGCAAGGTACGACCAGCACAATGCGCGGCCGCGTTCTCCGATGGACGGCGAGCTCCGGGAGCGGTTGGAGACAGAGTTCCGCCCCTATGACGAGCGATTGGCCGCCTGGCTCGGGTGGACTCCTCGATGGATGGGATGAGCTCCGGGTCACGGGCCGCGGATCCGACTGGAGCAGCCAACGACCCCGACAACGAGCCGGTTGCCGTTGCCGATGAGGAAGGCGTAGACCTGCGCAGCCTGGCACGAGGTGGGGTGTTCGTGCTCGCCGGCTCGGTCACCGCTGGGCTTGCCGGCTTTGTCTTGACCGTGCTGCTGACCCGAAACGTCAACACGGTGACGGTCGGTGTGATCTTCACCTCGATCTCGTTGTTCGTGCTCGCCTTCACCTTCGTCCGGCTGGGGGCGTCGACTGGCGCGGTCTACTTCGTCGCTCGGCTGGCTGCCCTCGGCGAGCCCGAGCGGATCCGATCGGCCCTTCGGTCGGCGCTGACTCCGGTCCTGGTGTTCTCGGTCGTGACCGCTGCAGTGCTCGCGCTGCTGGCTGGACCGATCGCACGTCTCGTCGTGCCGGCGCACCCAGACGTGGTCATCGGACCGATCCGAGTGATGGCGGTGTTCCTGCCCTTCGCCGCACTGATGGATGTGTGCCTGTTCGGCACGAGAGGGCTTCACAAGCTTCGGCCTTTGGTGGTCGTCGATCGGATCGGTCGGCCGCTTCTGCAGGTCGTCCTCATCGGGTTGGCGATCGCCGTTGGCGCGACGAGCTCGTCGGCGCTGGCGCTCGCCTGGGCTTTCCCCTACCTGCCCGCCGCGGTCCTTGCCGGCTGGTGGTTGTGGCGGCTGCTGAGGCATGTGGAGCGACGCAGGGGAGTGGTAGCACCTCGGCCCGGCACGATGCATCGGGAGTTCTGGGGCTATACCTGGGCGCGATGGCTGCAGAGCCTGGCCCAGATCGGCCTCAACCGCCTGGACATCATTCTGGTGGCGGCCATGGTCGGCCCTGCGGAGGCGGCCGTCTACGCGGCGGTCACTCGCTTCCTCGTCTTCGGTCAGCTGGCCGCCGGTTCGATCGCCGCTGTGGCGCAGCCTCGGTTGAGCAGGTTGATCGCGTTACGCGATGACGCAGGTGTCCGCACGGTATATCGGGTCTCGACCACGTGGCTGATCCTGGCAACGTGGCCCATCTATCTGTGCCTGGCTGTCTTTGCTCGTGAGTTGCCGCTGATCTTCGGCCCGAAGTACGCCGCGGGGACCACGGTGCTCGTCGTGCTCAGCCTGACCATGCTGGTGGCAACCGGGTGTGGGCTCGTCGACGTCGTCCTAGCCATGGCCGGTAAGACTGTCTGGACCTTCGCGAACGCCTTCGTCGCGCTGGGGCTCAACGTGGTGCTCGACCTCATCCTCATCCCACGCTGGGGTATCAATGGTGCTGCGGTGGGGTGGGCGCTGGCGATCCTCTACAACAACCTGGTGCCCCTGACCCAGATTGGAGTCAAGCTCCGGCTGCACCCCTTCGGGCGCAGCACCTGGGCGGCGGCGCTGGTGGCCCTGGGGTGCCTGGGCGCGATTCCCGGCGGGTTGGCGCTCGCCGACGTCCCGACGAGCTATCAATTCGCGGCCTTCGGGCTGGGTCTCGTGGTCTACGCCGCCCTGGTCTGGCGCTTGCGGGTGCTGTTCAGCCTGCATGTCCTGCTGTCCCGCGGCACGCGCGAGGTGCCGGCGTGAGTCCCCGTGGGTGCGCAGGGGCAGTTGCGGCGCTGCTGGTTGCCTGCATGGCGGCGGGCTGCTCCTCGAGTGCGAGTTACACCCCCACTGAGGGTCCGTCGATCACGGTGCCCGGGCCGGATGAGCGGGTCACGCTGTTCGGAACGACGGTCTATCGAGGCGCAGCAGGATTTGAGGAGGCTCTGTCCCGCCAGGACTCGGCGTACGGCACGCTCGAGGTCGCGCGGATCTTCTATCCAGGGGACCCACCGCCGTGGAAGGGCAGTCCCGCTGATGTTGCCGACCGGCCAGTGGTCGTCTCGTTCAAGCTGCCGCCAGCCGAAGTGATCGCTGGCGACCACGACGCCGCTCTCAGCGCATGGTTCTCGTCGATTCCCAAGGACCGACGGGTCTGGTGGGTCTATTTCCACGAGCCGGAGGACAACATCGAAGACGGCTACTTCACGGCTGAGGAGTTCCGAGCGGCGTTTCGCCACATCCGCGAGCTGTCCAAGGAGGTTGATCGCCCCAAGCTGAAGGCGGCGCTGGTGCTGCAGTGCCGTACGACCAAGCCCGAGGTGGGTCGGACCTTCGAGGACTACGACCCAGGTTCGGAGTTCTTCGACGTCATGGGCTTCGACTGCTACAACCGGGAGGTGCGCCAAGGCACCTATCCCGACGCAGCATCGTGGCTAGCGCCCATGGTCGAGAAGGCAGAACAGGTAGGCCACCCCTTGGGCATGGCTGAGATGGGGTCACAGGTCGTCCCAGGCGACGACGGCACGGGACGAGCGAGGTGGTTGGAGCAAGTGGCTGTGCAGCTCATCGATCTGAAATCACCGTTCGCCATCTACTTCGACTCGCCGATCACGGGCACCGACTACCGACTCACGGACGCGCCATCGAGGGACGCCTGGCGCCAGATCCTGACGGGGACCCCATGACTCGCGAACCCGACCCGTCGCGGTTGGTCTTCGTGGCCGGACTGCATCGCAGCGGCACCACTGCGCTGGCCAAGGTGCTGGCCGAGCACCCGGATGTGAGCGGCTTTGCTGGCACCACCGCCAAGGAAGACGAGGGTCAGCACCTGCAAGACGTGTACCCGCCGGCGCGCGCCTACGGGGGGGCCGGACGGTTCGCCTACGACCGGCGAGCGCATCTGACCGAGACGTCACCAATAGTCACGCCGGAGAACGCGTCGCGGTTGCTGACGTCCTGGGCTCCGCACTGGGATCTCGACCGCCGGCTGCTGCTGGAGAAGTCACCGCCCAATCTGCTGATGACCCGGATGCTGCAGGGATTGTTTCCCGGCGCCCGGTTCGTCGTCATCGTGCGCCACCCGGTCGTGGTCGCGCTGTCGACGCACAAGTGGGTGCGACGCCGTCGGCTCAGCGTGCCATTCGGCCACTGGTTCACCGCCCATGACCTGTTCGAGGCGGATGCCACGCACCTCGATCACGTGCACGTGGTCAAGTACGAGGCGTTGCTCGCGCAACCGCGTGACCAGCTCGAGGCGATCGGCACATTTCTCGGCCTGCACGGCGAGATCCCGGGCGACGGCCTCGAGGGAGGACGCAGCAGTCGGTACGCCGAGCGCTGGCAGGCCCTCGCTCACGACAAGGTTCCGTGGCGGCGGCTGGAGCGAGCGGCTTTGGTGCGGCGGTTTGCCGATCGCGCCGCCCACTTCGGCTACGACCTGGAGGATCTGGACAGGGTCGATCCATGGCCCAGCTCACCGGGTGAGCGAACCTGAGCAAGCGCCTGCTCGGACCACGCAGGGTCAGCTCTCCTGACGCTGTGTCAGGGGGTGTGGGTCCTTCGGGTGGCGCGGCGGGGGCCATTCGTACACCAAGCGGCGCGTGGTCTTGTCAAGGTGTCGGGGGTCCGAGGCACGATGACTCGGTCTGGTGTGGGAGGCACATCGGACGGACTCACGTGGGGGATCCACTGTGCGCTTGCTCACCAACCGTCGTTCGTCGGTCATTGCCGCAGCAGTTGTCGTCATCGGGGGGGTGAGCGTCCCCATCGCGGCCCCGGTCTCGGCGCAGACCGTGGCCCAGCCGGCCATCGTCAGCGACAACCCGGCCAATTTCACGCCAAACGTGCTCGACGGCCGGGTGACCTCGTTCGCCCAGGTCGGCAACTTGATCATCGCCGGCGGCAACTTCAGCCAGGTCCAGGCGGCGGGCAGCGGCACCACGTTGACGCGCAACAACGTGCTGGCCTTCAACGCGACGACCGGTGAGATCTCGACGACGTTCACTCCCAACGTCGCGGGCCAGGTCTATGACGTGGAGGCCGCCGCTGACGGCGCCTCCGTCTACGTCGTGGGCTCCTTCACCCAGGTGAACGGCAGCTCTTCGTCGCGCTTGGCCAGGCTCAATGTGTCCAACGGCCAGAAGGTCGGGGGCTTCTCCCCGCCGTCGTTCAACTCGGTGATCAAGAACGTGGACCTCGTCGGGGGTCAACTTCTCGTCGGGGGCAGCTTCAAGACCGTCGGCGGCCAAAGCCGTACATCTCTTGCCTCGCTCAACCCAGCCACCGGCGCGCTCACGTCCTTCCTCGACCTCAGCTTTGCCGGCCAGTTGAACGGCGGCGCACTCCAGGTGCTGAAGATGGCCGTCTCCCCAGATGGCACCCGACTGGTCACCATCGGCAACTTCACCGAGATCAACGGATCCGCGCGGCAGCAGATCGCCATGATCGACCTCACCGGACCCACGGCAACGTTGACCAGCTGGGCGACGGACTTCTACACGAACACCTGCAGCAAGTCCTTCGACACCTACATGCGAGACCTCGACTTCTCGCCGGACAGCTCCTACTTCGTGGTGAGCACGACCGGCGCCTACCACGGGTCGACCTCCCCGTGCGACGAGATCTCCCGCTGGGAGACGTCGGCAACCGGGGGCGGACAGGTCGCGACGTGGACCGACTACACCGGCGGCGACACGACCTATGCGGTCGCGGTGACCGGGTCCGCGGTCTACATCGGCGGGCACATGCGCTGGCTCAACAACCCCTATGCGGGCGATCGAGTCGGGCCTGGAGCCGTTCCCCGCGAGGGCATCGCCGCGCTCGATCCGGTGTCAGGCCTGCCGCTGTCGTGGAACCCCGGACGCGCCCGCGGCGTGGGTGTCTTCGACCTGTTTGCGACCTCCAGCGGGCTCTGGGTCGGGAGCGACACCGACCGGATAGGCGGCGAGACGCGTCGCAAGATCGCCTTCTTCCCACTGGCCGGAGGGACGACGCCTCCTGCCCAGGACCTGCCCAGCCTGCCCGGGAACGTCAATCTGCTCGGTCAGGCGGCAGGCTCGTCCGACCCAGGCGTCCTCTATCGAGTCAACGCTGGCGGCCCGGCGCTGCAGTCAGCTGACGACGGCCCCGACTGGCTCTCAGATGCTGCCGCATCGGGCTATCGATCAGGCAGCAGCGCCAGCTCATCGTCATCCACGCTGGCCACGCCCAACGCGTCCGTTCCGGCGTCGTCCACCGATCGCGCGCCCGTGGCCCTGTTCTCGACTGAGCGCTACGGCAACAACGCAGGCAACGAGATGGGCTGGCACTTCCCGGTGCCGGCCGGATCTGCGGTCACGGTTCGGCTCTATCTCGCCAACCGCTATTCGGGAACCAGCCAGGTGGGTCAGCGCATCTTCGACGTGGCCCTTGATGGCACAACGGTTCTGAGCAACTGGGATCTGGTCCAGCGCTATGGCGACCAGGTCGGCGCCATGGAGTCCTTCGACATCACGAGCGACGGCTCAGTCGACCTCGGCTTCACGCACAAGACCGAGAACCCGCTCGTCGACGGGATCGAGATCATTGCCGCCGGGTCGCAGGGCGGAGGCGGTGGGACCGGCGCTGCCGACAACGTCCGCGTCGTGCCCTTCGACGGCACGACCGCGGGTTCAGTGTCCACAGCGTCAGGGACGGCACCCTGGAGCCTGGCTCGCGGAGCCTTCCTCATCGACAACGTGCTCTACACCGGGTCAGCAGACGGCACGTTCAACCGCCGCACGTTCAATGGAACGACTTTCGGCTCCCCGTCCGAGTTGCCGATGTACGGCGGATCGTTCGGCAGCGACATCGGCAACCTCACCGGGCTGGTCTACAACCAGGGCCGGATCTACTACACGCTGTTCGGTGACAGCAACCTCTACTGGCGCTGGTTCAGCCCGGAGAGCGACGTCGTGGGCGCGACGCCGTTCACCGTGAGCGGCGCCAGCGGACTCGACCCGAGTCGGGTCCGAGGGATGTTCCTGTCCGGCACCAGCCTCTATGCCGCCGACCAGGACAGCGGAGACCTCGTGCGAGTGACTCTGTCGGGTACCGCGGTGACGGGTTCGGCGACCACGGTCGACACGACCGTCGACTGGCAGGCTCGGGCGATGTTCCTCTCCGACAACGGGGCACCACCGCCCACCAACAACGCACCGACGGCCAGGGCCAACCTGGTCGGCTGCGACGACCTGACCTGCACCTTCAGCTCCACCGGAAGCAGCGACAGCGACGGGACGATCGTCGGCTACGCGTGGAACTTCGGCGACGGCACCTCCAGCAGCGACGCGAACCCCGAACACCTGTTCACCACGTCGGGAAACAAGACCGTGACCCTGACGGTGACCGACGACGATGGCGCTGTGGACAGCGACACCGTCACGGCCACTCCGACGGATCCACCTCCGGGCAACCAGGCACCGACCGCCCGGTTCACGTTCGCGTGCGCACAGCTCACCTGTGACTTCGACGGTTCGACGAGCAGCGACCCCGAGGACGGAGGCGTAGCGTCTTACGCCTGGACCTACCAGGGCGGAGGAACGGCCACCGGGGCGACGCCCTCGCACACCTTCGCCGGCCCAGGCACCTACGACGTCACGTTGCTGGTCTCTGACGGCCCGGGTCTGACGGACTCGATCACCAAGGCGGTGACCGTTTCGGTGCCGTCCGGGTCCGACATCGCCTTCCGCGGGTCGGCCACCGATGCCGGCAACGTGACGAGTAACGACATCCCGGTGCCGACGGGTACGCAGAGCGGCGACGCCCTGCTCATGTTCGTCACCAGCAACAAGGGACTCAGCCCGACGTCGACGCCGGCTGGGTGGACCGAGGTGGATGACCAGACTGACGGCAGCGACCTGCGCACGACGCTCTACCAGCGAGTTGCCCCAGCCGGTTCGAACCTCGGGACCGTCGACTGGCCCGAGCGGACCAAGACCAACGTCACGGTGCTGGCGTACTCCGGCGCAGCCCCTACGCCGTCCGACATCTCGTCGATGGCGAAGACCGGCTCGACGAACAGTTATCCAGCTCCCGATGCCGCGGTATCCACCGCAGGGTCCTGGGTGGTCTCCTTCTGGGCGCTGAAGATCTCCAAGACCGTGCCGTCCTGGACCGCGCCCGCTGGCACCACTGCGCGGGCCAGCGACGCTGGTGCAGGCGGCGGACTGATCTCTGGGTTCGCCGCAGATCAGGGGCCGGTGGGCAGCGGGCCTTATGCGGGCAAGACGGCTACCGCCTCGGTGGGGGCGGGGAAGGCAACCGGCTGGACTGTCGTGCTGAGGCCCTCCTGAGTCTCCCCTGACGGGATTGTGACTGACCGTCACGAGGCGGATACGGTGCGCTGCCGACGGGCTCGGACGAACGTCCAGACTTTCTGCCGGTGCGGGTGATCTCGGCCCGTCCTGGCGTCGCGGTCCACCGGCGTGGGCGAGAATCCTCTAGGACAGCGTCCGGAGACGCCGTCCAGGACTGCTCAATCAGGGGGACTCAGCCGATGCACCGCACCACCGTGCCCTCCACCCACCGTGGTCGTCGGCTCATCGCCGGTTTCGCCGCGATCGCTGCACTGGGCGCCTCGTTGGCGTTGACCGCGCCTGCTCGGGCCCAGGGTGATGGCACGGCCGTGCACACGAGCATCGTGTCGGCCGATCCCGCCGACTTCACGCCGTACGTAAAGGACGGCATCGTCGAGTCGGTCGTCCAGGTGGGCAACCAGATCGTCATCGGGGGGACCTTTACCCAGGTCGTCAAGGGCACCACGACCTACACCCGCCACGGTCTGGCGGCCTTCAACGCCACATCCGGGGCGGTGTCCACCAGCTTCGCACCCACCCTCAACGGCGAAGTCACCTCACTCGAGGTCTCCGCCGACGGTCAGTCGGTTTACGCAGCCGGCGCCTTCAACACGGTCAACGGGGTCACCCGCAAGAAGGTGGCCCTGGTCAAGCTGTCCGACGGCTCGCTGGTCACGGCATTCAAGGCCAAGGGCGTGTCAGCGCGCGTGGCTGACGTACGCCGCGTCGACGGCACCTTGTGGATCGCCGGACAGTTCAAGAAGGTTCAGAGCCAGAGCCGGGTCGCTCTGGCCACGCTGAACGCCACGACAGGCGCACTGACCGACGAGAGCACGCTGGTCTTCTCCGGTCAGCACAACGAGGTCACGGACCCGCCCAACAAGGGTGCCACCAACATCCGCGAGATCGCGATCACCCCGGCGGGGGACAAGTTGCTCGCCATCGGCAACTTCACCAAGGTCAACGGCGCCACTCGTGATCAGGTTGCGATGATCAACATCGGTGGCTCGACCGCGACCTTGTCGGGCTGGCAGACGAGCTTCTTCGCTGCGAAGTGCAACACCCGCGCCTTCGATACCTTCATGCGCGACGTCGCCATCTCTCCGGACGGCAAGTACGCCGTCTTCGCCACGACTGGTTCCTACCGAGCCGACACATCCTGTGACACCGTCTCGCGCCTCGAGATCTCGGGGAACTCCTCGGGAGTCACGCCGACCTGGGTCAACATGACCGGCGGCGACACGACCACGGCCGTGGCCATCGTCGGTTCGGTCGTCTACACCGGCGGGCACTTCCGGTGGGTCAACAATCCGAGCGCGGCGGACAAGGCTGGTCAAGGCGCCATCGAGCGCACCGGCCTGGCGGCACTCAACCCGATCAACGGGCTTCCTTACGACTGGAACCCGACGCGCGAGCGCGGCTACGGCGTCTACGACTTCCTGGCTACGGACCAGGGGCTTTGGGTGGGTTCGGACACCGACACCCTAGGCAACGAGTATCACCCGCGGATCGGCTTGTTCCCGCTGGCCGGCGGGTCGACCATCCCCAGCGACGGCGTGGGTGCGGCGCCGGGCGACGTGTTCTCCGTTGGGCCTCAGGGAGCCAGCGGCGGGGTGACCATCACTGGGATCAACGGATCGATTGCTCCAGGAAGCACGTCGAACGCCAGCACCAGCGACTCCTGGCAGAACGCCCGCGGCGGGATGATCGTCGGCGGCACGCTGTTCACGACTTCCAGTGACCGCGGCTTCTACGCCAGCTCGATCAGTGCTTCCAGCGTCGGGGCGCGCACACCGAGCAACCTGAACGTTGGGCCGACGTGCACCAGCTCCAGTGGATCGTGCCTCAACGCCTTCGCCGTTGACGCTCCTTCAGTCACTGGCATGTTCTACGACGCGGGTCGGATCTACTACACGATGTCCACCAGCAGCTCGCTCTATTACCGCTACTTCGAGCCCCAGGGCGGCATTGTCGGGGGCACGCGCTATACCGCCTCGGGGGGCGTCTCGACGCTGAACCCAAGCCGGGTGCGCGGGATGTTCCTCAATGCTGGACAGCTCTACTTCGCTGACAGCGCGACGGGAAACCTCCTGAAGATCTCCTTCAACGCAGGCGTCGTGGGCTCGTCGATCAGCGTGGTGGACTCCTCTCGTGACTGGCGGGCAGCCGGTTTGGCGCTGCGCGGCCAAGGTGGCGGCGGGAGCAACCAGCCTCCGGTCGCGGCGTTCACGGCTTCTTGCACCTACCTCACCTGCTCGTTCAACTCCGGCAGCAGCAGTGACCCGGACGGCTCGATCTCCTCGCGCCAGTGGACGTTCGGCGACAGCTCGACCGGCTCGGGCGCGACGGTCGCTCACCCGTACGACGCCGCTGGCCCCTACTCGGTGACGCTCACAGTCACGGACAACTCGGGCGCTACGGGCTCGGTGACCCATTCGGTGACGGTCAGCGCGGCGCCCGCGTCGCCGATCGGCCTACGCGGGAGCGATTCGGCCAGCTCGAACGGCGGAGCTGCGAAGGTGAACGTTCCTTCGTCCGTGCAGGCTGGCGACACCCTGCTGCTCCTCGTCACCTTGAACGGCGACTCGGAGACCCCTCCACCGGCCGGGTGGACCCAGATCGGCGAGGAGAGTGACGACTTGGTCACGCGGGTCTTCCGCCGGACGGCCGATGGCTCAGAGGCCGGCCAGCAGGTCAGTGTCGCAGTCGCCGGCAGCCAGAAGAGCGCTACGACGCTGCTCGCCTACAGCGGGGTCAAGACCTCCGGTTCGCTGGTGCTGGCCTCCGCCGCAGAAGGTGGGACCACGGCGGCCCACCAAGCCCCTGCGGTGCAGGTGAGCGATGCTGGGTCTTGGGTCGTCAACTACTGGGCCGACAAGACCAGCGGGACGACAGGGTGGACCGTGCCCGTCTCGCTGCGTGTCCGTGAACTGGTGCTCGGCAGCGGCGGAGGACAGGTCGGCGGTGTCTCCGCGGACAGCTTTGGCCCCGTCCCGACCGGCACCCGCGCGGCCGCTACGGCCACGGCGTCCACGTCCGGCGGCAAGGCCACCTCGTTCAGCATCGTGCTCCCCCCGGCATGATGGGCCCATGGCGACCCTGATCGAGGCAACCGACGACGACCACACCCTGGCAGCCCGACTCGCGCAACGCGCGGGTGAACTGCTGCTCGAGATCCGAGGGCAGGGCCTCGAGGGCGCCGAGCTCAAGGCAGCGGGGGATCAGGGATCTCACGATCTGTTGATGGCTGAGCTGGCGAGGGTCCGCCCGAACGATGCCGTGCTGTCCGAGGAGGGCAAGGACGACAAGGCGCGCCTGAGGGCCGACCGGGTGTGGATCGTCGATCCACTCGATGGCACCCGCGAGTTCTCCGAGCTGGACCGCGACGACTGGGCCGTCCATGTCGCGTTGTGGGAGAACGGCGAGCTCAGCGCAGGTGCCGTTGCCCTTCCCGCGCAGGGACAGGTGCTGTCCACCGGGCGGCCCCCGGCGCCAGCCGTACGTGACCCTGAGGCCCCGCTGCGGATCGCTGCCAGCCGGTCTAGGCCCCCGGCATGGCTGGCTGAGCTGGCCCAGGACCTCGGCGGTGAGCTGGTGCCGATGGGTTCGGCGGGAGCCAAGACCTGCGCGGTGCTCCAGGGTCGCGTCGACGCCTACGTGCACGGCGGCGGGCAGTACGAGTGGGACTCCGCGGCACCGGTCGTGGTTGCGCGCTCCGGGGGATTTTGGACCTCACGTGTCGACGGGTCCCCACTGGTGTACAACGCAGACAACCCATGGATGCCGGACCTCGTGGTCGGGCATCCGGAAATTGCTGGGACACTGGTTGCTGCCCTGCAGTCCGTCGCAGCCCGCGACGACACCTAGGAGAGCCCAACCCGATGAGCGAATACCGCCTCAGTTATGTCCGCGCGCTCGAGGCCGAGACCATTCACATCATCCGTGAGGTGGCGGCCGAGATGGAGCGTCCCTGCCTGCTGTTCTCGGGCGGCAAGGACTCCATCGTCATGCTGCGCTTGGCCGAGAAGGCCTTCACGCCCGCGCGGATCCCCTTCCCGGTCATGCACGTCGACACCGGACTCAATTTCCCCGAGGTGATCGACTACCGCGACCGGCGAGTGGCCGAGCTCGGCATCCAGCTGGTCGTGGCCTCCGTGCAGGATGCGATCGATCGCGGTCTGGTCGCCGAGGAGGCCAACGGCTCCCGCAACCGGATCCAGACGGCGGTCCTGCTCGAAGCTGCTGAGAAGTATCGCTTCGACGCGCTGTTCGGGGGCGCGCGCCGAGACGAGGAGAAGGCGCGGGCCAAGGAGCGGGTGTTCTCCTTCCGTGACGAGTTCGGCCAGTGGGACCCCAAGAACCAGCGCCCCGAGCTGTGGAGCCTCTACAACGGTCGGGTGGCTGCTGGCGAGAGCATCAGAGTCTTTCCGCTGTCCAACTGGACCGAGCTGGACATCTGGTCCTACATCGCTGACGAGAACCTCGAGATTCCGTCGCTCTACTACGCCCACGAGCGCGAGGTGATCGAGCGTGACGGCATGCTCTACGCCGTCAACGAGTTCGTACCGCTCAAGGACGGCGAGACGTCCCAGGTCGAGCGCGTCCGCTACCGCACCATGGGAGACGCCAACTTGACGGCGGCCGTACGCTCCGACGCCGACACCGTCGAAAAGGTTGTCGAGGAGGTCGCCGTGACCCGACTGACCGAGCGCGGGGCCACCCGCGGGGACGACCGGGTCAGCGAAGCCGCTATGGAAGACCGCAAGAAGGAAGGGTATTTCTGATGTCGGACATGCTGAGGTTCGCGACCGCCGGGTCGGTGGACGACGGCAAGAGCACCCTCATCGGAAGGCTCCTCTACGACAGCAAGTCCGTCTTCGAGGACCAGCTCGATGCCGTGGAGCGGACCAGCCGCGAGCGCGGCGACGACTACACCGACCTCGCGCTGCTGACCGACGGACTGCGGGCCGAGCGCGAGCAAGGCATCACCATCGACGTGGCCTACCGCTATTTCGCCACCCCGCGGCGGAAGTTCATCATCGCGGACACCCCGGGGCACATCCAGTACACGCGCAACATGGTCACGGGGGCGTCCACGGCGGATCTGGCGCTGATCCTCGTCGACGCCCGCAAGGGGCTCGTCGAGCAGAGTCGCCGCCACGCCTTCCTCACGACCCTCCTGCGGGTTCCGCATATCGTCCTGTGCGTCAACAAGATGGACCTCGTCGACTACTCCGAAGAGGTGTTCGAGGGGATCCGTCAAGAGTTCGGTGAGTTCGCCACCAAGCTCAACGCGCCCGACCTGACGTTCATCCCGGTGTCCGCGCTCAAGGGTGACAACGTCGTGACCCGTAGCGACAACATGCCGTGGTACGAAGGGTCCTCTCTGCTGCACCACCTCGAGACGGTGCACGTCGCCAGTGACCGAAACCTGGTCGACGCCCGATTCCCCGTGCAATACGTCATCCGGCCACAGTCGAACTCGACCCACGACTACCGCGGCTATGCCGGACAGGTGGCCGGAGGGGTTCTGAAGCCGGGCGACGAGGTCATCGTCCTGCCGTCCGGCTTCACCACCACGATCGCCGGCATCGACACCGCCGACGGTCCGCTCGACGAGGCCTTCCCTCCGATGTCGGTTACGATCCGGCTGGCCGACGAGATCGACATCAGTCGCGGCGACATGATCTGCCGTCCGCACAACCAGCCGGACTCCACCCAGGACCTCGACGCGATGGTCTGCTGGATGGACGAGCGCGTCGAGCTCAAGCCGGGCGCGAAGTTCGCGGTCAAGCACACCACTCGCTCGGCGAGAGCCCTGGTCAAGGACGTCAACTACCGCCTCGACATCAACTCGCTGCACCGCGACGAGTCCGCGACGTCCCTGGCGCTCAACGAGATCGGTCGGATCCGGTTGCGCACGACCCAGCCGGTCTTCGCCGACGACTACGCCCGCAACCGCACCACGGGTGGCTTCGTGCTCATCGACGAGCAGACCAACCGCACCGTTGCTGCAGGGATGATCACCTCGACCGAGTGACAGGCGACCGACATGAGTCTTCGCGCTGAACTGGATGAAGCCGCCGCCCTAGGTCCCTTCTCCGGCGTGGTGCGGGTCGAGCGAGACGGGGAGATCGAGGTCGAGCAGGCGTACGGTCTCCGCGACCGTGCCCACGATCTCCCGGTCCGCCCCGATACTCAGTTCGGCCTTGCGAGCGGCACCAAAGGACTGACTGCGCTCACTGTGATGAGCCTGGTGGCGGACGGTCACCTCAAGCTGGAGACGCCGGCGCGGACGGTGCTTGGCACCGAGCTTCCACTCATCGACGACCGGGTCACCATCGAGCAGTTGCTCTCGCATCGCGCGGGCATCGGTGACTACCTGGATGAGGACTCCGACGAATACGACATGAACAGCTATCTGATGCCGGTTCCGGTGCACGCGTTGGCAACCACCTCGGACTACCTGACCGTCCTCGATGGCCATCCGCAGGTGACGGTGCCTGGGGCGACGTTTTCCTACAACAACGGAGCCTTCGTCGTGCTGGCGCTCCTGGCCGAACGCGTTGCAGGACAATCGTTTCCCGACCTCGTGGTCGAACGAGTCTGCGATCCGGCAGGGTTGTCGGATACGAGGTTCCTGCGCTCCGATGAGCTACCCGGGCGGGCCGCGGTCGGCTACCTCGGCATCGACACCGACCAGACCAACGTCCTGCACCTTCCGGTTCGGGGCAGCGGGGACGGTGGCATCTTCTCCACGGCGAACGACATCAGCGCCTTGTGGTCTGCGCTGTTCGGCGGCCGGATCCTGCCGGAGGCCTACGTCGCTGACATAGTTCGCGCGCGGTACGACGCGGTGGCGGACTCACTGGGCTACGGGCTCGGGCTGTGGCTGCATGCGGGGTCAAGGCGGGTCGAGCTGCACGGCTACGACACCGGCGTGTCCTTCCGGAGCGTGCACGACCCGGGCACGGCGTCGACCTGGACGGTGATCTCCAACACCACTGAGGCTTCCCGGCCGATCGAGGAGGTCCTCGACCGCGCGATCGGCTGACGGTCAGGTGTCGTCGAGGACGCGGGGGTCGTCGGGGACGTCGACCGCGTGGGGGCGCAGTACCTCAAGGGAAACGATGGTCAGGACTGCTTGGTTGGTGGCGGCCAGGACGACCGGGGCGGCTACGCCATCGTTGAAGGCACGAGCCCAGTTGCGGGCGGTGACGCACCACCGGTCGCCCGGCACCAGGCCGGGGAAGGCGTACGCCGGCATCGGGGTGCTCAGGTCGTTGCCGATGCTGCGTTGGTGCTCGAGGAAGTCGGCTGTGACTACCGCGCAGATGGTGTGGCTCCCGACGTCTTCGGGGCCGGTGCTGCAGCAGCCGTCACGGTAGAAGCCGGTGACCGGGTCGTCTCCGCAGGCCTGCAGCGGACCTCCCAGAACGTTGCGCTCTGCCACTGCAGCATTGTGCCCTGTGGACGGCGATTCCTGTTTCCACATCTTAGGTTTCCGGCCCCTTGGGTGTCGGTACAGTCTGCCATGATTAGGACATGCATTCGATCCGGGACCACCGCGGCGGGGCGCTGGCATGACGGGCCTCGAGATGCTGCGTGCTGCCGTGACCGAGTTGGTCGCGGAGGATGCCGCGGCCCATCCCGGCTCGCAGGCCGCCGCCGAGGCGATCGAGCTCGGTCGACTGATCGACCAAGTCCAGGGCATACGTCTGCGCCGGCTGCGGGTGGTCCACGACGAGGGGACCTAGGCCCTCGACGGGTCCCGCAGCGCTGCCGCCTGGCTGTCGCGTGAGTCCCGCTCGCGCGGCAGACGACGTTGTATGGCGCGAGGTCGCTGTGGCAGATGACTTCGACCGGTTCGACCGGCTCCCGCTGCCACCCTGAGGTCGGCTTCGGTAATTCCCTGGTCACGTCGTGCAATCGACGCAGCGCCCACCCAATTTCAGTGAGGAGGCGGTCAGACCAGACCCACCGTGGCATCGGGTAGACGCCTACCTCGCCGTCGACAAACGCAACGGACTCGCGTCCGTCATCGTCGATGCCCAGGGGCTGCGGGACGAACTCCAGCCCTCGCGCCCGCAGTAGTTCCATGAGTTGCTGGGCCCGTCCGGTCCACGGTCCGGAAGGTCTTCGCACGTCGCGCCGACGCGCCGGATCTCACCCATGTTTCCACCGGCCAGCGGCCCGGAGTCCTCGACAATCACGACGCCATCGTGCAGGACAAAACTCGAGCCAGATAGTCGAATGTTGCTTGGGTGGTTGGTCGATGCTAGCCCCGCGGACCACACCCATCCCACTCATCGATGAAGAGTGGTATCTTTGTGTCATGAATGGCACATACCACTTGACGGTGGGAGACCGTGGGCGTCTGGTGGTGCCTGTCGAGGTCCGGGAACGGGCCGGCCTGACCACGGGTACCCCGCTGATTTTGCTAGAGACGCCGGACGGTCTCGTGCTGCTGACCCGCGCGCAGCTTCGAAAGCGCGTACGCCGCGAACTCGGTGGCCTGGACCTGGTCGGTGACCTGCTCGCCGACCGGCGGGCCGCGGCGGCGGCCGAAGACGTCGCTTGAGCGTCTTCGATGCCTCAGCGCTGCTGGCCTGGGCGCAGGACGAGCCGGGCAGCGACGTCGTGGAGCAACGCCTGATCAAGGGTGGTCAGTGCGGCGCTGCGAACTGGTCCGAGATCGCCCAGAAGGTCCGCGCAGCTGGTCGCGACTGGGAGCTGCTGCGCGCGCTGCTCACCAGCTACCCGCTCACCGTCGAGCCGGTCGAGGAGGTCGACGCCGAATGGGCTGCCGCTCGGTGGCGAGCCGGGGAGGGGCTGTCCCTGGGTGACCGTCTTTGCCTTGCGCTCGGCGAGCGGCTGGATGTCGAGGTGCTCACCGCCGACGCTCGCTGGGGCACCTCAGGGCGGGTCCGCCAGATTCGTTGATCGCGCCTCAGCCCAGCAGGCCGCGCCGCTTCAGCTCCGCCAGGACCAGGTCGACGGCGAGCTCGACGCTTGTGGTCGTGGTGTCGATGACCAGGTCGGCGTCGGTGGGCAGCTCGTAGGGAGAGCTGATCCCGGTGAACTCCGGGACCAGACCGGCCCGTGCCTTGGCGTAGAGGCCTTTGCGGTCGCGGGCCTCGCACACCTCCAGCGGGGTCGAGATATGCACGAGGATGAACTCCCCGACCGCTTCCGCCCGCGCGCGCATGTCCGCTCGCGACTCGGCGAACGGCGCGATCGGTGCGCAGATCGCCACGCCCCCGTGCTCGGCCACCAGCGCAGCGACGTAGCCGATGCGCCGTACGTTCAGCTCGCGTGACTCCCGGTCGAAGCCCAGACCCGCGGACAGCATCCGGCGCACCTCGTCACCGTCCAGCAGGCTGACGCCGCGCTCGCCGGCGTCCTCGAGCCGATCGGCCAAGGCGCGGGCGATCGTGGACTTGCCCGATCCGGACAGCCCACTGAGCAGGATCACCGCTCCGCGGGCCAGCCCCACCGGGCGGGACCGACGGACCGCGTTGAGGGAGGCGTTGGGGAGAAGTTCCCCGGGATCGCCGCCGGCGGTCACCCGCTGCAAGTCGGCTGCCTCGTCGGTGTCGCGCGTCGCCGATGCGTCCAGCGTCGCTACGCAGCCGTACGGCCGCAGGAGCTCGTCCAGGGGCCAGCGCAGTGCGCCCGACGACGTCGCCGTGGCCGGGACGACGAGCGCCTCGACGCCTTCCATCGAAGCTGCTGCGCTGGTCACAGCCCTTACCAGGTCGGCCGGCCGAACGCCCACCGGCGCGCCATGGCCGGCCAGGGCCACGAGCAGCAGCCGATCGCAGTCGGATGCGGCTCTGAGGTCGGCCGCTCTGCGAAGGTCGGCCCGAGTTGGCACTTCGCGGAAGCCGACAGCCACGGAAGGCCCACCCTTGAGGACGCCGGCGGCAGGGCGTCGCAGGTCACGTCCCGGTCCGTGTGCCGCGGGCTGCAGCGCCGTCAGCGAGTCACGCTCGAGCCGGGCAAGCGGCGTGCCCTGGGGGTCGGTGAGGACGAGTCCATCGCCCTCGGCAGCCGTCCGGGCGACTGGCGGCAGGTCCAGCGAAGGCAACCCGTCCCGAGCGCCGAGCAGCACGAGATCGAGTTCGTCGAGGTCGGCGTTGTCCAGTCCATGGACCGGCAGATCGGCCAGCTTCGACCAGTCGATGGCCGCAGGCTGGTCAGGTGCGGTCACGTCCGGTCTCCGGCACTCGCCTGGTCGGGCGGCTCGACGGCGGGGGGTGAGCCGGAATTGTTCGTACGAGCGGTCACCGTCTCAGTCTCCCCTGTCGCGTCCTGCTGTGCGGGTGCGGCTGCCCGAAGAGCTCGGCGCCGCTTGGCGTACTGCGAGCGGATGACGATCCAGGCGAGGTTGCCGAACACCAGGGCGGCGACCACAGCGGCGAGAATGGTCACGTTGCTGGCTCCGAGGAGCTTGAGCCCGGAGGCGAGCAGCACGATCGCAAGCGCGCGTCGCACCAGGCCGCCTGGAGCTTGCGACGACAGCCTCGCTCCGATGTAGACACCGGGGACGGCGCCGATCAGGATCGTGCCGGTCAAGGCAAGCTCGAAGTCACCGAAAAGGATGTGGCCCAACGAGGCTGCAGCCACCATCGGGATCGCCTGGGTCAGGTCTGTTCCGACGAGTTGCGAAGCCTTTAGCGCTGGGTAGAGGAAGAGCAAGATGACGATGACGATGGAGCCCGCGCCGACCGAGGTCATGCCGACGATCAGGCCTGCCATGGCGCCAAGCAGCAGCGTCGGCAGCGGACGTACGTGCATCTCAGGCGTCTTGACCTGACCCGACGGGCCTTCTCCAGCCAGACTGGACTTCTCGACGAGCACCATCCAGGCGCGCACCACGAGCCCAGCGGAGGCCAGGAGCAACGCTGCGCCGAGGGTCTTCTTGACGATCACTGCCAGGTCCTCGCCGTCGCCGATCCAGCGTAGGACGAAGACCCCGCAGAAGGCTGCGGGCACCGACCCCATGCACAGCCACTTCACGAGCTCGAGATTGACGGTTCCGCGCCGCAGGTGGACGAAGGCGCCGACCGGCTTCATGAACAGACTGGCGACCAGGTCGCTAGACACCGCGGTGAGCGGGTCGACCTTGAAGAAGAACACCAGGACGGGAGTCATCAGGGCGCCGCCACCCATGCCGGTCAGCCCGACGATGATGCCCACGAACAAACCCGCGAGGGCGAGGGCGGGGTTGAACCAGTCCATTGTCAGACCTTTCTGACTGATTAAGTAGGAAATAGGGTAGCGGATGGACCCGGTCCAGTACGTCCCCTGCACCGCCTAGTCTGGGATCGACCGTCCGGCTACCAGTTGCAGGACGGCCTTCCGCACGCCCTGATCACGCCGTAGAACCCACCAGATGCTGGAGATTCCTGACCGTGAGCCTGGCCGGCCTGCTCGAACTCGTCGGGACAGATGCGGCCCTGGCTGGTTGGCGGACCGCGGCGCAGGCGTGGCCCGACGCGGAAGCTCCAAGCTCTGAGATCACGGCTCCCGAGGCGCTGCGCCCCTTCGCCGCCGGCCTGCTGGCCGCCGACCCCGGAACAGGAGCGGGGCGTCCGGTCCTGCTGGTGACTGCGACCGGAAGGGAAGCAGAAGACGCCGTGACGGCCCTCACCGGTCTGCTCCCGAGCGGAAGCGTGGCCGACTTTCCAGCGTGGGAGACCCTGCCGCACGAACGACTCTCACCGCGCTCGGACACGGTCGGTCGCCGGCTGGCGGTTCTCCGCCGCCTGGCCCACCCCGACCCGGCCGACCCCGCGGCGGGACCGCTTCGCGTCGTCGTGGCTCCAGTGCGTTCGCTGCTGCAGCCGTTGGTCCCTGGCCTGGCAGATCTGGTGCCGGTGGTCCTGCGCCCAGGCGAGGAACGACCCCTGGAGGAATGTGTCCGCCAGCTGGCTGAGGCTGCCTACACCCGAGTCGACCTGGTGGAGAAGCGCGGCGAGTTCGCGGTCCGCGGCGGGATCCTCGACGTCTTCCCGCCGACCGAGGAACACCCTCTTCGGGTCGAGTTCTGGGGCGACACCGTCGAAGAGGTCCGATGGTTCAAGGTCGCCGACCAGCGCAGCCTCGAGGTCGCACCCAACGGCCTGTGGGCTCCTCCATGCCGTGAGCTGCTGCTCACCGAAGGCGTACGTGCGCGCGCGGGCCAGCTCCTCCAGACCCACCCGGCCCTGAGTGACGTGCTCGGGAAACTGTCCGAGGGGATCGCCGTGGAGGGTATGGAGTCCCTCGCCCCGGTGCTCGTGGACGACCTCGAGCTGCTCGTCGATCAGTTTCCCGCCGGCGCGCATGTTGTCGTCTGTGACCCAGAGCGGGTGCGAGCCCGGGCAGCGGACCTGGTTGCGACCAGCGAGGAGTTCCTGGCCGCGTCCTGGGCGAGTGCGGCCGGTGGCGCAGCTGCCCCTCTCGACCTCGGTGCCGCCTCGTTCCGGACCCTCGCCGATGTCAGGTCCCACGCTCTCGCGTCCGGCATCCCTTGGTGGTCGTTGACGTCGTTCGCGGTCGATGCCGAACTGATCGAGGCCGCCGAACCGGTGGACGCCAGCACGTTGATCTCCGGCTTCCAGGCTGCGCCGTCTTATCGAGGGGATACAGCGCGCGCGCTGGGCGATGCCCGCCGATGGCTGGCCGACGGTTGGCGGGTTGTTCTGGTCACCGAGGGGCACGGACCTGCGCAGCGACTTGTTGAACGGCTGGCTGAGGCCGACATCCCGGCACGTCTCGCCCCGAGCCTCGACGCCGCCCCGGACGCGGGTCTGGTGCACGTGGCGACCGGTGGGCTCGAGCACGGCTTCGTCCACGAGCAGCTCAAGATCGCGGTGCTGACCGAGACCGATCTCGTCGGTCAGCGGTCCTCCACCAAGGACATGCGGCGGATGCCGTCTCGTCGACGGCAGCAGGTGGATCCTCTGCAGCTGCGCGCCGGCGACCTGGTGGTGCACGAACAGCACGGCGTCGGGCGATATGTCGAGATGATGCAACGCACCGTGCAGGGGGCCACTCGCGAATACCTCGTCATCGAGTACGCCCCCGCCAAACGTGGGCAGCCCGGAGACCGGTTGTACGTGCCCTCGGACGCCTTGGACCAGGTGACGCGATATGTCGGCGGGGAGGCTCCGGCGCTTCACCGCCTTGGTGGAGCCGACTGGGCCAAGGCCAAGGGCCGTGCCCGGAGGGCCGTCAAGGAGATCGCGGGCGAGCTGATCCGCCTCTACAGCGCGCGCATGGCCGCTCCTGGCTACGCGTTCGGCCCGGACACGCCTTGGCAGCGTGAGCTCGAGGACGCCTTTCCCTACGTCGAGACGACCGACCAGCTCTCCACGATCGACGAGGTCAAGGCCGATATGGAGCGGCCGATCCCGATGGATCGGGTGGTCTGTGGAGACGTGGGCTACGGGAAGACCGAGATCGCGGTTCGGGCAGCTTTCAAGGCGGTCCAGGACGGCAAGCAGGTGGCTGTGCTGGTGCCTACGACCCTGCTTGTCCAGCAACACCTTTCGACCTTTGGCGAGCGCTACGCGAACTTCCCGATCAACGTCGCGGGGTTGTCCAGGTTCCAGACCGATAGCGAGGCCAAGGCCGTGATTGACGGTCTCGCGCAGGGCACCGTGGACATTGCCATCGGCACCCATCGTCTGCTCACGACTGGCATCCGGTTCAAGGACTTGGGGCTGGTGATCGTCGACGAGGAGCAGCGTTTCGGCGTGGAGCACAAAGAGCACCTCAAGGCGTTGCGCACCCACGTTGATGTGCTCACCATGTCGGCGACCCCGATCCCGCGCACTCTAGAGATGGCGGTGACGGGCATTCGAGAGATGTCGACCATCACCACGCCGCCCGAGGAGCGACACCCGGTGCTGACCTTCGTCGGCGCCTACGACGAGCGCCAGATCACCGCGGCGATCCGTCGGGAACTGCTGCGGGAGGGGCAGGTCTTCTACATCCACAATCGGGTCGATTCGATCGACCGCGCCGCCGCTCACCTGCGTGATCTGGTGCCTGAGGCGCGGATCCGGATCGCGCACGGCCAGATGAACGAGCACGAGCTCGAGCAGGTGATCATCGGTTTCTGGGACAAGGAGTTCGACGTCCTGGTCTGCACGACGATCGTCGAGTCCGGCATCGACATCGCCAATGCCAACACCTTGATCGTCGAGCGAGCCGATGTCTTCGGGCTCTCACAGCTGCATCAGCTGCGAGGGCGGGTCGGTCGCGCTCGTGAACGCGCGTACGCCTATTTCCTCTACCCGCCTGAGAAGCCACTAACCGAGCTCGCGCACGACCGGCTCTCGACCATCGCCGCAAACACCGACCTCGGCGCTGGCATGGCGGTCGCGATGAAGGATCTGGAGATCCGTGGCGCAGGCAACTTGTTGGGCGGCGAACAGTCCGGGCACATCGCCGACGTGGGGTTCGACCTCTACATCCGGCTGGTGGGAGAAGCCGTCGCTGCCTACCGAGGCGACGCCGCCGAAGAGCCAGCGGACGTACGCGTCGAGCTCCCGCTCGATGCTCATATCCCGCACGCGTACGTCCCCGGGGAGCGCCTGCGGCTTGAGGCCTACCGGCGGATTGCCGAGATCATCACTGACGCCGACGCGACGGGCGTCCGGGAAGAGCTCGTCGACCGTTACGGGCCTCTTCCGACTCCCGTCGAGACCCTGCTCGAGGTCGCTCGATTCCGGGCCCGGGCGCGAGAGGCCGGCCTCACCGAGGTGACCGTGCAGGGTGCCAATGTGCGTTTCGCTCCTGTTGAGCTGCCCGACTCCGCGCGTGTTCGCCTGGCCAGGCTGTACCCGGGGAGCATCATCAAGGCTGCGATACGTACGATCCTCGTACCGCGTCCACGCACGGCCCGCGTCGGCGGCACCCCGCTTGCGGACACCGAGCTGCTCGCCTGGGCGCGCGAGTTCGTCGAAGCCGTACTCCCCGCCAGCCAGCTCGGAGCACCAGACCGGGAGCCTGTTCAGCCGAAGGGATCAGCATGACCAGAGCCGCTCGTCGCGGGCCAGCCGTCACCTCGGCGACCCTTGGGCTCGTCGCGTTGTCCACGCTCGTTCTTACTGCGTGCACCCCGGCCCAGGCGGGAGCGGCCGCCATCGTCGGTCAGACCCGCATCACCGAGAACCACGTCAACCAGGCAGCGGCGGAGGCCGAGCAGGCAGCGGCCACGCTCCCGGACACACCGGAGAACGCGCTCAACACGTCGACCTTCCTGCGCGAGAACACCAACCGCCTGATCAACTCTGTCGTCCTCGAACGGACCTGCGCCGAGGAAGGCATCGTCGTCACCCAGGCCGAGGTGGACGCGTTGCTGCTGCAGGCAGCCGGCGGCCAGCCGGCGGAGGTCCTGGCAGCCACGGTCGCCGCCCAGCTCGGGGTTCCGCCCACAGAGCTCAACGCCTTCGCCAAGGACTTCTTGCTCAGCCAAAAACTCGGACAGAAACTTGTCCCCGGCACTGACACCGCGGCCCAGGCTGCCGCCGCCCGCGCTCGGGTCGCCCAGACAGCTGCCCAGCTCGGGGTGACGGTGAATCCCCGCTATGGGGCGTGGGACCCGGCGCAGGCCGCCATTGCTGAGGATCTGGATGATCTGTCCCGTCCAGCGGGTGCGCCGGCGCCCTCGTCGAGCGACCAGCCACCATCCGACGGCGGCAACTGAGCCAACGGATGGACGACGCCGGCTTCGCTGCGGACGGTCAGCCGGGGCAAAGGGTCGTCGGTGCCCGCCTCCTCGAGCTGGTTGCCGTCATGGACCGGCTGCGTTCGCCCGGTGGATGCCCGTGGGACGCCCAGCAGACCCATGCGTCGCTCGTGCCCTACCTGCTCGAAGAGGCCTATGAGGCCGTCGAGGCCGTCGAGTCCGGTGACCGTACGTCGCTGCGCGAAGAGCTCGGCGACGTGCTCCTCCAGGTGGTGTTCCACGCGCGCGTGGCAGCCGAAGACCAGGAGGACCCGTGGGACATCGATGACGTGGCCGCCGGAATCGTCAGCAAGCTGATCTCCAGGCACCCGCACGTCTTCGCCGACGGTGACGCTGAGGACGCCGCCGCGGTCGAGGCTTCCTGGGAAGCGCTCAAGCGGGTCGAGAAGGGGCGTATGTCTGCCGTGGACGGCGTGCCGCTGGCCCAGCCGGCCCTCGCACTGGCCGCCAAACTGATGAGTCGAGCACAACGAGCCGGAGTGTCTGTGCCACTACCAGCGGTTTCGTTCGCAGATCTGCTGGATGAGGGCTCTGTTCTGACTCCCGACGAGCTGGGGGACGTGCTGTTGCTGCTCGTGGACCGGGCGCGCCGCGACGGGCTCGACGCTGAGGCAGCTCTTCGAGCCAGCGCTAGGCGCTACGCGGCTGCGGTGCGCTCGCTCGAAACCTAGGCGTTCACTTGATCGCTGAGCTCACTCTCCGCGGCCGATAGACTGAAAATTGTTCCCCTGCGGGAGCTTTCCTCCTTCGTCGACCCCAACAGGAGCCAGTCTGTGGCCAGCATCGAGTCCGTGGGCGCACGCGAGATCCTCGACTCACGTGGCAACCCCACCGTCGAGGTCGAGGTGGAGCTCGACGACGGCGCCTTCGCCAGAGCAGCAGTGCCGAGCGGTGCCTCGACAGGTGCGTTCGAGGCGGTCGAGCTCCGCGACGCGGACGCCGCCCGCTACGGCGGCAAAGGAGTTCAGCAGGCCGTGCTCGCCGTCCTCGACGAGATCGGGCCTGAGCTGCTCGGTTTCGATGCAAGTGAGCAGCGGCTCATCGACCAGGCGCTGATCGATCTCGACGGCACCTCTGACAAGAGCCGGATCGGCGCCAATGCGGTGCTCGGCGTGTCGCTCGCCGTGGCTCGAGCGGCTGCTGTCAGCGCTGGCCTCCCGCTGTTCCGCTACGTCGGCGGTCCGAACGCGCACGTGCTGCCGGTGCCGATGATGAACATCCTCAACGGCGGCGCGCACGCCGACAGCAATGTTGACGTGCAGGAGTTCATGGTCGCGCCGATCGGTGCCTCAACCTTTGCCGAGGCGCTGCAGTGGGGCGCCGAGGTCTACCACTGCCTGAAGGGCGTGTTGAAGGAGCAGGGGCTGGCCACCGGCCTCGGTGACGAGGGTGGCTTCGCCCCGTCCCTCTCGAGCAACCGAGCTGCCCTCGACCTGATCGGTCAGGCAGTCGAGCGGGCCGGCTATCGACTCGGTGACGATGTGGCGCTGGCACTCGACGTGGCCGCAACCGAGTTCTACGCAGACGGTGCCTACACCTTTGAAGGCAACAGCTTGGACGCCGCGCAGATGAGCGCTTACTACGCCACGCTCGTTGCCGACTATCCGATCGTGTCCCTCGAAGACCCGTTGTCGGAGGACGACTGGACCGGATGGAGCACGCTCACGGCGGAGCTCGGCGACACGGTCCAGGTCGTGGGAGATGACCTGTTCGTCACCAACCCCACCCGCTTGCAGCGAGGGATCGATGAGGGATCGGCGAACGCACTGCTGGTGAAGGTCAACCAGATCGGGACCCTGACCGAGACCTTGGACGCCGTTTCGCTAGCCCACTCGAGCGGCTTTCGCTGCATGATGAGTCACCGATCCGGTGAGACCGAGGACACGACCATCGCCGACCTGGCTGTCGCGACGGACTGCGGCCAGATCAAGACCGGCGCGCCGGCGCGGTCTGAGCGGGTCGCCAAATACAACCAGCTGTTGCGCATCGAGGAGCTGCTCGACGATGCGGCGCGCTACGCCGGACGCGGCGCCTTCCCGCGGTTCGACACCTGAGCCAGGCATCCTCGTCTCATGGCCGGAGGTGATGTACGCGCGGGACGGCGTCCTGCGGCGCGTCCAACCGGCCGCTCGTCAAGCCCGACGACCACTCGTCGGACAACCACTCCCCGCCAGGGCGCAAACCCGACCGGTGGTGCCCGGAAGAATGGTGAGTCCGCGGTCGGTGAGCGTGCGAAGACCGTTCGTCCGCACCTGACAGGTCGGGCAGCGATCCTGCTGATCGTGGTCGCTGCCCTTGCCGTGACGCTGGCCTGGCCCGCTCGAGCCCTGCTCGACCAGAGGCGAGAAGTGGCGGCACTGCGCGCGGAGAACCAGGCGACGCTCCAGCGGATCTCGGACACCCAAGGGGCCCTGGACCGTTGGCAGGACCGGGCCTACGTCGAGTCTCAGGCCAGGGCAAGGCTGCACTTCGTACGGCCGGGAGAAACCGCTTATGTCGTGGTCGGCCCCGGGGAAGAGGCCACGCAGCTGGCACCTCGACCTGTTGAACCTGCCAAGTCGCCGTGGTTCGCCACGCTCTGGAAGTCCGTGGAGGGCGCAGCCGCCGATGCGGGATAGCACCGTGTCGAGGATTGTTGATCTCCGATGAAGCCGGCAGAAGCCGTGTCGGCGGTCGATCTGGCCGCCGTGACCGCCCAGCTCGGGCGACCCGTGCGCGGCGTGCATCGGGTGGCTCACCGGTGTCCCTGTGGGCTCCCCGACGTGGTCGAGACCTTGCCACGGCTGCCCGACGGGACCCCGTTCCCGACCTTGTTCTACCTGACGTGTCCGCGCGCTTCGGCGGCCATCGGAACGCTCGAGGCCGGGGGGACGATGCGGGTCATGCAGGACCGACTCTCGGCCGAGCCCGAGCTCGCGGAGTCGTACCGCTCGGCGCACCTCAGCTATCTCGGCCGCCGTCGGGCGCTGGGCGTGGTTCCTGAGATCGAGGGGGTCTCGGCCGGCGGCATGCCGCATCGGGTCAAGTGCCTGCACGTCCTGGTCGCCCACGCACTCGCCGAAGGCCCCGGCCGCAACCCGTTGGGGGACGAAGCGCTCGCCGAGCTGCCCGACTGGTGGGCGGCCGGCCCCTGCGTCGACGCCGAGGTCAGCACGTGACGAAACGTCGCGTTGCCGCCATCGACTGTGGAACCAACTCGATCCGGCTGCTGGTCGCGGATGTGGACCTCGACGCGGGGACTCTCGATGACGTCCACCGGCAGATGGAGATCGTCCGGCTTGGAGAGGGAGTGGACCAGACCGGACGACTCTCCGAGCTGGCGTTGGAGCGAACGTTCGCCGCTTGCGACCGATACGCGCGCACGATCGAGTCGCTGGGCGTCGATGGTCTACGGTTCGTGGCCACCTCGGCTTCTCGGGATGCCACCAACCGCAGCGAATTCGTGGCGGGGGTTCAGCAGCGGCTGGGCGTCGAACCCGATGTGGTCTCGGGGGACGATGAGGCTCGGCTGTCGTTCGCGGGTTCGGCGAGAGAGCTGGCTGGGCGCGAACCTGGTCCCTTCCTGATCCTCGACATCGGCGGGGGCTCGACGGAGTTCGTCCTCGGATCGGGTGAGCCCGACGCTGCCTGGTCGGTGAACATGGGCTGTGTACGGCTCACCGAGCGGCACTTGCGCGCTGACCCTCCGACCGCGGAGCAGATCGCGGCGGCGCGACTGGATGTCGAGGGGTTGATTGACGAGGCTGCGTCCCGCGTTCCTCTGGAGCGCTGCCGAACGCTCGTGGGCCTGGCCGGCTCGGTGACCACGGTGGCCGCGATCGCCCTCGGGTTGACACGCTATGACTCTGCGGTGATCCATCACTCCCGGATCAGCCGGGCTGACGTCCACGCCGTCACCGGTCGGCTTCTGGGCATGACGCGGGCGCAGCGGGCGGCCGTGCCGGTCATGCACCCCGGACGAGTCGACGTCATCGGCGGCGGGGCTCTCGTCCTCGACGCCGTTCTGGACAGGTTGGCTGCGGTAGCCGGTGTCGCCGACGTCTTGGTGAGCGAGCACGACATCCTCGACGGGATTGCGTGGTCGGTGGCCGGCGTCGCATGAGCGCTGCCCTGCCGGGAAGCGGGTGGCCGGGCGATCCGGCTACGGCCCGGACCCCGGTGGCCAGGGACGCGGGAGACGTGGCTCGGCTGGCTGGCTCGGCGCGTGACTTGCGGGCGCTCGAGGCTCGCGAGTCGGTGTGCCGGGCCTGCCCGAGGTTGGTGACCTGGCGAGAGGGTGTCGCGGCGACCAAGCGGGCTTCCTTCGCCGATCAGGACTACTGGGGCCGACCGGCGCCCGGTTTCGGTGCTGCCGCGCCGACGATCCTCGTCCTCGGACTGGCCCCGGCGGCTCATGGGGCCAACCGGACCGGGCGGGTCTTCACCGGAGATCGCAGCGGGGACTGGTTGTTCGCCGCTATGCACCGCGCGGGCTTGGCGAACCAGCCAGAGTCGGTCTGGGCGGGCGACGGGCTGCAGCTGATCGGCGCCCGGGTGGTCGCCGCGGTCCGTTGTGCGCCCCCCGCCAACAAGCCCTCTCCGAAGGAGCGCGACACCTGTGCACCGTGGCTGGACCGCGAGCTGGCGCTTGTTGCGCCTTCTCTCAAGGTGATCGTCGCCCTTGGCGGCTTTGCTTGGACTGCGGCGTTGGCAGCACTGGCGCGTTCCGGTACGGCCGTACCCTCGCCGCGACCACGCTTCGGTCACGCTGCTGAGCTCGAGATGGGCGCCCTCACGCTCGTCGCCAGCTTTCACCCGAGCCAGCAGAACACGTTCACCGGTCGGCTCACCGAGGCGATGTTGGACGATGTCTTCGATCGCGCGGTCGTCCTCGCGGGGCGGGCCTAGCGGCTGCGCTGGTCGCGACGACGCCGTCAATCTAACGTGGAGTCATGATCACCAGAGCTACTCGGCACCCACCGCGCATCCTGATCATCGGTGGGGGATATGTCGGGATGTACACCGCGCTGCGCTTGCTCAAGAAGCTGCGCCGCAACGAGGCGACCGTGACGGTGGTCGACCCGAAGTCCTACATGACCTACCAGCCGTTCCTCCCTGAGGCGGCCGCCGGCTCGATCCAGCCAAGACATGTGGTCGTGCCGCTTCGCCGGGTCCTCGACGGTGCCGAGATCATCACCGGTCACGTCACCGCCGTGGATCACGCCAACAAGACGGCCACTGTGGCGCCGTTGGAAGGTGAACCGTATGACGTGACCTACGAACACGTGGTGATCGCCGCGGGATCGATTTCTCGGACGCTCCCGATCCCTGGGCTCGCCGAGCAAGGGACGGGCTTCAAGACCGTCGAAGAGGCGATCCAGCTGCGCAATCACGTCATCGAGTGCATGGACATTGCGGAGTCCACGCACGACGAGGCGATCCGTCGACGAAGTCTCACCTTCGTGGTCGTCGGCGGTGGCTACGCAGGGATCGAGGCTCTGGGTGAGCTCGAGGACATGTCGCGCTATGCCACGCGCTACTACCGCACGATCGAACCCGCGGATCTGCGCTGGGTGCTTGTCGAGGCCTCGGACCGGATCCTGCCCGAGGTAGGGCCGGACATGGGGATCTATGCGCTGAAACAGCTCCAAGCCCGCGGGATCGCCTGCCTGCTCAAGACGCGACTCGAATCGGTCGAGGGTGGGCACGTCGTGCTGTCCGAGGGGCAGGAGATGGACACCGAGACCCTCGTCTGGACGGCAGGAGTCAAGGCAAACCCACTCGTCGCTCAGACCGGGTTCCGCCTCATGGGGGGACGAGTACTCGGTCGACCGACGCTGCAGGTCGCTGACTTCGACGACGCGTGGATAGCGGGCGACGCGGGGGCGATCCCAGACCTGAGTGCTGAGCCGGGGACCTGGACCTCACCTTCGGCGCAGCATGCCGTACGCCAGGCAAAGACGCTGGCAGACAACATCATCGCCGCCCTCCGCGGATTCCCGTTGGAGGACTACAAGCACAAGTACGTCGGCTCGGTGGCGTCTCTCGGTCTGTACAAGGGGGTGGCCCAGGTCTATGGCATCAAGCTCAAGGGCTTCCCCGCCTGGTTCATGCACCGCACCTATCACATGAGCCGGATGCCTACCCTCGCTCGGAAGGTCCAGGTTCTCATCGACTGGAACCAGGCCTTCTTCTTCCGCCGCGAGATCGTGTCCCTGTGGGGGATGCACGAACCGTTCGAGGAGTTCCACCAAGCCGCGGAGGCAGGGTCGACACCCAAGAGCGATTCCGATTAGTCATTAGCCAGGCTAATGACCTAGACTAACGATCGTGCCATCACCGACGAAGACCGCAGAGATGACCAGCGCTTTGCGGATCGCGATCATGCGCACGGCTCGTCGCTTGCGCAACGAGCGTGCGGACGCGTCCCTGTCCATCGGAGCGGTGGCAGCCTTGGGTGCGCTCGACCGACATGGTCCGCTCACGCCGGGTGAGCTGGCCGATCACGAGCGAGTTCAGCCGCCTTCCATGACGCGAACGTTGGCTGCGCTCGAGGGCGCCGGACTGGTCGAGCGGACGCCGCACCCGACGGATGGCCGCCAGGTGCTGATGTCCGTGACGGAGGCCGCCAGGGCGATGCTTCGGGCCGATCGTCGGCGACGCGACGAGTGGTTGGCCGTACGCCTGGCCGCGCTCACCCGTGAGGAACGCGCCACGCTCGAGGCGGCGACGGAGATCCTCGACGGGATCAGCCGCTCGTGAGCCCAACCTTCCAAGCGTTGCGCAACCGCAACTACCGCCTCTTCCTGGCCGGGGCATTTGTCTCCAACATCGGCACCTGGATGCAGCGCATCGCCCAGGACTGGCTCGTGCTGCAGCTTTCGGATGGCAGCGGTCGGGCTCTCGGCATCGTCACGGCGCTGCAGTTCTTGCCCTTGTTGCTGCTCGGACCCTTCGGCGGCGTGCTGGCCGACCGCTACCCCAAACGCCGGGTCTTGATCCTTGCCCAAGCGACTTTGGGCCTGCTCGCGCTCGCTCTCGGCCTGCTGGACGCGTTCGACGTGATCACTCTGGGCGGGGTGTACGTCCTGGCCCTCCTGCTCGGGGTCGTCACGGCCGTAGACGGCCCGACGCGTCAGTCGTTCGTGATCGAGATGGTCGGGCGCGACGACCTTCCCAACGCGGTTGGACTGAACAGCACCGCTTTCCACGGCGCCCGGATCATCGGCCCGGCCATCGCCGGAGTGCTGATCGCAGGGGTGGGAACAGCGTCGGTGTTCTTGATCAACTCCCTCACGTTCCTGGCCGTCATTGGTGGCCTGCTGGCCATGGATCCCCGGCTGCTCCGTCCTACTCCCCGCGCCCCCCGTGGCCCTGGGCAGATCCGCGCAGGGGTCAAGTACTTGCGCACCCGCAGGGATCTGGTCCTCGTCATGGCCATCGTGGGAGTCGTGGCCACCTTCGGCCTCAACTTCTCGATCACGATCGCCTTGATGGCCACCCAGGTCTTCGGCAAGGACGCCCAAGGCTTCGGTCTGCTGGCCACGATGCTCGGCATCGGCTCGCTGTTCGGCGCCCTCGTAGCCACGCGCCGCCGGAACCCACGGGTTCGGTTGGTTGCCGGCTCGGCGTTGGTGTTCGGCCTCGTCGAGCTGGCTGCTGCGGCAATGCCGACGTACACCACCTTTGCGATCGCGCTCGTGCCCTGCGGTTTGGCCGCCCTCACTGTGATGACGGCAGCCAACGCCACGGTGCAGCTCGGGGTCGATCCGGAGTTTCGAGGCAGGGTCATGGCCATCTACCTCACGGTCTTTCTCGGCGGGACGCCCGTTGGTGCGCCGATCATCGGTTGGCTGGCGCAGGCGTTCGGACCGCGCACGAGCCTGGCGCTGGGTGGTGTCTTGTCGGCCGCCGTCGGCGCGTTCGCGCTGGCTCTCATCGGCTGGGCGGCCCGTCAAGGAAGCGCGGTGGTCGACGAAGACTCGGTGGCGGAGGCGGTGGCTGCCGACCTGGCGCACGTGTCCGCACCGGTGCCCGGAGATCGAGAGGTGGCTGCCACCGAGGACTCAGCGGCCTACCCTGGGGGCGCCCCCGTAGCCCAACGGCAGAGGCAGTCCCCTTAAAAGGGATCCAGTGTGGGTTCGATCCCCACCGGGGGCACGGACTGAGCCTGCGAGTCCAGGTCCAGACGTCGCGCGGCGGAGCATCGGCATGAGCGGTTATCCTTGACCATGGCCACTACCGATCGATACTCGAGTCGCAACCCCGTTCTCAATCGGGAGTTCAACGACCCAGCCCGCTACGCGACCTTCCAGGCGCAAGGCGCAGACGCTGCCACGATGCAGCAGCAGTACGCGCCGCCTGAGGCGACCGCGACCGGTCAGCGGATGTCGGTCCAGGACGTCGTGGTCAAGACGGCCATCCTGTTCGTGCTGCTCGTGCCCATGGCCATCGTCGGTTGGAATCTCGCCTTCGACTACCCGCTCCTGGTGTGGGGGGCCATGCTCGTAGGGCTCGGCCTCGGGCTTTTCAACGCGTTCAAGCGCAGCGTCAACCCCGCGTTGATCATGGCGTACGCCGTCGTCCAAGGAGTGTTCCTCGGCGGTATCAGCAGCTGGTACCAGAACAGCCCGGATCTCAACCCCAACCAGGTGAACCTCGTCGGGCAGGCTGTGCTCGGCACCTTGGTGGCCTTCGGAGTCATGCTCGCGCTGTACTCCTCCGGGAAGCTGCGGGCGACCCCGCGCTTCCAGAAGATGATGATGGTCGCGATGGTGTCCTACCTGGGCATCGCGGTGGTCAGCCTGATCTCGGCGTTCTTCGGGGTCGGCGAGGGCTGGGGCTTCTACGGAGTCGGCGGTCTGGGCATCCTGTTGTGCGTCGCAGGTGTCGGGCTTGCCGCGTTCAGCCTGGTGCTCGACTTCGACGCGATCGAGAAGGGTGTCGCCTTCGGGCTGCCCGAGCGGGAGTCCTGGCGCGCCTCGTTCGGTCTGATGGTCACGCTGATCTGGCTCTACCTCGAGCTGCTCCGCCTACTGGCCATCCTCAACCGCAACTAACCTCTCCCGCACCCACCCTCACCTGGGTGGTGGGGGGTGCGGGTGGGCGTTCAGCTGACGCGGCGGGCGGCCCGTTGCATGTCGTACTCGTGGACGATCGCCTTGGCATAGCTGTGCGCCAGGCCGTGCTCGTCCTGCAGCCAGTGAATGCGGTCCTCCGACTTGATCAGCGAAGGACCGGCATCCACCTCCTTGCACCACTCTTTGATGTCTCGCCCGGTTGCCTGTGGCAACCGGGCCACGAGGTTTGCGTAGGTCTCGTCGGAGTGGTGCACGGACATGGGCGCCTCCCAGGTCAGTCGCCCCGGCCAGGGCGATGTCACTACGGTGCCCGTCCGAACGTCGGCGCACAAGCCCTTCGGCAATACCGGCCTCTCGCAGTTCGAGAAGGCACAGGTTGGACCTCTAGCCTGATGGCATGGTCGAGTCGCCGGTGGGGGCACTGACCGTCGAGATCGAGCGCTTGTCCGCCCGGCTCAGGTCGATGTCCGACGTACGGCTACGCCAGCGCTTCGCTCCCTACGCGTCACGGGCTGACGCCGCAATCGCGCTCGCTCAACTGCTCGCCGACGTCGCTCAGGGCATCGAGGAGAAGGACTCGGCTGACCTACCTCGACCTCGTGTCGTCCCTGATCTTGGAGTCTTCAGTCTCGGTGATCAGGTCGCTGTGACGGGCAGTGATGTGCTGACGGCGGTAGCCGGAGCACCTGCTGCCGCCGAGGTCTGGGGGGAGGGCAGCGCGTGGCGCTGGAGCAGTTGCTGAAGGACGCACTCGAAGCCGTGCAGGTCCTGAGACGAACCGTTTGAGGACGAGGCCGCGGCTATGGTGGCTGGACGATCCTGTGCGGGGCGGGCCTCTGGAGGCAAGCATGGCGAAGGATTTTTCGCAGTTCCCGCTGCTGGATGCGATCGCCGGAAGACGCTCGCGGCGCTTCGGTCTGGGGATGGAGATTCCCACGGGCCCACTCGCATACCGTTCAGGGGCCGAGCCCGTGCCGTTGTCGGAGTACGAACGCTCCGTCCTTGTGGCGGTCGGGACAGGCGTCACGGGTTGGAGCTTCGGGGTGCCCTTCGGCCCCGACCGGCCGGGGGAGCACGCCCACTACACGCAACGGTTCTCGGGTCGTACCGCGCCCACTGCAGCGGGCATCGGTACCCCCGCCTTGCTGACGACAGACGACTCGGGCTGCTATTTCACCAACACACGGGATCAACCCCCCGAAGCGGACGGGGTCGCGGGCGATGGCTGGGTCGATCGTCTGGTGGATGCCACCCGGGCGAACACGGTGCAACTGTCTGCCTCGCGACTGGATCTCCCCGCGGCCGCACCGCACATGCTCGAGCCAAACCTCTGGATGGCCAATGTGCCGGGCTCGACGCTGTTCATCCCAGTCGCTGATGCGAGCGAGCAGGTGCTGGCGCTGATGGCGCTGTCGCTCGCGAACGGCAACGTGCTCGTCGATGACATCGCAGGTCGCCCCGCTGGCGACCCGGCGCCGTTCATCCGCAGCGGCCTTTTGGACGAGACCAAGCGGGTCCCCTTGACCGTTCTCCAACAGATCGGGTACGAGGGCAACGTCTCCGAGCTCGCCATGATGGGGCACAACGTGGTCCTCACCCTTCAGGCGATGGGCTTGGGAGGATTGTTCCTGAGTGGCCTTAACCGCTGGAGCATCCTCGGGGCGTTCGCAGATGGCGGGATCGACGGATTCGGATTCCGGTTTGTGCGTGACGATCGGTGGGTGCTGCCCAACCCGGTCGGCCTTGACGGTCACTTTGAGGGCCTGTGCCCGCCGTACT
This sequence comes from uncultured Actinomycetota bacterium, assembly GCA_963819985.1. GTDB lineage: Bacteria > Actinomycetota > Actinomycetes > DATJPE01 > DATJPE01 > JANPBY01. Next base: position 367,221 of record CAWFYH010000004.1, on the reverse strand, counting down.
TCCCGGACATGCGGGCGGCGGTCGAGCATTTCGTCGAGCGGAAGTTCGGCGCCGGCGGTTCCTACGACCCTCAGACGCCTGGCCCCTGGAGAGACTCGGCAGAGATCAAGCAGGGTGTCACGCCCTACTCCGAGGAGTTCGTCGACTGCCTCGCTGGTGTCGCTCAGTACGTGTACGACACGTATGGGAGGTTCCCCAACACCTTCACGACCATGGTGGTGTCCGGCTACGTACAGGCGGTCCACCTCGACACAGAGTTCTACGATGCCCACTACCGGCCGGGCGCCTATCTCGACACTCACGCCAGGCACATGGAGGAGTGGCACGCGGGTCCCGCCGGTCGCAGCCTCTAGCGTCGGGTCCTCAGCTGGTCCGGTCGAACGTTTCGCCGTCTTCGGGGCCAGCAGACGCAGAGGCTCGACGGCGCAGCGGGATGCGGTGGCGAACCGTCGCCCAGCGGCCGCGGGTGGAGCGGTCGTGGCCGTCGACCTGCACGCCCGCGAGCTCGCTGCCGCCTGCGTCGGCCGCCTGGATAGCCGCCTCCGAGATGGGCAGCACCTCTTCATGGCGGTTGGCATCGAGCGCTGGCTCGGGATCGGGGCCGTATCCGAGGGCCGCACACACGGAGGGCAGCACGACCTCGGCCAGCCGGCCATAGCCCAGGGAGGACGGGTGGAAGCGGTCGGCGCTGAAGTAGTCCTGGGGTGCCTCGTCGAACTCCGGACCGAGCAGCGCTGCGAGGGACACCGCCCGACCGCCCGCCTCGATCACGGTGATCATCTGGGCGGCAGCCAACTGACGAGACCACCGGCGGCCGATGGCCCGCAGTGGTTGGGGCAGCGGACGGACCGTGCCGAGGTCAGGGCAGGTTCCGACCACCACCTCGGACTCGAGGTCACGCAATCGGCGTACGACCTGGTCGAGGTAACGGACGCTGGTCGATGGGGTGACCCGGTGGGTCACGTCATTGGCGCCAACGAGCACCACCACCAGGTCGGGTCGGGCGTCCTCGATCCGATCGATCTGCGCGTCCAGGTCGCTCGAGCGGGCGCCCACGACGGCTGCGTTGACGAGGGTCACGGGGCGCCGCGCCACTTCGGAGAGCCCCTGCGCCAGCAGGACCCCTGGTGTGTGGGCCGCGGCGTCGGCGCCCAGCCCAGCGGCCGCCGAGTCGCCCAGGATCACCAAGCGAATGGGCTGCCCGCTCGCGTCGGGCGCGGCATAGGTGCCGTCCACCGGGAACGTTTCCTTGGACACCTCGCCGACCCGCCAGCGCGCATAGACGGTCTCGGCCCACAGGAACGCCGCTGCGGAGGCGCTGGTCACCAGCAGACCGCCCCCGCCGTATGCGGCCTTCGAGGCGATCCGGCGGGCCGTAGATTCCCGCGACAAGGCTCAGAACCCTCCGCGAAATCCTCGGGGCCGCTGCAGGAATCCGCGTACGGCCTCGCGGGCACCGTCTCGGATCTCAGGACCGTGCGTGAAAGCAGCGATGTCGTAGTCGAGCTCCCCGAGCACCGCGGCGGTCTGCTGGGTGAGCTTCACGTCGGTGCAGAACGACAGCACCGACCAGGTCAGCCGACGCCGGACGTTCCAGATCGCGTCGCCGGTGATCAGCACTCGGGTCGGCTCGTGAAGGAAGCTGACGTGGCCGGGTGAGTGCCCGGGCGTGTGGAGGACCCGCAGTCCCCCACCGACATCGATGATTTGACCGTCGTGAAGCTCCTCGTCGACGGGAACTGCAGGCGACTTGCCACCACGCTTGAGCAGCCGGCCCATGAGCAGCGATCGGTCGAGGAGCGGTGCACTGCCCTCCCGCACCGTTGCAGCATCATCGGTGTGCACGGCGAGCGGTGCTTTCGTCTCTTCCCGCATCCGTGCCGCGCCGCCCGCATGGTCGGAGTGACCATGGGTTAGCAGGATCCGCGTGACCTCGGTGGGAGAGCTCCCGATCTCCTGCAAGGCCGCCAGGATGCGTGGCGGGGCCGATTTCAAGCCGGTGTCGACCAACGTGACCTGACCGTCGTCGTCGCGGAAGACGTAGCTGTTGACGAGGTCCTTGGGCGTGGTCGGCACCCGCCAGATGCCGGGCGTCAGCGCGATCGCGGCGGGCTTGCTCACGCGACTTTCTCCTATCATGTTGAGTTTCCTTTGATGGTAGTGCGGGTTGCCGAGCGCCTGCGTCTACGGTGAACGGCATGCGCGTTCACGACTCTGTCATCGATCTGATCGGCAACACGCCGCTGGTGCGACTTCACCACGTCACCGACGGTGCCCCTGGGCAGGTGTTGGCCAAGGTGGAGTACCTCAACCCCGGCGGGTCGGTCAAAGACCGGATCGCGGTGGCGATGGTGGACGCGGCCGAGCGCGACGGGCTGATCAAGCCCGGCGGGACCATCGTCGAGCCCACGTCAGGCAACACCGGCATCGGCCTTGCGCTGGTCGCCCAGCAGCGTGGTTACCGGACAGTCTTCGTCTGCCCGGACAAGGTGTCCGGTGACAAGATCAACGTCCTGCGGGCGTACGGCGCTGAGGTTGTCGTTTGTCCCACGGCGGTCGAGCCGGAGGATCCTCGCAGCTACTACCAGGTGAGCGACCGACTGGCGCGTGAGATCGAAGGCGCCTGGAAGCCCGATCAGTACTCCAACCCGCAGAATCCGGCGTCGCACTACGCGAGCACCGGGCCAGAGCTCTGGGAGCAGACCGACGCCCGGATCACGCACTTCGTCGCTGGAGTCGGGACCGGAGGAACGATCAGTGGGACCGGACGCTTCCTCAAGGAAGTGAGCGACGGTCGGGTTCAGGTCATCGGCGCAGACCCTGAGGGTTCGGTCTACAGCGGGGGGACCGGGCGGCCCTATCTCGTGGAGGGTGTCGGCGAGGACTTCTGGCCGACGACGTACGACCAGACGGTCTGCGATCGCATCATCGCCGTGTCGGACAAGGAGTCCTTCGTCATGACCCGCCGGCTGGCTCGCGAGGAGGGGCTTCTGGTCGGGGGCTCGTGCGGGATGGCAGCGGTTGCCGCGGTGCGTGTCGCGGCAGAGGCTGGTCCTGACGCTGTGATCGTCGTGCTCCTCCCCGACGGTGGCCGGGGCTACCTGTCGAAGGTGTTCAACGACGACTGGATGGCCGACTACGGCTTCCTCAGCACACCGGGGGAGCAGTCGGTGGGTGACGTCCTGGAGGCCAAGACCCATGGGATCCCGTCGTTCGTGCACACCCACCCCAACGAGACCGTCCGAGAGGCGATCGACATCCTTCGGGAGTACGGCGTCTCGCAGCTGCCGGTCGTGAAGGCTGAGCCTCCCGTGATGGCGGCGGAGATCGTCGGCTCGGTGGTCGAGCGCGATCTCCTGGATGCCTTGTTCGGCGGCCGGGCAGCCTTGGCCGACCCAGTGGAACGGCACATGTCGGAGGCGCTGCCGGTGGTCGGTGCTGGCGAGCAGATGGCTGCGGCCATCAGCGCGCTGGAGACCGCAGATGCGGCGGTCGTTCTCGACGACGGCAAGCCGATCGGGGTGCTCACCCGCCAAGACGTCCTCGGGTTCCTGGCCCGCTGAACTCGCACGGTCGTTTGCGGGAGATCTCGTCGGAGCCGTACGGCGCCGCTCAACTTTGCGCGCTCGCTGTCGATCCTTCAATCAGCACACCGCACGGCCAACGGGGACACCAAAGGTCGGGCGAGGCTGACGACGGGGTAGCCTCGCCCGACCTTGTCGTGCGGTAGAGCTATCTGGTGCGGGACTTGCTAGTGGGTGCGCACCGAGAAGTGCCGCACCTGCACGCCGTTCTTGTACACGTCGACCGTGTGCTTGCCGCTGTGCTTGGGGAAGCGAGCGACGATCGTGTCGGTCTCGCTGAAGCCCTGCTTGATCTTGGCGATGCGCTGGCCGTCAGCCATGACGCGCCACGTGACCTTCTTGCCGACCGTGGAGTTGGCCGGCTGGGCCTTGCTGGTGAAGACCAGCTTGGCCTTGTGCTGGCCGACCGTCTTCTGCGCCCTGGCCTTGACGTCAGCGACCGTGTTCGCGGAGAAGGTGTACGTCGTGTCGCCGTACGTCTCCGACCCGAGATAGCCGTCGCCCTTGACGCCGGAACCCAACGAGAAGCCGCCGGCGTAGACACGGGCGGTCGCCGGAAGAGCTGCCTTCCACTCCTCCAGGGTGCCGAAGTAGTCCGATCCGTTGCCCGTGTTGTCGGCGCCCGATGGATCAGCGGCCTTGGCGTCATCGGATGATCCGTTGGTCAGCCACCAGTTGGCACCGTAGTAGGTGGGCTCGCCAACCAGGATGTTGTAGTCGTTGCCGTTGCCGGTGACGTCGTCGACGTCGAAGACGATCTGCTGGCCAGGCTGCGGCTGGGTGCCGTACCAGGTGAGCGACGCGCTGGTAGGCAGCGAGCCGGTGACGCTGAAGTACTCAGCCGCCTTGGCCTCTGAAGTCTTGTCATCGGTCATCACGTGTAGACCGTCCGCGAGAAAGGTGACATGACCGGCGGAGCGAGTGTCAGCCAGCTCAGGGATGAGGTCAGTCTGACGGATGGTGATGGGGGCCGTGTCGGCGTGCGCAGCCTGCGTGAAGCCGAGGCCGGTGACGGCGATGACAGCCGTGCCGATGACGGCCGTGCCCTTGGTGAACTTGTTCACGTGTTGAGTCCCGTTTCGTCTGAGGGTCGGGCGCCGGATCGCACCCGTACCCATCAGACGTGGGGGACGCCTGACCATGGCGCAACCCGAGTGGTGACCTGCCTCACACCAAGACGGCCAACCCCAGGGCTCGCATCCTGATCACTCGGACAGCGGAGGGCTCTTGAACTGGCGTACCTCCTGCGGCCAGCCGCACGCTTCGGCGATCTTTCCAGCCCACAGCTTGGCCCTCGCCTCGTCGGCAACGTCGACGATGGTGAGCCCGCCAAGGTACTCCTTGGTCTCGACGAACGGTCCGTCGGTGATCAGCAGCGAGCCGCTGGTCGCGTCGGCGCTGAACGCGTTCTCGGTGTCCTCGTCCAGCCCTCCGGCGAAAACCAGCTCGCCGGCGGCCTTGATCTCGTTCACCACGCCCATGGCGAGCGGCCCACGACTGCGGAACCACTCCTCGGTGTGGTCGCCAACCCATTGCTGGTTGAAGAAGATGATGTATTCGGCCATGGCTGCCCCTTGTCTTCGACGTGATCTTCGGCGCGGACCTGTTGTCCGCCTCAACCTACAAACGAACGGCATCCGGCAGATACGACATCTCCAGGTACGAGATCTCCAGAGCAACTCCCTATCGATCTGATAGCAAACTGAGGGCTTGTCCTATGACCAGGTCGAACCTACTGTCGCCCTGGAGCGTCACGGACGGGCGCGCGACGAAAGCTAAAGGGTGGCCAGTCGCCCTCAGCGGAACAGGATCTGTTTTGTCCATGCTGACCAGCCCCACGGCGTCCGGAAGCGGCGCCGGACACACGCTGGGCGGCGCGGTTGAGGAGGCGGTCCTCCGCTACGTCGAACGAAACTCGTTGAGCAGGGCACAGCACGAACGGGCGCGTCGCGTCTTGCCTGGGGGCAACACGAGAAGCGTCCTGTACTTCGACCCGTTCCCGCTGACCTTCAAGCACGCTGAAGGCGCGTATCTCTACTCGCTTGACGGCGATCGCTACGTCGACTTCCTGGGAGAGTTCACGGCTGGCATTTTCGGCCACTCGAATCCAGTCATCCTGGATCGCGTCAACCAGGTCCTTGAGCGAGGGATCAGCTACGGCGGCCACAACCCGTACGAGCCCGAGCTCGCTGCTCAACTGTGCGAGCGGGTGCCGTCCTACGATCTCGTCAGGTTCACAAACTCGGGGACCGAGGCGAACCTGATGGCGCTGGCGACCGCGGTGGTGCATACCCAGCGCCGCAAGATCGTCGTGTTCGAGGGCGCCTACCACGGAGGGCTGCTCATGTTCGCGGGTCCGGCGCCCCTGAACGTCCCGCACGAGTTCGTGGTCGGTCAGTACAACGACACCGTCGGAGTACGTGCTCTGCTGCGGCAGCACCGTGGTGAGGTCGCGGCGGTGCTCGTGGAGCCCATGATGGGCGCAGGAGGATGCATTCCCGCGGAGCTCGACTTCCTGCAGATGTTGCGTGAGGAAACGACCCAAGACAAGAGCGTCCTCATCTTCGACGAGGTCATGACCTCGCGGCTTTCCGCCGGCGGTCTGCAGCAACTATGCGGCGTCACGCCCGACATGACGACGCTCGGCAAGTACATCGGGGGTGGCATGTCCATCGGCGCGTTCGGTGGGTGCACCGAGATCATGAGCAGGTATGACCCCGCGCGTGGCGGAGCCCTGCAGCACGCGGGGACCTTCAACAACAACGTCTTGTCGATGGCGGCCGGCGCCACGGGTCTTCGCGAGCTCTACACCGCCGACGCCGCCGACCGTCTGACGCAGCGGGGGGAGGAGCTTCGCGGCGACCTAAACGCCATCTTTGTTGATGCGCAGGTCGCCTTGCAGGTGACTGGATGCGGGTCGGTGATGTCCTTCCACGCCACCGGCGCCACCATCAAGTGCTGGGCGGACTTGGCCCATGCCGATAGAGACGTCGAAGCTCTGCTCTTCCACCACTTACTGGAGAACGGCATCTGGCTTGCGGCACGCGGCCTGATCAGCCTTAGCCTGCCGCTTGTCGACGACGACCACACCCGGCTCGTCGCCGCTACACGGGCGTTCGTGAATAGGTACGACACTCTTCTGGAAGGCAATCCCCGGACTGACGCCAGGTGCTCATGAAGAAGCGTCGGCTGGCCTGAAGCGTCGGGAGTGGTTCGACGGTGCTGTCGGCGAGCATAGAGCGGTGCGGCCGGGCAGCTTGCGCGGGACCAATCACATGGGGTCGACCGCGACCTCGCCCGGGTGGGCCGGGTGGGACATGCCGCTCACGGTCATGCGCGCAAGTCACTGCGGGTCCCAGGGTTTCCTGCGTACCGTGCCCGTTGTGACAACCTCGACGACCAATGTCGTGACCCCGGACGGTCGGATTCTGTGTGTGGAGTCGGGAGGCGATCCGTCTGGCCCCGCGGTGCTGGTGCACGGCGGCACGCCGGGATCGCGACACATCTTCGGTCCCGTGCTGCGTGACGCGGAGGCACGCGGCATCCATGTCATCAAATACGACCGGCCCGGCTACGGCCGCTCGACAACCCAGCCAGGGCGCAGCGTGGCCGACTGCGGCCAGGACGTCCGCGCGATCGCAGAAGCGTTCGGCCTGGAACGAGTCGCGATCTGGGGCGCCTCCGGCGGTGGGCCATACGCCCTCGCGTGCGCCGCGCTGCTGCCCGACCTCGTCACGGCCGCGGCGTCGTTGGCCGCGCCCGCGCCCTATGGCGCCGAGGGGTTGGACTACTTCGCCGGGATGGGTCAGGACAACGTCGAGAGCATCCGCAGCTACCTCGACGACCCGAGCGCCGCCCGGGAGCAGTCGCGGCAGGACCGTGACCAGATGCTCGCCATGACACCCGAGGGATTCCACGAGGGCTTTGGTTCGCTCCTGTCCCCGGCTGACGCGGCATGGATGACCGTTGACGTGGCAGCCGACGTCGTCGCCGACATCCGACTGGGCCTAGAGCCGGGCGACGAAGGCTGGTGGGACGACGGAGTCGCACAACTGTCCCCGTGGGGCTTCGACCTCGCGAACATCGCCGTCCCGGTTCAGGTCTGGCACGGCGCGCAGGATCGGTTCGTGCCCTTCCAACACGGCCAGTGGCTCGCCGAGCACATTCCGGGCGTCGAACCGCACCTCACGGGCACAGACGGGCACGTGACCCTGATCAACGGCCGAGTGCCGGAAGTCCACGAGTGGCTACTCCAATATTTGTAGCCCAACGAGTAGGCACAGGATCCGAGCGTAAACGGCACTCATCGAGCTACGGGTAGAGCGCTCAGTCCTGCCAAGGTGCTGCGTTGCTCGATGCCGCCGAACAGCACGGCGAGGGAGAGCGCGGCGGCCATGGGCGCAAGCACGGGTTCCCACGGCCAGATCGGCTAGTTGTCGTACTCGGGGTAAGGGACCCCGGTGCTCGAATGGCAGTCGTAGCCGTGCGGCACCTTGTGGAGGTACTGCTGGTGAACGTCCTCGGCGTAATAGAACTCCGGCGCCCTCATCGCCTCGGTCGTGATGGGGTCGAGGTTGGCCCGGTCGAGGGCGCCCTGGTAGGTGGCCTTGGACCTCTCGTACGTCTCCCGCTGAGCATCGGTGGTCCAGTAGACCGCCGATCGGTACTGCGTCCCCAGGTCATTGCCCTGGCGGAAGCCCTGGGTGGGGTCGTGAATCGTCCAGAAGACCTTCAGCAGCTCGTCGTAGGACACAACCGCCGGGTCATAGACGACCTGCACGGCTTCGCTGTGACCGGTCCGGCCGGTGCAGACCTCGTCGTACGTCGCATGCGGGGTGTGCCCGCCCTGATAGCCGACCGCCGTCGAGTAGACCCCCGGGACCTGCCAGAACTTCCGCTCGGCCCCCCAGAAGCAGCCCAGACCGAAGTAGGCCACTTCGTAGCCCTCGGGCCATGGCCCGAACATCGGCGTCCCGAGCACGGCGTGGGTCGCTGCCACGGTGAATGGCCGGCTTGATCGGCCGGGCAGGGACTGGTCAGCGGTTACCAGTTGGGACTTGCGGGAGCTGAACAGCACGGGTCCTCCTCAGGGTTCATCCAGTCCAACACGAGCGCTGGGTCCGGTGTTCCGGGCAAACCTGACGAATCGATGACACCCACCCTCAGCGGGGGTGGGGCGGGCTGGAGATAGCCGGGCTAGCCTCGGGGCATGACTCACGACGATCACGGCAGTCACGGCTTCGAGACCCTCGCCATCCACGCCGGTCAGGATCCGGATCCGACGACCGGCGCCGTCGTCCCACCGATCTACCAGGTCTCGACGTTCAAGCAGGACGGCGTCGGTGGGCTCCGCGGCGGCTACGAGTACGCCCGATCAGGCAACCCCACGCGGACAGCGCTGGAGGAGTGCCTCGCCGCGTTGGAAGGCGGCGCTCGTGGGCTCGCCTTCGCCTCCGGGCTCGCGGCCGAGGACACCTTGCTGCGCACAGTGCTGTCGCCGGGTGACCATGTGGTGATCCCCGATGATGCGTACGGCGGAACGTATCGACTGTTCTCCCAGGTACACGAGAGGTGGGGCGTCGCGCACACGCCGGCCAAGCTGTCTGACGTCGACGCTGTGCGGTCGGCTGTGCAGCCGGGTCGCACCAGGCTCGTCTGGGTGGAGACGCCAACCAACCCGCTGCTCGGCATCGCCGATATCGAAGCCATCGCGGCGGTCGCGCACGAAGCGGGAGCGCTGCTCGTGGTCGACAACACCTTCGCCTCGCCGTACCTCCAGCAGCCCATCTCGCTGGGCGCGGACGCAGTTGTGCACTCGACGACGAAGTATCTCGGCGGGCACTCGGACGTCGTCGGGGGTGCCGTCGTCGTTGCAGACGACGCGTTGGGCGAGAAGCTGGCCTATCACCAGAACGCGATGGGTGCCGTGGCCGGGCCGTTCGACTCGTGGCTGGTGCTTCGTGGCGCGAAGACGCTGGGAGTACGGATGGACCGGCACTGTGCCAACGCCGCACGGGTGGTCGACCTCCTCACCGCGCACGCCAAGGTGGTCGAGGTCTTCTGGCCCGGCCTGCCCGATCACAACGGTCATGACGTCGCGGTCAAGCAGATGCGTGACTTCGGCGGGATGGTGTCCTTCCGAGTCCACGGCGGTGAGGAAGCGGCGCTCGCTGTGTGCGCTCGCGCAGAGGTATTCACTCTCGGGGAGTCACTCGGCGGCGTCGAGTCCTTGATCGAACATCCGGGTCGCATGACGCACGCCTCGGTTGCAGGCTCCGCGCTCGAGGTCCCTGCCGACCTGGTGCGCTTGTCGGTTGGCCTCGAAACGGTGGACGACCTGTTGGCCGACCTCACCCAGGCACTTCGCTGACCTCGATCGTGACGCGCATCCTGTGCGTCGACGTCGGATCAACTTTCACCAAGGGCGCCTTCGTCGAGGTCCCGTCCGGCCAGCTCCTTGCCTCGGCGACGCATCCAACGACCATCAGCACCGATGTCTTGGAAGGGCTTGCGGCCGTGCGTACGGCTGCCGAGCGGAGCGCCGGCCTCGCGGCAGACGAGGTGCGGGTCTGCTCCTCCGCGGGAGGCGGGCTGCGGCTCGCGGTCATCGGCTACGAACGACTGGTCACAGCCGAGGCCGGCGCCCGAGTGGGTCTGTCGGCTGGCGCGCGCGTCGTCCAGGTGTCGTCGGGGCCTCTGGACAAGCCCGGAATCAGCGCCTTGCGTGCCGCCGGGCCGGACGTCGTTCTGCTCGTGGGTGGCACGGACGGAGGCAACGCTGAAGTCCTGCTCCACAACGCCAAAGCGCTCGCCTCGAGCAGGGTCATCGCGCCAGTGGTGGTGGCCGGCAATGCCGCAGCCACAGCACAGGTCTGCTCGATCCTCGAGGCCGGAGGTCGTACGGCGCTGCCGACGCCGAACGTCTTGCCACGCATCGGCATTCTCGATCCCACCCCGGCTCGCGCAGCCATCCGTGAGCTGTTCATCAGCCACGTGATCGGTGGGAAGGGTTTGTCGAAGGGCGATGAGTTCCGCGGACTTGTCCGGGCGGCCACTCCGGACGCGGTTCTGTCCGGCGTCGAGCTGTTGGCCGACGGGGCGGGGGAGGCGCCGGGCGCCGGGGATGTCCTTGTCGTGGATGTCGGTGGCGCCACCACCGATGTCTACTCGGTTGTGACCCCGGACCCTGAGGAGGCTGCACTGCACCGCGAGGTCGTCGAGGTGATGTGGCGTGAACGCACCGTCGAGGGTGATCTCGGGGTGCGATGGAACGCCCCGGGTGTCGTGGAGGCGGCCGTCACCGAACGGTTGCTCGCTGCGGGGGACCCGCTCGAGGTGGGCGCGGGCGCGCGGGCTGCCGATCCGGGATGGTTGCCGGCCGGAGCCGCCGAGCGTCGAGACGACCTGACTTTGGCGCGGCTGGCCGCCACGGTCGCCCTGCGCCGGCATGCCCGACCGAGCGAGTCCCCGGCGCCCGAAGGTCCCCGGCGTGCCGGCAAGGACCTGCGGTCCGTGACCATGGTCGTCGGCTCGGGGGGTGTTCTGCGGCATGCCGGGGGGGCAGCGCTCACCGCGGTTCTCGAGCCCGCCATCGAGGACCACGCCGGCGGCTGGAAGCTGCCGGAGAGTGCCCGCGTGGTCGTGGACCGGTCTTATGTGCTGGCGGCAGCGGGACTGCTGTCCGTGGACCACCCAGGATCGGCCGCCCGCCTCCTGGCCACCGAGCTCTCTGGTTGAGTTGGACTCCGCACAGACCCGTGCGACCGGGACGCAGACTAGGGTCCGAGGCATGACCGTTCGCACCGCTGTGGAGACCGCCGAGGCCGTTCGATCCGGTGGGCTCTCGCCAACCGATTCGGTGGCGTTGGCCCTGGGTCGGATTGCCGCTCACGATCCGAAGCTCGGCGCCTTTCAGCTGGTCCGGGCGGAGAAGGCGCTGGCCGAAGCCGCTCAGCTCGCGACGCGAGAGGATCTCGCGTCCCTCCCATTGGCCGGGGTACCAGTTGCGATCAAGGACAACGTCGCCGTTGCCGGGGAACCCATGCGCGACGGCTCGCTGGCCACCAGCGACCGTCCTCAGCCGGCGGATCATCCAGTGGTAGAACGCCTGCGGGCTGCCGGGGCAGTGGTCGTGGGGATCACGCGGACCCCTGAGCTCTGCTTGTTCGGAGCTTCGGACTCGCCGTTCGGTGTGGCAAGGAACCCGTGGGACGTCACGCGAACGCCGGGTGGATCATCTGGTGGCGCTGCTGCCGCTGTTTCCGGCGGGCTGGTCCCGATCGCCCACGGCAACGACGGGCTGGGATCGATCCGGATTCCAGCGGCATGCTGCGGCCTGGTGGGCATCAAGCCAGGCCCGAATCTCATCCCGGCCGACATCGGCACGAACAGCTGGTACGGCATGTCCGAGAACGGTCCGCTCGCGACGACGGTCGCCGACTTGGCGCTGATGTTCTCCGTGCTCGCAGACCGCGCGGGATACGCCGAGATCCGCATACCCGACCGTCCGCTGCGGATCGGGCTGGCGCTGAACAAGTCGATGATCGTCGCTCCGGTCGATGAGGGCTGGGCCGATGCAGTCCGCCAGACGGCCGAGGTGCTGACCGCTGCAGGTCACACGGTCGAAGAGGCCCCGTTTCCCTACCCCCTCAACACGGGGCCGATCCTCGCCCGGTGGTTCGGTGGCGCGTCTTACGACGCCGAGGGCCTCGACCGGAAGGCCATGGAGCGGCGCACCCGGGTTCACGCGCTGCTCGGCGACGCTGTGCGGCGTCTCGACCTGGCCAAGGAGAAGCAGAAGATCGCGTGGACCGAGACGGCGAAGCCCTGGTTTCGCCGTTACGACATCCTGCTCACTCCGACTCTGGCACAGCCACCGATCTCCTCCCAGGAGTGGGGCCGCGGTTCCTGGGCAGCCTCGATGTGGGCCAACATCCGCTTCGCCCCGTTCGCGGCCCCGTGGAACCTGCTTGGCTGGCCTGCGATATCGGTGCCGACCGGCGTCCACCCCCGAGCTGGCACACCGACGGGCGCGCAACTCGTGTGCCCACCTGGTGGCGAGGTGGTGCTGATGGGTCTGGCCGCGCAGATCCAGGCAGCGCGGCCCTGGACACGACTTGCGCCCGGCTACGACACCTGAGGGCTATACCGGCGAAGAAGGCGCCGTTCTGGGTTTGGTCTCTGGCATCCGGATCACCGTGAGCAGCGCGATGACCGACACCCCCGCCGTCGCGAAGAAGGCGGTCTCATAGCTGTAGGTGTCCGAGAGCGCCCCGGCCACGAGCGGCCCGGTGAAGGTTCCAGCGTCGGCCGCCATCTGGTAGGCCGCGACAGGGGTCCCTCCGCGGCCGCCGATGACGTCCCCGACAACGGCTGCTGACGAGACACCGATCAGCGCAGATGCACCCCCAAACAGTGCCATGGCTACGAGGTAGGGCGCCACGGATGTTGACAGCGCGAGCACCACGGCCGCAGCCAGCGCAAGCGCGGCACCCGCGAGGAGGTACGGCTTGCGTCCGCGGGTGTCTGCTAGCCGACCGGCGGGGATCAGCACAAGAACCTGGCTGATCGCTCCGACCACCAGGCCGATACCGGTCCACGACGCCCCGACCTTGAGGCCTTCGACCACGAAGATCGGGATGAGTGCCGCTCGTACGCCGAAGATCGACCAGCCGTTGGCGAAGTTGTTGACCACGGCCGAGCGGTAGGCCGCTGAGCGAATCGCGACCCGCAAAGACGTCGGGGCGTGGTCGGCCCCGGTGCTCTGGTCTCGTTCCCGCAGTGAGCTCTGCGCCAGATAGACCATTGCGACCGTGCCGGCGGCTGCGAGCGTCCCGGCGTAGACGAAGAACGGCGCTCGGATCGACCACTCGGTGAGTGGGCCACCGAACGCGGGACCGAAGATCCCCCCGAGCAGGAACCCGGACTGGAACGAACCGCTGGCCTGGCCCCGCTGATCGGGCGTTGCCACGCGTAACAGCAAGCTCAAGGCAGAGACCGTGAACATCGCCGATCCCACCCCACCGATCCCGCGCAGGACCAGCAACTGAGGAAAGGACTGAGAGAGTCCGGCGAAGAAGCTCGACACCGCCACGATGCCGATGCCGCTAGCCAGCACCACCCGTTCGCCGAGGCGGTCAACCAGTCGCCCGCCGGTGAAGGCCGAGACGAAACGCATCAGAGCAAACACGCTGATCACTGACGAGGCCGCAAAGTTGGAGACCCCGAAGTCCTTGGCGAAGACCGGGATTGCGGGCGCCAGGATCCCGAATCCGAGAGCCACGAAGAACGCCACCGCTGTCAGCACGGCGACCTCGCGCGGCAGCCCGTACATCGGTAGTCGTTGGACCCATCGGGTCCGCCCGGCGGGCGCGGGGGAGGCAGGCGAACTCATGAGGGCGCCATCCTCTCGCACTGCGCCCGGCGGCGGGTGGGGGTGGCGCGCTCGCCGACCCGGCACCCCACCCCCGGCCCGTGCGGCCTCCTGCCAGGCCCAGCCACGCTCGCGTACCCACCCACGGCCCCCACCGAAGGGGTCTGCTCGTGTCAGGGCGGGCTTGCTCGACGGGTTCAGTTTCAGTAGGGCGGTTCTTCGTCGGGTGGCGTGCCTGCTGGTGGCGCTGGGTCGTCGTCTTGGCCGACGTCGTCGTCGCCGTCGTGGGGGACGACGTGGATGCGTCGGCCGGTGGGGGTGGTCCAGGTTAGGTGGCCGTTGCCGTGGTTGGTGAGTTGCCAGCCCGGGGCGTGGTGTTTCAACAGGTGGTGCCTTACGCATAGCGGCGCGAGGTTGCAGGAGCAGGTGGGTCCTTCGGGGTAGCGCAGGGTGTGGTCGAGGTGACAACGCCGCGACTGGCGTTGGCAGCCGGGGAAGATGCAGGTGCGGTGGGTGACGCGCAGGTAGGCCTTGAGCTTCTCGTTCGGGACGTAGGGTCCGGGACCCTCACTGTCGTGGACATCGGGGCCGGGACACGGCTGGTCGGTGGCGTAGATCCCGTCGACCACGCCGGCGGTCTCCCTCGCGAGGTCGAGGAGGTCGTGCAGGGTGTCGGCGTCGACCGGGCCGAGCCCGCCGAGCTCACCCGTCACCCGACCCTTGCCCCGACCACCCAGCGGGCCGCCGTCCGAACTGGGGTCACCGGTCTGTGCTTCGCTACCGGTCCCGCCGCTATTGGTGGTGTGGTCGATGATGAGGTGCAAGTTGACTGGGACTGGGGGAATCGGCTCGCCGTCGGAGCTGACGCCGGCGCCGCGCAGCAGGTCGATGGCGACGTCGGCGCGTTTGGCGTCCAGGGTCCGCGAGTCGCTGTCATCGGTTGAGGAGAGTCGGGCGAGGTCGTCGAGGTGGTCGTAGGCGGCTTGGATGCGCCCGGCGGGTCCGTAGATGCTCAGCCAGGACATGGCGTCCGCGCCGTGTTCCACACTGACCCGGCGGCCTTTGCGGGCGTTCTCGCGTTTGCGGGCGGCGGCGGTGGGGTCCAGGCGGTTGGTCAGGTCCCGGGCGACCCGCGCGAGCCAGGACCGGGAGGCCTTCACCGACACCGCCATCACCTGCTCATCGGACAGGGCGGCCATCTGCTCGGGCGTCAGGGCGGCGAGGTCGGCGACGACTCCGCGACCGGCGCGGGTCAGCAACCGGGTCTCCAGCTCGGTGCACAGCTCGGGGGACAGTTCGACGGTGGCCTCGAGCACCGCGGCCAGGGCGTAGTCGGTGACCAGCCCGGCCTTGATCGCGGCCAGCAGCCGCGGGAACCGGGTGTGCAGGGTGTCGGCCTGCGCGACGCGGTGGCAGGCGGCGTAGCGGGTGATCCCCGCCGCCAGCGAGATCTCCTCCACCGCATAGCCCGACAGGCCGGCCTCATCGGGGTCACCGGAGGGATCCGGGCGGCGGGCAGGCCAATTCGTGGGCGAGTTCCAGGCCACGCCCGGCCGCGAACCGCCCCACCCGCTCCAGACGGGCGGCCTCGGCCACGATCGCCTCATCGGTCCAGCCACCCAGATCCGAGACCGTCGGATCACCCGCACGACGCTCCGCCGCGAGCAGCTCCTCCAGCTCAGCGTCCAGCCCGGCGAGGTCCTCAGCACTGAGCTCGGCGCTCAGCTCGATCCTGCCGTCCGCGAGGCCGTGGGTGGTGGAGTAGTCCGCGGAGTCCTCCCACACCAGCCCAGTCAGGTCTGTGGCGGCCAGCTCGGGAGCTGGATCCACCACCTGAACCTCTGATGCGGACATACGTTGGATATTACCGACCACCTCCGACACTCACCAGAGCCAGAAGCAGATGTGTGGACAACTTCCGCAAACCCATGGGAAGACTGGGTCTGTGGTGAGTTTCCTGTTGTCCGTCACGTTCACTTGCGGGTTGCTGATCGCGGTTGCCCACGTTCTCAACAAGAATTTCGTCGCCCCCGGCTATGACGTTGTGGCGAACCTCACCGCTTTCGTCAGCGCCGTGATGGCCTCACTTCTGCTCGGCCATTGGACACCCGCGCTGCTGTCGACTGGTGCGATTGCATGCTGGCTAGTTCTCGCGCGCCCAACGATCATCGCGCGTCGCCAATGACGGTGCGCTGACCCTCTAGGGTCGCTCGTGTGGCGAACCGGCTTGCAGTTGTGACAGGAGCGAGCCGCGGAATCGGGCGGGCGCTGACCCAGAGATTGAGCTCCACGGGAATGGCTGTCGTTGCGATCGGTCGCAATACAACCGATCTTGACCGGCTGGCTCAGGAGACCGGCGCCGTCCCAGTGGTGCTAGATGTCGCGGACCCATCTGCAGTCGAGATGATCTTTGGCCGCATCGAAGCCGAACACGGTGTGCCCGACCTTCTAGTCAACAACGCGGGGATCTCCGGAGGGAGCGGTCTTACGTGGAACTTGGCGCCGGAGAGTTGGTGGGAGATATTTGAGATCAACGTGCGCGGCACCTATTTGTGCAGCAGGTCCCTACTCCCCGCGATGATGAGCCGTGGAAGCGGCAGGATCATCAATCTCTCATCGGGTGCGGCTACGTTCCCCGTGGGCCTCGACAATGACGGCACTCTCACCTCCGCCTACATGGCGAGCAAAGCGGCGGTCAACCGGTTCACAGAGGCGCTCGCTGGAGAATGTTTCGATAGTGGCGTACGTGTGTTCGCGATGTCGCCCGGCATGGTGAAGACGGACATGACTGCTGAAGTGTTCGGCCATCTGTGGGATGACGCGGATACCTGGACCCCTGTGGGCAAGTCCCTCGATCTCATCACTGACATCGACTCGGGGATGCTCGACCAGCTGTCGGGTCGCTACATTCGGGCTGCCGTCGACGACTGGCGATCCCTCGCAGGTCGGGCCGACGAGGTCATCGCGCTGGATACGAACGCACTGCGTCTAAAAGACCTTCCCTGAGCGATCTACCTTCACCCACGGCCGCAACGGCCGCGTCGTCAGCGACGCCCGATTGCTTGACGGGACTTCAAGAAATCGCTCACCACGTAGTCGCCGAGCCGGCCGGCTTCTGGGTTGAACACGCGGCCGCCGTTGCGTCGCGCGACCTCTTCTACGAAGCGCCGAAGACGCTCCTCGTCCCCCAGCATGAAGATGTTGAGGGTGGCTCCGCGGCGGGTCATCTTGTCCACCTCGGCAAGCGTCAACTCGAGGGTCTCTGGCGCGGGTGGCCAGTCGAAGTACGAGCGCCCATCCCGAGTGAGGTGCGCGGTGGGTTCCCCATCGGTCACGACCAGCACGACTGGTTCGAAGTCGGGGTGACGGTCGACGAACCGTCCGGCCATCAGCAAGGCGTGCTGGAGGTTGGTTCCCTGCACCATGTCCCAGTCGAGACCGGCGAGCTCGGCGGGTTGCAGCTCCCGTGCGTAGTCGGAGAATCCGATGACCTGCAAGGCATCCTGCGGATAGGCCGTCGATACCAGGGTGTGCAATGCGAGCGCTGTCTGCTTGGCCGAACCCCAGGTGCCGTTGAGCACCATGGAGTAGGACACGTCGACGAGCAGGCACACGGCTGCAGACGTCCGTCGCTCGGTTTCGCGAACCTCGAAGTCGTCGACGGCCAGGCGGATGTCCTGGCCGGCACCGCGGGGTCCGGTCCGCAGGACCGCGTTCGACAAGGTCCGTACGACGTCGAGGGGTTGCTCGTCCCCGAAGCGCCAGGCCCGCGTGGCGCCGGTGAGGTCGCCTGCGGCACCGGCCGAGCGGACGTCGTGGGCGCCGCGATGGCCGGCCGACAGGGAGGCGAAGACTTTGGTCAAGGCGGTTCGGCCGAGTCGGCGTACGGCCTTGGCGGTCAGCTCGAGCTCTCCCGATCGACGGACGAGGTATCCCTGCGCCTCCAGCTCACGCTCCACCCGACGTAGCTCGTCGAGGTTGTCGACGGCCTGTCGGCCCAGGGCGCGGCGCACCGCATCCTCATCCACGTCGGCGAGCGACGCGCCGTTGTAGTCCTGGGCCAACGACCCCTCGAGGGCCTCGAGGTCGGCCAGTTCTTCCAGCGCTGATGTTCCGTCACCGAGACCAAGCGGTTCCTCACCACGCATCCGCGCGCGCGTGTTGCGGTCCAGGTCCGGACGTCGCTCGGCCAGCTGATCTCCCAGTTGAGCCAGCTGAGCGGACAGGTCGAGGTCTCCCATCGACTGCTCCATGAGAACCGACAGTTCCGCGCGCTGCTCCGGTGTGAGGGAGGCCATCATCCGTTCGGCAGCTGCGGCCCGTCGGGCCAGGGAGTCGACCAGCTCTTCCAATGTCTGAGGCTCATCGGGGAAGAAGTCCCCATAAGACTGCATGAACCGGTCGAAGTCCTCGGCGGTGTCCTCGCCGCGGGAGTCCTTGGCGAGCATGGCGTTGAGATCGGCCAGCATGTCCTTGACGCGCGCCATGGCCTCGGGATCAGGGGACTCCAGCGCAGCCTTCATTCCCCGGAACTGCTGGTCGAGCACCTCGGCCCGCAGCAGCTCGCCGATCCGCTCGTACGTCGCCCGTGCTTCGGGCGATCGCCAGTCATAGCCCGACAGTTCCTGCACGGCTTGCGCCGTCGCGTTCGGGAGGGCGTCCAGCTGCTGCTCACGCCACCGGGCATCGTCGGAGGGGTCAGGGAACAGCGCGGCCTGCTCCTGGCCCACGGCCTCCTCGAGCAGTTCGCGGACCTCCTCGAGAGTTCCGCCCAGAGCGCCACGCTCACGCACCTGGCGCAGGCGTTGTTGCGTACGTCGTCGCAGGGCGTCCAGCCCCTGGAGCCGGTCAGTTCCTCGATCCAACAGCTCCCGCAGCGCCTCTGACGCCGAAGCGCCGGCCAGCACCTCCTCACCCAGGGCGTCGACTGCTTCGGCGACGTCGTACGGCGCCGCGAGGGGGTCCGGACCGTCGTCGTAGGCGCCGTAGCGGTAGTCGTGCACCGGGGACCTCAGCCTCCGCCGTAGACGCTGCGCCCTGGGATGCTGTCCTTGGAGATCCGGCGATTGAGGTAGAGCCCCTCCAACGCCAACTCCACGGCCGCCGCTACCGCGCCCGGCTCGGTCGAGTCCTCGCCGAGTCGTGACACCAAGGCCCCGAGGCCCTCGACCGGCCCGAGTCGCCGGAGGAGCTCCTCGGCGGTGACAAGGTCGCCGCTCTCGACGCTTCCGCCGTCCTCGAACCGTGCCGTCAGAGCGCTCAGGTCTGCGCCACCGAGCCGGGCGCGGAAGGTTTCCGCGACTGCGCGTCGCAGCAAGTGCTCCAGCACCTCGATCTCACGGCCCTCTTCACTGACCTCGAACTCGACCTTCCCCCGGATCGTGGCGACCACCGACGGCAGGTCGCATACCCGAGCCACCGCTGGCGACTCACCGGTGATCGCGGCCCGCCGCAGGGCCGAGGCCGCAACGGTCTCAGTGGCGGCGACCGCAAACCGCGCCGAAACCCCGGAGCGGGTGTCGACGGCTGGGGATTCTCGGACGGCTCGCGTGAAGCGTCCGATCGCCTCGACCAAGTGCTCTGGCACGGTGGCCACGAGTGCGGCCTCCTGGCGTACCAACCGGGTCTCGTCGGCCAGGCGAAGTGGGTAGTGCGTGCGGATCTCAGCGCCGAATCGGTCCTTGAGCGGGGTGATGATGCGGCCCCTGTTGGTGTAGTCCTCGGGGTTGGCGCTGGCCACCAGGAGCAGATCGAGAGGGAGCCGCAGACGGTAGCCGCGGACCTGGATGTCGCGCTCCTCCAGCACGTTGAGCAGCGACACCTGGATGCGCTCGGCGAGGTCGGGGAGCTCGTTGACCGCGAAGATGCCGCGGTTCGTGCGGGGAACCAGCCCGTAGTGGATGGTCTCCGGATCCCCGAGGGTGCGACCCTCGGCCACCTTGATCGGGTCCACGTCGCCGATGAGGTCTCCAACACTCGTGTCGGGCGTGGCCAGCTTCTCCCCATAGCGGTCGTCGGCGGACAACCAGTCGATCGGCGTTCGTTCGCCGTGCTCGGCCACTTGGCGTCGTCCCCACGCGGTCACCGGTGCGTAGGGGTGTTCGTTGAGCTCGGATCCAGCCAGGACCGGGGTCCACGGGTCGAGCAGGCCCACAAGTGATCTGATCAACCGGGTCTTCCCCTGCCCCCGTTCCCCGAGCAGGACGATGTCGTGGCCGGCCAGGAGCGCGCGTTCCAGATCGGGCCGCACGGTCTCGTCGAAACCGACGATGCCGGGGAACGGGTCGTCACCGGCAGCGAGCCGAGCCAGCAAGTTTGCCCGGATCTCGGCCTTCACCGCATGGTGCTCGTGCCCGCTCGCGCGCAGCTCGCCGAGGGTGGCGGGTAGGTCGTTCGGAGGTGTGGGGGGCGCCCCATGCGGGGGCGCATTCAAGGAAGTCACGTCACGAACGTACGTCTCCCGCGTCCAACCCGCATCAGCCGTCGCCAAGCCCAGGGGGTTGGATAGCCGCGTGGTGCGGTGCGGGGACGGTCTCGCGGTCGGGGTCAGCCCCGAGCGCGCGGTCGAGCTCGCCGTGACCGAGGCGCTGCTCCCGCTGGACGGCCAGCTACCGAACCTGGCCTGCGTGTTCGTCAGCGGCATGGAGCCGGACGACGCCGGCGAGGCCCTGGCCCACGCCGCGCGGCGCTGTGGCGCCGCGACGGTCGTGGGCTGCTCAGCAGATGGAGTTCTCGGCGCGGGCCAAGCAGTCGAGGGCCAGGCTGCGGTGTCGGTGTGGTTGGCAGCGGCGCCGGAGCTCCGCCTGCGCTCGTTCCACCTCGAGGTGCTGCGCAGTGACGCCGCCATGACCGTTGTGGGAATGCCCCCGGTGGACGACGCCACGGTCGGGATGCTGTTGGTAGACCCGTGGACCTTCCCCGTCGACGGGTTCGTGAGCCGTAGCAACGAGACGTTGCCCGGGCTGCCGCTGGTCGGCGGGGTTGCTACCGGCCTCTCCGGCGCGGGGGGGACGCGGTTGATGGTGGACGGTCGTGTGGTGAACCGAGGCGGGGTCGGGATCCTGATCTCTGGGGCTGCCTTCGCGCGGACTTTGGTCAGCCAGGGATGCCGGCCCGTAGGGCCGACCATGACGGTGACGGCGAGCGAGGGCAACCTGCTGCTCGGGCTCGCCGGTCGACCGGCCCTGGACAAGCTTCGCGAGGTGGTCGCCGACCTCGAGCCCGAAGACCAGGCTCGTGCCGCCGGTGGCCTTCAGCTCGGGATCGCCATGGACGACTACGCGGAGGAACACGGCCAGGGCGACTTCCTGGTGCGCGGACTCGTCGGCGCAGATGACTCGCGCGGCGCCGTGGCCGTGGGCGACGTCGTGGCGGTGGGTCAGACGGTTCGCTTCCACGTCCGAGATGCTGAGGCAGCCTCGAGCGACCTGCTCGGGTCCCTGGCCCGGTTCCGCGCCGCCGCTGACCTCGACGCCGCGGGTGCCTTGCTCTTCTCGTGCAACAACCGGGGTGAGGCGCTGTTCGGAGCAGCAGAGCACGACGTGCTCACCGTGCGAGCGGGACTGGGAACCCGTCGTGTCGCCGGGTTCTTCGCCAACGGCGAGATCGGACCCGTGGGTGATCGCAACCATCTGCATGCCTTCACCGCCACCATGCTGGTGCTCGGTTCGCCCCCCATCCCGGAGCAATGAGCCGGCCTCCCTCGGGCGCCCCGGTTCTCGCGCTCGACATTGGGGGCACCAAGTTGGCGGCCGGGCTGGTCACGCCCGACGGCGAGGTCGTGAACGCCGTACGTGCTCCGACGCCGCAAGGCGTTCCCGCCGATGCTGAGGTGCTCTGGGCGACCGCGAATGAGTTGTTGGAACAAGCGCGTGGCTCGGTCTCGATCGCCGGGATCGGAGTTGGCTGCGGGGGGCCCATGCGCTGGCCAGCGGGGATCGTCTCCCCACTCAACATTCCTGCGTGGCGCGAGTTCCCGCTCCGCGCACGGCTCGTGCAGAGCTATCCCGCTGTCCCCGTCCGCGTTCACAATGACGCGGTCTGCTTCGCGGCTGGCGAGCACTGGGTCGGTGCCGGCCGAGGGCATCGGGACATGGTCGGACTGGTGGTGTCGACGGGGGTCGGCGGGGGGATCGTTCTTGGCGGCAGAATCGTGGACGGCGCCACTGGGAACGCCGGCCATTTGGGCCACATCGTGGTGGATCCCGATGGTCCAGCCTGCGCCTGCGGCGGGCGCGGCTGCCTGGAGGCCGTGGCGAGTGGTCCGGCGTCTGTCACGTGGGCGACGTCAGAGGGCTGGAGCCCGCCACCCGGCGAGGTCTTTTCGGGAGTGACCCTCACTGACTCCGCGCGGGCGGGCGACGAGATAGCTCGAGCTGCCCTCGCTCGGGCCGGGCGCGCCGTCGGTGTCGCTCTTGCCTCAGTCGCGGCCTTGCTCGATGTGCCTAGGTTTGTCATCGGGGGCGGGCTGGCCGAGGCCGGGTCGCTGCTGATCGACCCGGCGCGAGCCGCCCTTGCCGAGCACGCTCGGTTGCCCTACGTGTCCGGACTCACCGTCGACAAGGCCCAACTCGGCAGCGCGGCCGGTCTGATAGGTGCGGGGGCGCTGCTCCTGGCGCCGGGCTACTGGCGGGAGGGGACTTCGGGCACCTGAGCCTCAGGCGCGTCCGTCTCGGGTGCCTCAGCCAGCTCAGCGATCTCAGACATCGGCATCTCCGTGGGCTCCGGAGCGTCATGGCCCGGCTCTGACTGAGTCGTTTGCGGCGTCATCTCGTCGCGCTCGCGCAGCCGCTGCTCCTTGAGGAACAGCGCCAGCAGGAACGCCGCGATAGCAACGGGAACGGCTGTGAGGAAGACTTGATCGAGGGCCCGGACGAACGACTCGATCACCGGGATCCGAAGGACATCGGGCAGCGCCAGAATCACTTGCGGGGAGCCTGTGAGCTTGCTGGGGTTGATACCGGCGAGGTTCTCGGCTGGGATCCGAGAGGCCAGCTCCGAGTTGAGCGTGCTGATCAGCACCGTGCCGAAGATGGCTGTCCCGAACGTTCCGCCCATGGAGCGCAGGAACGTCGCGGTGGAGGTCGCCACCCCCATCTGCTTCGGGTCCACGGCGTTTTGGATGGCCAGGACGACGACCTGCATGGTGCAGCCGATCCCGACGCCGAGGATGAGTAGGAACAGCGCCATCACGAGGTAGGGCGTTGTCGTGCTGAGAGTCGTCAGCAGGGAGACGGCGACGATGATCAGCGCCGTACCCAGGATCGGGAACATCCGGTACCGGCCGATCCGAGTGATGATTCGACCGGAGGTGATCGAGGCGGTGAGCAGCCCGAACATCAGCGGCAGGAGCATGAGCCCGGACTTCGTTGGCGAGACACCCATGACGATCTGGAGGTAGACCGGCAGGTAGACGATCGCGCCGAACATCGCGAAACCGACGAGGAACCCGACTCCACCACCGACCCGGACTGTGGGGATCCGGAACAGGTCGAGGGGGAGGATCGGCTCCGCTACCCGGCTCTCCCACCACAAGAAGATCGCAGTGAGGACGCCGGCAGCGACGAGCAGGGACAAGATGAACGGCGAGGACCACCCCAATTCGTTTCCGCGCACAAGCGCGAACAGCAGGCTGCACACGGCGCCGACGAGAAGTACGGCTCCGACGTAGTCGATCTGGTGGTCGCGGCGCACGTGGTGGAGGTGCCTGAGGACCGAGCTGGTGACGACCAGGGCGAGGATGCCGAGCGGGATGTTGATGAAGAAGATCCAGCGCCAGGTGAGCTGGTCGACGAAGAAGCCTCCGAGGAGGGGTCCCACGATGCTCGAGACTCCGAAGACGGCTCCGAACAAGCCCTGATAGCGACCACGCTCACGGGGCGGGATGATGTCGCCGATGATCGCGAAGGCCAGCGACATCAGACCGCCGCCTCCCAGGCCCTGGATGGCTCGGGCTCCTACGAGTTGCCACATCTCCTGCGACAGCCCCGCCAGGACCGAGCCGATCAGGAAGACGACGATCGCGAACTGATAGACCGGCCGACGACCGTAGATGTCGCTGATCTTCCCGTACAGCGGCGTGGAAGCCGTCGACGCCAACAGATAGGCCGTGACCACCCACGAGATGTGATCGATCCCGCCTAGTTCACCGACGATGGTCGGCAGCGCGGTCGAGACGATGGTCTGGTCGAGTGAGGCCAGCAGGATGCCGGTCATCAGCCCGGTCAGCACAATCATGATCTGTCGGTGGCTGAGGAGCCCTGGCACGCTCATCTGCTGGCCGGGCGGCTGGGTGGTGCCGGGGGTGGTGTTGCTCATCGGTGGTTGTCCACTTTCAGGTCGTCAGCGAGGCGCTCGAGCAGGGTGCTGAGCTGAGACCGGTCGGCGGACGACCAGTGCTTCGTGGCTCGCCCCAGGGTCGCGGCCCGGTTGTCGAGGATCTCTGCCAGGGTGTGCCGGCCCGTGTCGGTGAGGGTCAGCTGCTGGGCGCGGGCATCGTCAGGGTGCACGCTGCGAACGAGCAGCCCCTTGTCGACCAGAGCCGAGACGTGTCTGCTCACGGTCGACAAGTCCAGCCGCAGCTGGTCGGCGAGGTCCGAGGGGCGGATCGGTCCGAGCCGTCCCACGTCGGCCAGCATCGTCGCCGTCACGCGGTCGACCGGGTCCTGAACGGCATGCCGAGCACCTTGGACGACGGCATACAGGGCGTTGGCGAGCGCGCGGTTGGCTTCGGAGGCTCGGCGGATAGTTGCTTGCACCATACAAGTACAACGGATGGACAGTCTTCCGGCAAATCGGTTGTCAGGCGCCGGAGCCGTAGGGCCTGGTGATGATCTCGAGCACGTGCCCGTCCGGATCTAGCCAGTAGACGCCCTTGCCACCATCGTTGTGGTTGATGGTCCCGGGTCGGCGCAGTCCGGGGTCTGCCCAGTAGGACAACCTGCGGCGTTGGATCCGGTCGAGGATCTGGTCGAACTCCGCGTCATCGACCAGGAAGGCGTAGTGCTGTGGGTGCACCTCGCCGTGATCGTCGGCCAGGTCTAGTGAGGCGCCGTTGTCCAGGGCGACGACTGCGAATGGTCCGAATGCGGTGGCCTTTGGCAGCCCGAAGACGTCAGTGTAGAAGGCTGCCGAGGCGTGTTTGTCGCTGACGTGCACGATCGTGTGGTTGAGGGAGATGGGCATGTGCGCATTCTCCTCTTGGGTCGGGAACGGCTCGCCCGATGCGGGACGGGGGCTGTCGACGTCCGGGAGTTTTCGGCAGTATGTGGCGCCCATGGACCGTCGCGATGCCCCGGACGCTGGAAGCTGTCTCCGCACTGCGCGGCTGCTCCTTCGCGGGTGGCGCGACACCGACCGGGCGCCCTTCGCGGAGATGAATCGCGACCCAGACGTGATGCGCTATTTCCCGGGGCTCATGCAACCTGATGCCTCTGATGCGTTCGTCGACCGTCTCCAAGAGCTGCACCAGCGCGTCGGCTACACCCTTTGGGCCATCGAAGTCCTCGACAGTGAGCGCGGCGCCACGTCCTTTGCCGGCTTTACCGGTCTGCTCTCCCCAACCTTCGAGGTGCCTTTCGAGCACAAGGACCCGGTCGTGGAGGTTGGGTGGCGCCTGCAAACCCAGTGGTGGGGCCTTGGACTTGCCAGCGAGGCGGCGCGCGCATCCGTGGCGTACGGCTTCGACGTTGTCGGGCTGCCAGAGATCGTCTCCTTCACCGTGGTGACCAATGCGCCGTCGCGAGCCGTGATGGAGCGCATCGGCATGCATGCCGACGGGGAGTTCGATCACCCCAGAGCCCAGCCAGGTGACGCCTGGAGACGGCACGTCCTCTACCGAATGGGGCCAGCCGACCCTCGGACGTAACCGAACCTGCCCCTCGCCACGTGCGGTTCATGCACCCTTGATCGCTGTGCACAGAAACACGCCGAACTCGCGGTCGCCCTTGAGGATGGTCGTGGCATCCACGAAGCTGACGTCGGCGAAGCCGGCGCGGGCCAACTGCTCGGCAAGGCGTTGCCTGTTGAATCCGTGATGTCCGTCAAAGTCCACAATGTCGGTGTGGAAGGCGCCGTCGGGATCCTCCTCAAGGTCCGCGATGGCGAGCCGACCACCGTCGACGAGGAGCCCCGCTAAGGACCGCAAGAGTTCATCCAGGTCCTGCACGTGGTGAAACGCCATGGAGCTCCACACCACGTCGTAGCTCTCATCGAGCCGGTCGATCGTCAGGTCTGCCTGGACAGCATGCAGTCGGTCACTGAGCCCGGCCGCCTCGATCCGCTCCCGTGCGACCTGCACCATCCCAGCGGAGGGGTCGGTCACCACGACTGAGCCAACCCGGTCGGCGAGCAAGATGCTCAGCCGACCTGTGCCACCGCCGACGTCGAGAGCGCGCATCCGGGGGCTGAGGTTCACCGTCTCCGCGATGGCCTGGGCCACTGCCACCTGCCGCCTCTCGTGGCCGGGGTCGTCGTCCCACGTCGCTGCCTCGTCGTCGAATCGCTTGTGTTCGTGCACGAGCTCGACCCTAGTCCCGGCCTTATCGGCACCGTTGCGACGTCCGGTGAGCGCGCCGCCGGCCGTACGCTTGGAGCGTCTTGGCCGGCGAGCTCGAGGAGCATTCACCATGTGTCACAGCGACGAAAGCAGGCCGCCAGCGCCTCCGAGGATCGGCCCGGTGGCCAGCCGTGGCGCTCTCGAGCTCAAAGCCGCTGACGGCAACCGGCTCATGGCCTACGAGGCGCACCCGGGCCGCGCGTCCGACGTGGGCGTCGTGATCCTGCCGGACGTCCGAGGCCTGCACGCCTACTACGGCGATCTGGCGGTTCGCTTCGCCGAAGCGGGCTTTCACGCCACGGCGATCGACTACTTCGGCCGGACGGCCGGGACCGGCGACCGCTCCGAGACGTTCGAGTACATGCCGCACGTCCAACAGACCTCCCCCGCGGGGATTGCCGCTGACACTGGGGCGGCGGCGGAGCACCTGCGATCAGCGGCCGGTGGCGGCGTCGGCTCGGTGTTCACCGTCGGATTCTGCTTCGGTGGCGGAAACTCGTGGCGGCAGGCGGCAGACACCGCGGGCCTGGCCGGGGCAATCGGCTTCTACGGCCGAGTCGGCCCGGTGGAGGAGGTCGAGGCGTCGGTTGGTGCGCCGTTGCTGGTCTTGCTCGCTGGCGCCGATGCCAACATCGATCCTGCGTCCTTCGATGGCCTCCTCGAGCGACTGTCCGGACGCGGTCTGGCCTGTGAGAGGCATGTCTACGACGGGGCTCCGCACTCCTTCTTCGACCGCAGCTTTGCCGAACATCAGACGGCATGCGCCGATGCGTGGTCGCGAGTCATCGAGTTCACCCAACGCCACCGCGCCGCCTGACCGGGTCGGGGGGCCTGTCGCTGCCCGTAGTTCGGCAATACCGCCTTTGTCGTGGGGCGCTCCGATCGCTTCGGTCGGTTGTGCGCTCGCGGCCCGGGTCCGAAGATGGATCTATCAGCGATCCAAGTGTCGGTATCCGCGAACCGCACGTCGTCGCGCGTGAGGCGGAGAAGGCGCGCGTCGAGAAGGTCCTGGAACGATCGCGAGACGGTGGACTCGGTGCGCTGCTGCTGCGCGGCGACCCGGGGATCGGCAAGACGACCCTCTGGCGGCACGGAGTGTCGTTCGCCCGCGCGTGTGGCGGCACCGTGCTGGTCACCCGCGCAGCGGCGGAGGAGATGCCGTTGTCGCTGGTCGGGCTGGTCGACTTGTTCGACGGTGCGGAGGACGTATTCGGGCCGAGTAGCGACCCGTTCCGCCGCGGCCGGGCTGTGCTCGAACAGGTCCGACGGTTGGCGCGCGCCGGACCTGTGGTTGTCGCGATCGACGACCTCCAGTGGCTCGACCCCGCCTCGGCCGCCACACTGCGCTACGCGCTGCGGCGCCTCGCCGACGAGCCGGTCACGCTCCTCGCCACGCTGCGGGCGGGTGCTGCCGATCCGCTGGACCTGCTCGCCACCATTGGCGTCGACCGGACCGACTCTCTGTCTGTCGGACCGCTCGGTCCCGACGAGCTGCGGGCGCTGCTCGACACCGTCGTCACGTCCATCTCCCGGCCGGTGCTGCGCCGCATCCACGCCATCTCCGGGGGCAACCCGCTCTACGCGATCGAGCTGGTCCGCGCCCATGTCGACAATCAGGGGGCCTTCCAGCAGCTGGGGTCGGTGTCCCTTCCGCGCTCAGTGCGCGAGGCGGTCGAGGAGCGGATCGACGCGCTGCCCGAGGCGCTGCTCGCGCTGCTGCGTACCGTCGCCGCGGCCGGGCCGATCTCGGTGGCGGACTTATCGCGGTTCCTGTCCGGCCAGGATGTCGCCGACCTGCTGGAACGGGCTAGCCGCGCCGAGCTGCTGGTCATCGAGGACGACCGCGTGGTGCGCTTCGCGCACCCGATGATCGGCTCGGTGGTGTATGGAGGTACCACGTCGGTGGCCCGCCGGATCTTGCACGCTTCGCTGGCCGACTGGTGCGAGGACCCGGACCAGCGCGCACAGCACCTCGCGCTCTCGACCGACGCGGCGGACGAACAGGTGGCGCAGCTTTTGGACGACGCCGCCGGCCGCGCCCGCGGGCGCGGGGCCCTCGAGCTCGCTGCGGAGCTGGCCCGACACAGCCTGCGGGTAACACCGCCGACCGAGGTCTCACTCCGGCGACAGCGCGCACTCACCGAGATCTCGTGCCGCGCCGCCGCTGGCGAGATGAGCCGTGCCCTTCAGCTCGCGGACGGTCTCGTCGAGTCGCTGCCGGCGGGCCCTCAGCGCGCGGAGGTGCTGGTGCGACGCGCCCAGCTCGAGGACGACGACCTGGCGCGAGGCGAGGCCTTCCTCGTGCAGGCCCTGGCCGAAGCCGGCGGCGACGACCGGTTGCGCGGCGAAGTACTCGACCAGCTCGGCTGGCTGCGCGGGATCTTCCGCGGCCACCTACCTGCCGGGATCGCCGACGCCCGGCAGGCGGTGACCATCGCCGAGCGCGGTGACGACGACGAGTTCCGGATGAGCGCGGTGGTCGCGCTAGCCGTGATGAGCGCACTGGCCGGCGATCCCGACGCCGACCTGATGGCTCGTGCGGTGGCTTTGCAGGACCGGCTGGGGCGGCCGGCGATGTGGGCCGGCCCGCGCACCCTGGCCGCCGAACAGCAGCTGTGGGCCGGCGACCTGCGCGGGGCGCGGCAGCAGCTGCAGGCCGAACTCGGTCAGGCCGTCCGCGAGGGCAATGAACGATGGCGACTGTACGACCTCTACGACCTCGCGTCCGTCGAGTGCGCCGCGGGTGAGCTCGTGGTCGCCGCAGATCTGGTCCGGCAGGCGCGGGAGGCGGCCCGCGACAGCGAAGACCCCCACCTGCAGAGCTGGGTCCTGCAACGCCACGCGCAGGTCGCAGCCTGGCTCGGGCTTGCCGACGAGGCCCGCGCTGCGGCGGGCAGCCGGCTCGAACGCGCGCTCGCCCGGGGCGAGCGGCCCGGTGTGGCGCGGATGCGCGGCCTGCTCGGCGTGCTGGCCTTGTCAGAGGGGGATGCCCTCGCTGCCGCCCGGGAGCTGGCCGAGGCCGCCGCCCTGCTGGACGCCGGCGGCTTCGCCAACCCGGGCTCCATCCCCGTGTTGCCCGACGCCGTCGAGGCGCTTGCCGGCGCGGGCGACCTGCCGGCCGCGCGTGAGTTGCTCGAACGGCTCCACCTGCAGGCCGGTCGGCTGCGCACCCCGTGGGTCCACGCGGCCCAGCGCCGAGCGACCGGCGCGCTGCTTGTCGCATCCGGCGAGCCGCTCGACGCGATCCCGCAGCTGGCCGAGGCCGCCGACTCGTTCGACGAGCTCGGCTACCGACCGGACGCGGCCCGGGCGGTGCTGCTGCGCGGCAGGGCCCTGCATCGGGCCGGTCGGCGCAGCCGGGCCGCCGAGTCGCTCGCCGATGCCCGCAGTCGGTTCGCCCAGATGGGTGCCGCGCTGTGGGAGGCGCGCGCCGTCGCCGAGCTCGAGCGGGTCGCTCCCGGCCGCAGCGCCGGCCAGCTCACGCCAACCGAGGCTGACGTGGTCAGGCTCCTCGTCGCGGGCAAGCGCAACCGCGAGATCGCGAGCGCGCTCTACATCAGTGTCGCCACCGTCGAGGCGCACCTGACCCGCATCTACCGCAAGTTCGACGTCCGGTCCCGCAGCGAGCTGGCGGCCATGGTGGCCGACGGGACTCTAGCCGTGGACGGCTGAGGACCGGCCGGCACCTCCCCGGCCAGTACGACGACCGGCGACGCCGGGGCGCCCAGTCGCCACCGCCGACGCGGCAGCCGGCGCCACGCGCGCTCACGCATTGGCGCATTGGAGGGAACGGGCGGGGCGAGCTGTCGCTGCTCGCGGCGCTGCGCGCTCGCGGCGAGAGCTCGTCCCAGGACGAGGGCGGCATATGCGTTGGTAGCCATGCTCGGAACGTAGGAGTCCGGGACCAGACACCGCGAGCGAGGTTTCCCTACATCCCGTGCGCCCGTCCGTGGCTGCGCCGGTTCATCACCACCCGGGAGGTCAAAGCCGCGTTCGAACAACTCCTCAGCGCCTGAGCAGCTAGCTGGTTGGGGAGTCGCGCAACATCCGTCGCAGGATCTTGCCCGACGCCGACTTCGGGATCGCGTCGACGAAGTTCACCTCGCCCAGTCGCTTGTAGTGCGCGACCTGGCTCTCGACGAACGCAGCCACATCGTCGGCGTCGACGTCGGCTCCCGGTTTGAGGACGACGTAGGCGACTGGCACCTCGCCGCGAGCATCGTCGGGACGGCCGACGACCGCAGCATCGGCGACGTCGGGGTGTTCCAGAAGTAACCCCTCCAGCTCGGCGGGGGCCACCTGGAAGCCGCTGGACTTGATGAGCTCCTTGAGTCGGTCCACGATGAACACGTGACCGTCGGCGTCGATGCGGCCGATGTCGCCGGTGTGCAACCAACCATCTCTGTCGAGAGTGGCGGCAGTTGCCGCTGGGTTGTTGAGATAGCCCTTCATGATCTGGGGTCCACGGATCCAAAGTTCTCCGTCAGCATCAATGCCCAGGTCTTCCCCGGTCGCAACGTCGACGACTCGCAGATCAGTGTTCGGCGCTGTGACCCCGACCGAGCCCGGCTTGAACCCGCCGGGCGGCGTCAGCTGGGTGACGGGTGAAGCCTCGGTCATGCCGTACCCCTGGACCACCTCGCAGTTCAGTCGCGCGCCCGTCTCGAGCGCGAGCTCGGCCGACAGGGGAGCAGCTCCGGAGAACACTTGCTCGAGCTTGGACAAGTCGAATTTCTCCACCATGGGGTGCTTGGCCAGCGCGACGACGATGGGCGGCGCGACGAACGACCGGGTGATCCCGTGCTCCTGGTGAAGGCTCAGGAACATCTCGAGATCGAAACGGGGCATCGTGATGATGGTGACTCCCGCCCTCAGACCGGTGTTCATCAGCACTTCCATGCCATAGATGTGGAAGAACGGCAGGACGGCGATGAATGTCTCGTCACCCCTGATGTCCGCAGCACCCAAGATCTGCGCTGCATTGGCCACCAAGTTGCGGTGGGTGAGCAGCACTCCCTTGTTGATGCCAGTCGTGCCCGAGGAGTACGGCAGCACCACCACGTCGTCGGAAGCGACGGGGACCTGGGTCGTCAGGGGCGGGCCGAACCACGAAGTCACCGAGGCGACCCCCTCGGCCTCGCCGAGCACGACGATCTCCGTGACCGCAGTCCCTTCTGCAGCTTCGGCAGCGATGTCCAGGAACGGCGCCACGGTGACCATCCGCGTGGCGCCTGAATCCATCAGCTGCGATCGGACCTCGCGGGCGGTGTAGGTCGGGTTGACGGTGGTCACGATGCCCCCGGCAAGGGCAACTCCGTGGAAGACCACGGCGTACTCCGGCAGGTTCGGCGCCATCAGCGCGACGATGTCGCCTTTGCCGAACCCACCGGCCACGAGACCGCCAGCCAGCGACCTCACGGCAGCGTCGAGCTCGGCATAGGTCAGCGTCCGCCCCGAGGGACCGTCGATCAATGCAGGCTTGTCGCCCAGCGCCACGGCTCCCTCGAGGATGTATTCCGTGAGCGGCCGGTCGGGGATCTCGACGTCGGGCAGGGGGCTGCTGTGGATCACGGTCGACTCCTCGACCTCGGGGGTGGGTTTGCGCTCGATCCTGGCAGCGGGCGGCGTCCGAGTCCATGACGAGTCGCGTTCCGCTGCTCCAAGTGCCTCAGCGCTGTCGCAGGACTGCGCGCATCCCGTCGCGGGGACGCAGAGTGACAGCCGGACGTACGGCTGGCTCACGGTCGGCCATGATGATCGGTGCCCAGCTTCGAGCCAGCGTCGCCAGGACGAGTACGGCCTCCGTCCAGGCGAAGGACTCACCGATGCACACTCGCGCCCCGAGACCGAAGGGAAACCAGGCGCCTTTGGGTTGACCCGGCGCCGTCTCGTCGAAAGCGCCGTCCGCGTCGAGCCAGCGGTCTGGGCGGAAGGAATCACCGTCCCCCCACCATCGAGGGTCGCGGTGAAGGACCCATTGGCTGGCCAGGGTCAGCGAACCTGCGGGCAGGGTCCAGCCGTCGACCTCAAGGTCTTCGGTCGTCCGACGTCCGATGGTCCAGGCGGGTGGGTAGAGCCGCAGGGTCTCCGCAACCACAGCGTGGGTCCACGGCAGCGCCCGGACCGAGTCGAGCGTCGGTCGAGCCTGGAGCATGTCGACCTCGGCGTGCAGGCGCTCAGCAACCTCTGCATGACGCCCGATGAGAAACCACGCCCAAGTCAAAGCGTTGGCCGTCGTCTCGTGTCCTGCCAGCACGAGGGTCATGACCTCATCTCTGACCTGACGGTCAGACATGCCGGTGCCGTCGCCCTCCTCGTCCCGGGCGGACAGCAACATCGAGAGCACGTTGTCGGTGGGCGTCTCGGGTTGGTCGCGGTGTGCCGCGATCAGCCGGACAATGATCGCGTCGAGGGTCTCGAGGGCTTGCTGACGCCGGGCATTCGCTCGAGTGGGCAGTCGGTCGAGCAATCCATCGGCGCCTCCGGTCATCCGCCGTTGGAAGTTGTTCAGCAGCGCCGTCAGCGCGTCGGCGACCTCGGAGGCAGCATCGCTGAGGTCGGTGCCGAACAGGGTGCGTCCCACGATGTCCAACGCCAGCGAGGACATCTCGGCGGCCAGGTCGACCCGGTCGCCGTCCTGCCACGACTGGCCGCGCTCGAGAGCCGCGGCAACCATCGTGTCGGCGTACCCTGCGATCCGCTGCCGGTGGAAGGCCGGCTGCACGAGGCGGCGCTGCCTCCGGTGCAGCTCGCCTTCCGAGGTCAGAAGTCCATCGCCCAGGAGCGGCCGCATCTGCTGGATGCCACGGCCCTTCATCGTGGATCGGCCGTGCGTGACGAAGACCGACCGGACCAGGTCTGGATGGCTCAGGACGTAGAGATGCTCGTTCGGGAGCCTGATGTGAGCGATTCGCCCGTGCTCGCGAGCCACTCTCGTGAACATGCCGTGCGGGGCGACGCGGCCGGAGAGCATGGCTGCGATGAACGCGGCGCTGTTCGGCCCAGGCGGTCGCGGGATGCGGCGAGCGGCGCTCGGCACGGAGCCCTTAGCCGACTCGCCGGCCGTGACCAGACGGATAGTCATCACCACCGAGCGTCTCACCAATGTCAGACTCCCACCATGGTCGACGAGGACAACGCCGCGTGCAGCCCGAGTCAGCCCGCCCCCCGTACTCCCACGCTCGGTGACGTCGAGGAGGCGCGAAGCCGTCTGGAGGGGGTCGCGCGACGCACTCCCATGGAGGGTTCGCGGCCACTGAGCGAGGTCGTCGGTGGTCCGGTGCACCTGAAGTGCGAGAACCTCCAGCGGGCGGGGTCGTTCAAGATCCGCGGGGCCTACAACCGGATATCGCGGCTCTCACCCGAAGAGCGTGCGCGGGGGGTAGTGGCCGCCAGCGCGGGCAATCACGCGCAGGGCGTGGCACTCGCGTCGCAGCTCCTGGGTATCGCGGCGACCGTGTTCATGCCGGAGGGTGCGACGATCCCCAAGATTGCGGCCACCCGGGCGTACGGCGCCGAGGTGCGCCTCCAAGGCCAGGTCATCGAGCAATGCCTCGAAGCGGCGTCGGAGTTCGCCGAGTCGACCGGTGCGGTCTTGATCCATCCCTTCGATCATCCGGACATCGTGGCGGGCCAGGGGACCACTGGACTGGAGATCATCGACCAGTGCCCGTCCGTGCGCACCATCGTCGTGTGCACGGGAGGCGGCGGTCTGCTTGCCGGCATCGCGCTCGCCGTGAAGTCCGTGCGGCCAGACATCCGTGTCATCGGCGTTCAGGCGGAGAGTGCCGCGGCCTACCCTCCGTCACTGTCGGTGGGTCATCCGGTCACTCTGCCGGAGATGGCCACCATGGCCGATGGGATCGCGGTAGGGCGTCCCGGAGACGTCCCCTTCGCGCTGGTGAGCGAGCTCGTCGACGAGGTCCGTACGGTCTCTGAGGAGTCGCTGTCCCGCGCACTGCTCCTGTGCCTCGAGCGCGCCAAGCTCGTGGTCGAGCCGGCCGGCGCCGCTGCGGTGGCTGCGATCATGGACGACCCGCAGGCGTTCGAGCCCCCCGTGGTCGCGGTGCTGTCCGGAGGAAACATCGACCCGGTGCTGCTGCTGCGGGTGATCCGCCACGGGCTTGCGGCGGCCGGTCGTTACCTGGCCCTGCATGTGCGGGTCCCCGACCGGCCGGGCCATCTGGCCAAGCTGCTGGCCACGCTCGCCGACAACGACGCCAACGTGCTCGAGGTGGAGCACCTGCGCACCGATCCCGCCCTGCGCGTGGATGAGGTCGAGATCGGCCTGCAGCTGGAGATGCGCAGCGCTGAGCACTGCGTGCAGGTCATCGCCGCGCTCCGAGTGGCCGGCTATGGGGTGCGCGAGACAGTCCGAGAGGCGTAAAACAAAAATGTGATTGGGACTTGACAGATTGGGAACATCTATTGTCAAATCATCTCCATGACATCGAACGACTCTGACTCTCGAGACAACGACACTTCGGGCGCCGACCTTCGCAGCCTGCTCTCGCAGGTGGCCGCCGGCTCGGTGGCGCCCGACGAGGCGAGCCAACGGCTGGCCGGCGCGGCGCCACAGGCACCGGATGCTGCGGACGAGGGATCGCCCGAGCTTGGTCGGTCCTCCCCAGCGGGAACCCCGCCCATTCCGCCCAACCCGCCTGCGCCGCCGTCGAGCGTGCGGGTGGTTCGGCCACCGTCGCCACCCGACGGGTCTGTCGAAGGCGGACCCATCCAGCGCGTCGTGATCCGTGCCGCGGCCGTGAAGCTCGTGCTCGTAGGCGACCCGACCGTGGTCGGCGCCAGTGTCGAGGGGCCGCACGTCGCCCGCCGTGACGGCGGCGCGCTCGTGATCGACACCGACGCCGAACCGGGCGCCGGTGACTTCTCCTACGAGTCCAGCACCCAGCGGATCGGCAAGGCCTTCGGCCGGTGGCGCGGTGCCGAGACGGTTGTGGTCAAGATCCGGCCAGAGCTTCCGGTCGAGGTCACGGTCCAAGCGGGCAGCGTGATGGCCACCAGGCTGGAGGGCGGGCTGCGCTTCACCGTCGAGGCTGGTTCGCTCAAGGCGATGGACTGCTCGGGGGAGATCGACGGACGGGTGGAGGCGGGCAGCGCCAAGCTCGACTGGTTGCTCGATCGAGGAACCTCACGTCTGCGTTGCGAGCTCGGCAGCATCAAGGTCCGCCTCGACCCGCGGTCCAACGTCACCGTGCAAGCCCGGGCCGAACTCGGCTCGGTGGAGCTCGGTTCGACGGGCAGCAAGGGCAAGCGGGGCCCGCTCGTGGTGGGTGCGGGTGAGGCGACCCTGGACGTGAAGGTCGAGCTCGGCTCGGCGAAGATCGGGGTCGGGGAGTCCACGCCATGACCGACTTCGGCTCACGCCCCCGCCAGTCCCACCGCCCACCGGGCGACTGCCCCGTCTGCTCGGCCCACCTGACGATCACACGCCTGGGCTGCACCAGTTGCGGCACCGAGCTCTCGGGAGCCTTTGAGCTCTCGCCGTTCGCCGGGCTCTCCGCAGAAGATCACGAGATGCTGCGGGTCTTCCTCGTCTCGCGGGGCAACATGCGAGAGCTGGAGAGGCATCTTGGCGTCAGCTACCCAACCGCCAGGCAACGGTTCGCGGAGTTGCTGGTCCGGCTAGGCCTGGAAGGCCCGGGCAGTGATCCTCCGTTGGACCGCGACAAGGTGCTGGCTGATCTCGCAGCGGGGCGCATGTCGGTTGACGAGGCCGAAGCAGCCCTGTTGGCAGCCGGTCTCGGCTAGATCCCGAAACTCGAGCTCGACGTAGCACCGCCGCACCCCCGACCACCCCGACCACCCCGACCACCCCGACCACCCCGACAACCCCGACCACCCCGACAACCCCGACAACCCCGACACCCCAACAACCCTTCTAGAACCATGCGAGGAGCCCCGCCATGTCCGAAATCACCTATGCCCATCACCTCCAGATCCAGCGCGATCGGCTCGCCCAGGTCAGTCAGGACCGGCCGCGCCGTCAGCTGGTTGCTCAGGCTCGAGCCCGTCGGCAGCTGGCCCGAGCCGAGCGGCAGGCGTACCGCGCGCGACTAGTCCTCGCCGCCTCGGAGCCATCGACGACCCGACTGACCCAGCGGATGGTCTAGCCCTGGCGGGAAGGCCGCACGGATGAATCTCGTTGACCCTGTGTCGGTACTTCCGCTTAGCGTGTCGCAACAGCCCGCAGCAAAGGAGCACCTTAAATGACCGACGCCATCGTGGCCGAAGGGCTGGTCAAGACCTTCAAGGGTGAGATACGTGCCCTCGACGGGGTCGACCTGCAAGTGCCCGAGGGGACCGTCCTCGGCCTGCTCGGCCCGAACGGAGCGGGCAAGACCACCACGGTCCGTATCCTCACGACGCTGCTGACGCCCGACGCCGGGCGTGCCACCGTGGCTGGCTTCGACGTGGTCAAAGATGCTGATCAGCTTCGCCGCGTCATCGGTCTGTCAGGGCAGTACGCCGCCGTGGACGAGAACCTCACCGGGCGAGAGAACCTTTACCTTTTCGGTCGCCTCTACCAGCTGCCGAAAAAGGTGGCCCGCCAGCGCTCGGACGATCTGCTTGAGCAGTTCTCGCTCAGCGAGGCCGGTGATCGGGTCGCGAAGAACTACTCCGGCGGGATGCGCCGCCGCCTCGACCTAGCCAGTGCGCTGATCGGCCACCCACGGCTGCTGTTCCTCGACGAACCGACAACCGGACTCGACCCACGCAGCCGGTTGGGCATGTGGGATGTCATCCGTGGACTGGTGAGAGACGGGACGACCCTGTTGCTGACCACGCAATACCTCGAAGAGGCCGATGAGCTGGCCAACGAGATCGCCGTTGTTGACCACGGTCGCATCATCGCCAAGGGCACGGCGGATGCCCTCAAGTCCCAGGTCGGCGGCGAGCGCATCGAGGTCGTGGTGCATCGTGCTGACCAGCTCGGAGTTGCAGTTGAACTGCTGCGCGGAGTCGATGGTCTCGAGGCTGAGGTCGACACTCACACACGACGCATCACCATCCCAGCAAAGGGTGGCGCCAACCAGCTCATCGAGGCGGTCCGAGCCCTTGGCGAGAAAGACATCGCGATCGACGACGTCGGCCTGCGACGTCCGACGCTCGACGACGTGTTTCTCAGCCTCACCGGTCATGCGACTGAGGGTGATGAGGGCGATGACGCCGGCAGGACCACCCAGGCTGCCGGAGGCGCGGCCGCCGTCGCTAGCCCCCAGGAGTCACACTCATGAGCACCACGCACGCTGACCGACCCGAGGTCAGGTCCGAACGCAGCCTTCCCCCGGCAGTCTCGGACGGGCTGGTGGTTACCTGGCGCAACCTCAAGCGCATCCCGCGCATCCCTGAGCTGGCGATCTTCGCTGTCATCCAATCGATCGTCTTCGTCCTGCTCTTCGCATTCGTGTTTGGTGGAGCGATCCCGCTGCCAGGCGGCGCCTCATACCGTGAGTTCCTCATGCCCGGCATCTACATCCAAACTCTGGCCTTCGCGTCGGTGATCACTGCCATCGGCATGACCGAGGACATGAACAAGGGCATCATCGACCGCTTCCGCTCGCTGCCGATGGCGCGCTCGGCCGTCCTGTCAGGCCGTACGACCTCTGACTTGGTTTACAACGCCGGGATCATCGTGGTCTTGATGCTCACGGGACTGGCGGTCGGGTGGCGGGTCCATACCACTGTCGGTGACTTCGTCGTCGCGTGCTTGCTGATGATGGCCTTCACCTACGCCATGGCGTGGCTAGGGGTCTTCATCGGGCTCTTGGTGCCCACGGTCGAGGTCGCTCAGCAGGTCGGTTTCGTGACCATCTTCCCGCTCTCGTTCATGTCCAGCGCATTCGTCCCGATCGCAACCATGCCCTCGTGGATGCAGCCAATCGCCGAGTGGAACCCGGTCAGCACACTGACGTCTTCGCTGCGGGACCTGTTCGGCAATCCCAACCCGTTTCCCACCGACGCGTTCCCCGCCCAGCACCCGTTCCTCGTGTCCGTGGCGTGGATCGTCCTCACGATCGCGGTCTTCGTGCCGCTAGGCATCCATCGCTACCGCACGACCTCCCGCTAGCGCTGGCCTCAGCCTGAGTACGGTTCGACCGCCTTGATCACGACCTTGATGGTCCGGCCGTTGGGCGCGTCGTAGGAGACTGTGTCTCCGACCGAGGCCCCGAAAACCGCCGCACCCAGCGGGCTCTGCTCGCTGTAGACGTCGAGATCGTCGCCGGCGCTCACCTCGCGGCTGCCCAGCAGGAATCGAAGGTCGTCGCCCATCAAGTCCACGGTCACGACCTGACCGAGCCCGACCACGCCATCGGCCGTGGGGGGAGCCTCTCCGACCTCGGCGTCCTCGAGCAGCTGGCGCAGCTGTCGGATCCGCGCCTCGTTCTTCCCCTGCTCGTCCTTGGCCGCGTGATAGCCGCCGTTCTCCTTGAGGTCGCCCTCCTCGCGGGCGGCCTCGATCCGCTTGACGATGAAGTCGCGACCTTCGCCGGTGGCGTGGTCGTACTCGGCCTTGAGGCGGTCGTAGGCCTCCTGGGTGAGCCAGGTGGTCACAGTGAAACTCCTCCTGAAGACGGTGGTGGTTGGTCGAGCTCAGCCATTCAGGGTACGCGGCTGTTCACGGAGAGCTCGCTTCGACGGCGGCGCAGGAGCCGACGGTGACCACGACTGCTCGACCGGTGGTGGTCAGTGTCGTCGGCACTTGAGTGGTACGGACCCCCTGCGGCACCTCGATGATGCTGGTGCCCACCGGTTGGGTGTAGCGGTCCTTGGCCAGGATCTCGCAGCGCACCGCGCCGTCCCCGTGGTTGGTGACCTCGATGGTGGCGGTGACTAGAGAGTCTGACTCAACGGAGTAGGAATGGATCCGTGCGCCGAATCGATCTTGATGGCTCCACCACCACCACCCGAATGCGAGTACGACTAGCACCAGGAGTGCGATTCCGGCGACTGCAAGGGTGCGGACGCGAGCCGGGGAATGCGGCGGGCGTCGGCCGTATCGGGCATCGAGGTCGGTCACGGGTCCATTGTCTCGCCAACGTCGCAAGCGGTGTACCCGGTGACGACGTGAGCCGATCCACGTCTGGGAGGATGGGTGGGTGACTCATGAGACACCTCAGCAGCTGCGGCTGCTCGCCGTGCACGCTCATCCCGACGACGAGTCGAGCAAGGGGGCAGCATCGACGGCGCGGTACGCCCGTGAAGGTGTGGACGTGCTGGTCGTGAGCTGCACCGGTGGAGAGCGCGGTGACATCCTCAACCCCGCGCTGGCCGACGACCCGAAGATCCTGGCCGACATCTCGGCGGCTCGCCGCACTGAGATGGAGCAGGCTCGAGACATCCTGGGAGTACGGCACACCTGGCTGGGTTTTGTGGACTCGGGCTTCCCCGAGGGTGACCCGCTGCCGCCGCTGCCTGAAGGCTGCTTCGCGCTCGTCCCCCTCGAGGAGTCGACCGAGGCGCTCGTCCGGGTGATCCGCGAGTTCCGTCCGCATGTCATGACGACGTACGACGAGAACGGTGGCTACCCGCATCCAGACCACGTACGCACCCATGAGGTTTCGGTCGAGGCCTTCGAGGCGGCCGGGGACGCCGAGCGATTCGTCGACGCGGGAGAGCCCTGGCAGCCGCTCAAGCTCTACTACCAGCTCGGGTTCCACAAGCCACGCATCGAAGCCCTGGATGCGGCCGCGGTGGCGGCCGGGTTGGAGCCGCCCTTCGCCGAATGGCTTGCGGACTGGGAGGACAAGCCGGGGGACCTGGAACGGCTGACGACACGCGTGGAATGCGCGGAGTTCTTCGCGGTGCGGGATGCGGCCCTGCGGGCGCACGCCACGCAAGTCGATCCCGAGGGCCGCTGGTTCGCCATCCCGCTGGCGCTGCAGGCTCAGGCCTGGCCCACAGAGGACTACCAGTTGGTCCGCTCGCTGGTCGATACGGCGTTGCCGGAGGACGATCTGTTCGCGGGGCTGCGCGCCGAGAGTGCCAGCGGGTCGTTCAGCCGCGATGCGGCCGAGAGCGCATGACAAGCGCAAGTGCGCTCGCGGAGCGTGGACTGACGGTCTTGGCGCAGGCCTCGCCGAAACCGTTGAACGACGACACCGTACGGCCGGGCTGGCTCGGCTTCGGCGTGTTCATCGTGTTGGCGGTAGCCGCGTACTTCTTGTTCCGCTCGATGAACCGGCAGATCAAGAAGATCGACTTCGTTGAAGAGCCGATCGACGGCAGCGACGGCGTTGATGGCGTTGACGGCACCGACGGATCTCCCCCCAGGCCCAACGCCCCCAAACACTGAGAAACAGGATTCTTGCCGGTCAGTGCCCGTCAGTTGCATCACGGCGGAGGCGCTTGGTCTCGCCGCGCTTCTTCTTGCTGGCGATCCGGCGCTCGGTCGAGGCCTTGGACGGCCTGGTCGGACGGCGCTTGCGTGGCGGGGGGACTGTCGCTTCGACCAGCAGCGCGGCGAGTCGGCGCTCGGCAGCTTCCCGGTTCTGCAGCTGACTTCGATGTTCCGAGGCAGTCACGGTAATGGTTCCGTCGACCAGTCGACCGGCCAGGCGTTCGAGCGCACGGGCCTTGAGAGTTGGTCCGAAAGCGGACGAAGTCGCTAGGTCGTACGACAACTCGACCCGCGAGTCCGTCGTGTTAACCCCTTGCCCTCCCGGTCCGGAAGATCTCGAGAAGCGCCACGAGAGTTCCCCCTCGGGAATCACCGTCGAGCCGACGCGCAGCGGACCAGGCATGGGAAAAGCATGCCGGACCCGTTGCGTCCGACTGATGGTGGCCTATACGGCGCACTTGGTCGGACGTAAGGTCAGTGATCACTCATCGGTCGGTCCTCGAACTGGCCGCAACAAGAAGACGCGGAGGTCTCGGCCGGATCTTGCCGCGTAGGTGTCGTAGGCCGGCCACACCGAGGTCAGCAGTGGCCACAGCCGCTCACGTTCGCCGCCTTCGGTCAACGCGGCCAGGACTGGGATCGAGACGCCGTCCAGCGTGACGCTGGCCAGGGGGTTGTCAATCAGGTTGGCCGACCAGGCGGGATGGTGGTGCTGGCCCCAGTTGGACGCGACCACGACAAGGGCGTCTCCGTCCCTCGCGTACAGCAGAGGTACCTCCCTCGGTTGCCCGGAACGTCGCCCGATCGTGGTGAGGAGGAGCTGGGGTGCGACGCCGCGGCCGATCAGGCTCCAGCGACCGCGACTGGCTCGATGTACGGCGCGATCCAGCGGGACCACACCCCGACCGAGCCGGGCGAACCAACGTTGGTGGCCCAGCCGAGCGACGGCCTCGGCGTATCTCACGCGCGTCAGCATCGCACCCTTCGGTACGGCGGCCCTCGGTCAATCCGGTCTACCTGGTTCGCTACTTGGACAAGCTCGTCGACGAGCTCGCCAAGGGATGTCCTATGACCAACGTGCTCCGCTCCGGCTGAGGCGCCGTGAGACGTCGGCGGCGCGGGGATGTGACATGGTCGGTGGATGAACCGGCTCGCTGGCGAATCCAGTCCCTACTTGTTGCAGCACAAAGACAATCCCGTCGATTGGTGGCCGTGGTGCCCCGAGGCGTTCGCTGAGGCGGAGCGCCTCGACCGACCGGTCCTGCTCTCCATCGGCTATGCGGCTTGCCACTGGTGTCATGTGATGGCGCACGAGTCCTTCGAGGACCCGGCCACCGCCGAGTTGATGAACAGGCACTTCATCAACATCAAGGTCGACCGGGAGGAGCAGCCCGATGTCGACGCGATCTACATGGAGTACGTCCAGGCGCTGACCGGCCAGGGCGGCTGGCCCATGACGACGTTTCTCACCCCGCAGGGTGACGCGTTCTATGCGGGGACGTACTTCCCTCCCCAGCCGCGCCATGGCATGCCGTCCTTCCCCCAGCTCCTGCAAGCGATCGCCTCGACCTGGGCGGAGCGCAGGTCCGAAGCCGTGGGGGCAGCCGCCCGGATCAGCCAGGCGCTGACCGAGCGAGTATCCGCTCATGATGGATCGCCACCGCCTGACGCGGACGGCCTGGCAGCGGCGCTCGAGGCCCTGGCCACCGCCTACGACGTGCAGCGCGGCGGTTTCGGCGGCGCTCCCAAGTTTCCGCCGTCGATGGTGCTGGAGTGGCTGCTGCGCCATCACGCGCGCACCGGCGAAGCACCGGCTCTGACGATGGCCGCTGGGACGTTCGACGCGATGGCGCGCGGAGGCATCTATGACCAGTTGGCCGGAGGGTTCGCCCGCTATTCCGTCGACGATGCCTGGGTCGTACCGCACTTCGAGAAGATGTTGTACGACAACGCCTTATTGCTGCGCGCCTACCTGCACTGGTGGCGGGTTTCGAAGAGCCCTCTCGCTCGCCGGGTCGTCGAGGAGACCGCCGAGTTCCTGCTCGCCGACCTGCGGACCGAGCAGGGTGGCTTCGCTTCGGCCTTGGACGCTGACACGGACGGTGTGGAGGGTCTGACGTACGTCTGGACCCCCGTCGAGCTGGTTGACGTACTCGGCTCTTCCGACGGGAGGTGGGCGGCCGACCTGTTCGAGGTGACCGAGGAGGGGTCCTTCGAGCACGGAGCCTCTACCCTGCAGCTGCTGGCCGATCCCGAGGACTGGCCCCGCTGGCGAGACGTGCGTGCCCGGCTTGCTGCGGCTCGCGCTCGCCGGTCTCAACCGGGCCGGGACGACAAGGTCGTGGCTGCCTGGAACGGGCTGGCCATCGCCGCACTCGCTGAGGCGGGGGCATTGCTGGAGCGGCCAGAGTGGACGGGCGCAGCCATCGAGGCCGCCGAGCTGCTCGT
Source organism: uncultured Actinomycetota bacterium (assembly GCA_963819985.1). Classification (GTDB taxonomy): domain Bacteria; phylum Actinomycetota; class Actinomycetes; order DATJPE01; family DATJPE01; genus JANPBY01. Next base: position 323,902 of record CAWFYH010000004.1, on the reverse strand, counting down.
TTCGGTGCACCTGTTTTCGAACAGCGGGGGACAGCGCCTCCTTCGGGTGTCGAAGGACGGGGCGGCCGGTCGGCACGCCGGGGTGTTGGAGGACTATGCCGATGCGGCAGAAGGCTTTCTGGCCCTCTATTCGGTGACCGGGGATGAGACATGGCTGGATCGCGCAGGCCGACTCTTGGACGTCGTCATCGAACAGTTCGACGACGGAGACGGTGGATTCTTCGATACCGCCTCGGACTCACAGACGTTGGTCCGGCGACCGAAAGACCCGACCGACAATGCGACGCCTTCGGGCACCGCGGCTGCAGCGGGTGCGTTGCTCACCTACGCCGCACTCACCGGGTCCAGCACCCATCGCGATGCGGCCCGGGACGCCGTGGCCGTCTGCGGTCGGATCGGTGTGACGCATCCCAGGTTTGCCGGTTGGGGGCTCGCCGTGGCTGAGGCCCTTCTCGATGGTCCCCGTGAGATCGCCATCGTCGGTCGGTCAGGCCGGGCCGACACCGAGGCGCTGCGGACCGTCGCTCTGCAGGCGGTGGCTCCGGGGGCCGCGCTCGCGGTCGGCGATCCTCATTCGAGTCCTGCGGTTCCGCTGCTCAAGGGCCGTCCTCTCGTCGACGGGGTCGCGGCGGCGTACGTCTGCCGCGACTTCGCCTGCCAGCGTCCCGTGACAACGCCTGAGGAGCTCGAGGCTCTGCTCGCTCAGCTTCGCTGAGTTTTGGCTGAAGCTCTCGTTCAGACCGGCGCCCGGATCCGATGCCCGCTGACTACGGCGCGGCTGCTGTCACCCAGATCGTGCGGATGGCGTTGTGGAAGGTGTCGGCGACGATCAGGTTTCCCGCTGGGTCAACGGTGAGTCCTCGCGGATTCTTGAAACCAGCAAGCCTGGCCGGGCCACCATCGCCGACATAACTTCTCGAGCCTGAGCCGGCGATCGTGGTGATCACACCGCTATCAAGGTCGACCTCTCGAATCCGATGGTTCTCCGAGTCGGCGATGTACAAGATGTCGTCATTGACAACGGCAATTCCTCGAGGGTGCCTCAGCGACGCGTTGACAGCCAAGCCACCGTCACCCGAGAACGCGGCGTTACCCGTTCCTGCAACGGTGCTGATGACTCCCGTCGCGGCGTCGACTCGCCGGATCCGGTTGTTCAGGGTGTCAGTGAAATAGAGATTTCCCACTGAATCGAAGGCGATCCGTTGCGGCACGTTGATAGCTGCGTGTGTCGCAGGACCGCCATCGCCGCTGAACCCAGCTACACCGGTCCCTGCGATCGTGGTGATCAGACGCGTCTCGAGGTCCACCCTGCGGATCCTGTTGTTCATCCCGTCGGCGATGTAGAGAGAACCACCGAAAACGGCCACGCTCTTCGGGTGCTTGAGCTTGGCGCTTGTCGCGAGCCTGTTGTCCCCGTTGAACCCTGAAGAACCCGTTCCGGCGACGGTCGTGATTGTTCCGGCGGGGTCGATCAGTCGAATCCGATGATGCTTCGAGTCTGCGATGTAGATGTCGCCGTTCGTGTCCACGGTGACGTCATGCGGCAGAGATATCGACGCACTCGTGGCGGGCCCACCATCGCCCCCGAAGGTGGAGCTGCCGGTGCCAGCGATGGTAGTGATGATGCCGTCAGGGTCGACGCGACGAATCCGGTTGTTGTAGGTGTCTGCCACGTAGAGGCTTCCGCCTGGCCCGATCGCCGAGTCCCGCGGCTGGTTGATGAGTGCCGAACGTGCCGGCCCCCCGTCTCCTGAGAAGCCCTGTCGGCCGGTCCCGGCCGTTGTCGTGATCATCGAGGTGGGTCCGACCAAGGGTGTCGGCGTCTCGTCAGCCGCGACAGAAGGACTGCCCAGCGTGAGAACACCTGCTGCGAGTGCGAGGGCTGCGAATGCGCTCACTCGCGGCGCGGTTATCTGAGAAGTCATCGGTCCTCCAGGCGCCTGCAGGTGCGGACGTTCGGAACCTAACTGACAGAGATGTCTGATGCCCCCGCATGACACGCGACTCAGTCCAGTTGAATGACTACATGGTCGAACACTCGATAGTCAAGGATGTGCGTGCCGCCGGTGACCTGGTGATCGACGGGGGTGTGCTCGTGGGGCACGACGGGTCGGCCTCGGCCGATCGGGCTCTCGCCTTCGGTGCTGAGGAGGCGAGGCTGCGGGGGTGGCCGCTCCATGTGGTGCGTGCCTGGTCGCTGACCAAGACACCGCGCCCCGCAGACGTACCTCACGGGGTCATCCCGTCCGATGAGGAGTACGAGGCTGCGGTCACCGCCGAGCTACGCCAGGCTCTCGCCCGAGTCGAAGGCATGGAGGACGTCGGCTCGGTGCGGCTGCACGCGGTCCGGGGAGCGCCGGCGCCCGTACTGATAGCGGCCTCGGCCAACGCGGATTTGTTGGTGGTGTCCTCGCGTGGTCGGGGGGGCTTCGCGGGTTTGCTCTTGGGCTCGACCTCCGAGCAGGTCGTGCGGCATGCCGACTGCCCGGTAGTCGTGCTCCGCGGTTGAGCCTGACTCACCGGGTCAGCACGACGACCACGGCGGCGTACTGCGCCAGATACGCCACGAGCGTGCACGCATGAAAGATCTCGTGGAACCCGAACCAGGAGGGGTAAGGGTCGGGTCTGCGCAGCGCGTAGACGACAGCGCCAGCGGTGTAGGCGAGCCCACCGACCACGAGCAACACGAGCACGGCAACGCCACCGCGCGAGGCGAAGTTCGGTAGGAAGAAGACCGCCGTCCAGCCCATCGCCAGGTAGGCAGGAACATAGAGCCATCGCGGCGCGCCAACCCACAGGATCCGGAACGTCACTCCGAGCCCTGCTGCTGTCCACACGATCCACAGCAGAGCCGAACGCTGACCGCCTTCGAGCAGGATGACCGTGAACGGCGTGTAGGTGCCGGCGATCAGCAAGAAGATGTTGGCATGATCGAAGCGCTTGAGCATCGCGTGCGTTCGGGCTGACCATCGGCCTCGGTGATAGGTCGCCGACACCGTGAACAGCAGCGTGGTGGCCACGGCATAGATGGTCACGGACACGTACTCGGCCGTGCCGCGGGCCAGGATCATCAAGACGATGCCACCGACGAAGGCGACCGGCGCTGCCCCTAGGTGGAGCCAGCCGCGCAACTTGGGTTTGACCGCGTCGGGGACGTGCGGCGCAGCGTGTGCGAAGGCCGCCCCCACGGTCCGGTCGAGCGTCCTCCCGACCGTATCCTCGATGTCGCGATCCACCCCAGGGCCTTCGACCTGGGGTGGACTCATGGGTCGACTGTAACCTACGGCACCGTAGGTTACCAAGGGGTAACTTCACCTCTACGCCAGGAACGGCGCGCGCCCGCGGCTACCCTGATGATGGCGAAGGAGGCTGGATGGGGCCGATCGGACTCCTGTACGGGGCGTATGAGTCCCGGTTGGTGCGTTCCTTGGATCGGTCCAGGATTCCGCGACATGTCGGTGTGATCCTGGACGGAAACCGTCGTTGGGCTCGCGAGGCTGGGCAGTCCACGGCTCACGGGCACCGCGCAGGCGGGGAGAAGGTCCAAGATCTGCTGGGCTGGTGCGAAGACGTTGGCGTCGAAGTGGTCACGGTGTGGCTGTTGTCCACCGACAACCTGTCGCGACCTACGGCTGAGCTGAACCCCCTGCTCGAGGTCATCGAAGACACCGTTGAACAGCTGGCTGCGGCCGGCCGCTGGGTCGTTCATCCGGTCGGAGCCCTCGATCTGTTGCCGGACGCGACGGCAAACGCGCTGAAAGCGGCTGAGGCGGCCACGGCCGACATCGATGGGCTGATGGTCAATGTGGCAGTGGGCTATGGCGGGCGTCAGGAGATCGCGGATGCCGTACGTTCGCTGCTGCACGAGCAGGCAGGTCAGGGCGTGTCGCTCGACGATCTCGCCCAGGTGCTCGACGTCGACCACATCGCGGCCCACCTCTACACCAAGGGTCAGCCCGACCCCGACCTGGTGATCCGGACCAGCGGTGAGCAGCGCCTCGGGGGCTTCCTGCTGTGGCAGAGCGCACGGTCGGAGTTCTACTTCTGCGAGGCCTACTGGCCGTCGTTCCGCAAGGTGGACTTCCTGCGGGCCGTACGTTCCTACGCTGCACGGCAGCGTCGCTTCGGCGCCTGACTTCGACCCGATCCGCGGACGCGAGTACGGCCGCCGACACGAACCTCTGGTCATTCGCAGGTCCACGGTTCGGGCTGGGTCCGCGCGTAGCGTCAATGGATCGGCCGGCAGGGCGCCGGACCGCCCCGGGAGGCCAGCCTCGTGCCTGCATCCACCCGTCGACGCTCGGCAAGCCCCGCGAAGCGTCGCGTCTACGTCCTCGACACGAGCGTCATGCTCTCGGACCCGCATGCATTGCTTCGCTTCGACGAGCACGATGTGGTTCTGCCGATCGTCGTGGTCACCGAGCTCGAGGCGAAACGATCCCACCCAGAGATCGGGTACTTCGCCAGACAGTCGTTGAGGCTCCTGGACGATTTGCGCATCGAGCACGGTCGGTTGGATGCCCCGCTGCTCCTCAACGATGCCGGTGGCACTTTGCGCGTGGAGCTGAACCATGCAGACCCGTCCCTGTTGCCGACGGGATTTCGCTTAGGCGACAACGACTCTCGCATCCTTGCCCTCGCGTGCAACCTGCAAGCCGAGGGCCACGACGTCACCCTGGTGAGCAAGGACCTGCCGATGCGGGTCAAGGCGTCGGCGGTCGGACTGCAGGCCGAGGAATACCTCGCGGAGCTTGCCGTCGAGTCTGGCTGGACGGGAATGGCTGAGGTCGAGGTCGACAGTGATGACCTCGACGCGCTTTACGAACACCACGTCATAGATCTCCCAGAAGCGCGAGAACTACCGTGCCACACCGGGCTCGTGCTGCTGTCCGGGCGGGGTAGTGGACTCGGGCGAGTCACCCCGGACAAGCGGGTACGCCTGGTGCGCGGAGACGGCGAAGCGTTCGGGTTGCATGGGCGAAGTGCCGAGCAGCGCATCGCGCTGGACCTGCTGCTCGATCCCGAGGTCGGCATCGTGTCCCTCGGCGGGCGTGCCGGGACTGGCAAGTCGGCCCTGGCTTTGTGCGCTGGTCTCGAGGCTGTGCTGGAGCGACGAGAGCACCGCAAGGTGGTGGTGTTCCGTCCGGTGTACGCCGTTGGTGGTCAAGAACTCGGATACCTCCCAGGCACAGAGGCCGAGAAGATGAGCCCTTGGGGGCAAGCAGTTTTCGACACCTTGTCGGCCCTGATGACCACCGAGGTCGTCGAGGAGGTGGTCGACCGCGGGATGCTCGAGGTGTTGCCGCTGACCCACATCCGTGGCCGCTCCCTGCACGACTCTTTCGTCGTCGTGGACGAGGCGCAGAGCTTGGAACGCAATGTCTTGCTTACCGTCTTGTCCCGTATAGGGCAGGGCTCACGGGTCGTTCTCACCCACGACATCGCACAGCGCGACAACCTGCGAGTCGGAAGACATGACGGCGTTGTTGCGGTCGTGGAGAAGCTCAAGGGCCACCCGCTGTTCGCGCACGTGACGCTGACGCGCAGCGAACGGTCGCCGATTGCCGCACTCGTCACCGAGATGCTCGAGGATCTGACGGTCTGAGGCTGTTGCCTGAGCGGTCTCGCCCATTCGTACGCCAGGGTCGCCAATGTTACACACAGTGACGACATGACTCCTCACGCAGGGTAGTTGTCCACATCCTGTGACCTATCCCACGGGCCCTCAAGTTGGCATCTGGCCCGGTTGCTTGTCAGTGTTGTTGACGTCCACCCCCGCACTGGGCGTGGCGATCGGCGGCTAGATGTTCCCGATCGCGACGACGTCGTCAGTCCAGGTGAGTCGTTGCCGACTCTCTGTGCCTTCGTGGGGCACCGCGCACGAAGTCCACCCGCTGTGAGTTCTGGGTTGGCTCGTGCAAGGCGAGAGGAACCCGTTCATGCACCGGATCTCGATCCGGCGGATCAGCACGTCTACCGCAGTAACGCACTTCAGCATCGCTTTAGCCATGCTGGTGGGGGCAACAACCCTCGGGGTGACGACCAACGCCTCGGGGTCGGTCGACCGTCCGGTCATGGACAGCTCCTCGGTGTCCCAGGAAATGGTGAACCAGGTTGCGGCACGCAAGGCTGCAGCGGCCAAGCAGCGCGAAGCAATCGCCAAGACCGACCATGCCGCCAAGCTGAAGGCCGAGAAGAAGAAGGCCGCCAAGAAGAAGGCCGCCAAGCTTCGCGCCGCAAAGAAGAAGGCCGCTCGTGCCGCCGAGGCCAGGCAGGCCGCGGCGGAGCGGGCGACGCGTGCGGCTGCCGCCGTACGGCCCGGGAGCAACCGCGCTCTGGGCAAGCAGCTGGCTGCCTCCCGCGGCTGGGGCGACGCGCAGTTCGTCTGTCTGGATCGACTGTGGACGCGGGAGTCCGGCTGGTCGCAGCGAGCCGCAAACTCTTCTGGCGCCTACGGAATCCCGCAGGCGCTGCCTGGATCGAAGATGGCTTCGGCCGGGTCAGACTGGGCGACCAACCCCAAGACGCAGATCGCCTGGGGCCTGTCCTACATCGGTCATCGGTATGGAAGTCCGTGCGGCGCGTGGTCGGCCTTCCTGGCCAAGGGCTGGTACTGATCCCGGCGGACCTGAACGAGCCGCCCGGCTGCCACCCCTAGATATCGGGGTGGCAACCGGACGGGTGTAGACGAGATCAGACCAGGGATCGGCACTGACCGGTTGCGCGCCCGCCGACGACATTGACCGCTCCGGGCGTGAATCCTCCGGATACCCCCGGGCTCAGTTTGTGGCAGATGAGGTTGTGGCGGATCGTGTTCTGCACGATGTAGACGCCGGGTGCGCCGGGATCAACGTCGTGCAGCGTGATGTTGCGCAGCCGGACGGTGCCGCCGACCCGGTTGAAGAGCACGCCGACCCACTCGGTGGTCTGGCCCATCACGGTGAGGTTGCGACGGAACGTGTTGTTCTTGATCGACCAAGGAATCATCGGGTCGCCCCCGCCGATCACCCTGACATGGCCTCTGACCCTGATCCCGTTCAGCAGGACAGCAGTCGCGTTGATGGCCGTGACCTTGCCCTTGATGAAGATGTGCGAGTGTCCCGTCGGGTCCACCGCGCACTCATGCGCGGAGTTGCCCGTGTAGGACGGCGGTTGGCAGCCGAGCCCTAGCAGCGAGCCCCGGCCTGCGATGACGTTACCGCGAACGAAGATCTTCGAAGGGGCGCTCTGTGCGTCAAAGGTCGCGTGCGGCCTGACTTTCAGGTTCCCGGCCACGCGGATCACGGCGTTGGGCGCTACTGCGCACTCGCCCTTGATGGTGAGGCTGGCGTAGTGCCCAGATGGGATCACGCCACCTGTGCAGGTGTACCCCTTCGTCTTGTGCGTGTGGTGCACGGCGGCCGAGGCCGGTACACCCGCGAGCACGAGAGCCCCCGCAGCGGCAGCGACCGCCACAATCCCGAGCCTTGTAGTTCTCATGGTCATTGATCCCCTCTCCCGTAGTGTTCAGGGCGCTGAACCTGCTCGTTCTACACCCCGAGCCGCGAGATCGGAAGAGGTAGATCTCCTCTCTCACCCGCTGGAGTGAGAGGGGAGGGGTAGATCCCCTAGCGACTAGGGTCGTGCGGTGGTCCAGACGCTGCCCGCATTGACGTTTCTTGGTCACAGCACCGTGTTGCTGAGCATCGGCGGCCGGCGGGTCCTGACCGACCCGGTGTTGCGACAGCACGTGACGTTCCTGACGCGACTGTCGGTGCCCGTGCCGCCGTCGATGTTCGCCGACGTCGACCTCGTCCTGCTGAGCCACCTCCACCACGACCACTGCGACGTACCGTCCTTGCGACTGGTCGGGCGGGATGTGCCGATCCTGGTGCCTGCGGGAGCAGGGACCTGGTTGCGCAGCAAGGGTTTCAATCAGGTCCACGAACTCATGGTTGGCGAGTCCTATATCGATGGAGAGCTGACGGTGCGGGCTGTCAATGCCGTCCACGACGGGAAGCGGGAACCCTTGGGACCTCGCGCGGCTGCGATCGGTTTCGTGCTCGCGGCCGGCGAGGCCTGCGTCTACTTTGCGGGTGACACCGACATCTTCCCCGCGATGGCCGATCTCGCAGACGAGGTCGACGTCGCGCTGCTGCCGGTCTGGGGTTGGGGACCGAACCTCGGTCCAGGGCATCTGAACCCGCATCGAGCGGCCCAGGCGGCCGGCATCCTCCGTGCCCGGTTCGCCGTTCCCGTGCACTGGGGGACGTTGTTTCCGTACGCCTTGCGGCACGCCCTACCGTCGCGCCTCTACGATCCCCCACGAGCCTTTATGAGCGCGGTGAACGAGCTCGAGATCCCAGTTCAGGTCCTGCACACCCCGCCCGGCCAGCGCGTGACCTTCACGCCGTAAGGAGGTAGGTCGCCGATGTCTGAGCAGACGGGCGCCGCAGCACGCGAGGCCGTAGCGCATGGCGCGACCCTCGTGCGGGGAGCCAAACATGGCGTGTGGCCACGGATTCGGGGGCTGCTGTGGACCTGGATCGTCACCGCCTTGTCCTTGTGGGTGGCGTTCGCAGTTGTTCCCGGGCTCGGCTACGACGGCTTCGGATCGATCGTGGGGCTAGCGCTGGTCGTCGGCCTCGTCGGCCTGGTCATCCGTCCACTGCTGAACCGGTTGGCCCTGGCCTTGGGCTGGGTCGGAATCTTCATCCTGGCGCTGTTCGCCCAGTCGTTCATTCTCTGGGTGGCGATCGCCCTGGCCCGCGACGTCTCCTACACCTCGCTGTGGTCGGTCTTTGGGGCGGCCTGGCTCGCCTCATTAGTCGCAACGGTCGTCGGCTTCTTGGACTCTGTCGACGAGGACGAGGTCTTCCTGGCCCACGTCGTGCGCACCGTGCGTCGTCGGCAAAAGGCAGTGGAGACCACGGACGAACCCGGTTTGGTCATCATCCAACTCGACGGTGTGCCCCTGCCGCTCCTGCGCTTTGCCGTGATGAACGGCACCGTGCCGACCATCAGCCGGTGGATCCGGCAGGGAAGTCATTCGCTCGACGGGTGGACAGCACGGGTGCCGAGCACGACGCCAATCAGCCAGGCCGGCATCCTCCACGGTTACACCGAGGACATGCCGGCCTTTCGCTGGTATGAGAAGGATGCTGGGCGCCTGCTCGTCGCGAACCACCCACCGGACGCCGCGGTCATCGAGGCACGCATCTCCGACGGGCACGGACTGCTCGCCGATGGCGGGGTCAGCGTCAGCAACCTGTTCAGTGGCGATGCGCCGACGTCCATGCTGACGATGAGCAGCTTCGGCAAGGATCGTCGTCAGGGCATCGGCAGCTCAGCAGACTACGGAGCCTTCTTCGCGACGCCGTACGGATTCAGTCGCTCCCTGTTTCGAACGATTGGCGAGATGCTCAAGGAGTGGTTCCAGGGGCGGCGTCAGGTTTCGCGGGACATTCAGCCGCGAATCCATCGGCATGGCTCCTACATCGCCTTGCGCGGCATCACCAATGTGATCCAGCGCGACCTGATAACCGCATTGATGACCGAGCAGATGCTCAACGGCACCAAGGTCCTCTACGCCGATTATCTCGACTACGACGAGGTAGCTCACCACGCGGGCGTCGCCCGTGAGGAGTCTCTTCGTTCGATGGAGGGCGTTGACAAGGTCATCGGGATGCTCGAGAAGGTTGCCCAGCTCGCGCCTCGGCCGTACCACTTCGTCGTCTTGTCCGACCATGGCCAGAGTCAGGGCTCCACGTTTCTCCAGCGGTACGGCGCATCGCTGGAGGACACGGTGCGCAATCTGATGGGCGGGGCGGACGGTGTCGCCGCGGCGACGGGCAACGACGAGGACTGGGGGCCCCTGAACATCTTCTTGTCCGACCTGTCGCGCCAGTCCGGTTTCTCCGCCTCGGTCACCCGTGCGGTCGTCAAGGGCCGGCAGGAGGATGGGGCAGTCTCGCTGGGTCCAAGAGCGCAGGTGAACGACGACGCCGAGGAGCGGCCAGAGCTTGTCGTAGCAGGCTCGGGCAACCTGGGGCTCGTCTGGTTTGCTCGGCAGCGGGGCCGGCTGACCATCGAAGACATCGAAGCGCGCTGGCCCGGCTTGGTGTTGAACCTGGCCCAGCATCCGGGGATCTCGGTGCTGGTGGCGATGTCTGCCGCTGACGGGCTCGTGGCGATGGGACACGGCGGCGTGCGCATCTTGGCGTCCGGCGAGGTCGAGGGCACCGATCCTTTCGCGGTCTTTGGAGAGCAGGCCGAGCGCGCGGCTGCCGACTTCGCCCGCGCGGGGAGCTTCAGCAACGCCCCAGACCTCTACCTCAACTCGGTGTTCGACCCGGACAGCCTTGAGGTCGCGGCCTTCGAAGAGCTCGTCGGCTGCCACGGCGGCGTCGGCGGTTGGCAGACGGAGCCGATCCTGGTGCACCCCGCCGACTGGCCTATCGACGGCCCCCTTGTCGGAGCCGAGGCCGTCCACCGTCAGCTGGTCCGCTGGCTCGAGGCTCTCGGCCACCGCACCGACCTACCCCCTCGCAGCCAGCGCGCCGACCCCGCTCCCCCCTCGTAGCAGGCGCAGGGACACCGTGTCCCTGCTCTAATCGAGCAAGTCCACTTTCACTCTGGGGTGTGCTTGGACCTGGTCATGGCGAGGACATCGAGTGCGGAATCAACCTGGGCCTCGCTGACGGTGCCGTCGGCGATCAGCCCGCGCTCGACGATGACCTCACGCACGGTGCGCCGTTCGGACTGCGCTTGCTTGGCGACCTGGGACGCCACGTCATAGCCCAACAGCCGGTTGAGTGCCGTCACAACCGCTGAGGAGGACTCCGCGTACGACCGCATGGCCTGCTCGTCGGCGCGCAGCGTGGCGATTGCCCCCTCGAGCAGCCGTACGGCCGCCGCAAGCAGCCGGACCGACTCGATCAGGTTGCGCGCCATGACCGGGATCTGGACGTTGAGCTGGAAGGACCCCGATGCGCCGGCCCAAGCGATGGCAGCGTCGTTGCCGACGACCTGCGTGCACACCTGGAGCACAGCCTCCGGGATCACCGGGTTGACCTTGCCCGGCATGATCGAGGACCCAGGTTGCAGGTCCGCCAGATGAATTTCCCGCAGCCCCGTCGATGGTCCGGATCCGAGCCACCGCAAGTCGTTGCAGATCTTGGTCAGTGACACGGCAACGACGCGCAGCTGCCCCGACATCTCGACCAGGGAGTCGCGACTGGCTTGTGCTTCGAAGTGATCGAAGGCTTCGACCAGCGGGAGGCCGTACGTCTCCGCCAGCTCGGCGACCACCGCCGCCGCGAAGCCCTCCGGCGCGTTGAGCCCTGAGCCGACCGCGGTGCCCCCCAGGGGCAGTGAGCACAGGCGCGGGAGCGAGTCGAGCACCCGAGCGCGTCCCAGCTCGACCTGGCTCGCCCAGGAGCCGAGCTCCTGACCGAAGGTGATGGGGGTGGCATCCATGAGGTGGGTCCGACCGGCCTTGACCGTGTCGACGTACTCCTCCGCGCGCTCTCGAAGGCGCCCGCCCAGAGCATCGAGAGCGGGAACGAGCTCGCCAGCAACCCCCGAGGCGACCGCGACGTGCACCGCGGTGGGGAAGGTGTCGTTGCTCGACTGGCTGGCGTTGACCACGTCGTTGGGATGGACGGCGTGGCCGACGGCCTCGCTCGCAAGGGTCGCCACCACCTCGTTGACGTTCATGTTCGTGGAGGTCCCGCTGCCCGTCTGGAACACATCGATGGGGAACTGGTCGGCGTGACGTCCGCCGGCAACTTCGAGGGCGGCCGCGCGCACTGCGTTCGCCGACGCCTCGTCGATCACCCCGAGGTTCTGGTTGGCGGTGGCGGCAGCCGCCTTGATGCGCGCAAGCGCCTGCACGACGGGCGGCGGCATCCGCAATCCGCTCACCGGGAAGTTGTTGACCGCGCGCTGGGTCTGCGCCTGCCACAGCGCGTCGACAGGGACCTCCACCGGTCCCAGGGAGTCGTGCTCGGTCCGTGTCCGCGGCTGCTCAGCCATCTAGTCATCCTTTGCGTCCGACCCATGGTGCGCAATAGGCCACGCTGGCTCGGACGCAAGGTGTCGAGAGGTTGTCCCCAGGTGTTGTGCGTCCTCAGGTTGCCGTAGAGCTGTTGAGATCGGGGCTCCCTCACTCGAGCGTGGCGTCATGCCAAGGCCTGTGCTCGTCCCCGCGCGTCCCCTGCCAACGGCTGCTACCGCTGCTGCCCGCATCCGCCGGCGGGCCGAGGTCGAGCGGTTGGCAGCCGATCAGGGCGGAGTCGTTCACCGGCGCCAGCTGTACGGCGCGGGCATGACCCGTTGGCAGGTGTCGGCCGAGCTGCGCGCCGACCGGTGGAAGCGCCTCGGCCCTGAGACTCTCTTGATCCTGCCGCAGGGGCCAAGCCTTGAAACCGAATGGTGGCGGGCGGTCCTCGAGGTCGGCCCCGGTGCCTTGCTTGGAGGTGTTTCGGCGCTCGAGTCGTACGGCCTGCGCGGAATTCGCTCCGAGCTGATCCAGGTGGCCGCGCCGAAGTCGTGTCGGCCGCGCGGAGCACGCGGGGTCCGCGTCCACGAGACCCGGCGTCTTCGCCCAGAAGACATCGCGGCCAGCGCGTTGCCGCGGTTGCGCCCTGCGCCTGCAGCTCTGTTCGCGGCTCTTTGGGCGCGATCCGACCGGGAGGCTGCGCTGTTGATCGTGGCACCGGTGCAGCAGCGGATCACCACTGCTGAGGCCATCTCGACTGCACTGGATCGCGTGGTGCGGCATCCGAGGCGCAATCTGCTCCGTGCCGTCGTCGCCGATGTCCGCGACGGAGCCCAGTCCCTGGGGGAGCTTGATTTCGCTCGCCTATGTCGTCGCCGAGGACTTCCGCCCCCAACCCGCCAGCGGGTGGTGCGCCTTCCAAGCGGGCGCGTCTACCTCGATGTCTGCTGGGATGACTTCCGCCTAGTCGTGGAGATCGACGGGGTTCAGCACCTGGATGTCGTTGCCCACCTGCCGGACGCCTTCCGCCAGAACGAGGTAACCCTCGATGGCCGTACGGTGCTTCGGGTCCCTGTCCTTGCGTTGCGCACCGATCCTGAGCCCTTCCTCGACCAGGTCGAACGTGCCTTGGTCGCCGCCGGCTGGCCCGGAGGGTTACGTCCGAGGAATCGTGGCCTATAGCCCTCACTTGGTCGGACGCAACGTGAGGAGTTAGGGCTGCGGGGGACCGACGGGAACGTGGGTGATGACTGGGGCGGGCGAGGGGTCGGTGAAGAAGTCGTTGCCCTTGTCGTCGACCACGATGAAGGCCGGGAAGTCCTCGACCTCGATCTTCCAGATGGCTTCCATCCCGAGCTCTGGATATTCGAGGACCTCCACGCGACGGATGCAGTCGAGAGCTAGCCGTGCTGCTGGACCACCGATCGATCCGAGGTAGAAACCGCCGTGCTCGCGGCAGGCCTGCGTCACGGCGGTCGAGCGATTCCCCTTGGCCAACATGACGAACGATCCACCAGCCCGCTGGAAGGAGTCGACGTAGGAGTCCATTCGGCCGGCCGTCGTCGGGCCGAAGGAACCCGATGCGTAGCCCTCAGGCGTCTTGGCCGGACCCGCGTAGTAGACGCACATGTCACGCAGGTAGTCCGGCATGTCCCCACCCGCGTCGAGCCGCTCCTGGATCTTGGCGTGGGCGATGTCGCGAGCCACCACCATCGGTCCGCTCAGCGACAGCCGTGTCTTCACCGGATAGCGAGACAGCTCGGCTCGAATCTCGGACATCGGGCGATGCAGATCGATGGGTACGGCTTCGCCGAGTCCGTCGTCGAGGTGATCGTCGGTCACCTCGGGCAAGTAATGCGCGGGCTCACGCTCGAGGGCTTCGAGGAAGACCCCCTCGGGAGTGATCTTGCCCAGCGCCTGCCGGTCGGCGGAGCACGAGACCGCGATGGCGATGGGAAGCGACGCCCCATGGCGAGGAAGTCGAACGACGCGAACGTCGTGGCAGAAGTACTTGCCGCCGAACTGCGCGCCGATTCCCAGCCGCTGAGTCAGGGTCAGCACTTCGGCCTCGAGCTCGTGGTCTCGGAAACCGTGGCCTACCTCGGAGCCCGCCTTCGGGAGCTCGTCGAGGTAGTGGGCGGAGGCGTACTTCGCGGTCTTCAACGCGAACTCCGCGGACGTGCCACCTATCACGATGGCCAGGTGGTAGGGCGGGCACGCAGCTGTGCCCAGAGCCCGGATGCGCTCCTCGAGATAGCTCATCAACCGCGTCGGATTGAGCACCGCCTTCGTCTCCTGGAAGAGGAAGGACTTGTTGGCTGACCCACCTCCCTTCGCCATGAACAGCAACTTGTAGGTGGTCTCGTGCCCCGGGGTCGTGTCCGCGTAGATCTCGACCTGGGCCGGGAGGTTCGTCCCCGTGTTGCGCTCCTCCCACATGGTCAACGGCGCCATCTGGGAGTAGCGAAGGTTCAGTTGCCCGTAGGCATCGAATACTCCGCGACTGATGGCTGCCTCGTCGAGACCCTCGGTCAGGACGTGCTGGCCCCTCTTGCCCATCACGACGGCTGTCCCGGTGTCTTGGCACATGGGCAGCACGCCACCAGCTGAGATGTTGGCGTTCTTGAGCAGGTCAAGGGCGACGAATCGGTCGTTGGGAGAGGCCTCGGGGTCGTCCAGGATGCGTCGAAGCTGAGCCAGGTGGGCCGGCCGCAGCAGATGCGAGATGTCGTGCATGGCTTCAAAAGTCAGCAGCCGCAACGCTTCCGGCTCGACGGAGAGGAATGTGCGTCCAGCTGCTTCCACCGTCGAGACGCCCTCGGTGGTGATGAGGCGGTACGGCGTCTCGTCGTCGCCGATCGGGAGAAGGTCGGAGTAGGCGAAGTCAGCCATCTCTACGTGCTGCCTCGGCTTCGGAGTGCTCGTAGTCGACGGCGGCGTAGTGCCGGAGCTTGTCGAGGTGATGCTCGCTCTCGATCAGCCGGATGGTGCCGCTGCGTGAACGCATCACCAGCGAATGGGTCTGCGCCCCGGCCGAGCGGTAGCGGACCCCGCGCAGCATCTCGCCGTCGGTGATGCCCGTCGCGACGAAGAACACGTCCTTTCCGGTCACCAGGTCCTCGGTCAGGAGCACCCGTGACAGGTCGTGGCCGGCGTCGAGGGCCTTGATGCGCTCGTCCTCATCCCGGGGCCAAAGCTTGGCCTGGATCACGCCGCCCAGGCACTTCATCGCGCAGGCGGCGATGATCCCTTCGGGTGTGCCGCCGATTCCGACGAGCAGGTCGATCCCGGTGCCGTCGCGCGCGGCCATGATCGCGCCCGCAACGTCGCCATCGCTGATGAACCGGATCCGCGCGCCTGTCTCCCGGATCTCCTTGACGATCCCGTCGTGTCGCGGGCGGTCGAGGACACACACGGTGACGTCGTCGGTGCTCTCGCCCTTGGCGCGGGCAACGGCGCGGACGTTGTCACCGACGGGTGCGTTGATGTCCACCGTTGCAGCGGCAGCGGCGCCGGTGACCAGCTTGTCCATGTAGAAGACCGCGGATGGGTCGAACATGGTGCCCCGCTCCGAGACCGCCATCACGGCCAACGCGTTGCTCATGCCCTTGGCGCACAACGTGGTGCCGTCGATCGGGTCGACGGCGACATCGCACGGGGGACCGGAGCCATCTCCCACGTGCTCCCCGTTGAACAGCATGGGAGCGGCGTCCTTCTCGCCCTCGCCGATGACCACGATCCCGTTCATCGAGACTGAGGAGATCAGCTGGCGCATGGCGTTGACGGCCGCCCCGTCGGCGCCGAGCTTGTCGCCGCGCCCTACCCACCGTCCCGCGGCCATGGCCGCCGCCTCGGTGACCCGGACCAGCTCGAGGGCAAGGTTGCGATCTGGCGTCTCGGTCATGTGTTGATCTTAGGAGGCCACGCTGAGTTGACGTGAGCCGGGACAAATCAATATTTGCGGCGTTATTCTGTGATTCATGACGCAAATGCGGATTTCTGAGGCGGCTCGGTTGCTGGGTGTCAGCGACGACACGGTCCGGCGTTGGATCGATGGCGGCCGGCTGGACTCCGCGACCGACTCTGCCGGTCGTCGGGTGGTCGACGGAGCTGACCTGGCCAAGGTGGCCGTCGAGCTGCACGATCCTCCCGCCCCCGGGCGTACGGCTGCCGCTTCTGCCCGAAACCGGTTCGTCGGCATCGTCACGCGGGTCGTACGGGACACCGTCATGGCGCAGGTCGAGATGCAGGCAGGACCCTTCCGCGTCGTGTCGTTGATGAGCCGCGAGGCCGCCGACGAGCTTGGCCTGGAACCGGGTGTGGTCGCGGTGGCATCGGTCAAGTCGACGCACGTCGTCCTGGAAGTTTCCGAGTGACCAACCGGCAGGCGTGGGGCAGGCGCCTGCGCGCGCTCGCGGCGATTACCGCGGCCGGCCTGGTCCTGTCGGCGTGCGCGGCCTCGAGTGCCAGCAGCGATGGGACGCCGCACCTGACGGTCCTGGCCGCGGCGTCCCTCACCGAGGCCTTCGGCGAGCTCGGCGACGTCTACCGTCGCGAGCACCCGGAGACGGTGGTCGACTTCTCCTTCGGGGGGAGCAGCAGCCTCGTCCGCCAGGCGCTCGACGGCGCCCCCGCAGATGTGCTGGCGACGGCCAGCCCCACCAACATGCGCGATGCAATGGATGGTGGGGTCACGGTCGGCCAGCCAGTGATCTTTGCTCGAAATTCCCTGACTCTCGTGGTGCCTCACGGCAACCCGGCCGGAGTATCTGGCCTGGCAGATCTTGCCGATCCGGCGCGCACCGTCGTGATGTGCGCCCCGGAAGTCCCCTGTGGTGCGGCCGCCGCCAAGGCCTTCGAGGTGGCCGGGCTGGTCGCGGCCCCGGACTCCCTCGAGCAGGATGTCAAGTCGGTCGTGGCCAAGGTCGCGGCGGATGAAGCCGATGTTGGGGTGGTCTACGTCACCGATGCACGAGCAGCCGCCGACTCGACCGATGAAGTGGTGCTCCCCAAGGCGGAGCGGATCACGACCGACTACCCGATCGCGGCGCTGAACAGCTCGGTCGCTTCCGCCGATGCGGCGGCCGCTTTCATCGCCCTGGTGCGGTCCGCCGAAGGGGAGGCCGTGCTCGCGAAGTACGGCTTCCAGATTCCGTGAGTGGGCCCGAATGACTCGACCGACCTCGCGGGCAGGCGCGGCAACAGTTGCTCCACGCATCCTGCTCGTCCCTGCCGCGATGGCTCTGGGGCTGCTGGTCACGCCGCTGGTGGCGCTGCTCGTTCGCGTCCCCTGGAGCGACTCCGCGACCCTGTTCACCTCCTCGGTGGTGACCGATGCACTGGTGCTGTCGATCTTTTGCTCGGCCTGCGCGACTGGCGCCTGCCTGATCCTTGGTGTGCCACTGGCCGTGGTCCTCGCGCAGGCCCGCGGACGCTGGGCATCGGTGGGGCGGGCGGTCGTCACGGTTCCCCTTGTGCTGCCTCCTGTGGTCGGGGGAGTGGCCTTGCTGGCCGCATTCGGACGGAGGGGGTTGCTCGGTGGTCCGCTCTACTCGCTGACCGGTCTGAGCCTGCCGTTCAGCACGGCTGGCGTGATCGTGGCCGAGACCTTCGTGGCGCTGCCGTTCCTCGTGGTCACGGTGGAGGGGGCGCTGCGACAGCGCAATCCGAGGTTCGAAGAGACCGCCGCGGTCCTCGGGGCCAGCCCGTGGACTCGTTTCCGGCGGGTCACGGTGCCCTTGATCGGCCCAGGGATCGCTGCTGGGACGCTGCTGGCCTGGGCGCGTGCGCTGGGCGAGTTCGGCGCGACGATCACATTCGCCGGGAGCCTGCAGGGCCGTACGCAGACCATGCCGCTCGCGGTTTACCTGTCCCTGGAGACCGACCCTGGCGCGGCGTTGGCCCTGGGCGTGCTGATGCTTGCGGTGTCGGTGGTGGTGCTGTTCGCGCTGCGCGATCGGTGGTGGATCAGGGCATGACGACCGGCGAAGGTCGCCTAGGTCAGGACTTGGTTGCGCGAGTGGTTTGTGAACGCCCGACCATGGCCGTCGATGTTCACCTGTCAGCGGGGCCAGGTGAGGTCGTCGGAGTCGTGGGGCCGAACGGAGCGGGCAAGACCACGCTCCTGCGTGTCATCGCGGGTCTGGAGGCTGGCGAGCCAGGAACCGCCATCAGCGTCGGCGGGGAGGCGATCGAGTCGCTCCCGCCCCATCGGCGTCCGGTCACCTACGTCGCGTCCGACCTGATGCTATTTCCGCACCTGTCCGTCGTGGACAACGTCGCGTTCGGGTTGCGCGCTCGGGGGGATCGGCGGCGTCCAGCGGATCAGACGGCGCGCGTCGTGCTCGGAAGCCTGCACATCGCCGATCTAGCCGACCGGAGGCCGGCCGAGCTGTCCGCTGGCCAGGCTCAACGGGTCGCGCTCGCCCGCGCTCTGGCGCTCCGTCCGCAGGTGCTGCTGCTGGACGAACCATTGGCAGCCCTCGATGCGGCGACGAGGATCGAGGTGCGGGCTCGGCTCCGCCGGGATCTCGGCGACTTCGGTGGCGTGACCTTGTTGGTGACCCACGACCCGGTCGACGCACTGGCACTGGCCGACACACTCGTCGTCCTTGAGGCCGGAGGGGTGGTCCAGCGAGGCAAGCCTCGCGAGGTCGCGCGGCGACCACGGACGCCGTACGTCGCCCGGCTCGTCGGGCTCAACCTGCTCACCGGCGTGGCCAGCGGCGCCCGGGTCCGGCTGTCCTCGGGCGCAGAGGTCGTCGTTGCAGAGCCGGCTCAAGGGTCGGTCATGGTCGCATTCCCGCCCACGGCAGTCGCCGTCCACCGGCAGCGTCCCGAGGGAAGTCCGCGCAACGTCTTCCCGGGGCGCATCGAAGGTTTCGAGCCGCATGGCGAACGCGTGCGAC
Source organism: uncultured Actinomycetota bacterium (assembly GCA_963819985.1). Lineage (GTDB taxonomy): Bacteria > Actinomycetota > Actinomycetes > DATJPE01 > DATJPE01 > JANPBY01. Next base: position 305,014 of record CAWFYH010000004.1, on the reverse strand, counting down.
TCGACGTGGTGGGCGTCGTCCCCGTGCTCGCCGATGTGACGGCGGACGCGGTTTCGGCGCTGGGGCTCGTGCCAGGGGCCGAGGTTTGGATCTCGGTCAAGGCAGTGGAGGCGGTCGTCTATCTGACCTAGATCTCACCCGTGCGACCATTCACGGGTGAGCGTCGAGGCCGAGCGTCCCCCGAAGCGCGGTCGGCAGACGGTCCGCGACATGGTGTGGTCGCTGGTCGTGGTCGGCTTGTTCGTGGCGTTCCTCGTCGGCGTCACCTACCGCGGCAAGCCGGATGCCGTGCAGGTCGTGGATCCGACGACGGCAGTCGTGAGCGCCCAGACGGCGGCGCCGTTCGTGCCCAGGATCCCAACCGGACTGAGCTCCGAATGGCGATCGACCAGCGCCCGCTTCGAACCGCCTCAGCTCAGCAGCATCCCTGAGTCGACGGTGTTCCACATCGGCTATGTCACGCCGGACGGACAGTATGCCGCGGTGCAGCAGACCGACGCGTCCCCGGCGTGGGCGGTGCGTACGTTGTTCGAGGGGGGAAGCGACAGCGGCGTTGGCGCCGGCGCCTTCGAGGGTTGGGAGCGTTGGCAGGCCGAAGATGGCCGTCGGCAGGCCTACGTCCGCGAGCTGGCGGACTCGACGCTGATCATCCAGGGCAGCGCCGACGACGCTGAGCTGGCCGAGCTGGCCGCTTCGCTGCATCCCCCGGTGCCTGCGAACAGCTAGTCGCCACGGCCTGACCCCGACTCACCAGCGGCATGTTTAGCGTCTTCCTGCCCTGCACCCTGAGCCGAGTGGGCGGCCAGTCTCTGCTTCGCTCCGTCCAACCATGACTGGCACATGGTCGCGAGCGCCTCACCGCGTTCCCACAGGGCCAAGGACTCCTCGAGCGTCGTTCCCCCGGACTCCAGACGGCGGACGACCTCGACCAGTTCGTCGCGGGCCGCTTCGTAGGACAGCTCCGGGGAGGCTGCTGCGCCTTCGGCTGCTGTGCCTGCAACGGAATCGGTCACAGGCACACCCTAGTGAGCGGGCGCATCAGTCGGTGCGGGTCGCGTGCAGCTCACCCCGCGCCACGCGCAGGCGCAATGCCGATCCGGTGGGGACTTGGTCGGGGTCGCGCACCACGGCGCCAGCACCGTCCTGGACCACCGCGTAGCCGCGCTCGAGGGTGGCCGCTGGCGACAGGGCAACGACCTGCGCCCGAAGGTGGGCGATGGTGTCGCTGGACCGATCCAGAGTGTGGCGCAGCGAGTTCGCCGTACGCCGCTGCAGGTCGATGATCGCGTCGGCTCGTCCGGCCAGCAGCGTCGCGGGGGCCGCCAACACCGGACGGCCGCGGGTCGCGTCGAGGGCGCGTTGCTCCCGCTGGAGGACCGCAGCCACGGCCGCGCGCGATCGAGACCGAGCCTGCTGGATGCGCTGGAGCTCCTCGGCCATGTTGGGCACCACGTGCCTGGCCGCGTCGGTGGGAGTCGAGGCGCGGACGTCGGCGACCAGGTCGAGCAGGGGGCTGTCCTGTTCGTGGCCGATCGCGCTCACAACTGGGGTGTGGCAGGAGCTGACCGTCCGGAGCAGTGACTCTTCGGAGAACGCGAGCAGGTCCTCGACGGACCCTCCACCCCTGGTCACCACGATCACGTCGACGTCGGTGTGGCGGTCGAGGCGGGCCAGCGCGTCGGTGATCTCGGGCACGGCATGCACGCCTTGCACGGCGACGTTCTCGATCTTGAACGCGGCAGCCGGCCACCTGGCCCGGGTGTTCTCCAGTACGTCGTGCTCGGCGGCCGAGCCACGCCCGCAGATCAAGCCGATGCAGCGGGGGAGGAAGGGGAGCGGTTTCTTGCGGTCGTCCGCGAACAACCCCTCGGCCGCGAGAGTGACCCGCAAGGCTTCGATGCGGGCCAGCAGCGCGCCGAGACCGACCGAGCGGATCTCGGTGGCCACCAGACTGAGGGTGCCTCGATTGAGGTAGAAGTCAGGTCGGCCATGAACCACCACCCGCGACCCGTCGGTCAGGGGCGGGACTACGGAGTCGAGTACGGCCACGGGGCAGGTCACCGTCATAGACACGTTGGCCACCGGATCACGCAGCGTGACGAAGACCGTGGCCGCGCCTGGTCGGCGGTTGAGCTGGGCCACCTGGCCCTCGACCCAGACTCGGCCGAGCCTGGACACCCAGTCCCCGATCATCCGGGCCACAGTGCGGACCGGGATGGGTTGCTCCGCGGAAGTCTCGAGCGGCATGCGGCTCCTCGCTCGACGGCCGGGTCGCGAACGACGTGGCTCCACCTACGATGGACAGGTGACCGAGCCTACGACTGATCGCCCTCTTGCCAGCGGCGGGCGGGTTCTCCTGGCGGCCCCACGCGGCTACTGCGCCGGCGTGGACCGCGCGGTGATCACGGTCGAGAAGGCCCTCGATCTGTACGGCCCCCCGGTCTATGTGCGCAAGCAGATCGTTCACAACAAGCATGTGGTGGAAACCCTCGAGGGCCAGGGTGCGGTTTTTGTCGAGGAGACCGACGAGGTGCCACCCGGGGCCACCGTCATCTTCTCGGCACACGGAGTCGCACCCGACGTCCACGAGGAAGCAGCGGCTCGCGGCCTGCGGACGATCGACGCGACCTGCCCTTTGGTGACCAAGGTCCACCACGAGGCCCGGCGCTTTGCCGATGAGGGCCTCCAGATCCTGCTGATCGGGCACGAGGGTCACGAAGAGGTTGTCGGCACCAGCGGTGAGGCTCCGGCTCACATCACGATCGTCGATGGGCCAGAGGGTGCGGCTTCGGTAGAGGTGCCCGATCCGGAGAAGGTGGCATGGCTCTCGCAGACCACCTTGTCCGTCGACGAGACCCTTGCCACGGTCGATGCGCTGCGTGAGAGGTTTCCGGCGCTGCTCGATCCACCGAGTGACGACATCTGCTACGCCACCCAGAACCGGCAGCAGTCGGTGAAACAGATCGCCGAGAGGTGTGATCTGGTCATCGTCGTCGGTTCGACCAACTCGTCGAACTCGGTCCGTCTCGTGGAAGTCGCGTTGGAGGCGGGCGCAGGCTCAGCTCACCTGGTTGACCGGGCGGCAGACATTCAGCCTGAGTGGCTCTCCGGCGTGCGCGTCGTGGGGGTCACCAGCGGCGCTTCGGTCCCGGAGATCTTGGTGCGCGGGGTCCTCGAATGGCTTGCGGCGCAAGGGTTCGATGACGTCGAAGAGGTGCGTTCGGTCGAAGAGAAGCTGCTGTTCGCCCTACCTCCCGAACTTCGTCGGGACCTGAAGGCTGCGAGCAAGTGAACCTTGGATCGGAGCTCAGGATCTAGTCGCGCGGCGGTGTCGGACGAGCACGATTGCAGCAGCTGCCACGGTGGCCACCCACAGTGCCGGCGCGCGGGTGGCCAGCTGGGAGAGCAGATCGAGGACGTGATCTGACCACCCGCCGCCGCTGCCGTCGAGGATGGATGCACCGACCGCGAGCAGAAAGAAGACGAGTGGCGGGACGATGACTGCGCTCAGCAGGTCTCTTGGCCGGACCTGCACCGCGGCGTAGACCGATGAGGCGATGAAGGCCACGCCGAAGATCAATCCCGAGTCGATGGTGAATCGATCGATGAGCAGCCCGACCAGACTCCCCGCGAGAACGATGACGACCACGCCTGGCGCGGTCAGTCCGTGCTCGGCCCGCTGGACTCGCGCCCTGGGCGCCGTAGCGTCATCGCTGCGCGGTGTGAGGTCGGCCGGGAGTTGGCTCACGCTTCGAGGCTACCTGGGACGTCGCCCGGGTCATCGCTTCCGGAGGTCATGTCGAGCGTGGCCTGAGCTGGCCCTTCGATGCCGTAGCGGTCATCGGTGGACAACTCGCGGTCGAGCGAGGTCTCGCGGTGTTCGAGCGCAGGGACGTCCGGCGGAAGCAGCAGCTCGTGACTTGTCAGGGGGCGCACCATCGCCGCGTCGAGCACGCGTGGAGCCGGGAGCTCGTCGTCGACGAACTTCAGGTCTTTGAGTCGTCGAGCGCTGGTGAGCACTCGGCCCTCCAACGAGCCGACGGCGGTGTTGTAGTCCTTTACGACGGTGCCGATCGCTCGGCCGAGCTTGTCGACGTGACCCCCCAGGGTGCCGAGCCGGTCATAGAGCTCCCGGCCCAGGTCGAAGACCACCCGCGCGTTGTCGGCCAGCGCCTCCTGCTTCCATGCGTACGACACCGTGCGCAACAGGCTGAGCAGCGTCGAGGGGGTGGCGATGATGACCTGCTGCTCCATGGCGTGTTCTTGCAGCCCTGGGTCGGCAGCCAGCGCGTGGACCAGGAAGGACTCCCCTGGAACGAACAGCACTACGAAGTCGGGCGCATTGGAGAACTGGCGCCAGTAGGACTTGCTGGCCAACGCGTTGACGTGATCGCGCATGTGGCGTGCGTGGGCGACGAGTCGAGCTTGCGACACGTCGACGTCCTCAGACTGGGTGGAGTCGAGGAACGCCGCGAGGGAGACCTTGGCATCAACGACGATCTGCTTTCCGCCAGCCAGGTGCACCACGAGGTCGGGGCGTGTCGTGCCGTCTTCGGTGGTCACGCTGACCTGGGTCGTGAAGTCGCAGTGCTCGAGCATGCCCGCTAGCTCGACCACACGCCGCAGCTGCATCTCGCCCCACGCGCCTCGAGCCTGCGGCGCCTGCAGAGCCTTGACCAGCGTGGCAGTCTCCGAGCGCAGCGACTGGGACGTCTCGGTGGCGATGCGCACCTGCTCCATGAGCCCGGCGTGCGACGCCGCCCGGGACTTGTCGGTCTCGCGGATGGACTCCGCGACCTTGCCGAGTGTCTCCTGGATGGGCGCGACCAGCTGCTGGACTTCCGTGGTCCGCTTGCCCAGCTCGGCCGCCTGCGCCTCGTGCGCCGTACGCAGCCGTTGGTCGGCCAGAGCGAGGAATGCCTCGTTGTTGCTGCGCAACGCGTGGGCAGCCAGCGCCTGGAAGCGCTCCGACTGATCGGCCTCGGCGTCGCGCAGCGCCTGCAGTCTCGACTCGGCCGCGGCCCGCTCGGCATCGAGGGTCGCGGTCAGAGCGACGACCTCGTGCTCAGCGGCCGTGGCCCGCCGCTCGAGAATCGTGGTCGAACGCCGTGCCGCCGCCGAGGCGAGCGCGACGCCGCCCGCCAGGCCCAGCATGGCTGAGGCGAGGAACAGCACGACGTTGGAGAAGGACACGGTCGAAGCGTTGCAGCAATCGCCGACAACTTTCTCCGCGGCACGCCAGCGGCGAGCTCGGAAGACACCAGTTCGCGGCCCAGCTGGGATTGCGCTTGACGTTACGTCAACGTCTACGGTTCTAGGCATGCGCAGTGAGCCGGTCCCCGCGACTTCGTGGACGACCTCGGAGGTTGTGCGGATGACCGGCCTCACCTCGCGCACCCTGCGGCACTACGACCGCCTGAACCTGGTCGTCCCGATGGCGAAGACAACGGGCGGCATGCGGGTGTACGGCCGACCGGAGCTGCTCCGGCTGCAGGAGGTGCTCCTCCTGCGTGAGCTCGGTCTGAGCCTGTCAACCATCCGTTCTGTCGTGGACGGCACAGCCGACCGGGCTCAGGCCCTGCGCGAACACAAGGCGCGGCTGCTCGTCGAGCGCGACCGGCTCGAGCGGCTGGTGGTCACCGTGCAGCGCACGATCGAGGACCTTGAGGGAGGTCAGCACATGAGTGAGGAAGCGTTGTTCGAGGGTTTCGACCCGGAGCGACAGAAGGGCTATGAGCGCGAGCTGGTCGAGGACTGGGGTGTCAGCCAGCAGGCGATCGACCAGTCGTGGGCGGCGGTCAAGTCGATGGGCAAGGAGGGCATTGCCGCCCTCGAGGCCGATCGGACGCGCATCGAGAAGACCCTGGTCGGCCTGATGGTCGCGGGTGCTGCGCCCGACGACGGCCAGGTCCTGGATGCGCTTCGCGACCACTGGGAGCTGACGGGGCGTTATTGGGCTGGCGATCCGAGCGCGGAGGCGTACGCCGGACTAGGTGACATGTACGTCCAGCACCCGGGCTTCCGCGCCCGCTACGAGGCGATGTCCCCAGGCTTCGCGCAGTGGCTCGGTGACGCCATGACCGCTTTCGCGCTGAGCCGCCTCACCTGATCCCGGCGCGGTGCCGACCGCCACCTAGACTGCTCCGCCGTGGCTCTTCAGATCGGCATCGTCGGCCTTCCCAACGTGGGCAAGTCCACGTTGTTCAACGCGCTGACCAAGAACGACGTCCTAGCGGCCAACTACCCGTTCGCCACGATCGAGCCCAATGTGGGCGTGGTCGCCGTACCCGATCCGCGGCTGCACGTACTCGCCGGCATCTTCGGCTCGGCTCGCGAGCTGCCGGCCACAGTGGAGTTCGTCGACATCGCCGGCATCGTCAAGGGCGCGTCCGAGGGAGCCGGGCTGGGCAACAAGTTCCTGGCCAACATTCGCGAGGCCGACGCCATCTGCCAGGTCATCCGCGTCTTCGACGATCCTGACGTCGTGCACGTCGACGGGCGGGTCTCGCCCTCGGGCGACATCGAGACGATCAACACCGAGCTGATCCTGGCCGACCTGCAGACGCTGGAGAAGGCGTTGCCACGACTGCAGAAGGAGACTCGTACGGCCAAGGAACGCGCGCCAGTTCTGGCTGCCGCCGAGGAGGCCCAAAAGGTTCTCGACGCAGGCCAGACCGTCTTCGCGTCAGGGCTGGACCGCACGCTTCTGGGCGAGCTGCAGCTGATGACGGCGAAGCCGTTCCTCTACGTCTTCAACCTCGACGAGGATGAGCTGGCCAGCGAGGATCTTCGCGCGGAGCTGGCCGCCCTGGTGGCGCCCGCGGAGGCGATCTTCCTCGACGCCAAGATCGAGGCCGAGCTCACCGAGCTCGAGGACGACGAGGCGCTGGAGCTGCTCCAGTCCATGGGGGTGGATGAGCCCGGGCTCGCCGTACTCGCCCGGGTCGGCTTCGACACGCTGGGGCTGCAGACCTATCTCACGGCGGGGCCGAAGGAAGCGCGCGCGTGGACGATCCGCAAGGGCGCCACGGCCCCGGAGGCGGCAGGAGTGATCCACACCGACTTCCAGAAAGGCTTCATCAAGGCCGAGGTGATCTCCTACGAAGACCTCGTCGATGCCGGTTCGACCGCCGAGGCGCGGGCGCGCGGGCGCGCGCGGATGGAAGGCAAGGACTACGTCATGGCCGACGGCGACGTCGTGGAGTTCCGCTTCGGAAAGGTATGACGCCTGCGGTTCTCATTGCTGGATGCTCGCTTCGACAAGACGTGGCGGGCTGACGGAGATCGGCACAGCGAGGATGCGGCCGCTTGATCGGGCGTGCTCGTCGAGGTTTGCTAGCCGTATGAGTCTCCTCGACGAGTTGATGCAGATCGAGCACCGTCTCGCCACTGGTGGTGGCGCGGAGTACCGCGAGATCCTTGCGGACGAAGCGCGGGTGATCGTCCCCGGCGCCGTGCTCGACAAGTCGGCGTGTGTGGCCACCATGGACGCTTCGCCTGGGTGGGACGCGGTCCGTCTCGAGTCGGCCTCCATCGTCGGCGGCGACGGTTTTGCGGTCGTCGTCTACACGTTCAACGGCAAGCGCGGTGACCTGGAATACAGCGCGACCTTGGCATCGACCTACCGATTGCCGGACCGCACGCTGCTCGTGCACCAGCAGACTCCAGACGGCTGACCTGCCCGTCGTGGAGTTCCGCTTCAACGTGTATGGCCCCGGCCGGTCGCGGAGATCATCTAGCGGCGCCGAGTGATCGAGGGTGAACCCGCACCACCCATGGACGCCCGACTTCGAGCGGCCGGGCCCCTCAGGGTGTCGGGAAGTCTGTCGGTGCGCCCTCTCCGGTAGCCCCGTCGACTTGCTCGCGGAGCAGGTCAGCGTGCCCCGTGTGGCGGGCGTACTCCTCGATCATGTCGACCAGCAACCGGCGCAGGCTCATCCCGTCGTGGGTCGTCTGCTCCAGCCCACCGCGGGACAGCGCCTGGGCCAGCGCGTTGCGGGAGCGGTGCACGGTCTTGACCCAGAGCGCACGTAGGGCGTCAGGGTTGTCGTCGGCCGCCGTACTCCAGGCCCAGTCCTCCCAGTCCCTCTCGAGGTCCAGCTGGTCGAACGGCGCCATGGTTTGGCGACCGGCGAGTCGGTTCTGGAAATAGAGCTCCTCGACCCACGCCAGGTGTTTGAGCAGGCCTCCCAGGGTCACCGACGACGCGCCGAGCGTGCGACCCAGTCCCTCGGCGCCCACATCGGCGCACTTCCACGCGAACGTGAGCCGGTTACGTTCCAAGGTGATCACGGCCGTGTCGATCTCGTCGCCGCGCATGAAGCGCTCGATGTCCCATTCGGGTGGCTGGCCGGGCGTGAAGCCGAAGCTGCTCGTCATGAGGTCCACGATAGGGATGCGTCCGGACGAGACCTCCGCCAACGATCTCATTGCTCCCTGACCAAGCCAGCGCGACAAATGACGCGGAGGCCTACCCGGAACCGAGCCGGGAAAGGATGTCTTCCGCTAGGACGAGTCGTCGGCCGCCCTCGCCGAGGAGCTGGTTGGTGAGGGTTGGTCGATGTCCGCCTGATCGATCTGCGACATGATCTTCTGCAGGGCATTGACTTCCTTGCGCAACGCCCGCCTGCCCTTGGCGGTGATGGAGACCCAGGTGCGGGGCCGTCCGCCTGCGGTGTCACGGGTCAGTTTGACCAGTCCCGTTTCGGAGAGCACTTCGAGGTGACGGCCGAGGTTGCCGTCGGTGAGTCCGAGCTGCCGCTTGAGGTAGGAGAAGTCGACTCGAGCCAGACCGCTGACCGCGGCCAGGATTCCAAGCCGGACGCGCTGATGGACGTCGTCATCCAGGTCATGGATCGGATGGTCGCTCAGTTTCCCTGTCCTTTCCTAGGCGCCGGGGACTGAAGCCTGCCAGAGCAGGATCCCGTAGGCGGCTTGTTGAAGAGCCACAGCGACGCCTTGGCTGGCGAACAGCGCAACCACTCCGGTCATAGCGACCATGGCGAGGGCGGTGAAGGCGAGCCGCCGCGAGCCTAGCCACGCAGCGGTGACCAGCACCCCGGCGGCGAAAACCAGAAACGGCCCGAAGTCGCTGAGGTTCTGGTTGCCCTCGGTCAGGCCGGTGTGCGACGCCGTGGCCCCTCCGATGAGGGTTGCGGTCAGGATGAGCACCCAGGGGCGCAGCGGCAGCAGCAATCCATGTGTTCTTGCGTAGCGCCGATACGACCGGGCCGATGCGGTGAACGCGATGGCGTAGGCGGGGGCGTAATAGAACAGCAGGTGGTACTGCCCGATGACCAGGACCGCGACGGCGCCCCCGAGAAAGGCCACCGCAAGGAAGCGCATCGGGAGGGTCGCGGCACGGCGAATCGCGCGAGCCCGCTCACGGGTGGCCACCGTCTCCCGGTAGACGAGTTCTGCAGCTAGCGGGTCCTGCACTTGCCAGACTCTACGCCGCAGAGTTAACGTTCTCAATAACTCTGTAGTGCAGAGCATGAAAGGAGACAGGCAATGGCCCTTTTCCTGCCCCTCATCGGAGGAGTGCTGGCCGGCTGGCTCGCCTCGAAGCGGACCGCCATCGGGCTCCAAGCGCTCTTCGCAGTCATCGCCGCCACGGCGTTGACCCTGTCAGCGCCAGAGCACGGCTCCAGCTACGGCATCGTCGTGTGGGTCGTGCCGATCACCAGCGTGGTGGCCGCGATAGGTCTCGGCCTCGGATTCCTGGTCAGGCGACGCCGCGTCGCTTCATGAGACTGCTCGGTTGGATTTCGGCCCTCGGCGCCCTCACCGAGGTCACCATGTGGACGCTCGCGATGGTGCTCTGGCGCGGCTCATGGCGCTACGACATCAGCGCGCTCAACGCCACAGCCGCACCAAGGCCATGGTTGGTCATGATGGGGGAGACCGCACTCGCGGTCGCCATCGCCGCTCTCGCCATCGGCCTGCATCACTGGCTACCACGAAGCGACCACCGCCTGGCCGGTTGCGCACTTCTCGCGCTCGCCAGCGCAGGAACAGCCGTTGGTGGCGTGCTCGGGAGAAGCAGCTGCGAGGAGTCCATACCGAGTTGCGACGGCCATACCTTCACGACGGTTGGGGACTGGGCCGACGCGCTCGGTGCCATCGCCACCCTGCTCGGCGTCACGGGAGCCGCTCTCATCCTGGCCACCGTCTTGCCCCAGCCATGGGCTCGGTACAGCCGCGCAACCGCAGCCGGGATCGGTGCCGCCTTCCTCCTGTGGACGATCACTCCATACCCATGGGTTGGCACCACGGAACGCCTCCTCGATGTCCTTCTCGTCACATGGGTGGGCGTGATCGGAGCCAGAATCGCCAGTCAGGAGCCATTGCAGCGCAGCCACGATCGACAGACGTTCGAAACGTCGCTTCCGCCTCCGCCCGGTGCTCAGGCGCATACGTCGATCTCGTAGTTCGCACAACGAGGATCAGCACCCAGTGTCGGTTCTTGTGCGCCGACCCAGTGGCCGAGGTCAAGTCTGAACGTCTACGCGCGCACCGGGCGCTGCTTGCGTTGGCCACTGGCTGCACAGAGGTGCGCCGTCCCTCGGGAGCGTCGTACCGGCCAAACGAGCCACGTCCCATTCGACGGAGGGCGCGGGGAACGATGCTGCGCGGCAGTAGCGTCGCGTTCATGAACAGGACAGAGGCGGGCTGATGAGCGACGAAGACGTACCGGAGACCAACGGTGTCGATGCCGAGGTATTAGCCACGATCGACCTCGGGCCGGAGATTGCGGGTATGGACGGCCTGCAGCTTCGGATGCGGAAGTTCACGTTCGCGCCCGGCGCGGTGTTCGGCCCGGTCCACGACCACGTCGGAAGACCGGGAACGGTGTTCGTGCTTGAGGGCACGATCACCGACCACCGGGACGGGACTGCCACGGACTACGGTCCGGGCCTGGGCTGGCCCGAGGATCGCAACACCGTCCATTGGCTCGAGAACCGAGGGTCGGTGCCGGCGTTGGAGATCTCGATCGATGTCGTCCAGGAAGGTTGAGGTCAAACTTCCAACCTCACGTGACCCGAACGGGTGGCCCCTTCCACGGCCGTACGCGCCCTCGGACACGGCATGATGGGGCCATCGTTCCGGCAGGAGGTAGCGGGTGGCGGCCAAGAAGCAGAAGAAGCCCAAGGCGAAGGTGGCCAAACTCGAGGCCAAACTCGAGGCCGCGCGGGCCAATGCCAAGCGGTGGAAGAAGAAGGCCCGGCGGAACGAGGCGGCCGCCAAGTCGTCCCAAGCCAGAGTTGCCCAGCTGCGGAAGCGGCTGGCGAAAGACCGGGCGGCGTCCACAGCGCCAACCACCACCCCCGGTCGTCCGTCGCCGGAAGCAACGAGTGCTGAGCCGACCGCATCCCCGGACGCAAGCTGGACGGTCGTCCAGCTTCGCGAGGAGGCCCGCGCGAGGGGCCTCACTGGCTTCAGCAGGAAGTCCAAGGCTGAGCTCATCGCCGTCCTGCGCTGATCGAGAGCGCCGGTGCCAAGAAGCTGCCTCGCCTGGAGTCCTTCGTCGGAGCCAGCAACGGCGGCGCAGCTGATCCGTGACGAGGCAGCACGGTGGTGGGGTCTCGTTCCCGAGGCGATCAGGGTTGCTCGGGTGTGCCCTGCGTGCGGCAGCCACAGTCACGGGCGGCCCGTCCTTGCGCCCGTCAACGGCACCAGGCTGCCGTGGGTGAGCATCAGCCGTACGCGCGACCTGACGGTCGTGGCGCTGAGCGACGCGGGTCCGATCGGGGTCGATGTCGAGTGCGTGCCTGACAACGCCGACCCGGCCCTGGCTCGGGTGGCTCTTCACCCGATGGAGCGGGTGGACGGCTCACTCGAGGAGATGCGTACGTGGGTCCGCAAGGAATCGTTGCTGAAGGCGATGGGGACCGGACTTCGGATCGACCCGTCGACGATTCGACTCAGCTCCGCCACCGAGTCACCGCCACGGCTGCTCGAAGCGCCGCCTGAATTCACCGGTGACGTCCCCGCCCAGATGTACGACGTCACGGTCACTGCCCGCCATGTCGTGGCCCTGACGGTTCTCTCACAGACCAGACCGCCGCTGGACGTCAGGCGGATCGGCGCGGAAGGGCGGGTAGCTCCTTCTCGTTCAGCCACCTGTCGAACAACGAGTTGAGGGGCTGGCCGGCGAGCTCGCTAGCCAAATCGACGAACATCTCGGTCGTGACCGAACCGTAGGCGTGGTCTCTCGCCCACCTTCTCAGCAGCGTGAAGAAGGTCTCGTCGCCAACGGTGACGCGGAGGGCGTGCAACAGCAGGGCCCCACGCTTGTAGACGCGGTCGTCGAACATGTCGTCAGGGCCGGGATCGGCGAGCACCAGGTCTTGCGCGGCGCCCGACAACAGCTTCCAGTGCCGCTTCGCCTGGTCGTCGGCTGACGGCCCACCGGACTCCTCTGACCACAGCCACTCGGCGTAGCAGGCGAAGCCCTCGTGCAGCCAGATGTGACGCCAGGCGGCAGCGGTCACGCTGTTGCCGAACCATTGGTGGGCCATCTCGTGCGCGATGAGGCGGACCGAGTCCCAGCCGTCATTGAGGAAATTCGACCCGAACACGGCCATGCTCTGCGCTTCGAGCGGGATCTCGAGCGGGTCCTCGGTGATCACGACCGTGTAGGCATTGAACGGGTACGGGCCGAAGCTGCGGACGAAGAGATCCATCATCGCCGGTTGCTGGCCGAAGCCCGCGTCGTAGTCGGCGAGGCGGCCTTCCGGGAGCGCTGCCCTCATCGGGACCGGCGTCGAGGCGATGTCCAGGCTGGCGTACGGGCCGATCTGGACAGTGGCCAGGTAGGTGGCCATCGGTTCGGCTTGCTCGTAGACCCAGGTGGTGGTCCCAGCAGCAACTCGCTGCGACGTCAGGAGTCCGTTGGCCACAACGCGGTACGCCGACGCGGTCGTCACTTCGATGCGATAGCTCGCCTTGTTGGTGAGCCGGTCGTTGCAGGGGAACCACGTCGCGGCCCCGTTGGTCTGGCCGGCGACCAGGACCCCCTCCGTCAGCTCCTCCCAGCCCATGCCACCGTCACCGTCGGCGATCGGGCGTGGCCGACCGGCGTACCGGACCACGAGGCGGAACTCACGGCCCCGCTCCATGACTTCCTTCGTTCGGACCACCAGCTTGTTGCCGGAGGCACGGAACTTGCTCACCTGGCCGACGTCGAGACGAACTCTGCTGACCTTCAGCCCGTGCAGGTCCACATGCAGCTGGTCCAGGTCCATGAGCGCGATCGCGTGCAGCTCGGCACGGCCCTCGAGGTGGTTGCCGTCGACCCGATAGTCGAGCTGGAGGTCGTAGTGCAGGACGTCGTAGGAATCGTCACCGAAGCGTGGAAAGTACTCGTCCGGCCCGGCTGGCCGATGCCTCACTCGACGCTCCCGATCGGCTCCTCGTCGACCCACGGCCCGATCGGGTTGCCGATCCAGCGCGTCTTGTCGGGCACGGATTCGCCTCTCATCACCAACGACACTGGACCGACGGTAGCGTGATGGCCGAGCACGGCCGCCGGAAGGATCACGCTGTGCGGGCCGAGCGTTGCGCCCGCGCGCAGGACGACGCTGTCCAGGCTGAGCACCCGGTCATGGAACAGGTGGGTCTGCACCACGCACCCTTCGTTGACCGTCGCTCCGTCACGCAGCTCGACCAGGTCGGCCTCCGGGAGCCAGTACGTCTCGCACCAGACACCCTTGCCGATCCGCGCCCCTAGGGACCGTAGCCACATGTTCAGCACCGCCGTCCCGGCGCTCGCGCGGGCGAACCAGGGAGCGGCGAGGAACTCGACGAAGGTGTCGGCAAGCTCGTTGCGCCAGACGAACGGGCTCCAGAGTGGGCGCTCGCCCTTCCGGACCCGGCCCACCAGCACCCACTTGGCAGCGCTGGTGGCGCTGGCAGCGACAAGGCCAGCCGCCAGCATCACGAAGGCCGACCCGGCGACGCCAACGGCCCAGCTGCTGGCCGCGACGATCCACTCGAGCAGGAAAACGACACCCAGGCCCAGCGCGAAGTACGCCATCACGGGGACCAGCCGCAGGGCCTCGACACCGGCACGCGCCAGCCTGAGACGCGGTGGTGGGTGGTAAGTGCGGCTGTCGTCCACGGCCGCCACATCGCGGCGCAGCTTGACCGGCGGGCTCCCCAACCAGGAGGTCCCCGACTTCGCCTTGGTACGTCGTGGGGCGGCCGACAGGACTGCGACAAGCCCTTGCTTGGGAACCTTGCGACCCGGCGCCGTCATCCCGGAGTTGCCGACGAACGCGTGCTTCCCCACCTTGACGCGTCCCACCCGCAGCCAGCCTCCGCCGAGCTCGTAGCCTCCGAGAAGCGTGTCATCGGCCAGGAAGGCGCCGTCGCCGACCGTCGTGAGGGAGGGGATCAGGAGCACTGTCGACGCCTCGACGTCCTTGCCGACCCGTGCGCCGAGGGCTCGCAACCAGGCCGGGGTCAGCCAGCTCGAGTACAGCGGGAACAGCCAGGTCCGGGCCTCGTCGAGCACGCGAAGGATCGCCCAGGCCTGGCAAGCCTGTCGGCCGTGAACGGGGTGCGGTCCCTCTTCCAGACCGATCGACAGCACGCGGACGAGCAGCCAGATGGCCGCCACCAGCACGACCGCCCCGGCAGCCACGGACAACGGCAGCCAGACCAGCGCCGTCGTGAAGCCTTGGTCGAGCGAGGTGTCATCGCTCAGCCTGGGGACCAGCACGAGCAGCCCGGTGACGACGGCGAGGTAGGGCAGGGCGGCGATCAGTACGGCGACGCCGCCGTACAGGGCGAGCCACCCCGGCCGATGCGGCGGCCGCGCCGAGCCCCAGGGACCACGTGAGGTTCCGGCCCTTCGAGCCGGCGCGCCCGACCAGGCTTCACCGGCCGGGACGTCGCCGAACACGGCCGAACCCGGGGCGATCTCGGCTTCTGCAGCGACTCTGGCGCCGGGGGCGAGCATGCTCCGGGCGCCGATCCGGGCGTCCGCACCCACCTCGACGCGCCCGATGCGCAGCACGTCGCCGTCGAGCCAGTGGCCGCGCAGGTCCACTTCGGGTTCGACGGCACATCGATCGCCGAGGGTGAGGAACCCTGTGACAGGTGGGATCGAGTGCAGGTCGACGTGGCTGCCGACGGTGGCCCCGAGGGCCCTCGCGTAGTAGCGCATCCAGACAGCGCCCGCGAGATTGGCGGCGCCCATCTCGTCGGCCAACCGCTCGGCGAGCCACATGCGCAGGTGGACGCTGCCACCTCTCGGGTAGTCGCCAGGAGTCACTCCCCGGAGCAGCGAGCGAGCACCCATCGCGGTGAGGGCCATCCGCCCTGGTGACCAGACGAACAGGGAACACCCGACGATCACCCATCCCCAGGCCAGGGTCGGGAGCCAGGAAATGTCGAGCCAGGTCGAGGCCAGGTTGTTGGCCACGGCCATCAGGGTGAGCCAGCGAACGCCGGTGAGCGCGCGGAGCGGGATGGTGCAGGCCACCTGGCTGACTTGTGTCTTGAGAGGGACGGGGTGGACCGAGCGGTTGGTCCGAGACGCCGGCGTCGCCATGTCGTCGAGCGCCCGGGCGAGCTCGGTGACCGTCGGGTTGTCGTAGACGTCGGCGACCGTCGTCTCGGGAAACCGTTCGCGCAGTCGGCCGACCAGCTGGGCGGCGGTCAGGCTGCCGCCGCCCAACGAGAAGAAGGTGTCGGCGCCGGCGCCGTCTCCCGCGCCGAGGACCTCGTCCCACAGCAGCTGGACCCAGGCGGCTGTGCCTTCCAGCTCAGGATGGGCCCGACTGGCGGCACCGGGCACGGGCCAGGGGAGTGCGTCTCGATCGATCTTTCCCGAGGTCTTGGTCGGCAAGGTATCGACCGGTGCCAGTCGTGGGAGAAGGGCAGCCGGCAGCCCTTGCTGCAGGTGCTCCCGAGCGGTTGCCGGGTCGAAGGAGTCGGCCACGGTCACGTACCCCACGAGCAGGGAGTTGCCAGAGCTGGTGGTGCGTACGGCTGCCGCGGCGCCGGTCACGCCGGGCAGGTCGAGCAACGCGTTGTCGATCTCGCCGAGCTCGATGCGCCGCCCGCCGATCTTGACCTGGTCGTCGGCCCTGCCGAGGAAGACCAGGCCCTCCTCCTCATAGCGAACCAGGTCACCGCTGTGGTAGGCCCGAGCCCAGCCGAGGGTGGGCATCCCCGCGTACTTCTCCGCGTCCCTTGCCGGATCGAGATACCTCCCCAACCCGACCCCCCTGATGATGAGCTCGCCCGACTCACCCACCGCGACCTGGTGACCGCGGTCATTCACCACGGCCAGGTCCCAGCCGTCGAGCGGCAGTCCGATGCGCACCGGTGACCCGCTGGTGACCCGGGCGCCGCACGCGACGACGGTGGTCTCGGTCGGTCCGTACGTGTTCCACACCTCGCGGTCATCAGTGGCGAATCTGGCGCCGATCTCCGGGGGGCAGGCCTCCCCGCCGAGAATCAGCAGCCGCACCCGCGACAGTGCGTCGGCGGGCCAGAGCAGCAACAGGGTCGGCACGGTCGAGACGGCGGTGATGTCGTTGGCAGTGAGCCAGGAGCCCAGGTCCATCCCGCTGCGGACCAGAGAGCGCGGCGCCGGTACGAGGCAGGCCCCGGAACGCCAAGCGAGCCACATCTCTTCGCACGACGCGTCGAAGGCCACCGAGAGTCCCGCCATCACCCGGTCCCCAGGGCCGAGCGGCCGGTCGCGCAGGAACAGCCGGTCCTCGGCGTCGACGAACGCCGCTGCGGAGCGATGCGTGACGGCCACTCCCTTGGGGGTGCCCGTCGAACCGGAGGTGAAGATGATCCAGGCGTCGTCCGCGGGCGTAGGTTGCTCGAGCGGGACCGGAGCTCGCGGCGCCCCTCGCAGCGTCATCGACACCTCGTCGCCGATCACTGCCGCGACCTCGGACTCGTGAAAGACGGTACGGGCGCGCTCGTCGGGGTCGTCCGCGTCCACGGGGACGTACGCCGCACCGGCGAGCAGGATGCCGACGATGGCCACGTAGAGCTCTACGGTGCCAGACCGGATCCGGACACCGACCCGGTCGCCGCGTCCCACCCCGAGCTCGGCGAGCGCCGCCGCGACCTCCTCGGCCGCCTCGATGAACTCCGCGTAGGTCAGCACCTCGGCACCGTTGTCGATCGCGGGAGCATCCGGATAGCTGGCCAGCGTCGACAAGATGACGTCGACCAGGGTGCGAGGGTCGTGGGCCTGGGCGCTCCTGAGCAGCATCACCTCACCTGCGCTTGTCGCTGCGGGCAGAGCTCATGCCTGTGATCATGGTCCCTGTTGGTGAACAACCGGTGTCGAAGGTCTTGGTAGCGTCCACGAGATGCCCATCAAGCTTGAGAACGTCGGCATCGCCGTCTGCGACATCGAAGCGACCATCGCCTTCTTCACCGACCTCGGGCTGCAGGTCCTCGGTCGTGACACGGTCAGTGGAGAGTGGGCCGACACCGCCGTCGGACTCGACGGCAACCACGCCAAGATCGCCATGCTGCAGACGCCGGACGGCAACGGTCGCCTCGAGCTCTTCGAATACATCCACCCCGACGCGATCGAGACCGAGCCCACCCTGCCCAACGAGATCGGCATGCACCGGGTCGCTTTCTCCGTGGACGACCTCGACGCGGCCCTCGAGATCGCTGCGCGGCACGGCTGCCACCCGCTGCGTGGAGTGGCGATCTACGGTGACGTCTACAAGCTCACGTACGTCCGCGGGCCTAGCGGAATCATCGTCATGCTCGCCCAGGAGCTCAACCGCTGACCACGGATCCTTTGTCCGATGATCTCAATCTGGACAATACATAGACTGTCTTAGTAATCTCGGGGCATGCAGCCTGATCAGCTCCGAGGACATCTGGAAGGCCTGCTCCTGGCCGTTCTTGCCGACGAGCCCGGCCACGGGTATGCCCTGTGCCAGCGACTGGCCGATCGCAGTGGTGGTGAGTTCGTGGTCCCCGAGGGGTCGCTGTATCCGGCGCTGCGACGGCTCGAGGGACGTGGACTGGTCACGAGCAAGTGGAGCACCGAAGGCGGCCGACGGCGGCGGGTCTACCGGCTTGCCGCGGCGGGTCGCCGTGAGGCATCGGCCTCGGCGGGGGAGTGGCGACGCTTCTCGACAGCGGTTGAGCGAGTGATCCGGGGTCTCGCATGAGCGAGATCGATACGGTCTTGGACGAGCTGGCTGGACTGTTGATCGTGCGTGGGGCAGCGCGAAGGCGGCTGCTGCGCGAGTGCCGCGATCACCTCGAGGACTGCGCGGCGCAGCACGGGCCGGGGGAGGCCGTCCGACGGTTCGGCAGCGCAGCTGAGATCGCGGCTGCGTTCGACGCCGATTCGGCGGTACGACGTGCTCGCAGCTCAGCCTTCGCGACGAGCGCGGCGGTGCTGGCGGTCGGCGCTTCGACACTGGGGCTGGTGAATGCTTCGAATAGTGACGCATCCGCAGTGCTCGTATGGGCGGTCGTCTTCTTCGCCGCCGCGCAGACCGCGGCGGTGGCCGCAGTGCTCGGGGCGTTGCAGGCCGCCACGCTGCGCCGCTGTCCGGCGAGCGCCTCGGACCTCTCGCTGCTATGTCGTCGCAACGGGTGTGCGCTCACCTTCGCCGGTCTGACCATGGTGGCTGCCGGTGGAGCGGTGCCTGGGAACGCCTCCGCGTTCATGCTGCTCGTGGGCCCGGCGGTCGCTGTTCTTGCCAGCGTCAGCGTCCTACGCGCTCGCTCGTTGCTTCGGCGACTCGATGCCTGCCCAACGCGGATCGTTCGATCTCCGCTCGAGGATCTCGGCGAACTCTTGCACATTCGCTTCCCTGCTCTAGATCCTTCTGCGTTCCTCGCCGTCGGTGCCGTCGCCTCGGCCGCGGCGGCTTTTGGCTGGGACCGAGGAGAGTCCGCAACTGTGCCCTCCGCGGCCGGTGTTGCCATCATCGAGGTCGCGCTCGTCGTTGTGGGCTTCCTCCTTCTTGGCCCGCTGCTGGGCCTTAGGCCAGGTCTCGATCGCGGCCGGCGGAGCCACGCCACCCGGGCTGCTAAGCGCGGGGCGTGAATGATAGGGCGTGAGCGGTTTCGCCGGTCAGAACCGTGCGAGGCCGTGACCGCTCTACGCTGACCGAGTCGGCTGGCAGGCGCGGTTCGCGCAACCGACGCCGGTTGCCCCTGAGAGGACCTCCCGCTGTGCCCTTCGAGGTGCTCTTCGCGATCATCGTCACGGCGCGATTCCTGCTGCCGCTGCTGATCCTTCGCTATCCCTTGCCGGCGATCATCGGTTGCCTCGTCCTCGATGCTGTCGACCAGACGGTCTTCCAGGCCTTCGGCTACGACCCGCCGTTCTACCAGGGCTACGACAAGGCGATGGACGTGTTCTACCTCGGCGTCGCCTACATCTCGACCCTGCGCAACTGGACGAGCCTGCCCGCGTTCAAGGTCTCTCGGTTTCTGTTCTTCTACCGGCAGATCGGTGTCGTCGCCTTCGAGCTGAGTCAGATCCGCGCCCTCCTGATGGTCTTCCCCAACACCTTCGAATACTTCTTCATAGCCTTCGAGGCCGTCCGCTCGCGCTGGTCTGTGGCGCGCTACGGCATGAAGTTCTGGGTCGGGATCGCGGCGTTCATCTGGATCGTCGTCAAGCTGCCGCAGGAGTACTGGATCCACATCGCCCAGCTCGACTTCACCGACACGGTTGACGACTACTGGTGGTTCGGACCGCTCATCGTGCTCGGTCTGCTGGCGCTGCTCGGCATCTTCTGGTTCGCGGTACGGCCGCGGCTCGACCCGGTGGACCACTCCTGGGAGTTCAAGGCGCCTCCACTGCCCGAAGGCATGACCTCTGCCGAGGATCGTGACGCATGGGTGGCCACGCACGGAAAGGTCTGGTCCGAGGCGTCGCTGGAGAAGGTCTTCCTCATCGGGCTGCTCAGCGTGATCTTCGGAGAGGTGCTCCCCGGCGTGAGCGCTGGCCCCCTGCAGGTGTTCATCGGGATCACGGTCTTCGTGGTGGTCAACGCGGCGCTCGGGCTTTGGAACGCCGGCCGCGGCCGTGCAGTCGACTCTGTGTTGTTGGCGTTCGTGATCAGGGTCGCTGTGAACTTCGGGCTCGTGGGGATCGTCCAGCTCGTGCGCGCCGTGACGGTCGAGGACTACGCGATCGACGTCACGAGCCTGATCTTCTTCGTCTTCCTCTTCAGCGTCTTGATCACTCTCTACGACCGATACCGCCCGGTCTACGACTACCGCTTCGCTGCGGCGACTCCGGCGGGAACCCTGCCCCTCGCCAGTCGCGGGGACTGAACCAAGAAAAGTCACGGAGCGAGCCGAGCATCGACCCGCGCCAGGCGGTCGAGAACGACGAGAGCATTCGGGCGGTCCTTGTGGCGCTGCCAGAGATTCACGCCGTGGCTAGGGGGCAGAACAGGCACGACGCTGCGGAGAGTGCAGCAGGATGTCCCGGTGGTCGAAACCGCGGGACGCAGCGGCGCGAGCAGCCCCCCGCCCATGCGATGGATCAGCCGACACCCGGAGCACGTCGTCGATCTGTTCGTCTATGTGGTCGTCCTGAACCTGTTCATCGAGTACTTCCCGGCCGTGATCAGCGAGAGCTTCACGCTGTCGCTCCTGACAGCCGCCCTCCTCAAGCTCACGTTGGAGGTGGTGCTCAAGGCGAAAGCCAGGATCATCAGCCGCTTGCGGAATGCCACCACCAAACGCGCCAAGTCGCTGCCCGCGCTGCTGCTCTGGGTGACCGCGGCCGGCAGCAAGATCGTCGTCCTGGAGCTCGTTGGCCTGGTGTTCGGTGACGCCGTCAGCCTCGGTGGTTTTGTGTCGGTGACCCTCCTCGTGATCGCCCTCCTTGTGTCCCGAGCGGCTGTGCGACGCCTTCTCTACGGCGCTGCTTCTTCGCTGTAGAACCTCAGCGACGCTGCATCTCCCAGGCAAGGTCGATGGCCGCGCGCACCGCACGAGCCTGAGCGCGATCAAGATAGGCCTCGATCTTGTGATGTGCCTCCATGCGAGGTGGCACGCCGAAGTTGCCCGGGAAGGTCTCCAGCAGCGACTCTCGCTCGCTCATCGGGACCCGGATCACCAGAGTGTTCGGGTCGTGCAGGCGCGCGACAAGGCGGTCCTTGACGTACCACGCCGGACGCGACTCGGTTCCCTTTCGCTTGACCTGCGGCAGCGACTCCGCATACCGACCTACCTCGTCCGGGGTCATCCGCGAAGCGTATGCCAGCGCCCGTATCGAGCTGCTGCCCGAAAGTCGTACGGCGACGAGAGCCACGCGCAAGTCATCGACCATGGTGCCTTGAGGTGCAGGAGGAAACGGGGGAGTCAGGGCGCGAGCAGGCCGTCGATGCGCTCGGCCGCGGACTGGTCATAGCGGGGGATCGCGGCGGTGAGCGCAACGTGCGCCTTGGTCGTCGAGGGCAGCAGGGCGGCAGCGCTGCCTTGGATGGCCCACGGATCGGAGGTCAGCACTGTCAGGTAGCTGGTCCAGGCATCGACCCGCACCTGGTATTCCGTCCGCGCCTGTCGCAGGGCTCGGTGCCACGGCAGCACCGCGACCGATGCGACGTCGGCGGAGGCGGCCCGGGTGTTCGGCAGTCCCTTGGTGGCCGCTTCGGCGATGTCGGTGGTGAACGAGTCGCGTACGCCACCCCCGCCGGGCCCGTAGAGCACCGGGGTGTAGTAGTCCAGGACGACCTGAAGCGAGCCAGCGGCCGCGTCGATCGTCTGTTCCCCCGCGGTGACCTGGGTGAGCAGCGCCTCCATCTCGCGGCGCTGCTGCCACTGATCGGCGGCCAGCGCGGCTACGAGAAGCACGGCCAACAGCCCGAGGAGCAACCGGCGTCCATACAGCCATGACCACATCCGGCTGGGACTCCGCTCGGAGCCGGAGGTCAGGACATCGTCGACCTGGTCGGCTCCCAGCGCGTGGGTCATGCGTCGAGCCTGGCACAACTCGGCAGATGTCGGGCTGTTGTCCTGACCGCGCCGATGGCCAGCTCGTGCAACGGCGATGACGAGGGCGACCCCGAACGGTCAGGCCAGATCGGACGAGCCGAGACCGGCCGTGCGCGCCTTCACGACCGCGGACGCGCGGTCGGCGACCAGGAGCTTGGCGAAGATGTTCGACACGTTGTTGCGGACGGTCTTCTCGCTCAGGCCGAGGGAAGCCGCGATGGCGGAGTTGGAGCGACCGTCGGCGATCAGGCCGAGCACGTCGCGCTCGCGTGTGGTCAGCTCGGGGAAGGGATGTACGTCTCCGTCGCGGCCGGCGGTGAAGTAGTGGCCCATCCGGCGGGCGAGCGCGGCTCCGAAGATCACTTCCCCTGCGGCGACCGTACGGATGGCTCGGACGATGTCGTCGGGGGTGGCCCCCTTGAGGATGTAGCCCCGGGCGCCGGCGCGCATGGCGGCGAACACGGACGTGTCGTCCTCGAGCATCGTCACCATCAGCACGGCGACGCTCGGCAGGGTCTGCGCAAGGTGCCGCGTGACGTCGATCCCGCTCGAGCCCGGCATCTTGATGTCGAGCAGCACGACGTCGGGCACGGTCTCCTCGCAGACTGAGATCGCCGTCTCGGAATCGTCGGCCTCGCCCACGAGAACGAGCCCCTCGGCGTCCTCCACCAGCAGCCGGAGGCCGGCCCGGAACATCGGGTGGTCGTCGACGACCACGACACTGATGCCGTCTAGGTCGGCAGCCACGCCCGCACCACCGTCCCTGCGCCCTGGCCGGCTTCGACGACACACGTGCCGCCGAGCTCAGCCGCGCGTTCGCGCATCGACGTGATCCCGACCCCTGCGCGGTAACCGTCGGGAATCCCGACCCCGTCGTCGCTGACGACGATTTCCAGGCCGTCGTCGACGCGGATCTCCACCGAGCCGGTGCTGGCGCGCGCGTGCCGGACCGAGTTGGTCATGGCCTCCATGGCGATGCGGTACGCCGCCACCTCGGCGGCCGCCGGGAGTGCGGGCAGGTCTGTCGGGCCGCTGACGGTGAAGCTGCCGAGTGACCGGGCCTGCTCGTCCAGCGCTCGGACGAGCCCGAGGTGGTCGAGGGCCGGCGGCCGCAGGTCGTACACGAGGCGCCGCACGTCGGCGACGGCTTCCTGCAGCTGGGCGGTCAGGGCGTTGAGCTGGTCCGCAGCCGCATCGGGTCGTGCGTCGATCAGAGCCTTCGCACGTGAGGCGCCCAGCACCGCGCTGGACAGAGCGGGACCCAGGCCGTCGTGCAGATCGCGCCTCAGCCGGCGGCGCTCCTCCTCCGTCGCGGAGACCAGTCGCTCGTGCGAGGCCGCGAGATCGCGGGTGAGAGCGGTCGTCCGCAGCGCGGCGGCGACCGGCCGCGCGATGCTCGTGAGCAGCGCGTACCGCTCGGCGTCCATGGGGGTGTCGCCCTCGGACTGGGTGGCGACGAGGGTGCCGACGGTCTCGCCGGCGTAGACCAGCGGCACGCTCACCCGTCGGCCGTCGCTGGGGCGGCCGGCCTCGGCGGCCAGGGTGTCGCCGTCGAGGATCGCCACGTGCTGGAGGCGCAGGGTCCGCTGCAGGGACTGGGCGGCTCCGGGCAGGACGTCGTCGACCGCGGCGGCTCGCTCCAGCTGGTCGCCGAGCGACAGCAGCGTCGCCACCGGGTCGTCGCGCAGGCCGAAGACCAGCCGGTTCGCGAGGCGCTGCAAGCGGTCCCGCAGCGGAACGGCGATCAGGATCGCGACGACCAGCGCGGTGGGCGCTGTGGCACGAGAACCGCCGATCCTCGTGAGCACGAGCGCGAGAACGGCGTAGACGAGCAGGATGCAGGCGCTCAGCGCGCCGTAGACCAGGCTGCGGCGGACGACCAGCCGCGCGTCGAACAGGCCGTAGCGCCGGATCGCGATCCAGCAGGTGACGCCGACGGCCACCATGCCGAGCGACTCGAACGGCAGCGCGTAGACCGGTGACGCTCCGGACGCCGAGATGACCAGGCAGGACCACCACGCGAACACGAGCAGCCACACCGCGGGTCGCACGAGTCTGGCGATGGCGCGCGCTGCCGCGTCGGTGGCGTGCCGCTGCTTGATCTCGAAGCCGATGGCACCCACGAGAGTCATGGGCGCGACCAGGACGATGCAGTCCATCAGCCCGTACGCCAGGTCGCCGGGGCTGCCACCGAGGCCCGTGGGGTTGTCCTGCTGGGACCAGTCGAGCAGGTGGGGGGCGAAGAGCGCCGAGACGAGGAGCAGCGCGCAGAGCGCGATGTTCACGGCGATCGCGATGCGCCAACGTTTCGACGGGAGCCGGTCGTCGGGGAAGAGCAGCGGCACGAAGAGCGCGATGCCGAGCTGCGCAGGGATCCACGGCCAGCCGTCGAGCCATCCGGCGAGGTGGGCGAGCGGGAGGTCGTAGCCCAGGTCGAATACCGCTCGGGCGTAGAGGTACGAAGCGGTGGCGACGGGCATGAACGCCCCGCCCGTGAGCAGCAGCCAACCGACGACGTTGCGCGGCACCGCCCGTACCGCGCTGGCACCGACGATCGCGAGCGGAATCATCGGGATCGTCTCGACGGCGATGAGGACCGGGTACGGAGCGCGGTCCCACCACGCGACCACGATCAGCGACACGACCGCGCCGAGGGCCGCGAGGGCGATGCCCGCGCGACCCAGGGCGACGGCCCACCGGTTCATGGCCGCTGATTCTCCCGCTCGGACCGGTGGTTGTCAGGCGTTGGCGAGCGCCGGTTCGGTCGAGGTGGGCTGCCGATCCCGCAGGAGGGTCATCGCGAAGACGACCCAGGTGGCGAACAGCACCCCGTAGCCGATTCCGCTGACCGCACGAACACCGCTCAGCTGGCCGACGACCCCGAGCAGCGGCCAGACGCCCGTGGCGATGGCTGCCCACGCGGGAACGGTCTTGGCCTTGAACAGCGCGACCGCCATGAGGATGGCGCCGACGGTCTGGAGCAGGACGTACGGGAACAGGCTGACGGCGAACCAGGCCGAGTTCTCCCAGCTGTCGACGAGGTGGCCCATCGCCGCGGGGTCCGGCTCCGTGCTGGCGAGAAACGCCAGCCCGTCCAGACCCATCACAGCCGGCAGGCTCACGACGAACGGGAAGAACAGGAACGCTGCGGCCGTCGAGGCGAGCACGGACGTACGCGCGCCCGCTAGGTGCCCGATGAACAGGAACGCCGGTGCGGCCAGTAGCACCGGGAAGTCCAGTGCCAACGCCCACGCCATCGCGGTGTGGTGCTCGGTCGCGTTCGCCACGATCTCGGTGCCCGTCAGGTCACCGAGCATCGGGGTGATGAGGATCTGCAGCAGGACCGCTGCGCCGCCCACGACGAGGGAGATCGCGCCGACGAGTTGGTAGCGACGAGGCATTGCCATACTCCTTGGTTGGCCCGACGGGTGCGGGCGGTCGGTAGGAGACTCGTCGTCGGCGACGTCCTGCGCCCAGAGGCAGGTGTCCTGGGTGGCCGGGATTCACCGCGGCGGATGGCAAAGGGCGAGGGGGCACGTTATGCAGCTGGGCGCATGGCGACCGTCACCTCGGGTGGCTGTCGCAGGGTCTGCATCACGACGCAGTAGCGCTCGGTCAGCCGTACCAACGTGTCGATCTGCTCGGCCTCCGCGTCGGTGTCGAGGTCGAAGGTCAGCCGGATGGCCGTGAACCCCACCGGCACCGACTTGTCCACGCCCAGGGTGCCACGGAAGTCGAGGTCTCCTTCAGCGCGCACGCGGCCCTCGCGCAGTTCGATGCCCAGAGACGTCGCCACCGCCTCCATCGTGACCCCGGCGCAAGCGACCAGTGCTTGCAAGAGCATGTCGCCAGAACAGACCGCCAACCCGTCGCCTCCGCTGGCCGGGTGCAGCCCAGCCGCTACGAGGGCTTGGCCGGTGGCGACCGAACAAGTCACGCCCTCGCCAAGGACACCGGTCGCGGCGAGCGTCACGAAGGCGGCGTCAGCGTCGTCTCGGTAGCGCTGCTTGAGTGGCGCCTGGACAGACTTGAGGTCTTGCGCGTCCACGAGGACTCCGATCGGTCGGGGTGTGGTCAGCCTCCTCCCGGCAGGGTTCCGGCGCCAGCGATGTGCCCTTTACCTCGGACTCCGTCCCAGACCTGAGCCGACCCAGCCCACCGTGAACGATGGAGACGAGCCTCGACGACGGGTGCTCGTGGTCGGCATGTGAGCGGCTCCGTCGACGCGCTGGTTGGCTGTCTAGTCGTGGTCGCGGATCGACTCGCGCAGCGACCGTCGGTTGCGGGGCTCGGACCGGTTCTTCGCGTCGGTCAACTGGCGGATGAGGTCGTCACGCACCTCGGTCAGGGCGTGGTCGAGGTCGGGTTGGTCGGACGTCGCCACCAGCCGGTCGCTGCCGGCGATCCAGGCCTCGAGCACTGTTCGCTGACTGGGCGTATCGCGTTCCTTGACCGAGAGCTCCAGCTCGACGGCACTCTCGCGATAGGACGACAGTCGGCTGGTGAGGTTGCCCCACCCGGCGACGATGTGGTCCCGCTCCTTGGCGTGGAATCCCGTGCCCAGTCGAAGGCTCGATTCCACAGACGCCGTGCCCTCGTGCTCGCTCATGGCCATGTCCCTCTTCGTTTGCGCCGGGCCTGCGCTGTGTGGACACAGCACCGTTTCCCTGCTTCGACCGTACGCTCCACCAGGCCGGGCCTTAACGGCACCCTGGCGCACCTGACCGCTGCGACCCCCCAGCGACGAGCTGATCATGATCCGTGAGGCCGGGGCGTCGGAGGGTCGGTGTGTGTGCGGGTGCACGGCGCGTGCTTCGCCACGGTCGCTCTTGAATTGCAAGTAAGATGAGCGCATGCCGCGGTCGTCGTCGCTCCCCAGGCTGCGTTCGTCGTGCCCCGTCGCGGCGTCGCTCGACGTGCTCGGCGATCGGTGGACGTTGGTGGTGCTGCGCGATCTGCTGATCGACGGTCGCACGCATTTCGGCGACCTTGCCGCCGACGAGGCGATCGCCAGCAACACCCTCGCCGAGCGACTGCAGCGCCTCCGGGACGCCGGCGTCATAGCCCGAGTGCGAGACCCTGAGGACGCTCGCCGGTGGATCTACGTGCCCCGTCGTCCGGCGATCGAGCTGATTCCCGTGCTCGTCGACCTGATGATCTGGGGAAGCGCCAACACGCCTGTCGTGGTGCCGCCCGAGCTAGCCGGCGCCGCCGAGCATCGTGAGGGGCTCATCGCCCAGTTCACCCAGCAGGCGTCCGCACGGTTGGTCGATTGAGCATCAGGCTGCGACGGCCGCTGCTCGCTGTTCCATGGAACAGTCTCGTGGACCGACTCACGCGCTCGCTGTCGTCAGGGTGACCGGGCGCGAGAACGGTGAGACCGAGAAGTCTGATCCCCTGGAGCAACAGGATCGGGGCGATCGCGGTGAACGCATCGGCTCGCTGCAGGGAGCCGAGCACGTACTGCAGGAAGGCGGTCGTGAAGCTGATCAGACAAGGGCGAACTGGATCGTGACGATCGCATAGGGCGACCCCATCAGTCGGGTCTCGTTTCGTGGTGGCTGGACGGGTTTGGGGTTGGCGCAACAACCGGTCGTGTCCGTTTCAGACGTCAGCAGTCTTGGTGACCGTCGTCTTCGAATCGGCGGGGAGCATCCGGGCCGATGTGAGAGCGGTGCCGAGTGCGGCGATCGCGCCGACGAGACCGGCCAGGGTGCGGGGCACGTGCATGACTAGCCACCAGTGCAGCTCGGAGGTGACCTCGGCGTCGGTCTGGTCGAGGCCCCACAGCCGGATGTTGACCGGGAGGTGGTAGACGGCGGTGATCAGTGACGCTATGCCGATTCCGGCCAGGGCGATCAGCCAGCCTCGGCGCAGGGCTGGAACGTTCCAGTCCTGCTTCAGCAGCCAGAGCACGCCGATGAACGCGGGGATCAGCGTCACGGCAACACACGGAAGCAACAGGATGAAGTTCGCTTCGAACCAGTTGGCGAACTCTTGAGGCTGCAGGTGAACCCAGTACCGACCGAGGGCCAGGCCGATCGTCAGCATCACGCCGGTGAACATGGCCGAACCGACCACAGCCAGGTTGGTGTAGACGAGCCGCTTCATGCGTGGCCTCCAGGCTTGGCTGCGGTCGACCCGAAGATCGCTTGCAGTTCACAAGTGAAACTACCGGGCTCGCTCCTGATTCGCAAGTGATCGTCTCCGCGCTCGTCCAGTCGAACGGCGCCCTCCATCAGCCGCTTGGCCCAATCATCGGTGGGCTCGAGAACGGTCCGCTGCCGCCTAGGAGCGCACCGCCGAGGTCGCGAACCAGGTGAGTGCCTGACCTGGTGCTCCCGCACGCTCTGGGCAGGTTCTCCTCGGGACGTCCGACTAACTGAGGTTTATAGCCCTCAGTTAGTCGGACGCAGGGGGTCAGGGGCGAGGTCAGGGTCGGGGTCGTCGGTCGCGTTGGCCACCTTCAACTGCTCGATGAGGATGTCGCCATGGCCGGCGTGCCGGGCCAGCTCGGCGATCATGTGGCCATAGATGAAGCGGAGACTCACCGGGCCCAGCCGCCAGGGAAACTGCTCGTCAAGTGCGTGGGAGGCGGCAACGACCCGCGAGTGGTCGCACGCGGCCAGGAAGGCAGCCCGCACCGAGTCGACCGTGTCCTCGTCCTCGAGCACGAAGCTCTCGTCGACCGTGTCCGGCAGGCCCAGCTCGGCGCGCGGGACGCCCGCGACGCGGGAGTGAAACCACACCTTCTCCACGAACTCCGCGTGCTTGACCAGCCCTAGGGGCGTCGTCAGCGACGGGACGAGACGCGCGCGGGCGGAGTCGTCGTCGAGGTCGGACAGGAGCCCGGCGACCCCCTCCCGCTGCACATCGAGCAAGGTTTCGAGCATCTCGCGCTCACCAGCCACGAACCAGTCCATGGGCCAAGGCTAGGGCGGTCTGATCCAGAGCGAGAGCCGGTGCGACGAAGTGCCCTTTCCCGGCGTGGATGTGATGCTGGTGAGGTCAACCAAGCGAGAGTGGGACAGCGATGACGTACACCGTGGACTCGGTGCCGAACCTGGCCGGCCGTACGGCGGTGGTCACCGGAGCGAACGGTGGCCTGGGCCTGCAGACGGCGAAAGTGTTCGCCAGCAAGGGCGCGCATGTGGTGCTGGCAGTGCGCAACCAGGACAAGGCCGCCAAGGCTGTGGAGGAGATCAAGGCCGAGACCCCGGACGCCTCGCTCGAGCTGGTGGAGCTCGACCTCGGCTCGCAGGCCTCGGTGCGCAAGGCTGCCGAGCAGATCCTCGCCGCCCACGACCGGATCGACATCCTGGTCAACAACGCCGGCCTTATGGCCCTGCCGGAGCGCAAGACCGCCGATGGCTACGAGATGCAGTTCGGCGTCAACCACCTCGGGCACTGGACGTTCACGGCGCTGCTCATGCCGGCGATCCTGGCTGCAGATGCCGCGCGGGTGGTGACCGTCACGAGCACGGCCCACCACTTCGGGCGTCCGGTGGACCCGGACAACCCCCACCTGCACGGAAAGTACGAGCCGTGGCGCGCCTATGGTCAGTCCAAGCTCGCCAACTACCACTTCGCCCTGGGGCTGCAACGGGAGTTCGAGAAGGCGGGGGTGCGGGCGCAGAGCCTGATGGCTCACCCGGGGCTCTCGCACAGCGACCTGCAGGTGAGGACCGTCGCCGAGGGCGGTGGAGGTTTCATGGGTCCGTTCTGGGTCCAGCTGGCCAGGCACACCGGCATGAGCGTCCAGAAGGGCGCAATGCCGCAGATCCGGGCCGCGACGGATCCGGCTGCCAAGGGCGGGGAGTTCTACGGTCCGCGGTTCATCAACAACGGACCGGCGGTGCGGGTGCCGGTGCTGCGACGTGGGAACGACTCGGCCATAGTGACCCTCTGGGACGTCTCCGAACGCGAGACCGGGGTCCCCCTTGACGTCACACCCGTCGACTGACGTTCTTCACCGAACCGCACCGCACCGTTGCGTCCGACCAAGTGTGGTGTATAGCCCCCACTTGGTCGGACGCAACGGAGAGCCTCGGCCGAGCGAGAGCGCTAGCCCTGCGGTTTGATGTTCTGGTTGATGTGGAACAGGTTGTGCGGGTCGTAGCGACCCTTGACCTCGGCTAGGCGGTCGTAGTTGTTGCGGTACGACGCCCGCACCCGGTCCTGACCCTCCTCCATCATGAAGTTGATGTACGCCCCGCCGGCGGACGTGGGATGCAGCGCCTCCCAGTAGTCCTTGCACCACGTGGTGATCGCCTCGTTGTTCGCGGGGTCGGGGTCGACGCCGACGATCACGCCGGCCCAGCCGCCGTTGCGGTAGGCGAACGGCGTCGCGTCCTCGGCGACCCGAGCCGCCGCCCCGTCGATGGGGTAGAGGTGCATCGTGGAGTGCCCGGTCGGCAGCTGCTCCGCGTACGAGACGTGCGCCTCGATCGCCTTGTCGGTGATCTCCTCGAAGAAGTCCGCCCGCCAGTACCACTGCAGCCCGGCTGGGTACAGCGCGTCGAACGCGGTGGTGAGGATGTTGTACGGCATCTCGTGCAGCCCCATCACCAGCGGTGAGCCGTACGTCTTGATGGGCTCGAGCACCTGGTCGGCCTTGGCGTGCGGTCCGGAGTAGCACCAGACGATCGCGCACGACTTGCGTCCCCACAGCTCCTCGGGGAACGGCGGCGCAGGCGGGATCGTGAGCACGCCGAGCCAGCCGCTGAGGTCCTCCGGCAGGGTCGGCTGGATCTCGCGGTACCAGCTCATGACCGCGGCGGTGTCGGCCAGGTCGTAGAGGATCGGGCCGCCGATGATGATGCCGTTCTCGCCGATCTGGTGGCACCTGAACTCGAAGGACGTGACGACGCCGAAGTTGCCACCGCCGCCGCGCAACGCCCAGAAGAGGTCCGGGTGCGAGGTCTCGCTCGCGGTGACGAAGGTTCCGTCGGCCAGCACGACGTCGGCCGACAGGAGGTTGTCGACGGTCAGGCCGAACCGGCGCCCGAGGTAGCCGGCGACGCCTCCGCCCAGGGTCAGCCCGGCTACTCCGGTGGAGCCGATGAAGCCGGCGGGGGTAGCCATCCCGAAGGCTACGGTCGCGTGGTCGACGTCGGCCCAGGTGCAGCCGGCGTCCACGCGCACCGTGCCGCCGTCCGGCGATGGCGTGACCCCGCGCATCAGCGACAAGTCGATGACCAGGGCGTTGTCCCAGACGCCGAGTCCGGCCGCGTTGTGGCCGCCGCCGCGTACGGCGATCTCGATGGCGTGGTCTCGCGCGAAGGTCACGCAGGCGCGTACGTCGGCCGCATCGCGGCAGCGCACGATCGCCGTGGGGTGTCGGTCGATCATCCCGTTGTAGACCGCCCGCGCATCGTCGTAGTCGGCGTCTCCCGGGCGGATGATGGCGCCCCGCAGGCTGGGGGCGAGTTCGTCGAACACTGCGGCCGAAGCGGCAACGGTGTCTGTGCTCATGGGGGCTCCTCGGAGCGTCGGTGAAGGTGACGCGCAGACCGTATGGACCGGGGCGTTCGCCAGGCGTTCGGCCCTCAGTCCTGGCGAGCGACGTTCGGCGAACGCCTCGCGCCGTCTGCGTGGAGGTCGTCGCGGCATCGACGCTCCAGCACCGCGCTGTGCTGGCCACGCGCGGTCTCGAGCCCGCGGGTGAGCAGCTGCTCGCGCTCGGCGCCTGCCAGGTGCCCGGCCCTGAGGCGCAGCAGCTCCGGTGTCCACCACGGCTCGCCCTGCTGCTCGGCTGCGGCGAGGCCGGCATCGAGCGCAGTCATCGCCTCGATGGGGCGGTGATCGTCGTCCAGCGTCTGGCCCAGCAGGCTCAGCCAGTACGGCATCCGCGCGTAGGCACCCGCGGCGCGCAGGTTTCCCATGCCGGCCTCGATGAGATCCACCCCGGCCGAGCCGCCCGTGGCCCAGCCCTCCAGGATCCGGCCCCAGTCCCCGTAGTAGGTGAACTGGTAGCGCTCGCACAGCGCCCGCACCGACGTGGCCGCCTCCAGGCACCCCTTGATGTCGCCGAGCAGCTGCCGAGTGATCGCCTCGTACGCCTGGGCCACCACCAGGCTGTAGCGGTGCCCGATCTGTTGCGCCGCGGTGGAGGCGTCGGTGGCCAGCTCGGCCGCGCGGGCCTCGTCCCCGCACGTCCAGGCGGCGTGTGCCCACCAAGCCATCACATGGACGCGAGCGTGCGTGCCGACGCTGAGCTGCTCGTCCTCGGGCACCGATCCCGCGATCTGGAAGTGCTCCACCGCACGCTCGGGGGAGCCCACGTGAAGGGATGACCCGCCGAGCGAGAAGTGCGCCTGGCCGAACTGTTCGTCGCCCGGACTGACGCGCGCCACCGCCTGCTCGGCGATGCGCCGGGAGTCCTCGATCCGGCCTTCGACGAAGCGGGAGGCCCATAGCCCGACCATCGCGGTCAGGGCGCGACCCTCCTCGCCCAGGTTGTCGGCGAGCTCCAGGGCGCGCTCGAGGGCTTCGCGCACCAGAGGGGAGGAGTATCCGTAGCGAGCATTGAGCGGGGGTACGGCGAGCTCGAGCAGGGCCAGCTCCTGCTCGTCCCGACTCCGTCCCGGGGGCATGGAGGCCAGCACGTCTCGCGCGGACGCGAGCAGCGCGACGGCCTCCTCGTGCGCGAACATTGCGCCGGCCACGTCGGCGCCCTGCCGGTAGTAGCGCAGGGCTCGCTCGGGGTTCCCGGCCCGGCGGTACTGCTCGGCCACCTGCGCGGCGACGCCGTCGAGGTTCCCGGCCCACAGCAGTTCCAAGGCCTGGCCCAGCCTCCGGTGGAGCAGCCAGCGCCGCGGCTCGCGGACGGAGTCGTACGCCGCCTCGCGCAGCAGGTCGTGGGAGAAGTCGTAGCTGTCGCCGACGCCACGGATGATCCGCTGCCGCCACAGCTCGTCGACGGCCGTGACCACCCCTTCGGCCGGCAGCTCGCTAGCCTCGACCAGCAGCGGGATCGTGAAGTCCCGGCCCACGGCCGCGGCCAGGCCCGCCACTTCACGGGCGGCCGGGCTGGTCTGCTGGATGCGCCTGGGCAGGATGTCCATCCAGGCCAGTGGCGACGAAGGCCCCTGACCGGACAGGTCGTGGGTCGAGGACCGCGCGGCCTCGACCACGTAGAGCGGGAAGCCGCCGGTCGCGTCGAACAACAGGTCGGCGGCGGTTCCTTCCGGACGCTGGCCGGTGAGCTCTCCGGCGAGGGTCGCGGTGCCGGCTACGTCCAGCGGCAGGAGGTTCACCTCGGTCAGCAGGCCCTCGTCGCGCAGGTGCGCCAGCCACGCGTCGAGGGCGGACTCCTCGGCGGTGTCGGAGGGGCGGGCCGTGGCCACCAGCAGGAGCGGGGCGTCGGGAGCGAAGTTGAGCAGGAACCGGACGAAGCTGAGCGTGTCCGGGTCGGACCACTGCGCGTTGTCGAGTACGAGCAGCACGGGCTGTGACCGGGCCAGCAGCGCCCGGGCCAGGCCCTCGAAGAACCGCGGGCGCTGCCACACGTCCGGCCCGCCCGGCGGCGGCACCGCACCGAGGGCCGGCCCTTCGGGTGTCGACCGGGAGCCGACGGGAACCAGGCGGTCGGCCTCTTCTCGCCAGACTTGGTCGATCAGGCTGCGCGCCGAGATCAACGCTGGGTCGCGCAGCCAGTCTGCGACCGGTGCCAGCGACAGCCGGCCGCTCGTGTCGAAGCACCGGGTGATGCCCACGACCGCGTTCTGCCCTCGAGCCATCGTCTCGAGCTCGGTGACCAACCGGGTCTTGCCGACCCCCGGGCCGCCGCGCACGATCACGATCCCGGCCCGCCCTGTGCACGCGAGGTCCCAGGCGCCCGACAGCTGATCCAGCTCGTCAGCTCGCCCCACGAGGGCAGCGCGCGCCGGCGGCCGAGCGCTGGCTTGCCGAAGCGGGGTATCCGGTGTCGACGTGGAACCCATCAACTGCGACAGCGTGGCGGTCGTCTCGGGGGCCGGTGTGATCCCGAGATCACGCTCCAGCAGGCTGGCCAGCTGGTGGTAGGTGCTGACCGCCCCGGCTCGGTCACCGCTCTCGGCCAGTAGTTCCATCAGGGTGCGATAGGCCGTCTCGTCATAACGCTCGATGCTCAACTTGCGACGCATGGCCGACATCGCGACGTCCGACCGACCGCTCGCCCGCGCGGCCCGGCAGACCAGGTCGCACACGGCGGAGCAGCACGCCTCCAGCTCATCGCGTAGCTCGACGAGCCACTCCTCGTCGAGACCGGGAAGCAGCGGACCGCCGTACGGCTCGAGCGCCGCTTGGCCGTGCGCGATGACGGCACGCTCGTCGCCAGCCTCGTCGGCAGCCGTCGCCGCGTCCGCCTCGCGGAGGAAGGTGGCCAGGTCGACGTCGTGCACGCCTCGGTCGTGCCAGCACAGCTGGATCTGGGTGACCTCGAGGGAATCGTCGTCCTTGCCCAGCACGTCGCGCAGATCGTGCAGCTCGCGGCGGAGGTTGGTCAGGGCTTGGGAGTCGCCCGAGTCCGGCCAGAACAGTCCGGCAATCGCGGCTCGGTCCTGCGGGCGGTCGGTGCGGGCGACGAGCAGGGCGAGCAGGGCGATCGTCCGCGACGACCGGGTGCGGATGCGTCCTGACGTCGCATCCACCACGGCCTGCGAGCCAAGCAGGCTGATGGAGAGCATCAGGGCGGACCCTACGCGCATGCTCGGTTGTGCTGCCTCGTGCACGGCGTCCCTGTGCATGCGTCCGACCAACTGAGGGTTATAGCCCTCACTTCCTCGGACGCAAGGTGCGTCGGCATGGTCGCGACGGTGAGTACGGCGGGCGCGCTTCCGCGAGCGCCTGAACACGTCAGCGCTCAAGATGGGTGAGGTGGAGACGCTCAGCAGGCTGGTGGACTGGATGCTCCGCGACCGGGAGACCGGCCGCATCGTGGTCGGCCAGTTCCCCAACATCCCGCTGATCGTCTGGATCGCGGCCACCCTGCTGGCCGCGGTCACCTCGGGAGGCGTCCACACCGCCTTCAGCGTCCTGGCCACGCTGGGGCTCGTGGTCTGGGCCGGGGACGAGCTGATCCGAGGGGTCAACCCGTTCCGGAGGCTGCTCGGCGCCGTGGTGCTCGGCTGGAAGCTGTACTCCCTCGTTCGCGGCGGCTGACCTCCAACGTCCCCCGCGCCGGACCATCTCCTTGCGTCCGACTAAGTGAGCGCAATAGCGCTCACTTAGTCGGACGCAACGTCAAGGACGGCGGCCGAGGAAGGCCACCAGCCGGTCGAGCGCCGAGGCCCCCGGATCAACCAACACAGCAGGAGCGAACCGACCCGGACGCGACTCGTCGGGCAGCTGACCCTGGGCGAAGGCGAGCGCCTGCTCGGCCGCGTCCTCGGGCAGCTGCGCCGGTTGGCCGGTCGCCTGGGCGACGTCCCAGCCGTGGGCGAGCAAGTCGTAGAGGCGGATCTGCAGGCGCTCGGCGCCGGTCGCCGCACCGAGCGGACCGTGAAAGGTCCGGTCGAGCACCCCCTCCTGACCAAACGCGGCCAGCAAGGCAGCGGCCGATGACCGGTACGCCCCATCGAGCTGGTCATCCGGCAGGTCGTCGCCGCGACGAGGTGGGGGCTGGTCGGCGAGCATGGCGGTGAAGACCAGGTTCATCCCGACCAGATGGCCGACCACCCGGCGGACCGGCCATTCGGAGCACGGAGTGGGCTCTCCCCACTGCTCCGGTCGGATCGCGCTGATCAAGGTTCCGACCGCGTCGAGGGATCGAGCGAGCTGGTCGAGCAGGGCGTTGGTTGATGGGGGCATGGGAGCCACCTTTCAGGTGGCGCCTTCGCGGCTGCGCTGGGTCAGGCAGCGCGAGGAGGCGCGCAAACGGGCACGAACACCGGTGTCGCACCTCCTCTCGTTCGACTGCTTTCCGCGATCGTGCCACACCCCCCGCCCGGTCATAGGCGAATCAATCACGACGTCGATGAGGCGTCCTTCGTGACGTTCGGCCCTTCCGACCGTACGGCGCGAAGGCGATGCTGGAGATGTCCGAGCCAGGGAGGCACATCATGCGCGCACTCGTCGTCTACGAATCGTTGTACGGAAACACCCACCAGATCGCGGAGCGGATCGCTGAGGGCATCGGTCAGGCCGCTGAGGTGGACCTGGTGTCGGTCCATGACGTGACCGATGAGCAGTTGTCCTGGGCGGAGCTGCTCGTTGTCGGTGGTCCCACGCATGTCCACGGAATGGCCACGTCGATGAGCCTGCGGGCCGGCGTGGAAGCCGCGGGCAAACCCGACAGCGACCTCACCCTCGAGCCGGACGCCGAGGGTCCGTGCCTGCGCGGTTGGTTCTCGGCACTAAGCGGAGTTCACGCCCGGCACGCGGCTGCCTTCGACACCCGGATGGACCGTTCGGCCGTCGTGACGGGTCGCGCATCCAAGGGGATCGCCAAGCGGCTCAAGAAGCACGGCTGCACCCTGGTGCAGCCGCCGGAAAGCTTCGTGGTCGACGTGCACAACCACCTGCTGGAGGGCGAGCTTGAGCGGGCCGAGTCCTGGGGGAGGACTGTGGCGGGCGCGCTGATCCCGGCCGGCTAGCCGGCACCCGTACGGCTCCAAACCACCGCCAGAAAGGCAGGCGCCGCCCACTCTGCGGAGTGGACGGCGCCTGGTCATCGATCGCTGAACTCGACGGAGGGTTCTAGGGGTTGAGCAGATCCCTAGAGGTCGATCGGACGAAGCACCCGTGAGATGCCGTGGGCGATCTGCAGGTTGCCGGCGTTGATGTCCAGGTCGGCCGGGATGAGCAGCGGGTTCAGCGCGTCGGGGTCGTTGTCGACCAGACGAACCTTGAGCGGGCTGGTCGAGCGGACGCTGACCGTGAACGTACCGCCCTGAGCAGTGGTCAGCGCGGCTCCGTCAGCTCCGAGTGCAGTGCCGGAGTCGATCGTCGCGCCTGGCACGACGTGGTAGAGCAGGACAGCCTCGACCGTGTTGATCCCGAGGGAGGCGACGGCCTCGAAGGTCTTCTTCTCGTTCAACCAGCTGCCGGTCAGGTTGTGAACCAAGCGGCGGAATGCGCGGTCAGTCGGGATGAAGGCCGTGAGGGCCACGTCGCCATCGGCGAGCAGCGCGACCGGAGTGCCGTCGACACCCTTGGTGGCGATGACTGCGTCGATCGCCTCGCGGACGATGTCGAAGTCGTTCCAGTTGTGGTCGAAGCCGTTGCCGGGCACGAGGTCGTTGCCGAGCACCTCCGCCAGTGAGGTGTTGCCAGGCTCGGAGGCTTGAGCTGCCGGAGCGATGGCGATGGAGCCGACCGCGATCGCGCCGACGGCTGCCACGGTGGCAAGTCGCTTGGGAATTCGCATGGGGATTCGCCTTTCTCGGATCTGTTGACCCAGGTGGGTGATGTCTCATGCAGGTCTTCTGCCGCAGGCGCGGGTTTGGATGCACCGGAGTTGTCCGCCCTCGTGCGAGACCCCTCGGGGCGTCTCACCTAGGCTCACCGACTTGGTGGGGTCGGCTGCGGGAACCTGGGATCATCAGGCGGTGGCTTCTGGAGCGGAATCTGGGCTGGATCCCGACGAGCTGGCGCTCGCGCTGCGGGTCATCGCAGCCAGCCAGGAGCTGCCGCCCGAGCACCCCGACGCGGTGGCGGTACGGCGCGCGACGGCCGCGATCTTCAAGACCGTGAAGAAGCAGCGGCGTACCGACCGGCGGCAGGCGGTCCTCGAGGCGGACCGTTCCGTCATTGCGGCCACGGCCACCGGAGCGCCCGACCGCATCGACGACGAGACCCAGGGGCTGCCGCTCACGTCCTCGGCCGAGGGCGCTCTGGCCGGCACGCTGCTGCGCCCGCACGCGTGCTACATCTGCAAGCAGCGCTATTCCGAGATCGATGCGTTCTACCACCAGATGTGTCCCGACTGCGCGGCCAAGCACCACGCCAAGCGCAACGCCCGCACCGACCTGACCGGCCGGCGCGCGCTGCTGACCGGGGGGCGGGCCAAGATCGGGATGTACATCGCGCTGCGCCTGCTGCGGGACGGCGCCCACACGACCGTCACGACGCGGTTCCCCAACGATGCCGTACGGCGCTTCGCGGCCATGCCGGACAGCCAGGACTGGTTGCACCGCCTGCGGATCATCGGCATCGATCTACGCGACCCCGCCCAGGTGGTGGCCCTCGCTGACACCGTGCGCGACCAGGGGCCGCTCGACATCCTGATCAACAACGCGGCGCAGACCGTGAAGCGCAGCCCCGAGTCCTACGCCGCGCTGGCGGCCGCCGAGGCCGCTCCCTTGCCGCACGGGCCGCTTCCCGAGCAGCTCTCCTTCGGTCGCACGAGCGACGCCCATCCGATCGCCCTCGTCGGGGCAGTGGCCCCTTCGATCAGCGCGGCGGAAGTGTCGGCCTGGGCCATGGAAGCCGGGTCGGCCACCCCGATGCGGATCGAGACCGGCACCGCGATCGACGCGGGCGGGCTGGTGCCCGACCTCGCACCAGTGAACAGCTGGACCCACCGCGTCGAGGAGGTCGACGCCCTGGAGCTGCTCGAGGTGCAGCTGTGCAACAGCACGGCACCGTTCATCCTCGTCAGCCGGCTGCGCGCGTCGATGGCCGCCTCGTCGGCGCGGCGCACGTACGTCGTCAACGTCTCGGCCATGGAGGGACAGTTCTCCAGGCGCTACAAGGGTCCTGGACATCCCCACACCAACATGGCCAAGGCCGCCATGAACATGCTGACCCGTACCAGCGCGCAGGAGATGCTCACCACCGACGGCATCCTGATGACCAGCGTCGACACCGGATGGATTACCGACGAGCGACCGCACCCGACCAAGCACCGGCTCGCCGAGGAGGGCTTCCACGCACCCCTCGACCTGGTCGACGGCGCGGCCCGCGTCTACGACCCGATCGTCCGCGGCGAGGCCGGCGAAGACCTCCACGGCTGCTTCCTCAAGGACTACGAGCCCGCCCCCTGGTGAGACCGCTCTTGCGTCCGACTAACTGCGCGCTATAGCGCACCATGCGTCGGACGCATGGAATGCTTCTAGGCGGCGCCTGCGCTGGTGGCCGTGTCGTGGATGCGGTGGGCCAGCTCGATGTCGAGCTGCGTGACGCCACCTGCGGAGTGGGTGACCAGGAAGAACGTCAGCGACCGCCACCGGATGTCGATGTCGGGATGGTGGTCCATCTCCTCGGCTGCGACCGCAACGTCGCGCACGATGTCCACGCCGACCAAGAAGCTCGGGGCGGTGTACGTGCGCCGCACGCCCGCGGCGTTTCCCTCCCACCCGGGCAGGTCCGCGAGCTGGCGGTCGATCTCCTCGGCGTCCAACGGTCGGCTCATGGACTGAGCCTCGCACGTCGGGAGCGTGCGGTCACCCTGTGGCCGTCTTGACGGCGATCACCACGGCGGCGACCACCGCGACGACCACGGCGAACCAGCGGAACGCAGCCGGCGGCAGCCGTCGAGCCAG
The DNA here is from genome assembly GCA_963819985.1 of uncultured Actinomycetota bacterium. Lineage (GTDB taxonomy): Bacteria > Actinomycetota > Actinomycetes > DATJPE01 > DATJPE01 > JANPBY01. The sequence goes on along the minus strand of CAWFYH010000004.1, from coordinate 265,571 downwards.
GCGGACCCCCAGCACCCCGCCGACGACCGATCCGCCGGCGACCGCAAGGGCGACCGACCAGTCGACGTGCCCGGTGGCGATGAAGATCACCGCCGCGACGAAGTTCGCCACCAGGGCGAGCGCGTTCTTGAGGGCGTTGGCCTCCTGGACGTCCGGCTCGTACAACGCCCCGATCAGGGCCAGCAGGATCACGCCCTGTGCGGCGCCGAAGTAGCCGCCGTAGATCCCGGTCAGCCCCACCCCAACGAGGAGCAGTCCCCACGCGCGCTGGTGCGCACCCCGGCGCTCCAACCAGGCGTTCACCCGAGGCTGCACGGCCGTCAGGACGGCGGACAGCACCAGCAGGATCGGGACCGCGCGTTCGAAGCTCGACGCAGGCAGCAGGAGCAGGAGAGATGCCCCCACGATCCCGCCGACGGCGGCGACGGCGCCCAGCCTGTAGAGGACGGGACGCCTGGCATTCAGCTCACGCCGGTAGCCGGCAACAGCTCCCATGGTGCCGGGGAGCAAGCCGACCGTGTTGCTGGCGTTGGCAGTGACCGGGGGCACGCCGATCGCCAGCAACAACGGGAAGCTCACCAGGCTCCCCGCGCCCACCACCGAGTTCATCGTTCCGGCGATCAGTCCACCAGTCAGTGCGACGGCGACGTCGCTCAGGTCCACCTGTCAGCCGGCCGAGACCCTCGGCCGCATCAGGGCGAGCCGGGGGTTGTCCGGCCACAGGTGCGCCCCCTCCGACAACGCCTCGTTGGCGTCATCGGGGAGTCCCTGTCCGGCTCTGACTGCTGCCATGGTCAGCCGGTCGTCGGCGGTGTCATGGGGATCGCGCTGCCACGCCGAAGCCTCGTTGAGCCACTGCTCGGCGTCGCTCCACTGCTCGTTGACGGCGCAGTGCCGGGCGTGCAGCCCGGCGAGGGTCATGCTGCTGCTCACCTGCCGCTGGGCCTGCTTCAAGGTGTCGCGGAGCTCGGGCTCTACGGTCTTCAAAGACACGTCACCGGCCTCGACCGCGATGAGCAGGGCGCGCGCATGCGCGATGGCGGCGTCCGCGCGCCGTCGACCATGTTCTGGTGCAGCTGCCAGCAGGTCACGGGTCGCGTCTGCGGCTCCGCCGAAGTTTCCTTGCGCAGCTCGCGCGTCGGCCAAGGCCGCGAGCGCGGTACGGTCGGCCGGTCGTCCATGCAGCCGTTGCAGCGCAAGTACCTCGGCAGCAGCTGGATCCCGCGCAACCGCCTTGGCGGCCCTGCGCGAGCCGCGCGTGGGGATGGTGGACCCGAGGTGCACGAGCGGGTCGTACTTCAGGTCGGCCACGCGCTCCTTCATCGGGATGAGCGCGTTGTCGGTGATCTTGATGTGCTCGGGGCAGACTTCCGTGCAGCACTTGGTGATGTTGCACTGGCCGAGGCCGTGCTCCTCCTGGGCGGCCCGCCGACGGTCAGCGGTGTCGAGGGGGTGCATCTCCAGCTCGGTGAGCCGCATCAGGAACCGGGGGCCGGCGTAGGAGGTCTTGTTCTCCTCGTGGTCGCGGATCACGTGGCAGACGTCCTGGCACAAGAAGCACTCGATGCACTTTCGGAACTCCTGGCTGCGCTCGACGTCGACCTGCTGCATGCGGTATTCGCCGGGCGCGAGGTCGGCCGGCGGCTTGAACGATGGGATCGTCCGCGCCTTCTCGTAGTTGTAGGACACGTCGGTCACGAGGTCGCGGATCACCGGGAAGGTCCGCAGAGGCGTGACCACGATGGTCTCGTCCTCGGTGAAGGTGCTCATCCGGGTCATGCACATCAGTCGCGGCCGCCCGTTGATCTCTGCGCTGCACGAGCCGCACTTGCCCGCCTTGCAGTTCCACCGTACGGCGAGATCGGGGGCGTCGGTGGCCTGGATGCGGTGGATGATGTCGAGGACGACCTCACCCTCGTTGACCGCTACGTCAAAAGCCTCGAAGTCGCCGCCCTCGGAGTCACCGCGCCAGATGCTGAACTTGCCCTCGTAGCCCATCAGTGCTCTCCCCCCACCGTGGCCGGCAGCTCGTCGGGCGTGAGGTACTTGGCCAGCTCGCTGACCTCGAACAGCGCGATCAAGTCCTCCCGCATCTCGGGCAGCGGCTGGCGTTTGATCGTGACGCCGTTGCCGTCGTCGTTCACCGAGCAGATCAAGTTCACCTGTCGCCACACCGGATCCATGCCCGGGAAGTCGTCGCGGGTGTGCCCACCCCGCGACTCCTGGCGTTCCAGTGCTGCCTTGGCCACGCACTCGCACACGAGCAGCATGTTGTGCAGGTCGATCGCGAGATGCCATCCCGGGTTGAAGGCACGGCCACCCGACACCCCGACGTTGGCCGCTCGCGCCTTGAGCCCTTCGAGCGCGCTGAGCGCCTCGACGATCTCGCTCTCGCGTCGGATGATGCCGACGAGGCTGTTCATCGTCTGCTGCAGGTCGTGGTGGACGGTGTAGGGGTTCTCGCCACCTGGATTGTCGAAGGGCGCCAAGGCCGCAGCCTCGGCGTGGTCGAGCTGCTCGGTCGTGAGTGGGGTACGGCTACCGAGCTCCCGCACGTACTCGGCGGCGCCGAGCCCGGCCCGGCGACCGAAGACCAGCAGGTCGGACAGCGAGTTGCCACCCAGCCGGTTGGAGCCGTGCATCCCGCCGGCAACCTCGCCCGCAGCGAACAGCCCCGGCACCAGGCTGGCGGTGGTGTCGGGGACGACCTCGACACCACCCATGACGTAGTGGCACGTGGGGCCGACCTGCATCGGTTCGGCGGTGATGTCGACGTCGGCGAGCTCCTTGAACTGGTGCCACATCGACGGCAGCTTCTTGCGGATCACCTCAGCCGGAAGCCGCTTTGAGACGTCGAGGAAGACTCCGCCCTGGGGTGAGCCCCGGCCGGCCTTGACCTCGCTGTTGATGGCCCGGGCGACCTCGTCGCGGGGGAGCAGCTCGGGGGGACGCTTGTTGTTGTCGGGATCGGCGTACCAGCGGTCCGCCTCGTCTTCGGTCTCGGCGTACTGCCCGCGGAAGACCTCGGGCACGTAGTCGAACATGAAGCGCTTGCCCTCGGAGTTGGTGAGGACACCGCCGTCGCCACGCACCGACTCGGTGACCAGGATTCCCTTGACGCTGGGTGGCCAGACCATGCCCGTGGGGTGGAACTGGATGAACTCCATGTTGACCAGCGTCCCGCCTGCCCGCATGGCCAGGGCGTGCCCGTCGCCGGTGTATTCCCAGGAGTTGCTCGTGACCGAGAACGACTTGCCGATCCCGCCAGTGGCAAGCACCACGGCCGGCGTCTCGAAGGCGAGAAACGCACCGTCCTCGCGGCGATAGCCGAAGCAGCCGGTGACCGCGCCGGAGGCGTCCTGCAGAATCTCGGTGATGGTCACCTCGGCAAACACCTTGAGCCGCGCCTCGTAGTCGCCGTACACGATCTTGTCGTCCTGCTGCAGCGAGACGATCTTCTGCTGCAGGGTGCGGATGAGCTCCAGACCAGTACGGTCTCCGACGTGCGCGAGTCGCGGGTATTCGTGCCCGCCGAAGTTGCGCTGGCTGATCTTGCCTTCCTTGGTGCGGTCGAACAGCGCGCCATAGGTCTCCAGCTCCCAGACCCGGTCAGGGGCTTCCTTTGCGTGCAGCTCGGCCATCCGCCAGGAATTGAGGAACTTGCCGCCGCGCATGGTGTCGCGGAAGTGGACGTCCCAGCCGTCGTGGCTGTTGACGTTTCCCATCGACGCCGCGATCCCGCCCTCCGCCATGACGGTGTGGGCCTTGCCGAACAGGGACTTGCAGATGATCGCTGTGCGCAGCCCCTGAGCGTGCGCCTCGATGGCGGCCCGGAGGCCAGCACCTCCGGCGCCGATCACGACGACGTCGAACGTAAGGGGTACGTGCTCGCTCATGCGGTGGTCCGGTCCTGCTCGCGGGTGGTCATTCGCGGCCTCCCTAGTTGATGAAGCGAAGGTCGTTGATCCAGCCCGCAGCGACGGCCATGACGTAGAAGTCCGTCACGGCCAGCGTGCCGAGGGTGATCCAGGCCAGCTCCATGTGGCGGGTGTTCAGCCGGGAGATGCCCGTCCACAGGCGGTAGCGGATCGGGTGCTTGGAGAAGTGGTTCAGGCGGCCTGCCATGGCGTGCCGGCACGAGTGGCACGACACCGTGTAGGTCCACAAGGCGATGACGTTGATCCAGAGGATCACCGTCCCGAGGCCGATGCCGAAGCCCTCCGGGCTGTGGAAGGCCTGCACGGCGTCCCAGGTGTTGATCAGGGAGATGATCGCGGCGGCGTAGAAGAAGTAGCGGTGCAGGTTCTGCCCGATCAGCGGCACCTCGGTCTCACCGGTGTAGGTGCGGTGTGGCTCGGCCACGCCGCAGGCTGGCGGCGACATCCAGAACGAGCGGTAGTAGGCCTTGCGGTAGTAGTAGCAGGTGAGCCGGAACAGCAGCAGGAACGGCAACGTGAGCGCCGCGTACGGCAGCCACCACACGTCCGGGAGGAACCGGCCGAACTCGGCGGCCTCAGGCACGCAGCCGTCGGAGACGCAGGGCGAGTAGAACGGCGTCAGGTAGTGGTATTCGCCAACCCAGTACCACTGCTGCATGAACACCCGCACCGTCGCATAGGTGATCCACGCGACGAGACCGACCACCGTGAGCAGCTGCGGCATCCACCAGCGGTCCTGACGAAGTGTGCGAGCAGCAATCCGAGCCCGGCCAGGGGCGGTGGTCACTCCAGCCATCGTGGGAGCCTCCGATGCCTTTCTCGACGTGGACGCGCCCTCGTGGGCAGCGGGATCCAGTGGTCGCTGTGTCGAATACCCTAGGGCCCCGAAGTCGTTCGCGCGGTGTGGCCCTCGTCACGCCCCACCGACAGCCACCCGGCAGCCACCCGGCAGCCACCCGGCAGCCACCCGGCAGCCACCCAGCAGCCACCCAGCAGCCACCCAACAGCCCAGAGACGAGCCCCCCTCATGCCCAGCCGCGACCTCACCCCGCGCGTCCGCCGCGAGGATCTGCGCAACGTCGCGATCGTCGCGCACGTCGACCACGGCAAGACGACTCTGGTCGACGCGATGCTCTGGCAGTCCGGTGCCTTCTCTGCTCACCAGGCCGACGAGGGGTCGGTCAAGGACCGGGTCATGGACTCCATGGACCTGGAGCGGGAGAAGGGCATCACGATCCTGGCCAAGAACACCGCGGTACGTCACCGGATGGCCGATGGCGCCGAGGTCAACATCAACATCATCGACACCCCGGGCCACGCGGACTTCGGAGGCGAGGTCGAGCGTGGGCTGGAGATGGTCGACGGCGTCCTCCTGCTCGTCGATGCCTCGGAGGGCCCGCTGCCGCAGACTCGCTTCGTGCTCCGCAAGGCGTTGCAGAAGCGGCTGCCAGTGGTGCTGGTCATCAACAAGGTGGACCGGTCCGACGCCCGGATCGCCGAGGTGGTCGACGAGACATACGAGCTCTTCCTCGACCTCGACGCCGACGAGGAGCAGATCGAGTTCCCGATCGTCTATTGCCAGGCCAAGGCCGGGAAGGCGTCCCTGGTCCGGCCGGACGACGGCGCAAGCCCTGACGCGGCTGACCTCGAGGCGCTGTTCACGACCATCGTCGAGACGGTGCCGGCCCCTTCTTATGTCGAAGGAGCGCCCCTGCAGGCGCACGTCACCAACCTTGACTCCAGCCCCTATCTCGGACGGCTGGCCTTGTGCCGTGTTCGCGAGGGGACCATCACCAAGGGCCAGTCCGTGGCTTGGTGCCGGGTCGACGGCAGCACCCAGCGGGTCAAGGTCACCGAGCTGCTCATGACGGAGGCCCTCGAGCGGGTGCCGGTCGAGGAGGCCGGACCGGGCGACATCATCGCGGTGGCGGGGTTCCCCGAGATCACCATCGGCGAGACGCTGGCCGACATCGACGACCCCCGACCGCTGCCGGTCATCACCGTCGACGAGCCCTCGATCTCCATGACCATCGGCATCAACACCGCTCCGTTGGCCGGCCAGAGCGGCAAGAAGCTCACCGCCCGCCTGGTGAAGAGTCGCCTCGACGCCGAGCTCGTCGGCAACGTGTCGATCCGAGTCGTGGCGACCGAGCGACCCGACACCTGGGAGGTCCAGGGTCGGGGTGAGCTCCAGCTGGCCGTACTCGTGGAGCTCATGCGCCGCGAAGGCTTCGAGCTGACGGTGGGCAAGCCGCAGGTCGTCACGCGAGTCGTCGACGGCAAGATCCACGAACCGATGGAACAGCTGACCGTCGACATCCCTGAGGACTACCTGGGCGTGGTGACCCAGCTGATGGCGCTGCGCAAGGGCCGGATGGAACAGATGGTCAACCACGGCACCGGTTGGGTGCGGATGGAGTACTCCGTCCCGGCTCGAGGTCTGATCGGCTTCCGCACCGAGTTCCTCACCGAGACTCGTGGCACAGGGCTCCTCCATCACGTCTTCGCCCGCTACGAGCCGTGGCACGGGGAGCTGCGGACACGCCCGACCGGCTCGCTCGTGGCCGACCGCTCCGGTCCCACCACCGGCTTCGCGCTGGCCAACCTGCAGGAGCGCGGCACGATGTTCGTCGGCCCCGGCACCGAGGTCTACGAAGGCATGATCGTCGGGGAAAACTCGCGCTCCGACGACATGGACGTCAATGCGACCAAGGAGAAGAAGCTCACCAACATGCGGCAGAGCTCCGGCGACGTCCTCGTCCCGCTGATCCCGCACAAGCAGATGTCGATGGAGCAGGCCCTCGAGTTCTGCCGCGAGGACGAGTGCGTTGAGGTGACTCCGGCGACCGTACGTCTCCGCAAGGTCATCCTCGACCGCACCGAGCGCGACAAGGTTCGCGGACGAGCCAAGCGGGCCTGATCAGGGCTCAGCTGCCTGAATCTGGTCGATTTGGCTGCGGCGACGCGGCAGTCGTATCACGATATGGACACGAGGCCCCTCTGAGGTTAGGTGGCCGCTTACGCATGTCGTAGCGTTCGGGCGTTCCGGTCAGCGGGCGGTCACAGCGGTCCCACAGGACTGTTTGTGCGCAGGTCTGTGTGCAGGGTCAAATTGCCTCGACGATCTCGAGAGGGGACCGCAAGGGTATGAGTGTTGTCGAAGCGCCGGTCACCGATGTCAGCGAGCCGTCGACCGATGTTGCGGGCCGATCCCAGCGCCAGATCGCGTGGAGTCGCCTCCGACGCGACAAGGTGGGGATGATCTCGCTCGCAGTCATCTTGTTCCTGATCGCCGTCGCGATCTTTGCGCCGCTCATCGCCAAGGTGGTTGGCGTCGACCCCTACACGTTCAACCCCGACGATCTGTCGGACTCCTTCGGCGGGCTCCCCATTTCATGGGCGCCCGATGCGTCCTGGTGGGCCAAGGGCGGCATCACCTGGGCCCACCCCCTCGGCGTCGAGCCGAGCACCGGACGGGACCTCCTGGCCCGGTTGATGTACGGGGCCCGTGTCTCACTCGTCATCGCCTTCACGTCGACCCTGCTCATCGTGATCATCGGAACCCTCGTCGGCATCGTGAGTGGCTACAACAAGGGGTGGATCGACCAGGGACTAGGCCGGGCCATGGACATGGTCATCGCCTTCCCGTTCCTGCTCATGGCGTTGGCCCTCGGCCAGCCGTTGACTGACCGCTTCCTGGCCCTCGGGTTCGGTGAGACCGAGGCGCGCGTCGCCTATCTCGTGTTCGTCTTCAGTCTGTTCAGCTGGCCCTATCTCGCGCGCATCGTGCGCGGCCAGGTGCTCAGCCTTCGTGAACGAGAGTTCGTCGAGTCCGCGGTGTCGTTGGGCTCGGGCACCTCGCGGATCCTGTTCAAGGAGATCCTGCCGAATCTCTGGGCTCCGATCCTCGTCGTTGCCTCGATCACACTCCCGGGCATCATCGCCAGCGAGGCAGCGTTGGCGTTCCTCGGTGTCGGCGTCACCGAGCCCACCCCGACGTGGGGCGGCCTGCTCGGTGATTCGGTCACCTATTGGAAGACGGTACCGACCTTCCTCTTCTTCCCAGGGATGGTGCTGTTCGCCGTGGTCCTCACGTTCAACCTCCTCGGCGACGCCGTACGCGACGCCCTTGACCCGAGGGCCGGCCGCGTATGAGTCGGCTCACCACAGATTTCCCCGGCGTGTTGCGCCGGGGCGCCACCTACCAGTGGCAAAGCCCGGGGCGAACGTCCCGGACATCGATCAGGAGGAAATGACATGGCTATGGCCAAACGTGGCCTCGGCGCCGTCGCACTAGCGGCGACCGGCGCCTTGCTGCTCGCCGCATGTGGCGGTAGCAGCGGTGGCAGTTCGAACGGGGGTACCTCCGGAGGTACGGCGGCACCCGGCGGCACGATCACGTTCCAGCAGCTCGGTGAGGAGTTCAACCACGTAGACCCGCAGCGGGTCTATACCGGTGAGGACCTCGCCCTGTTCAACGGGACGATCTTCCGGACCCTGACGGCGTACAAGTTCTCCGCCGACAACGCCGAGGGCACCTCGTTGACCCCGGACATGGCCACGGACTTGGGCACCCCGACCGAGGAAGGGAAGGTTTGGTCCTTCACCCTTCGCGACGGGATCACCTTCCAGGATGGCTCGGCCGTCGGCTGCTCGGACGTCAAGTACGGCGTCTCGCGCACCTTCGCCCAGGACATCATCAACGAAGGCCCGACCTACGCCATCGACTACCTCGACATCCCGAAGGACAAGGACGGCAACCCGACCTACAAGGGCCCGTACGACGACAGTGCGGACAACGATGTCGCGGCGTTCGACAAGGCCGTGACCTGCTCCGACGACGACTTGACGATCACGTTCAACTTGGCTCAGTCGGTGCCTGACTTCAACTACACGGTCACGCTGACCGCCTTCTCGCCTGTTCCCGCTGACTCGGACACCGGTGAGAAGTACGACAACATGCCGGTCTCGTCGGGGCCGTACCAGATCGAGTCGTACAAGAAGGGCAAGGGCGGCTCCATGGTCATGGTCCGCAACCCGAACTGGAACAAGGACAGTGACCCCTACCGTCCGGCGTATCTCGACTCCTACGTCGTTCAGTTCGGAATCGACCCAGCTATCGCAACGCAGACCACGGTGAACTCCTCAGGTGACGACGCGTACACCACTGCTGGTGTGCCGACCTCGGAGCTGGCGACCGTGTTCACCGATCCCGACCTCGAGAACCGTCGGATCAACGCGTTCGACCCGTACACGAACTACTTCGCGATCAACACCCAGACGATCACCAACGTGAAGCTTCGTCAGGCGCTGTTGGCGGCGATGAACCGGGAAACGATCCGCAAGGCCAACGGTGGCGACTTCGCCGGCGACTACGCCGACGGCCCCCTGAAGCCGAACATCGGGATCGACTACGCACCGACCGGACTTTGGGACACCCTGCTCGGGCAGGCGATCCCCGCGGCGGGCGACCCGGACTACGCGAAGCAGCTGATCGCGGACTCGGGTGAGTCGATGCCGGCGATCACGTACGACTACCCGCAGTCACCTGACCGGGACAAGGAAGCCGCCGCAGTCAAGGAAGGTCTTGAGCGGGCCGGCATCAGTGTCACGCTGAAGGGCCTTGAGCCCGGCACCTACTACTCCTACATCTTCGACCCGAAGAAGGCCGATGAGCTGATGTGGGCAGGTTGGGGTCCGGACTGGCCCAACGCGTCAACGGTGATCCCGCCGCTGTTCGTGTCCGGCTGGAACATCAGCCAGGTGGACGACGCGGACTTCACCGCCGCGGTCAAGGACGCCAGCACCGACCTGGACCGTCAGTCGCAGGCCACCAAGTGGCAGGCGCTGAACACCGAGACGGTGCAGCAGGCGTGGATCGTCCCGACCCTGTTCGGCCTTCAGCAGCGCGTTGCGGGCACGGGCATCGGTCAGGACGTCATCTACTCCTGGCCGGCGTACGGCTCATGGCCGTACGGTGCGATGTGGGTCAACCAAGGCTGACATCGAGGTGTAGCTAGGCCCCGGGTCCGGGGGCGGAGTGATGCTTCGCCCCCGGACCCGATCTTTTTCTGATTGGTTCGTGCGTCTTAACACCTTGGGTGCATACGTCGGGGCAGACTGACCCCGACGCGCCCGTCCGGCAGGAGGTCCGCTCGTGGGTGGCTACATCGTCCGACGACTGCTCGCGATGTTCGGCATGATCATCGCGTTGAGCCTGGTGGTCTTCTTGCTGTTCGCGATCGTCCCAGCCGACCCGGCGCGGCTGACCTGCGGCAAGGTCTGCACCCCACAGCTGCTGGAGTCCAACCGGGCGCGTCTGGGTCTCGACAAGCCGCTGTTCGCGGTCCCGTTCACCGGCTCGACCGGGTGGGGCGACGGGCAGTACAACTTGTTCGTCCAGGGTCTGCTCGTCGGTCGCACCTACGGCGCGGGAACGCAGACTTTCGAGTGTTCTGCCCCATGCCTCGGCTACTCCTTCTCGCGCGGTGAGGAGGTCCGGGTCCTGATCGCTGAGGCCCTACCCGTGTCGGTCAGCCTGGCCATCGGGGCGTTCATCCTCTGGATGATCGTTGGCGTGGCCGTCGGGATCCTGGCCGCCCTCAGACGCGGGACGTGGGTGGACAAGTCCGCCATGGGCATCGCGCTTGCCGGCTATTCGATCCCCTCGTTCCTGCTTGGGCTGCTGCTGTATTTCTTCGTCATCCTCAACCTTCAACTCTTACCTAAACCTGAGTACGTGAGCGTCTTCCAGGATCCGGTGCAGTGGTTCCAGACGTTCCTGCTGCCCTGGATATCGCTGGCCATCCTGTATGCCGCCTTCTACTCCCGACTAACCCGCGGGCAGATGCTTGACACGCTTGGCGACGACTTCGTGCGGACGGCACGGGCCAAGGGCCTGCCCGAGCACACCGTGATCACGCACCATGCATTTCGCGCCGGGCTCTCGCCCCTGGTCACCGCCGCCGGTCTCGACCTTGCGGGCCTGCTCGGCGGTGCGATCATCACCGAGGCCATCTTCAACCTGCCCGGGCTGGGCTCGCTGACCATCCGATCGATCCTCGACTACGACTTACCGGTCATTGTCGGCATCACCTTGGTCGCGGCGACGTTCATCATCGTCGCCAACCTGGTAGTAGACCTGCTATACGCCGCGATCGACCCGAGGGTGAGGCTGACATGAGCGAGCCCTATCTGCAGGTAAAGAACCTTGGGGTCACCTTCCCCACCGAGGACGGCTGGTTGCAGGCCGTCGACGGCGTGTCGTTCTCGGTCGACAAGGGTCAGACGCTAGCGATCGTCGGTGAGTCCGGATCCGGCAAGAGCGTGACGAGCGGCGCCATCATGGGCCTGCACAATCGAAAAGCGGTCAAGGTCGTCGGGGAGGTATACCTAGACGGCCAGGAGTTGATCACGTCAACCGACAAGGATCTTCGGGCGGTACGTGGTCAGAAGATGGCGATGATCTTCCAGGACCCGCTGTCCTCGTTGCACCCCTATTACTCGGTCGCGCGACAGCTCATCGAAGCGCGTCGCGTGCACTTGGATGAGACGAAGAAGCAGGCCCGGGCGCGGGCTATCGAGATGCTGCACCGAGTGGGCATCCCAAGCCCGGAGCGCCGTATCGATGACTATCCCCACCAGTTGTCGGGGGGCATGCGGCAGCGCGTCATGATCGCGATGGCGCTGATCAACGACCCCGAGCTGATCATCGCCGACGAGCCGACCACCGCTCTCGACGTGACCGTCCAGGCCCAGATCATCGACCTGCTCAACGACCTGCAGAAAGAGTTCGGCACGGCGATCATCCTCATCACCCACGATCTGGGGGTCGTGGCCAACGTCGCCGACGAGGTCGTGGTCATGTACGGCGGGCGGGTGGTCGAGCAGGCGCCGCTGCGCGAGCTGTACTACCACCCCGAGATGCCGTACACCTTGGGCTTGCTGTCCTCGATGCCGCGGATGGACCGGGTGAACGAACGGCTGGACCCGATCCCTGGGCAACCACCGTCGATGCTGAGCCTTCCCCCAGGCTGCGTCTTCCGGCCTCGATGCACGTTCCACGACCTTGTGCCGGACGGGCGCTGCGACACCGAACGCCCGGAGCTGCTGCCGACCGCGGTGGACCACCTGGTGCGCTGCCACCTCGATCCAGAGGTGCGCCATAAGATTGCCTCTGAACGCGTTGGTGCCTTGTCTGGAGGCGCTGCATGACGACGGTTGATGCAACGCCAGAGCACGTGCGGGCGCCGTCTGGGGATCCGGTGCTCCAGGTCACCGGCCTGAAGAAGTACTTCCCGGTCACATCCGGCGCACTGCTGCGCAGGGTCGTCGGCCAGGTGCAGGCTGTCGACGGAATCGACCTGGACGTCTACCCCGGCGAAACCGTCGGCCTGGTCGGCGAGAGCGGCTGCGGAAAGTCCACCGCCGGCCGCACCATGATCAAGCTGTTGGACCCCACGGCTGGTCAGATCATCCTCAACGGCCGCGACATCACCAACCTCAGCCGCAAGGAGATGGTGCCTCTGCGGCGAGACGTACAGATGATCTTCCAGGACCCATTCTCGTCGCTCAATCCTCGGCACACCGTCGGCGGCATCATCGGTGCGCCGTTCGAGATCCAGGGCATCAAGCCCGAGGGCGGCGTCAGGTCGGCGGTCCAGGACTTGATGAAGCGGGTGGGACTCAACCCCGAGCACTACAACCGCTACCCCAACGAGTTCTCCGGCGGTCAGCGGCAACGGATCGGGATAGCCCGCGCGGTGGCGTTGCGGCCGAAGCTGATCGTCTGCGATGAGCCCGTCTCCGCGCTCGACGTGTCGATTCAGGCCCAGGTAGTCAACCTGCTCGACGACATCCAGAACGAGTTCAACCTCGCCTTCGTCTTCATCGCCCACGACCTGTCCGTCGTCCGGCACATCAGCGACCGCGTCATCGTCATGTACCTCGGGAAGATCATGGAGATGGCCGACCGCGACACGTTGTATGCGCGCTCGCAGCACCCCTACACCCATGCGCTGATGTCGGCCGTGCCGATCGCCGATCCCGACAAGGAGGCGTCCCGCGAGCGGATCTTGCTCGAGGGAGACCTGCCCAGCCCGATCAACCCGCCATCAGGATGCGTGTTCAGGACGCGGTGCTTCAAGGCGCAGGAGATCTGCGCCGTCGAGGTGCCCGAGCTTCGTAAGCAAGCCGACGGGCACGCCGTGGCCTGTCATTTCCCCGAGGAACGCGACGTCATCGGATTGGCTGAGGCGGCTCCGAGCAACGCCTAAGGGCAACGGGGAAGTTTCTGGTTGCTGGAGCAACTCGTCGTTACCCCGTTCCGAGGGCCCGCCGGAGGAAATCGAGCTCGAGGCGCAAGATGTTCTCGGTCACGACCTCTTGTGGGGTCATGTGGGTGACCCCGGACAGGGGGAGCACCTGGTGGGCGCGGCCGGCCTCGAGCAGGGCACGGGAGAGCTGGAGGGTGTTCGCCACGACCACGTTGTCGTCGGCCATCCCGTGGATGATCAGCAGCGGCCGCTCCAGCTTGCCCGCCAGCGGGAGCAGCGAGGAGCCCTCGTAGGCGTCGGCGTGCTCGGTGGGGAGGCCGAGATATCGCTCGGTGTAGGACGTGTCGTACAACGTCCAGTCGGTGGGAGGAGCGCCGGCGACCGCGGCGTGAAACACGTCGGGACGTTCGAGAACGGCGAGGGCGGCGAGGTAGCCGCCGAAGGACCAGCCGCGGATCCCGACGCGAGTCAGGTCCAGCGCGTCGGGTACGGCGCGGGCCGCCGCCTCGAGCCCGCGAAGCTGCCCCTCGAGGGCCGGCCGCGCCAGGTCAAGCCGCATCGCCCGCTCCCACGAGGGGCTGCCCGGCGTACCCTTCCCGTCCGCCACCACGACCGCGAAGCCCTGGTCGGCGATCCACTGCTCGCCCAGGAACGCGCGGCCGGCAGCGAGGACGGCTGCGAAGTGCGGTCCGCCGTACGGAGACATGATCACTGGCAGTCGTCCGTCGCCAGACGTCCAGCCCCTGGGCAGGATCACCATGGTGCGCGTGTCGTCGTGGGGACCGGTGACCAACCTGGAGTTCGGCACGAAGCCGGGGTCCTCGGCGACCGAGCGGATCGGTCGCGCCTCGCCATCGGCTCTTGTAGCGGTGAGCGTCGCGCCGACAGTGTCCGAGGACTCGACGCGCAGCACTGTCGTACCGCCGGCCCGAGTGCCGGTGACGTGCGCGTCGGCCGGCCCTAGACCCTCGACCGAGCCGTCCCTGCTGATCACGAACAGCCGTCGCTCGATCGGGTCCTGGTGCCCCATCACGAGCACGGAGTCCCCGAGCACGTCGATGACCGCCCGCACGTGCAAGCCCACCGGTGAAAGCGGTGTCCCGTCGACGCACAGCCGGTAGGTGTCGTCGGACACCTCGACGGTCACCAACGCCTCGCCCCACCAGGTCGGAGAGCCGGGGATCACATCGACCCAGGCGTCGTCGCGGATCTCCTGGAGCATCCGCAGCCCGCCGTCGGCCTCGGGATCGACCACCAGCACCTGTTGGCAGGACTGTCGACGGTCCATGACCAGGACGAGGCTCGGCCGCTCCTCGTCGACGTGCACGTCCACGAGGTAGGGGAAGTTCTCCTCGTCCCAGCCCAGCCGGCTGCGCCCTCCGTCGAGGTCGACTCGCCACAGGGAGACCTTGGCGTTGTCAGTGCCGGCCGAGGGATAGCGGTGGGCGTACGGCTCAACCAAGGGGTGGGCTGGATCGGCCACCCACCAGGTCTGCACGGGACCCTCGTCGACCCGCGCGACGAGGGCCGCCGAGCTGTCCGACAGCCACCAGTGCCCTCGATAACGCTCTAGCTCCTCGCTGGCCGCGAACTCGGCCAGCGCCCAGCTGACGTCGGGGTCGTCTTCGGCAGGGACGACGGCCCGGGTGCCGGAGCCATCGACGGCTGCGACGTGCCAGCCGCGGGCCGCGGCGAAGGCCACCTGACGACCGTCCGGACTGACCCGAGGGTCCACCACGGGACCCGCGACGTCGAGCTTGCGCACAGTGGGCGAGCCGGTGTCGGAGACGTCGAGCTCGGCGACGTACAACCGTGACGACAACGCGAAGGCCACCACCGTCGCCGATCGGTCGGTGGAGAAGGCAGTGATTCCGGCCCCGCTCTCGCGCATCCGCTCACGGCGCGCGCGCTCCTGGGCCGACAGCTCCTCGCCGGACTCGGTGCCGAGGAGGTCGGTCGGATCGACCAGCAAGGTCTCGTCGCCCGTCGTGACGTCCATCGACCACAGCAGCCCGGTGCGTGACGTCCCGGATCGTGAACGGATGAACAGCACCCTCCGGCCGTCTGGCGACAGGGTCAGAGCGCGGGGCACGCCCAACGTGAACCTGCCCGTCCGGGCCATGAGCTGTGGAAAGGACTCGTCGCTGACAGGCTGGGTGACCGGGGTTTCGTGGCTGCTCATGGGGACCATCTTGGCGAAGGCGTCCATGACGTGCACGGCCTATACGATTCGACGATGCCCGACGGTTCTGAGCAAGGTTTGCTGTTCGTCCATGCCCACCCCGATGACGAGTGCATCGGCAACGGAGCATCGATGGCTCGCTACGTCGCGGAGGGCGTACCCGTCACGCTGGTGACCTGCACTCTCGGCGAAGAGGGCGAGGTGTTGGTGCCCGGATTGGAGCATCTCGGCGCCGCGAACGACGACACCCTGGGCGCCCATCGGATCACTGAGCTCGCCGACGCGATGTCCGTGCTCGGTGTCACCGACCATCGCTTCCTGGGTGGCCCTGGCCGTTATCGCGACAGCGGCATGATGGACACCCCGACCAATGACCGGCCGGACTGCTTCTGGCGCGCGGACATCGACGAGGCTGCTGTGCACCTGGTCGAGGTGATCCGAGAAGTACGGCCGCTGGCGGTCGCGACGTACGACGACAACGGGGGATATGGGCATCCGGACCACATCCAGACTCACCGGGTCACCATGCGCGCCGTGGCGCTCGCGGCCGAGTCCGGATTCCGGCCAGACCTCGGGCCGGCGTGGGAGATCCCGAAGGTCTACGAGAATGCGATCCCGAGGTCGTGGCTGCAGCTCGGGATGGACGCCATGAAGGAGGCCGGGGTCGACTTCTTCGGCACCGACAACGTGGATGACCTGGAGATGGGGGTTCCCGACGAGGTCGTGACCACCCGCGTCGATGCCACCGAGTACGAGCCGGTGAAGATGCGGGCGTTGGCAGCACATGCCACACAGGTCACGGTCGACGGGCCGTTCTTCGCGTTGTCCAACCACGTCGGTCACCGTGCCTGGGGTTATGAGTTCTATCGCCTCGTTCGTGGCGAGGCTGCTGCCCCCTTCGACGAGGAAGGCCGCGAGACGTCCCTGCTCAATGGCGTTCTCGAGCAGCTGCCGGCGGGCTGATCGGCGGTCCACCGTTCGGTCGGATTTGCGGGTTCTGGATGCGCCGTACGGGTGAAGGGGGCAGACAGGGCCTCTCCCGCCGAGCAGACTCACCCTTGGTGACGCAGCGTCACCGGAGCCGGGGAGGACGACGTGTCGATCACGGAGAGTAACGACGAGGGACGCTCAGTGGTCAGCGCGCGGACGGCCGACGTAGGAGTCAGCCGGGAGGTCAAGCGCCGCAAAAGGCTTTGGACCCTGGCCGTGGTGCTCGGGATCCCCGCATTGTTCCTCTGGGTCAGGATCATCGACGGGCGACCGTTCAACCTCTTCGCGCTGCCGCACGTGGACCCGCTGTTGCTCATGCCGGGCCTGTTCTTCCTGGCGTTGATCCTGCTGCTCGTGGGCACGACACTCGGAGCGGGCCGGTCTCCGCACGTCGTCTACCGCCCTGAGCAGATCGACGTCCGCCTCGACGACGTGATCGGGATCGACGCGGTCAAGGAGGACGTGGTCCGCTCGCTCAACCTCTTCCTCGCCCACAAGGCCTTCCGTGAGGTGATGGGTGGTACGCCTCGCCGAGGGTTGCTGTTCGAGGGCCTGCCCGGCACCGGCAAGACCTACCTGGCCAAGGCGATGGCTGCCGAAGCGGGAGTCCCGTTCTACTTCGTCTCTGCCACGTCGTTCCAGTCGATGTACTACGGCGCCACGGCGCGCAAGATCCGCTCCTACTTCAAGGCGCTGCGCAAGGCCGCACGCGCCGAAGGTGGAGCCATCGGCTTTATCGAGGAGATCGATGCCATCGCCATGGCCCGTGGTGGGCTGTCGGCGAGCAGCATGCCGGAGGCCGTACGCATGAGCGGGACTCCCATGTGTTGCGGAGGCCTCACCGGGTTGCCGGCGGAGTACGCCGTCGCTGCGGGTGGCGGGCTGGTGTCTTCAGCCGCTCGACCGGTCACCAACGCCGTCGTCAGTGAAGGCGTCGGTGGGGTCGTGAACGAGCTCCTGGTGCAGATGCAGTCCTTCGACGAGCTGTCCGGCGGGCAGAAGCTCAAGGCCTGGTTCATCGACATGATCAACCCCTATCTGTCGGCTGAGCGGCAGATCCCGCGCCCGGTGCCGCCGTCCACCAACGTTCTGCTCATCGCGGCGACCAACCGGGCCGACAACCTCGACCCGGCGCTGCTCCGTCCGGGCCGTTTCGACCGACGGCTCACGTTCGAGACTCCGGGCAAGGCGGGGCGCCGCGAGCTCATCGACTACTTCCTGGGCAAGAAGTCTCACCACCTCGACCTCGACGAGGAGGAGCAGCGCGACGGCCTCGCGGCTGTGACACAGGGCTATACCCCGGTGATGATCGAGCACCTCTTCGACGAGGCCCTGGTCAACGCGCTGCGCCGTGATGACCAGTTGATGAACCACACCGACATCGAGAAAGCCCGCCTCGTGGAGGAGGTCGGCATGGGGCAACCAGTTGCCTACACCGTCCACGAGAAACGGCTGATCGCCACCCACGAGGCCGGCCATGCCACGATCGCCTGGCTCGTGGCGCCCTACCGTCGCTTGGAGATCCTCACGATCATCAAGCGTCGCGATGCGCTTGGGCTGCTCGCGCACGGGGATGCCGAGGACGTCTACACCCGGTCCCGCTCCGAGATGCTCCATCTCGTGCAGATCGCGATGGGCGGGCAGTGCGCGGAGGAGCTGTTCTTCGGTGATGTCTCGACCGGTCCCGGGGGGGACTTGCTCTATGCCACCAACGTCGCGGCCCAGATGGTCGGGGCCTGTGGCATGACCGACACGCTCATCTCCTACGGCGCGGTGCAGAACTCGGCCTTCTCCGACACCAACCTCGTCGGGCGCGTGCTCTCCGACAGCGACGGCCGAAGGCGCGTGGAAGACCTGCTGCAGCAGCAGAAGATGGTGGCGCGCGAGCTTCTGATGGCCAACCGGCACCTGGTCGAGGCCTTGCGGGATGCGCTGCTGGACCGCCATGAACTCGTTGGGCGCGAGATCACCGACATCTTGGTGAACGCCCGCGACTCGCGCGTCATCGACCTGCGCGAAGGGGTTCTCAGCGAGACCTGAGCCCGCCGCGCCGCGCTTCAGCCCGCGGTGACGTGCGCCGATGTCCTCGGTGTGGAGCCCTCCCCTGCCCTGATCGAGCCCGCCGCAGTCGCGGACGACATCGAGCCTGAGCCCACGGACGCGCGCGCTGACGCGCCGGAGGCCGTCGTGGTGCGCTTCGGCGGGTCGCGGTACGGCGTACCGATGAGCGACGTGGCCGAGGTCGTTTCCGTGCCTCGCGTAACCCGCGTCCCCGGGACGCCCGACTGGCTCACGGGCGTGGTCAATTGGCGCGGACGGGTCCTGGCTGTGCTGGATCTGCGTCCGGTCATCGGCCACGAGCAGTCGCCGCTGCCCAGCAGCGCGCGCGTCGTCGTGGTCAGTGCGGATGGGGTCGAAGCCGGGCTGCTCGTCGAGGCTGTGTCCGGTCTGCTGTCGTCCGACGCCGGGGCGGTGGAGCCGATCCCTGCGACCGTCGGAGCCGCCGCTGCAGAACTCATCGCGGGTCTGGTCGATGATCACGGCCCGCTGGCCCTGTTGGATGCGCCAGCCGTTCTTCGCTTGCGCGCTTCTTTGCCGAGCCTACGTTCTGGCTGACCGATCTCACCTCGTGTCCAGCCCCGTCGATCGTGAGAGGCCGTTCGTGACGACAGTCAAACAGGTTGCCGACCGCACAGTCGAGGTGTCGACCTCGCTGCGCTTGATGCGCATCGCCGCTATCGCCTTGTGGGTCGAACTCGCCCTCGCGATCGGTGCGGTCCTGGCGGGAGACGTGTCGAGCTCGCCCGCGGTACTGGGATTCCTGGGTTTCGGAGCTGGGATCGCTGGGTTGGCGACCGTCGTGGCACTCAGCTCGGGTCAGGCGTTCTCGGGCGGTCTTCGCGACGGGTTGTCCTGGCCGACGATCGTGACGCTTGTCGGCCACGTGGTGTGGGTGACCGGAATGGTGGCGCTGTCCGGCGGACTCGACGGGCCGCTCTGGCCGATGTTCGTGCCTATCGTCTTGTTTGGCTCGATCGTGCTCGACCGGATTCAGAACGCTGCACTGTCGATCCTCCTGGCGGCGCTGCTGCTCGGTGCCGCCCAGTGGTCCGGGTCGCTGGACGGAGGAGGGTCGGCCCTCGACATCGTGGCAGTCGGCTGTGTCATCGGATGTGGGCTCATCAGCGACGAGCTCGCGTCCTCGTTGTTCAAGATGGAAGAAGATTCGGAGGTAGCCCGGCGATCTCTCGAGGGCCAGGTGGCGGAGCTATCAGCTGCGCTCGAGCGTGTTTCGGCCGGCGACCTCTCGCAGGTCGACCCCGAGGAGGCCGGGGAGACGCTGATCCGGGGATTGACCGAGTCGTTCAATCACACGGTGGGGAATTTGCGGGTGTTGGTGGATCAGATTCGTGGGGGTGGGGAGCAGATTTCGGTGTCGGCGGGGGAGTTGTTGGCGTCGGCTCAGGAGCATGCGGTGTCGGCGTCTCAGCAGTCGTCGGCGGTGGCGGAGACGACGTCGACGATTGAGGAGTTGGCGGCGACGGCGGCGCAGATCGCGGAGACGGCTGAGTCGGTGGCTCGGTATGCGGCGGAGACGTTGCGGCATGCCGAGGATGGTCGGGTTGCGGTGGGGGCGAGTGTGTCGGCGATGGATGCGATTGCGTCGCGGGTGGATTCGATTGCGTCTCGGGCTTTGAGTTTGGGGGAGAAGTCTCAGGAGATCGGCCGGATTTTGACGGTGATTGATGATTTGGCTGATCAGACGAATTTGTTGGCGTTGAATGCCGCGATTGAGGCGGCTCGTGCGGGTGAGCATGGGCGTGGGTTCGCGGTGGTGGCTGCTGAGGTGCGGAAGTTGGCGGAGCGTAGCCAGGAGTCTGCGGGGCAGATCCAGGCGATTGTGACTCTTATCCAGGCGGAGACGAACGCGACGATCCTGGCCTCGGAGGAGGGCGCGAAGGAGGTGCATTCGGGGGCTGGGTTGGCTCGGGATGTGGTGGATGCGTTGGAGCGGATCTCGGGGATGGTGGATGAGACCACGACGGCGGCTCGGGAGATCTCGATCGCGACTCAGCAGCAGCGCAGCGCTTCGGATCAGGTGGTCTCGGCGATGACGCAGGTCTCGGATGTGTCGCGGCAGTACGCGGTGGGCTCCAAGCAGTCCGCCGCCGCGGCCGCGCAGCTGAACACCCTGTCCGCCGAGCTACGAGCCAGCATCGCCCAGTTCAGCACCGACCGGACTTGACCCGCAGAGTCCCCGACTGCGGATGGGGTGGGGGTCGGGGGTGGCACGCCCACCCACCCGCCCGCATGGCCCGACCCTCAAGGAGGGCGCTACTCCACGCAGAACTCGTTGCCTTCCGGGTCGGTCATGACCGCCAGATCTGTGTCCTCACGAACGACCCGGGCGCCGAGGCCAGTCAGGCGGAGCACCTCGCTGCCGATCGAGCCTGGTGCGCGCAGGTCGAAGTGCATCCGGTTCTTGGCCGCCTTCGGTTCGGGGACAGCGACAAACCACAGAGCTGGACCTCCCCAGCCTGCAGGCTCGACGAACGCCTTCTCAGCGGTGGAATCCTCGTCCACGCTCGACCCGAGGACGGCTGCCCAGAACTGCGCAAGCTGTAGGGCGTCGGAGCAGTCGAAAGTCACGGACTTGACGAAGGCGGTCATCAAGCGAGGCTAGGCCGCTGGGACCGCCCCGGCTGTCCTACGTTCGGCCAACAAAGCTCGCCGCCGCTCGGTGGGTCAGATTCAGTACGGCGGTTCTTCGTCGGGTGGTGGGCCTGATGGGGGTGCAGGGTCGTCGTTGGATGTGCCGACGTGCGGTGGCCCCATGTCGTCGTCGTCGTGGGGGACGATGTGGATCCGTCGGCCCGGCGGTGGGGGCCGAGGGTGGCACGCTCGCCCACCCGGCCGCATGGTCATGCGGCCTCCCGCCAGGCCCAGCCACGCTCGCTTACCCACCCCCGGCCCCCACCTCGAATTGAACTGCCAGCGGGGGCGTGGTGTTTGAGCAGGTGGTGATGGACGCACAGCGGGGCGAGGTTGCAGGAGCAGGTGGGTCCTTCGGGGTAGCGCAGGGTGTGGTCGAGGTGGCAGCCCCGAGAGGGCCGCTGGCAGCCGGGGAAGATGCAGGTCCGGTGCTTGACGCGTAGGAACGCTTTCAGCTTCTCGCTTGGGACGTAGGGTCCGGGACCCTCGCGCGTCGTGGACGTCGGGGCCGGGGCAGGGTTGGTCGGTGGCGTGGATCCCGTCCACGGTCCCCGCGGTGTCGCGGGCCAGGTTGGGGAGGTCGTCGTGGAGGGTGTCGGCGTCGACGGGACCGACCTGGCTGGGCGTACCGGCACGGCCGCTCGAGACGGTGGGGGTCGGGAGCGGCACGCTCGCCCACCCGGCCGCATGGTCATGCGGCCTCCTGCCAGGCCCGGCCACGCTCGCTTACCCGCTCCCGACCCCCACCCCGATGTGCCCGGCGACGCATGGTCGAGGGCGACGTCGGCGCGTTTGGCGTCCAGGGTCCGCGGGTGGCTGTCATCGGTTGAGGGGAGTCGGGCGAGGTCGTCGAGGTGCTGGTAGGCGGCTTGGATGCGCCCGGCGGGTCCGTAGATGCTCAACCACGACATGGCGTCCGCGCCGTGCTCCACACTCACTGAGCGTCCCTTCCGGGCGTGTTCGCGTTTCCGGGCGGCGGCGGTCGGGTCGAGGCGGTTGGTCACGTCCCGCGCGACCCGAGCCAGCTGCGGGAGGCCTTGACCGAGATCGCCATCACCTGCCCGTCGGACAGTTCACTCATCTGCTCGGCCGTCAGCTCGGCGAGGTCGGGCACCACACCGCGGCCGGCTCGGGTGAGCAGCCGACTCTCCAGCTCGGTGCACAGCTGCGGGGGGAGTTCGACGGTGGCTTCCAGGACTGCGCTCAGGGCGTAGCCGGTGACCAGGCCGGCCTTGGTCGCGGCCAACAACCGGGGGAAGCGGGTGTGCAGGGTGTCGGCCTCAGCTACGCGGTGGCAGGCGGCGTAGCGGGTGATCCCAGCCGCCAGCGAGATCTCCTCCACGGCATAGCCGGACAGGCCGGCCTCCCCGGGGTCACCGGAGACCTCCGGGCGGCGGGCGGCGAGTTCGTGGGCGAGTTCCAGGCCACGCCCAGCCGCGAACCTGGCCACCCGCTCGAGCCGCGCCGCCTCGGCCACCAGCTGCTCATCGGTCCAACGCACCCAGCTCCGAGGTGGTCGGATCGACCGCGCGGCGCTCCGCCGCGAGCAGCTGCCACCACCCACCCAAACCAATGTGTGGACAACACTTTCAGCGCCGGTCTCGCGGTGGTCCGCAACTAACTCACGCGAGGTTGCAGCGCTTCGCGTTCACCCAGTTGGGCTACAGGTGAGGGCCGTTTGGCCCGAGATCCAATACGGGGGTCAGCGAGGAGCCAGGGAGCCATGTGGCCCTTGGACGTGACTGAGTGAGGGGTCTCGGACCGGATGGATGTCTCCAGAGGGCTGACTGCGGCTGCAGCCGGCGCGATGGGCGCCGGCGTGCTGCTGGCGACCGTCGGTGCCATGCTGACCGACCGCTATCGAGCCGAGGCCGTTGTCTATTGGCCGGCCTTCGCTGTCTGGGCGTCGATCGGAGTGCTCCTGGCCGTCTCTACAGCGATCGTCGCCGTTCGGCAGCGACCCGGTGACCTCGCGACCACGCTGAGGTGGACTCGGTGGATGGTTCCGGCGCAAATTGTCTACATCACCGGCATGGCCACTGTTAGTGGAGGCCTGCTGGGTGTGGCGGGCACGTTGTTGGCACTGCTCGCGCTTTTCGCCTTCCTGCTCGACCGGGCTTGGCAGATCCACGGCTTCGCAGTCTTGACCTTGGCCAGTCTGGTGCTGATGGGGGTGATATCGCACACGTGGGTCCCCAACGCGATCCCGTTGGCGGTCATCGCACTGTTCACTGTGCCGGGCATGGTCTACCTCAGCGCAGTAGTCGGACGCTTCACCCAGCTCCGGGAGGCTGCAGTCGAGAGCGAACGGCGCGCTCTGGAAGACCAGGTGGGCGATCTCTCCTACAAGCTGGCCAGGATCGCCCAGGGCGAGCTCGTGATCGCTGATGCTCCATCCGACCAGGCCCACCAGGCCATAGCCGTGCTCACCGAGTCGTTCAATCACACGGTGGGGAATTTGCGGGTGTTGGTGGATCAGATTCGTGGGGGTGGTGAGCAGATTTCGGTGTCGGCGGGGGAGTTGTTGGCGTCGGCTCAGGAGCATGCGGTGTCGGCGTCTCAGCAGTCGTCGGCGGTGGCGGAGACGACGTCGACGATTGAGGAGTTGGCGGCGACGGCGGCGCAGATCGCGGAGACGGCTGAGTCGGTGGCTCGGTATGCGGCGGAGACGTTGCGGCATGCCGAGGATGGTCGGGTTGCGGTGGGGGCGAGTGTGTCGGCGATGGATGCGATTGCGTCGCGGGTGGATTCGATTGCGTCTCGGGCTTTGAGTTTGGGGGAGAAGTCTCAGGAGATCGGCCGGATTTTGACGGTGATTGATGATTTGGCTGATCAGACGAATTTGTTGGCGTTGAATGCCGCGATTGAGGCGGCTCGTGCGGGTGAGCATGGGCGTGGGTTCGCGGTGGTGGCTGCTGAGGTGCGGAAGTTGGCGGAGCGTAGCCAGGAGTCTGCGGGGCAGATCCAGGCGATTGTGACTCTTATCCAGGCGGAGACGAACGCGACGATCCTGGCCTCGGAGGAGGGCGCGAAGGAGGTGCATTCGGGGGCTGGGTTGGCTCGGGATGTGGTGGATGCGTTGGAGCGGATCTCGGGGATGGTGGATGAGACCACGACGGCGGCTCGGGAGATCTCGATCGCGACTCAGCAGCAGCGCAGCGCTTCGGATCAGGTGGTCTCGGCGATGACGCAGGTCTCGGATGTGTCGCGGCAGTACGCGGTGGGCTCCAAGCAGTCCGCCGCCGCGGCCGCGCAGCTGAACACCCTGTCCGCCGAGCTACGAGCCAGCATCGCCCAATTCAGTACTAGCGACGACGGAGGGGGGGTCGGTCGTGATGTCATCCTTCGAGCTTGACAGGCAGACTCTTGCGAGCACGACCAGCGGTTCGGCCGTTGAGGTCCTTGAGACCGTGGACCGAACCAAGGATGGTGGCGCCTCGCTGCCGTTCAATCGACGCAACGCCACCGAGACGATCGGCCTGCACATCGGGCTGACCGCCTTCAGCGTCGTACTAGCGGCCATCTGGTCGTCGGGTCCAGCTGGTCTCAACGCGCCCATCGTCACGTTTCTCGCGGTACAACTGGGTATCACGGTCGTGGCCACCGTGCTCTCCCTGCATGCCCTGAGGGAGGGGCACTTCTACTCCACGACCGACGTGTGGGACGGATTCTGCGGCACTGGTCAGCTGCTCGCGGCCGCCTGCCTGACCGTGTGGACCGGCGGTGTTTCGAGCCCGCTATGGATCGTGGTGATGCTTGCCGCGGCCTACCTGGCGACCGTTTTGGTCTATGCCAGTGGCTGGATCATCGTTGCATTGCTTGCTGTCGCTGCGCCCGTCAGCGGATGGCTGTCCGGGACAGTTCATCCGGACATGCTTGCCTCTGAGGCGGCCTGGACGGTGGCGTTGACGATCGGCATGCCCGCGGTCTTCCTGATTGTTCGAGGTGTGTCCCGATCTCTGTACGAGGCCGCAGAGGGAACCGCATGGCAGCAGGTCGTGCTCTCGGTGCAGCTGCGCGAACTGTCTGAGGTTCTCGAGCGGGTCTCAGCCGGGGATGTCTCGGGCGGTGTCGAGGTCACGACGGCCACCGAACAGCACGGTGGCGACGATGCGGCGACGGAGGTCGTCCTCGAGCTCGTGGAGTCGTTCAATCACACGGTGGGGAATTTGCGGGTGTTGGTGGATCAGATTCGTGGGGGTGGTGAGCAGATTTCGGTGTCGGCGGGGGAGTTGTTGGCGTCGGCTCAGGAGCATGCGGTGTCGGCGTCTCAGCAGTCGTCGGCGGTGGCGGAGACGACGTCGACGATTGAGGAGTTGGCGGCGACGGCGGCGCAGATCGCGGAGACGGCTGAGTCGGTGGCTCGGTATGCGGCGGAGACGTTGCGGCATGCCGAGGATGGTCGGGTTGCGGTGGGGGCGAGTGTGTCGGCGATGGATGCGATTGCGTCGCGGGTGGATTCGATTGCGTCTCGGGCTTTGAGTTTGGGGGAGAAGTCTCAGGAGATCGGCCGGATTTTGACGGTGATTGATGATTTGGCTGATCAGACGAATTTGTTGGCGTTGAATGCCGCGATTGAGGCGGCTCGTGCGGGTGAGCATGGGCGTGGGTTCGCGGTGGTGGCTGCTGAGGTGCGGAAGTTGGCGGAGCGTAGCCAGGAGTCTGCGGGGCAGATCCAGGCGATTGTGACGCTTATCCAGGCGGAGACGAACGCGACGATCCTGGCCTCGGAGGAGGGCGCGAAGGAGGTGCATTCGGGGGCTGGGTTGGCTCGGGATGTGGTGGATGCGTTGGAGCGGATCTCGGGGATGGTGGATGAGACCACGACGGCGGCTCGGGAGATCTCGATCGCGACTCAGCAGCAGCGCAGCGCTTCGGATCAGGTGGTCTCGGCGATGACGCAGGTCTCGGATGTGTCGCGGCAGTACGCGGTGGGCTCCAAGCAGTCCGCCGCCGCGGCCGCGCAGCTGAACACCCTGTCCGCCGAGCTACGAGCCAGCATCGCCCAGTTCAGCACCGACCGGACTTGACCCGCAGAGTCCCCGACTGCGGATGGGGTGGGGGTCGGGGGTGGCACGCCCACCCCACCCGCCCGCATAGTCATGCGGGCTCCTGCCAGGCCCGGCCACGCTCGCTTACCCGCTCCCGACCCCCACCCACGCCTGGTGGCATCGCCGCTCACTCGTTCACCCAGTTGGGCTACAGGCGAACGGCGCGGCGGCCGATGACCACCACAGAGACGCCGACTGGGCGGCGACGTACTGGGGAGGAATGACCGGTGGAGGAGGCCTACTTCACGCGTCGTGACATGCATGCGACGGCGTCGGTCCATCTTCTGGCCGCCACCCTTGCGGTTGCGGTCTGGGTGCTCGAGACGCGGTTCACCGCCGAGCTCGTGGTGTCTTGGCCGTTGACTGCCATCGGCGTCGCGGTCATGATCGGCACGGCAATCGTGGCGACGACCTTCGCCATCCGCGCGTGGGCCAACAAGCTGCCCATCGCCAGCACGTCGGTCTGGGACCCTGCCACCTCCTACATCCAGCTGGTAGCAGCCGTGGCCCTGACCTACTCCCTAGGCGGGTTCGCCGGTGCCGGCTGGGGTCTCGTACTCGTGCTGGTTCCGTACTTCGGGGTCGTCTTTGAGTCGCTGCAGCTGCGGCTGCTCGCTGTTGGTACCGGTCTGGCTGTGGCGACGGCAGGGTGGCTGGCCGGTACGGCGACCGCTCAGACCGTTCCGGTCGCCGTGATCGTCGTGGCCGTAACCGTGCTCGGTACGTGGTTCACCGAGCAGTCCTCGACCTACATGTTCGAGATGCGCCGCCAGGCGCAGCGACAACGCGAGGCCGTCGAGCTGCGCGTCGAGGAGATCTCCCAGGCTCTCAGCGCTGCGGCTCGCGGTGACCTGACGGTCCAGGCGCTCGTCGAGGAGTCGCGCGTGACCGAAGAGTCCCTAGCCGACTCCGAGCACCACCTGCGCGTGCTGACGGAGTCGTTCAACCACACCGTCGGCAATGTCCGCGCCCTGGTGGATCAGATTCGTGGGGGTGGTGAGCAGATTTCGGTGTCGGCGGGGGAGTTGTTGGCGTCGGCTCAGGAGCATGCGGTGTCGGCGTCTCAGCAGTCGTCGGCGGTGGCGGAGACGACGTCGACGATTGAGGAGTTGGCGGCGACGGCGGCGCAGATCGCGGAGACGGCTGAGTCGGTGGCTCGGTATGCGGCGGAGACGTTGCGGCATGCCGAGGATGGTCGGGTTGCGGTGGGGGCGAGTGTGTCGGCGATGGATGCGATTGCGTCGCGGGTGGATTCGATTGCGTCTCGGGCTTTGAGTTTGGGGGAGAAGTCTCAGGAGATCGGCCGGATTTTGACGGTGATTGATGATTTGGCTGATCAGACGAATTTGTTGGCGTTGAATGCCGCGATTGAGGCGGCTCGTGCGGGTGAGCATGGGCGTGGGTTCGCGGTGGTGGCTGCTGAGGTGCGGAAGTTGGCGGAGCGTAGCCAGGAGTCTGCGGGGCAGATCCAGGCGATTGTGACTCTTATCCAGGCGGAGACGAACGCGACGATCCTGGCCTCGGAGGAGGGCGCGAAGGAGGTGCATTCGGGGGCTGGGTTGGCTCGGGATGTGGTGGATGCGTTGGAGCGGATCTCGGGGATGGTGGATGAGACCACGACGGCGGCTCGGGAGATCTCGATCGCGACTCAGCAGCAGCGCAGCGCTTCGGATCAGGTGGTCTCGGCGATGACGCAGGTCTCGGATGTGTCGCGGCAGTACGCGGTGGGCTCCAAGCAGTCCGCCGCCGCGGCCGCGCAGCTGAACACCCTGTCCGCCGAGCTACGAGCCAGCATCGCCCAGTTCAAGGTCTCCTGAGGTGGCCGGCAACGGCTGGACCGACGACCCGGAGCTGGTCGCGATCTTCCGCGCCGAGGTCGATGAGAAGTTGGCCTCGTTGCGCGACGGTCTGCTCCGGCTCGAGGACCATCCCTCGCCCAAGCAACTCGTCATCAGCCTGTTTCGTGATGCCCACACGGTGAAGGGCTCGGCTCGGGCGCTGGCCCTCGACGGTGTCGTCGGCCTTGCGCACCGGGCCGAGGACGTTCTGGCAGCCGTCCGCGACGGACGTTTCGGTGTGCGCCGTGATCTCGTGGACCTGCTGCTGGCCGTGACCGAGGCGATCTCTCGGGCTATGCCCGGCGCCGATGAGCCCATCGACGACCATGACGTGCAGGCGCTGACCAGTGCGCTGGACCGGGCGCTGGCCGGCGAGGATCCTGTCGAGGTCCCAAGGCTGACCCAGCGCGCCTCGGCGGATCCCGATGGTGAGGTCTCTCGGATACGGAGCGGCGACTCGATCCGGGTGCCGACCCGCCGCGTTCACGACCTGCTCGACGTCATCGGAGAGGCTGAGCTCGAAGGCCGCCGGGTAGAACGCCAGGTCGCGGTCGTGGCCGGGTTGGTCGCCGACCACCTACGGTGGGCCACGGCGATCAGGTCCACAGCTGCAGCGGGCCACCGGCTACCGGCCGAGGTGGCCGACGCCGTCGCTGGACTCGTCGCGCTGGGCGACCAGCTCAATGCCGCGAACCGTGAGCTGCGCGGTCGCGTTGAAGACTCGCAGAACCGCCTGTCCACGGTGCGTGACGGGGCCATGGGCATGGCCATGGTGCCGGTGCGCAGGGTCGTGGCGGCGTTTCCGCAGCTGGTCCGGGAGGTAGCGGCAGCAACGGGAAAAGACGTCGAGCTGGTCCTCGAAGGTCAAGACGTCGAACTGGACAGCCGCGTGCTCGACGGCGTTGCGGACGCTCTCAAGCACCTGGTCACCAACGCCGTGGACCACGGCTGTCAGACCCCGGACGAACGGAGGGCACTCGGGCGACCACCGCGGGCGACAGTACGGCTGTCCGCGCGCAGCGCCGGCACCACCGTGACCATCTCGGTGAGCGACGACGGCCCCGGGATCGACGAGCAGAGCCTGCACGAGGCCGCGGTGCGCCGGGGTCTGCTTTCAGTGGACTCGGCGACCACCGGCCAAGGGCTGTTCAGCCTGCTCTTCGCGCCGGGCTTCACCACGCGGGACTCGGTCACCGAGACTTCCGGGCGCGGGATCGGCCTCGACGTGGTTCAGCGCGCGGCCGAAGGCCTCGGTGGAGCGGTAGAGATCGAGTCGCACGTCGGCGTCGGGACGACGTTCACGATCACCTTGCCGGTCACCCTCGGGGTGATGCGCTGCCTGGTTGCGAGGATCGGCGACGAGCGCTTCGCCGTACCCGTCACCAACGTGGTCGAGACGCTCAACATGCGCGATGCAGCCACCCAGGACGTTGCCGGCTCGCCGATGCTCTTGCGGCACGGCCAGACCATCCCGGTCTCAGATCTCGGTGCCGTCCTGGGGGTGACCGGTGAACGCGCCCAGCGCACAGCGGTCGTCGTCCGCTACGGCGGCGGCGGCGAGCAGGTGGCCTGGGCAGTGGACGCCTTGGAGGGCGAGCTAGAGCTCGTCGTCAAGGATCTCGGCTCGTTCCTGGGGCGTCCTCCCGGGATCAACGGTGCGACGATCGACGGCGACGGGACGGTGCTGCTGCTGCTGGACGTCCGAGAGCTGGCACTCAAGCAGCTGGCCAGCGGGCAGGCTTTCCGGACCGCCACGGCGGCGCCCCGGCTGGTGGGGCTGGAGCCGGCACCTGCGGTTGCTGCGATTCGCCGACCGCGCGTGCTGGTGGTGGAGGACTCGATCGGGGTGCGCGAGCTCCAGCGGGTCATTCTCGAGGGTGCCGGCTACGAGGTCCTGACAGCGGTCGACGGGCAGGACGGGGCAGGTCGGCTCACCGGAGATCCCGTCGACCTGGTGCTCTCCGATGTGGAGATGCCGGGGATGGACGGCTTCAGTCTCACGCGCGCTATCCGCAAGACCCGTGGGTGGGAGGAAGTGCCGGTCGTGATCATGACCTCCAGAGGCGATGATGCCGACAAGCGGGCTGGGCTCGACGCCGGTGCCTCGGCCTACCTGCTCAAGAGCGACTTCGATCAGGCCGAACTCGTGAGTACGGTCCGACGCCTCGTCGGACGTTAGGAAGGACCGCCATGCCCACCGTCGTGATCGCCGACGACAGTCCCACGCTGCGGCGCATCGTCGGAATGGTGCTCGAGCGAGACGGCTTCACGGTCGTCACGGCCGAGGACGGTGTAGAAGCAGTCCAGGCTGTGTTCGCCCATCAACCGGATTGCGTCATCCTCGACGTCCAGATGCCCCGCGTGAGTGGGTACGTCGCTGCACGTGTGCTCAAGGACGACTGGCAGACGGCGGACATCCCGGTGCTTCTGCTCACCTCTCTGGACGCGGCCAGCGACCGCTACTGGGGCGAGCACGTCGGTGCTGAGGCCTTCTTGACCAAGGACTTCGAGGCTCCAGAGCTGGTGGCCACCGTCCACCGGTTGGTCCTCGCGGCCGACGAGTCTCGAGGAGGTCGCGAGCGGTTGACCCCGGACACGCTGGAGCTCAGCGACGACGACGTCTTCGGTCGCGTGTGCGACCTGCTCGACCGCAAGCTCTTCGAGGCGCAGGTGGCCGCGGAGATGACCGGCATTGCCGGCGAGGTCTCCGGCTTCGAGGAGACCGTGGCTGCCGTTCTCGGCGTCCTCGGCAAGATTGTCGACTACGACCTCGCCTCCGTCCTGATGCTCGACGACAAGACCACCTACCTCACGGTTGCTCGAGAGACCTCGCACACGCAGTACGGCGAGTTCTTCGCGGCCGTCGCGGAGTCGGCGGGTCAGCTCACCGGCGAGGAGATCGAGGCCCAGCACCTGCAGGCACGCGTGGCCGATCCGGCCGGCCACCTCGGTGCCGACGACGAGGGTGAGATGGCGACGTTCTTGTCCATGCCCCTGCGGGCTCGTGGCCGGGTGGTCGGGGTCCTCGGGCTCTCCAGTGCCGTCAAGAACGCCTTTGGCGAGACCTCTCTCAACACGCTGCGTCTCGTCGAGGCACCGGCTGCTGTCGTCATCGACAACGCCCGGCTGAGCGGATACCAGCCCGTCTGAGCCTCCCGGGGGCCGGTTCCCGGCCCCGATGGCGACGCGCGGGCGGGGTCCGCGCGGAACGCCGCAGCGCCTCTCCGCGTCTACCATGAGAGTTGGCGGCCACCCTCCCAGGTCCCCAGCTTCCCTGATCTCCCCGACCCCGGAGCAACCTCCCGCGTGAGCATCGACCCGACCTTGCCACCCGTCCCGGCGCCTGCAGCTCCAGCGGATCCCACGCGCCGTCGGAGCTGGATCATCGGCGCCGGCTTCGTGTTGGGTGCGTTGGTCCTGTACGGCCTCCTGCTGGCCGCATCAGGCGGAGACGTACCCAAGGGCACGTCGGTTCTCGGCGTCGACATCGGCGGGATGTCGCAGGCTCAGGCCGTGGCGACCCTGGATGACAGCCTCGGCGACCAAGCGGTCCAACCGATGGAGATCACGGTCGGGACCAAGACGACCAGCGTGCCACCGGAGCAGCTGGGGCTGTCCTTCGATGCGGACGCGACGGTTGCCGCGGCGGTGGCCCCGACGTACAACCCGCTCCTGCTGCTCACCCGGCTCGTGGCCCGGGACGAGGTCGAACCGGTGGTGCGCGTGGACGAGGACGTCCTCGCCGGTT
This sequence comes from uncultured Actinomycetota bacterium, assembly GCA_963819985.1. Lineage (GTDB taxonomy): Bacteria > Actinomycetota > Actinomycetes > DATJPE01 > DATJPE01 > JANPBY01. The sequence continues at coordinate 233,836 of CAWFYH010000004.1, read as the reverse complement.
ATCTCGAGCAGGTCGGCGCGAGCGTGAGCGTGCCCGCCAAGAACGGCGATGTCCGATTCAGCGAAACCTCAGCCGAGCCGGTCGAACCAGTGGATGGGCGTGGCCTCGACCAGTCCACCTCCAGCGCCGCACTGCGGGCCGCCTATCTCAGGTCGACCGATGCGATCGTGCTCCCCGTCGTCGTCGTCGAGCCCGCTGTCGACCAAGCGGCCGTCGACGCTGCCCTGAGCGATTTCGGCCGACCGGCCATGTCCGGACCGGTCACGCTGCGGGTGGAGGGGACGAAGTCGACCAAGCCCGTATCGGTCACGCTCTCTCCGAAGCAGTTCGGACCGGCGTTGGCGATGAAGGCGGCGACCGACGGGTCGCTTGAGCCCGTGGTCAAGGTCAAGGTCCTTCGGGCCGTGATCGACCGGGATCTGTCTGGCGTGCTGCGTGAGCCCAGGGACGCCACCTTCAAGGTCGTTGCCTCGAAGCCCGTTGTTGTGAAGTCCAAGGCGGGGCAGACGGTGGACGGCGACGAGTTGACCGCCGCTCTCATCGCGGTGCTGCCGAAGACGAGTGACCGTACGGCCACCGTTGGCGTCGAGCACATCGCGCCCAAGCTCACCACGGCGCAGGCCAAAGGCCTCGGCGTGAAGCAGCTGATCTCGACCTTCACCCAGCCATTCCCCTACGCCGCCTACCGCGTGACCAACATCGGCCGCGCCGCCCGCTACATCGACGGGACGGTGCTGATGCCGGGCGAAACCTTCAGCATGAACGACACCGTGAAGGAACGTACGGTCAAGAACGGCTACACCGTCGGCACCGTCATCTCGGGTGGGCGTTTCCGTGAGGAGCTCGGCGGCGGCGTCTCGACTATTACGACGACCATGTGGCACACCGCCTTCTATGCCGGTATGGAGCGCGTGGAGCAGCGCGGCCACTCCTTCTACATCTCGCGCTACCTCCCAGGGCTGGAGGCGACCGTCGCCTGGGGCAGCCTGGATCTGCGCTTTCGCAACGACGCCCCAACCGCCGTGCTCATCAAGGCCAGCATCACCAACAGCTCCGTCACTGTCTCGATGTATGGGACCAAACGCTATGACATCAGTGCGGAGTTCGGTCCCCGCACTGACATCCGCGGTTACCAGACGATCTACGACCCGTCCCCGGGCTGCGTCCCTCAGGGTGGAGTCGAGGGGTTCCGGATTGTGGTGACCCGAGTGTTCAAGAATCTCGACGGCACCGTGGTGAAGCGCGAGAAGTTGCCCACGAGCTACAACGTGGCCAACAACATCATCTGTGCGGAGAAGCCGAAGCCGGCGAAGAAACCCTCGACGCCTCCGACCCCGAGACCCAAACCGTCCGGCTCCACGTGACGCCGGGTGCTCAGCGGGCGATGGCTACGAAGCGCAACCTGACGTAGTCGGCGATCCACTGCTGGTCGGCGAACAGACCCAGACTTCGTCCGTGAGCATCTACGCGCTCTCGAAGCCGGCCTTCGATCTCGGCGTCCACAGCGAGTTCCTGCGGCGCGAACATCTCCACCCAGGAGGCCAGTGAGGCTCCTGGCGCCAACGGCGTCGGACGTTCGAAAAGCTCCAGCGCACGGACCTGAAAGCCGCAACGTTCAAGTCTGGCAGCCTGTTCTCCGGGCGAGGGGAACGTCCATGGAAGTTGGGGGATCGGCAGCCCGAGATCTGTACGGGCCGCCGACAAGGCCGACCAGACCGCGGCGATGTTGCCGACGCCTCCTTGTTCCGCGATGAGTCGGCCGCCGGGATCGAGCACGCTGCGGGCGCCGGTGAGGACGGCGTCCTGATCGGGCATCCAGTGCAGCGCGGCGTTGGACACCACGGCGTCGAATCCCTCGGCCAGCGGACCGGCTCGGCGGAGTCGTTGCGCGTCGGCACGCATGAAGGTGACGGCGGGATGCGCGGCTCTGGCGCGTTCGATCATCGCCTCGTCCGCATCGAGACCCACGACGTGCACGTCGCGACCGGCCAGCTCGGCGGCCTGGTGACCGGTTCCGCACCCCAGGTCCAGGATCCGCTCGCCGGGCTGGGCTGCCAGCAAGTCGATCAGCTCGGCGCCATGGCGGGTCACATAAGAGAACTGCCGGTCGTAGTTGCTGGCGTCCCATCTCACGCGAGGAATGATATCGAGTGTCCGATAGGTGAGCAGATTTGTCTTGAAATATGACAAAGAGCTGAACCGGACCGAGCCAAGACCTAGATGGCGAACAGGTGGGTTCCGGGCGCCACCCGGTAGTGGTAGTCGTGGTGACGCTCAAAGCCCATCCGGCCGTACAGCGCGAGCGCGGTGTCGTTGTCGGCGGCTACTTGGAGGTAGGCGTGGCGGGCGCCGTTGCGAGCGGCCCACGCCACCAGCTCACGCATGATGTGAGTCCCCAGACCGCGACGTCGGGCTCCTGGGGCCACCTCCACGGCCGTTACGCCGACCCAGGGCGGTGCGAGCGCTGCGCGGGCAATGGCTTCGATGCCCCGGGTGCCGTGCACTGTTGCGAACGCCGTCCCGACCCCTGCGGCGATCACCGCGCGAGCGTTCGCAGGGAGTTGACCGCCGCGATAGTGGTAGGCCTGCAGCCAGGCGTCGTCCAGACCGGGGGACACCTCGACAGCAGCCAGGTCGTCGTCCCTAGGAGTGCCTGAGAGGACCCGCTCGATGTCGGAGACCATGACGTGAACCGGATCGTGACGGGTCCAGCCGAGGGCGGCGAGGCGGTCGTCGACGTGGCTGGCTAGTGGCATCGGCAGCTGAAACATGGGGCGCAGCCCTCGAAGGCTGTAGTAGCGGATAGCCGTCTCTACTGCCTCATCCCAAGGGAGGCCGGGCGCTCCGAGGGGAAGCACCGAGTTCGCTCGACCGGTGAAGCCGTCAGCGGCACGGAGGACCCAATCCCCGAGGTGCTCCTGCTCGAGTCCGGGCCACCCCGTCCAGGCGATGGCCTCGAGGTCTCGGACGCTGATCTCGACAGCCGTGCGCACCCGCTTCCCGGGTGCTGGGGGAACGCGCCGTGCCGCGATGACCGCGTCACGCGGGACCTGCGCAACCGTCCCGTCGCGTCGCCGGATTGACAGCGTCGTACCGTCCACCGCCTCCAGGTCCCCGACCACGTCGGTGGCGGCGCGCTCACCGGTGGGTCTGGCAACCCAGTGGCGGACCGATACACGTCCGCCGACATCGCCGTGGTCGAACGGCCTCGACGGCGACACGCTCCTCCTTCCGTGGACCCCGGTCGCGACACCGGGCCCGGTCGTCGCGATACTAGGCATGGTTGGTTTGGACGCTCGCGAACGGCGCGGGTCGACCGCTTGAGGAGGACCCCGTGACCTACGTCATCACGCAGCCTTGCGTCGACCTGCTCGACAAGGCGTGCGTCGAGGAATGCCCCGTGGACTGCATCTACGAGGGCGCGCGGATGCTGTACATCCACCCCGACGAGTGCGTCGACTGCGGGGCGTGCGAGCCGGTCTGCCCGGTCGAAGCGATCTTCTACGAAGACGACGTTCCCGACGAGTGGAAGGACTTCTACAAAGCCAACGTCGAGTTCTTCGACGACCTGGGATCGCCTGGCGGCGCGGCAAAGATGGGCAAGATCGACAAGGACCACGCCTTGGTCGCGGCCCTTCCGCCGCAGGCGCAGGAAGAACACTGATCGAGGACGCACTGAGGGACAGGGGCACGGAGCGATCAACGTCCCCCGTCGTGTGATCTCGGGCCGACTTCCCGACTTTCCCTGGGACACGATTGCCTCAGCAGCGGCAACGGCGAGGGCGCACCCCGCCGGGGTCGTGGATCTGTCGATCGGCACCCCGGTGGACCCGGTGCCCGCGGTCATCCAGGCTGCCTTGAGCGCTGCCGCGGACAGCCACGGCTATCCCACGGCGCTCGGCACCGATGAATTTCGTACGGCTGCCGCTCGATGGATGGGCCGTCGTCTGGGCGTCACCGGGGTCGACCCGCGCACGCAGATCGTCCCGTCGGTCGGTAGCAAGGAGATGGTGGCGTGGTTGCCGACCCTGCTGGGTCTGGGCCGGGGCGACACCGTCGTCGTACCCGCCCTGGCTTACCCCACCTACGCTGTCGGCGCCCAGCTGGTCGGGGCCACGGTGGTTGCAACCGACGCATTGACGGCCCTGGGACCACAACGAGTCTCGCTGGTATGGGTCAACTCGCCCGCCAACCCGACCGGTCGGGTGCTGCCCGCCGAACATCTGGCGAAGGTCGTGTCCTGGGCCCGCGAACGCGGCGCTGTGGTGGCCTCCGACGAGTGCTACGCCGAGCTCGGCTGGGAGTCGGAGCCGGTCTCGGTGCTCCATCCCTCGGTCTGCGGGGGTTCGTTCGAGGGCGTCCTGGCGCTGCATTCGCTGTCGAAGAGGTCCAACCTGGCTGGCTATCGCGCTGGCTTCGTGGCCGGGGACTCCGCGCTGGTTGGCGAGATCCTTGCGCTTCGAAAGCACTTGGGGATGCTCATGCCGGCGCCCGTACAAGCTGCGGCACGTGCTGCCCTTGACGACGACGCCCACGTCGAGGTTCAGCGTGCGGTCTACGCGCGACGCCGGGAGTTGTTGCGTGCCGCGTTCGACGGGGCCGGGTTTCGCATCGACCACTCCGACGCTGGGCTCTATCTGTGGATGACCCGGGGCGAGCCGTGCCGCGAGACCCTGAGCCGGCTGGCACACCTGGGCATCCTGGTGGCTCCCGGTGACTTCTACGGTCCCTCGGGGGCGGAGCACGTACGCGTCGCCCTCACCGCGACCGACGAACGCATCGCCTCGGGTGTCGCCCGACTGCACGCTGGTCTCGGCTAGCCGCCGCCATGTTCGGGCGCGCCGAGACCTGGGACGATCGACGCACGAGGCAACGGTCACCGTTGCGCGCGACTTGATGCACTTCTCGCTCGGGTGACTCCGGTGGTTCGGCGGAGCCGCGGAAGGGTCAGCGCACGGCGAGGGTGTAGCGGACCGGCTGGTCGAAACCGGGCAGGCCGTCGACGTCGTGGGTCGCCTCGAGCAGCTCGCCGGCGCGTTGGCGGACGGCGGCGCGCTCGTCCTCAGGGACGAGCTGCCACATCTTGCGCTGCCCCGTCGACCAGGTCCAGTCGTACCACTGCTGCTCGCCGGAGAACCGCACCGGCACGGTGATCGTGCGCGTGCTCACCTGGCTGAACCCCGCGTCCGACACCAGGGCCGCCAGGCCGGCGTCACTCGCAAACGGCCCGGAGGCGCCGGAGGTGCGGGCGTCGAGCATCTGCGGCGGCAGGTAGGGGTCGAACACGGCGTCCACGGCCAGCCAGCTCGCGGGAAGAGGCCCGAACGTGGAGATCCCCAGCCGTCCACCGGGAGTCAACAGCGCGTGCCAGGCGCGTACGGCCGCGGCCGGATCGGCGAGGAAGAACAGGACGAGCGAGGAAGCCACGACGTCGAAGGACTCCGGCGGCAGTGGAGGATTCGCGGCGTCCGCGACGAAGACGTCGCCGGCTAGACCAGCTGCGGTCAGCGCCGAACCGGCGGCTGCGACCATGGCCGGCGAGAGGTCGAGGCCGGTGACCGTGCCCGTCGCCCCGACGGCCGCTGCGAGCCTGAGCAGCGCTGCGCCCCGTCCGCAGCCGACGTCGAGCACCCGTTCACCGGCCTGCGGCTCCAGGCAGCCGACGAGCGCGTCGGCGATCGGCTGGAAGTAGTCCACTCCCACCTGGTCATAGCTGTCGGCCAGCTCATCGAACAGCGCGGCGATCTGTGCGTGCTTGTCCATGACTACTCCCTGGTCGAGGGCCGAGGAACGCGGACCTTGGGTGGTGCGCTGGGCCGCCATCGGCTTCCGCTCGGGCGGGTCAACCGCCAGGGAGGACGTCGACGTGAACGTGGTCGAGATGCCGCTGGACGGCGGCGGTCTTGGGGACGTTGCTGAGGTTGGTCGGCACGTATGGACGCCAGCCCTCGCGCGAGCGTACAGCGGACCAGATGTGGTCATCGAAGATCACGGTCGCTACTTCGAGGCGCACGGCGTTGACGACCAGCCAGTGAGCCAGCGCCCAGCCGGCCTTGACCTCGGCCGGGTCTGTGTGGGGTCGGAAGAAGACGTCCAGGGCACGGCCTTCGTAGTGAGCTGATCCCTCGATGTGCCCGGTGTTGACGCCGCCGGGAGCGAAGCCCCCGAGCGACTGCGCGCCGAAGGTGGCTTGGATCTGCTTGCGCAACAGGGCGGTCCGAGCGGTGAGGCCGGAAGGTCCCTCCGCCTGAGCCGCGACGCCAGGCGGTGTCACCGAGCAGGTGAGCGCGGCGGCCGAGCTGCCGGACAGCGCGGAGGCCAGGACGCGGGCATCGGCCTCGTGATCGGCGTACGCGGTCGGGAAGGCGCTGCGTTGCACGGCCTGGGCTGCTGCTGTCACCTGCATGCGCGTGTAGCCGTCCACCCTGACCAGCTGGTCGAAGAAGCGGCCCGACGCGTGGATGGGATCGGTCACCTCGGCGTGGGACCCCCACCCCTGTGACGGACGCTGCTGGAACAGGCCAGCGCTGTCTCGGTCACCACCGCCGAGGTTGCGCAGGCCGGACTCCTGATAGGCCGTGGCCAGGGCGATCGTGCTCGCGCGGGCGGGTAGTCCCCGCTCCGTTGCGACCGCAGCGATCGTGGCGGCGTTGATGGCCTGCTCGGGGGTGAGCGTGACGGTACGGCCGTCGACGGTGGCTGTGCACTCGTCAGGCGACAGCAGCGAGGCGAGCGGACCGGACTTGACGACGAGCGAGGTCACCGCCACGGCGGCGATCAGGAGGGTGACGCCCAGCAGCCGCCGACCGCGTCGCGTCCTCCGAGGCGGAGGGGGAGGCGAGAGCGGTGACCAGGCGAGCTCCTGGGCTACGGCCATCAGTCGTTCGCGTGCAGGGCCGCATTGAGGCTGCCCCAGCTACGGCCGTGCGGTACGGCTTCGAGGGCCCCAGACACCGAGTGGCGACGGAACAGAATCCCGTTCTCGCCGGACAGGGCGGCGGCCTTCACGATGGCCCCGTCGGGCAGGGTGATCTTCGACCCAGCCGTGATGTAGCAGCCGGCCTCGATCACGCAGTCGTCTCCGAGGGAGATGCCCAGGCCCGCGTTGGCGCCGACCAGGCTGCGTTCCCCGATGCGGATGACTGCAGTGCCCCCACCGGACAGGGTCCCCATGATCGACGACCCGCCCCCGATGTCGGAACCCGCTCCGACGACGACCCCGGCGGAGATACGTCCTTCCACCATCGACGCGCCGAGCGTCCCCGCGTTGTAGTTGACGAAGCCTTCGTGCATCACGGTGGTCCCGGGGGCGAGATGTGCCCCGAGGCGGACCCGATCTGCGTCGGCGATGCGCACGCCGACCGGCAGGACGTAGTCGACCATCCGGGGGAACTTGTCCACGCCGTGGACGGTGAGTTGCCCACCCGCGCGCAGGCGGAGTCGTACGGACTCGAAGTCTTCGACGGCGCAGGGGCCGGCGGAGGTCCAGACGACGTTGGTGAGCAGGCCGAAGACGCCCTCGAGATTGGCTTGGTGCGGGCGGATCAGCCGGTGGGAGAGCAGATGCAGCCGCAGGTAGACGTCCGCCGCGTCGACCGGCGGGTCGGCAAGATCGTCGATACGCACCTGCACGATCTCGGTGTGCGTGCCGCGGCGGTCGTCCTGGCCGACGAGTTGATCGAGCCCGGCGACCTGCGGGCCGGGGTCGCCGGACAAGGTGGGTTGCGGATACCACGCATCAAGGAGACTGCCGTCGGGACCGTAGGTGGCCAGACCGACACCGGAGGCCGCGGCGGTGGAGGACGTCACCCGTCTAACGTACCTATGTGAGCACCCCAAGACCGACTCGATCTCGCCGCCGACGTCGTGACGCTGACCACAGCTTTGGTCGACCTGCCTTCGGAGAGCCGACACGAGGCAGCGATCGCCGACGAGGTGGAGTCCGCACTGCGCCGCCTGCCGCACCTCAGGGTCGACCGCGACGGCAACACGGTGGTGGCCCGCACGAGTCTGGGGCGAGCCGACCGGGTGGTGATCGGCGGCCATCTCGACACCGTCCCGGCGGCGGACAACCTCCCGGCCCGGTTGGCCGCCGGCCGGTTGAGCGGGCTCGGGGCCTGCGACATGAAGGGTGGGGTGGCCGTGGCTCTCCGGCTCGCCGCCTCCCTGGCGGCGCCCGTGCGAGACGTGACGTACGTCTTCTACGAAGCCGAGGAGATCGAGGAGCGGTTCAACGGGCTTCGACGGCTCGCTGATGAGCGACCGGAGCTGCTGGTCGGTGACTTCGCGGTGCTCATGGAACCGTCAGGTGCGAGCGTCGAGGCGGGGTGTCAGGGCACCCTCCGTGCGGAGGTCCGCACGTTGGGCCGGCGCGCTCACAGCGCCCGTTCATGGTTGGGGGAGAACGCCATCCATGCTGCCGGGGAGGTGCTGGACCGGTTGCGCGCATACGAGGCCCGCGAGCCGGAGGTGGACGGCCTTCGCTATCACGAGGGGATGAACGCGGTTGGTGTGTCCGGCGGGGTGGCCGGCAACGTCATCCCCGATGCGTGCACGGTGACCGTCAACTATCGATTCGCCCCGGACCGGTCGCTGGCCGAGGCCGAGACGCACGTGCGGGAGCTGTTCGAGGGCTTCGACGTGGAGATCACCGACGGCGCTGCGGGGGCTCTTCCGGGGCTGAGCCACCCCGCGGCGGTCGCGTTCGTCAATGCCGTCGGAGGAGAACCACGACCGAAGTTCGGCTGGACCGACGTCGCGAGATTCTCGGCGCTGGGAGTCCCAGCGGTGAACTTCGGGCCGGGTGACCCGTCCTTGGCGCACACCCGCGAGGAGTACGTCGAGGTCGCCGAGCTCGTCGTTTGCGAGCAGCGGATGAACGCCTGGCTCACCAGCGAGTGAACCCCGCTGAGGGTGACGAGTCATCCTCAGCGGGGCGGGGTGGAGCGAGGTCAGCCCTGCTTGATGGCGCTGACGTCGAGGGTGATCGTGATCTTGTCGCTGACGAGCAGCCCGCCGGCCTCGAGCGCGACGTTCCAGGTCAGGCCGAAGTCCTTGCGGTTGATCGTGGTGCGCCCGGCAAACCCGGCGCGGGTGTTACCGAACGGATCGGTGACGATTCCCTCGGTCTCGACGGTGATCTCGACGCTCCGGGTGACGTCCTTGATCGTCAGGTCGCCCACCAGGACGAAGTCGGAACCGTCGGGGCGGACCTCGCGAGAGGTGAACGCGAGCGTGGGGTAGGCGTCGACATCCAGGAAGTCGCCGTTGCGGACGTGGGCGTCCCGGTCGCTGTTCCCGGTGTCCACGCTCGACGCGTCGATGGATACCGAGGCGCTGCTGGCCGAGGGGTTGTCGCCGTCCAGCACGAGAGTGCCGTCGAACACCCCGAAGGAGCCGCGGACGGTCGCGACCATCGCGTGCTTGGCAGAGAAGCCGATCGTGGTGTGGCTGGGGTCCAGGGCCCAGGTGCCGGTGAGGGCCGAGAGCTCGGTGGCGGTGATGGTCATGCTGTCCTCCAGGTTGTTGAAGTTTCAACACAAGGTAACCCCGTGAGCCAGATAATGCAAATTTCAACTAGATGACGTTCACCTGGATGGACCGAGAGCTTGCTGCGCGGGTCGATGTCGGACGACCCGCCGGGTTCGAGGCCCACTAGCGTGAGGACCGTGTCCGAGCCCTCACCGATCAGCGCGGCCCAACCGACCGGCCAGCCTGACCCGCCGGTCCGCGAGCGTCATCGGGGTCCCGTGACCCTTCGCCGCGCCCAGGTCCAGGAAAGCACCACCGATCAGCGGCTGCTCGACACGAAGGGCCCGGCAGACTGGCTGCACGCGGATCCGTGGCGGGTGCTGCGGATCCAGTCGGAGTTCGTCGAGGGTTTCGGGATGCTCGCCGAGCTCGGCCCGGCCGTCAGCGTGTTCGGATCGGCCCGGGTGAATCGGGACAGTGCGGAGTACGCCACGGGGGAGCGGCTCGGCCGCGCGTTGGTCGAGGCGGGCTACGCCGTCATCACCGGGGGCGGGCCCGGGATCATGGAGGCGGCGAACAAGGGGGCCTGCGAGGCCGACGGGTTGTCGGTCGGCCTGGGCATCGAGCTCCCGTTCGAGCAGGGGCTCAACCCCTACGTCGACATCGGCATCATCTTTCGCTACTTCTTCGCCCGCAAGACGATGTTTGTGAAGTACGCCCAGGGCTTCGTCGTGCTGCCCGGCGGGTTCGGGACGCTGGACGAGCTGTTCGAGGCCGTGACGCTGGTCCAGACGCGCAAGGTGACCTCGTTCCCGATCGTGCTCATGGGCACGGCGTACTGGAGCGGACTCGTGGACTGGATCCGGGAGTCGGTGCTCGGGGGGGGCAAGGTCGCTCCGGCCGATCTTGACCTGATCACCGTCACGGACTCGGTCGAGGAGGCCATCGAGATCGTCCGGAGGGGCCGGGAGGATCCGGCCAAGGACAAGGAGGAGGCGGCAGCGCTGGCTGCGCGCGTCGTCGCGGAGCATCGGGCCGCCCAGGTGCCGTCGGCCGGGGGGTCTCCATGAGCCGAGACGGTCCCGGCGTGCCTCCGGCCGTCTGTGTCTTCTGCGCGTCGTCCACGACGATCGCGGTGGAGCACCTCGACGCTGCGGCCGAGTTGGGCGAGCAGATTGCCCGCCGCGGCTGGACGCTCGTCACTGGCGGCGGCACGGTCGGCTCGATGGGTGCTATCGCAAGGGCCGCTCGAGCGGCGGGCGGCCACACGGTTGGCGTGATTCCTCGCGTCCTGATGTCGCAGGAAGTCGCCGACCACGACGCGGATGAGCTCGTGGTGACCGATGACATGCGTGAACGCAAAGGGGTGATGGACGCGCGATCGCATGCGTTCATCGCGCTCGCCGGAGGTCTGGGCACCCTGGAAGAACTCCTGGAAGTTTGGGTGTCCCGAACCCTCGGAATGCATGCCAAGCCGGTCGTGATCCTTGACCCCGAAGGCATCTATGCCGGTCTGCGGGCCCTGCTCGCCGATCTTTCGGAGGGATCCTTCGTCCGAGGTGAAGCGATGACTGCAGTGCACTGGGTAAGCACCGTCGACGCCGCGCTGGACCTGTGTGAGCTCGGCTGGGCGGGGGGAGAGCTCCCGCCCGAGCCCACGCCCGAAGAGGTCCTCGAAGCCGAACCCTGAGCCGACCCTCAGCAGCACATGAGCCGACAGCGACGAGAGGCAGGCGTCTGGCTGATCGCCCTGCCGGAGCAGGTCTGGCGGAGAGGACCATGTCAACCACGTAACCCCCGTGGAACGAGTTCACTGGTGTGAACAAGGTGCACGGCGAGGTGGAGCCGTCGGCGTGGGTCGCCATCCCGGACGTGCTCGCCTCCACCTCCGACCACGGCGTCACGATCCAACCGGAGCAGACCTTCGACGCCTTTTCGCCGCCAGGCCGAACTGCGGGCGTTGCTACGGCTGTCCGGACGTCGCCAGGAGTCCATCGTTCTCGGTGAAACCAGCGAGCGCTTCTGGGCTCAGGTTCGACGGCTGCCGCGTCGACAGGCCCAGTGCATCGCGCTGTTCTACGCCCTGGATCTGGCGGTGGAGGAGCCCGACGGCACCTGGATCGTCTACGACGTGGTTCGAACCGATATGCCGCGGCACGACTTATTCCTCATCCACCCTGACGGAACCGGCCGGCACAAGGTCGAGTCGGTTGATTCCGGAGTTTGCTGCGCGGTCTGGTCGCCGGACGGCCAGCGACTGCTCTACAACCGTGCGATCGATGACTCTGCCAACAACCTGGAGTGGGTCGCCGTTGACGGCTCTGGCGGAGCAAAGATCACCTCGACCGGAGGGCAGTGGTTCCAAGACTATTCCTGGGTAGTAGCAGGCAACTGAGGGCAGCCTCACGCCAGGCCGCGCCGCGCGACGCTCGGGGGGCGAGTACCTCTGATCGACGCCACCATGTCGAGGGTCTCGCGGGTCTCCCGCACGTTGTGGGCCCGAAACACCCGAGCCCCGAGCCAGGCTGTGACGGCCGTCGCCGCCAACGTGCCGGTGAGCCGCTCGCCCACCGGTCGATCCAGGGCTTCACCCACAAAGTCCTTGTTGGACAACGAGGCGAGCACCGGCCATCCGGTGGCTACCAGCTCCGGGATCCGCCGCGTCGCCTCCAAGGAGTGCCACGTGTTCTTGCCGAAGTCGTGGCCGGGATCGACGAGGACGGAGTCTCGCGAAACCCCCAACGAGACGGCGCGCTCGGCTTCGGCAGTCGTACGGCTGACGATGTCGGCCATCACGTCCGCATAGCCGACCCGGTGCGGGCGGGTACGCGGCTCGTGTCCTCCGGCGTGCGTGCACACGAGGGCAACGTCGTGTTCCGCCGCGACCGCCGCCAGCTCCGGGTCGTGACCACCCCAGGCGTCGTTCAACACGTCGGCGCCGACCAGGCAGCACTCCCGGCCGACCTCGTGGCGCCAGGTGTCGACGCTGATAACCAGGTCGGGATGTCTGCTGCGCACGGCCGCGACGAAGCCGACCGTCCGGTCAATCTCTTCTGCCGCACCGACTGGTGTACCTGGGCCGGCCTTGACGCCGCCGATGTCCACCAGATCGGCACCCTCGGCCACCGCTCGGTCGACCGCCTCGAGCGCGGCTTCGTCGGAGAACGTGGACCCTTGGTCGTAGAAGGAATCGGGCGTCCGGTTGACGATGGCCATGACGAGCAGGGCGTCGTCGTCGAAGACTCGACGGCCTAGGCGGAGCGGCACGATCTCAGCCTGCCTCAGCCGTGCGACTCCCGCAGCACCTGGGCGGCCCGCTCCATGGCGGTGACCTTCGCTCGAGCGCGGTCTCGGGGCAGGAACCACATGCCGCAGTCGGGTGCCAGGCCGACCCGATCGGGTCCTAGCACCTCGACGGCAGCCTCGGCGGCCAACGGCTCCACCTGGCTGGAGCGGAAATGCGGTTCGTGAAGTTCGTCACGACCCCGGGATGCTCCTGGTCGATGCCGACGAGCTGCGTAGCGAAACAGGGGACCGCAGAGCGGGACAGGAACATGGCGGCAGGGTATGCCCTGTCATGGCACGATCGAGGGGTGACCGCGTTGTTCGTGCTGCTGGCCCTCGCCGTCCTCGGAGTGGTCGCGGTCGTGGCCGGTGGCCGCGGTGGCCAGCTGGGGGAGGCCGGTGAGGATCGGCCCCGGCCGTGGCTGCCCGCGGACCTCCCGGTTGCGGCGGACGACATCGATGCCGTGCACTTCGGTGTCGGTTTCCGTGGCTACCGGATGGATGAGGTCGATGAAGTGCTCGACCGACTCGCCGACGAGCTGCGAAGACGCGACGAACGCCTGCGCGAGCTCGGCGGTAGGGAACCTGAGATTGGTGAGCATGGCGGAGCCTGAGCAGCCCGCGACCCTCGACCGGCCCCTGCCCTACGACGCCGAAGTCGTGGTGGACGTCGTTGTCCATGCCCCGGTGGCCGCCGTCTGGGAGGCGGTGACCGACTGGGATCGCCAAGGCGAATGGATGTTGGGGACGACCGTTCGTTCAACCGGCAGGGGTGGTGACGGAAACGGTCGTGGCGTAGGTGCCGGACTCGAGGCGTTCACCGGTGTGGGCCGGCTGGGCTTTCTCGACACCATGGTGATCACCTGGTGGGATCCGCCTCGGCGCTGTGAGGTCTTGCACACCGGTCGAGTCGTGCGAGGAACGGGTGTCTTCGAGGTGCTGGCGCTGCCGGGAGATCGATCGCGGTTGGTCTGGTCGGAGCAGCTGGTCCTCCCGCTGGGGCGCCTGGGGCGGTTCGGGTTTCCCATTGTGGCGCCGGCGTTTTCCGCTGGAGTCAAGCATTCACTGGCCCGACTGGGTCGCGCGGTCGAAGCGGAGTGGGACGGTGGGTGACCTCGTTGTCGGCGCCGACGGGCTCACGCGCTGCGCGTGGGGGACATCGACCCCCGACTACGAGCGCTACCACGACCAGGAGTGGGGGCGACCCGTGCACGGCGACGATCGGCTCTTCGAGCGGATCACCCTGGAGGCGTTTCAGTCCGGCCTGTCCTGGCTCACGATCCTGCGCAAGCGAGACGCCTTTCGGGCGGCGTTCGCCGGTTTCTCGATTCCCGCTGTCGCGGCGTACGGCCCCGTCGATGCTGAGCGCCTGCTGAACGACGCCGGGATCGTTCGCAACCGCGCCAAGATCACCGCCACCCTGACCAACGCCAGGGCGGCGGCCGACCTGCTCGACGTCGAGGGAGAAGGCGCGCTCGACCGCCTGATCTGGTCCTTCGCCCCCAGTGCGGCTCGTCAGCGGCCGGCTCGGATGGCGGATCTCCCGGCTCAGTCCGAGGAGTCCAAGGCCCTGGCCAAGGAGTTGAAGGCGCGCGGCTTCGTCTTCGTCGGCCCCACGACCATGTACGCGGCCATGCAGGCCTGCGGACTCGTCGACGACCACCTCGCCGGGTGCCACCGCAGCTAGCTCGCGCTCGGTGGCAGAGGGTGGGTCAGCTGGACAAGCAGTGGTCGATGTGGCGAGCGGCTGCCGGCAGCAGCCGCGCCGATTCCACGGCGAAGTAGTCAGCGGCCTCGATGCCCGGCCACCCCGGGGGGACGAGCGCTCGAGGCAAGCCGGGGTCGCGGAAGAGGAACTTTCGCCACTCGTTGACCAGACGGCTGCGCAAGGCGAACGCCTCCTCGTCGGTCGCCGGGTCCTTGGCAAGCAGGAGCTCGGCCTCCTCGAGCCAACGGGCGTAGTCCTCACCCAGGCCGACGAGATCCCAGGCAGTCTTGACCAGATCGCCGATCGACCCCGGCCCTGATGCCGGTCCGCTGTGCACGGCCATGAACCGCTGGGCATCGACCTGCTCCGAGGCCAGTGCTGCATCGACGTCGGGATGCGGCCGCGGCGCCACGAACACGCACTCTCCCACCGACGCGTAGCCGAGGAACGCCAGCTGGTTGCTCAATCGCTGTCGACCGGGGCGCGTCGTCGGGCGCCCCGAGATCACCACGTGCCACTCCCCGTTCCAATCGAGATCGCTGCTGCGATAGACCCGCAGCGCCGCATCGTCCATCCGGTGGGCACCCTTGGCCGTCAGCTCGTATCCGGGACCTTCGGGGAGCCGAACCGGCGCCAACCAGCCTTGGCGGGCCATCCGGGACACGGCCGTCCGGACTGCCGGGGGCGCGATGTCCAGCGCCGTCATCAACTTGATGAGTACGGCTACTGGAGCGGCTCCGCCGCGCGTGCGCAGGTGATCACCGTAGAGGTCGAACAGGGCGGATCGCGCGTGCACGGGATGCAGTCTGCCGGGCGACCCGGGCGCGGGGTGCGCACCCCCGACCCCTCCGGGTGTCGGTCACCGTCCGTCGATGCGGGATAATGGACTTAGAGACCGGCTCGCGGGGTCGTGAACCGGGTTGTGCAGGCAGGAAGGGGAAGCGGATGGCGGCCATGAAGCCGCGTACGGGCGACGGCCCGCTCGAGGTCACCAAGGAGGGTCGCGGCATCGTCATGCGCGTGCCGCTCGAGGGGGGCGGGCGCCTGGTCGTCGAGCTCACCCCGGCCGAGGCTGCGGCCCTGGGGGATGCTCTCAAGGCGGTCGGCTGACCCAGCCGTCGTCGGCACGAGAACGTCGACGCGATTCGAGACCCCGCCCGGACCTGGTCCGGGCGGGGTCCGCGTCGTCCTGACGCGGGTGCTGGCACAGTGACTCACGTGACCGGCCTGCAGATGATCGAGTCGGCCGACCTGATCGGTGTAACCCCGACCGTCGTCCTGCTCACCCGGCAGGGGTCAGCCGGGTTGATGTGGACGCCGGGGCCGCCCTCGGGCAGGACATACCGGTGCCTGCGCCGGGCCGGCCTCGACGAAGCAGCCATCGCCCACCTCGAGGTCCACCTGACCCGCGCCAAGGCCAATGGGGCTGCGGGTGAGACGGTCGTGGTGCCTTTCGTGTTAGAGGCTTCGCCGCTCGAGCGGGTGGTCCTTCTTGGGGTCGGTGACCGGTCGCCGGCTGCGCTGCTCCGCGCGGGTGCCGGGTTGGCTCGGCGCGTCCCGGACGGCGACATCGTCGTCTGCGGGCTCTCTCGCGTCGCGGCAGCGGGACTGCGCGCCTTCACGGAAGGCTTCGGTCTTGGGGGTTATCGCTTCGGCGCCGGTGTCTCCCGGCGGACGTTGTCCATCGTCGGGGCGGCAGCTCGGGAGCGAAGCGTCGGGCACGGTGCTGTCACCGCCGAGGCCGTGGGACTGGCCCGCGATCTCACCAACACTCCGTCCTCGCTGAAGTCCCCACGCTGGATGGTCGCGCAAGCTCGTCGGGTCGCCCGCCGCAGCGGCCTGGGGATCTCAGTACGTGGTGTCGGCGACCTGCGACGGCAAGGCTTCGGCGGATTGATCGCCGTCGGTCAAGGTTCGAGCCGCCCGCCGGCCCTCGTCGAGCTCAGCCATGACCCCCGTGACGAATCGGGTCGTCGCCGACGCGACATCCCCCACGTCGTCCTCGTCGGGAAGGGCATCACCTTCGACACCGGCGGGATCTCCCTCAAACCGTCGGCAGCGATGGTGGCGATGAAGACCGACATGGCCGGTTCTGCGGCCGTCCTCGCGGTGATGAGCGCGTTGCGGGCGCTGGATGTGCGGGTGCGGGTGACCGGGTTGCTGGCGCTGGCCGAGAACATGCCGTCGGGCTCGGCGACCCGCCCCGGCGACGTGATCACGCAGTACGGCGGCACGACCGTTGAGGTCCTCAACACCGATGCCGAAGGGCGGCTGGTTCTCGCTGATGGCCTCGCCTACGCCGCGCTCAGCCTGCGTCCCGATGTCTTGGTGGACATCGCGACGTTGACCGGGGCCGTGGGCATCGCCCTGGGCCGACGAGACGCGGGTCTGTTCGCCAACGACGAGCGGCTGGCGACGCGACTCGAGCGCGCAGCCGACGCGTCGGGCGAGCGGGTGTGGCGGCTGCCGATGGTCGAGGACTACAGGGGCTCGCTGGCTTCGCCGGTTGCGGACGTGGCAAACATCGCCCGCCCGTCCGGTCGGCTCGGTCCGGGGGCTGGAGCCGTTGTTGCAGCGTTGTTCCTTGAGCGGTTCGTCGCTGACGTTGCGTGGGCGCACCTGGACATCGCCGGCACCGGTCGGGCTGACGCCGACGATTTCGAGGTCAGTCGCGGGGGGACCGGCTGGGGCGTACGGCTGTTGCTGCGCTGGCTGGAGTCCGGTCGGGTGCGCTGAGGTGAGAGGCGCTGAGGTGAGAGGCGCTGAGGTGAGAGGCGCTGAGGTGAGAGGCGCTGAGGTGAGAGGCGCTGAGGTGAGAGGCGCTGAGGTGAGGGGCCGCTGAGGTGCGGGGTCAGCGTCGTAGCGCCACCAGCAACCCGTCCCCGACCGGAAGCAGTCCCGTGATCAGTTCTTCGTGGTCGCGCATCATCTTGCCGAGCTCACGGACCGCCACGGTGTCGGGGTCGCGTTGCGCCGGGTCGGCCACCCGGTCGCTCCACAAGGCGTTGTCGAACACCAGGACGCCGCCGGGGCGCAACAGCCGCAGTGCCTCGACCAGGTGGTCGGCGTACTCCTGCTTGTTGCCGTCGATGAGCACCAGGTCGTAGGCCGCGTCGGTGAGCCGCGGCAAGACCTCGGACGGACGTCCGGTGATCAGCCGTGCCCGGTTTGCGGGCACGGCGGCCTCGCTGAAGGTGTCGCGCGCCAGCCGATGGTGCTCGGCCTCGGTGTCGATGGAGGTGAGAACGCCTTCGGAGTTCATTCCACGCAGCAGCCAGACTCCCGAGACGCCGGTGCCGGTGCCGACCTCGACCACCGACCGCGCATCGACCAAGGCAGCGAGCAGGCGGAGTACGGCTCCCGCACCCGAGGTCATGGGTACCACGCCGACCTCCTCGGCGCGGGCGCGCGCGTGCTGGAGGACCTCGTCCTCAGGGATGAAGGCTTCTGAGTAGGTCCACGACTGGTTCAGGCTGGCCGGCATCCGCGCAGGATACGGGGCGGACCCGGGTTTGGTCCTGCGGGCGTCTCGCGCGACCATGGGAGTCAGCGGGATCGTGGTAGCAGGATTCTGCGAGCAGAGGTCTGCTGCCACTGACGTGAAGGGGAGACGTGACCAGCCCGGTCGAGGACATCCGCGGTGAGCGGCCGTCGGCTGTCCCGATTGCTGGCGTCGACTCTGAACTAAACTCTGGACTCAACTCTGCGCTCGACCCGGTGGATCTGTCATGGGAAGAAGTCGTGTCCCGCCACGGCGATCGGGTCTA
Source organism: uncultured Actinomycetota bacterium (assembly GCA_963819985.1). GTDB lineage: Bacteria > Actinomycetota > Actinomycetes > DATJPE01 > DATJPE01 > JANPBY01. The sequence continues at coordinate 215,605 of CAWFYH010000004.1, read as the reverse complement.
TCGCCTCGCCTACCGCCTGACCGGCAACCGCCATGACGCGGAGGACCTCACCCAGGATGTCTTCATCCGGGTTTTTCGCTCGCTCGAGCGCTACACCCCAGGATCGTTCGAGGGCTGGCTGCATCGGATCACGACCAACCTGTTCCTCGACGGTGTACGTCGCAAGGCGCGAATCCGATTCGGACCGCTCGGAGACGACGCAACCGATCGTTGGCCGGGGCGTGAGCCCACCCCGGAGCGGGACTACCTCGAACGCACCTTCGACTCCGACATCCAGGCCGCGCTGGACGCACTCGCTCCGCCGTTTCGCGCTGCTGTCGTGCTGTGTGACATCGAGGGACTCACCTACGAGGAGATCGCTGTCATCCTCGATGTCCCTATGGGAACCGTGCGCAGCCGCATCCACCGAGGACGTACCCAGCTGCGCGCAGCGTTGCCGCACCTCGACCCGGCACGCCGTGAGGACCAGGCGGGAGAGTCGCGTTGAACGGCCATCTCGGACCACGAGCCGCCGCCTACGTCGACGGCGCACTTCCCGAGGCCGAGGCGTCCAAGGCCCGTGCGCACCTCGCCGCCTGCGAGCGGTGCCGGGGACAGGTCGAGGAGCAGATCCGGGTGCGCGATCTGCTGCGTGGAGGCGACCGTGCCACGAGGGGGACGGCCCCGGTGCAACCGCAGGACGGCTTCTTGGCCGCGCTCGCCGCGATGCCTTCCGCGGGAGTGCCGGAACGGCCGGGGAGCGCTGTCCCGCCGGCCCGCAGTACGCGTGAGCTGACCCAGCGGGTGGCCGTGTCGGGCGTCGTCGCGGGGCTGGCGCTGGTCGGCGTGGCTTGGACCGTCGGCGGACCCGCGGGTGCCGAGGCGGCTGCTGTGACTCCCGACAGGCTCAGCGCTCAGCACGCCGCGACAGCTGGCAACCTGCCGTTCTGGGGAAGTGTGGGGGAGCCCGCCGCGCGAGTGCCTGCCGCTGAGAACGGCTCGCGGCCTGCGTCTGCCGTGCAACGGCTGCGTCAGGGCGTCGCTGCCTTGCAGGCCGTGAGCTACCGAGGCGTCCAGCAGTGGATGACCGACCAGGACGGTTCCGAGCAGACCGCCATAGCCGAGATCAGTCACATCGCTGGGCACGGGACGGCCACCCGAGTGGTCACCGACGGGGAGGCGGCAGCCTCGTTCCGGCCGGAGAGCACGACGGAGGTGGTGGCCGGGCGCGACGCTCTTGCCCTGCTGTCCACTCGATATGCCGTTGTTCCCGATGGATCTGCCACCGTGGCCGGCCGGGTGACGGATCGGATCGCGGCCTATTCCGCGTCTGGCGAGGTGGCGGCACGCTTCTGGATCGATCGGGCGACCGGCCTGCCGCTCGCCAGCGAGCGCTACGACTCTCTCGGTCACCCGGAGTTCAGACACCGGTTCACCTCGGTGGCCGTTGATCACGCGGCCGTCATGCCCAACCACCTACCCATCGCCACGACGGCGAACTGGGTGGAGGCGCCTGGCGGTACGGCTCCCGAGGCGGTCAAGGCCGAGGGCTGGCTGTGCCCCGGGGCGGCCATCGACGGCGGGCTTGACGCCTTCGACGCAAGACTCGCCAAGGGCACGGCCGCACCCGTCCTCCACCTGGTCTACACAGACGGCCTGCGCGCGGTCTCGGTCTTCGAGCAGCGCGCCCGGCTGGACCCAGCACAGCTGTCTGGCTTCGTCGTCAGCACCCAAAGTGGTCGACAGGTGTTCCGTCGAGACGGCGTGCCAAGCCAAGCCACCTGGGCCGAAGGTCCCTTCGTGATCACCGTGCTCGGTGACGAAGCGGCGATCTCTGCCGTGGTCGCGAGCCTGGCGACCGAGGACCTGCCCGCCGCGGACGGGACCAGTCAGATCGACCGAGTCAGCACCGGACTGGCGCGCGTAGGCTCGTGGTTCGACCCGTTCGGCTGAGGCCGAAGCCTCGAAAGGTGCGCCAGTGACGGAGGACGATCGGCCCGCGTGGTGGGCGCGGGCCTCCGATCCGTGGGCGCCACCGCGTGACTCCGAGGAGGGTGGGGGCAGTCCGGTCCAGCCACCCCCGGATTCAGCAGGCGCGCGGGAGGAGAAAGTCGCCGTTGCAGGGCCGGGCGATGATGCACCCGACGACACCACTGCCTTCGCCGTCCCCGACACGGAAATCGCGGACACCCAGGTCATCGGCGACGCCCAGGTCGTTCGAGGCACCCCGGCGAGCTCGCCCTACGACGCGATCTATGGCAGTGCCTACGCGCCGCCGGGCGGTTCGGGGCCCGCGTGGCCGTACACCCTGCAGCCAGCAGCACCGCAGGACTGGGACACGCTCGGGAAGCCAGCGCGAGAACCCCGAAACGGGCCAGGCTGGGTCGCCTTGCTGGCGGGCGCTCTTGGAATCGCGTTGATCGCCGGGCTCCTCGGCGGAGTCGTCGGTGCTCGGGTCGGCGACGGCAAGACCACGAACTCGTCGGTCTCCCTGGGGACGACACCAACAGGCGAGCTGGCGCGCCCGCCACGCAGCGTTGCGGGCATCGCCGATCGAATGCTGCCGAGCGTTGTCTCCATCGAGGTCCGGGACGGCAGCTCGGGTGGGACCGGCTCCGGCTTCGTGCTGACTGAAGACGGCTATCTATTGACCAACAACCATGTGGTAGCGGCCGGTGGCGCGGGCAGCACCATCACGGTGACGTTCAACGATGGATCGGCCGAGACCGCAGAAGTGGTCGGAACCACAACCACTTACGACCTTGCGGTCCTCAAGGTCGACCGCTCCGACTTGCAGGTGGCACCGCTCGGCAACTCCGACTCCGTCGTCGTCGGCGACTCGGCGATCGCTATCGGCTCGCCGCTCGGACTTTCGGGCACGGTCACCTCCGGCATCATCTCGGCGGTCGACCGGCCGGTCACCGCCGGTGAGGGCAGCGGTTCCGATGTCTCCTACATCGCCGCCCTGCAGACCGATGCAGCGATCAACCCAGGCAACTCCGGCGGCCCACTCGTCGACGGCTCGGGCAAGGTCATCGGGGTCAACAGCGCGATCGCCACGCTTGGTACCGAGTTCGGGAGCCAGTCCGGATCCATCGGCCTCGGATTTTCCATCCCGATCAATCAGGCCAGGCGGACGGCCGAGCAACTGATCCAGACCGGATACGCGTCCTACCCGATCATCGGCGCCAGCCTCGATCCCACCTACACCGGGACCGGAGTGCGGATCGCGGACCAGGCAGCGGATGGCAGCCCAGGCGTCTCGCAGGGCGGGCCCGCGGATCAGGCAGGGGTTCAACCAGGGGATGTCATCGTCGCCATCGACGCAACGCCGGTGGCCGGACCGGATGAGCTGATCGTCGCCATCCGAGCCCAGGTGCCGGGAGACACCGTGACCCTGACTGTCGAGCGCAACGGAGACCAGCAAACGATTCCGGTCGTCCTCGGTGAGGCCAAAGACTGAGCAGCTGACCGCGCACCCTTTGCGGAGACGTAGTCTGGAGTCGTGTTCGACGTCGGGTTCTTCGAGTTGCTCGCGCTTGCGGCAATCGCGCTGTTCATCTTCGGTCCCGACAAGCTTCCTAAGTTTGCCGCCGACGCGGGTCGGATGCTTCGGCAGTTGCGCGACATGGCCCGCGAAGCCAAGCAAGAAGTGACCGGTTCGCTCGGCTCGGAGTTCTCTGACCTGAACCTGAGTGACCTCGATCCTCGGGCCTTCGTCAAGCGGCAGCTGCTCGATGAGAAGAGCGACCTCGAGCGGCTCTTCGGTGAGGGATCGACCGACGCGTCCGCGGAGCCGAAGCCTGTGAACGGCAAAGCGGTCAACGGACAGGCAGCGCCCAAGCCGATTCCTCCGGCCTCCGCTGGCTATGAGTCGCCCAGCTATGACGCGGATGCAACCTAGCGATCCTCGCTTCTGATCAGACCCGAGCTGCGGGGGTCAGGCCCAGCGAGCGTCCAGCAAGTCCGCGCGGTCGCCCACCGAGTCGGCCGGCGATCTCCTCGAGGACCCGCGCGGCGGGGGCGCTTCGGTCCGACAGCACCAGCGGCACGCCGACGTCGCCCCCCTCGCGCAAGGCGACGTCCACCGGGATCTGACCGAGCAGCGGGACGTCGGTGCCGGTCGAGCGACTCAACGCCTCGGCCACCCGCTGTCCACCACCGCTGCCGAACAGTTCCAGCCGAGAGCCGTCGGGCAGCTCCAGCCAGGCCATATTTTCGATCACGCCGACAATGCTCTGATGGGTCTGCAGCGCGATCGCACCAGCGCGCTCGGCCACCTCTGCGGCCGCCAGCTGCGGAGTGGTGACGACCAGGATCTCTGCGTTCGGGACCAGCTGGGCGACCGAGATGGCGATGTCACCCGTGCCCGGCGGTAGATCCATCAACAAGACGTCGAGGTCACCCCACCAGACATCGGCCAGGAACTGTTGCAGGGCGCGGTGGAGCATCGGTCCACGCCAGACGACGGGGGTGTTGCCCGATGTGAACATGCCGATGGAGATGACCTTCACCCCGTGGGCGGACGGCGGCATGATCATGTTCTCGACGGGCGTCGGTCGAAGGTCGGTGCCGAGCATCCGCGGGATCGAGTGGCCGTAGATGTCGGCATCCACCACGCCCACCGATAGCCCACGGGCCGCCATCGCGGTGGCCAGGTTGACGGTGACCGATGATTTTCCGACGCCGCCCTTACCTGACGCAATGGCGTAGACGCGGGTCAACGACTCCGGCTTGGCGAAGGGGACCTCGGGCTCGGCTCGACCGCCGCGAAGCATGGTGGTCATGGCCTTGCGCTGCTCCTCCGACATCACCCCGAGCTCGACCCGCACGTCGGTGACGTCAGCCACCGTGCGAACGGCGCGGCTCACCCGCTCGATGATCTCGGTCCGCATCGGGCAGCCGGCGACTGTCAGCAGGATGCGGACGTCGACCACGCCGGCCTCATCCGCCGTGACGGCGTCGACCATGCCGAGCTCGGTGATCGGCCGGTGGATCTCGGGATCATCGACGGTGGCCAGCGCGGCCATGATCTGGTCATCGGGGACGGTCGGCATGTCCCGAGCCTACGTCGAGCGTCGGGAGCGCGGTTCCCCGGCCGGGGCGCCGGTCGGGGCCGTGCCACGTACGGTCAGTCAGCTGGCGCGTGAGGTCTGGGGTGGTGGGTCCTCGCGAAGCTCATCGAGGAGTTCTTCGAGCAGGTCACGCAACTCCGAGCGTAGGAAGTCGCGCGTGGCCACCTCCCCCAGGGCGATCCGCACGTCCGCAACTTCTCGGGTGAGATATTCGGTGTCGGCGATGGAGCGCTCGTTCTGTGCCCGGTCCTGGTCGTAGGTGACCCGGTCCCGGTCCACCTGCCGGTTTTGTGCCAGCAGGATCAGGGGCGCGGCATAGGAGGCCTGCAGCGACAGGGCCAAGGTGAGCAGGATGAACGGGAAGGGGTCGAACTTCAGGTCCTCCGGCGCGAAGACGTTCCAGCCGATCCAGGTGACCACGAAGACGGTCATGTAAACCAGGAAGCGCCCCGTCCCGATGAAGCGGGCGACCCGCTCCGACCAACGACCGAAGGAGTCCGGATCGTAGGCCGGCCTGGGCAGGCGGCGATTGGCGTCCAGCGGCTGGTCCAGCCGGGGAACACGTGGCTCACGCGCCATGGCTCACCGCCTCATCCTGTGCTGCGGCCTGGGCGCGGTCTCGGGCTGCATCTTGGACATCGCGCTCGCGCCAGTCGTCGGGGAGCATGTGGTCGAGGACGTCGTCGATGGTCACTGCGCCCAACAGGTGGTCCCGCGCGTCCACCACGGGCGCCGCGACCATGTCGTAGGCCGCCAGGTAGGCGGCGACCTCGGGCAGCGCGGCGTCCGCAGGTAGCGCCTCGAGATCGGTGTCGCTGACTCCTGCTACCAGAGCCGACGGAGGCTCGCGGAGCAGCCGCTGAAAGTGGCAGATCCCGATGAACCTGCCGGTCGGTGTCTCGAGCGGCGGGCGGCAGACGTACACCTGAGAGGCCAGGGCGGGGGAGAGGTCGGGGTTGCGGACTCTGGCGAGCGCCTCGGCGACCGTGGCATCAGGGGGGAGCACCACGGGTTCGGTGGTCATCATCCCGCCGGCGGTGTACTCGTCGTAGGACAGCAGCCGACGGACGTCATCGGCGTCGTCGGGCTCCATCAGCCCCAGCAGGCGCTGAGCCTGCTCGGGGGGCAGCTCACCCAGCAGGTCAGCGGCGTCGTCGGGAGCCATGGCCTCGAGGACGTCGGCCGCGCGCTCCTGGGCCAGTACACCGAGGATCTCCACCTGGTCGTCGTCGGGCAACTCCTCGAGGACGTCGGCCAACAGCTCGTCGTCCAGTGCGGCGGCTACCTCACCGCGGCGCTTCGGGGACAGCTCATGGAGCACCTGGGCCAGATCGGCCGGGCGCATCTTGTCCATGGTGGCCAACAGGTTGGCTGCCCCCTGGTTGGCCTCGAACGCCGCGAAACCCGTGACCTCGGCCCAGTCCAGGGTCACGGTCGCCCCACGTCGACGGAATCCGCCAGGCGCGCTCTTGCGCACATGGACCTGGCTGAGCTGCCAGTCCTGGGTTCTCGTCTGCGCCATGGCCACGTCGACAACGGTTACGGTCTCACCGGTCTCGACGATCGTGACCTTGCGGTCAAACAGGTCCCCAACCACCAAGGTCTCGGCGGCGCGCTGCTCGAAGCGACGCATGTTGATCAGGCCCGTGGTGACGACCTGTCCGGGATCGACGGCGGTCACCCGGGTCATGGGTAGGAAGATGCGTCGCCGCATCGGGACCTCAACGACCAGACCGGTGACTCTTGCTGCTTGCGCTGTCGCACCGAGAATGACAACGACGTCGCGAGTACGCCCCACCTGGTCACCGTTGGGGTCGTACACCGACACACCTACCAGGCGGGCGATGAAGACCGTCGCGCCGCTCACGACGTCAGGCTAGTGCTGGGCGCGGGAGGGGAGGGTGAGGCCGCGCCGGTCACCCAGGCCACGATCACTGCCCAGACGTCCGTCTGTAAGTCGAACTGTTTGACTTGTGGGGGTCAGGGTCCCTGTAGGTCGAACTGTTCGACTTTCAGGAATGGGCCTCGACTCAGGGGGCGCCCGCAGCGGCCTTTCGGGCTCCCGTAACTCGAACTGTTTGACTTGTGGGGGTCAGGGTCCCTGTAAGTCAAACTGTTCGACTTCAGGAAGCGTTGGCCCCTCCACCGTTGCCGCGGCTTTCTCGCGCTGCGCACCTGCACCTGAACCCGCACCTGAGCCCGCACCTGCCCGCACCTGAACCCGCACCTGAACCCGCACCTGAACCCGCACCCGCAGGGTCTGGCACACCTGGAGGGTCTGGTCGATGCCAGGATCACCTGATGACTGACTTCTGGAGCGAGGGCAACGAGGCCGACGCGCCGTCCTTGCCGCCCCCTTTGCCACCGTCCCGCCCGACCTTGCTCGACTACGACATCGTCGACGTCTTCACCGACGAGGCCTTCGGTGGCAATCCGCTGGCGGTCGTCCACGGGGCGGGGGCACTGACACGTCACCAGCTGCAGACCCTCGCCCGAGAGTTCGCCCTCTCGGAGACCGCGTTCCCCCTCACTCCCGACGAGGGTGAGCGAGCCGCGGGCGCGACGTACGCCCTTCGGATCTTCACGCCCGTGACCGAGCTCCCCTACGCGGGACATCCGTCCATCGGCACCGCCTGGGTGCTGCATCGCCGCGGCCTGGTGGGCACCGGGCCTGCGGTCCAGGCGTGCGGGGCGGGCCTGCTTCCGGTGGAGATCGGCACCGGCGGACTGGTCCGGCTCGTCGGTGGCCAGCCCCAATGGGGGCCACCGCAGGATCCGGCGGCCGGGCTGGCGGCGTCCGGGTTGGGGGTGGATGCCCTCGACCCCATCGCCCCCTCGCGGGTCTGCGGCGTGGGTATCGACTACCTGGTCGTCCCGGTTCACCCCGGGGCGCTGGACGCCTGTGCCCCGGACCTGGGTCAGCTGGGGGCGTTCGCCTATCCCGACGGGATCGCCACGGGCGTCTATCTCGTCAGCTGGGACCCGGCGACGACGACGGCTTCGGCGCGGATGTTCACCGGAGACCTGAACACCGCCGAGGATCCAGCCACCGGATCCGCCGCCGGGGCGTTGGCGGTCTGGCTGTCCGTGTCCGGGCTGGTGCCGCAGGGGCCATCGAGCTTCACGGTCGTGCAGGGCGTCGAGATGGGACGGCCGTCGAGGATCGAGTGCACCGTGACGACGGAGGACGGCGCGCCCATCGAGACGACGATCAGTGGGTCGGCGGTACCCGTTGCATCGGGACAGATCCGTATCCCCTGATCTCTCGACGGCTCACGGCCCGTCGTCCGAGACGCCACGGACGACGTGGATGTTGAAACCCGCAGCTCCCGTGGACCCCATCAGTCGCAGCCACAATGGCAGCCACATCTCGGGCCCGCGCGACGCCTCGATTCCACCGAGGTCGTGGATGTTCGCGGGCAGCCAGCCGGCCGAGGTCAGCAGGCCCCGCACGAGGTCCTTCGCGGCGGCGTCGTCGCCGGCGATGAACAGATCGGTGGGCTCGGGAAGGTTCTGCGGATGAAGCATCAGGTCGGCGTTCAAGGTGTTCATCGCCTTGACCACGCGGGCCTGGGGAAGGGCGCGCTGGATCTGTTCGCCGAGGCTGTCGTCGTTGACCACCGACAGAGTCGGTGGGAAACCGCGGGAGAAGTCGAGGGGGTTGGCGACGTCGATCAGCACCGACTCGCCTACCTCGTTGACGATCTGTGACAACGTCTGCACTGACGCTGCGCCGTTGGTCGCGTTGACGACGACCTCAGCCCAGGAAGCGACTTCGCCGAACGTGCCTGTCCCGTCTGCCTGGCCGTTCGTGGTCGCCCACTCGAGGGCCTGCGGGTTCTGAGCCGTCCGCGAGCCGAGCCGCACCTCGTGGCCGAGAGCGACGAGTGCAGTACCCAGGGCTTGCCCCACCATGCCCGTGCCCAGTACGCCGATCTTCATGTCCGAACTCCTTGGTCTAGCCGATCCCTGGCGAGTCGGCGGCCAGCCGGGCGTGCAGGTGCGCGTCATCCCAACCGCCGCCAGGACGTTCATGAGCCTGCCGCATGGTTCCCTCCAGGCGATAGCCGCAGAACTCAGCGACCCTGCACGACGGGTCGTTGTCCACGCCGTGCTCGAGGATGATCCGGTGCAGCCGAAGGGTTTCGAGACCGTACGTCGTCACCGTGGTCACGACGCGGCGCGCGAGCCCTTGCCCGCGGTAGGCCTCGAACAGTCCGTAGCCGATCTCGGCCCTTCCGTTGTCGACATCGACCTGATGGAGGGCCACCCGGCCGGCGGTCTCCCCTGTCGGGACCCTGATCGTCCACTCCATCCGGTCGGGAGTGGCCCGGGACCGCGCCCAGACTTTGGTCTCCTGGAGGCTGGTGACCCGACCAAGCGAACTCCAGCGATGCATCTGGTCGTCGGCCTTCACCTGCCGGTAGAGCTCCTCAGCGTCGTCAACGCTGAGGGCTCTCAAGGTGAATCCCGGCCCATCGAGGGCCGGTGGGACGAACGGCGCAGGCTCGGTCACAACAGGTCGCCGGGCAGGAGGTCGGCAACCCAGCTGTCGTGCCGGACGCCCCGTGCCACCAAGTGTTGGCGCAGGACTCCGTCGAGGGTGCGGAAGCCGACGGCCTCCGCAGTGCGTCGCGAGGCGTGGTTGCCGACATGCGCGTACCAGACGAGATGGGCCACCCCGCCCTCGGTGAATGCCCACGTGCAGGCAAGCCGCAACGCGCGCTGCATGCGGCCCTTGCCGCGGAGTCGCGGCGCGAGCGCGTAGCCGACCTCCGCCCCGCCGTCCCCGTCCAGCCGCAGATCGATGGCGCCGCCGTAGCGATCATCGTCGGCTTCGGTGATCACCCACACCGGGTTGCGCCCCTCGCGCCAGCCGACCGAGTCTGCTCCGTGGTCGGCGACGAACTCCACCGAGTGCTCGCGCGTGTAGGGCACGGGGACGGTCGTCCACCGTTGGGTTTCCGCGTCCTGGCAGGCCTCGGTGATGTCGTCAATGTCTGTGGGCAGCAGCGGTCGCAGGATGATCACGCCGTCGGACAGGCGTACGGGAGTCATATCCAGATCCTGCCCGTCGCGGCTGCGCGACGCGACCGAGTTGCCGTCGAAGCGGCCGGGCGAGGCGGCTGCAGAGAAACTAGGTCACGAGCAGATTACGATGGACGCAGCAGCCGCGGTCCACTGCGGCAGAAGAACCAGGAGTACCCGTGCCCGCTTTTTTCGATCGCTTGATGCGTGCTGGCGAGGGCAAGATCCTCAAACAGCTGGCGCGCATGGCCGACCAGGTCAACTCCATCGAGGATGACTTCGTTTCGCTGACCGACGCCGAGCTCCGCGCGGAGACCGACAAGTTCCGCGCCAGGCTGGACGACGGCGAGGCGCTCGACGACTTGCTGCCGGAGGCGTTCTCCACCGTTCGGGAGGCCGCCAAGCGAACCCTGGGCCAGCGGCACTACGACGTCCAGATCATGGGCGGCGCTGCCTTGCACCTCGGCAACATCGCCGAGATGAAGACGGGTGAGGGCAAGACGCTGGTGGGCACGCTCCCGGCCTACCTCAACGCGCTCGGCGGGCGCGGCGTCCACATCGTCACCGTCAACGACTACCTCGCCGAACGCGACGCGGAGTGGATGGGCCGCGTCCACCGATTCCTCGGCCTCAGCGTCGGCGTGATCCTGGCCGGGCAGCCGCCGGTCGTGCGTCGCGAGCAGTACGCCTGCGACATCACCTACGGCACCAACAACGAGTTCGGCTTCGACTACCTGCGCGACAACATGGCCTGGGACAAGGCCGACCTCGTGCAGCGCGGCCATGCCTTTGCGATCGTCGATGAGGTTGACTCGATCCTGGTCGACGAGGCTCGCACCCCGCTGATCATCAGCGGACCGGCAGACCAGGCCACCCAGTGGTATTCCACCTTCGCGGCCTTGGTGCCCCGTCTCAAGCGCGGTGACCCCGAGAAGGGGATCGACGGCGACTACGAGATCGACGAGAAGAAGCGCACGGTCGGCATCCTCGACAGCGGGGTACAGAAGGTCGAGGACCACCTCGGCATCGAGAATCTCTACGAGTCGGTCAACACCCCGCTCGTCGGCTACCTCAACAACGCCCTCAAGGCGAAGGAGCTGTTCAAGGCGGACAAGGACTACGTCGTCATGAACGGCGAGGTGCTCATCGTCGACGAGCACACCGGACGCATGCTGGCCGGCCGGCGCTACAACGAGGGGATGCACCAGGCGATCGAGGCCAAGGAGGGGGTGGCGATCAAGGACGAGAACCAGACTCTCGCAACGATCACGCTGCAGAACTTCTTCCGTCTCTACGACAAGCTCAGCGGCATGACGGGTACGGCGATGACCGAGGCCGCCGAGTTCTCCCAGATCTACAAGCTCGGAGTCGTACCCATTCCCACCAACCGCGAGATGCAGCGGATGGACCAGGCGGACCTGATCTACAAGTCGGTGGACGCGAAGTTCGACGCGGTCGTCACAGACATCCACGAGCGGCATGCCAAGGGCCAGCCGGTGCTGGTGGGCACTGCCAGCGTCGCGACCTCCGAGCACCTGTCGGGTCTGCTGCGCCGCAAGGGTGTTCCGCACGAGGTGCTCAACGCCAAGCACCATGAGCGAGAGGCGCAGATCGTCGCCCAGGCCGGGCGCAAGGGCGCGGTGACCGTAGCCACCAACATGGCCGGTCGCGGGACCGACATCATGCTGGGTGGAAATCCTGAGTTCATGGCAGCCAACGAGCTAGCGCAGCGCGAGCTCTCGCCGATCGACACGCCCGACGAGTACGAGGCCTCCTGGCCGGACGCGCTCGAGAAGGCCATCAAGGCCGTGGAGGCCGAGCACAACGAGGTCGTTGAGGCTGGGGGTCTCTACGTTCTCGGCACGGAACGTCACGAGTCCCGGCGGATCGACAACCAGCTGCGCGGTCGGTCCGGGCGCCAAGGTGACCCGGGCGAGTCCCGCTTCTACCTCTCGGTCCAGGACGACTTGATGCGGTTGTTCCAAGGGGCGCGCATCGAGTCGATCATGACCCGGTTCAACCTTCCCGACGACCTGCCGATCGAGCACAAGATCGTGAGCAACGCGATCCGCAGTGCGCAGGCGCAGGTGGAGGCGCAGAACTTCGAAATCCGCAAGAACGTCCTCAAGTACGACGATGTCATGAACCGTCAGCGATTGGTCATCTACGACGAGCGTCGCCGCGTCCTCGAGGGCGAGGACCTGCACGAGCAGATCGGCCCGATGATCGAGGACACCATCGAGGGCTACGTCGCTGGGGCCACAGCCGATGGCTTCCCTGAGGACTGGGACCTCGACCAGCTTTGGACCGCTCTCAAGACGCTCTACCCGGTCTCTTTCACTGTGGACGAGGTCGTCGAGCGCTCCGGTGGGGATCGCACGGGCCTGTCCGCTGAGTTCCTGGCCGAGGAGCTCAAGGCGGACGCGGCTCAGGCGTACGCAGACCGTGAGGAACGGCTGGGCTCGGAAACCATGCGCGAGCTCGAGCGTCGAGTGATCTTGTCCGTCCTCGACCGCAAGTGGCGCGAGCACCTCTACGAGATGGACTATCTGCAGGAGGGGATCGGACTTCGGGCGATGGCTCAGCGCGATCCGCTCGTGGAATACCAGCGCGAGGGTTATGAGCTCTTCACGGCGATGATGGAAGCCATCAAGGAGGAGTCGGTCGGCTTCTTGTTCAACGTCGAGGTCACGGTCGAGGACGCTCCGGACGAGGGCGCTGACGCCGTGGGAGTGGCGGTTGCGGAAGCTCAGGCCGGCGGTGCTGCTGCGCCGGTCCTTCCGACCGACGAGCAACCAGCAGCCGAGCCCACTCCGGCCAAGCTCGTGGCTAAGGGGCTCCGCAACGACGCACCTCGGAAGCTGGAGTACTCCGCGCCATCGACGGACGGGGACGGCGAGGTGATCCACCGCCTTGAGAAGGAGCCCGCGAACGTCGTGGTGGACCCGAATGCGTCCCGTGCCGAGCGGCGCCGCCAGCAGCGCGAGGCACGCAAGAACCGCTGACCCGACGGCGCGGGCTGGTCTCCTTCGGGCTGGCTACGCGAGCTCGAGGGCGGTGGCCCGCCAGCGCCCGTCCAGGCCCTCAAGCCGGAGGGCATAGGCGAGTGAGCGGTGTCCGTCGTGGATCACCGCGCAGACTTCGGCAACCCCGTCGGCCGGCTCGCTCACGTGCAGCGAGCGCAGGATCGGACGCGCCGAATCCGCAGGAGTCTGTGGCGCGACGGCGCGACGCCGGACCTCGACCCGCCGGCGCAGGTCCTCGTACACGTCTGGACCAGCCCATCGCGCCAGTTGGCTCAACGGCCGGTCCAGGGTGAGGATCTCGGCGATTCCCTGGAGCAGTCGAGCAGCCCACGGACCAGGGTCCGGCAGGTCTCCTCGGATTGTCGGAACCGGGCCGAAGTCGTCGGTGTCCTGGGCAGCTCCACCGCTCGTTCTTGGTGTGGGCAGCAGGCGTAGATGGCCGGGTTGCGGCGTGGCCGGGAGGCCACCGGGGAGCGGCCACTCCAGGGGCAGGATCTGCTGGCTGCCGCGCCGCTCGCCGCGGCCCGGACCGGCCGTCGTCGGCTCGTCGTCGAAGGGCGGCTCTCGGTCAGGCACCGGTGCGAGGCTGAGGAACGGTGCGAGATCCTCGACGACGGCAGTCATCGCGGCGCTCGCAGGACCTGGCCGGGCCGGATCAGGTTGGGGTCATCGCCGATGACCGACCGATTGGCCTGCCACCACAGCGGCCAGGCGCGGGCGATGGCGCCGCTGGTCGGTCGACCCGGCAGGTGGACGGCGGCGATCCCCCAGAGGGTGTCTCCAGGGCGGACCGGGTAGGGCTGCCGCCTGTCGTCGTGGGGCGGATCATCAGACCTGGCGCCGGTCGCCGGACGGTCGACCGACGGCAGCTGCGACGAGGTCTGGCCGTCCGCCAGCTCTCGAGGGGAGTACGACGCGGTTGCCGTCGTCGCCTGTGCCGGCGCCGAGCCCATGCCTACTCCAGCGATCCCCACGCCGGTCAAGGCGGTCACAGCCAGACCTGTGCCCAGGCTGGCTTGGATCGCGGTCCGCACGGAGCTGGGCGCGACCCTTCGCGCCAGCCGTTCTGGCCAGCCGGCCTGCCCGAGACGTCCACCGAGGGTCGCGAGGGTCGCCTCCACCAGCGCGGCCGCGGTGGCGAGCAACAGCCATCCGCAGACCAACCACGCGGCCCCGGCCGCGGCCAGTGCCACAGCGTCGTCGGGCGTTGGTGTGCCCGACGCAACCTCGATCAGGGGCCGCGTGGACCAGAGCAGAACGCCGAGGCCAAGGACCAGCCCGCCCACCCAGAGCAGCCAACGGATCGGTGCGCCACGCATAAGATGCTCCATTTACTTTGATTTGCTTATGTTTGCCTGGACTATCCTCTGTTTTCGACAGGTGTCAAGGGTCCATCGCTTCGGCTGTGGAGGTCGCCACGCTCGGCGTGGCCTAGCGTCTGCTCCGTGCGTTGGGAGAAGCTGTTCGCCGACCTCGAGGCGCAGGCTGCGGGCGAGGAGCGGGCTGCGCTCGAGGCCGAGGTCGCCGACCGCGCTCGTCGCGAGACCGCTCGGCTTCGAATCGTGGACCGGCTGCGCGCGGCCCAGAGCACAGGGGCCGTGGTCACCGTGGAAGTGCGCGGGAGTGGTTCGTTCGACGCCCGGGTGAGCGCTGTGGGTTCGGACTGGCTGCTGCTCGCCGTCGGAGCAGCCGAGCTCGTGGTTCCAGTGGCCGCGCTGGAGGGGATCCGTGGGCTGGGTGGCGTATCGGCCGATCCGGGCAGCGAAGGGCTCGTCGACGCGCGGCTAGGTCTCGGTCACGCCCTCCGGGCGGTAGCCCGGGATCGTTCGGAGGTGGTGGTGACCACCGTGTCGGGCGTGAGCCTTTCCGGAACCATCGACCGGGTGGCGCAGGACTACCTCGAGCTGATGGAGCACCCGGCGGGTGAGCCGCGCAGCCGGGCCGGCCTGAAGCTGGTGCCCTTCACGGCCCTAGCCGCCGTCCGCATGCCACCCCAACCCCGCTGACGGTAGGGGGTTGGGCTAGGACCGAAGGTTGGTGGGGTCGGCGTCGTCGGGGCCGCCGAGCGGGTGAGTGGCGACGAAGTCGGCGGTCTGGGAGTACATCCGCTCGATGTACTCCTCCAGCCGGCTGGCCTCGACGCGCCACTGCCCACGGCCACCGACCTTGATCGCGGCCAGGTCACCGGATCGCACGAGGGCGTAGGTCTGCGCCGCGGAGATGTTGAGGACCTCCGCGACGTCGGCCAGCGTCAGGAACCGCGGGTCGGACGTCACGGGGCGATCATCGCAGAGCGCACGGTTCACAACGTGCCCGCTGTCGGACTGTGGATCACCCGTATGGGTGTGGAAAGCCCCGGCGGCGGTCTGTTCACCTGGGGCACGATGAAGGTCGCGAGGTCGAGTGGCGTGCGTGGGCCAGGCGCGGGCGCTAGGACGTGAAGGCCGGGTGGGACGTGTTGTCGGAGACCAGTGCCTCCGCAGAGGCCACCGGGCGCTCGCCTGCGGCAACACGGCTGGCTCGGCCTCGGTGGCGCGACGTCCGCCTGCTCGGTGGCGTACTGCTCGTGCTGGTCTCGGTAGTCCTCGGGGCGCGTGTGCTGGCCGCAGCCGACGACACGGTCGCCGTGTGGGCGGCCGCCGGCGACCTGGGTACGGGTTCGGTACTTCAGGCCGCCGACCTGCGGTCCGTGCAGGTCCGGCTGGGTGACGAGGCGCAGGCGTACGTCTCCGCCGACGCGCCCCCACCGGTCGGGTGGGTGCTGCTGCGTCCGGTTGGGGCCGGGGAGCTCCTCCCGGTCTCTGCGGCGTCAGCCACCCCGCCCGGGCCGGTGCTCCGACAGGTGACCGTCGCGGTCGAGCGCTTCCACGCGCCGACCGACCTGGCCCGCGGACATCGAGTCGACGTCTACGTGACGCCGGACGACGGCCAGACCTACCTGGTTGTCGGGGCCGCGTTGGTGCAGGACCTGGTCGAGGACGGAGGTCGCCTCGGCCCGTCCGGCTCCGCGATCGGGGTCGCCTTGGGTGTGGCTCCCACCGACGTGCAGGCGTTGGTTCAGGCAGCGCAGGACGGTCCCATCGATCTGGTCCGGGTCCCCGCCTCATGACCGGCGTGCCGGTACTGCTCGCGCTCGAAGGGGCACCGGGCGAGCCCGCCGTCTTGGCCACGCTCGGCCGCGCCAGCGGTGTTCGTATCGTCCGGCGTTGTGTGGATCTGGCCGACCTGCTGGCGGTGGCCGAATCCGGTCAGTCCGCGACCGCTGTGATCTCCGCCGGTCTTCGACATCTGGATCACGAGGCCCTCGATCGGCTGGGGCGCCTCGGCATCGGAGTCGTTGTCGTGGTGGCCGCCCAGGACGAAGCCAGCGAGCGGCGGGTCCGGATGATGGGCGTCGTCGACGTGGTGGCGGTGGATGCAGCCGACTCCGAGGCGGGCGCGCTGGCGGTGCTCGCGGCCGTACGTCGCGGTCCGACGACGCCAGTCCCGGAGCAGCGAACTCTCCCACCGGCCGAGGGCGAGCCACCTCGGCAAGGGCGGATGGTGGCGGTCTGGGGGCCGACCGGCGCCCCCGGCCGGACCACGCTTGCGACCTACCTGGCCCATGAGCTCTCGCTGCTCAGGATGTCCACGCTGCTGGCTGATGCCGACACCTACGGCGGCGCCGTGGCGCAGCTGTTGGGCCTGCTTGACGAGGCCCCCGGGATCGCGGCGGCGGCCCGTGCGGTCACCAGCGGAGACTTCGACCAAGCCTCCCTCTCCGAGAGTGCACGGGAGGTCGCCCCGAAGCTGCGGGTGCTCACCGGGATCGTGCGTCCCGATCGCTGGACGGAACTGCGCCGCTCGGCGCTCACCCAGGTGTGGGCCCAGAGCCGGCTGCTGGTCGACGTCACCGTGGTCGACTGCGGTTTCGGACTCGAGCAGGACGAGGAGCTCAGCTACGACACCTCGGCTCCGCAGCGCAACGGCGCGACCCTGGCCACGCTCGAGGCATGCGACGTCGTGCTTGCGGTGGGCCGGGCCGATCCGATCGGGGTGCATCGGCTGATCCGATCCCTTCCCGAGGCGAGGAAGGCCGCACCGACTGCCGCGTTACGCGTGGTCCTGACCCGGGTCCGTAAGAGCGCGGTGGGTCCAGCACCGGAGCGACAGCTCCGAGACAGCCTGGCGCGCCACGCCGGCGCTGACGATGTGGTGCTTGTCCCGGACGATCCCGAGGCCTTCGACAAGGCGATGAGCACCGGGCAGTTTCTTGCTGAGGTGGCTCCTCGATCCGCGGCTCGGACGGCGCTGGCCGGATTGGCTCGCGAGCTGGCACCAGCATCGGAGATCACTGCCCGCCGTCGGCGTCGATCGAGGGCAGCAGTGGGCTCGTAGAGTGGCGTGGTGTCCGCCGCGCCGCTCGGTCCTTCGGCAGCTGTCGACCTCGCGGCGCTGGACGCCTGGGCAGAGGGGCATCTCACCGGATCCGGTCCCTGTGAACTGCGTCCCTTGGGCGAGGGCCACAGCAACCTCACCTTCTCCCTGACCAGGGCGGGCGCGCCGCCGTACGTGCTCCGCCGTCCGCCGTACGGCCCCTTGCTGCCGACGGCGCACGACGTGCTGCGCGAGTTCGGGATCCTGAGCCTGCTGCCAGGTGGCGTGGCCCGGGCGCCTCGCGTGGTGGCTGCCTGTGCGGACGGGGACGTGCTGGGCGCGCCGTTCTACGTGATGTGCCGCGTCGAGGGGGAGGTGATCCGCGAAGCGCTCCCACCGTGGCTCTCCCCACACTTGCGGCAGACCTTGGGGCTCGATCTGGTCGACCAGCTCGCGGCGATCCATCAGTTGCCGGTGGCACCGTTCGCGGACGCCGGCTACGGGCGTCCGACCGGCTATCTCGATCGTCAGCTCAGCCGTTGGGTCGCTCAGCGCGAGGGGCTGTCCGCAGCAGTTGCAGCCGCTGGTGGAACGGCTCGTTCGTTGCCGGACTACGACTGGGTACGGGACTGGCTTCTCAGCACCCGACCGGCAGCGGTTCCGGCCACGCTCGTTCACGGCGACTTCAAGCTCGACAACGTGATCGTGAACCGGGAGGACGCCTCCGTGGCGGCGATCATCGATTGGGAGATGGCGACGATCGGTGATCCGCGCGCTGATCTCGGCTACCTGCTGACCTTCTGGCCCGAGCCGGGCGAGGACGTCCCATTGCCGATGTCTCCCACGATGGCCGGCGGTTTCCCGAGCAGGCCAGAGCTGGTGTCCCGCTGGGAGGAGTCGATGAAACGGCCCGCCGGGGATCTGCGCTGGTTTCGTGCGCTGGCCCTGTGGAAGCTGGCGATCCTGCTCGAGGTGAGCTACCACCGGTGGTTGGCCGGGCAGTCCGACGATGCCTTCTTCGGCCGCCTCGAGCAAGGAGTCCCGGACCTGCTCGCCGCGGCTCGCGAGGTCGCGCGTGCCTGATCGCGAGCTCGAGGGCCTGATCGTCGACTGGGGTGGGGTCCTGACGAGTGACCTCACGACATCGATGGCGGCCTGGGCTGCCGACGACGCCGTTGCTGTCGACGGATTCCGCCAGGTCATGCGCCGGTGGTTGGGTGACGGCGCGGGAGCCGAAGCCGTCTGGAACCCCGTGCATGCCCTCGAACGAGGAGAGCTCGAGGTTCCGGACTTCGAGCGGCGACTGGCCGCGGAGCTGCGGACGGTGAGTGGAGCGCCGGTGGAACCCGAAGGACTCCTCACCCGGATGTTCAACCGCTTCGAGCACGCTACCGACATGGTCGGTCTGGTGCGAAGGGCGCGTGCTGCCGGGATCCGTACGGCCCTGCTCTCGAACTCCTGGGGCAACGACTACCCGCGCGACGGCTGGGACGAGATGTTTGACGTCGTCGTCATCTCCGGGGAGGTCGGGATGCGCAAGCCGGAGCCGCGGATCTTTCGGCACACGTTGGATCGGCTCGGGCTCGAGGCCGAACAGTGCGTGTTCGTCGACGATCTGCGACCGAACATCCGCGCTGCCGCCGACCTCGGCCTGGTGGGCGTCCTGCACGCCTCCTACGTCGACACCGCCGGACAGCTCGAGATCCTCTTCGGCCGTACCCTCGCCTCCTGAGCCCGGCCCGTGAGACGCCTCACGCAGAGAACAGCAGGGTGAGCCCGGCCAAGGTGAAGAACACCATCAGGCCGAGCACCGGAAGCTGAGCGACGACGGCACGAGCAGGGGGCACCAGGGCCACGGTCCGGTCGTGCGCAAGGACCACGCCGAGGATGTGGCCGATGACCACCGCCAGGACCTGCACCGTCGCGACCGTGGTTGCTCCCACCAGTCGGTAGGAGATGCCGCCGTCGGCGGTTCCGAGCCAGTCGGCGCCAGTCCCCAGTGGGTCGGAGAGCCGCGCCACCGTCTGCTGACCCACGATGACCAGCAGCGAGTAGTAGTGCGCAACGGCGTAGCCCAAGGCGATCGGCACGACCGTGTGGGCCAGCTCCCGCGGCATCCGCGCGGTCAGCTCGGGCACCTGGGACAGCCGACCCGACCAGACGGTGCCGCCCAGATAGGTCGCACCGACCACGGCCACCACGGCGAGCAGTCCTCCGGTCGCGGCAACCCGCGCAGGCAGGGCGGCTTCCTGCACCCAGGCTGCCCACCATGGGGCGCTCGACAGGCCGTCGTAGGCGGTTGTTCCGAGCAGCACGCAGACCACTGCCGCAGTTCCGGCTTCTTTGCGGAGACCGGCGATCCCGTTCAGCGGGGACCGGAGCACCAGCGCACGGTCAGCCCGTCGGCCGAGCACCGACAGCCGGCCATAGAGGTTCGAGATGACCTCGAATCCGTCGGCTTGGTGGATCCACCGATCGCCGAACAGGACGGCTCCGCCGAGCACCCACACCGTGTAGCCGGCGAGATACAGCGTCAGGACATGGGTCGTAGCTCGGTCGGGAGCGACGAGCTCCAGCCAGCCGAAGCTCAGGATCGCCACCGCCCCGGGCCATAGACCCAGGGCTGCCGGCGGGGGAAGGAAGCCCTTCGCCGGGTCATGGAGGAGAACGCGACAGCCGATGAGGTGCACGCTCCGCAGTGGGTTGATCAAGCGCCACACCGGGCCGAGCAGCGCCGACGCCACCACGAGGGTGCCCACCCACACCAGCACGTAGACGACCCCGGCTGATGGGTTCAGGGCGTCGTCCGGCCCGAGCAGCAGGCCCAGCATGAAGTAGCCGGTCAGGACCAGCCCGATGACGCGCAGCGTCCACCGCAACCACGACGAGTCCAGGACTCGCGACCAGCCGGCTCCGATCGGGCGCCCCGCCTCCCGCCCGGTCAGTCGCGGCTTCTTCCACAGCGCGCCGAGGGCGACGAAGGAGGCGACGAGAGCCACCACGGCGGCCGCGAGCGCAGCGGCGAATGGAACGGGTAGGTCTTTACGGTTGCCGACCCCATGGGCCAACCGCCCGAGCAGGTCGGGCACAGCGGTCAGCGTTCCGTCGACCCACCAGGCGCCAACGGCGTGACAGAGGCCTTGGCTCACTGCACCTTGAGCTCGAACAGCAGCAGGTCCGGGTCGTGCAGCTCGGCCTCGTAGACGCCCGGCTGGCTGATGGCCGTGAACGTGTAGGTCTTCGTGCCCGGTTCGATCTCGGTCTCGAGCTCGGGCTCGGCGCCGTGGATGTGCAGCTCACCGGACCGGTCTGTGGTGAGCGTGAGAGCGATCGCCTCGCCCGGCGCTACTTCGATGGTCTTGGGCTTGGGCGTCACGGTGTTGCCGTCGACGGTCACGTCGAGGGCGACCCCGACATCGTCCTGGGTCTCGGTGGGCGTCGGGGTGGGCGACCCGGCAGGTGAGGTGGCTGTGGTGCCGGCCGGCGTGGGGTCGGTGCCGGCCGTTCCGCCCGACGAGCTGCAGCCGGCCAGCACGACAGCGGCGGAGGCGCTGAGGCCGAGGACGAGGACGGTGCGGCGCATTCGGTTTCTCCGGATCAAGGTTTGGGGTCAGGTCGACGCTATCGGGGGCGGTGATCTTGCTCCGAGGGCCCTTCGACCAGGATCCACGTCCGGTTCGTAGCCGTGTGGTGTGGCGTGAGCCCCCTCAAGCCAGACGCCCGTGACACGATAAGAGTTCCCGCGACGCCGTACGGCGGTCGGGGGTTTTCCCGCCGATGCCGCTGGAGTGAATCGATCGTGTCAGACCGTCTCAACCCGCTGGACGTGTCGTTCCTCTACCTCGAGGACCCCACGACCCCCATGCACGTGGGTAGTGTCGCGCTGTTCACCGTGCCTGACACCGGATTCGACTACGACCGACTGGTGCGGCTGATTCGCAAGCGCATCGCGTTCGTTCCGCGCTATCGGCAGCGGATCCGGTGGATCCCGGGGCACATCGCCAGCCCGGTCTGGGTCGATGACGAGAACTTCGACATCGCCTACCACGTGCGTCGATCGGCTCTGCCCAAGCCAGGGACGGAGGAACAGCTTCGCGAGCTGGTCGCCCGGATCATGAGCCGCCCGCTGGACCGCAGCCGTCCGCTGTGGGAGACCTACCTCGTCGAGGGCCTCGAGGGTGGTCGTTTCGCCATCCTGACCAAGACCCACCACGCCATGGTCGACGGGGTGAGTGCCGTCGACATCGGTCAGGTCATCCTCGACGTGACTCCGGAACCGCGCGAGACACCTGCAGATACCTGGCGACCGGCCGCCGAACCGTCCTCGATCGAGCTGGTTGCGGGCGCGGTCGGCGACCTCATCCGGCGTCCCAGCGGCGCGGTGGATCTCGTCCGAACCACAGTGACCGACGTCCGCCGGACCGCTGGTCGGCTGGCCGGGGCGGCCGGAGGCGTGCTGGCGATGGCTCGGACCGTGGCGCGTACGGCTCCGGCCAGCCCGCTCAACGCCGAGATCGGCGAGCAACGACGCTATGCGACCGCGGACACTCGACTGGATGACTTCAAGGCCGTGCGCGCCAAGCACGGAGGCACGGTCAACGACGTGGTGCTGGCCGTCGTTGCCGGGGGCCTGCGCACCTGGTTGATGACGCGCGGTGAGTCCGTCGGTGGCGCCACCATGGTCCGGGCGATGGTGCCTGTCAGCGTACGGACAGAAGATCACAAGGGGGAGCTGGGCAATCGCGTAGCGTCCTACCTGGTGGACCTCCCGGTCGGTGAGCCCAGCGCAATCATGCGCTTGCACCAGGTCTCCTACGCCATGAAGGCGCACAAGGAGACCGGCCAGTCGGTGGGGGCCGAGGCACTTGTCGGGATCGCTGGATTCGCTCCACCGACCTTGCACGCACTGGGTGCACGGGTGGGGAGCGGGTTGTCCAGGCGGATGTTCAACCTGGTCGTGACCAACGTTCCTGGTCCCCAGTTCCCCCTCTACAGCTCCGGCGCTCGCATGGAGGCTGCTTATCCGGTCGTCCCCTTGGCGAAGGGACAGGCGGTGAGCATCGGGTTGACGTCCTATGACGGGGGGGTCTACTTCGGCCTCAACGCAGACCGAGATGCAATGCCCGATGTGGACGTGCTGGCTCAGTGCCTCGTGGACGCTCTGGCTGAGCTTCGGGAGACCGTGCGGTGACCGGGAGGGCGCCACGCCGCGGGTTGGTGCTCGGGGCTGGCGGAGTGCTCGGGGCCACCTGGACCCTCGGTGCCTTGCAGGCGCTCGCCACGGTGGACGGCTTTGAGGCATCCTCGGCCGAGGTGATGGTCGGCACCTCGGCGGGTTCGGTGCTGGCCGCGCTGCTGGGAGCCGGGGTCGGTGTCGACGAGCTGCTCAACCACCACGGTGGTCTTCCAGTGACGACCGGGCCGCTGGCCGGTCACTCCTACGACTACGACCGCGCGACGGGCGGCGCCATGCCTGGGCGACCGCGGCCCGGCATCGGATCCAGCAGGCTGTTGCTGCAGAGCATGCGCTCACCCAGGTCGATCCCGCCGCTGGCTGCCATGTCGGCGTTGCTCCCGAACGGTCGCAAGTCGCTGTGGTCTGTTCCTGCGCTGGTCGAGGCGGTCACTCCGCACGGCAACTGGTCGCCGCACCCGGCGCTGTGGATCGTGGCCATGGACTACGACTCCGGACGGCGTGTGGCCTTCGGTCGTCCCGGCGCGCCGCCTGCAGGTCTGGCCGAGGCTGTCCACGCGTCTTGCTCGATCCCCGGGTGGTTCGCGCCGGTCCCCATCGGGGGGCGGCGCTATGTCGACGGGGGAACCTGTTCTCCGACGTCTGTCGATCTGTTGGCGGGCGCGGACGTCGACGAGGTCTACGTCCTTGCGCCCATGATCTCCTTCGACTACGACCGCCCATCCGGGTTCGGAGCCCGCGCGGAGCGGACGTTTCGTCGCACGATGACCAGGCGGATGCTGGGCGAGGCCGCAAAGGTGAGAAGGGCCGGCATCTCGGTGACCATGCTCGGACCAGGGCGCGAGGACCTCGAGGCCATCGGCGCCAACTTGATGGATCCGAGCCGCCGCGAGGCCGTACTCGAGACCTCGCTACGCACCAGCGCCGAGGCGCTGCGGCGCGCGAGGGCCGACGAGATCAGCTGGATCTGACGTGCAGAACGGTTCGGCGACCAACGCGATTCGGGTGTACGTCCCCGCAACGATGGCCGACCTTGGGACGCTGCAGCGCTCAGGTCAGCTTGCGGCCGGCAGCGCGTGCGCCGTCACAGCAGCCTTGCGCGGGGTGCTGCCCAACGAGGACGTTGAGGCCCTGGAGCACGAGGCGTTGCTCGACGCGGCCGAGTTGTCCGTCGACTGCTTGGCTCGCCAAGCGGGGGTGGTTCGGCGTCGGGTCGTGCTGGCTGCCGATCTAGCGCCCGTCGACGTCGTCGAGGACCCCCTGGTCGGTGTTTCGGTCGTGCGGCTGCGTGTCCCACTGTTGTTGGCCGACGTCGTGTCGGCCCATGTCGACGAGGCGGACATCGGCTCCGACGTCGAGCTGGAAGCCTTGTCCGATCTGGATCTCCTGTGGTTCGCCGTCGAGGAGTTCCCGGCGTTGCTCGACCCTCGGTGAGCCGTTCGCGGCTCGTGCCAGGATGGGGGGAGCGTCACGGTGGGCCGTGATGTGTATCCGGATCGAGGAGCCCCTCCATGTCGTTCGATGCAACAACGCGAGTGCCCGAACCGATCAACGAACCGGTCCTGCTCTATGCGCCGGGAAGCGCCGAGCGGGCCGCGTTGGAGGAGCGAGTCGCTGACCTCTCGAGCACTGCACTCGACCTGACCATGGCCGTCGGCGGCGACCGTCGAGCGGGGTCCGGATCACCTATGGAGATCGTGCAGCCGCACGCGAGGGCGCAGGTGCTGGGTGTGACCCACCAGGCCACCGCCGACGATGCCCGCGAGGCGGTCGCGGCGGCAAGAAAGGCGGCGCGGCCCTGGCGCGAGCTCTCCTTCGACGATCGGGCGGCGGTCTTCCTCAAGGCCGCAGACCTGCTCGCCGGTCCGTGGCGTCAGACGTTGAACGCTGCCACGCTCCTGGGGCAGTCCAAGACGGCCTTTCAGGCCGAGATCGACGCCGCTTGCGAGCTCATCGACTTCTGGCGCTTCAACGTGTCCTTCGCGGGGCAGGTGCTTGCCGAGCAACCGAGATCGTCGACGGGCGTCTGGAACCGCACTGACCATCGGCCGCTCGAGGGCTTCGTCTATGCGGTGACCCCGTTCAACTTCACGGCCATTGCCGGCAATCTGCCCACCGCACCGGCCCTCATGGGCAACACGGTGGTGTGGAAGCCCGCCCACACCCAGCAGTTCGCCGCGCACTTCTTGATGGCGTTGCTGGAGGAGGCCGGCCTTCCTCCGGGAGTCATCAACATGGTGACCGGCAACGGGATAGCCGTCTCCGACGTCGTGCTTGCCGACCCCGACCTGGCGGGGATCCACTTCACGGGATCGACGCGAGTCTTCCAGCAGCTGTGGTCACGCATCGGTGAGAACATCGCCAGCTATCGGTCTTACCCCCGCATCGTCGGTGAGACGGGCGGCAAGGACTTCGTGATGGCGCATCCCAGTGCCGACGTCGACGTCCTGCGCACGGCCATGGTGCGAGGTGCCTTTGAATACCAAGGCCAGAAATGCTCGGCTGCCTCGCGTGCCTACGTGCCGAGGAGCTTGTGGGAGGGGCTGCGAGACGACCTCGCGGCCGAGGTCGATGCGCTCAGCATGGGCCCCACGACAGATCTGTCCAACTTCATGGGAGCGGTCATCGACGATCGGTCCTTCGGCCGGCTGTCAAAAGCGCTGGACCGCGCCAAGGACGTGGAGTCGATCACCGTGCTGGCCGGCGGCAGCTACGACGACTCCGAGGGCTGGTTCGTACGGCCGACCGTACTGGTCGGCACCGACCCCACCGATGAGATCTTCACCACGGAGTACTTCGGCCCGATCCTGTCGGTGCATGTCTATGACGACAGCGACTATCTGGCAACTCTTCGGCAGATGGAGTCGGCCTCGCCCTACGCCTTGACCGGCTCGGTCGTCGCCCAGGATCGACAGGCCATCGCCCAGGCGACCGAAGAGCTGCGCTTCGCCGCCGGCAACTTCTACATCAACGACAAGCCCACCGGCGCGGTCGTCGGCCAGCAACCATTCGGCGGTGGCCGAGCCAGCGGGACGAATGACAAGGCTGGCGCGGCGCAGAACCTGCTGAGGTGGACGTCCACCCGATCGATCAAGGAGACCTTCGTTCCGGCCAAGCAGTCGCGCCATCCGCACCAGGACTGAGACGGGGCGATAGCCTGCAAGGGCGGACAACGGCGTCCGCTGGACCCATCGGGCAGGACGACAATGCTCAACAAGTTCGACGATGCCAAGCGCGACCTCATCGAACGCTCGGTTCATCTTCGAAGTGGATCGGGGCCGGCCAACGGCGACCGCCTGTTCCTGGAGCGCTACTACCGTCGGGTGTCGCCGGAAGACCTGGTCGGCCGGGATCCGGTCGACGTCGCGGGGGCTGCTTTTTCACACCGTGAACTCGGGCTGAATCGGCCGCAAGGGACGGCGCAGGTGCGGGCGTTCACTCCCACCGTGGATGAGCACGGGTGGTCCTCCGGGCACACGGTGGTAGAGGTCGTCACGGACGACATGCCCTTCTTGGTGGATTCAGTCACGGCCGAGCTGGCCCGCCGTGGTCACGCCATCCATCTGGTGATCCACCCGCAGCTGAGTGTCCAGCGCACTCTCACGGGTGACCTGGTGGAGGTCCTCGACGACACAGCCGACCGGCCCGGTGACAGCTGCCTCGAGTCATGGATCGAGGTCGAGATCGATCGCATCTCCGACCCCGAGGAGCTGGGCGCCATCGAGGCCGGTCTTCGCAGGGTGCTCTCCGACGTCCGCGAGGCCGTAGAGGACTGGCGCAAGATGCGCATCGTCGCGTCGGACGTGGCGCAGTCCCTCACGGCCCAGCCGCCGGTGGGCATCTCCGATCAGGAGGTGGCAGAGGCCCGCGAGCTTCTCGAGTGGCTGGTGGACGATCACTTCACCTTCCTGGGTGTCCGTGAATACGCCCTCGTCCAGGAGGATGGGGAGGACGCCCTCGTGGCCGTCCCCGGCAGTGGACTCGGGATCCTGCGCTCGGACCAGCGCGTCTCGAGCTCGTTCGACAAGCTGCCGCCCGAAGTGCGCGTCAAGGCGAGGGAGCCACGCCTGCTGATCCTCACCCAGGCCAACAGTCGCTCAACTGTGCATCGACCGGCATACCTCGACTACGTCGGCGTGAAGTCGTTCGACGACGAGGGCCGAGTCACTGGAGAACGTCGATTCCTCGGCTTGTTCACCTCGGCGGCGTACGCCGAGAGCGTTCTTCGGGTGCCGGTCTTGCGTCGTAAGGTGCGCCAGGTCCTCGATGCCTCCGGCTTCGACCCCGCCAGCCATGATGGCAAGAACCTGTTGCAGATCCTCGAGACCTATCCGCGCGATGAGCTGTTCCAGGTGTCTGAGGACGAGTTGCTTCCCATCGCGATGTCGGTCTTGGCGATGCAGGAGCGTCGTCAGACTCGACTGTTCCTGCGCCGCGACGTATACGGGCGGTTCATGTCGTGCCTGGTCTATCTACCGCGCGATCGCTACACCACCGCGGTCCGCTTGGACATGGCCGAGATCCTTCAGGAAGCCTTCGATGGGGTGACAGTCGACTACACAGCGCGTGTCTCCGAGTCGGTGTTGGCACGGCTGCATTTCGTTGTCCGCGTCGCACCAGGCGCAGCCGTGCCCGACGTCGACGTCGAGACCGTGGAGGCCCGGCTCGAGGAGGCCACCCGCGACTGGGTGGACGACTTCGACGACGCTCTCGTGGATCAGTTTGGTGAAGAGCGGGGCACCATGCTCCAGCGGCGCTACCTGGAGGCGTTCCCAGAGGGTTACAAGGAGGAGTTCGGCGCTCGACTTGCCGTCGCAGACGTCCGCCAGATCGAAGGGCTGGCCGACGACGGCGCGATGTCGCTCAACCTCTACTCAGCGATCGGTGCTCGTCCGGACGAACGCCGCTTCAAGGTGTGCACGCTTGGTACGCCGATCTCGCTGTCTGAGGTGCTTCCGGTGCTCCAGCGCCTCGGGGTCGAGGTCGTGGACGAGCGTCCTTACACGATCGACCGGCAGGGAACCTCGCCAGCCTTCTTGTACGACTTCGGGTTGCGGGCCGGGTCTGCTGCAGGTGTCAGTGCCTTCGGCGGAGCGGCCGGCAAGGGGCTGTTCGAGGCGGCGTTCGCAGCGATCTGGGGTGGTCTAGCCGAATCGGACGGGTTCAACGCGCTCGTTCCACGAGCCGGTTTGACCTGGCGGCAGGCAGCCGTGCTGCGCGCCTACGCCAAGTACATGCGCCAGGCCGGGTCGATGTTCAGCCAGGACTATGTGGAGACCTGCCTGCAGGCGAACATCCCGTTGGCTCGCTTGCTCGTGCGCTTGTTCGAGGCGCGGTTCGACCCGGCAGTCTCGGGAGAGCGCAGCGAGTTGTGCGAGGCGATCGTCGAGGAGATCACCGGCGGGTTGGACGAGGTCGCCAGCCTCGATCAGGACCGGATCCTGCGCTCCTACCTCGCCTTGATCCAGGCGACCTTGCGCACCAACGTCTTCCAGCCCGATGCGGCCGGGAAGCAGAAGAGCTATTTCTCCTTCAAGCTCGATCCCTTGAGCATCCCGGACCTGCCCAAGCCGCGGCCACGCTTCGAGATCTGGGTCTACAGCCCCCGGTTCGAGGGCGTCCACCTTCGTTTCGGTTCGGTCGCGCGTGGTGGGCTGCGTTGGTCGGACCGCCGGGAAGACTTCCGCACCGAGGTGCTCGGTCTGGTCAAGGCCCAGGCTGTGAAGAATGCGGTGATCGTGCCGGTGGGCGCCAAGGGTGGGTTCTGCCCGAAGCAGCTGCCCGACCCGACGGCTGACCGCGAGGCCTGGCTGGCGGAGGGCATTGCCTGCTACCAGACGTTCATCTCGGGCATGCTCGACATCACGGACAACCTTGTCGAGGGCAAGACCGTGCCCCCGCCGCACGTCGTGCGTCATGACGGTGATGACGCCTACCTCGTGGTTGCCGCCGACAAGGGCACGGCGACGTTCTCCGACATCGCTAACCAGGTGTCTGCCGATTACGGATTCTGGCTGGGAGATGCCTTCGCCTCCGGAGGATCGGCTGGTTACGACCACAAGGCGATGGGGATCACCGCGCGGGGTGCCTGGGAGTCGGTCAAACGGCACTTCCGGGAGATGGGTCACGACACGCAGTCGCAGGACTTCACCGTCGTGGGCGTCGGTGACATGAGCGGCGACGTCTTCGGTAACGGGATGCTGTTGTCGGAGCACATTCGGCTGGTGGCCGCCTTCGACCACCGGCACATCTTCATTGATCCAGATCCCGATGCCGCGAAGTCGTACGTGGAACGCAGGCGACTGTTCGACCTCCCGCGATCGTCCTGGGCGGACTATGACCCAACCTTGATCTCGCCAGGGGGAGGGATCTTTCCCCGTACGGCGAAGTCGGTGCCGATCAACGCTGAGATCCGTGCCGTTCTGGGTCTGGAATCTGGCGTGTCTGCGCTGACGCCGGCCGAGTTGATGCGGGCCGTCCTCAAAGCGCCGGTCGACTTGTTCTGGAACGGGGGGATCGGCACCTACGTCAAGTCTCTGGACGAGAGCAATGCCGAGGTGGGGGACAAGGCCAACGACACCATCCGCGTCGATGGGGTAGACCTCCAATGCAGGGTCGTGGGGGAGGGCGGAAACCTGGGTTTCACCCAGCTCGGCCGCATCGAGGCGTCGCGGCACGGCGTGCGGATCAACACCGATGCGATCGACAACTCGGCGGGCGTTGACACCTCAGACCACGAGGTGAACATCAAGATCCTGCTCGATCAGGTTGTGCGGTCGGGTGATCTCACCACCAAGCAACGCAACGAGCTGTTGGAGGAGATGGGCGACGACGTCGCCCTGCATGTGCTGCGCGACAACTACGAGCAGAACATCCTGCTGGGCAATGCCCGCGTACAGGCGTACCCCATGCTGCCGGTCCACAAGCGCTTCATTCGCAAGCTGGAGAGGGAGCACGAGTTCGACCGCGCGCTGGAGTTTCTGCCGAGCGACAGTCAGATCGACAGACTGCACGCTGCCGGCCAGGGCCTCAGCTCCCCGGAGTTCGCGGTTCTGGTGGCCTATTCCAAGATGACCCTGACCGAGGTGCTGCTCCAGTCGGCGCTGCCGGACGAACCGTGGTTCGACCGAGCATTGCGTGGATATTTCCCGCCGCAGTTGGTGCAGCGCTACGGAGACCGGTTGGCCGACCATCCCTTGCGTCGCCCCATCATCACGACCGTGATCGTCAACGACCTGATCAACCGTGGCGGCATCACATTTTCCTATCGGGCCTGCGAGGAGACGTCCGCCACGCCGGTGGAGGTGGCTCGGGCCTACACCGTCGTGCGGGAAGTGTTTGGGCTCGAGAACTTCTGGGCCCGGGTCGAAGAGCTGGACGCGGTCGTTCCGACCAACGCGCAGACGGCGCTTTATCTGGAGTGCCGGAGGTTGCTCGACCGGGCGACGCGCTGGCTTCTGCAGGCGCGGCGCACCTCGGTCGACGTCGCAGCCGAGGTGGAGCACTTCTCCCGGGTGGGTGGCTTGGTGCCGCTCGTACCAGGCTTGCTGCGCGGGACCGAGCTGGAGCGCTTCAACCAGCGCAAGGCGGACTTCGAGAATCTCGGCGTGCCCGCCGACCTCGGCCAGGACGCCGCAGCCCTGCTCGACGCGTTCTCGCTGCTCGAGGTGGTCGAGATCACGGCGTTGACCGGCGAGGAGCCGGACCGGGTGGCGGCGGTCTACTTCGCGATGTCCGAGCGCTTCGCCGTCGATCGGATGCTCACTCGGATCACTGCCCTGCCCCGAGACGATCGGTGGGAGGCGCTGGCCCGCATGGCCCTGCGCTACGACCTGTATGAGGTGCTGGCAGCACTGACCCGCAGCGTCCTGGTGGCCGCGCCGGACGTCGTCGATACCGATGAGCGAATCGCGATCTGGGAGGCGGCTAACGCTGAGGGGCTGGCCCGCGCCCGGGGGACGCTCACTGACATCGGTCAGGCCGAGGAGTTCGACCTGGCCACCCTGAGCGTCGCGCTGCGGACCGTCCGCACGCTCGTCCCGACCGGCGGCGCCGGCTGACCTAGGACGGCCCGGTCGCCCAACGACGAGAGCAACGACGAGTGCCAGGACGAAAGCAACGACGAAGATCGGTGACCGAGCCGTGCCAATGTCTGGCCGCACCCTGTTGATCTTGAGAGATCCACGGCAACACGCCGGGCTGGCCGTGCATCTCTCAAGATCAACAGGGTGGTGGGCCTGATCTGTAATAGATGGGGCTCGCGGGGTCAATGATCAGGGCGTGGCAGGTGTGCCATCGGCCCTATCCCCAGATCGGATGAACATTCTTGTTGGGTGCCCCGGTGACCCATACCGTCCATCGCAACAGGGGGCTTTGATGCGCTGAGCTAGGTGGCGCCGAGTCGAGGGGTGGGCGGCGGATGGGCCTGGCGATCGACCCGGTGACCACTGTTGAAGCAGAGGTGCGAGACCTCGTACGACGCCGCGGGGTGGACCCTCTGGCGCAGCCGCACCAGGTTCGCGCCCTGGTCGCCGAAGTGCTGGCGGACTACGACCAGAGAACCTTGTCCGGGGGGTTACCGGCGCTATCCGATCCCGGTGCTGCGGCGCGGTCGGTGTTCGACTCGGTCGCCGGCTTCGGCGCCCTGCAGCCCTACCTCGACGACCCGACGGTCGAGGAGGTCTGGATCAACGAACCTGGTCGAGTTTTCGTAGCCCGCCACGGGCGCAGCGAGTTGACGGCTGTGGTGCTGACCAGCGATGAGGTTCGCGACCTGGTCGAGCGGATGCTCAAGGCCTCCAATCGCCGAGTCGACCTCAGCCAGCCCTTCGTGGACGCCATGCTCGTCGATGGCAGTCGTCTCCATGTGGCCGTCCCCGACATCACTCGCACTCACTGGTCGGTCAACATCCGGAAATTTGTCGTACGCGCGAGCCACCTCGACGACCTCGTCGAACTCGGCACGCTGACCCCTCAAGCGGCCGCGTTCTTGCACGCCGCCGTCGTGAGCGGACTCAACATCATCGTGGCCGGCGGAACCCAGGCCGGCAAGACAACCCTGTTGAACTGCCTGCTGAGCAGCGTCCCTGCCGGTGAACGGATCATCACCTGCGAGGAGGTCTTCGAGCTCAAGATCGCCGCCCCCGACTGGGTAGCCATGCAGACCCGGCAGCCCAGCCTTGAAGGCACCGGTGAGATCCGGCTCCGTCGTCTGGTCAAGGAGGCCCTGCGCATGCGTCCGCAGCGCCTGGTCGTGGGGGAGGTCCGTCAGGAGGAGTGCCTCGACCTGCTCATCGCCTTGAACAGTGGTGTGCCTGGCATGTGTTCCGTACACGCCAACAGCGCCAGGGAGGCCGTGACGAAGATGTGCACGCTCCCGTTGTTGGCCGGCGAAAACGTTGGGCATGCGTTCGTGGTGCCCACTGTGGCTGCTTCGGTGGATCTCGTTGTCCATGCCGAGACCGACGCGGCAGGTCGGCGCCGAATCCGGGAGATCGTTGGCCTGCCGGGCCGGGTCGAGGGTGACGTCGTCGAGATCGAGGACCTCTTTGTCACGCGGGGAGACCGCTTGGTACGGGCCGACGGCTATCCCCCTCACCCCGAGCGCTTCGAACGCCGAGGTTTCGACCTGTCCGAGCTGCTTCGGTCGGGACTGGACTGACCATGGGCGCTCTGACCGGTCTCCTCCTCGGCCTTGGGCTGGTTCTCGTGGTCAGCGCCTTCGCGCGCGTCGCGGAACCGACCCCTCAGGCCGCTGCTGGGCGGTCTCGGCTCACTGATCTCGTTACCGAGTCGGGTGTCCCCGGAGTGTCCGTGTCCCGGTTGGTCGCGGCCGTGGCGATTTGCGTTGGTGTGACTGGCTTCCTCGCGCTTGGCATCTCACGGTCTCCAGCCATCGCTCTCGCGTTCGCCGTGATCGCGGGGGCAAGTCCGATCAGCTATCTGAGGTGGCGCCGTCGACAGCGCGCCGATGAGCTGCGCGCTGTCTGGCCCGATGTGGTGGACAACCTCGCCAGCGGCGTACGCGCTGGTCTCTCGCTGCCCGAGGCGCTCAGCCAGCTCTCGACGAGAGGTCCTGAGCCCCTACGTGCGGTGTTCGGCCGGTTCAGCGAGGACTATCGAGCCTCCGGTCGCTTCAACGAGTGCCTCGACCGGCTCAAGGACGACTTGGCCGATCCGGTCGGTGATCGGATCGTCGAATCCCTGCGGTTGGCGCGCGATGTCGGTGGTTCAGACCTAGGTCGGCTGCTGAGGACCTTGAGCTCCTTCCTGCGGGAAGACGCTCGCACCCGCGCAGAGCTGGAGACGCGGCAGGCATGGACGGTCAACGCAGCACGATTGGCCGTCGGCGCGCCCTGGGTCCTGCTCGCCATGCTCTCGCTGCGTCCCGAGGCCGTGGAGGCCTACAACTCGCCGGCCGGATTCGTCGTTCTGGCTGTGGGCGGCGCGCTGTGCGTCGTGGCCTACCGCGTGATGCTGCGGATAGGGCGGCTGCCGGACGAGCCGCGGGTGCTGCGATGACCCCGGCGATGCAGGGCGCCCTCCTCGGCCTCGTCGGCGCACTGGGACTGATGATGATCGCGCGGCGCATACCCGCGGCGCGGCGCCCGACTTTGGAGGACCGGATCGGCCCCTACCTGCGAGATGCCGTCTCGGCCGAGTCGCTGCGCCACCAAGGGCGGGTGGGTCCTGGGGTCACCCAGCGCATCGTCGCCGACGCGGTGGTTCGGCTCGACCGCTGGCTCGGAGGTACGGCCTCCGTGCGCCGCCGACTCGATCAGCTGGGTCAAGGCGGGACGCTCGAGGAGTTCCGCTCCCGGCAGCTCGTCTGGGGCGGGCTCGGTGTGGCGAGCGGGTTGGGTGCAGCGCTCCTCCTCTCGGCGGCCGGTTCGAGCCACCCGTTCGGGCTCCTCGCGGTGGTGGCGGCCTGCGGCATCACTGGGCTGCTGGCCTGCGACCGCAACCTTTCTTCCCAGGTCGCCGCTCGGGAACAACGAATGCTGATCGAGTTCCCAACCATCGCGGAGCTGCTCGCCCTGTCGGTCGCGGCCGGTGAGGGTGCGGTGGGTGCACTCGAGCGGGTGACCCGGCGCAGCCACGGGGAGC
Organism: uncultured Actinomycetota bacterium; assembly: GCA_963819985.1. Lineage (GTDB taxonomy): Bacteria > Actinomycetota > Actinomycetes > DATJPE01 > DATJPE01 > JANPBY01. Next base: position 181,841 of record CAWFYH010000004.1, on the reverse strand, counting down.
TCGCCCGCGAGCTTGGCCGCGCTCTGGCCGACGCCCGCTCGGGCGAACCGCTGGTCCGTGCCCTGGAGCGCGTGGCAGATCGTTCCGCCCTACCGGAGCTGCGGCGCTTCGTCGACGGTGTCGCTGTAGCTGTCGAGCGCGGGACGCCGCTGGCGGAGGTATTGCGCGCGCAGGCCGTCGACGTCCGCGAGGCCGGACGCCGACGACTTATGGAAGCAGGAGCGCGCAAGGAGATCGCGATGATGCTCCCGGTGGTCTTCCTCCTGCTGCCGCTGACCGTGGTTTTCGCCCTGTTCCCAGGCTTTTACGGCTTGTCAATCGGCACCCCCTAGGAGGAAACATGTCCCGTCTGCTGCTCCCGCTGTTGTGGTGGGACCGGTTGAGCACGCGTACGGCTGCGCTCATGCGTGAGCGCGAGCGCGGGGACGTACCCGGCTGGGTGCTGGTCACCGTGATGACGGCCGGCCTGGTCACCGCGATCTGGCTGGTGGCCGACGACCAGCTGAAGAACATCTTCACCAACGCGGTCGAAGGTGTCACCGGCCCCTGATGCGAGGCCGGGCGCTGGCGGCTCGCAAGTACGGGCGTGGGACTCGGGGGCTGCCGTCGTCGAGTTCGTCCTGGTCTCCATCCTCGTGGTCACGCTGTTTCTTGCGGTCGCCCAGCTCGCGATGGCGCTGCATGTGCGCAACACGTTGATCGCGGCGGCGGCCGAGGGGGCTCGCTACGGCGCCAACTCCGACCGCGGACCCGAAGATGCCGTGGACCGGACGCAGGACGTGATCGCGCAGAGCCTGTCGCCTCGGTTCGTCGGTGAGGTCAGTGCTGGCTTCGAGGACGTGGCCGGTGCTTCGACGGTGGTCGTCGAGGTTCGCACCACCTTGCCGCTGGTCGGGTGGCTCGGCCCGGCTCGCGGTCTGGTGGTCCGCGGACACGCCCTGGACGAAGGATGACGCCCCAGCGGGGTGAGCGGGGCGATGCAGGCAACGCGATGGTGGAGTTCGTGTTCCTCGGGGTGCTGCTGTTCATCCCGTTGGTCTATGTCGTGGTGGCCGTCTTCGACGTCCAGCGTGCCGGCTATGCCGCGAGTACGGCCGTCCGGGAGGCCGGTCGTGCCTATGTCACCGCGGAGTCGACGGGTCTGGCCGAAGACCGCGCCGAGCAGGCGGCCAGGTTGGCCTTCTCCGACCAGGGCATGGACCTCGCCCCGGGCGAGCTTCGGGTGAGCTGCTCGGCGGACCCGTGCCTCACGCCAGGGGCGGTCGTCACCGTCACCGTCGCGACGCAGGTGCCGCTGCCGCTGATCCCCACCTTCGGCGGGCGAGACGCCGCGTCGGTGGCCGTGAGCGCTCGCCATGACGAGGTCGTGGACGCTTTCCGATCGGACAAACGCTCCGACGCTGGCCCTGACGCCGACACAGGCTTGCCGTGAGCAGCTTGCCGTGAGCAGGCCCGCCGTGGGACGCCGAGACGTCGACTCGAGGGACGAGGGCTCGGTGCTCGTCCTGATGCTGGGTTTCGCCGTGCTCGCGATGCTGCTCGTCGCCGTGGTCACCGACGCCTCGGCGCTCTACCTGACCCGCCGCTCCCTGGCCGGCTCGGCCGACGGGGCTGCCCTGGCTGCCGTTCAGGAGCTGGACCGGGCGGCCTTCTACACGGGTGAGCCCGGGGCAGCGATCCCCCTCGATCCCGACGCGGCGGCCGGCGCCGTGCGCGACTACGTACGACGAGCCGGCCTCGCCGACCGGTACGAAGCCTTCGAGGTGACTGAGGTCGATGTGGGACCCGAGGTCGTCACGGTCTCGTTCCGTTGCTTTCGCACGCTGCCGTTCCCCGGGGTGGCCGGGGGCACGACGGGCACGGTGCTGGTTGAGGCGACGGCCACCGCGCGGGCGCCGTACGTCGACTGAGCAGGCGCTCCGGGCAAGGGGGCCCCGCCACGGTCAGCTGGCCCGCGATGGCACCTTCAGGCTGGATCCGCCGCACGATCCGGACAAGAGTGAGGTGAGCTCGTTCTTCTCGGCGGCGTCGATCGTGAGGGCCCACCGGTACTTGATCTTCACCCAGTGGTGCGCATACCGGCACAGGTGGTCGGTGGGCAGCCAGCCGGCAGGGTCGCGATCGCCCTTCGAACGGTTGGAGTGCGCGGTGACGGCGTCCAGGCTGAGGTTCCATCCGAGGTCGTTCGCGTAGCGCTCGCGCTTGCCGTCGCCCCAGGACCGCGCGCCGGAGACCCACGCCTCGTGCAGCGGGACGACGTGGTCGATGTCGAAGGTCGAGGGGTTCGTCGTGACAACGCCGTCATACCAGGACACCCAACGCCCACCCGTCAGCGAGCATCCGCTGCCGACCTTCACCTTCTTGGTCGACTCCTTGATCAGGACCTCTTCGCGCGTATCGCACCCGTCGTGGTCGGCGTCGGTCCACAGGTGGAACTTCGCGCGGTCGTACGTGCTGCCGCCGGCCTCGGGTTTCACCGTGAGGCGGGACAGCAGGGTGCGAGCCGAAACGTGTTTGGCAGCGGTCTTCGCGACGGTCACGGCTGGAGCCGCCGTCTGTGCGGTCGTGCTTGGCGCCGCTTCGACCGGGACCGAGACGACCAGGCTGCCAAGCGTCAGGGTGAGGAGTGCGCCGGCTGAGATCAGCGCTCGCACGCGATGCCGTCCTTGTCGCGGTCCATGCTCGCCTTGTTGGCCTTGTAGACCCCCGGGCGGACCGCGGGCTTGCCGGTGGCGCCGCGCGCCTTCCACTGCTTCTTGGTCAGGCTCACCTTGGAGACGCCGTGCGGATAGACCTTGGCCAGCGCCGTGCAGTTGCTGTACGTCTTCGCCAGGAGCGTCGGCTCAGCCGAGGCTGGCGCGGCCGCGCCGAGGATGACCAGAGCCGTGACGGCGATCGCGGTCATGGCGTGGGTGCGCTTGTTCATGCGGAAGCTCCGGGGAGTGTGTTTGCGGCTCGGGTCTGTCTCAAGCAGACGACCCAGGCGAGCGTTCATGACGCCGAGCGGGTGACTTCCCGGCCACCTATCAACCCGCCCTATCCGGCCGGAGGGAGACTGAGTCGAGTAGGTCGCTCATTGCGTGCTCGCCGCAGGCCAACGCGTGCCGGCTGGGTGCTGGCACCGATGTCCGGGCGGCCCCGGCGCCGTAGCGTGTTGGCTATGACAAGCCAATCTGCAGCGATGAAGAACGTGGGCCAACCACCGCCCTCAGCCGTGCTGCCCCCGGCGTCATCGGCGCCATGGCGGGGCCAGGACTATGCGGAAACCTCCGCCCACCACCGCTCCGCGGACGCCTGGTTCCTTGCTCGCCACGCTCCGGAAGAGGGGGACGTCGTGGTGGACATTGGGTGTGGCAGCGGTGAGTTCACCGCCACGCTCGCTGGGCTGGCACACCGCGGCCGGGTGACCGGGATCGACTCCGACACCTCGATGCTGGCAGCGGCGCAACGACATCGGGCGCCGAACCTGTCATTCGTCCAGGCGGAGGCGACGGCGTTGGCCGAGGTCGTCGAGCCCGCAACTGTCGACCTTGTGGCGTGCCGGGCGATGCTGCACTGGCTGCCCGCCGAACAGCACTGGGCGCTGTACGAGAGTGTTCACGCCGTCCTGCGTCCGGGTGGGGTGTTCCACCTGGAGGCGGCCGCTCCGGGCAACGTCCCGCACGTCGTCGACCTGCTGGCGGATCTTGCGGCTCAGCATGATCTGCCGACACCGCCTGCCTTCCCGGATCCCGGCGTGGCCCTGGAGCTGTTGGAGGCGGCGGGGTTCGCTACCGACGACGCGTCGGTTCGGACCGTGGCGACCCGGCGCCAGTTCACTCGCGACCAGTTGGTCGGTCTATTGACCTCCCAGGTGGTACTTGTGCTGACCCGGCACACCGATCCCGAGCTGGCCCGGTCCATCACGGCGGAGGCAGTCCACTCGATCGAGCGGTTGCGTCGCCACGACAACACCTTTGATCAGACGTTCGTTCGGCTGGAGATCCTGACCCGCCGACCGGAGTGACGTGGGCTGAGGCGCAAGTCGGGGGACTAGCCTCGGGCTTGTGGACCAGCAACTTCGGTTCTGCACCTCGCCAGATGGTGTCCGGCTGGCGTATGCCACATGCGGTCGGGGCCCGGCGGTCGTGAAGGTCGCCAACTGGTTCACCCACGTGGAACTGGACTGGCGCAGTCCGCTGTGGCGGCACTGGTGGGAGAGGCTGGGAGCAGGTCACTTCGTCGTGCGCTACGACGCGCGCGGGTGCGGCCTCTCCGACCGCGAACCGCCGCGCTTGGATCTCGACGCATTCACCGCCGACCTGGAGAGCGTGGTTGGTGCAGCCGGGCTGGACCGATTCGCGCTGCTGGGCATTTCCGGGGGTGGAGCGACGGCGATACGCTACGCCGTCCGCCATCCGGAGCGGGTCAGTCACCTGGTGCTGTGCGGCGCGTACGCCCGGGGCCGGAGTCGTCGGGATGCATCGCCCCAGCAGAGGGCAGAAGCCGACCTGCTGGAGTCGATCGTGCGCGATGGTTGGGGCGCGGCCACCCCGGTGTTTCGTCGGGTGTTCAGCTCGCTCCTGGTCCCTGAGGCCACAGAGAAGCAACTGTCCTGGCTGGACGATCTGATGCAGGTCTCCACCTCGCCCGCGACGGCAGTGCGGTTGCGGGAGGCATGGTCAGCCGAGGACGTGACCCCGCTGCTCGGCCAGGTCGCGGTTCCCACGCTCGTAGCCCACGCGCTGGGAGACCAGGTGGTGCCCTTCGAAGAGGCCCGGGTGCTCACCGCTGGGATCCCCGGCGCACGGCTACTTCCCATGGACAGCCGCAACCACGCCCTGCTGTCCACTGAGCCCGCCTGGGCCGTGTTCGTCGCCGAGGCCCGCGCGTTCCTCGGCAGCCCGGATTGGCCGGCCGTGACCCAGCATCAGCCGTTGACCACTCGCGAGTTGGACGTGGTCGCCTTGGTGGCCGCCGGGCTGGCCAATGATCAGATTGCCGACCGGCTGGGCCTGAGCACACGCACCGTGGAGCGGCATCTGTCGAACAGCTACGCCAAGCTCGACGTCACCGGCCGGTCGGCACGGGCCGCGGCGGCCGCCTATTTCGCCCGTCTCGATGACGAACAGAGCCAGTGAAGTTGTCACCTGGAGGGAAGGACATGCCGTCTGCGTCGGACAGCCGCTTTGGTGTCGCGCAGGCCGCGGCGGCTGCCGGTGACTGGTCGGCCGCCCGCGCCGTGTTCGAGCTCTTGGTCGCAGAGGAACCCGCTGCCGAGGCGCTCGCCGGTCTGGGTGACGCGTTGTGGTGGCTGGGCGAGACCGACCAGGCAGTCCACTTCCAGCAGCAGGCGTACGCCGCGTTTCAGCATCGCCACGACGCGGCCAACAGCACCATGATCGCTGTGGGGCTGTACCTCACCTACCGGGTAAGCCTGGGCAACGTGGCCGCTGCTCGCGGCTGGCTCGCCCGGGCCGCTCGACTGGCCAATCAGTCCGGGCTCGCGCCGATGGAGGGCTGGGTAGCCCTGCTGCGCGCCCACGACAGTGCCGACCCGGTCACCGGCGAGCGTCAAGCCACCGAGGCACGCGAGATCGGCGCGCGCTTCGGTGACAGTGATTTGGAACTCTGCGCGATCAGTCAGCTGGGTGCGGCTCTCGTGCAGCAGGGGCTCACCACCGAGGGCACGCAGCTGCTCGACGAGGCGATGGCGGCCGCGCTCGCCGGCGAGTCGACGCGCCCGCACACAGTGGTCTACACGAGCTGCAACCTGATCAGTGCGTGCGCTCGGACTGCTGAGGTGGATCATGTCCTGCAGTGGATCCGGGCTGCGGCGGCCTTCGAGCAGCGGTTCGGCAACCCGCACCTGTACACCACCTGTCGGACCAACCTCGGCACCGTCCTGTTCGCCGCCGGAGACTGGGTCGGGGCCGAACGCGAGCTACGGGCCGCTCTGGACATCGGGGTCGCCGCCGAGCCAGCCGTCTGCGCGGAGGCGGCGGCAGGTTTGGCCGAGCTTCGCCTTGCCCAAGGCCGCCTCGAGGAGGCCGAGCGGCTGCTGGCGGGCTTCGAGCATTTCGGGACCAGCTCGCTGGTGCTGGCCGACCTTGCAGCGGCACGTGGAGACCATGCCGGAGCCAGGCGGATCGCGCTGCGCCGCGTCCGGGACCTGGAGCAGGGCAGCGCTGCGCTCCCCGGCTCCTACCGGCCGGGCCTCACGGCCTGCTTGGAGGCGGGAGCGCTGTGGGAGCTGCTCGCCCAGGAGTGCAAGGCCGCGGACTCGGAAGGGCCGTGCCAGCGGCTGGCTGACCTGGCCCAAAGCACCGACTGTGCGCAGTTGCAGGCACGGGCGATGCGAGCAACCGGGCGAGTACGGGGTGACGCGGCGTCCCTCGAGCGCGCGCTGAGTCTTTTCACCCGGGTCTGCCTGCCCTTGGAGGCTGCGCGTACCCGGCTCGTCCTCGCAGCGCTGCTCACCGACGACGACGCTGTCGCCGAGGCGCGCGCCGCGCTGGCCGCCTTCGAGCTCCTCGGCGCGGCCCGCGACGCCGATCTGGCGGCAGCGCGGCTACGTGAGCTCGGGGTGCACGCCGCGCGCGGAGGTCCGATGGGCTTGGGCAGCCTCACCCAACGCGAGCGTGAGGTCCTTGAGCTGCTGGGCGAGGGACTGTCCAACCGGGCGTTGGCCGAGCGGCTGTTCCTGTCCCGCAAGACCGTCGAACGTCATGTCCGCAACGTGTTGTTCAAGCTCGGCCTACGCAATCGCGCCGAGGCGGCGGCCTACGTGATCCGTCACGGCTCGGATATCCGCTCCACCAGTTGAGGGTTCTCCCCGATGCCCAGACGGCGCTGGCGGAGCAGGTTGGTGTTGTCCCATCCTCCGACTCCGAGGAGGCAGTGGTGCCAACCTCCACCGACATCACGACCACGCTGACGACCCAGGTCCGTGGCGAGGTCATCGAACCGGCAGACCCGCGCTACGACGAGATCCGCGCCATCGACAACTTGTGCCAGCAGTCCCGGCCAGCAGCCATCGTTCGCCCCACGGATCCTGCGGATGTCACGGCCGCGGTGCGCTTCGCGGTCGCGGAAGGGCTGCCGCTGGCCGTGCGTGCCGGGGGCCACAGCGCGGCCGGGCACGGTTCGGTCGAGGGGGGCGTGGTCATCGATCTGCGCTCCATCGACCACGTGAGCGTCGATCCCGAGCGCCGGATCGCCGCGATCGGGGGCGGCGCGCTCGCCGGGCAGGTGGACCGGGCGACGCACCTGGCCGGGTTGGCCACCACCACCGCGACTGTGTCCACGGTCGGGGTGGCCGGCTTCGCCCTCAGTGGCGGGATCAGCTATCTCACCCGTAAACACGGCCTGGCTGTAGACAATCTGGTGGGGGCCGACGTCGTGCTCGCCGACGGCAGTCTGGTCCGCGCTGGCGTGGACGGCGACGAGGAACTGTTGTGGGGCCTCGCCGGCGGTGGCGGAAACCTGGGTGTGGTCACCGAGCTGCGGATGAGACTGCATCCGGTCACCGTGGTGATCGGCGGGCCGATGCTGTTCCCGCTGGAGCGTACTGAGCGGGTCGCGCGCCTCTACCGAGACTGGATCGGGCAGCAGCCCGAAGACATCTATGCGTTCCTGGCTCTTCACACCATGCCGCCGGCCGGGCCGTTTCCCGAGCAGATCCGAGGCCGTACGGTGTGCGCGCTGGTGTGGTGCAACACCTCGTCGGAGAACCGTTCTGACCAGGCACTGGCGGTTTTCCGCGCCGAGCAGCCGTTGTTCGACGGCGTCGTCAAGCTTCCCTACCCCGCGCTGCAGTCGGCCTTCGATGCGGGTGCGGCGGCGGGCAAGTTCGGTCACCTCACCGGCCTGCTGTTCGAAGATCTCCCTGACCCGGCCGTTGCGCAGTTCGAACGGCAAGGGGGAGCTGCTCCGACGCCGCTGTGCATGACCCACCTGTATCCGCTCGACGGTGCAGCTTCTCGTGCCGACCGTGGGGATACGGCTTGGCCGTGGCGTGCGGCCGCGTTCGCGCAGATGTTCGCCGCAATCGCGCCTGTCGCGGGCTGCGAGGAGGCCCTCCGCGACTGGTCGACCGGCTTTCGCGACGCACTCGGTCCCTATGCGATGCCTGGAGGCTACGCGAACTTCATGATGGACGAAGGCGCTGAGGCGGCGCGGGCCTGTTACGGCGACAACGCCGAGCGTCTCGCCGCTCTCAAGGGCCGGTTCGATCCGACCAACGTCTTTCGGCGCAACCAGAACATCGCCCCTGCAACGGGATAGTCAGCCACGGGTGCAGCGTGCGTTGATCTGGCCTGACCTGGCCTCACTGACTGCCGCAGCATCCAGCTCGTATGTGCTCCCGGCCCGGTCCGAGCCAGGTTTGGCCGCGCTGGTGTGGGCACAGGTCGCGTAGGCTCGGCCGACGTGGCCGCCTCCGACAACGCCGATGCACTGGCCGAGGTCGACGCGACGCTGACCAGCATCGAGAAAGTGCTTGATCTGCCGCGGATGCGCGAAGACCTCGCGAGTCTCAACGAGGCGGCGGCCGCGCCGGATCTGTGGGACGACCAGGACAACGCGCAGACGGTCACCTCGCGGCTGTCCCACGTGCAGGCCGAGCTCAACCGGGTCGAGGGTCTGCGCCGGCGGGTGGATGACATCGGTGTGCTCTTCCAGATGGCCGAGGAGGAGGGTGACGAGGCGACCCGACTCGAGGCGGAGGCCGAGCTTCAGGCGGTGCTCGAGACGATCTCCGAGCTCGAGGTGCGCACGCTGCTGTCGGGGCCGTACGACTCCCGCGAAGCCCTCGTCACCATCCGCGCCGAGGCCGGCGGGGTGGACGCCGCGGACTGGGCCGAGATGCTCATGCGGATGTATCTGCGCTGGTCGGAGCGCCACGGCTATGCCGTCGAGGTCTACGACGTGTCCTACGCGGAGGAGGCTGGCATCAAGTCGGTGACGTTCGCGGTCAAGGCGCCCTACGGCTACGGCACGCTATCGGTCGAGCAGGGCACCCATCGGCTGGTGCGGATCAGCCCGTTCGACAACCAGGGCCGCCGCCAGACGTCCTTCGCAGGCGTCGAGGTGTTGCCAGTGGTGGATCAGGCCGATCACATCGACATCCCGGACAACGACATCCGCGTCGACGTCTTCCGCTCATCCGGCCCAGGAGGGCAGAGCGTCAACACCACCGACTCGGCCGTACGGATCACGCACATTCCCACCGGCATCGTCGTTTCCTGCCAGAATGAGAAGAGCCAGATCCAGAATCGGGCGGCGGCGATGCGCGTCCTGCAGGCCCGGCTGCTGGAGCGGCGCCGGATCGAGGAGCGAGCCGCGATGGACGCGCTCAAGGACGACAACGCGGGGTCGTGGGGCAACCAGATGCGCTCCTACGTCCTGCACCCCTACCAGATGGTCAAGGACCTGCGCACCGAGTACGAGACCGGCAACACAGGCGCCGTCCTCGACGGCGAGATCGACGACTTCATCGAAGCCGGCATCCGTTGGCGCATGCAGACCACCGCAACGGGGTAATTCGTCACGCCTACAGCCGCACCAAACTTCCCCATTCCGAACCGAGGGCGTGTGAAGTGGGGCGGCGCGTCTGTGGACAGCCTGCGCGGAAGACCCGCTGCGGCGACGTACAGTGTTGGGCGGTCGGACGTCTTCCCCCGTCCTGTCCCCGTCCCCGACCGCCCCCTTCCCCGTGATCCTGTTCTCCGAGGTCAGCAAGCTCTACCCCAACCAGGTGCGCCCGGCGTTGGACGCCGTCACGCTCGAGGTGGGGAAGGGCGAGTTCGTCTTCCTCGTGGGGGCCTCTGGCTCTGGGAAGTCCACCTTCTTGCGGCTGCTGCTCAAGGAGGAGCGCCCCACCGGCGGGCGCGTCGAGGTCCTCGGCAAAGACCTGGCCAAGCTGTCGAACTGGAAGGTCCCTCAGCTCCGCCGGCAGATGGGCACGGTGTTCCAGGACTTCCGCCTGCTCCCCAACAAGACCGTCTTCGAGAACGTCGCCTTCGCCCTGGAGGTCATCGGACGCCCAGAGTCGACCATCAAGCAGGTCGTCCCCGAGGTGCTCGAACTCGTCGGGTTGGAGGGCAAGGAGCTGCGCCTTCCCGGTGAACTCTCCGGTGGCGAGCAGCAACGGGTCGCGATCGCCCGGGCGTTCGTCAACCGCCCGCTCCTGCTGATCGCCGACGAGCCAACCGGAAACCTTGATCCGTCCACGTCTGTTGGGATCATGAAACTGCTTGACCGGATCAACCGCACCGGCACCACTGTCGTCATGGCCACGCACGACGCGGCCATCGTCGACCAGATGCGCAAGCGAGTGATCGAGCTCGAGCGCGGGCACCTCGTCCGTGACCAGACGCGCGGCGTGTACGGCTACTCGAACTGATCCAGACTCCGACCGACTCAAGCGCCACCGGCGCCCGACGACCTGAGGACACCAACCAAGATGCGATGGCGCTTCGTGCTCGGCGAGGTCGGCATCGGCCTGCGCCGAAACCTCACGATGACGGCGGCGACCATCATCACGGTCGCTGTGTCGCTCACGATGCTTGGCGGCGCCCTGCTCGTGCGGGCTCAGGTTGATCAGATGAAGAGCTATTGGTACGACAAGGTCGAGGTTGCGGTGTTCCTCTGCGGCGACGCGTCGTCGGAGACGTCCTGCCCCGACGGCGCCGTCACCGACGAGCAGCGCACCCAGATCGAGGCCGATCTGCGCGCTCTGCCCGAGGTGTCCGAGGTCTACTACGAGTCTCAGGAAGAGGCCTTCGCGCGGTTCAAGGAGCAGTTCAAGAACAACCCGTCCATCGTGCAGAACACCACGGCTGACGTCTTGCCGGAGTCCTTCCGGGTCAAGCTCCAAGACCCCGAACAGTTCGCCATCATCTACAGCGCGTTCAACGGGCGCCCGGGTATCGAAGAAGTCCAGGATCAACGGGCGCTGCTCGAGAAGTTCTTCAAGTTTCTCAACGGTGTGCAGCTGGGCGCTCTGGTCCTAGCCGTGATCATGATCGTTGCCGTCATCCTGTTGATCGCCAACACCATGCAGGTGCTCGCCTTCAGCCGAAGACGCGAGACCGGAATCATGCGCCTCGTTGGCGCCAGCAACGTCTACATCCAGCTGCCCTTCGTGCTCGAGGCGATGCTCGCCGCCTTCATCGGCGCGATGATCTCCGTGGTCTTCTTGGCCGTCGCGATGAAATGGGTGATCTTGACCTGGCTGGCCAAGAACTTCCAGTTCATCGCCTACATCGGCTGGTCCACCTTCTGGAACGTTACGGTCGTCGTTGTCATCATTGGGCTGGTCTTGTCGGCTTTGGCCAGCTGGATCACGGTTCAGAGATACCTTCGCGTGTGATGACCACCACTCCTCGACTTCGCAGCGCACGCCGGCTGGGCGTGATCGCGCTGGTGACCGGCGCACTGGTGGCGTCCTTGGCCACTCCGCCCGCCAGCGCGGACGACGCGAACAACCTGCGGCGCAAGGCCAAGCAGCTGCAGGAGCAGGTCAAGGCTCAGGCGGGCGACGTCGGTGCCACGACCCGACGAGTCGGTCGCGCGGTCACCAAGCTGACCAGTGCACGAGCACAACTTCCGGCGGCCCGAAGTGCCGTGACAGAAGCGAATGCCCAGCTGACGGCCGCCCGCATCCAGGACAAGGCGGCCGCTGCCGCCTTGCGTGCTGCCGAGGCCGAGCAGGCGAAGGCCGAGCGAGCCGTGGCCCGCGTCCAGGTCAGGATCGATGCGAGCTATGCACTGATCGGCGCGCTGGCTCGGCAGAGCTATATTCAGGGCGGCTCGTTCGCCGAGCTCGGCGTAGCCCTGCAGGCAGAGTCACCCAACGACTTCGCCGGTCGGATCTCGGCGATGGACAGCATCGGACGCGCGCAGGACGCGATCCTCGAGCAGCTGGCCGTCGACGAGGCGGACCTCAAGATCAGTCAGCGCAACCTCGAGCTCGCCGCAGCTGAGACCGAGGCCAAGCGGATCGAGGCCGCCGAGCAGCTGGCTCGCTCAGGTGAGCTGGCCAAGACCGCCCGGCGGGCCAAGGCCCGGGTTGAGGCGCTGGTGGCCCAGGCGGCGCGCGCATTGTCGGTGGCGGAGGCGGCCAAGCAGCGGGAGCTGGCCAACCTCAAGCAGCTCAAGGCCGCTCAGGCGAAGGTCAAGCGCGAGCTTGCTGCGGCGAGCCGGGGCAACGGGCTGCCCAGCGGCGAGCTCCTGTGGCCGGCCAACGGACCGATCACCCAAGGGGTTGGGTCACGCATCCACCCGGTCTACGGCTACCGCTCCTGCCACACCGGCATCGACATCGGAGCGCCGTACGGCTCCACGATCGTGGCCGCCCTCGGCGGCCGGGTCATCGCCGAGTACTTCAACACCGCCTATGGCAACGTCACGTTGATCGACCACGGTCAGGGGCTCTCTACGTTCTACGCCCACCAGTCCGCGCGCCTGGTCTCGGTGGGCACCAGGGTGTCCAAGGGCCAACCGATCGGTCGGGTTGGGGCTACCGGTTTCGCCACGGGTCCGCACCTGCACTTCGAGGTGCACATCAACGGGGTGCCGTACGACCCGATGGGCTGGTTCGGCGGGACGAAGCGCCCCATCACCTGCTGACCGGCTCCCTTCCGGCTCTGGTCCGTACACTTCTGGGGTGTCATCCCCGACGAGCCGCAAGCACCGGCGGCTGAGCGCTGGCGTCCGCAAGGCGGCCGGCTATGTCGTTGTGGCTGGAGTGGCGTTCAGCTTGGGTGCCTTGGTGGTCCAGCCCTCGTCTGCGCCGTCGGGGGGAGTGCTGGACGAGGCGGCGGCCCGGATCGCTCGTGATGCAGCCCGACCGGTGGACCAGCAGACGCTGGAGAAGGCGGCTGTCGAAGGGATGCTCGACACTCTCGGTGACCAGTGGTCGGCCTACTACGCGCCTTCGGACTTCTCGGCATTCAGCGCGGCACTCGAAGGCCGTTACACGGGCGTAGGTGTCTGGTTGCGGCAGGCATTGGGAGGTGCCGTCTCCGTCGCGAGCGTCCAGCCCGGAACACCCGCGCAAGGTGCCGGGCTAGCGCCGGGCGATGTCGTCACCGAGGTCGACGGCACAACGACCGCCGGCAAGTCCGTCTCGGAGGTGGCTCGACTCCTGCGGGGCGAGCCTGGGACCCCCGTGCAGGTCACGGTCGCGGCGAGTCCCGGTGCGTCACCTCGGACGGTGACCTTGACGAGAGTGACCGTGACCAGTGACGACGTGACCGTCGAACGGCTGACCGGCGGCGTGCTCAACATCCGGGTCGCGTCATTCACACGTGGTGTCGGCCGGCAGGTGCGGGCCGCAGTCAATGCGGACGTCAGCTCGGGACGTCAGCGGGCCGGCATCGTGCTCGATCTGCGCAACAACCCGGGCGGTCTCGTCGACGAGGCCGTCGAGGTGGCCGGCGCCTTCCTCGATGGCGGGGTGGTCGTCAGCTATGACCGGCGTGGGCGCGGCACTCGTACTCTCGAAGCGGCTCCAGGCGGTGACACGGCCACCCCGATGGTCGTTCTCGTCGACGGCGGGACCGCAAGCGCCGCAGAGATCGTGGCCGCCGCGCTGCAGGACCGGGGTCGGGCGGTCATCGTGGGGAGCCGGACGTTCGGCAAGGGATCGGTGCAGGAGCCGGCAACGCTGGCCGACGGGTCGGCGATCGAGCTCACGGTGGGGCAGTACGTCACTCCCGACGGTCACCTCATCGATGGAGTCGGCATCGAGCCTGACATCTCCGCCAGCTCGGCCGAACCGGCGACAGCCGAGCGCAAGGCGCTGGACGTCCTGACCGGTCTGGTCGCCGCGCTGCCCACCGGCGGACGGGGCTGACATGCCTCGGGAACAGGGCCACAAGCTGATTGCTCAGAACAAGAAGGCGCGCCACGACTATCACCTCGAGGACACCTACGAGGCGGGGATTGTTCTCACCGGCACCGAGGTCAAGTCGCTGCGCGCCGGGCGAGCCTCTCTTATCGACGGGTTTGCCTCGATCCGTGATGGTGAAGTGTGGCTGCACAACGTCCACATCCCCGAATACACGGAGGGCACCTGGAACAACCATGAGCCCAGACGGCTGCGCAAGCTGCTGCTCACCAAGTCCGAGATCCACCGGCTGGTGGCGAAGACCAAGGAGTCGGGCCTGACCATCGTGCCGCTCAAGCTGTACTTCAAGGACGGTTATGCGAAGGTCGAGATCGCCTTGGCGCGGGGCAAGAAGGCCTACGACAAACGGCACGCTCTGGCCGAGCGGCAGGCGACGCGAGAGACCGCCCGAGCGCTGAGCCAACGGTCGCGTGGCATCGAGTAGGGCGCGTCGCGCCGGGGCGCTCGTCGGCCTGGCTGTCGCGTGCGTACTAGGGCTCACGCTGGTCTACGCGACGCCTGCGCGGGCGGCAAGCGGGGAGTCGATCAAGGACTATCGGGTTCAAGCGGTGTTGGACTCCGAAGGTTCGCTCCAAGTTGTCGAGACGATCGTCTACGACTTCGGCAGCCACGAGCGGCACGGCATTTATCGCACGATTCCGGTGCGCTACGACTACGACGAGACCTATGAACGCGTCCTGAGGGTCGAGGACATCTCGGTGAGCAGCGACGCGCCGGACGACGTCAAGACCTCCACCGAAGGTGGGTCGCTCGTCATCCGGGTGGGGGACGAGAACAAGACCATCTCCGGTGTGCACACCTACACGATCAGCTACCGAGTGAGCGGCGCGGTTAATAGCTTCCCTGGGCACATTGAGCTGAGCTGGAATGCCATCGGCACCGAGTGGGCCGTCCCAATAGACCGGGCCACGGTTCAGGTGGTCATGCCCGGACCGGTCACCGGAACCGGCTGCTTCGCCGGCCCTGAGCAATCGGTTCTGCCTTGTGCCACTTCCGTGGCCAAGGGGTCGACGGCGACCTTCCGGGAGCCTGGTATGCAGCCATACGAGGGGCTGACCGTCGTCGCCGCTGCTCCGCTCGACTCGGTCACCCCCGCCGGTGCCGCACCCATCCTCGATGAGCGCTTCTCGGTGACTCGGGCCTTCGCAGTGACCCCGCTGACGGGGGCTGTGTCGGGAGCCATCCTGGTGCTCGGTGTCGGGGGAGTCCTCGCGCTGGTGTGGCGGCACGGCCGTGACCGCCAGTGGCCAGGTGTCACGCCTGGCCTCACCCCGCCGGCCGACGTCGCGGTCGAGACGCGACGCCCGTTGTTCTCCTCGCCCGAAGGCCCTGTCGAGTTCCGCCCACCTGCCGACCTGAGACCCGGGCAGCTCGGCCTCATCCTCGACGAGCGCGCGGACACCCTCGACGTCTCGGCCACAGTTGTCGATCTGGCGGTGCGCGGCTACCTGCACATCGAGGAGCTCAAGCGGGCGCACTGGTTCGCGTCCCGCGACTGGCGGTTGAGCCGACTGCGTAAGGACAACACCGACCTGCTCCCCTATGAGTCGCTCCTGATCGGTGACCTGTTCGCCACCGGTGACGAAGTGGACCTGTCGGACCTGAAGAAGACCTTCGCCACCCAGCTTGCTGCCGTACGCAAGGCCATCGAGACCGACGCCGTGAAGCGCGGGTACTTCCGGACCAGACCCGACACGACGCGGGCCGTGTGGACGGTGGTGGGTGTGCTCGCCGTCGCCCTGGGGATCGGCCTCACGTGGTTGCTGGCCATGGCCACCCATCTCGGGCTGCTCGGGCTCGCTGTCGTCGTCGCCGGCGTGGTGCTGCTGGCCTCGGCCCACCGGATGCCGGCGCGCACGGCCAAGGGAAGCGCAGCGTTCGCTCAGGTCCTGGGCTTCCGGCGGTACGTCGCCACGGCGGAGGTCGAGCAGCTGCGCTTCGAGGAGTCGGTCGACGTGTTCAGCCGCTACCTCCCCTACGCCATGGTCTTCGGTGAGACCGAGCGCTGGGCGAAGGCTTTGGCGGCGCTGGCTGCCTCCCAGGCTGCGACCGGCTCGGCGGCCACGCTCGGCTGGTATTCCGGACCGAGCGGTTGGGACCTCGGCTCGTTCGGTGAAGGGCTGGGTTCCTTCGCCGAGTCCAGCGCATCGACCTTCTCCGCGACGGCTGCCTCCTCCGGAGGCTCGGCCGGCTCCTCGGGTGGCGGCATGGGTGGTGGCGGCGGGGGGAGCTGGTAGCCGTGACGACCGCGGTCGTGATCGGTCTCGTCCTGGTCGTGGGCTGGGTCCTCGTGTCGCGTCGCTTTGATCGCTGGAGCATCACCGCGCCGATCACGTTGCTCTTCGCGGGCTATCTGGTTGCGCGCGTGGGACACCTCGATGTTGTCCTGGAGGCCGAGCAACTTCGTTGGCTGGCCGAGGTCGCGTTGGTCCTCGTGCTGTTCCGCGACGCGTCAGGTGTCACCCGCTCCGCGCTTCGCGGCGAGGCTTGGTTGCCCGTACGGCTGCTGGCGGTCGGGCTGCCCTTGACCATCGCATCCGGTGCGGTCGCCGCGTGGCTGGTGTTCCCTGGCGAGAACTGGTGGGTTCTGGCGCTCCTGGCGGCAGTGCTCGCACCGACTGACGCAGCGTTGGGTGCGTCCTTCGTCAGTGATGGACGGATCCCGTCCCGGCTGCGGACGCTGATCAACGTGGAGTCGGGGCTGAATGACGGCCTGGTCACGCCCTTCGTGCTGTTCTTCCTCGCCGGCGCCGCGACGGATCAGGAGGCAGGCTCGATCAGCCAGGCGATGGCTGACGCGGTCGTGGAAGTCGTCGTCGCGCTAGCCGTGGGTGGGCTCGTCGGCGGGATCGGTGCACGGGCGCTGCTCGCCGCCCGCCGCCTGGGCTGGTCGCGGCAGAGCCTCGACCCGATCGCGGTCTTGGCCCTGGCGCTGCTGACCTACTTCCTGGCGATCCAGCTGGGCGGCAACGGGTTCGTCGCCGCGTTTGTCGGTGGGCTGGCGTTCGGCCTGGCCGCGCGCGAGCGGGAGCGCGACGGTTTGGTCCTCACCGAACAGGCGGGCACTCTGCTCGGCCTCGCCGTATGGCTGGCCTTCGGTCTCACCGCGTCGCTGGTGCTCCCGACGGTGACCTGGGCGTCGGTGATCTACGCCGTGCTGAGCCTGACGATCATCCGGATCATTCCCGTCCTGGTCTCGCTCGCCGGCTCTGGCATCGACTTCCGCGACGCTCTGGTCGTGGGCTGGCTCGGACCGAGAGGCCTCGCTTCGATCGTGTTCGCCCTCATAGCCGCCGAGTCCCTTGTGGGTACAGACGAGGAGCTGATCCTCACGACGGTGACGGTGACCGTCATGCTCAGCGTCGTAGCCCACGGGCTCTCGGCCGGCTGGATCGCGAGCCGCTATGGGCGACTGAGCGGAGCAAGCGAGGGAGCTCGTCACCCGATCGAGGGCTGAAGGCCGGCTTGCTCGGTGCCGACGGACGGGGGATGGGCGCATTCCGTGGGCAGCGGTCCGGGTGGCTGACCGCCCTCGGGGCCTCGGTGATGGCGGCCGCGGCCGTGGCCCCTTCAGCGCCGGCCGCCGCCTTCACCGGTATGCCGACCGGTACGGTCAGGGCTCCGGTCGCCCAAGATCTGAGCTTCTCGGCTGACACCGTGGACCCGCTCGGGACAGCCCACCTCAAGGGAACGTCCTGCTCGGTCTTTCCGGCCGACAACTACTGGAACACCTCGGTCAAGAACTTGCCGGTGCACCCGAAGTCGGCGACCTGGATCGCCCACATGCACCCGTCCAGCCGGTTGCACCCTGACTTCGGTCCGAGCTACGGCGACCTGCCAGTGCCGTACGGCATCCCGATCACGATCGTCACGGGTGCGCACAAGAAGCACCGCGTCGCGTTCAGCTATGCCTCGGAGAGCGACCGCGTGAAGTATCCCCTCGGGTCGGACACCAAGATCGAGGGCGGTCCTGGCGCGTCGGGAGACCGGCATGCCATCGTCGTCAACAAGACGTCGTGCCGGGTGTTCGAGACCTTCGCCACCCGCAAGACGTCCGGCAAGTGGAAGGCCGGGTCGGGCGCCACCTGGTCGTTGAAGCGCAACGACCTTCGCCCGAAGGGTTGGACGTCGGCCGACGCCGCCGGGTTGCCCATCCTGCCGGGCCTGTTGCGACTGGATGAGGTGACAGCGGGGCGGGTCGCCCACGCCATCAGATTCACCACCGACGTCACGGATCGGTCCTTCGTCTGGCCGGCCCGTCATCAGGCGGGATCGGTCTCGTCAGCCGCCTACCCGCCGATGGGGGCGCGCTTCCGCCTGAAGGCGGGCTTTTCGACCGACGGTTTCCACAAGAACACCCGCGTCGTACTTAAAGCGATGAAGCGATACGGGCTGGTGCTCGCCGACAACGGATCCCCGTGGTATTTCCAGGGAACCTCGGAAAAGGGCTGGGGCCACACCCTGCTCGACGAGCTGAAGACCATCCCCGCGTCTGCGTTCCAGGCGGTGGACACCTCCTCGATGAAGGTGAGCGCCAACAGCGCGGCGGCCGGC
The DNA here is from genome assembly GCA_963819985.1 of uncultured Actinomycetota bacterium. Lineage (GTDB taxonomy): Bacteria > Actinomycetota > Actinomycetes > DATJPE01 > DATJPE01 > JANPBY01. Next base: position 163,393 of record CAWFYH010000004.1, on the reverse strand, counting down.
GGCTGACGGGTTCAGAACGGCACGACCGTGGCCAACAGCCCTCCGGCGGGAGCTCGTCCGGACAGCGCCCGGCAGAACTCCACGGCATCGAGCTCGAGGTGCTCAGGGCCGGGGCCAGGCCCTGCGGCGTAGCGTCCGCCAGCCGGGTCGGTGAGCACCAGCCGGACGTCCTTTCCGTGGCGTGCTGCCCACTCGCGAACAACGTCGGCGACGATCCGCCCGTCGTGCGCGGAGGACAGGGTCATGGGTCGTCCCGTGGCCCGGCAGGCATCGACGCGGTGCAGCCACGCGTCCCGCAGGTAGATGACGTCAACGAGATAGCCGAGGGTCCATCTCTCCACGACAGGGCCGTCGACTTCGTACGCGACGTGCTCGCGCGCCGACCGCGGGAGGCGCAGCCGGGCCCGGATGCACCGGGGAGCCGCGACCTCGAAACGCTCGACGAGCTCCATCGCAGTCAGGTCGGCCCGGTCGGCGACCTGTGTCGCGGACAGCGCTGCCTCCATGGCCTCGCCGGTCCGCCTCCGCCGGAGGAAGGCGACCCGCATCTGGTGCAGAAGCTCCCGCGTAGAGGCGCCGGACTCCATGGCGCCGACGACATGCAGGTAGAGCTCGCGCACGTCCCAGTCCGGGCAGTCGGTGCGACGGGTCCAGTCCTCGGGGTCGAAGGACCGGAGCAGCTCGAGCGTTCGGCGCAGCTCGCGGGCATACAGGCGCATCGCCTGTTCGTGTTCGAGCTCGGCGAGGTCGCTGACGTCCACCCAGGTGTCCCGGGCGCTGCCGTCGGTGACGCCTACGGGGGCATCGTCGGGAGTGGTCACGCCGGAAGTTTCGCAGAGCCTAGCCTTCGCGTCAGCGTTCCGAGGTCAACAAGTCTCCACCGCCGGTTCCCGACTGCCGTAGACTGGGAGGACAACTGCACAGGGGGTGAACGGTTTCGACTTCGGATGTTGTTGCAGGGGAAGCGGGCCGAGGATCGCGGTACTGATCTCGTCAACCATGTGCCGCAATAAACACAAGTGCGAACTCTAACCGCACCGATTTCGCTCTCGCTGCTTAAGCAAGAGTGACATCTGTCAGACCGGGTGTGCTTCCGCCCCGGACCCTGGCATCAGCTAGGAAGCTCCACTCGACGCCCCGGCCGCGGGGACGACGAGGACACCTCACAGCGGCTGGGCCTGGTCACAGCTTGCCTGCGTGACTGAGAGGGCCGAGAAAACCACAGCAGGCTCCGCCCGGAGAAGCCCTGGTTCGACACCGAAGGACGCGGGTTCGATTCCCGCCACCTCCACGTACGTATGCCCTCTGACCTGCGACCTTGGAATATCTCGTGACCATGATGACCCGTGCGCCAGAGGAACTCAGAAGCGGCGGTCCAAGACATGCGGACCCGTGAGGCCGCGAGAGAGCTCGCAACTCAGGGTCATCTGCCGCGCCTGTGGCGCGTCCCTCCGCTGCTGCCGGGCTGATGGCGCACACTCGGTCTGTTCGCCGCCGTGGGCGGCGCCGAAGTGGAGACAGTCCTCACGTCGATGCCCCTGACGGTGTGGCGCACCGACGAGGTCACGCCACTCGCGCCGCATTCCAGTGTGCCGGCGCAGGCGAACGGCTGACGTCGGAGGCGACAGCATGAGCGAACACGACCACAAGGTGGTCATCGTCACGGGAGCATCCCGCGGCATCGGCGCAGGCGTCGTCGCCGAGTTCCGGCGACGTGGGTGGGCCGTTGTTGCGACCTCACGCACGATGGAGGGTGCCGCGGACCCTGCCGTGCTCACGGTCGAGGGAGACATCTCCGATCCCGCCACGGCTGATCGAATAGTCGGTGGGGCACTTGAGCGCTTCGGGCGCGTCGACACCCTCATCAACAACGCCGGCGTCTACCTCTCCAAGGGTTTCATCGACTACACGGCTGAGGACTACGCACAGGTCGTGGGCGTGAACGTCACCGGCTTCTTCCTGCTGACCCAGCGCGTGATCAGCCAGATGCTCGAGCAAGGCAGTGGCCACGTCGTCAACATCACCGCCACCCTGGCTGACTATGCCAGCTCGAGCGCGCCCTCTGTCCTGACCTCACTGACCAAGGGTGGCCTCGCGTCAGCCACCAAGTCACTGGCCATCGAGTACGCCTCCTGTGGCATACGCGTCAATGCCGTCTCGCCGGGGATCATCCAGACGCCGGAGCATCCACCTGAGACCTATAACGCGCTGGCTGGGCTCCAGCCGCTCGGACGCGTCGGACAGGTCAGCGATGTCGTGGACGGCGTCCTCTTCCTGGAATCGTCTCCGTTCGTCACCGGCGAGATCCTGCATATCGACGGGGGCCAGATCGCGGGACACTGACCGCGCGCGGCCCTCGCTCAGAGATCGACGGCTAGGTCTCCGAGCGGCTGGGAGCAGCACGCCAGGAGGTTGCCGGCCGCGGGTGCCTCGAGAGGGTCAGGTGCGTAGGACACCCGGCCTTCCACAAGTCCGGTCTCGCAGGTATGGCACACACCGGTCCGGCACGACCAACGAACTGGTACGTCGCACGCTTCGGCGAGCTCAAGGATGCTGCCGTACCCCTCGTCCCAACGGACGTTCAGGCCGGTTCGGACGAAGGACACGAGCGCGCCGGTGCCGGGGGTGCCGTCCGGCAGGTGTGGTGGTCGGGCGGTGGTCTGGGCGATGCCGGGCGTGATCGGCGCCTCGGCGCCGAACGTCTCGGTGTGCAGGCGGGAGGTCGGAACGCCGAGGCTGCCCAGTCCGGAACCGATGGCCGTCATGAACGGGGCTGGCCCGCAGACGTAGAACTCGCCGTCGGTCGGTGCTCCAGCGGCAGCGAGCCGGTCGGCTGTGACGTGCCCGAGCTCGTCGTAGTCGGTCCCGAGTTGATCGTCGATCCCCGGTTGGCTGTACCAGATGCGGCTGCGTGCGTTGGGTAGCGTCGCGAGCAGCGACCGTGCTTCTTCGGCGAAGGCATGCTCGGCGCCGTTGCGCGTGCCGTGGAGCCACCAGATGTCCCGTGTCGATCTGTTGTCGTGCAGGGCGTGCAGCATCGCGAGTACGGGTGTCACTCCCACGCCTGCGCTCACCAGCACGATCGGCTGTGTGCCCGCATCGAGAGTGAAGTGACCACGTGGTGCCGCTACCTTGATCCGGTCGCCGACGTCGACCACGTCGTGCAGGTAGCGGCCGGCCGCTCCACGCGGTTCCACCTTGATCGTGATCCGGTAGCGAGTGCCGTCCGGCGGCCCTGACAGCGAGTAGCTGCGGACGACTGGAGGTGTGCCGGCTCCGGATCCGAGCTTGAGCGTGATGAACTGCCCTGCGAGTGCGTGGGCCAGCGGTGGGCCGTCGTCTGCCTCGAGCTCGAGCGACACGACGTTCGCGCTCTCTGATCGCTTCGAGACCACCAGTAGATCTCGGAAGCCCGGCCAGGCGGGGGCAGGCGCGAGGGGTGTCAAGCCCGCGTTGCCTCCGCCCGGAGCGCCGGTGCGGTGCTGTTCGAGCAGCGCGAGCAACGAGGCCTGCCAACCCGGACTGAGAGCAGGAATGGCCAGCGCCCGCTGAAGCAGCTCGGGGTCGGGGTGACGGTCGACGTAGAGCAGTGCGTTGATAGATTCGACCGTCATCCCGCCCGGACCGGCCGCGACCCTGGTGATGTCGTCGCCTGCCTCCACCGTTCCTTCCTCGAGCACCCGCAAGTAGAAGCCGGGGCGACCGCTTCCGGTGAGCAATGCCGCCATTCGAGGTTCATTCATGCGAATCCCGACCCGGTAGCAGGTCACGCGCGGTTGGGTGACCTCGAACAAGGCGGAGCCGATGCGGTACTGGTCACCGATGCACACGTCGTCGTCGCGAAGACCGTCGACGGTGAAGTTCTCTCCGAACTGGCCGACGTCGAAATCGTTGCGCTGGAGGTGCTCGCGCCAGTAGTCGTAGGAGTCGAGTTGATAGACGTACACCGCTCGTTGCTCGCCCCCGTGCCCGGCGCGGTCCCCTTGACCGTCCCCGTCCAGATTGGTCCGTCGGACCTGACGGGGACCCGCGACGGGGTCCTTCCATATCCCCGTGAAGACGGACCGCCCCTGCCAGCTGATGTAGCGCGGCATGCCGACGTTGACTGACGCCAGTCGCCCGACATCGGCTGTCATACGAACCGAGCTCCTTCCCAGCCGTGTGGATGCCTCGGGCCGTCACCGCGGTCGGTCCACCCGTCGATCCATAAAACCGTGTTTCCCTCGGCGCCAACAGCCTTGCCAGCCACTGATCGACAGGCGCAGTATTCGACTTTCCGGGCGGCACTCGTTGGCAGCGCCAGCGGGCCGTCGCGCCACGGAGTCCCCAACGTCACGTCCCAAGGAGCCTCACGGTGGTTGACATGAAGCTGGAGGTGGTCGTCATCCCCGTGTCGGACGTCGACCGCGCGAAGGATTTCTACTCAAGCCTTGGCTGGAGACTCGACGCCGATGTCGCCACCGGCGAAGACTTCCGCCTGATCCAGTTCACTCCGCCCGGCTCCGGCTGCTCCGTGCAGTTCGGCACGAACCTCACCTCGGCTGTCCCTGGGTCGCTCCAGTCGACGTATCTGATCGTCTCGGACATCGCCGCGGTGCGCGACGAGCTGGCCAAGGGTGGCGCCGAGGTCACTGACGTCTTCCACTGTGACACCGGCTTCGCCTGCCGGTTCGGCGGCGCTTCCGCACCTGGTCGGGCCGATGGCCGCGGGCCGGAGGACGGCAGCTACAGCTCGTTCGCCTCGGTGACAGACCCAGACGGCAACAGCTGGCTCTTCCAGGAGGTCACGACCCGGCTCCCTGGGCGAATCGACCCAGCAGCGACGACGTTCGGGTCGGCGGCTGATCTCTCCAAGGCGTTGCAACGCGCTGCCGCAGCTCATGGCGAGCACGAGGCGCGGACCGGGCAGGCCGACGCGGACTGGCCAAGCTGGTACGCCGACTACATGGTGCGTGAGCAGGCTGGTACGGAGCTTCCGACATGACGGCCGACTACGACGTCATCGTCGTGGGCGGCGGCTCGCCGGGTGAGCACTGCGCCGGCGCCCTGGCCGAGGGCGGCCTGCGCGTCGCGCTCGTGGAGCGGGAGCTGGTCGGCGGGGAGTGCTCGTACTGGGCGTGCATCCCGTCGAAGACGTTGCTGCGACCGGGCGAGGCGGTGCACGCCGCACGCGAGGCCACCGCGACTGCGGAGGTCGACGTCGAAGCAGCACTGGCGTGGCGGGACTTCATGGTCTCCAACTGGTCTGACGCCGGGCAGGAGGACTGGCTGAAGAGCAACGGCATCGAGCTGCTGCGCGGCGCCGGCCGGCTTGCCGGGTTCGGCGTCGTCGAGGTTGACGGCGTCACCCATACGGCAACTCATGTCGTCGTGGCGACCGGGGCAGACCCGGTGACGCCGCCGATTCCTGGGCTGCGCGAGCTGACCGGCGTCTGGGGGAGCCGAGAGGCCACGAGCATGAAGGCGGTCCCGCGCCATCTGATCGTCTTGGGGGGAGGTCCGGTCGGGGTCGAGCTCGCGCAGATCGTTCGTCGCCTGGGCGGCGAAGTGACGATAGTCGAGGGTGGGGAGCACCTGCTCGCGCGCGAGCCGGCCGCGCTCGGCGAGGCCGTCGGCGAGGTCTTGCGTCGTGACGGCGTCGAGGTCGTGGTCGGTGAGCATGCCGCAGCGGCGCGTCGGGACGCGGACGACTACGTCCTCGTCCTCGACAGCGGCCGCGAGGTGCGTGGGGACCGGCTGCTCGTCGCCACGGGTCGCCGCCCCAGGGTCGACGGGATCGGCCTGGAGACCGTCGGTGTCACGGCCGACAGTCATGGTGTTCCGGTCGACGCGCGCCTGCGGGTCGCTGAGGGCGTGTGGGCGCTCGGCGACGTTACCGGGATCTGGCCGCTCACCCACGTCGGCAAGTACCAGGGCGAGGTGGTCGCCTCGAACATCCTCGGCGAGCCGCGCGAAGCCGACTACCGGGCCGTGCCCCGCGTCACCTACACCGACCCTCAGGCTGCCGCCGTGGGGGCCACGGAGGCCCGGTTCAGCGCAACAGTTCCGCTGTCTGTGCTGGCCAAGACGGAGACGTACACCAGGGCGTACGCCCAGTCCAACGGCTTCCTGACGCTCCTCAGCGACGGTGACGTGCTGACCGGTGCCTACGCGCTCGGCCCCGAGGCTGGTGAGTGGTTGCAACAGGCGACATTGGCCATCCGGGCTCGCGTGCCGCTCAACGTCGTGCGCGACACGATCCAGCCATTCCCTACCTTCTCGGAGATCTACGTGGGAGCTCTCAAGGCCCTGCACGATGTGATCGCCTCATCGGGGGCGTGATGAGTTCCGCGCCGCAGCAGCGCGATCTGGAGCTGCGCGGCCAGACAGGCGCGCGCAGAGGGCGCCGCCGTCATCCTCACAGCACGTGATCCGGAACGGCTCGAGCAGGGTTGCACGGCTAGCTTCGCGCCGCCCTGGCCCAAGTTGGAGGCTCAACCCGTGTGTACTCGCGAGGCTCGGGCCTCGTGCCGTGCAGAATCTCCAGGCGAGCACTGCCCGCTTGTCGCCGAACCCCTTGCAGTGCTGCCTCTGTCGCGACGGGGAGTTCCTGGTGCGCAGGAGCTGTCCCGAGACTTTGAGCGTGAACGGCGCTGTCCCAAACGATTCCAGAGGGCCAGATCCAGTTCGATTCCCGCCACCTCCACGTTGTGGCCGGCGCACGTATGGTCATCCCTGAAGGCCGTCACCCCTCTCGCCAGGGGTGGCGGCCCTTCTTGTGCTAGGTCGAGGCATCGAGGTCGGCCTCACGACGGTGACCTAGCCGCTGTTCGCCCGCGGGGCGCGGGCGGGCACGTCACCGCTCATGGGCACGGGCTCACGAAGCCGACATCGTTGACCACGATGGCGAGCTCCGGCCCTGCCGCCACCAGGCGCGCAGGTCCGTCCGCTGTCGCCAGGTCGACGTCGACGGCCTGGACGCGTTCGTCGCGGAGTGCGGCTAGCTCAGTGGTGACCGTTCGCGAACCGGTAATCACTTTCGCGCCTTCGCCGACGAACGCGCGCGCCGTTGCCAGTCCGATGCCTCTCCCCGCTCCTGTGTCGATTGCGGTCGCGCTGTGAAGTTCGAGGTCCCTGCTTGGGAGGCTAGGGGCCCGACGTCCCGTGACTTCCGTCAGGTGACTGAGCCGGTGCTCTTGTGCGCCTCAGTCATCTGACGGTAGCCCGGAGAGCCTCGCCACGACGACCATGGCTTCATCACACTGACCTCACACTCACCCGAGGAGGACTCAACATGACCAACGCCCGACCCCCCGTGGTCTTCATCCACGGTCTTTGGTTGCACTCGACCTCGTGGCAGCCCTGGATCGAGCTCTTCGAGCAGGTGGGCTACGCGGCCACCGCGCCCGAGTGGCCCGGCGTCGCCGACACCGTCGCCGAGGCGCGCGCCAACCCAGACGACATCGCCGACAAGGGGATCGACGATGTGGTCGCCCACTACCTGGCCGTGATCGAAGACCTCCCGGCTAAGCCGATCCTGATCGGTCATTCGTTCGGGGGGATGATCTCCGAGAAATTGCTCGGGATGAACGCCGCCGCCGCTGCCATCGCCATCGACGCTGCGCAGATCAAGGGTGTCCTGCCGCTGCCCCTGTCGGCTCTGCGCGCAACATTGCCCGTGTTCAAGAATCCAACCAACAAGCACAAGGCGGTGTCCCTGACGAAGGAGCAGTTCCGGTACAGCTTCGGCAACACCCTGCCTGTCGAGGAGTCTGACCGGATCTTCGACGCGTGGACGATCCCTGCGCCGGGCAAGCCGCTGTTCGAGGCGGCGGCCGCGAACTTCTCGCTGCATTCCCCGGCGAAGGTCGACACGAACAACGACCATCGCGGGCCTCTCCTGCTGATCAGTGGTGGAGAGGACCACACGGTCCCCGAGGTCATCACCCAGTCGACGCTGAAGCAGTACCGTGGCTCCCTCGCAGTCACCGACCTCCACGAGTTCAAGGACCGGGGCCACTCCCTAGTGGTCGACAGTGGATGGAAAGACGTGGCATGGGCGTGCCTGGAGTGGCTCGCGGAGCAGGGGCTGCGGCCCGAGGCCTGATCGCGGCCCAACATGACAGTCGGTAGACGGCACCGGGCCATGTCCCGGTGCCGCCCACCGGTCCGGAGGTGGGGTCAAGTCCTCCCTCAAGTAGCGCGAGGAGTCACAGATGACACAACCGGCCGGGCGCCGGGCGGACGGGGAAGCCGTCCGATACGGCACGGCACCAGCCCGGTGGCTACTCCTCGCCACGGTTCTCGGGTCCGGGCTGGCCGGCATCGACGCGACCGTGGTGAACCTCGCCCTCCCTGCCATCGGCGAAGACTTGAACGTGGGGTTCGCCGCACTGCAGTGGACCATCACCGCGTACACCCTGACGCTCGCATCGCTGATCCTGCTCGGGGGGGCACTCGGCGACCGATACGGCCGACGCCGGATCTTCATCGTGGGCGTCTCGTGGTTCGCACTGGCCTCGATGCTCTGCGGGGCAGCTCCGACTGCAGGTTGGCTGATTGCCGCCCGCGCTCTCCAGGGAGTGGGCGCCGCGTTGCTCACTCCGGGCAGTCTCGCGATCATCCAGGCCACTTTCGCCCCCACCGATCGGGCGCGGGCGATCGGAGCGTGGTCCGGGCTCGGCGGCGTGGCGACATCGATTGGACCCTTCCTCGGGGGCTGGCTGATCCTCTCCGCATCGTGGCGGTGGGTGTTCTTCGTCAACGTCCCGCTCGCCATCGTGGTCGTCGTTGTTGCGCTGAGGCACATTCCCGAGACGCGGGACCTCGCGGCCTCGCATCACGTCGACGTCCGGGGTGCGGCGCTGGCCCTGATCGGACTCGCAGGCGTCACCTACGCGATCATCGCCACTCCGGTGCTCGGACTTGGCTCCTTCCAGGTCGTGGCCTCCGGGCTGGTCGGAATTCTCGGACTGGCCGGGTTCGTCGCTGAGGAAGCGCGTCAACCCCATCCGATGCTGCCCCTGTCGATGTTCTCCTCCCGACAGTTCAGCGCGGCCAACGCTGTGACGTTCCTCGTCTATGCAGCCTTCGCCGGTGTCTTCTTGCTGCTCGTCGTACAGCTCCAGGTCGTCGCCGGATACAGCGCCCTCGGAGCGGGAACTGCCGTGCTCCCCATCACCCTTGCCATGCTCTTGCTGTCCGCCCGCGCCGGGCAGCTCGCCCAGACGATCGGACCGCGGCTGCCGATGACGCTCGGACCGCTGATCTGCGCGGTGGGCGTTTTGCTCATGCGGACCATCGGTCCGAACGCCAGTTACGTCACCGATGTGCTGCCCGCCGTCTCGATCTTCGGCCTAGGGCTCGCCCTCCTCGTGGCCCCCCTGACCGCAACCGTGCTCGCCGCCGCGGACATTCGTCACGCCGGCGTCGCCTCGGGAGTGAACAACGCGATCGCCCGTGTGGCCGGACTCATCGCAGTCGCTGCGCTACCGGCCGTTTCAGGGCTCTCCGGCGACGACTACAGCAACCCCGCGTCGTTCACGCTCGGATTCCGCGCCTCGCTGCTCATCGCAGCTGTCCTTCTTGCCATTGGTAGTGGCGTCGCTTTCACGACCATCCGCGACGACCCGGCCCGGCGGGGATCAGCGGGGGAGACGCCCCCGATGTGCTGCCCCATCGAGGGACCCTCGCTGGCCCATGGCCGCGGATGAGACTCCGGAACCAGTCCGCCGAACTGTCGGGCTCGGTTGGGCGGAGGCCCAGACCTCACGTGCACGGCGTTCACCCTGCCTGACGTTGATCTCTGCCCGTAGCCCCTCAACCGGTCGGTCGTGCGCCTAGTGCGGCTTCAGCAGGACCTGCAGTGAGATCACGATCAGGCCGACCACGCCTCCCATGGCTGACGCCACTGCCAGCCGCCACCCCCGGTAGCCTGCCCGCCGCGCGGAAACGGCGGCCAGGAACATCAGCGAAGCCACACCTCCCCACAGCACCACCCTGATCGTCGACAGGGTGTCCATCGGGGTTAGCCAGCCGACAAGCAGAATGGTCAGCGGCGGGACCGCGGCCAGCAAGATGCCGACCTCGCGCCCGATCAGGCCGGTCCACTCTGCTCGGTGAAGGGGCCTTTGCACCTCGACGTGCAGGGACATCAAGTCAGCGAAGTAGTGAGCGAGAACCAAAGCGACCACCGGGGCGATGATCACGAGCGTCGCGCCGAGGAACGAGGTCAGCGAAGCCCAGCCCTCATAGACCACGAGCACCGACATCAAGACGACTGTCCCGTAGACAGTTCGCTCGACGTTGAGGTGATGCCAGAGCCGCTCGTTCTCCATCCGGCTACAGTCCCATGACTTCGAGGCCGTGGAGCGTGCGTTTCAGGCCCCGCCGCTGACAGGATGGCGCGACGATGTGCCGCACGAGCCTAGGAGAAACCAGATGTCGGTCAACTTGCGCAACCGCGATTTCGTCAAGGAGATCGACTTCAGCAAGAACGAGCTGCAGTTTCTGCTCGACCTGGCGCGTGACCTCAAGCGCGCGAAGTATGCCGGCGTCGAGCAGCAGCGGATGAAGGGCAAGAACGTCGCGCTCATCTTTGAGAAGACTTCGACGCGCACGCGGTGCGCCTTTGAGGTTGCGGCCTATGACCAAGGGGCGCACACGACGTACCTCGATCCGAGCTCGTCCCAGATCGGGCACAAGGAGTCAGCGGCCGATACCGCTCGTGTTCTGTGCCGCTACTACGACGGCATCGAGTTTCGCGGCAAGGCACAGGCTACGGTCGAGACGCTGGCCGAGTACTCGCAGGTGCCCGTCTTCAACGGCCTGACCGATGAGTGGCATCCCACCCAGATGCTGGCGGACTTCCTGACCATGCTCGAGCACGGCCGAGGGAAGCCCGTGGATGAGATCTCCTACTGCTATCTGGGGGATGCCCGTTCCAACATGGGGCACTCGCTGTATGTGATGGGCGCGATCATGGGCGCTGACGTGCGGATCGCCGCTCCCAAGGCGCTGTGGCCCAGTGATGAGGTGCAGCAGATCGCGAAGGAGCGAGCGGCCGCATCGGGCGCCCGTCTGCTGCTCACCGAGGACGCCGGTGAAGGCTTGACGGACGTGGACTTTGTGCACACGGACGTGTGGGTCTCGATGGGGGAGGCGAAGGAGGTCTGGGACGAGCGCGTCAAGTTGCTCACCCCCTACCAGGTCAACACCTTGGCGTTGAAGTCGACGGGCAACGCCAACGTCAAGTTCATGCACTGCCTTCCGGCGTTCCATGACACGAACACCGTTGTCGGCCTGGACATCGCGGAGAAGACCGGCATGACGTCCGGGCTCGAGGTCACCGACGAGGTCTTCGGGTCGCCGTACAACATTGCCTTCGACCAAGCCGAGAACCGCCTGCACACGATCAAGGCCATCATGGTCGCCATGATCGGGGCATAGCCATGAATCGATGGCTCGCCTTGGTCGCCCTGGCCACCGCGCAGTTCGTCATGGTCCTCGATCAGTCCGTGATGAACGTGTCCATCAGCCAGCTGGTCATCGACTTCGACACGACCGTGACCACGATCCAGGCGGTCATCACCTTGTACTGCTTGGTGATGGCGATGTTGATGCTCACCGGCGCCAAGATCGGCGACATGATCGGGCGTCGGCGCGCGTTCACCATCGGGCTCGTGATCTATGCGTGCGGGTCAGCTCTCACGGCTGTGTCGCAGTCGGTCTTCGTGCTCGCGCTGGGCTGGTCGATCCTGGAAGGGGCCGGTGCGGCTCTCGTGCTGCCGGCCATGGCAGCTCTGATCGCCGGAAACTACGAGGGGCAGTCCCGCAAGGTTGCCTACGCAGTGATCGGCGGTGTCGCAGGGGCCGGCATCGCGGTCGGCCCGATCCTCGGAGGCTGGGCGACCACCGAGCTGACCTGGCGAATCGTCTTCGTCGGCGAGGTGCTGCTCGTTCTCTTCATCTTGGCGATGACTCCCAAGGTGGCCGATGCGGTCCGCGAAGGCCGAGTCCCGAAGCTGGACGTCATCGGTGCGGTCTTGTCGGCAACCGGGCTGGGCTTGATGGTGCTCGGCATTCTCCAGTCGAGCACCTGGGGTTGGCTGCTTCCCAAGGACTCGCCTATCACCCCCCTCGGCTTCTCGCTGACGCCGTTCATGGTCGCCTTCGGCGCCTTCTTGTTGTGGGCCTTCGTGCACTGGCAGCGACGCCGCGAAGCCGGTGGCATCGATCCGTTGGTGCACCTGTCACTGCTGCGGATCCCTCCGTTGCGTGCCGGGCTGATCGGTCTGTTCACCCAGAACCTCATCCTGATGGGCGTGTTCTTCGTCATGCCCCTCTACCTGCAGCTCGTACTCGGGTTGGATGCGCTGGAGACCGGGATCAAGATGGTGCCGATCTCGATCACCATGTTCCTCGCATCAGCGATGGGGAGCCGGCTGTCCACTCGAATGACCGTGCGGGCGATCGTCCGTTGGGGCCTGAGCATCACCGTGGCTGGCATCTTGCTGCTCCTTGACACCGTCGAACCGGAGCTGGCCGGCGGCATGTTTGCGTTGTCGATGGCCATCCTCGGGGTCGGGATGGGCCTGATCGTGTCTCAGCTCGGCAATGTCGTGCAGTCTTCGGTGGACGCGTCGGGGCGCAGCGAGGCGGGCGGTCTTCAATACACCGGCCAACAGCTCGGATCCTCGCTGGGCGTCGCTCTCATCGGAGCCATCGTGCTGACCGGCCTGGCCAGCGTGTTCGTCGGCACCATCGAGGAGGACCCGCGCGTCAGCGCCGAGGTGTCGAGCCAGGTCGGGGTGAGCGTCGATGCCGGGCTCGACTTCTTGTCCGTGGAGCAGGTCCGGCAGGCGGCCACAGATGCGGGGCTGGATGCGGCGACGACGACGGCGGTCGTCGAGGACTACGCCAGCGCCCAGCTCACCTCGCTGAAGGTCGGCCTGCTCGCGTCGGCTCTGCTGGCCTTCGCCGCGTTGCCGTTCACCCGTCACCTGCCGCACGGCTCCGAGCGAGACGAGGAGGAGGAGCCGAGCCCGGCGACTGCCTCCTCCTGACGGGGCCCTCGAGGTCGCCGAACGGCACGGCCCTTACGCTCGCCGAATGGCCAAGGTGCACCAGCTGAGCCGTGCGGATGCCCGGCGGGTGGCCGTACGTGCGCAGCTGCTCACCGCTCCTCGGCCCACCGACCTCGTCGAGACGGTGCGTCAGATCGGCCTCCTCCAAGTCGAGCCCACCCGGGCGATCGCCCCCACCGCCGAACTGGTGATGTGGAGTCGCCTGGGGTCTGGGTTCGAAGCCAAGGACCTATGGGACGCCGTCGACGAGCAACGGTTGATCGAGCTGCTCCAGACCCTTCGGGTCGCCGACGACATCGCGTTGTTTCGCGCGGAGATGGCGCAGTGGCCGGGTCCGGGTGAGCTCAACGAGTGGCAGCAGCAGCTGCGCGACTGGGTCAACGCCAACAGCTATTGCAGGCAAGACATCCTCGACCGGCTTCGTGCCGACGGTCCGCTGCCCTCCAGGGAGCTGCCGGACACGTGCGAGGTGCCGTGGAAGTCCAGCGGCTGGAACGACAACCGCAACGTCCGGATGATGCTCGACAAGCTGGTCCAGCGCGGCGAGGTTGCGGCCGCCGGTGGCACCGGCCGCGACCGGTTGTGGGACCTCGCCTCACGGGTCTATCCCGACGATCCGGTGCCGCCCATCGACGAAGCTCGAGCGCGACTCGACCAGCGCAGGCTCACCGCGCTCGGCATCGCCAGGGCGAAGACCACCAAGATCCCTCTCGAGCCGGTCGACGTGGGGGAGACCGGCGAAGTCGCCGTGGTGGAGGGAGTGCGTGGCCAGTGGCGGGTCGACCCCGCCCAGCTCGGGCAGCCGTTCACCGGTCGTACGGCGCTGCTCTCACCCTTCGACCGACTGCTGGCCGACCGCAAGCGGCTCAGCGAGATCTTCGAGTTCGACTACATCCTCGAGATGTACAAACCGGTGGCGGCGCGGATGTGGGGCTACTACGCCCTGCCGATCCTCTACCAGGACCGGCTCGTGGGAAAGCTCGACGCCACAGCGGAGCCCAAGGAGGGCGAGCTTCGCGTGGCCGCGATCCATCAGGACCAGCCGTTCACGCCTGAGATGACCGAGGCCGTTCATCGCGAGATCGACGACCTGGCGCGCTGGCTGGGTCTCGAGGTCGTGCTGCCCGACGACGGCTCCGCCTGAGCGGTCGGATTCGCTCGGCGTCACCCGGCTGAGACCTGCGCGCTCAGCCGTCAATCGGCAGCGGAGGGCCGACGACCTGCAGGCCGTACTTCGGGCCGAGCTCGTTCCACTTCGCGATCTCCACGTCCATGCCCTGGCCGTCTTCGCCAGGAAGCCGGTGCTCCCAAGCGTCGATGCCGACCTCGTCGTAGAGGTCCATCAAGCCGCCAGGGCTGGTCAGTGCGAGGAACTGTGTCGGTTCTCCGCCGGTGCACCGGAAGGCGTGCGGCATTCCCTGGGGTAGGTACATGAACGATCCGGGCGCTAGCTGGAAGGTGTCCTCGCCTGCCCGGTAGGTGAGCGTCCCGGCCAGCACGTAGAACGCCTCCGCCTCGCGGCTGTGCACGTGCAGCGGGGTCGCGGTGCCGGGCGGCTGCGTCACGAGCGAGACGCCGAGTGCGCCAGCTGATTCAGCCGCGCCGAGCAGGCGTTCGAACAACGAGCCCATGGCCCAGGTCGCCTTCCCTTCGGCAGCGGTTCGGTGGACGGCGCGGAGGGTGGTTGCTGACGAGTCGAGCATCTGTGCGCTCCTCAAGTAAATTTCATCCGAAAGGCTTTCGGATGAATATTGGTACGGTAGGACGCATGGCCCGGCCCGTCAAGACCCGCGTCTACCGCTCGCCTGCGCGCCAGGCCCAGGCCGATCAGACCCGCCGCACGGTCCTGGTGGCGGCCCGCGAGCTGTTCACAACCAAGGGCTACGGCGTCACCATGAGCCAGGTCGCCGACCGGGCTGGCGTGGCGATCGACACGGTCTACGCCAGCGTCGGCCGCAAACCCGACCTGGTCCGAGCCGTCATCGACATGGTTCTGGCCTCGGGCGATGAACCGGTCCCGACCCTCGAGCGGGGGTACGTGCGCCGCATCAGGCAGGCCACCACGGCGCAGGCCAAGATCGAGGTCTACGCCGAGTCGCTCAGCTCGTTGTTGCCCACTGTCGCTCCCTTGCAGGAGGCGCTCAAGCAGGCAGGGCGCGAGGACATCGAGTGCCAGCGAGCCTGGACCTGCCTCATCGAGCGTCGGGCCGCCAACATGCTGGAGTTCGCCGCTGATCTGCGGAGCACGGGCCAGCTGCGTCCCGACCTGACCGACGCAGAGGTCGCCGACATCGTCTGGTCCACGAACAGCGCCGAGTACTACCTGCTGCTGAGCAGCCGGGGGTGGGATCCGCCGCGATTCCGCGACCATCTCATCGACCTGTGGACTCGACTGCTCGTGGATCCTGACGTGTGGGTGCCGGAGGCGTAGTCGCGCCGGACTAGAATATTTGTACGATTATGTGTCAGGCTGCGCAGATGGCTGCGGGCGGGATGAATCGGGCGGTCGACGCCGGACGGTCCCCGCTGTCGCAGCGCCGCCGAGGACAACCAGCCGAACCTCCAGCTAGCCCTCCAGCAGACTCTCCGAGGCATGGCCCGGACGACGATGCGGGTCGGCCGTGCTGGCTGCGGACGGGGTCGGCCGATGTCCCCGGAATCGTCCATGGGTGGCGGCGTCGCGGCGACGAAGAAGGGCGCACGCCCGACCCCGGTTGGGATGCGCTGGTCGTGGCCTGGGTGCCGCAGGATGCCGTACGTCCCCGCGCGCCAGCCTCAGTCGACCGGCCTGCGCGTGGGCGCGGGCCGGTCGACTGAGACTCAGACGCTAGCGGGTTGCTGATCCTCGATCACGTCGTCGGGATCGTCGTAGTCCACGATCTCTGCCGCCCCGGCCTCGATGTCAGCCTCCGACTCGACGCTGACGTGCGGCAGGATCCGGTCGAGCCAGCCCGGCACCCACCAGTTCGCCGGTCCGACGATGGTCATCAGTGACGGGATCAGGATCAGCCGGACGACGAACGCGTCGAGCAGTACGGCCGTGGACAGTGCCACGCCGAACAGCTTGATCGTTGCGTCGTTGCCGAGCACGAATGCGCCGAAGACGCTGGTCATGATCGCGGCCGCGATGGCCACGACCCGACCAGACCCGGCCAACCCACGGCGTACGGCCTTGCGGTTGTCGCTGGTGTTGACCCACTCCTCGTGCATCCGGCTGACCAGGAAGACCTGGTAGTCACACGACAACCCGAACAGGATCGCGAAGACCATGACCGGAAGGAACGGGAAGATCGGACCCGTCGACTCGACGTTGAGCAGGCCGGCGAACCAGCCCCACTGGAAGACGGCCACCGTGATGCCCATCGCGGCTGCGAGTGACAACAAGCTGGACAGCACTCCCATCGCGGGGACCGCGATCGAGCGGAACAGCACGACGAGGGCGAGGAAACCGAGACCGACGACCACCAGCAGGAACCAAGGCAGGGCGTCCTGCAGGACCTTGGTGAAGTCGACGGTGACCGCTTGGAACCCGCCCACGTAGGCCGTGGCGCCCGTGCCGGCAGTCGCGGCCGGGATGACGTCGTCGCGGAGGTGGTAGAGCAGCTCGGTGGTCGCCTCGTCCTGCGGCGCGGTGGTCGGGAACACCTGGATGGGAACGACCGTGGCGTCTGCGGCGACCGGTGCGCCGGCCGCCAGTGCGACTCCGGGGTCGTTGTTGAGAGCATCGGTGAGTGAGTCCACCGCAGCCTGATCACCCGGCTGGTCGAGCTCGACGGCTAGGAAGAACGGGCCGTTGACACCCGGTCCGAAGCCTTCGGCCGTGAGGTCGTAGGCGATCCGGGTCGGACTCCCCTGAGGTGTGCCCGAGTCGTCGGAGAAGCCCAGCCGCAGGGACAGCATCGGAATCGCGATGATCAGCATGACGATCAGTGCCGCGGCTCCGGTGAGCCAGGGTCGTCTCTGCAGCCAATGTCCATAGTGAGCAAAGGCGCTCGGTCGGGTGGGGTCAGGGACCTTCCCGCGGTGAACGATCCATCGCCAGGCAAGGCCGATGAGAGTGACGGGGAAGTAGAGCACCCAGCCGATCCAGCGCAGCACGTTGCTGATGCCGTGCGCGATGCCGTTGTAGCGGCGCTGCGGCACGGCCTCGGAATCGGAGATCCAGGCCATCCGACCGACGAACGCCCAGCTTCCGAGCAGCGAGAGCACGGCCGGGAGCAGAAGCAGGGCGCCGATCATCACCATGAACACGGTGATGGCCGACGCCACGGCGATGCCGTTGAAGAACGTGATCCCCAAGACGAAGAGTCCGAGCAGCGCGATGATCACGGTGACGGCGGCGAACTGGACGGCCCGCCCGGAGGTGCGTACGGCTTCGAGCGCGGCCTCCCTGGGCGTTCGGCCGTGGATCATCGCCTCGCGGTAGCGGTTGATGACGAACAGCGAATAGTCGATACCGACGCCCAACCCGATCATCGACGCAAGGATCGGGGCGAACGTGGCCACGTCGAAGTAGCGCGCGACGAGCGGCAGGACGAAGGTCGTCGTCAAGGCCACCGACACGACGGCGGAGATGATCGGGAGGAAGGCTCCCAGGATCGACCCGAAGGCGAACAAGAGGATCACCAGGGCGACGGCGACCCCGATGCTCTCCGACGACGGAGGCTCGCCCCCCACGAAGGAGAAGATGCCGTTGGCACCGACCTGCAGGTCCTCAGAGCCGTTCTGTGCCTTGACGAGGTCGAGCACGGCTGAGACGTCATCGGTGTTCAAGTCGTCGAAGGACGCACCCTCGAAGGTCACCGTGGCGTAGGCGACCGAACCGTCGGGACTCACACCCGCCTGACCGAAGTGTGCGTTCGGGCCCTCTGCCTCGGGTGACAGCG
Source organism: uncultured Actinomycetota bacterium (assembly GCA_963819985.1). Classification (GTDB taxonomy): domain Bacteria; phylum Actinomycetota; class Actinomycetes; order DATJPE01; family DATJPE01; genus JANPBY01. The sequence continues at coordinate 145,443 of CAWFYH010000004.1, read as the reverse complement.
GCTCGGCCGGCGGCGGCTGGCCACCGTCGTCGGCGGGCGGATTCTCGGCGCCCTCAGAGCTCGCCGGCGCGGGGCAGCTGGATCCGAGCGGGTCGCCGTACGGCGTCTGCACGCACCCAACGCCTGGCGTCGTCGACGCCTCGGTGAGCAGGTCGGTCATCGTGGACTCGACGGCGGCATCGGTCACCTGACCCGAGCTGACTCCCCAGACGATCTGACCCTCGAGCCCGGCACCGGTGCCAGCACCTGAGGAGAGGCTGCCCAGAAGATCTTGGGCCGTCGTTGACTCGGTGTCGGGGAGCTCGAAGTTGTCGTTGTAGTCGCCACCGAACTTGGTGCCGATCACCCCGATGATGATCATGGCCGCGATCCAGGTGACCAGCGCGAACCATGGAGCTCGAACAGCCCATTGCGAAACCCGACCCACCAGGCCCTGCCCTTCGGTGCCCGGCGGGGCACGCATCGTCTTGTCGCGGGTGGTCAACGATAGCGGCGGATCGGACATACCTGCACATCGCTTGTCGACGCTGCGTGCAGCGGGTCGATCGCCTGCGCGTGTCGGCGCGCATGCCAGACTCGCGGACATGGGTGACAGCGACGAGGGTCCGGACTATCGGACCGCCCTGGCCGCGGAACGCACCTACCTCGCCTACATCCGGACCTCCCTGGCGCTGCTCGCGGCCGGGGTCGCCGTGGTCGGAGTCTTCCCTGACGCCGGCTACACGGGCGTGCGGCGGGTGGTGGGCGTGATCCTGGTGGTCATCGGCATCCTGATCGGGGCGACGTCGCGGCAGCGCTGGGCCGTGATCCAACGGGCCATCAACGAAGGTCGCCCGATTCCCGAGAGCAGGATCGAGATCCCCACGGTGCTCGGCCTCGTGGCAGCGGGCATCCTGGCCCTCGTCCTTGTTCTCGTCGTCTGAACCCCGGTCTCGTCGTCTGAACCCCGGTCTCGTCGTCTGAACCCCGCAGGACCCGGATAGGGAATAGCCTTGCGCTGGGAGGGGTGACCATGCGTGCCTCGAGGCTGGCCCAGGTGTGTTGTCTGGCATCAGTGGTGCTCGCGGGTGGAGCGCTGTGCCTGCCCGCTCAGGCGGCGCCGCCCCCCACCGACGGCTGGGTTCTCGGCCTCGGCTTCGAAACCACCGCGGGTGGCCAGGTGCCAGACCGTTCGCCATCAGATCTTGCCGGGGTTCTTCGCGGGACCGCGTTGCCGGTGACCGTCAAGGGCAAATCGGGCCACGGTCGCGCGCTCCAGCTCGACTCCCGCCACCAGCAGTTCGTCGACGTGCCAGACGGCGCGCAGCTCGACGTCGACACCTACACCCTGGCGGCCTGGGTCCGGCTGGTCCCTCGGGTCCACGACGACCGCTGGGAGGTTCTGGAGAAGGCCGGCGCCTACTGGATGAACATCCGCACCGACACCCGTCGGTTACGGGTCGGGGGTTTCTACGGCGGCTGCGACGGTCAGGTCGGCAACACCTGGCGCTACTTCGACAGCATTCGCACGATCCCCAACCGGACCTGGATCCACGTCGCAAGCACCTACGACGGCCAGCAGCTGCGCATCTACATCAACGGCAAGCTCGACTCCTCGAGGGCGGTGTCCGGCACCACGTGCAGCAATGCAGAGCCCCTGGCCATCGGCGCGAAGAACAAGACCAGGGCCGGGTTGATCGAGGCGTACTTCGACGGGCGCATCGACGATGTGCGCGTCTATTCCAAAGCCCTTACGGCCGCTCAGGTCAGGGCAGTGCGCTCAGCCTCCGTCGGCTGAGTCCCGCTTTCCCAGAGGTCATGGGGGCAGCACCTAGGCGTGCCGCATGACCCAGATCGGCAGGTCGCCAACCTCCGCCTGGCCGGCCACCTGCCAGCCGGCACGCTCGTACAGCGCGACGTTCGACGGGTTCGACGTCTCCAGATAGGCGTCCACCCCGTCCTTCGCCGCGGCGGCCAGGCCCACGGACATGACCACGCGGCCCCACCCACGCCCAGCCGTGTTCGGGTGCCGCGCCAGGACTCCGAGATACCAGTGCGGGCTCGTCGGACGGACGGGGGCGACCACGGCGTCGTACGCGTCGAGCCGGGCCTGCACGTCGGCAGCCAGCTGGCTGTCCGGCTCCGCCGCCTCGCGCTCCCGGGAGGCGGCGGCTGTCCGAGGCGCGTCCCACATGGCGACGGCCCGGCCCCCCTCGACGATCCACACGCTGCCGGCGGCCGCCCGCTTGTCGAACAGGAGACCGGCAAAGGCGCGGGCGAACGCGGAGTAGCCGGCATCGTCTGCGGCGTCGCCCAGGAAGTAGCGAAAGGCCGGGTCGCGGACGAATGCGGCTTCCACGGTGTCGACGACCTGCGCCCGGTCGGCGGGGATCGCCCGGGCGACCTCCGGCGCACTCATCCGGCGATCCTATGGGCCGCCCTCGGCAAGCCTTCGAGGGCGACACTGAAGTCGTGGCCGGTGCGGGTCGATACATGTCGGGAGGCGGCGGCGTCATCTGTGGCCGGCATCGGCGCACACGCGTCGAGAACTGGGGGAGCACGTGGGCGGGCAGCGCAGCGAGGCCGAGCAGCAGATTGCCGAGCTCCTGCGTACGGCCAAGGCCTCCCTCCAGCTCAGCGTGGCGTTCCTGTCCCGGCTGGACGGAGTCACCCAACACCTCGAGGTCGTTGAGTCCTCGGTGCCGTTCTTGTTCAAGGAGGGCGCGAAGCAGGTCCAGGCCACGACGTTCTGCCAGGCGATCCTGGACGGCAAGCTGCCCTCGGTGATCCCGGATGTTCGTGCCTTCCCCGAGGCCATGCGACTGCCCGCGGCTCGCCTGCCGCGGATCCGGTCGTACGTCTCCGTGCCGGTCGTCCTCAGTAGCGGCGCCCTCTATGGCACCTTCTGCGCCGCGGGGTTGACCTCGGACAAGGAGCTCAACGAACGAGACCGGGCGCTGATGCAGGTGCTGGCGCACGCAGCGGCGGTCATCGTCGAGCCGGTCGTGGCTGAACGCGCCCGTCGCGACGAGATCGAGAACCGGCTCGGGCCGCTCATGTCCGCCGGGGGACCGACGGTGCTCCTCCAGCCCATCGTTGACCTGGCCAGCGGATACCGCATCGGGGCCGAGGCCCTGAGCCGCTTCCCCGCTGAGTGGGACATGGCTCCTGATATCTGCTTCGAGCAGGCGCACAGCGTGGGGCGCGGTCATGAGCTCGAGCTGCTTGCGCTGGAACGAGCCGCTGACCTGCTGCGGACGGTTGCCGGCTACGTCGCGATGAACGTATCGCCAGCAACCTTGATGACGACTCGCTGCACGCTCCTGCTTTCCGGCCTCCCACTTGAGCGGATCGTGCTCGAGCTGTCCGAGCACGACCGGGTCACCGACTACACGGCGTTGGACAACGCGCTGGCTCCGTTGCGCGCCCGCGGGATGCGCTTGGCCATCGACGACGTCGGCGCGGGCTTCTCCTCGCTTCGGCACATCGTGCTCACCGGTCCTGACGTCATCAAGCTCGATCGCACGATCGTCGACGGGGTCGCCAGCGATCCGGTGCTGCGGACGCTGGTTCACTCCCTGGTTGAGTTCGCGCACGGCTGCGGGGCGAGCGTCGTGGCCGAGGGGATCGAGTCGGCCGTGGACGCTGAGACCCTGGCCGGGCTCGGTGTCGACCATGGCCAGGGCTGGCACTTCGGTCGACCCGGTCCGGCCGACTCCCTGGCCGCCTACATGCCAGTCGCAGGTGCCTTGTCTTCACGGCGTCGAGCTGCGACGCCGGAGCCGTTCGCGTCGCAGGCGACCCCCGCCGCCGTAGAGGTGCTCCCGCGATAGCTGGTCCGTGCTCGATCCCACGACAGCCGTAGGTCAGGCCCGTCGAATCACCGTGGAAGGGGCCATGACGATGACCGGGCGCTGGGCGGGATCCAGCCACCGAACGATGCGCACCATCGAGGACTTGCTGACCGAAACGCAGCCCGCGGTGGCCCCGGAGCCGTTGACGTGCAAGAAGATCCCGCCGCCCTTGTGCAACTTTGGCTGGCGCGTTGCCGACGGCAGGTTGTAGTTCAGCACCACGGCGTGCGCGTACTGCCTGCCGTAGCTGCTCAAGTGTTCGGCCCAAGCCGCCCGCACGTTGCCACGCCCATGCTCGAGCCAGCGGTTGTACGTCTTCGGCGAGCGCGGGTCGTAGGCCCACCAGTCGTTGCCGTCCACGCGCCGGTAGTCGAGCTTGCTGCCCGGGTCCGGACTGTTGCCGAACGCCCACGGCAGCTTGAAGGTGCCGGCCGGCGTCTTGCCGGAGTTCTGCCGCCGATCCTTCGCCCAGGCGAATCCCGACCACCCGAGTCGCGTCTGGATCGGTGCCATGACTCGGCACCAGTCGCTCCCGCGCAGCTCGTAAGCCCGCAGCTTGGCATGGGTGGACGACCAGGACCCCGAGGTGACCACGATGACCTGTCGCGCCTTGCCGAGGTGGGCGAGCTGTCCGGGGAGTCTTGCAGCGCAGCCGGCAGCAGCTGGTGTGGCTCGTCCCTGGCCGAGCAGGTGCTGGCTCAGCGCTTGCGCGTTGGCCGATGGGGCCAGGGTCAAGGCGAGGACGGCCGCGAGAACGGCCGCGAGAACAGCTGTCGCGGCGCCGTACCTAGGGACCTGCACGAAATGACTGTACGTGCCGGGGCGCGTGCTGTCAGTGACCGCGACATCGAAGCGACGTTCCGCGAAGCGAGATCTGTCCGGCCGAACGGCTCGCAGAACTGCCCGCGGGACTGCGCGCAGAAGTGCACGCGAGAGCTGCTCACTTCTTGCGCAAGATCAGCAAGAACCAGTCAGACTGATCGGAACATCCTGTGCCATTGGTCACTCGACCAGAGGGGGGATGGAAACCTCGGACAGGAAAGGGCACCCTGGCCCTAGCGGCGCTTCGCCCTCGGACCTCAGGCACTCGGAGTTGTCACATGAACATCCCCGGATTGACCGACGCACCCACCACCAACGCGAAGTTGCTCACCTGGGTCCGGGAGGTCGCCGAGCTGACCCAGCCCGACCGGGTGGAGTGGTCCGACGGTTCGCAAGAGGAGTGGGAGCGGCTCACGGCCGAGCTCGTCGATGCCGGCACGTTGATCGCGCTCAACCACGACAAGCGACCCAACTCGTTCCTCGCCCGCTCGAACCCGAGTGACGTGGCCCGCGTCGAAGACCGAACGTTCATCTGCTCCGAGAAGGAGATCGACGCCGGCCCGACCAACAACTGGCAGGACCCGACGCAGATGCGCGCGACCCTCAACGGTTTGTTCGCCGGCTCGATGCGCGGCCGCACGATGTACGTCATCCCGTTCTCGATGGGCCCGCTCGGCTCGCCGATCAGCCAGCTCGGCGTGGAGATCACCGACAGCGCCTACGTCGTCCTCAACATGCGGATCATGACCCGGATGGGCAAGGCCGCCCTCGACCTGATCGGTGACGACGGCGACTTCGTTCCCGCATTGCACTCCGTGGGTGCGCCGCTCGAGCCCGGCCAAGCAGATGTGTCGTGGCCCTGCAGCGACACGAAGTACATCGTGCACTTCCCCGAGACGCGGGAGATCTGGTCGTACGGCTCCGGCTACGGCGGCAACGCGCTGCTGGGCAAGAAGTGCTTTGCGCTGCGCATCGCCTCGGCGATGGCGCGCGATGAGGGCTGGCTCGCCGAGCACATGCTGATCCTCAAGCTGACCTCTCCGAAGGGTGCGGTCAAGCACCTCGCGGCGGCGTTCCCCTCAGCGTGCGGCAAGACCAACCTCGCCATGCTCGAGCCCACCATCCCCGGTTGGAAGGTCGAGACGGTCGGCGACGACATCTGCTGGATGCGTTACGCAGACGACGGTCGGCTGCACGCGATCAACCCCGAGGCCGGCTTCTTCGGGGTGGCGCCCGGCACTGGGATGTCGACCAACCGCAACGCGATCGCGACCTTGTGGGGCAACTGCATCTTCACCAACGTGGCGCTCACCGACGACGGCGACATCTGGTGGGAAGGCCTCACCGACGATGCGCCCCAGCACCTGATCGACTGGAAGGGCAACGACTGGACGCCCGCGTCCGAGACGCCCGCGGCTCACCCCAACGCGAGGTTCACGGCCCCGGCTGACCAGTGCCCGTCGATCGCCGACAACTGGGAGGACCCGGCGGGTGTCCCCATCGACGCGATCCTGTTCGGTGGCCGCCGCGCCACCAACGTCCCCTTGGTCACCGAGTCACTGAGCTGGGACCACGGAGTGTTCATGGGCGCCACCGTGTCCTCTGAGCAGACCGCAGCGGCCGAGGGAACCGTCGGCGCCCTGCGTCGCGACCCGTTCGCCATGCTGCCGTTCTGCGGCTACAACATGGCCCACTACTGGTCGCACTGGCTCGACGTCGGCCGTGCCACGTCATCGGACAAGCTGCCGCGGATCTTCTCCGTCAACTGGTTCCGCAAGGACGCCGAGGGCCGCTACATCTGGCCCGGGTTCGGCGAGAACAGCCGGGTCATCGAGTGGGTGGCCAACCGGGTGAGTGGCGAGGCCGAGGCTGTCGACAACGCCCTCGGTCGCGCGCCGGCCCCCGGGGCGCTGAACCTCGACGGGCTCGAGCTGTCCGACGCTGACCTGGCCGAGCTGTTCGCGGTCAACCAGGAGTCTTGGCTGGCCGAGGCCGACCTCACCGCCGAGTATTTCGCTCAGTTCGGCGACGCCCTACCCACCGCTTTGCACGAGCAGCTCGACGCCCTGCGCGCGCGGCTGTCCGCCTGAGCGTGCCGTCCGCCTCGTTACGTCCGACTAACCGAGGGCTATAGCCCCCAGTTGGTCGGACGCAAGCGGGGACCTCAGGCGGGGTCGCGCTCGATCGGGCAGCTCATGCACCGTGGGCCGCCCCGACCGCGGCCCAGCTCGGAGCCGACGATCGTGACGATCTCGATGCCGTTGCGGCGGAGGAACGTGTTGGTCGTCGAGTTGCGTTCGTAGCCGAAGATCACCCCCGGCGCGACGGCGAGGAAGTTGTTGCCGTCGTCCCACTGCTCCCGGGCGGCGCCCATCTCGTCGATCGGTGTCTTCAGGGCTCGTACCTTCTCCAGCCCCAACGCCTCGGCAACCACGGGGAAGAGGTCGACGTTCTCGGTGATCGAGTAGGCGCCACCGTCGTCGACCTTCTTGAGCGTGTAGGACTTCAGCTCCGGCGGCAGGTAGGGGTAGACCGAGAATGCGTCCTTGTCGACCATGGTCATGGCGGTGTCGAGGTGCATGAACGAGCGCATCTTCGGCAGCTCGACGACGATGACCTTGCTGATCCGTTGGCGGGGATCGGTGAAGTAGCCCTTCACCAACATGCTGATGCCCTGCGGGGTGGTGCGCTCACCCATCCCGACCATGACAGCACCGTTGCCGATCACGAGTACGTCGCCGCCCTCGACCGTCGCCGGCTGGTGGCTCTCGTCGTCGTTGCCGTAGTAGAAGTGCAGACCGGCGTCGCGGAACATCGGGTGGAAGTTGTAGATCGCTCGGCTGTGCACGATCTCGCGCACCCGCGCCGGTTTGGCCATCGGGTGCACCGACAGGCCCTGGTAGGCGAAGGCGGAGTTGTCGCGTTGGAACAGATGGTTGGGCAGCGGCGTGAGGATGAAGTCGTTGTCGTCGAGGTATTCCCACAGCAGCGACGTCTCCTTGGCCAGCTGCAGGTCTCGCTTGAGGATGCCGCCGATGAGGTATTCCGCCAGGACCGCGCCCTCAACCGACTCGGCCAGCTCCCGCAACGGGGCGATGAGCTGCGGCCCGACGGTGTCCTCGTTGGCCAACCGGGACAGCACCCACTCGCGCGCCTCGGGAATCTCCAGGACCTGCGCCAGCAGTTCGGCGAAGTAGTGAACGGTGACGCCCTTGTCGCGGAGCTTCTGGCAAAACGCGTCGTGCTCTTCTCGGGCGCGTTGGGACCACATGACGTCGTCGAAGAGCAGCTCTTCGACGTTCTGCGGGGTCAGGCGGGACAGCTCCAAGCCAGGCCGGTGCACGATGACCTGCTTCAGCGCGCCCACCTCGGAGTCGACGGTGTAAGTCATCTGATCGATCCTCTCGCCGGACGCCCTGGGTGGCTCAACGGTATGCGGGAACGGGGTCCGGCTGGGTCATCTTGGAGCGCTGGAGCAGATAGATCGGGATGCCGACGATGAACGCAACGCCGGCGTAGATGAACGGGAGGTACTCGTCCCAGGTGCTCCCCCCAGTGATCCGCGAGTACCAGATGAACAGGATCGAGAAGGCCAGGGCCACCACCGCGACCAGCGTGTCGCGCACGAACCTCGGGGTGGCGAGCGTGCGGTGGTCCACCACACGCCACTTGATCTGGGCGAGGGCCGAGAAGGCATACGGGATCGCGGCGGTGATGCCGGACATGTACACGAGGGTGTTGAAGACGTTGTATCCACTTGACCCCGCATAGGCGAGGTACATGGCGATCGACGCGAGCACCGTCGAGGCCACAATCCCGAACGCGGGGACGCCGCGTACGGAGAGTCGGCTGAACCGGTCGGGGAAGAGCCCGTCGTTCGCGGCCGCTAGAGGCATCTCGGCGCAGATCATGGTCCATCCGTTGAGTGCCCCGAAGCCGGACACGACGACCAGCGCGGCCATCACGTAGCCGGCCCAGGTCCCGCCGAAGATCTCGTCGACGGCGGTCGAGAAGGGGGCGGCGGAGTCGCTGAGGGTGGCGCTGCCGACGATGCCGAACACCGCGATGAGCGACAGCATGTAGACGACAGCGGTCGCGAGGGTCCCGAAGACGGTCGCCCGGGGGACGTTCCGGTCGGGGTTCTTGACCTTCGCCGCGGCGACGGCGGCCGTCTCGACGCCAAGGTAGGAGAAGAGGCACAGCGCCATGGCCCCGCCGATGGCTGACATGTTGGTCTCACCGCTGAGGTTCCAGGTGTCGAAGTTGGCGGTGCTGATGAAGAACAGGCCCACGGTGGACATGAAGACCAGCGGCACGAACTTGAGGACGGAGGTCCAGACCTGGACGCTTCCCATGTTCTTCACGCCGGACAGGTTGATGGCCGCGGGCACCCACAGTCCCACCAGGGCCACGATCACCGACCACCATTTGGTCATCTCGAAGCCGTCGATCAAGCTCTCCATGACGTACTGCACGTAGAAGACCCAGCCGACGACGATGGCCGCATTCCCGGCCCACGCGGTTATCCAGTACAACCAGGCGTTCGAGAAACCAGTGGCGTTCCCGAAGGCCGTTCGGGCGTAGGCATAAGGGCCGCCGTCAGCCGGGAGCCGTCGAGACAGCGCACCGAACATCACTGCCAGAGCGAGCGCACCGACAGTGGTGAGGGCCATCGAGATGATGCTGATCGGCCCGTACGAGGCCAGGGACCCGGGGAGATTGAAGATGCCGACGCCGACGATGCTGCCGACGATGAGTGCCGTCGCCTGAGGCAGTTGAAGTCGTCGGACTGGGGCCTCCTCGGCCTGAACCGGACTCTGCGATCCAGTGCTTCCGTTGCTCATGCCCGACCTCCGTCTCACCCGCCGCCTGCTTGGTCGACCTGATCCTGGCCCTTCACGCAGCATCCTGTCCCGGGCCGAAGGTCACCTTCTTGGGGCCGAACCACGTGCGGCTGAGCACGGCGGCCCGACCTAGCCCACCTACCGACCAGCAGTGGTCAGGCGCCCGCTGAGGAAGGTATCGACGATCAGCGTCGCACGCTGCGGGGCGGCTTGGGCGTACTCCCGACTTTCGGCCACCAGACCGTCGACGGTCATCCCGCGGGCCTCGAGTGCGGCCACGCCGCCCTCGGCCCAGCGGGCGACGATCTGCGGAGTGACCTCGGGGTGGAACTGGACGGCGAGCGCGGAGCCGTACGCATAGGCCTGTGGACCCACTGGCGAGCGAGCCAGCTCGACGGCCCCGGGCGGAACACTGAATCGGTCGGTGTGCCATTGCATGTACGGCCCCGGTGGGATCTGCTCGGGCACGTCGGAGTCGACGGTGTACCAGCCGATCTCACCGTCGTCCGGTGCGACCTCGACGGCACCCCCGAGGGCGTGGGCGAGGATCTGCGACCCGTAGCAGAGGCCCAGCACCGGCACCGAAGCGGCGACGCACGCCCGCAGGAAGCCCGCCTCGCGTTCCACCGCGGGCGCGAGGTGCTCCCAGTGGACAGACCATTCCGAACCAAGCACGAGCACCAGGTCGTGCGCGTCGGTCGCGGGCATCGGCTCGTCGACGTCGTCTCGCCAGACGCGATGGAGAGTCGCACCACGATCGACCAAGGCGTCACCGATGAGGCCGGTCTCCGGGTCGTCACGGTTGGCGAGGACGAGAACACGCATGATCGGAGGGTAGGGGTACGGGCTCGAGCAGGGCAGGATGGGGGCATGGTGCTCTCGCTGGCCGGCCGCCTGCTCGTGGCGACGCCTGCGCTCGAGGACCCGAACTTCCGCAGGTCGGTGGTGCTCCTGCTCGACCACGACGAGGAGGGCGCGCTCGGCATCATCCTGAACCGGCCCAGCGAGGTGGCGGTCGGAGAGGTGCTCGACCGTTGGGCTCCGTTGGTCACGGGGGAGCCAGTGCTGTGGGTGGGTGGACCGGTGGGGACCGATTCAGCCCTCGGTGTCGTACGGCTGCCCGATCGCCAGGAACCCGAAGGATTTCGGGCCGTCCCGGCGGCTGGCCTGGGGCTCGTGGATCTCGACCTTGACCCGACGGTGTTGTCCCCCAGCCTGACGAACGTGCGCATCTTTGCCGGCTACGCCGGATGGGCGGGCGACCAGCTCGAGGAAGAGCTTGCCGACGGGGGGTGGTATCTCGCCGAGGCCGAGGCCGGTGATCCCTTCACCGCCGACCCGGACCGGTTGTGGCGGCAGGTGCTGCGCCGGCAAGGAGGCGACCTAGCGCTCGTGTCGACCTACCCCGACGATCCGTCCGACAACTGAACCCGGCGCCTTGTCCAGGCGCACTCGTAGGATGCGGATATGAGTGATCCTCTGAGCCCTTCCGGCCCGGACACCACCGGTGGGACGGCGACCCTGGTCGAAGAAGACACCAGGCTCGCGCCGACCGACAGCGGTGACCACGAACGGTTCGCCCACTACGTGCGCAAGGACAAGATCGTGGAGTCCGCCGTCGTGGGGACCCCGGTCGTGGCGCTGTGCGGCAAGGTGTGGGTGCCCAACCGAGACCCCGGCAAGTTCCCGGTGTGTCCGGAGTGCAAGGAGATCTACGAATCGATGCGCGGCGGTGGCGACGGAGAGGGCAACGGGTCCGACACGTGAGCAGGGGCAACCCTGACGGCATTTACGGTCCCCAGCTTCGCGGTCTGACACTCGGCATCTTCGGTGTCGTCTTCCTGGTGGCCTTCGAGGCGATGGCCGTGGCCACGGCCATGCCGGTCGCGGTCAAAGACCTCGACGGGCTGCCGCTGTACGGCTGGGCTTTCAGCGCCTTCCTTGTGAGCAGTCTGTTCACGACGGTGGTCGCTGGCGGGCTCTCCGACTCGCGCGGACCCAGACTCCCGCTGCTCGGCGGCATCGCCGTGTTCACGATCGGCTTGATCGTGGCGGGTACGGCTCCCGAGATGGCGATGTTCATCGTGGGCCGGGCGTTGCAGGGCTTTGGCGCAGGCGGCGTCATCGTGGCGCTGTACGTCGTCGTGGCCCGTGCCTACACCGAACGGCTGCGCCCACAGGTCTTCGCGTTGATGTCTGCGGGCTGGGTGCTGCCGTCGCTGGTCGGGCCGCCCGTGGCCGGTGCCCTGGCCGATCACCTGTCCTGGCGGTGGGTCTTCCTGGGCGTCCCCATCCTCGTGCTGCCCGCGGTCGCTCTGGTCGCACCGTGGCTGGGGCGGCTGGAGGGCGGGCACGGCGAGCCGGGGAGGTCTGGTCGCATGTGGGCGGCGCTGGGTACGGCCGTTGGTGTCGCGACCCTGCAGTACGCCGGCACCCGCCTCGACCGGGTGTCCCTGCTGCTGATCCTGGTCGCCGCCGTGCTGCTGGCGCTCAGTGTGCCGCCGTTGCTGCCTGCTGGTGCGACCCGACTCGCTCGGGGACTGCCGACCTCGGTGCTGATGCGCGGCTTCCTGGCGGCGGCATTCTTCGGCGCGGAGACGTTCCTGCCGTTGTCGTTGATCAACGAGCGAGGGCTGTCCACCACCATGGCGGGGTTGGCGCTCACGGGCGGCGCCTTGGGCTGGGCCTCAGGCTCCTTCTTCCAGGGCCGGCCGACCCTCGAACGCCCGCGCTGGCAGCTCGTGCAGATCGGCTGCCTGCTGGTCGCCGTAGCCATCGCGTGCGTGATGACCACGCTGGTTGCCTCGGTGCCGATCCTTGTCGGCGCTGCCGGGTGGATCCTTGGGGGCTTCGGCATGGGCATGTCGATGGCGTCGATCTCGGTGATCACCCTGGAGCTGTCGCCCAAGGGTGACCAGGGCATCAACTCGGCCGCGCTTCAGGTCAGCGACGGGTTGTTCTCGACGGTCGCCATCGTCGTGGGCTCGACGATCTTCGCGGCCGGGCACACGAGTGCGGGAAACGACGCGTCGGTGTTTGCCCTGATCTTCGCGGTGATGATCGTGGTGGCCGTTGTCGGCGCGCTGGTCGCCCCACGGATGCGCCCCTCGTTGGGTCGGTCTGAAGCGGGCGATCAACCCGGGCTGGCAGGCGCCGAGGACTCCCCGTAGCCAGCGGTCCTGCGCCGTGGAGGGTCGCATGGTCACGATCCGGGATTGGGAGCTCGGACTTTGCGCAGGGATCGGTAGGCTGCCCGCGCGGGGGCCACGCACTCCTGCGCGCCGCCCCAGACCCTCGTACTCCTCGGTAAGGACCTCGCCATGAAGCACCCGCTCTCGACCCGTGCCGCTGTGGCCGTCCTCGGCGTGGCCGCCCTGACGCTCACGGCCTGCGCCGCTGAGTCCACGACCACGACCACCGAGCCGCTCCCGAGCGGAAGCGCGCTGGACTGCAGCATCGCCAACTTGCCGCTGACCACCGCGGGAACCCTCACCATCGGGACCGACAAGCCGGCCTACCCGCCGTACTTCGAGGACAACGACCCGACCAACGGCATGGGCTTCGAGTCGGCTGTGGCCTACGCCGTTGCGGAGAACCTCGGCTTCACCACGGACCAGGTCACCTGGGTCACGGTGCCGTTCAACAAGTCCTACGCCCCTGGCGCCAAGGACTTCGACTTCGACATCAACCAGATCTCGATCACGCCCAAGCGTCAGGAAACCGTCGACTTCAGCGACGGCTACTACGCCGTGCAGCAGGCGGTCATCGCGGTCGACGGCACCCCAGGAGCGTCGGCCGCCTCGATCGCTGACCTGCAAGCGCTCAAGCTCGGCGCGCAGGTGGGCACCACGAGCCTGTCCTACATCCAGGACGTCGTTAAGCCCACCGCGGAGGCTTCGGTCTTCGACGACACCAACGCCGCGACCCAGGCGCTCAAGAACGGCAACATCGACGCGATCGTGGTCGACCTGCCGACGGCGTTCTACATCACAGCCGTTGAGCTGGACAACGGTGTCATCGTCGGAGCCTTCCCGGCCGCGCAGGGCGGCGAGCAGTTCGGCCTGCTGATGGAGAAGGGCAGCGCGCTGACGCCCTGCGTCAACCAGGCGTTGGCTCAGCTCAGCTCGCAGGGCAAGCTGGCGGCCATCACTGACCAGTGGCTCGGCGGCCAGGCGGGCGTCCCGACCTTCCAGTGACAGGAGGCGGTTCAGGCCGCCCGGGAGGTGCGGTGACGCTGGAAGAGGGCAGCCAAGCCGGCCTGGACACCGTGCCGTACGTCGATCCCGTGCGCGCGGATGCCGTACGTCGCCGCGGGCGGCGCAACGGTGTGCTGGCGTCGATCAGCACGGTCATCTTCTTCTCGGTGCTGATCACGCTGATCACGTCCTCCCCCGGCTGGCCGGCCGTGAAGGAGACGTTCTTCAACCCAGCGGACTTCCGCGCCTCCGCGCCCGATGTGCTGCGGGCGTTCATGCTGAACATCAAGATCTTCTTGATCGCCGAACCACTGATCCTCATCCTGGCGCTGATCATCGCCTTGATGCGCGGCCTGCGAGGACCGGTGTTCTTGCCCCTGCGGATCGTTGCCGCCGTGTGGACCGATGTGTTTCGCGGGATCCCCACGATCTTGCTGATCTTCTTGTTCGGCTTCGGGATCCCGGCGCTGCGCATCACCGGCCTCACCAACTCGGTGCTGGTCTGGGGGACCGTGGCGCTGGTGTGTTCGTACAGCGCCTACGTCGCCGAGGTCTATCGCGCCGGCATCGACTCGGTGCACCCGAGTCAGCGCGCCGCCTCCCGCTCCCTAGGTCTCTCGTCGGCCCAGACGATGCGTTTTGTCGTGCTGCCGCAGGCGGTTCGTCGGGTGATTCCGCCACTGCTCAACGACTTCATCTCGCTGCAGAAGGACACCGCGCTGCTCGCCATCCTCGGTCCGATCGAGGCGATGCGGGCCGCCGGGATCTACGCAGCCTTCAACTTCAACTACACGCCCTACGTCGTGGCTGCGGTGCTGTTCATCGCGTTGACGATCCCGCTGGCACGGTTCACGGACTGGCTGATCGCCCGTGACCGGCGCCGGCAGTTCGCGGCGGGGTCTGCGTGAGCGAGGAGAGCGGCACGAGCGAGGACAGCGGCGCGAGCGTGGCGAACGGCGACAGCGGTCTGCGTGACTCGAACCGGCCGCTGGTTCGTGTCGAGGACGTCCACAAGGCGTTCGACACCAATGCGGTCCTGCGCGGGATCTCCTTCTCGGTGGCGCGCGGTGAGGTGCTGTCGATGATCGGCGCGTCCGGCTCGGGGAAGTCGACGATGCTGCGGTGCATCAACGGCCTGGAGGACATCGACGCCGGCCGGATCTTCCTGGACGACCTCGAGGTGAGCGCGATCGGTGCGGACGTGGACGCCGTGCGCAAGAAGGTGGGGATCGTCTTCCAGAGCTACAACCTGTTCCCGCACATCAGCGTCCTCGACAACGTGACCCTCGCGCCGCGACGGGTGCTGAAGCATGACCGCCGCAGTTCGGAGCAGGAGGCCCTGGCGTTGCTGGCGCGCTTCGGGCTGGCCGACAAGGCGAAGGAGTACCCCGACCGGCTCTCCGGAGGCCAGCAGCAGCGGGTGGCCATCGTCCGGGCGCTGGCGATGGAGCCGGAGCTGATGCTCTTCGACGAGATCACCTCGGCGCTGGACCCGGTTCTTGTGGGTGAGGTGCTCGACGTGATCCGCGAGCTGAAGTCGGAGGGGATGACCATGGTGCTTGCGACCCACGAGATGGCCTTCGCTCGTGAGGTGTCCTCGCAGGTGGCTTTCCTCGATGGTGGTGCGATCTGCGAGGTCGGCCCGCCGGACCAGATCTTCGGCGAGTCTCAGAACGAGCGCACCCGGGCCTTCCTGCGGCGCGTCGAGCAGAGCGGCCGCCTCTGACCGGAGCCGTCCCCGGTCCGCCGGCGTCCTCCAGCCCGCGACCCACCTGAAAGTCGAACTGTTCGACTTTCGTGGGCCATAGACCCTGTAAGTCGAACAGTTCGACTTACAGTCGCCATACTGGAAACCCCTGTGGGACCGAACCAAGGAGAGCACCGCAGATGTCTGAACTCACCGCTCAGGACAAGCGAGACATGGGCCGTTTCCTCGGCCGCACCTGGGGTGCCCTTCTCGCAGCCGGCATCATCACCCTCGGCCTCGGCATCATCGTCTTGGTGTGGCCCAAGGAGACCGCGGTCGTCGTCGGCTGGCTGCTCGGGATCTACCTGATCGTGGCCGGCGTCTTCCAGCTGGTGCAGTCCTTCACCGGCGATCGCTCTGGCGGCATCCGTGCGTTGTTGGCCATCGGCGGAGTTTTGTCGCTGATCCTGGGTTTCTTCGCCTTCCGCTCCGTCGCGCACTCCGTCGCCCTGCTCGCCGTGGTCATCGGCGTCGCGTGGCTGATCAACGGCATCACGACCCTGATCACCGCCATCGGTGACCACGACCTCCCCGGCCGCGGCTGGGCCATCTTCGGCGGGATCATCGTGACGATCGGCGGGATCATCATCCTCGCCTGGCCGGCACCGACCCTGTACGTGCTGTTCACCTTCTTCGGGATCTGGCTGATCGTGATCGGGTGCTTCGAGATCTACGCCTCCTTCAAGATGAAGGGCGAGGGTCAACGGCTCGCGATGGCCTGAGGCCGTACGGCTGCCGCAACCAGGCGCAGCTACCCTGACCGACGTGGACGCACACCAGGCCGACCTCGAGGTCCTCGACGAGATCCAGCGCCGCATCTTGTGGCTGGCCGTGCGCATGGTTGACTCGGCCAACCACGACCGCGACAGCGGCGACGGAGTGAAGGTCGGCGGTCACCAGGCGTCGTCCGCCTCGTTGGTTTCGGTGATGACCGCGCTGTACTTCGCTCACCTCGACGCCCCCGACCGGGTCAGCGTCAAGCCGCACGCCTCGCCGGTCTACCACTCGATCCAATATCTGCTCGGCAACCTCGACCGCTCCTACCTCACCAAGCTGCGCCAGCGCGGCGGACTGCAGTCCTACCCCTCGCGCACGAAGGACCCTGACCCGGTCGACTTCTCCACCGGCTCGGTCGGTCTCGGTGCGGCTGCGCCGCTGTTCGCCGCCGCCACCCGCCGCTACGTCGACGACCACTTCGGCGCCCGCCCGCCGGCCCGCTTCTACGCCCTGATCGGCGACGCCGAGCTCGACGAGGGCAACATCTGGGAGGCCATCGCCGACCCGGCCACCGAGGGTCTGGGCAATGTCACTTGGGTCGTCGACTTCAACCGGCAGAGCCTCGACCGGGTCGTTCCCGGGGTGCGCATCCAGCAGTGGCGAGGACAGTTCACCGCGGCGGGCTGGCACGTCGTCGAGGTGAAGTACGGCCGCCGGCTGCAGGCCGCCTACGCCCAGCCCGGCGGTGAGGCGCTGCGCGACTGGATCGACGCGATGCCCAACGAGCAGTACCAGTCCTGCTTCGGGCTGAGTGGGGACGACTTGCGCAAGACCTTCCTCGACGGTGCCCCGGACGGGGCGGTCGCGTTCGTGCGCGACGTACCCGATGCCGAGCTGGCGCCGCTCGTGCAGGATCTCGGCGGGCACGACCTGGCCGCGCTGCTCAACGCCTTCGCCGAGTGCGACGCCGTCACCGACCGGCCGAGCGTCGTTTTCGCCTACACCGTCAAGGGATGGGGGCTGCCGCTGGCCGGCAACCCACGCAACCACTCGGCGCTGCTGACCACCGACCAGGTCGCCGAGCTGCGAGAGGCTCAGGGACTCACGGCCGACAACGAGTGGGACCGCTTCGACCCGACGAGCCCCGCAGGGATCTGGACCAACGTCCGGCGCGAGCACCTGGCGCGGCCGAAGGTCGAGCCGGCCCTGCCCTTCGAGGTGCCGGAGTCGACGGGTGTACGGACGGCCAAGCCGCTGTCCACCCAAGAAGCGTTCGGCCGGGTGCTCGTCGAGCTGTCGCGCAACGAGGCGGTCGGCCGGCACCTGGTCACCACGGCACCCGACGTCGCGACGTCGACCAACCTCGCGGGATTCCTCAACCGCACAGGGGTGTACAGCCCGGTCGAGCGCCGCGCTTGGAACGAGGACCCGGTCCTGAAGTGGGCTGAAGGTCCGACCGGCCAGCACATCGAGCTCGGCATCTCGGAGATGAACCTGTTCCTGCTGCTCGGCCAGCTCGGCCTGTCGTGGGACCTGTCCAGCCAGCCGCTGCTCGCGGTCGGCACGGTCTACGACCCGTTCGTCTGCCGCGGGCTGGACGCCTTCATCCACTCGGTCTACTCCGGGTCGCGGTTCGTGATCGCGGGTACGCCCTCCGGGGTGACGCTCGCCCCCGAAGGCGGTGCCCATCAGTCGACGATCACCGCGTCGATCGGCCTCGAGCTGCCGGGGGTGACGTTCGTCGAGCCGACTTATGCCACCGCCTTGGACTGGCTCCTGTGTGACGCGTTCGGGCGGATCGCTGCCGGACCGCCGGCAGCTCACACGGCGGCGCCGTACGACGACGGTGCCTACTACTTCCGGCTGACGACGCGTCCGGTCGACCAGGCGCCCTTCGAGGCCGCCCGCGCCCGGATCGGTGACGCCGTGCTGCGTCGGCAGGTGCTCGCGGGGGCCTACCGGTTGGTCGACGCATCGGAGCTCGCGGCAGAGGGCGCGCCGGTGGTGCAGCTCGTCGGTTCCGGAGCCGTGCTCCCGGAGGTGCTGCTCGCCGCGGCCGAGCTGGCTGAGGAGGG
Source organism: uncultured Actinomycetota bacterium (assembly GCA_963819985.1). Classification (GTDB taxonomy): domain Bacteria; phylum Actinomycetota; class Actinomycetes; order DATJPE01; family DATJPE01; genus JANPBY01. The sequence goes on along the minus strand of CAWFYH010000004.1, from coordinate 127,209 downwards.
CATCGCCGCGCACGTGGTCGACGTGACGTCGCTGGACCGGTTGTACTCGTCGTGGCAGCGGACGTTGCGCCAAGGAGTGCGTACGGCGACGACGCCGTCGGTGCCCGGCGCGTTGCGCGCGGCCTTCCCCGACCGGGCACCGGTGGTGACCGTGCACGACGCGGCGTCGCACGCGATGGCGTGGCTCGGGTCAGCGCTCGGCGTCCCCGCAGTGCCGTTGGGCGTGGACTCCTTCGGTCAGTCCGGGTCGGTGCACGACCTCTACGAGCTGCACGACCTGCTGCCCGGGTCGATCGTCAACGCCGCCCTCGCGGGACTGTCCCTCAGCTGACTGCTGGCGAGCTGGTCGGCGCTGAGCCGGCGGCTCCCACGAGTTCGCTTAGTGCGCGCCCCCATGGCTCAGGATCGAGCGTGCCCTCCAGGCGCACGCCGTTGACGGTCACTGAGACCTGGCCGAAACAGGACGGATGGACGTCCGCTACGACGGTGCCGGTGCTCCCGTCCTGCGCCGACTTCGTGTGGAAGGTGACCGTGTTCCTCGGTGGAGGATCACCAGGGTACGGACAGGAGGGGCTACCTGCGTCGACGCTGCCGTACAGGGCGTTGAAGGTTGTGACCAGCTGGTTGATGGTTGCGGAGTCGTTGGCCGCTGACAGGCGGATGGTTGGCAGCTGGATGTTCTTGAGGGCGTTGGTGCCCGGCTTTCGACCGATCCGTTCGATCTCGACCGCAACAACCTGATCTGAGATCCGGTGTTGGTCGGATACAGCCATGCGAGCAGCCAGGAACGTGTCGGCGCGGATGACCGTTCGGTCCCCGATCTGCCGGAACTGGACCAGCAGGCTCGGTCCGGCGTAGGCCGCGGGGTTTTCCGGACGCACGAACTCGTACTCAGTGGAGGCAATGCCGTCAGATCCCCCTTCGTCGATCGCCATTTCGCCGATCGGGTGACGCATCCCGCTGGGCGCGTGGGCCTTGAAGAACGCGGCGACCTCGGATTGCGGGGACGGCACTGACCACCAGCCGGTGACGGTCAGCTTCCAGTCGGAGGGGCCGAGCGACATGTACGTCTCTGGCCAGCCGGCAGGTTTGCCGTCTAGGCGTACGGCTCCCTCAGGCAGGACAATTCCAGCGAGAGCAGCGCCGGAGGCGGCCTTGGCCAGTCGCCTGTTCTCCGCCGTCTGAGCAGCGACGTCCTGGACCGGCTGGCTTGCGGAGAGGCTGGGCACCGGGCTCTGGCCGCTGGCCAGCGGAGTTGGTCGGTCCGGTTGGGTGAGTGCTCCTGTAGCGGTCACCCCGAGCACGACCGCGACCACACCGGCCGCCGACGCCATTGAAGCGGCGGTCGCCCGCCGCCGACTTCGACGCCGGGAGCCCATGCGGATCGCTTCATCGATGTCAGTGGAATCCGGGGCTGGGTGCTCGAGCGCGGATTCGAAGAGTCGGCGGACTTCGAGGTCAGTCATGGCTGCTCCTTGGCGATCGAGATCGCTGGTAACCCTTGCGCGGTCAGCGCATCTCGCAGAGTGCTGAGGCCGCGGCTGGTCTGGCTCTTGACGTTGCCGGTGCTGGTGTTCAGAACGTTCGCCGTCTGCTCGACGGAGAGGTCTTCCCAGAACCTCAAGACGAGTACGGCGCGCTGGCCCGGAGGTACCTCTTGCAGCCCGCGGATCACCAGGTCGCGGTTACCGACGCTGATTGTTTCCGAGCTGTCGGTTTCGGAGGTTGCGCGGTCCGGAAGGGTCGGAGAGGGCTGCTCTCGACGGGCCGGCCGGCGCTGGTGGTCGATGGAGAGATTGACGAGGATCCGGCGGGCGTACGCATCCGGTTCGCCCGTCTTGGTGACCCGCGGCCACACGGCGTACAGGCGGGTCAGGGTCTCCTGGACGAGATCGTCAGCCAGGTGCCAGTCGCCGCACAGGAGGAAGGCTGTGCGTCGCAAGCCACCACGACGAGCCAGCGTCCATTCACGGAACTCGCTCTCGAAGTCCTTGCTCACCTGGCGCGACCCTCCCGGCTGAGGTTCTCACCGTTGACACGCGATCAACGACCCTCGAGGTTGCACCGTCCGCCGGCGGGACGTACGGGCTCGGCTGCTAGTCGCCCGCGATGACGTTCAGCTCGATGAACTCCGGCGGCCCGTCGAAGAGCTCGGCCATCGAATCCCTGACCCCCTTGAGTCCCTCCTGGCGTCGAGGGTCGGCCTCCCGCGCCCGCGCATGCTCTTCGCTCTCGAACGTGACCATCATGTACATGAGGGTCGGGTCTTTGGTGTCCACGGCCGCCGTGGACCGGATGAGCCCCGAGCCGGGCTGCTCGATCGCCTTGAGCTGATCGAGAACTGCTCCCACCTCGGCTTCCTTGCCCGGCCGCAGCCGGGTCTTGATGATCTGGATCCACATGGCTGCTCCTCTGGCGCGGGGATGTGGCCGCCAGCGAAGCAGCCGAACTCGCCGAGCGCAATGATTGCTTGCGCCGCAGGCCATCCATGCTGGGAGGCATATTGTCATCAGGCAGGTGATGCTAATATGTCACCATGCGTACGACCGTGCGGCTCGACGACCAGCTCTATCGCGACGTCAAGATGCTCGCCGCCGAGAATGGCACCACGGTCACCTCAGTGGTCGAGGAGGCTCTGCGGCGACTTCTCGAGCAGCGCTCTGAGCAACGGCCACCTCCTCCACTGCCAACCCACGGATGCGGCGGGCTGAAGCCGGGCGTGCCCCCGATCCACGACAGCCGCGCGCTCCAGGACTTCCTCGACGAGGGCGTTGCGCTCGATGCTTTGCGTTGACGTCAACGTCTTGGTCTACGCCATGCGAGACGACGCCGAGCAGCACGATCAGTTTCGCGACTGGTTGTCCAGGGCGGTCTCTGGGTCGGAGAGTGTCGGAGTTCCGGCGGCCGTGCTCGCTGGCACGATCCGAGTCGGCACGAACCCGCGGGTCTGGGAGCGCGCGTCGACGCCGGCGGAGGCGCTAGGTTTCGTCGATGCCCTCCTGCTTCAGCCCTCGGTGCGCGTGCTCCCGACCGCGCGTCGTACATGGGATCTCTGCAACGACCTGATCCGGGAGATCGACGCGCGGGGTAACGACATCAGCGATGCTCTCATCGCGGCATCGGCGATCGAGTACGGCGCCGCGCTGGCCACCCGCGATCGTGGATTCGCTCGGTTCCCGGGGCTGCGCGTCGTCGATCCCCTCGATGACGGATCACGTCGGTGATCGCCGGCTTCGCGTACGTCCATCACGTACACAGAACCGACGACTGGCGGCTGGTCGTGGCGCTGGGCGTCCTCCTGGTCGCCATGACGCTGGTGGCCTATGTCCGGATCCTGCGGCCACCGTCGAGGACGCTGGACCTGATGGTGCTGGCCGGGTGCGTTGTCGTGGCCGTGATCTGGGTCGCCCAGGCTGTCGTGCCTGAGGGTGCCGTGCTGGTCAGCTTCAACCGCGCGCACGGTCTGACCGAGTCGGACCTGCTGGTCTTCCCTCTGCTGGCGGCCGGCTGTTGGCTTTTCGTGCGGTTGATCTGGACCAAGGAGGACCGGCGCCCAGACGACGTCGAGGCTCTGCGATAGTCGGGCGATGATCCTCGATCTCCCCCTGGACCAGCTCCGGCAGCGCACCAGCGTCAAGTGGCGGGCCTTCGATCCCGACGTCCTCCCGCTGTGGGTCGCCGAGAGCGACGTCGACCTTGCGCCGCCCATCAAGGCGGCGCTGGCCGAGCTCATCGAGCGCAGCGACACCGGCTATGCGGGACAGGCCGGCGCAGCGGAGGCGTACGCCGGATTCGCGAGACGTCGCTGGGACCTCGCGGTCGATCCGGCGAACGTCTGCGTGGTGCCCGACATCCTGCGCGGCGTGCTCGAGCTGATCCACACCTCGACCGAGCCGGGCGACGGTGTGATCATCAATCCGCCGGTCTACCACCCGTTCTTCGGCACGATCAGGCACGCCTACCGTCGGGTCGTCGAGGTTCCGCTGCTGCCGGACGCCGAGCTTGGCTGGACCTTCGACATCGAGGGCCTCGACGCGGCGTTCGCGGCTGGGGCGAAGGCTTTCCTGATGTGTAGCCCGCACAATCCGGTCGGCCGGAGCTGGACCGCCGAGGAGCTGACCGCCGTGGCCGAGGTGGCCGACCGTCACGGCGCGTTCGTGATGGCCGATGAGATCCACGCGACACTGGTGCTCGACCAGCGCCCGCACGTGCCGTTCGCCACTCTCGACGTCGGTGCCGCGAAGGACTCGATCTCGTTGATGTCGGCGTCCAAGGCGTTCAACCTGGCGGGTCTGAAGGCGGGGGTTGCTGTGGCGTCCAGCCCTGCGGGTCGGGCCGCGCTCGACCGGGTCGGCAACGAGGTGTCCTACGGCGCCAGCCACCTCGGGGTCACGGCAAGTCGGGTCGCGTTCAACGAGGGCGACGCGTGGCTCGACCAGCTCGTCGGCGAGCTGCGCGACCGGCGCTCGCTGCTTGGTTCGCTCGTTGCCGAGCATCTTCCCGGTGTGGTTTTCCGTGAGCCTGAGGCGACCTACCTCGGGTGGCTGGAGTGCAGCGCGCTGGGTCTGGACGACCCGTTCCAGCACTTTCTCGACGCGGCGCGGGTTGCCGTGGATGCCGGCCCGAAGTTCGGCACTGGCGGAGAGACCTGCGTGCGGGTCAACTTTGCGACGTCCGAGGCGATCCTGAGCGAAGCCGTACGTCGCATGGGCGCGTCCCTGCCCGCATGACCGAGATCCGGGACGCTGGCAACGCGGACTGGCCGCAGATCTGGCCGATCTTCGAGCAGATCGTTGCCAGCGGTGAGACGTACGCCTATCCGCTGGATCTCACCCTCGACACCGCTCGCGCATGGTGGATGGAGTCACCGCCGGGCCAGACCTTCGTGGCGCTCGACGGCGAGACGATCCTCGGGTCGGCCAAGTGCGGCCCCAACCGTCCCGGGCGCGGGGCGCACGTCGCGACGGCCAGCTTCATGGTCGACCCCGCGTGCGCCGGCCGAGGCGTGGGGCGGGCGCTCGCGGAGCACGTCCTCGAGTGGGCGAAGTCCCAGGGGTATCGAGGCATGCAGTTCAACGCCGTCGTCGAGACCAACGACGCTGCGGTACACCTCTGGCGGGCGCTGGGTTTCTCGATCATCGGTACGGTGCCCGAGGCATTCGACCATGCACGGCTCGGCATGGTCGGGCTGCACGTGATGCATCGCCCGCTCTGACGCACCGGGAGGCACCATGAAACTTCTGTTGACATCCGCGGGTATCAAGAACCCGAGTATTCACAACACCTTGGTCGACCTCCTCGGCAAGCCGATCGCGGACTCCGACGCCTTGTGCATCCCCACTGCGTCGTACGGGCACCCGATGGCTGGTCCCGGCCGCGCCTGGGACTTCATCAGCGGACAAGAGACCAGCACCCCCATGTGCGAGCTCGGCTGGAAGTCCTTGGGTGTGCTGGAGCTCACCGCGCTCCCGAGCCTGGACGAGGAGCGCTGGGTCTCCTGGGTCCGAGCTGCCGACGTCCTGCTCGTCAACGGCGGCGACGCCCTCTATCTGGCGCACTGGATGAGGGAGTCCGGACTCGCGGATCTGCTGCCCTCGCTGGCCGAGCTGGTCTGGGTCGGGCTGAGCGCCGGCAGCATGGTGATGACCCCGCGCATCGGCGAGGACTTCGTTCAGTGGAAGGCCCCGACCGGAGACGACAAGACGCTGGGGATCGTCGACTTCTCGATCTGCCCGCACGTGAACGGCGATGACGTGCCGGGCAACACCATGGCTGAGGCGGAGAGCTGGGCGGCCGACATCGCCGGTCCGGCGTACGCGATCGACGACGAGACGGCCATCCGGGTCAGCGACGACGCGGTGGAGGTCGTCTCCGAGGGGAGCTGGAGGTTCTTCTCAGGTGACGACTGAGCGGCTGGGGCAGCCGCGAGGGGGACCCGGAATCGGTCGCCTCACCCATCCGGCCTCATGGTCATTCGGCCTCCCGCCAGGCCCGACCAGGTTCGGCGACCGACCCCGGGTCCCCCTCGCCCGTCCCGCGGCAGCGCCATGCGGCCTCCCGCCAGTCCCGACCAGGTTCGGCGACCGACCCCGGGTCCCCCTCGCCCGTCCCGCGGCAGCGCCATGCGGCCTCCCGCCAGGCCCGACCAGGTTCGGCGACCGACTCCGGGTCCCCCTCGCTGCGCGGGACGGCTCGTCGGGTATGCGCGCTCAGATCAGATACACCTCGTCGCCGCGGCGCACCCGGCCTTCGGTGGTGACCTCGGCATAGACGCCGAGGTAGAACCCTGGCCCGTCGTCCTCGGTCGTCGTGCGTCCCTTGTAGGCGCCGATCATTTTCAACGTCTGCAGGTCAACGGTGCCGGTGTCGGGGTCGCGGGTCGTGGCGGCGCACCGCTTCACCTCGCGGCCGACGCGCAGGGCGACCTCGCCCACGCGCAGCTCGCGGCCCTCCCACGAGTCCTCGTCCAGCGGCTCGGACCCGCTGAGCTCGAGGTTCATCCGGAAGCGGCGCGAGTCGACGCCGTCGACGCCGGCATGCTGGCCAAGAGCCACGGTGGTGGCCGCGCCGATGAGGGTCACGGGCGCGACGTCGTAGCCGCCGCTGACGCCCTTGATCAGCCGGACCGGCTGTCCGACGATGTCGGAGAAGAGCTTGTCCCAACCGAGCACGACGTGCCCGGCGACCGTGCGAAGCCCGTAGAAGTCGGCGTCGACGGGCTCACCGAGCTCCACCTTCTCCTGACGCAGCAACCCACGTGGGCCGGTGACGCCGAGCAGGTCGGCGTCCGCGTCGTAGTCGGCTTTGTGCTGCAGCAGGGCTCCGACCTCGGTGCAGCTGGGGATCTCTCCGGACTCGTCGAGCAGGAAGAAGGCGCGATTGCCGACGACGCCGCCCCGGGTCAGGTCGAGGTGGTCGGGGTGGTGCAGGGCGAGACCCTTCACGGGGGTCATCGACAGCTGAGAAACTCGCATTGCGGCCACCACCGACGACGCCTCCTTGACGCGAAGATCTGCCTGACGCGAAGGGCATCGTGGCACAGTGGCTCGAGTGAGCCCGGCCGAGACCTCGCAGACGCTCGCCCGCGGACTGCGTGTCCTCGAGCTGTTGGCTGATGCGCCGGACGGCCGTACGGTCGCCGAGCTCGCCGAATCCCTGAACGTCGGCCGGACCGTGGCCTACCGCCTGCTCGCCACCCTCGAGGAGCCCGGGCTGGTGCGCCGCGACGCGGACGGGCGCGCGCGCATCGGGTTGGGGATGTTGCGGCTGGCGCGCGCGGTGCACCCGCTGCTGCGCGCGGCAGCGGTACCTGAGCTGCGTCACCTCGCCGAGTCGGCCGGACTCACCGCGTCGCTGAGCATCCTGGACGGCGCCGAGGTGCTGGCGGTGGCCGTGGTCGAGCCGACGTGGACGGAGTTTCACGTGGCCTATCGCGAGGGTTCTCGGCACCCGCGGGAGCGCGGCGCCGCGGGGCGGGCGATCGGCGCGAGCACGCCGTGGGTGGTGTCGGAGGGGGAGCTGCAGGCGGGGGCGTACGGCCTGGCGGCACCGCTGAGCGTCCCCGGACTGGACGGGTCCGTCGGGGTGATCGGTCTGGAGTCGATCGACGTCGACGTGGTCGGGCCTCAGGTGGTGGCTGCCTCGGCGGCCATCGCGGCGGCGTTGAGGAGCGGCAGCACGCGGTAGGGGACCGGGGTGTCGAGGGCGATGGTCGTGGCCGTGCGCTCCACGCCCTCGATCGCGACGATGGCGTCGATCACCCGCTGCAGGTCGGCGTTGCCGCGGCCGACGACGCGGACGAGCAGGTCGTTCGGGCCGGTGATGGTGTGCGTCTCGAGCACCTCGGGGATCTCGGCCAGGCGGTCGGTGACCGGGTCGTGGCCGCGCACCTGACGCAGCTGCACGGTGACGAACGCCTCGACCTCGTAGCCCAGCGCCGCCGGGACGAGCTCGGGGCCCCAGCCGGTGATGACGCCGCGCTCGGCGAGGCGGTCGAGGCGGGCCTGGACGGTGCCGCGGGCGACTCTCAGTCGGCGACTGGCCTCCAGGACGCCGACGCGGGGCTCGGCGTGGAAGAGGGTGATGAGCGAGACGTCCAGCGAGTCGAGGTCTTTCATGGACATAGTGTGCAGCATGTGTGCGTGAAGGCCTGACAGATTGGTCGATCTGACCAGCGTTACGTGGCCGGGTTGACCAGGAGGCGCTCGACCGCCAACCTGCGGGGATGAGCAATGTGACCCTGACCCCAGAAGAGCGTGCCGCCTCCCTCGACGCCGACCAGCTGCGCCAGCTGATCGGCCTGGTCGACTACGACGAGAGCACCGATCCGTTCCCGGTCACCGGCTGGGACGCGGTCGTGTTCGTGGTCGGCAACGCCACCCAGGCCGCGCACTACTACCAGACCGCCTTCGGCATGGAGCTGATCGCCTACAGCGGGCCGGAGACCGGCAACCGCGACCACAAGGCGTACGTGCTCCGCAGCGGGTCCATCCGGTTCGTGCTCAAGGGCGGCGTCAGCCCGGACAGCCCGTTGCTCGACCACCACCGCCGGCACGGCGACGGCGTCGTCGACATCGCGCTCGAGGTGCCCGACGTCGACAAGTGCGTGAAGCAGGCCGAGCAGGCCGGCGCCCGGGTGCTCGAGGAGCCGCACGACGTGTCCGACGAGCACGGCACGGTGCGCATCGCCGCGATCGCGACGTACGGCGAGACGCGGCACAGCCTCGTGCAGCGCGTCGACTACACGGGGCCTTACCTGCCTGGCTATGTCGAGCGCACGGGGACGTACGTCAAGCGCCCTGGCGCGCCGAAGCGGATGTTCCAGGCGCTCGACCACGTCGTCGGCAACGTCGAGCTCGGGCACATGGACGAGTGGGTGGCGTTCTACAACCGGGTCATGGGCTTTGTGAACATGGCGGAGTTCATCGGCGACGACATCGCGACGGAGTACTCCGCGCTGATGAGCAAGGTCGTGGCGAACGGCAACCACCGGGTGAAGTTCCCGCTGAACGAGCCGGCTCTGGGCAAGAAGAAGAGCCAGATCGACGAATACCTCGAGTTCTACCGCGGTGCCGGTGCCCAGCACCTGGCGTTGGCCACCAACGACATCCTCGGCACCGTCGACGCGATGCTGGCCGAGGGCGTGGAGTTCCTGGCGACGCCGGACTCCTACTACGAGGACCCCGAGCTGCGCGCGCGGATCGGCGAGGTCCGGGTTCCCGTCGAGGAGCTGCAGAAGCGCGGGATCCTGGTCGACCGCGACGAGGACGGCTACCTCCTGCAGATCTTCACCAAGCCCGTGGGCGACCGGCCGACGGTGTTCTTCGAGATGATCGAGCGGCACGGGTCGCTGGGCTTCGGCAAGGGCAACTTCAAGGCGCTGTTCGAGGCCATCGAGCGCGAACAGGACCTGCGCGGCAACCTCTGAGGATCCCGTTCGGAACGGGGTAATTGACTGCTGCTTTAGCCGTAGCAAATTACCCCGTTGCGGATGAAGGGCCAGATGATAGGAATGGCCCGGTGAATCCGCAGCTGAGCGATCTGCCCACAGGAGCCTTGGTCGCTCTGACCGTGCTCGTCCTCATTCAGGTGACGCTGGACGTCATTGCGCTGGTTGACCTGTTCCGGCGCCCAACCGAACGGGTGACGTTCGGCAACAAGTGGGTATGGGTGGCCATCATCGTGTTCGTGAGCATGCTCGGCGCGATCCTCTACCTTGTCGTCGGCCGCCAGCCGCCGCCTGCTTCCGACGTTGCGCCGCAGCCAGTGTCCCCGTCGAAGGCACAGGACGTCGCCGACGCCCTCTACGGTCGCGGCGAAGAGGGCGAAAGCCCTGACGGTCCCGAACCTCGATGAGTGCGGCCGCGATCCGGACCGCTGGACTCACCAAGACCTACGGCGACAAGCACGCCCTCGACGCCGTTGACCTGACCGTCGAGGAGGGCTCCATCTTCGGTTTCCTCGGTCCGAACGGCGCCGGCAAGACAACGATGCTGCGACTGCTCACGGGACTGGCGCGGCCCACCAGCGGAACGGTTCAGGTGCTCGGCCGCGACGTCTCCACCGCCGGCAACGCCGTCCGGGCCGAGCTCGGGTTTCTGCCCGACGTCCCCGGCTTCTACGCCTGGATGACCGCCGAGGAGTTCTTGCGCTTCGCGGGGAAGCTGTTCGGCCTTGGCCGCGAGGTTCTCGACAATCGGGTCGCCATGCTGCTGGACCTGGCCGGGCTCACCGGCGTGACCACCGAGATCGGCGGCTACTCCCGCGGCATGAAGCAGCGCCTCGGCGTCGCGCAGGCCCTCGTGAACGCTCCCCGCCTGCTGCTCCTCGACGAGCCGACCAGTGCCCTCGATCCGATGGGCCGCAAGGACCTGCTCGAGATGATCGCCTCCCTGCGGGGCCGTACGACGGTCTTCTTCTCGACTCACATACTCGGCGACGTCGAGCGCGTCTGCGACTCGGTCGCGATCCTCGACAAGGGGCGGGTCGTGGTCCAGGCGCCGATCGGCGAGCTCACGACGATGTACGGCGCGCGCAAGGTCGTCGTCGAGGTCACAGCCGACGCGGACGAGCTCGCCAGCGAGCTCGCGCAGCGGCCTTGGGTGACCGGCGTCGTCCGCGGCTCCAACGCGTCGATCGAGATCACCGTGACGGACATGGGCCTGGCCCAGCAGGAGATTCCGGCGATGGTTGCCGCTCGCCGGACCGGATTGGTCCGCATGGAGGCCGGCGAGCTAGGCCTCGAAGAGGTGTTCGTCGAGCTGGTCGGGGGAGACCGGCGATGAACGGGTTCGCCGTGTTCGCGCGCAAGGAGACGATGGAGATCCTGCGCACCTGGCGTCGGTGGGTGCTTCCCGGCATCCTCGTCTTCCTCGCGGTCACGGGCCCGCCGCTCGCGCGCTACACAGCCGAGATCGTCACGGCGTTCGCCGGCGACCAGCTCAGCGGGCTCACGGTCGCGGATCCCACGTACCTCGACGCGTATGCGCAGTGGGCCAAGAACCTCACGCAGATCGTCGTCGTGGCGCTGATCATCCTCTACGGCGGGATCATCTCGGGGGAGAGCCGGAGCGGGACGGCGGTCCTGGTGTTGACCAAGCCCGTGTCGCGCAGCTCGTTCGTCGTCGCCAAGGTGCTCGTCAACTCCGTGTTCGTCGCAGTGCTGCTGGTCGCTGGCACCGTCATCACGTGGGGGCTCACCGCTGTGATGTTCGGGACCGCGCCGCCCGCTGCGCTGTGGTCGTCGTCGCTCGTGTGGCTCGTCCTCGCCGTGCAGTTCGTCGCCCTGATGACGCTGCTCTCGGTGGTCATCGGGTCGGCGGCCGGTGCGGCGGGGGCCGGCCTCGGGATCTTCGTGCTGATGTCGATCGCGTCGATCTGGCGGCCCCTCGGGTCGTACTCGTCGGCCGGCCTCGCGACCCAGGTGAACGCCCTGGCCGCCGGCGCCCCGGCCACCCCGTTGTGGCCGGTGCTCACGTCGCTGGCGGTCTCGGTTGCTCTTGTGCTTGTTGCCGTGGCCCTGTTTCGCCGCCAGGAGCTGTGACGGTCCGTTCGGAACGGGGTAATTTACTGCTGCTCCAGCCGCTGTGAATTACCCCATTCCGGAGGTGGCGGGGAGGATGCGGCCGGTGACGGGGCCGAGCCCGATGCGGACGCCCTCGGGTCCGGTGGCCCAGCCCGACAAGGTGACCTCGTCGCCGTCCTCCAGGAAGGTGAGCTCCCGACCGGACGGCAGCGTCATGGGCTGCTTTCCGCCCCACGACAGCTCCAGGAACGACCCCCGCTGGTCGACCTCCGGACCGCTGACGGTGCCGGAGGCGTACACATCGCCGGTACGCAAAGACGCGCCGTTGACCGTCATGTGGGCCAGCTGCTGGCCGGGGCTCCAGTACATCGACGCGAACGGCGGCCGCGACACGACCTCGCCGTTCAGCGAGACCTCGAGGTCGAGCCCCAACGTCCACGGCGACGGATCGACGAGGTAGGGCAACACCTCTGGGTCCTGCACCGGCGCCGGCACCCGCGCCCCCTCCAACGCCTCGAGCGGCACGATCCACGCCGACAGCGACGTCGCGAACGACTTGCCCAGGAACGGCCCGAGCGGCTGGTATTCCCACGCCTGCAGATCGCGTGCCGACCAGTCGTTGAGCAGTGCGACGCCGAAGACGTGCTCGCGGAAGTCGGCCGTGGGTACGGCGTGCCCGAGCGCAGACGGCACGCCGACGATGAACGCCACCTCACACTCGATGTCGAGGCGCTTCGACGGCCCGAAGTTCGGCAGCTCGGCGGCGGGGGGCTTGCGCTGCCCGGACGGCCGTACGACCTCCGTGCCGCTCACCACCACGGTCCCCGCCCGGCCGTGGTAGCCGATCGGCAGGTGCTTCCAGTTCGGCGGCAACGCGGGGGAGTCGGGGCGGAAGATCGCGCCGACGTTCATCGCGTGGTGCTCGGAGGAGTAGAAGTCGACGTAGTCGGCCACCTCCACCGGCAGGTGCAGCGTCACCGCGTCGATCCGGTGCAGGTGTGGCGCCACCGACGCCCGCGAGTCCTCGGAGGTGAGCAGGTCGGTGACCGCAGCGCGCACCTCGCTCCACGCCGAGCGCCCTAGCGACATGAAACCATTAAGCGTTGCGGCAGCAAAGGATTCCTGATGCGGCACGGAGACCGCAGACAGATCGAGCACGTGGTCCCCGATGGCGACGCCACACCGCGGTGCGCCCCCCTCCGGCGAGAAGACGCCGTACGGCAGGTTTTGCAGGGGGAACGGGCACCCCTCCGGCACCCGGACCCAGCTGGGATTGTCCTCGTTCGCGGCGGTCATGCGTCCTCCTCCAGGGTCAGGCCGAGCGCGGCCAGCTCGTCGAGTGGTTCGGTGACGCCGCAGCAGCCGAAGGACACGAACGACTGGCGGATCGCCCGGTGGTCGGCCCCGGCCACCATCTCCAGCAGCAGCGAGGGCTCGCGCGAGCCGAGCACCACAGCCAGATCCCCCACCGACGCGCCGTCGTGCGCCAAGCCGACAGCGGCGAGGACGTTGAGCACCCCGTGCTGCTCAAAGCCCTCCGCCGTCGTGTGGCGCACCGCATGATGCAGCCCGGCGGTCAGCTTGAAGGCCAGCCCTCGAGCGATGCACGCGTGCACGAACGACGCCAGCTCGACCTCGCTCGGGTGCGCCTGCGCGGTCACCCCACCGGTGCGGAACTTCGCCCGTTCCACCCCGTCGGCGGCCAGCACGTCGAGGGCTCCCTCCCAGCCCTCGACGCGCGGCACCTCGATGTAGGCCTGCGCGGAGAACGCGAGCCCGCCGATGAGCGCCGACGTAGCAGCGGCAGGTGGGTGATCAATCGGCAGCGCGATCTCCAGCTGGGTCAGGGTCGCCGCGGCGTCGAGGTCGAGCAACAGGTCGCGGGCGTGCGCCAGCTCGACCAGCCCGCCGGTGGGCGAGGCGATCAGGCCGACCCGCAGGTCGTCGCCCGAGCGCACCTCGGCGACGAACGCGGCGACATCGCCCGCGCGCATGAGCAGCGGGCCGAGCGCGGAGGCGTACGGGCTGCGCCGCAGCTCGCGGTGCGTGGCCACGGCGTCGGGGATCGAGGCGTTCCCGGGCGGGAAGACGGCCGCGTCGTCGAGCAGGCCGGTGAGCAAACCGGCGAACGGGGCGCTTGACACGCGGCCGACGCTAGCGGAGGCTTGCTGAGAGGACAAACGTCGCCGATTATCGGACACCGCATCGGACAGCTCATCGGACAGCTCATCGGACACCGGAGGTTTCTGTCGTGGCCTACTACCGACAGGTCGGAGACATCCCGCGCAAGCGGCACACCCAGTTCCGCACCCCCGACGGCGGCCTCTACGCCGAGGAGCTGATGGGCATCGAGGGCTTCTCCCACGACTCGGCGCTGCTCTACCACCGGGGGCTGCCGACCGCGATCGTCGCCGCCGAGACCTACCAGCCGCCGACCGACCAGAGCCTCACACCCAACCAGCCGCTGCTGCCCCGGCACAGCCTCAGCCACAAGGTCGGCTTCAGCACCGGCACCGACGCGGTCACCGGTCGACGGTTGCTGCTCGGCAACAGCGACGTGCGGATGACGTACGTCGCCGCCGACGCACCCTCCCCGCTCTACCGCAACGCGATGGGCGACGAGCTGGCCTACGTCGAGTCGGGATCCGGCACCTGCGAGACCGTCTTCGGCGCGCTGCAGGTGGGCCTCGGCGACTACGTCCTGCTGCCAACGTCGACCACCCACCGCTGGGTGCCCGACGACGGTGAGCCGCTGCGGCTGATGATCACCGAGGCGTCCGGCCACATCGGGCCGCCGCGGCGCTACCTGTCGCCGAGGGGCCAGTTCCTCGAGCACAGCCCCTACTGCGAGCGCGACCTGCGCGGGCCGGGCGAGCCGCTGCTGGTCGACGGCGAGGACGTGGACGTGCTCGTGCGGCACCGGCAGGGTTGGACGCGTTACACCTACGCCCACCATCCCTTCGACGCGGTCGGCTGGGACGGTTGCCTCTATCCCTACGTGTTCTCGATCCACGACTTCGAGCCGATCACCGGGCGCTTGCACCAGCCGCCGCCGGTGCACCAGACGTTCGAGGGACCGAACTTCGTGGTGTGCTCCTTCGTGCCGCGGTTGTTCGACTACCACCCGCTGTCGATCCCGGCGCCGTACAACCACGCCAACGTCGACAGCGACGAGGTCATCTTCTACGTCGGCGGCGACTTCATGTCGCGCAAGGGCGCCGGTATCGAGCTGGGGTCGCTGACGCTGCACCCGTCCGGCTTCACGCACGGCCCGCAGCCGGGGTCGGTGGAGGCGTCGATCGGCGCGAAGGGCACCGAGGAGCTGGCGGTCATGGTGGACACGTTCCGCCCGCTCGACCTCGCGACGGCCTGGACCGAGGGGGAGGACTCCGCCTATCCCTGGACGTGGAGTCGCCGCGAAGGCGCCTCGGCCGAGGACTCCGGCACCACCTTCGGCTCGGCCTGACCCTCCGCGCCCACCCTCCCTGCCGAACTGTTTGACTTTCGGGGTCCATAGACCACGTAAGTCGAACTGTTCGACTTGCAGGGGCATGCCTCCTTCACTTCGCGCCGCCTCCCTGCCGAACTGTTTGACTTTCGGGGTCCATAGACCCTGCAACTCGAACTGTTCGACTTGCTGGAGCCACGCGTAGCCTCGATGACATGAGCATCCCGGTTGACCTCGACGAGCTGGCCGCGGCCATGGCGGACTACCCGACCGCGTTCCTGGTCACCGTCAACGAAGACCTGCGGGTGCACGCCGTGCAGGTGCACCCCAAGCTGAGCGACGGTGCGTTGCGCATCGCCGAGCCGGGACGCCGTACGTCGGCGAACCTGGCCGCGCGCCCGAACGTCACCGTCCTGTTCCCGCCATACGAGGTCGGCGGCTACACCCTGCTCGTCGACGGACACGCGTCGCCGGCCGGCTCCCCGGATGGTGCACCGGCTGGAGCGAAGGGGGTCGCGATCGTCCCGGCGGCCGCCGTGCTCCACCGGGCGGCCAGCTCGCCGGTGTCCGACTCCGCCGATCCCGACGCGTGCGTCAACGACTGCGTCCCCCTCGACCGCCGCCACGGCTGATCCACCCCACTCACCCCACTGAGCCCACTCACCTCACTGGCCTCACTGCCCCCACTAGCCTCACCAACTCAGATCCCGCCGCCCCCAGGCGCACCTGGCTGCCGAACTGTTTGACTTTCGGGGGCTATAGACCCTGTAAGTCGAACAGTTCGACTTACAGGAGTGCGGCGCACGAACTAAGAGGGGTACGGCTCACGCGCGAGAGCTTGCCCGGCCTGCGAGGCCTCTGCAGGGCCGGCGACGGGGCAGGGCGATCAGGCAGCCGCGCCTTGCCAGCCACGGCGCATCAGCGCAGCCCGTACCGTCGCAGCAACCTCTTCCTCCTGCTCGCGGACGACGAAGTTCGGGAAGCGGAGCAGGCCCTCGCCGGCGACCTCGTGCTGGTTGGCCCGCGCGAGGTCGGCCCACCAGATGGTGGCCTCCATGTGCCACAGGCCATCAATCTCGATCACGAGCCCGTACTCGTCGAAGAAGACGTCCAGCCAGCGTGCTCGACCGCGGGAGTCCTTGCGCACGACCTGCCGGCTCGGCTCGGGTAGCCCGTGGCGGCGGCACAGCGCGGCGAAGTCGAGCTCGCCGGCAGCGTGCGCACCGAGCTCGGCGTCATCTAGGACGTCCAGCATCATCGCCCGGAACCGCTGGCGCGGCAGGCCGAGGAGCACCGCGCGCAGGTCGGTCGGCCGCGCGCGGCGTTGCTGGACACCCGCCACCAGGATGGTCCGCGCCCGCTCGAGGCTGCCCGCCCAAGCCGCCGCATCGACGATCGAGCGGGGGAGGCGGGTGCGCACCGGGGCCTTGGCGACCTGGATGGCGTCGGGTCCAAGGTGGGCGCTGCAATGGAGCCGTACTCCTTCGGCGATGCCCGCCGCGCTACGTCCCGAGCGCAGCACGATGTCGGTCGGAGGTCGCGGCAGCTGGCGGGGCAGGACGTAGCCGTCGAGCTCGGCCGCGGCGACGCCACCGATCACGGCCTGGGGCCCGGCCGACAGCAGCTGCGCCCACAACAGCTGGCTCGCCGTCGGCGGCCCGGAGTGAGCTAGGTAGACCGAGCGCGCCATCCGCTGCCATCTCCCGGACTTGACCCGCCACTTCAAGGTGTCGTCGTCGACCACCCGGCGCAGCTGCCACCGCGCGATGACCTGCTCTTGTTCGGACAGGAGCGCAGCCACGTCGCCTGGTGCGGCGGCGGCTCGGGGACGTACGGCCATCCGGCCAGCCTGCTCAATCGCCAGCCCGCGTGAGTCTCCGCGAGTGGCTTCGGTGGAGGGTCAGGCCGCTGTGGACGACGTGGCCCACCCTCGGGGGCGGGGACCCCTCGACGCCGGCGCGCTCGTTCCGGCCTCCCGTAAGTCGAACTGTTCGACTTACGGGGGTCATAGACCACGCAAGTCGAACAGTTCGACTTACAGGTGGCAAACAGTTCGACTTGCAGGGTCAGCGCCTCGGAAGGCTGCACCTCCTCGTCTCGCACCATCCTTTCGCCCTGGCTGCGCCCTTCACCGTGACCGAGCGTGAGCGCAACGGACAAATCCGGCGCAGGAGTTGTGATCTTCGCTGCGCCCGGGTCAAGGTGGTACGTCTCCGGGTCGAGACAGCCAGTACGGCCCGAAGTTGCTCCGCAAGCCAGCCGGGGCAACCCGCCGGACGGCATAGAACCCAGTCTTGAACCGCGTCTTCGAACCCAGTCTTCAGGAAACCAGTCTTAGGAGCAGCCCCTGTGATCGCCCGTCGCCTTGGCCGGATCGTCACCCACACCGGACTGGCCACGCTCCTGGTCGCCAGCGTTGTCACCGGCGTCGTCGTCTCGGCCGGCCCGGCCACCGCGGGCACCACCAACAGCGCCAAGGACAAAGCGCCTCGCAAGCTGGTCAGCGGCTGGATGCCGTACTGGACCCCCGACACCTCGCTCGCTTCCTTCACAGCCAACGCGGACCTGTTCAGCGACGTGGCCGGGTTCTGGCACAGCTCCACCGGCGCCTCGACGATCATCGACCAGCTCTCCGACGCCAAGCGCGCCGAGATCGTCAGCGCCGTCCACGCCAAGGGCGTGAAGATGATCGGCGCTGTCACCGACGGTATGCCCGCCCGCAAGATGGCCAAGGTCCTGAAGGACAAGACCACCCGCACCGCACACGTCAAGGCGCTGGTCTCACTCGCGGTCACCAACCACTACGACGGCATCGACCTCGACTACGAGAAGTTCGCGTTCTATGACGGCTCGTCCACCTGGGCCAACACTCGCCCGGCCTGGGTGGCCTTCGTCAAGCAGCTCTCAAAAGCCTTGCACTCCAGGGGTTTGTGGCTGACTGCCTCGGTGCCGGTGATGTACAACTCCAACCGCGACAACACCAGCGGCTACTGGGTCTACGACTACAAGAACATCGCCCCCTACGTCGACCGCTTGCGGATCATGACCTACGACTACAGCGTGTCCCGCCCCGGGCCGATCGGCCCGATCGCCTGGGTGCGCCGCGTTCTCGACTACGCGACCAGCCAGGTGCCGGCGGGGAAGATCCAGGTCGGCGTGCCGGCGTACGGCCGTGACTGGGCGACCACCACCGACGGCTGCCCCGTCGACAACATGCCGAAAACCACGTCCTACACCAGCTCCGGCGCCGAGCAGCTCGCCCGAGACAAGGGCATCACCCCGACGTGGGACGGCACGAACGCCGAAAAGACGTTCTCCTACAAGAAGACCTACACCGGCGTGAACAACAAGGGGCAGCCAGCGACCTGCAAGGTGAAGCGCACCGTGTGGTTCCAGGAGGCCTCGGCGACCAAGCGCCGCGCGGAGCTCGTCGGCGAATACAAGCTCGGCGGCATCGCCCAGTGGACCGTCGGCGGCGAGGACAACGCGCAGTGGAAGCGGCTGCGGGACTACGCGCGCAGCATCGCCAAGACCTCCCCGAAGGTCGAGCTCTTCGCGGGAGACATGGTCCGCGGCGGCAGCGTCAAGGTGCACGCCACGGTGCGTACGGCCTCCGGCAAGCCGATCGCCGGCGAGGACTGGGTCCTCTACCGGCGCGGCATCAACTCCAGCAAGTGGAAGAACGCCGCGCACGGGACCACCGACGCCAAGGGCACCATGGCCAGGACTCGCTCGCCGAAGACGACCTCCTACTGGAAGCTGTGGGTGGGCGGATCGTGGTACCGCTACAGCGCCACGACCCAGCCCAACCGCACCCTCGTGAAGCCGAAGTCGACATCGAGCTCGACCTCGACCTCGACCTCGAAGTCGAGCTCGAAGGCCAAGGCAGCGGCCACCGCGAACGCCAAGCTGCAGGTCGGGGCGTCGTTCTCCAAGGCCACCCTCGACATGAGCAGCACGGTGACCCTGTCGGGCACCGTCGCCCCGAAGGTCGCCGGCCTGACGGTCAAGCGGCAGCGACTGATCTCGTCCGGTTGGGTCACGGTCGGCACCACGACCACCGGCGCCAACGGGCACTACGCCATGAAGGTCGTCCCGACCGAGAAGGGCTTCTACACCTACCGGGTGCGCGTGAGCGGAGCCGTACATCAAGCCAACGGCACGAGCCACACCCTGCACTTCACCGTCCACTGAGCCCCCGCAAAACCCGAGAACCCTGTTGATCTTGAGAGATCCACGCTCCAGTACGGCGTGTCGCCGTGGATCTCTCAAGATCAACAGGGCGTTTGGGTTCGTCTCGGGGCTCAGCTCACTTCGTCAGGCACTCGCTCGGCAGGTCGAACCACCGCAGCCCCTCGAAGTCCGCGCTCACCGAAGTGTGCTCAGCCCCGGGACCAGACGGCGCCCCGTTGAGCGGCCCAGCTGCCTCGGCGGACGGCTCACCCGGCGGTCCTGCCTCCCCAGCCTCAACGCCCGCAGCAGACGCAGCCTCGGCGAGAGCAGCCCGCTCGGCGAACAGGCGCCGCGCATCGGCCAGGTGCTCCAGCAGCACGGACTCCGGCGCCACCACACGAGTCCGCGGATAGCAGAGCTCGCCAGCGGCGTCGTACCCCACATCACCCATCCGCAGCGGCGGTTCCGACCGCCCAGCCCGGTGCCGCCACAGCCCGGAGGCGGGGTCGAAGCGATAGTCGGGCAGCAGCCGCCAGCCCTCCTCGGCCACCAGCGTCACCGCCTCGACGACGTAGCGGAACACCGGCTCGGAGATGAAGTAGTTGAAGTTCACCCGCACCCAGCCGGGCTTGATTCCCTCGCAGCCAGCAGTGATCTCGCGTTCGAACTCGTGGCTGCGTTCGAGGTCGATGCCGAGCAACCGGTGGCCGTACGGCCCCGCGCACGAGCACCCGCCGCGGCTCTGCACCCCGAACAGGTCGTTCAGCAGCGCCACCACGAAGTTGTGGTGCAGGAACCGTCCCTCGGGCCGCCGCACCACGAACGACACGATCGAAAGTCGTTCAGCATCAAGGTTTCCGAGCACCTCGACGCACGGGTGAGAGCTCCACGCGGCGACGGCCCGCCGGAGGTAGTCCTCCTCGTGCGCGCGGATGACGTCGGTGCCGACGGCGTCCTTCAGCGCGAAGACCATCCCGCAGCGGATCGACTCGATGATCGCCGGAGTCCCGCCCTCCTCGCGGTGCACGGGGTCGGCGAGGTAGACGTGCTCGTCGGGGTTCACGTAGGCGACAGTGCCCCCACCGACAACGTCCGGCACCCGGTTGGTCATCAGCTCGCGGCGCATCACGAGCACCCCGGGGGTCCCCGGCCCGCCGATGAACTTGTGCGGCGACATGACGATCGCGTCCTTGTACGCCGCCGGGTGCGCGCTGTCCGACGGGTTCATGTCGATGTCGACGTACGGCGCCGCGGCCGCGAAGTCCCAGAACGCCAACGCTCCGTGGGCGTGCAGCAGGGACGAGATCGCGTCGGTGTCGCTGACGATGCCGGTGACGTTGCTGGCTGCCGAGAACGACCCGATCTTCAGCGGCCGGTCGGCGTGCCGCTCGAGCTCCTCGGTCAGCCGTACGGCGTCGATGTGCCCGTCGAGGTCCTCGGGGATGACGATCACGTCGGCGATGGACTCCCGCCACGGGAGCTCGTTGCTGTGGTGCTCGTAGGGTCCGATGAACACGACCGGCCGCTCCGAGCGCGGGATCTGCGCGGTGAGGCCGTAACGGTCGTCGAGGTCGGCGGGCAGCCGAAGGTTGAGGATCCCCAGCAGCTTGTCGATCGCGCCGGTCGACCCGGAGCCGGTGAACAGCACCACGGCGTCCTCACCGGCATTCACCGCGTCGTGCACGATCCGGCGAGCGTCCTCGCGCAGCCGCGTGGTCTGCAGGCCGGTGCCGCTGGACTCGGTGTGGGTGTTGGCGTAGCGGGGGAGCACCTCATCGCGCACGAAGTCCTCGATGAAGTCCAGCGCCCGGCCGCTCGCGGTGTAGTCGGAGTAGGTGACGCGCCGCGGTCCGTACGGTCCGTCGACGATCTGGTCGTCCCCGATCACGCCGGCGCGGATCCGCGCGAGCAGCGGTGGCTCCGGCAGTCCGGCGCACCGTTCCGGGATCTCCATCGACAGGTCGGACGGCATGGCTGCCATGGTGCCACTTCTCGCAATGGGGAAGTTTGCTGCTGCTCAGGCAACAGTAAACTTCCCCGGTGCGGCGACGGGCGGCCCTCGAACCACGTTGCTCTCCTAAATGTTAGTCACTAACATCCGCTAGGTGACCGACCGTGCCGCTCGAACCCGCGACCGCCTGCAGGCTGCCGCGCTCGACCTCGTGGCGCGGCAAGGCTTCGAGGCGACGACCGCTGCCGAGATCGCGGCGGCGGCCGGGGTGAGCGAGATGACGTTCTTCAGGCACTTCGCCACGAAGGAGGACGTGATCCTGGACGACCCGTACGACCCGCTGCTCGCCGAGGCCGTACGCGCCCAGCCGCGCGAGCTGGCGCCGATCGAGCGAGTACGGCGAGCGGTGCTCGAAAGCTGGGCCGCTCTGCCGCAGCCGGTCGACGAGGTCACCCGGACGCGCATCGCGGTGACCGTCCGAGAACCGCGGCTGATGGCTCGGGCCTGGCAGAACAATCGGCGCACCGAAGCGCTGGTGGCCGAGGCCCTGGCCGAGACCGGGGTCGACCGACTCGAGGCCGACGCCGCGGCCGGAGCGGTCTTCGGCGCCCTGATGGCCGGGTTGCTGAGCGTGCGCCCGAGCCCGAGCTCCGATCGTGCCGACGCCGACGCCGACGCCGACGCTGCACCCGGCGAGCGCATCGCACGAGCCCTGCAGGTCCTTGACTTCAGCGAAACGGCAGCGACCAGATGAGCGACCAGGTGAGCGACCAGGTGAGCGACCAGGTGAGCGACCCGACGACCGACAACCCGCTGCTCCGGCTCGACGGAGTCGCCCGCGCCTTCGACGGCGAGCAAGCGTTGGACGGCGTCGACCTGACCGTTGAAAGGGGCGAGGTCCACGCGCTCATCGGGCTCAACGGAGCGGGCAAGACCACGCTGATGCGCGCCGCCCTGGGCATGCTGCGCCCCGACCGGGGCACGGTCACGGTCGACCTCGGCTCCGGGCCGGTCACCGCCTGGGGCGCCCCGTCGACGGTCTGGCGGCAGGTGGGTCACCTGATCGAGACCCCCTTCGCCTACCCAGAGCTGACGGTCATCGAGTCGGTCCAGTGCGCAGCGCGCCTGCGCGGGCTGAGCCCGGCAGAATCGAATCAGGCGAGCCAGCGAGTGCTGGCCGAGCTGGCCCTCGACCACTGGGCGCAGCGGCGGGTGCGCACGCTGTCGCTGGGCAACCGTCAACGGGTCGGGCTGGCCAGCGCAGTCGTACACAGCCCAAGGCTTCTGGTGCTCGACGAGCCGACCAACGCCCTCGATCCGGCCGGGGTGGCGCGGGTACGTCGCTGGCTGGCGGCCGCGGCTGCCCGAGGTGCCGGCGTCCTCGTCTCGAGCCACCACCTCGACGAGATGGCCCGGGTCGCCGACCGGATCACCGTGCTGCACCGCGGTCGTGTGGTGGGGGCGCTCGAGCCCGGCACCGCCGACCTGGAGCAGCAGTTCTTCGCCATGGTCTATGCACTCGAGGAGGTCTGATGCGCGCCGCGCTCGCCGTCGAGCTGCTCAAGCTCCGACGTTCCCCCGCGGCTCGGGTCACCGCGGCAGTCCTGGTGCTGCTGGTGCCCGCCGCCGCGGCCGGAGCCGTCGCGATCTCGCGGTCCAGCAGCGACAGCCCGTTGGCGCTGAAGGTCGCGCCGATGCTGATCGGCACCGGCTGGG
The DNA here is from genome assembly GCA_963819985.1 of uncultured Actinomycetota bacterium. GTDB lineage: Bacteria > Actinomycetota > Actinomycetes > DATJPE01 > DATJPE01 > JANPBY01. The sequence goes on along the minus strand of CAWFYH010000004.1, from coordinate 104,397 downwards.
ACGCCTACCTCGGCCTGATCGCTCAGATCATGTCCATCGCCGCGTTGCTGGCCGTCGGTGTGCTCCTGAGCTGGGTCGTCGGACGTGAGTTCACCGACGGCACCGTGGGATCGCTGCTGGCGCTGCCGACCGCCCAGTGGGAGGTGGCCGCCGCGAAGCTCGTGGTGGTGTCGATGTGGGCGCTGGCCTGTGGGATCGGCGCCGTCGTCGTGAGCCTGCCGCTCGGGCTCCTCGTTGGGCTCGACCTGCCGGGCCAGCAGGGGCTGCAGGCGGCGGCCCAGGTGCTCGCGGTCGTCTGCCTCATGACGGCGCTGACGATGCCCTTCGCCTGGGTGGCCACGGTGTTGAGGGGCTACCTCGCCGGCATCTCCGCGCTGCTGGGGATGGTCGTCGTCACGCAGATCATCACTGCCACGGGTGCTGGCGGCTGGTTCCCCTACGCCGCGCCGTCCCTGTGGTCCGGGATGGGTGGGGAGGCCGCCGCCACGGATGTCGTACCCATCCAGCTGCTGCTCGCCGTTCCCGTGGGTCTGGCCGGAGCGTTCGCGACCACTCGCCGCTGGCAGCGCGCCGAGCTCGTCTAACCGTTCGCAATGGGGAAGTTTGTTACGGCTCTGGCCGTAGCAAGCTTCCCCGTTGCGAGCGGGGAGCCGGCTACATGGCGAGGATGCTGCGGACTCCGAGCCACAGACCGGCCGACATCACGACGCACGCGGCGATGAGGGGCAGCCGGGTGAGTACGGCGACGACGGGCCGTGGCAGCACTCCACCCGCAGCCACCCTGCGGGTCAGCCCCCCGGCGCGGACCACGATGACGCCGATCATCGTCAGGGTGAAGGCCATGCCGACGCCGTAGGCGAGCACCAGCAGGAGTGCGAACCACGAGCGGCCCAGCGCGAAGCCGGCCAGCAGCACCACGATCGCCGACGGTGAGGGGACCAGTCCGCCGGCGAGGCCGAGCGCGACGATGCGCCGGGTCGGGGCGCGATTGCCGTACGGCGCAACGGGTTCTGCCTCGACGGCCTCGTGGGCGTGCGAGGCGGCGTCCGAGGCTCTGCGGGTGGGGGTGAGCGGCGCCGTGCGGGTGCGCGGGTTCTTGCTCAGGGGCGGCGACCAGCGTGGCCGTACCTGCCGCCGAGACGGCCAGCACTGGAGAGTCGTCGTGGCTGTGCCCGTGGTCGCCAAGCGACGAAGGCCCGTGGGAGTGACCACCAGGTTCGTGCGGGTGACCGTGCGAATGGCCACCAGGGCCGTGGGTGTGGCCGCCGGGACCGTGCGAGTGACCGTGCAGCCCGTTCAGCCCGCCGCCGCGACGCGCCGAACCGAACAAGCTGATCCCGACTCCGACCGCGAGGGTGGCGCTGGCCAGGCCGAGCCAGGGGTAGGCCGTCTCGGGGGCGATGGTCGATGACACCGACAACGCCAGGGCCAGCACCACGACCCCCGCAGTGTGGGCGGTCGTGACGGAGGCGCCGAGCACCAGAGCGCATCCCGCCGGCGACCCTCGGTGCCGATGAGCGACGCCGCCATCAGGGTCTTGCCGTGCCCGGGAGCCAACGCGTGCAGTCCGCCCAGCGCCAGCGAGATCGCGAGGGCCAGCAGGCCGAAGCCCACGGTCACCTGGTGCGCGCCGACCAGGTTGGTGAAGGCCCGGGTGGCGCCGTCCAGCCCGCGCGGCGCGATGGCGGTGAGACCCGCTTCGGCCGACGTTGCGCCAGCCGAAGAAGCAGATGAAGCCGATCCAGCCGACGCTCCGGCAGCGCCTGCGGTCCCCTCCGCCGCAGCCGCGCCGTCGCCCGTCCCGTCGCCAGTGCCCTTCCCAGCGCCACCACCATTCACACCCGTCCACGTGATCGACGCGCTCTCCACGTCGATCGGGCTGACCCCGACCGGGTAGGCGGTCAGTCGCTGGCTCGCCGACTCTGCGGGTACGTCGCTGGTCAGCTTCACCCCGTCACCAGCAGCGGTGACCTCGTGCCAGCCGACCCGTCCGGACTCGACGGCGACAGCCAGCTCGAGGCCCGAAGCCGCACCGGACGGACTGGTCAGCGCGCACTCGAGGCGGGTCGTCGGCAGTCCGCCTTGGCCCTCGGGGAACGTCACCGCGCTGCGGGTGATCTTCCAGGTCAAGGCGCCCTGTGTCGTCGTCGCGACGATCTGCCCAGCAGCAGACGCGCAACGAGCAGCACCCCAGGCCGCGGCCTCGGCGTCGGACACTGCACCGTCGCCGTCGGTGTCCATCGCGCGCCGCTCCTGGAACGTCGGCACCTCGGCCAGGTCGAGCACATGGTCGACCAGGACGCGGTCGGCCGTGACGGTCACGCCGACGTAGGTGTTGCGCGTGAAGTTGCCGAGCGGGTGGGCGCTTGCCGCCGGTGCCAGCGCCACCGACACCGAGGCAGCGGCCACCACCGCGCCCAGCGCAACCGCAAGCCGTCGAAACCTCATCGCGCGGTCCCAGCGCCGAGGACGGCGAGCTCGGCCCGCACCCGGTCCATCAGCACCGGGTCGACGGTCGGACTCAGAGCCACCGCCTCGGCCAGCAGCGTCCTGGCCTGCGCCCGATCACCGGCGGCCGCGTGCGCGAGACCGGCGTGCGCCAGCAGGCGCGGGTCCTGGGTGCCGAGCCGCAACGAGGCGTCGGCCGCCCGAACCGCCGCCTTCGGCTGACCATCGGCGAGCAGCGCCCACCCCAGCGCGTCATAGCCATAGACGTCCTTGCGCGTGGTGAGCTCGGCGCGCGCCTCGGCGACGGCCGCGGCAGTGTGCACGCCCCGGCCGGCCCGAGACAGGACCACCGTGCGGTTGAACAGCTGCTGCACCGACTCGAGCTTGGCAACCACCTCGACGGTGCCGTAGGCATCGGCGGCGCCGGCCTTGTCGCCGAGAGCGGTGCGTACGTCGCCCAGCGCGCTCAACGTCCCCGGCAACGGCACGGTGTCGCCGGCCTGGGCCAAGGCCGCCTCGGCGCCGGTCAGGTCGCCCGTTGCTGCCAGCGCAGCACCGAGCCCGGCCAACGCGGCGTGCCAGCCAGGGGCGGCGGAAAGAGCGGACTGGTAGGCGCCGACGGCCACGTCATAGCGACCCTCGTCGAGGGCGAGCTTGCCGATGACCAGGTCGTAGGTTGCGCGAGCCGTACCCACAGCACCGTCGGCGTCCGCAGCCGCGGCGGCTCGCGTGGCGAAGGCCGCCGAGGTGATCAGGTTTCCGTGCAGCTCGGCCCAGCGTGCCTCGCGCAGCAGCACCTGCGCACGGTCCGGCGCGAGGGTGGACAGCTGGTCGAGGTAGCGACCGGCGGCGGCATAGCGGCCGGTCTCGAACGCCGCGTCGTAGGCCGCACCAAGCGCACCCGGGTCGTCGGGGTTGATCGCGAGCACGAAGGCCGCGTCCTTGCGCGCACCGACCCAGTCGTGGGTGGTGATTCGCGCCGAGGCCCGCTGCGCACGCAGCGCCAGGTCGTCGGGTGCTTCCTGGATGCCGCGGTCGAGTGCGCTGACCGCCCGGTTGTAGGTGTCGGCGTCGCCGGTGACCGCCGCGCGCTGCAGGAGCAGCCGCGCGAGGAGCGACAGCGTTCCGGGGGAGCCCGTCGTCGCGGTGCTCTGCTCGAGGCGGGCGATGGTTGCGTCGACGTTGCCGTCGGCCAGCGCGATGCCGATGGCGGAGGCCGCGGGCAGCGGCGGGGTCGTGACGTCGGGGGCGTCGGGGGCCTCGAACTCGTCGTACGCCCCGTCGCTCTGCGCCGCCGCATCCTCGGGGGAGGGGCTGCGCACGACGTACGCCGTCCCGACCACCAGCAGCGCGACGACGATCAGCGCGATCCCCGGCAGCCAGTCCCGCACCCGCCTTCTCCCCGGGCTGACCCCGGGGTCTGGCGGACTTTCAGGGGTGTTGTTGCTGGCGGTGTCGGTGCTGTCGGTGTGGGTGCGGGACACGACGTGGCCTTTCGAGACTGTGGGCGTACGGGCTGGGCTTCGGGGGAGTGCGGTTGGTGCGTGGGGGAAGGACGCAGCAACGAAGGAGCAGAGGGGGCGGCAGATCGGGCGAGCGCGCTTGTCGAGGCGGTGCCGTTCCTGAAAGGCGAACTGTTTGACTTTCGGGGGCCATAGACCCTGCAAGTCGAACTGTTTGACTTCCGGGAGAGCCGTGCGAAGGAGGGGGCCGGTCGGCGGGACGTCGCAGCGGTACGCGTCCCGCCGACCGGGTGGCCGGGCGGCTGGTGCCATGCACACCAGCACCCGGGCCGGAGACCGACTTAGTGAGCCGCGCCCACGTAGGGGAAGTGGCTCTTGTAGTCGGTGTGAGCGTCAACGCAGTCACTGGAGATGGCTCCGTTGGTGACGATCCCGAGCTCGGCGTCGATGACGTCGTCAGCCAGCGCGCGGCCGTTGAGCGGGCCGGCGGCAGCCGTACGGGTGTCGTAGGTCAACACGTCGGGCAGCAGGACGTCGGCGAGGCCGCCGGCCTGGGCGTTGGTGTAGCCACCGAGTGACTTCAACGTGTTGACGATGTTCTCCCGGAACAGTGCCTGGTCACGCGAAGGCTGGATCCGGTTGAAGATGTTCTTCTCCTGGCCGTGGTTGAACACGGTGTTGATCGCCGGGCGACCCATCCGGTCCACGCGACCGTCAGCGGTGCGGGTCATCGCCTAGTAGCCGATCTTCTTCCCGAGCCACTTGTCCGGCACCTCGAGAACGATCGAGTTGACGTTGAGCGGCGCGAAGAAGTCGGTCGTCTGCTTGTCGCAGAACGTCCGGCCGTTGTCCACTCCACCCACGGCACCCTGGAAGGCGTCGAGGTCGAAGAAGAACGGGTCGGAGCGCAGGCCCGCAAACACGCGAGCGCCGTGCCCGATGTAGGTCTTCTTGCCCGTCCAACCCTTGGCGATCTGCTTGCCGTGGTGGAGCGAGCTGCCGTTGTAGCGGGTGACGGTGTACGCCTGACCGACGCCGGTTCCGTTGCCCTTGCCGAAGCGGAAGACGAAGGACTTGTCGCGCTTGGCGTCTCCGTTGCGGTCGATGTTCATGATGTACGCCACGTCCGAGCCGTAGTCGAGGGGAGCGATCGCGCCCGCCCCTGGCCCGGTGTTGAGGACAAGCGCCGTGTGCGACGCGTTCTTGCCCTGGAAGGCGTAGATGTCGGTGATGTCAGCGTCGGCCCGACCCGACGGCGCGGTCAGCCCGGGCGCGTCGAGGTGGTCGGCTGCCCCGGCGATCAGGGGCGGACCGGCGAAGGCGAGCGCCAAGGTGGCGATTCCCGCCCCGGCGATCGTCATCTTCTTGGGGGATCTCACGGGGGACTCCTAGGTGAGGGGGACAGATGGATTGGACGTCCACCCGTGCCTTCGGAGCCGTACGCCTTCCGGATGGGTCCCCCCTCGGAAACCCTCGCAACGGGGTAATTCCCACCGGTCAGGGCCGTAGTGAATTGCCCCGTTGCGGGTGTTCCTGGACCGTCGGGATGGCCGGCTCGCCGCGGGAGAGCTTGAGCCCCTCCCAGGGCAGCGTCCCCAGGACCGCCTGCAGGTGCGCCCGCGACTCCTCGAGGGTGGGCAGCGGCGAGGCGAGGTGCCCGGCGGAGACGTACGTCTGCTGCAGCGCGCGGTCCCCGACCGAAGGAGCAGCCGGACCCGCAGCGCTCAAGACCTCCTCCACGGCAGTCCCAGAAGAACGATGCCGGCGAACGGCAACCTTGCGCCCCCCGACCGTCGTCTTCGACTCCGAGCGCTTGGCGACCGGCCGGCCGTCCACCTCGACCAGCTTGTAGACGAACTGCGCTGTCGGCGCGCCCGACCCGGTGACGACCGACGTACCCACGCCGAACACGTCGACCGGCTCCCCACTCAGCGCGGCGATGCTGTGCTCGTCCAGGTCGCCGGACAGCACGATCTTGGTCCCGGTCGCGCCCAGGGAGTCCAGCTGCGCCCGGGCCTGGCGAGCCAGCACCGCCATGTCGCCGGAGTCGATCCGGATCGCCCCCAGCCCCGGCCCGGCGGCCTCCACGGCATGCGCGATGCCCTGGGTCAGGTCGTAGGTGTCCACCAGCAGCGTCGTCCCGACCCCGAGCGCGGCCACCTGCCCGCGGAACGCGCTCAGCTCGTCGTCGTGCACCATCGTGTAGGCGTGCGCTGCGGTGCCGGTGGTCGGTACGTCGTAGCGCTGGCCGGCCGCCAGGTTTGATGTGGAGTCGAACCCAGCCAGGTAGGCGGCTCGCGCCGCGTGCACGGCGGCCTCCTCGTGGGTGCGCCGCGACCCCATCTCGATGCACGGGTGCCCGTCCGCGGCGACCACCATCCGGGCGGCCGCCGACGCGATGGCGCTGTCGTGGTTGAGCACCGACAGAGCGAGGGTCTCGAGCAGGACCGCCTCGGCGAAGGTCCCCTCGACGGTGAGCACGGGGGAGCCGGGGAAGTAGAGCTCGCCCTCGGCGTAGCCGACGATCTCGCCGCCGAACCGATAGTCGGCCAGCCACCCGCAGGTGGCCGAGTCGACGACCCCGTCCTCGAGCAGGAAGTCCAGCTCCTCGGCGGAGAACCGCAGCTCCGAGATCGCCGACACCAGCCGCGACGTGCCCGCGACCACGCCGAACCGCCGCCCCTCCGGCAGCCGTCGCGCGAACAGCTCGAACACGCACCGTCGCCCGGCCGTCCCGTCGCGCAGGGCGGCCTGCAGCATGGTCAGCTCGTACTGGTCGGTGAGCAGCCCGGACGCCACGCGCCCGAGAGTAACTTGATCACGACATCAGGGTGCGCGGCCTCAGCTCCGCCTGCATCGATGCTCAGGACTGCAGAATCGCCCTCTGTCGGGCGGTCCAAGGGCGATCGCGCAGTCCTCGCAGGCGTACGACCTCGCCGACCATCCTCAGGCCGCCGCGGCCAGCAGCGAGCCGATCAGGGCCACCATCGCGTCCGGCCGCCGCAGCACGTCGTCGGCCGTGATCGTGACGACAGTCCAGCCCTCGGCCGTGAGCAGCGCCCGCCGGCGCGCGTCGGCACGGCGCGCAGCCTCCGGCAGGTGTACGACTCCGTCGTACTCCACGACCAGCCGTGCCGCGCGCCAGACGAAGTCTCCGCTGGCGAGCCAGCCGCCGGCACGGTCGCGGAGGACGGCGTTGAGCTCCGGGTGCGGCAGGCCGCCCAACAGCATGCGCACCCGGGCCCAGCTCTCCATGGGCGACGCGGCGCCAGGATTGAGCCAGCCGAGAGCTCGGCGCGCCTGGACCGCGCCGCGTCGTCCGGTGCCCCACGCCACCACCCGAGCCAGCTCCTCGGGCCGGGCGAGTTGGCGGCGCAGGATCTCGTCGCCGAGGGCGACCAGGTCCTCGAAGCACAGCTCAGCGGCCCGGTCCAGAAAGGTCCGGGCGGCCGAGGTCGCGGCACCCCACGCCGTCGGGGTGCGCTGGTCGAGCGGCACCGACGCGCGGTGGATCACGAGACCAGGTCGCTGCCGGTGCCGAGTCTCGGGAGCCGCCGACAGCGAGCACGTGGTGCAGGCGCCTTCGAAGACGCCGGTCGGCAGCCGCAGCGCGGCGGCTGCGCTGCGATGGCTGAGCAGGCCGTCCGGCACGACCAGCAGCGCAGCGACAGCCCGTACCCGCTCGGTGACCTCCACCCGGGCCGACACGTACGCACCGGTCAGGACCCGGGTGAACCCCGGTCCGCGCAGCTGTTTGGGGGAGACCCCCGCCGCGGCGGCCTGCCTGGTGGTGAACACCTCTGGCAGCACAAGCCGGTCGTCAATAGGGCGCACCCAGGTAGCGAAGCGCCGGTGCGCCGGGTCCGCGACCGACGGATCTCCATCTGTGGACAGAATCCCGCCTGTGTCCCATGAGCAGGTTGCCACGAGGACTGCACGTTCGCCCTGCACAGGCCAGCTCGGGGGCGATAACGCCGTCCTGATCATCCGGTAGCGCGCAAACGGCGGCAAGCAACGGGCGAGAAGTGGCACGCTGGAGCAGGTGTACGAGACGCCCGAGGAGCTCACCGAGCTGCAAGACCTGATCGACCGCTCCTTCGCCGAAGCCGGCAGCCACCTCACGTCGATCATCGACTCCGAGCGCCGGCTCACCGCCGAGGAGGTCGCCGCCTACCTGGTCGGCGTCAAGCACCTCGCCCTCGCCACGGTCACCGCCAAAGGCGAGCCGCGGGTCGGCGCCGTCGACGGGCTGTTCCTGCACGGCCACTTCTGGTTCTCCACCTCAGGCGACGCGGTGCGGGCGCGCCACCTCGAGGCACGCCCCGTGGTCAGCGCGACCCACGTCGTGGGCGATGACATCTCGATCACGGTCCACGGCAGGGCGTACGTCGTCCGCGGCGGCACCGACGAGGCCCGAGCGCTGCGCCCGATGTGGGAGGCGGTCTACGACGGCGGAGCCCCCGAGGAGTGGACGCCGACCCCCGAGCTGGCCCGCTACATCCGCATCGACGCCGACCGGATGTACACCTACTGCTTCGACCGCTCCAAGCTCCCAGCGCTCATCGCTGCCGGATCAACGGGGTGAGCCAAATCAGACCGGTCGGAGTCATGGACCCTGAATGTCGAACTGTTTGATTTTCGGGGTCTATAGACCCTGCAAGTCGAACAGTTCGACGTGCAGGAGGTCGAACAGGTCGCACCGACCGGGCGACCAGCGAGCGCGGAACTCACCCCCATCTCGTCGACCGAGGGCACCAGAGGATTCCGCGCTCGGCAACCCGAACCGCGCTGGGATGAGGCGAGCGGGTCGTTATTCTGTACGGCGTCAGGCGTTCGGAGCCGGGGGACCCAAGCGGGACCTCGTCGGCAACATGGGGGTTCAGCGATGACGCGAGTTCGATGGAGTGCAGTGGTGGCGCCGGCCGCCGCCATGGTGATGGCCGCCTCGCTGTCGGTGGTCGCCGCTTCGCCGTCGATGGGAGTGGCAGCGCCGTCGGCGCACCGGGTCACCGACCGGGTCAGCCAGCCTGGCGAGTGCGGCGCTTCGATGCCCGGAACCAGGGTGGCCGGGCCTGGCGGTGTCCTCTTCTTCGCTGGGTACGACGCTGCCGGTGGCTGTGAGCTGTGGAAGTCCGACGGCACCGAGGCCGGGACCGTCATGGTCAAGGACATCTTCCCGACGGGCTCCTCCTCCAACCCCTACTTCCTCACGAAGGTCGGCGGCACGCTGTTCTTCACCGCTGATGACGGCGAGCACGGCGCCGAGCTGTGGAAGTCCGACGGCACCGAGGCCGGGACCGTCATGGTCAAGGACATCTTCGCCGCGGGGGATTCCTACCCCGCCTACCTCACGAACGTGGACGGCACGCTGTTCTTCTCGGCCAGTGACGGTGTGCGCGGCAGGGAGTTGTGGAAGTCCGACGGCACGCCGGCGGGCACGGCCCTCGTGAAGAACATCCGTGCAGGTGGTTCCTCCGACCCAGACTTGCTCACGAACGTCCACGGCACCCTGTTCTTGACCGCCACCGACGGCGCCCATGGCCGTGAGTTGTGGAAGTCCGACGGCACCTCGAGCGGCACTGTCATGGTCAAGGACATCCGGGCCGGCGGACCCACCGAGATCGGCGGGGTCACGGAGTCCGACCACACGCTCACGGCGATCGGGCGACGGGTGTTCTTCAGCGCAAACGATGGTGTCCACGGCGCTGAGTTGTGGAAGTCCGACGGCACCTCGAAGCGCACCGTCATGGTGAAGAACCTCCGTCCGGGCGGGTCCTCCAGCCCCTCCAGGCTCACGAGGGTCGGTCACCGGCTCTTCTTCACGGCGTCCGACGGCGCGCACGGCCGTGAGCTGTGGAAGTCCGACGGAAGCTCGAAGGGCACCGCCATGGTGAAGAACATCCGTCAAGGGCGGCTCGTCCTTCCCTTTCCTGGACCCCGAAGTGGGTGTCGACATCGGCGTCTTGCTCACGAACGTGGACGGCACGCTGTTCTTCTCGGCTGCGGATGGCGTCCATGGCCGTGAGTTGTGGAAGTCCGACGGAAGCTCGAAGGGCACCGTCATGGTGAAGGACATCCAGCCCGGCGGGTCCTCCAGCCCCTGGTCCCTCACGAACGTGGCCGGCACCCTGTACTTCACCGCCGCTGCTGACGCCCACCAAGCTCACGAGCTGTGGGAATCCGACGGCACCAAGAGCGGCACCACGCTGGTCCCGGGCGTCGCCCCCGAAGGGGAGTCCCCGGATCGGCTGACCGGAGCGGGCGAGGACCTGTTCTTCTTCGCCGGCAACTCCGAGTTGCGCGACGCCCTGTGGGTGCTGCCCCACGCGTGACAGACCACCTCTGGCGTCCAGTTCGACTGGGCAGCGGGGGGCTCGGCGACAAGGCGACCGACCCGAGACCGCGTACCATCGTCGCGCCTGCCGAACTGTTTGACTTTCGTGGTCTATAGACCCTGCAAGTCGAACTGTTCGACTTACAGGAGGCCGAACAGCTCGAACAGTTCGACCCCACCAACCGGCGACCAGCAAAGCGCGGACCCCACCCGGCTGACCGACCCCTTCGAAGAAGTCGTCGGAACCGTCGACGGGCTGAGTACGTCGAGCAACCGAGACCGTTGAGCAGACCATGAAGGGGGAAGGCGATGACGCTGCAGGACAGTCAGCACGATGCGCAGCGACCGCTGACCCGCAAGGCAGATGGCCGCAGGTAAGCACGGCGGCTCGCACCGCGCGACCGGCGGTACGACTCCGAACGGCGAGCCCGGCGCGAAACCCGGCACCCGGAAGCCGAAGACCCGCCGCCGCTGGCTGATCGGCCTGGCCGGGCTCGCGATCGTGGTGCTCGGCCTGCTCACCTGGGTTGGCCTGACCACGCGCTCCACCTACAACAACCTGACCGCCAGCCGCGACGAGCTCGTGCAAGCCCAAGCGGCCCTCAAAGCCACCGACCTCGCCGCCGCCCAAGACGACTTCGACGCAGCGGCCGAGCACGCCAGCTCAGCGGCACAAGCGGTCAACGGCCCCATGTGGAAGCTGGCCACCCACCTTCCGAGGTACGGCGACTCCGCAACAGCGGTCCAGAGCCGTGGCGACGTCCCTCGACCAGGCCCTGACCGCACTCGGCCCAGCGGTCAGCGTCCTCGGCGGCCTCGACCCCGACACCCTGGTCGCCCCAGACGGATCCGTCGACGTCGCCGCCCTCGAGAGCGGCCGCCGACCCGCTGGCCAACGCCGAAGTCGGAGTCGCCGCAGCCGCGCAGACCCTGACCCAAGCGCCCTCGCGCGCCGCCGGCGACCCGGTGATCGGCGCGCGTCGACGAGGCGGCAACCCAGCTGGCCAGCCAGCTCGACCAGCTCGACGACACCCTGGACACGGCGATCGAGGTGACCCACCTCGTGCCGCCCCTGCTGGGCGCCGACGGCCCGAAGCGCTACTTCGTGGCCATCCTCAACCCCAACGAGGCCCGCGGCACCGGGGGCTTCATGGGCACCTACGCGATCGTCGAGCGCCGACCGCGGAAAGCTCACCTTCGAGAAGGTCGGCAGCAACTCCGACCTGCCCAACGTCCCCTACACCCCGCCCGTGCTCGGCGCCGACTTCATCAAGCGCTACAGCGACGGCGTACGGCTGGTCCCGAACCTCAACATCTCGCCGCACTTCCCCGACGCCGGGTTGCTCTGGCTCAAGTCCTGGCAGGTGAAGACCGGGGAGAAGCTCGACGGGGCGTTCTCGGCCGACATCTTCGCCCTCGGCGACCTGGTGACCGCCACGGGGGAGACGGTGACGATGCCGGACGGTACGTCCCTGACCGGCGCCCAGCTCACCGAGTTCGCCCTCAAGGGGATCTACGAGAAGTTCCCCACGGGAGAAGACGTCCCGGCGCGCAAGGCCTACCAAGAGGCCGCCACCCGCGGGGCCCTCGACGTCGTGACCGAGTCCACCAACCGAGCCGCGCTGGTCGCCGCGCTGGGCGAGGCCCTGAGCCAGCGGCGCATCCAGCTCTGGTCGGTCGACCCGGACGTGCAGGAGCAGATTCTGCAAGCAGGCATCGGCGGCACCCTCGCCGTGCCGGACGGCCACAACGTCGACTTCGTGGTCATCGACTCGTCCGCGATCAAAGCTGGACGCCTACCTCGAGCGGTCTCTGACCTACGAGGTCGGCCGCTGCCCCGGACCCCAGCCCGGCCGGGTCGAGTCCACGGTCAAGGTCGGCCTGACCAACGCCATCCCTGAGGGCGCCAAGCTTCCCGACTACGCGATCTCCCCGGCCAAGGTCGGCCCGAACGGGCCGATCAACTCCAGCCTGGTCCAGCTCTACCTGCCGAACCATGCCCAGGTGCTCGAGGTGGCCATCGACGGGAAGTCCTCGCAGTACCAGATCTTCCGCGAGCAAGGTCGGGTGGCGGTGCTGCTCAACCTCGTGCTCCCACCCCGCGACGAGCGGACCGTCACCGTGGAGTTCAGCGAGCCGGCGGACGACGGTCCGGCCACGGCTCCCGAGCAGCCGCTGGCGCTGCCTCAGCAGACGAGCATCGTCGACCGGGCGTGCGCAGCTACTTCTTGATCTTCACCGTCTTGGAGTTGGCCGTGGTGTAGCCGTACTTCCCGATGCAGTGGGCGCGGTACTTGCCCTTCTTCACGTTCACGACCTTGGTCTCCTTGGAGCCCTCGGTCTTGTAGTTGTGCAGGTAGCGATACCACTTGCCGTCGATCTTCTTGTCGATCTTGAACTTGTAGAAACCGCTGCCCTGGTTGGGGTTCACGTTGATCTTGAGCTTCGACTTGTGCTTGATCGTCTTGATCTTGCACTTCACCGGGGTCACGCCGGGCGGGTAGGCCTCATCGGCCGTGGCGGTCACACCAGACAGGGACAACGTGAGGAGTACGCCGGTCCCGACGGCGATGGCCTTGTTGCGGAAGGACTGGGTCATGGCGTGAATCCCCTGTGAGGTCGACAGCGTCGGACGCGCGGGCAGCCTAGCAGGAGTGACCCCGAATTCACCGTTAGTGATGACGTACCCCGAGTGGCCCTCAACTGGGGTCGGCAGGTGGGCCGCGCCCAGGGTCTGCGGCGCCTCGGCTGGCATGATCCGCAGCGTGATCGAGGCAAAAGACAGCGACCCCGGGGCCGAGCCTGACGCCCCCCTCCGGGTCCTGTTCGTCTGCACCGCCAACATCTGCCGTTCCGCCTATGCGGAGGTCGCGGCACGCCACCTGGCTGGCGCCGCCGCCAACGTCACCTTCAGCAGCGCCGGCACCTACGGGCTGCCCGCCCAGCCGCTGAACCGCGACATCGCTGAGTTCCTGCCGCCGGGCGCGACCGCCGAGGGCTTTGCCAGCAGGAAGGTGAGCCGCGCGATGGTCCATGAGGCCGACCTGGTCCTCACCGCCGAGGCCGCGCACCGGTCGTTCCTGCTCCAGGAGGACCCTCGGGCGTTCCGAAAGGTCCTCACGCTCGGCCAGTTCGCCGAGGTCGTCACGCGGAGCGGGCTGCGCGGTCGGGAGCTCGTGACCGAGGCCGGCCGGCGCCAACCCCCGGTCCGTTCTGAGCACGACCTGCGCGACCCCTACCGGCGTGGCCGCGCCGCAAACGCCAAGGCCGCCGCCCGGATCGACGAGCTGCTCGCGATCGTGGTTCCGGCACTGGTCGGCGGCGGTACGGCCCCGCAGGCCTGAGCTCACCGCTCCGGCGAGTCCCGGCGCGATCTCGCCATGGCCATTGACCGTCCGCGGCACTCCCGCGACGCCGCGGCGGATTCGGCGCAGCCGCAGCATCGTCAGGTTCGCCTCACCGGGCACGACGTGACTGGAGGCGTAGATCTCCTCGGGGGTGAGCATCAGCGCGTGCCAGAACGCGCCGCGGCCACTGGCGCTTGGGCGTGTGCGCGAAGTGCACGAACCACGCCTCGTACCCGACCTGGCGGGACTCGCCTGCGCCAAGCTTCGAGCGCTTCGGGGTGCTGCACCGGCCCGAGCTCCGTCCGCGCCGACGCCCAGCTTGAGCAGGAACGGCCGCAAGGTCTCCGTCGCATCGGTGTCATGCGCCAGCTGGACGAGGTCCGCGAAGTCCTGAGTCGACAACGTCGCCCGCGCGCGTTCGCGCGAGGTCCACCAGCGGCAGCGCTCTCGGCGTCCGGACTGTCCCGCAGGTGGTGCAGCGCCACGATCGCGACCTGACCCACCGGGTCGCACGCGGGGACGGGCACTCCGGCCAGGCTGATCAGTTCGTGTCGAGCCCACAGCGCGTCGAACACCTCGCCCGGGTCGGCCAGAAATCCGGGGAAGTAGTGGTGGACGTCGATCCCGATCGGCCAGTGGTCGTTCAGCACGTTGACGGCGTGGGAGGGCATGAAGCCGACGTGCCGTCCCCGTCGACACCCCGTTTCCACCCCATCGCAACCAGCGGTCCACGAGCGTGTCGAGGTCTCGCGGGTGGACCAGCACGTCCACGTCGGCGGAGTCCCGCTCCTGGCGCAACCCCTGCTGAGCCACAGCCGGCCCCTTGATGGCCAGGACTCGGATGCCGGCCTCGTTCGCGACGTGAGCGACTAGGGCGTGCGCCAGAGGAACGGCCTCGGCCGCGCGGAGCCGCACTCCCGAATCCACCGTCACGACGCCTCGAGCAACCCTGCAGCCGCCAGCGAGCCCAGGAAGTCCTGTACGTCTCCGCGGACGTCGGACGGCTCGACCTCGAAGAGCCTCGGCCACCGCATCCACCACGACCGAGACTGGCCGCACGCCGTCGACGGCCTTCCAGATCGCCGCGGCCGAACCCTCGAGCACTCGCGGCGGATCGCTGGGGCGCTTCAGGTCGATAAGAGCGACGCGGTCATCGCTCTCGATCACCGCGAGGGTCTCGGCGTGCTGCCACACGACCTCTGCGCCGCTCGTCACTTCTTGTGTCGGCTTCTCTCGCCGGATTCCACGTAGCCGCTGTACTGGTCGTAGTAGCCGCTGCCTGTGTCGCGCTTCGCCACCCGGTTGAGGATCACTCCGAGCGGCCTGGCCCCGACGGTGGTGAGCTGATCAAAAGCCGAGCCGAGCTGGGTGTCGAGGGTCTGGCCCGCGGACACCACGACGAAGGCGCCGTCGCAGCTGGTCGTCAGCACCGCGGCGTCGGTGACCGGAAGCAGCGGCGGCGCGTCGATCACCACCAGCGCGTCCGACGCGAGCTTCTGGAGCAGCTCATACATGACCTGCGACCCGAGCAGTTCGCTCGGGTTCGGTGGGATGGCGCCCGCCCCGAGGACGCTCAGGTTGGGGTGCGCATCGGTCGGCTGCAGGGCGTCCTCGAGGTGGATCCGCCCGGCCAGCACGTCGGTCAGCCCAACGCCTTCGACCAGACCGAACAGCGTGGCCACGGTCGGGCGGCGCAGGTCACCGTCGATCAGCACCACCTTTTGGCCGGTGGAGTCGATCGCGGCAGCGAGGTTGGCGGCCACGGTCGACTTCCCGTCGCCCGGCATCGGGCTGGTGATCACGACGACCCGCGGCGGGTGGTCGATGTTCATATACATCAGGTTGGTGCGCAGCTTGCGGAACGCCTCCGCTGCTGCACCGGTGGCCGCGGTGAACACCTCGGCGTCGACAGCGATCTTGGCGTGCCCGGCCTTGTCCTGAGCCAGCACCTGCGCCATCGGGATGCCCCCGACGACGCTGATGGCGAATCTGGACTCCACGTCTTCCTTGGTGCGCAGCTTGCGGTCCATCGTGCGCCGCAGCATCGCGTAGCCGAAGGCGAGCCCGAGGCCGAGCACGGCGCCAAGCATGAGATTGAGCTTGGGGTTCGGGGAGGCCGGAGCCGTGGGCAGCGCAGCCGACTCGATGGGTAGCACCTGGGGGTTGCCGGCTGCTCCGGATCCTGAGGGGTCTTCGATCTGCTGCACCTGGGAGGCCAGCGCCCGCACCCATGCGTCAGCCAGCTGCTGGGCCTCCAGGGGAGTGCCCGCCGACGCGGAGATCTTCAGCAGCACCGTGTCCTTGGGCTGGGTGACTGAGATGTGCCCCACCAGACTGGCGGGGCTGGTGTCCAGGCCGAGCTCGTCGATGACCGCCTGCGCGGTGGCTCGGCTGGTGGCGACGTCGACGTAGGAGGTGGCGCGAGACTTCGCCAGCTGGTCGTTCACCGAGCCCAGAGCCGGGTTGTCCGAAGCTCCCGTCGACACGAAACCGTTCGCATCGGCTGTGTAAACCTTGGGCTGGGTCAGCGTGTAGGCGCCGGCGATACCTACGGTGACCACGACGATCGCCAGGCCGGCGAGCCAGTGCCTGCGCAAGAGCCGCCAGTAGTCCCCGAGTTCCATCGCGTGGTCAGTCCTCCCTGACGGGGCAGTTGGGCGGCCCCCCGGCTCAGGGTAGGCGGTATCGCGGGAGTCTACGCTCGGTGAGTGACCGTTGCTGGCCGTGCGCACAACTACTGCATTGGCCTGACGCTCCTGGAGACGCGGATCGACCTCGCGCTCAGCGGCCGAGGGGCTGAGCGGCTGGCTGACTTGGTCACCACGGCCTGGGAGCGGTGCCTCGCCGATCCCGCCGACCGTTCGCCAGCAACCGTCGTCGAGCTCTTTTTGGACGGCGACGAGGAGGCCGTGGCCCGTGCACGGGAGCGGTCGATGCTGGCCGACTCTGACGAGCTGCGCCTCATGGACACGCTGTCCTCCCACCTAACGAGGACGGCCATTCAGGCGCGGCTAGGGGAGCTCTGGATGCTCCACGCGTGCGCTCTGGCCCACCCCGAGACCGGTGCGACGGTCGTCCTGGTCGGGCCGTCTGGTTCGGGCAAGACCACGGTCGCCGCGACACTGGGTCGACACTTCGGCTACCTCAGCGACGAGACCGTCGCGATCCGGCACGACGGGACCGTCCTTCCGTACCCGAAGCCCCTCTCTGTTCTGGTCGACGGCCGAGGACCTAAGCGGCAGGAGTCACCCTCCGATCTGGGCCTTCTGGTTGCTCCGTCCCGGCCATGGCTCAAGGCGATCGCCCTGCTCGACCGCACGGGCAGCGGGCGATCCCTCGCGTCGAGCCTGTACGGACCGTGGAGGCGCTGCCGGCGCTGGCAGAGCAGACGTCCGCGCTGCAGCTCCTCGACCGGCCCCTGCACGTGGTCGCCGGCCATCTGGATCGCACGGGCGGCCTACGCCGCATCACCTACCGAGAAGCCGAGGACCTCCTCCCGGTGGTCACGGGCCTGATCGAGGAGGCCGACATGAGGGTCCGCCGGCTCCCGGTGATCGACGAGTACGTCGCCGGGCGACGAGGCCGTGGTGTTCGTGGAAGGTCGAGTGGTCGCCCTGTCCGAGCTGGCCACGGCCGCACTGTTCGCTGTCGGGCCAGCCTGGACGGAGGAGATCGTGGTCGCCGCTGAGCTCGTGGCCAGGTTTGGCGATCCAGCTCAGGGAACGGACCCGATATCGCTGACGCGCAGCACACTGGAGTCGTCTGGCCGAACTGGGTCTGGTGGAATGCGACTGACCGCTCGCGGTCTGGGGTAAACAGCCCCGTGTCCGGTACTGTCTGTGATGCCCGCCAGAGGTGCGCTTCAGCGCACCTTGTATGCATCGAATTCGGGAAGGGCGCAGTGGACGACAAGCCGAGTGCCCCAGAAGAACGCGACAACCGCCACCTCAGTCGGCGAAGGGTCCTGCGCACCGGCGCCCACCTCGTCTGGGCGGTACCGGCGATCCAGTTCGTGTCCGCCGCCCCCGCGTTCGCCGATTCCCGCCGCCAGCCCTCGCGATCACCGTCCCACCTGGCTCCGGATGGACGTTGGGATCGCCCAACTACGTGACGCTACATCTCCGTCATGAACCAGAGCACGACCGACCAACGGTTGTCGAAGTACTGGTGACGTTCCCCAGTTCTACGTGAACGGAGCCAACACCCTCACGATCTCGGATGTGACAGGTAGCTGGACTGCTGGGAGCGTAGATCAAGACAGGGACTGGCCAGACGAGGATGGCCAGGTGACAGTTCACGGCCGCAGTCCGGGTTCGAACGTCCTCCTCTCACGCTAAGTTTCAGAGCCACAACGACCCGCAGTGATCACGGCCAACAGGCAATAACGACAAGCGACAGCGTCAGCCTGTCCATGGCCACGGCCCCGGCTTCACGGCCGACGACAGCCTCCTCAATCGGGACCCAGCCTGACAGGCTTGCTCCCGCGCACCTGCGACCGAGCTTCGCGGCTACACCGCCTCTCGCTGGCTAGCACGCCGCTCGCAGGGAGCCGTCCTGCGCAGCGTGCGGTCGACCGTTCGGTAGCTTCGATGTGCCCGCAGTTGGCGCGCGGCAGCGCAGCAACAGCGCTCGCGAGCCTGGGAAGGCAGCGTGGACGACGAGACGAGCGTGGCCGCGGAAGAACGCCCCGGCCCTCGCCACCTCAGCCGGCGAACGGTCTTGCGAACGGGTGCCCATCTGGCTTGGGCGGTTCCGGCGATCCAGTTCGCGTCCGCGGCGCCCGCTTTTGCTGCGTCTCCGCCGGGTAGCCTCCAGATCACGGCCGCTTCTGGCACCTGGAACCTGGCCAACGACTACGTCAACGGGAGCTTCCGGGTCACGAACAACAGCCCGACGCACTCAACGACGGGCCTTCAAGTAACACTGACATTCCCAAACTTCTACGTAGCCACTCCCATTCCCTTATTCTTCAATCTCACCATTTACCAGCCCGAAACTCTGAGTTTCCCGAACGTGTCGACCGGCTGGAGCAGCCCTGCCATCAACTATTCCGGGACCACTTCTCCATTCAGGCCCGACAGGGTTGGCACGGTCGTGTTCACCCGCAGCGGGGCGCAGTTGGCGGCGGGAGCCTTCACCGACTTCGTGTTCCGGGCCACGACGACCAGAGATGTGACCACCACGAGCGGTGCCGACACCATCCAGGTCGCGGCCACGACGACCAACGGTTTCACCCCTGGCAGCGGGGCGATCAACCCGAGCTGACCCCAGTCGTCATGTGGCGGTGTTGGCCGCCGAGCTGCCAGTCGGCTGCGGCGAGGAGGAGCGGGGTTCCTTCAGCGGTGGCGCTCGGGCGTCAACGCCAGCGACCGACCTATCGGCTATGGCGGACGCGGCCAAAACCTCTCCAAATGGCCCATCACCCTGGGTTACGACACCGTGATTCCTTGATACGTTGCCACCCATGTCGAACGGGGTCGTGCTCGACCAGTGGCTGGCCGCCCATCGCCGGGGCTTCCTCATCCTGCTGGATGCCCTGGCGTGGACGGCATCCCTGTCCCTCTTTACCCTCCTGCGCTACCTGGACGCCTCCGGGGGGATCCCCCTGTCGTCGCTGGCCGTGGCGATCGCGATCGCTGTCGGTTTCCAGGTAGGCATCGGCTGGACCCTGTGGATCTATCGGGTCAGAAACCTGGTGGGATCCAAGGAAGACGCGATCGCCGTCGCCCAGACCGTGCTGCTGACGAGCTTGTTCCTCGAGGTCATCTCGCTGGCCTTTCCGGGGGGCCGACTGATGGCAGCGTCAGTGCCGATAGCCGCCGGGTCGGTGACCCTTGCGCTGGCAGTCGGCGCGCGACTGCTGTGGCGGGTGGTGCACGAGGCGACGGTACGTCCGCAGGGAGCCCAGCCGGCCCTGGTGCTCGGCGCGGGAAACGCGGGCGCCCAACTCGTGGCCAACATGCTCGCCGACCCCAATTCTCCGTACATCCCCGTGGGCCTTCTCGACGACGCGCCCGCCAACCGCCACTTGCGCATCCAGGGTGTGCGGGTGCTGGGCAACCGGACGGCGCTGGCACAGGCGACGGAACAGTCCGGGCGCTGAGGTACTGATTATCGCGATCCCCTCAGCCAACTCGGGGCTCTTCCGCGATGTCTCGGAGTCCGCGCGCGAGCTGGGTCTGCAGGTCAAAGTGCTACCCGACCTGCACCAGATCCTCGACGGCCAGGTCGGCCTTCGCGATCTTCGTGACATCGACATCACCGACCTGCTTGGCCGCGACCCGGTGGACACGGATCGTCGCTGCCTCCGCTGGCTACCTCACAGGCAAGCGGGTGCTGGTCACAGGGGCCGGCGGATCGATCGGGTCGGAGCTTTGCCGACAGTTAGCCGGGTTCGAGCCCGCAGAGTTGCTCATGCTCGACCGGGATGAGTCCGCGCTGCACACACTGCAACTGAGCCTGTCCGGTCACGCGCATGCTCGACACCGACGACGTGATCCTGGCCGACATTCGCGACCCTGAGGCATTGAGCGCGGTCTTCGCCAAGCACCGCCCCCAGGTGGTCTTCCACGCGGCGGCCCTCAAGCACCTTCCGATGCTGGAGCAATATCCGGAGGAGGCATGGAAGACGAACGTGCTGGGAACGGCCAACGTCCTGGAGGCTGCTCGCGACGTCGACGTTGAGATGTTCGTCAACATCTCCACCGACAAAGCAGCAAACCCGACCAGCGTGCTGGGCTACTCCAAGCGGATCGCCGAACGGCTGACGGCCGGGCGTAGCAAGCGAGACATCCGGCAGATTTGTGTCGGTGCGGTTCGGCAACGTTCTGGGATCGCGCGGCTCGGTGCTGCCGACGTTCACCGAGCAGATCTCTCGCGGTGGCCCGGTCACGGTCACCCACCCAGACGTCACGCGGTTCTTCATGATGATCCCGGAGGCCTGCGAGCTGGTCATCCAGGCGGCGGCCGTGGGTCGCGACGGGGAAGCGCTCGTGCTTGAGATGGGTCAGCCGGTACGGATCCTCGACGTCGCCCGGCAGATGATCGAGATGAGCGGACGGAGCGACATCGAGATCACGTTCACCGGACTGCGCGACGGCGAGAAGTTGAACGAGGACCTGTTCGGCAAGGCCGAGGGAACCCGCACGACCAGTCACGAGTTGATCGACGCGGTGCCCGTGCCCCCGATGGGGATCGCCGAGGTTCGGGATTCGGCGCCCTGTTGGGAAGACGCTCAGGGCGCGGCGTGACAGTCGCAGGACCAAACGTCCTTATCAGCTCGGCAGGTAGGCGTGTGGGGCTGGTGCGGGCGTTCCAGGGTGCCGCCGAGCTCTGCGGTGGGCACGTAATCGCCACAGACAATCGCCCGGAGTTGTCCGCGGCGTGCCAGGTCGCGGGGAGGCTCCGAGAGTGTCCCAGGGATCTAGTGAGCCGACGTTCCTGGATGAAACTCTGAGTTTCGCCCTGCACCACGAGGTTGGCCTCGTGATCCCCACACTCGACACGGAGCTCGCCATTTACGCGTCGGCCCGTGATGCCTGGGCCGAGCGCGGCGTGCACGTGAGTGTCTCCGACGCCGAGTTCGTGGCGATGTGCCGCGACAAGCGGAGAACGGCGGGAATCTTCGACGGCCTGGGGATTTCGCCACTCCGAGAGGTCGAATCGGAGTTCCCTCGGTTTGTGAAGCCGATCTCCGGCAGTCTCAGCGCCGATATCCATGTCGTGCTTGACCCGGAGGATCTTCACCCGCGACTGGGGGACCGCACCCGTTTCGTGCACCAGGAGCTGATCGACAGGGCCGTCTACGAGGAGTTCACCGTCGACATGCTCTACTCCAGTTCTGGCGACCTCGTGTGCGCCGTTCCGCGGAGACGCCTGGAGGTGCGCGGAGGCGAGATCTCCAAAGGCCGGACCGAGAAGGGCGCGCTCCTCGAGACGATACGCGGCTCGATGGCGCACATCCCAGGAGTCTCGCGGCTGCATCACCGCCCAGTTGTTCCACGCGCGCACCCGGTTGGAGCGGCCGGTAATCGGTATCGAGATTAACGCCCGATTCGGGGGCAGATACCCGATGAGCCATGCAGCTGGCGCGACGTTCGCGGAGTGGCTGGTGGCCGAGCACCTTCGGGGCGAGACGCTGCACTACCGCGATGACTGGCAGGACGGATTGACATTCCTTCGGTATGACGAGCAGGTACTTGTCGATGGTTGAACTGCCGATTGGCGTGGGAATTGTTCTTGACCTGGACGACACCCTGTACCCGGAACGCACCTTCCACGACTCGGGCTTCCGTTCGGATCGCCGAGCAGACGGGTCTGGATCTCGACGGTGACGAGGTCGCAGCGGCACGCCTGGCACTCCGTACGCAAGGCCGCCCGCTCGACATCCTCAGCGAGGCGACGGGAGTGCCTTTGGAGACCCTGTTGGCGTGGCATCGGGCCCACGTGCCGGACATTGCCTTGTACCCGGATGCCGAGCGATTCCTGCAGCGAGCGGCCGACTCTCAGGTGCCGCTCGTTCTGCTTGTCAGACGGTCGATCCGAGACGCAGAGGCGGAAGATCGAGGCTCTTGGCATCGCAGAATGTCTTTCAAGCTGATTCTGATCTCTGAGGAGACGGGCATCGACAAGTACAACAAGGCAGCCTTCGAAGAGGCGGCCGCGCATCTGCCCGACGCCGCCCGTCCCTGCCTACTTCGGCGACAATCCTGCCAAGGACATTGCCGGGCCGCTCTCCCTTGGTTGGCGTCGTCTTCCTCAGTGCTCGATCGCGGGCAAAACGTCCACAGCCAAGTCTGGTGGAGCCGCGGGGGCTACGCCAATCCGGTCGTTCGAGGAGGTCTCGCTTCCCACGGCGTCGGCACACCAACACTGGCGTGAATCTGTTGACTCGTGGTGTCCGGCATTCTTCTGGCGACGACTCAGCCAAGAAGAACGTATATGAAACAAGTGAAGAGTGAGCGGATCACTTGTCGAGAGGTGCTTGATCGTGACATCGCTGGGGTTGAGTCAGGCGATCAGGAGGATCACCTCCGACCCTCAGTCGATCCTGCGACGTCATTCTCGCCACCACTCGACTCCTGCGTCCTCTGACTTGGGGCGACCGCCGCGCTGTTCGAATCGCACAAGACCCCATAGTGAATCCCTCACCGACAACTCCGGAGCCGTCGCGTGACCCTCTGCGCTGATCCCGTGGCGGGCGAGCACCGCGGTGACCGTCCTCATCAGAATCTTCAAGTCGAGTGCTAGCGACATGTTGTCGACGTACCAGGTGTCCATCGCCAGCTTCTCGGGCCAGCCTGCGTCATTGCGCCCGTTGATCTGAGCCCAACCGGTCACTGCCGGGGCGCACCTCATGGCGGCGGGCCTGCTCGTCTGAGTAGAGCGGCAAATACTTCGTCAGCAGCGGACGCGGTCCAACCAGGCTCATGTCTCCCTTCACGACGTTCCAAAGCTCGGGCAGCTCGTCGAGGCTCGTGCTGCGCAGCAGCTGACCAAAGCTTGTGAGTCGGTCGCTCGTCAGGGAGCGGTTGCCCGTCGGCGTCCAACTCCATCCGTCATGGTGCGGAACTTGAGGATCTCGAACGGCCGCCCGTCGAGGCCCGGGCGGCTCTGCCGGAACATCACTGGGCTGCCCAGCGTCTCTTCGCACCAGGACAGCGACGACACCCTGGACGGGCAGGAGAACGATCAGCGCTGCGCCGCCAGCGACCAGATCGAAGAGTCCGCTTGCCCGCGGCGCTGGTAGAACTCCATCCCGTGACGGCGGGTCGCCGGCTCACGTGAGCGCCGCCTTGACTCCGGCAACCACGCGCTCGATGTCCCCGTCGCTGAGCCCGGCGCCGCTGGGGAGGCAAAGACCTTCCTCGAAGAGTCGATCCGCCACTCCCGTCAGGTGAGCCTCATGGTCGCGGAACACAGGCTGAAGGTGCATCGGCTTCCAGATCGGCCGAGACTCGATGCTCTGCGCCTGCAGCGCCTCGCGAACCTTGGTGGGCGCGCCGGGGCGCAGGTCTCGGTCAAACGTCACCGTGGTCAGCCACGAGTTGCCCACCCCCCAAGGGGGGTCAGGAGTCACGACCACGCCCTCGATGCCTGCCAGCGTCTCGGTATACATCGCGCGGATCTGCTTGCGTCGGGCCATCATCTCCGGCAGTCGCGCCAGTTGCGCCCGTCCGAGCGCAGCGAGGATGTTGCTCAGTCGGTAGTTGTAGCCGATCTCTTCGTGCTCGTACCAGGGGACCGGCTCGCGGGACTGAGTGGACCAGAACCGCGCCTTCTCGATGAGTTGCTCGTCGTCGGAGACGAGCATCCCGCCACCCGACGTGGTCATGATCTTGTTGCCGTTGAAGGAGTAGATCCCCGCCTGGCCCATGGTGCCTGCGGCTCGGTCGCCGTGGGTCGCACCGAGCGACTCGGCTGCATCGACGAGGACTGGGACGCCGTACTTAGCGGCGATCGGGAGGATCCGGTCGTAGTCGGCAGGCCGACCGAACAGATCGACAGGGATGATCGCGGCCACCTGTCGACCCGCGCGGGCGCGCGCGTCGAGGACCGCTCCAGTGCCTCAGGATCGAGTCCCCACGACTGTTCGTCGACGTCGACGAAAGACTGGCCTGGCGCCCGTGTAGGTCACGGCGAAGGCGGTTGCACCGAAGGTAAGTGTCGGAACGATCACGTCGTCGCCGGGCTTGACGCCTAGGCCCATCAGCCCGAGATGTATGCGCGGCCGTGCCGGAGGTCAACGCCACAGCGTGCGCCGCACCCGTGAATGCGCAGATGTCAGCCTCAAATCCGTCCACCTCTGGCCCCAGAGGTGCGACCCAACCGGAGGCAACGGCCCGAGCGACGGCGTCAATCTCCAACGCCGTCACATGCGCATGCGAGAGAAGCATGGCTCTGTCCGTCACGCGAAGTCGCTCCCATTTCGGGTTCCCCGGGAAGAAGTCGTGCCCTGGGGAGCCCGGTGATCTAAGACCGCCGAACGAAGCCCATCGGCTCGCCGCCGAGAGCCAATTTCCCGCGCCATGTTGACGCAGTAATGGCGTCCGAGTTCTCCCCGCCGCCTCCGCTCGGCAGACCCCACTGATCGCGCGGCGCTGATCTGCCGCGCGATGGACAAGGGATCGTCCGGTCGCGCGACCCAGCCCGCGCCGGACTCTCGGACGACTTCGCCGACATCCCCATCGCAGGAAGCGATCACCGGCTGGGCCATTGCGAAAGCTGCCTGGACTTTGCTTGGCATAGTCGACTGGAACAGGGGGTCGTCAGCTAGAGAAATAATCGACACATCAGCGTCCGCGGACAACCCAGGTACGTCCGCCAGTGGTACCGAATCCACAAAATGGACGGACGACTGGACGCCGCTGCTCTTCGGCCTCGGCCTGGAGTGCGAGACGTTGGGTTCCATCGCCAAGAAAGACGAGATGCGCATCATGCAGATCGACGATCGCCATCGCTTTGACCCATGCCATGAGTCCCTGCGCCTCTCCAATATTGCCCGCAAAGATGGCAGCAAATGCGTCGCGTCGATCCCAAGTTCCGAACGAAGCGTGCCAGACCGTGTTGTCGGTTTGAACACCTGCTCGTCCACCCAGTTGTACACGAGTGACACCTTCTCTTGCGGGACCCCACGCTCGACCAGAAGCCGAACCATCCCGGGGGTGATTACACATATATATACTCGCCCCCCTATAGGCGGCATCGACAAACGCCGTGAGGGTGGGCGGGCCAGGAGCTTTGCCACCCGTCCGCGGAAGAAGCCTGTCGCGAAAATCGAATCCGGCCACAAGTCCTGAACAAAGAGTACATATGGCGTGTCATAACGGAATCGCGCGGTCATAGCAGCCAAGGCTGATGTGGCGGGGGAGGAATAGACAAGGGTGACGTCCGCCTGTCCAACGGCACGCGTAGCCAACAGCGCGCTCGAGACGGCGAAAGACCCCAAAGTTGCAATTCGCCGGATCGCAGACGTGTCGTGGCTGGAGTACTCAGGGACACGCAATGTCGCAAACCCCCGCGCCCGTTCCACCCCCCAACTGCTGCGCTTATAGCCAGGCGAAGGGATGCCGCTTGGATAATGCGGGACACCGGTAACCACGCCGACATTAAGCCCCTGCTCCCGGAGAGCTTCGGCAACCCAGAGGGGGACACCATCTGGCTCAGGAGGAAACCATTCGGTCACGAAAGCTAGCCGTAGCCGGCGTCCTAATCCCAGAGGATCCTCGCCAAGCGACCTCCCGTCGGGTTCCCTCACCTGCCCCATCCTAGCCGTACTGGCCTGGTGGTAATCTAAGCGGGCAGGACACAGAACGCCAATACTGGCGTCAAGTTATCCGCACATGTGTCGCAGGCATTAGCCTCACGACGCTTAAGCGACACTCCATAGCTTTCTACACTATAGCCAGCGATTCCAACGACTGTGACTCCTAAGAGGATGATGAGGACTGCGGCGGGCCGCCTAATAGAGGATTTGGTCAGAGAGCCAACCATGAGCGCCAAAGAGCCGGAGACACTGCCGATAGAGGTGAGCAAACCCTGTAGCTCATAATTTCTTGTCGCGTACCAGACAATGGGCGCCTGCAAGAGAGCGGCGCAGGCGGTAACTGTTCCTAAGAGGGGCTGTCGGTAGGTTAGCATTAGCGGCCATCCACGGACGCGGTAAATGCCATTGATGCAGCCGATGGCGATTGCGACGGTGAGGACCTCCCTGCCGGCGTACTCCTGACCGAGAAAAAAGGTGGTGAGCCAATCGCCCAATATCCATGTGAGACCGATCATTATAGGCCCACCTATTGCCACGTACCTGAAATAGCGACCCATAACTAGTTCGGCTCCACCAATATCTCCGGAATCCCACGGGCGCTTTGACGATCGGAAATCCAAAGACGAGAACGAAGCCAAGGGTGCCACCAAAAATCGCGAGCCCAAGGCCGATTTGCGCAGCATATTCCGCGAAAACATCGGTGGGGAGCAGCCGGGAGGCGGCTATGGTCGGCCAGGTGACGAGGCTGGTAAGGGAAGCGGAAACTATTGTCATAGGAATTCCCACGGCAATCAACCGCCGGGCAGTTTGGCGGCTCCACCCCCATTGCGCGGGGCTTGGGCCGAGTAGAAGGACGGAGATACCGGAGGCAACCGCGCCCCAGAGCAGAGCGTCTGCGGCGCTTCGGAAGTACCAAGCTCCCGGCTAGCCCAGAAGTCCTAGCAGCACTGTTCACCATTGTGAGGGTTCCAAAGCGTGTGGCCTGATTCCAGTTTAGATATTGAACAGAGACCCACCGCAATTGTACGAGTGAGGCACCCCAAACGGACGCAGCTAAAACGATCATTAGGCTCCCACTACGAAGCCCCAACTAAGGGCGAGAAGAGTGACCGCGAGTCCCAGAGCCACCAGAGCGCTTTGCGCAACAGACCTAGCTTCGCCTTTGATGCCGTCGAGCGTCTGATCGTGATGCCCGATCCGCTCGTATCCCAAGATCATTGGTTCGCCAACGACCTGGAAATAGGTTGCGATGGCGATGGCAGTCGCCGCAACCGCGTACTCGTCGTTGGGAGGAGACGTGCAAGTAGGCTAAGTTGGATTAGCCCAAAAGCAGCTCCTGCGCCACGGCTTGTAGCCAGGTAGAACTTCTGTCCCTGACCGGAGAGCTTAGCCATGGATTGCTCGCCTTGCTTCGGCAGGACGCATGTTGATGCGAGTGTATATCTGAGAAAGAAATTCTGCGTCAGGCCCGTCGTCAAATAAGTCGGGGACAGCGCGAGCTTGGCACTTGATCTGACGGCTTTTGTGATCGGCGCGGAGCCGGGTGACACGGACCCGAAACAAGGCTATTAGGCATGAAGGATGCTCTTCGGTGGGTGAACCGCCGACTGGACTAATCTGTGGCCCGCGGCGACCAGCAAATGTGTTCCGTTCATGTCCACATGCTCCGGGACGGGCCGAGACGTTAAATCACATACGGGGGAATGGGCCGATCCAAGAAAACTGTCGCCACTAAATACGAAGTCCAGTGAGCGAGTGAGGTAGCCGACCCACTCGTTTGATATGCGTTCCCTGAATATTCGAGAGTTCTTCTTTAGGTCTTCGACGTGGCCTGGATTTCCCGCTAAGGCGCGCAGCGTCTGTGTCAGAACAGCTGCGTCCCCGGCCGGCAGAACGTATCCGGCCGCGCTGTTTGCTACCAATTCGTCGCTCGTCGCCTCGTCGCTGGCGACAACCGCGATCCCAGCGTTGATCGCGTGGTTAACTATCACATTCCAGCCATCATAACGGCTAGGAACTACGCAAACGTCGTAATCAGACATCCCGCTCAACAACTTCGGAAGGATTCCAAGGCCCTAGAAAGCGCACGAGCGTGTTTTCGCTCGCATATCGTTGCACCGAGTCTTTCATTGCGCCATACCCTCCGACTATATCTAGTGTCCAATTCAGGTCGGCACTCCAATCGCGTTCGTAGCCTACCAAAAGGATGTCTAGGCCCTTATGGCGCGCATCAAGGCGTCCCAGGTATATGGATTTTACCGGTGTCGATGTGACACGCGGCGATTTCTTGAGGGCGAGGGGACTATATGTGGCGTACATGAATGGGAAAAGGGAACCTTCACGAAAACCGCGATCGCGGTAATAAGAACACCCTTTCTCGCCCATTGCAAACAACGCGCCTATTTTTTCTCTGTATCTTCGGGCGAGGCGGCTATATAACTGTTGAGAAAGTGTGTTTCGGAAATGGCCCATGAGGTCGGAGCCATGATTTGTTGGACGTTCCGCGATGACGGCGACAGGAGTGTACTTCTTTTCGGATCACCCAATCCAAAGTCGGTCTCGTGCTACCGCGAATTCCGTAGAAGAGGTGAATCGCCTTGTCGAAGTCAGGGATGACTTGCTGGACGATGCCTGCGGCATGTGGTCCAGCGGCGCGACGGAGATACCCTCAAGTTGCTGCCGCCCCAGTCGAGCCCCGCTCGTTCCGGGGATGCATCGACGGCGTTGGCGATGCACACCGGCGCACCCCACGCATTCGCTACCCCGTCCCAAAATGATCGCTCAATGTCGAGTGGGGCGTTACGCCAGACGACGAGGGGACGGCGCTGGTTGGTCATTTGCTGATCGGCTGAGGGGGTGTCGTGGGCGTCTCGGTCGATTCCTGGCAGGGTTCGCTTTTTGCCTCCACTATTGGGGATTCGGCGGCCATCGAGGTTGTGGCTCAAAGTTCGCCCTTCTGTGTCGGCTCAACCATGCGGGATACTCCGGCTACGGGAAGTCCATCGGTGTCTTGACCAAGTCGCCCGGTGCTACGCGTCAGACTAGTGCGACGACCGAGCGCTCCCCCTCAGGTCCAGAGGGAAGGCTTCTAGTCCATTGCTGGATCGCCGGCGAAGGACGCTAGGGTGCGCTTCAATGGACGCGACGTACGTGCTTGCCCTGCTGTCGATCCTCGTGCTCGGGTTGATCTTTGTTGTCACCGCGCCGAAATACGCCGTTGTCACCGGAGGGCTTGTCCTCACCATCGGGTACGGACTTACCTGGCTCCCAGCCGGCAGGTACACGACCGTCTTAGGTG
This sequence comes from uncultured Actinomycetota bacterium, assembly GCA_963819985.1. Lineage (GTDB taxonomy): Bacteria > Actinomycetota > Actinomycetes > DATJPE01 > DATJPE01 > JANPBY01. Next base: position 75,242 of record CAWFYH010000004.1, on the reverse strand, counting down.
TTGCTGTGCTTGCGGCCGGGATCATGTCACGGGCCGGCGCACGGCGAGCGCCGAGCCGTCCAGCTCTGGTGGCTTTCATCCCCTTGCTCCTCGGTGTGGTGGGTCTGGGGTTGTCGCTTCTAACAGGGGCACGCCGGGCGGTTGTCACGGAGGCCGCAATCACGATCGCGATGGGGCTCGTCGTGGTGGTAGGACCCGCTGGCTGTCTCCCCAGGGGGCTGTGAGGGCGACGTTTCACGCTCTTGGGCTGTTCGTGGGCGCGTCTACTGTTGCAGTCGCCTTCGGTGCGACCGAGGCGTTTGAGGACGGGCGAGCACGTGGCATTTTCGAGAATGCGAACGGCCTCGGATCGGCGACAGTTGTCTGGGCATGCCTCTCCACTGGAAACAACTGGAGGACACGAGTACCTGTCTTCCTTGTAGCGGCCTGGCTCGTCTTTGAGACGGCTTCACGCACATCATTCGCTGCGCTGATGCTCGTCGTGGCGATCGCCATTTGGGGCCAAGCGGTCGGTCCCGGTGTACGTGGAAGCGGGCGGGCAATCGTGCGTGTAGGTGTGTGGCACTTCTCACAGGCGCATGGCTATGGAGAACCTTTTCGCTAGGTGACTCAAACGAGGCCCTTCTGCGCGAGGGAGGTTCCGGGCGAGGGGAATTGGCGGGGAAGGCTGGGCTCTTTTCCGGAGCCAACCTTGGGGAGGGCACGGGCTTGGGCTAAGTGAGGTTGGCAGCATGAGTACCTCATTGGTGCTGCCGATCAAGTGGGCTGCCACAGTTGGTGTTTGCGGATTGATTCTTTGGACCATCGCAGTGATCGCGATGCTAGCTGCCGCTAGACGCGGTGATGTCCTCACGAAAACGCTTGTGACCGTGGGGCTTGTCTATATGGTCGGTGAACCCTGGTTCGTGGCGCCTGGCTCACTGACATCATGGTCATTCTGGATTGCCCTCGGAGCGCTGACTGCCACATCGACCACGTCTTTTGCGCCACGGGTCGGCCAACCGCAGCAGCCTATTCGCCGCTCACACCATCAAAGCCGCAGGCACATGCCGGCTACCTATCCAGCACCCGGAGTGGGTGAATAGTTTGGGCGAGTCGAGGGATAGGGATGCATTAAGTCGTCAGCGGATCCTCATATTTGCTCCGTCATTTGCCCCAGCCCTCGCTGCGGGTGGGCCAGCACGTTCGTTGACGAACCTGGTAGATCTGGAGGAAAACATCTCGAGTTGCATGTTCTTACTCCCGACCGCGACCTTGGAGCTACCCAGCCGTTTCCGGGTCTGTCGGGGCGCACTGTCCGCCGGGGTGAGGCGGCGGTGCAGTACGTAGACATCTCCAGCCTGGTGTCTCTAGTCGGTGCGCTCAAGTCGCTCCGCACCAAGCCCTCGGGATGGGATAATCATTAATAGTTTCTGGGACTGGAAAATGGCATTGCTCCCCACCTTCTTGCGTGCGCTTGGAATGCTAAGAGCGGAAACTCTCGTTTTGATGCCGCGGGGGGAACTTGACTCTGGTGCCTTACGTATCAGTTCCCGAAAGAAGCGATGTGCTATGCCTATATATCGATTGATCTATAAGCACGGTGTCGACTTATTCAGAGCCGGGGCGACGTCGGAGGCTGAATCTGCAGACATTAATCGCCTATTTGGATGTCACACGATCTTGCTGACTGACAATGAACCGGATCCGGTTACTTTTGACGGTTCTGGCCCAGCACTTAGATCTAACGACGCTAGTGAATCTCCTGATCTTCGCCTCTTGTTTTTGGGGCGTGTCAACGAAAAAAAGGGCCTGCTTGAACTATTGACTGCACTCGAACACTCCACGATCGCGATTTCACTTGAAATCGCTGGTCCGGTAGATGGTCGGATCTACTGGGCACGATGTCAGCAAGTCATAGCCCGTCTACCCAGCTCTACCACGGTTACCTACCGCGGTACCGTCGATCGCCCAACTGTTCACCGGCTTCTCCACGAGAGTGATCTTCTGGTCGCGCTTACGGCGGGGGAGAACTTGGGCGCACACTGATTGAGGCTATGCAGGCAGGATGCCCAGTCTTAGCGACTGACAGAACCCCTTGGACCGAAGCGTTGCGTTCTGGCGGAGGTTGGGTGGTCAGTGATCGAGAGGACTATGTCGAGATTGCTCGACTTCTCATGACAATTTCTACGTCTTCTTTAGGGGAGCGTCGCCGGCGCCGCTGGATGGCGCGCGGGGCCTCAGAAGAGTGGCTCAGGCAACGTCCACGGAACATTATTGACCAAGTGATCGGCTGTCGGGGGAAGACTGGCCAATTCCAGGCGTCGCTGGCGGCGATAAGGGAGCGTGCGTGGGTGGATGGTTGTCCGATCTGGGAGTTAGAGGATGAAGATGTTTGAGATTGGTAACGCGTGGTGACCTCAGGTGCCGTCGTCCTGATCACCGGCGGAACCGGGTCCTTCGGCTCCACCGTGACTCGCCAGCTGCTCGCCGGCGACGTGGCGCAGGTCCGGATCCTGTCCCGGGACGAGTCAAAGCAGGATGACCTGCGCCGCTGGCTGAACGACCCCCGTGCCCGCTTCTATGTCGGGGACGTTCGAGACCCAAAGTCAGTCGCCGACGCGATGACTGGCGTGGACTACGTCTTCCACGCCGCAGCCCTCAAGCAAGTGCCGTCCTGCGAGTTCTTTCCCGCTGCAGGCGGTGGCCACGAACGTGCAAGGAAGCGACAACGTGATTCGCGCGGCCCACGAGTGCGGCGTGAAGTCCGTTGTCTGCCTAAGCACCGACAAGGCGGTCTACCCGATCAACGCCATGGGCATCAGCAAGGCAATGATGGAGAAGGTCGCCCAGGCGTTCGCCCGCAGCCACCCGGACTCCCAGACGGTGGTGTCCATCACGCGGTATGGCAACGTCATGTACTCCCGCGGCTCCGTGCTCCCGCTGTTTGTCGAGCAAGTCCGCTCGGGGCTGCCGATGACCATTACCGATCCAGACATGACCCGTTTTCTGATGTCACTGGGGGAGTCTGTGGAGCTGGTGGAGTACGCCTTCGCCCACGCCAAGCCGGGCGATCTATTCGTTCGCAAGGCTCCCGCCTCCACGGTGGCGGACTTGGCCAAGGCCGTGGCTCTGGTCCTGGGGGTTCGCGAGCCGGAGGTGAACGTAATCGGCACGCGCCACGGCGAGAAGCTCTACGAGTCTCTTCTGTCACGCGAGGAGATGGCGGAAGCCGAGGACTGCGGGGACTACTACCGGGTCCCCTTGGACGGGAGATCACTTAACTACGGGATGTACGTGGAAGAGGGCACTGCAGCTGTCGGCGAGGTCGCCGACTACACAAGCCACAACACGACACAGTTGACGGTGGAACAGGTGGCAGAGATTCTCGAGCGGCTCCCCGAGATGCAGAAGGTGCTGGCGGAGGCGCGGCAGTGAGCTCTCTTGCCGGGCCGCGGATCGCCATTACCGGGCCGGACGGGTTCGTCGCTTGGCACGTGCGTTGTGCCGCCAGGGCTCGCTGGGGCGGTGACCTGATCGGTTTGGGGCGGCTCGAGTTCGCGGACCCCGCACTCATGGACGCGGCCATCGCCTCGGCGGACGTCGTCATCCATCTGGCAGGGGTGAACCGCGCCAAGGAGGACGCCGAGATCGAGCGGGTGAACCCCTGGCTGGCTGAGCAGTTGGTCGCGGCCTTCGAGCGGACCGGTCGCGTGATCCCCGTCGTCTACGGAAACTCGATCCACTCGACCGGGGACTCCGTGTTCGGAGTCGCCAAGCGCCGCGCTGCGGAGATTCTCGGTGAGTGGGGTGGAAGGTCTGGGGCTCCCGATCGTGGATGTGTTGATGCCGAACGTCTTCGGTGAGCACGGAGTTCCGCACTACAACTCGGTGGTCGCCACGTTCAGCCACCTGATCGCGGGCGGAGAAGTGCCAACAGTCGTCGACGACAAGGAGTTGCCGCTGGTCCACGTCCAGCGAGTCGCTGACTTGTTGCTTGACCAGGCGCTGGCGCCGGCGGGTGGGCAAGTCTCCGTGGAGGGAGCGCCAACGCTTGTCAGCGACGTACTCGCTCGTCTGCAGTCCATGGCGAGTGACTACCGAAGCGGGGTCCTCCCTGACCTGGCCGACCCGTTCACCCGCGACTTGTTCAACACGTACCGGGCCTCGACGTTTCCGCAGCTGTGGCCCATTCACCCGCCTGTGAACTCCGATCAACGCGGTGGACTCGTCGAGACCGTCAAAGCAGCAGGCGGGCAGTCGCAGGTCTTCTACTCGTCCACGCTGCCAGGGTTCACGCGTGGCCAGCACTGGCACCGGCGCAAGGTGGAGCGGTTCCTGGTGCTGCGGGGGCAGGCGGAGATCCGATTGCGCAAGCTGTTCACCGAATGACGTCGTTACGTTCACGGTGACGGGAGACCGGCCTGCGATCATCGACATGCCCACCATGTGGGTTCACTCGATCACCAACACTGGCCCCGATGAGTTGATCACCCTGTTCTATGCGGACGAGATCTTTGACGCCGAGCGACCCGACACCTACCCCGAAGAGGTCTGAGCCGTGAAGGTCCTGACCGTTGTCGGCACTCGACCCGAGATCATCCGCCTCGCGGCCGTCATGCGCCGGCTTGATTCCACCCCGGGATCGAGCATGTGCTCGTACACACAGGACAGAACTGGGATCACCAACTCAATGGCGTCTTCTTCGACGAGCTGGGCCTGCGCCCGCCCGACCATGTGCTTGACGTCGATGTCTCGTCCCTGGGCGCCACGCTCGGCGACATCTTGCGCAAGACCGAGAGCGTCCTGGCCGCCGAGCAGCCCGATGCCTTCCTGGTCCTGGGCGACACCAACAGTGCGTTGTCGCTCATCATGGCCAAGCGAATGCACGTGCCGACCTATCACATGGAGGCAGGGAACCGCTGCTTCGATGCCAACGTGCCTGAGGAGACGAACCGGCGACTTGTCGATCACACGGCCGACTTCAACCTCGCCTACACCGAGCACGCTCGACGGAACCTGCTCGCTGAGGGCCTTCACCCACGCCGAGTGTTGGTGACCGGTTCACCGATGAACGAGGTCCTCGCGCTGTATCGGGAGGAAATCGCGGCGTCTGGTGTTGTGGCATCGCTTGAGCTGGCCGCCGGGGAGTACTTCCTTGTTTCCGCGCACCGGGAAGAGAACGTTGACCGAACGGAGCGTCTCGAACTGCTCCTTTCGTCACTGAACGAGGTGGCTGAGGAGTGGGGTTGGCCGGTGCTGGTCTCCACGCATCCACGCACCCGCCAACGGCTGGATTCGCTGACTGGGGCGGCGCCCAACCCTCTCGTCCGATTCCACGAGCCATTCGGCTTTCTCGACTACAACGCCCTCCAACTGTCAGCGGCGTGCGTGCTGTCGGACAGCGGAACGATCAGTGAGGAGTCCACCTTGTTGGGCTTCCCTGCTGTGACGCTGCGGTCGTCCATCGAGCGCCCCGAGGCGCTGGACACCGGCGCGATCACCATGACTGACCTCGACCCGGATACGGTGGTCGCAGGGGTCAGATTTGCGATGTCCCGCGGCTCCGCCCCGCAGGTGCCAGCTGACTACATGGTGACGAACACCAGCGAGCGAGTGGTCAACTTCATCCTCTCAACCGCTGGGCAGCACAAGGTGTGGGCCGGCCTGCGGTAGCCACGCGCCATTGACCGGCCCCAGGTGCACGACCGGACGTAGCGAGAGGAGGTGCCGTGCCGTTCACCGCGAGCCACGCTGCCGCCGTCGTGCCCGTCTTCGGGCGCGGCCTGCCGATGTCGGCGCTGGTGATCGGGAGCATGGTCCCCGACCTGCCTTACTACCTGCCCCTGCCGGTGACCTCCACCCAGACGCACAGCCTGGTCGGCGTGCTCGGGGCCGACCTGATGCTTGGGATCTGCGCCTACCTGGTCTGGCACTTGGTCCTGGTGGCGCCCTTGGTGTGGGTCGCCCCGGAAGGACTCCAGCTTCGGATCCCGGACCACCTGCGCGGGCGAGCCGGAGTCCGGCTCGCCGGCGTCGCCGACCTGGGTCGGCTGTGCCTGGCGTTGGTCATCGGGGCGCTCAGCCACGTCGTACTGGATGCCTTCACCCACGACGACCTGTGGGTGCCGCGTGCGTTTCCGGGGATGACCACCCCCGTGCTCGGGCTTGAGGTGACTCGATGGCTGCAGATCGCCCTGTCCGTCGCGGGGCTCGCCGTCCTGGCGTGGTTCGTGCTTCGGTGGTGGCGGCAGGCGCCGACGACGGGCACTGCGGAGCCCGTACGGCCGTCGGTGCGTTGGGCTCTGGTCATCGGGCTGTTCGGCTGGGCGAGCTGGTCCGCGGCCCAGCTCGCGGTGACGCGGATGCTGCCGGCCGGGCCGGTCGTGCCCGAGATCCTGCTCATCGACTCGCTGGTGAAGTTCCTCGCCACCTTGTTGATGGGGTTGCTCGTGCTGGCCGTGCTCTGGCACGTGGGCCGAGCCGTCCAGCGTCGTCGTGACCCGGCTCAAGGGTCTTCTCGCTAGCAGCCCTGATCGTTCGGGGCGAGCTCACTCGATGGTTGAGTTGCTCGGCGTTGTGCGTGCGGCGAAGACGCACCTGATAGGAGCCTGCCCGACACATAGGCAGGACCTGCGATCGTGCGTGCGACGACACAGCCTCGTGGCGGGGTAGGCCGACGGATGGTCTCTAGAGTGCTGCCACCTGCTATTTGGGTGCTGGGCTCTTCCAGTTCGCAGGCGCCGCATGATCGTGCGGCAATCGAGATAGTCCCGTTGGGTAGGCTGCTGCAACGGGTGGTACGCGCCGATGGGGTTGGTCTGCGTTTCCTTGCCCGAGCGTGCCAACGAACACATTGCATGCCTACGGAAACGTTGACGTGACCATCCGCGCCGTACGTGTAGAAGCCGAGTGCACCAGGCGGCGGATTCGTGGACTTCGAGGCCTTGTAGCCCTTGGAAGTCCAGAGGTTATACGCCTTTTGAGCAGTCCCGAGGCCCTGTGACGGTAGCCCCCACGAAAGGTACGTGAAGCAGAGGCACCATCCGGACCAGTAGGTGTCGGCTGTGTTGCCGCACGACGTCGTGATGCGTTCTTCGTCTCGGAGATCCTGGCGAGCGCCGCAGGGCTTCGCTCTTGCCAGCGCTGGTCGTCCCCGACGGGAATGAAACCAAGCTTGCACCGAGCCTTCGTGGTGTGGTCGTCAGCGCTCGGGTTGTTGCAGGTGATGTTCAGTAGCGTCGACGCCGAGACCGCGACAGTGGATGTCAACCGACTGGTTGAGCCCCACGTTGCGGTTGAACCCCCGCATCCAACGCTGACATTCACAGTCGTCTTCTGCCCAGCGGGCGGAGCCGTCACGTTCTTGGTAAAGACTGCTTCGGGGGACACCGTCGCACCCACCTTGGCGACTGGTGCCCCGTGTAGCGAACCCTTCACCGCGGAGCGGTGCTGTTGACATACACGCCTGTGACGTTCTTGCTGCCATTCTGGCACTTAACCACGCCAGCGATCTTGAATCGTTGACGATGCCGCGATCGCCTGTTGGTAGGGCGAGAAGGCGAGCATTGCGGCGGCCACGGCAAGGACGGACATGAGTGCAGACGCTCGGCGAAGTCTCGATCGGGCACCCCGGTGCTGATCGCCTCCCCTTGAGGCGGGGAGCGCAATTTAGCACCGGGGCCGCCCTTCGTAGGTTTTCCTAGCCCCGGCTGCCGCCCTTGCTACATCCACGCCCAAGTGAGCGTTGCAGACCGCGGATACGCGGGAGTCGCGTGCTCGGAGAAGTGACCAAGCAGCCACAACCACTCGGACGATCCGCCCGCTACAACGGGTCGTCGCCGTGCGACCGAGGCTGGGCTAGCTGGAAAGAGCGACCTGGCGCAGCAGACGTACCAGCGAATCCGTCGACTCCCTGAGCTGTGCATCGGCCAGGGCATGCGTACCGCCGTGCTCGTGCGGATCGGTGACATCGTCGGGGTGGGTCCTGCGGTTCTGCGGGGCTCCGGCCTGGCCGCGGGCGGCGTCCAGCTCGCCGACCAGCCAACGCCAGCGCGCGTCCGGGTCGGCTGGGAGGGCGGGTACGTCGCGACGGGGATCTCCTGGGGGAAGCGCTCGGTCCAGCTGGTGTTCGCGTCGTTGCCGTTCTCGTTCGAGCTCCGGGGTGGGGTCCGTCAGGTGCTCTTGCTCGCTGGCATCGCCGTAGACCTCGGTAAACCACGCCACGGTGAGTGGCAGTCCGTCGGCCAGGTCGACGGTCGGCTTCCAGTCGAGGGACTCTCGGGCGCGGGTGATGTCGGGCTGGCGCTGGTGGGGGTCGTCGGCCGGCAACGGGAGGTGCTGCACGCCCTGGTTGCTTCCAACCAATGCGATCACCCGATCCGCCAGCTCGCTCACGGGGATCTCGTGCGGGTTGCCGATGTTGATCGGGCCGGTGACGCCGTGCTCGGTGGCCATCATCCGGACGAGCGCTTCGACGGTGTCATCGACGTGGCAGAACGAGCGGGTCTGGTCGCCGGTGCCGTAGATGGTCAGTGGCTCTCCGGCCAGCGCCTGCATGATGAAGTTGCTGACCACGCGGCCGTCGTCGGGCTGCATGCGCGGACCGTAGGTGTTGAACAGCCGGATGACCTTGATGTCCAGGTCGTGCTGGCGGTGGTAGTCGAAGAACAGGGTCTCGGCGCAGCGCTTGCCCTCGTCGTAGCAGGAGCGCGGGCCGATCGGGTTGACGTTGCCCCAGTAGTCCTCGGTCTGCGGGTGGACGCTCGGGTCGCCGTACACCTCAGAGGTCGAGGTCAGCAGGATCCGGGCCTTCAGCCGCTTGGCCAGCCCCAGCATGTTGATGCTGCCGTGGACGCTGGTCTTGGTGGTCTGCACCGGGTCGCGCTGGTAGTGGATCGGCGAGGCCGGGCAGGCGAGGTGGTAGATCTCGTCGACCTCGACGTAGAGCGGGAACGTCACGTCGTGGCGCATCAGCTCGAAGCGCGGGTTGTCGAGCAGGTGCTCGATGTTGGCCTTGGAGGTCGAGTAGAAGTTGTCGACGCACAGCACCTCGTGGCCGTCGGCCAGCAGGCGCTCGCACAGGTGGGACCCGATGAAGCCGGCGCCTCCGGTGACCAGGCTCCGGATGCGCCCGCCTGTTGCCCTGGCCAGCGTGGGCTGGAGCCTGTCCGATTTGTCAGGTTCCATGAGATCCCCGAGCTCGTCGATGTCCCGCGGTCTGCCCCGCGGGCGGCGCCATCCTATCGGCGGTTGAGCGCGCCGAGTCGCCAGCGCTCGTGCGCTTCTTTGGTCGAAGGGAGGGTTGCGGCGCGCGGTTCGTCACTCGTCGAGCGACCTGGCGAAGGCACGGTGTCTTTGAGCACGTTGGGTTTCGACTGATGGCACGCTGAGGCTGTGCTTGAGACCTCCATGGACTTTGGCGGCGAGCGGACGTACGCGTGCTGCCTCGATCGCTCCACTCCTTCGACGCAGCTTCGTCGGGCGGACGGGTGAGCTCCGGGCCAGCCGTCCGGCTCGCGGAGGTGACGGCCGACAACTGGCGCGCCTGCGCGGCGCTGCGGGTCACCGACGAGCAGCGCGCGTTGGGTGGCCGAGGTCACCTACTACCTGTGCCTGTGCACCTACGGCGGCACCTGGCACCCGCTCGCCATCGAGGCCGACGGGGAGATCGTCGGCTTCTTGATGTGGGCGGTCGACGACGACTCCAGCCGCTGGATCGGCGGCGTGGTGATCGACGTGGACCACCAGAGGCCGCGGGCTCGGACGCGCGGCCATGGCGGAAGCCGTACGCCTCCTTGGTGGGCAGCCCGGCTGCACCGGGATCGCGCTCAGCGTCTCTCCGGACAACGCCGCCGCCCGCGCGCTGTATGCCTCTCTTGGGTTCGTGGAGACCGGTGAGGTGGAGGACGACGGCGCCGAGCTGGTGCTCAGGCTCAACCCTTGACCGTTGTCGGCGCGATAGGAGCTAGCTGGCGTACGGGTTCGGTCCCACGAGGAAGGCGTCGACGTCGACCCGGGGGTGCCCCTTCGTGCCCACGACGACGATCTTGAGCGTGTGCTTGGCCACGGTGGGGAACCAGTTGGACCACATCACCCGGGCGCCGTGGTTCTTCTTGGCGTGCAGGTTGACCGTGGCCTTGAGCACGCCGTCCTGATAGACCTTCGCCTTCCCGCGCTTCGGGCCGGTCTCGCTGACCCAGGCGGCTACGGCTCCGGTGTAGGTGAACGTCGCGCTTGCTCCCTTGGTCTTGGTGTTGCGGTTGGTCCCACCGATGAAGCACTTGCAGTTCGAGGACTTCCACCCGCCGGCGAACTTCACCGTGGCGTCGTCGTAGGTGACCGTGGAGTTGCGGGCGCCGGGCTGGTCGATGAAGCGATCGGACGCCGGGAAGGACCCGGTGTCCCAGGTGTCGTTGTTCGACCAGTTGCCGGCGCAGTCCTGGACTCGCAGGATCCAGTGGAACCAGTAGTAGCCGCCGTTGGACTCTTCGACGTCGCCCATCGTGAAGGCGTACGAGGTCGCTAGGCCCTCGTAGAAGAGGGTCGCCTCGCCGAAGTGATAGTCGTACTCGTACAGCTGGTAGTCGCAGATGCCTGAAGGGTCGGAGGCGTTCCACTTCTGGATGGCCTGGACTCGGATCCCATCCTCGCCCGGCTCGCCATAGACGTTCATCACGTTGCTCGGGGCGACGATGTGCGCGGAGTACTGCATGGTGAAGGTCGGCCCGGTCGTGTCCGTGGCTGCCTCGGCTTGGGTGACTCCTGCGGCTCCGAGCGTGAACATGCTGAGCGCGGCCACCGCTGCGGTGAACCCAGCCAGAGATTTGCGCGTTGACCGCATGCCAGCCTCCCGTGTCCCGTTCGTCCCGTTGGCGCGACCGTACTGGTGACCGGCGCCGCGGGGATGGCCCGATGTGACCATTCGCTTTGACTGAGTTTTCGGCGGCCGGCTGTACGGCTCCGCCGGGTGCAGCGCCGGGATGGCTCCGTCCTCGTCGAACTCGGTGTCGAGAGTTTCCACAGGGCTGATTTCGGGGTTGTTTGTGTCGGAGCCGTGTGTCAGAGTAGATGCTGTATTCGATCATCTGTTCGCAGATGAGCCCCCGGGCCGTGAGTGCCCTGACGATCCGCCCGCCCCTGTCGAGGGGTGAGGCCGGCGCCCTTGGCGGCGCCGTACCCCTGGCCCTTTTGGGCCGTTGTCCGTCAGGTCCGTCTCGATCCCCCGGGAGGTGAATGTCGATGAGCGTGAGTCTGGTTCCGCCGCCGCCGCTGGGTCCGGTGATGACGGCGGCGCAGCAGGTGGGTGCCGCGGTGGCCGGGCTTGCCGATCTCGACCTCACCGACCCGAACTTCTTGTCGGGGAGCGAGGCGGTTGAGCTGCTCACCGCTCTCGGCCCGATCCAGGCGCAACTCGACGCGGTGACCTTGACGGCGACCCAGGCGGTGCGCGACTCCGGGGTGTGGGCGCTCGACGGCTCGCGCAGCGTCAAGGCGTTCCTTGAGAAGACCACCGGCGCCTCGTCGGCCAAGACCTCCACCGCGCTGAAGCTGGCCCAGCGGCTGTCCACGATCCTGCCCGGCACCGCCCAGGCGCTCCGAGACGGAACGATCAGCGCCGAGCACGCTCTGGTCCTGTCCCGTGGGGCGTGCGGCACTCCCGCCCGGGTGGCCGCGCTGGCCGACCCCGAGTCGGGGGAGGGATTCCTGCTCGAGCGCGCCGGCATGCGGGCCGACCAGTTCAAGAGAGTCGTGGCCCGCTGGGCCTACCACGTCGACCCAGACGCCGAGGACGCCAAGCGCCTCGCTGCCGACGACGGGTTCTTCCTCGACCTCGCCCCGACGATGGGCGGCACTCACGTGAACGGGTTCGTCACGCCGGAGGTCAGCGAAGCTTTCGCCGTCGCGTTGAAGGCCGCCACCGGCATCCCCAGCAAGGACGACACCCGCACCCCGGGCCGGCGGCGCCACGACGCCCTCGCGACGTTGGCCCAGCTGTCGTTGACCTCGGGCGGGCTCGGCGTCTCTAACGGCGTACGGCCGCAGGTCGTGGTCCACGTCGACTGGAACACCCTGATCGGGCTGCCCGGCATGAAGGGCCTCGACCCGGCGGTGCTGCAAGAGACCCGCAGCCCGATCCCGCGCAACGTGCTCGACCGGCTGATGTGCGACAGCGAGGTGTCCCGGGCCGTGTTCGGCCCCAAGAGCCAGATCCTCGACCTCGGGCGATCAGCCCGTACCTTCGACGGACCCCGACGGCGAGCGTTAGACGCCAGAGACGGCGGGTGCCGAGCCCCGGGCTGTGATGCGCCTCCACGGTTCTGCGAAGGCCACCACCGCGTGGCCTGGGCGCTGGGCGGCCGGACCGATGTCAAGGACGGCTACCTGCTGTGCTGGAGCCACCACGACTGGGCCCATACCCGCGGCATCCATGCCGAAAAGACGGCGGACGGCGGGCTGCGGTTCCTCGGGCCAGACGGGCGCGACTACGGAACGACGTACCCCCGCAAGCTGACCCTGCCGGAGTAGCCTCCCGTCGGAAGTCGACGCACTGATCGGTGACCAATCCAAAGCTGAGCGGCCGCTGGACCGGACTCCTCAGGTGAAGCTGCCCGAGCTCGCGGCGCTCCTGGTAGACGCGGATATGCATGAGCTGGACAATGAGCAGGTTCACCTGAACTGGCCGCGAAGTGAAGCGGCTGGCTGCCGGCGACGTCAGTGACTCGCAAGGCTGCGGGAAGGTGTCGATGAATTCGCTCGCTGGTGACGGATGACCATTTCCATGGGCGGGGGAACGACCGAACGACGTCGGCCGGCAGACTTTGTCGGCGTGCTGGGCGTGGCCGTGCTCGGCTACTTCGCGTTGTGGGTGCCCTGGGGGGGAGACGCGGCGCTGTTCGGCACCGCCGCGAGAACCCTCAACGACGGAGGCATCTACCTCCGTGACTTCTGGGACATCAAGCAACCCGGCATCTATTGGTTCTACCAGGCGGCCGATCTCTTTCCTGGTCCTCTTTGGCTTCCTTCTCGGGTGCTCACTGCTCTGTGGCTGCTTGGGCTGGCGTTCCTCGTCAGCCATGTCGCCCTGCTGACAGTGAAGTCCGTCTGGCTACGGCGGCTGGCCCCGCTGATCGTCGTTGGACCGTTGCTGCTGACCGGGGGGCCGGAGTTCCTCGGTCTCCCCGAGAGCCTGATCGGACTCCCTCTCCTTGGATCCGCCGTACTGCTGGCACACGGCGTGCTGAATCGACGCTTCCGCGCACAGCTGCTGATTGCAGCCGGGTTTGTTGGCTCTGTTGCCCTGTTTCTCAAACTTCTGTACGTCCTCGTGCTCGCGGTCTTTGTCGTGGCGGCAATCCTGGGTGGGCGCCGCCACCAGCTGATCACCGGGCCGGGACAAGCGCTCAAGGTCGCCGCCTGCTATGCCCTTGGACTCGTCATCCCCATCGCCGTTTTCGTGACTCTGACCGTCTCCCAGGGCCAGCTCGCCCTGCTCCTTGCCACAACCCTTGCCTTCCCTCCCGCTATAAACGCCCTCGGCACGCTGCACGATCCCTCGCTCTACAAGCCCTTTGTCAAGGTGGCCGTTTGGGTCCTGGCGCCATGGGTGGTTCTAGTAGGTCTTGTGATTCCCCTGTGGAGAAAGCTCCCGACCCTACTGGTGGGCACGGCGATCGCATGGGCGGCCACGACCGTGGCAATCATCGCTATCCAACGTCCGAGCTTTTACCAGACTCATGCGCTGCTGGTTCCGCTTGGCCTGGTCGCAATCTGGGTTCTCGACGCTTTGATCGCGGAGCGGGCCGACCACCGGGCTCGGTGGGAAAGTGTCGTGGCGATCGCGGTTGTCGCCGCAGCTGCCGTGGGCTGGTTGTTCCTGTCCTTCGATGGCAGCTCTCGCGCCGGGCTAGCTGCGGAGGTTGTGCGCTCGGGGGGTGTCCCCAACGAGCGCGCTCTCCTCGATGTTGCCCAGAAGACGAGTGAGGGGTTCGTTCGTCAAGCGCTGGTGGCCAGTACGGCCCCACGACCTGCTGACTCGCTTTACGTCATAGGGAATCCCTGGCTGTATGTGCTCCTCGATCAACGCCAGGCGATCGAGATCAACGGGTGGTCGCCTGAATTCGCGGTGCCAGCGCAGTGGTCCGAGACCGAGCGCGAACTTCGCCGGACGCGCCCCGGGCTCGTGGCTGTGGATGATTCCGTAGTGCACTACCTGGAGGGAGGCGCCCCAGGTGTCGTCGCGTTTCTCGATGACCAGTACACCAAGACCGAGGCTCCGGAGCTGGGCATGACGTGGTACAGCCGGATTGATCCCAAGGGCCTGGGGCCAACGGCCCCGACCTCCGAAGGGAACCTTCTCGAGGCGCCTTGAGATGGTCCGCGTCCGACGCCGCTCAGGTCGATTGCCTCACTCCTGTCCTCCATTGCCCAGCCAAGTTCGCGGGCGAACTGGGTGTTCTTGGTCGCGGAGGCCGTACGCCTCCTGGGAGGAGACGTCTCAGTGCATCGGGGTTTCAGCGAGTTGCCGTGCCGTTCACTACCGGCTGCCTCCTAACGGGTCGACGTTGCCGACGCCAGTCCCTCGTCAGAGGCTAGTGATGGGGTTGTGCCGTTGCTCTGGGTGTGATCTATGAGCACGTCCGGGGAATCTGGTCTCCGGCGGTTGGATATCTCCGGAGCCTTACCCTGGCTGAGAAAGTGGAATCCGTCGCGGATCAGCATGAGTGACTCTTGCATCGCGCCCTTGGCGAGCAGGGTGGAGCGCCGTCGCCTGCTGGCCCTCCCCCTCCAGTCCAAGGTGGCTGGGATCTCTTTGACGAGGAGTCCGCGCTTGCTTGCCTCGAGCAGGATCTCGACATTCGCGGTCGCGCCGTTGCGCAATGGCCCGAGGCTACGAACGAAGGCCCCGTCGTAGGCGCGCACCATGCCCGTGAAGGTGCCCACCTGCAGGGTCGACATCACGGCCAGGTAGCCGTTGGCCGTCCGACTCCTCACTGCCAGATCGTGCGGCACAGCCAGCGTCTGTCCGCCAGGCATGTAGGGCGAGGCCACGACCACCGCGGCCCCGGACGACACCAACGCCCGTAGAAGCCGGCTGATGTGAGTCGCGTCGTAGCTGAGATCTGCATCGATGGTGACGACTACATCTCCCTTGGCCTCACGGAAGAGGGTGGAAAGCGTCTTCCCGAGCCCGCGGTTCACCGGATGGCGCACGACTCGGACCGGAACCGAAGCGCCCGGGATACAAGACTGCACGCGCGCGCAGGTGTCGTCGGTCGATCCGTCATCGACGATGAGGATCTCCCAGGAGTAGCCGACCGGATCTTCCTCGATCTGGTCCAGTACGTGCTCAAGGCTCTCGCGGATGCTCGAGGACTCGTTGAAGACCGGCAGGGCCAGAGTGGCGAGGGGGAGTGCGGGTCTCGGGCCCGGAGACGAGGACACCGGCGAGCTGCTGCGTGGCGCTGGGACCCGCGGACTCTTTGCGACGTGGGCGAGACCATCGGCGGGTGTGGGCTTCTTCGGAATGAACGGCTCGGGTTCGATAGCGACGAGGCCACGAACCCAGTTGCCCAGCCGATGAAGCGCTGCGTCTCGACCGAGATGCTCGGACGCGTAGACCCGACCGGCACTGCCGAGGCGCTCGGCCAGCTCGGGTTGCGCCAAGAGGTCGACGACAGCATCGGCCAACAAGCCCGGCTGGCCGGCATCGACTAGTACGGCTGACTGGGCGTGCTGGAGTTCGCGCTCGGTGGCGCCTCCATGGGCCACCGCCGCCACGATGGGGCGGCCGGCGGTCATGTACGAGGTCAACTTGCTCGGAAGGGACATGTCGTGCACCGTCGGGCGCTCGTTGAGCAGCAGAACATCAGCAGCGGCCAGGGCCAGCGAATAGTCCGCATCCGACAGCTCACCGAGGAACTGGATGTTTCGGTTGCCGAGTGACCGGTCTCGAAGCTCGGCTTCCTGCGAGCCGCCTCCGACGAAGGTGAACACCACGTTTGGATGGGTGCGCTCGATCCGCGCAGCGGCCTCGAGCACGTTCACGAGATCCTGCTTGAGTCCCATGTTGCCCGTGTGGAGAACGAGGTCGAGGTCCTGACGCCAGCCGAGCAGGCTGCGCGCCTCCCGCTTGCTGAGTTCCGCTTCGGCGATGTGCGTGTAGTTGGGTAGAAGGGTCAGCGCCGTCTGCTCAACTCCCACCGCGAGCAGTGCCTCGGCGAAAGCGGGCGCTATGACGGCGACACCGGTCGCCGCACGCGCGGTCGCTGCCTCAGCGCGCCCCACCAGGCTCGCAACACTCTTCCCGCCATCGATGCCGGATTGTTTGGCTGCGCTGCCCATCAGATCCTGAATGATCAAGCCACTGGGAACGTGGAGCCGTCTGGCCAGGGTCGTGGCGACGACAGCCCCGGACAGCGAGGGGGACACTCCAACGACGACGTCGGGTTTCATCGATGCTGCTACCCGGGCCGCCGAGGCCAGGAACGTTGCTTCGTAGATGCCACGTCGTATGGCGTTCTGTCGTGATGGCACGTAGTGAGGCACCCGGTGGATGGTCACGCCGTTCCGACGTTCGGTGGTCGTGGACATTCCCCGGTAAGCCGGCGACGGGGACCACTGGGGGTAGTGCGGGCGACCCACGATTGCGGTGACGTCACCGCCAATCTCAGCGAGGAATTCGCAGACGTCGGTGGAGTACGGACCGATCCCGGTCGATTCCGGGGCGTAGTTGATCCCGACCAGGAGGACTTTCGTGCCCTCGAATCCTGGATTGCTCGCGTGCGGTGGTTGCATGGCCGTGTTGATCGTTCCCCCCGGCGTCCGGTGCCGTATGTCTCGCCGACAGTCGTACTTTCGCACTGTCCGCAACCCTGGTACACCGTCTCCGGCACAACCCGACCGTTCGGCTGATCCCGAATCCACGGACGGTCGCAGACGCGTCACTCTGTGTTGCCGGAAGGCCGTAGATCCGTGAGTGGCGGCGACTCTCAGGGATGGGACGATGCTTGACATGACCGCGATCCCGCTCGAAGCGCCTGTCGAGGCGCCGGCGGATGTCTCGGATCCAGTCATGGTCCCGGCTCGGCCGTGGGTCACGATCGTGTGGAACGACCCGGTCAACCTGATGGAGTACGTCACGCACGTGTTCCGGACCTACTTCGGCTACCCCAAGGAGGAGTGCGTGCGGCTCATGCTCGCCGTCCACCACGAAGGACGCGCGGTCGTCAGCAACGGCAGCCGCGAGGACATGGAACGCGACGTCGAGGCCATGCACGGGTTTGGCCTCTGGGCGACCCTGCAGCAGGACTCCTGATGGCTGAATCGATGGGGGCCTGATGGGGGACCGCCCCGGCTTTCACCGCAAGCGCCGCTCCGGCGTCGTACTCACCCTGCACGCCGAGCGAGGTGGAGCTGCTCGATCACCTGCTGGGGCAGCTGATCGACCTGATCGCGCCCTCGGGCGCCGACGCGCGCACGGCCGAGTCGGAGGACCCGTTGGCGGCGATGGTCGGCATCGGTACGTCGACCGAGACGCCCTCCGACCCCGCGCTGGCCCGGCTGCTGCCGGACGCCTACGGCGACGATGCTGACCTGTCGGCTGAGTTCCGCCGCTACACCGAGATGTCGTTGCGGGAGCGCAAGCAGTCGACGGCCGCACGGGCTCGCGCGCTGCTGACCGACCCGTCGCGGGAGTCGCTGATCGGACGAGGACTGCTCGACGTTCTTGCTGGCGCTGAACGATCTGCGCCTGGTGATCGGCACCCGGCTCGAGGTCACCGACGATCCCTCGGCGCAGGCCGCCGCGATCGAGGCGCTGTCCCCCGATGATCCGCGGTTGGCGAGCTTCGAGGTCTACGAGTGGTTGGGCTTCCTTCAGTGGACCCTCCTGGCGGCGCTGGAGGCGTGAGTCCTTAGCCTGGTCGGGTGCTGACCGTGACCCAGGAAACCGTGGATTCGTTGGTCGCTCACGCCCGCCGCGACCACCCCGACGAGGCCTGCGGCGTGGTAGCCGGGCCGTTGGGGTCGGACCGGCCGGAGCGCTTCATCCCGATGGTCAACGCCGCCCGGTCGCCGACGTTCTACGAGTTCGACTCCGCTGACTTGCTGAAGCTCTACCGCCAGATGGACTCCCGCGACGAGGAGCCGGTGATCATCTACCACTCGCACACCGCGACCGAGGCCTACCCCTCCCGCACCGACATCGCCTATGCCTCGGAGCCCAACGCCCACTACGTGCTGGTGTCCACGCGGGAGACGGGCGCTGAGGCGGGGCCGTACGAGCTGCGATCGTTTCGCATCGTGGACGGTGTCGTCTCGGAGGAAGAAATCCGGGTCGTTGAGTCGTTGGCCTAGTGAACGACCTGTCCTGACGTTTGTGCGCTGGTTGTCCGGCGCCGACCCTGCTGTTGAGGAGATCCTGTGGCCGTCGAGGTCAATATCCCGACGATCCTGCGTAGCTACACCGGAGGCGCCAAGGCCGTCGCGGCGTCCGGCGCGACCCTGGACGAGGTCGTCGGCGACCTCGAGGGGCAGCACCCAGGCCTGCGCGAGCGGCTGGTCGATGGCGTGTCCCTGCGCCGGTTCGTCAACGTCTACGTCAACGACGAGGACGTCCGCTTCCTCTCCGGCCTGTCCACCCCGGTCGGGGACGGCGACTCCGTGACGATCCTCCCAGCCGTAGCCGGCGGCTCGGGTCGCGCGACCTGACGTGCGCTTCGACTCGCTGCTGGACTCCGTGGGCCGGACGCCGTTGGTCGGACTGCCCCGGCTGTCGCCGTCGGCCGAGGTCAGGCTGTGGGCCAAGCTCGAAGACCGCAACCCGACCGGCTCGGTGAAGGACCGGCCCGCGCTGGCGATGATCGAGGCCGCGGAGGCGTCGGGTCAGCTGACCCCGGGCGCCACCATCCTCGAGCCGACGTCGGGCAACACGGGGATCGCGTTGGCGATGGCGGCGAAGCTCAAGGGCTATCGGCTGGTCTGCGTGATGCCGGAGAACACCTCGGCTGAGCGGACGCACCTGCTGCGGATCTGGGGAGCCGACATCGTGACGAGCCCGGCCGCGGGTGGGTCGAACGAGGCGGTGCGCGTGGCCAAGAAGCTGGCTGCCGAGCACCCCGACTGGGTGATGCTCTACCAGTACGGCAACCCGGCCAATGCGCAGGCGCACTACGACACGACGGGGCCGGAGCTGCTCGAGGATCTGCCGACCATCACCCACTTCGTGGCCGGTCTTGGGACGACCGGGACCTTGATGGGAGCTGGACGCTTTCTCCGGGAGAAGGTGCCCGGCATCTCTGTCGTCGCCGCCGAGCCGCGCTACGGCGAGCTGGTGTACGGCCTGCGCAACCTCGACGAGGGCTTCGTGCCGGAGCTCTACGACGAGTCGGTGCTGACGTCGCGCTTCTCGGTCGGGCCGCGCGACGCGGTGCGCCGTACGCGTGAACTCCTGGAGCTCGAGGGCATCTGGGCCGGCATCTCGACAGGGGCGATCCTGCACGCAGCCCTTGGTGTTGCTCGCAAGTCGGTGGCTGCGGGTGAGTCGGCCGACATTGCCTTCATCGTGTGCGACGGCGGCTGGAAGTACCTCTCGACCGGCGCCTACGAGGGCACCCTCGACGAGGCCGAGGAGCGCCTCGAAGGCCAGCTCTGGGCCTAACCCCCTCGGATATGCTGAGCGGGCGCTTGCCCGGCCAGGCGGGCCAGTTGTCCACCGCGCTGGTCGCGGAACCGACGGCATTCGGCGCCTGACCGAAGGCGTCCGCAGGGGAGGGACTGGCCACTCGTGACGAGCCGTTCGATCGCTGTCTTCGGCGCCGGATACATCGGTCTCGTCACAAGTGCATGTTTTGCTGAGCTCGGACACCGGGTGATCCTCAGGGACATCCAGCCGGACCGGATCGACGCTCTGAACGCCGGCGAAACCCCCCTCTTCGAACCAGGCTTGGTCGAACTCCTGGAGCGCAACCGCGAGCGGCTGCGGTTCACGCTGGACGCTGACGAGGCCACCCGCGACGCGCAGATCGTGTACGTCTGCGTGGACACGCCCCCTCTCGCATCGGGGGACGCGGACCTGTCGCGCGTCTGGTCGGTGATCGATTCCGTCAAGGGCGCCTCGGCTGTGGAGGCGGTCGTCGTCAAGAGCACCGTGCCGGTTGGTACGGGGGCCGCGATCCGAGCGGTGATGGATCGGTCAGGCCTCGTGAGCGTCGGTTATGCATCAAACCCCGAGTTCACCGCTGAGGGGCAGGCCGTCGACAACTTCCTCAATCCCGACCGAGTCGTGATCGGCGCGTGGGATGAGCCGACCCGTGCGTTGGTCGAAGAGCTTCACGCGGGGGTCGATGGGCCGGTCGTGTCCATGGACGTGGAGTCAGCCGAGATGGTCAAGCTCGCGTCGAATGCCTTCCTGATGGCGCGGATCAGCCTGATCAACGAGATTGCCAATGTCTGTGAGTTGACCGGAGCCGACATCGTTCGCGTCGCCGACGCTGTTGGCCGCGACCACAGGGTCGGGCCGCATTTTCTGCAGGCCGGCCTCGGCTACGGCGGATCGTGTTTCCCCAAGGACTCCTTGGCCCTCAAGCAGATGGCGAGCAACTCGGGGTATCACTTCCAGCTGCTTTCGGCCGTCATCGAGGTCAACGAGCTCCAGAAGCGGCGCGCCGTACAAAAGTTGAAGTCGGCCTTGGGTTCGCTGCGAGACAAGCGAGTCGCGCTCCTGGGCCTGACCTTCAAGCCCGGCACCGACGACATGCGCGAGGCAGCGAGCATCGTGCTGGCATCGAGGCTGTTGGCGGAAGGCGCCGAGGTCACTTGCTGGGACCCGATGGCCCCAAGTCTTATCGGCCACCCTTGGTCGCAGTCGGCGCGCTTCGATGATCCGATGGATGCGCTCGACGGCGCGGACGCGGCCATCCTGACGACCGAGTGGCCGCAACTGGTGACCCTCGATTGGAGGGCGGCTGGCGCCCGGATGAAGACACCGGTGGTCCTGGACGGCCGCAACGTCCTCGACCCACTTGAAGCGACCCGGGCTGGACTGACGTATCTGGGGATGGGCCGAGGCGCCCCGCTCAAGGAAGACGGAATCGGTTAGGGCCAGCGCGCGTTCATCGTCAGCTCCCTGGCACGGGTGCGCGCTTTCCGCTGCCTCGCCGAAGCAAGACCACGAAAAAGCCCCCAAGGACGAAAAGGAAAATAATGCGGGGCACCAACACGGCGTACGCCATTCCGAGAGAACCAAACCGTGTGGCTAATGGCACGACCAGTGCCAGCTGTAGGGCTGTGACGAAGATCTGGCTGCGCGCAACAGCGACTTCATGTCTGCGGTAGATGAGGAACATGGCCATGAACTGAACAGGCACCCCGACTGCGGCGGTGATGCTGAGCACGACCAAGGCAGGAACAGCTCCCGCGTAGGCATCTCCGAGTACCAGCGGGACGAGCACGGGCGCGAAGAGCGCCATCGCCACAGCTCCGGAGAGGGCGACCAACAGCATCCACGTGGCGGGTGCGATCGCTTTCCATGCTGCTCGACCTGAGGACGCTCGTGCAATCCTTGGAGTGGCCATGACGGTGAAGGCTGTGGTCACCATGACCACCGGTCGCGTCCAACGATTGACTGCCGCGTACTCACCTGCGACCGCCGTGGAAACTCTTGATGAAGCCAACGGGACGTCCAGGTCGGATGCGGCTATCGCGATTGAGTTCAAGCCAAGGTGCCTCGAGTCGGCCCAACCTCCGCGGACGCCCGAATGCAGGTATCCGCTGAGTGATTGACTGCAGCGAAAAAATGAAGCCGCCACGGTGAACGTCACACTCACGACCTGGCTGACCATGAAAGCGATCACGAATTGTGTGATGAACCTGCTAGATACAAGCAGAGCCAAAATGGCTATTGCAGGTTCGAGAATGGCAAGCATGAGTGGAACCCGAACGAGGCCGAGGCCTCTGAGCGCGGCGTAGAGCGTCACAGACGTGAGCCGTAGGGCGCCGTACACGGCGGCTAGGACGACGATGGGTGAACCCCTGGCGACGGACAAGATGATGGCGCCGGCGATACAAGACGAAAATACGAGGAGCCGCCCATTCAGCCGCCCGTAGAACACCATGGCGCCCATGCGCTCGGCTGCGATCTCTCGCATGGACAGCGTGGCGTTTCCGAAATCGACCAGGGAGACCAGCCAACCTGCGGCCGCCAAAGCTGCCGCCGCTTCACCAAAGTCTGAAGGTCCGGACCCGCGAGCAGCGAGGACGAAGAAGAGCGCGACGAGCACTTGGGAGGCAACTGAGGAACCAAGAAAGGCGACGCCTTCAGCATGAATGGACGGTGATGTTGGTTGAGGGCTGGAGACGCGGGAAGGCTTCGTTGGGTCGCTCACCATCCTTTGCCCCTCCTACTTACCGGTGCTGACCGAATGCCCTAGCACTCATCAAGTCCGTGCCGAGTTGGTGGCGGCACTAGTTGATGCTCCGGAGATACCAGGAGTACACACCGCTGACGCCTTCGGGCAGTTCGATCTGCGGAGCCCAACCCAGAGATGTGATGCGGGATACGTCGAGCAGCTTTCGGGGGGTGCCGTCCGGCTTCGAGGAGTCCCAGTTGATCTCGCCCGCATAGCCGACAGTCCTCGCCACCAACGTCGCAAGGTCATGGATGGTCAAGTCCGTGCCGGTGCCGACGTTGATGGTGTCCGGCTCGTCGTAGTTCTCCAGCAGGTGCAGGCATGCGCGCGCGAGATCGTCGACGTGGAGGAACTCCCGACGAGGCGCGCCAGTGCCCCACAAAGTGACCGTGGGCAGCTGGCCGACCTTGGCTTCGTGGAAGCGACGGATCATCGCCGGAAGAACGTGCGAGGTCTCGAGGTCGAAGTTGTCCCCGGAGCCGTACAGATTCGTGGGCATGGCCGAGATGAAGTGCTTGTCGTACTGACGCCTGAGCGCCTGTACCTGCAAGATGCCGGCGATCTTGGCGATCGCATACCCGTCGTTGGTCGGCTCGAGAGCCCCCGTGAGCAGCGCACTCTCCGGGATCGGTTGCGGCGCGAGCTTGGGGTAGATGCATGAGGACCCAAGGAAGAGCAGTCGCTCCACGCCGGTCGAGGCTGCGGCATCCATCACGTTGACCTGGATGCGCAGGTTCTCCGAAAGGAAGTCTGCCGGCGCCGACGCGTTCGCCATGATCCCGCCGACTTTGGCCGCCGCCAGCACCACATACCGAGGGCGTACGGCTTCGAAGAAGTCGAACACCAGGGGACGGTCGCGAAGATCCAACTCGCTGGAGCTACGGCCGACCAAACCGCTGAAGCCCTGGTCGCTGAGATGCCGCCAGACTGCGGACCCGACCAGGCCGCGATGACCGGCGACGTAAAACGCAGAATCGCGATCCAACCGGCCCATCGGAGCATCCATACGGTCGACCTTAGAGAAGGGTGGCCAAGGAGCACTCAGACTTTCGGCGAGGAATGTGCGCCAAAAGTCTGCTTCGTGCCACCAGACCTGCTTCTAGGCTTGCCGTGTGAAGAAACGGGCATTGATTACAGGGATCACTGGTCAGGACGGGTCGTACCTCGCTGAGCTGTTGCTGGACAAGGGCTATGAGGTTCACGGCGTCATTCGTCGCTCGTCGACGTTCAACACGAGTCGAATCGAGCACCTCTACCAGGATCCGCATGAAGACGACAAACAGCTGTTCCTTCACTATGGCGACCTGACGGACTCCTCGCGCCTCACCACGCTGTTGAGCAAGATCGCTCCTCACGAGGTCTACCATCTCGCGGCGCAGTCGCACGTTCGCGTGTCTTTCGACGAGCCGGAATTCACTGGTAACACCACAGGTCTTGGCACCATCCGACTGCTCGAGGCGATCCGCTCCGCCGACATCGACACGCGCTTCTACCAGGCTTCGTCCTCAGAGATGTTCGGTGCCGCGCCGCCGCCTCAGGACGAGGAAACGCCGTTTCATCCGCGGTCGCCGTACGGCGTCTCGAAGGTCTACAGCTATTGGACGGCGCGCAACTACCGCGAGGCCTACGGCATGTACGCGGTCAACGGGATCCTGTTCAACCACGAGTCCCCTCGGCGCGGCGAGACGTTCGTCACCCGCAAGATCACCCGTGCCGTGGCAAACATTGCCGCTGGCCTGCAGTCGGAGGTCTACCTCGGGAACCTCGACGCCGTCCGTGACTGGGGCTACGCACCGGAGTATGTCGACGCGATGTGGCGGATGCTGCAGGTCGATGAACCCACGGACTACGTCGTCGCAACCGGCGTGGCCTGCACCGTCCGCGAATTCATCGAGTACGCCTTCGCTCATGCCGGCCTCGACTGGGAGAAGCATGTGCGCTTCGACCCCCGCTATCTTCGACCGTCGGAGGTCGATGCCCTGATCGGAGACCCCTCAAGGGCTCGCGCCGTTCTCGGGTGGAAGGCCACCACCACGGCGCCGGAGCTGGCGCGGCTCATGGTCGACGCCGATAGGGCGGAGATCAGCGAACACCCGGCCCTCACCGCCTTCATGGACTAGTGGCGCGCGTGCGTCCCTCGATCAATCTGGCACTGCCTCGCGCTACTGCGGGATGAAGTCCGGCTCGCGCCGGCCATGCCCCAGAAGCTCGGCGATCGCCGCGACCGACCTCCGGGCCGCCTGCCCGTCCCCGTAAGGGTTTCTGCGGGGGTCGAAGCGCGATGCTTCCTCGTCTCGCAACGAGTGACGCACCACCTTGACGATGACTGCAGTGTCGGTGCCCACCAGTTGAGTGGCGCCTGCGGCCAGGCCCTCCGGGCGTTCGGTCGTCTCGCGCATGACGAGCACGCGCTTGCCTACGCTCGGCCCCTCCTCCTGGACGCCGCCGCTGTCGGTGAGCAGCAGGTCGACGTCGCTCATCAGGCGGCAGAACTCGCCGTACGGGAGTGGGTCGACTACCAACACGTTGCTGAGGTGTCCGAGCGGCGGTAGCAACGTGTCTCGAACGACCGGGTTGAGGTGCGCGGGGAGCACGATGCCGAGGGTGGGGTCGTCGGAAGCGAGTTCCGCGAGGGCCGCTGCAACGCGGGCCATCCCGTCCCCCCACGACTCGCGCCGGTGAGCGGTCACGAGGATCGTGCGGCGGCTGGCCTTGAGCAGCGCGGGGATCCGCACGTCGCTGTATGGGACCCGACGCTCGATGGTCTGGAGCAGCGCGTCAATCACGGTGTTGCCGGTCACGACAACGGTGTTTGGAATGATGCCCTCGCGGAGGAGGTTGTCGCGGCTGACTGCAGAAGCGGCGAGGTGCAGTGCTGCAAGCTGCCCGGTGAGCGTGCGGTTCATCTCTTCCGGAAACGGGTTGGCCCGGTCCCAGGTGCGCAGCCCGGCCTCGACGTGGACCACCGGGACGCGCTCGTAGAAGGCCGCCAGCGCCCCGGCGAAGCACGACGTGGTGTCCCCCTGGACGATGACCGCCGCAGGCTTGAGCTCGCGAACCAACCGGGTCAGGCCGGTGAGCGCGCGCGTCGTGATCTCGTCGAGAGTCTGGCGCGGAGCGATGATGTCCAGATCGTGGTCGGGGACGATCCCGAACAACGTGTTCACCTGGTCGAGCATCTCGCGGTGCTGCCCGGTGACCGCGACGACCGGGCGCAGCTGCGAGTCCCTGAGCTCCTGAACGATCGGTGCCATCTTGATGGCCTCGGGGCGCGTCCCGTAGACCACCAGCACATCGTCACGAGGCATGGGCCACCGTTTTTCGGCGCAGCTTCTCGCAATTGCGGGCATGGGCGCCGGTCCCGACCACCTGGAAGCGGCGAGTCAGCTCGGTGAGGCACCAGTCGAGGACTTGTCGTTTCTCCCCAGCAGGCAGCCCCATACCGGGGAAGAAGCCGACGCCGGGCGCGTCCGACCCGTCGAGCAGGTCGAGAGGGTGCAGAAGTAGCGAAGGGCCGAGCCCCCGGAGCGTGCAGGCTCGCAGGGCCGTACGAAAATAGGCGCGCGCTATCGTGGGCGACATCCCGTGCAGATAAAGCACATACGAGAAGTGCATCGGGACCCGGAACAGCGGCATCGTGGTGACCGGCAGCTCGGTCACCGGTCCGGAGTCCGTCCCCCACTGGTAGGGCTTGACCGGCATGAGACCGTCTCTCGCCCGGCCGAACAGGCGGGCGCGTTGCTCGCGTTCTTCCGGCTCAAGCTCGGCCTGCCGGAAGTAGTAGGCGCGGGCCAGCGGGCCGATCCACGTCGGCAGGGTGGAGGCGTCGTAGTCGTAGCCGCGCTCGGCCAGCACCTCGAGAAGCGTCGGGGACAAGCTGTAGCCGGGGCCGCGGAAACCGTGAGGTCGTTGGCCGGTGACCCGGAGCAAGCCCTCCTCGGTTCGCGCGAGCTCGTCGACGATCTGCGCGCGCGAGTACTCGTGCAGCCACGGCTCGTGGTTGAAGCTGTGGTTGCCGATCTCGTGCCCGGCTGCAGCTATCGCAGCGATCGGTTCGACGTTCTCGTCCACCTCGGTGTCCTGCCCGACGACGAAGACCGTCCCCTCGATTCTGAACGTCTCGAACAGCTCGAGCAATCTCGGGACCACGACCGGGAGGTAGGTCGGCAGGGTCTGCCAGGCCGGGTCGCCGTGGGTCTTCAGATATGACCACAGATTGTCGAGGTCCAAGGACACGCTGGCCGTCAGCAGGTCCCCCCGCGGTGTCGCGCTCATGACGCCAGCAGCTCGGGCAGGACTCGCTCGGCGACACCGAGGGTCTCGTTGACGTTCAAGGTCCCGTCGGTGATCAGCGCGGAGCTGGCGAGGAACAGCCCAGGGACGGACGTCCGCATCGGCGGGAGCTTCGAGGAGTAGCCGAGGGTGGGGACCGGCAGGACGTACTTGGCCCGCGACAGCCGTACGGCCACGACGTCCGCACGTCTGAACTCCGGGTAGACGCGCGGCAGGCTTCCCAGGAACTCCTCGACGATCGAGTCCTCGTCACGCGACAGCAGCGGGTCGTCGGACCGTACGTAGCGCGGCAGGTACACCAGCCCGTGGTCTTGCAGCTGCTTGGCGCCGACCAGCGCGGACATGTCCACGACCGCGGTGAACGGCAGAGCGCTCATGAGGTAGGTGATGTAGTTCTTGGTCAACGGTTTGTTCAGCAGAACCGACAGACACGCAATGCCTTGATAGGTCACGGACGAGCACGCCGACCGCTCACTCTCGGCCAGGTCAGGACAGAGCATCGAAGCGACGGGCGAAGCCGCAGTCACGACCACCCGGTCGAAGGTGCTCGTCGAGCCGTCCGCTCGACGGACGCTCACCCCCGAGTCACTGCGCCGCACCTCCTCGACGCGATGGCCGAGCAGGGCCTCGACACCCGCCTCATGCAT
This sequence comes from uncultured Actinomycetota bacterium, assembly GCA_963819985.1. Classification (GTDB taxonomy): domain Bacteria; phylum Actinomycetota; class Actinomycetes; order DATJPE01; family DATJPE01; genus JANPBY01. Next base: position 47,914 of record CAWFYH010000004.1, on the reverse strand, counting down.
GCGCGAGGCCATCGCCCCGAGGATCCGCTCATAGCCGCCGACGACATAGCCGAAGCCATCTCCGGTGTTGCCGCCGTCGCGTCGAGCCTGCAGAAGGCGTTGCAGCGTCGTCACGATGAAGGCGGCTGAGGTGACGTCGACGTTGCTGCCGAGCTTGCTCTTGAGCAGCGGCTTCCAGAAACGCTCGGTCGCCTGCTTGCCGCTCCAGCGCCGCAACCAGTCCGTCACGAGTACGTCTTCGAGCGAGGTGGTGTCGCGGACGGTGGCCGCTCGGGCCGCGGTCGTAGCCAGCCGCAGCTTGGCGGCCGGCCCCAGGAAGGGCAGCCGCACGATCTCTCCTGGGGTCGTTGCGGGCGATACCGTCCCTTCCGACTCACACCCCGCGGGCACGCTCTGCCAGCGAAGGTCGTCCTCCAGGCCGAGCTCGCGCACCAGGGCGATCGTGCGCTGATCGCCGGGCGCGATGACGTGGTAGTGGCGGTCCCAGGTGACCGGACCGATGGCCCAGGGCGCTGCCAAACCGCCCAGCTCCGGCGAGGACTCGACCAGGGTGACGTCGTGGCCGGCCGCAGCCAGCTGCTGGGCGAGGTGCATCCCGAGCACGCCGCCTCCGACGACTCCCCACCGCCTGCTGGGCTCAGTCATCGGGCTCGGTGACCTCGTGGTCGGTGATGTCGTAGCGACGCCCGCAGTGACTGCACGTGACCCGCGCGCTGGCGCCGTCACTGAAGCGGTGCACCGGTGGACCGCAGCGACAGACGACGGCAACACTGACGGCAGGTGACCCGAGGGAAAGGTGGAAGTCGGGTACGTCCCTGGTCACGACCGAGCCCATGCCGACCATGGCGAAGCGACCCACCGTCAGCCCCGGGCCGATCACTGCCCGCGCTCCGATGGTGGCCCCCTCGCGGACCAGGGTTGCTTCCGTGTGCTCGTCGATGGCTGACGAGCGCAGCTGCGACAAGTCCGGACTTGTGGCTCTAGGGAATCGGTCGTTGGTGAACGTCACGTAGGCCGACAGCATCACGCCGTCCTCGACGGTGACCCCGGAGCACAGGTAGACCCCGGTGTTGACCTTGACGCGATCGCCGAGGACCACCTGATCGGCGACGTACGCCTTCCCACCGATGATGCAGCTCTTGCCCACCTGGGCGCCGCTGCGAAGGTGCGCGTTGTCCCACACGCTCGTGCCGACGCCTAGCGACACCCCATCCTCGATGAGGGCGGAGGGGTGCGCGCGCACGGTCATGCAGACAGCCGCTCGCTCCGTCGGGAGTGAACGCTCTCCCAGCGACCGCTCTGCGACGAGCGGTAGGCGGCGTCGACGACAGCGACCGACGAGATCGCATCGGCGGCCGTGACGACCAGCTCTTCGTGGCCGAGGAGGGAGCGCGCCACGTTGCGCAGGTTGCCGCCGAGGGCAGCCACCTTGCCGTAGCCCTCACCGAACGCCACGTCGGACGCGGCGCCGTTGAGGCGTAGCTTGGATCCCTTCCAGCAGATCTCGAGCGACCCGGTGGTGCCGAACACGGCGATGTAGCGCTCCGTCATCCGGTCGAGCGACCAGGACAGGTCGACACTGGCGAGCTGGCCGGCCATGGTGCGGAGAAGCAGCGTTGCCGTGTCCTCCACCGCGAGATCCGAAGCGGCAGTGCTCAGGTCTGCAACCACCTTGTCGATCGGGCCGAGCAAGTAGCGCACGATGTCAACGGCGTGCGTTCCGTTGTCGATGATCACCCCACCGCCCGCGACTGCCGGGTCGGAGTTCCATCGCCGGCTCATGTCCACGTGCGAAGCGAAGGCGACCTCGACACGCATCACCTGCCCCAGCGCGCCGCTGGCCACGAGGGTACGAGCCTCGGCCACGTCTCGGACGAAACGGAACTTTGAGGCCATCGTCAGTGGGGTGCCCGTATCGAGGGCTGTCGCAAGGATGCGGCGCGCGGCGTCGAGGTCGGGAGCGAGCGGCTTCTCGCACATGACCGGGACGCCCGCACGCAGGAACGAGATGCACAGCCGCTCGTGGGTACTCGGTGGGGTGCAGATGAGCGCCAGGTCGGTCGCGCGCGAGTTGGCCAAAGATGCGGGATTGTCGGTGGCTCGTGCGCCGCACTGGTCGGCGAGGGCCGTTGCAGCGCTGAGCTCGGCGTCGGCGACGTAAGCGAGAGTCACCTCGTCCACGTCCTGCGCAGCTTGCGCGTAGGCGCTGCCGATGGCGCCGGCACCGATCAGGGCCAGCCTCAGGGCGGTCATGCCGTCTCAGCGATCGGCTCGTCCAGCGCGCTAGAGAGGCAACCGGCGATGGCCTCTACCAGCACGTCGACATGCTCGATTGTGAACCGCTCGTTCCACCCGATGACGACGACCGAGTCGAGGTAGTCGAAGGTTCCAGGGAAGCGTTCGGCGCTGTAGTCGACGGCCTCCTGCCTGGCCAAGGTGAAGGGCCACCGGCTGGTGCCCAACGTGTGCTGGTCGGCGAAGATCCCGCAGCGGAAGGCGGGCTTCCCGATGTAGCGCGGCATCGCGGCGGCGCCGTGCGCACGCAACGCAGCGGCGATGTCCGTCACGCCGTTCGGGAGAATCTGACGGTCGACGATGAGTGGATAGCGCCAGTACGCGTGGCCGTCCCCGGGCAGCGGTTCGGCGAGAACCAGGCCGGGTAGCGCTGAGATTCCCGCCTCGAGCCGCGCGGCCAGCTGGCGGCGGTGCTCGACGAAGTCGGTGAGGTGCGGAAGCTGCGTCACCAGGACGGCGCTCTGCAGCTCGGTGATTCGGTAGTTGAGTCCGAGCTTGCGGTGATCCGGATCGGGCTCTCCGTACGGCCACGACTTGTTCACGAAGAGCCGGACCTCACGGGCCAGCGCATCGTCATCGGTGACGACGATGCCGCCTTCTCCCGAGGTGATGTGCTTGCCCTGCTGGAAGCTGAAGCAACCCAGGTCGCCCAGCGTGCCCACTGACTGCCCGCCCTGGTGCGCGAGGAAGGCTTGGGCAGCGTCCTCGATGACTCGCGCGCCTCGTTCTTCCGCGAGCTGGTTGATCCCCGCGACGTCCGCGGGCAGACCGAACAGGTGCGTGACGATGACGCACCGAGTCCGTTCACTCCAAACAGCTTCGACGGTCTCGCGGGTGACGTTGCCGGTGAGCGGATCGACATCGGCGAAGACCGGTATCAGACCCTCGTACAGGATCGGGGCCAACGCCCCCATGTCGGTGACGGACGTCGTGATCACCTCGTCGCCCGGTTCGAGCTCAAGGGCGGCAACAGCTGCGTGCACCGCCGCGCTGCCCGACGAGCAGGCGATGGCGTGTCGGCTACCAACCAGCTCGGCGAACTGCTTCTCGAGCTCGGGGGTCATGGCGCCCTTGGTCGCCGTCAAGGTGCCTGAGGCTAGAACCTCGGCGAGCTTGAGCAGGACGTCCTGATCAAAACGCCGCCCTGACGCGTCTTGATCTGTCGGCAGGGCCACGAACGACCCACCATGACTGGACATGTGTCCCCCCGAGCTCGGATTTGGCGCCCTTCTCCGGGGACAGTAGTGACGTCCGACGGCCGGACACAGGGCCCGATCGGATCATTTGGTCTCCGCCAAACGTGCAGTGCGGTGGCTCTGTAGGGTGAAACGGACGTGATCGGTAGAGGATTGCGCCGGGTGACGGTATTGAGGCCTTAAGGCTCCGTGCAGTGCGGTTGCCAGCATCAGGTTGGGGTGTGCCGTGCTGATCGAGCGACGACTCGACCGATTCACCGGATCGGGGTACGACAAGGGTCGCGGGATGCTTTGGCTCGTCGCGTGGTATGCGACACAGCACCTGGTGTTCGGCCCGTTCTGGTGCCCTGCCCGTTTCAGACCCGTGTTGCTTCGCCTATTCGGAGCGTCGGTGGGTCGAGACGTGCTCATCCGACGTGGCGTACGCGTGCATCTTCCCTGGAAGTTGTCCATCGGTTCGCACGTCTGGATTGGCGAGGGTGCCTGGCTGTTGAACCTCGAGCAGATCACGATTGGGAATCACGTCTGTGTTTCCCAGGAGGCGATGCTGTGCACCGGGAGTCACGACCCCAGGTCGCCCAGCATGGAGTTCGACAACGCGGCGATCACTGTGGAGGATCACTGTTGGGTGGCTGTCCGATCCGTGGTTTTGCGTGGGGTGACCGTAGGCCGCGGGGCTGTTGTGGGTGCCGGTGTCGTGCTGTCCAAAGACGTTCCAACGGGGGCCGTGGTGAGGGTTCCGCGACCAAACGTGTCATGAACGGAATGGGTGACCGGCATGGCTAGCGTGCTCGTTGTGGAGCGGAACCCGGAGGGTCACCGGCTGTCCTATGCCCGCGTACTGCTCGACGCCGGCGTGGCTCGCGGTTGGTCCATGTGCCTCATGATGCCCAGAGACCGGATGGCCGATCAGGAGGTGGATCTCTTCCTCGGAGGTCGCCTGTATCAGGTGGAAGAAACCGCTCCCGTCACTTCTACCCGCGCATGGGTCAGAGCCGTTGAGTTGGCTTCGCGAGCCCGCGATTGCGCAGTGGTGGTGCCGGATGGCGACCATTTCCTTGCTTCGGTGGGGCTGAGAGGGGCCTGGCGCGGAGGGGGCGACCTTGTTGGCCTGGTGCTCAGGGATCCGACGGAGTACCACATGCGCACGCTGCGCGGTCGAGTGAGCTCCTCATCCAAGAAGCTGCTCCTGAGGCGCGCTGGAGGCTTGCCGAGAGTCACCCCGTTGCGGCTGTGCGGCCAGGCGAGACCGGCCGGAGAGGGCTGGGTGCGCGACCCGGTCCGTCTCACCTCGGATCCCCGCTTGGAGAGGACCTTTCGTGACGAGATGGGTGACCGCCAGTGGTTCGGTGTTCTTGGTCGGATCGACCGGCGTAAGTCAGTCGCCGAGGTGGCGGAAGCAGCGGCGCTTGTGAGCATGACGAGGGCACCTGTCGGACTGTTGCTTCGGGGTCGGTGCGACGCGCTGGCGCTCAAGGATGCGGAGCATGCGTTCGAGCGCCTACGTCAAGCTGGCGGAAATGTCACCATCGACGACCGCCTCTGCACCGATGCAGAGCTCGACTCGACGGTGGCCGCCCTCGACTGCCTGGTCGTGGCCCACACGAACGAGGGCCCGAGCGGCATCCTCGGAAAAGCGCTCGGCTCCGGCACCCGAGTGGTGGCGGCGGGCGCCCACTCGCTGCAGCGCGACGTTTCGCTGAGCTCGGCCGGTCGCTGGAGCACCTTGGATCCCCATGCTCTGAGTGAAGCCATGATCGACGTGCTCAATCGACCGAAGCCTCCCGCCGTCGCTGTTGCCGATGAGGGTGAGTTCTCTGCAGGAATGCTCGACGCGGTCGATTGCGCAGGGCGCACGTGAGCCGCCCGCGACGGCTCGCACAAAACAACGACGCGGGCGCACCGACCGACCTGGTGATTCTGGCCACCGACGAGGCTGACGCCCGATACCGCCGCCGCTACACCTTCTTCGAGGGCGCGGGGATGCGAGTGCTCCCGATGGCGTTCACCAGGGAGGAGCAGGGCGGCGTGAAGGTCGTCGCCGAGTCGGTTTCCTTGGGGATGACTTCGCGCCAGGCCTATGCCCAGAGGGTGTTGGCGCTCGCTGGAGCCCTGCGGGTGGTGTGGGCGCAGCGTCAGGACTTCCGTTCGGCGTCGTGGATCTACTCGATCAGTCTCGATAACACCCTGCTGGGCTTGGCCGCCCGCATGCTCACTCGTAGTCAAGCCTCGCAGGTGATGGAGCTTTCCGATGTGCAGCCAGTGATGGTGCAGCCAGGTCCGGTCGGTGCGACCTTCCGTGCGGTCGAGCGGTTTGCTTTGCGCCACATCCACGTGGTCGTGACGACGTCGACCGGCTTCGAACGAGACTATCTACCCGCCCAGGGCTGGACCGGGAGGACCGTACTGCTGGAGAACACCGTCTTCCCGGTCCCAGAGGACTCCGACGAAGGGGTCTCGGTGCCACCGGTCGGACCCCCTTGGCGGATCGGCTGGTTTGGCGCGCTGCGATGCCAGGAGTCGTGGGAACTGCTTCGGAGATTGGTTCGCAGCTATCCGGGTGACGTGGAGCTCGTGCTTGCGGGGTATCCCAACATGGCCGAGAACGAGCGCTTCCTGGACGAGGTCGCCGAGACTTCCTCGACCAGCTTTCTCGGGCGGTATGACTACCCGGACGAACTGAGCTCGCTGTACGGCCAGGTGCATTTCAACTGGTGTGTCGACCGCTCGGCGGTTGGGGGGAACTCGTCGTGGCTCCTACCTAACCGGTTGTACGAAGGTGGGCTTTTCGGCGTTCCTGCTCTTGCCGAGCGAGGGACCGAGGCCGGTCGCTGGGTGGATGCTCATGGCTCCGGCTTGGTGCTGAGTGCCGAGAGAACGCTCGACGACCTCACCGGCCTGATCTCGTCCATGACGACGGAACAGTGGCTCTTGCTGCGCGAGGCGGTCCGAGAAGTCCCTGCTGAGATCTGGTCCGGGGAAGGTCAACGGCGCGAACTCCTTGCCGCCATGACACATGACGGCGCTTTCTGAACTCTCGTCTGATGCGAGTTGGGCGCGCTCCGAGGCTCAAAGGTCCGGGCGACGAGCGGGCGTGTGTCCTACTAGCTCGCAGGGTGAGGGGCGTCATTGGGGGCGTCCTTGCTCGGCTCCTTGCGAAGGGGCGATGGCGGCAGAGCAGGGCTGTTTTCGACCGGCGTTTCGGGATCAGCGGTCGTGCCGGGACCGTCGCTGGATCTCTTCCTGCCCGAGCCGTACGCCCTCAGGACATAGTTGAGCTCACCCACCGGAGCGGGGGCATCAGACGAGATATGGCTCGTTCCTGCATCGCGGTCCTCAGTGAGTGAGCGGTGCTGAGCGTATGGCGCCAAATTCCGGTCGGGTGCGAAGGTCAGAACCGCGCCAATGACTGATGCTCCAACCGTGCGCAAACTGGCGACGGACTCGGCGAGCCGAGCGGTGCTTGTCTTGCCGTAGCGCGCGACGACCAAGGCCCCGTCGGTGAGACAGCTGAGAGCAGCAGCATCACTCACAGGTAGCAGCGGTGGAGCGTCGATGACGACGAAGTCGAAGCGGTCCTTGAGATCATCCACGACGGCGGCGAGCCAGTCCGAGGAGATCATCTCGTTGGGGTTTCCAGGGATTGTGCCAGCAGGCAGAACAGACAGGCGTCCGCTCTCGCGTCGCAAGAGGACCTCATCCAGGGCGAGGTCACCGCGCAAGACCTCTGAGAGGCCGGGAGGATCATCCAGTTTCAGCAGGCGCGCAATGCTCGGACGACGAAGGTCCGCGTCGATCAACACGACCGTGCCACGGGTCTCAGCAAGTGCCATAGCAAGGTTTACCGCCGTGATGCTCTTGCCGTCTCCCGAATTTGCCGATGTTACGACAATAGATGTATTCCGTCCTGTCGCGTGAACTGCTTGGAGGTTCATGCGCAGTCGATAGAATGACTCGTGGCCAGGGGAGAACACCCCATCGGTGGTCGAGAAGATTTGTAGTTCTGGCTTCCAAACCGACGCAGGAATTTCGGACAGCACCGCCGAGCCGGTGATGGCCTCCACCTGCGCCGACGTACGTACCGTCCGGTCTGTGAGGTGTCGGATCAAGACGATCAAGACACCGACGATCAGGCCCAGCATTCCACCGAGGACCAAATTCAGAGCCTTCTTCGGCGTGTACGGGGCGGCCGAAAGACCGCCTTCTCGGATCACGCTGACCTTGACTGTCGGAGTGCCCTTCGCGCCAACGGTCTCGAGGGAAGGAAGAACGACCGACGACTGCCGTCCTATCTCGTTGGCGATGCGTTGTGCTTCGCTGGGAGAGGGGTCATCGACCGACACTGAGATCAGGCTTGTTTCGGGTGGAGTGATGACCGTTATCTGATTTTCAAGCTGATCCGGCGAAACATTGAGGTTCAAACCCGTAATTGTTGGAGCCAGGATAGCTGGACTTGCAATGATCTCGGAATAGGAAAGGATCTGCTGCTGGGTAAACAAGCCCCCTTGATAGAGGCTCCCTAGGTCTCCGGGGGTGGCCGCGCTCGAGACGAATAGCACGGTAGTCGAGCGATACATCGGAGTAGCCAGAACAGTGCCAAGGGCAGCTGCCAAAAGCCCCGCCAGAAAAGAGATCAGGATAATGGCCCAACCGCGGACGATTACTACCCAATAATTACCGAAATTCATTGGACCTTCTCCCCGGAGCCCACATCCGCCAGCCACCGCGACGGAGCGGGTTCAGATTGTATCTCCCCGATTGGGGGGTCCCGCTCGCTTGCCGACCGACCGACGATCAGCGCCAGAAGCATCAGCCACAGTGGATTTGTCATGCCTGGCTGGGCGAACCAGATCGTCGTGAGGAGCGCCGCGAGACCCGGCGCTGCCCGCCGGAGGGCGCCGACCGTCATCGCCGGAACTAGCAGTACCGCGCTCGTGAGCAAGGCGATGACCAGGCCATACCTCAGAGATTCCTGGATGAGGTTCACTCCGACGGATCCGCCGCGGGCAAATGGATCTCCCAGGGGGTGTGCAACCCAGGCTTGGATCAAGTCAGGAACTGAGGCTGCGCCCCCGAGACGGTCGTCGACGGAGATCGAGTTCGATTCTCCCTTCCCCTTGAGCCCGAATTGGCTAGACAGCAGCCAGCTGAAGGCGGCAGTGCCGAGCGTAATGACGCCAAGCGCGGAGACGATGCGCGTGAGCGGGCGCGTCGCACGAAGGAGCAGCCATACGAGGAGGGCGATCGCGCCACTGAGAAGACCGGCGGTTGATTGTGTGAAAAAAACTCCCAGCACGGCACTGCCAAGCGCCAGGACCCGCCAGGGTCGCGGGAGCCCAGTCTGCAGGCATAGGACGACCAGCGTTGCGGCAAAAACGCCCGGCTCGCCCGCCCAACCCGTCAAGCGTGGCCCGAGGAGATTCTCGCCGAAGCCCCCGGACCCTGTTGTGATCGTCCCGCTGATCCACACGGTAAAGGTCTGCTCGCGTCCACCGAATGCGGCTAGGTTGCCCACCGCGACTGCGCCCGCACCTGAGCCGAACGCCCTCCAGAGCGGCAGCATCACCGCATAAGCGGCGATCTGCCACGCACAGAGCGCAACGAGAGTCTTCATGAAGAGGTCACTGCGATGCTGGTCTCGCGCGATCGCCCATCCACCGACAAGCGCCCCGACGCCGGCGATGAAGCTCGGTATGGCCAGGCCGGAGAGATTGCCGGACGTAGGCGCCAGCGTTCGATACTGGTCGAGAGCAATGACGTAGAACCAGTAGAGGCCAAGCAATGCGACGGCAAACCCTAGAAATCTGACCGATACGCGTTCAGTCCGCCACCTCGCCGATGATGTGGCGACAGCGATCCACCCAGCAATGCCTATGAAACCGAATGCCTCCCCGACCGTATTCGGCCGCGTGAAGAGAAATGCGGAGATTCCCATCGCGATCCATGCCACAGTGGGCCAGAAAGCAGTCATGACGGTGAACGCCAGGGCGCAAGCCGACACGGCGGTTAACGCGGCCAGCACGTACCAGCCTCGGCTAGCGCCGACAGTGATGAGGCCAGCCATCAGTAGAAGTGTGGTGGTCGCCAGCAGCGCGAATACAGCCCGAGGCCCGAGTTGGAATGCGGATCTCGCGCGAGTCAGCACGCGACGATGCCGCGTCGGAACTGCCAGCGCCTCTCAGCCACGTCAACTCCTATCTCAGCCAAGGATAGAGGCCAGCGGACCTCCCACATCCAGGTCCGAGAGGCCAAGATTCTCGGCAAAGGGTTGATGAATCCGCGGTCCGAACGGCAGAGTCCGCGGAGGGCGGAGAAGGCTTTTTGGGTGTGCCCGACATTGCCCTCGTGTGGCTACCGGCCGCGCGAGGCCGGGAGGATCTACTCAACCTTCGCCGGTCGCGACGAGGTGCAGGTGACCAGTTGATAACCCGAACCATCGGGGGTAGTCGAAGGTCATCAGAGTCGGTCGCCCACCGGGCGGCGCCTCTTCCAGGAGCACGAGGTCTCGCTGGAGGCGGGGGAAGAATCTGAGATAGTAGTTTTGCGGCAGGCCATCAGGAGCTGGTGCGGCAAGGTCCTCCTGGATCTGCCCCTGGTAGTGGAAGCCGACCCATTCGAAACCGGCATCGATGGCTGTTGCGGGATAGCCCTGAGCGACCGCCCAGCTACCAGCGTCCCACCTCGCTACTGCGTATGCCTGGGCGTCCCATACGCAGCCCAGTGAGACGATCGCTAGGAAGGTGGCGAACCCTAGAGGGATCCAGCCGAGCCGGAGCTTGGGGACGCCGATGGGTTGCCTCAACAGCGAAAGGATGATGACGACTGCGAGGGGAGCGGCGTACCTATCTACCGCCACACCAGAAGTGACTGCTGCCGCAACGATGGCCATCGCACTGGTTGCGATGAACACAATCGTTGCCACGCTTTCCCCGTCCAGGGCTCGCACCTGTGCGAGGACCTTGCGCCGAAACGTGTAATAGCTCGCTATATATAGAGCCAAGCCCACGCCAAGCACCATCAAGGCCACGAGCGCCAGCCAAGCTATTGAGGCCAAATAGATGGGCCGAGATCCAGGAATGAGCGCGGCGCCCAGGGCGCCTTCCTGACTCACGCCGTTGCCTCCGAAGGGGCGTGGGCTGTGGTCAATCAGGATCACGTAGAGAACCGCGCTGATCAGAAGCGAGCCGATGAGCGAACGTCGCCAGATATGACGCCAGCGAATGTCAGAAACGTGACTCCAAAGCGCTGGTGCCAGGAAAGCGCCGCTGAGGAAGGTCAGGGCGAGCATGAAGCTGACACCGAGCCCTGGAAAAAGTGGCCAGATCTGGGCGGTGCTTCCGCCGAGCGGGAGCGTCGAACGCCAAACGGCGAATGCGCCGCCGAGGCAAGCTACGGTCGCCAGCAGAACCCAGACCCACGGATCGCGCCGACGTTCGCGCGCCCACAACATCCCCACGGTCACCGCCAGTGGGGCAACAAGCGATTGCTGCCGGATCGTGAAGCCTAGGAAAGCGACCATCAGGGCGACGGCCAGCAGCACATGCGCTCGGCGCTTCGACTCGCAGCGCATGGCACGGATCCCGAAGGTGAGACACCAGATCTGGCTGGCGGCGGCTGGCAAGTCGCTCATCAGCGTGCCCGACAGGTAACCGGCTGTCGGAAAGGTGAGACCGACGAGCGTGGCGAAGGCGGCCCGGTGCGGCCGCAGGTAGAGCCGGCAAAGAGACCAGACCCCCCAAACGAATAGGGCGTACGACAACAAGCCGACGACACGAAGAGCTGCGATGGAGTCGCCAAACAACCATGTAGCGGCATAGGTGAAGGGCAACAGCCCCACCAGATTGATGTCATTCCAGTCGATGAAGTGAATCTGTCCGGTCGCCGAGAAATCTTGAGCGATTCGGATGTAAGCCCAGTCGTCGAGAAAGGGAACGTTGAGTGAGCCGACCGAAACCGCGGTGACCACAGGAGTCAGGACAACCACGGCCAAGAGCACCCAGACGAAGACCTCTCGGGGCGTGCTCGTCTCCGAGTTGCTCGTCCCCGAGTTGCTCGACCCCGAGTTGCTCGACCCCGAGTTGCCCATCTCCCCAGCGAGGTTGAGGGTCATTGATCCCGTTCCTCCGTCGAGTGACGGGATCGGACTGCGAACGCGCCTTGCACGCCATTGACCGAGTTGGCCAGCGCCAACTCGCCGCCGAGCTGCATGGTGCGGAACTCCCAGCAAATGAACGCGCGGGCGACGCGGTTTCGGCCCGTGGGCGAAGGTGGCCGCTGTCGCGGAATGGTCGACGGCCGGACCGTCTCGACGGCGGCGCCCGAATCCAACTGATGCACCTGCGCCCCCACGGAACCGTCGTCTACACCCCGGTGGGAGTAGCCCAACGGATGCGACATTAGGACGGAGCGCGATGGCCAAGCAATGAGTCGAACGGAATGTTGCCCGTTCGGTCGTCGTCCATTTGGAATCAGCCGGACGGATGACCCCGATATGAGGCGGTCAGCCACAAGCCAGAGACGCAGTTCTGCAGGGCCCAGCAGAGGGCTACAGTCCAACGAGGTCCTATCGCAGGTTCTTCGTGGGGGTGCTTTGACCGTGCGGTCCGCGTTCACTGCTGGCTTGCGCCGTCGAGCGGATATCCCCGGGCAGACCGGCTGCCGATGGTTTGCTTTGCGCGAGGATCGGTAGGGCGTTCGGTGAGTCACATGCGTTCGCCCTTAGGGAGTCCGGTGGGCCCGGTGAGTCCAGCTGAGCCTGATCACCGTCCGCACGTTTTGTTCGTCCACTTGGAGCCGCGCAAGTCGCGTGACGCGCTCGCGATCTCCAAAGTCTCGACGAGCAGGTCGGCAGGGCGTGCCTTCCAGTCCGTGGCTCGCGTGACAGATTTCGCTGTCAGCAGTCGTACGGGGAATGTGCTGGCCGCGATCAGCCGACTGGCACCCAGAGTCCTTCCACGGGTTGTCTGTGACCGAATTCCGCTGGTCTGTCGCGGGTATGCCTCCCAGATAGATCAGCAGGTCCGACGAAATCGGGTCGATTTGGTTGTCGCCTCATCAAGTGTCTTGCTCAGCGATTGGCAAGGCCGAGTGCCTGCGGCGTTCTGGACCGATGCGGTTTTCGGTCAGATGCTCGACTACTACTCGGAGTTCACCGGCTTGCCGAGGTGGGCCAGAAAAGTTGGCGAGTCACAGGAGCGGCGCGCCCTCTCGCGAGTGAACGTGGCTGCCTACGCGTCGTCTTGGGCAGCAGACGCGGCGTTGGCCCTGGGTGCGCAAGCGCGAGTACTGGTGGCCCCCCGAGGACCAAGCTTCTCCTCGAGCGAGGTCGCGCAGATGGCCGGCTCGCGGCGGAGGTCAGGCGACCGTCCCCAGCGACTGTTGTGGGTAGGAGCTGACTGGGAGCGGAAGGGTGGCGACCTCGCGGTCGCGGTCGCTGGCGCATTGATAGGTCAGGGTCGCGAGGTCGCGCTGGACCTAGTGGGCAGTGTGCCTCCAACGGTGACGACTCAGCCGTGGATCACCGTGCACGGCCCGCTGCGGAAGGAATCTCCCGCCGAGCGGGAGGCGCTCATGAATGTGTTCGCCGGGGCATCAGTCCTCCTGGCACCTTCGCGCGCTGAGTGTCTCGGGATCGCGGTCACCGAGGCAGCGGCCATAGGGCTACCCGTCGTGGTCGCGCGGACGGGTGGGCTCGGCCCCATGGTGGAGGGCGGTGGTTTCGGAATCGTGGTCGACCAGGGGCTGGGCGAAGTCGAAAGGTACGCAGCTGCGGTCTTGAGCATTTTCGGTGACGAGGCGCTCGCGACCGAGCTGTCAGCTGCTGGGATGGAGGCAGCTCGGGAGTCCTACAGCATGGACCTTTCCGCCGCGTTGATCGTTGAGGCGTTGCTCGCCTGAAGCCAGGCGCGCGATGTGACGAGCTCGTGGACCGCCCGCCGACACGACGCCAGTCATCTTGCTCCGGTGGCACGTGGGCCAAATCACGTTCTGCGCCGTCGAGTCAGGCCGACTCATGCGGGAGGATGTTCGGCGTGACGGACGCGCCGATCGGCATCTTCGACAGCGGGGTCGGCGGGCTTACCGTCGCCCGAGCGGTGCTCGACCAGCTGCCTCACGAGCCGGTGCTCTACGTCGGCGACACCGCGCGCGGTCCGTACGGCCCACGGCCGCTGGCCGAGGTTCGCGCTTTCGCCCTCGAGGTCCTCGACCACCTGGTCGAGTCCGGCGTGAAGCTCCTGGTGATTGCGTGCAACAGCGCGAGCGGAGCCGTACTCCGTGATGCCCGGGAGCGCTATGACGTGCCTGTCGTTGAGGTGATCCAGCCGGCCGTACGGCGCGCCGTCCGCGCCACGCGCAACGGAAAGGTCGGCGTCATCGGGACCGAGGTCACCGTGCACAGCGGCGCTTACGCCGATGCGTTCGCCGCAGCACCGGACCTGGTGCTCACGCAGCAGGCCTGCCCGCGATTCGTTGAGTTCGTCGAGGCGGGCGTCACCGGGGGCGATGAGCTGCTCAAGGTGGCCCACGACTATCTGGACCCGGTCGCCGAGGCGGGAGTCGACACCGTGGTGCTCGGCTGCACCCACTATCCGTTGCTGACCGGCGTCATCTCCTATGTGCTCGGCGAGGGCGTCACGCTGGTGTCCAGCGCCGAGGAGACGGCCAAAGACGTCTACCGGGTGCTCGCGACCGAGGGCGCGCTGCGTCCCGACGACCTGCCCGAGCCCACGCACCGCTTCCTCGCTACCGGTGACCCGGGTGAGTTCGGGCCATTGGCGCGCCGCTTCCTCGGCCCGGAGATCGGCTGGGTCGAGAAGGCGGAGGCGTTCGTATGAAGCTGACGGTCGTCGGCTGCTCCGGCTCCTTCCCCGGTCCCGACTCCCCGGCGTCGTCCTACCTCGTCCAGCACGAAGGCACCAGCATCGTGATGGACCTGGGCAACGGCGCCCTCGGTTCGCTGCAGACGTTCATCGACCTGGACGCCGTAGACGCCGTAGTGATCAGCCATCTGCACGCCGACCACTTCATGGACCTGTGCTCCTACTACGTCGCCCGCCGCTATCACCCCAACGGACCCCGCGGTCGGCTGCGGGTCATCGGCCCTGCGGCGACGCGGGCGCGGCTGGCTGCGGCCTACGACTGCTCCGGTGCGTCCTTGGACGAGGTGTTTGCGTTCGAGGAGATCGCCCCGGTCTTTGAGGTCGGGTCGGTGGTCGTTCGTACGGCTGCCGTCTTGCACCCCGTTGAGGCCTACGCGCTGCGCCTCGAGGGGGGCGGCCGGTCCCTGACCTACAGCGGGGACACCGCCTTGTGCTCGTCGCTGACCGAGCTGGCGTCCGGCAGCGACCTGTTGTTGGCCGAAGCGTCGTTCGTGGACGGCGACGAGGCGCCGGAGAACCTGCACATGACGGGAGCGGAAGCCGGCTCGGCTGCTGCTGCTTCGGGGGTCAGGCAGCTCGTGGTGACCCACGTGCCTCCGTGGCACTCTCGCGATCGCGCCGTCGAGGCGGCTGCGGAGACGTACGGCGGTCCAGTGGTGGCCGCCACGCCGAGCCTGATCATCGACCTCTGACTGCTCGGCACTGGCACCTACCCTGGCCGAATGGTCGTCAACGGCGTGGTGCTCGCCCTGGGCGCCTCGCTGCTTTACGCCACATCCACCGTTCTTCAGGTCGTGGCCGCCCGAGCCATCGCGCTGACCGGTGTCCAGGGAGTTGGGCTTCGCGGGCTCGCGCGGCGGCCGTCATGGCTCGTAGGAGTATTGCTCCTGGGTCTGGCATTCCTGCTGTTCGTGCTGTCGACGCGGGTGCTCTCCCTGCCGGTCGCCGAAGCCCTGCGGGGAAGCTATCTCGTTCTCGCCGTCCTACTCGCGCATGCGGTTTTTAGGACCAGGCCAAGCGGGGTTGAGCTCTTGGGAGTGCTGCTCGTGCTTACCGGGTTGGTGCTCTTCGTCAGTGACGGTGGGCAGCGACAAAGCGACGCTCACTCTGGCCTGCTGGTGCCAACCATGGTCGTGACGCTGGCCATCGTGGCCCTTGCCGCGCCACTCGTCGCAGCGCGGCTGTCGGATAGACCTCGCACTCTTGGAGCCGTGGAGTCCGCGCTCGGCGGCCTTGCCTTCGCGATGATCGATCTTGGTGTTCGGGCGATACCCCAGCCGTTTTCAATCGGTGCCGCCATCTCCGAACCAGCCTGCTGGGTGGGCGCCCTGGCAGCGCCTATCGGGTTGATCCTCTTCGCCCGGGCAACGAGCCGGACCTCGGTCGGAGTCGCAGAGTCCGTGCTCATCATCGTTGACGTGATCGTTGCCTCGGCTCTCGCGATCGCGTTGTTCGGCGATTCCGTCCACAACCAGTGGCCCCTAGCTGTGTCTGCCGCGGTTCTCATGATCGCGGGGGCAGTCCTTGTGCTGCGGGCCGCAGACCCGGCGGGAATCGGCCTCGCGGCATCACGGCCTAACGACGCTGGCGGGTCAACCGTCCGGCTGATTCCGGACTGAGAGGCCCTGCGCGAAGGGAGGCAGGGCGTACGTTCGACGCATGCTCGAATCGACCCATGATCCCGAAGGCAAAGCCGTAGTTGAACGGGATAGCTCTGCGCTGCGAATGGAGGCGACAGCATGTTGCCTCTGCGGGCGGTCACCGGGCGAACCGGTGGGTGGTGGGCGTGATTTCGAGTACCACACCAGTCCTGACGAATTCTTCGCCGTGCGTTGCATGGGCTGTGATGTCGTCTACCTCGACCCTCGCCCCACAGAAGAGGAGCTGGGCCGGATCTATCCGGACAACTATCACGCGTACGACTTCGACGCGGCGGAGTTCGGTTTCATCTACAAGACACGGCGGAAGCTAGAGGCACGCCGCGTCATGGCCGCCCTCGGGGAGCTGCCGGAGAAGGCGCGCATTCTCGACATCGGCTGCGGCGACGGGTTTCACCTCGACCTCATTCGTGAGTTCGGTTCTTCGACCTGGGAGGTCGAGGGCGTCGACATTGACGAGCGCGCGGTCGAAGCGGCGAGAGATCGCGGCCTGACAGTCCACGCGGGCGTGGTCGAGAAGCTTGACCTGCCGCAGGGGACCTTCGACGCAGCGTTGATGATCATGGTGGTCGAGCATGTCGCGGATCCGCTTCTGCTTCTGAAGAGCGCGCTTCGGCTGCTCCGCCCGGGCGGCCGTCTGGTCGTCGTTACGGACAACACCGGATCACCCGACTTCACCTTGTCCCACCGGCGCTATTGGGGTGGCTATCACTTTCCGCGACATTGGTATCTGTTCAGCCGTAGGTCACTGCAGTCTCTCGGGCGTTCTGCGGGATTCGAGTTGGACCGCATCGAGACGATCGTCAGCCCGGTCAACTGGGTGTACTCGGTGCACAACTGGCTTGACGACCACGGGGCCTCCCCGCGTTTGACCAAGCTGTTCAGCCTCCACTCGGCGCCCGCCCTCGGTGCGTTCACTGTGCTGGACAGCCTGATGGTCGGTGCCCGCCGAGGTGCCTTGTTGCGTGCAGTCTTCACTCGACCGCCTGGGGATCGCGCGTGAACCCCAGCCTGAAGGCGTAGCCGTGAAGTCTCGAACGTCGGCGCCAGTTGTCGTCGTCGGCGGTGGACAAGCCGGACTTTGCACGTCCTACTACCTCGGGCTCCGTTCAATAGAACATGTCGTGCTGGAGCAGGACACGACGTTCTCTTCCTGGCGGAATCGTTGGGATGGCTTTCGCGCCAACACACCGAACTGGATGAATACGCTCCCGATGCTTGAACCGACCCGCGTCCCTACCGGGCACCGCAAGGGCTTCGCGTCGAAGGAACAGTTGCTGGAGTACTTCGATCAGTGCTTGCGATCCTTTGATCCCCCAGTCAGAACCGGTGTGCGTGTGACAAGCGTCAGGCAGCGACCAGACCTTGTCTGGGAGGTCGAGTCGGATGACGAGATCATCGAGGCTGGGGCGGTGGTCATGTGTGTTGGAGCGATGTCGAGCCCTCGACTGCCAGCGACCGCGGGGGCGATGCCTGCGTCGGTTCCACAGTTTCACTCGTCCTCCTACCGAAGTCCTGAGCAGATCAACACTGGCTCGGTGTTGGTCGTGGGCTCCGGCTCGAGCGGTATTCAGATCAGCCGGTTGCTGGGCGAGTCCCGTCGCTTCGAGCAGGTTCACTTGTCGGTGAGCAAGGTGCTGGTGCTACCGAAGTCAGTGATGGGCATCCAGATCCATCGCTTCATTCACTTCTTCCGGCTCTTCGACGTCCGCACCACGTCTCCGCTGGGCAAGCTCATGTATTCCGGGCTCGAAACGCGAGGGGATCCGATCATGCCCCCGGATCCGGCCGACCTGGCGCAAACCCTTGGCGTGGAACTTCATGGTCGAGTCGCCGCGTGCGAACAGGGCGGGATCGTTTTCGACGATGGCGAGAGGATGCCAATCGACGACCTCACGATCATCTGGTGCACGGGCTTCCAGAGCGAGTTCTCCCTTGTCGAACCGCTGGACCGAACTTCGGCCTTCGATGGTGCCGGTCGCCCGATCCATCGTCGGGGAGTGGTCGACGGGACCCCCGGGCTGTACTTCGTTGGTCTCCGCTACCAGCACACGGTCGCCTCGCACGACATCTATGGCGTAGGGGCTGATGCGAAGTACGTCGCTGACCATCTGGTGCGCCAACCCCTCGCCAGTCCAGCTGCTTGAGCCGGTGCCTGTTCTCCCTTGATGCGGAAGGCTGCGCAGCGGCGTGTCCCGGAGGCCGCATAGGCTCCCGAGTCATGACGCGCACCGACGGACGTACACCCGACCAGCTCCGCCCTGTCACCATCACCCGCCGCTGGCTGGAGCAAGGGGAAGGCAGCGTCCTCGTCGAGTTCGGCCTCACCAAGGTGCTGTGCCAGGCGTCGTTCACCGGCGGCGTGCCGCGCTGGCGCAAGGGCTCGGGGCAGGGCTGGGTGACGGCGGAGTACGCCATGCTGCCGCGCTCGACCAACACCCGCGGCGACCGCGAGTCGGTGCGGGGCAAGATCGGCGGCCGTACGCACGAGATCTCCCGGCTGGTCGGACGCAGCCTGCGGGCCGTCATCGACACGTCTGCGCTCGGCGAGAACACCGTCGTGCTCGACTGCGATGTCCTGCAGGCCGACGGCGGGACGCGTACGGCGGCGATCACGGGGGCGTACGTCGCGCTCGCGGACGCGGTCACCTGGGCGAAGGCCGAGGGTCTGGTGAAGGACAGCGCGGTGGCGCTGACCGGGTCGGTGGCCGCGGTGTCGGTGGGGGTCGTGGGCGGCGACGCGCTGCTCGACCTGTGCTACACCGAGGACGTGACGGCGGAGACCGACATGAACATCGTGTGCACCGGTGACGGTTCCTTCGTCGAGGTGCAGGGGACTGCCGAGGGTGCGCCGTTCGACCGTGCTCTTCTCGACCGGTTGCTCGACCTCGGGGTGGCCGGCTGCGCTGAGCTCACCAGCCTCCAGCTCGCCGCCCTCGACGCGTGACCCTGCGGCCCGTGAGTCTCCCGCGGTCCCCCCGCAAGTCGAACTGTTTGACTTACAGGGTCTATAGCCCCCGAAAGTCGAACTGTTCGACTTTCGGGAGGGTGCCCGCGGCCAGGGCAGGCAAGCGGGCAACGGGGGAGCGGCGGTGAGCGAGAGCCCCGGCGAACCGGATAGTTCCGGCGGAGCAGGTGGTTCCGGCGGAGCAGGTGGTTCCGGCGGAGCGGTAGTTCCCGCGGGCCAGGGAGCGAACGCCTCACGCGCGTCGTCCTGGCGAGCCGCAACCCGCACAAGATCGAGGAGCTGCGCCGGATCCTGGACGAGTCCGACCTCTCAGTGACGCTCCTCGGCGTGGACGACTTCGAGGCTGTCCCCGAGGTCGCTGAGACCGGTGCGACGTTCGCCGCTAACGCCCTCCTCAAGGCGGTCGCCGTCTGCGCGGCGACCGGCGTCCCGGCCGTCGCCGACGACAGCGGGCTTTGCGTCGACGCGCTCAACGGGATGCCCGGCATCTACTCCGCCCGCTGGTCCGGCGGCGGGGGAGACGTCGCCAACCTCGAGCTCGTGCTCGCCCAGCTCGCCGATGTCCCGCCGCAGCGCCGCGGCGCTCATTTCATGTGCGCGGCGGCGGTCGCGCTCCCGGACGGCCGCACCGCCGTCGTCGAAGGTCAGATGGATGGCCACCTGATCGACGCGCCCCGTGGCACCAATGGGTTCGGCTACGACCCGATCTTCGTGCCGGCTGACATCGACGGAGGCGACGCGAGCGGAGGACGTACGTCTGCCGAGCTCACCGACTCCGCCAAGGACGCCATCAGCCACCGGGGCAAGGCGTTGCGCGCGCTCGTCCCAGAGCTGCGCGACCTCCTCAGCTGAAGGCTTGCCCGGGGGACATCCAGACGGGCGAAGGTGGACGCCCCCGGTGGCTGCTGCCTAGCCTGGGGGCATGAGCCTCAACCGACGCAGTGTGTTCCGACGTACCGTCTCCGTGCTCCTCGTGCTGGCCGCCGTCCAGGCAGCCGTGGCCGTCACCGGCCGCATGCGGGCTCGACGCGTGGACCACGGGGAGGCCGACGACGAGGAGATCCGCCGTACGGCGATGATGAACGGCGTCGACCTGGAGCTCACCTCCCAGGCGTTTCGCGGCGCCCGGTTCGATCTCCTGATGGGCGGTGCCAACATCGACCTGACCGACGCTCGGCTCGCGCCTGAGGGCGCCACGATCGAGGTCCACGGCGCGATGGGCGGGCTCAACCTCGAGGTGCCTGAGGAGTGGCTGGTGACGGTCGAGTCGGAGAGCCGTACGAGCGGCGTCAACGTCACTGCGCCCGCCACCGGCGAGCCGTCGCCAGATGCCCCTCACCTCCGCGTCGTGTCTGACGCGAAGATGAGCGGCATCAACGTGGACCAGACCAAACGCCGCTGAACCCGACTTCCGGCACCCGGGGTTTTAGCTGGCCCACGGGGGACTGAGCCGAGTGCCGTCGGACAGCGTCGCGGACAGCCCGATCGTCGTGGTGGCCCACATGGTTGCCGGCTCGTCGGTGAGGTTGTCCGCGCACAGTTCCGCGCCCGCCGGGACGATCGCCAGGTCGCCCTGCGCGAGGTCGGCGGCCTGACCATCGATCGTGATTCGAAGGCAGCCCGACGCGACGCGGAGCACCTCTTCTCGGTCGACGACGTGGGCCGCGCCAGCCGTACCCGCGGGGATCTCCGTGGTCCAGGCGGCGAGCTGTTTCGCACCGCTGGCGGAGTTTGCGTACGACGTGAAGCGTGCTCCATGGGTCTCGTAGGTGGTGGCCTCGACGAGGCGTACGAACGGCATCGCCATCTCCTGGGTCATCGTGTGCATCGTTGACTGATAGTCAATGAAATTGACTATCAGAGTGCACCAGATCCTCCGGCATATAGTCAAGCGGATTGACTTATGTGTCACACTGACGACGTGGATCACCTCGAGCTCGACGGGCGCGCACTCGCCTCCTCGGTGCTGTCACTCAGCGGCGCGCTGGTGGCCGCGATCAATGCGGGAGTCGTCGCGCGCGGGTTCGGCGACGTACGGCCGGCGCACGGGTTCGCCTTCGTCCGAATTGCCATGGGCGATGCAACAGCCAGCGATGTCGGCGCCCATCTGGGCGTCACGAAGCAGGCGGCCAGCCAGCTCGTGGACGAGCTCGTCGAGAAGGGCTACGTGGAACGACGGCCGCATCCCAGCGATGCGCGCGCCCGGCTGTTGGCCTTGACCGAGCGCGGGTGGGCGTGCACGCGAGCGGCCGACGAAGCGGCGGCTGACGCGGTACGGCCCTGGGCCGAGCGGCTAGGTCCTCGCCGGTTCAAGTCCTTGTGCGCGAACGTCGAGCGGATCTCGAGCGGTGGACCGATCCGCCCCGCCTGGTAGTCCGGCGTGAACGGGGAGGTCGCCGCGGATTCGGTCCGCGGGGCGGACGACGTCACCCGGATAGCGGGTTTCGCGCGCGCCGGGATCGGGCAAAGGCCTCGTGGTCAGCACTTTCCGCACGATCCACTGGAGGAACGTAATGGGTATCGGCCTCGGAATCTTCTTCGTCGCCGTCGGCGCCATCTTGACCTTTGCCGTCAACGCGGATGTGAGCGGAATCGAGCTCTCCACCGTCGGAATCATCCTGATGATCGTTGGGGCATTCAGCGTGCTGCTCGACCTGATCATCTTCATGCCGCGTCGGCGTAGGACCGTCACCACCGACCAGACCGGTCGCACGATCGAGAGCGACACAGCCGTCTGAGAAGTGCCGGCCTAGGCCTCCGGGATGGGCCTGCCGAATCTCTCGAGGTTGACGTAGATCGCCCCGTTCCCGCTCCATCCGCGCCCGGGATGTCCGAATATTCGGCCACTTGAGGGACCCGTCGTCGCTCCCGTGATCGAGCCAGCTGACAAGGAGTTGTGCGGAAGAAGGGACTCGAACCCTCACACCCGAAGGCACGGCGTCCTAAGCGCCGGGCGTCTACCAATTCCGCCACTTCCGCTGGGTGCCCAACAGTCTAGGGACGGCGGCCGTACCCCCAGAACACGATCGCCGCGATCACGGCGACGGATCCACTGATCAGCAGGGGTACGGCTCCGCCGCCCGGCCCCACGTTCCAGGCGAGCCCGGCCCACAGGCCGGCGAACAGGATGCCCCCGCCGTTGAGCCCCTGGAAGGCGCCCTGGGCGCGGCCCCGTCCCCCCGCCGGCGCGAGCGCGGCGACCCACGCCTTGCCGACGCCGTCGGTGCACCCGTTGAAACCGCCGTAGAGCACCAGCACCACCAAGACGAGCGGCCCGTGGTCGATCAGCGCCAGCCCGAGGTAGCCGATCGCGAAGAACACCAGCCCCAGGGCGTACACGTGCGCGCGCGACATCCGGTCCGACAGGTGACCGGCGGGGAAGGAGACCGCCGTGTAGGCGAGGTTGAACAGGGCGTAGCCCCCGACCACTTCGGCCGTGCTCCAGCCGATGTCGGACAGCCGTAGCAGCACCAGCACGTCGGGGAAGTTGAATATCGCGAACGCCGTCAGCAGGCCGAGGACGCGTCGCAGCTCCGGCGTCAGCGAGGCAGGACGTACGGCTCCGCCGGTCGCCGTCGCGGCCGACCTGTCGGTGGTCCCGGCCCCGGGCGGAGGCGGCACCGACTGGCTGCCCACCGGTGCCGGCACCGGCTCAGAGACTCGGCGCGGCTCCCTGATCAGCAGCACCAGCAACGCCGAGATCACTGCCGGGATCACGGCGATCCACAGCACCTGGCGCAGGTTGTCGTCGAGCAGCACGAGCGCGCCGAGGGCGAGCAGGGGACCCACGACCGCTCCGGCGGTGTCCATGGTCCGGTGGAACCCGAACGCCCGGCCGAGCGCCTCCGACGGCACCGAGTCGGCAATGAGAGCGTCGCGCGGCGCGCCGCGGATGCCCTTGCCGGTGCGGTCGACGAGTCGCCCGACGAGCACCACCGGCCAAGCCCAGGCTGCTGCCACGACCACCTTGCCGACCGCAGCGAGGGAGTAGCCCCACAGCACCAGGGGACGGCGCCCGATCAGGTCGGAGCGCCGGCCGGAGACGTACGACACCAACGCGGCCATCCCGCTCGCGGCGCCCTCGACCACGCCCAGGACCACCGGGGGAGCCGCGAGCGTGCCCGTGATGAGGAGGGGGAGCAGCGGGTAGACGAGCTCGCTGGCCGCGTCCTGCATGAACGAGACGAGTGAGACGACGATCAGCGTGCGGGTCATCCACGGCGCACGCTTCACGGGCGTCACCTTCTCAGGTGCGGTTGGTCTCCAGTGCGAGTTCTCGAAGCTGCTGGATGCCGAGCTGTTAGATACCGAGCTGTTAGATACCGAGCTGTTAGATACCGAGCTGCTAGATACCGAGGTCGCGGCGGAGCTTGGCCACGTGGCCCTTGGCTTTCACGTTGTACTGCGCCTGCTCGAGGCGACCGTCGGGCCCCACCACGAAGGTGGACCGGATCACGCCGATGACGGTCTTGCCGTAGAGCTGCTTCTCGCCGTAGGCGCCGTACGCCTCGAGCACCTCGCGCGACGGGTCGCTGACCAGCGGGAAGGTGAGGCCCTCCTGGTCGCGGAACTTCGCGAGCTTCTCCTGCTTGTCCGGCGAGACCCCGATCACGTCGACGCCGGCCGCAGCGAGCGCGGAGAGCGAGTCCCGGAAGTCGCACGCCTGCGTCGTGCACCCTGGCGTCATGGCGGCCGGGTAGAAGTAGACGACCACCCGACGCCCGGCATAGTCGGCGAGCGAGACGGTCTTCCCGTCGGCGTCGGGCAGCGAGAACGCCGGCGCGACGTCCCCCGGGCTAAGGCGTTCACTCATGGCTTCTCCTTCAGGGTCGTCCACTGTCGCTGGCTGGCGTTCCACGTCGGTGCGGGCTGGCCCCCGCTCACGACTCTAGGAAACCGACCCATCCTCGGCCACCTCACCCCCTCCCAACCCTGTTGATCTTGAGAGATCCACGCTCTTTACGGCGTGTCGCCGTGGATCTCTCAAGATCAACAGGGTTTTGGGGGCTGAGGGACCAATCCGGCTCGACAGGCGCGCCGAACCTGACGCAGCTACGTTGTTGCCAGCCCTGCGCAAGAAGAACAGTTGCCATACCAGTGTTGTTGCACACGGTGTGCAATAGGGTGGCAACGATCGAAATATCAGCAGTACGGCTCCGCGCTCACCAAGGTCACCAAGCTCACCAAGCTCACCAAGGTCACCAAGGTCACCAAGCTCACCACGCTCACCAAGGTCACCAAGCACCCCCGATCAAGCCACCGCACAGCCGCCGCGAGAGGACCAGCTCCGTGCACATCCCCGACGGATACCTGAACGCCCCCACCTCGGTGGCCCTCGGCGTGATCGCAGCCACGGGCGTGACGATCTGCGTACGCCAGAGCCGCAAGGAGCTCGACGAGAAGACCGCCCCCATGGCCGGCCTCGTCGCCGCCACGATCTTCGCCCTGCAGATGATCAACTTCCCCGTCGCCGGCGGCACGAGCGGCCACCTCCTCGGTGGCGCCCTCGCGGCCATCCTGGTCGGCCCCTACACGGGCGCGTTATGCGTCGCCGTCGTCCTCATCGTTCAGTCGCTGCTCTTCGCCGACGGTGGCGTGAGCGCCCTGGGCGCCAACATCATCAACATGGCCTTCGTCACGGTCATCGTCGGATGGCTGGTGTTCATTGGGCTGCGCAAGCTCCTCCCGAAGACCCACGCCTCGGTCGTCGGGGCCACTGCCGCAGCGGCCTTCCTCGCGGTGCCCGCAGCCGCCCTCGCCTTCACCCTCGAGTTCGCCGTCGGCGGCACCGTCACCGACATCTCGATCACCACGGTTGGCCGCGCGATGGTCGGTGTGCACGTACTCATCGGCATCGGCGAGGCCCTGATCAGTGCCGCCGTGGTCGCGGCCGTGCTCAAGGTGCGACCCGATCTCGTGTACGGCGCACGCGACCTCGCCCCGACCCTCGAGCTGCGCACCGCCTCGGCAAGCACTCCAGCCGCGAGTCAGGGAGCCTGATCATGAGCCGCAAGTCCTTCTTCGTCACCGGGCTACTAGTGGCCTTCGTCATCGCGGGGATCGTGTCCTACTGGGCGAGCAGCGCGCCCGACGGGCTCAACAAGGTGGCCGAGGACAAGGGCCTCAACACCAACGAGTCCGACTCGGCCACCGAGGGCTCCCCGCTCGCGGGTTACTCCACGACCGGCATCAGCAACCAGCGGATCTCCGGTGGCCTGGCCGGAGTCGTCGGCGTGGTGGTCGTCCTGTTCATCGCGGGTGGCATGTTCGCCGTGATCAGCAGGCGCAGCAACGGTTCTACGGATGAACAAGCCCAAGAGGGCACCTCCAGCGCCGCGTCAAAGTCATCTAGCTGAGATGAGCGCTGGGCACGGCAGTCGGCTGTACGTCTCCGGCGACAGCCCTGTCCACCGCCTCCCCGCCGAGACGAAGCTGGTGTCCCTGGTTGCGTTCGTGCTCGTCGTGGTGTCCACGCCGCGGCAGGCGTACCTCGCCTTCGCGCTCTACGCGGTCCTGCTGCTCGCCGTCACCGGCATCGCCGCGGTCCCGCTGCCTGTGATTGCGCGGCGGCTGACCGTCGAGATCCCGTTCGTCCTGTTCGCGGCGCTCATCCCCTTCGTCGCGGGCGGCCCGCAGACCGAGGTCCTCGGGTTCAGTCTCTCGATCAGCGGACTGCACGCGATGGCGGCCATCCTCGCCAAGGCCACCCTCGGGGTCTTCGCATCGGTCCTGCTCGCTGCGACGACACCGGTCCGCGACCTGCTCGACGGGCTTCAGCGCTTGCGGCTGCCCTCGATCATGGTGCAGATCATGAGCTTCATGATCCGCTACCTCGACGTGATCGGCGGCGAGCGAGACCGGATGAAGATCGCCCGTGAGTCACGCGGGTTTGTCGGTCGGGACGTGCGGCAGCTCAATGTCGTCGCCGCCGGCGCGGCCGCCTTGTTCATCCGCTCCTATGAGCGAGGTGAGCGCGTGCACCTCGCGATGCTCAGTCGCGGCTATGCCGGCAGCCTTCCCCGCACCCGTGAGACCTCCGCGACGCTGCAGCAGTGGGCCGGCGCCGCGCTGCTTCCGCTCGGCGCCCTCGTCGTGGTCGTGGCTGCTTGGATGGTGCAGTCATGACAGACACCGCGGGCGGCGACGTACGAGAAGAGTGCTTGTCCGTCAAGGGTCTTGCCTACGCCTATCCCGACGGTCACCAGGCCTTGTTCGGTGTCGACCTCGCCATCGGTACGGGGGAGCGGGTCGCCCTCCTTGGCCCCAACGGCGCCGGGAAGACGACCCTGGTCCTGCACCTCAACGGGATTCTGCGGGGAGGAGTCGGCCGCGTGGAAGTGGCGGGAATGCCGGTCACCGACAACAAGTCCGACCTGCTCGAGATCCGCCGCCGCGTCGGCATCGTGTTCCAGGACCCCGATGACCAGCTGTTCATGCCGACGGTCCGCGACGACGTGGCGTTCGGCCCGGCCAACCTCGGCATCACCGGCGACGCACTCGACGAGCGCGTGCGCGAGGCTCTCGACATGGTGGGCATGGGGGCCTTTGCCGACCGTCCTCCGCACCACCTGTCCTACGGCCAGCGCCGGCGGGTGGCCGTCGCCACCGTGCTGGCCATGCGGCCCGAGATCCTGGTGCTCGACGAGCCGTCCTCGAACCTCGACCCGGCCGCGCGTCGGGAGCTGGCCGACATCCTGCTCGACCTCGACCTGACGATCTTGATGGTGACCCACGACCTGCCCTACGCCCTCGAGCTGTGCCCGCGTTCGGTCATCCTCAGCGACGGCGTGATCGTGGCCGATGGCCCGACGCGCGAGCTGCTGTGTGACGATGGGCTCATGCGGGCGCACCGGCTCGAGCTGCCGTACGGCTTCGATCCGGCGCACGCCGGCGAACGCAGCTGACTTGACCTTGACTCGACGACTGCACGCTCGACGATTTCACGGAGGCCCCAATGTCTAGCACCGAAGCCGAAGCTGCGGCGAAGACAGCAACTGACAAAGCTGACAAAGCCGACGCAGCAACCGAGAGGGCGACCGAGACGGCCAAGAAGGCGTCCGACAAGGTCAGCGAGAAGGCGGACAAGGCGGACAAGGCGGACAAGGCGGACAAGGCCGAGAAGGCGACTCCTTCGCGATCCCCCCAGGAGGTCACCGAGGAGCTCGCGTCGGCTCGCGCCAGCCTCGTGAGCAACATCGACGCGATCAAGGACCGGGTCAATCCCAAGCACGTCGCCGAGCGGCGTTTCGCCAGCATCCGGCGCATCT
Organism: uncultured Actinomycetota bacterium; assembly: GCA_963819985.1. GTDB lineage: Bacteria > Actinomycetota > Actinomycetes > DATJPE01 > DATJPE01 > JANPBY01. The sequence goes on along the minus strand of CAWFYH010000004.1, from coordinate 20,650 downwards.
ACGTCTCCGACGAGGGCGCCCCAAACATCCGGAACATCGCGATCACGGCAGGCGTCGTGGCGATCTTGGTGCTCTACCGAATCCGCAAATAGCTCGAGGTGCGGCCCAGCGCAGCGCCGGGTTGACTGGGGCGGTGAACCGACCGACTCCGTTGCCAACCGCTCCGGGCCAGGAATCGGTCTGGGTCTATCCCCGGCCACCACGCGTCGAGCCGTCCACCCGGCGGGTCGTGATCGTCCTCGGCGGCCAGGTCATCCTCGACACCGGCCGGGCCATTCGAGTGCTCGAGACGAGCCACCCGCCGTCCTGGTATCTCCCTCGAGCAGACTTCGTCCCCGGTGCGCTCCAGCCAGGAGCAGGCACCTCGTTCTGCGAGTTCAAGGGAAGCGCCGTCTACTGGGACGTCATCGGCGGCGGTGTCCGGATGCCTGCAGCCGCGTGGTCCTACCCGGACCCGACCGCGGGTTTCGAGGCGCTCGTCGACCACCTCGCGCTCTACCCCGGCCGGATGGATCGGTGCACCATCGATGGTGAGGAGGTCCGGCCGCAAGAAGGTGGCTTCTACGGTGGGTGGGTGACCTCCGACGTGGTTGGCCCGTTCAAGGGCGGCCCAGGCACGGCGGGCTGGTAGCCAGGTCTTGGTGGCTGCGATGGTCATCCGGCCCGTCGCCTAGGGTTTCCCCGTGGCCGACAACGAATCGCTGCCCATCAAGCTGCTCCACGACCGGGTCCTCGTCGACCTCGACGGCGACGTCGGGGAGCGTCGCTCCAGCGGCGGCATCGTGATCCCGGCGACTGCGGCCGTCGGCCGACGACTGTCGTGGGCCGGAGTGGTCGCGGTCGGCCAGAACGTACGCACCATCGAGATCGGCGACCGAGTGCTGTTCGAGCCGGAGGACCACGGAGAGGTCGAGCTGCACGGGTCCTCCTACCTGCTGCTGCGCGAACGCGACATCCACGCGGTTGCGTCCTCGCGCGTCGCAGATGCCGGCACTGGCTTGTATCTCTAAGGTTTCGAGCGCCGAATGGCAACGAACGGGGCAATCGTGAGGGCGAGATCGACCCGTTCATTGCCACTCGTCGAGTCACCCAAGCCCCCGCACCCCCGCTGAGCTCGAGGTGACGCGCGTCACCGTGCCATTGGTCCGGAGCGCAGCCGCGCACCGCTACCCTTGAAGCCTGGGCAGATCGCACCCGATCCGTCCCCGTCGGTGCGCCCTTTGGGCCACCGGGCTCGCTCTCACGTATTTCGCTGCGGTGACCTGTCACTGCACGGCCTCCTCGAGACCGCGCCATCGTCTCGAGAGGTACGTCTTCGCATGAGCACGCCCACGACCACCCGCACCCAGCCGCAACGCGATGAGACGCCGTCACCGGATGTCTCGTCCTTCGGCGAGCTCGGCCTTCCCCAGCGCCTCGTCTCCGCGCTGACCCGCACCGGCATCACCGAGCCCTTCCCGATCCAGACTGCGACCATCCCGGACGCGCTGCTCGGCCGAGACGTCCTCGGCCGGGGCCGTACCGGCTCGGGCAAGACCCTCGCCTTCGGGCTCCCAACCCTCACTCGGCTGTCGGGTCGTAAGGCGCAGCCGCGCAGGCCGCTCGCCGTCGTCCTGGTGCCCACCCGTGAGCTGGCCGTTCAGGTCACCGACGCACTCGAGCCCCTCGGGCGCGCAGTCGGCGTGCGGATGAAGACCGTCGTCGGTGGGATGTCCTACCCCCGGCAGGCCGACGCGCTGCGCCGCGGTGTCGAGCTCGTCGTCGCCACTCCCGGGCGGCTCACCGACCTCGTGGAGCAGGGCGACGCCGACCTGAGCCAGGTCGAGCTTGTTGTCCTCGACGAGGCCGATCACATGGCGGACATGGGCTTTCTGCCTGCGGTGACAGCACTTCTCGACATGGTGAAGCGTGGTGGTCAGCGGCTGCTGTTCTCCGCCACCCTCGACCGCGGCGTCGACGGCCTGGTCCGCCGCTACCTCGTCCACCCGGTCGAGCACTCGACCGCCCCGCCCGAGGCGTCGGTGGAGACGATGGAGCACCACATCCTGCTCGTCCGTCCCGGCGACAAGGCGACGGTCACCTCGGCCATCGGTGCCCGCGAAGGGCGCACCCTGATGTTCGTCCGCACCCAGCACGGCGCCGACCGGGTCGCGACCCAGCTGCGTCAGCAGGGGGTCTCGGCGACGTCGATCCACGGTGGCAAGCCGCAGGGCGCCCGCACGCGTGCGCTGGCGGAGTTCCGTGAAGGCCGTACGCCCGTCCTGGTCGCCACCGACGTCGCCGCCCGCGGCATCCACGTCGACGACATCGGGCTCGTGGTGCACGTCGACCCGCCGGCCGACCCCAAGGACTACCTGCACCGTGCCGGGCGCACCGCCCGAGCCGGCGAAGCGGGCACCGTCGTCACTCTCGTGCTCCCGCACCAGGAACGCGAGGTGGGCAAGATGGCAGCGCGAGCGGGCGTCAAGCCGGTCAAGGCGCGCGTACGCCCCGGCGACGCCGGCCTGGTGGCCATCACCGGCGCCCGTGAGCCCAGCGGCGTACCCGTCGCGGAGCGGATCGCGCGGGTCGAGCGGCGTCCAGGTCCTGGACGCTCGAAGCGGCCGTACGGCGGTGGCCGAGCCGGCGCACCGCGTTCCGGGCGCCGTCCCTCAGGTCCTCGCCCCTCGCGGGCCAGTTGACGTGATGCGTGCTCTTTCCGCCCGATCCTGAGAGACTGGGCGCAGTCGATGCGCCTCTGCGCGCTCGGAAGGGGCGAGCATGGACCAGCTGACCACGGTGGACAACGGGGACCCGACCCGGCCCCATGATCCGCGGGCCTCCGAGCGCAGGCGGAACATCATCGCGGGCGTCGTCGGCCTGGTCGTCATCGCCATCATCACGAGCTACACGTTCTTCGGTATGCAGCACTCGACCAGCGATCGCGTGGCGCTGACCGGCGACGTGACCACCTACCCGGTGGACTCGGCCAACCACACGACCGACCCGGTGACCTATCCGCAGAATCCACCGGTCGGTGGCGATCACAACCCCGAGTGGCTGAACTGCGGGATCTACGACGCCCCCGTTCACAACGAGAACGCGGTGCACTCCATGGAGCACGGTGCTGTGTGGGTGACGTACGACCCCGCGCTCAGCGCTGCCGACGTCGAAGCCCTGCGTGCGCAGATGCCCAGCTCCTACGTCGTCCTGTCGCCCTACCCGGGGCTTCCCGCTCCGGTCGTGGCCAGCGCCTGGGGCGTGCAGGTCCAACTGGACGGCGTGAACGATCCGCGGCTGAAGACCTTCCTCGACGTCTACCGACAGGGCAGCCAGACCCCCGAGCCGGGTGCGACCTGCGGGGGCGGAGTGGGCACCCCGATCGGCTAGCCCAGCCCACCCGAAACCCCTGTTGATCTTGAGAGATCCACGGCCGGTATCGGCGTGTCGTCGTGGATCTCTCAAGATCAACGGGGTGGTGCGGGGTCGGGCTGGGGATACCTTCGGTGGGGTGACCTTGAGAGGCGTCGCGCTGGCCGTCTATGCCCGCGTGCTGCGGCGTACCGTCCTCACCGGGGCAGCTCCGCGGCACGTTGCCGGCAATCTTGATCTATGGCCGAGCAGTACGGCGCAAGCGCTCAAGGCGGCCCGCGAGGCCACCCTGGGTCGTGCCACGCGCGGGCATCTGACGGTGGCGATCGGCTATGACGGACGCCACGAGATCGTCGAGGGGCGGTCATGGGCGCAGCGCTAGGTCAGGTGCTCGCGACAGCAGTCGGCGTGGCGATCAGCCCGGTCCCGATCATCGCGTTGATCCTGATGCTCTTCTCCCGGTCGGCTGCCCGCAACAGTCTGGCTTTCCTGCTCGGCTGGTTGCTCGGCCTGACCGGCATCGTCGTCGTGGTCCTCGCCCTCGAGGTGGGGTCGAGCGACGGCAGCGGATCCACCCGCAGCGGTGTTCTCAAGGTGGTCATCGGCCTGCTCTTCTTGTTTCTGGCCGTCCGTCAGTGGCGTGGACGCCCGCGCGCCGGTGAGGAGCCGAGCATGCCGGGGTGGATGGCTGCGATCGACGATCTCTCAGCGATCAAAGCGATCGGCCTCGGGCTGGTGCTCACGGTGGCGAATCCGAAGAATCTTGGCCTAGCTATGGCGACGGGTGCGACGATCAGTGCGGCCAGCCTGGGATTCGCCGACGAGATCGTTGTCGTTGCGGTATGGATCACGCTCGCTTCGATCACGATCATTGCTCCGGTGGCCTTCTACCTGGCCGCGGGGGAGCGGGCCGAGCCGGCGCTCACCTCGATGAAGGCATGGTTGCTGGCGAACAACGCCACGGTGATGACCGTGCTCTTCCTCGTGCTTGGGGCCAAGGTCCTCGGGGACGGTATCTCGGTGCTGGCCTGACCCTCGGCGGGACCTTCGGCGGTCGGCTGTGGGCATTCCGGCACTGCTCTCGACTAGGCGGCGTACTAGCGTGAACGGCATGAAGACCAAAAAGAATCTGGTGGTTCTAGGAGCTGGCACTGCGGGCACGATCGTCGTGAACAAGCTTCGCCCCAAGTTGGCTGATGACGAGTGGCAGATCACCGTCGTCGACCAGGACGACGTGCATCCCTACCAGCCCGGCTATCTGTTCTTGCCTTTCGGCGGCTACCAGCCATCGGACATCACCAAGCCGCGACACCAGTTCATCAAGGATGGCGTCGACTTGGTCCTGGGAACCATCGACCGCGTCGTGCCCGAGGACAACAAAGTCCTTCTCGAGGGCGGCCGCGAGCTGCCGTACGATCAGCTCGTCATCGCCACCGGCATCTCCCCGCGTCCGGACCAGACGCCGGGGATGGATGATCCGGCGGTCTGGGGCAAGACCGTGCACGAGTTCTACACCTTCGAGGGCGCCCAACGGTTGCACGAGGTGCTCAAGGACTGGCCGGGCGGGCGGCTCGTCGTCCACATTGCCGAGATGCCGATCAAGTGCCCGGTTGCCCCCCTGGAGTTCACGTTCTTGGCTGACGCCTACTTCTCCGACCACGCGATGCGCGACCGGGTGGAGATCGTCTACGTCACGCCGCTCGAGGGGGCCTTCACCAAGCCGGTCTGCTCCGAGCAGCTGGGCTACTTGTTGAACGAGCGCAAGGTTCGGCTGGAGCCGGACTTCGTCGTCGACCGGGTGGACCCGGAGACGTCGACCTTGGTGTCGATGGACGAGCGAGAGGTGCCGTTCGACCTGCTGGTCACGGTCCCGGTCAACATGGGGGCCGACTACATCGCGCGCAGCGGTCTCGGCGACGAGCTGAACCTGGTGCCTGTCGACAAGCACAACCTGCTGTCCAAGGCGCACGACAACATCTTCGCGGTCGGGGATGCATCCGACATCCCCACCTCGAAAGCCGGCTCGGTGGCCCATTTCTCCCTGGACCAGTTCCCGGAGAACTTCCTGGCCCACATCGACGGCCGGCCCATGCCGGAGAAGTTCGACGGCCACACCAACTGCTTCATCGAGACCGGGCACGGCAAGGGCATGCTGATCGACTTCAACTACGACACCGAGCCGCTCACCGGGCGCTACCCGGTGCCGGGGATCGGGCCGTTCAGCCTGCTGGCCGAGAGCCGGATCAACCATGCAGGCAAGCTCGCCTTCCGCTGGATGTACTGGAACGTGCTCTTGCCTGGCCGTCCCACGCCGCTGCCCTCGCAGATGAGCATGGCGGGCAAGCACCCGGCCAAGACGTGACGGCGGCCGGCCGTACCTCCGGATCTGGCAGCCGCAAGGAAAGGAGCACGACATGCCCATCACCACGATGAACGGTCGCGACATCCACGTCGACGACGAGGGCTTCATGACCGTCTACGACGAGTGGGACGAGGACCTCGCCAAGGTGCTCGCCGCCAACATCGGGATCGACCTGACCGAGCAGCACTGGGCTTGCGTGAACTTCCTGCGCAAGGACTTTGCCGACAAGGGCGAGACCGCCACGACTCGGCGGGTACAGACGGTCGGTGGAATTCCTGCCAAGGAGCAGTTCACGTTGTTCCCCAAGAAGCCCGCCAAGAAGATGGCCTACATCGCCGGGCTCCCCAAGCCGCACGGTTGTGTGTGAGAGAGGGATTGTCATGACAACGACTGCCGACACCGCACCGGGGATCGTCCCCAACTTCGGCGACGACGAAGACACCGGTCGCAAGCTCGCCATCATCTGCTCCAAGGGCAACCTGGACATGGCCTACCCGGGCCTGATCATGGGCAACGCCGCTCTGGGTGAAGGCGTTGAAGTGCACATGTTCTTCACCTTCTGGGGCTTCGACATGATCACCAAGTCGCGCATGAACGACCTCCAGTTCAGCCCCGCGGGCAACGCTGCGATGCACCTGCCGATCAAGGACATGCGGTTGCCGCAAGCGCTGGCTCCGCTGCCGGGCATGACCAGTGCCGCTACGCACATGCTGAAGAAGCAGATCGCAGACCTGGGCGTCCCTGAGGTTCCGGACTTCCTCGACCAGATCGTCGCGTCCGGTGGCCACCTGTGGGCCTGCCGGATGTCCGCGGACATGATGCATCTGGAGCAGACCGACCTGCGGGAGGACGTCGAGGCGATCATCAGCGCGGCCGAGTTCATCGAGATGACCGACGGCGCCCAGATCATCTTCATCTGACGCGTACCCCTGTCAGGCGCTTCCGCCCCTGGGCCCTACTAGTTTTGGCGACTGGCCATGGCGGGGTCCAGATCCCGGCTGGTGGCCGACATCATCTGGTCGTACGCCTGTTCGCTGGTCAAGGGTGGCTCCAGCTCGCTGAGCCCGTTCGCTGCCAAACCGTCGGGCAGGACTGGTTGGCGGAGGCTCGCTCCACCTGCCACCTCCGGTCGCGCCCAAGCAGCGGGGACCCACCAGTTCCACCGGCCGAGAAGGACCATGACCGAGGGAAGAAGCAATCCGCGAACGACCGTGGCGTCGATGAGCACGGCAGCCGCCAGGCCGATGCCCATCTGCTTGAACGCCAGCAGGGACAGCGTGGCGAAGATGGAGAACACGCCGACCATGACGATCGCGGCGCTCGTGACGACACCCGCCGAGCTGGTGATCCCCTCCGCGACGGCCGCCTTGGTGTCCAGCCCGCGGCCGACCGCTTCGCGGATCCGGCTCACGACGAACACGTGGTAGTCCATCGACAATCCGAACAGGACCACGAACAAGAACAGCGGTAACCACGAGATGATCGCGCCGTTCGAGTGGAACCCCAGCAAAGACTCCGCCCACGTGTGCTGGAAGACCAGTACGAGCAGTCCATAGGAAGCAGCTACCGACAACAGGTTGAGGACGACTGCGGTGCCGGCGATGACCGGGGACCGGAAGGCGAGCAGCAGGACCAGCACGGTCAGGGCCAGCACGAAGCCGATGACCAGCGGCAGCCTCGACGACATCTGGGAGGTGAAGTCCGCATCGTTGGCGATCATGCCGGTGACGCCCGCCTCGCTTGCGGATGAATCGGCGAGCATGGTTGGCAGCAGGGTGCCGCGGAGCTCGTCCAGGGCCTGGCTCGCCCGCGGATCGCTGGCGCCGTACGGCATGGCGAGGTCGAAGCGTGCCACCGTGCCATCGGGGGAGAACTCAGGCTTCGGACTCGTGTCGACGAACAAGCCGGTCCCAGTCGCGGCCTTGACCAGGTCCGCGGCTTCGGCCCGAACCCGAGACTGATCGAGGGGTTGGTCAGCCCAGACGACTACTGTCTGCGTGCTGCCCTCTTGCGGAAAGGCGGCGACGATGCGGTCGTACGTGCGCAGCTCGGCGATGGTTCTGGGCAGGTCGTCCGGTCCGCTCTCACGCAGGCTCATCCCGACGGCTGGCGCGGCCAGGGCGACGAGGGCAACGCCACCGATGGCGAGGGAGACAGCCGGGCGGGCCAGGACGACGCGCATGAGGGCTGGCCAGAACCGTCCGGTGGATGCCTGGGGCCGGCGCCACCGGTGCAGGAACGGGACGCGCGGGCGGTCGATGCGGTCTCCGAGCTTGGCGAGGATCGCCGGCAGGACGGTGAGCGAACCGACGACGGCCATCGCGACGACGAGGATCGTGCCAACGGCCATCGAGACGAATACGGCGTTGCCGGACAGGAACATTCCGCTCATGGCGATCATCACGGCCGCACCGGAGATCACGACCGCTCGACCGGACGTGGCGGCCGCGATCTCGACGCTGTCGAGAGTCGACCGTCCCTTCGCGCGCTCCTCGCGAGCCCGCCGGACGTAGAACAGCGAGTAGTCCACGCCGACGGCCATCCCGATGAGCAGGACCACACTGCTGAGCACGTCGGTGACCGGGAGGAGGTGGGAAACGACGCCCGACAGGCCGATCGCGCCGGCGACGGCGGTGAGTGCGAGGAGCACCGGGACTCCGGCCGCGATCAGCGCCCCGAAGGCCACGATGAGGATGGCCAGGGTCACCGGGATGCTGAGCATCTCGGCCCGCCTGAAGTCCGCCCCGAGCTGACGCCCCAGCGAGGCCTCCAACGAGGCATCGCCCACCTGCTCGATCAGCAGATCCGGGTGCGTTGCCTGAAGATCTGCCGTCGCCGCTTGCATGGCGCCGACTTCATTCGCGGCATAGGTGACGGCGTCGTACCCGTCGTTTCCTCCGTCCGCCAACGTCACAGGCACCAGCACCGCGGCTCCATCCTGGGCCGCGATCGGCTGCCCAACTGCCTCGACGACGGGTAGCGCGCGGTAGGCCCGGGTCAGCTCGCGAACCGTGGAGTCCACGCGCTTGGGAGGCAGGGTCGTTCCGTCCGCGGCGGAGACCAGCACGTTCTCGATGACCGGAGCGGGGAAGTGAGCGCCCTCGACCACCCGGTCCACGCGGCCGGACTCCCCGGAACCGGACTCGGCGTCGGTGAGGGTCCGCGTCCCCATCGCTGCACCAAGTGCGAGGCAGGTCACGACGAGGGCCATCCAGCCGGCCATGGCCCGCCATGGGTGCTCTGCGGACCAGCGAGCCAAGCCGAGGACTACGCCGTTGCGCTTCATGGTGGGGCCTTTCAGAGTTCAAGGACGAATCGGTCGATGTCGAGGCTGTCGGAGCGCGGCGCTCGTGACAGTGCGGCGACCACCCGACTTCGACCGGGGGCTAGCCCCACCCCTGACCACCGGCCAGCCGGCTCCCGGTTGGCCCGCGGTGTCCGTAGGTTGGCCGCCATGACGTACGTGCCCTGGTCGCCGCGGACGTGGCGAGCCACGGCGAACGCCGCCCTCGATCTGCCCTACGGCGTCGTCGCCGGGACCGTGCTGATCACGGGGCTGGCGCTCGGGATCGGGTTGCTGGTCCTCGGCGTGGGCGTGCTTGTCATCATCGCGACGTTGCTGGTGGCTCGCTGGCTGGGTTGGGGGTTTCGCGCCAAGCTGTCAGGAGTTCTGCTCACCGAGGTCCCCGGCCGGCCGCCCTCGGTGCCCGAGGGCACGGGACTGTGGCGGTCCCTGGTCGGGGTGCTGCGCGATCCAGGCCGGTGGCTCGAGCTGCTGCACGGATTGCTCATGCTGCTGCTCGGACCCTTGTGGTTCGCGCTCGTGACGGTGTTCTGGTCCCTTGCGTTGGCCGTGCTGGGATTCCCGCTGTACGCCTCGGCGATCCCCGACGGTCCCGCGGTCCAGTGGCGAGTGCTGGGGACCACGTACGATCGCGCGCGAGCTCGTAGGGCGCATCGCCTTCGGCGTCGTTGGCGTGGGGTTGTTGTTCGTCGCTTCCTGGGTCGCCGGGTTGACTGCTCGTGCCGACGTCGCGCTGGCCCGCGCGCTGCTCGGCCCGCGCGAGTCCGACGTGCTCCGGGGCCAGGTGACGGCTCTGCGCTCGACGCGTGCTGCCGTCGTCGATGCTGCTGACGCGGAACGTCGCAGGATCGAGCGTGACCTGCACGACGGGGTTCAACCCCAGCTCGTCTCGTTGGCCATGAACCTTGGCCTGGCCCAGCGCAAGCTGGACACCGACCCCGAAGTGGCCAGTGCTCTGATCGGCGAGGCTCACGAAGAAGCCAAGCGGGCGATCACCGAGCTGCGAAACGTGATTCGTGGTGTCCATCCTGCGGTGCTCGCCGAGCGGGGTCTCGACCCTGCGCTCTCGGCTCTCGCCGCGCGTTCACCTGTGCCGGTGACCGTCGATGTGGCGCCCGAGCTGGCGGACCGACGCCTTCCCGCAACCATCGAGGCGGTTGCCTACTTCGTGGTGGCGGAAGCGCTGACCAACGTCGCCCGGCATGCCCATGCAGGGACGGCCACGGTCACCGTGGAGGCTCCAGCCGATCGCCTGGTGGTGCGCATCACTGACGACGGTGTCGGTGGCGCGCTGCCCGTTCCGGGCAGCGGCTTGGCCGGCCTGCGGGACCGGGTGGCGGCCGTGGACGGGACCCTGACCGTGGACAGCCCGCCAGACGGCGGGACCGTCATCACCGTGGAGCTGCCATGCGCGTCGTGATCGCCGAGGACTTCGCTCTGCTGCGCGAGGGGCTGGTTCGGCTACTTGTCGACGACGGCCACGACATCGCAGCCGCGGTGTCCGACGCGCAGGAGCTGCTGCGGGTGGTGGAGAGCGAACGACCGGACCTCGTCATCACCGATGTCCGGATGCCACCGACGCACACCGACGAGGGGCTCAAGGCTGCGTTGGTCATCCGGTCGTCGTGGCCGTCTGTGGCGATTCTTGTGCTGTCGCAGTACGTCGAGGAGCGGTACGCCTCCGAGCTGCTGGCCGGGGAGACCAGCGGCGTGGGCTACCTGCTCAAGGACCGGGTCGCCGACGTGGCCAGCTTCCTCGACGACGTCCGCCGGGTAGGGGAGGGGGCGACCGTCCTCGACCCAGAGGTCGTGCTTCAGCTGCTGTCCCGCGCACGCCGGCGCGATCCGCTCGGCTCGCTCACGCCGCGGGAGCGAGAGGTGCTCGGGCTGATGGCCCAAGGGATGTCCAATGCAGCGATCTGCCAGTCGCTGGTGCTCTCCGAGGGCGCGGTGGAAAAGCACGTGAGCAGCATCTTCAGCAAGCTCGGGCTGCTCCCTGCGAACACCGACCACCGTCGGGTGCTCGCCGTCCTGCGCTTCCTTGAGGGTGCCCCATGAGCCGCGGCGCCGGTCGTGCGCTCACTGCCGTGGGGCTGGTGTTCGCGCTGGCCATGATCGCCGGAGGGACGTCGAGCGTGATCTCGCTGTTCTGGCTCCGTAGCGAGGATTCGTCGGTCACCTACGCCGCTGCTTCCGCGCTGGCGGTCTCCTCGGAGTGCGGCGACGTCACGGTGCAGGCGGGTGACGCTCAGGAAATCGTTGTGAAGACTCACATCTGGTGGTCGTTCAGCAAGCCAACCGTTACCTCCCAGCAAGTCGGTGATAGTCGCGAGGTGCACGTCGACTGCCCTGGGCTGTCCTTCGGTGTCGGCAACTCGGCAAACGTCACGATCGTGGTGCCCGCAGATACCTCCCTGACCGTGGATGCGAATGCCGGGCGCGTGGACGTGCGTGGGCTCGCCGGCTCGATCACGGTCACCTCCGACGCAGGGGAGGTACGAGCCAGCTCGCTGCGTTCGCCCACGGTCACCGCGAAGAGCTCCGCCGGAGCCGTACGGCTGTCGTTCACCCTCGCACCGCAGACGGTGGTGGCTACGAGCTCGGCCGGTCGGGTCGACGTCCTTGTTCCCGATGGCACCGAGACCTATCGGGTCGACGCTCGAAGCTCTGCTGGCTCGACCTATGTCCGGGTGAAGACCGACCCGGCGGCGGCTCGCTCGATCGAGGCGCACAGCTCAGCCGGCCCGGTGCGCGTGGACTATCTCAGCTGACGGGGCGGCCACGAGCCCACCCGCCCAACAACAGATCAGGACGTATCAGCCCTCCTGACCGCTTCCACGCCCCCCCTCAGAGCCCGATCTCGAGAGCCTCCCATCCAGAGTTCCCGTGTCCGCCGCCCCAGGTATTGCTGGACAGCGCTCGGTCCCAAATGTCGATTCGCACCACGTAGCAGCAGGGCACGATGCGCGGATCGCTCCACGGGTCCCAAAGGAATGTGGTCTCGGTCGGGTATCCCTGGTCGGCGGTGTTGCCGTTGTACGTCTTCGACAGCGGCACTGCTCCCACGTCGACGACGGGCACGGACAGGCTTGAGTTGCCCTGCGCGGCGACGGACAGGCGGCTGAAGTTCTTGTCCCACGCCTTGACGGTGACGGCGATCACGCCGTCGCCCTTCTTGACCTTGCCGCACTTCAGCAGCTTGCGCTCGCCATCGCTGGTCTGCAGCTCAAGCTTGATCACTGGGGCGTCGGGTGCCGTGTTGTCGGTCTGGGCCACCTGTTCCGCGCTGATGCGCTCTGATGTGCCATTGCGGACACGCAACCGAAGGTAGTAGATGCCGTCCGGCTTGGCGCCCGTCGGCCAGGCCAGCAGGACCTTTTCTCCGGCGGGGTCAGGGCCGCCGTGTGAGTCACAGATCTCCGACACCTCGTACCACCCGGGGTCAGCACCGCCGGAGGGGTTGCGGGTGCACGGGACCACCCAAGGTGAGACGGAGATGTAGTCCTTGCCGGTGACGGTGACCGAGATCGGTTCCCAAGAGCCGGCGTCCGAAGGATTGTTGGTCACCTCCACCTTGTATTGCGTGGCGCCGGTCAGGTTGAAGACCCCCTTGACCTGAGGAGACCCGGCGAACGGGTGGTCTCCGACCCCATGGGCCGGATCAGGGAAAGGGATGTTGGCTGCTGGGTCTCCTGGTCCGTTGCCGAAACCCTCAGTCGTCACCTGAATGGGTGTGGGTACCGAACCGATATTGGTGATCAAAGGCTTGGGTGGGCACATCTGGCGACAGATCAGCCGGCATCGCACCATGCACAGCCAATGGCACAGCTGGTGTCGGAACCGCTCGGCCTTCAGCCTCTTCACCAGGTCGGCCCAGGCGTCGACATCTTCGCGATCGACCGCGTCGACCAACGCGGAGAGGGTCTTTTCGTCACCAGCGATTCGCTGGGACAACTTGGCGAAGGCCCGCCACTCGGCCACATCCAGTTCCTGGACATCGGGCGGCCCGGCCAGCTTCAGGCAGACGTACAAGCAGTGCTTGCTGCACAGCCATTGACAGACGAGCGGGCAGAACTCAACGATGCCGACCCGCTCCAGGATGGCCTGGAACGCGTCGGCGTCCACAGCACGAAACGCCTCGACCGCCTCGGCAAAGACCTTCTGGTTCTCCGCGAGACGGCCGATGGCCTCACCGCCGTCCTTGAGCTCGGCGAGGCGGTCCTCTCGATTGAGCCTTTCCGGCATCCTGCTCACCTCTCATCGCGGGCTACGGCTGGATGCCTCCATGCAAGCCGTCCTGCGTCACCGCGCCGTCACTGCGCCGTCACTGCGCCGTCGTCGAGCCGCCGTCGACCGCAGGCTCTCGTGGGAGCATCCGGCGAAGGGCAGCCGTCGGCTCGGCCCCGAGTTCGTGTTTCAACTGGTCTGCGTAGCCGCGGTAGTGGCGCATCGCCTCGGCCACGTTGCCCTCCGCCAGATGGACCCTGACGACCAGCCGGTTGGCGCTTTCGCGCAGCGGTTCGCCCGCGACAGCGGTCAGCGCGACCTCGAGGGCCAGGGAGTACTGACGGGAGCAGATGAACAGTTCACAGGCCCGCTCGAGGGCGTGCAGTCGTAGTTGCCGGAATCGTTCGCGCTCGACGATCACCCAGTCCTCGCACCACTCACGAAGCAGGTCGTCGGATAGCAGGTCGAGGTCCTCCATCCGCTGCTCGCGATCGCCATGGATGAGCAAGCGGGCTTCCTCCTCGGCGTGGTGGAGGTCCACGTCGAGCTCTGGCTGAATCCAGATGTGGGTCGCGGAGGAGGCCAGCAGCGGGCGACCGTCGATCGTTGGCAACCGCCACAGAGCCGACCGCAAGCTGGCCTGCGCGTGCGCATCCGTCGCCTCGGGCCATACGGCTCCGCTGACATAGCGGCGCTGCAGGCGGCGGCGGTGCAGCGCGACGAAGACCAACAACCGTTGCGAGGTCGGCGCTACCGCCAGGTGAGTGTCGCCGGCGCGCAGATCGAAGTCCGGAAGGAGTGACAGGCTCGGCCCGCGTTGTGCCGGGGATGAGGTGAGGGACATGGGCGCCTTTCCGGACTCCCGGCCAACGTGGCGCAACGAGGCATCTGCCCCGAGGCGCTGGATCTCAGCCAGGTCACCGCTCTGTAACCATACAAATACACAGGGTGATATGTCGATGGGCGGTTCGTCGCGTCGGCTGGGCGTTCACGCCCACTCGACGACGCCGACGGCAAGCCCGACGGCAACCCCGACTTCGACGGGGATTCTTTCGTCTGATCGGACACCCAGGGAATCGTCAGTCATGCAAGTGCTACCCCCGGATTGATCGTCCGTCAATTGGCCAAGTTCCTGGCCCGGCAGACCCGCGATGGGCTACGCCCCTCACTAGCCTCGGCTCAGAGGCACGCAACTCATCGACGATCTCGTATTGTGATCGGTCACACGACATGGCCGAGAAGCGGAGCGAGAGCGAATATGTCGACCAACGCGCGACCGGCTGCAGCGGTGATGTCGGACGTCGCCAGATTGGCAGGTGTGTCGCACCAGACCGTATCCAGGGTCATCAATGACCATCCCAACGTTCGGCCTGAGACCCGCCTGCGCGTCCGGCGCGCGATCGAACAGCTCGACTACCGTCCCAACACCGCTGCCAGACTGCTAGTCACCAGGCAGAGCAAGGCCCTTGGCGTGGTCAGCGTCGACACAGCGCACTACGGACCCTCGAGCACGATCTTCGCCATCGCCGAAGCAGCACGACTGGGCGGGTACTTCTTGAACTTCGCGAGCCTGACGGAGGTGGACACGGCGAACATGTCCGCGGCCTTCGACTACCTCTTGGGCGCATCCGTCGACGGGATCGTCGTGATCGCCCCGGTCCAGGGCGCCGTGGACGCGCTTCATGGCCTCAGGTCGGACGTGCCGGTGATCCAACTCGGTGACACTCGTTCGGCCTCATCGAGGGGTCTCCTGGTGGACCAGGCCGCGGGGGCGCGAATGGCAACCTCGCATCTGCTGGATCTGGGGCACCGTAAGGTGTTTCACATCTCTGGGCCGAAGGACTGGCTCGAGGCGACGGCCCGGGTTCGTGGGTGGCGAGACGAATTGGCTGCCCGATCCATCGATGCGCCGCCCGTCCAGGTCGGGGACTGGTCCGTGGAGTCCGGCTACGACGCCGGTCGGGCTCTTTCGAAGCGAAAGGACGTGACGGCCGTATTCGTGGCCAACGACCAGATGGCGCTAGGTGTCGTCAGGGCGCTCCAGGAGGGTGGCCGGGCGGTGCCTGAGGATGTCAGCGTGGTCGGCTTCGACGACGTGCCTGAGGCGGCCTACTATGGCCCGCCCTTGACGACGCTTCGTCAGGACTTCGCAGAGGTTGGGCGACGCTGCGTTGCGGCGGTCATCGCCGAGGTCCGGGGTACGCACCGCCGGGTGGAGGTGCCCGTGCGACCCGAGCTCATCGTTCGCGCAAGCACCGGCAGGGCGAGCAAGCCGGCTCGTCGCACCTCCGCCTGACGACCGTTGTCGTCCTGAGTCAGCTGTCTGAGTCCCGGACTCATTTCCAGAGGGTTACCAAAATGCAACTCCGGGTCCTTGACCGGCAAAATGTTAACGCAAACAATTGCTCCGTTACGCATAGTCCTACTTCGGGCCGACGGGTGGTGAGCGGTGAAGACGACCGTCTCGGATGGAGAGTGATCGCGTGACAGTCCCGGGGGACCGGTTCACCATCGGCGTCGATTTCGGCACGTTGTCGGGTCGCGCGGTGGTGGTGCGGACTTCCGACGGCGCAGAGGTGGGGTCAGCCGTCCACAAGTATCCCCACGCCGTCATGGACGTCGCGCTGACTTGTGGTTCGGGTGGCTATTCCGGAGCGCCCGTGGCTCTCCCGCTCAACTGGGCTCTTCAGGTTCCGCACGACTATGTCGAGGTGCTGCAGCGTGCGGTCCCGGCCGCAATTGCGGAGGCCGGCATCGACCCGCAGCAGGTCGTGGCCATCGGCACCGACTTCACGGCGTGCACCGTGCTGCCTGTCACGGCCGACGGCACCCCTGTGTGCGAGCTGGCCGAGTTCGCCGACCGGCCGCACGCCTACGTCAAGCTCTGGAAGCACCACGCCGCGCAGACCCACGCCGACCGCATCAACGCGCTGGCCCATGAACGCAGCGAGCCATGGATCACGCGCTACGGGGGACTGATCTCCAGTGAATGGGAGTTCGCCAAAGGCCTCCAGCTCCTCGAGGAGGACCCTGCCGTTTACGACCGCATGGACCATTTCGTCGAGGCCGCGGACTGGATCAGCTGGCAGCTGGCGGGGAAATACGTGCGGAACGCCTGCACGGCTGGCTACAAGGGGATCTACCAGGACGGTCTATACCCGTCGCGTGACTTCCTCGCCGCGTTGAACCCTGACTTCGCCCGCTTCGCCGAGGACAAGGTGGCCCATGAGCTGGGCTCCCTTGGTGCCGCCGCCGGCGGTCTGACCGCCCAAGCAGCGGAGTGGACCGGTCTGCGCGAGGGCATCACCGTTGCGGTTGGCAACGTTGACGCGCATGTCACCGCGCCTGCTGCCCAAGCCACCGGACCCGGGCAGATGGTCGCGATCATGGGCACCTCGACGTGCCACGTGATGAGCCACGACCGGCTGGTGAACGTCCCCGGGATGTGCGGCGTGGTTGAGGGTGGAATCGTCCCGGGGCTATATGGCTACGAAGCCGGACAGTCTGGCGTCGGCGACATCTTCGCCTGGTACGTGGCGAACCAGGTTCCAGGCGCCTACGTGCAGGCCGCGGATGCCGCAGGCTTGTCCGTCCACGACTACCTCACCGACCTCGCCTACGCCGAGCCCGTCGGGGCGCACGGGCTGGTCGCTCTCGACTGGCACTCGGGCAACCGCTCGGTCCTTGTCGACCACGAGCTGTCGGGGGTCGTCCTCGGGCAGACGCTCGCGACCCGGCCCGAGCAGGGATACCGCGCACTGCTCGAGGCGACAGCGTTCGGGACCCGCGTCATCGTCGAGACATTCGCCGCGGCGGGCGTCCCCGTGACCGAGTTCATCGTCGCGGGTGGGCTGCTCTCGAACACGCACCTCATGCAGACGTACTCGGATGTGCTCCGCCTGCCGATCTCGACCATCGCCAGCGAACAGGGGCCGGCGCTCGGTTCGGCGATCCACGCAGCTGTTGCCGCCGGGGAGTACCCCGACATCAGAGCGGCCGCGGCGGCCATGGGCGCGGTCGACCGAGCCGTCTACGTGCCTGACGACAAGGCGGCGAACGCATACGACCTGCTCTTCGAGGAGTACCTGCGCCTGCACGACTGGTTCGGGCGCGGGGGCAACGAGGTCATGCAACGACTTGGCTCCCTACGGCGGGAGGCTACGACGTGAGCACGTTGGAGCCGGAGGTCGGGGTCGCTGTCGAGGCGACCAGGCACGACGTGGCGCAACTGCATGGCGAGCTGGTGCGCTACGGTCTGATCGTTTGGACGGCCGGCAACGTGTCGGGACGGGTCCCCGGGTCGGACCTGTTCGTCATCAAACCCTCGGGGGTCTCCTACGAGGAGCTCACTCCCGAGGCGATGGTGCTCTGCACTCTTGACGGGCGGGCCGTGCCGGGGACCTCGGGCAGCGAACGGTCACCGTCCAGCGACACCGCGGCCCATGCCTACGTCTACCGCCACATGCCCGAGGTCGGCGGGGTCGTCCACACGCATTCCGCCTACGCGGTGTCGTGGGCGGCACGGGGCGAAGAGATCCCTTGCGTCACCACGGGAATGGCCGACGAGTTCGGCGGAGCGGTCCCCGTGGGCCCGTTCGCCGTGATCGGTGACGACTCGATCGGACGAGGCATCGTCGCGACCCTCCGCGGCCATCGTTCGCGGGCCGTCCTCATGAAGAATCATGGTCCTTTCACGATCGGGGTGACCGCCAAGGATGCCGTCAAGGCCGCAGTTCTCGTGGAGGACGCGGCGCGCACCGTGCACCTGGCCCGGCAGGGCGGTTCCCTGATCCCCATCCCACAGGGGGACATCGACAACCTCTACGAGCGATACCAGAACGTCTATGGCCAGGCGACAGACGACCGTCGCGACGACCTCACGGACGCCGACCAATCATACGAGCGAGAGACCTGAGATGCCCACTTCCCCTTTGGCCAGGACGTTCGAAGGCTACGAGGTCTGGTTCGTCACGGGCAGTCAAACGCTCTACGGCGACGAGACGCTTCGCCAGGTTGCCGATCAGTCCCAGCAAGTGGCGACCGGTCTGGAGGCGAGCCCGGTCCGGGTCGTCTGGAAACCGGTGCTCACCGATTCCGAGAGCATCCGCCGGCTCGCTCTGGACGTGAATTCGCGGGATGAGGTCATCGGTGTCGTCGCCTGGATGCACACCTTCAGCCCGGCGAAGATGTGGATCGCTGGGCTGGACGTGCTTCGGAAACCGCTGCTGCACCTGCACACCCAGGCCAACGTCGAGCTGCCATGGGAGGACATCGACTTCGACTTCATGAATCTCAACCAGGCAGCGCACGGCGACCGCGAGTTCGCCTACATCCAGACCCGGCTCGGCGTTGCCCGGAAGACGGTCGTTGGCCACGTCTCCGACCCGGCCGTGCTGAGCCAGGTCGCGGACTGGCAGAGGGCCTCGGCCGGCTGGGCGGCGTCGCGGGCTTTGAAGCTCGCCCGTTTCGGCGACAACATGCGCTACGTCGCTGTCACCGAAGGCGACAAGACCGAGGCCGAGCTGACGTTCGGGGTCGAGGTCAACACGTGGGGGGTCAACGAGCTCTCCGAGGCCGTCGACGCGGCCGCCGATGGTGACATCGACGCACTGGTCATGGAATACGTCGATCGCTACGACGTGGCACCCGAGCTGCTTCCCGGTGGTGATCGGCACGCGTCCCTGCGCGATGGGGCTGCGATCGAGGTCGGCCTTCGATCATTCCTCGAGGGTGGGTCCTTCGGTGCCTTCACGACAAACTTCGAAGATCTGGGAAGCCTGAACCAGCTTCCAGGTCTCGCTGTTCAGCGACTCATGGCCGACGGCTACGGCTTCGGCGCCGAAGGAGACTGGAAGACCGCGATCCTGGTGCGCGTCGCCAACGTCATGGGAGTCGGGCTCCCCGGTGGCGCGAGCCTGATGGAGGACTACACCTACGACCTGGTCCCCGGCGAGGAGCGGATCCTGGGCGCCCACATGCTCGAGGTCGCGCCGTCGCTCACGACATCCACACCGAAGCTCGAGATCCATCCGCTCGGTATCGGCGGCAAGGACGATCCCGTCCGCCTGGTGTTTACCGCAGATCCGGGACGTGCGGTCGTCGTGGCCATGTCGGACCTCCGGGAGCGCTTCCGGCTGGTGGCCAACGTCGTGCAGAACGTCGGGGCGCCAGATCTCCCCAAGCTCCCGGTCGGTCGGGCGGTGTGGAAGCCCGCTCCGGACTTCGCGACGGCTGCGGCGTGCTGGCTGGCCGCAGGTGCGGCCCACCACACGGTCATGACCACAGCCGTAGGTATCGACGTCTGGCGGGACTTCGCGGAGATCGCCGGCACGGAGCTCGTCGTGATTGACGAGACCACGACCACTCGCGACTTCCGCAACGAACTGCGCTGGAACCAGGCCTACTTCCGACTGGCCAGAGGCTTCTGAGCAGTGACTCCGCGCGGTCGTGAGAACGGCGTCTCTCGCTGAGCTGGCTCCTCCTTGTCCGCCCCAGTCTTCGGTTCATTCCCCTGGACGCGAAGATTGCTCGCCTAGCTCCCCTGGCCCATGCTCCAGATTGTCCAGATCCCGGTGCGCAGCGTCCGCGGCTGACGCAGTGTGGTGACCACGGCTGCGGCGACGTCTCCGGGGGTTAGGTACTCCGCGAACCGGGGGTCGTCTTCTGTTCGGCCGGCTCCCACGGCGAACTCCGTGGCGGTGCCGGCTGGGCAGATGAGGGTGACCCGCACGCCCTGCTCGCGTAGCTCACGGTCCAGTGAACCGGCGAAGCCCACCTGTGCGTGCTTGGTCCCGGTGTAGACGGCCTCGTCCGGGCCGCCGCGGAACCCGGCGACGCTCGAGACGATGACGACGTCGCCACCCCCGGCGGCCAGCATCGCTGGCAGCGCCGCCCGCACGGTCCACACGGTGCCGGCGAAGTTCGTGTCCATCATGACGGATAGCTGCTCGTCGGTCTGGTCGAGGATGCCGCCATACATCCCGATGCCGGCGTTCGGGACGACGGAGTCGAGCCGCCCCCAGCGGTCGACTGCGGCCGCGACCAGCCGCGCATTGTCTGCAGGCGAGCGGACGTCCATGACCACTGCCACGGCGTTGTCAGCGCCGAGCTCGGCGACGAGCGCGTCCAGACGGTCGGCGCGGCGTCCACCGAGAACGACGAGTGCGCCCTCGGCCACCAGCTGTCGGGCAGTCTCCCGGCCAATCCCGGCTGTGGCGCCGGTGACGGCGACAACCGTGCCGGTCAGATCACGGTTCGAGGTCACAAGATCCTCCATGTGTTCGGGTGGCTCATCGTCGCCACCATCTGGTGAGTGATGCTGTTGATGAATGCTGTGTCGACTGGACTCAGTTCGAGGCCGGGCTCATGCGAGCGGGCCTCGTCCCACGTTTCGGCCTAGAACGCGT
>CAWFYH010000003.1:0-537459 GCA_963819985.1 uncultured Actinomycetota bacterium | reverse complement strand
CCTTCGTCCAAGCCGCCACTGGCCGGTGGGTCGCCGCCGACCTCCACATCGGCATCGCCCGACGCGCGTGGATCGATCACGACTTGGACGGCTTCTCGACGTCGACCACGGTTCTCACGTCGGTGTCTGCGTGGCTGCACGCACGCGACGGCCATCTCGATGACGCCCGCACCGATCTCACCCGCGCGTCGGCCGGCGTTGAACATGTCACCCGAACCCTTCCTTGGGTCGGACCCTTCAGCGACGCGCTCGCAGCACGCACCGAAAGCCTGCTCGGGCAATCCGATGCCGCTGTCCGAGCCCTCCGTCGCGCGACCCGCGGGTCTGGCGGAGATCCCGGAATCGCCGTTCATCCGCGACTTCATCGCGGCGACCAGGCAAGACGTTGAGCAACGAACCCCGCTTGCGGCGCTCACACCTGCTGAACGCCGCGTCTGGGACCTCCTCCGCCAGGGCTTCAGCCGGCGAGAGATGGCTAGCGCCCTGTTCGTGTCCGACGACACAGTCAAGACACACGTAGCAGCGATCTACCGCAAGACGAACATCAAGAATCGCCGCGAAGCCATCCGCCTAGGCGCCTCACTGGAGACCGGGTCCGCGTAGCGGGACTGACCGCCACCCAGTCACCACCCGCGACGTCTGACCGCGTGCTCACCCGCTACGGGTGATGCCGCAGGGCCGCCTGCGGACTTCAGTAGGCGGGTCAGCCCCCCACCCGCAGACCGTGACGTTCCACTCTCGATTGTGAGCGCGCACGGGCGACCGCTGTCGCCCATCCAACCGCCAGCGACGGCGCCAGAAGGGATCGTCGTGTCTGTGCTCACCAAGTTCATGCCCGAGTCCCTCAAGGGCTACCAGCGGTCGTGGATGACCGGTGACCTCCTCGCCGGCGTCACGCTCGCGGCGGTCGCCATCCCCGAGACGATGGGCTACACCTCGATCGCCCAGACCCCCGTGGTCACCGGGCTCTACACGGTCATCTTCCCGACCATCGTCTTCGCGCTGCTCGGGTCGTCCCGGCTGCTCGTCGTCGGCGCCGACTCGGCCACCGCCGCCATCATGGCGGCCGGCCTCGCCGGACTCGGCATCGCCGGGCTCACGCCGAACTCCGCGGAGTGGCTGGCCTGGTCGAGCCTCGTGGCGCTCGTCTGCGGTGGCCTGCTGATCCTGGCGCGGCTGCTGAGGCTCGGCTTCCTCGGGGACTTCCTGAGCGCGTCGGTCCTCATCGGCTTCCTCACCGGTGTCGGCATCCAGGTGCTGACCGGGCAGATCCCCGGGATGCTCGGCATCCCGAAGGGCACCGGCAACTGGTTCGAGCAGCAGTGGTACACGATCACCCACGTGGCCGACGCCAGCGGCCTGGACGGTCGCTTTCGCCGCTGGCACGCTGATCATCATCCTGGGCTTCAAGCGGTTCGCCCCGGTCGTGCCGGGCGCCGTCGTCGCCGTCATCCTGTCCATCGCGCTCTCCAACGCCCTCGACGCCAGCGCGCACGGCGTCGCGGTCATCGGCCCCGTCCAGGGCGGCTTTCCGCCCATCGGCCTCCCGGAGGGGATCACCTGGAGCGACATCCCGAAGGTCATGGGGATCGCCGTCTCCTGCTTCGTCCTGATCATCGCCCAGAGCGCGGCCACCTCCCGCAGCTTCGCGATGAAGCACGAGCAGCGCGTCGACGTGAACCGCGACATCATCGGGCTCAGCGGCGCCAACATCGCTGCCGGGCTGAGCGGCACCTTCGTGGTCAACGGCAGCCCGACGAAGACCGAGATCCTCGACGAGCAGAAGGGCCGCACCCAGCTCGCGAACATGACGATGTCCTTGGTCGTGCTGATCGTCGTGCTGTTCCTCACCGGCTTCCTGACGAACATGCCCAAGGCCGTGCTGGCCGCGATCGTCTTCCTGATCGGGCTCGGTCTCGTGGACCTCCTGGGTCTCAAGCGCATCAGGGCCGCCCGCGTCAGCGAGTTCCTCATCGCCTGCCTGACGGCGCTCGTCGTGTTCGGCTGGGGCGTCGAGCAGGGCATCATCCTGGCGATCGTCGCCTCGATCCTCGAGCTCGTCCGACGGGCGTACTCCCCGAAGGACTTCCTCGTCGGCGTCGACCAGGCGGGCGACCCGACCTACGCGGCGGCGACGCCGGGGAGCGAGAGCCTGCCCGGGCTGCTGGTCTTCCGCTTCGACGCCGAGCTGTTCTACGCCAACGCCAGCCTCTTCGTCGACGACATCCAGGGCCTCATCGCCGCCGCACCCACCCGGTCCGCTGGCTGGTCCTCGACTGCTCCGCCATCGACGACGTCGACTACTCCGCCGGGCTCAACCTCGCCGGGCTCATCAAGGCCGTCCACGCGCAGGACCGGACCTTCGCCCTCGCCGAGGTCGACCCAGCTCTGCTGGCGACGCTGACGAAGTACGGCACGCTCGAGGACTTCGACAACGCACACATCTACGAGACCGTCAACGAAGCCATCGCGGCCTTCCGCACCGCTGATGCCGGTCGGATCGTGTGAATGCCTGGCTGGGGTGCGGACCTGCACCCCAGCCAGACTGGCCATGGGTCAGTCCTGCACCGAGTCCCGAAGCGCTCCCTCGTCAACGACGTCGTGCGCAGTTGGTGCCCCGCGGAGCTCACTGGGCTTCGCCTGGACCGCCGGCGCCTCCTCAGCTTCGGCGAGCACACCGACGGCAGCCTTGCCCGCCTCCAACTCCGCCGAGATGCGTGCCTTGTCCTCATCGGAGAGCTTCAACCCCTTGTGGTGCATGGCCCCCCGACCGCGCCACCCGCAACGCCGATCCCGCCACCCACGACAGCGGCAGCAGCACCAAAGCCCAACATCGCCGGACCGAGCACCAACAGCGCAGCACCAACAGCGCAGCACCAAAACACGCACACGACGCCGGCGCTGGCGGCGACGCTCGACGCGCCAACCTTGTCCTCTGCCAACCGACCAGACGGATCCACGGCCAGAACCCCGATCGCGTCGTGTGGGGCAACGTCGGATGCCTTCAAGCCGCAGCGGACGCCTCCGCTGACACCGAGTCAGGGAAGAACGCCAGAACGAGTTGCCTGCTCATACAACGGCTCCCTTGGTCCAGCGAGCGTCGATCGCTCGCGCGCTCATCAGGGGGAGCGGGTGTCGAGCAGACATCACCCGTGACGGGTGATGCCGAGCAGCATCAGCGAACGCTTTGGTTGGCACTGTCCACCCCGACTGCCGTGGCAGTCCAGGCTGAGGAGTCCCCAACGTGTTCGACGACAACGGCTCGTTCTTGCTGGCGATGTTCGAGTTCTTCGTGTTCTTCGCCTACCTCATGTGCTTGTTCTGGGTCTTCGGTGACGTCTTCCGCAGCCGAGACATCGGCGGCATCGCGAAGACCATCTGGATCCTGTTCATCATCATCTTGCCGATCGCGGGCATGTTGATCTACCTGCTCGCCCGCGGGGGTGGCATGAGCCAGCGGGCCATCGAAGCCCAGCAGGAGATGCACAAACAGCAGGTCGAGTACGCGCAAGCAGTCGTCTCCGCCCAGGGCGGGACATCAGCCTCGGACCAGATCGCGAACGCCAAGTCGCTTCTGGACTCCGGGGCCATCAGCCAGACCGAGTTCGACCAGCTCAAGTCGAAGGCACTGGCATGAACGACGCCTTGAGCGACTACGGTCCCGTCGACTACCTCGTCGTCGAGTTCCCGGCAGGTGCACAGAACTTCAATGGGGCGATCGCCGCCGAGATCGGCAGACTTGTCGACAGTGGGCAGATCCGCGTGCTCGACCTCCTCATCATTGAGAAGGCCGACGACGAGACCATCATCGCCCACGAGATCGATGACCTCGACGCCGTCGACGCACTCCGTTCGGCGGAAGGACAGATCGCCGAGCTGCTCGCCGAGGAGGACGTCATCAACCTCGCCATGGCGATGGAGCCCGGAACAGTCGCGGGGGTACTTGTCTGGGAGAACCGGTGGGCCGCTCCGTTCGCCGCCGCCGTACGGCACGCCGGCGGGCAGCTGGTCGCCACCGGCCGCATCCCCATCCAGGCCATCGCCGCATCCATCGAAGCCGAACTCGACGAGCTCGACCAGCTCGACGAGCTCCCCAGCACCGGAGGGAACTGACATGCCGCTCCGCCCAGCACGAGCCGCCCGCCGCGGCGTCATCGGGGCACCGGTCGCACGCACCGCCGCCGTGGTCGGCACAGCAGCCGTCGTCGCCCACGGCGTCGACCGCCGGCAGGATCGCCGCGGCGACCGACGCGACCGCCGCTGACAACTGAGGACAGTCAATCCATGACTAGGGCTAGGGGATCGAACTGATGTCAGGATCGTTGTTGTGGTGGATCGTCTTCATCACCATCTGGGTGGCCCTCGCCTTCTGGCCGGCGCGCGTCGCCGCCCGAAAGGGACACAGCTTCTTCTTGTACTTCCTCTTCAGCCTCATCTTCTTCCCGTTGGCACTGCTGACCGCCTACCTCGTCAAGGACCGGCGGGTCATGTAGCCGCACGTCACTTGAGCCAAGTCGGCTCCCGCACGAATCAATGAGAGGCAGGCGACCATGGGTTTGCGTAACCGCGGGCCGGATGGCCCGAAGTTCATGATGCGCGAGAAGATCTTGGCCATCGGCGACGACTTCTGGATCGAGGACGACGACGGGAACAAGGTCTACAAGGTCAATGGGAAGGCCGCCCACCTGCGCCAGACGTTCCTTCTCGAGGACCCGAACGGCAACGAGCTCTCCAAGATCCAGGAGAAGAAGCTCACCATCCGCGACAAGATGACGATCGAGCGAGGCACCACGAAGGCCACCGTGCACAAGCGGCTTATCGGGATTCGGGACCACTACATCGTCGAGGTCCAGGACGGCGACGACCTGAAGGCCCACGGCAACATCGTCGACCACGAGTATGAGATCGAGCGCGACGGCGACACCATCGCGACCGTGTCCAAGAAGTGGTTCCGGGTCCGAGAGTCCTACGGCGTCCAGATGGCCGAGGACCAGGACGTTCCGCTGCTCCTGGCCATCACCGTGTGCGTCGACGCCATGGCACGCGATTGAGTGCCGCGACGCAGACCGACGAGGAGTCGGCGGTCGTCCTCCAGCCCAAGGCGGGGGAGTCGCTCACCGACTGCGCTGCCGCGGAGGTCCTCGAGCTGACCTACCCGTAGCCGTCTCACAGCGGCAGATATGAAGTCAACCCCGCCGCCCCGCTGTTGAGCGGCAGGTCGTGCGGGCCCTGCCGGGCGTGCGTCTCGGTCGGAGGCTCCAGCGGCAACCAGTGGGCGAGCGCCACCCGGGCGCCGTAGCAGGTGTTGTCGAACTGGTCGTCGTGCGCGGCGTTGGGGAACTCGGTTCCTGTGCCCGTTCGACGTCGAGGAGGGCGAGGACGAAGGCGTCCCGGCCAGCGAGGTCCGAGTCGATGAGGTCCTCACCGAGGCCGACGACGAGTTGTTGTACGTCTACGACTACGGCGATGACTGGGAGCTTCGGATCCGCCTCGAAGCTGTCGTCGACCGTGGGCTTGATGACGAACCCGCACTCTGCACGGACGGGCGGCGGGGTCTTGGACCCGGCTCTGTGAGCTCGCACGATCGCGGCTTGCTGGATACCAGCGTTGTCGTCAGCCTCGGCGGGCTCACCGACGCGACCGGGCTCCCGACTCGGTGCTTCGTGTCAGCGATCACCCTGGCCGAGCTCTCAGCCGGGCCGCTGGTGGCGAGAACCGATGCGGAGCGAGTCGCGCGCCAAAGCGTGCTTCAACAGGTAGAGGCCGACTTCCACCCAATCCCCTTCGACGACCGGGCCGCCCGAGCCTTCGGGCGTGTCGCCGCCCAGCTTCGGGCCTCCGGTCGCAAGACCACCGCACGGGCGTACGACGCGCTCATCGCGGCGACCGCGGTGGCCAACGACCTCCCGGTGTTCACCCGAAACCCCGACGACTTCGCTGCGATCGAATCCCTCACGGTCGTCACGGTGGACACCGGCCTCTAGCGCGGCTGGCGTAAGGCGCCAAGCCGAGGTGGCGTGGCCGGGATCACGTGTCGGCACGATGTCGGCACGCCTTGCCGGGACGTCACTGGACGTCAGGCGCCACTCAGAGACGCGGGTGGGCGTGTGACCTGCAAAGACGGTCCATCCACCACTGTCTCCCGTCGTCCACGGCCGCTCGTTGGCGTCAGATGCGTCGGCGCCTCACAACCCAGAGGTCGCGGGTTCAAATCCTGCCCCCGCTACCAATGTGATGTCTCGGGACGCGACAGCTGGACCTGCAAATGGGGTCCGGCCGTTGTTCATTTCGGGAGTCTTCTAGGGTGCGGCGCCTCGAGCAGATCTAAGGCACCTTCCCGATGTGCGCCCCTACCTCAGACGGCGAACCTCGTCTCACCACCGAAAGCCGGTGAGACACCTGAGGAGGCCACCATCATGTACAACCCAGAGTTGTTGGCGGCGGAGATAGAGCACCGCAGCTTTCGCATCAAGGAGGGCGTACGGGGGAGCCGGCGCCGCAACGGCACGCGTAACCCGCTCGTCCGCTGGCTTGTGGACACCGTCACGTCGTCACGTCGTGAGTTGCCACCCAGCGCCGTTGCGGGAGACCGCCAACGAGCGGGGTCACGGACCATACGACCGGGAACTGGCAGCGGAAACGGAGTCACCCAGAGGCTGATCGACGACCTCGCTGAGGGTGTGGTGACCGACGGCATTGCCAGCCACGAGGTGGAGGTTGGGGCGGTCGCCGACCAGGCCATCGTGCTGGGTGTATCGACCACGCTCGTCGACGTTTTGCTCGACCGGGCGGTCCCGGAGGTTGTACGGCTGCGCGCGTTCGGCGCCGTGACCAGGCAGCTGGCGACCCTGCTCGGCAGCGCTGATGTCAGCCCGCGGATCTCCACGCCCGAAAGCTCCCGAACCGTGCCGGTCGCAGTGCCGGCCTGACGGATCCACCGTTTCCGGTCACCGCCGAAAGTGCGAACGGATCCAACCAAGGAGATTCACATGACGCTCAGCCATCTGATAGCCGACGAGCCGTTCATCGCTGACGGCGGGCTGGAAACCGTTCTCGTCTACCTCGAGGGCACCGAGCTGCCCGACTTCGCGTCGTTCCCGCTGCTCGACACCGAGATGGGCCGGGCCAGCCTCGTCGGCTACTACATGACCTACATCCAACTCGCGCAGCGTCTGAACAGAGGCGTCGTGCTCGACACACCAACGTGGCGGGCCAGTCTCGACTGGGGCGTCCGTCGCGGGTACGACGCCGACCAACTGGCGAGCGTCAACCGCCGCGCCGTTGGCCTGCTGTGCGATCTCGCCCTCGACCACCCCCAGGTCCCGGTCGTTGTCA
Organism: uncultured Actinomycetota bacterium; assembly: GCA_963819985.1. Lineage (GTDB taxonomy): Bacteria > Actinomycetota > Actinomycetes > DATJPE01 > DATJPE01 > JANPBY01. Next base: position 530,124 of record CAWFYH010000003.1, on the reverse strand, counting down.
ACGGCGCGGTCGGGCCACGTGGCGACGGCTACGTCGTCGACTCCGCGATGTCAGCCGATGCAGCGACTCGCTTCCACGCCCTGCAGGCCCGGGCGTTTGCCGACGCAGGCGCAGACCTGATGACCGGGGTCACCATGACCTACGCCGAAGAGGCGATCGGCGTCACCCGAGCCGCGGTTGCGGTCGGGCTCCCGGTGGCCGTGTCGTTCACCGTCGAGACCGACGGCCGACTCCCATCAGGTCAAACCCTCGGCGACGCGATCGCGCAAGTTGACGACGCCACCGACAGTGCACCTGCCTACTACCTGATCAACTGCGCTCACCCCACCCACTTCCAGCACCTACTCGACACCGAATCTTCGTGGACTGGCCGGGTGAAGGGAATCCGGGCCAACGCTTCAACGATGAGCCACGCCGAACTCGACGCCGCGACGGCACTCGACCGAGGCGACATCCCCGAACTCGCCCAGCACTACCAGACGCTGCAAGACGACCTCGACCTACGCGTCGTGGGCGGCTGCTGCGGCACCGACCACGAACACATCGAAGCCATCGCCTACGCCACAGCCCGAGTGAGGGCGTGAGCGACGATCGTGGACATCCGACGAACACGCCGTCGAACATGACTATCTCGCTGTCCAACTCCGAAATGACTGCAGCCGGGACAACTGAACAAGGGATCATGGACGGCGTGGCACAGCCCAGCCGAACGTTGACCGGTCCCTTGGTGGGCAGGGACGCCGAGCTGACCGAGATCACTTCGTTGCTCGGCGTCCCGTCGTCGTCGGGTGAGTTCACCGGCGAGCGCCCGCACATCGTGCTGTCCGGCGACGCCGGCGTCGGGAAGACCCGCTTGCTCATGGAGCTCCGCGAGCTGGCGCTAGCCGAGGACTGGCGGGTCGTGGTCGGCCACTGCCTCGACTTCGGGGACAGCGCGTTGCCGTACCTCCCGTTCTCCGAGGTGCTCGGTCGCCTCGAAGCGGAGCTGCCCGAGATCGTCGCCAAGGTCGCGCACGAGAACCCCTCGTTGTCCCGGCTCCGTCCGGGTCGCCGGGTCCTGGACACCGCGGACACCGGCGCCGATCGCGGGGAGTCGGAGGAAAGCGTCGACCGCGCCGATCTCTTCATCGCCGTGCACTCGCTTCTCGATGCCGCTGGCGCGCTCGGCCCGCTGCTCGTCGTCGTCGAGGACTGCCACTGGGCCGACCAGTCGACCCGTGACCTGCTGAGCTTCCTCTTCTCGCGGCCCTTCAGCGGTCCAGTCGCCGTCATCGCGTCCTACCGGGCCGACGATCTGCACCGTCGGCATCCACTTCGCCGCCAGGTCGCGGAGTGGATCCGTCTGCACGGTGTCGAGCGCCTCCAGCTGAGCCCGCTGCTCGACGACGACGTTCGCGCCCTGGTCACCAGCATGGTGCCTTCTGGTCTGTCCGCCGCTGAGCTCGAGACCATCGTCGGCCGCGCAGAGGGCAACGCCTTCTTCGTCGAGGAGCTGGTCGGCGCCGCGGGGATGTCGGAGGGCTGCGAGTCGCTGCCGGACGACCTGGCTGACGTCCTCCTCGTCCGGCTCGACCGGCTCGACGCAGACGCGCGGCAGGTCACGAGGGTCGCCAGTGTCGCCGGTCGCAACGTCTCCCATGAGCTGCTCGCTGCGACATCCGGTCTCGGCGCGCGCCAGCTCGAAGAAGCAGTGCGACAAGCGGTCGAGATGAACGTCCTGGTCGCCGGCGAGGGCCGGTACGCGTTCCGCCACGCCCTGCTCGGCGAGGCTGTCTACGACGACCTGCTGCCCGGCGAGCGGGTCCGGCTGCATGCTGCGTACGCCGCAGTGCTCGCCGACGGCCGGGCGCCGGGGACCGCGGCCGAGCTGGCGCGTCACGCCCGCCTCGCCAACGACCTCGACGGGGCGCTGTCCGCGGCGATCCAGGCTGGCGATGAGGCTGCCGCCGTGGGCGGTCCGGACGAGGCAGCCCAGCACTACCAACAAGCCCTTGAGCTGCTTTCCGACCCGGCCCGACGTAAGCGGTACGCAGGTGACGTGTCCAAGCTCGCGGTCGCGACGGCGGCGGCGGTGACCAACGCCGGCCAGCCAGAGCGGGCCGCGAAGCTGCTCGCCGAGCAGCTGGTCCAGCTCCCCGACGATGCGCCCGCCGGAGGCCGGGCCAGGTTGCTCGCCGCGCGCGCCGACGCGCTCTTCGTCCTCCAGACCCCCCGGGAGTACGCGCTCAGCGTGTCCCAGCAAGCCGTCGACCAGCTCCCCGAGGGCGCCGGAGGATTGCGCGCCAAGGTGTTGGCGATCCATGCCCGGCTCCTGGCCGACAATGGGAAGTACGACGAGGCACAGTCGGTCGGCCTCGACGCCCTGGCGATCGCCGAGCGACTGGACCTGCACGAGCTGGTTGCCGATATCGTCACGACGCTGTCCGGGCTCAAGAAGGCCGGGCCCAAGGAGGGTCTGCGCAACGCCCTCGCCGACGCGGTTGAGCGCGCGGTCGCCACCGGCGCCGTACATGCGGAGATGCGGGCCCGATTCTTCATGGGCCGCTCCTACCAGGACTGGGCGGAGTATGAAGACGCCGAGCGCTGGTTCCGCGGTGCTCTGAAGGCCGCGGTCGATGCTGGTATCCCGTGGGCGCCGTACGGCTTCGAGGCTCGGTGGCAGCTCGCGTGGGTGCTGTACGTCAACGGCGACTGGGACGAGGTCCTCGAGCTCACCGACGTCACCGGTGAGCACGCGCCGCCGATCTCAGGTGCCCTCCTGGAGAGTGTCCGTCTCCTGGTGCTCACCGCCCGCGGAGAGCCCGTGGCCGACCGAGCGCGCGCGCTGCGCAAGTTCTGGGAGAGCGAGGGGTCGGTCGCGATCCACTCCATCGTCGCCGAGCTCACCGACGCCGCGCGCGCCGAGGACCCCCATGCGGTCCTGGAGGTTTATCGGGACGTGGTCGAGGTGCTGGGCAAGATTTGGCGCACGTGGTTCAGCGCCCGCATCCGGCTGGCAGCCACGACTGCAGGGGCCCTCGCGTACCGGATGCCAAGGCTGAGCGCAGCCGAACGAACGAACTTCCTGGCGGAGGTCGAGGGGCTTCTTGAGGACGGGCAGACCGTGCTCCAGAAGTACGCCGATCCGTCCGGGCACTGGGGACCCGAGGGGCGCGCCTGGATGAAGCGACTCGACGCGGAGACGTTGCGCGCTCGCTGGCTGACCGGTACGGAAGCGCCCTCGCAAGAAGTCCTGGTCGAATCGTGGCGAGAGACCGAGCAACTGTTCGCCGACTTCGGGCACGTCCACGAGCTTGCTGCCGTGCGGGTGACCCTGGCCGGCATCCTGCGCGCCACCGGCGATCAAGCCGGCGCTCGTGAGGTTGCGGACCTGGCGCGCGCGAGCGCTCACCGGCTAGGCGCCCGGCCGCTGCTGCAGGAGCTGCAGGCGATCGGGTCGGCGCCCGGTCGCGCCGAGAGACGCTCGGATGCCCTGACCGCCAGGGAGACCGAGATCCTCGCCCTCGTCGCCGAGGGTCGGTCCAACGGTGAGATCGCCAAGCAGCTGTTCATCAGCGTCAAGACCGTCTCCGTCCATGTCTCCAACATCCTGGGCAAGCTCGATGCAACGGGGCGCACCGAGGCGGCCGCGATCGCCCGCCGACGGGGACTGCTCGACCAGGGGACGACCTAGCGAATCCAGCCGCTCGCCGCCGAGAGCATGCGTTTGCGCCGGCGTAGGGGCTCCTGCAGGACAGGGCGCAGAACCGCGAGGCGGTGGCGCGGGGAGAACGTGTCGGCAGAATGTCGGCACGACTTGCCGGGACGTCACTGGACGTCAGGCGCCGCTCAGAGACGCTGGTGGGCTGTGACCTGCGAAGACGGTTCATCGACCATTGTCTCGCGTCGTCATGGCCGCTCGTTGGCGTCGTGTGCTTCTGCGGCTCATAGCGCAGAGGTCGCGGGTTCAAATCCCGCCCCCGCTACTAGATGAAGTGGAGGCAGCGCGTTCCTGCGAAGGCACCTGGATGGCCGGCCCTCCGATCGTCCGTTGCGCGACGAGTCCGCAGCTGGAAGCGAGCGCGTGTCAGTGACTGCGAATCGCTTCCGAGTGGGCACAGGGTTGGCGCGCCGCGTCAGCCCCCCTAGAAGCCAGCCCGTCCTGAAGCGGACTACCTTCAGGAGTTCTAGGGTTCAGCTCTGCGGGGGCGCCCCTCAGAGCAACCGGGATGACCGACGAAGCGAGGATTGTGGATGAGCCAGCCGCTGATCGATGAGGTGTTCATCCACTGCGATCCCACCACGGCGTTCGACCTGCTGGCCGACGTCCGGAACGAGGCACGGTTGAACAAGCGCGTGTCCGCGGCGGAACTTCGGAGTGAAGGTCCGGTCCGTCAGGGCTCCAGGTTCCAGACGGTGTATCTGGGACAGGAGAACGACGTAACCCTTGCCGAGTTCGACCGACCCGATCGCTTGTTGGTGGCGGCCACCAACACCATGATGGACATCGACACGGCCTACGTGTTCACAGGGGCAAACGGGGGCACCAGACTAGTGGTCACGACCGACCTCAGACCGAAGGGACTTGCCACGGTCCTCTCCCCGCTGCTTCGGCTGTTCTTGCGACGTGAGCTGGCGAAGAAGTACCAGACCGTGAAGCAGCTATGCGAAGGCGAGTCGGACCTGTCCGCAGGCTGAGCCATCCGCGATCGGGGATCGGATCCGGTCGCTTCCCGGGTGCGTCTTATCGCCGTGCAGCGCGCGATCGCGGCGGGCCACACCGCCGGGGGACTGCGGCGGGCTCTACGCCTATGCCGCCCCGGTGAGAGCCTGGCGTAGCGGAACCGTTTGGGGGCGGACCCGTCAACGACGCGCTTGGCATCGGGTTTCGCTTAGAACGCAGAGGTTTTACGGCGATCGGGTGATCGGGCGATCGCAGTGGATGTCCGTGGACGCCGAGCCAGAGCGCCGGCCGATCTGCTTGGTCGGTGGGGATCACAGACCCAGAGCACCGTCAACGGTGATGATCTGACCTGTGATGTACGAGGAGCGGGACGAACAGAGCCAGAGCACGGCATCAGCGATCTCGCCGGGCTCGCCGATTCGACGCATGGCGATCATCGAGCGGTAGCGAGCCTCGTGCTCCTGCCGCTGCGCAGCCGAACCTGCCTGCAGGTTCTTCTCGAGCATAGGAGTGCGGATGGCTCCGGGTCGGATCGCATTGATCCGGATCCCCCGCTCGGCGAACTCCTTGGCCGCTGAGACCGTGAGAGCCTCGACCCCGGCCTTGGCGGCCGCGTAACTTCCGGTGCCGGCCATGCGCAACTGGGCATCCATGGACGAGGTGTTGACCACGCAGCCGCCACCCCCTGCGATGAGCGCGGGAAGCTCGTACTTCATGCACAACCAGACACTGGTCAAGCTCGAGCGCACGATGCCTTCAAACTCCGGGAGCGCCATCGCCGTGAAGCCGCCTTGTCCCGTAGCGGCCTCGGTGTTCGCGGCGTTGTTGAACGCGTGATCGAGTCGGCCAAACCGCGCGACGACGTCGTCGACCAGGCGCGCCACGGCGGAGTCGTCAGTGACATCCGCGCTGAAGAACGCCACGTCCCCGAGAGCACTCAGAGCCTCAGCCGCGCTCCGCCCGCGATCGGCAGACCGGCCACAGATCGCCACGGCCGCACCATGCTCCAAGAAGGCCTTCGCGGTTGCCAGACCGATTCCGGAGGACCCGCCCGTCACGAGGGCCACCTGCCCCGCGAAGTCACCTTCCGGGTTCGACCTCATGGGAAGGATGCTAGAAGCGGTGTCGCCCCGCTGTCGCCGAGAAGCCACAACTCGCTCTGGCACATGTCTCGTTGGTGTAGACCGCTCGCCTGCCAGCACGCTCCGGTCCTCGCATGGATATCAGTCATGGGGAACGCACGGCCCCCGGCGCCAGGCAGGCGTCCACACCGGCGAAGGCGCCAAGCAGGGACCCAAGCCCGGAGACGCGTGCGGCGTTCAGTGTCGTGGTCCCGGCCGCCCCAGCGAGCGCGCCGCGGGCGAGGGACGCTGTGAATCGGCTCATATGTTTCGCCACCCACGATCGGAGAACTTCGCACGTCCTGACGACAACCGAAATCAGCGCCTGTAGGCACCGGCGTGTTGGAAGCAAAGGGCATCTCCGCGTCATCGCGGCCAGCAAGCTGGACAGCGGATCTTCTAGCGGCACAGGTGCGGTAAGGCCGCATTCGTGCGGTGACGGCGGACTTCGTCTATGTAAGGCTCCACGGGCACGAGGTCCTCTACGCCGGCGGCTACCCGGACGGCTTGTTGCGACCGTGGAGGGACAAGCTCCGTCGGCTAGCGAGCGACGGCAAGGATGTCTACGTCTACTTCGACAACGACTCGGATGTGCGGGCACCGTACGACGCCGAGCGGCTTCGCGAACTGTTCCATGAGTGAGGGCGAGCTCTGCTATTTCCTCAACGGTCGTCAGGCGGTCCAATCCCCGAGGTGTTGCAACGCGTCCAGCGGATCCTTGTAGACGGCGACGGCGCCAGCATCGGTCAAGGCGGCCGCACTCGCACTGCCGCAGCGCAGCCCGACGAACCTGACGCCGGCATCGGATGCGGCGGCCGCGTCCCACACGGAGTCGCCGACGAACACGGCATCCGCCGGATCGGCTTGCGCCCTTCCCAGTGCCGTTCTCACCAGGCCCGGTGACGGCTTGCTCGCCTCGACGTCTGCGCTGTTCGTCGTCGCATCGATCACGTCGTCTGCTGCGATGACAGAGCACATCGTCGCAAGCTCGTCCTGTGCAGCCGAGGAGGCGAGGACCACCGACATCCCGGCGCCTGAACAGGCGCGTAGCAGCTCCTGAGCGCCCCGGGTGCGTCGGACGTGCGGCCACCAGACACGCCACAGCGTTGCGTGACCGGAGTCGAGCGCGTCCGCCTCGGGTTGCTCGGTCGGCCCTAGCAGGTGAGGGATCAGCTGGTCCGCGCCCATCCCGATGGCTGAGTGGATCGTGGTCATCGGCACGTCACGCTGGTGCTGGCGGAACACCTGCCACCAGCACACCGCGTGCAGATAGGTGGTGTCGACAAGTGTCCCGTCGACGTCGAAGATGGCTACGTTCTTCACCGGTGCTATTTGCCTCGGGGCTAGCACCGCCAAACCCGTCGGGGGCATTTGGTCGGGGAAGACCCGCCTCAGGTGCGAGCCGTCGAGCCTGGTCGAGAAGAGCAGGGCGGAGGCGGCGTCCCCGCTCTCGTCGGTGCCGGGAGTGCTTGGCGATGCGTCCACGCGGGAGTCTCCTCGACAGAGCGCGGGTGTGGTGGCAACGTTGGGTGAAGCTGGCCTCGCGAGGGTGTGATGAGTCAACAGGTTTTGGGTCCGCGGCATGTCCGGTCGTCCGATGCGACGAGCATCGCCGTGTGGAGCAGCGGCGAGGGACCGCCACTACTGCTCGTGCACGGATCGATGTCAGACCATCAGCGGTGGCGGATCATCGATTACCTCGCGCCCCACCGGCAGGTGCACGCCATGGATCGTCGTGGCCGTGGGGGGAGCAGCGACGGCCCAGTCTGGTCGCTAGATCATGAGGTCGAGGATGTGGTCGCGGTGATCGACACCCTCGCAGGGGAGGCCGGGATGCCGGTCGAGGTGCTAGGGCATTCCCTTGGCGGGACCTGTCCCTACGAGCTGCTGCTCGGACGTCTCATGTTGGGCGGTTGGTGCTCTACGAGCCGGCAATCATCGACTCTCCGCAGCCCGAGGAGCTCGTCGGCCGCATGCAGGCGGCCGCCGATGCGGGGCGCTACGAAGACGTCGTGGAGATTATGGTCCGCGAGGTGCTGCACATGCCGGAGCAGGAGATCGCCGCGCTGCAAGACCTGCCGACGTGGGCGTCTCGAGTGGCCACCGCGCCGACGCTACCGCGGGAGGAAGGCACTCCACTCGTGGTGAGCGCCGAGGAGATGGCGGCCGTACGAGTTCCGACCTTGCTGATCGAAGGTGAAGAGAGCCCTGCATTCCTGAGGGATGCCGTCCGAGTCGTCGCCGATGGCGTCGAAGGCGCTCGGGTGGTCACTCTTGAGGGTCACCAGCACGTCGCAGACCAGGTCGATCCCGAGATGTTCGCGCGTGTGGTCCTCGACTTCCTGCTCGAGTAGGGAGGGACCGCTCAGGAGAACCGGTTGGGGTCACCTGCGTCGGCAGCCGCTCACCACAGAGGTCCTCGTCGCGGAGGTGGACAGCCGGTTGGAGGGCAGCACCGGTTCGTCGGTGCGGACCGGTCGCCTGCCAGCACGCTCCGGTCCTCGCATGGGTATCAGTCGGGGGGCTGGCGGTGCGGGATCGCTGCGGCGATCATGAACACCCCGAGGAAACTGTAGAAGTACACGGCCACCCACAACCCACGCGGCGTGGTGACAGCCAGATCCGGGCCGGCGAAAGACTCGACCGTCAGGGCCCAGATCGGGACGACTGTCAGGGCCACGAGCCCGCAGACGAGCCGGGCTGGGAGCGGGCCACGTCCGGAGAGTGCGTAGCCGCCGGCCATGGCATAGAGCGGGATGCCGATCGCGCCCCCGCCGACGCCATCTTCGAAGATCCCAAGAACTCCCGACATCCCCGCGCTGAACAAGATGGCCGCGAACAGGAGTGGCGACAAGGCGAGCCAGCGCCAGCCACGGCGCCCACCCAGGTGGCGCACATGATCGGCCCAACCGAGGAGCAATCCGATGCATAGCCCGGGCAGGAGTACGTAGCCGAACGTCCCCGACCAGGTGACGCTCGAGTCCCCTTGGGCGATCTGGGCCATGAAGCCGCGCAGGCCGGCAGCCCATGCCAGTCCGCACAGGCCACCGACCAGGACCCGCTCAACGCCTCGGCTCCGGTGACGCACGCGTTCGGGCGCGGTAACGGACGCCGCGATCGACACCTCGTCCTGTCGGCCATGCATGGGTGTCCTCACCGGCTCGCTCTCAGAGGATGTCAAGCCTCGGCGTCACGACCGCCGCGAGCGCGATCGCCATGACGGTGTACCCCAGGAGGACGAGGGCGCCCGCGGCCGAGGGCAGCAGCTTGCCGTCCAGACCGGTCGCTTGGCCCTGCTGCAACATGGACATCGTTGCTCCATTGAGCATCCAGCGGCCCAGCTGTGGCAGCGCCTGGATCACGATTTGTTCGACGACGGTCATCCAGACGAGCACGCCGACGACCGCGACGATCGCGTTGCGGACGAGGGCACCGACCGCCACTGCGATCGCGGCGGTGGCTGCGAGCACGACGAATCCGGCGCCGACGACCTGCCAGAACTGCACGCCGAGGGTGACGTTGCCGTCTCGAGAGTCGATGAGGAGAATGCCGAACGGCACCACCAGGACCAGCGTCGCGATCACGACGACTGCACTGAACAGCGTCGCCGCCATCAGTTTCGCGAGCAGGATTCGCGGCCGTCGCGGCTCGACGAGATAGGTCGAGGTGATCGTCTGGTGCCGGTATTCCTGGGTGAACGCCAGCGCGCCGAACACGGCCACCAGCACCTGTGAGATCAACAGTCCGGTGCCGGCGGTGGCGGCCAGCAGCCCCGGGTCATCGAGGGACACCAGCGCGTCCTGGGCGCCGCCGCGCTTCGGGATGCTGAACCCGAGCATGAGGGCCTCTGTGCCGATGGTCGCGAGCAGCAGCCATCCCGTCGTCCGCGTGCTTCGGAGCTTGAGCAGCTCGGCGTGGACCAACGGTGTCATGAACGCACCCCCGTGTTGTGCGCAGTCGTCTCAGACTGCTCGATGAGGTGGAAGAAGGCCTGCTCCAGCCCGCCGGTGCCGGCCAACCCATGCAGCACGATCCCGTGGGCGGCCGCGAGCTCCCCCACCTGCTCGGGAGCTGCGTCGACCAGGAGGTCGTCCTCGGTACGGCGGCTGGCGTGGCCGGCCGCATCGAGCACGGCGCACAACCGGTCCCGCTCCGGTGTTCTAACCCGTGAACCGACTCCGGCCTCGGCCCGCAGCTCGTCGAGGCGCGCGGACCGTATGAGTCTTCCCTGGGCCAGCACGAGGACGTGGTCGGCGGTCCGCTCCACCTCGTTCAGTGCGTGGCTGGACAGCAGGACTGTGCGACCGTCGTCGGCCAGTCGCCGCAGGTAGCCGCGCAGCCACACGATGCCGGGCGGGTCGAGGCCGTTGGTCGGCTCGTCGAGGACGAGCACGGACGGATCGCCGAGCATCGCGGCGGCCAGTCCGAGCCGCTGGCGCATCCCGAGGGAGAAGTCCCCGACGCGTCGGCGCGCGTCCTCCGCCAGCCCGGTCTCGGCAAGCACGCGCCCGGGCGCGTCGCTGGGCAGCCTGGCCGCTGTCGCAAGGACTCGCAGGTGATCCAGCGCCGTACGCCCGGGGTGGAACCCGGAGGATTCGAGCACCGCGCCGACCTCGCAGACCGGGTCCGACAACTCGTCGTACCGTCTGCCGCCGAACGTCGCGGTTCCGCTGGTCGGCGCAACGAGCCCGAGCAGCATTCGCAGCGTGGTGGTCTTTCCGGCGCCGTTGGGGCCGAGCAAGGCCGTGACCTGGCCAGGGACCGCCACCGCGCTGACGTCGTCGACCGCGCGGATGTCCCCGAAGGACTTGGTGAGACCGTCCAACTCGATGGCACTGCTCATCGTTGGGCTCCTTGGAGACCCTTTCCCGGCCGCGTGGACGGTCGTGGTCCGGCGTACCTCTGCATGACCCCGGCCATCGCGAGGAGGGCCACGATGGTCAGGGCGCTCAGCCATGCGTAGGGCAGGTTGAAGCCCCACCAGAACGGCGCGCACATGACGATGCCGGCCAGGGTGAAGACGACTCCTGTCGCACGGGGAACGAGGAGCAGAGCGCCGCCGATCGCCAGCACCAGGCAGACGCCGAAGAACGCCATGAGTACCGGGACGGTCACCGAGATGCCATGGGCTTCGAACGGGCCGTTGCCGTAGGTGGGAAGCCCACCTAGGTACCAGACGGTGTGGTGGTGAGCGCGGTGCCACATGGCGGGAACGTCAAAGCCCCCGAAGCCCACACCGTTGACCAAAGCGCTCAGGCCAGCGAGACGCAGCATCCACACGACAGGCGCGCTGTACTGGGCAGGTGAGGCGGAGATACTCGCGGCCGGAGAACCGGATGACACATTCGGAACCTGAGCGGCCGGCCCGGCCATCATCGTCCTTCTTTCCGAGGGTGCCGTCACTCCTCGGCTCCGGTGACGGCGAAGCGACCCACCAGCAGGGTCACCGACAAGGCCGCTACCCAGATCCAGAACGCAGCGAGGGGCAGGAACGAGTAGGCCTCGGTCCAGACGGCGCGCGCGAGCACCGAGCCGATGCCAGCGATGAGGGCCCACCAGCCGAGCCACTGCGGGAGGTCGCGGGTGCCGAGCACGATTAGGCCGGTGCAGATGCCGACGGCGCCCGCGGCGACCCAGCTGTTCGCGAACGAGAGGTTGCCGAGGTCGTAGGCATAGCGGGCGACCTGAGGGTCGATGTCGTCGGAGCGGTAGACCGCGGCGTCCCACGACGCGATCTGTCCCGACACGACGCTGACCACCCCGGCGCCGGCGAGGAAGACCGAGCGCCACGGTAGCTCGCCCTCGTAGCGCCGCAGCAGCAGGGCAAGCCCGAGGGCGAACCACAGCATCGCGATCAGCCCGACCGCCGTGGCGAACGAGCTGAACGCTCCGAGGGTGTCGTCGAGCGAGCGGAAGAAGCTGACGGCCTCGTCGGCGCTGCTGTCCATGGGAGCGCTCTGGTAGTCGTTGGCGAACGACGTGCCTAGCAGAACCACGAGGGTCACGATGCCGGCGGCTCCGGTGATGCGGGCCAGGCTCCTGCGCTGCTGCGTGGACGCGGCGGCGTCCGTCGAGTCGGTGAGCTGGGTCATGGGGATCTCCCGTCTGCGGTGGCGGCTACGTCATCGACGCTAGGCACGACGACGCGGCCGGTCATCGGAGCCTGGGCCACACTCGGTCTACGAGCCAGCACCACAGTCGGACTGCGTGCCAGCGCGATTGCGAGCACGGTGGCCCGACAGCGAGAATCTCCCGGGTGAGGGCTCTTCGTCTCCGCCCCCTTCCGAGCGCCACACTTGCGTTCATCACCGCGGTCGAGATCGCCGCGGTCGTGCTCTCCTGGGGGCGGGAGCCCGCGTGGGAAACCCTCATCTACGCGGTCACAACACTGGTGCTCGGGGCGGTCGGCGCGCTCGTCGCGTCGGGGCAGCCGCAGAACCCGATCGGCTGGCTGGTCCTGGGAGCAGCAGTGGTCAGCGCCTGCTTCGCCGATCTCGCCCAGGGGTGGACTTTGCGTGGCTGGCCCGGGGCCGACCTCGCGGAGACTTTCGTCAACACGAGCACGATCCCCCAGGCGGCTGCGACGGTCCTCTGCCTCCTCCTGTTCCCATCCGGCACGCTGATGGCACCTGCATGGCGAGCCGTGGGCGCGGCTGGAGTGGTCGGTGCCGCGCTCGCCGTGCCGGCGTTCGTCTTCGCTCCCGAGGCGGGAAGCTACTTCGTCGACGGCGTGAACCCCTACGCTGCCGACGGTCCAGCCTGGTGGGCGTTGTACGTCGCCGCAATGGCTGTCTTGCTGGGCTCATTCGTGCTTGCGGTCGTCGCGCTGGGTCTGCGGTTCCGCCGCTCCGTCGGGGACGAGCGACAGCAGATGAAGTGGTTCGCCCTGGCCGCCGGCATCGCCGCCGTCGTGATGCCCACTGGTGCCTTGCTGTGGAACACCGTGCCGGCCGTGCGGATCGCGGTCGCGGTGGTCGCCATGTTGATGCCGGTCGCGTTCGGCGCGGGCATCCTTCGCTACCGGCTCTACGACATCGACCTCGCAATCAGCGGAACCGTCGTGTACGCGACCATCACGGTCCTGCTGACAGGGACGTACGCCTTCGTAGCCGTCGCCGTTGGCGCTGTCGGTGGCCGCGGCTCGATCTGGGCCACCGCGGTCGTGACCCTGATCGCGGCCGTCGGTGCGCGACCTCTTCGCGATCGCCTTCAACACGTGGTCGACCGCCGATTCAACCGAGTTCAGTACGAGGCAACCGAGCGCGTGAACACGTTTCTCGAGGAGCTCCGCGCAGGTCGCGCCGCCCCCGAGGGAATCGAGCGGGTGCTCCGCGAGGCGGTGGGTGACCCGGCACTCGCGTTGGGGTTTCGCCTGCCAGGCAGCGACAGGTACGTGCACCTGGACGGCGAGCCGATGCCGGCCGGGGGTGGGCACCTACCCATCCGGCTGTACGGTGAAGAGGTCGGCATCGTCTCGCTCGGCTCGACCACGGCCGGAGCCCGGCTGTTGCCTGAGCTGCTCAACGCCGGCGGGCTCGCCCTGGAGATCGTCCGCCTGCGCGTGGAACTCCGGCGACAGCTGGATGAGGTTGCCGCATCACGCGCCCGCATCGCCCTGGCCGCCGACGACGAACGCCGGCGCATTGAGCGCGACCTGCACGACGGCCAGCAACAGCGACTCGTCTCGATCGGGCTCTCCTTGCGGCACGCCCAGCACGCCCTGGCTGGCACGGCGCCGGACGCTCAGGCCCTCATCCAGCGTGCTGTGGACGAGATCGCCCATTCGATCGAGGACCTGCGCGAACTCGCACGTGGCCTCCGACCGGCGCAGCTCGACGCCGGCCTCACACCGGCACTTCGTGACCTCGCGCGTCGCGCACCTCTTCCCGGTCGAGGTCCACACATCTACCGGAAGACTTCCGGCCGAGATAGAGGCCGCGGCGTACTACACCGCCTGCGAAGGTGTCACCAACGCTGTGAAGCACTCCGGCGCCACCCACGTCATGCTTCGCGCGAGCTGCGACGATGGATCGTTGGTGCTGCTGGTTTGCGACAACGGCGTCGGCGGCGCGGCGCCGGGAATGGGGACCGGACTGACCGGCCTGAGGGACCGGGTCACCGCCCATGGCGGTGCCCTCGATATCACCAGTCCACCTGGGCAGGGCACGACCTTGACGGCGGTGTTCCCGTGCGCGTCCTGATCGCCGAGGACCAGGCGCTGCTCCGTGAGGGTCTAGGGATGCTGTTCGAGAACGGCGGGCATCAGGTCGTCGCGTTGCTCGCGAATGCCGAGGACATCCCCGCCATGGTCGACGCCGAACGCCCCGACCTCGTCGTCCTCGACGTACGCATGCCCCCCACGTTCACCGACGAGGGCGTCCGGGCCGCCCGTGCGATCAAGGCCGACCATCCCGAGACGGCGGTGCTCGTGTTGTCGCAACACATCGAGACCGCTCACGCGGTCTCGCTGGTCGCGCTCGGCGGCTTCGGCTATCTGCTGAAGGACAGGGTGCTGGCCGTTGAGGAGTTCCTCGCCGCCGCCGAACGCGTTGCCGCGGGCGGGTCCGCGCTCGACCCCGAGGTCGTCGCGAGCCTCGTGACGCCTTCCAGCACCGGAGCGCTCGCCAGGCTCACCGAGCGAGAGCGCGAGGTCCTCGAGCTCATGGCGCAGGGACAGACCAACGCGGCTATCGCGGCGCGGCTGGTGATCACAGAGCGCACCGTGGAGGCCCATGTCGGACGCATCCTGACCAAACTAGACATCACCGACGCCACCGGACACCGCCGCGTCCTGGCAGTCCTCAAGTACCTCCGCGAAGCCGAGGCGGCCGACCCCTAGACGAGCGCTGTACGAGCGGCGAAAGTCGCGCGAGTTGGGTCACCGTTGCGCGGCGACTCGGGTCGGTTGGCGCGGCAATGTCGCAGTCCTCGCAGTACACGCCTCCCATGCCTTCGAGCATGGGCGAGGTTGCCGCCCACCGTCCTACACCAACCTTCGACCGCAACCGCTGGTCAGTGCCGTCCGTAGATCCGGCTCCAGCGAACCTGACGTGGTCCGCTCGACCGGGCACAAGCCAGCACGAGTTGCTGCACGTCTGGCGCGGCGACCACCGCGACCGTGGTCCGGTGAATCTCGCAGGGGACGCGCCGGCAGGTCAGGCAGGTTCTGGGAAGTTGACTCCAAGTAGCTCCCGGCCGACCACGGCGACGTGCTGGCGAGGTTGGGCGTGGTTAGGGCTGTTGCACCGACCGTTTTAGGAAGTCGACTATCGCCGGGTTGACGATCTCTGGGAACTCGGCCTGCGGATAGTGGCCGCCGTCCGGCACCAGCAGTACCTCTCCTCGCAGTGCGTCGGCGATGTGTCTCGCCTCGGCGCCGGGGTCGGGGAAGTCGGGGTCGCGCTCTCCCATCACAACGAGTGTGGGCGTGTGAATCTGGTCGAGGCGGGCCTCGACTGGCGCATGGCTCGTACGGGTCGTGGCGGTGAAGGCCCGCGCGTGGCCTGGTCGCTGCAGGCTGGCGGAGATCGCCGCTCGGTGCTCCTGAAAGTCTGGCGGTCGTTGTCCCGGCGACAACGACGGCAGGTACGCCGTCCACACTCGGCGCGCCCACGGCCCACTCATCGCCATCCGGAACACCCACCCCAACAGGGGGTTCATCGGCACATTGCGCACGAACGGCCCCACCAGTACCAACCCGTTGACAAGATCCGGGCGCTCCGCCGCGGCCCACGCGGCCGCGCCGGCACCCATCGAGTTGCCCACCAGCACCGCGGGTCCGCCGAGTTCCTCGACCAGCGCGAGCGCGTCACCCCCGGCGGCTACGTCGTCGTACTGGTCGAAGGTCGCGTCGCTGTCGCCGTGACCACGCAGGTCCATCGTCGCCACTCGGAAACCTGCCGCGACCAACGCCGGGGTGGTGAACCGGTAGGCGCTGCGAAGTTCCCCCATGCCTGGGACGCAGACCACGAGCGGACCGGCTCCAGCCACGTCGAAGCCGAGAGAGCCTTCGGGGCGCTTCAGGTGGCGGGTCGTCGCTGTCCCACCAGCCGCCCGTCCTGCGGTGCCGACGCGCTGCTCGTCCATGTGTCCGCTCTCCTTTCGACATCTGCTCTGTCTGGCTTGGTCGATCCTGGTCGGTCGGCTCGTGTCCCCCAGTAGCCGGCGGCAAGCAGGATCGCGCCGGGGATCGTGCCCGCGATCGTGGCGATCACCGCGTCGGCGGCCCCGCCTGCCGCTGCAGCCAGCCCGGCCACGCCGCACGCGGTGAGGGCGGCTCCGAGGACGTGGTGGAAGGGTTGCCCCCAGAGCGCCCCCAGGGCGAAGAAGTGCACGCCCACGACGAGGGTGACCCATGGCAGTGCCGCGTTCGGTGCTTCGAGCGGTCCGGTGAGGACCGCCGCGCCGCCGAGGCCGACCAGCACCTCGACGGTGACCACCAGCCAGTAGCGGCCACCGAAGCCGGACCGATCCGTGGGTGTGATGTCGTTGGCGGGCGTGGAACTGCGGACTCGTGTCAGCAGCACCAGGAAGGCGACGAGTCCAAGTGCTCGGACCACTTCTCGACTTGGTGACGGCAGCACCCCGGCGTTCACGACCACGTAGACCAGACCCAGTACGGATCCGATCAGCGCGCCAACTGATCTTCGCTGCGGGGTTCGTTGCGGCGTCATCGTCGACTCCCTTCTGGCGTGTCAATTTCAAGCCTCACCCGTCTGTTTGGCTGAGGCTTGAGCAGCCGGTCACCCTGCGCGTACACGAGCAGGTGGTAGGCGATGGACATGAGCCCTAGCGCCCAGCCGAGGCTGTGGCGCCCAACGGAGTACAAGGCAACGGCAGCAACCCCCGAAATGAGCAACTCCTCGACGAGACGCATTGGTTCGGCGAGCCGGCCGAGCTGGTGGAAGTCGACGGCGCCCCAGATCCCGAACCCGACGAGGGGGGCCAGGACGGCGAGCAGGGTCCGCGTGACGGCGCTGTCGCCGGTCTGATACCCCCAGTAGGCGAGCGCGGCCACCACGCCCGCCTCCATCACGGCGCGCAGCGCGAGAGTGAACCACTTCAACGTGGTCACGACGATCTCCCGTCGGCCGCGACCGAGTTGCCGGGGGTCACCACCGAGCTCGACGGCGCCCGGACGTGCGCGCCGTAGGCGCCCAGCAGCAGGACCGCGACGAGAGCAGAGGACGCCAGGCGATAGCGCATGCGCCAACCCTCGGAGACCGCCGGCCGGATCCGGAGCAGGGAGTACCGCCCCACGATCCCGAATGCGACGACGTTGGTGAGGTCGATGGTGAAGTGGATCGCCACAGCGACCCACAGCGACCCGCTGAGCAGGTACGCCATCACGAGAATGCCGCCGCCCACGGTCCAGCTGGCAATCTGCGCTGGGCTGGCCAGATTGGTGAGTAGGTGCACCGCCGCGAAGAGCAGGACGGAGGTGAACGCGACCACGACCCAACCGCTCGGGAGCAGGTTGACCGTTAGGTAGCCGCGGAAGAGCGTCTCTTCCTGGATGGCGACGACCGCCAGGACGGCCACCGTGAGCGCGGCGCCAAGCACATCCGGAGGGGCGCCTGCCGGTCGCGAGTTGTGGCTCACCTCGGCGCGGCCCGAGGCCCGCAGGCGGACCAGGAACACTGCGGCCAGCAGCAAGGTGAGTGCCAGGAAAGAGACAAGCACGACGACGTCGTTGCGGCTGAGCCCAAGACCCAGGTCGGAGACCGGCCGGCGGTCGACCAACACCAGCATGAGCACGACGACGGCGAGCACGCAGAGGTTAGCGGCGAGCCCGACAAGTCCAACGACCCGCGAGGTGCGCCCACCCATCTCCTTGAGGTTCGCGCCGACATGACGCACGAGCATGGACGCGGCCACCGCGACGGCGACGAAGGCCCCGACTGCCAGCAGCACGCGCAGCCAGGCCGCTGCCCCGGTCACGCCGAGCGCTGGTCGGCGACGCCGGTCCTCGCCAGCGCCCAGGCCAGCCAAACGCATCCAACGGCCATCAGCGCTCCATGGGCGACCCGAAGCGGCTGTGGTCCAGCGAACTGCGGAAGGTAGAGGCATACCCCTACTGCTAGCGGCATGGCCGTCCAACGTCCTCCTGGCTGCTTCGCGGCCCACACCGCGGAAGCGGCCAGGCACACCCCTACAGCGAGCAGGACCAGCCCGGTGAGGATGAACCAGATCCCGGCCTCCCACCGGATGGAGTGGGTCAAGGTGTCGAGCAGGTTCGGGTCACCGTGGTCCAGTGCGCCCCGACCAACGGCATGCAGGCCGAAGACCTCCGCGCCGTAGTAGGGCAGCGTGAGACCTACCCCAAGCCAGGTCAGCACAACAGCCCATCGGGCCCGGCCAGCCGTCCGGGATGCCTGGAGCCGCAGCGAGAGCCCGTAGATCCCGAGTCCGAGCAGGACGAAGGCGGCGATGCCGAATGTGTGTGCCACTACCCAGTTCGTAGAGGCAAACGCGCGGGCCCCGGCTAGTCCGGTTTCGTCTGAGAACGGTCGGATCACCGGGTAGACAAGGAAACAGAGCCCGGCCAGTCCCAAGGCCACGGCGATCAAGGCGCATGAACCGGGTCGCGTGGGCGGGACCGGGTCGCTCTGCGGCCGGGAGGGACTCGGTTGATGGGGTGGATGTGCGGAACTGGCTGGCCATCTCGGACCTCGCTCTTCCGGGCGGCGCCCGCCGGTCATCCCGCCGCTGCCCCGGTTCGGGCTCGCCAGCAGCGCCGCCACTGTGCTTGGCGTGTGGCTGCCTCGGCCGGCACGGTTGCCAACCGCGGCTCCGGGTCGAGCTCTGGCCACCGGTCTCGCATTGACCGGAGAGACAAGCGCGCCCGACCTTGGACGCTTCGTAGCGTAGCGACCACTTAGGAGGGCATGTCAAGGGGGTGCGCTATCTTCCGCTGCACCGTGAGCACAGAAGACCCTGCTGCCGCCGGTCGCCGGCAGCTCCCCCAGTCGCCAGCAGGCAAAGTGGCGCCGGTCGAGCGTCAGCTCCTGGATGCTGCCCGCACACTGCTGGCCGAAGGGGGAGTCAAGAGCCTGACCATCGAAGGCGTTTCCGCGCTCACCGGGATCGCGAAGACCACGATCTACCGGCGTTGGCGGTCGAAGGAAGACCTCGCGCTCGCCGTCGTCCTGCAGATGACCCGAGACGTGGTCGAGGTCGATGTGGACGGTGATCTCCGGGCACAGCTCATCTCGATCCTCGACCGTGCGGTCACCATCCTGCGGACCACCCTGATGGGAAGCGTCATGAAGGGACTGGCCTCAGACCTCGCGACCAACCGGGACCTGGGCAAGGAGTACCACGACAAGGTCGTATCCCTGCGCGTGGCGCGGATCCGGAACCTCGTGCAGCTCGCCGTCGAGCGTGGAGAGATCAGTGGCGACGTCGATGTCGACCTGATCCACGACCTGATGTTTGGCCCGGTCTACCACCGGCTCCTGCTGTCCGGCCAAGAGCTGGACGAAGGACTCGCCACCCGGATCGTCGACGCAGTACTGCCCGGCGTCGTCACGCCAGCCGCTCGCACAACGACCGGGCCACGGCGAACTTCTGCAGGGTCATGACGACCCGTTTGGAGTGGAGCGCTGAACGTCATCCATGAAGGCGGCGAAGCGGCCCGGCTCGTCGTAGGGGGGTGTGTGGCCGGAATGGTCGAAGTAGACGTAGTCCTTACTCGGTGCCGACAAACCCGTGAACCACTCCTTGGCCAAGGTCTCTCGGCCGGCGGCTTCGAAGCGTCCCTCCACGAGATAGACCGGCACGTCGAGGCGGGGCACCTGGGTCCGGAAGTCGGTGTCGGCCAGCTGTGGGTAGAGCACGGAGTAGGTCTCCGCGATGGCGGTCATGCCACGCAACTGTTCGATGAGGGTGTACTCGGAGACGAACAGGCTCATCGGGTACTCCGAGCTCGCGTGGTAGTCGGCTCCGTGCTCGAAGTTCAGCCACTTGGGGTTCGACGCGATCGCGACCGGGTAGTCCAGGGTGTCGTCGTAGGGCGGCGGGCCGATCGCCCGCAGTTTGTCGGCCATCCCGTTGTCTCCGCGCGCCTCGGCGTCGGCGATGGACTCGGCGTACATCAGTTTGTCGGTGGAGAACTGGTCGACCATCTGGCCGGTGCCCACGTAGGCGTGGAACAACTCGGGGGAGCGCTGCACCGCGAGGGTGCCGATCGTGGTCCCCCAGGAGCTGCCGACCAGGTAGATCTTCTCCTTGTCGAAGCGTTCGCGGAGATAGGTGGTGACCGCGAGGGTGTCTTGCACCATCTGGTCCAGGGTCAAGGTCGAGGCCGGTTCGAGGGTGTCGTAGGACTTGCCGGTGCCACGCTGGTCCCAGGTGGCCACCACGAAGGACTGCTCGAGGGCCTCCCCGGAGTTGCGGATCCGGCCGATGCCGGTCCCGCCCGGCCCGCCCTCGAGGTACAACAGCACCGGCGCATCGGTCGACACCCCGCGGAGCATGATCGACTGGTCGTGCCCACCGATCGGGACGTCGACGATTTCGGCGATGCTGCCGGCGACCGAATTGCCGTCGGCATCCACGATGGGGGCGGTCGAGGCTGGGCGCAGCAGACCGGCAAGCAGCGCGATGACCGCGAGAGAGGCCAGCCCCAGCACCGTGCCTCGCACCAGGTGTCGGCGCGCCTTGGTGTCATCGGGGTGACCCTGGCGCCTGGCCAGTAGGGCGCCGTAACTCGCGCCCACGACCATCGGCAGCACGATCAGGACGGCGTCGACACCGCGGCCGGCCACCAGCGCCATCACCCCGTAGATGCCGTCGAGCCGGATGCCATCGACGGTGGGACCGTCGACCCGCATCCGGGCCAGTTCGAAGATCAGCATGAACGTCACCGGGCCGAGCACCATCGCCCACCGTGACCTGGTCCACCACCCGGTGGCCGCACCCACCAGGAATGCCACGATCAGCGCGACGACCGCCTGCGCGGTGGTGACCGGACCGCGCGGGATCAGCCAGCCGGCCAGCAGCCCGGCTGCCGCCGCGGGCGACGCCGCCACCAACCAAAGCCCGGCCCTCCTGGGCGGCGAGCTGGTCGAGTGGTCATCCGGTCGGACGTGCATGTCTCCTCCTCGACGAGACCGCGCAATCTGTGCAGTTCCATGGTGGGAGACCAGCTCGGCCGACGTCAGAGCCAAACGTCACGTCGGACCGAGGTACCAAGCCCATCGGGGCTCGGATCGATCGTCCTCGACGAAGGACAGGGGCCGATGGTCTCGCCGCGGATGGACCTTCCTCGTGGCGTGGCCACCGCCCGACATGGGTGCGATGGGCTTTCAGCGGTGGTGTCGGTCGCGCTCGTCCGTGGCGGTCTGGGGTAGGTCTCGCATCTGTCGTGCCGCGACGATCAACCCCGCATGCCATCCCGGCGCGCGACCCCGCGGCGGAGGATCGATGGCGACGGTGTCGTGACCACTTCGGGCTAGCAACCAGGAGACCAACGAGTTCGAGTTCCACATCTCGCCCGCTCGCTGCTCGTCGCGTCCCCAGGTCGCCTGCGGAACCTCAGGCACCAGATCGAGCAGTCGACCCGCGCGAGCGGCATCCCGGCTCAGCCGCCGAGGACTGGCTACCGCCTCGGACGCGTCGGGGATCACCCCGCCTCGCCATCGGCGTACCTCATAGCGAAACAGGCGGCTCCGACCCAGCCACGCGGACCCGACCGGCCCCTCGCAGACCACACCGCGTCCAGGGTCCGTGGTGTTCCACACCGGCCCCTGCTCGATGACATACCGGTCCGCCCCGAGACCTACCTCCAGCGCCGAATGGTAGAGATCGCACCGCCGACGGCGGTGCGCCGCGGCATCGACGGCTTCAAAGGCGCGACCGTTGAGCCGTACGAAGTATCCGCCGGCTCCCAGCGGCAACCAGTAGAGGTCGACGTAAGCAGTCGACGCCGCGCCGACGGGCTTGAGGGGCACGATCAACACCTCCGCGTCGATCTCACTCCAGGCTCGTGCGCGTGCCCAGGCTCCGAAGGCCTGCCGTGGTGAGGACCGTAGACCGTCAGCGCGAGCCGGATGCCGGGTCCTCTAGCGCCACGGTACGAGACCTTCGACTCTCCCTGAGCGGAGTGATACTGCCGAGGCTGAACTACGTGAGCGCCCGCGCCTGACCGACAGGATCGGCGACGGTTGCGTGGTCGTGGCGACGGCCGTGGACCACGACGTGTCAGGGCACCACGAGCACGGGGGAGTCAGCCATCTCGAGGACGTGCTGCGCCACCGGGCCGATCACCGGCCGGGCAGCCCCGGCGCCCTCGGACCGGCCCATGACCACGAGGTCGGCCAGCCACTCGGCGGCCTCCGCCACGATCTGTTCACCGGGATCGCCGTCACGCACGATCGTCTCGGCGTTCACCCCTGCGCCCGCCGCCAACTCGGCCACGTGGCGCAGCACCGCAGTCGCGGCCGTCTGCATGCGTTCCGCTCCTCGAGGCTCGCTCGACGCCCGCGACAGAGCCCGCAGGAAGATTCCGTCCTGGATGACGCTGACGACCCGCAGTCGAGCCCCGCTCGAAGCGGCCACCGCAATGGCTGCTCGCGCTGCCCGGATCGATGCCCCGGTGTCGTCCACGGCGAGGAGGATCCGCGTGAGCCTTAGGGGGTCGCCGACCGACTGCCCGCGATGCTCGTTCATGTCTCGCCCTCCATCGTCTCGTGTAACTGGGCGTTCACGGCCCACCGCATCCGCACGGCTTCTCCTCGTTCGTCCTCCGCCAGTGCCAGCTCGAGCGCGCTGCGTGACTTCGCCAGTCGCGGAATCCAGCGGTCTTCGATGGCCCGTAGGCGGAGCCCCGTGGTGTCGATCTCTGCCTCAACCACCCGGGCGGCGGCCTCGGCCACGGCGTACGCGACGGCGGCGGTGAGCGCTTCGCGATAGGTCTCGGTGGCGATCTCGACCGAGGCGCTGGACACCACCCGTGCCGGTCCAGTCGCGTCCGGGAGGTGAAGGTGGCCCTGCGAAGGGAAGCGGGCGCCCATGAGGGCCGCCCACTCGACGTCGACGGTCGCCGATCCGGGCTCGCTGGGGGGTTGCAGGCCGGCTTCCCCCTGGGACAGCGCGGCCCGCAGGGACGCCGCCTCGGCATCGTGCGAGGCCGTGACGAACGCCGCTCGGGTGTCCGCGGCGCGGCGAGTGGTCTGCGCCTGGTGGCTGCGCAGGATGCGCAACCGACGGTCGAGCACCGCAGCGCTCCGTTGCGCTGCGCTCAAGCGGCGCAGCAACCAGGTCCGGCCGGCCCGACCGGGAGGCTGGCCACGTAGACCAGTCACGGCCGCTCACTCTTTGACGGGTCCACGGTCGGCGAATACCGGTGGTCCAGCTGCTCCGACGTCAGCATGGACAGCTCTCGGCGGGGGAGCGTCGACAGGACCTTCCAGGCACGGGTCAAGGTGTCCTCGAGGGGGCGCATCTCCTCGGCCCCTTGGTCGACCAACGTGTGCTCGAATGCGCTCTCGAAGGCGAGGTACGCCCGGTCCGTGGGAGCCAGGGCACCCTCGCCGACCAGGTCGGCCAGTTCACCGACCTGGCGGGCGTGGGCCAACCCGGACAGCAGCTGCGCAGCGACGTCCAGGTGGTCCTCTCTGGTCCTGCCGGGCCCGGCGCCGCGCCTCATCAGCCGAGACAAAGACGACAGGGGGTCGATCGGGGGGTACACCCCCCGGCCGTGAACATCCGGCGTGAGGACGATCTGTCCCTCCGTGATGTAGCCGGTCAGGTCAGGGACCGGGTGCGTGATGTCTCCCGCCGGCATGGTGAGTACGGGCAGCAGGGTCACCGACCCGGCGACCTCGCGGATCCGTCCGCACCGTTCGTAAAGCGATGCGAGGTCGCTGTACAGGTAACCGGGATAGGCACGCCTGGCGGGGAACTCCCCGCGGGCGGCCGATACCTCGCGGAGTGCGTCGCAGTAGCTCGTCATGTCTGCCATGACGACGAGCACATGCCGGCCCAGCGTGAAGCCGAGGTACTCGGCGATCGTGAGCGCGATCCGCGGGGTCAGGATCCGCTCGATGACGGGCTCGTCGGCCGTGTTGACGATGAGGACGAGCTCGCCCGCCCGTGAACGCTCCTCCAGCGCATCGGCCACGAAGGCGGCTTCTGTGTTGGTCAACCCCATGCCGGCGAACACCACGCAGAACGGCTCCCCGCCCGCCGATGCCTGGGCGGCCACCTGGGTTGCGAGCTCCAGATGAGGCAGGCCAGCCGACGAGAAGACCGGAAGCTTTTGGCCGCGGACGAGCGTCGTGAGCGCATCGATCGCGCTGACGCCGGTGATGACCGGCTCGGCCGGCGGCTCGCGGCGGGTCGGGTTGAGCGGCGCGCCGGCGACTGGCGCCCTCTCGCTTCCCATGATGGGCGGACCGCCATCGATCGGCTCGCCCCGCCCGTTGCAGCGACGTCCGAGCCAGGCGTCCCCGACGACCACGCTCAGGGGCGATCCGTCGAACGACGTCCAGGTGTCCTCGGGACCGATCCCCGCCGTTCCCTCGAGCACCTCCACGACTGCCAGGTCGTGGTCGACCTCCAGGACCAGTCCCCGACGGACCTCCCCGTCGGCGAGCCGTACGGTGGCGAACTCATCCCACCCGACACCTCGGACACCCTCGACGACTATCAGTGGACCCCTGACCGAACGAGCGCCGCGGTGCTCGACCCGAACCCAGCTGTTCGCGCTCATGTCAGGCGCCCCACGATTCCGAGCACCGTGTCCCCCGCCGCGGCGATCGAGGCTCGGGCCGCGGCGTCGTCGGCCGGAGCCTCCTCCTTGGCTCGGAGCACGGGACCGAAATCCACTTCCTCCACGGTGGCGGCCGGCACCCCGCGCGCCACCGCGTCCAGGGCGGCATCGACGACGGCGAGCACCATGGCGGTCAGCGCATCCGAGCGCTCCGGGCTGCTGCTGGCGTCCACCGAGCTCAAAGCCGACTGCTGGAGGACGGCCTCCCGTAGGAGCCGCCCGCCCAGGAGCACCATGCGCTCGTGACCGGGAAGGACCCCGGCACCCATGAGCTCGGCGAGCGCGCCGAGTCGGTCCGCCTCGGCGAGTAGGGCGGCCATGCGGGTCCGGTGCCGCGACCAGTCGGCCCGGCCGTGTGCGGCGTACCAGCGGCCGAGTGCACTGACGTCACGAGAGAACGAGCCGGACCAGGACACCGCCGGGTAGTGACGCGCGTACGCGAGATCCCGGTCGAGGGACCACAGAGCCCTGACGAAGCGGACGGTGTGAGCGGTGACTGGCTCGGTCATGTCGCCTCCGGGGGGTGACACCGCGCCGATCACCGTCACCGACCCCTCGGACCCGCCGAGGGTGCGCACGCGCCCGGCTCGCTCGTAGAAGGCGGCCAGGGCGCTGGACAGCTCGGCCGGGTAGCCGTCCTCTGCCGGCAGCGCGCCGGTGCGCGAGGCGAACTCACGCAGCGCCTCGGCCCATCGTGAGGTCGAGTCGGCGATGACGACGACGTCGAGGCCCATGTCGCGGAAGAACTCGGCGACTGCGACGGCGGAGTAGATGCTCGCCTCCCGCGCCATCATCGGCATGTTGGAGGTGTTGGCAATCACGACCGTGCGGTCGAGCAGTCGGCCACCGGTGGTCGGGTCGGTCAACGTCGCGAACTCGTCAAGCACGTCGGCCATCTCGTTGCCGCGTTCGCCGCAGCCGACATAGACGATGATGTCGGCGTCGCACCATTTCGCGATCTGTTGCAGCAGCACGGTCTTGCCCGTGCCGAACCCCCCTGGCACGGCGGCGGCCCCGCCTCGCGTGATGGGGTGGAGCACGTCGATGATCCGCTGACCGGTGACCAGTGGCGCGGCCGCGTCGAGGCGGCCGCGCACTGGACGCGGCTGCCGGACCGGCCACCAAGACACCAAGGACACCGGCGTGGCGTCGATGACGGCGACGTCGTCCTCCTCCGTGCACTCGCCTGCGGGGAGGACGCGCGTGACCGTGCCCTCCAGGCCAGGCGGTACGAGCACCTGGTGCTCGATCGGTAGGCCGGACACTCTCCCCAGCAGGTCTCCGGCGTGCACCGTCTCCCCCTCCGACACCTGGGGGGACCACGGCCAGCGGGGTGGTGTGGTCGGGTCATGGGCTTGGCCGGCCTCGAGCCAGACGCCCGCGTCGGCGAGCGGCCGGAGCAATCCGTCGAAGACGCCGCCGAGCAAGCCTGGCCCCAGCCGGGCGGCGAGCGGTCGTGCGAGCCGTACAACGGGGTGCCCCACGGCCAGGCCGCCGGTGTATTCGTAGGCCTGCACCGTGGCCGACCCCGAGTGGATCGCCACGATCTCCCCGAGCAGACGTCGCTCGCCGAGCTCCACCAACCAAGACATCTTCGGCCCCGGAAGATCCTCGACCTCCACGAGCGGTCCGTTGACCCGCACGACCCGACCAGACTGGCCGGTCATGGCTTGGACTCGGCTTCGGGAGCCCATAGCTTCGCCGCCCCGTCGAGCAGCTCATCCACCGCATGCCTGGCCAGGTCGTCCAGCGTTACCTCGATGTGTCGAGCGCCCTCGTCGGCGACGACACCCCCCCCGGTCCGCGAGAAGACGGCCCCGTCACCAACCGCCTCCCGCGCAAGCTGGGTCAGGGCAGCAATCAGCCCCGGCCCCTCCGGCCCCTTCAAAAGCCCAAGCAACTGCTCCTCGCATCCGTGCACCAGCTGGTCGTAGGCCTCCCGCTGCGCCGCCAGCACCAGGCCCCTCGCCTCCCGCCTCGCACGCGCGGCGGCAATCCGCTTCTCGGCCTCCGCGTCGGCCAGCCCCCGCTGCCGGGCGTCATCGAGGATCTGCTGCGCGGCGGTCTGCGCCGACTCGACCTGTTGTCTGGCTTCGGCCTCCGCGCGCGCCAGCTCCGCCTCCCCGTCCGCGGCTGCCTCGGCGAGAAGGGTCGCCCGGACCGGAGCAAGGTCGACCGCGAAGTCGCGCGGGGTCATGGCAGCACCACCACCAGTGGGCTTGTGGGTTTCGGCACGAGGTCCAGGTCTGTGCCGGTCGCAGCGGCGGCTGCGGGTGTCAGGATGACCAAGGCCACGTCGCTCTCGCCTCCCGGCCAGGCGGCGCGCATCGCGTCGGCATCGTCGGCCTGGCGCACCTCGGCCCCGGCCAGCGTGAAGCCCGCCACGCGAGCCCGCTCCCCGATGACGACGACGCGGCCCATCGGGTCAGGCCCGCCCGATGAGAATCACCGCGATGATCAGGCCATAGATGGCGATCCCCTCGGCCAGCCCCACGATGACCATCGCGCGGCCGAACAGCTCGGGTCGCTCGCTGATCGACGCGAGCGCTGCGGCGCCGGTGTAGGCGACCGCTATGGCGGCACCGATGGATGAGCCGGCCACAGCGATCGCGGCGCCGAGCAGCGCCGCCCAGGCCGAGGATGACGTACTTGTGGTGTCCGCCACGGTCGCGGTACCGGCTGCCAGCGCCGTCCCAGCGCTCATCGCGACGAACAGGCCAACGATGGCCATCACGACGAACACAGCACCGCCCACGGCCAGTACGGCCGGCGCTCGGCGTGGACGGTGCCGGACCACGAGGGTGGCGAGAGTCGCGGCGACGACCACGATCGGAAGGGCGACGACGGCTTCGACGAATGGATTCACGGCTGCTCCTCTTCGGGGGTCCCGGCGACCGGCCGGTCGGGGATGTGCCAAGGCTGGAAGGGTCGACCCTCGCCCTGGAAGACACGTGAGAACAGCTCGTAGTACTCCAGCCGTAGCGCCTGGATGGCGGCGACCAGCGCCTCGAGGGCGAAGGCGGCAGCGGTGCCGACGACAAACACCACGACCGCCAGGAGGGCGCCAAGTACTGAGCTGACCCACAGGGACTCCGTCGCGTTCCAGACGACAGCTGAGAGTGCCGCATGAGTGAGACCGAAGGCCGCAAGCCTGGCGAAGGACAGGGTGTTCGCAGCAAGGCGGAGCACCATGTCGAACAGCTCTATCGCGGCCTCGGCGACCCCCGTTCCACCGCCCTCCGTCGCCGCGAACAGCCCGACGAAGGCGAGCGTGGCACCCGTGGCGGCGACCGCAACCCCGGACCAGGCCAGCCAGTCCATGCCAGTCACCAGCCCTGCAACGACGAGGCCGAGGCCCAAGAACAAGGTCGCACCCGCGAGCCCCGCGGGCGCGTACAGCGCGTAACGCCACCCGGCTTCGCGCACCCGGTTGACCGTTCCCAGGGCGTATGCCGCCGCCAGAAGCAGCGCACCGACGCAGACGGCCGCGACCATGAGGGTCACCGGCTCCTCGGTCGGTGAGATCCACAGCACGGGGATCACCCCGGTGGGACCGAAGAACTCCCCGTACAGGAAGCCGAAGGCGATCCCCGAAATTCCGAGAGCCGCCAGGAACGCCCACAACCCCGTCAGCCGACCGAGGATCCGAGGCCGGCCCCAGCGCGCCAGCAGCGCCCCGAGCAGAAGGAGCAACCCATCGCCGACGTCGCCGAACATCATCCCGAACATCGCGACGTACGCCGCTGCCGCGAGGAGCGTTGGGTCAAGGTCGGCGTACGGGACGGTGCTGTAGGTGTCGACGAGGGTGGTGAACAACCGGCCCGATCGACGCTCGCGGAGCAACGTCGGCGGCTCGGCACCTCGAGGTCGAGGCAGTCGGACCAGTGCCCCGCCACTCTCGACGACCAGCGCGGAGAGGCCCGGCAGCTCGGTGGACGGCAGCCACCCGGCCACGGCCGCCGACAGATCGGTCCCCACCGCCGATTCCTCCACCTGCTCAAGCGTTGCCTCCCCGGGAAGGCCCGTCGAGTCAGCGAGGTCGACCTCGACGACGCCAGCATCGGCCACTCGCGCCAGGACGTCGCTCAGGTGGGTGCGCGGCGAGACGAGCGCCACGCGCTGCATGCCCACGGGGACGACCCGGTCAGACCACGGCATCGAAGACCTCCAGGGGCGCACCCCCACGAGCCGCCAGGGACAGCGCCGCGCGTACGCGCCGGGCGTCGACGGCCAGCAGAGCGACGGAAGCGACGACCATCCGAGAGTCCATGGCTGCCAGCCGCGCCGCGGCTTCGGCGTCGGTTTCCACGCGCGCCCACCACCCGGTCTCGGCCGCCGCGAGCTGCTCGAGGCTGCGCGCGGACCCGATGGCCCAACGAGCGTCACCGGGCAGCAGGGTCACGAGCTCCTCGACCGAGGCCACCGACGTCACGTCGGCATCGATCGCACGCCTCAGCAGCATCCTCGGGGCGTCGAGCCGGCGACCAGCAGCCAACTCGCGCGCGATCATGAGGGCGGCGGCCCCGCACGCCCACTGCCTGGCTCCTGGGATGCCCGCGCGGACTCGGACGGCCCACTGTAGGCGCATCGCGAACGAGACGCTCCGGTCGTCTGCGGCCCCCGGGTCCCCCCAGCACGACGCGGTCATCGTCTCCCGGAGCTCGGCCGAGGTCTGCGCCGCGCTGAGCCGTGGCCAGGCACTCGCCAGCGAACCGAGCACGAACGGCGGCTGCCCTCCGGCCCCCGCCAAGGAGTCCAGCCGAGCATCGGTGTTGGAGATCTCGAACCAGCCGGCGAGCACCCGCATCATCTGGGCTCCTGACCGTGGCAGCCACCCGGCGAGAACACGTCCATGCCAGAGCACGGCCGCCGTCACCGCTCGCTGCGCCTCGACCAGCGTCTGACCCCGGCGCAGCTCGCGGCCGTAGAGGCCGTCCACCAGACGGTCGAGCGCGGTGTCGAGGTCCGAGCCCGCCGCCAAGGAGCGGGCCCCGGCCGCGCCTACGCGCTGGGTGGCCAGGGCCTTCGCTCGCACGGATCCGGCCACCCAGGCGGCGCTCACGGAGTGGCCCCGGACGTGAGCATCGCTCGCACACGGTCGACGGTCTCAAGGACCAGCGGGGGCGTGCGCGCCCCGGCCCGGCGCAGGAGCTCGGCCGCCTCGTGCGCCGCTTCAGCCACCTCGGCATCGGCCAGTCGTTGAACCCGCCCGAGCTCGCGCGCTGCCACCGCCGCGCGCTCGGCCTCGGCGCGAGATCGCGCGCCGGCGATGACTCCGGTCGCCCGGGCGGCGGCCTCCAAGCGCGTCCGCTCTGCGTGGGCGTGGGCCGAACTGCGGATCCGCTGGCACTCGCGCTCGGTGGCTGAAAGCTCGCTCAGGACGGGGCCGAGCTCGGCCTCCAACTCCGCGCGACGATCCACGGGAACGCCAGCGGGGGCCGCCGCTGGACCGGGGGTGCCCACCGGACGAAAGCGCTCCAACAGGTCACGCGCTGCAGCCATCCACTCACCGTCCTAGGGGTCCCTCCATTATGGTTCGTCGGCGGGTGCGAGCGGTCGGGGCAAAGGTCCCATCGCGAGCGCATGGCGCCCGTGCCCACTGGGGGATGCCGCCCGAGGCGTCGGGAGTACCAGGCGGGCGGTCTGCGAGTTGGGCAAGTCCCTCGTAGTTCGCGGGCGGTGTCACGTAGGGCGATCCTGCGTGCCGGGCTGGTCGTCACTCCGCAGGGACTCACCGTCGCCCCCGACGTCGGTGGCGGGCCAAGCACCGGGTTCGTCAGGCCGCTGGGGTGCCGGCGCATCCTGGAGGCACGCGATCACCTCGTCGTCGGTGGTCTGGGAGAAGTCGGAGTAGAACTGACCGATGGCGAAGAACGGCTCGGGCGTAGCCAGGCAGACGTAGTCGTCGGCGGCGCTGCCCATCTGCTGGGTCCATCCTGGTGGCGCCACTGGGACTGCGAGCACGACCCTAGCTGCGCTCTGGGCCCGGGCCACCTGGCAGGCGGCACGGGCGGTCGACCCGGTCGCGATCCCGTCATCGACCACCACCGCGATCCGCCCCGCCAGCGACACAGGGGGCCGGTCACCCCGGAAGCGGCGGGCGCGACGTTCGAGCTCGGCTTGCTCCCGCTCCTCCACCTTGGCCAGCTCACGGTCGTTGACCCCGGCCAGGCGCACCACCTCGTCGTTGATCAAGCGCACGCCGTCCTCGCCGATGGCGCCCATGCCCATCTCGGGTTGGAACGGGACGCCGAGCTTGCGGACCACGAGGACATCGAGAGGCGCGTCGAGCGCGGTGGCGACCTCGAGAGCGACGGGCACACCGCCACGTGGCAGGCCCAGCACCACCACCGGCTGGTCGCGCAGGTCCAGGAGCCGGGACGCCAGACGGCGCCCCGCCTGCACGCGGTCAACGAACACCACGGTCACCTCCTCGCCATGAGCACCCTCGCTTCGCGAGAGACCGGCCACCAGGGTCGATGGTCCTCAGCTGACGACTCATGTGCCGCGCGGGGACGAACGGCTCTATCTCCGTGTGGTTGCGAGAGGGCAGGTTCTGGGTCGACGGCATGCAGGCGGCCTACCCTCAGCGCGGCTTCGGTGGGCGTCAGGACCGAGCGTCGGGAGCCGCGGTCAGCAGCTCGAGGAACCGTTCGTACGCCGCGTCGACGGCGCTCACGTCCTCGGTGGCGACGAGGTCGAGGAGCAGGCCGCGCGTGACGGCGAGGCCAAGCCGGATCGACGCGGCGTCCGCGTCGATGCCGGCACGCTCCTCGACCGCCGCCACCCAGCTGTCCACCGCGTTCGGAAGCAGCCGGGTGAACGGTTGCTCCCCCTGCGCTGCGCGGGCGTAGCACTCGAAGAACAGCCGCTCGAACCCTCGAAGCTGGGGTGTGCGCAACGATGCCCACATCAGCCGCGCGGCCTCGACCGGGTCAGCAGGCAGCTGGGTCAGCGCCTCCCGCTGCCGCCGCTCCACCTCCTCGACGACCGCCACGAACAACTCGTCGCGTGACCCGAAGTGGTGGAGCAGCATGCGATGGCTGGTGCCGGCGGATGCAGCGAGGTCGCGCAGCGAGCGGGTGCCGATCCCGGTCTCGGCCATCGTGTCGATGACCGCCGTCAGCAGCTGCTGGCGGCGGCCCTCGTCACGACTTCGGGGCACTTCGCCTCGCGTTCTCGCTGACCGCCTTGAGCCCGGCTCCCTCGACGGACAGGTAATGCCGGGTCAGCCGTCGCGTCAGTGCCCCCGCCACCACACCCAGGGGACCGCGCTGCTCGATGACCTGGGTCACCACGCAGCTGGACGCGCCCAGAGGCGAGACGTCGTGCGTCGCAGACGTCGTTGCGCCCGGCCTCCGCACGACCCAGGTCCAGGAGTGCGGTGCGTCCACCGCGGTCACTTCCCACACCAGCGTGGGCAGCTTCGGCTGCCGGATCTCGAACCGGTTCCCGACCGAGATCTCTGGCCCGTCCAGCGGGCGCACCGACGTGACCGACTCGGTCCACGTCGGCCACTCCGAGACGTTGGTGAAGATCTCCCAGACCCGCTGGGCGTCAGCGGCGATCTCGACTGTCGCTCGTGTCATCATGTACCATACGGTACACATTCTTCGGTGCCGAGGCAACCGCACTTGATCAGTCGTTGTACCAAATGGTACAACGACGTCGATGTCATCGACGGAAGAGGCCTAGGCTCTGATGACTGTCACAATCGACACCCGCCTTGATCGATGTTGAACGAATGTTTAGTCTACTGAACATGAGTTCAGTTATTGACGACGACCTGACGGCCAGGGCGACCATCCGGAACGCGGCCTTGCGGCTGTTTGCCGACCGTGGCCCCGACGCAGTAACCGTTCGCGAGATCGCCACTCGGGCCGGCGTCTCCCCGGGCCTCGTCGTCCACCACTTCGGAAGCAAGGACGGCCTGCGCGCCGAGGTCGACGCATTCGCCGCGCGGGCGTTCGACGCGATCTTCGAGGCCCTTCCGACCGACGAGCTGGCCGACGTGCTCGCCGGCGGGGCGGCGACGAGCTCACTCGCCGAGGCGTTCGCCCGGGGCTTCCCGCCCGGCTCACCGCTGCCGGCCTACCTGCGCCGACTGCTCCTGAGCAACGACCCGGTGGGAGCCGTGCTGTTCGGACGGTGGTACGCCGCGACCCGTGGCCTTCTCGACACGTTGGTCGAGATGGGAGTCGCTCGGCCGAGCGAGGACCCCGAGGTCCGGGCCGCGTTCTTCCTGGTCAACGACCTCGCACTCATCCTCCTGAGAAACCCGATCGCCCTGGCGATCGGAGCTGATCCGCTGACCCCCGAGGGAATCGAACGCTGGGCTCGGGAGGCCACGAACGTCTACGCCCAGGGTGCGTTCAGCGCCCAGCGGAAGGAGTAACACGCCATGAGCACGGCCCAAAACGTCATCCGCGCCGCAGGGCTGACCAAGACCTTCGGCCCGGTCCGTGCCCTCGACGGGCTCGATCTCGAGGTGGCCCCCGGAGAGGTCCACGGCTTCCTCGGCCCCAACGGGGCTGGCAAGTCGACCACGATTCGTGTGGTTCTCGGCCTCGTTCGCGCCAGCGGCGGCGAGGTCGAGCTCTTCGGCGGTGACCCGTGGCGCGAGGCAGCGACCCTCCATCAACGCCTCGCCTATGTCGCCGGGGACGTCGCACTCTGGCCGGGGCTCACCGGCGGGCAGTGCCTCGACGTTCTCGGCGCGACGCAAGGCGGGCTCGACGAAGCCCGTCGGGTCGACCTCATCGAGCGGTTCGACCTCGACCCGACGAAGCGGGTCCGCGACTACTCCAAGGGCAACCGGCAGAAGGTCGCCCTCATTGCCGCCCTCGCCGCCGACGCCGACCTGCTCGTGCTCGACGAACCCACCTCCGGGCTGGACCCGCTCATGGAACAGGCCTTCCAGGAGGTCGTCCGCGAGCGGCGTGAGGAGGGTTGCACAGTCCTGCTGAGCAGCCACATCCTGGGCGAGGTCGAGGCCCTCGCCGACCGGGTGAGCATCATCCGCCGGGGCCGGACGGTGACGACTGGGAGCCTCACCGAGCTGCGCAGGCATACCCGCACACACGTCCACGCGGTCACCGTCGACGCGCCCGCGGGCCTTGCCGACGCCCCGGGTGTCGCGGGCTATGTCTCCGAGCAGCTCGCCGGCCACATCGACAGCCGGTTCACCATCGACGCCGATCACCTCGACGCTGCCGTCGGCCGGCTGCACGCCGCACGGATCCACACCCTCACCGTCACACCGCCCAGCCTGGACGCGCTCTTCCTGCGCACCTATGACGGGGAAGCTGCGCCCCTCGCCGACACCGAGCTCGGCGAGCCGGAGGAGGCGCGCCGATGAGGGCGACCGGCCTGGGGGTGATGCTCAGCGTCCATTGGCGGACGCACCGCCGGGGCACGCTCGTCTGGATGTTCGCGCTCATCGCCAGCATGGTGGGAACGGCCGTGGCGGTTGCTGGTCTCTACACCACCCCCGAGAAGATCCACAGCTACGCCCAGGCCGTCACCGCGGGTGACGCGCTCGTCGCGATCAACGGCAGGGTCGAGGGCATCGACAGTCTCGGCGGGATCATCCAGGACGAGTTCGGCTTCCTGGCTGCCTTCCTCCTCCCGCTGCTGGGAATCAGCCTCGTTGCTCAGGTCACCCGACGTGAGGAGGAGGCCGGGCGGCTCGAGGCGGTCCTCGCGGGCCGGGTCGCGCGCCACGTCCCGGTGCTGGCCGGGCTCATCGTCGCCTCTGCCGCCATCTGCGCGACCGCCATCGCGTTCGCCCTCGGGCTCATCGCCACCGGGGTACCCGCGACCCGATCGGTCCTCTACGTGGGCTCTCTCGGCGCCCTCGCGTTTGCCTTCGCCGGGCTCGCGGCGTTGCTCGCCCAGGTCACCCGGCACTCCCGGGGCGTCTACACCTGGAGCCTGCTCCTTCTCGCCGTGGCCTACCTGTTGCGGGGCGTCGGAGACGTGCGCGGGACGTGGGTCACCTGGCTCTCACCGCTCGGCTGGGCCGAGAAGGCGGCTCCGTTCGGGGCGATGCGGTGGTGGACACTCCTCATCCCCCTCGCCGTCGGCGGCCTGCTCGCCGCCCTGGCCGTTCTCGTCGCACGACGTCGGGACCTCGGCAGTTCCCTCGTCCGCGGGGGAGCGGGATCGGCGCGGGCGACGGCATGGCTGCGCAGCCCGGTCGGTCTGGCGACTGCCATCCACCGCCCGATAGTCCTCGGTTGGTTGGCTGGGGCCCTGGCCCTCGCGGGCATGATGGGCGCGCTCGCACAGCAGTTCCTCGACGCCGTCGCGGGCAACCCGGCCATGGCCCAGGCCATCGGAATGACGGGTGCGCAGCCCCAGGACGGTTTCGTCGCTGTCACCCAGCTCTACATCGCCATCCTCGCCATGGGATATGTCGTTCAGTCGGTCGGCAGCCTTCGCGGTGAGGAGACCGCCGGACGTCTCGAGGCCCGGCTGTCCGGCACCCTGTCCCGCATGCGCTGGCTCGCCGCCCACGGGCTGGTCATCGTCACCGGCCTCGTCGTGATCGTCGTCGTCTCCTCGGTCGTGCTGGCCGCGGCAACGGCGTGGTCGACGGGCACCCCGGCGCACCTGGGTCGCGTCGTTGGTGCGGGGGTGGCCTACCTGCCGGCTGAGTTGTTCGTCGGCGGTCTTGCGCTCGCACTGTTCGGCTTGAAGCCCAGGGCGGTCCCGGCGGGCTGGGCGGCCTTCGCCTTCGTCGCCTTCATCGCCTTCCTCGGCCCGGGCCTCAAGCTGACCGGGTGGGTGCTCGACCTGTCCCCGACGACCCATGTCGGCAACCCTCCGCTGGGTACCGTCGAGCCGGTGTCGCTCGTCGTCCTCGCCGCCGTCGCCGCGGCCCTGGGCGTGGCGGCGGCGGTCGGCTTCCGCCGTCGGGGCGTGCCACAGGGCTGAGCCGGTAGCCCGCGGCGACCGCGGCCGCCGGGCTTGCCGACGCGGGAATGGTAGGGCTGCAGCCGAATTCTCTGGAATGACGTGGAGCAGTCACGGCGGCGCTGGACCTGACCTGCTCGAAGTCAGAGGTCGTTGCCGGCGTAGGACTGGTTGAAGCTCTTGTTGGCCAGGGGGAAGTCGGGGACGATCGTGTCGGCAAGGGCGAGTGGCAGGGCCGGCCAGTTGAAGAACGATGGGTCCACGACCTTGACTCGGGTCAGCCTTCCCGCGGCGTCCAGCTCCACCCGGTGGGCGATGGTTCCCCGCCAGCCTTCGACCAGGCCGAGGCCAGCCCCGTGTTCTGCCCCCGCGATCTCCTGAGCGGTCCCGGTGGACGCTCCAAGTCGTGCAGCCAGGTCGACGATGAGGGCCGCCGATACAGCGGTCTCCCGGACGCGGACACGGAATCGGCTGAGTACGTCTCCGTGCTGCTCGAGGACGACAGCGAAAGCGGCACCCAGGTCGAGGTAGGGGTGGTCGCGGCGGGCGTCGATATCGACGCCGGACGCGCGGGCCACATAACCGAGCGCCCCGAGACCCTCGGCTGCCTCCCTCGTGAGGACCGCGGTGCCGGTGAATCGATCCCGCACGGTGGAGTTGGTCAACATGAGTGCAGCGAGGTCCTTGGTCTCCCGGGCCACGGAGCGGATGGTGTCAAGGTCGGGGAGTGCGGCGAGGCCGGCGCCGCCAATCGTGATGCCTCCCCGGAGCAGGCGGTGTCCCGTGGTCGACTTGTTGAGCCTGAGGAGGGTTTCGCGCAGCCGCTGGGCGTGGGCGTTGGCGAGCCCGAACCCCACGTCGTTGGCGAGCGCGCCGATGTCGGCAACGTGGTTGTGTAGCCGTTCCAGCTCGAGGAGGAGCGCGCGGACGCACCGGTCCTGCTCGGTCACCTCGATACCGGACGCGTCTTCCACAGCCATGGCGAAGGCGAGTGCGTGGCCGACGGCGGTGTCGCCGCTGATTCGTTCGGCGACTTCTATGGCCTCAGGTGGTCTGCGCCCTTCGAAGAGCTTCTCGATGCCTCGGTGGACGAACCAGAGCCTGGCCTTCATCCGAAGGATGGTTTCCCCGACAACGGAGAACCTGAAGTGGCCCGGCTCGATGAGACCGGCATGAACGGGTCCGACGGGGATCTCGTAGACGCCTTCGCCTTCGACTTCGAGAAAGGGAAAGGAACCCACATCGGGGTCGAAGCGTGGATCGGGGTCGGCGTCGCGGCGCATCGCGTACCAGCCCTGGGGCCAGTGGCCATGTCGGATCAGCCGGTAGGGCAGCGGGTGATGCTCGGGGGTGATGCCGTAGAGGTCGCGGATCTCGCGCTCGAAGCGCCCGACCGGGTAGTTGAGGCTGGCGAGGCTGGGGATGCTTGGCTGGTCCTTGGGGACCTTGAGCACCAGTTCCACGCGGTGGTCGTCTGCGAAGCGCACGAGCACGTAGACGACCCGGAGGTCATCGTCGTCCTCGGCGCCGGCGACCATCGCCACGCGGTAGCCGTCTGTCAGATGGTGGCGGAGCGTCTCGGCGACCTCGTGATGGCCGATGTCGAGCACGTGAGTGTTGGATCGCCGGTTCACTGCGTACCTACAAGCAGCGAGGCGGCCCGGGTCAGCAGTGCGGAGAGGGGTCCGGTGGCGAAGCCGACGACAGCGGTGGCCCCTAGGGCGAGCAGCAGCGGAATCTGCGGACCATGTGGTGCAAGATCGGGTGGGGTCAGGTCGGGCGACGCCTCCGAACCATGCCCGAGCGTCATGCTCGCGGAGTGGCGGGCCAGCCCGGCGAACAAGACGAGCAACAGGCCGACGGCTACGACCATCGCCCAGCCGAGACCGCCCTGGAACCCCGCGATGACGATGGCTACCTCGGAGAAGAAGAGACTGAACGGGGGCAGGCCGAGTAGGGCCGCCATTCCGGCCAGGTAGGGGATGGCCACGGCGGGGCGACGGGTCAGCAGGCCCCGGATTCCGGAGATCTGTGTGGTCCCCTCGACAGCGAGGATCCGACCCGAGACGACGAACAGGCTTGACTTGGCGAGCCCGTGGCCCAGCACGTGCAGCAGGGCGGCCGCGATCGCGAGGGTCCCGCCGATCGCTGCGGCGAGGGCGAGCAGCCCCATGTGTTCGATGCTGGAGTAGGCGAGCATGCGCTTGAGGTCGCGCTGGGCGATGATCAACGCTGCCGCGACGGCGAGTGAGAGGAGTCCGGCTGCGAGAAGCAGGCCGCGCATCAAGCCGGGGCCGAGGACTGGGTCGACGACTGCTTGCACCCGCAGAATGGCGTAGAAGGCGACCGAGAGGAGCACGCCGGACATCAGCCCTGACACCGGGGCGGGCGCCTGGCTGTGCGCGTCCGGCAGCCAGCTGTGCATGGGTGCCAGGCCGGCTTTGGTTGCGAACCCCAAGACGGTCAAGGCCCCGGCGACCTTGAGCAGTGACGGGTCGAGAGGAAGGTTTCCCTGGGTCAGGGCGATCCACGAGAGCGTGGGCCGCCCGGCGGCGACGGTCGCTGCATAGAGCAAGACAAGTCCCAGGAACGCGATCGCGACACCGACCGAGCCCAGAACGACGTACTTCCAGGCCGCCTCCAGGGAGCGACGGGTGCCGTTGTGCCCGACGAGGAATGCGGTAGCGATGGTGGTGGCTTCGACGGCGACCCATAGGACGCCGAGGTTGTCCGCGAGCACGGCCAGGGACATGGCTGCTAGGAACAGCGTGACCAGGGTGGAGTAGGTCCATGACGTCGCGGGGGCTTGGCGAGTCGGGAGCCCACCCCAGGTGGCGGTGAGGCCCACGGTCCCGACCACGGTGAGCATGAACGCGGACAGGGCGTCCACCCGCAGGAGCCCGCCGACCATCGGGGTGGACCCGCCCAGGACTGCAGCACTGAGGGCGATCCCGCTGACCGCCACGGTGACCGCGGCCATCAGTCCGCCGAACCGGCACAGGGTCCGGGACCGCCAGTAGGTGGTGGAGGCTGCCAGAGCAAGACAGGCGACCAGGGGGAACAGCACGAGGACAGCCATCAGTCGCGAAGCTCCATCAGGTCATCGAGGTCGGCGTCGCCAAACTCAGCGGTGATCCGGCCTCCGAGGACCCGCAGGATCAGGACGACCAGCAGCACGTCCAGTGAGACTCCCAGCTCGACGACGAAGGGCACGCCGCCGGAGGTGAGGAAGGCCACTGTCGCGATCCCGTTGTCGAGGACCAGGAACCCCACGAGCTGGGAGATGGCGTGTCGTCGGGTGGTGAGGATCAGGAATCCGTACAACACCAACGAGATTCCGACCGGGACAGCCGCGGTGGTCGGCCCGGGGGCGAGGGTGAGCAACGGCTGGCTGACCAGATAGGCGAGCATCGTCAGAAGCGACAGCGCAAGAAGCGATGAGGTCGTGTTCATCAGGGGTGTCTCCTCGCGCACCGCGCCGGTCTGGATGCGGCTGCGATCGAGCACCCACGGCAACACGATTCCCTTGAGCAGCAGGACGAGACTGGCGACGGCGAGCAGTTGCGGGTCGCTTTCGAAGATCCCGATGACGGCGACCATCGCCGCCAGCGCCGCTCCTTGGGCGGCGAGGAGCCGCACGCCGGCCACCAGAGAGCGTTTCCACACCAGGAGCACGGACGTCAGGAGGAGGACGCCTGCGCTGAGGCCGATGAGTTGGTCGAACAGGCTCGCTGGCACGGCTACCCCTGGACCACGAGATAGGAGGCGGTCACAGCGAGGAACGCCAGGACGAAGGAGCCGGCGAGCAGTTCGGGGATACGGAACAGGCGGATCTTGGCGAGGAACACCTCACCCGCAGCAAGTGCTGACCCCAGCAGCGCGAGCTTGACGATCAGCATGAGCACACCGAGGAGGAGTGTCAGGGGGGTCACGTCGCTGGCGATGCCCCAAGGCACGAGCAGACTGCCGACTAGGCCGAGCAGCGCGCCCAGGCGCATCCACGACCCGAGCTCCAGCCAGGCCAGGTCGCGTCCTGAGCTCTCCAGCACCATCGCCTCGTGGATCATCGTCAGCTCCAGGTGTGTCGAGGGGTTGTCGATGGGCATCCGCCCGGTCTCGGCGACGACTGCGATGAACAGAGCCACGAGCGCAAGCAGGCTGACCGGTGACGCGACGCTGGCCGGGTCGTCCAGACGTGCGTCGACAATCAACGACAAGCTGGACGAGCCGACGGGGATGGACAGCGCGTAGACCGACACCAGAACGGTCGGCTCGACGAGCGCGGCGATCGTCATGTGCCGACTGGATCCCATCCCGCCGAACGCGGAACCGGAGTCCAGACCGATCAGGGCCAGCGCCACGGTTCCGAGCAGCAGAATCGACACCATGACGAAAAGGTCGTCGGGGATCAGGTTGAACGTCACGGTTCCGACCAGAGGGACCAAGACGCAGACCAGGGCGCTGGACGTGACAAGGACCGCTGGGCCGACGGACATGACCCAGCTCGTCCCCTGAGCCTTAAGGGGTTCCTTGGCGAACAGCTTGCGCAGGTCCCGCCAGGGTTGCAGGACACCTGCGCCGACCCGGCCCTCCATCCGGGCGCGCACCTGACGCATCAGACCGACGAGCAGCGGGGACAGGGCCACCATCGCCGTCACCTGGACGGTCGCCAGGACTGCCGCACCGGTGTTCACAGGCTCACCACCACGAGAACGACCAGCAGCGCGACAAAGGAGTAGCCGAGGTATCGGTGGATGCTGCCGTTCTGCAGGCGGCGCGCGATCACCCCCGCGCGGTCCATCCACCGGATGCCCCGACGGTAGGCCGTCGCCTCGACGATGTCGTCCACGCTCTGCTGGAACTGCACCCGCTCGACGAGGTAGCGGGACTCACCGGCGTGGGTGACAAGCACGTCCCGTTCGGGTCGTAGCGCGTCGTCGAACACCCTGGACAGCGGCTCGGCGTAGGAGGTGGCGGTGTACTGCATCCGCGGGCTGAGCCGCACGCCGCCGCAGCCCCAGGTCAGATCGACCCGACGACGTGGCTGCCGGCGGGCGAGCCGCGCCGACACGAGGATCACCGGAACGGCCAAGGTAACGGCGAGAAATGTAAGGGCTACCGGGTCGAGCAGGGCGTCGATGCCGGACAGGTTGATACCCCACCAGCCGACGGCGCCCACTCCGGTGAGGCCGGCCGCTGCGGCGGCCGCCGTCGCCACCGGGCCTGGCGCCAGTCCCAGGACTATCACCGTCGAAGCAGCGATGCCCAGCGCGATGCGCATGCCAGTGCCTCCTTCGTGGGCCGCGGACGCGCCCTCCCCGCGCGGGCGGGCCAGGAAGGCAATCCCGTAGGCCTTGACGAAGGCCATCAGCGCAAGCCCTGCGGTCAGCGCAACCACGGCCACCGCCACCGGCATCACCACGGCGACGAGGCGATCTTGCGTCGCGGGTGCGTGGATCAGGGACTGAAGGAGCGCCCACTCGGCCACGAAGCCTGAAGTGACGGGAAGCGCGGCCGCGCCCAGGGCCCCGATCCCGAACGCCGCCGAAGTCACCGGCATGCGGGTGCCGAGCCCGCCGAGCCGGTCCAGGTCGCGCTCGCCTGTGGCGTGCAGAATCGAACCGGCCCCCAGGAACAGGGTCGTCTTGAACGCGGCATGTCCGACGACCAGAAGCAGGCAGGCAGCTATGGCCGAATCCGCGGGCTCGGCCACCCCGTAGGAGCGCAGAAGCAGCCCGGCGCCCAGCGCGAGGTACATCAAACCGACGTTCTCTGACGTCGAATAGGCGAGCATTCTCTTGAGGTCGGTAGCGACCGAGGCCTGCAAGATGCCGTACACCGCGGATACCGCACCCAGCGCCATGAGCAACAGTCCCCACCAGGCCGGGCCTCCCGGAAGCAGTCGGATCGACACCAGAAGCGCGCCGTACACACCCATCTTCACCATGGCCGCACTCATGACTGCCGATACGTGGCTAGGAGCCTCCGGGTGCGCCCGCGGCAGCCAGACGTGCAGCGGCACGATCCCCGCCTTGCTCGCGAACCCGACGATCAGTAGAGCGAAGGCCAGCGATGCCGTGCCCGAGTCGGCCGGCACCCGCGCCATCGCCGTGAACCCAGTCCCGTTCCCAGCAGCTGTGAGGACTGCAAACCCCAACAGGAGCATCACAAAGCTGAAATGGGTCATCACCGAATACCACAACGCAGCCGAACGCACCGGCGCCCGATGCGCATGGTCGGCCAGCAGCAGCACCGTCGAAGCGACAGCCATCAGCTCCCAGCACAGCAGGAACGAGATCGCGTCACCGGCCGCGGGAACCAGCTGGAGGGCCAGCAGAAACAGGGCCATCGCTGACCATGAAGTCCGGGAGGCTGCCGGTCCTTGCACATAGCCGATCCCGTAGAGCGCAGCCACAGCCCCGACCAGCCCGGCCACGACCATGAAGAAGCCACCAAGTCGGTCCGGGGCAAGCACAACCGGGTCGAAGGGCAACGCCGTCGGCACCGTCAGTGAACCGTGGCCCCCACCGAGCGCGAAGGCACCCGTCACCGCGCCGGCGATACCGATCCCCACGACGGACGAGCCAGCGACCGTCGCGCGACGCCTGGGCACGATGAAGACCGCAGTCACCACGGCCACGCAGGTCAGGACGAGCTGGGCAAGCAGACCCCCCTGGACGAGGGTCACCGACCGGTCACCTGCCGCAGCGCACTCACGATCGCGTCCGGTTCCGGCGGGCAGCCCGGCACTTCCAGGTCGACGTCCACCACGTCACCGACGGCACCCAGCACCCCGTATGCCCTAGCGAAGATTCCGCAGTTCCGGGCGCAGTCCCCAACCGCGACGACCATCCTCGGCCGCGGAGTCGCCTCGACGGTCAGGCGAAGAGGCTGAGCCATGTTGTGGGTGACCACGCCGGTCACCAGGAGGAGATCGGCATGACGCGGTGACGCCACGAGCCGGGCGCCGTAGCGTTCGGCGTCGTAGACGGCACCGAAGGCCGCGGCGACCTCCACCTCGCACCCGTTGCACGAACCCGCATCGACGTGCCGCACCTGGACGCTGCCGGCCAGCACGGCCGGGCACTCCCCGGCCGGCTCGGGCAGCGGTGGAGCGGTCTCGGCGACCCGACCGGTCCGGCGGATCAGCTGGAGCAGCCCGATCAGGCTCACCGCGATCGCCTGCGGCCCGGATGCAGCTCCGCTCGCAGGGAGTCCTGGTCAGACAAGATGCCTAAGAGGATGCCGCGACCAGCCGCTAGCAGATCTCGAACGGCGGGGACGCTGACCGAGTAGACGACAGAACCGTTCTCACGACGCTGCGCCACAAGGCCGGCGCGTCTGAGGACAGCCAGTTGCTGGGACAGATTGCTTGGTTCGATCTCGATCTGATCGAGCAACTCGTGCACGACATGGTCACGTTCGGAGAGCAGTTCCAAGATGCGGATGCGTGCCGGATGACCGAGGGTCCGGAAGAGCTCTGCTTTCGCCTGGTAGAGCGGAGCGACCACGGCCCATCCTCTCATCGATTACCGCATCTTCGCATATGACAACTTGTTCATGTCAGAGACGTCACTTGGGACCCGGTGCGCCAGTTGTCAGGGCGGGTCAGTCCAGGTCCCGTCCCGGCTCTGCAGGTAGCCGATCTGGTAGGCGGGCACTTCGGCCCGGACCCGGTCGCGCAATTGCTGCTTCGACAGGATCCGGGCCACGTGGGTCCTCACCGTCGCCTCACCTACGAACAGCCCGCCGGCGGAACATCCTTGAGCAGGAAGGTCCTCACACCCAGGGGCGGGCGTGCCAGAAAGCCGGGGGGTCGGCACGGTGATGCTGGCGGTGTGCAGGCACGGGGGAGTTCAGGTGGTCGAGGTGGCGGACGGGGACGAATCGCATGGGGTGCTCCTTGTCTTGGGTGCGATCAGCCTCGCGCTCGGGGACCAGGGTGCGCGTCGGCAGGTGCGCCCTCCGCAGTCGTGCGCTGCGGCCGATTCCCAGGTGGGCGGAAGGACGTAGAGGCGGCTCCGTAGCGCTACCACCGCCACGGAGACGCGGCCGCTCCTCGCACGTGCGTCGGTAGCCTGCGGGACCAATCTCGCCGCGAGCGGCTCACCCGAAGTCACCAGAAACCGTCGGGGCCAAGCGCTGTCCCCGTGCGTTGCCACTCGTCGTAGCTCACGACAAGGCCCATTTCATCGACGGACAGCTCGCTTGCGAACCCCCCGCTCGAGTAGCGGTACACGGTTTCGCCCAACCGCACATAGGTCTGCGCCGTCCCAGTGACCGAAAGCTCGGGAAACCGAACCCACGCGGCCCGGATGTCCCGCGACGAACCGATACCCAGCCGTAGGCGGTGGATCGGCAGCGTGTTCGTAGCTGGGCTGCAGCCGAGGTCGACATCGGTGCACCCGTCAAGCCACCCAGCCGCTGCCCCATTCACCGTCCACTGCCCGGCGGCGTCGCGTACGAGATGCAGCGATCGTTGCGCGAACCCCCGCAGGTACTCAACGAGCACTGCCGCTGTCATGCCCGACGAGTCCGTCTCGACCAGGTAGTCCACCCGCTCGGGCACGCCCTCCTCGACACCCAGGACGCAGCCCACCAACGTCAACCTGCCCGATCTTTCGGGCGTCAGCGTGCAGTGCTCGACCCCGTCGCGTTCGCCGGATCGGCGCCACACCACTCGTCTCGACGTCATCTAGGCGACCCTCCGTTGGGAACTCGCGACCGCGCTCCTTCGACAAACATGCCCGCGAAGCGGCACTTCTGTGCCTGCTGAGCGGGCACCCGGTCAGCGCCAAGGCGCTGCCACGGATTCTCCACCAGCGTCGAGCCGAACGCGCGCCGCTCTACTCGGCGCGGCACCGTTCGGCCTGAGCCGACGTGTGGGGTGAGATGCCTGCGGCGCCCCAAGCAGGGCGCATGGTCCCGAACCGTTGAGAACCCTCCGCCGTGGATGGCGGCCCATCAGTGCCATCGGCTCGCCGGGGGATGGAGCAGCCGTCCTTCCTACGTCATCCGGCCGAGAGCGGATCGGACGAACGGCACGGCTCGCACGGTCGCCGAGGCCGACGCATCCGATCACTGCACGCAGCACGCTGGTGGCGATCCCGAGAGAGGAGGCCATC
Organism: uncultured Actinomycetota bacterium; assembly: GCA_963819985.1. Classification (GTDB taxonomy): domain Bacteria; phylum Actinomycetota; class Actinomycetes; order DATJPE01; family DATJPE01; genus JANPBY01. The sequence continues at coordinate 485,523 of CAWFYH010000003.1, read as the reverse complement.
ATGGCTACGAGGTTTCTGCGCTTCGCCCGACGAGGACCGCGACCCACCTTTCCTGCGCCTGGTACGCGCGACTCGACCCTCCCTTTGGCCCCCCGAGACTGCCCGTGGCTGGGGTGAGCGGCGGCCGCGGTATCAGTGTCCTCATCGTCGACGACGACCCGCGGGTGCGTGCCGCCCTCGTGAGGATGCTGGATGAGCTAGACGACGTCCGTTCCGCAGCGGTCGATATCGAGCAGGCGATGCGGCTCTCTTCGCTCAGCCCCCTCGACACTGATGTCGCCGTCGTGGACGTGGCAGGCCTCGCGTCTCGCGGTGAGGAGGTCATCCGGCGGCTGGCGCCCGAGGTTCCGGTGGTGGCGGTGAGCCTGAGCGGCGCGGCCCGTCGTGCCGCGCTGCGCGCGGGGGCGGTGCTGTTCGTGGAGAAGGATGGCGATGATCGCGCGCTCATCGAGGCGATCCGGGCCGCGTCGGACCGTGAGCCGGTCCAGAATGTGGAGATCGACCGTGGCCACTCATCGGGCCACTCATCGCATAGCAGGGAGGGGCAGCCATGTCCGAGGAGTTGACCGACGACCCGCCCGTCACGGTGTTCCTGGTCGACGACCACGCCATCGTGCGCACCGGGCTGCGGACCTACCTCGACACCGAGCCCGGGATCCGGGTGGTCGGCGAGGCCGGCGACGGGCTGGAGGCGTTGGCCCGCATCGACGCCCTGGCCCGCGGCGACGGTGTCCCCGATGTGGTGCTCATGGACATGCAGATGCCCAGGCTCGACGGGGTCGAGACGACCAGTCGGCTCAAGGCCGGTTGGCCGGGGATCGACGTGATCGCGGTGACGTCGTTCATCGAGGAGGCACGGATCCGCGCGGCTCTGGAGGCCGGGGCGACCGGCTACCTGCTCAAGGATGCCGACGCGAGCGACGTCGTGGACGCGATCCGGGCCGCGGTGGCCGGCGAGGTGCGCCTCGACCCGGCGGTGGCGGCGGCGCTGGCCCTGTCGATGCGCACGCCGGCGTCGTCGGCGGAGTCGCTGACACCGCGTGAACGCGAGGTGATCACCCTCGTGGCCGAGGGGCGCACCAACCGCGAGATCGGCAAGCGCCTCGGGGTCGCGGAGCGCACTGCGCGCACCCACGTGTCCAACATCCTGGCCAAGCTGGGGCTGGCCTCTCGCACCCAGGCCGCGATGTGGGCGGTGCGCGAGGGGCTCGTCGACGCCGCAGAGACGGCGGGGTGACCGGGTCCGAGGGCGGGGCGGCGGGGGGCCGCCCATCGCCGCTGCGCAGCACGTCGATGCCAACCGAGGCGGTGATCGAGCCGCTCCCGGTGTCCAGAGAGCCTGTCGAGCGGCAGATGGTCGACCTGTTCTTCGACCGGGTGCCGTTCGGTCTCGCCGTGTTCGACCTCGACGGCCGGCTCCAGCGCTGCAACCTCACCTGGACCGGCTTCTATGAGCTGTACTTCGATGCCGGCCCGGACTACACCGCCCCCGGCAGGCACATCAATGACCTGATCCCCGGCAACGAGGCCGCGATCAAGGAGCTGTTCGACGCTGTCCGCTCCGGGCACGTCGTCCGCCAGGCCGCTCACAAGATCGAGATCCCAGGTGTCACGACCTACTGGGACGTCGTGTTCGCGCCGCTGTTCGACAACGGTGAGCTGGTGGGCGTCCTCGACGTCGTCACCGACGCGACCGACCGGGTGCTGTCGAACGAACGCCTTGAGGCGCGGATCCGTGCGTTCACCCACGTGGCCGCCGCGATGACCGTGGACCAGCCGCTGCAGGCCACGTTGGAACAGATCCGCTCAGAGATCCTGCACACGACCGCGGCCACGGCCTGCTCCATCGTCGCGTGGCAGGGAGCGACCATCGATGCTCCCCAGCTCGCGACGGTCACCGACCCCGCCTTCGGCCCCGGATACGCCGACGCGTTCCTCGCGATGTTCATCGCCGCCGGGGTTGACGACACGACCGCCGACGAGGTGGAGCCGTTCACGCTGCGGCGAGGAGCGCGCACGGACGCTCTCGAGGACCCCCGGTACGCACCGATTCACCCGTTCTGGTCGAGGCCCACGCCGGACTGGGAGGACGCCGTCCTGCTCCCGCTCGTGTCGGGCCGAGATTTCTTCGGCGAGCTGCACGTCCATCTGCCGGCCGGCGCCCGGTTCGGCGACGACGACGCCGACTACCTACTGGCCATGGCCGACCAGGCAGCCCTCGCGGTCCAGAACTCCATGCTGTTCGCCGAACAAGCGGAAACGGCGGGTACGGCGGAGCGGCAACGGCTGGCGCGTGAGCTGCACGACTCGGTGAGCCAGGCCCTGTTCTCCATGACGATGCACGCCCGCACCGCAGAACGGCGACTCGAGCCGCTCGGCGCGGAAGCCGACCTCGCCCGGGCCGAGGTCGCGCGGCTGCGGGAGCTGACCAAGGGTGCACTCGCGGAGATGCGTGCACTCATCTTCGAGCTGCGCCCCGGCGCACTGGCCGAGGAAGGCCTCGGCGCCGCGCTCGCCAAGCAGGCCGCGGCCATCGCCGCCCGCGAGCAGATCGCGATCGAGGTGGTGGCGCCGCCGTTCCGGCTGCCGCTGTCGCCCGACGCCGAGGAGCATCTGTACCGGATCGCCCTCGAGGCGATGCACAACGCCGTCAAGCACGCGCGGCCTCGTCAGATCGAGGTCTCGGTCTCGATCCACGACGCGACCGAGGTGGTCCTGGCGGTCGAGGACGACGGCATCGGGTTCGACACCTCGGTCGAGCACCCAGGGCATCTCGGACTCGGCACCATGGGCGAGCGGGCGACCGTCCTGGGCGGATCGACCACGGTCGCCTCCGAGCCTGGCGTCGGCACCCGCGTCAGCGTCGTCGTCCCGGTCGACGCAGCTCGCAGCACCGGCTGACGCGGCGGTCGGCGCGGTCGGCTACGTCATCCGGCCGAGCCGCGGGACGGCCGTTGATCCGGTCCCACCCGGCCGCTCCCACCGACGCGAGCACCCCCAACTGATCGGCACCCTCGAGGTACCGACCAGAAAGGAGCTCCCGATGAGCACCACCCAATGGATCCTCTCGATCGCACTCCTCGCATGGGCGCTGCTGCGCAACCTCGGCACCCGCCAGGTCACCCGCGGCACCTTCCTCCTCCCGCTGGTCATCGTCGGCGCCGCGGCGTCGTTCTTCCTGTTCCCGCTGCCGACCGCGGGCAACGACTTCGACCTCGTCGTCGCGTTCGGGCTGGTCGGCGTGCTGTTCGGCCTCGCCGCCGCCGCGGTCACCCGCCTGCACCACCTCGACGGTCGCCTCGTCGCCACCGCCGGCGCCGGCTTCGCCGCGCTCTGGGTCGCGATGATCGGCGGGCGCATCGCCTTCGCCGAATGGGCCAACGGCGCCGGAGCGCGCACCGTCGGGATGTTCTCCCGCGACCACGCCATCACCGGAGCCGACGCCTGGACCGCCGCGTTCGTCGTCATGGCACTCGGCATGGTGCTGGCCCGCACCGTCGTCCTCGCCGTCCGCGCCCACCGATCTGCCGCTCTCGCCCCGGCGATGGCCTGACCACCACCCCAGCTGCGCCCAGTTGCGGAGCGACAAAACCCATCCTGGAACACCGCACTGCCCGTGCCATGTGGTGTCTCAAGACATCGCGGAGGGCCGGACCCACGAGTCGTGGGTTCGGCCCTCCGTTGTTCTTGGGTCGGAGCGGTTGACCTCTGGTGCGGATTGCTGCGGTCGGGTCAGGACTCGCCCAGGCCGTGGTTGGCGACGAACCGTCTGTCGGGGTCCAGGGTGTGCGCGATCTGGCGGAGCCGTTGGAGGTCGTCTTCGCGGTAGAAACGTTCCGCGCTGACGCGGCTGTCAGTGAAGGTTGGCGCGAGGTGTGGCAGCGACCACGAAGCCATGGCGCGGGTGACCGCAAAGGCTGCGGAGCGCCCTGCGACTACTGCCTGCGGAGTGGGTGCCACGGCTACGCAGTACAGCGCGTAGTCCCCGGTGATTGCCGAGATGGCACCGCCGTCGCTGGCGGGCCGGGCGAAAGCGCCGCCGAGGTGACGCAGTTCGGTGAACAGCAGGCCGCTTCTCGTCCCCGGGCCGACCATCCGCAGCAGTTCCTCGACGGCCTCACCGTTCAGCGGCCCGAGCACGCTGTGGTTCGCCACGGCCGGCGTGGGATCGGGCGGGTCCATGTGCACAGCGAGCAGCCCTGAGGCCGGTATCCGGGCGAAGGTGTCCAACTCAGGGGTCAACGCCCGAAGCGGCGCCAGGATTCTCTCGGCCTCGCTGTCCTCCTCCAGAAAGGCGCCGTCGATGACGACGATGTCTCGGCCGGACAAGAACGGTGGGAGGTCGGGCAGCGGTGGGAAGCTCATCACCCGCAGCGAGGTCGTCACCGATTCGGGGACCGATCGCGTCCACTCGACCCAGGCCGGCACCACCTCGGGGGCACGATCACGGTCCCACAACAGGGCACCGGCGTAGACGTCCGGGTAGGGCAGGAGGTCGATCTCGATGGCGACCACGACCCCTAGGTTGCCGCCGCCGCCACGGAGGGCCCAGAAGAGCTCAGGGTGTTCCTCGCTGCTGGTATGAACGAGGTTGCCATCCGCCGCGACTACGTCCATCGCACGAATTGAGTTGACGGCCAGGCCGTGCTGACGCCCGTAGAAGGACAACCCGCCGCCCAGGGCATAGCCCGCCACGGCAACGTCCGGTGCGCTGCCGTGCAGAGCCGTGAGGCCGTACGGCGCAGCGGCGGTGACCACGTCGTGCCACACGGTGCCGCCCAGGACGCGGGCGGCCCGTTCTTGGTGGTCGATCGTCACTCCGGTCAGAGCCGAGAGGCGGACGAGGACGACGTCGCTGAGGGGTTGCTCGCCGAGGGCGGCGGCGCCGTGACCGGTGCTCTGCGCCGCGACCCGGAGTCCCGCCGACGCCGCGGCCCGAACAACGTGAACGACCTCGTCGATGCTGCGGGGGAGCGCGACGGCGGCCGGACGCTGGTCGACCGCGACGTTCCACGGCATCCGTGCCGCGTCGTAGCCGTCATCGCCCGGTAGGTGGACCTCGCATCCGCCGCGCAGGATCTCGGCGCCGCGGGTGGAGCTGGTGTCAGTGGTCATGGGTCGTCCTCACATCCGGAGCTGGTGTCGGGGTCCATGGTGCGGGTCCGCGCCCGGCCGGGACCATCCCTGATGCATGGGCAGTTTGACGACCGGTACGTCTGGGATGCGGCTACCCCAGAAATTTGGGATGGCGTCGCCACCCCTGCGAGCCGCACACTGTGACGCATGACCAGCGGACTGGTCCAGGCGAGGGTTCGCCAGGACGTCGACGTCGTGGCCCGGGCCGGCCTCGATCTAGACACGTTCTTGGAGGAGGCCATCGAGTCCGTGGCCAGGGCCGTGCCCTGGGTCGGCGCCTGCGTGGCTACCCACGATCCGAGCACGCACCTGCTCACGAGCGCGCGCAAGTACGGCTTCCTGCGTGACCTCAACGAACATGACCACGAATTTGGACTGATCGAGTACGGCACGGTCGAGCCCACCGCGTTCTCCGAGCTGGCCCAGGCGGAGAGTCCTGCAGCCGGCGTCCACCACCTGACCCGCGGCAACATCGAGAAGTCGGGTCGGATGAGCGCGTTCATGAAGCCCCGCTTCGGGTTCACCGACGAGGCCCGCCTGCTGTTCCGTGCGGGCGAGCAGGTGTGGGGGGCGATGGCGTTGTTCCGCGGCCCCGAGGACTCGCCGTTCGACGGTGTCGAGATCGATTTCCTCTCCTCGCTCTCCGCCCCGCTCGCACATGGCGTGCGAACCGGGGTGCTCACCCGGCTGGCCGACGCCCCGCCTCCCGCCGCAGTGTTCGGGCCGGCAGTGGTGATCGTCGGTGCCGATGACCAGATCGTGCAGCTGAGCCTCGGTGCGGAAGAGCGCCTCCGCAGTCTGGCGACGGGTGCTGCGACCGCTGATCCGCTGTCCCCTGTCGCGTCGCTTGTGGGAGCGGCTCGACGATATGCGCGCGGTGAGACCGACGTTCCGCCGCGCTGCCGGGTGCGTAGCGCGGGTGGCATGTGGCTGGTGCTTCATGCGGGACCGTTGTCCGCCGCCGGTGACCGAGCGGGAGAAGTCGTTGTGACGATCGAGGAGGCTCGGCCGCCAGAGATCGTGGCCCTCGTCGTCGCAGCCTTCGGGCTAACGGTGCGCGAGCGGGACGTCACCCAGCTCGTGCTGCAGGGCGTTGACACCAAGGAGATCGCCGGAACGCTCCATGTATCGACCTACACGGTGCAGGACCACCTCAAGTCGATCTTCGAGAAGGCCGACGTCCGCTCACGGCGCGAGCTGATCGCCCGGATCTACTTCGAGCAGTACGTGCCGCGGATGGGTACCGATCTGACTCCCTCGGGCTGGTTCGCCTGACCGCGAAGGCCGTGAGTCTTGGAGGCAGGATGTCCAGGCCGATCTTCGGCACGCATGAGTCCGCTACGCCCAGCCTCGGTATCTACTCCGCTGGCGACACGGTCAGCCTGGCCTGACGACGAGCTCGCTCGGGTTCCGCCTCGCTAAAACCCTCGAGGCCGCCTTGCGGATCTCGTCGTACCACAGCACGAGTGAGGCCAGAGCGACGCATGCGCTCCAGTGGGAGAGGTCCATCGATGCCGTGCCGAACGCTGCCTGCAGGAACGGCACCTCAACCACGGTGACCTGGAGCACTGCAGCGAGCAAGATCGCGCCCCACAGCCACTTGTTGGAGAACATGCCGTGGAACGCACTAGCCGTCTCTGACCGGGCGTTTAGTGTGTTGAAGAGCTGAGCGAGGACCAAGGTGGTGAACCCGGCCGTGCGGGCGACGTTCACCGTGTCATTGCCCTCCACCAGGCCGCCCGGCAAGAACAGGTCGATCGCGAACAGAGACACGAGCGCCATCACGAACCCGATCGAGAAGATCTCTACCCACATCCGTGCGTCGATCGCTCGATCGGTCAGCTTGCGTGGTCTACGGGCCATCACGTCATCGATCTCGGGATCGACCCCCATCGCGAGCGCCGGAGTGGAGTCCGTGACCAGGTTGATCCACAGGATCTGGGTGGCGAGCAGCGGCAGCACGATCACCTCGCTGGTCGCGTCGTTCAGACCGATCATCCCAGCGAAGACGACGCCGAGGAAGACAGTGAGAACCTCGCCCATGTTGGACGACAACAAATACCGCAGGAACTTCTTGATGTTGTCGAAGATGACCCGTCCTTGGCGGACTGCGGCCACGATCGTGGCGAAGTTGTCGTCACCCAGGATCATTCGCGATGCCGCCTTGGTGACATCGGTGCCGGTGATGCCCATGGCCACCCCGATGTCGGCGGACTTGAGCGCCGGGGCGTCATTGACACCGTCTCCGGTCATCGCGACGATCTGCCCGTCGGACTGGAGCGCCTGGACGAGCCGTAGCTTGTGCTGAGGGGATACCCGGGCATACACCGACACCCCACGGGTGACGTCGCGAAGCATCGCGTCGTCGAAGCTGTCGAGTTCTGGGCCAGTGACGGCCCGTTCGCCCGGCTCGGTGATGCCGAGGTCGGCTGCGATACGGCTGGCCGTGCTCGGGTGATCTCCGGTGATCATGATGATCCGGATGCCAGCACGGTGGGCATCTGCGATCGCCTGTGCCACGTCGTCCCGGGGCGGATCGATGATGCCGACCACCCCGACATAGACCAGGTCGCGTTCCACAGACGCGTCGACGTCGCCCGCCCAAGTGGCCGGTGGGTCGTCCGCGATGCGGTAGGCGACGCCGAGTGTTCGGAAGGCCTCGGCCGAGAGTTCTTCGACCTCGGCGAGCCGCCGCTTCCTGGCTTCGTCGGTCAGCGTGACCGACGACTCCCCGACCTGGTGCTTGCTGCACTTGTCGAGCAGCAGGTCGGGGGCTCCCTTGCTGAACAGCAGCCGGGTCCCTCCGTTTCGCTCCTGATACACCGTTGACATCATCTTGCGCTCGGAGGTGAAGGGGATCTCCGCCTGCCGCTCGAACCGATCCATCTGCGCCGTGGTGCCCTCGAGCTTGTGCGCCGCAACCAGGAACGCCGCCTCGGTCGGATCGCCGTGAACGGTCCACTCGCCGTCGCTTTCGGCGAGTTGCGCGTCATTGGCGAGCGAGCCTGCCCCAAGCAGGAGCTGAGCTTCGAAGTGGTGCGCCTCGCTGAGGTCGTGCCCCTCCGCCGTCACTCCGCCCTCGGGGCGGTAGCCGACACCGGTGACGTCCGCACGTCCCGAGGCTGTGACCACCCGCTCAATGGTCATCTCATTGCGTGTCAAAGTGCCGGTCTTGTCTGTGCAGATCACCGATGCAGAGCCGAGAGCCTCGACCGAGTTGAGTTGCTTCACCACGGCGTTGCGTCTGGCCATCCGCTGCACGCCGATCGCGAGGACAACCGAGAGGATGGTCGGGAGGCCTTCGGGTACGGCGGCAACCGCGAGCGAGACACCCAGAAGCAGAACGACGACGTAGTCCGCTGGCTCGGTGACACCGTCGACCAAGACAATCGTGATCATCACGACGAGGGCGATGGCGACTACCAGGACACCGAGCAGCTTGCCGATCCGGCTGACTTCTTTTTGAAGGGGAGTGGGCTGCGCCACTGTCGCCTCGAGCATCTCGGCGATCGCGCCGACCTCGGTCGACATCCCCACGCCAGTCACGACCGCGCGGCCGACCCCTTGGGCGACGGCAGTGCCCTTGTAGACCATGTTCAGCCGGTCACCGAGCGGCGCCGGCTCATCGAGCGTTGCCGGATTCTTCTTCACCGCCTCGCTCTCGCCGGTCAAGGATGCCTCTTGGATGCGCAGCGCACTTGCGGCGAGGAGGCGGGCGTCGGCGCCCACCACGTCGCCCTCACTGAGGGCAAGCACGTCACCGCGCACCAGCTCGGCCGAGGGCACGGTCTTGAGCTCGCCGTCACGCAGCACCGTGGACAACGGTGCAGCCATGCTGTTGAGCGCCGCCACGGCGATCTCAGCCTTGGCCTCCTGCGTGTAGCCGAGCACCGCATTGAGCACGACGATCGCGGCGATCACCAGAGCGTCGACAGGCGTGCTGTCGGCACCCTGGACGACCCAGGAGGCCAGCGAGATCGCGATGGCCACCAGGAGCAGGTAGATCAAGGGGTTCTGGAACTGCGCCATGACCTTGCGCCAGGTCGGTATCGCCTGCTTGCCGCGCAGCACGTTGGGACCGTCTGCCTCTAGCCTGCGCGTGGCCTCCTGATCGGCCAGCCCTGTTGTCGGATCCACCTCAAGAAGTCCTGCGACTACCCGTGCGTCCGCACGCCACACATCACCAGCCGGTCCGCTGCTCACGACATCGAACCGCCTCATGACTCAATCGTCTCGCGCGCTGACGGTGGCGAGCCACGGGCCGTCATCTAGGCCGGGCGACCTCCTCGCACTCGCGCGGGGGCGGCTCTCCCCCTTCCTGTTGGGATAGGCCGAAAGACCCTTCTGCGGCAATTGTTTTCTCTTTACGCTTCAAGGGTGATTGATTCAAAGGTGACTGATGTGAGGCGCCTGAGTGACTCTGCGCCGTCGGCCGAGGACGTTGACGCCTCCGCAACGTTGCTGACGGCAGTGGCCGACCCCGTGCGATGGACGGTGTTGCAGCGGCTTGCCGAGGCGCCTTCGTGCGTGTGCAACCTTCAAGAGCACATCCCGATCGCTGCCAACCTGCTCAGCTACCACCTGAAGGTGCTGCGGGCCTCCGGACTGGTGACGACGAGCCGGCGGGGCCGGTGGATCGACTACGCGGTGGCCGATGACGCGTTCGAGCGGTTGATCGCCGCGCTCCCCCGCAGTGAGCGCCTGGGGGGGTAGTCGTGAGCATCGTCGAACGACTACCGACGTCCCGGCGGAGCCGCGGGTTCACCGTGGTGGGCGCAGGCGCGCTCTGGGTGCTGGCGTACTGGGTGAACGGCTGGTTGTGGGATCGGTTCCTGTACGACGGCCTCGGGATGGACTCCGAGGCTCGGCTCACCGAGACGATCCACTTCTTTATCTACGACACGATCAAGATCGGTCTGCTGCTCGTTGGCATCATCTTCATCGTCACGTTTCTGCGCTCCTACATGAGCATCGAGCGCACGCGCGCCCTGCTGGGTGGAAAGCGGGAGGGCGTCGGCAACGTGATGGCCGCTGGCCTAGGCGTCATCACGCCGTTCTGCTCCTGCAGCGCGGTTCCGGCGTTCATCGGGTTTGTTGCCGCAGGGGTGCCGATCGGGGTCACGCTGAGCTTTCTGATCGCCAGCCCGTTGGTCAACGAGATCGCCATCGGAATGCTGTTCTCCTTGTTCGGCTGGCAGGTCACCGCCGTCTATATCGCCGCCGGCTTGACGATCGCGATCGTTGCCGGCTGGCTGCTCGGCCGCCTCGGCGTGCAGCGGTGGGTGGAGCCGTTCGTGTTCGAGGCCAGGCTCGGTGGGCAGGTCATCGACTCCACCGCTGGTCTGAGCTTCGACCAGCGAATCCAGATGGCTGGTGAAGAGGTCGTCACGATCCTGCGCAAGATCTGGCCGTACCTGCTCGTCGGCATCGGTCTGGGAGCGGTGATCCACGGCTGGGTTCCCACCGACTTCTTCACCACCTACGCCGGCCCCGGCAACGTTTTCGGCGTCGTCGTGGCGGTGGGGCTCGGGGTCCCGTTGTACTCCAACGCCGCCGGGATCATGCCGATGGTGCAGGCCCTGCACGAGAAGGGTCTGCCGATGGGCACCTTGCTCGCGTTCATGATGAGTGTCGTCGCGCTGTCCCTGCCGGAGATGATTCTCCTCCGCCGGGTCCTCAAGCCGCAGTTGCTCGCTGCATTCGTCGCCGTCGTCGCCACCGGCATCGTTGCCGTCGGCTACTTGTTCAACTTCATGCTCGCTACGTAAGGACACCACCGTGATCATCAAAGTGCTCGGCCCCGGCTGCAACAACTGCAAGAACCTCGAACGAGTCACGCGTGAGGCTGTCGACGGCCTCGGCATCGACGCCACGATCGAAAAGGTCGAGGACTTCGCCGTCATCATGGGCTACGGCGTGATGGCAACCCCCGCCCTCGTCGTCGACGAGAAGGTCGTCGTCTCCGGGCGCGTGCCCAAGGCCGTCGAAGTACGGGAGCTGCTCGTCCCCGCGACATGAACAGTTGAGACGTGCCGGATGGGCGCCGTTCACCTGCCTGATCAGTACGACCAGGCAGGTGAGAAGTCAGCTCCCGTGTGGGTGACCTGGTGTCGGCGCGACCCGTCCCACCGGCTCGTCCACACGTCTACCTTCCCGCTGGTGTCCGGCTCCTCCGCGAACGCGAGGCGATGTCCATTGGGAGACCACGTCGCGGCGAAGCTGCTCTTGGGGCCACCGTTGTTGTGGGTGACGTAGCGGATGCTGGGCCATGCAGGACTTGACCGAACGGCAGCCGACCGGGATGAGGGCGACGTCGCCTCGTCCGGGGTTCCAGCCACCGTGGGTCTCGAAAGCAATGAGCCCGGCGCCGGGGCCGTACGTGGCGGGGGAGGGGGTGGCGCGATCTGCGTCGAGTGCCCAGGGCGTGAGCCGGGTGACGGCCGTACCGTCTCGGCGCATGCGGTAGGCGGCGTAGTGCAAGTCACCATCGACGTACTTGTCTCGGATGAAGACGATGTGGCGACCGTCGGGAGTGAAGCGCGCCACGTTGTCCTCGGCCGTGGGGGGCATGTGGTCTGGGGAGACCCGCCTCAGGTGCGAGCCGTCGAGCTTGGTCGAGAAGAGCAGGGCAGAGGCTGCGTCTCCGCTCTCGTCGTCGAAGGGTCCGGTGACTCTGGTGAAGACGATCCGCTTGCCGCTGGGAGTCCAGGTTGGTTCGATGTCGGCCGCGCACAGGTCAGTGTCCCAGTCGCAGCCAGTGTCGATGACTCGTGTCGGTGCATGACCGGTGAGCGGCGATGAGTCCGAAGCGCAGGTGGCTGGTGATGAGCGGCATGGTTGCCTCCTCGGTGTTGGTCTTACCCGCAGCCAGCCCCGACCGGCGGTGCCGGTTGACAGGACCCACCGGGTGTTGGCAAAGAACAGCCGTCGGGCAGGACACTCGTCGGAGACGACGCTGAAGGCGACCCCGTCTGCGGTCGACCGCCACCGGTAGGTGGGCGTTTTCGTCCCAGAGCACAGGTCCTGCGCGAACAGGTTGTTGCGCATGGTGTGGGGATCGGCGCTGAACAACGTGCGGGACAGGACGCCGGTGTAGCTGACCGGGGCTCGCACCTCCATCGTTCCGTTGCCGTGGAAGGTCACCGTCCACCGGCCACGCAGCGCACTGGGCTCGGTGACGTCGGCGCTGAAGCTCCCGACCAGATGGCTCTCGGTCGTGACCGACGGCGCTATCGGCTCAGGGCTCCGGCCGCCGAGCATGGCGACGGCAGCGGTCACGACGACGGCGGCGACGGCAGTGACGGACGCCGCGACGAGTCGCGTGGCTGAGAGTCGCCGGTCCCGACTGTGCACTGCCGCGAGCGAGGACTCCACGCTCGGCGCTCAGCTCCTCGCTCGAGAGTCGAGTCCGCTGCGGAGGCGATCATCGATCGGCATCTTCACTCACCTCCTCGCCGAGGATCGTCGCGAGCCTGGTCCGGGCGCGGAACAGATGTTGCTTCACGGTCGACTCGGACACCCGCAGGCACCGGGCGATCTCGAGCACGGGTTGGTCATCCCAGTAGTGCAGGACGACGGCGGCTCGCTGCATCGGACTGAGCGTGGCGACAGCGCGGAGCAGGTCCACGTCGGCCATGTTGTCCAGCCCCGCCTCGCCCGTAGAGCTCGCGGCGTTGAGCGACTCGAGAACCCCGCGGCGTCGCTCACGTCGCGAGCGCCGTACGGCGAGTCGAATCGCCACTCGACGCACCCACGCGTCGGGCATCTCATAAAAGCGGACGGCGTCCCAGTGGCGGAACAGCTGCACGAAACGCGTCCTGGGTGATCTCTTCGGCCCAACCGCGGTCGTGCACGATAAGGAAGACGGTCCGGGCGATCCGCGGGTAGGCAGTCCGGAAATACCAGTCGAAGTCCTCCCGCGCGTCCCGTCTCACCGTGAATCACCACCTTCTGCTCCAGGACAGACCTGACGCCGGCGGGGGGTTGACAGCAGTATGGAGCGGCGACTCGAGCTCGGTCCAGGAACACGCGTGACGGTGGAGGGCGATCAAATAGGGCCGGGCAGTCGAAGCGCGGTTCGCGCTTCGACTATGTGCCTGAATCGGTGTTCGCATCCAGGAGGCGCTTGATTTTCTTCACCTCGCTGCGCAGGCCGGACCGCATCCGCCGCCTGAGCATGGGTTCGATCAGACGCAGGCCTCCACTGATGTGGACGACTCCGCCCAGCGTGAGGCGAGTGGACCCACCCTCGGGCTCCACCAACAGGCGCCCTTCGTAGACCAGACCGGCAGAGATCGCTCGGAACGTGAACTCCTGACCCGCCGTCAAGGCAGTGATCGAGCAGGTTCCCGGGATCCGTCGACGTCCGGCCTGGATCTCCTCCTCGCACCACGCGCCGGCACCATTCGACCGTTCCGACTTGACCGTGGAGGAGGCGAGGTTGGCCCGCCAGTGCTGGAAGTTGTTCAGGTCGGAGACGAAGTCGAACACATCCGTGGGTGCGCGGTTGATCGAGACCGTCTCGGACATCCGGAACATACGGAGACCTTCCTCTCATCAGTCGGTGTCATCGTGGTCACCCGATCCTTCGCCAGGGGTTCAGTCCGAAGTTCGGGTTGTCGGACCAGATCAACTGGTTTCCGTTGATCGTCCACCGGGCGGTCCAGACCCTTGGAGCGCAGTCGCTGTCGTCGTACAGCGTGGTTGTGGTGAAGGTGACAGTGCGACCCCGAACGTCGTAGAAGCCGGCGCAGCTCGTCGGCATGTTCTCGTTCCTGGGGTCGTTCACCTCGGGCACCTGGCTGTAGCTCCATCGGCCGCCGTTCAGTGACCACGTGTATACGCCGCCGTTGATGACGGCGTCGTTGGACGACAGCCCCAGCTGCAACAGTCCCGCGACGGTGACCCGTTCCCGGTAGGTGCCCTGGGGCAGCGCACCCAGCTCGCCCGGGGCAGTCAACAGGGCAGGTGACGTCTGGCGACTCTCGTCACCAGGCCGTTCCACCGCTCAGCGATGACAGGGCTTCGGTGGCTGCAGGGTGCCATGTGTGGCGATACCGCCGTGCGTCACGCGGTGCGCCTTGCCGCCGCTAGCGGGGATGATCCACAGCTCCCGGGCGCTTGAGGTCACGGCGGTGAGAACGATCCCCCGCCCGTCCGGGGTGTAGCGCGGCTGGGTGGCGCGAAGGTCCCCGTGGTAGTGGGTGAGCTTCTGCAGACCGCGACCGTTGGGGTGAACCCGGAAGAGGTTGGATCGGTAGCTGCCAAAGTTGAACGAGTGCAGCGGGTGGGTGGCCATCACGATCCAGCGGCCGTCAGGTGACCAGCCGGCCTCGCCGAAGTCCCTGCCCCACTTGGTGATCCGGGTCTCGGTCCCGCTCGCGATGTCGAGGACGAAGACGGCGGTTGCGGTGGTGTCCCCGGTGTCGAAGTCGATCCGCTCGCGGGTGTAGGTCAGCCGGGTGCCGTCGGGCGACCAGCGCGGCTGGTTCTCCCGGTCGCAGCTGCCGTTCTTGGTGAGTCGGTGCACCTTGCCGCTGGCGACGTTGCCGAGCCACAGGCTGCAGTCCGAGGGGCCGAAGTCGGTGAACGGCAAGAACGCCCGGACGAAGGCGACGGTCCGGCCGTCCGGAGAGTAGGCCGGCTCGTCGTCACCTAGGCAGTCGTCGGTGCAGTCGAAGAGCTGTCGGGTGCGGCCGGTCTTGAGGTCGTACACATACAACGGCTCGTGCCACCCGCCGCGGGAGGTGAAGACGAGCGTACGGCCGTCCGGCGACCAGTCCGGTAGTGCCTGCTCGTCGTTCGCGCCAACGCCCACTTGATGGTCGCCAGATCCATCGGGGTGGATCAGCCAGATGCCCTCTGGCCCGAACCCGGTGGCCTCGTGATAGCTCGTCTGGTAGGCGATCCAGGGCTGGTCGCGGTGAGGATGCTCCGCGGTGGGCGGGCTCGCGTCCGCCGGCGGCCCCGCCAGTCCTAGGACGACAATGACCATCGCTGATACCAGTGCCAGCTTTCGATGTCTCATGTCCAGCGCTCCTCGTTTGGGGTGGTCGGTCGCGATCGACGCTAGGGACCCGACGACCTCACGACATCCGGGCCGACTCGTCCGTGCTGGCGCGCAGACGAACGCCGTGCGGTCGCCGTCGCGCGGCGCCGCCAGGTGTCTTCGTGATGCCTGGAGGGTCAGGTTCGGGTCGCGAGGTCCGAGCCGGTGAACTCCGTTGACATCTCCCAGAGGCGGCGAGCTGAGACGCGGTCGACGGCGTGCGCGTCCACGCCCATGTAGCGCGCGAGCGGAGACTCAGGATCGGTGGGCCCGGCCATGTCGCAGTCCTCGCAGTACACGCCTCCCATACCTTCGAGCATGGGTGAGGTTGCCGCCCACACGGAGGTGGCGGCACCCTGCTCCGGCGTCTTGAAGCCCTCGCGCACCGCTCCGTGCTCATCGATCCAGCCGAGCGCGACCATTTCTTCGCGCGGCATGTGGCGTTGCAGCGGGGTCATGATCCCGCCGGGATGTACGGCGAATGCGCGGACGCCGTCGTCGGCGCCGAGGGCGTCCAGGTGCACCGCGAACAGGCTGTTCGCCGTCTTGGACTGACCGTAGGCGCGCCACTTTTCGTACGGTTCGTCGTGCCACATCGGGTCCTGCCACCGGATGTCAGACAGTTTGTGTCCAGTCGAGGACAGGGAGACCACGCGCGCCCCACTGGCTGCCGTGAGAGCGGGCCACAACTCGCAGGTCAGCACGAAGTGGCCAAGGTGGTTGGTCGCGAACTGGGCCTCCCAGTTCTCGGTGACGCGCGTCTCGGGGCAGGCCATGATGCCGGCGTTGTTGATGAGGACGTCGACTGATCGGTCAGAGTCAAGCACCCGGCCGGTAAAGGCTCTGACGCTGGCGAGGTCCGCGAGGTCCAGCTCCTCAACCTCGACGCTGCCCTCCAGCTGGGCGAGAGCCTCCTCGGCCACAGCGTGTCGGCGCGAGGGAACGATCACGTGCGCGCCGGCGCCGGCGAGCGCTCGCGTGGTCTCGAGACCGAGGCCCGAGTAGCCGCCGGTGACGATCGCCAACCGTCCGCGGAGGTCTTCTCCTTCGACGACCTCGGCGGCCGTGCTGTAGTGGCCGAATCCGGATCCGATCGGCTGCTGGGTCGTCATGGGCGAAGGGTAGCCGCGGGCATCCCTACGCCACCTTCGAAGGCAGCCTCTTCCCTGCGCGTCGAACTGGACCGGCTCGAGCTCCACGCTCGCCGTCGAAGCATTTTTTCGTGCACAGGAGGATGCTGAGGAAAACCAGTTGGGGTCTCCGGGGCGACAGGTAGGTATGCGTGAGCTGACGGCCGATTCGGACACGGTGCTGATGAGTGCCGTGTCCGACGGGGACACGGCAGCCCTCAAAGTGCTGTACGAACGGCACTCGCCCTGGATACGGATCCGACTGCTGCGCCGGTGCAACGACCCGGAGGTCGTCTCTGAGGTCGTGCAGGACACCTTCGTCGCCGTCTGGCGAGGGGCGGCGCGATTCCGGGGCGAGGGCGCGGTTGCCGGTTGGATTTGGGGGATCGCCGCCAAGCGGCTGATCTCACACCTGCGTCGGCAGCCGCTCACCACAGAGGTCCTCGTCGCGGAGGTGGACAGCCGGTTGGAGAGCAGCGCAGAGGAGCGGGTGCTGATGAGTGTGGAGTACGGCGACCTCGGGCGGGCCCTCGGCACGCTCTCCCCGCAGCTGCGCGCAGTTGTGCAAGCCACTGTGCTCGACGGCATGTCGACCCGGGAGGCGGCCCAGCTCCTGGGCATCCCCCGCGGAACGGTCAAGACCCGGATGCACAGGGCCAAGCAGCTGCTGAGGGCAGAACTGATGGAGGGCCTGTCATGACGGTGAAGCACCTCGGTAGCGACGACCAGCGGTGGCACGTGCCGGCTGATGCCCTGGCCGACTGGGTCGACGGCGTCGCCGGTTCGGTCGTCAGCATGTCGGTCGAGCAACACGTCGCCACGTGTGCGTCCTGCCAGGCGACGGTGGCTCAACGTGTCCCGTCAGCGACCGTGGCCGCCGAGTGGGAGGGGGTGCTGGAGGAGATCGAGAAGCCGCCAGCGCCGCGGACCGAGCGGCTGCTGGTGCGGCTGGGCGTACGTCCGTCCGACGCGGTCGTCATGGCTGCTGCTGGGACGCTTCGGACGGCCTGGTTCACGGGCATGGTGGCGATGCTCGGCTTCACCATGGTCGCCGCGCTGCTTGGTCGTGATGGGGGGGTGTGGCTGTTCCTCCTGGTGGCTCCGCTGATCCCCGTCGCTGGGGTAGCAGCGGTCTACGGCCCGTCGGCCGACCCGCTGTTCGAGGCGGTGCAGGCCACGCCGTACTCGATGATCCGGCTGGCCCTCCTGCGTACCTCGTGGGTGCTGGTGACCTCTGTCCCGGCCACTTTCGCGGCCGGCCTTCTGCTTCCGACGTCGACCCTCGTCACTGTCGGTTGGCTGCTTCCGGCGCTGGGCTTCGTTGTAGCGGTCGTGACAGCCAGCAGCTGGGTTGACCCCGACCAGGCCGCTACGGCCGTTGCTGCGTGTTGGTTCGTCGCCGTCGCGCTGGCCGCTCGAAGCGGGAGCCCAGCAGACCTCTTCGATCCCCTGGCGTTGTTGATCTACGTGGGGCTTCTCGTGGTCGCCGGAGGATTGCTGGTCCAACGTCTTCGTGTCTCTGTGCCGTCATGGCGCCTGTGGTGACCTCCAGTGAGGAGCAATTGATGAGTGAGTCAAGCGTTCGCATCGAGCACATGACGAAGCGGCTCGGGGGCACCCCGGTCCTCTCCGACGTCACCATGGAGCTGCGTCCGGGGATCGTGGGCCTGCTCGGGCCCAACGGCGCAGGGAAGACGACCTTGCTTCGCATCCTGGCGACTGTGCTAGGCCCGGATGCTGGGGTGGTCAGCATCCTTGGTCGAGACCCGGCCGACCGTGCCCAGCGCATCGAGATCCGCCAACGGCTCGGCTACCTGCCTCAGGAGCTCGGCTTTCCGAGGGGCTTCACCGCTCGCAGCTTCGTCGACTACATGGCCGTCCTCAAGGAGCTCGACGACCCGGAGCGACGCCGGGTCGAGGTGCGGCGGGTCCTCGCAGACGTCGGGTTGGCCGACATCGCGGGGAAGCGCATCCGAGCCCTGTCGGGTGGTCAGCGACGCCGGGTCGGCCTGGCGCAGGCACTGCTTCTCGCCCCTGACCTGCTCGTGCTCGACGAGCCGACGACTGGCCTCGACCCCGAGCAACGCGTCTCTTTGCGAGGTGTACTGGCCGAGGTCGGGCGGGCCGCAACCGTGGTCGTCGCGACCCACCAGACCGAGGACGTGGCCGCGCTTTGCGAGCACGTCGTCGTTCTCGACCGCGGCGCGGTCTGCTTCGACGGAGCCGTCAGAGACCTCGTGGCGCTGGCACAAGGCCGGGTGTGGCTCGCCGATGCACCCGACCCGAGCGCCCAGACGTCATGGCGCACGGCATCGGGGCACTACCGCAACCTGGGCGCAGCGGACCCGCGCCGACCCCAAGGGGTCGAGCCCACTCTTGAGGACGCCTACCTGCTCCTCCGCGGGGCCACCGCCCGAGAGGAGGAAGCGGCATGAGCACCGTGGCCCTTCCTGCCGTCCCACGGCTGTCCACTCGCACGAGCGTCTGGCCGCTCGCGCGGACCGAGGCGATTCGCTACGCGCGGCATCCACTGTTCCTCTTTGGGTTTGTCGCTGCGCTGCTGGCCGGGGCCGGGGAGCGTGGGCCGATCGAGCTCGACTTCCAAGTGATCCCGTCGTTTCTCATCGGTGTGCTGGGCGTGGTGGTCGCCGCACGGCTCACCGTCTCGACCCGGCGTGCCGCGCCGGTCGTGGAAGCGGCCCCCGCGTCGGTGACGAAGCGGACGGCCGCGCTGTGCCTGGCCTGCGCCGTCCCGGCGACAGCGGGTCTTGTCGTCGTCCTCGTCCACCACGCGTTCGTCCTCGCCGCACCGCTGCCGGAGTGGAACTACGGGACTTATGGCGCGGCTCGATCGCATCCTCATCACCATGGTCATCCCGGTCATCGCCTGCGGCGGCGGCCCGCTGCTCGGTGTCGCTGTAGGACGCTGGCTCCGCTTCCCGGCGTCCGCCCTGCTGGCCGTGGTGCTGCTGCTCCTGTGGAGCTGGGAGGGTGCTTACGTTCCCGAGCAGCGATGTCCGACCCGTCGTCGCTGCTGGCCCGGACCTTGCACATGCTGACCCCCTACACCGCCTGGGGCGGCGGTACGTATCCAGACACCGGCAACGAGTCCTACGACACGGTGAGCTCGGTCGTGTCATACACCGGAGCTCCGAGCTGGTTCGCGGTCTGGGCCATCTCGCTGTGCGTCCTCGCAGCGGCAGCCGCCCTGCTCAAGGGTGCCCACGGCCGGACCCGCACGCGCATCATGCTCGTGGCATCGGGGGCGGTCGCCGTCGCCGTACTGGCCCTGACCATGTCGGCATCGCACGGAAACCATCAGCTGTTCCAGACCGACGACGCGGGGACGCAGCCGATCGTCGGGGCCTCCCCGTGAGCGGTCGGCGTCGCAACGCGATGGCTCGCGTCGTCTCGTCGGCGCCGGTGCTGCCGCTGTGCGGATCCGCCGCGATGGCTGCAGCTCTCTTCGGCGCCGCCGTGGTGGGGTTCGGTGTTGGGCTCGCCCCGTTCGCCGCCGTGCTCGGTCTCGGGGTCTGCGCGAGCTGTGCCGCCTACGTCCTGGACGAGGAGGCAGCCGAGGTCGCGGACGCGACGCCTACGTCCAGGCCCCAGCGGCTGACCTACCGGATGCTGCTGGCGCTGATCCCTCTGTCCGTCGCGGCGGTCGGCCTGACAGCACTGAGCCGTCGTGACCCGGTCACACACTGGCTGTGGTTTGCCCCTGTCGCGATCGGGATGGTGGCGGTGGCGCTGGCGGCCTCCGCCGCTGCTCGGAGTCGGGGGTTGGCGACCCCGGGCGACCTGTGCGCTGTGCTTGCGCTCGCCGCCACCATCCTCGTGGCAGCAGATCCCTTTCGCAGGTGGGTCCCGTTGATGCCATTCGACTCCTCGGGCGCGAGCCGAAGTGCTGTCGTCTGGTCAGTCGTCATTGCCTTCTGCGTAGTTGTCGTTCTCGTTTCGGCCCAAGATCCCGGTGCAGTCTCGCGGGGCGTTCGCTCCGGAACACGGCCGGCGCCCCGGCTCACGAAAGGAAGCAGACCATGAAGCTCTACTGGATCGTCGCGTACGTCATCGCCGCGGAGGTGGCCGTCCAGGCTGCGCTGGTCGCGTTCGGCATGGCGGGGCTCGGAAGCTGGATCGAGGACGGGGGAGTCGCCACGAAGAGCACGTTCGAGGATGGACAAGAGACATTCACCGGGGCAGCCGGGTTCATCCTGCACGGGGAGAACGGCGCTCTGTACATCCCGCTGATCGCGATCGCCTTCCTGGTGATCGCCGTCTTCACGCGACGCTCGGTGCCGGGTGGGATCAGATGGGCAGCGATCGTCCTCGGGCTCGTGGTCGTCCAAGTCGCTCTCGGTTTCGGGAGCCTCGCGGTCTACGGCCTCGCGGCCCTGCACGGCATCAACGCGCTGGCGCTCCTGCTCGCGTCCATTCACGCCGGCAACCGGGCCCGCCGGTCGGTGCTGACGCCCGCGACAACGGACCCAGCACACCAGTTCCAGCCCTGACCAATGCCCAACGGCCAGTCCATTGTGGAACCACGTGTTCGCTGCATGCCCGATCGACGGGGGCTCGAGCTCAATGGAGCGTGACGACGTGGCCTACGCGGGCCAGCGTGAATACACCCCGCTCTTCCTCAAGATCTATGACCCCGTGATCCTCGGCTTCTTCGCGCCGTACGTGTGGCACTGCCCGACGACTCGGCTGGTGGAGGAGTATCGGCGGCACCTCGGCCATCGGCACCTCGACGTTGGGCCTGGGACTGGCTATTTCCTGGCACGAGCAGGCATCCCCGACGGTAGCCCAGTCACACTCCTCGATCCCAACGTGCATGTGCTTGCTCATGCGTCCCGGCGGTTGCAGCACCTGGAGATCACGACCGTTGAGGCCGACGTGTGCAAGGCACTGCCCCTGGACGGACCGTTCGACTCGGCCGCGCTCAATGGCGTGCTGCATTGCCTGCCCGGACCGCTCCCACGCAAGGCGGCACCCGTTGCCAACGTGGCTGCCGTGCTTGCTTCGACGGGAGTGCTGTTCGGTGCGTCGATCCTCGGGACCTCCGCACGACACACCCGCTTGTCGCGCAGCATTCTGAAGGGCAACAACCGGCGGGGGACATTCGACAACCTCGACGACACCGAGCAGGGCCTGCGCGAGATCCTCGAGGATTCCTTTGAGCGTGTGGAGCTGGAGACACTCGGCTCGATGGCAGTCTTCGCGGCCACGAGTCCGCGAACGGACCCGCCGATGGGCAAGACTTCCTAACTTCCTGCGGCCACTGAGTTTCCTGCGGCCACTGAGTTTCCTGCGGCCACTGAGTTTCCTGCGGCCACTGAGTTTCCTGCGGCCACTGAGTTCACGATCGAGGCCCACTCGGCGAGCGATATGCCGGCGGGGGGCCACGATGACCCCGACCGCTCCGCGCTTGTTCGGGCGTCCACAATCAGGAGAGGAGGCGCTGGCCGGTTGGGTCGAGCAGCGGCTGGTCGGAGACGACGGCGCGCCGTCGTTCGCCGAGGATGCCGATCGTCAGTTCCTTGCCGACCGTGGCGTGCTCGACGGGAAGGTAGGCAAGGGCGATCGATCGGTCGATCGTGTGCCCGTATCCACCCGAGGAGACATACGCAACGGGACGTGTGCCCTCGGCGAAGACGGGTTCGAGCCCGTGGGCGTCGCGGCCCACAGCGTCGACGACGAGGCAGGACAACACGTGGGTGCGACCCGAGTCGTACTCACGGGACAAGGCATCGTGGCCGATGAAGTCGCCCTTATCAAGAGCGACGAAACGATCGAGCCCGGCCTGCAGTGGCGACCAATCGGCGGAAAGGTCCGCGCCCCATAGCCGGTAGCACTTCTCCAGGCGCATGGACTCCAGCGCTCGGTAGCCAAAATCCACGAGACCGAGATCCTCGCCGGCCTCGCACAGCAGCTCGTACAGAGTCCGCTGCTCCTCGATCGGGTGGTGCAGCTCCCAGCCCAGCTCGCCCACATATGAGACCCGCATCGCGAGGGCGCGTACGCGTCCGACCTCGACATGGCGTGCACGAAAGAAGCGGAATCCCTGGTTGGAGAAGTCGTCGCGCGACACTCGCTCCAGCAGCTCACGCGACCTCGGCCCGGCGATGGTGAGCACGCCGTCGCGAGCCGTGACGTTGTCGATTCGCACTGATCCGTCGTGCGGTGCGTGTTGTTCGATCCAGGCGAGGTCGTGCGTCTCGGTCGCGGCCGCCGACACCACGTAGTAGCGGCCAGGTTGGAGAAGCGCGACGGTGACGTCGGCCTCGACGCCTCCCCGTGCGGTGCACATCTGCGTCAGCGACATCTTTCCCACGTCGGTCGGCAAGCGGTTCGCGCAGAGCCGGTCCAGGAAGGGCTCGGCGCCGTCCCCGCTGACGATGAACTTCGCAAAACTCGTCTGATCGAGCACCCCGACACCGCCGCGCACGGCACGGCACTCCTCTCCGACGGCGTCGAACCAGTTGCCGCGACCGAATGAATACTCGTCGCGGGCGGGACCGGACGTCGCGAACCAGAGCGGGCGTTCCCAACCGGATCGCACGCCCATCACCGCGCCCTTGGCGACAAGGCGGTCGTACAGCGGGTCGGTCTTGAGGGGACGCCCCGCAGGTCGCTCCTCCTCGGGAAAGTGGATCTTGTACTCGTCCTCGAACACCTCCGAGGCGCGTTCGACGGCGTACGAGGTCGACCGTGCGTAGTCCCCGAAGCGACGGACGTCGAGCTCCCACATGTTCTCGCTCGGCTGGCCGTGCACGATCCACTCTGCGCAGAACTTGCCTGCACCACCGCCGAATACGATCCCGAAGATCGAGAAGCCAGCGAGTACGTGGAGCCCCGGCTGACCCGGGATGGGACCCATCAGGCAACGTCCGTCGGGCGTGTATCCGTCGGGGCCATTGATCACGTTCTTGATTCCCACCTCGCCAAAGGAAGGGATCCGCTCGGCGGCCCCACCGAGGCAGTCCTCGATCTGCTCGAGGTTCGGCGGCAGGAGCCGGCCATGGAAGCCCTCGGGGATCCCATCCAGCGCCCACGTGAGCGGTTTGCGCTCGAACGGGCCAACGAGCAAGCTGCTTCCCTCTTGGCGCGCATAGAAGGAGTTGTCCGGGTCGCGAAAGACGGGTAGCTCGACCGACCGCGTTGCGATCGCGGACATCGGGTCGGTCACCAGGTAGTGATGCTGCAGCGAAACGATCGGCAGCTCGATGCCGGCAAGCCGGCCCACCTCACGCGACCACTGGCCGGCTGCAATCACTACGTGCTCCGCCCGGATGTCGCCGGCGGGCGTCGACACCGTCCAGCCGCCGCGCTGGCGGACGAGCTGGGTGACCCGTGCGTTTCGGATGATGGTCGCGCCCCGGTCCACAGCTCCCCTGGCCAGGGCGTTCGTCAGGCTCGTCGGATCGATGTGGCCGTCGGTCGGAAGGTAGGCGGCTCCGAGGACGCCGTCAGGCCGGGCGAGCGGGAATAGCTCGAAGGCCCGCTCGCCCGAGACGATGTCAAAAGGAACCCCCACATTCTCGGCGATCCCCCGCACATGTTCGAACTGATGGACCCGGTCGCGGGTCGTGGCTATCCGGACACTGCCGCACTGGTGGAAGTCGACCGGGAGTCCTGTCTCCCGCTCAAGTGCTGAGTACAGCTCGACCGACGTCCGGAGCAAACGCATCAGGTTGTAGCTCTGGATGAATTGAGTGCAGAGGCCCGCTGCGTGCCAGGTCGACCCACTGGTGAGTTCGTTCGCCTCCACGAGCGCGACGTCACTCCAGCCGAGCCTCGTGAGGTGGTAGAGCGTTGACACCCCTGCGATGCCGCCGCCCACGACCACGACGCGCGCCTGGGTGATCACGGTCGCCCTATGTCAATGCCGTCCACGAGATTTGCGACGTGGCGCCGCTCGGCCCATCCCATGATCTTGGAACCGTGGAAGGACACGACTTCAAACCACAGAGAAGAGGGTGCGGGTCGCCCGCGACAATCGGCCCAGGGGAGGTCGTCCGCAAGGGCCTTGGAGAGGTCGACCATGTTCTCAGGCTATCCAGTCCGGCTGGGCAGAGGATGAAGCCTGGCTATAGGTTCCGGGCCTGGGTCGGCCGGGTGATCACGCACTGAGATGGAGGGGGTGCGCGGGGTTCGAACTTGGACGGCTTCGGGCCGCAGGCAACCTGTCCATCGACCCGTCAGGCTCCAGTCCAGTACTCAGGGCCGGCCTGTGGCATCACGCTGCCGGCTCGAGCTTCACCCGCTCCCAGCAGAGGTCGTACCGACCCGAGATCCTGACAGCGGGCCAGGACAGACGCGGCGGAAGTGGCCCACGCCTGACCTCAGAGCGCCTCCAGCCGAGGCATTCGCGGACAATCTGCTTGAGTTGTGCCGTCTCAAGATTTGGCGCGATGTCGATGACGGGGCTCTCGACCTCCCAGAACGGCGCGCTGTTCTTGCCACAGATTGTGACATCGTTGCTTGGCGGCGACCCTTGCATCGCGCTCCAGTTCGAAGCGAGTGCTGCTGCTCGGGCTGGCCGCAAACATCGCAGCCATGGTCACTCTGGTGCTGAGAACCTCGGTCGAGTCGAACACTGTCGCCGAACGCCGCCTTGCGCCCGCGGGCAAAGCACAGGTTTTGGTGGGGCGAGGTCGACGCACGTCCTGCCACAGGGCTCCGGCTCGGGGCTTCGTAGGAGTGCACGTTGACGAACGTGCTCGACACAATGCAGTGACGGTGAGAGCGTGGAGTGAGCCGTCCTAGCGAGGGTGCCATGAGCCAGCAACTTTCGGGTCCGCGTCACGTTCGGTCGCCTGATGCAACGAGCATCGCGGTGTGGAGCAGCGGCGAGGGGCCGCCCCTGCTTCTCGTGCACGGATCGCTGTCAGACCATCGGCGGTGGCGGATCACCGAATACCTCACACCTCACCGGCAGGTGCACGCGATGGATCGTCGCGGACGCGGCGGCAGCAGCGACGGCCCGGTCTGGTCGCCGGACCGCGAGGTCGAGGATGTAGTGGCGGTGATCGACACCCTCGCCGGTGAGTCCGGTACGCCGGTCGACGTGTTGGGCCATTCCCTCGGCGGGTATCTGTGCCTGCGGGCGGCCGCGCGGACACCCCATGTTCGGCGGCTGGTTCTCTACGAGCCCGCGATCATCGAGTCCCCCCAACCGGAGGAGCTTGTGGCCCGTATGCAGGCAGCCGCTGACGCGGGCCGCTACGAAGAGGTCGTGGAGATGATGGTGCGCGAGGTGCTGCGCATGCCGGAGAAGGAGGTCGCCGCGCTGAGGAACCTGCCGAGCTGGCCGTCCCGGGTTGCCACGGCGCCGACACTGCCGCGGGAGGAGAGCGTCCGGCTGGTTGTTGACGGCGAGCAGCTGGCGGCCGTCACGGCCCCGACGCTGCTGGTCCGGGGCGGAGACAGCCCCGCCTTCCTGCAGAAGGCAACCCGCACGGTCGCCGACGGACTCGCGGACACGCGTGTGGTGACGCTGGACGGACACCAGCACGTGGCAGACCAGACCGATCCCGAGATGTTCGCCGGCGTGGTCCTCGACTTCCTGCTCGACAAGAGGGTTCGTGCGACGCGCATGTCTCGGCCTGTGGCCCCACCGAAGCCTATGGACCTGGGAATCGTGGGCGAGGGCACCACTGAATGATTCTCAATTGGTGGCTCGATGCACAGCAACGTCTCGGCTATGGCTCGGGGACCAGCAGCACGCGCGTGAGCAGATCTTCCAGGAGCTCCTGGGCCTCCTCCCACCCCATGCCGTGTGCCGTCGTCAGCGTGGTCCAGGAATCGGGAGCCAGCAGAACGTCGAGTAAGGCAGCGGCGGCTTCAGTGGTGAGACCCTCGCGCAAACCGCCCAGCTGGGACAGGCGGGTTGCCGTGGCGCGCACCCCACTGCGGTGTCGTTCGAGCCCGACGGCGTATGGCGCCGCCATGCCGGGCTCGGCCGTCGCCGCTGACCGCAGTGCCGCGATCAGGTCGCCGGCACGTTCGTTGAGCTGACGGGCTAGGAGCAGTTGCAGCCCGAGCACCTCACTCGGGTCCTGACTGGCCAACAACCGCTCGATGATCGGCGCTACCTCGCCCTCCTCGTCGATGCGGTCGTTGAGGAGCGTGAGCAGCCGCATCTTGTTTCCTACGCTCGCGTAGACCGTCGGGACGGCGACACCCGCCTCGTCGGCGATCTGCGCAACCGACGTTGCGGCATAGCCGTTTGCGGCGAACAGCCGCCGGGCGGCATCCAGGATCAGCCGCCGCGTCTCGGCCGCCTGCTGGTCCCGCCTGCTGACTCTGCCCTCGGTTGACACAGGCCGATCCTATGCGATAGAGATTAAATCTCTTGAATATAGATAACCTCTACTGAGGAGACTCATGGTCGACACCTTCATGCTCGTCCTCATGGGGCTCGCGCTCGGTCTGCTAGCCCTGCGCACTCGCCCTGCGCTGCAGAAGGTGGGAGCCGGCCTGGCCTCTGTGGTGGGGACGATCGCGGTTGTTGGGTCTCTCGGCGAAGTGGTCGCTGCTCCGACAGCGGACGTTCCCAGAGCCGCTCAGCTGTCGGGCGTGCTTGGTGCCGCCGTCTCCCTCGCAGTCGTGACCACCGGCCTGCTCTACCTGCGCGCTACCCGCACCTCTTCGTAAGCAGCGAGAACTCAGCCAACACGGCCCGGGAGGACCCTCCATGACTGTCACAACTGCCGGCCCCGCGACTGTCGGTCGAACCGGCACCCTGCTCAGAACCACGGGGTGGGCAGCCCTTGCCTTCGCCGTCATCGTCGCGGCCCAGAACCTCATCCGTGGAAGCGTCGCCCCCCTGAACAACGCGCCGTTGGCTGACGTCGTTGCCTACTACTCACACCATCGTGGCCTCGAGGTGACCCTCTCCGTCACCTTCGTGATGAGCGGCATCGCCCTGGCAGCCTTCCTCGGTGGCATGCTGAGCCTCACTGCCGGAGAACCCGAGCGCGCCTGGGCCTTCACCGGCTTCGCCGGCGGGGTGGGCATCTTCGTGCTGTTCTCGACGATGGTGGGCGTCGAGGGCGCGCTCGTCGCTGTAGCCGGTGGCCAGCAGCCCAGTGTTGACGCCGTGAATGCCCTGTGGGCTCTGCACAACGGAGTCTTCGCCGTTCTCGACCTGTCGATCGCGGTGGCCCTTGTGGGCCTCAGCCGTGCGGCGATGGCCGCCGGCATCGCGCCGCGGGTGTTCTCCTGGCTCGCCCCTGCTGGGGCCGCGTTGCTCGCCGTCGGCGCTGTAGGAAGCCCCCTGCTCGCCGACGGGTCGGCCATGCCCGTGCTGTTCGCGGCCGTGGTCGGCTTCGTGGTCTGGTTGTCGTTCCTGGCGGCGACTGGGCTGCGATGCCTCTCGCAAGCCACCTAGCCAGAGCCTGGCTCCGCTCACACTAAACCGCGTTCACCGCGGGACCGGTGTCGCTGAATCGCGGTGCGCTGATGCAGATCTGGACGCACGGGCGCATGCTCAGGCAGACCAGTTGGGGTTCCCGGGGCGACAGGTAGGTATGCGCGAGCTGACGGCCGATTCGGACACGGTGCTGATGAGTGCCGTGTCCGACGGGAACACGGCAGCCCTCAAGGTGCTGTACGAACGGCACTCGCCCTGGATCGGATCCGACTGCTGCGCCGGTGCAACGACCCCGAGGTCTCCTAGTCGGAGAACCGCGGACTCCCGCGGCGGCTGGCCGTACGCATAGCAGCACCTCCGTGCTGACGCGCAGGCGGACGTCGTGCTGGCGCCGATGCGGGGCGGGGGGCCTTCGGACGAGCCTGAGCGCGTCGATCCCACCCGAGAAGGCCAACAGCAGTCCCAGCGCCACCAAGAGGAATCCGACGCTCGCGGGTCGAAACGCGCAGATCCCAGAACCGGATGAGCGGGTGAATTCAGGTCATCGACGCGTCATAGATGCTCTGGATCGAGGCGTCGAGGGTGGCGTCGAACTCGGCTGGCGTCTGCTGGACTTGCAGTCCCTCCGTCAGCGCCCGCGAGAAGCTGGCCACGACCCCATGGTTGCGGGCGAGCCGCTCGTTGGCCTCTGCTCTGGAGTAGCCGCCGGACAGCGCCACCACGCGTAGGACACGAGGGTGGGCGACGAGGTCGGAGAAGAAGTCGTCTTCGTCCGGAATCGTCAGCTTGAGCATGACCTCGCGACCCTCGGGCAGGCCGTCGAGGCGGGCGACCAGCCCGTCCTTGAGCAGCTTCTCGGCCGCGGCCTTTTCTGGGCTGTGGATGTCCACCTCGGGCTCGATGATTGGCACCAGGCCGGCGTCGAGGATGCGCGCGGCCACCTCGAACTGCTGGGCGACGACGGCCTCAACGCCGACGGGGTTGCCGAGCTCGATGAGCGAACGCATCTTGGTGGCAAACACTCCATGGGCTAGCGCCTTCTCCAGCTGCCGGTCCAGGTCGGGGTTGGGCTTCATCACCTTCGCCCCGTCGACCGTCTCGGCCAGCCCCTTGTCCACTTTGAGGATCGGCACGACCTGTTTGCGTTGCCAGAGGTATTCGGCCGCGCCCTGCCCCTCGATCTCACGGTCCATGGTCATCTCGAAGAGGATGGCGCCAAGGATTCGGTCGCCGCCGAAGGAGGCACTGGTGATGATGCGCGTGCGCATCTGGTGGACCAGGTCGAACATCTCCGTCTCGGTGGTGTAGGCGGTGTCGTCCAAGCCGTACAGGCGCAGGGCCTTCGGCGTGCTGCCGCCGCTCTGGTCGAGGGCGGCGACAAAACCGCGTCCGTCACGCATCCGCTCGCGCTGCTCGTGATTCACGATGGCCTCCTGGACGGTCTGCAATGAACTCTCAGACTCGAGCCTAGGCGTCGGACCGCAGCCGCACAGGGGCCATAAGACCCGTCCCTAGGAACGTTCCCCTCTCGAGCATGGGCCAACTACCAGGGCCCGTACGGGTTGTCGTTGGCCGCCTCCATCGCGGAGACGTAGCCCGCTCTCTGGTGGGCCGCCTCGTCAGGTTCTGGCCTGAGGGCCATCAGGCCACGGAACTCGTCCACCGTGGCGAAGCCCTTGCGAGCCATCCAGCCGGAAAGGCCGTCGACGAGCAAGGTTGCGTGCTCAGGGCCATGGCGGAGCAGGGCCGAGGTCGTCATCACGACGTCCGCACCGGCGAGCAGGTAACTGGCCACATCCTCGACGCCTTCGACCCCCGTGGTGGCAGCGAGCGACGCGCGCACTTGTCCGCGGAGCAGCGCGATCCAGGTGCGGGGTAGCCGTGCCTCGGACGCAGAAGAAAGGCCGACGGCCGGCGTTCGGGTCAGGGTCTCGGGGTCGATGTCGGGCTGCAGGAACCGGTTGAAGAGAACCAGCCCATCGGCACCGGCGACGTCGAGTCGCTGCGCCATCTCGCCGATCGAGCTGAAGTGCGGGCTCAGCTTGACGGCCACGGGGACGGTGACCGCATCCTTGACCCGGCTCAAGACGTCGAGGTGGCGCTGTTCGACGTCGCGCCCAGGGATCTGCGTGCTCCCGGGAAGGTAGTAGATGTTGAGCTCGATCGCCGCTGCGCCAGCGGTCTGCATGGCGGCGGCGTAGTTGCCCCAGCCCCCGGGGGTGACGCCGTTGAGGCTGGCGATGACCGGTACGTCCACCGCCGACGCGGCGCGTTCGAGCAGGCTCAGGTAATGGCGCCCAGCCGGCTCCTGCTCGGCTTCAGCGGGGAAGTACGTCAGGGCCTCGGGGAAGCTGTCCGCGCCGGCGTCGACCAGCCGTGCGTTCTCCTCTGCCTCGCGGCGCACCTGCTCTTCGAACAGCGAGTAGAGAACCACCGCGCCGACGCCCGCGTCGGCGAGGCGGCGCACTCCGTCGACGGTTTTCGACAGCGGAGAGGGCGACGCGACGAGTGGGTTCCGCAAGTCGAGTCCCAGGTAGCTCGTGGCGAGTTCCATCACTGCTCCCGCCGGGCGTCCGCTGGGAAGTGTGCGGCGTCGCGGGTCGCCATCTCCTCGTAGGTTCGCCAGCGGAGGTCGACCGCTTGCTGAGCAAGGTTGAGCAGCCGGTCGGCTTCGGCGGGGTCTCGGCTCGCGAGCGTGCGAAAACGCAGCTCGCCCTTGCGGTAGTCGGCCAGGGTCAGTCTTGGGCGTGGGGAGTCGAGCAGGAACGGGTTCCCGCCGGTCGCGCGTGCCATGGGGTCGTATCGGATCAGCGGCCAGTGACCACTCGCGACGGCGCGGTACTGCTGGTCGAGCCCGTCGCGCATGTCGAAACCGTGGGCGATGCAATGGCTGTAGGCGATCACCAGGGACGGCCCGTCGTACGCCTCTGCCTCCCGGAAGGCTGCGAGGGTCTGCTGGGGGTCGGCGCCCATGGCCACTCGTGCCACGTAGACATTGGCCAGGGCGATCACCTGGAGGGCCAGATCCTTGGTGGGCATCGTCTTGCCTGCGGCTGCGAACTTGGCGACCGCGCCGAGCGGCGTGGCCTTCGACATCTGACCGCCGGTGTTGGAGTAGACCTCCGTGTCGAGCACCAGGACGTTGACGTTGCGCCCGCTGGCCAGGACGTGGTCGAGGCCCCCCGCGCCGATGTCGTAGGCCCAGCCATCGCCGCCGACGATCCACACGCTGCGACGGACGAGGTGGTCGAGCACGCTGCGCAGGTCATCGGCGGCCGGGCCGGCCAGGTCGGAGAGCCCGCGCCCCAGCTCGGCGACGCGCTCACGTTGGTCGCGCAGCTCGGACTCGCGCAGCTGAGGCGCATCTAGGACCTCGTCCACCAGACCAGGCCCGAGATCGTCGCGCAGCTCCGTGAGGCGACGACGAGCCAGCTCGGTGTGTCGATCGGCGGCCAGCCGCAGGCCGAGTCCGAACTCGGCGTTGTCCTCGAACAGCGAGTTCGACCAGGCCGGTCCGCGTCCGTCCGGTCCGACCGTCCACGGTGTGGTCGGGAGGTTGCCGCCGTAGATCGATGAGCAGC
Source organism: uncultured Actinomycetota bacterium (assembly GCA_963819985.1). Classification (GTDB taxonomy): domain Bacteria; phylum Actinomycetota; class Actinomycetes; order DATJPE01; family DATJPE01; genus JANPBY01. The sequence continues at coordinate 454,251 of CAWFYH010000003.1, read as the reverse complement.
CGGTCGCGTTGGCAACCGTGAGCCGGTCGCCGAACAGCTGGGACAAGAGCTTCAAATAGGGCGTCTCCCCGCAGCCGGCACAGGCGCCAGAGAACTCGAACAGCGGCTCCAGGAACTGCGTGCCGCGCACGGTGCCGAAGTCGACTCGCGAACGATCCGCGCCCGGAAGGCCCTCGAAGAACGCAACGTTCTCCCGCTCTATGTCCGCTCGTGGTTCCCGAGCTGTCAGGTTGATCGCCCGGTGCTCTGTGTCCCCCTGCGCAGATACCGGGCAAGCCTCGACGCAGAGGCCGCAGCCGGTGCAGTCCTCCACATAGACCTGCAACGTGTAGCGGCTGTCGGGGAGGCCGGGAGCGTTCAGCGGAGCCGAGGCGAACCCCTGGGGTGCGCCGTCCAGGCGGACCGGATCGTAGTAGCGGGACCGGATCACGCTGTGTGGGCAGACGAAGCTGCAGTTGCCGCACTGGATGCACAGGTCGGGGTCCCAGGCCGCCACCAGTTCCGAGATGTTGCGCTTCTCGTACTTCGTCGTGCCGCTCGGGTAGGTGCCGTCCGCCGGCAGGGCGCTGACCGGCAGCTCATCACCGCGGCCGGCCATCATCATCGCCGTCACGTCCCGGACGAAGGGAGGCGCGCTGTCGGGGACGACCGGGGCCGGCTCGCGGGTCGTCGTGGCCGCTTCGGGCAGCTCGACCCGGTGGAGCCCGGCGATCGCGTCATCGACGGCCCGCAGGTTGCGTTCGACGACGTCCGCCCCGCGGCGGCCGTACGTCTTGGCGATCGAGGCCTTGATCCGCTCGAGCGCGCGGGCCGGCTCGAGCACTCCGGAGATGGCGAAGAAGCAGGTCTGGAGCACAGTGTTCGTCCGCCCGGCCAGGCCGGCCTCACGGGCGATGCGGCCGGCATCGATCAGATAGAGCGCGATCCGCTTGGCGAGGAGCTGCTCCTGCACCGGGCGGGTCAGTGCGTCCCAGACCTGATCCGGGGGCAGCGGGGAATTGAGCAGGAGCGCGGCTTCCGGCGCAGCCCGGTCGAGCACCTCGGGACGCTCGAGCAGCTTGAACTGGTGGCAGCCGACGAAGCTCGCCTGGGAGACCAGATAAGCAGCGCTGATCGGTTCCGGGCCGAAGCGAAGGTGCGAGACGGTCTGCGAGCCGGACTTCTTCGAGTCGTACACGAAGTAGCCCTGCGCGTGCAGTCCTTCTTCGCCACCGAGGATCTTGATCGTGTTCTTGTTCGCTCCCACCGTGCCGTCGGAGCCCAGGCCGAAGAACACCGCGCGCACGGTGTCGGACGGCTCGATGTCGAGGGTGGGGTCGTAGGGGAGGCTGGTCCCAGAGACGTCGTCGTTGATTCCGATCGTGAACCGTCGCCGCGGCCGTTCTCGACCGAGCTCCGCAAGCACCCCGGCGACCATTCCCGGGGTGAACTCCTTCGAGGACAGTCCGTAGCGCCCCCCGATGACCCTTGGCATCACCGTGCGCTGGCCGTCAGAGTGAGCCTCGCTCAGCGCGCCCAGCACGTCGAGGAAGAGCGGCTCGCCGAAGGAGCCGGGCTCCTTGGTCCGGTCGAGAACCGCGACGCTCGTGACCGTCGGGGGGAGGGCCTCGACCAGCGCTTCGGCCGGGAACGGCCGGTAGAGCCTGACCTGCGCCACACCCACCCGCTCGCCCCGTGCTCGTAGGTATGCGACGGTCTCGCGGGCCGTCTCTCCACCTGAGCCCATGACCACGATGACCCGTTCGGCCTCGGGGTGGCCGCTGTAGTCGACCAGCCGGTAGCGCCGGCCGGTGCGGTCACCGAGGGCGTCCATCGACGCTTGTACGGCACCGGGCAACCGTGCGTAGAACGGATTGACGGTCTCACGCGCCTGGAAGTACACGTCCGGGTTCTGCGCCGTACCACGGATGAAGGGTCGCTGCGGGGACAGCGCTCGGTCGCGGTGCGCGTGGACCAGGTCTTGGGAAACCAGTGCTCGCAGGTCGTCGTCGGAGAGCAGCTCGACCGTGTTCAGCTCGTGCGAGGTGCGAAAGCCGTCGAAGAAGTGCACGAACGGAACGCGTGCCGCCAGCGTGGTGGCCGTGGCCACCAGGGCCAGGTCGTGGGCTTCCTGGACCGACGCGGAGGCGAGCAGGCCGAAGCCGGTCTGCCGGACCGCCATGACATCCGAATGGTCGCCGAAGATGGACAGGCCCTGGGTCGCCAGCGATCGGGCCGCGACATGGAGGACGGCGGCGGTCAGCTCCCCGGCGATCTTGTACATGTTGGGGATCATCAGCAGCAGACCCTGCGATGCCGTGAACGTGGTCGAGAGCGCGCCGCCCTGCAAGGCGCCGTGGAGGGCTCCCGCCGCCCCGCCCTCGCTCTGCATCTCGACCACGGCGGGCACGGTGCCCCACACGTTCGGCCGCTGCTGACTCGACCACTCGTCGGCCAGCTCGGCCATCGTCGACGAGGGCGTGATGGGGTAGATGCAGCAGACCTCGTTGAGCCGGTAGGCAACGGAGGCGGCGGCCTCGTTGCCGTCGATGGTCGCGCGCATCAGCCGGGTTCCGGGAACATGTCGATCGCGTGCACCGGGCACTGCTCGTAGCAGGCACCGCAGCCGGTGCACCGGTCATAGTCGAACTGGTAGCGGTGACCCACACCCAGCTTGATCACGGCTTCCTCAGGGCAGGCCCCCAGGCAGCCGTCGCACTCGCAGCAGTTGCCGCACGACAGGCACCGGCGCGCCTCATACGTCGCCGCTGCTTCAGACAGCCCACCGACGACTTCGCCGAAACCCTCGACGCGGTCCTCGGGCGCGAGTTCCGGCTGCTGCCGACGAGCCGCGTCTCCGAAGAACCACGGGTTCAGCATCTCGAAGGTCGCCGATGGGTGCTTCTGCGTCTCCGCGGCCGAGGTCCCGTTCAGCCAGGCGTCGATGTGCCGAGCGGCCTTCTTGCCGTGCCCCACGCCGACCGTCACCGTCCGCTCGCTCGGAACCATGTCTCCACCGGCGAAGACGCCGGGGCAGCCGGTCATCAGCGACGCAGACACCTTGACCGTGCCGTCCCGCTCGAACTCGACTCCCGGCACGGAGCGCAGGAAGGCGGTGTCGGTCTCCTGTCCCAGGGCCAGGATCACGGTGTCCGCGGCCAAGGTCTCGAAGCGGCCGGTCGCCTGTGGGTAGCCGGACTCGTCGAGCTCCATCAGTTCCACCTGCAGCTGCGGACCGTCGAACGCGGTGATGGTCCGGAGCCAGTTGATGCGTACGCCCTCACGCTCGGCGTCGTCCGCCTCCTCGGCATGGGCCGGCATCTGTTCCCGGGTGCGCCGGTAGACGATGAGGGCCTCGTCCGCACCGAGCCGCCGCGCAACCCGCGCCGCGTCCATCGCCGTGTTGCCGCCGCCGTAAACCGCCACCCGGCGGCCGAGCACAGGCTTTTCGCCGGACGCGACGCTGCGCAGGAACGACACGGCGTCGACGATCCGCCCCGCGTCGCGAGCTGGGATGTCGACGCGCTTGGAAAGGTGGGCGCCGACCGCGACGAACACCGCGTCGAAGCCCCCCTCGTCCCTTTCGGCGGCGAGATCCTCGACCCGGTGGTTGCTCGTGATCCGTACGCCCATGGCTGCGATCCGGTCCAGCTCGCCGGCTAGGACGTCACGCGGCATCCGATACGCCGGGATGCCGTAGCGCATCATCCCGCCGGGCTCTGGTCCCGCGTCGCGGATTTCCACCTCGTGGCCGAGCCGGGTCAGGTGGTAGGCCGCAGACAGCCCGCTCGGCCCCGAGCCGATCACGAGCACGCGCTTTCCGCTGGGGCTGGGCGGAGCGTCGAAGGCCCAGCCGCGCTCCAGAGCGAGATCGCCGAGGAACCGCTCGATCGAGTGGATCGAGACTGCACTGTCGAGCTCGGCGCGGTTGCACACACTCTCGCAGGGGTGGTAGCAGACCCGACCGTGGATCGCTGCGAGCGGATTGTCGATGACCAGCTGGCGCCAGGCCGCTTCGTGACGACCCTCCATGGCCAGGGCCAACCAGGCCTGAATGTTCTCCCCGGCCGGGCACCCGGCGTTGCACGGCGGAAGGAGGTCCACGTAGACGGGACGGCGATCTCGAGTCGGCCCCACGCGGGCATGTCCGTGGAGCAGGTCTGGCAGCGCGGTGACGTCGCGCGGCAAGTCGCTCACGTCGAACCCCGCGAAACCGCCGGCCGAACAGACGGCATCCCATTGGAAGCCATGCTTGAACCCTACTCACGGGGTACCAGGCCCGTTCCCGTCGCCTGGCAACATTGATCGCGAACCCTCGCCAAGCACCGGACTCGGGACGAAGGTCGCTCGATGACCGCGCCGCGCATACTGAGTCCGTGGTCACGGATCCGCGCCGGTCGGCGGCGTTCCGGTCTGCCCGGATCGCATCCCTGGTCGTCGGGCTGTCTGCCCGGTCGTCGATGACCGCTCTACGTGCCCGGTTCGATGACGACCCGGACGAACTGCGTCGTAAGTCCCGCGCCCGCAATGCCGATGCGCTCCGCACCACGCTGGGCGAGATGAAGGGCGGGGCGCTCAAGGCCGGCCAGCTTCTCTCAACGGTCGACTCCCTGTTTCCACCGGACCCCGACCGCACGTGGACCGAGGCTCTGACCTCGCTGCAGGAGTCCAACCCGCCGATGGACTGGGCACAGGTGGAGCCGGCTCTGCGACGTGGCCTGGGTGCGCGGTGGTGGGACTCACTGGTCGAGATCGACACGCATGCGGTGGCCGCGGCGTCTCTCGGACAGGTGCACCGTGGGATCTGGTGCGACGGCCGGCAGGTGGCCGTGAAGGTGCAGTACCCATTCGCGAAGGATGTCCTCCTCGCCGACCTCCGCGCTCTGTCGGTATCCCTGCGGGTCGCCGGAGCCGTCCTTCCGGGTCTGCTCGCTGCACCCCTCGTGGACGAGCTGCGGCTGCGAGCGGGGGAGGAGCTCGACTATGTGCACGAGGCGCGGGCGCAGCGGGAGGTCGCTGCTGCCTTCGCCGGCTCCAGCGATTACGTCGTCCCCGAGGCGGTTGCGGCTGCGGACGGGGTGCTCGTGAGCGAGTGGGTGCAGGGTCGTCCGCTCGTGGCCGTGGCCGGTGACCCCGAGGACGAGCGGTGTCGGGTCGCCTCCTTGTATCAGCGCTTTGCGCTGCTGGCGCCCGCGCGTGCGGGATGGTTGCACGCGGACCCGCACCCAGGGAACTTCCGGGTCACCCCGGATGGACGCCTCGGCGTGATCGACTTCGGTGCCGTTGTCGCGATGCCGGACGGCCTGCCCCCGGCGTTCGGCCGGCTCGTGCGGGCTTTCGCCGATGAGTCAACCCCCGGTGACGCGCTGGCGGCGCTCGAGGCGTCCGGGTTGGTCCGGCCGGGTCGGCGGGTTGACATCGAGAGCCTGCGAGCGGTCATGTCGCCCTTCAGCGAGCCCGCCCGTCATGACGTGTTTGCGTTCTCGTCGTCGTGGTTGCGCTCCTGCTTCGCTCGCGATGACGCGGCGCGTGACCCCGACTTCACCGCAGCAATGGGACTCACCCTGCCTGCGGAGCAACTGATGACGCAACGGGTCTGGCTTGGCGTGATCGGGGTGCTGTGCCGTCTCGACGTTGCTGTGTCCGTGCGCTCGGTTCTCCGCGAACTACTGCCTGGATTCGATGAGCCTCTGCGCTGATCGTCGACAACCTGTCCGTCAGCCGGCTTCCAGGAACGTCACGACAGCAAGCACGCGGCGGTGCGTTGTCCCGTCATCGTGCAGGCCGAGCTTGGCAAAGACCGAGCGCATGTGCGTCTCCACGGTCCGGTCGGACAGGTGCAGTCTTGTGGCCACCGACGTGTTGGAATGACCCTGAGCCACGAGGCCGAGGACCTCGCGTTCACGCTCGCTGAGGTCATCCAACGCGGAGCCCACGCCGCGAGACTGCACGAGGGCTCGTACGACCTCCGGGTCCAGGGCCGTACCTCCCGCTGCCACCCGGTGGAGCGCCGCATCGAACTCGTCCAGATCGAGAACTCGGTCCTTGAGGAGGTAGCCGAAGCGGGGAGTGCCGATCAGGGCGAGGCACTGCCGAAGCTCGATGTGTTGGGACAGCAGAAGAATTCCAAGGTCTGCGAATCGGGTCCTGAGGAGGACCGCCGTCGCGGCCCCGTACCGGCCGTCGTGGGGAGGCATCCGGATGTCGACGATCGCGAGCCGGTCAACGCTGCGTCCTGGGGGACTCCTCCGATCCCGTCGTCACTGACCACGACGTCGAGTCGACCGTGACGCTCGCCTACGTGCACGGCGATCCGGCTGCCTCCGGAGTGCTTGAAGGCGTTGGCGACCGCCTCGGACACGACGAGGTAGGCCGCGAAAGCCCGAGCGTCGTCGACGGGCGAGAGTTGATCAACGTGCAGCTGCCATGGTGTTCGCCTTCCAGAGCCTGGACGTCTTGCTCAACTGGATGGGAGGCAACTCCGGGATCGGGGGAGCCAAGGCTTTCGGCCCCTTCCCCAGCGGTCCCCTGCCCATCACGTACAGCGAGTCGGAGGTCGCGGTGTACGGCCTGGTGAACCTGGTCATCGCCCTGGTCGGCGTCGGCCTGACCATCCTCGGCACGTGGGTCGCGTCCCGTCGGGGAGCCAAGGATGTCGTGTCCGTGCACTGAGGAGGACGGAGCTCACGACCCACCTGTGAGCGGCACGAATCCGGTTTGGGGCGGTCCGAACAAGAGGTCTGGCCGGTCAGCGCGGAACATGGCGTCCATGCCGGCCACGAGGGTGGCGCGGCCGACGAGACCGGGAGCTACCGGGACAGCCCGGTAACTGAAGACATCTGCGAAGTCGAGGGTGAGTAAGCGCCTGCCCAAGGAGTCCACCTCGGAGATCCGTGGTGTCCCACCCCAGGCGATGACCCATCCATCGCCTGCGACAGGGCGAGCGCTTCCGCAGCAGGGTGAGGCGGTGATCTCGGGATCGGCAATCTGGCGGATGACCGCCGCGGTGCCCGCGCTGGTATCCACGGCGAACTCGATGACCTTCGGCGGTCGACCCGACGCGGTCTCGTTGTCGAAGACGGTGATGTGCCCGTTCGACAGGCGGCGCGCATCGTGCTGGGAGTGGGGCACAGGGTCAGGCCCGGCCCCCGTGATGGTCAGGCTCTCCGGTGTCGGGGTGCCACCGAGCTTCCAATCGATCCCACCGTCATAGGAGCGGATCCGGTAGACCGCATCCAGATGCCGAAACGAAACGATGATCCCGTTGCCGTCGTCCTCGACGGAGTTGAGGTGCTGGACATCCCAGTAGTCCTGCCCGTCGATGTCCAACCGGGCTTCGAGGTCCGCCCATTCATCCATTGAGATGTGGTCTCGCGCCTTCCATGTCCACAGGACGGCCCCGGTCGGGGAGAACTTCACGATCTCGCAGTCGATGATTGTTGCCGTCGTCGATCCACCGGCAAACGACATGTCCACACAGTCGCTTCCGCTACCGATGCAGTCGCGATAGACGTACCGGATACCCAAGAAGTTGCCGTCCGCCGTCGGCTCCAGGTCATGGTGATCCAACGCCAAGTTCGCCCCGAGCTCGGCGCCCTCGACTCCTGCCCAGTCGGCGGTGTGGTAGATGCTGGTCTGGGAGTACGAGAATCCTGTTTCACCCCAGGACAAACCCGCCCCTGGGAGGATCTGGGCGTCGATGGGCGCGTAGCTGGCGGAGCCTTTCCACCAGATGGGCGTTCCCTGGTCGTCGACGACTACGACATAGCGGTTAGGCCCGGGCGGGTCGGTGCCAATTGTCAGATCCGGTGTCAGCAGATACCACTGGCTTCTCGGATTCCCTGTCCGCGATGCAGTCCACGACGGTAGGTCCGCGGGGACACAGCGAGCCAGCTGGTGGACGGCCTGCTTTCCTGGCCGATCCAGCGTCCATTTCACGGCCTGGCCCGGCACCAACGGCATGGTCACCGTGCCGGACCTCGTGTAGGTAACACCTGCCACAGTCACTCGTCCTCCCGACTGCGCCGTGATTGAGGCGGTCACCGCTCCATCGGGGCAGCTGATGGCGAAGTCGCGTATCGAGGCGCTAGGTGGCGGCCACATCGTCGACCCCAGACTGAGCGAGGCGCGACCTGAAGCCTTCCTGCCGATGTCCGCGTCGTCGATGGACTGAACGAGCTGCGGGCCGGGCGAGAAGTCGGGTTCGGTTGAGGCGGAAGGCGTCTGGGGAGGTAGTTCGACGCTCGGATCTGGCGTCGACCCCACGGCGAAGAGGCTCAGTGCGGAAGCCGAGACCAGGATGATCAGCAGCCGGTCTCGTCGCATGTGCGTTCTCCTCCACTGCTGGCGGCTCGCTCAGCGTTCACGTGCAGGCCGGTTGGACTGTACTGGCTGAGTCTGGAGCCGCCGTGCCGTCCTACGATCGACCTGTGAGCACAAGCACCGCTTCGGTCATCTCGGTGACCGGTCTGGTCAAGAACTTCGGGTCGGTCCGAGCCCTGGATGGCTTGGACCTCGAGGTCCGTGCGGGGGAGGTGCACGGTTTCCTGGGACCCAACGGCGCGGGGAAGTCGACGACGATCCGGGCGGTGCTCGGGCTGCTGCGTGTCGATGGCGGCACGGCAGCGGTCTTCGGGCTCGATCCGTGGGCCGACGCCGTGGAGATCCATCGACGCCTTGCCTATGTTCCTGGTGACGTCGCCTTGTGGCCCAACCTTTCAGGGGGCGAGACGATCGATCTGCTGATCCGCATGCGCGGGGGCGACCCCACGGGCAAGGAGTCGCGCAGGAACGAGTTGCTCGAGCGATTCGAGCTCGACCCCACCAAGCGCGGCCGTGCGTACTCGAAGGGAAACCGGCAGAAGGTCGCGCTGGTAGCGGCCTTGGCCGTCCCGTCGGAGCTGTTGATCTTGGACGAGCCGACGTCGGGACTCGACCCGTTGATGGAGCAGGTGTTCAACGAATGCATCGCAGAGCACATCGAGACCGGCGCGACCGTACTGTTGTCCAGCCACATCCTCAGCGAGGTCGAGCGGCTCGCTCAACGGGTGACGATCATCCGCGGGGGCCGCGTGATCGAGACCAACGACCTGGACCAGATGCGTCACCTGCACCGCTACAAGGTCCGTGCTGAGGTCGCGGGTGCGCCTCCAACGTTTGTCGGCATTGTCGGGCTGCACGACCTTGCTGTTGGAGACCGGGTTGTCACTTGCTCCGTCGATCCCGAGGCAATGCCGGCGGTTCTGGCTGCGCTTTCCGCGGCGGACGTACGGTCGTTGACGAGCGTCCCGCCCACGCTCGAGGAACTGTTTCTCGACGCTTATCGAGTCAGCCCGAAGCAAGCGCGACGATGACAGCCCTGACCCAGGTTTCGGCGAGCCACCGATGGGGCGGCGTGCTGCTCATCCGCCTCGCGGTGCGACGCGATCGGGTGATGGTGCCAGTGTGGTTGGCCGTTCTGGTCCTCGCCCTCTTCGTTTCGGCCGCTGCCGTCCCGAACGTCTACCCCACCATGATCGATCGCGTCCAGGCCGCCGAAGCGATCAACTCCAGCCCAGGGATTGTCGCGCTGTACGGCCCAATCCTCGACGTGCACAGCGCTGGCGAGCTGGCGATGACGAAGATGACCGTGCTGTACGCGGTGCTCGTCGCGTTGATGTTCTTGTTCGTCGTCCGACGGCACACCCGGATCGACGAGGAGAACGGACAGGCCGAGCTGATCGGTGGCACTGCGATCAGCGCTGCGGCTCCGTTGTGGTCAGCGGTCACCTTCAGTGGCTTCATCGCCTTGTTCTTAGGAGTCCTTGCTGCTGCTGTGAATACGGCTGGCGGTCTCCCTGCCGGCGGATCCATCGCCTTCGGTGGGTCATGGGCAGGCACCGGCCTGGTGGCCGTGGGCATCACCGCAGTGGCCTGCCAGCTGTCGTCGAGTGCGCGCAGCTGCGCGGGTATCGCTGCGACCACTATCGGGGTGCTCTTCCTGGCTCGAGCGATCGGTGATGGCTCCGGTGAGTTCTGGCTGAGCTGGCTGTCACCGTTTGGTTGGAACACCCAGCTGCGGGCTTACAGCGAGCCGCGCTGGTGGGTGCTCCTGCTGTACGTCAGCCTGGCTGGCGTCCTGGTGACCGTCGCCGCCGTTCTTCGGTCCCGACGTGATCTCGGAACAGGGCTGATCGCCGCCCGCCCCGGGCCACCTACCGGAAGCCCTCGGCTAGCAGACGCCATTGCGTTGAACCTGCGCGTGCAGACCCCGGCCCTGGTCGGCTGGACGGTCGCGCTTGCCGTTTGGGGGGGCGTTTTCGGTGCGGTGATCCCTAGCTTCGACGCGTTCGACTCTCCCGGTATCCAGGACATGCTCGCTCGCATCGGTGGCGAGGGCTCCTTTCGGGACACGATGATCGGGGCGGTCCTCGGGATGGTCGGGTTGATCGTCACGTGCTTCGGCATCGCCGTGGTCGTGCGAGGCGGCTCCGACGAGCACGACGGTCGCACCGAGCAAGTGCTTTCGACCGCAACCCCTCGGAGCCGCACCTTCCTCGCGACGGTGTTGATCGCCATCGCGGGGGCCACCTGGCTGCTCTTGGTGGTCGGGGTCACCCTTGCCGTTGCCTTGGGGACGAGCACCAACCATTCCTTCGGCCTTCTGGTCGCGTCCGCGCTGGCGCAGGCGCCGGCCATGTGGACCGTTGTCGCGCTCGCCGTCCTTTTCCTGGCGTGGGGCAGCCGCTGGGGGCTGCTGGGGTGGGCGGCGGTTGTGGTCCTTGCGACCCTGGGTCAGATCGGCGAGTTGCTGAATCTGCCGCACTGGGTGCTCGACGTGTCGCCGTACAGCCATGCCCCTCGAATGCCGCTGGAGGACTTCAGTCCGGTGCCAGCCTTGGTTCTCACGGGGATCGCGGTGCTGCTGCTCGTCGGCGGGTGGCTGCGCTACCGTTCCCGCGACATCGGTTGATGCCAGAAGCAATCCTGCGCTGCACGCAGGTATGCCTGAGGAGGAGCAATGCTCCAGCGCCCCGGTGCGCTCGCTGGTATCGGCAACACCCCCATCGTCCAACTGTCCAGCCTCCCAGGGAAAGACGCTGGAGAGGTCTGGGTCAAGCTCGAAGCGGCCAATCCCACGGGGTCGTACAAGGACCGGATGGCCCTTGCGATGATCGAGGCAGCGGAGCGTCGGGGTGACCTACGCCCAGGCCAGACCGTCGTGGAATACACGGGTGGTTCGACGGGCAGTTCGCTGGCGTTCGTGTGTTCCATCAAGGGGTACCCGATACGCATCGTCAGCTCGAACGCGTTTGCAGAGGAGAAGCTGAAGACCATGCGCGCGTTCGGTGCCGAACTCGAGTTGGTGCACAGCGATCACGGCATCCATCCCGAGCTGATCCCCCAGATGATGGAGCGAGCTGCGGAGATCGTCGCGGACGTGGATGGGTTCGCGACCGATCAACTCAACAACTTCGACACCCTCGATGGGTATCGCCAGATCGGCGAAGAGATCGTTGCCCAGATCGACGGCGAGATTCACGGGGCCTGTGTCTATGTCGGCGTTGGCGGGGCGTATGTCGGGACGGTCTCGCCGATCAAGAAGGTGTGGCCTGACTTGATCCGAACCGCAGTCGAACCAGCGGAGTCGGCTGTCATCGCGGGTGGCGAGCCGGGGACGCATCGCATCGAAGGCGGCGGCATCGGATTCGTCCCGAAGATGATCACGCCCGACAGCTACGACCGACTCGATGCGGTCAGCACCGAAGATGCGTTCGAGACCGCGCGCATCCTCGCACGCACCGAGGGCGTGTGGACCGGACCGAGCGGTGGCGCCAACGTGCTGGCCTCGATGCGGCTGGCCCGTGAGCTGGGGCCTGGGCATCGAGTGGTGACCGTGCAGCCGGACTCCGGCCTGAAATACCTCGGCGGGAATCTCTACGGATAGTTATCGCTATTTGTGCATCAGGAGACACTCGGATCCCATGCGTCACGGATCTCACGCAAATCCTTGACCCCCGTGTCAGAGGCGGACTATTTTCGCGGACCAGGCCGCCGCAAGGCGACCGCCTGGTAGCAGTTCCGAGCGGGTCTCGCGGTGTCGGACACCGGAGGCACGGATGCGTGAATGCGAACCATCGCCCACCACAGCCCCTTCCTCGGACTCGGCAGGTCGAGGCCCTACCAGTTGGGCGCTCGAGGGCGTGCCGGACCTCAGCTCGGTACTCGGGCACGGCGCGGACGCCCCCGATCCGGCTGACCTCGGAGAGCCGGCCAACGTGGCTCGCGCGCTCAGAGCGCACGTCAACGGACGGTTGTCTCGTCGGGCGGTCCTGGCCGGCGGAGCAGCCGGTGTAGCGGTTGGCGTCCTCGCTCCGTGGTCCGGTTCGGCCGCGGCCGCTGAGACCACCTCGCCTTCTGGGCATCGCAGGCATCACGCCTGGCGGGGCGACGCGGCGTCGCTGAGCGCGGGTCTGTCGGTCGACTACCTCCGACGCGTGACCGAGAAGGTCACCTCCTTCGGCGACACCCCTGCGGGATTCCGTCCTGGCGGTTCGCCGGCAAACCTCGAAGCGGTCGACTGGATAGCCCGTGAGATGCGACGGGTCGGGCTCCGGCACGTGTCCAAGCTGCCCGTGCCCATCGACCGATGGGTCTTCAACGGTGCCTCAGTCGCTGTAGCGGGTGGGCCGACGAGCGAAGCCAGCTCCTGGGGTGGTGTTCCCGGCACGCCGGCCGGCGGCATCACCGCAGAAGTACTAGACCTGGGTGCTGGGCAGGCCAGCGACTACGACGGAGTCGACGCGACGGGAAAGATCGTCCTAATCGACTGGGCGTACGGCGACTACTGGGTCAATCGGCATGGCCACCAAGCGACCCTCGAGGGTGCGCTCGCGGTCATCTTCTACACCGGCACGACGGCCGCGGGAGCCTTTTACAACAAGCGTGATGACGGCCTGCTCGGCTTCGACGGAACCTACGACGACGACTGGGTGCCGTTCGTGTTCGTCACCCGTAATGCGGCCAACGACCTGCGAGCGCGCATCGCGGCCGGCCCGACCACCGTGACGCTGACCTCGGACGTAGACCTCACAAGGGCCGAGGACGGGGGGGTTGGCTACAACGTCCTCGGCTCCATCCGGGGCACTGACCGCCCGGATGAGTTCATCATCTTCACCGGTCACCATGACGCGTGGTTCCACGGAGCGGCCGACGATGCGACTGCCGTGGCCGCCATGCTCGGGATGGCGAAGGCCGTTCGAGACACCGGCTTCCGGCCACGCCGTACGCTCCTGTTCTTGGCCAGCACGAACGAGGAGTACGGCTACACCGACGCCTACTACGAGTGGTTGATCGGTTGTTGGTACGCCGTCACGCACCAGCACCCCAGCTGGAAGCACAAGGCCATCCTCAGCCTCGACTTCGAACTCCTCGGAACGGGCGATCCGGGGGAGCGGTTGCTCATCCGCACGCACGCCGAGCTGCTCGCACACGCCGTGGAGAAGCTCGAGAGCGATCCGACCCGCACCCCCTTCGGAACCCTTTCGCAGAACGTGGTCTGGGCCAACGCCGACCACTTCACCCTGACGGCCGCAGGCATTCCGGGGCTGTACTTCAACACTGTGGGCACGGAGTACCTCACCCGCAACTACCACACGAACTACGACGTCTTGTCGAACGTGAACTTCGACTACCTCAAGCAGAACATCGAGGTCATCAACGACATCTGGGTCGATCACGACCGATCTGCGTTGCCGCTGCTGGACTTCGTGGCCAGGGCGACCGAGGCCGAGAGCCGGGTCGCCTACGAGGCTGAGCCCGGAGTCGGCCTGTCGGCACTGCCAGGGGTGAGCCAGCGAGCCGTGCACCGGCTCGACCGTGCCGTGCAGCACTTCAAACAAGCAGCCGAGCGGCTGGACGACGAGCTTTCTTCCAGCCACCCGCACCGGGTCCACTCGGTGGCCAAGAACATGATGGCCGCCGAACGCCGAATCCTCACCGAGCTGGTTGGGCTGGATGTGTTCGACCAGTACGTCTTTCCGCACCAGCAGCTCCAGCGCGACGCCACGCGGATGCACCTCGCGGTGAAGGCACTCGAGGCGGGTGACCCCGCGACAGCCAATGACACCTACATCCGGCGGACGGGTCTGACCAGCGCGGGGCGGTTGTTCGCCTATGAGGCTTACGTCGCCGAGCTCGCCCGGCACGAACCGACCAGCGACCGACTCCAGTGGGGCGGCCAAGCACACCTCGCTCCGTACGTCGACTTGTGGAAGGAGTTCCACAGCGTCGCGGCGAAGATCGCTGACGGCATGACGAATCCGGCCGACTATGCCGACGAGATCGCGTCATTGCGGGCGAAGCAGCGCCCCGTGTACCGCGAGCTGAACAGGCGGTTGTGGCGGATGAAGCGGACCTTCGAGCAATGCGCGCGCGACCTGCGCCGCGCTGCATGGGAGGTCGACTAGGCCGGGCAGGGCGGTGCGGATGGCCAGTTGAGGTGATCGGAGCGGCGCCGTCGATCTGTGGGAGCATCAAGAGATGGCCTCGGTTCCTTCGGTCGCCCCCGGATCGACCCGGTGAGCACATCGGTTCCTTCGGCCGAATCCACAGTGCGGCAGCCCTGTCCGACTGACAGGTCACCATGACTGAACCGATCGACCAGTACTTCTACGACTGCATCGAGCGCTGGCGCGCCGAGGAAGGTGCCGGGCCCGAGGCGCGCGGCCCGGCCGAGAGCGTCAGTCTGAGCGTCGAGGATTGCCTGGCGTATTTCGACGCGCAGCTGCAAAGCCGACACCTCGACTTCGCGGCTCGCTGGCTGCAGAGCAAAGGCCAAGGCTTCTACACCATCGGCTCGAGCGGACACGAGAGCAACGCGGCCATCGCGATGGCGCTGCGTCCAGATGACCCGGCGCTGCTCCATTACCGCTCGGGCGGTTTCTTCGCCGCCCGCGCTGCGCAAGTGGCGGGCTCGACCCCGATCCGCGATGTGTTGCTCGGCATGGCCGCCGGATCCGAGGATCCGATCTCAGGTGGCCGACACAAGGTCTTTGGCCACCCGGCGCTCAGCGTCATCCCGCAGACCTCGACGATCGGGTCCCACCTGCCGCGGGCGATCGGCCTAGCGTTCAGCGTCGGCGCAGGAGCGCGCCCCGGTGTGCCGCTGAACTGGCCAGCCGACGCCGTGGTCGTTACTAGTCTCGGCGACGCCTCCGTCAACCACTCAACCGTCGCTGGGGCCCTGAACGCGACCGACTACTGCGCGCACCGTGGGCTCGACATGCCTCTCCTCATCGTCTGCGAGGACAACGGGGTCGGCATCAGCACGCGATCTCCGAGCGGCTGGGTTGCCGCGGCGCTGTCCCGCTACGCCACGATCGCCTATGCCTTCGCTGACGGCGCCGATCCGCACGCTGTATTGACGACGGCGCGCGGTGTCGTCGACTGGGTACGGACATCGCGCCGGCCGGCCATCATCCATCTGAGGACGGTGCGCATCGGGGGCCATGCCGGCTCGGACGCCGAGCTGGCGTACCGCAGCCGTGCGGAGATCAGAGCAGACTTCGACCGCGACCCATTGCTTGCTACGGCCGAATTGATGCTGCGGGTCGGGATGATGTCCGTGGACGAGGTGAGTGCACGGTACGAGCAGGTCAGGACTGCTGTCATGACCGAAGCCGCAGCGATGATTGACACTCCAAGACTTGACTCACCCGAGCGTGTCATGCGACCGATCTCCCGCACCCGGCCGGGCGCTGTGCGATCAGCTGCGGTGAGCGTCCCGGTCCCCGAGAGCCGAATGCTGACCAAGTCAGCGCCAGAGAATCAGGGCGTGTTGACCTTGGCGCAGTCGATCACGTCCGCACTCGGCGACGTCCTCGCCACGTGGCCCCAAGCGGTGATCTTCGGTGAAGATGTGGCTCGAAAGGGCGGTGTGTACGGCCTGACGCGCACCCTTGCCAAGCGCTTCGGCCCGAGCCGCGTCTTCGACACGATCCTGGATGAGCAGACCATTCTCGGCACCGCCCTGGGCAGCGCGTTGAACGGCAAACTGCCTCTACCGGAGATCCAATATCTTGCCTACCTGCACAACGCTGAGGATCAGCTTCGCGGGGAGGCTGCCACGCTCGCCTTCTTCTCCAATGACCAGTACCACAACGGCATGGTGGTGCGGATCGCCGGGCTCGCCTACCAGCGCGGCTTCGGTGGCCATTTCCATAATGACAACTCCGTCGCTGTCCTACGAGACATCCCGGGCATCATCGTGGCGGTCCCAAGTCATCCAGCAGATGCCCCGGCCATGCTGCGGACCTGCGTGGCGCTCGCCCAAGAGGAGCACCGAGTCTGTGTGTTCCTGGAACCGATCGCGCTCTACCACGCCCGTGACCTGCACGAGCCTGGCGACGAACTATGGACGTCGACCTACGATGCACCCGACACCTGGCCGGACAACGCCATCGACGTTGGTGAGGTGGGTATCTGTCTCGAGGGTGACGACCTTCTCCTGGTGACGTTCGGCAACGGGTTACCCATGAGCCTGCGTGCTGCCGAAGCTCTGTTGGCCGTAGACATCAGGGTTACCGTGCTGGACCTGCGCTGGCTCAGCCCCCTCCCAGTCGACGCTGTGCTGGACTGGGCCCGCAGGTTCAACCACGTGCTCGTGGTTGACGAGACTCGGCGGACCGGTGGGGTGTCGGAGGGCGTCATCGCCTCGCTTGTCGACCAGAACTACCTCGGACACGTGCGGCGGGTCACCAGTCGAGACAGCCTGATCCCGTTGGGGCCCGCCGCCGACCAGGTCTTGCTGAGCGAGGAGGACATCATCGAGGCCGCTCGGTCGATGCTTGGAACCCAGATCGCGTGACAACGTCAAGGAGTCTGCTATGAACCAACTCATTCGTGACATTCCCTCACAGGCTCAGTTGACCGAAGGTGCGCGCCGGGCGCTCGCCGCCTGCGTTGTCGACGTCGCAGCTGGGGACCTCATGTCCAGGTCGCCCATCAACGGACAGAACCTGATCGGCGTTCGCCAGACCGGAGCCGACGACGTCGACGAGACCGTCGCTCGCGCACGTGACGCCTACTTGGCCTGGCGGAGCGTGCCCGCACCGGTCCGCGGGCAACTGGTCAGTCGCTTTCGCGAGTTGCTGATCGAGCACAAGTCAGATCTCGCCGCGTTGATCACCCTCGAAGTCGGCAAGATCGGTTCCGAAGCCCTGGGTGAGGTCCAGGAGATGATCGACATCTGCGAGCTGGCGGTGGGCCAGTCGAGACAGCTGTTTGGCCGCACCATGCCGTCGGAGCGCCCGGGCCACCGGCTCATGGAGACCTGGCACCCGCTCGGCGTTGTCGGTGTCATCACCGCGTTCAACTTTCCGTCCGCAGTCTGGTCCTGGAACACCGCCCTGGCCCTGGTGTGCGGGGATTCGGTCGTCTGGAAGCCATCTGAGATGGCTGCGCTGACTGCCCTCGCCTCGTCGGCCCTGCTCCAACGAGCAGTCATCGAATGCGGTGCTCCACCCAACCTGAGCCAACTGGTCCTTGGTGCAGCCGACGTCGGCGAACGCCTGATCGATCACCCGGGTATCGCCCTCGTCAGCGCCACCGGATCGACTCGGATGGGTGGTGCCGTAGGACCTCGCGTCGCAAGCCGCTTCGGTCGCTCGCTGCTTGAGCTAGGAGGCAACAATGCCGCCATCGTCGCGCCGAGCGCCGACATCGGGCTTGCCGTCCGAGGCATCGTTTTTGCTGCGGCCGGGACGGCCGGTCAGCGTTGCACGACGATGCGGCGTGTGATCGCCCACGAGACGATCATCGATCAGTTGCAGGACCGCCTGGCGGAGGCGTACGGCCGACTGCCGATAGGGAATCCGATGGCCAACCAGACCCTGGTCGGACCGCTGATCCACGGACCGGCATATGAGTGCGCCGTCGAGGCCATGACCCAGGTGACCAGCGAGGGCGGCCAAGTCGTTGCGGGTGGGCAGCGAGTGCTCGAGGCCGAGGCCCCAGATGCGTACTACCAGCAGCCGGCCATCGCTCGGATCAAGACCCAGAGCGACACCGTGCGCCGTGAAACTTTCGCGCCGCTCTTGCACCTCATGCAGTACGGAGAGTTCGACGAAGCCATCGCCTTGCACAACGACGTCCCCCAGGGGCTTTCCTCGAGCATCTTCACTCAGGACCAGACGGAGGCCGAACGATTCCTCTCCGTTGAAGGCTCAGACTGCGGCATCGTCAATGTCAATATCGGTACCTCGGGCGCGGAGATCGGTGGAGCGTTCGGCGGGGAGAAAGAAACTGGCGGCGGTCGAGAGTCCGGCTCGGATGCGTGGCGCAGCTACATGCGGAGAGCCACCAACACGATCAATTTCTCAGGCGAGCTTCCCCTCGCGCAGGGCGTGGACTTCTCCGTGTGAACGCTCCGGCAGCCGACTAGCTGCGAGCGGGCGGTTTTCGCAAGACGGTGACGCAAAAGCCGGAATCTTCGTGCCAGGGTCGCAGGTCCCAGGTAGCAAATCGGTGCTCGAGAACCAAGCCAGCCAGCTGCGCGTCCTTCGTGAGCGCAGTCACCGGGTAGCCGCGATCACTGCCCAGGCCGGCCACCACGATGCCATCGGGTCGCACATGCGCTGCGACTTGTCGCCAGACAGACTGCTCGCTGCCCGGGGCGACGAAGGCCAGCACGTTGCCGGCCAGCACGGCAGCATCGAACTGCTCCGGGTGCCCGGCTGCAGCCAAATCGAGGGTCGACAGGTCGCCCACCAGCCAGGTCGGACCAGGATGGTCGTCTCTTGCGGCCTGGATGAGTTCGGGATCGACATCGACTCCGATGACCGTGTGCCCCCGGGTGAACAGCTCGGCACCGACGCGGCCCGGCCCACAGCCTGCGTCCAGGACCCGCGACTTGCGCTCGAGCATCGCGTCGATCAGTCGTGCCTCACCGGCGAGGTCGACGCCATCTGCTGCCATGCCGCGAAAGCGATCGATGTACCACTGGGCGTGGCCGGCCTCGGTGTCGGTAAACCATCGGGGGCGCGGCGCTGGTGTGGCCTGAGCCTCGGGGGCGTCGGTGTTGTCCACGACGTCCATCCTGCCCGACGATCGAGGCGGACAGTTCGGGCGGTGAACGTGGCCGACTAGCTCCCAGGAGGGCTGTGGTGCCTCACGTAGGACAGGAGGTCCGGCTCGTCTGACCTGATGAGGTCGACAACTTCGCCCCCGGTGCAGGCCAGCAGTTCGATCTCGACCTCGTGCGCTGTGGTGGAAGCGCCGTTGATGACCTGCCAGGTGGCACCGGATGCTTCCCATCGGCGCAGGACCTCGAGGGCAGCGACGTCCGACTCGGCCGGTTCGACGCTGGGCGCGCCCCTCACCTCGTTGCTGGCCACGAACAGCCAGCCTAGGCGGGAATGCCCAAAAGCCAGTTTTCGTTGTCGGAGGGTTCCGCTAGTCTCACGCGCCGATGCGCCCGGCACACCCAATTGCCCGATCCGAATTCTTACGTCAACCTGGAGCTCGTTGTGACCGATCCCGTTGCCGCACCCACGCACCCCATGGGCATGGACTCTGAAGATCCACGACGCTGGCTTGCCCTTGGCGTGATCGCCGTGGCTCAGCTGATGATCGTGCTGGATGCCTCGATCGTGAACATCGCGCTGCCCAGTGCGCAGACCGACCTTGGCATCACGACGGCCGATCGCCAGTGGGTGATCACGGCCTACACGTTGGCGTTCGGCGGACTATTGCTGCTCGGTGGTCGCATCGCGGACTACACCGGCCGCAAGAAGGCCTTCATCATCGGGCTGCTCGGCTTCGCCGCTGCGTCGGCGCTCGGGGGTCTCGCCCCCAACGCGGGACTGCTGTTTGCGGCGCGTGGCCTCCAGGGCGCTTTTGCGGCGCTCTTGGCTCCGGCCGCCCTGTCGTTGATCACGGTCACGTTCGTGGCACCCAAGGAGCGGGCTCGTGCGTTCGGCGTCTTCGGTGCCATCTCCGGAGGCGGCGCCGCTATCGGTCTGGTTCTGGGTGGCGTCCTGACGGAGTACTTCTCCTGGCGCTGGTGCCTCGGGGTCAACGTGCCCATCGCTTTGGCTGCAGCGGTCGCTGGCTACTACGTCGTCCACGAGAGCAAGGCGCCGGGGGACACGAGCTACGACATCCCGGGCGCGATCTTGTCCACGGCGGGGCTGATCTCTCTGGTCTACGGCTTCACCGAGGCGGCCAAGGCCGCGCATCCGGAAAACCCGGCGGACACCGCCGTCCAGGGCTGGACGGCACCCACGACATTGTTCTTCCTTGTGCTTGCAGTGCTTCTGCTTGCCGCATTCGTGCTGTGGGAGAAGCGAACGACCAACCCCCTGCTGCCTTTGCGGATCGTGCTCGATCGCAACCGTGGGGGTTCCTATCTGATGTTCTTGTTCGTCGGGGCCGGTCTGTTCGCGATGTTCTTGTTCCTGACGTACTACTTCCAGTTCAACCTCGGCTACACGCCGCTGAAGGCCGGAGTCGCCTTCTTGCCCTTCAGCGCCGGCATCATCCTCTCGGCCGGGCTGGTCTCCCAGCTGCTGCCCCGAGTGGGCCCCCGCCCGCTGATGATTCCGGGGCTGATCATGGCGATCGCGGGCATGCTGCTGCTCACGCAGATCGGCGCCGACACGGCCTACGCGACGCATGTCCTGCCAGCGCAGCTGTTGATGAGTGCCGGGCTCGCAGGGGTGTTCATCCCGGCCGCGAGTGTGGCGCTGCTTGGCGCCGGACACCACGATGCTGGTGTCGCCAGCGCCGTGCTGAACAGCTCCCAACAGATCGGTGGTTCCCTGGGTACGGCACTGCTCAACACAGTGTTCGCGTCATCGGTGACCGCCTATCTCGTGGCCAACGTCGCGAATCCAGCGGACATGCCGCAGGCACTTCCGGCCGCCTACATCCAGGGTTACCACGTGGCGTTCATCTGGGGCGCGGCTCTGCTGGCGTGCGCCTTGCTGTGCGCATTGTTCATCGTGAATGCCAAGAAGGAAGATCTGGGCAGTGAAGCGGCGGTCGCCGCGCTGTAGCGCGGCGGCCTAGACCGGCTTCCTCGGCTACGACGCGGCGTCGGCTATGGCCGCCTCGATGGCGGGGCTGCGCGGTTCGATGCGGGTCGCGAACCGATGGCTCGGCCAGCCGCTCACCGGGCCCACCAGGGTGAGCATGCATGGGGTGACCAGGCTGCGGATAACCACGACGTCAAGCAAGATCCCGACAGCCATGGCGAAGCCGAGCTCGCGGAACGGTCCAAGGGGGATGACCACTAGCATGGCAAAACTCACGGCGAGGGTGACGCCAGCGGTGGCGATTGCTCGCGTGGACTCGGGGACTGCGGTGAGGATCGCCTCCCGCATCGGGAGATCTCGTGCGAGCTCCCACACATGGCCGACTCCGAAGATGTTGTAGTCCGAGCCGAGGGCAATAAGCAGAACAGAGGCCGCGAAGGGGACGTAGAAGGTAAGGCCTTCGCCGCCGGCCAAGTCCTGAAAGACGAATGTGGTCAGTCCCATGGCCGCAGTCAGTGCCAGCAGGCTGCTGGCCAGCAGATAGATCGGCGCGACCAAGGCGCGAAGGAAAATCGCCAGGAGCAGGAAGTTGATGATGATCGCGGCAATCGCGATTCGCTTGAGGTCCTCGCCGGTGTCCGACACCAGACCTTCTGCTAAGGCGGTGTCACCGGCAATGCTGATCGTGGCGTCCGACAGCCCGCTCTCGGCCACCAGTTGAGGCATGACCTGCCGCATCGCGAACAGGTCGTCGATGGCCGTGGCGCCCAAGGGGTCGTGATCGAAGATGACAAGCAGCCGTGCGGCATCTGTGGTCTTGGCGAGCACGACATTGGCCTCGAGCGGCGTGAGGTTGTCGGCGGGGCCGACGACGCCCGCAACCCCGGGCTGCCCGGATATCAAAGACTGGAAGGTGTCTAGCGCAGCCCGGTCGTGGGTGATCCCCTCGCCCTCGATGAGGATCGTGGTGGGAGAGGTGATCCCAGGGGCGAACGCGTCAGCTGCCGCGTTCGAGGCCAGCTTGACCGGATTGTCCGACGGCAGGGACTGGGTGAAGCCAATGCCGAGGTTGACGTGGCGAAGGGGGAGGGAGAGCAGAACCAAACCAACGACGCAGGCAGCCAGGACCAATCCTGCGTTCCTGGGCTTGATCAGCCAGGTGATGAAACGCGTTTGCCTCACGTGCGGCCCCAGCGAGCGATCGCTCGCGGTGACCGCTGGCGCTGCTTCGGGACGGGGGGATGGCCGCCGGACCTTCGACGGGAAGAACACCCCACGTCCGAAGACTGCGAGCAAGGCGGGAATGAGTGTCACCGAAACGAGCACGCCGACGACGATCGACAGCGCCATCGCCGGACCGATGGCCTGGAAGAAGCTCGACTTGGCAGCGAGCAAGGCGGCCGTCCCGGCCGCCACGGTGATGCCGGCGGCCAAGACGATGGGGGTGAACGAGGAGACGGCTCGATGCGCGGCCAGCCGTCGGTCCTCGTTGATCTGCAGCTCGTTGCGGTAGGCGGAGACGTAGAAGATCGTGTAGTCGGTCACGACCCCGAGAAGCAAGGCCACCAGCAACGGCTCAAGCTCAGCCGGGATGGCCAGGCCAAGAGCCTCCTCGACGTAACCGCCGACTCGTAAGGTGACGAGGAATGCCACCGCGGACGCGGTGAGTGCCATGACCGGTGGCAACAGCGCCCGATAGTTGACGGCTAGCAGCACGGCAATGGCCAGGATGGTCAGTAGTTCCAGAGCCGGCAGCCGTTCGGTGACCAGGTGCGCCTGTTGCGCACGCGCAGGCACACTTCCCGTCACCCCGACCGTGTAGTCGTCCTCGTCACTGAGATGGGCTTCGATGTAGGCCTGCGCGCCACGCTGCTGGTCATCGAGACTCGCGAAAGGGTTCATGAACAGGTAGGTCAGGACCGCGGTATCGCTCTCGGCCGAGGCTGGGAACAACCGAAACGTGTTAGTAAGAGGGAGCGCGCCAAGCAACGGATAGGGCGGAGGTGACTGGTTCACGGCCAGGGCGTCAAGGACCGATTCGGCCTGCACGTAGGGCGACAACCCCGCCGGGTCGCGCTGGATGACAGCGGTTCGGCTGGTCAGCGGGTAGCCAAAGGCGTTGATCGACCGGAACTCTGCTTTCAGAGCCGGACTGTCAGTGGGGATGATGCTGGCGACCTCGTCTTCGCCAGATCCCAGGACCGGCAGGTAGATGGTCGTGAAGGCGACGATGATGATCCAGGCGGCAATGACCAGCCAGCGCAGCCGGATGATGGCCGTCGCGTAGATCTGCGCGAACCGTGGCCGTTGGCGTTTGCGACCGGCGATCTCGAGCCCGTCTGACGGCAGCGTCATGCACCGGGTGCTGACGGCGAGGACTGGATGCCGAGCCGCTCCAGCTCAGCCTTGGCCAGAGCTGCGACCTCGGGCGTTGCCGACGTCGGGAGTCCGGCGCCGACCTGCGCGAAGGTCAGATGGACGCCGGCGCGTCCGGCCAGGTACTGCTGGAGCTGTGGGGTCAGCCCGCCTGCTTGGAGTGCTGTCCGGATCTGGCGGACGTCGCGTCGGCGGGCCAGCCGAAACGGCAGGTAGAATCCGATGACAGGAACGCTGGGGACCACGGCGATGGACACGCCGAGGAGCACGGCCAGGATCTTCAGACTGTGCCCGGCTTGCTCGCCGTTCTCCACGATGCCACTGGCCGTGGCTCGCACCTGGGTCCCGAACTCGCCCGGGCCATCGCCAATGACCGGCACCCTGCCAATTCCTTCCAACGCCTGCCCGGCGCTGTCCAGGGCACGGCCGGACTCGACGGTGCTGTCGGCCAGACCGGAGAGGCTCCAGATCGTGACGCCGATGGCCGCGCCCATCACGATCCAGAAGACGACCCAGAACACGACGATCCCGTCCCAGAGTCGGATGTCATCAGATCCGGCGGTCAGCGCGTGTGTAGGCATTGTGCCTGTTTATCTCACCAGGCTCCCCGGGCATAGGCTCGAGAAGAGATCTCCGCCATCAGCGGGGACTGGACGGCAGGACGATGCGTTGACCGAGCAACCAGAACACCCTGAGAAGGCTGACGACGCTTCGGGGTCGGCGGATTCTTGGACCGCGGACAAGTCCGGGACTCGTTGGTGGCTCATCCCTGCCGTCACTTTTCTCGTCGGACTTGTCCTCGGGGGCGGGGTCATCGCGTTGGCGGGGCTCGGGAGCGACGGCACGCCCAACGCCGGATCGACGACGACGCCGGTCCCGTCACCGACCCGCACAACTGCGCCCGACCTGGTGGTCCCCGGCGACTGTGTCCAGGTCGCGACAGACAGCCAGGCGTTGCTCTCCATCGTCGATGAGGCGGCTCAGGCCGCCAAGGACCTGGACGCCGCCAAGCTGAGCGATCTCGTTGCCGAGTTGCGAGCCCAGCAGCAAATCGTTCGGGACCAGGCAGCCGCGTGCCAGTCCGCCGCAGCCGCAAGCCCGAGCCCAACTACATCCTGACCCGCCGGGCAATGGACCGGGCCGTCCCTCTGGAGGGGTGAGTGCTTCTCGATCTGCTCCGCACGTACCTACGGCCCTACTCCCGTGCCGTCGTTGTCATAGTCGTGCTTCAGCTGGGCGCCACCTTGGCCGCCTTGTTCCTGCCGAGTCTCAACGCCGACATCATCGACAACGGTGTTGCTCTCGGCGACACGAGCTACATCGTGCGGATCGGTGCGGTCATGCTCGGGGTCACTCTCATCCAAGTCGTCTGCTCGATCTCGGCCGTCTATTTCGGGGCGCGCACCGCCATGGCGTTCGGGCGGGACACCCGGGCTGCGATATTCCACCGGGTGGGTACGTTCTCCGCTCGTGAGGTGACCGGGATCGGCGCGCCCTCGCTGATCACCCGAACGACGAACGATGTGCAGCAGGTGCAGATGCTGGTGCTGCTCACGTTCACGCTCATGGTGTCCGCCCCGATCATGTGCATCGGCGGCATCATCATGGCCCTCCGCGAGGACCTGGGGCTGTCCTGGCTGATCGTGGTGAGCGTCTCGGTCCTGGTTGCGGCGGTCGGTTTCATCATCTCGCGGATGGTGCCGCAGTTCCGGCGGATGCAGGTGCGCATCGATGTCGTCAACCGGGTCCTGCGTGAGCAGATCACGGGCATTCGGGTCGTTCGCGCGTTTGTCCGTGAGGATGCCGAACGGGAGCGTTTTGGCTCTGCCAACGCCGACCTCACCGATACAGCGCTTCGGGTCGGCCGGCTGATGGCCTACATGTTTCCCACCGTCATGCTGGTTCTCAACGTGTCGAGCGTGGCCGTGCTGTGGTTCGGTGGCCACCGGGTGGCAGCGGGGGAGATGCAGGTCGGCGCCCTGACCGCGTTCCTCAGCTATCTCATGCAGATCCTGATGGCCATCATGATGGCGACGTTCATGCTGGTCCTGGTGCCGCGAGCCGCGGTCTCAGCCGAACGCCTTACCGAGGTCCTAGAAACAGAGTCCTCGGTCGTCCCCCCGAGCTCTCCGGTCTCGGTCGTCCGAGGTCACGCCACTGTCGAGCTGGTGGGGGCGTCGTTTCAATACCCTGGGGCCGAACATCCGGTTCTGCGGGATGTCAGCTTCAGGACCGGTCCGGGCCAGCTCACCGCGATCATCGGCAGTACCGGAGCCGGCAAGACCACCCTGCTGTCGCTCGTCCCGCGGCTGTTCGATGCCACAGGCGGAAGTGTTCTGGTCGACGGCGTCGACGTCGTCGATCTCGATCCGGAGATACTGCGCAGCCGGATCGGGCTGGTGCCCCAGAAGGCCTATCTGTTCTCCGGCACGGTGGCCACCAACCTCCGCTACGGCCTGCCGGCAGCAACCGACGACGAGCTCTGGGCGGCGCTGCGTACGTCACAGGCGGAAGACTTCGTCAGGGCACTTCCCGAAGGTCTGCACGCTCCTGTGTCTCAGGGCGGGACCAACTTCTCCGGCGGTCAGCGTCAACGCCTTGCCATTGCCCGAGCGGTGGTTCGCAAGCCGGAGATCTACCTGTTTGATGACTCCTTCTCGGCACTCGACCTCGCCACTGACGCGCGGCTTCGCGCTGCGCTCCGTCCGCTCATCCGGTCGGCGACCATTCTCATGGTCGCCCAGCGCGTCTCGAGCATCATCGACGCTGACCAGATCCTGGTGATCGAGGATGGTGGACTGGTGGGTTCCGGCACGCACGAGCAGCTGTTGAGCAGTTGTCCGACCTACCTGGAGATCGTCGAGTCGCAGCTTCCCGCTGAGAGCGCCGCATGAGTCAGCAGACGGCGCCGGCTCGGCCGCCTGGTCCGCCGATGCGTGGTCCTGGTGCCGCCATGAGCGCTGGGATGCCAGCGGAGAAGTCGCTGAACTTCTGGCCCTCAGCCCGGCGTCTGCTGGGCATGCTGGGTCCCGAACGTTGGTTGGCCGCGGTCGTCCTCCTCCTCACCGTGATCGGCGTGAGTCTCAGCGTCATCGGACCCAAACTGCTCGGCAACGCCACCAACGTGATCTTCGAAGGGGTCATCGGGGCTCAGCTGCCGAGCGGAATTACTCAGCAACAGGCGATCGATGCCGCTCGGGCGGAGGGTCAGGACGGGTTTGCAAACTTGCTCTCGGGCATGACGGTAGTGCCAGGTCAAGGAGTCAATTTCACAGACCTGGGTCGCATCCTGCTGCTTGTTCTCGTGCTGTATGTCGCGGCGTCCCTGGCCATGTTGCTCCAGGGTTATGTCTTGAACGGAGTCGTCCAACGAACCGTCCTGCGGTTGCGCCAGGAAGTGGAGGACAAGCTCCACCGGCTACCGCTCGGCTATTTCGACAGCAAGTCCACTGGGGACCTGCTCAGTCGGGTCACTAACGACATCGACAACATCCAGCAGACGATGCAACAGACCATGAGCCAGCTGCTCAACTCTCTTCTCACGCTGGTTGGCGTCCTCACGATGATGTTCATCATCTCGCCGCTGCTCGCTGTGGTCGGTTTGGTGACAGTGCCGCTGTCGGTCCTCGTGACCTCGCTGGTGGCCAAGCGGTCTCAGCCGTTGTTCGTGCAGCAGTGGGCTCAAACGGGGCGACTCAACGGGCACATCGAGGAGACCTACAGCGGACACTCGCTGGTGCAGGTCTTCGGGCACCAGGAAGAAGCTGAGTTGGTCTTCGAAGAGCGCAACGAAGCGTTGTTCAAGGCCAGCTTCGGGGCGCAGTTCTTTTCCGGGATCATCATGCCCTCGGTGATGTTCATCGGAAACCTCAACTACGTGTTCATCGCCGTCATCGGGGGGCTGAAGGTGGCGTCGGGGAGCATGTCACTCGGTGATGTCCAGGCATTCATTCAGTACTCCCGGCAGTTCAGCCAGCCGCTCACCCAGGTGGCGTCGATGTCCAACCTGCTCCAGTCAGGAGTGGCGTCGGCGGAGCGTGTGTTCGAGCTGCTCGACGCCGAGGAGCAAGTCCCCGACCCGCCTGTCCCTGCTGCTGTCACCGACCCGCGTGGTCGCGTGGAGTTCGAGCAGGTCTCGTTCCGCTATCTGCCCGACCAGCCGCTGATCGAGGACCTCTCCCTGGTGGCCAGCCCGGGGCACTCAGTGGCGATCGTCGGCCCCACCGGTGCGGGAAAGACGACCCTGGTCAATCTGGTGATGCGGTTCTATGAGCTCGACGGCGGGCGGATCACCCTTGACGGGGTGGACATCTCGACGATGACCCGCGAGGCATTGCGCGGTCAGATCGGGATGGTGCTTCAAGACACCTGGCTGTTCGGGGGAACCATCCGAGACAACATCGCCTACGGTCGCCCGGACGCGACCGAGGCCGAGGTGCTCGATGCGGCGCGGGCGACGTACGTCGACCGGTTCGTGCACTCCTTGCCTGACGGCTACGACACGGTCATCGACGACGAGGGAAGCAGTCTCAGCACGGGTGAGCGCCAGCTGGTGACCATTGCGCGCGCCTTCCTCGCCGCCCCTTCGCTGCTCATCCTCGATGAGGCCACCAGTTCGGTCGACACGCGGACCGAGGTGTTGGTGCAGCAGGCGATGGCGGCGCTGCGGTCAGACCGCACGAGCTTTGTCATCGCACACCGCCTTTCGACGATCAGGGACGCTGACCTGATCCTGGTGATGGAGGAGGGTCGCATCGTCGAGCAGGGCGACCACGAAGGCTTGCTCGCCCAGGACGGCGCCTATGCGGCGCTGTACAACGCGCAGTTCGTCGGCGCTGTTGACGAAGAGGTCGACGCCTGAGCGACGACCATCGTGGACCCGATCCAGTGGGTGCGAGTTTCCGGGGTCAGACCTCCTCGTGAGAACATGAACGCCGGTCGAGACCCTGCCCTGAGTGCTGGTCTGAGCCGAGGCATCTACCGCACAGACCGCTCGCCGCGAAAGGCACTCCATGACCGACCCACTGAACCTGGCTGAGCCCACCGACCGCCCGGAACGATCTGAGCGGGCTGCCCTGCCTGGGAACGTGAACTTCCAGCACAGCAATGCGGCGATCCTGTCCGTCACCGCCGTGGACGCACCCATCGTGGTCTCCTCGGCGTCCTTCGACGAGCAGCTGGCTGAGACATACGACCGCACTGGATTTCGGCCGGGGATGCTCTCCGTCGTGGCCGGCATCGAGGAGCGCCGTTGGTGGACGGAGGACGTCAGCTTCGTCGACGCAGCGTCCATGGCTGGGGCGAAGGCGATTGCCGACTCCGGGGTCGACCCGCGCAAGATCGGTCTGCTGATCGACTCGTCGGTGTGCCGGGACCACCTTGAGCCGAGCAAGGCCGTTGCGGTCCACCACCAGCTCGGCCTGTCGCCTGCGTGCATGAACTTCGACCTCTCCAATGCGTGCCTCGGCTTCGTCAACGCGATGCACCTGGCCGCCACGATGATCGATGCGGGTCATGTCGACTACGCCGTGGTCGTCGACGGTGAGGGCAGCCGTCGCACCCAGGAGCTCACCATTGAGCGGCTCGCGCGACCTGAGACAACCGCCGAGGACGTCTGGTCGCAGTTCGCCTCGCTGACCCTCGGTTCCGGGGGCGCGGCCATGGTGCTCGGCCGCAAGGACGAGCATCCCGAGGGTCATCGGGTGGTAGGTGGAGCCACACGGGCGGCGACCGAGCACCACGAGCTGTGCGTCGGGACCCTCGAGGACATGCGCACCGATTCCAAGGCGCTGTTCGCCGCTGGCCTACAGCTCTCGATCGAGCTGTGGGAAGAAGCCAAGGGTGATCATGAGTGGGGCGCGATGGACCGATACGTGTCTCACCAGATCTCCAAGGTGCACACCGCGGCGATCACCAAGGCGCTGAACATCGATCCCGACAAGGCGCCGAGCACCTTCCCGACCCGCGGCAACATTGGCCCGGCATCGGTTCCCTTCACTCTCGCGCATGAAACTGACTCCCTCAGCCCCGGAGACAGTGTGTTGCTCATGGGCATCGGGTCGGGGCTCAACGCTTCGGCCCTCGAGATCGAGTGGTGAGCGAGGCCGACTTCTCGCAACCGGCCGTTCGGCCAAGCGCGGCCCTGGCCGGGCTCGATCCCGAGTGGTCGCGCCTGATCGAGGTGGTCGACGCAGACGGCATCCTGCGTGGGTTTCACGTTCTCGACACCGGGCCGGTCGACGATCAGATCGGGACCCTGCTGTGCGTCCACGGCAACCCGACCTGGTCCTACCTGTGGCGAGCCTTGTTAGCCAAACCGCCCAACCGGTGGCGGGTGACGGCCGTCGACCAGCTCGGCATGGGCTGGTCGGAACGGTTGCCTGAACCGCGGCTGCTCGCGCAGCGAATCGCCGATCTCAGCGACTTGACCTCAGCCATGGAGCTGAGCGGTCCAGTGGTGACTGTGGCCCACGACTGGGGCGGTCCGATCTCCTTGGGCTGGGCGTTGTCGCACCAAGACCAACTCGCTGGGGTCGTCTTGACCAACACCGCTGTCCATCAACCTCCCGGCTCCCGCGCCCCGAGCCTGATCCGGCTAGCACGCACACCGGGGATCCTCCGCGCAGTTTGCGAGTGGACGCCTGCCTTCGTTCGAGGCACGACCGCGCTGTCCCGCCCAGCGTTGCCAGCGGAGGTTCGCCGCTCTTTCGCCGCGCCTTACCGCACGAGGCAGCGCCGTCGCGCCGTAGCTGACTTCGTGGCTGATATCCCGCTGTCGGACAACCATCCGTCGAAAGTGGCGCTGGACGAGATAGCGCGTGGTGTCTGCGAGCTCGAGGTGCCGGCGCTGCTGGCGTGGGGACCCGCCGACCCCGTCTTTTCTGATCTCTACCTCCGCGACATGGTGGAACGCCTTCCGCACGCGGACGTCCATCGCTACGAGGGTGCGTCCCATCTCGTGACGGAGGACGCTCCGCGGGCGATCGACGACATCCGGGAATGGGTCGAAACACTGCCGCCCACACTGATAACGGCTGACCAGGTCAACGACGCGGTAGGCCCCGCCGGACCCGCCACTCCTGAGCCAACCGAGGTTCGCCGGCCGATGGGTGCTGAGCTGGCGCGCAAGGCGGCCGACCCGATCGCAGCTGGCGAGACGGCGCTGGTCGAGCTCTCGGGGCACGGTCGTCGTGTCAGCTGGCGGAAGCTGAACGACGTGGTCGACGGGGTTGCCGCCGGTCTTTACGCGGCCGGCGTGCGCCCCGGTGAGCGAGTCGCGTTGTTGATTCCCCCAGGCGCCGATCTTGCCGCGGCCGTCTATGCCTGCTGGCGGATCGGTGCAGTGATCGTCGTCGCCGACGCCGGGTTGGGGGTGCGGGGTCTGGCTCGCGCTCTGCGGGGTGCCTGGCCGGAGCACGTGATCGCGATCGAGCGCGGGTTGATCGCTGTACGCGCTCTCGGAGTCGGTGGGCGGCGGTTCGGGGTGGGGATGTCTTCGCGACGCGCTCGGCTTCTTGGCGCCGAGGCGACGCTCGCGGAACTTGTGCGTGCCGGGCGCGGCGCACACCTGCCGGAGTTCCCAGCAGCCGACCACGAGGCGGCCGTGCTGTTCACCTCGGGTGCGACCGGACCGGCCAAGGGGGTGGTCTACCGGCATGCTCAGATCGAGGCGAACCGCGACGCCTTGGCGCGCCACTACGCCGTTGCCGACGACGATCGCCTGGTTGCAGCCTTCGCGCCGTTTGCGTTGTACGGCCCCGTCCTGGGCATCGCCTCTGCGGTTCCCGACATGGACGTCACCCGACCTGCGAGTCTCACCGCACCTTCGTTGGCTGATGCCATCGCAGCCGTCGGCGCGACGATGGTGTGGGCCTCGCCTGCGTCCCTGCGCAACGTCTGGGACACGCGCGGTCGCTTGCTTCCAGCACAGCGTGAGACGTTGGCCAGCGTTCGGCTGCTGATGAGCGCCGGTGCTCCGGTGCCGGTCCACCTGTTGAGCGACGTCGGCGGGCTGTTCCCGAATGCGCAGGCGCGCACGCCGTACGGCATGACCGAGGTCCTGCCTGTGGCCGATATCTCGTTGGACGAGCGAGTTGCTGCGGGAGAGCTCGGATCAGTCGCGCCCGGGGTCTGCGTCGGGCGCCCGGTCGACGGGGTCATCGTCCAGATCGACCCCTTGGACCGCAACGGTCGGCCGCGCGGGGGGTCGACCCGAGACCCGCAAGTCACCGGGGAGATCGTGGTGCGCGCGGCGTGGATGAAGGATCATTACGACCGCCTCTGGGGAGCTCAGGCCGCGTCGGTCCGCGGAGGGGGCCACCGCACCGGGGACGTCGGTCACCTCGATGAGCAGGGTCGCCTGTGGATCGAAGGGCGGCTGCAGCACGTGATCACCACGGCGCGGGGCCCCGTCACTCCGGTCGGCCTCGAGCAACGGGTGGAAGGTTTGCCCGGGGTGCGCGGAGCCGCCGCGGTGGGGGTCGGGCCTGCAGGTGCGCAGGTCGTGGTGATCGTTGTGGTACCTGCCCATCGGCAACGTCGCACTGAGCCATTGGCGCCCCCGGAGGTCGCGACAGCCGTACGTGCCTCTCTGGGGCCGGACGTGGCGGCGGTGCTGTCCCGGACATCCCTTCCCGTCGACATCAGGCACAACTCCAAGGTCGATCGCGGCGCTCTGGCGCGCTGGGCGACCGCCGTCTTGTCGTGATCTGCGGATGAGGGTTCTCGTCACCGGAGCGTCGGGTCTGCTTGGGCGCGGCACGGCTTTGGCCATGCAGCGCAATGGGCATGACGTGACGGTTTTGCAGCGGCGTCCCAGTGGGTTGGACCTCGACGAGCGGCTGGGTGACATCAGCGACGGCGCGAAAGTACGTGGAGCTGTTCGCGGTATGGATGCGGTGATCCACCTGGCCGCCAAGGTGCACGTCATCGGGGATTGGGGCGACTACCTCCGGATCAACGTCGACGGCACCCGCGGGCTGGTCGAGGCTGCCGCAGCTGCGGGAGTCAGCCGGTTCGTCCAGGTCTCGTCACCTTCGGTCGCGCATGCCGGGTCCTCCTTGGTCGGGGCTTCAGCGGGTCAAGCCGAGCCTGACCTCGCGCGCGGAGGTTACGCGCGGAGCAAGGCGATGGCTGAAGGGATCGCCTTGGCTGCCAACAGTCCATCGATGGCCGTGGTTGCCGTGCGGCCGCACCTGGTCTGGGGTCCCGGAGACACTCAGCTGGTCGGTCGCCTCGTCTCCCGCGCGCGCTCCGGCCGGCTGGCGCTGGTCGGAAGCGGGACCGCCTTGATCGACACCACCTACATCGACAACGCGGTGGACGCGCTGGTGGCCGCAGTCGAGCGGGCGCCTGAGGTGGGTGGTCGTGCGTTCGTCGTCACCAACGGCGAGCCCCGTCCGATCGCTGAGATCACCCGACGCATCTGTCTTGCGGCCGGCGTGCCTGGGCCAAGGGGGCGGGTGCCTTTCCGGCTAGCCTGGCTGGCTGGTGCTGCGGTGGACACCTGGTGGGGATGGCGCGGAAATGATGAAGACCCGCCGATGACCCGCTTCCTGGCTGAGCAGCTCGCCACCGCCCACTGGTTCGAGCAGGAGGCCACGCGGTCTGCCCTTGACTGGGCTCCTCGAGTCAGCCTCGAGGAGGGGTTTACGCGGCTCGCGCAGTTCTTCGAAGCTCAGTCCCGCGAAAGCTAGGTGGATCGGCTATGCCGAAACGCTGTCTGGGATGGCCCTGCAGGACTCGATCGCGAGCTCGATGAATCGGTTCGTCGCTGGCGCGCGGGTGCGCCCGCGGAGCACCGCCAACCCGATGATCCGAGGCTCGAGCGGGGGATCGAGAAAGCGAACAGCGATGTCGGGGTCGGTGCTCTCGACGGCCAGGAGTGGCATCACCGCAGCTCCCATGCCAGCACGCACCATGGCCTGAACGGCGCTGTTGTCGTTCGACCGGAAGACATAGGTCGGGCGCACCCCGAACTGTTGGAGGCCCTGCTCGATCAGCAGCTGGCAGGAGCACAGCTGTTCGCCGACCATCGCGACGCTGTCGAGCCGCTGCGTTGGGTATGGGTCTGGCGCGGTCGACTCGTCACCGGGAAGGACGACCACGAACGGGTCGCGGCGAAGCTCGATGAACTCGATCCGGTCGTCATTGATCGGACCCACCATGAACGCGATGTCCATCTCGTCCTTCAGCAGGCCGTCGATCAGCACGGGGTCAAGATCGGTCTCAACGAGCCGGATGTCGATGTCGGGAGCCTCGATGCGCAACCGCCCCACGATGGCCGGCAGCAGCTTGACAGAGACGCTTTGAAAGGTGCCGACGACCAGACGTCCGGTTGTGCCCGACCTGAGAGCGTCCAGCTCATCCTGGACCAAGGCGACGCGATCGAGGATCGACTCGGCGTGACGGAGCAGCATCCGGCCGGCCGGCGTCAGCTCAGGGCGGCGTGGACCGCCGGGCCGGTCGAAGACCGGCTCACCCAGGGCACGTTCGAGGCCGCTGATCTGCTGGCTGATCGCCGACTGGGAGAAACCAAGGCGAGCGGCGGCGCGGCCGAACGAGCCCTCCTGCGCCACGGCTCGCAACGCGGCGAGGTGCCTGAGCTCGAGGTCTTGGAGGTTCGCCATATGATAAGCATATCAAATCATTATGGTAAAGAAATATCGTTTGTACTTATCGCTGCAGGTCCGTACCGTGGTTTGCACGAGAAAGGGGACCCGAGATGACCCTCGAGGCCACGACCACGACCACGCCAGCGCCGTCAGCAAACCTGACGTCACCGACCATGCCGGCAGCACCGACCACCACCACCGTTCAGCACACCGGAGCGGGCTCCCTCAACGCGACGACGCAGCGCCTCATCGATGACCTGGCCGCCACCTTGGAGGTCGAGGGTTTCTCCTCGGCTGAGGGTGGCGTGCGCGGCCTCGCTGCCCACGCGAGCGCGCTCGGTGTCTCAGACGAAGCGATCGGCGTCCTCCTCGACCGCTCCGAGCCGGAGATCGTACGGCTGCGCGCCTTCGCCACCGTGACTACGAAGCTGGCGACCCTGCTCGACTGCGCCTGACCCGGCGCCGTGTTGCGCTCTCGCACGAGGGCACGGGCGCGACATGATGGCCTGTCATGAGGCACACGCGGGGGACCATGACGGGCCTCCGGGGGGCCTGGCGCCGGCTGGTCAGGCTTGCGGTCATCGGGTCCGTGGCTTTCGGTGCCATCGTCGTTGTTGGCATCGCTGCAGGGGAGGCGACGGCGCAGGACGGGCGTTTCGCGGTGGACGCGACGCCCACGCTTTCGCCGTCTCCGGGAAGCAGCGCGACGGTCAGCCCCACGAATCAACCCACGCCGTCAACCACTCCTGACGAATCACCCACCGAGACCAGCTCCCCGAAGCCCACCTCGACGGCGAGCCCCGGAGAGTCGACTTCACAGTCCGAGCCGGCGTCGCCTTCCCCGTCGGCAACGAAGACCGACAAGCCCAGTCGCCCGGCGAGCAAACCGGCCGCCCAGACCTCCAACATCCCGCTGCTGTCAGTGGCGATCGCGATCTTGGTGCTCCTGGCGGTCGCGGTCGTGCTGCGAGTCGTCTATCGACGAGCGGACGAGGACCTCGAAGCCAGCCCCGACGCACTGCGGTCTGAGGTGCTGAGCCAGGCTGATGATGGGCCGCTGGACATGATGTCTTGGCGCGACGCGGATCCCGCGGCAGGTTTGTCGCCGGTGCCGTCGCTCGAGGGTGTCCCCGATGTCACCATGACCTTTCTCGTCGAGCTCGGCGAGGCGATGACCGACTCGAACGACCCCGTCACGCGCGTCCAGCTGACCCTCGACAAGGTTGCGCGAGTCAACGGTGTTCAGGATGCGGAGTTCATCGTCTTCCCCACCGCGTTGATGATTTCGATGCCTGGCGAGGGCTCTGTGCAGACGGCCGTAGCGGCGACCGGGAGCAACCCGCTGCGCCTGGACCAGGTCGATGCCATCTATCGGGTCGTCACCGGCGCGACTCGCAGAGAGATCTCCCCAGCGGAAGGGCTGACCCGGCTTCGGGCCGCTCGGAGGCTCCCGGCGCCGTTCAGCATGCGCGCTCGGCTGCTGGGCTACGTCATCCAGACGCTGGGGATCGCGCTGCTGCTCGGGGCCAGTTGGACCGATCTGCTCGTCGCGGCCTGCTTGGGGGCTGCGGTCGGGGCCGCCCGGCTTGTGCTCGCCCGGGTCAGTCAGCCCTACCAAGTCTTCTTGCTGCTTGCGAGCACCTTCGTGGTGTCGGTGGTCGTGTTCTTGCTGGGCCGCACGAATTGGGACATCGGTGTCCTGGCTCCATTGGTGTCCCCCCTCGTCACATTCCTGCCCGGAGCGCTGCTGACAACGGCCGTGATCGAGCTGGCCACGGGGCAGATGATCGCTGGCGCTGGGCGGCTGGCCGCTGGCACGATGCAGCTGGTCCTGCTTGCTGTTGGCATCCTGGCTGGGGCTCAGCTGGTTGGCGTTCCCGGTGCCTCACTCGACAAGGTCGCGCATCACGGGCTTGGGGATCTTGCGCCATGGATCGGCGTTGCCCTGTTCGGGATCGGCCTGGTGATCAATCAGTGCGCTCGGCGTGACGCCCTCGGTTGGATCGTTCTCGTGCTCTACGCCGCCTATGCGGGCCAGGTGATCGGTGGCTTGTTCCTGGGCACGCAGCTGTCGGCGTTCATCGGTGCCCTGGTCATGACGCCCGTGGCGATGTTCGTCGCCCGGCAGCGCAGCGGGCCGCCGTTGTTGGTCAGCTTTCTGCCGGCCTTCTGGTTGCTCGTGCCCGGTGCCCTCGGACTCGTCGGGGTGACGAGCCTGCTGGGCAACGACCGGGTGGACGGGATGAGTGCGTTGGTCACGACCGGAGCGACCATGATCGGCATCGCGTTGGGGTTGCTCATGGGGCTAGCGGTCGGGTCGAGCGGGTTCGCCTTCGTGGACCGGCATCGACGCGGTGGCAGGCGATGACGTCACCTACTCAACCGCCGATCTCGGTGCGGACCGCATAGAGCTCAGGGAAGAAGGTCAGATCCAGAGCCCTGCGGAGGAAGTCGACTCCGGAGGACCCACCGGTGCCCGGCTTCCAACCGATCATTCGCTCGACCACTTTGAGATGGCGGAACCGCCAGATCTGAAAGTTCTCCTCCAGGTCGACAAGCTCTTCGCACGTCTCATAGGCAGCCCAGTACGTCTGCGGGTCCTGATAGATCTCGAGGATCACTGGCACCAGGTCGGGTTCGAACGCGTGGGCACGCGTGACGTCACGCTCAAGCAAGGCCTTGGGTACGGCGTGCCCGTGACGGGCGAGGTAGTGCAGGAACTCGTCGTAGAAGCTTCGCGCATGCAGTAGCTCGTCAAGCATCTGCTGAGACGCCGAGTCGTGCTCGAACATCTCCAGCATCTGCTTGTTCTTGTTGCCGAGGATGAACTCGACCGCACGGTATTGGTAGGACTGGAATCCCGATGACGTCCCGAGGAATCCACGGAACTCGGCGTACTCCGACGGCGTCAAGGTCCCGAGCACCGACCATTGCTCGGCGAGCGTGCGCTGAATGCTCTTCACCCTCGCCAGGCCCTTGAGCGTCATGGGCAGGTCATCGGATCGCAGGTGGAGCTGCGCAGCGCGCAGCTCGTGGAGCATCAGCTTGAGCCAGAGCTCGGAGGTCTGGTGCTGGATGATGAACAGCATCTCGTCGTGGTGCGGGGGGCTGCTCACGACATGCTGGGCGCCGAGGACCTCATCCAGGTGCAGGTAGGCGCCGTAGGAGAGATTGACTCGGAAGTCTGAGACGACTCCCTGCTCGATGGGCCGGGTGTTGTCCGTACTGGTCATGCCCGCACTCTAAGACGGATCGACATAGCCTGCTCGAGCCCACCATGCTGGGGAGGTGGATCCGATGCCGAACGACTGTGCCGACAAGCCACCCGCACCGACGGCGATCGACGTGCACAGCCATTTGGTTCCCAAGGGCTGGCCGGACCTGGCAGAGGCCGTCGGGCCGGGGACCGACTGGCCACGGTTGCGTGTCGAGTCCGAGCGCGAAGCGATGATCCTGCTGGGCGATCGAGAGTTCCGTCGGATCACCTCTGACGCGTGGGACGCAGACGTACGGCTGGCGGACATGGACAACGAAGGCGTCGAGGTGCAGGTGGTGTCACCGACTCCGGTGTTCTTCGCGTACGGCCGGCCGGCCGATCAGGCAATCAAGGTGGCCCGGATCTTCAATGACTTGACGCTGGAGGTCTGTGCCCCCGCCCCTGAACGACTGTGGCCGTTCTGCCAGGTGCCGCTGCAGGATCCGGAGGCCGCGTGCGTGGAGGTCGACCGGTGCCGCGACGCCGGTTTCCGTGGCGTCGAGGTCGGCAATCACGTCGGTGACCGTGACCTCGACGATCCCGGAATCGAGATGTTCTTGCAGCACTGCGCCGACCAGGGGATTCCGGTCTTCGTTCACCCCTGGGACATGCCCGTGAACGTGCGCAACGACCGCTGGATGGCCCAGTGGCTCGCAGGGATGCCGGCCGAGACGCATCTGTCCATCACTGCCCTCATCCTTGGTGGCGTTCTGGACCGAGTGTCGACCGACCTGCGGATCTGCTTCGCCCACGGTGGTGGTTCATTCGCCTACTGGCTTGGTCGGATGGACAACGCCTGGCATCGACGCCACGACATCATTGGAACCTCGGAGCACCCGCCGTCCCACTATGTGGATCGGATGTACGTCGACAGCGTGGTGTTCGACGACCGCCCACTTCGGCTGCTGTTGGATGTGATGGGATCCGATCGGGTGGTCATGGGCAGCGACTATCCCTATCCGCTCGGCGAACGCCCGGCCGGTGGGGTGGTGCGCCGGACCGCTCTGCTTTCCGAGGAGGAGAAGACGCTCGTGCTTCGCGACAATGCCCTGAGCTTCTTGGGGGTCAGCGCTCCGCGACGAATCATCCGATCAGGAAGGGCACAGGCATGAGCCTCGACGTCGAACAGGCCCGGGCGCTGGAGGCGGCCGATCCAGTGCCCACCCGCCGGGCGGAGTTTCGCATTCCTCCTCACCCCGACGGAGGAGAGATTGCCTATCTCGCCGGCAACTCCTTGGGTCTGCAACCCAAGCGTCTGCTTGCTGACCTGACCCAGGAGCTTGACGACTGGGCCACCTTCGGGGTCGAGGGGCATGTCGAAGCCGAACGCCCCTGGGTTGACTATCACGCCCTGCTGCGTGGTCCGGCAGCCCGCCTCGTCGGCGCGCTCGAGCGCGAGACCGTCGCCATGAACTCACTGACGGTCAACCTGCACCTGCTCATGGCGACCTTCTACAGACCCACTGCTGACCGGTATCGGATCATCATCGAGGACTCGGCCTTTCCGTCGGACAGCTATGCCGTGCGCAGCCACGCCAACTTTCGCGGTTACTCACAGGACGACGCAGTCGTGCGGATGGCGCCACGCGCGGGTGAATCAGTCCTTCGCACTGAAGACATCGCCGAGTTCCTGGAGCGGGAGGGAGCCACGATCGCGCTGCTTCTCTTCGGCGGAGTCAACTACCTGACCGGTGAACTCATGGACATCGCGGAGGTGACCCGGCTGGGTCACCAGGCCGGAGC
The DNA here is from genome assembly GCA_963819985.1 of uncultured Actinomycetota bacterium. GTDB lineage: Bacteria > Actinomycetota > Actinomycetes > DATJPE01 > DATJPE01 > JANPBY01. The sequence continues at coordinate 415,270 of CAWFYH010000003.1, read as the reverse complement.
GACGGTCGGCTGGGACCTCGCGCACGCCGCCGGCAACGTGCCCCTTCTCCTGCATGACTGGGATGTCGACTTTGCTGCTTGGTGCACCTACAAGTACCTCAACTCCGGCCCTGGGGCGGTTGCGGGGGCTTTCGTGCATGAGCGGCATGTAGAGGACCCCTCGTTGCACCGATTGGCCGGCTGGTGGAGCAACGACCCGAGCAACCGCTTCGAGATGCTCCCCGAGCTGACACCGACCCTGAGCGCGGACGCTTGGCAGCTGTCCAACCCGCCGATCCTGGCCATGGCTCCGGTGCTCACCTCCCTGGGTATCTTCGACGCATCCGGGATCGACGCCCTGCGCAAGCGCAGTGAACGCCTCACGGCGTATCTCGAGTCCTTGCTCGGCGAGGTGCTGCCAACGATCGGCGCCACCGTGATCACCCCTCGCGACCCGGCCGTCCGGGGGGCTCAGCTGTCGGTGCGGGTGGGCGGCTCGGACGCCGGAGACCAAGCTGCCCGCATGCGGCACGAGCACGGCGTCATCGTCGACGTCCGACGACCTAGCGTCATCCGGGTGGCTCCGACGCCGCTGTACAACACCTACGAGGACTGTCATCGGGTGGCGACGGCCCTGGCAGCGACGGGTGCGTCGTGACCGCGCAGCAGGAGGTCGCTGTCGTCGGTGCCGGCTTGGCCGGCTCCCTGATGGCGATCATGCTGGCCCGGCGAGGCCTGAAGGTACACCTGTACGAGCGTCGCCCTGATCCGCGCACGACTGCTGCCGAGCGTGGTCGGTCGATCAACCTCGCCCTGTCCGCTCGTGGGCTCGATGCCCTGGAGCGAGTGGGCATCCGTGACCAGGTGCTCGCCGAGGGTTTGCCGATGCATGGGCGCCTCATCCATGACATCGATGGTCAGACGAACTTTCAGCCCTACAGCGCAGGTGGGGATCGAGCGATCTACTCGATCAGCCGCGGGGCGCTCAACAATGCTCTGCTCGAGGTGGCCCTGGCCGATGAGGCGGTGCAGGCTTCGTTCTCACATCGGCTCACGACCCTGGACATCGATGCCGGGACCATGACCTTCGACGGGCCGGACGGTGCAGTCGTGCTGGCGAGCGCCGACGTCGTGATCGGTGCGGACGGGGCGTACAGCGCCGTTCGGGGGCGAATGCAGACGAGGCCGGGCTTCGACTATCGGCAGGACTACCTGGGTCACCAGTACAAGGAGCTGGCCCTGCCACCTGTGGACGGAGACTTCGCCTTCCGACCCGACGCCCTGCACATCTGGCCGCGCGGCAGCTCGATGATGATCGCCTTGCCCAACCCCGATCGCAGCTTCACGTGCACGCTGTTTTGGCCCCGGACCGGTCCGGAGAGCTTCGAGGAGATCGCTACGGGCGCGGATGCTGCCGGGCACTTCGCAGTCGTCTACCCAGACGTCGTTGGGCTGATGCCCGACCTCGAAGACGAGTACGACTCGAACCCGGTCGGCAATTTGTTGACCGTGCGATGCCTGCCGTGGCAAGCGAATGGTCGGGTGGCTCTGATCGGGGACGCGGCCCATGCGATCGTCCCGTTCTACGGGCAAGGCGCAAACGCGTCCTTCGAGGACTGTGTCGAGCTCGACCAGTGCCTGGAGGAGACGTCCGTAGACTGGTCGGCGGCTCTGCCCATCTATCAAGATCGTCGCAAGGCCAACGCCGAAGCCATCGCCGACATGGCGCTGGACAACTTCGTCGAGATGCGTGACCGGACTGCCAGCCCGATCTTCAAGGCCACCCGCGATGTACAGCACGCCTTGGAGCGCCAGTTCCCGGAGTACTACTCGACGCGCTATGAGCTGGTGTCGTTCAGCACGGTGCCTTACGCCGAGGTCGTCAGGCGCACGAGCCCCACGGGCCAGGCCGCATCTATCGCCCGAGGGGCGCTGTCAGCGGTTCGCTCGGCGCTCGGCCGGGCCAACCTTCCGGAAGGATCATCATGAGTGCGAGTCGGTGGACCAGTGACCTGATGATGGGGCGGCCGCCAGCGAAGCCCGTACGTCTGCAGAACTTCGTTAACGGGCGATTCGTGAGTGGAGGCAAGCCGTTCCCCAAGTTCAGCCCTGTGACGGGTGAGCTCATCATCGAGGTCGAGGAGGCCGACGAGTCGATCGTCGACGCCGCGGTCGTCGCTGCCCAGCGGGCTTTGGAGGGCCCGTGGGGTGCCCTGAGCGTGCCGCAGCGATCAGCGATGTTGCATGCCGTCGCCGACGGTTTCGTCAAACGCTTCGACGATCTCGTGGCTGCCGAGGTCGCGGACACCGGGAAGACGATCAGCCAGGCCCGGACGTTGGACGTCCCACGAGCCGAACTGAACTTCCGCGCGTTCGCGGATCTCGTCGGGACCGTGTCGACGGAGTCGTTCCAGACAGTCACAGCGACCGGCGAGCGGGCGCTGAACTACGCGGTGCGCAAGCCGGTCGGCGTCGTGGCCGTGATCGTTCCATGGAACCTCCCGCTGCTGCTGGCCACGTGGAAGCTTGCTCCGGCGCTGGCCTGTGGGAACACCATCGTCATGAAGCCGTCCGAGGAGACTCCCTCATCGGCAACCGTCGTCGCGGAGGTCTTCGCCGAGGTCGGTGTCCCGGATGGAGTCTTCAATCTCATCCAGGGATTCGGTCCGGGGTCGGCCGGAGAGTTCCTGACCAGTCACCCCGGTGTGGACGCCATAACGTTCACGGGGGAATCCGCAACCGGTTCGGCCATCATGAAGGTGGCAGCCGACGGAGTGAAGGCGGTGTCCTTCGAGCTGGGTGGGAAGAATGCCGGGCTCGTGTTCGCCGATGCTGACCTGGATGCAGCAGTCGAAGGCAGCCTTCGGTCGACATTCACCAACGGGGGTCAGGTCTGTTTGTGCACCGAGCGGCTCTACGTCGAACGGCCGATCTTCGAGGAGTTCGTCGAACGGATCGGCAAGCGGGCCCAGGTGCGCACCTTCGGCTGGCCCACCGATCCCGAGGTCGAGATGATGCCGATGATCTCTCAGGGGCATCGTGACAAGGTGCTCGGCTACTTCGACCTGGCACGTGAGGAAGGGGCCGAGGTGCACGCCGGAGGGGGTCGACCATCCTTCGGGGACGTACGGGATGGCGGTGCCTATGTCGAACCGACCGTCCTGACCGGTCTCGGTCCGGACGCTCGGACCAACCGCGAGGAGATCTTCGGCCCGGTCTGCCACATCGCGCCGTTCGAGACCGAGGACGAGGCGGTCGAGCTCGCCAACAACAGCGCGTACGGTCTCGCGGCCACGGTTTGGACGCGCGACCTGTCTCGGGGTCATCGCGTGGCGCCCGCGCTCGACGCCGGCCTGGTGTGGGTCAACACGTGGTACCTGCGGGACCTGCGGACGCCGTTCGGGGGCGTCAAGGCCTCGGGCATCGGTCGCGAGGGCGGCGTCCACTCCCTCGCGTTCTACTCGGAGACGGCGAATGTCTGCATCCAGATCTGATCCGGTTGGCGTGGTCGTGCCGGGGGCGGCGGCTCCACTCGGGGCCTATCCCCATCTCGTGCGAGCGGGATCCACCGTGTATGTCTCTGGCACCAGCAGCCGGCGTCCGGACGGGTCGATCGAGGGAGCGGTGGCCGACGGGGCAGGAGGCTTCACGAGTGACATTCGCGTGCAGACAGCTGCCGTGCTCGACCGGATCGAAGCTCTGCTGGCGACCGTCGGGTGCTCATTGTCGGACTTGGTTCAGGTGACGACCTACCTGGTCTCCATGGCCGACTTTCCTGGCTACAACGAGGTCTATGGCAGCCGATTTCCCTCGGGTGGACCGACGCGGACTACGGTCGCCGTGAGCGAGTTGCCGCACCCGCAGCTGCTCATCGAGATCCAGGCCGTGGCACATGTGTCGCACGACCCGTCGGAAAGGACGAACTCATGACCGAAGTGACCGCCCCGATCGCGTTCGACCCATGGCTCGCGGAGAACCAGCATCTGCTCAAGCCGCCGGTGGGCAACAAGGAGCTCATGCCCGGTGCCGAGGACTTCATCGTGATGATCGTCGGTGGGCCGAACCAGCGTGACGACTTTCACGTCGATCCTTACGAAGAGTGGTTTCACCAGATCAAGGGCGACATCCAGGTCGTGATCATGACCGAGAACGGGCGAGAGGCCATTGACATCCGCGAGGGCGAGATGTGGATGTTGCCGCGCAACACCCCGCACTCACCCCAGCGGCCGAACGCCGGCTCTATCGGGATGGTCATCGAACGGATTCGCGAGGAGGGGACCCTGGAGAAGTTCCAGTGGTACTGCCAGGATTGTGATCACCTGGTGCACGAGGTCGAGCTGCAGGTACGCGACATCGTCCAGGACCTCCCACCGGTCTTCGCCGCCTTCCGCGAGGACGAGGCGTTGCGCACCTGCCCAAGCTGCGGAGCCGTACACCCGGCACGGTGAGGACCCGCTCATGACCACGGTCCCTGCGACGTCGGCATTCCTGCCGCTGACCGACACCTCCTTCGACATCACCTCGGCGGAGGTCTCCGCGGCCCGGGACCTCAACTGGTATGCCCGCACCCCGTACGGCCTCGCGGTGCTGCGCTATCCGCAGGTGACCGCTTTGTTGAAGGATCGGAGATTGCGTCAGGGCAGCGCAGCCTGGCCGGCGCACAACGGCATCACCTCGGGGTTGTTCTTCGACTGGTGGCAAGGGGTGTTGCTCAGCCTCGAGGGCGAAGACCATCTGAGGTTGCGACGCTTGCTCAACCCGGCGTTCAAGCAGCGCACCATCGAGACCCTGACTCCGACGTTCCAAGCGCTGGCCGAAGAGCTGATCGACGCGTTTGCCGAGACCGGGCGGTGCGAGTTCGTCCACGAGTTCTCAGAGCCGTACGCGGCTCGGATCATCTGCATCCTGCTCGGCCTCCCGGAGGAGGACTGGTCGGCCGTCTCGTCCTTTGCCGTAGATCTCGGACTTTCCCTCGGGATCACGATCGCGGAAGACCTCCCTCGCATCGAACGCGGGCTCGGCGGCCTGTACGCCGCGTGCGACGAGATGATCAGTGATCGAGCGGCTCACCCACGCGATGACCTGGTGACCACCCTTGTCGAAGCGAGCGTTGACGGTGACAAGCTGTCCGGCGAGGAGCTGCGTGATGCCTTGGTTTTCTTGGTGTTCGCGGGCATGGACACCACCCGGCATCAGCTCGGGCTCGCCCTGGAGACCTTCCTCGACCACCCCGAGCAGTGGCGGCTGCTCGGGCAGCGTCCTGATCTAGGACGGGCTGCCGTCGAGGAGGTCATGCGGGTGAACCCCACGATCACCTGGATCACTCGTGAGGCCTTGGTGGACTTCACCTTCGACGGCGTCGACATTGCCGCGGGTACGACCCTGCAGCTCTTCTCTCAGGCAGCTGGCACCGACCCGTTGGCCATGCCTGACACGTCCTTCGACATCACTGAGCAGCGCCCGATGCACACGGGGTTCGGCGGCGGTGTTCACCACTGCCTCGGCCACTGGGTCGCTCGTGCGGACATGAGCGTTGCGCTCCCGACGCTCGCCCGCCGGATGCGGGACCCGCGCCGCGATGGCCCGGGGGAGTGGCTTCCCCGTTCGGGCAACACCGGCCCGGTCCGCTTCCCGATCGCCTTCACTGCGGTGCCCTGACCCCGTCTGGACAACCTTCCTCGGGATCATTAACCTACGGTTCAGTAAGTTACTGACCAGTAGGGAGCTCCAGATGGGCGTCGGGTCGATGGACCGCGTGACTTTGCACGGGCAGGAGCTGGCCTACCGTTACATCCCGGGCCAGGGTCCGACCCGCCTGCTCGTGCACGGTGTCGGTGGCAGCGCGGCCACGTGGGACCCGGTCACCGATCTGTTGGTCGCTGGCGGTCAGTCCCTGCTCGTGGTGGACCTGCCGGGGCACGGCTCGTCGAGCAAGGCCCGGGGGGACTACAGCCTCGGGGCGCTGGCCTGCAACCTGCGCGACCTGCTCGACTACCTCGAGGTGGAGCGGGTGGTGCTGGTCGGCCACTCGCTGGGTGGCGGCATATCCATGCAGTTCACCTATCAGTTCCCGGCACGTGTCGATGGACTGGTCCTGGTGGCGTCCGGGGGTCTGGGTGACGAGGCGTCGGCGTTCTTGCGGGCGGCGACGCTGCCGGGAGCCGAGGTCGTGCTGCCGCTCCTGACGCATCGGCGATCGCTCGGTGCCCTGACGCGCGTCGCCCAGCTGCTCGCCGCGATCGGCGTTCGTCCGGAAGCGTTCTCGGACGAGGCGAGGCGCACCTTGGAGGGGCTGAACGATCCGGAATCTCGTAACGCGTTCCTGGCTACCTTGCGGGGCGTCGTCGACGTCCATGGACAGCGGGTCTCGGCAGTGACCCGGCTGTCTTCGGCGACCGAGATCCCGACCCTGCTGGTGTGGGGGGACCGCGATCCGATCATTCCCCTGAGCCACGGGGAGCGCACCCACGAGGCTCTGCCCGACAGTCGGCTCGTGGTTTTCCCAGGGGCGGGCCACGAGCCCCATCGGTTCGATCCGGTGCGCTTTGCGGCCCTCCTGACCGACGAGCTGCCAGTCAGGCCGAGAGCCGGGCGACCTCGTCGCGGCACCACAACGCGAGCAGTCCACGAAAGTGCTCGATGAACTTTTCGTGCTCGTGCTCGGGGAACATCGCCGTCACGGTGTCGATGATGACTCGGTCGAGCTCTGGCCCGGAGAACCACTCAAGAGCGACCTCGTCGAAGTGCCGCAGGCGTGAGTCGCAGAAGTCGCCATAGCGCTCGGTCTCGAAGTATTCGTCGGCCAGCTGCCGATATGCGCCCAGCTTCTCGCCGTAGGAGAGATCGTCGCGGTCGGCGACTGCGAAGTACGCCGAGGTGTCGAGGTCGATCTCGTGCTTTCGGTCGGTCACCACGCAGTAGGCCGTCCAGCGGGCCAGCGCCTTCATCGCCCACGGGAAGTAGTAGTGCAGAGAGGTGATGGCCACGTCCGGACAGGCGTTCGCGTAGTCAATGGGATAGACCTCATCAGCTGCGCCATCCTGGCCGAACGCGACGAGCATCTCGCAGGAGTTGAACTCCCATCGGAAGAACGCGTTCACCGTGCGGTTGATGGTGACGCACTCTTCGCCCGACTGGGGGGTGAGGAAGTCGTGGTCGACGGCATAGCGGTGATGCATCGGTTCGTCTGGCTGAAAGCGCATCACCATGGTCTCGGGACCGATCGACAGCGAGCGGGCGAAGACGTCGTGCGGCTTGGACTGCTGAAGATGCATGAGCATCTCGCCCGAGTCGTCGTACGCCTTGCGCAACGCAGCCGGCCCGTCGATGCGTGACACCCCGCGCCAGCCGCCGCCGTCAAAGGGCTTCATGTACAACGGATAGCCGAGCCCGGCTGCGATGGTCTCGAGGTCGAACGGCTTGTTGTAGCGCTGCGCCGTGTAGGCCCACCGGGCATTCTCGACCGGATTCTTGAAAGGCACGAGCACGGTCTCGGGGATCTTCAGGCCGAGCCGCATCATGGCGCAGTAGGCCGAGTGCTTCTCCATCGACTGGAAGGTGAAGGGGCTGTTCAGCAGATAGACATCGTCCATCAGCGACGCTTTCTTCAGCCACTCGCGAGGCACGTAGTACCAGTACGCCAGTCGGTCGATCACCGCGGAGTGGCGGGGTTTGTCTCGCAGGGAGAACGGCTCGATCGTGGTCCGCTCGGTCTGCAGCGTGTGCCGTACACCCTGGCCGTCGGTCACTGGACCCATGGCGCGCACCAGAGACTCGAAGGCCACCGGCCAGTCGTTTTCCGTGCCCAGCAGCAGACCCACAAGGTGGGACTTGTCGGCATCGGTCATGAATTGTCTCCGTCTCAGCCGAGAGTTCCCAGGTGCAGTGCGGCCATACGTGCCCACGACGGCCAGTCATGAGGTGTGTCCTCACCCCAGACATCGAGGTTGTGCGGGATGCCCTTGTCCTGCAGCAAGGCAGCCAGGGCGTGAGTTGATGGCAATGCCTGGGTGGGATGCACTTCCCAGGCACCTCGCCCCACGCAAAGTTGGACGAACACGGCGCCACGCAGCCATTCCAGGTGATCTCCGTGCATGTGCTCCAGGTAGGCGAAAGGGTTGTTGAAGTACAACGAGTCGCCCCGCTCGCCCCACCCGTTCCACTTGGTCGGGTCATAGCTTCCCGACATCCCCAGGGCGTAGGGAAACAGGTCCGCTCGGCGCAACGCGAGGTTCACGGCGTGAAAGGCACCAAGGCTGGCCCCTGCCGTGGCAATAGGTACGGCGCGGCCGCAATCATTGTGAATCGTCGGGGCCACCACGTCTGTGAGCCACTGGTGGTAGAGGTCGTGGCGTCGCGCCCGTTCCTCGACGGGCTGGCTGTGGTCGGACCAGGTCGCCCCATCGTGCGAGTCCACCGCATAGACCTTGATCCGTCCGGCTTCGATCGGCGCGGCGATGGCCTCGATGATCCCGTTGGACTCCAGGTCCGAGGCGCTCCCACCCTCGGCGGGGAAGAAGAGCACCGGCACCCCCCAGTGCCCGTACACGAGGACTCGGCCGGCCCCGCCCAGACTCTCGGCGTTCAGGGTCCAGGTCTGAGGCATGTTGGTGAGTCTGCCCTGTCCGTGGTGGACGCACGCCGATTCGGCTCAGGTCACGGCATCGGCTGCAGCGCAACGCTCGAGCAGGTTGGCCAGGCCCGGGTGCAGCAGATCACGCCACGCGGTGTAGCTGTGCCCGCTGCGGGCCTCGGTGATGCGTGCTGTCACGCCGAGCTCGGCCATCCTCGCCACGAATGCTCGGTTGTTCTCGAGGTTCTCCTCGCCTTGCCCGACGGTCACAGACAGGTCCACGTCACGCAGACCGCCGGGCTCGGCGTGCAGTGCTGCCACCGCTGCAACCACCTGCGGGAAGTATCGGAACCGAACCTCGTGTGCGTCATAGGCGGGAAGGAAGAAGGAGCCGGACTGTAGGTGCAGGCCGGTGAAGGTGCCGGGGTAGGTCGCCGCGGAGTGGGCCAGCGACAGGGCCCCGAGACTGGCACCCAGACCGAGGACCTGCGTGACCGGCACGAGGCTGCGAGCCAGCGGGATCGCCTCATGTGCCAAGGCGGCCGCGTAGGCGGGGTTTGCGGCATAGGAGAGGTTGCGGTCATCTGGGCGCAGCAGCAGGACCCGACACGGCGGGAACGGTTTGGACGAAGCCAGCCATCCCAGATAGTCACCGAGACGAGCCAGCCGTGAATACTCCGGCCCGTCGTGAACGACCAGCAGTGGGAGAGGCGCACCCGCATCGGTGCCGGGGAGGGCGGCCAGCTCACCGGCGATCGCGAGTCCTTCGGCGCAGCCAGGCAGCTCGAACGCCACGGATTCCCACGGCGGCGACGTGAAGGTGCACCAGTCGGGCGGCGCGTACCCGGGGAGCTCCAGCACGGAGTGATCTCCGAACACGCCGGGGACGGTCAACGGGTTCGTCGGATCCAGGACGAGGGACTCGGTGCTGTTCTCGGCCCGGACTGCGATCAAGTACTCCAGCCGGTCGACCGGCGGCGGAGGCAGCGTAGCCAGCCAACCCTCGTCGGTTCGGGTGAAGGCGGGGTCGGCTCCGAAGTCCCGCAGGTGATACCAGACATGGTCGGGTTCGGCTGCGTCGAACTCATCGGCGGGGAGCAGGATGCTGACCGCGCCTGTTTCTGGATCGACCATGACGCTGTGAGGTTAGGGCAGCCAGGCTACGGCCGCTCGTCCAGGTCTTCTCCGCCAGCCAGATCGCCGACCTCGATCAGCACCAGCTGGTCGAGGTTCTGCGTGAGGTAGTCCCTGGCCCCACGATCCCCCTGTGCCAGCCCCGCGGCTCCCGCCCAGTGCGTCCTGGCCAGCAGGACGGGGTGCCCACGGACCCCGTCGTACGTGGCGGCTGCCAGCTCTGCGTCGCACGCCAAGACTCGCCGGACGGCCGAGCTGGTCAGACCGACCAGATCCACCAGGCTGAGGATGACTCGCTCCGCGTCGGAGTGCTCGATAGCCGCGAGACCGGCCTGCAGAGAGGTCGCCATCCCCTCCTCCCACCGCTCGTTGACGACAACCTTTGCGTCAGGGACGTCGCCCACCCAGGCCCCGAGAACGACGACGATGGGCCGGCAACCGGCTTCGGCGAGGACTCGCACCGCGCGGTCGACGAGGCGCTCTCCCTCGACTACGGCCGGCGCCTTGGGTCCGCCGAAACGACGCCCTGCTCCCGCCGCCAGGATGAGCCCGGCACTGGTGGGAGTCCCACTCTTGTCGTCCACGCGCGTTCCTTCCCAGGCGGCGTTGCCGGAACGGTAGCGCGCGACCGCCGTACGACCGTAGGGTCCGATGGAGGCAGGTTCAGGCAGGCCATCCGTGGAGGAGCCATGGTTCACATCAGCGTCAACGTCGATGGGGTGCGTCACGAGGACGAGGTGGAGCCGAGAACCCTTCTCGTCCACTGGCTCCGCGAAAGTGCCGGCCGGGTCGGCACACCGGTCGGCTGTGATACCTCCAACTGTGGGACCTGCACGGTGCTCATTGACGGTCGCAGTGCGAAGTCGTGCAGCGTGCTCGCTGTGCAGGCGGACGGGGCGCAGATCACGACGATCCAGGGACTGGCCAACGGAGAGTGGCATCCGGTGCAGACGGCGTTCAAGGAGTGTCACGGCCTGCAGTGCGGCTACTGCACTCCCGGGATGGTGCTGGCCGCTGTGGATCTGCTGAGTGAGAACCCCGATCCGTCGGAGGAAGAGATTCGTGAGGGCCTGGAAGGAAACCTCTGTCGCTGCACGGGCTATCACAACATCGTGAAGTCTGTGGCCCAGGCTGCTGCTCTGATGCAGGAAGGTGCGGACAAGTGACTGACGTCGCCGAGCACACGAGCGCAATCGGGAGTCCGATCCGGCGCAAGGAGGACGCCCGACTGCTGACCGGCACCACCCAGTGGACGGACAGCATCACGTTGGCCGGAGAGGTCCACATGGCCATCGTGCGCAGTCCTCTGGCGCACGCACGGATCACCCGGCTGGACGTCTCACCCGCGCTCGACCGCCCCGGGGTCGTGGCTGCCTTTGGCGCCGCTGAGCTCGGAGACCTCAACGCGAAGGTGCTGTGCGTCTGGCCGGTCACCGACGACATCGTCATGCCGGACTTCCCTGCGTTGGCCATCGACGAGGTACGCCACGTCGGCGACTGCGTGGCTGTAGTCCTCGCCACCAGCGAGGCGGCCGCCGCGGATGCACTTGAGTCCGTGGAGGTCGACTACGAGCCGTTGGGGGCGGTCGTCGACCTCGAGGCCGCTCTGGTCGAAGGATCCCCCCTCGTTCATGAGTCGGCGGGTACGAATCGCTGCTACACCGCAAAGCTGGCCGGCGGTGACTACGCGGCCGCGAAGGCCAAGGCCGACGTCGTCGTCAGCCGGCGCTTCATCCAGCAGCGGCTGATCCCCTCGGCCATGGAACCTCGGGCTGTCGTGGCCTCACCGATGGGCACAAGTGGGGAGCTCACGCTCTGGACCTCGACACAGATACCCCATGTCGTTCGCGTCCTGATGGCCCTGTCGACGGGGATCCCCGAGAACAAGCTGCGCATCATCGCTCCCGACGTCGGGGGAGGCTTTGGCTCTAAGCTGCAGTTCTACCGCGAGGAGATCCTCGCGACGGTGCTGGCCAACAAGCTGGGCCGCCCGGTGCGCTGGACCGAGACGCGCAGCGAGAACATGGTGGCCACTCACCACGGCCGTGGCCAGGTGCAGGACATCGAGATCGCAGCGTCCAGCGACGGCACGATCCTCGGCCTCAAGGTCGATCTGCTCGCTGACATGGGTGCCTACTTGCAGATCATCACGCCGGGGACCCCGCTGCTCGGCATGTTCATGTTCAACGGCATCTACAAGATGGAGGCCCTTGACTTCACCTGCACCGGGGTCTTTACGACGAAGACGCCGACGGACGCCTATCGCGGCGCAGGGCGCCCGGAGGCGACGTACGCCATCGAGCGCATCGTGGACGAGCTCGCCAACGAGCTCGGGCGTGAGCCGTTGGAGCTGCGCAAGCAGAACTGGATCACCCATGAGGAGTTCCCGTTCACCACGATTGCGGGACTGACCTACGACACGGGCAACTACGAGGCCGCCACAGCCAAGGCCGTGGACCTGTTCGGCTACGAAGACCTACGCATCGAGCAGGCGGCGAGGAGGGGCGCGAAGGATCCGGTCCAGCTCGGGATCGGCATCTCCACGTTCACCGAGATGTGCGGACTCGCACCGTCGCGCACGCTCGGTGCCCTGAAGTACGTCGCCGGAGGCTGGGAAGCCTGCACGATCCGAGTCCTGCCCACCGGCAAGGTCGAGCTGGTGACCGGCACGTCCCCGCACGGCCAGGGTCACGAGACGGCCTGGAGCCAGATCGCCAGCGACTTCCTGGGCGTGCCCGTCGAGGACATCGAGGTGATCCACGGCGACACCGGCCGTGCGCCCTACGGCATGGACACCTACGGTTCGCGATCGCTGGCCGTCGGCGGCCAGGCCATCATGCTGGCCGCCGAACGCGTCGTGGAGAAGGCCAAGACCATCGCCGCCCACCAGCTCGAGGCGAGCGTCTCCGACCTGGAGTTCGTCGACGGATCCTTCCGCGTGGTCGGTGATCCGGAGAAGTCGACGACCATCCAGGCTGTCGCGTTCGAGGCGTTCACCGCGCACAACCTGCCGGACGGGGTGGAACCGACACTTGCTGGTGAGTCGACGGTCGATCCGGCCGACTTCAGCTTCCCGCACGGAACGCACTTGTGCGCCGTCGAGGTCGACACCGAGACCGGTCAGGTGAAGCTGCGCTCCTACGTCTGCGTTGATGACATCGGGAAGACTGTCAACCCACTGATCGTCGAGGGACAGGTGCACGGTGGCCTGGCTCAAGGCATCGGCCAAGCGCTGTTCGAGGGCGCTGAGTACGACGACGACGGTCAGCTGCTGACGGCGTCGCTGGCGGACTATCTGATCCCCAGCGCATCCGACTTGCCCTCATTCGTGACCGACCGCACCGAGACTCCTTCAACCACGCATCCGCTGGGAGTCAAGGGCGTTGGGGAGGCAGGCACGATCGCATCCACCCCAGCTGTGATGAACGCCGTGGTGGATGCGCTTAGACCGCTGGGGGTCAACGACGTGCTGATGCCGGCCTCACCGCAGAACGTCTGGAGAGCCATCCGCTCGGCGCAGGGGGGCCAGTCATGATCCCAGCTGCGTTCGACTACGTCCGTCCGAATTCGGTTGACGATGCGATTGCAGCGCTTGCGGCCGCGGGTGAGGACGCCAAGGTGCTCGGAGGCGGGCAGTCCCTGCTTCCCGTCCTGCGGCTGCGGTTGAACGCACCCACCGCCCTCATCGATGTCAGCACCATCGAGGAGCTGCGCCAGGTCTCCGTAGATGGGGACACGCTGGTGATCGGGGCGGGAGTCACAACCCACGACGTGATGCACGACGACCTGGTCGCCACCCACGCGCCGCTGATCGCGATGGCCGCCAAGACGGTGGCCGATCCGGCCATCCGACACCGCGGCACCTTTGGCGGTTCGGTGGCGCACGCCGACCCCGCCGGTGATCTCCCGACGGTGGCCCTGGCACTTGATGCGCAGATGGTCGTGGCCGGCCCTAACGGACGGCGAACCATTGCGGCCAAGGACTTCTTCGTCGACTACTTCACCACGGCCCTGGGGGCCGACGAGATTCTCGTCGAGGTCCGTATTCCGTCCATGGAGGACGGGTGGGGCTTCGACTATCAGAAGTTTCACCGGACTGCCCAGTCCTGGGCGATCGTCGGCGTCGCAGCAGCCGTACGCCGGGAAGGCGCCAACATCTCCGAAGCCAGGATCGCCCTCACGAACATGGGGCCAACACCCCTGCGGGCAACGTCAGTGGAGGCTGCGCTCGCAGGTTCCGAGTGCACTGCTGAGGCCATCGCTGCGGCCGCGGAGTCGGCCGCTGACCGAACCCGCCCCACCTCGGACCAGCACGCGGACCCTGACTACCGCCAGCACCTAGCACGTGTTCTCACCAGGCGCGCCGTTTCCGCCGCCGCCGGTCTTGGCACCTGACGCGACAGACGCAAGGTCACCGTGCACCTGTATCAGGCGGGACTTCTTCATCCTCACCCGTGAGAGGCCGCGGCGGCACGGGCAGGTGAATCGGACCAGCTCCGTCGGTCAACGACGCCCCGGAGCCGCCCCACCGCACGGAGATGATCTGAGCTGCGATCGAGATTGCCGTCTCCTCCGGTGTCCGCGCGCCGAGGTCCAGCCCGATGGGGGAATGGATGCGGTCGAGCTCCTGCTCGGTCATCCCCGCCTCGAGCAGCCGGGCAACCCGGTCGTCATGCGTGCGACGCGATCCCATGGCGCCGATGAAGGCGGCAGGAGTTCGAACGGCCGCCTGAAGTGCCGGGACATCGAACTTCGGGTCGTGGGTGAGTACGCAGATCACCGTGCGAGAGTCGACCGGTGCGGCCGCCAGCCATCGGTGCGGCCAGTCGACCACGACGTCGTCGGCCTCCGGGAACCGCTTGCGCGTGGCGAAGATCTCGCGCGCATCGACGACTGTCACGTTGAAGCCGAGCAGCTTCCCCGCGCGGCACAAGGCTGCGGAGAAGTCGATGGCTCCGAAGACGTACATCCGGGGAGGTGGCGCGAAAGACGCAACAAACACCTCGAGCTCGGATCCGAGGCGCTCACCGTCGGGGCCGTAGTGCAAGAACCCGGTGGTCCCCGATTCGAGCAAGCCTCGTGCGTCCGCTCCGATGCTGTGGTCCAGCCGCTCGGTCCCGAGGCTTCCCTCGAGCGAGTCGGGGCGGATGACGAGATGCCGCCCGACACGAGCGGGACCGCGCACCACGGTCGCAACGGCTACGGGCTGCTCTGACTCGATGCTGGCTGCGATGCCCGGCAGCTCGGGCCAGGTCTGTTGGGACACCCGCTCAACGAAGACCTCGAGGATCCCCCCGCAAGTGAGACCGACTGCGAACGCGTCGTCATCGCTGACCCCGTAGGTCTCAAAGACGGGGTCCCCGGATCTCAGCACCTCGGTGCCGAGCTCGTAGAGTGCGCCCTCGACGCAACCACCACTCACCGAGCCGATCGCCTCGCCACCGGCCGTCACCACCATTGACGCGCCTGCGGGCCGGGGGGCCGAACGCCAGGTCCGCACCACCGTCGCCATGGCCGCGCTCTGCCCCTGGTCGGTCGCGGCGATGAGAGCGTCCAGGATTTCGCGCATGCGCCCATCATCTCTCTCGGTCGGCTTGCCGGCGCGGCGGTCTGGGTCGTCTTCCCAGCGAGGTAGCCGGAATGCGCTTGGCGTACTAGCGTCATGAGAGATGCGCGGCAGCAGCCGAGCGCAGTTGGGGAGTGGCATGGAACTGCAGAACTCGTTCACCGTCCCGTCCGACCTGGAAACCGCGTGGGCGACCCTTCTGGACGTCGAGACGGTCGCCCCCTGCATGCCCGGCGCCACGCTTGAGTCCGTCGACGGCGACGAGATGACCGGAAAGGTCAAGGTCAAGCTCGGGCCCGTCAGCATGACCTACGCCGGGTCGGCGAGGTTTGTGAGCAAGGACGAAGGCACTCATACGGCGGTGATCGAGGGCACGGGCAAGGAATCCCGGGGCACGGGCACGGCTATGGCCCACGTGTCGACCACCTTGGTCTCCGAAGGCCCCGAGTCGACTCGGGTCGACGTCACCACCGACCTGACCATCACCGGCAAGGCAGCGCAGTTCGGCCGGGGGGTCATGCAGGACGTGGCGGGTCGCATCATCGACCAGTTCGCCGCCAACCTGGCGGTCGTGATGGGTGCTCCCGGCAGCACCGAATCTGGAGAGCAGCCGGAGGAAGCCGGCGCGGAGACCGGCCCGACGATCGCCCCGACGATCGCCCCGGTGTCACCGTTACGGCCAGCAGACCAGGACAGCATCGACCTGATCGGCACCGCTGGCGCCCCCGTGCTCAAGCGAGTCGCTCCAATATTGGCCGGCCTGGTGATCCTCGGCCTCATCGTCTGGATCTTCCGACGGCGTCGATGAATCAGCGGTGACGCTGGCAGGCACACGTCCGAGGTTGTTCCTGGGGAACACAGTTCGTATCCATCCCGATGAAGAGGTAGGACATGCAGACACCAGCACCCGTGGATTACGCCAAGGCGACTTCAGTGGACCACGCGATCGGGTTGCTCGAGCAGCATGGCGAGGAGGCGCGGCTGATCGCGGGTGGACACAGCCTGATCCCGATGATGCGGCTACGGCTGGCGCGGCCAGAGTTCCTGATCGACATCAACGATCTTGGCGACCTCAAGGGCATCTCGGTGCAGGGAGACGAGATCGTCATCGGGGCGATGGTGAGACACGCTGAGGTGCTCGCTTCGCCGATCCTGAGCGAGCACTACCCGATCTTTGCGGAGGCCGAGAAGGTCATCGCCGATCCGATCGTGCGCAACCGGGGAACGATCGGTGGGTCGATGTGTCAAGCCGACCCGTCCGAGGACCTGTCGGCGGTGGGCGCGGCGCTCAAGGGCACGGTGGTCATCCGGGGTTCCGGTGGAGAACGCACGATCCCGATTCGGGAGCTGCATCACGGCCCCTACGAGACGGCGGTCGGACCAGCCGAGATCCTCACTGAGGTGCGCTTCCCGATCAGACCTGGGGCAGGCAGTGCCTACGAGAAGGTCGAGCGGCGGGTCGGTGACTGGCCGGTCGCGTCAGCCGGGGCCTACGTCGTCGTCACCGACGGCACGGTGAGCGACTGTGGTATCGGTTTGACCGCGGTCGGAGCTGAACACTTCTGTGCTCCGGCAGCGGAGGAATCGTTGATGGGGCAGGAACCGACGGAGGACAACCTCGCCTCGGCTGCTCGGTTGGCGTCGGAGTCGTGCACTCCCTATGCCGATCAGCGAGGACCCGAGGACTACAAGCGGCATCTCGCCTTCGAACTGTCCCTGCGTGCGCTGCGGCGCTCTGCCCAAGCCAGCCAAGGAGCCTGAACATGCAGGTCACGATGACGGTCAACGGCGTCGAGCAGACTCGAGACATCGAGCCTCGAATGCTGCTGGTGCACTTCATTCGCGACGAGTTGCTCTTGCGTGGCACGCACTGGGGTTGCGATACGTCGAACTGCGGCACCTGCGTGCTCTGGCTCGACGGCGAGCCGGTCAAGAGCTGCACCGTGCTGGCGGTGATGGCCGACGGGCGCTCGGTTCGCACCGTCGAGGACCTCGCTTCGGGAGCCGAGCTCGACCCGGTTCAGCAAGGCTTCATGGCCTGCCACGGCCTGCAGTGCGGATTCTGCACTCCCGGGATGATGATGACCGCCCGCTGGCTGCTCGATCACAACCCGAAGCCGTCGGAGGAGGAGATCCGCGAGGCCATCTCCGGACAGCTGTGCCGGTGCACCGGCTACAAGAACATCGTGGAATCGGTCCAGTGGGCCGCGGATCATCCAGGCGGTGAATCCGGAGACAATTCCGGTGACAACAGTTCGGTCGAGAGCAGTGAGGTGACGGCATGACCACCACCGCCGAGACACCCGTCAGCCCAGCCGGCAATCCGATGGGCTTCGGTCGGATGCCGCGCAAGGAGGACGTGCGCTTCCTGCGTGGGCAGGGCAACTATGTCGACGACGTCAACCTGCCTGGCATGCTGCACAGCGCCATCCTGCGCAGCCCGTACGCCCATGCGCGAATCCGCTCGGTCGATGCCTCGGCGGCCGAAGCGCTGCCGGGCGTGCACGCGGTGATCACCGGCGCAGTGCTTGAGACCCTCAACCTGGCGTGGATGCCGACGCTGTCCTACGACACGCAGGCCGTGCTGGCCACCGACAAGGTGCGCTTCCAGGGGCAGGAGGTGGCTTTCGTGGTCGCCGACTCCCGCTACATCGCACGAGATGCCCTCGAACTCATCGAGGTCGACTACGAGCCGCTCCCGGCCGTCATGGACGCAAAGCGGGCGCTGGATGCCTCGGCCCCGGTCATCCGCGATGACAAGGAGGACAAGAAGGACAACTTCATCTACGACTGGGACGCCGGCAACAAGGACGAGACCGATGCCGCTCTCGCTTCGGCCGATGTAGTGGTGACCCAAGACATGCTCTACCCACGCTCGCACCCGGCTCCGATGGAGACGTGTGGTGCGGTGGCTTCGATGGATCCGGTCACCGGGAAGCTCACGATGTGGACCACCACTCAGGCTCCGCACGCCCACCGCACGGTCTATGCGCTGGTTGCCGGGCTGCCCGAGCACAAGATCCAGATCATCAGCCCGGACATCGGAGGAGGCTTCGGCAACAAGGTCGGCATCTATCCGGGCTACGTCTGCGCGATCGTCGGCTCCATCGTCACGGGCAAGCCCGTGAAGTGGGTCGAGGACCGCAGCGAGAACCTGATGTCTACGTCGTTCGCCCGTGACTACCACATGAAGGCGACCATCGGGGCGACTCGCGAGGGCAAGATCCTGGGCGTCAAGGTCGACGTGCTTGCCGACCACGGAGCGTTCAACGCAGTCGCGCAACCCACCAACTACCCGGCTGGCTTCTTCCACATCTTCACCGGCTCCTATGACTATCCAGCGGCCCACTGCTCGGTCCGGGCTGTCTACACGAACAAGGCTCCTGGTGGGGTGGCCTATGCCTGCTCCTTCCGGATCACCGAGGCTGTCTACGCCATCGAAAGAGTCGTTGACTGCCTTGCGGCCGAGCTGGAGATGGATCCGGCTGAGTTGCGGCTGAAGAACCTTTTGCGTCCAGAGCAGTTCCCCTACACCACGCCCACCGGGTGGGAGTACGACTCCGGTGAATACGAGAAGACCATGCGCGTGGCCCTGGAGTTGGCAGGCTACGACGATCTGCGGCGTGAGCAAGCGGAGAAGCGAGCCAACGGCGAATACATGGGCATCGGGCTGTCGTTCTTCACCGAGGGTGTGGGCGCTGGACCTCGCAAGCACATGGACATCCTCGGACTGGGGATGGCCGACGGGTGCGACCTGCGCGTGCACCCCACAGGCAAGGCGCAGGTCCGACTCTCCGTGCAGACCCAGGGTCAGGGTCATGAGACGACCTTCGCACAGATCGTCAGCCACGAGCTCGGAATCCCACCCGAGGACATCGAGGTCATCCACGGTGACACAGACAACACGCCCTTTGGCCTGGGCACGTACGGCTCGCGCTCGACTCCTGTATCCGGGGCCGCGGCCGCGATGGTGTCCAGGAAGGTCAAGGACAAGGCCCGACTGATCGCCGCGGCCGCTTTGGAGTGCGCTCCTGATGACTTGGAGTGGGAGCTCGGCCGGTGGTTCGTCAAGGGTGACCCGGAGCAGGGCAAGACGATCCAGGAGATAGCCATGCTCGCCCACGGCGCGCTCGAGCTGCCCGAAGGCGTCGAAGGCCACCTGGATGCACAGGTGGTCTACAACCCGCCCAATCTCACCTATCCGTACGGCTGCTACATCTGCGTGGTCGACGTTGACCCCGGCACCGGTCAGGTCAAGGTCCGACGCTTCATCGCAGTGGATGACTGTGGCGTTCGGATCAACCCGATGATCGTCGAAGGACAGGTGCACGGTGGGCTGGCCGAAGGCGTGGGCATGGCGTTGATGCAGGTCATCGCGTTCGACGAGGACGGCAACAACCTCGGTGGGTCGTTCATGGACTATCTGCTCCCTACCTCGATGGAGTGCCCAAACTTCGAGCTGGGCGAGACGGTCACTCCCTCCCCGCACCACCCGATCGGAGCGAAGGGTGTCGGCGAGTCCGCGACCGTGGGGTCGCCGCCAGCCGTCGTCAACGCGGTGATGGATGCGCTAGCCCCGTTCGGAGTTCGCCACGCAGACATGCCACTCACCCCCGCCAACGTCTGGCGGGCGATCCAGAACCGGCCGGTGCGTACCGATCTCGCGGTCAACTAGGCGCTCAGAAATGACTGCACTTCGGCAGCGCGCTGAGGAGCTGCGTTCTCGGCGAGAGCCGTTCGTGCATGCCCGCGTCGTGCTTGCCCAACGCCCGACGTCGGCGAAGCCCGGCGATGAGGCGCTCATCCTGTCCGACGGCGCCATCGAAGGCTTCGTCGGGGGGGACTGTGCCGAAGAAACGGTGCGCGCACAGGGTTTGGCGGTCCTCGCCTCCGGTGATTCCATGTTGTTGCGCATCGCAGCCTCGCCGGAGGCGGATCAGCCTGGCAGGACCCTCGTTCACAACCCCTGCCTGTCCGGGGGGACCCTCGAGATCTTCCTGGAGCCGATCTTGCCTGCACCTGTGGTGTCCGTTTTCGGGGACAGCCCTATCGCGGCTGCGATGGCAAGCGTCGGTGAAACGCTGGGCTATCACGTGCAGGTTCTCGTCGGTGCGCTACCCGCAGGGGTCGATGCCGTGCTTGTCGCGGTGCACGGCCGTGGCGACGAGGAGCGCGTCCTCACCGACGCGGTCCGGGCGGGAGTGCCGTACGTCGGGCTCATCGCGAGCCCCAAGCGCGGCGCGGCCGTGGTCGCATCCCTCGAGCTTGACGAGGACCAGAGGTGTTCCATCCATACCCCCGCCGGCCTGGACATCGGCGCCCGGTCACCGGCTGAGATCGCCTTGTCGGTCTACGCGCAGATCATCGCTGAGCGTGTCCATCCCCCAGAGAAGGAGGATCAGCGATCTGCGTCTGACCCATCCATCGACGTTTCGCAGGCGACTGCCGTTGACCCGGTTTGCGGCATGACCGTCGTCGTCTCGGCGCAAGCCCTGCACGCCGAGGTCGATGGTGTCGATCACTACTTCTGCGGGGCCGGCTGTCGGCGGGCCTATCTGGCCGATCCGAGCGCCTTCGTCGGCTCGTGACCGTCGCCGACCTGGCCCCCTCAACGCAGGCCCTCGCCGAGGGACTGTCGAGCACGGGCTACCTCACTGACCAGGGGCTGGCGACAGCGCTGTTTTGCGCCGTACGGCTCCCGCAGCCACTGCTGCTCGAAGGCGAGGCGGGCGTCGGGAAGACCGAGGCAGCCAAGGCGCTGGCGACATTCTTGGACACGCCGCTGATCAGGCTGCAATGTTTCGAGGGCATCGACGCTGCCGAGGCCCTCTATGAATGGAACTATCCACGCCAGCTGCTTGGGATTCGACTGGCGGAGGCCGGCCGTGGTGATCTGGCCGAAGAGTCCCTGTTCGGTCCCGA
This sequence comes from uncultured Actinomycetota bacterium, assembly GCA_963819985.1. Lineage (GTDB taxonomy): Bacteria > Actinomycetota > Actinomycetes > DATJPE01 > DATJPE01 > JANPBY01. The sequence continues at coordinate 394,097 of CAWFYH010000003.1, read as the reverse complement.
CTACCTGATCAGGCGCCCACTTCTGGCCGCTCTTGAGCACCCCGGCCCTCGCCCGGCGGTTCTCCTCATCGATGAGGTCGATCGCGCCGACGAGGAGTTCGAGGCCTTCCTCTTCGAGCTGCTGGCCGAGGCCGCGGTAACGATTCCCGAGATCGGCACCCTCACGGCGACGTACCCACCGATCGTGATCTTGACGTCGAACCGCACCCGCGACCTGCACGATGCTCTTAAACGACGATGTCTCTATCACTGGATCGACTATCCCGATCTGGAGCGGGCGACCGCGATCGTTCGAGCGAGGGTGCCTGGTGCGACCGATGTGCTCGTGCAGCAGGTGACCGGTGCTGTGTCCCGTCTGCGGTCGCTGGAGGTGCAAAAACCTCCCGGTGTCGCTGAGGCCATCGACTGGGTCATGGCCGCCGATCTGATGGGCGTGGCCACCCTGGACGAGGGCGCGGTGGAAGCAACCTTGGGATCGGTGTTGAAGTACCGAGAAGACCACGAGGTCGCGCGGTCGCGTGGCCTGTCCTGGGTGGCCGGTGGCTAGTCCAGCCGATCCCGCCGCTCGGGCTGGTCTGGCTGAGGTGATTGCGGCCTTCGGTCACCTGCTTCACCGGGCTGGCGTGCCCGTTACTCCGGAGCGCAGCGGCCGCTTCGCTGCTGCCATCACCCTGGCCGCTCCGCAGAGCCTGCCCGAGCTGGCCAGACTTGGTCGGACCACGTTGGTGAGCAGTCGTGAGCAGATCCCCATCTTCGATCGTGTCTTCGCCCAGGTCTTCGGGGGTTTCTATGATCCGGCTGAGTTCCGGGGCGAGGCGCCGCCATCCGCGTCACCGCCCCCACCCGAGGCGTCCTCGGCGGGAGAACGAAGTCGCGGTGATCCGAAGCGTGAGGTGCCCGCCAGTCCTAGTCCGATCGCCACCAGCGCGATGCCTGATCCATCATCGGTGGGGCAGGACGACGACGAGGATCCGGCGGTCCTGGCGGCTGTCAGTCAGCAGGAACGGTTGGCCACCAAGCACTTTGCCGACTGCACTGCCGAGGAGCTTGCCCTGCTGGCCAGCCTCGTGGAGGCGCTGCCCTTCGTTCCGCCGCTGCGCGTCAGCCGTCGGCAGCGGCGCCACCACGCAGGGTCGAGGCTGGACGTACGGGCTACGCTGCGCGCGGCTCATCGAACGGCCGGAGATCCGGTGCACCGCGTGCATCGGCGGCGACGGGTGCGCCCCAGGCGGCTTGTCCTCATTGCAGACGTTTCGGGGTCGATGGAGCCCTACGCCCGGATCTACTTGCACCTGATGCGCGGGGCCGTCCGTGCGCTCGGCTCGGAGGCCTTCGTCTTCGCGACCGAGCTGACGAGATTGACCCGTTCGCTGGAGCACACGCAGCCGGACGTGGCCTACCGCAGAGCGGCCGAGGCAGCCCCGGACTGGTCCGGGGGGACGCGCATCGGGCGAGCGTTGCAAGCCTTCGTGGACGGATACGGGCGCCGCGGGATGGCACGAGGGGCAGTGGTGGTGATCGTCTCTGACGGCTGGGAGATCGAGGATCCGCAGTTGGTCGAACGAGCGATGACGCAGCTGCACCGGCTGGCCTTTCACGTGATCTGGGTGAATCCACGCAAGTCCGCCCATGGCTACGCGCCGTTGGTCGGAGGTATGGCTGCCGCGTTGCCCTCCGTTGACACCTTCGTCAGTGGGCACTCGATACGCGCACTCGAGGAAGTGATGTCGGCCGTTCACCGGGCGAGCAGCCGACATGAGGAAAGGCCCCTCGAAGTATGAGTTCGAGGGGCCTTTCGTTCAACCACTGCCTGGCGTGAAGGTTGCCCTCCTCACCAGCTCCGCCGTGACGCGCGGCCCGACGCATCCCGGTTGCCCGGTCACCCGTCAGGTGATGGTCCTCGATCGATCCGTGCGCACGCACCGCAGCGTCACCTGCGACCCACCCGGTTGCCCGGGCAGCTGGTGCGCCGGTCTTCGACCGACCCGCCTGCTTCACGTGCGGACCCCTCCGCCTCGGGTTGCCCCAGTGCTTCGGTTGCTCGAGTTGCCTCGGGCCGGCCCGCCCCTGTTGCTGGCGTGGAGGTAGTTCTACGCGACGGATTCGTTGGTGCGCAAGGGTTTTCGGAAAGATTCTTGAGAAACTTCTCTTGTCCACAGGGTACTGAGCCTGCACCCACAGGGCATCCACAGGACTGTCCACAAGTCTGTCCCCAAGTTCGGGTCCCTATCCGGTCTCGGCCCACGATCCCCACATGATCAAGGAGCTTGCGACCGGCTGCTGCTGCCAACCGGTCACCTTCTCCTTGATCACCTGCCCGTGTCACCAGCGCGCAGGTGCTGGCGGAACAGCCGGGCCAAAACCAGGGCGGTCACGACCGAGGCCAGCCAGACGAGAACGGTGGCGATGACCCAGGTACCCAGACCCGTGATCGTCAGGTTGTCCGAGAGCAACGTCGTGATCAGCAGGGCCAGGAAGGACACGATCGCTCCCGCTGCGATGTTGGCCCAGGCCGCGTACTTCTCAAGCATGGCCTCGACGACCGGGGCGAGCAGCACGGTCAGAATCGTGAACAGGATCGTCGCGGTGATGAGGCCCGTTGCAGTGATGGACATGTTGTCGAGCAGCAGGGACGCAACCCACAACGCGATCGCACTTGTGGCCAGGGCAACCAAGAGGCGTACGGCGATTCTCGGCATGCAGCCAACGCTAGCGGCCGTCGCGCGGAGCTGCAGCGCCTCGTGCGGCTCGGGTGGCCGAACGTCACGTTCGCTGCCAGGGTGGACCTTGCTCGGCTTCTGTGCCGACGTAGGACGGGAGATCATTCGTGAACAAGAGCCAGATCAGTCTGTTGAGCGAATCCGAGCTCCTCCTAGTGAGAGATACCGAGCCGTCGGCGCTCGCCACCTTCGACGAGGACGAGGTGGGCGATTTGTTGCTACGGGTGCGGCGGGCGCGCAACAAGTACTCCACGAACTATCGACGGCAGTCCACGAAGCGGGTGACCGACAAGCGGTCTCGCGGTGCGGCCCGCGGATCGTCGAACAAGACAGCGATGAAGGCTGAGATCTTTGAAGACGCTCTGGCGCGAGTGAGCCGCCGACTCTCGGTGCTGGCTCGCGAGAGTGCGAAAGAGCTTCGTCGCGAGCGCATCGAAGCCGCACGAGGAACTCCTCCGTCGGGCTCAGCAGCGCGTGGTGGCGGCGGGTCACCCACGGGAGCGCGCACACCGGCCAGTGCGGTATCGCCGAGGACCGCGAAGACGCCGAAGGCGTCCAAGGGGACCCGCAGCCCAGCCAAGACCAAGCAGGCCCGGTCTTCCCAGGCCGCCGGGGCAAGGCGGCAGGCGAAGCGGGACAGCCGCTGACCGAGGCATCTGCTTCCTGACCGGCTGGCTACCCTGCAGGCATGGCAGATCCAGCAGTTCCTGCGCGCGCCCGCGTCGTCGTCGTCGGGGGCGGGGTGATCGGATCGTCGGTCGCCTATCACTTGGCCCATCTGGGCGAAGACGTCCTGCTGCTCGAGCGCGACCGCCTGACGTCTGGGACCACTTGGCACGCCGCCGGGCTGATGGTCACGTTCGGCTCGACGTCGGAGACCTCGACCTCGATGCGGCAATACACCGCAGACCTCTACTCCCGCCTCGAGACCGAGACAGGTCAGGCCACCGGTTTCAGCCCGGTCGGCTTCATCGAGGTGGCCGGTGACGCCGATCGCCTCGAGGAATACCGCAGGGTGTCGGCCTTCAACCGACTGTGTGGAGTGGACGTCCATGAGATCTCACCGCGCGAGGTCGGTGAGATGTTTCCGCTCGCCCGCACCGACGATCTCTTGGCGGGGTTCTACGTGGCCGAGGACGGTCGCGCCAACCCGGTCGACGTCACAATGGCTCTGGCCAAGGGAGCTCGCCAGGCGGGCGCGAAGGTGCTCGAAGGCGTGCCGGTCAACGAGGTCCTGGTCGCGCGTGGCCAGGTCGCCGGCGTGCGGACGACGTACGGCGATGTCGAGTGCGAGGTCGTCGTCAACTGTGCCGGCATGTGGGCGCGCCAGCTCGGCGCCAAGAACGGCGTCAATATCCCCCTGCAGGCGGCCGAGCACTACTACTTGCTCACCGAGGAGATGCCCGAGGTCTCGCGAGAGTGGCCAGTTCTTGAAGACCCTTCCCACCACGGCTATTTCCGGGAGGAGGGCGGGGGCCTGATGATCGGGATGTTCGAGCCGATCTGCGCCCCCTGGAACGTCGCTGGCATCCCCGACGACTTCTCCTTCGGCGAGCTGCCGCCTGACTGGGAGCGGATGGGTCCCTATCTCGAGAAGGCCATGGCACGCGTCCCTCGGTCGATGGAGGTCGGGATCCGGAAGTTCTTCTGCGGCCCGGAGAGCTTCACGGCCGACCTCCAGCCGGTCGTGGGGGAGGCGCCGGAGGTGAAGAACTACTTCGTAGCAGCCGGCCTCAACTCCATCGGCATCCTGACCGGCGGCGGCCTGGGTCGGGCCATGGCGCACTGGATCGTGGACGGTCGTCCCGACATCGATGTCACCGGGATGAACATCGATCGGCTCCACACCTATCAAGCGACACCTGAATACCGCGCCACGCGCACCGTCGAGTCGCTCGGCACGGTCTACCAGTGCCACTACCCGACCAAGTCGATGCAGACGGCGCGTGGGGCCAAGACCTCTGCACTGCACGATCGTCTTGCCGCGCGAGGTGCGTACTTCCGTGACGTGAGCGGGTGGGAGAGCGCGGACTGGTACGCCCCCGAGGGCATTGAACCCGTGGTCGATGCGCTGTCATGGGGTCGGCAGAACTGGTTCCCCTACTGGCAGGCCGAGCACGAGGCGTGTCGTTCGGGAGTGGTCGTCATGGACATGTCGTTCATGTCCAAGTTCCGGGTGCAGGGGCGCGATGCCGGCCGGGTGCTCAATCACCTGTCGGCCGGTGACGTCGACGGCGAACCAGGCCGCATCACCTACACCCAGTGGCTGAACCAGGGTGGGCTGCTCGAAGCCGACCTGACCGTGACCAAGCTGGCGGGCGACAGCTTCTGGGTGGTGGCCTCCGATACGGCGCACCGGCATGCGGAGACGCTGATGCGCCGAGGCATCGGCGACGCCCACGCGTTCGTCACTGATGTCACCTCAGGCTTCGCTCAGCTCAACATCCAAGGTCCCCGATCACGTGAGCTGCTCCAGTCGATGACCTCTGCCGACCTGTCCGACGAGGCCTTTCCCTTCCGGACGGCCCGGGAGATCGATCTGGGCTACGCCCGGGTGCTTTGCGTGCGGATCACCTACGTGGGAGAGCTTGGTTACGAGCTATACATCTCGACCGAGCAGGCCACGCATGTCTACGACCGGATCGTCGCTGCCGGCCAGTCATACGGCCTCCGGCACGCGGGCCTCAAGGCGTTGGCCAGTCTCCGGATGGAGAAGGGCTACCGCGACTACGGGCATGACATCGACAACACCGACTCCGTCCTCGAGGCGGGGCTCGGTTTTGCCGTCGACCTCGACAAGCCAGGGGGCTTCGTGGGACGCGACGCGGTGCTCGCCCAGAAGGCTGACGCCCCGCTGCGAAAGCGCCTTGTCCAGGTGCTACTCACCGACCCCGAGCCCTTGCTTTTTCACGCGGAGCCGGTGCTGCGTGACGGACTGGCGGTGGGCTATGTGCGCGCCGCATCGTACGGCTTCACCCTTAGCGGCGCTGTCGGGCTGGCGATGATCGAGGCCGATGAGCCGATCGACCAGTCCTGGCTGGACACCGGCACCTGGGAGGTCGACGTGGCCGGCCACCGGTGTGCCGCGGTTGCGTCGTTGCGACCGCTCTACGACCCGAAGAACCAGCGCATCAAGACCTAGCCCTCGTCTAGGCGAGGTCGACGAGGAACGGCTGATAGTGGTAGCCGGACTCGTCGAGGATGACCGCACTCGACTCGGGGACCTCGATGAAGGCTCCCGGGAGGTCGTTCAGCGGCTCGGAGACCACGACGTGAGCATGCCGGCCGAAGGTGTGAAGACGCTCCACGTCCGGGTACATCTGGCGGAGCACGGTGACGTCAGCAGAGTGGAAGAGCGTGCGCGACTGTCCCTGCGAGGAGTATCTGAACGCCCAGATCGTGGACCCGTCAGTGACCGCGATCGTGCCCTGCATCGGGAACTCGACCCCATGGTCGTGACCCACCTGCTCCACCTTCCGGATCGCTCGACCAAGCGCGGCAACCGGGTCGTCACGGAGCCCGTAGGTCAGGGCCAGGTGGAAGAGAACCTCGGAGTCGGTGGTTCCGTGGATCTGCGGGTAGAGAAGTGGGTCGACCGCAAAGGTGAGGTCACGCTTCACCTGTCCGAACTGGGTCACGACACCGTTGTGCATGAACAGCCAGTTCTCGTGCCGGAACGGATGGCAGTTGGTCTGCTGGATGGGCGGCCCGGCCGCGGCGCGTACGTGGGAGAAGAACAATGGGGTGGTGACGGCCGAGGCGATCTCGCGCAGGTTTTGGTCGTTCCAGGCCGGTTCGACGCTGCGGAAGGTCCCAGGCGAGGTCTGCGAACCACCCTCGGGATACCACCCGAATCCGAAGCCGTCCCCGTTCACGGTCTCCGCACCCAAAGGTGAGTCCAGAGACTGCGCAACCAGCGAATGTTTGGTGTGGAGGAGCAGCTCCGAGGCGCGAATCGGCTCTCCCGCGTAGGCCAGCCAACGGCACATGATGAACCTCCCTGGCGGCGGAACGCGCGGCCGCGCGCGACTCCCTACGCTAGCGGGGTGAGAGCTGTCGATCCCCGGCTGCTGGAGTATGCCCACTCCACCCGGCGCTTCCTGTGGATCAGCATTGGCATCGGGGTGGCGACCGCAGCTCTGGTGATCGCGCAGGCTTTTCTGCTCGCCCACGTCATCGTCGCCGGCTTTCAGGATGGAGCGAGCCTGGAGTCCCAGCGAGGCCGCCTGATGGCTCTGGGTTTCGTGATCGTCGCGCGGGGAGTTCTTGCCTGGGCCAGTGATCGAGCGGCACACAGCGCCGCCGCCCAGGCCAAGTCTGATCTACGGATGGCAGTCCTCGAGCACGCCATGCGACTTGGGCCGGTGTGGCTGTCAGGAACCAGGTCAGGCGAGCTGACCGCGCTCTGCACGCGGGGCATCGACTCGCTGGATGCATATTTCGCCCGCTACCTGCCGCAGCTGGTTCTGGCCGTGCTCGTACCCGTGGCCGTCGCCGTCGCGATCCTCACCCAGGACCCGTTGTCGGCCCTGCTCGTCATGCTCACGGTGCCGATGATCCCAGTGTTCATGGTCGTCATCGGTTCCTTCACCAAGCGCCAGGTCGACCGACAGTGGCACGCCCTGGCGACACTGTCGGGGCACTTCCTCGACGTGGTGGCCGGCCTCCCGACGCTCAAGGTCTTCGGTCGTGCGAAGGCGCAGGCGGTGGCCATCGCCGACGTGGGAGACCGCTATCGGCGATCCACCATGGAGGTGCTGCGGATCTCCTTCCTCTCCGCCCTCGCACTTGAGTTCGTGGCGACCCTCTCGGTCGCGCTGGTCGCCGTGGCCATCGGCCTTCGGCTGGTCTACGGCGAGATGACGCTGCTCGCAGGGCTCACCGCGCTGCTGCTCGCTCCCGAGGCCTACCTGCCGCTTCGGCTTGTCGGGCAGCACTATCACGCGGCGGCCGAGGGCGTCGGCGCCGCCAACCAGGTATTCGCCGTCCTCGAGGAGCCGCCGGTGGGCGGCAGCTCCACCCAGGTGCCCACACTGGCCGAATCATTGATTCGTTTCGAGTCGGTTGCTCTCGCCTATCCGGGGAGTACGTCTCCGGTGGTGGTCGACGTGGGACTGGACATCGTTCCAGGCACGGTGACGGCCCTGGTGGGTCCGAGCGGGGCCGGCAAGAGCACCGTGTTGGCCGCGCTGATGTACTTCCTCCCCCCCACCGGTGGGGCCATCAGCATCCGACCACTCGAGGGTCCTGTCGTCGAGCTGGCCGACCTCGATCCAGTGGCCTGGCGACGGCAGATCTCCTACCTGCCGCAGTCGCCATACCTCGGTGCGGGCACGTTGTTCGACGCGGTGCGGCTGGGGACTCCCGCAGCCAGCGACGAAGCCGTTCTGCAGGCCCTGGCCGAGGCCGGCCTGGACCTGGCCGCCCCAGCCACTGCCGCAGTCCTGCCCGACGGGCCGATGACGATGCTGGGAGAAGATGGCGTCGGTCTGTCCGCCGGACAGCTGCGTCGGGTTGCGCTCGCCAGAGTCCTCCTCCAGGACCGACCGCTCGTGCTTCTGGACGAACCCACCGCTGCCTTGGACCCGAACAGCGAGGACGCGGTGGTCGAGGCTGTCCGTGCGCTGCGCTCCCGCGGCCGGACGGTGGTGCTTGTCGCGCACCGCCCGGCCCTGGCGGCGCTTGCAGACACCGTGGTCCGAGTCGACCCCGCGGCACCCGCGCTCGAGCCTGTGCTCGACGTGACGCTCGAGTCCGAAGCCGCCGCAGCTGCTGTCGTGACCGCACCGCCATGGACTGAGCGCGCGTGAGCACCCCTGCGACCGCTCCAGCGACGAACACCGACCCGGTTCGCCGACTGACGCCAGCGCTGCGTCCGGTCCGAGGCCGACTGATGATCGCTGCTGGCCTTGGTGCCGCCGCCACCTTGTGCGCGATCGGTCTCATGGCCACCAGCGGCTGGCTGATCTCCCGAGCCTCTCAGCAGCCTCCTGTGCTGACGCTCGAGATCGCCATCGTGTGTGTTCGAGCCTTCGGCATCGGTCGCGGCTTCCTGCGCTACGCCGAACGCCTCGTGTCGCACGACGCGGTGTTCCGGTCGCTGACCGCGGTGCACATCGGGATCTGGGGCAAGCTCGAACGCCTGGCGCCGCACGGGATACCGGCCTTTCGACGTGGCGATCTGCTTGCTCGGATGGTGGCCGATGTCGATGCGGTGCAGGATCTTGCGCTGCGGGTCCTGCTGCCCGCCACAACCGCCGTCGTAGCCGGCTCGGTGTCGGTGGCGGTGACCTGGTGGCTGCTTCCTTCCGCAGGGCTGGTCCTCATGGTGGCGCTCCTTGCCGGTGGGCTCGTCGTGCCCTGGGTGACGGTGACATCGGGCAGGCGAGCCCAGTCCGTGACCGCGCATGCTCGAGGCGAGCTGTCGGCAGACGTACGCGAGGTGTTCCGGGGCGCCACCGATCTGATCGCGGCAGGTGCTCAGGACGGGGCCATCGAGCAGATCCGCAGCGCCGACTCCGAGCTCACCGGTCTCAGTCGACGGTTGGCCGGGTCGACTGGCTTGGCTTCAGGGCTGGGTGTGGTGATCGCCGGGCTGGCTGTGCTGGGGGCCGTGATCGTCGCCCTTCCTGCGGTTGCGGACGGCAGCTTGTCCGGTGTCTCGCTGGCCGTTGTCGCGCTGCTCCCGCTGGCTGCCTACGAGGCGGTCGTGGGACTGCCCCAAGCAGGGCTCGCCCTCGTCGGGGTTCGGGCATCGGCTGCTCGCCTCGCTGCGGTTCTGGATCATCCCGATCCGGTGAAGGAACCGCCGTCCCCGATGTCGTTGGGAGTCGGTGCGGGCGTGGCCGCGAAATCAGGGGTACGCCTAGAGAACCTGACCGTACGGTGGCAGTCGGAAGGTCCAGACGTGGTTAGGGGTCTGGATCTCGAGCTCGCGCCTGGGTCGCGCGTTGCGCTGGTCGGTCCCAGCGGCAGTGGCAAGAGCACGGCGGTGGCGGCCTTGATGCGGTTCGTCGAGTACTCGGGCAGCGTCGCACTTGAGGGTCGCGAGCTGCGTGAACTGGCTGGCGACGAGGTGCGCTCCGTGATCGGCCTCTGCGAGCAGAGCGCCCACGTCTTCGACAGCACGATCCTCGAAAACCTGCTGCTCGCCAGGCCCGATGCGTCGAAAGACGACATCGCGACCATCCTCGAACGGGTCCAGCTGGCGGACTGGGTCGCGGTCCTGCCCGACGGCGTCGACACGTGGGTCGGGGAGCATGGCAGCCGACTGAGCGGAGGCCAGCGGCAGCGCTTGGCGCTGGCCCGCGTCCTGCTCGCCGACCCGCCGATCACCGTGCTGGACGAGCCGACCGAACATCTCGACGAGGCGACGGCCGCCCTGCTCACCGCCGATCTGTTGGCCGCGACCCGCGGGCGGACCACCTTGCTGGTGACTCATCGTCTGCAAGGCCTGGAAGACCTCGACCAAATCGTCGTGCTCGACTCGGGGACGGTGATCGAGCGGGGAACTCACGAGGAGCTCATGCGCCAAGAAGGCTGGTACGCCGCCGCGCGGGGAGGTGAGGAGGACAGGGCTGTTCTCGGGAGCCTTTGAGGGGATCTCAGGATGCGTTCTGGATGGGCAGGTAGGTCGGATCCCACATGGCCTCAAGGACCGCTTCGATCGGATCATCCACAGATGCCCTGGCCAGCCCAGCTCTCTGGGCGGCCAGAATGACGTCGACCGCGACGGTCGCGGAGACCTCACGAAGTCTCTCGATGCTCGGCAGAAGTCCCTTGGCCGGATCTGTCGGATCGGCCAGCTTCGCCAGGGCTCGGGCGGCTGCGAGGAACAACGCGTCTGGCATCTGCGTGGCGCGGGAGACGATGGTGCCGAGGCCGAGCCCAGGAAACAGCAGCGCGTTGTTCGCCTGCCCGATGCGGTAGGTCGTGCCGTTGAGCTCGACCGGCTCGAATGGACTGCCGGTGGCCACGAGGGCAGCGCCGTCGGTCCAGGCAAGTAGGGCCGCCGGCGTCTGCTCGGCGAGAACAGTCGGGTTGGACATGGGCAAGATGATCGGCCGCGGGCAGCTCGCGTACATCGTTTTGATGATGTCTTCGGAGAACGCCCCGGTGACTCCGGAGGTGCCCACCAGCATCGTCGGATGAAGGTTCTCGACCACTTCGGCGAGTCCGAGCGTCCCCTCGCCACTGCGCCAGCTCGCCAGCATGGTGGGCTGCTTGGCGTACGGCTGCTGATAGGGGTAGAGGCCGGACATGTCCGACGTGAGCAGGCCTGGCCGGTCCAGCAACCAGATCCGGGACCTTGCCTCGTCGGTGGAGAGCCCGTCCTCCACCATGGCTAGGGCGATCAGGTCTGCGATCCCGACCCCGGCGGCGCCGGCCCCGAAAACGACCACCTGCTGGTCGACCAGCCTGCCTCCCGAGACGCGCACGCCCGAGAGCGCACATGCCAAGCCGACCGCGGCGGTTCCCTGGATGTCGTCGTCGAAGGTGCACAGCGTCTCCCCGTAGCGGGCCAGGATGCCGCGGGCCTGGGGGCCGGAGAAGTCCTCCCAGTGCAGGATCGCGTTCGGGAAGCGCCGCGTCGCGCTGGCGACGTAGGCGTCGATGAAGTCGTCGTATTCCGGTCCTCGGACGCGCGACCGACGCAGCCCCAGATAACGCGGATCGGTGAGCAGCTCCTCTCGGTTGGTTCCGACATCGAGCCCGATCGCCAGGACCCGGCTGGGATCGATGCCGGCCGCAACGGTGTAGACGACGAGCTTGCCGATCGAGATGTCGATCCCGCCGATTCCCCAGTCTCCGATCCCAAGAATGGCCTCGGCGTCCGACGCAACTACGAGGTCCACGTCGTCTGGACCTAGCCCCGTGGCCTCCAAGGCACGATCGATGCCGTTGACGTCATCGATGCTCAAGAACACGCCACGCGGGCGACGGTAGAGCCGGCTGAACTCCTGAATCGCCTGGCCGACGGTCGGGGTGTAGACGATGGGCAGCATCTCGGCGACGTGGTCACCGACCAGCCGATAGAACAAGACCTCGTTGCTGTCGTGCAGCGTCGACAAGAAGACCCATCGGGCGATGTCGTTGGCACACGCTTTGAACTGCTCATAGCTTCGCGCAGCTTGCTGGTCCAGCGTCTCGGCAGCGTGGGGGAGGAGGCCGTGCAGGCCAAGGGCCTCTCGTTCCTGGAGGGTGAACGCCGTACCGCGGTTGATCCGCGGGTTGTCCAGCACGTCAGCGCCTCTGACCTGGATGGCGAGTGCTCGGTTCCCGTCGGCACCGACGACGAGTTCGAAGCCCTTGGTCTTCACGGCGTGCCTTCCTTCAGACGACGCCACGAGGCTATCGACTGGCCGCTCGGCGTGCTGTGGGCGCACAGCACCGCTCTGAGCCAGCTGGTCAGAGGGCTTGTCTCACGTCACGGATGTTGGATTCGGCTTGGTTCCACAGCTCGGCGAACTCCCCGCTGAACACCAGCTTGCCAGCGGCCAGCGAGAAGCCCTTGATCTCCTCGATGGTGGTGTGCGGAGGAACGGCCAGGGCGCGCGGGTCGGTGACGAAGTCGATCAGGGCCGGCCCGGGGTGGTCGAAGGCTCGTTGGATCGCGGGACGGATGTCCTCGGTCGTTTCGACGCGCTCGCCGTGGATGCCCACGGCCTGTGCCATGGCGCCGAAGTCCGGGTTCTTCACGTCCGTGCCCCAAGGCTGGTAGCCGACCACCATCATCTCCGCTCGCACCATCCCGAGCGTCGAGTTGTTGAAGATCATCAACTTGACTGGGATGTCGAGGCCGGCGGCCGTGAGCAGCTCCCCCATGAGCATGGTGAAACCGCCGTCTCCGCACAGTGCGATCACCTGGCGGTCGGGGGAACCGACCTTGGCTCCGATGGCCTGCGGCATGGCGTTGGCCATCGAGCCGTGGCTGAAGGAGGCCAAGATCCGGCGGCCCGCCTTCATCTCCAGGTAGCGGGCGCCCCACACGTTGCACATCCCGGTGTCCACAGTGAACACCGCGTCGTCTTCTGCGAGGTCGCTGAGCGCAGTGGCGACCATCTCGGGCCGCAAGCCGTGCCCGCTCCCCTCATGGGTCGCGTAGGTCTGGATCCCCTCGACCATCTTGTGGTGCTCCTTGACGATCGAGTCGAGGAAGGGGGAGTCGTTGCGCTCCTTCAATCTCGGGATCAGCGCGCGCAGTGTCTCGCCGACGTCGCCGACCAGACCGAGGTCGACGGCGGCACGTCGTCCGAGATGCAGCGCCTTGTCGTCGACCTGGATGATCGTCTTCCCGGCGGGAAGGAAGGCGTGGTACGGAAAGTCGGTGCCTAGCATGACGAGCAGATCGCAATCCGCAAGCGCCCTGGTCGCGCCACCCCATCCGAGCAGGCCGGTCATCCCGACGGCCGATGGGTTGTCGGCCTCCAGAACGTCTTTGCCGCGGTAGGCGAACGACACCGGTGCCTTGAGTGCGTCGCTGAACGCCAGAACCTCGGAGCGTGCCGCCCGGGTGCCCTCGCCGCCGTGGATGGCGATCTTCTTGGCGTCGTTCAGCAGCTCTGCGGCCCGGTCGAGCGCGGCGTCGGTCGGGCGGCTGACGGGTCGGTCGGTCAGGATCGGGTGGGCCAGCATCGGATGCTCGACGGTCATCGCGGCAATGTCACCCGGCAGGATGATCATGCCGACACCTCGCTCGAGGATGGCGGCCTGCAGGGCGAGCTCGGAGATCCGTGGCATGGCCTCGGGAGTCGAGACCAGGGCCACGTAGTTGCAGCAGCCGGAGAAGATCGCCTCGGGGTTGGTCTCCTGGAAGTAGCCGCTGCCGATCTCCGTGCTCGGGATGTGGGTCGCGATGGCAAAGACGGGAGCGGCGTTGCGCTGGCAGTCGTACAGGCCGTTCAGCAGGTGAAGGCTGCCCGGACCCGAGGAGCCGAGCACCGCCGTTGGCCGACCAGAGATCTGGGCGTCGGCGCCCGCCGCGAAGGCGCCCGCCTCCTCGTTGCGCACGTGGATGAACTCGATGTCGCTGCTGTGCCGGCGCAGGGCATCGACGATCGGGTTGGCTGAGTCCCCGACAATCCCGTATACCTTGCGGATGCCGGCCTCGACCATCTGGTCGATGAGGATCTCTGCGACCGTCTGAGCCATTGGTCTGCTCCCTTGCTGCGTCGGGGTGCGGGTGTGGTTCGGCCGCTGCTGGATCAGAGGGCGATGGGGAGGTACTCGGGGTCCCACATCGCCTCGTGGACGGCCTCGATGGGGTCCGTGACCTCGGTGCGCGCGATGCCCGCCGCGACCGCGGCAGAGATCACGTCTACGGCCACCGTCGCCGACACCTCTCGCAGCCTGGAGATGTCTGGCAGCAGACCTTTGGCCGGGTTGGTCGGGTCGGCCAGCTTCGCCAGCGCACGCGCTGCTGCGATGAACAAGGAGGGCGGCATGGTCGCGGCTCTGCAGACGATGACACCAAGCCCGAGACCGGGGAACATCAAGGCGTTGTTGGCTTGCCCGATTCGGTACGTCGTCCCGTCCAGCTCGACCGGTCCAAACGGGCTGCCCGTAGCAACGAGGGCGGCGCCATCGGTCCAGGCGAGCAAGTTGGCTGGGGTCTGTTCGGCCAGCACCGTGGGGTTCGACATCGGCAGGATGATCGGCCGTTCGCAGTTCTCGTGCATCGAGCGGATGACGCTCTCGTTGAAGGCGCCTGTCACCCCGGAGGTGCCGACCAGCATCGTCGGCTGCAGGCCGGCAACAACCTCGGCCAGACCGAGAGTCCCATCGGCGGCGCGCCAAGCGGCGACCTCCGCTAGATCCTTGGCGTAGGGCTGCTGGTAGTCGTACAGGTCAGTCATGTCGTTCGTGAGGAGACCGGGACGATCCAGCAGGTAGATGCGAGCAGCCGCCTGCTCGGCGCTCAGCCCGTCCTCGGTCATGGCCAGGGCGATCAGGTCCGCGATTCCGACGCCAGCGGCACCAGCACCGAAAACAACGATCTTCTGCTCGGTCAGGCGGCCGCCCGACACCCGCACTCCCGACAGGGCGCACGCGAGTCCGACCGCTGCGGTGCCCTGGATGTCGTCATCGAACGTGCACAGGGTGTCGCCGTACCGCGCCAAGATGGACCGCGCGGGCGGGCCGGAGAAGTCCTCCCAGTGCAGGATCGCCTGCGGAAAGCGCTTGCTCGCGCTCGCGACGTAGGCGTCGATGAACGCGTCGTAGTCGGCGCCACGGACTCGAGAGCGCCGCAGGCCGAGATACCGGGGATCATTGAGCAACTGCTCCCGGTTGGTCCCGACGTCCAGACCGACCGCCAGGACTCGACTCGGGTCGATCCCGGCCGCGACGGTGTAAACCGCGAGCTTGCCGATGGAGATGTCGATTCCGCCGACTCCCCAGTCGCCGATCCCCAAGATGGCCTCGGCGTCCGAGGCGACGACCAGATCGATGTCTTCCGGTCCCAGCCCGGTCTCCTCGAGGGCCATGTCGATGCCGGCGACGTCGTCGATGTTGAGGAAAACACCCCGCGGGCGACGGAACAGGTGGGAGAACTCCTCGATGGCGGTGCCGACAGTGGGCGTGTAGACGATCGGCAGCATCTCCTCGACATGCAGCCCGACCAGCTTGTAGAAGAGCACCTCGTTGGTGTCGTGGAGGTTCGTCAGGAACACCCACTTGTCGACAGGTGTCTCTGCCGCGGTGAACTGCTCGTAGCTCCGGCTGATCTGCTCATCGAGGGTCTCGACAGCTGCGGGGAGCAGCCCACGGATGCCGAGTGCATCCCTCTCCACACGGGTGAAGGCGGTGCCTCGGTTGATCGCCGGGTCGTCGAGCACAGACATGCCTCGCGCGTGGATCTCGAGCTGCGCTTGACGGCCGGAGTGGGTCACGGTGAACGGGCGCGCGGTCATCGGCGTCTCCTTGGCGTTGGCCGGTGAGGCGACCCTAGCGGGCCGTCATCGCCGGTCGTCGGCCGGGAGATTAGCGCGCCGAGCCCGGCTCACTCGGATCTTCGGTCTCCCTGCTTCGTGGACGCCGCTATCGTTTGCGGCGGCGTGGTGGTCCAGCGCCGCCCGACCGTTTGTCCCACCAGCCGCGCCGGCATGGTCCCACCCTGACTCCGTGAAAGGAACGTGTCCGCCGTGATCGACCTGACGAGCTACACCCCGCTCGGAGACAAGAAGAACTCCGACTACTACCAGGAGTTTCTCCCGCGCGTCTACGAGCGGCGGCGCTCAGCAGGCATTGATGAGTTGGTCAGCCAGATGGTTGGCGTCGTCGTCCAGGTGGAGCATGGCGACGGGGTCGACTACCTCGCTGAGCTGGCCTGCATGGGTCCCTACCGGCTGCAGACCGTCCGGTTGACCGACACCCACAAGATCTACTTCCTCCAGTCTCAGCCGGAGTTCCCTCGGCTGATCGTGCTCGAGCCGCTGAGCGCCACCTACGAGGACAACATCACCCGCTTCAACATGCTCTACCCGCTCGCGCGGAAGAAGCCGAACGCGCGCTACATCGGGGAGATCTTCGGCACGAGCTCGACGAAGAGCGTCCGCGAGGCCCTCGAGCCGCACAACGTCCGGTTCTCCTACCCAGGTGACACGGTCAACTCCTTCTTCGCGTTGAGCCACCTGACGTTCACGTTCATGTCCGACTTCACCTACAACCGGGTCGGCTACGTCGATGTCGACCTCGACGACGTCGATGCTCTTGGGCTCGGCGAAGAGGTCAGTCTCAGCGCCGACGAGCGTGGCAAGCTCGAGCGGGCCGAGAAGCTAGCGGCGGAGCACGGCATCAGCGGCTTGGTCCTCGGCCTGGACCACATGGCCACTCGGATTCTTGCGCACGAGCGCGAGGATGCGCTGCTCGAGTACCTCACCATGGTTCCCTACTACTTCTGGGGTGCCTACAACATCAGCGAGATGAACTCCTCGACCAACGTCACGCGTCATCCCGACATCGACGACGACAAGAAGTCGCCGGCTCGGGTGTTCACGGCCAACAACACGCCGTCGATCGTCAACTCCTTCGACAACCTCCCGATGCCGACCGAAGACTTCGTCAGGAACTTCGGTCGTCGCATGCACCACATGGCGATGGCGGTGATGGACGGCCACGTGGTCGACGAGAAGAACGTCGACTACGTCGTTCGACAGCTGGCCGAGATGGGAACGCCCTTCCTGGCGCACGTGGTCGGTGAGTGCAAGGACGACCCCAATCTGAAGCAGATCTTCTCGAAGAGTTCCCCGTTCTCCCTGCTCATCACCGAATACGTCGAACGCTGCCACGGCTACGAGGGCTTCTTCACCCGAGACAACGTGGCAGCGCTCACGGCTGCCGCAGGCGCGGACGAGCGGTACGAGCACGGCCACGTATTCGACTGAGCCGACGAGCAGCCCGGTAGATGGGCGGGGCCAGGGGAGCGCCGAGGTCCGTGGGGCAGCTCCGGCTGAGGGCTGGTCTCAGCCGGTGCTGACCGCGTCCCACGGTCGGAAGGACTCCGGCGCCGCGCTGTCCCAGAATCCCTGGAACCGCTGCGGAGCCGCGCCGTCGATCAGGGCGCCCGGCTGCACGAAGTCGTAGATCTCGTCCAGGGACAGGGCCCTGGAGTAGTCGACCCGCCGGATCACTTGGTTGGGACGAAGCTGGCTCGTGTGGTCAAGGCCCATCGCGGCGATCATCTCCGCCAGCGCGTGAACGGTGTTCCGGTGGAAGTGGTGGACCCGCTCGGACTTGTCAGGCACGTCAAGCGCCCGCTGCAGCTTGGCGTCCTGCGTCGTCACGCCCACCGGGCACTTGTTCGTGTGACAGCGCTGCGACTGGATGCACCCCACGGCGAACATGAATGCACGCGCGGAGTTGCACCAGTCCGCCCCCATGGCCATGGACTGGGCGATGGCTGACGCGGTCACCATCTTGCCGCTCGCTCCGACCTTGAGCCGGTCGCGGATGCCGGCGCCCACGAGGGTGTTCTGCACGACCAGCAGTCCCTCGGCCAGCGGCGCCCCCAGGGAGTCGGAGAACTCCAGCGGCGCTGCTCCGGTGCCTCCCTCGCCGCCGTCGACGACGATGAAGTCGGCATAGATGCCGGTCTGGATCATGGCCTTGACGATCCCCATGAACTCGCGAGGGTCGCCGATGCAGATCTTGAAACCAACCGGTTTGCCGCCGGACAGCTCCCGGAGCTGGGCGATGAACGCGGTCATCTCCAGAGGAGTCGAAAAAGCCTTGTGATACGTAGGCGAGAAGACGTCTTGCCCCTGGGGGACGAGTCTGGCCTCGGCAATTTCCGCAGTCACCTTTGCCGCTGGAAGAATGCCGCCGTGACCGGGCTTGGCGCCCTGCGAGACCTTGATCTCGATCATCTTGACCTGAGGGAGTCCGGCGTTTGTCTTGAACGCGTCCGGGCTGAAGTTGCCGTCGGAGTCGCGACACCCGAAGTAGCCGGTGCCGATCTGCCAGAAGATGTCTCCCTCGTTCTCCTTGTGATAGCGAGACAGCCCACCTTCACCAGTGTTGTGGGCGAAGCCGCCCTTCTTGGCCCCCAGGTTCATCGCCCGCACGGCAGCCTGCCCCAGTGCGCCGAAGCTCATCGCCGAGATGTTGAGCACCGAGGCTGAGTACGGCTGCGCGCATTCCGGACCACCGACGGTGACCCGAAGGTTCTTCTCCGGTTCGTCGATCATCGGGCGCGGGGCGATCGAGTGGCTCAACCAGGTGTAGCCGGACTCATAGACGTTGTGCTCGGTGCCGAAGGGCTTCTTGTCACCGACGTTCTTGGCGCGCTCGTAGATGACCGATCGGGTGTCGCGATCGAAGGGGCGCCCGTCCGTGTCGTTCTCGACGAGGTACTGGTGCAGCTCCGGGCCCATGCCTTCGAGCAAGAAGCGCAGCCGCCCGGCGATCGGGTAGTTGCGCAGGATGCTGTGGCGTCGCTGGAAGAAGTCGTAGATGCCTAGCAGCATCAACGGCACGAAGATGACCTCGAGCCACCACCACCACGGACTCAGGGTGACGGCCAGCACAGCCACGATCGCCGCCCCGAGGATCACCGCCCAGAGCACCTTGGTGCGGATTCCTTCGATCACGTTGGCTCCTCGGTCGCAAACCCGCACTGGGCGCCTGGCGAGGTCTTCTAGCGCCAGGTCGACGGCGCCGTCATCCTAGCCACACGAAAGGAAGGGGCTCCGCGAATCTGACGCCTTGTGAGCGGCGACTCTCACTCCTGTCGCGGCGGGGTCGCGGACCGGAGGAGGCTGAGCTCCCGGGGCACTTGCCTGCGGAACCACTAGCCTTCGCAACCAGGACCCTGCCGAACCACTAGCCTGCAGGGAACAACCCTCGGAGCCGAGAGACGGGCCAGGCGTGGACATCAGCCAGTTGGATCTGTCGCGGCTGCAGTTCGCGACCACCACGATCTACCACTTCATCTTCGTCCCGGTCACGATCGGCCTGGCGTTCCTGGTCGCGATCCTGCACACCCAGTGGTACCGCTCGGGCGATCCGACGCATCGTCGCCTCACTCGCTTCTTCGGGACGCTGCTCGTCGTCAACATTGCCATCGGCGTCGTGACCGGCCTCGTGCAGGAGTTCGAGTTCGGGATGAACTGGTCCCAGTACTCCCGGTTCGTCGGAGACGTCTTCGGCGCCCCGCTGGCGATGGAAGGCCTGGCCGCGTTCTTCCTCGAGTCCACGTTCCTCGGGCTGTGGCTGTTCGGCTGGTCGGTGCTGCCGCGCAAGGTCCACTTGGCGACCGCGTGGCTCGTGTTCGCTGGCGCCACGCTGTCGGCCGCGTTCATCATGGCCGCGAACTCGTGGATGCAGCACCCGGTCGGCTACGAGATCAATGAGACGACCGGTCGCGCGCAGCTGACCTCCATCTCCGCGATCTTCACGAACCCGGTGTTCGTCTGGGGTTATGCCCACGTCCTGCTCGCCTCGCTGGTGACTGGTTCGATGGTGATGCTCGCTGTTTCCGCCTGGCAGTTGCGCAAGGGCGCGGAAGCGGACCGATCGGCGTTCTCTGGCACGACCAAACTCGCACTCGCCGTTCTGTTGCCGGTTTCGATCGGACAGGTGATCGTCGGCAGTCACCTCGGGGTCATCGAGACGACGTACCAGCCGATGAAGGTCGCCGCCATGGAGGCCCAGTGGGACAGCTGCGCCCCGTGCTCCTTCTCGGTCGTCCAGGTGGGGGGTGGGAACAACGACCAGAACCCCACCAAGATCATCCAGATCCCACACCTGCTGTCCATCCTTGCCACGTCGTCCTGGGATGGTCCGGTCACTGGGATCAACGAGCTGCAGGCTCAGTACGAGCAGGAGTTCGGGCCTGGAAACTACATCCCGAACGTCTTCATCCAGTACTGGTCGATGCGGGTGATGGCCTATCCGGCCGCGCTCGTGCCGGTGCTCGGCCTGTGGGGGGTCTGGCTGTGGCGGCGCAAGACGTTGGCGCACTCGAAGCTGTTCCTGTGGGTGTCGACCTGGGCGGTGTTCACCCCGTTCATCATGAACACTGCTGGCTGGTTGCTCACCGAGAACGGGCGACAGCCCTGGATCGTTCAGGGCCTCATGCAGACCCAGGACGGAAACTCGCCCTCGGTCAGCGTGACGGAGGTCGTCATCAGCCTCGGGGTCTTCGTGCTGCTCTACATCGCGCTGGGGATCGTGTGGACGTATCTGATGCTCCACTACTCGAGGCGTGACCTCCCTGATGAGCATGTCGAACCCCACGACCCGGACGGCGAGCTCCGCGCGCCGGCCCTGACGTACTGAGGAGGCGGTCATGAGTCTCGAGACCCTGTGGTTCGTCATCATCGCCGTCTTCTGGGTGGGATTCTTCGTGCTCGAAGGATTCGACCTGGGCGTCGGCGCCCTGCACCGGTTCGTCGGTCGCACCGACACCGAGCGGCGGGTGGCGATCAACACCATCGGCCCGCTCTGGGACGGCAACGAGGTGTGGCTGATCGTCGCCGGAGCGGCCACCTTTGCGGCTTTCCCCAGCTGGTACGCAACCTGGTTCTCGGCCGGCTATCTGGCCCTTCTCCTGCTCCTCGTTGCCCTGATCATCCGGGGGGTGTCCTTCGAGTGGCGAGGGAAGCGCGATACCGACCGTTGGCGCGGCACGTGGAGCGGCACCCTCACTGTCGGGTCAGTGCTCATCCCGGTCCTGATCGGCGTCGCCCTCGCTGACCTGCTCGTCGGGCTGCCGATCGACGCGAACGAGGAGTTCACCGGGTCCTTCTGGGACCTGCTGACGCCGTACGGCCTGTGGTCCGGCGTGACCTTGCTGGTGCTCTGCCTCCTTCACGGGTCCACCTTCTTGGCCTTGAAGACCGGAGATCAGGTCAGGGCCCGAGCCAAGGTGTTCGCGACCCGCCTGGCCTGGCCGGCGGTCGTGCTCGTGCTGGTCTACGCCACCTGGACCGTCACGCTGGCCGCCGGCGGGTTCTGGCGTGTCCTGGCGGCAGCGATTCCTGTGGCGAGCATCGCCGTGGCGGCGTGGCTCGTGCGCAGCGGACACGAGGGGGGATCCTTCGCGGCGACGGCCCTGGCCATCGGAGGCGTACCAGCCGCGCTGTTCGCGAACCTGTATCCGAACGTGATGGTCTCGAGCACGGCGGTCGCCAACAACCTGACCGTCGCAGACACCGCTTCGGGGCACTATGCGCTGGCCGTCATGACGGTTGTCGCCGTGGTGCTGATGCCTGTGGTGCTGATCTACCAGGGCTGGTCCTACCACGTGTTCCGGGCCCGGATCCACGTCCCGGATGAGTCCACAGGCGAACCGGCGCGGTCCGACGTCGCCACCTCCTGACGACGCACCTGTGTGGGCGGCGCGTCGGTGTGGTGGGACGGGTCGGGGAGTTTCGTTGAGAACACGCGGTGAAGCCGCGGTGAAGCAGAACCTCGCAGACACGATCCAGCACGATCCTTGCCGTCGTCGTTGAAGGCATTCACAGGAAGCTCACAGCGAACGCACTGCCGCGGCTCAGCAGAACGAGCGACGATGGGGGGATGCCAATCCCTAGCTTTGCGACCTCGGTCGGTTCGGAGAGGACTCCGCTGTCCCGCGCCGATGGTTCGGCGATCCGGGTGCTGGTCGTCGACGACGAACCCTCGCTTCGTGATCTGCTCTCTTTGGCGTTGCGGTATGAGGGGTGGGAGATTCAGACCGCGGCGGACGGCGGCAGTGCGGTTCGGATAGCTCGCGACTTTCGTCCGGACGCCGTCGTCCTCGACGTGATGCTGCCCGACATCGACGGGCTCGAGGTCATGCGTCGCTTGAGGGAGAACGACAGCGCCGTACCCGTGGTGTTCCTGACAGCCAAGGACGCCGTCGAGGACCGTGTCGCCGGACTGACAGCAGGCGGCGACGACTACGTCA
This sequence comes from uncultured Actinomycetota bacterium, assembly GCA_963819985.1. Lineage (GTDB taxonomy): Bacteria > Actinomycetota > Actinomycetes > DATJPE01 > DATJPE01 > JANPBY01. Next base: position 371,987 of record CAWFYH010000003.1, on the reverse strand, counting down.
CCAAACCGTTCAGCCTGGAGGAGCTGGTGGCCAGGCTGCGGGGACTCATCCGGCGCAGTGGCGCTGCCGCGGTTACGGCCGGCGCCGAGATCGTGGTCGGTGACCTCGTGCTGGACGAGGACTCCCACGAGGTACGTCGCAGCGGAACCGAGATCCTTCTCACCGCCACGGAGTTCGAGCTGTTGCGCTTCCTCATGCGCAATCCCAAGCGCGTGCTCAGCAAGGCCCAGATCCTGGACAGGGTGTGGAACTACGACTTCGGCGGTCAGGCAAACATCGTCGAGCTCTACATCTCCTACCTGCGCAAGAAGGTGGACGCAGGGCGACCGCCCATGATCCACACGATGCGGGGTGCCGGATACGTCTTGCGGCCGGCTGATCTGAACCCATGAGGACCGGGCCCCCCGGGTGGAGCCTGCGCACCAAGCTCGTGACCGCGATGGCTGCCCTGCTCGTGACCGTCAGCCTGGTGATCGGGATCGTGAGCCTGGTGGCGCTCAATCAGGTGCTCAACGACCGCCTGGACGACCAGCTCATGGCCGCTGCCAACCGGTCGACCGGTGCTTTCGGCCGCCCCGGAGCCGATCCTGACGACGGCCGACCCGGTCCCGCCTTCCTGCTGGCGCCCGGGCAGGGCGAGGGAACTCTTGGCGCCGTCCTGGCTGGGCAGCAGGTGGTCGCAGCCGCAGTCCTCGATGACACCGGCCGGCCAAATCAACTCCCTGCGGACGCGTCAGAAGAGCTCCTGGAGCTGCCCACGGGAGTGCCGCAAACCCTGGATCTGGGGAGTCTTGGCGACTACCGGGTCCTCGCCTCGCCTCGCCCGTCCGGAGCGGTGCTGGTGACCGGGCTTCCGCTCTCCGGTGTGCATGCGACCATCCGGCAACTGACTGCGGTCATCGCACTGGCCACAGTGGTCGGTCTGATCGCAGCTGTGGCTGTCGGGACCTGGATCGTGCGGACTGCACTAAGACCACTCGACCGGGTCGCAGCGACGGCGACCCGAGTCGCCGGCCTCCCTCTCGACCGAGGGGAGGTCGCGCTCGCTGAGCGAGTCCCGGCTGAGGATGCTGATCCGGCCACCGAGGTTGGGCAGGTCGGAGCGGCACTCAACCACCTCCTCGAGAACGTGGACACAGCCTTGACAGCGCGGCACGAGAGCGAGACCAGGGTCCGCCGGTTCGTTGCTGACGCCAGCCATGAGCTGCGTACTCCGTTGGCCTCGATCCGCGGGTACGCCGAGCTGACCAGAAGATCGGTCGAGCCCGTCCCCGAAGAGGTCTCCCACGCGCTGGACCGAGTCGAGTCCGAGGCCGTTCGGATGACCGGGCTGGTCGACGACATGCTGTTGTTGGCGAGGTTGGACTCCGGTCGCCCGGTGGATCACACGCCGGTGGACCTGTCTCATCTCGTCGTGGATGCCACCAGCGACGCTCGCGCGGCCGGCCCTGATCACGAATGGGACCTCGACCTGCCACCGGATCCGGTGTCGGTGATGGGCGACGGGCCACGCCTTCATCAAGTGGTGGTCAACCTCTTGTCCAACGCTCGCTCGCACACTCCTGACGGCACCACCGTCACGGTGCGGCTGAGGCATTCGGCCGAGCGAGTCGAGCTCGTTGTCAGCGATGACGGGCCGGGCATTCCTGCCGACCTGCTCCCCGCGGTGTTCGAACGCTTCACTCGAGGCGACGCATCCAGGGCCCGAGCATCTGGCAGCACCGGTCTTGGCCTCGCCATCGTGGCGGCGGTTGTGGAAGCCCATGGCGGAAACGTGGACGTCGCCAGTCGACCCGGTCGTACGGACTTTAGGGTGGTGCTCCCTGCTGCTGCCTCCTAGACCAGCGGCGCGACTCACCGGAGCTCGGATGCGTGTCCTCATCGTCGGTTGTGGTTTGGTTTGCCAGGTGTTGGCCGCACCGGGGGAGGCGTCATCAGGCCCAGAGCTTGCCGTGCCGGACGGCGCGTGACCTCGTCGAACGCGACCGACGCAACAGGGCAGCCTTGTTCTCGCCACGCACAAACCCGGTGTGGGGCCTTCTGGACCGCATGGTCGGCACCGAGTCCGTTGAACAAATGTGGGCGCTCCTCCTGACCCAGACCTGACCTATTCACCGCAAGGAGGTTGACGTGCCCGAACCGCTCGATGCTCCACTGGCTCGCGCGTGGGAGGATCACCTCACCGCAGGAGCGCGGCCGTTCGTGATCCCCGGGCACAAGGGCTCGACGGAGCTGGTCGGACCGGTCGTGGGCGGAGACGTACCGCTCTATGGCGGCGTCGCCTCCATGCGCGACGCGCCGGCTGAGCTGAGGGCGGCGGAGGAGCGGGCTGCTGCACTCTGGGGCGCCGACTGGTGTCGGTTCTCGGTGCAGGGCTCGACTCATGGCAACCAGGCCATGGCCCTGGCTGTCGGTAGTCCTGGGGACGTGGTCATCTCGACCCGAGCGGTGCACCGGTCCTTGTTGCTGGGCTTCGTGCTCGCCGGATTGACACCCGTGTGGGTACAGCCCGACATCGATCCGGTGTCGGGCCTGCCCGCGGCCCTCCCCGTCGAGCGGGTCCGTGCCGCCCTTGCAGAGCACCCAACCGCGCGCGCTGTGTTCACCGTCGAGCCGGGGTACGGCGGCGCCCGCTCAGACGTCGAGGGCTTGGCCGGTGCGGCGCACTCGGCAGGCGTCCCGCTCGTCGTGGACCAAGCCTGGGGCGCTCACCTCGGCTTCCATCCGCTCCTGCCTCCGCATGCGTTGGACTGCGGCGCGGACGCCTTCGTGACCAGTGCCCACAAGTCGCTCCCCGCCTACACGCAGGCCGCCTTGGTCTGCGCTCGCCTCGACCTCCTCGATGCAGACCGGCTCGATCGGGCGTTCGAGGCCACGTTGACCACCAGCCCATCCGGCACGATCGTCGCCAGCATCGACGCCGCCCGGGCGCTGCTCGAGCGCGACGGCGAACGGCTGCTCGAACGGACCATCGAGCTGGTCGCGGCAGCTCGCGAACGCCTGCGCACGGTGGAGGGGCTCCAGGTGGCGGATGGACCTGCTGCCCAGCTCGACCCCAACCGGATCGTTGTCGGGCTCGCGGGCACCGGAGCCGACGGTTTCCGGGTGGAGGATGACCTGGAGCAGCAGGGATTCGCCCTCGAACTCGCCGATCGGGACTCGATCGTCGCCACGGTGACCATGGCCGACACCGAGGCGAGCGTCGAGCCGTTCGTGGACGCACTGATCGTGGCGATCGAGCGTCACCGCGCCCCTGCCCGACCGGTTCAGGTCGCGTCCTGGCTCGGGGAAGGGAGGGCCCCGGAGGTTGCGCTCAGCCCTCGCGACGCCTTCTTTGCGAGTCGCGAGACCGTTGCTGCGACCGACGCGAAGGGCCGAGTGGCGGCCGAGGTCGTGGCGCCGTACCCGCCGGGTATTCCGGCGATCGTGCCGGGGGAGGTGCTCACCTCGGAGGTGCTCGATGCGCTGCGCGCCGCCGCTGCAGCGGGGACTCGAATTGCCTACGCCGCAGATCCAACCGTGGCCACGGTGCAGGTGGTGACCAGGCAGCCGTGACCGGGCCGGCGGCTCGAAGGCCTAGGGTCCGAGGATGGACTTCGGTTACGACCAGCGCACGCAGGACCTGCAGGCTGCCGTTCACACTTTCGTGGATGAGAGGGTGATCCCCGCCGAACCACCGGCGGGCCGTGCTCCAGAGACCGGCGATCCAACGTGGGCGCGCCCGGCGGTGATGGCTGAGCTGCAGGCCGAGGCCCGCTTGCGTGGTTTGTGGAACCTGTTCCTGCCCGACGCCGAAGCCGGTGCAGGTCTGACCAACCTGCAGTACGCCCCGTTGGCCGAGATCTTGGGTCGCAGTCCGGCACTTGCGCCGGAGGCCACCAACTGCGCGGCCCCGGACACCGGAAACATGGAACTGCTGCACCTGGCCGGCACGGATGAACAGAAGGAACGCTGGCTCGAGCCTTTGCTGGACGCGCGCATCCGGTCAGCGTTCTGCATGACCGAGCCGGACGTCGCCTCTTCCGATGCGAGCAACATTGCGACCACCATCCGAGCGGACGGTGACTCCTATGTCATCGACGGCCACAAGTGGTGGTCGACGGGGATCATGAGCCCGTCCTGCGAGCTCTTGGTGGTCCTCGGTGTGTCGGACCCCGATGCCGCGCCACGACGCCGGCACAGCATGGTCCTCGTGCCTCTGGATGCACCGGGCGTCCGCGTCGTCCGCGGTCTCAGCGTGATGGGCTACACAGACTCATCGCACGGTGGCCATGGCGAGGTCGTCTTCGACCGGGTGCGGGTCCCACGCTCGGCTCTGCTCGGCGCCGAGGGCGGTGGTGCAGCCCTGGCTCAGGCACGCCTCGGCCCGGGTCGCATCCACCACTGCATGCGACTGATCGGCATGGCCGAGCGCTCATTTGAGCTGATGTGCCAACGAGCGGCTGACCGGACGGCCTTCGGACGTCGACTCGCCGACCATGGAGCGGTCATGGACTGGATTGCTGAGTCCCGGGTGCGCATCGACGCGTTGCGGTTGCTCGTCCTGCATGCGGCGTGGCTCATCGACACCGAAGGGGCGCGCGCGGCACGGGTCGAGATCTCAGCGATCAAGGTGGCCGCACCGCAGACGGTCGAGTGGGTCATCGACAAGGCCATCCAGACCCACGGCGCGGCCGGTCTTTCGCAGGACACCCCGCTGGCGGGGTTGTGGGCGCACGCCCGCGGGCTCCGCTTCGCCGACGGCCCCGACGAGGTGCATCGCATGGTGCTCGCTCGTCGCGAGATCGCCCGCGTCACCGAGGCCTGAGCGGGTGGCGGCCGGGTCGGTGATCGACGAGTCAGAGCTGCTTGGCCGCACGCCGGCCCGTCCGAGCGGTGCCTGGATGGTGCGGCACGCGTGGTCGATGCGTTCGGATCCGCTGCGGTTCCTGGTGGAGACGGCCGACGAGCTGGGAGACATCGTCGAGTTTCCCATCCCTGGGCAGCCGACGTTCTTCGTCAATGACCCGACGGCTGTTCAGCGAGTCCTGCGGGACAACCACCGGGCGTACGACAAGCGGACCGTGCAGTACGACACGTTGTCCCTCTTGACCGGGCAGGGGTTGCTGACGGCCGACTTCGAGCAGTGGCGAGAGAGTCGCCGGATCCAGCAGCCCGCCTTTCACCACAGTGCCTTGGCGCCGCTGGCTGACACCGTCGTGTCGGCGGCCGACCGACTGCTGGGCCGTTGGGACCGCGTCCCGGCGGGCGCGCTCGTTGATGTCGATGGGGCCATGATGCAGTCGGCCCTCGAGGTCGTCGGCGCCGCGCTCTTCTCGACCGATTTGGAGTCGTCGGCCCGGTCGTTGGTCGATGCGGTGCTCGTCGCGCTAGCGGAGGTGGTTTCCAGGGCGCAGAATCCGTTGGCCGTACCGCTAGGGATCCCCTCGCCGGGGAATCGACGGTTGGCCGCGTCCATCGACGTGATCAAGCATTCGGTGACCGAGCTGATAAACGTCCGGCGCGCTGCGACGGTCACTGGCGACGACCTGCTTGGACTCCTGGTGGGTTCTGCCCTGACGGACGAGCAGATACGCGACGAGGTGGTGACCACTCTTGTCGCTGGCCACGAGACGGTCGCCTCGGCTTTGACCTGGGCTTGGGTCCTGCTCAGTGGCGCCCCCTTGATCACCGCGTGGCTGTGTGAGGAGGTCGACGAAGTGCTCGGCGGTGGACCCGCGGGCCGAGCGCCCAGCTGGGCGGACTACCCGGCATTGACCCGGTCTCGAGCTGTGGTCGACGAGACGCTTCGGCTCTACCCGCCTGCATGGGTGATCACGCGGCGTGCCGTCGAGGATGACGTGCTCGCGGGGGTGCCCGTTCCTGCGGGGGCTTTGATCATCATCAGCACGTTCGCGCTGCACCGGCATCGCGGTGCGTGGCCCGTCCCCGAGCGTTTTGATCCCGTCAGGTTCACGACCGGTCGCCTGGGCACCGAACAGCGGCAGTCGTACATTCCCTTCGGGGCCGGACCGCGGCTGTGCATCGGCCGTGACTTCGCGTTGGTGGAGGCCACGCTCATGCTCGCGCGAATCACCCAGAGGTACGTGCTGCGCTGTGAGGCCACGCCGCAACCGCACGCCCTCGTCACGATCCGACCGCGCGGGGGTCTGCGCATGCGCCTCGAGCGCCGTCCGTGACAGGCTGATCACGATGGCAGATGCCGAGGTCGACCAGCACGTGCCGCTGAGCCTGCGGGTGGCGGCGGCCTGGTCCTGGCGCGTCCTCGTCGTCGGCCTTGCCGTGTCGGCTCTAGTGGCCTTGATCCTGCGACTCCAACTCGTTGCGGTAGCCCTGTTCGTCGGCTTGTTCATCACGGCGCTGCTGAGCCCCATGCATGCGCGGCTGGTCCGTTGGCGGTGGCCGCGCTGGCTGGCGACGGTCACGGTGCTGGTCACCCTGGTGATCGTCTTGTTGGGCGCGGCCGCGCTGGTCGGTGGTTCCATCGTCAACGAATGGGGCGCCCTGTCGGCGTCCTTCCAGCAAGGGCTCGACGACATCCGTCGATGGCTGGCGGATGGGCCGTTCCACGTCTCAGACGGTCAGATCGACAGGTGGTTGGCCAACCTCCAGCAAGCCATGTCCGAAAACCAGAGCTCGCTGGTCTCCGGATTCGTGACCACGGCCGCGACCGCCGCCGAGGTTGTGTCCGGAGCCTTCCTCGCATTCTTCGCGTCGATCTTCTTCTTGCACGACGGCCATGGGATCTCTCGATGGGGCCTGCGTCTGTTCCCGGCTCGGGCTCAGGAGGGTGCCGAAGAGGCCGGCTCCGCCGCCTGGGCCACTCTCACCGGATATGTCCGCGGGACGGTCATCATCGCCCTGGTCGACGGCCTCGCGATCGGCATCGTCCTCACGATCCTCAAGGTGCCTCTCGCCGGCCCGCTGGCCGTGCTGGTCTTCTTCGGCGCGTTCATCCCGATCGTCGGCGCCCTGGTCACCGGCTTTGTGGCCGTCGTGGTTGCCCTTGCCGCCAAGGGGTTGATCACGGCGGTGGTCGTTCTCGCGGCGATCATTGGTATCCAACAGCTCGAAGGGCACGTGCTGCAGCCGGTGGTGATGGGACGGCTGGTCCGTCTCCACCCGCTCGCTGTAGTCGTTGCAGTGACTGCTGGATCGCTGCTCGGTGGGATCATCGGCGCCGTCGTCGCCGTACCACTTGTCGCGGTCGTCAACGTCGTCATCAGGACCTATCGCGGTCGGTCGTTGACCGCTGAGCATGTCGGTGCGACGGCCCAGGACGCGACGGCCCAGGACGCGACGGCCCAGGACGCGACGGCCCAGGACGCGTCAGCTGACGAAGCCGCTGATGACCAGGTTTCGGCTGACGAGGTGGCCTCGGAACCGGGTCAGTGACCTGGCCCGGCGTGCCACAACCGGACGATGTCGCGCACGCTGAGCACGCCGATCACGTCGTTGGACTCCATGACCACCAGGTGGCGGAAGCCACCACGCAGCATCGCTTCGGCCGCTTGAGTCAACGTCCAGGACGGTGCGGCATAGACGATCTCGCTCGTCAGATGCTCGCCAACCGTGTCCACATCCGGGTCGCTGCCCTCGGCCAGCGAGCGCAGGACGTCTCGCTCGGTGACTATCCCGGCTCCCGCTCCGTCCGGATCGACGACTACAGCCGCCCCGACTTTGCGGGCCACCATCGCCTGGCTGGCCTGGCGGATCGTGTGGCTCGGGCCCAAGGTAAGGACCGACTCACTCATCGCCTCACGTACGTCCACGGATCCTCCTCGTCGAAGCCCCGATGTCTCGAGCTGGTGCAAATGCTCGGGCGGCTTTGGGGTCCCATCGTGTCGGTCGGCAGGCGGGAAGTAAACGCCGTGCCCTATCCGGCTGAGACGATGCGGTCGTGACCGTGCTCGCCGCGACGACCTCGAAGGTCGTCTCGCGCCGTCTTCCTGACCTGCTTACGGCAGGCATCGTCGTGGTGTGGGTCCCGGTAGTGCTGGCCCTGGATCACGGGACGTCGATCGGTGGGCAGCGCTTGCTCGGTGTGGGCACCTGGCTGCTTCTGCTTGGGCTGCTCGCGTTCGAACGGCCGGCTGTTCGCGCCCAGGCCGCGGTGGTTGTGGTGTTCGCGAGCCTGGTCGAATACACGTTCTCAGCTTGGCTCGGCGTGTACGTCTATCGCCTCGACAACGTGCCGTCGTTCGTCCCCCCAGGACACGGATTGGTCTACCTGGCTGCGTTGGCTCTAGGTCGCTCGGCGTTGATGATCCGGCATCAACGGGCGGCAGTCACGATCACGGTGGTTGCCGGCGCGCTGTATGCGGCCTGGGGCCTGTCGCCGTGGGCGCCGCGAGCGGACGTGCTCGGCGCCTTCTGGTATGCCTGCCTGGTCGGATTCTTGATCTTCGGCCGCAACCGGCTGCTCTACGTCGGAGCGTTCCTCGTGGTCACCTATCTCGAGTTGCTCGGCACCTGGTGGGGCACCTGGACCTGGCAGCCATACGACCCGACGGGTTGGGTATCGATGGGCAATCCCCCCTCGGGCGCGGCCGGTGGCTACGGGTGGTTCGACCTGGCAGCCATGGCCTTCGCCCCCTGGGTGGTGGAACAGGCCCAACGGCTCAGGACCTGGGCAGGCACAGCGCGAAGGCGGTGAGCTGGATCCCGCCGCTTCCAGCGGGGGCTGCTCCGCGCACGACGAACCGGTCACCCGCCGGTGCGGCAGTCAAGACGCGGAGATCCGCGACCCGACCGCCTACGCTCGCTGCGGCCACGAATCCACCGCTCACGGCAACGTGCGCCGCGGGGCAGCTCGCTGATGCCTCGACTGCCGTTCCAGCGCCCACCAACTGCGCCTCACCCTCCGCGCGAATCACGGCCGCAGTCGTGGTCTGAGTTGAGCACAGCAGGCTGGCCTGCGCTCTCGTGACGCTCGTGACGTTCGCGTCGGCCCAGGAGGTGACGGCAGCTCCCTGGGCGAGCGGGAGAGCGACAACGGGCCGGCCCTTGCCGGCGTCCCAACCGACGGCCATCGGTCGGCCGTTGGGACAGCGGGGGTCCACTCGCCCGACCTGATCAGGGGCGAGCGACAGTGCGTCCGAGGTGACGACGTCGGAATCCGCGCCGACGTCGGTGGTGCAGATGGCAATGGCTGTTGCTCTGATCGCCTCCGTGGGCGGGGCCGAAGCGACCACGACCCAGCCCTCACCCTCAGGGCGGGAGGTCGACAGCGCGGCCGCCTCGCTCTTGGCGGTGGTTCGAGCGCCGCCGCCGACCAACACCGAGCCCGCTGGACAAGCCGAGGAAGCGGTCGCCGACTTACCGGCGGGTACGTCGACCGCTACAGAGACAGTGCGGACCGTCACGCTCGAGACCGGTGCTGGTGGTGAGGCCAGCACGGACGGAAGAACGAGGACGCCAGAGGCCATGACCAAGGTCGCTGCGGCTGCGCCGCCGACTTGGGGTCGACTGAGCGGATCGCGCCGCCACAAGACGAAGGTCAGGCCACCTCCGACGAGCAAGACCAGTAGACCGGCTGCGTCGGACATGCGAGACGAGCCAGCGCCCGAGGTCGGTGGTTGCGGTCCTCCGTCATCCAGCGGTACCAGCGGCGCGAGAGCGGCGGCGCTCCCCGCTGGACTCGGCACGGCCGCGGGATCCGACGTCGGACTGGATGTGGGGCTCGCGGCTGCGGACGGCGACTCAGGCTTGGGGGACTTCTTTGGCGGCTTTGCGGCCTTCGACGGCGAACGCGTGGGATCAGGTGCAGTCGACTTCGTCGGCTTGGGATCGGGCTTGGACTTGGGTGGCTTGGGCTTCTTCGGCGGCTTGGGCTTGTCCGAGGGTTTCACCTTGGGGCAGGCCACCGCGATGGTCCACGACGCGTTGGCGGCGTTGGTCGTGACCGTGGCGGTGACGGAGCCAGGCTTCTTGGGACACGCGGCGGGCACGGTCAGCTTCAGGTTGGCTGCAGCGGCGCAGCCGCTGCCCGCTTTGGTCGTGGTGCTCGCGCCCGTGCTCAGCGAGAAGCGGACCGTCGCGCCCGCGCAATCGGCGCCGGACAACGCGGCGAAGAGAGTGACGGTCTGCCCACCGACCGCTGGTCCGCTCTTCCCGTAGTTGACGATGTCGGCCGCTGCAGCCGGGGCGGCCAGCCAGGCGAGGACGGCTGCTGCGAGGCTCGTGACCGCCAGGATGCGGACGGCTCGGTGACGTACCTGGGAGGAGCGCGCAGGCCTGAGCAGCTCATGGCCCGGCGTCCTGCTCATCGGTCCCCACTGCTCGGTCGCTCAGCGTGTCCTACTCGCGAGAGGCCCATCTTGCCCGAGTCCTCTCGCAGGCTTCATGGTGCCTGCCCACGCCTCCCAATGGCATACCCGAAGGCGAATCGTGACCGTTCGGCCAAGAAGGTCGGTACGGTCCGCGGATGTTGGATCGGCTTAGGCTCGAGGCCGTGGCAGAGAGTCTGATCCAGCGCGTCGAGCGGGCCTTCTGGGACGGTGACAGGCTGCGCCGGATGCCAGCCAAGCGGAGCAAGCGGCTGATCGTGCTCAACCGGCTGGCTCAGCGCTTCGATGTGGGGGTTGCCTATCAGGAGGCGCAGGTCAACCGGGCACTGGAGCAGGCCCATCCCGACTACGCGATGCTGCGCCGGTACCTCGTTGACGAGGGTTTCCTGGGGCGGGAGAACGGTTGGTACTGGCGCACTGGCGGAACGGTCGACCTGTAGGTCTGGCTCGGCTAGTCTGGCTCGGCTAGTTCTGGCACGGATATTTCTGGCACGGATATTTCTGGCACGGCGCAGCCGTGGACGGTGCGCGGTGGCAGGCTGGTCTCGTGTTCGACACGGTCTTCGGCTTGCCCACGCATGCGCTGGTCATCCATGCGGTCGTCGTCCTGATGCCGTTGAGTGCTGCTGGGGTGGTGGTTTGCGCCGTCAGCCGGAGCTGGTACGACCGCTTGGCGATCGTCGTGCTCGGGCTGCTCACGCTCACGGTGCCCGCCGCCTTCGTTGCCAAGTTCTCGGGCGAGCAATTGCGGGCGCGGCTGCCGGACAGCGACGCCATCCGACGGCACGCAGACTTCGGCACGGTCACGCCTTGGGTGATCCTTGCCTGTTGGATCGTGGTCCTGGCCTGGATGGTTCTCGCTCGTTCGGCCACGGATCGTTCGCGGCTGTCTCAAGCCATGGCCGTGCTGGCGGTGGTGGCAGCGCTGGGAGCGACGGCTCAGGTCGTCGTGACCGGCCACCTCGGCAGCACTGCCGTGTGGCGCCAGGTGATCGAGTCCACCAACACCTGAGTTGGTCAGAACCAGCGACGAACGGCTCTCGTCGCGATCAGGAGTCTTCCTCGCTTGCGGTACGGCTCCGCAACAGCCGTCGGTAGGAGTCGAGACGCCCGTCACCCAGCCCCTGAGTCACGACCCAAGAATCAAGTGCGCACTCCGGCTCGTCGTGCGAACAGCCTCGAGGGCATTCAGCCGTGCCCGCAGCGAGGTCAGGAAAGGCATCGATCACCCGTCCCGGGTCGACGTGTGCAAGACCGAAGGACCGTACGCCCGGGGTGTCGACGACCCAGCCGGCGCCCTCGGGGAGCGAGAGCGTGACCGCCGAGGACGACGTGTGACGCCCCCGGCCGGTCACCGCGTTGACCCGGCCGATCGCCCGGTGGGCCCCAGGCACAAGGGCATTGACGAGGGTGGACTTTCCGACCCCACTGTGGCCGACGAAGACCGAAGTCTTGCCCCGGAGGTGCTCGAGCAGCGGTTTGGTCACCAGCCCGCCTTCGGCGGTACGGCCGATGGCGACAGCATCGACCTCGAGGTCGGCATATTGAGCCAACAGCTCGTCGGGGGCGCGTAGGTCTGTCTTGGTCAGCACAAGCAACGGCACCATCCCGGCATCGAAGGCAGCCACGAGACACCGGTCGATGAGGCGAGGTCGGGGCTCGGGATCTGCGAGGGCCGTGACCACCACCAGCTGGTCGGCGTTTGCGACCAGGACGCGCTCGACCGGGTCCGTGTCATCGGCGGTGCGGCGCAAGACGCTCGCGCGTGGTTCCACCCGCACGATGCGCGCGAGCGCATCCTCCTCTCCGGACACATCGCCGACGAGCGCTACGCGGTCACCGACAACGACGCCCTTGCGACCGAGCTCGCGGGCTTTCACAGCGGTCACCTCTGGGCCGTCGTCGGTCGCACAGGTGAAACGTCCTCGGTCGACGGTCAGCACCCGACCGGGGCGGGCTTCGTCGTGAGAGGGGCGATCCTTGCTCCGGGGGCGCGACTTGGACCGTCCTGGCCGCACACGGACGTCGTCCTCGTCCAGGTCAGTACGCCGTCGGGCCATCGGGATCAGCGTAGTCAGTGGTGACCCAGGGGATCGATCGCGAATTCGGATCGGTGCCAAGATGGGTGCTGTGTGCGGGCGATACGCGGCGAGCGCTCACCCTGACGACCTGGTTGAGGAATTCGAGGTCGATCGGGTCGATGAGGGAGACCGACTTGTGCCGGATTGGAATGTCGCGCCAACGAAAGACGTCCCCGCTGTCCTCACGCGTCGAGACCGTGACGCCGAGCAGGACGCGGCGCCGGTCAGAGTTCTACGGCCGGTGCGCTGGGGTCTGGTGCCGTCCTGGGCCAAGGACACCAGCATCGGCTCCCGGTTGATCAATGCCCGCATGGAGACCGTCACGGAGAAGCCAGCTTTCAGACGGGCCTTCGCCAAGCGCCGATGCTTGCTTCCAGCCGACGGCTACTACGAGTGGTACGGCGAGGAGCGGGGCAAGAAGCAGCCCTTCTACATCACCAGGCGAGATGGCCGGCCGCTCGCGATGGCGGGTTTGTATGAGTTCTGGCGCGATCCCTCCGCCGACGACGAGGATCAGAGCGCCTGGCTGTGGACGTGCACCGTGCTGACAACGACCGCGGAGGACGATGTCGGTCGGATCCATGACCGGATGCCCTTGATGGTTCCCCCGGAGCGCTGGACGCAGTGGTTGGACCCGGAGGCGAATGACCCCTCGGTGGCATCCGGGCTGCTGGTCCCGGCGGCCCCCGGAGCGCTTGCTGCGTGGCCGGTGCAGAAGTTGGTCAACAAGGTCAGCAACAACGGCCCTGAACTCATCGAGCCGCTTCCTGCTGATGAGAGTGCTGGCAACGAGGCTGCGGACGATGTCCTCTTCTAAGTCGGTGGGAACCGGTGCGGTTCTCGGTCGCGAGGTCGAGACACCAGGGGGGCCGGCGAGACTGTGGATCCACTTTCCCCGCCGGCGGACCGTCGGGACACTGGTGGTTGGACACGGTGCGGGGCGAGGTGCTGACACCGCCGATCTGATGGCGTTGGCCAGCCAGCTACCGGATTCCGGCTTTGCCGTGGTTCGGGTGGACCAGCCTTGGGTTGTGGCCGGCAAGCGGGTGGCTGTGGCACCGCCGCGGTTGGACGAGGCATGGCTCGCGGCCGTACCCGCGGCCGTTCAGCTGGTAGGTGAAGGATCGGCAGGCGTCAGCGGCCCGCTGTTCGTGGGTGGTCGGTCGGCTGGTGCCAGGGTGGCCTGCCGAACTGCAAGCCAGCTGGGTGCTGCAGGAGTCGTTGCTCTGGCCTTTCCTCTGCATCCACCCGGTCGTCCCGATCGATCCCGGGTCGCGGAGCTCCTCGACGCTGACGTGCAGGCACTGGTCGTCCAGGGTGATCGGGACGGCTTCGGCTCGGCGGGCGAGGTCGTTGGAGCGCTGACTGGCGCAGCCCGTACGTCGATCTCGGTGGTTGCCGTCCCGCACGCGGATCACTCGCTTCGGGTTGGTGGGCGAGCTCCAATCACGACTCAGGAGGCCCTCGATCTGGTCACCACGGCCGTCGGCAAGTGGCTGCTGGACCGACGATGACTGGCGTCGGCCGAAGCCCGCTGCGCTGGTCGGGGAATGTCTGGGCGCGCCGGGCGCGTTCCCCCTGTGTGCTCGCCATCCCCACCAACCATGCGCCGAGATTCGACATGTCGCCTTGGCCGGTAGTCTCGAACAGCCGGAAGCGGGTCGCTCCGGCTTTCGCAACCGTTGAGCAGGAGGTGGGTTCGGTCAGCGAGGTCGATGTCGAGGAAAGCCCCGAACAACGGGCCGCGAGGTTCGAGCGCGATGCGCTGCCGTTCCTCGACCAGATGTATGCCGCCGCGCTGCGGATGACCCGCAACAAGGCAGATGCCGAGGACTTGGTCCAAGAGACCTACGTCAAGGCGTTCGCCGCCTTCCACCAGTTCCGGGAAGGCACCAACTTGAAGGCCTGGCTCTACCGGATCCTCACCAATGCGTTCATCAACGGCTACCGGAAGAAGCAGCGTGAGCCGCTGCGCTCCGGCTCCGACAACGTCGAGGACTGGCAGTTGGCGAGGGCCGGATCGCACACCAGCACCGGACTGCGTTCGGCTGAGGCGGATGCTCTGGACGCGCTCCCCGACTCCGACGTCAAGGAAGCGCTGCAGTCGATCCCCGAAGATTTCCGGATCGCGGTCTATCTCGCCGACGTCGAGGGCTTTGCCTACAAGGAAATTGCCGACATCATGGATACGCCCATCGGCACCGTCATGTCGCGGCTGCACCGTGGCCGACGCCAGTTGCGCGTGTTGCTCGAGGACTACGCCCGTGAGCGTGGTCTCGTCCCTGCGGAGGGGATGTCATGAGCTGCGGAAACCCGCACGAGACCGACTGTGGCGACGTCCTCGATGCGGTCTACGCCTACCTCGACGGCGAGATGACCGTCGACGACCACCACGTGATCCGCCACCACCTCGATGAGTGCTCGCCCTGCCTGCGGCAGTTCGGCATCGAGCAGGAGGTCAAGGCCCTGGTTGCTCGTCATTGCGGGTCCGAGACGGCCCCAGACGAACTTCGAGCGAAGGTGCTCGATCGACTTGCCCAGGTGCGGGTCGAGATCACCCAGGTGGAGTTCCGGCTCGACTGAACTGAGTTCTCGGACTGAGTAAAGGGCTCGGAAGTCAGGAGTTCGGGCGGCGACCGTGGTTGGCCTTGTTCTTCTTCCGGTCGCGCTTCTTGCGTCCGCGCTTGCTCATGGACGAACTCCTCTAATTCTGGCGGGTCTGGGGGGCTGGTCTCAGTCTCCCATGGGAAGGCCTGCCCCGGAAACTGGAGCGCCTTGCCTTGGACTGGCTCAGCCGGCGAGGCGACGGTTCACTGCGGAAAGTACCGAACGAGCCACGGCGTCCGACTCATCGCCTCGCACGATCGCGCTGCCGCTCACCACTTGCTCACCCGTGCGCGGGACCATGACCGACAGCACCGAGACAGCGACCTCCCTGGCCCCGACTCCGACGACGGCCGCGCTCTCGACCTCAGCGGTCGTTCCCAGCAGCTCGTCGAGAGCGCGCAGCGTGGCCTGGGCGACGATTCTCGGTCGCTGAGACGCTGCACCGGGACCCACGACTCGGCCCTCGAAGACGTGCCCTCCCGTAGCGAGGGTCACCACGGCCTCGGTCTCGGTGCCCGCTGTGCGCACCATGATGGCGGCGATGGCTGGTCTTGGGGGCAGGGGCGGTTCGTTCGGCTCCGCCACGTCGATCTCTGGGTGGGGTGGTATCCCCACCTCGTCAGCCCCGATCTGCACGACGCTGACGATTCGGTGATCGATGGCGATGCCGTGCTTGGCGAGCGCATAAGACTGAACGTCGCGGACGACCTGCTTGGCCGCTTTGCCCGGCTCGGCGAGCACGTGCACCTCGGTGGGTACGGCGTCGGGTCCGGTCACAACGCTGGCCGCAATGATTCCGGGGAGCCGGCGCAGCTCGTCTTCGAACTCCGGAAGCAGACGGAGAGTGGGCAAGGCGGTTACTCCTCGCGCGGAAGCGGGTTGAGGCCGGCGACGATCAGTCTGCGTCGGCGTTCGCGCAGATCGGCTGGGGGAGGCAGCCGACGATCAGTCACCGGGGGGATCTCGATGCCCTCATTGGTCAGCGGCGCCGCTGGTGCCACTTCGCCCACGGCGCGATCCCACGCCTGGGCTGCGTCCACGGTCGCCCGCGCGGCCTCGAGCTGAGCGTGATCGAGTGCCGCGAGAGCTGGCGGCAGGGCCGTCCGGCTGTGCTCCACGAGCGCCCGCAGACTCTCGCGCTGCCACCAACGCAGCGCCCGGGCGGTGCGCGCGTCGAGACGCCCCTCGGACTCGGCGACCGCGATCTCGGCGTCAAATGCCTGCGTGGCGGCGTCGGAGCGGGCATCGAGGACGCCGGTGATGAGGTCGGCGTAGGCCGACGTCAGGTCACGATCGCCTGGTGACGCCACGTCTAACACCCCCTCGTGAACGACTCAGAAGTAGGGTCGCAATCCACCGCACCCCCACCCCTTGGCCTGAGCGTAGGCCATAGGGAGCGGGTGGCGGCGCCGCACCGCCGAGATCGCCCGTTCAGACCTACCCGAGCGCGGCCCGAACGGGCGACCGCCGAGCGGCGCGACCAACCTGCGAAGCCCACATCCGTGGAACGGCGGTCCGATCGGGCTAGTGTTCTGAGCCAAATTGGGTCAAAGTGTCATGCGATAACGCAACGTGTCCGAACAAGTACTTGACGCAGCATTCCGTCCCACCCTTCACTTCTGTGTTGGGTGAACCGGCCCAAATCGGGCGGGATGCGGTCACACTGATGGGGGCGAGCCAAGACTCGGGCTGGTGTTCGGGTTGCGGAAAGCCCCGACAACTGAAGAGGGCGGGATCGGGATCGGCAGCACGGATGGCCGAAGTTTCGCAGTTTTCGTGATTGTTCAAGACCCTTAAGCGGAGCGGATCTCGCACGGACGATCAGCGGCGTCCGTGACGTGAATCCAAGGGGTGATGCGTCAATGAAGAAGATCACGGCCGCTGTCGAGCGTTTCCTCTCCACCGGTTCTGGCTGGGGCTGGGCGTAGACACGCCGAGTCATTGCTGCCGATCCCGATCCCGCTCTCGACAATCCCCAGGGGGGGTCGTGTACGAGTTGCCGCGCAAGGCACAGATCTACGTCGCTTTGACGTGCCTGCTTGCGTTGGCCTTTCTTCTCCTCGGATTCGCCTGGGGCGTTGATCCGCGCGTCGCCTTGGTCTTGGTGGGCATGACCCTGATCGTCGAGCGGGCCAGGACGGGGACGCCGCTGCTCAGTGAATCCACGATCACCTTGCACATGACGCTTCCGCTGGTGATCGCGGCTGGGATCATCGGTGGGCCAGGCTGCGCGACGCTGGTTGGGCTCGCCTCAGCTTTCAACCGCGTGCACGTGCCCTGGGTCAAACGTCTGTTCAACGGAGCCCAGTTCGCTATCTCGGCCGCGGTGGCCGGCTGGGTGCTCGAGGCGTTCGCCATGTGGCGGCCTGGTGACGGGCACTTCAATGCCGCCTATCTGTTGGCTGTGTTTCTCGCGAGCATTTGCTACTGCGTCGCAAACGCGGCCCTGCTATCCGGAATTCTTTGGTTCGCTTCTGGGACAAGTGCACGCCAGGTCATCTTCGGTGCGGTCGTGCAGACCGCACCTTCCTACATCGGGTATGGGGTCCTGGGTCTCATGGTCGCGGTCTTGTGGACTGGCGTGAGTCCGCTGGCCGCAGTGCTGGTGCTCCTGCCGCTCCTGGCTGCTCGTTGGGCCTGGACCCAGTTCGCCCTGCAACAACAGGCGTACGAGTCGACCATCCGGACTCTTGTCCAGGCGGTGGAGACCAAGGATCACTACACCCGCGGCCACAGCGAACGAGTGGCCAAGGCATCGGTCATGATCGCGCGCGTCCTGGGTATCCGTGAGGATCGGGTCAATGCTTTGCGCTACGCCGGGATCCTGCACGACGTCGGCAAGCTGGGCGTACCGACGAAGATCCTGCAGAAGTCATCCGGGTTGTCCGACGACGAGTTCGCCCTGATCCAGACCCACCCCTTGCGCGGCACCGAGATGCTGCAGGACATCGAGTTTCTCGATGAGGCGTTCAAGGGGATCCTGCACCACCACGAACGACTGGACGGGCTGGGCTATCCGGCCGGCCTGCGCGGACAGGAGATCCCCGAGTTCGCGCGCGTCATCGCAGTCGCCGACGCGTTCGACTCCATGACCTCAACGAGGTCCTACCGCGGTGCCCGCACCCCCGAGGATGCGATGGTCGAGATCGAGCGCTGCCGCGGGACGCAATTCGACCCGATCATGGTGGACGCGCTGACCCAGGCGCTACGGCGTGAGCCATGGTCGCCCAACCGGGTCGCTCCTCCCATGGACCCGACCGAGAACGTCGGGCTCGACCACGACGACCCCACGGTGGACGTTGTCCTCGGGCGTGAGTCAGAGCGATGACAACGACCCAGCTCGTCACGAGACGCACCGAAGACCTTCGGGGTACCGCTGTCGTGGTGGGTGTGGCCGCGATTCTGGTGATCTGGTCGGTCGTCCAGACTGCATCGACCGGAGTCCAGGATCCGCGGATCGCGGTCGCGTTCGGGGTCTTCATCACGATCGGTGAGATCGTCCGCATCACCCTGCCCGGCGATCGGGAGGCTGCGCCGTTGGGAGCCGCTGGCGCGCTTGCGTACGCCCTGCTCGTCAGCTACGGCGGTGAGCCGACGAGCCAATCCCCCTGGCAGGTCATCTCGCTGACCGCGGTCGCGTCTTTCCTGGGGGCTCTGCCGCACGTGACGGCTGGCCGCTCACCGCGGGTGGACGAGGTTGCCCGGCGAGTTCTGGCAGCGGGTTTCGCGGCCATGCTCTTCCAGCCGATGTATCAGTCGGTGCAGGGCCAGTTAGCGGAGGAGTCGGCGACGACCAGGTCGACCGTCGTGGCCATCCTGATGGTCCTCGTGGTCCTGACGACGGGTGTCTTCGACGCCGCAGTCTCCGCGCTCGTCCGAGCCGACCGCAACCGCGCGCCATACCGCTCGACCTTTCGCGACGAGCTACGCACCTTGCGGGGTCTCGGCTCAGCGATCGGGGCCACCGGGGTGCTCATCGCCCTGGCTGCCCAGGTGATGGGTTGGTGGGCCATCCCTGTTTTCTGTGTCCCGCTGCTGCTGACCCAGTTCTCGTTCCGCCGATATGCCGCGATCCGCGCGACCTACCTGCAGACGATCCGGTCTCTGTCGCGCGTCACCGAGGTGGGTGGCTACACCGAGACAGGGCACGCGCGCCGGGTCAGTGAGATCTCGGTTGCCGTCGGACGCGAGCTAGGCATGTCTGAGGACGACCTCTTGGACCTGGAGTACGCCGCGCTGATGCACGATCTCGGGCAGCTCGCACTGACCGACCCGATCGCGGGCGGGATGACCGTGATGGTCGATGCCGGCGAGCAGCGCCGGATCGCTGAGCTCGGCGCCAGCGTGATCCGGGAGACCGGCGTCCTGGATCGCGTGGCCGACATCATCGAGCGACAGGCAGACCCCTACCGGCGCCCGCGTGAGCACGCCGACCCCACGCTGCCTGTCTCGTCGCGGATCATCAAGGCCGCCAATGCCTACGACGACATGGTGGGGGAGTCGGCCGAGTACGGCCCGCGGCTGGACGCCCTGGAACGCCTGCGGCTGGGCATGGCGTACGACTTCGACCCGCGCGTCGTCGAGACCCTTGCCCGCATCGTCCGCAAGTCCCGCGTCGGGGTCTGACTGGGCCGCTACGATTCGGCAGGGTTCCCAACGACCCAGCTGTTGTGCGAGCCGAGGCTGTGCGGAGGAGTGTTCAGGTGACCGATGAGGTCCGCGCCGAGATGGTCGCCAACGTCGCCAAGGTCCTGGTGAGCGCGGGTGATTCCGTTGCTTTCGGTGACACGTTGGTCCTGCTCGAATCGATGAAGATGGAGATCCCCGTCTTCGTCGAGCACGCCGGCACCGTGACGGTCGTGGGTGTGTCGGAGGGCGACGTCGTGCAAGAAGGCGACCTGATCGCCAGCATCCAGACCTGACCGCGCCCCTGAACGGGTGAACTGCCTGGTGCTGGAAGGTCAAGGTAAGGCCCTCACAGCCCGATGCTCTCTTCGTGACCGATGCGCCTATGTCGATCGAGCCGTACCTGCGCGCTCTGCTGGAGTGCGGTGGCTCCGACCTTCACTGCAAGGTGGGCTCGCCACCGCGAGTCCGCATTGACGGACGCCTGCGCAAGCTCCAGGCCCCGGTGCTCAAGCCGGCAGATACCGAGGCGTTCGTGGCAGAGGTGCTGCGCGCTGACCTGGTCGAGGAGTTCACCAAGAGCAACGAGGCTGACTTCGCGTACTCACTCGCCGGCGTCGGTCGTTTTCGCGTCAACGCCTTCCGATCCCGTGGCTCGGCCGGTCTGGTCTTTCGTCGAGTGAGCGTCGGGGCGATCCCTCTCGAGGACCTCGGTCTGCCACCGGTGCTGTCCGCGCTGGCCATGGAACCCCGTGGGCTGGTGCTCGTTACAGGTCCGACCGGGTCGGGAAAGACCACGACGCTCGCCGGGATGATCGACCACATCAACAACAACCGCGAGGTCCACTGCGTGACCATCGAGGACCCCATCGAGGTCCTCCACTACGACAAGCTCGCGATGATCAACCAGCGTGAGGTTCGCGTCGACACCGAAGACTTCTCCACCGCCCTGCGTGCCGCTATGCGCCAGGACCCCGACGTCATCCTGGTCGGCGAGATGCGAGACACCGAGACCGTCAAGGCAGCGCTAGCTGCCTCTGAGACCGGCCACTTCGTCATGTCGACTCTGCATACGACAGACGCCACCGAGACGGTCAACCGCGTCATCGACTTCTTCCCTCCGCACGAGCAGAAGCAGGTACGGCTCGCGCTGGCAGGCGCTCTTCGCGGCATCATCTGCCAGCGGCTGGTGCCCCGCATGGACGGCTTCGGCCGGTGCGTGTCGATGGAGGTCGCGATCAACACCGGTCGCGTGGCTGATGCGATCGTGGATCCTGACAAGACCTCGACGATCCAGCAACTGATCCAAGAGGGCGGCTTCTACGGAATGCAGACGTTCGACCAGCACCTGGTCACGTTGATCCGCGACGGGGTCATCACCCTCGAGGCGGCCATGGCCGCCTCCACCAGCCCGCACGACCTCACCGTCGAGCTGCGGCGCCTGGGCCTCGTCGCCTGAGCAAAGGTTTCGACTAGGCGACCTGGCGCTGTCGGTGCGAGGTCGACCATCGCCCCCACTTGAGCAGGTTCGCCCGCCGGGTTCCGTAGCGCCGCCGCGACATTTGCACCATGATCGTCGCTGGCAGAGCTGTCCAACCCACCAGCGTGTTGTGCCATGAGAGGTCGACGATGTCTGAGACAAGTAGTAGTAGCGGGGACAAGACCGTAAGACTTCTCGGCCTCCTTGTCTTGATCGCCGGAGTGATTCTCTCAGTCGCGGGAGTCGTCACCTACGCGGTCGTCAGCAACACCCTCGCGGACCAGAAGATCGTTGTGTCTGATGACGCGGCGCACTTTGGTGGGCAGACCGTCAGCCAGCCTTGGCAGGCCTACGCGCAGGCGAACGTCATTGCCGAGCACGCCAACGGCATCGCCGGCGGAAAGACGTATGCGGAGCTGCCGCAAGATGATCCGAACCGGCAGACGGTCATGACTGCTTCCTTCCTGCAGGCGTCGCTGTTCACGTCCGTCGTAGCATTCGGCGTCGCCGCGATGGCATTCGTGCTCGGGATCTTGTTCGTTCTGATTGGGATCGCGCTGAGGCGAACGAGCGCTGCTGCATAGGTCGGCTGGCTCCGCCGCGTCGATGGCTCCATCTATGCACTAGGTCGGCGCCGCTGATTCCTGCTTGTCCACACAGCAGATTCGGCGTGAAGGTAGAGTCGGTGCCTGGTCGTAGGGTGCTTGTTATGGCATCTATCCGGACCCCGGCTGAGGCGAAAGCCGTTGTGGGGGCTGTGGTTTTGGCTGGTTCGGTGCCGGTGGTTGGGCTGCCGGCCGAGCCGACGGTGTGGGAGCGGGAGCTGGTCGCGCGGTTGGCGGAGCGGGACCGTGGGGAGCTGGGCAGCGGCGGCGACGAGGTCGGTTTCGACCGTTTGTTGCTGCGCCCAGAGGATGCGGCGTTGGTGGAGCGGCTGGCGGCTGCTGGGCGGGCCGAGGCCGAGTTCGGCGCTGGCGTTGACGGTGCCAGGGTCCCTGCTCCAGGCATGGATGACGTGGACCACGTGGATGTGGCGGTGCGCGATGGGGTGGATCCGTGGTTGGGCCGCGACGGGATGGTGCTGGCCGGTCAGGTGATCGCCGCGGACCGCGCGGAGCGGGCGGCGCAGGCGGCTGGCCTGGTGGCGTTGGCGCAGCTGGTCGAGACCACCTCTCGAAGAGAAATTGCTTCTTCGGGGGTGGTGGATGGTGATTTCTTGACCGCGATCGTGGCCACCACGTTGGGGGTGGGTACGCGGGTGGCCGCGGCCCGGGTCGATGACGCGGTGGCGTTGACGTCTCGCCTGCCCCGCACGCTGGCCGCCCTGGCGGGGGGTTGGTTGTCGTTGCGGGCGGCGCATGCCATGGTCGCTGAGACCGTCCAAGTCAGTGACGACCTGGTCGGTGAGGTCGAGACGGGGGTGTTCGATGCCTTGGCCCGCACCCACCTCAAGCCTGGAGCCACGCCGTTGGGGGACTGGGCGGCCTTCGATCTGCAGGCGATGGCCGTGTGCGACCCGGCCCTGGCTGAGACGCTGGCCTCGCTGGCGACCCCGGGGCGGTTGCGGGTGTTGTGCCGGCGGGCGGTCACGGTCGTGGATGCTGCCGCGGTGCGTCGCAGGGAGGAACACGCCCGGGCGCGGGCCGATGTGCGGGTGTGGGCCGATGAGGCGGGGATGTCGTGGCTGGGGGCGCTGCTGCCTGACGCGGACGCTGCGGCGGCCTAGGAGCGGATCGACACCGACGCCCATGCCGCGGCCCGACACGAGGGGGAGACCCGCAGCCTGGGGCAGCTGCGCGCGGCCGCGCTGACCGATCTGCTGCTGAGTCTGCGCCGTGACCGCGTCGCCGGCCCGGCCCTGAACCTGAAGGTGCACGTCGACGCCGACGGTGCCGTGCGTGTGGACCACGTCGGTGAGACCACCAGCCAGACCCTGACCGACCTGATCGCCCTGGCCGCCCGCACCCAGCCGGCACCGGTCAACCCACACGCGGGGGGCGGTGGTGGGCAAGCGAGCGTGGCTGGGCCTGGCAGGAGCCCGGATCACTATCCGGCCGAAGCCCATGACTGGGCCAGTCGCCCTCTAGATCTGGGGTTCGGACTACGGTCCCTGCTGCGAGTGGGTCTCGAACGCGGTCATGACTTCGGCAGACGTACGCCGAGCGCCGGTCTGCAAGTACTCCATCGCTTTGAGTGCGCTTTCGTGAGCCTCGAGACTGGATCCTGCTACGACGTCCTCTACGACCCGACAGAAATAGTCGCGCTGGTGACCGTCGACGAATGTGTAGTGCACGCAGACGTCAGTGTGACCACCGATGAGGATGAGCGTGTCGGCACCAAGCCCCTTGAGCAAGATCTCGAAGTCCGTGCCGAAGAAGCACGAGTACCGTCGCTTTCGGATCACGTAGTCGTCGGGCCGGACGCCCAAGTTCGGCGCGAGGTCAGTTCCGGCGTCGGCTTCCAGCAGGTGAACTGACTCCGCGCCATCGAGCTCTCGCCCGAAGTCGACGAGGTCACGACGGTGAGCTTCCTGAAAGAAGATGATGGGAACCGAGCACTCGCGCGCCTTCGCGATCAGGGCCGGTGCGAGATCCATCGCCTCGGCGTACCCGGGCATGAGTGGGATCGCGTAGTTCTCGGGACTTTCGGCGGCACCACCGCCTTGAATATCAACAACGACGAGGACCGGCCGTCCTTGGATCAGGTCGCGCTCGGCCACAACTCTCCGCTCCTAGGACCACTTCGGCGATCATGACACGTGCCAATTGCGCGCAGACTCACGTCGAAGTCTGGATGCCGTGCTCTACGCAACGGGCAGTCCAGGCACTCGGCGTCACTTGGACGACCAGCCGTCGTCGGCAGAGCGCGCAATAGCGCGGCGGTTCCAGCTCGAGCAATGCGGCGCATGCAGAGTGGTCCGTCGACGCAGACCCGCCACAGTGCGGGCAGTACGCCCCTGCCGGTTGAGCGGTCACGGCCGTAACCTAACCCCATGGCAGTCACCCTCGGATCGGCCGGGTCGGCCGCCTTCGTCGTGGGAGAAGATGACACTGCGCAGGCCTTGGGCAGCGGAGACGTACCCGTCCTGGCGACGCCTCGGCTCCTGGCATGGTGCGAGGCGGCGACAGTAGCTGCACTGGAAGGGCTTCTCGACAAAGAGAACACATCCGTGGGCACTCGGGTGGAGCTCGAGCACCTCCAACCGACCGAAGTTGGCGGCGAGATCACAGCAACCGCCTCGGTCGTGGCCATTGACGGACGTCTGGTGCGCTTCGACGTCGCTGCAGTCGACGGCGATCAGTGTCTGGTAGGGCACGCGACCATCACCCGCGTCGTTGTCGACAGGGATCGATTCATGGCGCGGATCCGCTGACCGTCGTGTTCAGCATCCGGCGCGTGGAGGATGCGGCGACGGTGGTTGCCGGGTCCGGCCTCTTCGACAATCCGGTCACAGGGGACGCCGCGCGCGGCTTTCTGGACAGGCCCGGGCACCATCTGCTGATGGCTTTCGAGGACGACCAGCCTCGCCAGCCGCTCGGTTTCGTCTCTGGGGTCGAGACCTCCCATCCTGACAAGGGCACCGAGCTGTTCCTGTACGAACTGTCAGTGGCGGCGTCTGCCCGCGGTCGGGGGATCGGGACCGCCTTGGTCGCGGCTCTGCGGGAGCTGGCGCAGGAACGAGACTGCTACGGAATGTGGGTGGCGACCGCTCACGACAACGAGGCAGCGCAGCGGGCCTACCGCCGGGCGGGAGCGACCGACGACGGCTCGTTCGCCATGCTGACGTGGACCTTCCAGAGTGCCGACGAGGACATCGGACCCCTAGCGGCCGACTGAAGATCAAAATAGGACACACCCTCCCAAACCTGTCTCACCTCTGTTAGCGTCCTCGACAACCCGCTGACCGGCGGGCCCGCGTCCGAGGCTCTACGCCGAGTC
Source organism: uncultured Actinomycetota bacterium (assembly GCA_963819985.1). Lineage (GTDB taxonomy): Bacteria > Actinomycetota > Actinomycetes > DATJPE01 > DATJPE01 > JANPBY01. The sequence goes on along the minus strand of CAWFYH010000003.1, from coordinate 346,965 downwards.
CTGCCCAGCCTCGGAGGCGCCGACGCTCAACCCGGGCAGGAGCGGGGGACCCAAGATCCACGGACCTGGTCCTCGGGGTGAAGCCACCAGCACTGGTGGCCGGCCGTACCTCTGGCCGAACCCGACAGCTCACCTCGCAGGCGCTGGAGGATCTCCGATGCCCCGACGCCACCCCCGCCGTGCGCTGCTCGTCGCTGGCCTGGCCGCCGTGGCCGTGGTTGCGCCGCTGGCCGCCACCACGTCCGCGCAAGCGGCCTTGAGCCCGACCAGTGTTGCGTCGGCTTCGAAAACACCCCCACGCATCGAGTACGGCGACACCGGCAAGGCCGTCAAACGGCTGCAGAAGCTCCTGGGCGTCAAGCCGGTGAGCGGCTGGTTCGGTCCGTTGACGCGGTCGGCCGTGCGTTCGTTCGAGACCAAGCACGGCTTGAAGGTCGACGGTGTGGTGGGCCACGGAACCTGGTCGGCGATCCTGAAAGCCGACGCTGCCAAGAAGGCTGCAAAGAAGAAGGCGAAGAAGGCGAAGAAGACGAGCTCATCCAATGCATACCCAAGACTCGAGTACGACGATCGGGGAGCGGCCGTCAAACGGCTGCAGAAGCTCCTGGGCGTCAAGCCGGCGAGTGGGTGGTTCGGTCCGTTGACGCGCTCGGCCGTTCGCTCGTTCAAGTCCAACCACGGGCTGACGGCCAACGGGATCGTGGGCAAGACAGCGTGGGCGGCCATCGTGCGCGCCGACGCGGCCAAGAAGTCGTCAAGATCAGCTCGGTCCGGCCGGGTCTGTCCGGTGAAGGGGGCCGTATTCAGTGACACCTACGGTGCCGCTCGCGGCGGGCACGGGCATGCGGGAGTGGACATGCTGGCGCCGCGCGGAACCAAGATCCGTGCGGTCGAGTCCGGCACGGTCGTTCGGGCGCACTGGAGCGGAAGCAGCGGCGGCTACACGATCACCTTGCAGGGCCGCAGCGGCTCGAAGTTCTTCTACGCACACAACGACGTCAACCGCGTATCGGCGGGGCAGCAGGTCTCGGTTGGTCAGGTCATCGCACGGGTCGGCTCCACAGGAAACGCTGGCACGGTCAATCACCTGCACTTCGAGTACTGGAAGAGCGGGCGGGAGAGCGACCCGGTCAACCCGACACCGCTGGTCCGCTCGCTGTGCTAGTCAGATCGATTTTGAGTAGACGAGCAGGTGGGCCTGCGGCGTCGGGTCCCAGTCACGCTCTGGATGCCGGACGAAGCCATGCTTGGCGTAGAGGCGATGAGCGGCGGCGTTGTCACCGATCACCGAGATGACCAGGGCGTTCTCGCCGTGGGCGTGGGCGTGGTCGATGCAGCCCGCGAGGAGGGCGTCGGCGATGCCGGTGCCTCGATGATCGGGCTCGACCACCAGCATCCGAAGCTCCAGCTCTCCGGGGCGGGCGATCTCCGACCAGCGGGAACCGGTCGGGCAGAGGCTGACCGCTCCGACGAGCTCATGCCCACGCACGGCCACCAGCATGGGCGACGCCGCGGCTCGCTCATCGGCCCGTCGTAGCTTCTCGACGTATTCCGACTCTGGCGACAGGTTGGTGGCCTCGACGTAGGCACGGACAGTGAGCTCGCCGACGAGACTCAACTCCTCGGGTCGCACCATTCGCACCACTGTGGCTGGTGATTCAGACACCTGTGGTTGCTCTCGGGTAGGCGATGGCCGGGTCGGTGATGACGTTGACCAGATAGGGGACGTTCGCAGCAAAGGCCCGGTCGAGAGCTGGTCCCAGCTCTGCCGGCTCCGTCACGGTCTCGCCATCTCCACCCAGTGCCCTGACCACAGCGTCGTACGGCGTCTGCGGCTGCAAGTCGGCCGCCACGTCATAGCCGTACAGGAACTGCATGGGGTGCTTCTCGAGTCCCCAGATTCCGTTGTTGCCTAGGATCATCACCACCGGCAGCTGGTGCCTGACGAGGGTGTCGACGTCCATCAGGGAGAAGCCGGCAGCACCGTCGCCGAGCAGCAGAACCACCTGCGCCGAAGGTCGGGCCAGCCGAGCCGCGATGGCATATCCCAGACCGGTGCCCAGGCAGCCGTACGGCCCCGGGTCGAGCCAGCCGCCGGGTTGACCGGGCTCGACGTACTTGCCGGCGAAGGAAACGAAGTCGCCGCCGTCCCCGATGACGACGGCGTCCGCGGCCAGCCGAGGCAGCAGCTCGCCGTAGACGCGGGCCGGATGGATCGGGGTGTTCGGACACGTCAGGTCGGCCGCATCAGCGGCTACCGCGGCGGCGGCACGTTCCCGGAGCTGCTCGACCCAGACGTGATGATCGGGACGACGCACGAGGTGCTCCCACGCCGCAGCCACCCCATCGAGCACCAGCGTCAGGTCACCGGCGGCGGTTGCGGCCAGTTCGGCATGTCCGGCGAGCTGATCCTCGGCGTCTGCGAGGTGAACGACTCGGGCTGGGGCATTGCCGTCGCGACCACCGAACGCACCGTAGCCCAACCGAAAGTCCAGGGGCGTCCCGGCGACGATCACCAGATCGGCGGCGCTGAAGGCCAGCGACCTGGCCCTGGTGACCAACATCGGATGCCCGGCCGCGAGGATGCCTCGCCCCATGCCGTTGGCGATGACCGGGATCCCGGCGGTGTCGGCGAGACGTACGGCTGCCGCCTCCGCCCCGTCGGACCAGACGTCGGAGCCCAGCACCAGCACCGGTCGCTCGGCCTGCCCGATCAGCTCAGCGATCGCGGCCAGATCGTCCTCGGCCGGGCTTCGGTCGACAGCTGAGCCGACTGTGGGTGCTTCCACCTCCGCCCGGCTGAAGAGCTGATCCATCGCGACGTCGAGGAAGACCGGTCCGCGATGGGCTGATCCGGCGAGGTGGAAGGCGTCGGACACGCGATCTGCGACGAGGTCGACGCTTGGCACCGTGGCGGCGTGTTTGGTCACCGGCGCGAGCAGCGGCGGATGGTCGAGCTCCTGCAGCGCACCGGTGCCCCAACGAAAGGCGGGCGCCCGCCCTCCTAGCACGACGACGGGGGAGCCGTTGAACCAGGCAGACGTCACGGCAGAGATTCCATTGGTGACCCCCGGGCCGGCTGTCAGGACAGCCAGCCCCGGAGTCCGGGTGAGCTTGGCTGTTCCTTCCGCGGCGAAGACGGCCGTCTGCTCGTGCCGCACATCGATGAGCCGCATGGGCGGGTCGTTCTTGACCGCCGCGTCGTACAGCGGAAACACGTGCGCCCCCGAGAGCGTGAACATCGTGTCGACGCCGTAAAGCCGAGCGGCAGCCGCTGCGAGGTCACCGCCATGACCCTCGATGGTGGTGACCTCGGAGGTCCCGGCAGCGTCAGAGGGTGGCATTGAGGGCCTTCACGGGCATCGCGAGCTCAGCGAGAAGGGCCAGGTCGTCCTGAGCGGATCGCCCGAGCGTCGTGAGGTAGTTGCCGACGATCACCGCGTTGACGCCGCCCAGCAGCCCGTCTCGAGTGCCGACGTCGCCCAGGGTGATCTCGCGCCCGCCGGCAAACCGCAGCACGGTGCGCGGCATGGCCAGCCGGAAGGCGGCGACCGTGCGCAGAGCGTCTGCCGCGGGCATCACCGGCTGATCCCCGAAGGGCGTACCCGGGCGCGGGTTGAGGAAGTTGAGGGGTACCTCGTGCGGATCGAGGGCCGCCAGCTCGGCGGCGAACTCCGCTCGCTGCGTGACTGACTCACCCATCCCCACGATTCCGCCGCAGCAGACCTCCATGCCGGCGGCAGCAACCATCTGCAGGGTCTCCCAGCGTTCCTCCCACGTATGCGTGGTGACGACCTGGGGGAAGAAGGACCGGGCAGTCTCCAGGTTGTGGTTGTAGCGGTGCACCCCGAGCGCGGCGAGGTCATCCACCTGCTCCTGGCTGAGCATGCCCAGCGAGGCGGCGACGTTGATGTCGCACGCCTGCTGGATCGCGGGTACGGCTTCGCGCAGCTGAGCCATCAGTCGCTCGTCCGGTCCCCGCACCGCCGCGACGATGCAGAACTCGGACGCCCCGGTCGCTGCGGTCGCTACAGCAGCGGCGACCAGCGCAGGGATGTCCAGCCAGGCCGCGCGCACGGGTGAGGAGAACAGGCCGGACTGCGAGCAGAAGTGGCAGTCCTCGGGGCAGCCGCCCGTCTTCACCGACACGATGCCTTCGACCTCGACGTCCGGACCGCACCAGCGCATCCGGACCTCGTGGGCGAGCGCCAACAGCTCGGGTACGGCCGAGTCGGGGAGTCTGAGCGCTGCTTCGACCTCTATCTGGGACAGGCCGATCCCGCACTCAAGCACCTGCGCGCGTGCGGTCTCCAGCAGGTCGTTCTGGATGGACGGCACCGCGGGGGTCGCCAACGCGTCGGTCACGATTCTCCTCGTACGGTCGTCTGTGCCCAGCTGGTCAGTGTCCCGCCTTGCGTCGAAAGTCTGCCGCATCGAACGTGCCACCCAAGTCGGGGCCCAATCCGCGTCGTGCCGCTGCTTCGAACCGGGAGGGTGTCAGGTGTCCGGCACCATCGATCACGGCGCCCGCGAGTGGCCGGGCGGCCAACGTCTCGAGGTCCCGGACGTTGCAACGCATAGCCAGGTCTGGGCCGCCCGGTGCGTCGTCAGACCCCGCCGGCCAGCGGCCGATCACCACCCCCCCGAGACGTACCCCACGGTTGGCCATGGCCTCAAGAGTGAGCGCCGTGTGATTGAGCGTCCCGAGTGCCGGGTCGACCACGACGACGCACGCAGCGTCGAGCCACCGCGCGAGGTCGGCGATGGTCGTGCCTTCATCGTCGAAGCGCACCAGCAGCCCGCCGGCTCCTTCGACGAGCACGAGACGGTGGTCGGCGCGCAAGCCGGTGACGACGGCGACGGCCTCGCGGAGGCTGTACGGCTGCTGCCCGGACCGTCGGGCTGCCGCAGCGGGAGCCAGCGGGTCGGGAAAGCGCGCCAGCTCGAGGCCGTCGATCCCAGGTCCGGCGAGGCGGTGAACCTCGTCGATGTCGCCAGGTTCACCAGCTCCGACACCGGTTTGCCCAGGCTTGACCACGGCGACGGTGGCCCCTCGGGCAAGGGCGAGTGAGGCGATGGCAGCGGTCACGACGGTCTTGCCGACGGCAGTGCCGGTGCCGGTCACCACAAGCACGCTCATATCTGCGCGGCCCCCGGCAGTCGGTGTGCGACGGTCGCCAGCGCATCGGCGATCCGGTCGAGGTCGTCCTTCGTCAGTCCGGCATGCGCGGTCACGCGCAGCCGCGACACGCCATCGGGCACCGAAGGCGGTCGAAAGCACCCGACGCGGACGCCGCGCTCCGCGCAGAGTGCGGCCGCCGCTACCGCCGATTCGGCCGGGCCGATCCGAACACTCACCACGGCCGCTTCTGGGTCACCTCTGCGCAGTCCCAGGGTGGCGGCGAGTCGAGCCAGGTCGGACGCTCGACTGCGCGCGATCGCGGCCAGCTCCGGTTGTTCAGCGAGGATGCGCAAGGCCTCGAGGGCGGCGCCGGCCGACGCCGGCGCCAGGGCGGTGTCGAAGATGAAAGGTCGCGCGGCATCGATCAAGTGCTCGATGACCGCCGCCGGCCCGAGGACGGCACCGCCCTGAGCACCCAGGGCTTTGGACAGGCTGGTCGTCAGCACCACGTCGGGCTCGTCGGCCAGTCCGAGCGAGCGGGCTAGCCCGACCCCGCCATCACCGATCACCCCGAAGGCGTGCGCCTCGTCAACGACCAGCGCGGCGCCATGGGCTCGGCACGTCTCGTGGAGATCGCGCAAGGGGGCGCTGTCGCCGTCGACGGAAAAGATTGCGTCGGTCACGACGAGAGCGCGTGACTCGATGCGCTCGGCGAGCGCCGTACGAACGGCTTCGACGTCGCGGTGCGGTGCTACGACCACTCGGGCACGGCTGAGCCGGCAGGCGTCGATGACCGAGGCATGGTTGGCCGCATCGGAGACGACGAGGGTGTTTTCGTCGGCCAGCGCTGCCACGGCGCCGAGGTTTGCCAGGTATCCCGACGAGAAGACCAGAGCGGCCGCTGTGCCCGCGTGCTCGGCAAGGGCTGCCTCGAGCTCTCCGTGCAGCTGCGTCGACCCCGAGACCAGGCGGGAGCCGGTCGCCCCGCCCCCCCAGGTCCGGGCCGCCGCCGCGGCCGCCGAGGAGACCCGGGGATCACGGCACAGGCCCAGATAGTCGTTGGAGGCGCAGTCGATCAGTTCGGGGACCGGGCCACGGGGAGAAATCTGGCGGCGTAGCCCTGCCGCCCGTCGGTCAACGGCGCGCTCGGTGAGCCACCCGAACGTGCTCACCTCACCACCGCCGAGACCGCATCTGCGACCGTACCGACCAGGACCTGCAAGTCGTCGTCGCCGATGGCCAGGGGCGGCATCAGGACAACCACGTCGCCAAGGGGACGCACCCACACGCCGTGCCGACGAGCCTCCTGGCAGACAGCGAAGCCGGTACGGTCCCCGACCGATCGCACCTGGATGCCCGTCATCGTCCCGATCCGGCGCACCTCCACGACCGAATCGGATGCCGCGAGATCGCTGGTCCACGCGCCGATCAGCTCACCGACGCGTTCGGCATGCGCCACGACGTCCCGCTCTCGCATGAGGTCGAGGCTGGCGATCGCGGCGGCACAGCACAATGGGTTGGCCGTGAACGAATGCCCGTGAAAGAAGGTCCGGCCGGAGTCAGGAGGTCCAAGAAAGGCCTCGTAGACGGCCTCGGTGGCCAGGACGGCGGACAGGGGAAGGTAGCCACCCGTCAGTCCCTTCCCGCACGTCAGGAGGTCAGGGCTGACGCCGGCATGCTCGACGGCCCACATCCGGCCGGTGCGCCCGACACCGGTGGCGACCTCGTCTGCCACGAGCAGGGCGCCGAAGTCGTCCGCGAGCGCTCGGACACCTCGCACGAAGTTGGCGTCGTGGGTGAGCATGCCGCCGGCGGCCTGGACCATGGGCTCGATGACGATCGCGCACACCTGGTCGCCCTCGCGCTCCAGCAGCGATCTCAGCTCAGCCAGCACCACCTGGGCGCGCTCGGACCGTGTCTGGTCAGGATCGAGCACGCCGGGGGAGGGGATCATCCGAGTCTCGAGGAGGATCGGCCGGTAGGTCGAGTGGAACAGATCGATGCCCCCGACGCTCACCGCCCCCAGCGTGTCCCCGTGGTAGCCCTCCGCGACATGGACGTAGTAGGGCCGGCTCTGACCGCGCTGAGCCTGGGCCTGGAAGGCCATCTTGATGGCCGCCTCGACGGCGGAGGCTCCATCGCCTGCGTAGAACACTCGGGTGAGTCCGTGTGGTGCCGTCGCGAGAAGTTTCTCGGCGAGCTCGATGCCGGGCTCGTGGGTGAGCCCGAGATAGGTCGTGTGATCGAGACGGTCCAGCTGGCGCCGTAGGGCCTGGTCGATCTCCGGCACCCGGTGGCCGTGAACATTGACCCATAGTGAAGAAACTCCGTCGAGGTAGCGGCGTCCCTCGCTGTCCCAGAAGTACATGCCCTCCGCCCGGTCCACCACCAACGGGTCGTCCGTCCCCCAGACCGACTGCTGGGTGAAGGGGTGCCAGACGTGTTGGAGGTCGCGGGCGATCAGGGCTTCGGTACGGCTCACGTGGCGCATCCTCTCAGCGGGCTCCGCCGGGGTGATGGGTACCGTGGCTGACCGTGCCCGGACTGAACGAGTTGGCGCAGCGACATACCGAGCTCGAGGCCGCCGACCTGGAACGGCTTCGGCTGGTCCTTGCCGACTGGCAGCTGCTCGCTGACCTGTCCTTCAGCGACCTGGTGCTGTGGCTTCCGACGTGGAATCGCTCGGGCTACGTCGCCGCCGCGCAGCGTCGGCCCACGACGGGTCCGACCCGCTTCACCGACGACCTCGTCGGGACCTTCCTTCCGCGGGGGCGCGAGCCCGCGGTGGACGAGGCATTGACGCAGGGTCGCCTCGCCACCACTGCCTCGGTGGACTCGGCGAGCGGCGTGCGAGGCATCCCGTTGCACGGCTCGGCCGGTGTGGTCGCCGTCGTCGCCCAGCATCCGTCGGTCGAGCGTGATCCGAGCCGGCTCGAGCAGACCTATCTGGAGGTGGCCCAACGGCTGGCCCTGATGATGGCGCAAGGGACGTTCCCCGCGCAGGGTCAAGCCGGGGAGGACTCGCCACGGGTGGGTGACGGCCTGATCGTGCTCGATACAGACGGTTGCATCAGCTACGCCAGCCCCAACGCCGTCTCCGCCTATCGAAGGCTCGGCCTGGCCGCGGACCTGCTGGGCGTCGATCTCGCGGAGACGACGCGTTCGCTGAGCCCACGCCGTGGCGCGGTTGACGCAGATCCGTCGTCGGTCCTTCGTGGACGCGCGGTGGGCGCGGCAGAGATCGAAGCCAAGGGGGCCGTCGTCGCCTTGCGCGTCATCCCGCTCCTGGCGGACGGCCGCCGTACCGGCGCTCTGGTCCTGCTCCGCGACGTGAGCGACCTGCGCCGTCGTGAGCGGGAACTGCTCACCAAGGACGCAACGATCCGCGAGATCCACCACCGCGTGAAGAACAACCTGCAGACCGTTGCCGCCCTGCTACGGCTTCAGGCGCGCCGGCTGGCCGTACCCGACGCGGTGACGGCGTTGCAGGAGGCCGAGCGCCGGGTGGCTGCTATCGCTGTCGTGCACGAGCTGCTCTCGACCAGCGTGGAACCCGATGTGCCCTTCGACGACATCGCGGACCGGCTGCTGGTCATGGTGACCGACCTCGCGAAGGATCCAGCCGGCCCGGTCATCACCACGAGGCGGGAGGGGACCTTCGGGTCCCTGGACGTCGACCTGGCTACGCCGCTTGCCCTGGTGCTGGCCGAACTCGTCCAGAATGCTGTCGAGCACGGCCTGGCCGGGCGCGCGGGAACCGTCCTTGTCCGACCGCGGTCGGACAAGGACCAGTTGACCGTTCTTGTCGACGATGACGGCGTAGGGCTGCCGTGGGACTTCCACAAGGGGGCGTCCACCGGCCTCGGCCTGCAGATCGCCAGGATGTTGCTGGCCGACCTCGGTGGAGAAGTTGATCTGGTGGCGCGGGAGGGAGGGGGCACTCGGGCCGCCGTACGGCTGCCGCTGGAGCTGAGCTGAATGCGGGCTGGACTGAAAGCAGTCAGCCCATTCGGGCGCGCGCCCGGGCGTTACGCCGCTTCAGCGCTCGACGCTCATCCTCGGACAGGCCACCCCAGACGCCGGCATCCTGTCCGGTTTCCAGCGCCCAGGCCAGGCAGGCCTCGATGACCTCGCAGCGTCGACAAACCGCCTTGGCCTCTTCGATCTGCACGAGGGCAGGACCGGTGTTCCCGATCGGGAAGAACAGCTCGGGGTCTTCGTCGCGACAGGCGGACCGGTGGCGCCAGTCCATCATGGTCTCCTTGGGGTGGGCTTGTGAACGCTTTCACGAAGCAGCCCGCGGCACCAGGTCGGCAGCTACCTGAGGGCGGTAGTTCCCGGCTCTCGAGCACCAGGCTGCTGCGACAGAACGCCCCAGACGGCCCGGGTGTTCCACGCGCCCTCCTACCGTGGCAAATCTTGCGGTCGCGCGCAACCAATTCCAGAGGTCAATCCGTGTCCGAAACGGTGGTGTTCGTCACAGTCTGTGCCAACTTTGAGGGCGGCACCGCCCTGCGATCAGGCTCACAGCATCACCCGCAGAGCGTTCGGGTGGCTACGGAACGTCACGCTGAGCCGTTCACCGAGGTGGTCGCCGTCGACCTGGTGAGCCGTGGGTCGGTCGGCCCACAACGTCAGTTCCGAGACGTCGTGGAGGGCGACAACGTTGCGGCCATGCACCGGGCGACGACCGAGGAGCAGCTGACGGACATGGCGCAGCGTGGAAGCCGTCCCCAGTCCACGCAGCCCGAGCAGGTCGAGGCCGGTGTCGAACGACGCCTCAGGGGACGGGTCGATGGCCCGGCCACCCAGGTAGGTCCATGGTGCGCAGTTCTGCACGATGGCCAGATGCAGGCCATCCACCGGCTCTTCGCCTGGTCGGGTCAGCCGAAGCGGAGGTGCGTCGCGATCGCCGGCGTAGAACTCGCGGACCGCCGTGGTGACGTACAGCGCGGGCGTCGACCGGCGGCCGTCGGACCGGGCTCGCTCTACGGCCGCTACCACGTCGGCGTCCAGGCCGAGCCCTGCACAGAAGGTGAACCACCGGCCGTCGGCCGTACCCAACCCGATCGATCGGCTGCGTCGTTCCCGCAGCGCATCCAGCAGCTGACCAGTGGCCTCGACCGGATCGTTGGGCAGCCCGAGGGCTCGAGCGAAGACGTTGGTGCTTCCTCCCGGGACCACTGCGAGGGCCGGCCGCCCCGGTCCCGGTCCGCGATCCAGGATTCCGTTGACCGCCTCGTTGGCGGTGCCGTCGCCACCGAGGGTGATGATCAGCTCCTTGCCATCTGCGGCGGCTTCCCGGGCCAGCTCCAGGGCGTGGCCGCGATGCGTCGTCTCAACGACATCGAGATCCAGGTCGGCGCGCAACGCGTGGAGCAGCACATCGCGGGTGCGCGGAGTCGTCGTGGTCGCCACCGGGTTGGCGATCAGGAGGGCGCGCACGGCCAGCCAGCCTACGCACGTGGGTACGCTCGCCGGATGTCCGCCCGTTCGGAGTCAGCGCCTGACCGCTCCTCACCGGCAGACGCCGCCCCGTCGGTCGCGCTGTTGGTCGCAACCGCGGCCAGCGCGGCCATGGGTGTCGGACTCCTCGCCTATGCCACGTTCTTGGCCTGGCAGTGGATCTCGCAAGTTCCCGCGGAACCGCTGAATGCGGGCTTGATCCTCGGTTTCAGCCTGCTGTGGGGGCTGGTGCTTCTCGGCTGCTCGCGGGGGTTGTGGCGCCGACGGCGCTGGGCTCGTTCGCCGCTCGTCACCTCGTTGTTGCTTCTGCTGACCGTGGGGTGGCTGCTAGCCACCGGAACCGGTCTGGAGGTGCGCTTCGGTTGGGCGATCCTTGGTGTGTCCGCGTGCGGGCTCGTGGCGCTGCTCACCCCGGCGGTTGGACGGGAGCTGCAGGCTCAGCCCGGCTCGGCTCGCGACTAGAACGAGCTCATTCGTGGGTCAACAGCCCCTCGCGCAGCTGCACCAGGGTGCGCGAGAGAAGCCGCGACACGTGCATCTGGGAGATCCCGATCTCGGCGGCGATCTCGCTTTGGGTCATGCCGCGGAAGAAACGCAGCATGAGGATGTGTCGTTCACGGTCCGGTAGCGCCGCGAGCAGTGGTTTGAGCGACTCGTGGTTCTCCACGCGTTCCAGACCGGCATCGTCCTCGCCGAGCGTGGTCAACAACCCAGGTGAGCCTTCGTCGTCGCCGCCGTCCAGCGGGACGGTCGAATAGGCGTTGGCCGACTCGAGTCCCTCGAGGACTTGTTCCTCGCTGAGGTCCAGGCGCAGGGCCAGCTCGGCCACGGTTGGCGCGCGCCCGAGCTGTTGAGCCAGCTCGTGAGTGGCGCGAGCCAGCTGCAGGCGCAGCTCCTGCAGGCGACGCGGTACGCGGACGGCCCAGCCCTTGTCTCGGAAGTGTCGCTTGATCTCGCCGACCACCGTGGGGGTGGCGTAGGTCGAGAACTCGACCTCACGCTCTACGTCGAACCGGTCGATGGACTTGATCAATCCGATCGTGGCTACCTGGACCAGGTCGTCGTAGGGTTCGCCGCGGTTGCGAAAGCGCCTCGCCAGGTGCTCGACGAGAGGCAGGTGGAGGGTGACCAGCTCGTCTCGCGCCTCGGTGTCGCCTGGATCGCTGGCCAGTCGCTGGAAGAGCTCCTGGCTGCGGGCGCGCTGAAGCTCCCGCGCGCCGGCTCGGACGTCGATCATTTCGACGTCGGGCGTACGGGGCGTGGCCAGATCGCCGGTCATCACCCTGCGGCGCCTCGCCGCTTGTGCAGGCGCACGGTCACGCGACCCTCCGCGTCGGTGCCCGACTCGACCTCACCGGCGAGTGCAGTGAGGACGGTCCAGGCAAAGGTTCCCCGCTCAGGTTGGTGGCCCTCACGGGTCGGTGCTGCGACGGTGATGCGCAAGGCATCGTCAAGCATCTCGAACGTGCACACGAGAGTACCGCCGTCGACCATGTCGGGGAGCAGCATGGCGCACGCTTCATCGACGGCGATGCGGAGGTCTTCGATCTCGTCCAGGGTGAAGTCCAGGCGGGCGGCCAGGCCGGCCGTGGCGGTTCGCAGCACGGACAGATAGGCCGGGTCCGCGGGCAGCTTCAGCTCGACGACGTCACGAATCAAGGCGGCGCTGGGGCCCTCGCCCCTGCCACCCCACCCTCGGTGACCCTGCGGGTCAGCCACGACATCTCTCCCTCATGTGGATCCCCCGATCCAGCCACGCTCTACTTGGCGTATCGGAAGGAAGACGCCCGACCCGTAGTCCTGTGACGCGATGGACGACATGACAACTTTGTGCGATGACACGATCACGATCCGTCACGACCTGGTGCGCTCGATGTCGTGGGTTTGGCGCCAGTCGGCGCCAGTTCCGCGAGGGACGGCAGCGCGTCACCCGTGAGCCGATAGACGGTCCACTCGTCCATCGCGAGCGCGCCGAGACCGCGATAGAACTCCACTGCCGGCTCATTCCAGTCCAGAACCCACCATTCGACCCGCGGATACCCCCTGGCCACGGCTTCGGCTGCCAGCGCGGCGAGCAGCGCCTTGCCGAGCCCGGTGCCACGGTGCTCGGGGCGCACGAAGAGGTCTTCGAGATAGATCCCGTGTCTTCCTTCCCACGTCGAGTATGTGACATACCAGAGGGCGAAGCCGGCCAGCTTGGTCGGCCGCGATCCGTCGCCCACCTCGGTCAGCTCGGCGACGTGCCCGAACACGGCTGGCTGAGACGCGAACAGGCACGACCGCAGGTCGTCAGCGCTGCCCTTGACCTCGTGCGCGGATCTTTCGTAATGAGCCAGCTCGCCAATCATCGCGTGGACGTCGTCAACATCCTCCGGGCGCAGCGGCCGGACCGCGCCGATCACGCCTTCTTGGTCTCCCAGAAGATCTCGGCGATCTCGTCAATCTTGGCCAGCAGGTCGTCAGCGACGGCTACGTCGGTGCTGCCCTTGACCCCTCCGGCACCGGCGAGCTTGGTCGCGTCATTGAACAACTGGTGCAGCTGCGGGTAGGACTCGAAGTGCGGCGGCTTGAAGTAGTCGGTCCACAGCACCCAGAGGTGGTGCTTCACGAGTTCGGCGCGCTCCTCCTTGATGGCCAGGGCACGAGTCTGGAAATCGTGATCGTCGGATCCGTGGTATTTCTCGATGATGCCCTTGACCGACTGGGCTTCGATCCGCGCCTGAGCGGGGTCGTAGACGCCGCAGGGGAGGTCGCAGTGGGCATGAACCTTGGTCAGCATGCCGATGTCCTTCCTTGGGGACTGGGGATGGGTCCTGCTTGTGACATTACCCTCGCGTCGAGGAGGTAAGCGTGCGGGGCAGAACAAGTCGTTCTTGGCGCTACGGGCTGGTGGCCGTCGTCGGTCGATCCATGGAGCCGACGATCCTCGACGGTGACCGGCTGCTCGTCCGCTGGGGGGCAGCCCCAGTGGCGGGTCGCGTGGCGGTCGTGCGGCTGCCAGGTGATCGACCGCTGGCTGTGAAGCGGCTCCTGCGCCGCGACGAGAGCGGTGGCTGGTGGGTCGAGCGGGACAACCCGGCTGTCGGTGTCGATTCCTGGCTGGTCGGTGCGATCGCGATCGAAGACGTCCTGGCCCTCGTGGTTGGCCGAGTCTGGCCGCTTCGACTACGTGGGTGCAGCATCCGATAGCGTCCGTTTCGTGCTTGCCGTCACCGCCACGTCCATCGATGCCGACGACCCGCTCTCCGGGCTGACGATCGGCGACCACGACGATCCGGCCCCGTACGAGGATTGGACCCTGGTCGAGGTTCGTGCTGCCTCACTGAACCATCACGACCTGTTCAGCCTGATGGGCGTGGGCCTGCCCGCCGAACGTCTGCCGATGATCCTTGGATGCGACGCGGCAGGCATCGACGAGGACGGTCGGGAAGTGATCGTCCATGGCGTGATCGGTGATCCGGCTGCCGGTGGTGGCGACGAGACCCTTGACCCGAAGCGCTCGCTGCTGTCCGAGGTCTACGACGGGACGCTGGCCGAGCGCGTCGCCGTACCCCGGCGAAACCTCGTCCCGAAGCCTGCTGGGCTGAGTTTCGAGGAGGCGGCTTGCCTGCCGGTGGCTTGGCTCACGGCCTATCGCATGTTGTTCACCAAGGCCGGCGTCAAGCCTGGTGACACGGTGCTGGTGCAAGGCGCAGGGGGTGGTGTTGCCACTGCTGCCATCACCTTGGGGCGGGCGGCCGGCCTCCGGGTCTGGGCAACCAGCCGTGACGAGCAGCGTCGGGCGAGAGCCGTCGAGATCGGTGCGCATGCATCGTTCGAGACGGGTGCTCGACTACCCGAGCGGGTCGACGCGGTGATCGAGACCGTGGGGGAGGCCACCTGGGCGCACAGTCTGCGTTCACTTCGTCCGGGTGGTCGCCTCGTGGTGTCGGGTTCCACGTCCGGACCAAACCCTCCGGCGGATCTGGCACGCGTGTTCTTCCTTCAGCTGTCCGTCGTCGGCTCCACGATGGGCACCCGAGCGGAGCTGGAGGGGTTGGCCCGCTTCTGCGTGACGACGGGGACGCGCCCGCTCATCGACTCGACGTACGCCCTGGCCGATGCCCGCGCTGCCTTCGAACGTCTGGCCGGCGGCGACGCCTTCGGCAAGGTCGTCCTCACCCCCTGACCATCCGCAACGGGGTAAGAACCTGTCGCTAGAGCAACAGCCTCTTCCCCATTGCGAGGGGAACCTGGCTCGTGTGGCCTACGTCACACCTCAGAACGAGCGACGAAAGCGTTCGGAAAGGGTGCCGAATGACACATGGGCGGACTGGATCGTTGCTCGTCTCGATCGCCGCGCTGGCGATGCTGATGACCGGTTGCGGCAGTCTCGCCGCGACCGATGATCGTTCGGGCAGCCGAGCCGACGGCTCCGATCCGGGTGCCTCTCCAGAGCCGGATCGGCTGGAGCTGCTCCGGACCTGCCCGGCGCAGGCGCCGAGCTGGAGCGCCTACCTGGACACCCCGCTGCCCGAGGGACTGGCAGGAGAGCAGGAACAGCGGCGTCGCTATGGCCTGCTCGACGGCGAGAGCTACGTCCGCAATCTGCACGCTGAATACGACGAAGCGGTCGCGGCCGACCCGTCAGTCGCGGAGGACCGCAGCGCGACCTGGGTCGCGCCGGACATTTGGGGATTCCTGCTCACCACCGATGAGGAGGCGTCGATCTGGAAGCGTCAGAACGACCTCGAACCTGCTGTCGACACCGCTCGTCACTACTTGAAGGACCTCCCGGTTGACCAAGCCGGCGACCTGCGGTTGGACCAGCTCCACGGGGCGGTGATCGTCCAGGTCACACGAGACGCCGAGCATGTCCGAGAACAGCTGCAGCAGGCGGTTGGTGAGAGCGCCACCATCGTGGTGGAGACCATCCGCTATTCCAAGGCTCAGCTCAAGGAGGCGATGAAAGCGATCGGTCAGCTGGAGGGCCTCGAATGGGTTTCGCTTGGCGCTGGCGGGGGCGATGGTCGAGTCGAGGTGGATGTCGTCGGTGACGCCGAGGATGCTCGTCGCCGCATCGAGGCGGTCGTCGATCCGTGCATGGTTCTTGTGACGTCGATCGGCCCAGTTCCGTCTCCAGTCGGACCCGCAGGATTGCGCGGTGTACTGGTGGCGCGGCCGTGTGACGACAAAGCCGAAGCGGTCGAGCAGGGGAGCGGATCCGCCGTGGAGGGTCAGGTCCAGGAGCTCTTGATCTGTTCCGACTCCGAGGATCAGCCACGTGCCGTGCCGGCCGCCGCGGAGGGCTTCGACTCTCTGGTCGGGCAGCTCGCTCGCCAGAGCATGTCGCCGGGCGGGGTGGCATGCGCCGCGATCGCGTACCTCGTGCCGCCGGTGTACGCCGTGACCGCCAGCGGGGTGTGGCAGCTGGAGCTCCCGCACGATGCCTGCGGACAGGCGTACAAGGAACTGCGAGACCTGCTCTCGACCTAGGTTCGCTGCATCAGTCAGGATCATCTAAGCGGGCAAGCCAGGTGGCCAGCCGATCGATCGGCACCTCGTAGTCAGGGTGCTCGTCGACGAACTCCTGCAGCCGAGCGGACAACCAGGCGAGGGTCACCTCCTCCTCGCCGCGACGCGAATCCAACTCTTCGATCCCGCGGTCGGTGAAATACACGGCGCTTGTTCCCCGGTCGTTTCAGGCCAGTGCGTCGGCGACGAGCTGGCGCTGCTCAGCGTCGTGCCGGTGGTGCGAGCCGACCGCCGGCGAGGACGATGCGGGCCGAGATACCCGTACAAGTGGTCGACCGATGAGCTCGGGCACCGAGCAGGCGACGAAGGTCCAGGCTCCTTGGTTGGCCGGCTCCTCCTGCACCCACCTGACCTCCTCGAGCCCCGGATACTTCCCGAGCTCTTCGGGCAGGGTCCGGAACGGCAGCGGATAGAGGCGCTCAAGGCGAAGGATGGCGGTGTCGGACAACCCTCGAGCGGAGCGTTCGGCCACCAGATCCCAGTAGACCTTTCCGCTGCACAGCAACACCCGGCGCACGGCCGACGGATCGGTCTGCGTGTCCGGCTGCAGGGCGCGGAAATATCCCGATGTGAAGTCCGAGGTCGCCGAGGTCGCCGCCTTGAGCCGAAGCATGGACTTCGGCGTGAACACGACCAGGGGTCGGCTCAACGAGGAATGGACCTGCCAACGCAGGAGGTGGAAGTACGACGCCGGAGACGACGGCATCGCCACGGTCATGTTGTCCTCGGCGCACAGCTGGAGGAACCGCTCGACGCGGGCGGAGGAGTGGTCCGGGCCTTGGCCTTCTTGCCCATGCGGGAGAAGCAGGACGAGGGATGAACGCTGTCCCCACTTCTGTTCCCCGGAGGAGATGAACTCGTCAATGATCGTCTGTGCGCCATTGACGAAGTCGCCGAACTGCGCCTCCCACATGACCAAAGCTTCAGGCCGCGCCACGGAATAGCCGTACTCGAAACCCACGGCAGCGAATTCCGACAACAGCGAGTCGTAGACGTACAGCTTGGCCCCGTGCTCATACAGCCGCTTCAACGGTTTGTACTGCCATCCGGTGGCCCGGTCGACGATGACGGCATGCCGCTGGCCGAAGGTGCCGCGTCGGGAGTCTTGCCCAGCGAGGCGGATCGACGTGCCTTCGGTGAGCAAGGACCCGATGGCGAGCGCCTCACCCATCGCCCAGTCGATCTGGTCCTGTTCGACCATCTGGGCGCGTCGCTGCAGCTGTGGCGCAAGGCGTGGGTGGACCGTGAACCCCTCGGGCATCGACAACTGGGAGTCCACCACTCGTTTGATGACTTCGAGGTCGACACCGGTGGCGACGTCCGCCGACGGGCTCTGCGGCACCAAGGACTTGCGGCCTTCGCGTTCTACGGTCCGAGATTCCGCGTTCAGCGCTTCTTCGGCCTCGGCTGCCGCGGCTCGGGTTGCCTGAAAGACCTCCTCGAGCTGCTGCTGGTAGTCGCGTAGCGCTTCCTCGGCTTCCTCGACCGTGATGTCGCCGCGACCGATGAGCGCCTCGGTGTAGAGCTTGCGCACGGACCGCTTGGCGTCGATGAGCTTGTACATCAGGGGCTGGGTCAACGACGGGTCGTCGGCTTCGTTGTGCCCGCGTCGGCGGTAGCAGATCATGTCGATCACGACGTCCTTGTTGAACGTCTGCCGGAACTCAAAGGCTTGCCGCGCAACCCGGACGCACGCCTCAGGGTCGTCGCCGTTGACGTGGAAGATCGGCGCCTGGATGGTGCGTGCCACATCCGTGGCGTACGTCGAAGATCGGCTGTAGGCCGGCGATGTCGTGAAACCAACCTGGTTGTTGACCACGACGTGGACCGTGCCGCCGGTGCGGTAGCCCTGAAGCTGGCTCAGCTCGAGAGTCTCGGCGACGACGCCCTGACCCGCAAACGCGGCATCACCGTGCATGAGGAGTGGCAGGACAGGAAACTCCAGTCCGCGGTCGAGCAGATCCTGCTTGGCGCGGACAACTCCCTCGAGTACTGGGTTGACCGCCTCGAGGTGGGAGGGATTCGCGACGAGCGAGACAGCAACCTTCGAGCCGTCCGGCGCGGAAAACGATCCCTCAGCACCCAAGTGGTATTTGACGTCGCCGGACCCATGGGCCTCGCCCGGATCGATCGTCCCCTCGAACTCGCGGAAGATCTGGCCGTAGGACTTGCCCACGATGTTGACCAGGACGTTGAGGCGGCCGCGGTGCGGCATGCCGATGCAGACCTCCTCGATGCCGGCTTGGGCAGCCTCGGCAAGCACCGCGTCGAGGAGTGCCATCACCGACTCTCCGCCTTCCAGGGAGAATCGCTTCTGACCTACGAACTTGGTCTGCAAGAACGTCTCGAACGCCTCTGCGGCGTTGAGCCGACGCAGGATCCTTAGCTGCTCGTCCCGGTCGGCCTTCGCGTAGGGCACCTCGACCCGCTCCTGGATCCAGGCGCGCTGGTCCGGATCCTGGATGTGCATGTATTCGATACCGATGGTGCGGCAGTAGGAGTTGCGCAGGATTCCGAGGATGTCTCGCAGCTTGGCGATCGGCGCTCCGCCGAACCCGCCCGTGGCGAACTCCCGGTCGAGGTCCCAGAGGGTCAGGCCGTGCGAGACGACGTCGAGGTCCTCGTGTTTGCGCTGCTTGTATTCCAGCGGGTCGGTGTCGGCCATCAGGTGGCCACGGACGCGGTAGGCGTGAATCAGCTCCTGGACGCGCGCGCCCTTGGTGACGTCGTCCTCGTGGGACGCGCTGATGTCCTGTTCCCAGCGCACCGGCTCGTAGGGGATCCGCAAGGAGGCGAAGATGCCGTCGAAGAATTCGTCCTCGCCCAGCAATAGCTGGTGGATGCGTCGTAGGAAATCACCCGACTGCGCGCCCTGGATGATCCGGTGATCGTAGGTCGACGTGAGCGTGAGGGTTTTGGAGATCGCGTTGCGCGCCAACGTCTCGAGGGACGCTCCGGCCCACTCCGCTGGATACTCCATCGAGCCGACGCCGATGATCGTGCCCTGACCAGGCATCAGCCGCGGGACCGAGTGCACAGTCCCGATGGTGCCCGGGTTGGTGAGGCTGATCGTGGTCTCGGCGAAGTCGTCGACGACGAGCTTGCCACCTCGGGCCTTGCGCACCAGATCTTCGTACGCGGACCAGAACTGTGCGAAGTCCATGGCGTCGGCGGACTTGATGTTGGGCACCAGCAACTGGCGGGTGCCGTCCGGCTTGGCGAGGTCGATGGCCAGGCCGAAGTTGACGTGCCCGGGCTGGACAAGGCTCGGCTTGCCGTCGATCTCGGCGAACGCGGCGTTCATCTCCGGCATCCCCGCGAGGGCGCGGACAACTGCCCAGCCGATGATGTGGGTGAACGACACCTTGCCGCCGCGCGAGCGAGACAGATGGTTGTTGAGAACGATGCGGTTGTCGATCAGCAGTTTGGCGGGTACGACGCGCACCGACGTGGCCGTCGGCACCGACAGTGAGCTCTGCATGTTGGTGACAACCCGCGCTGCGGGGCCTCGCAGCGTCGTGTGCTCCGGGGCGTCTGGAGCGACCGGCTCGGGGGGAGGGGTTGGCCGCAGCTTGGGGGCCGCCTTGGCTTCGGGTGCCCCGCTGATGGTGGGTTCGTTGGTGACGGCATCGGGGGCCGGTTGGCTGGGGGCTGGTGGAGCGGCTCCCGCGACGCGCGTGGACGCAGGTGCAGGCGCTGCCGGTGCGGCGGATGGCGGATGCGGTTCAGCCTCTGTCTCGGCTGGGGAGGCGTCGGCTTCGTTGGCGCTGATGTCCTCGGGTCGTGCGGGGGGCTTCCCGATGGCCTTGGCCAGCGTCACATCCGCAGGCTGGTAGTCGGCGAAGAAGTCCCACCAGGCCCGGTCGACCGAGTCGGGATCAGCCAAGTACGCCTGGTAGAGCTCGTCGACCAGCCATTCGTTCGGTCCGAAGCCGATCATCGGGTTCACGGTCACAGAAGTTCA
The DNA here is from genome assembly GCA_963819985.1 of uncultured Actinomycetota bacterium. Classification (GTDB taxonomy): domain Bacteria; phylum Actinomycetota; class Actinomycetes; order DATJPE01; family DATJPE01; genus JANPBY01. Next base: position 326,899 of record CAWFYH010000003.1, on the reverse strand, counting down.
GCCTAGACGACCCGGACCTCAGGAGGGATACCACTCAGGACGGATAAACCGCTTCGCCCTGCCAGAAGTACCACCTATAACCCCAAGGATCGGTGACGTGGATGGTCCGCGGGCCATACTCCTCGTCCCGGGCCGGTTCCACGCCGACGCCCTCATCGAGGATGTGGCTGCGCAGCGCGTCCACGTCATCGACGCCGACGATGACCAGAGCCCCGCTACCCTCGTCGACTCCTGGCGCGCGGCCGGTCATCATGATCCGTTGCGCACCAACGGCGATCTCGGCCTCTTCGATGTGACCCGCTTCTCCCGTCACGGTCTTGCGAGCCCCGAACCCGAACACTCGTTCCAGCCAGTCCAGTGCCTCTCCGGCGTCGGCGTAGTAGAGGTAAGGGGTGACTGAGGTGAACGTCATGCCGATGCTCCTTCGAAGGGGCTGAGAAAAGCGACGACCAGCTCGCCCAACGTGGACAGGTGATACCCGCCCTCTTGCACGTGAACCGTCGGAAGGTTCAAGGCTGCAAGGCGGCTCCCAGCGCCCGCGTAGCCCTGCGTCGACACGGTCAGCGGACTCTCCGGATCATTCGCGGCCGCATCGACTCCCAGCGAGACCACCAGCGCCGTTGCTCGGTGCTCCAGGGCGGCAACGCACAACTGGTCGACGGCGTCGAGCCAGGCCTCGTCTCCTGACCCGGGAGCCAAAGGGAGGTTGTACGTCGTCCCCTGCCCGGGTCCTTGTCCGATCTCGTCGGAGAAGCCGACGTAGTGGGGAAACCATCCGGCACCAGGATCGACGTGGACCGACGCGTAGAGCACGTCCGCTCGGTCGTAGAACAACGCCTGGGTGCCGTTTCCGTGGTGGGCGTCGATGTCGATGACAGCCACCCGTTCGTGACCGGCGCGCACCAGTGTCTCGGCCGCGACCGCGGCGTTGTTGAGGTAGCAGGACCCGCCGAAACCGTCTCGGCTGGCGTGGTGCCCCGGAGGGCGGCACAGGGCGTACGCGCTTCGCGTCTGACCGATGGCGACCAGGCCGGCTGCGGTCTGGGCGACGTCGACGGCTGCCCGGGCGGCCGGCCAGGTGCCTGGGCCGATGAGCGTCATCGTGTCGTAGCACCACCGACCCGCCTTGGCGTGGATCGCGGTCGGCTCCCGCACGGGGAGCGCGCCCACAAGGCCAGGGAGCGGGAAGACGTACGGAACGACCCGGTCCTGACCGACTTCCTCAGGGATCCCGGAACCAAGCCAGCGTTTGTAGCCGTGGGCCAGGTGATCGAGCAGGCCGGGATCGTGCAGGGACTCGAGTACGTCGTCGGCGTGGTGGCGTGCGGAGACCTCGGTCGCACCCGCCGCTGCGCAGGCCTGCCGGATCCGCTCCGCGCGTTCGGGGAGCTCGGTGCCGGGCGTGCGCACACCGACCCAGATCTCGGCCGACGGGACGTGGAGCAGCACGTCGTCGTTCCACACCACCGTCGTTGGCAGGCCCATGAGGGCGAGCATGCCAGGGCTGCGGCGCACCGGGCCCTCCCACCCCACACATCCTCGCTTCACCCGCCAGCGCGCCCTCCTTCACCCCATAGAAATCACCCTATTCCGGATATTTTCCCCTCTTGAGGTGCCTCGAGGGACACGTCCGGCGGGTGAAGCGCGGGGTGAAGCGCAGGGAGGGGCCGGTACGGCAGGATGCCGGGCATGCCACGCGCTGCTGACTTGGGAATCAGGATCGGACTGCTGCCGAGCGGTCCGACCAACTCCGTCCTGGACATCGCCGGCGTCGGTCTCGGCCATGCCACCATCTCCCGCGACGAGCCCGAACCGCCGGAAGGACGTGGGATCGCCCGCACGGGCGTCACGGTTCTCCGGCTCGCCGACGACATCTTCGACCGACCGATGCCGTGCGGCGGAGCCGTACTCAATGGCGCCGGCGAGCTCACCGGCCTGACAACCGCCCGAGAATGGCGGCTGCTCGAGACCCCGATCCTGCTCACCTCGACGATGCAGCTGGGCCGGGTGTACGACTCCGGATGCCTGCTCATGCTGGAGGAGTCGGCCGGCGTCAGCGAACAGGTCGTCATCCCGGTTGTGGGGGAGTGCGACGACTCATGGCTCAACGAGATCCGCTGCATGCAGGTGACCGAACAGGACGTACGGGCTGCCTGGCAGGCAGCGAAGGACTCGGTCGGATCCGCTGTTCCGCCGGCCGAGGGCGCCGTCGGGTCGGGCACCGGGATGCTTTGCCTGGGTTTCAAGGGCGGCATTGGTACGTCGTCCCGAGTGACCCCCGCCGGTCACACGGTGGCCGTCCTGGTCATGACCAACTTCGGCTCACGGGACCGGCTAACCGTCGATGGAGTGCCGGTGGGACGGCTGCTCGGCGAAGACGTGCCGGGGTGGGTTCCTGTCGACGACGGTTCATGCATCGGGATCGCTATCACCGACGCGCCGCTGGACGGAGCTGGCTGCGAGCGGCTGGCCCGACGGATCGGCCTTGGGCTGGCTCGGACCGGGTCGGTCGCGACGCACGGGAGCGGGGAGATCTTCATGGCGGTCGCTACCGGCGTGCGCGCTGACCGGGAGGCCCAGCTGCAGGGCACGCCCATGACCGGCAGCGCCCTGAATCCGTTGTTCGCCGCAGTCGTCGAGGCCAGCGAGGAGGCCGTTCTCAACTCGATGTTCGGGGCAACGACGACCACGGGGCGCAAGGACCGGGTGGCTCATGCACTTCCTGCGGACCCAGTGCGCGAGCTCCTTGTCGCCGCAGGCCGGATCACGAGTTCGTGACCGAGCCGGTGACCGACGTGGCAGGGGCGAAATTCGGCACCTGCATCGACGAATGGGTCGTCATGGCCGACGGGGTCCGGTTGGCCGTGACCCTCTATCTGCCGGATCCGGCGAGCGGGACGCAGCCATGCATTCTCGAAGCGCTCCCCTATCGCAAGGACGACATGACCTCGTCGGGATATGGCCCCGAGTACGAGCGACTGCGCGATGACTACGGCTACGCCGTGGCCCGTCTCGACCTGCGGGGTACAGGGAGCAGCGGGGGCAGAGCCACCGACGAGTATCCCGAGCAGGAGCAGGCCGACCTGCGCGAGGTGATCGCATGGTTGGCCGCGCAGCGATGGTGCAGCGGCGCCGTCGGGATGTACGGGACGTCGTACTCGGGCTTCAACGCCTTGCAGATGGCGTGCGAACGCCCACCCGCGCTGAAGGCGATCTGCGCGATCTATGCCACGGACGACCGCTACACCGACGATGTGCACTATCTGGGCGGAGTCCTCAAGTGGCTCGATCTCATCGACTACTGCCACTACATGACGCCTATGAACGCTCTTCCTCCAGTCCCAGCCGTGTGGGGCGACGGCTGGCGAGAAGAGTGGCTCGCGCGGATCGCGCAGCACGAGCCGTGGCTGTTGACCTGGATGGAGCACAGCACCGACGGCCCCTACTGGAGGCATGGTTCGGTGCGTCCCGACTACGACCGCATCGAGTGCGCGACCATGATCGTTGCCGGGTGGGCGGACGGCTATCGCAACAACTCCTTCCGGATGATGGAAGCATTGGCCCGCAACGATGTTCCCCGTCGGCTGCTCGCCGGTCCGTGGGCGCATGCCTCGACTGCGAGCTCGTTGCCAGGGCCGCGGATCGACCTGGTGCCGGAGATGGCTCGTTGGTGGGATCGGTGGTTGCGGGGGATCGACAACGGGATCGACGCCGAGCCAGAAGCGGTCTGGTATGTCCGCGACTCCCATCGTCCGGCCCCCGATCTCGATACAGTTCCGGGCCACTGGCGCGCGGAGGAATGGCCGTCGCCCAGGGCGGGCACTCGCGCGCTCGAGCTGTTCGGCCGGCGGCCCTACGCCGTCAAACCGGATGTCGGCGTGGATGCGTGGCTGTCTTGTGCAGGCCACCTGCCCTATGGCCAGCCGCTCGATCAGCGTCACGATGACGCCGAGTCGCTCACGTGGGACTTTGACGCAGATCAGATCGAGTTGGCTGGGAATCCGTTGCTGCAGCTGGACATTTCAGCTGACCGATCATCTGCGCAGGTCGCCGTGAAGTTGTGCGATGTCTTTGTTGACGGTACGTCGACTCTGATCACCCGTGGGCTCCTCGACCTCGATGCCCGCGAGTCTCTGGCTGAACGGACGCCGTTGGTTCCGGGCGAGGCATACGACGTGACCGTCGAACTCGAGGCGACCGCGTGGCGGTTTGCCGCGGGTCACAAGTTGAGGCTGTCCATCGCCGGCGCGGACTGGCCGAACACTGCAGCACCTCCCGAACCAGTGATGCTGCACGTTCGAGCTGGCACTCTGGTACTCCCCGTCATGGAGTCTGTCTCTCCACACCCCGCACCACCGTTCGTCACCGGTGATGCCGCCGAAGCTGAAGGCGACGAGGAGGGCGAGATCGTGTGGCAGGTTCAGCGTGACGTCTTGGCCCGCCGGACGACCTGCGTCGTCGACCATGGCTCCACCTACGACGCGCCGTATGGCTCGGTCACCGAGCACTACGGCGGTCGGGTGAGCGTCGACCTCCGCACGTTCGAGCAGCGCGCAGAGTCCGACGTGACGTTCACCATGCGCTACCAAGATCCTGGCGTCGAGCTCACGTCACGGTCCACCCTGGACGTTCGAGCAACAGCGGAGGCGTACGACGTCTCCATCGAGCTGACCTGCCACGACGCAGACGTCGAGGTTGCCCGTCGAACGTGGCAGCGGTCCTTCCCCCGGCTGTAGGGATCACACGGGCCGTGCCATCCTCGCCTCCAGGGTTCACCACCAAGATGCGCATGACGCACCGCTATCGAGGTCAAAGCTCTGCGCTACGTGACTCCCGAGGCCACTAGCGGCTGGGAGCCGAGGCGAGCAGAGTTGTGGCATGGACCAGGACAGGTGGTCGGGTGCGGAGGCGTACGAACGGTTCATGGGTCGTTGGAGTCGCTTGGTGGCCGATCAGGTGATTTCTGGCCTGGTCGTCCCACCAGGTCTGCGTTGGCTCGACGTTGGCTGCGGCATCGGGGCTTTGGCCCAGTCGGTGCTTGCTCACTGCTCGCCGGAATCATTGCTGGGGGTCGACCCGGCGGAGGGTTTTGTGGCTGCAGCCCGCGAGCGGGTGATCGATTCGCGCGCACACTTCGAGACTGGCAGTGCGGAGCGGCTGCCGGTGGGAGACAGAGTGATCGACCGCGTGGTGTCCGGGCTGGTGCTCAATTTTGTTCGCGATCCTGAAACGGCATTGAGGGAGATCCGCCGGGTGCTGCGCTCTGGAGGCGAGGCAACGATGTATGTCTGGGACTACGCGGAGGGCATGCAGATGCTTCGATATTTCTGGGACGCAGCAGCCGAGCTGGACCCCGGATCTGTCGCACACGACGAGGGCGACCGGTTCCCGGTGTGTCAGAGCGGCGGGCTAGTGGACGCCATGACGGCTTGCGGCTTCACGAATATCAGGGCCGATGAAGCCTGGATCCCTCAGGTCTTTGCCGACTTTGCAGACTACTGGCAGCCGTTCCTGGGCGGCGCCGGCCCGGCCTCTGCCTATTGTGTCTCGCTCGGCGAGGTTGGCCAGGAACGCTTGGCCGAGAGATTGCGCGACAAACTCCCGGCCGCGCCCGACGGAACGATCTCCCTCCGGGCGCGTGCCTGGGTGGCGACGGCGGTTTCGAACTGAGACGCAGGTCAGCCGGCCGGTTCGTGGATCAGCTTCTTGTTGACGAACTCATCGATGCCGTACGGTCCCAGCTCGCGCCCAACTCCTGAGCGCTTGGTGCCGCCGAAGGGGAGGTCGGCTCCGCCGCCCTCGGCCTCGTTGATGAAGACCATGCCGGTGTCGATCCGGTCGGCCACCTCACGGGCGACGGCGGGGTCGGTGTGGAAGACCGCACCACCGAGGCCGAAGGGGCTGTCGTTGGCCAGGTCCACCGCCTCATCGACGCTACCGACCTTGTAGACCACGGCAACCGGCCCGAACAGCTCCTCCCGGAACGCGCGCATCTCGGGTGTCACGTCGGTCAGCACGGTCGGCTCGACGTAAGCGCCCGGCCCGGCCGGTCGCTTCCCTCCGGTGCGCACGGTGGCGCCCTTGTCGATAGCATCTTGCACCTGCGCCATCAAGCCCTGGGCGGCTGCCTCGGAGACCAGCGGGCCGAAGTCGGACTTGGGGTCGAACGGGTCTCCGGTCGTTAGTGCTGCCATGGCGTCGGTGAACTGCTCGACGAACTCGTCGTAGATGTGGTCGGCCACGATGAAGCGCTTGCCGGCGTTGCAGGCCTGTCCGCCGTTCTCCATCCGGCCAGTCACTGCGGCCGCAACGACGGAGGGCAGGTCGTCGGTGTCGAGGATGACGTAGGGGTCGGAGCCGCCGAGCTCCAGAACGACCTTCTTCAGGTGAGCCCCGGCCTGGGCGGCCACGGCGGTCCCGGCGCGCTCGCTACCCGTCACGGACACGCCCCGCACCCGAGGATCAGCGATGATCGTGGACACCTGCTCGTTGGAGGCAAACAGGTTGATGTAGGCGTCGGTGGGGACGCCCGCCTCGTGGAAGATCCGCTCCATCTCCTGCGCAGACTCGGGGCACTGGGGAGCGTGCTTGAGCAGGATCGTGTTGCCAACGATGAGGTTCGGTCCGGCGAAGCGAGCGACCTGGTAGTAAGGGTAGTTCCAGGGCATGATCCCGAGCAGCGGTCCGATCGGGGTCTTGCGCACGATCGCCCGCCCGCCGCTGCTCGCGGGCAGCTCTTCGTCTGCCAGAAGCTGCTCCGCGTGGTCTGCGTAGTAGCGGTAGATGTCGACAACGAAGTCGACCTCACCGGTCGCCTCGGCCGTGGTCTTGCCCATCTCCCGGCTGATGATCCGTGCGAGGTCAGCCGACCGCTCGGCGTAGAGGTCGGCGACGCGGTGGATCGCTGCGGTGCGCTCGCTCAGCGGTCGCCGGCTCCACGAGGCGTACGCAGCGTGCGCGCGCTCGATGGCGGCGCCAATGTCTGCATCCGAGTCGAGCGGGAAGCTTGATTCGGTCTCGCCGGTGGCGGGGTTCACGACCTGGTACTCGACGGTCATGGCGCGTCTTCTCCTCGGGAGGTCTGGGTGTTGATCCTCCGACGCTATCGCTGTCCTCGGGGCGCGGCGACCGCCGGTCTCTTGTCGAGGGCAGGAGCGGTCACGGTGCCGGTCTCAGCACCGCTAATCTGCGTGCGTGCGCTACGCCGTCGGGATCCCGAACCTCGGCGACTACGCCAACCCACGTGTCCTCGCTGACCTCGCGCGACTGGCTGAGGAGTCCGGCTGGGACGCGGTGTTCTGCTGGGACCACCTCAGCCGGTTCGGCGTGCCTGCCACCGACCCGCAGGTCGCTCTCGCGGCCATGGCCGTGGCCACTGAGCGGGTACTCCTCGGCGCGATGGTCACGCCGTTGGCGCGCCGGCGTCCGGCGAAGGTGGCTCGCGAGACCGTTGCGCTCGACCAGCTGTCCGGCGGCCGGCTGATCGTCGGCGTGGGGCTCGGCGCCCACGACGAGGAGGAGTTCACCTCGTTCGGCGATACCTCGGATCGGGTCGAGCGTGGCCAGCTGCTCGACGAGGCGCTCGACGTCCTGACCGCTTTGTGGACCGGTGAGCCGCTCGCTCACGACGGGCCGCACCTGCGTGCTCACACGGCCGCGGGATTCCGACCCACCCCGGTCCAGCAGCCCCGGATCCCGATCTGGGTCGCAGGAACGTGGCCGGCGAAGCCGGCGTTTCGCCGAGCTGCGCGCTATGACGGGCTGTTTCCGACCTTCCGCGATCTCGAGACAGGGGACAACGTCAACCCCGAGCAGCTCGCCGAGGCAGTCGCCTACACGATGGCCCGCCGGGAGCCGGGTTTGCCGCCGCTGGAGGTCGCCATCGAGGGTGCCTCACCCGCAGGGGTGTCGCTCACCGACTACGCTGCGGCCGGACTCACCTGGTGGGTCGAAACCATCGGCTGGTTCCGTGGGACGCCCGAGGAGATGTACGCACGGGTAGCTGCAGGGCCACCCGCGTCCTGAGACCAGGACCGCTCCCTGCCCAGCCCTGACGCCAGCAGGTCAGTCCCCGCCCGGGGTGGGCAGGTGCGGTGGCACACCCTGGTACGCCCGACCGATCATCGTGACGAACTGGTGCACCGCGTCCTCGTTCGGCGCGAGTGGACCGGGGCGAAAGTGCGGGGAAGCGAGTCCCCGCTGAACAGACTCGCACGCCCCCCAGTCCTCCCGGTTGGTGATGTCCCAGAAGTCGATGGCGTAAGCCGGGTCGATGGTTGCCTCACCCTCCGGCGTCTCGGGGAACAGCCACATGCATTCGACCCAGGTCCGGTCCGGTGCGAGCGGTACCAGCCGGTGGGTCATGACGTAGTCAGGATGCGGGGAGATCAGCAGGTTCGGAGTGAGTCCGAGGTAGAGGACCTTTTTCGGATCGACACCGGGAATCGCTAAACCTCCAGACTCACCGCTCAGCGACATCGTCGCCATCCCGTCCCGCAGGTCCATCGAGCCGCCCACCCAGGCGCCGGGCAGGTCGTAGTTGTCCCCTGAGGTGGGCTCGGACACCGCGCACAGCTCGGGGTGAATCAACGGACAGTGATAGCACTCGTGGTAGTTCTCGACAACGACCTTCCAGTTCGCCTGGATCTCATACGAGTGCCGGCCGCGTTCGACCAGCCGACCGGGTTGGTAGGGGTCGACCAGGCCGAGCAAGCCACCTTGGTGCTCGGCAAACGGGACCGCTGTCCCGGTGGCGTTGACGAACACCCAGCCCTGCCAGACCTCGAGCGGAAGCTCGAGCAGGCCTTGCTCGTCCGCGACGAAGAATTCGTTCTCTCGGAACCCGGGCGCCGCGCGCAGCGACCCGTCGAGGCTGAAGGACCAAGCGTGGTAGGGACAGACGATGCTCTGCCGAGTGGCTCCGCCGCCGTCGGGCAGCAACTCGTGACCGCGATGCCGGCAGGTGTTCGCCAGAGCCCGAACTCCCGAAGGGATTCGGTCGGTCTCTGGTCCGAAGGTGAGCAGCACGGGCACGTCGCCTACCGTCACCGCTCGCTGGGTGAGACCTGCGCCGCGCAGGTCGCTCAGGCGCCCGAGGCAGGCCCAGGTGCCGGCGAACAGATGACGACGTTCCCACGCGAGCACAGTTTCGGAGGTGTACGCCTCCGCCGGGAGCATGGTCGATCGGCCGAAGGGGAGCAGCGAGCGTTCCAACGCTGCTGGGTCTATGGGAGCGACGGGGATCTCCGCGGCGAAGGTGCCGGTGTGGGTCGTGGTCATCGGGTCCTCCGAAGTAGGGTCCGGGCGTGGTCAGACGCAAGGTCGAGGTGCGCCGTGAGGAGATCCTCGACGCTGCCGTGGCCGAGATCGCGCGACGCGGCTTCGCGGGGTTGAGAGTGACCGACGTGGCAGCGGCGCTCGGCTGCAGCTCCGCGCTGGTCTTCTACCACTTCGAGACCAAGGACCGGCTGCTCGCCGATGCATTCGAGCATGCCGTCGAGGGCGACCTGAGTCGTTTGGCAAGCGCCGCTGCCACCGGTCGCGACCCGGTCGACCAGGTGCGCCGCATCTTGCGCCTGTACGCCCCCCAGGGCGCTGCGCCGGGTTGGACCCTGCAGGTCGAGGCGTGGGCGGAAGCGCTCAGGAGCCCAGAACTGCGCTCGACCGCGCGCAGGCTCGACATTCGTTGGAAATCCGCGCTCAGCGTCGTGATCGCGGGCGGCGTCTCCGACGGACATTTCACCTGTACTGACCCCGAGTCGTCGGTTTATCGCCTCACTGCGCTGCTCGACGGTCTTTCGGTCCAGGCGACGGTCTATCGATCCCTTACCCGACGTCAGTTGGCGACCTGGGCGCGCGAAGCGGCGGCTGCCGAGCTGGGGCTCTCCGCGGAGGCTTTGGCCTGATCTGTTCGCCGGCATGACTCACACCATCCAGTTCGGTACGAAGTTCGGGTCGGTAAGACCCGGTCGGTCGAGTCGGAAGGGCTCGATCTCCGCTGTTTTCGGATTCCCCAGAGCAAGGTCGGCCAAGCGGCGTCCGAACGTCGGTACGAACTTGAATCCGTGCGCCGCGCCCAGACCCACCACCACGTTGTCTCCATCGCCGACTCTGTCGATAACGAAATCTCGGTCTGGAGTCAGGGTGTAGAGGCAGCGCTTCGACCGGCCGGGACGTCCGGAGTGGGGGAGCGTCTCGGTCATGAAATGCGCCAACCGCCCGAGCATCTTGAGGTCGGCCTCCCGCGAACGGACGTCTCCGGTGACCACCGGGCCGCCGCAGTCCTGGGCCGCCTTGATCGTTGGTTCTCCGTAGGTCGGGAAGCCGTAGTAGCTCGGCTCGTCCATCCAGATCCAGACGGGGAACCGGTCGGGAGTGAAGTCATCGGGCGAGAGCGGGTCGAAGTAGGTGACCTGCTCCTCGGTGACGGTGAGCGGAATGGATACACCCAGCGGGGTCAGAAGATCGGCGGCCCACGCATCCGCGGTGACGACGACCGAGCCGCAAGAGTACGTCGTTCCGTCGGTGGTCTCGATGTTCACGCCGGTGCTGCTCGGAGTCAGGCGAGCCACCTGGGTCCGGTCACGCAGCGTGGCCCCGGCGGTTGTCGACAACTTCTGCAGCACATTGACGGTGCGGGCGGCGTGCACCATGCCGGTTCGCGCCTGGTAGAGCGTGCGAGTTCCAGCAGGCAGGTTGAACTGCGGCCACCTGCTGGCGACCTCCGACACGTCCAGCACTTCGTAGGCGATCCGGTGGGCGCTCAGTGAGGTGGTGTAGTCCTCGATCGGGATGGCGCCGCCCGGTGGAAACAGATCGAGGCCGCCGGTGATGGTCACGAGCGTCTGGCCGCTGGACTCCTCGAGTCTGGCCCAGTCTTCGTAGGCCTCGACGGTCAGCGCCACGTAGCCCGGCGTGTGATAGCTGTGCCGCAGGATGCGTGAGGTGTCGTGGGAGGCGCCACGGTCGTGCCCGAGCTCGAAACGCTCGAGTCCGAGGACGCGCACGCCACGCCGCGCGAGCTCCCAGACCGTAGCCGAACCAAGTCCACCGAGGCCGACCACAGCCACGTCGTAGGTTCGCGTCGCGTCAGTCATCGACGGTCTCGCCTAGTCGAGGCAGCAACCATCTTCTGATGTCGAGCGAGGCGTCCTCCATCGGCGCATACCAGCCGCCGGTGTATGAGCGAGAGGTCATGCCCCGCTGCACCGACTCGCAGATGGCCCAGTCCTGGGCGTTGGTGATCTCCCACAGCTCGGCAGCGTCCTGACAATCGAATGACGCCTTCTTCGTCTCCTCGAGCGCGAACAGCAGCTCGCAGGTGACCTCGGTGCGATCGACGGCGAGCGGGCGGAGGGTGAAGGCTGCGACGTGCTCGGCTGAGAGGGACAGCAGCAGATTTGGATAGACCAGCTCTCCCTTGTGCCTGACGCGCTCTTGCTCGTCGAGGTCGGGAAAGGGCGCCCGCTCCGAGGTACCGGTCATCGTGAAGGTCCACGCCCCTTCCCGGTGCGGGATCCCGTCATCCCACTCCAGGTCCTGGCCCCCTCCACCAAACGCGGGGACGAGCCGGGTGAGCTCGGGGTGGACCGGGCCGCAGTGATAGCACTCGTTGTAGTTCTCAGCCAGGACCTTCCAGTTGGCGGCCACGTCATAGCTCATCCGTCTTCCGACGACCAGCTCGGCCAACGGATAGCGCTGCACCCGCTGAGTCATCGGTCCCAGCTCGTCGATCAGCGACGGCGCCTCTGTCGGAGTCCCGTGCAGCCAAAGAAATCCGCCCCAGGTGTCGACGCCCAAGGGGTGCAAGGAGAACTCGTCGGTGTCGAACTCGTCGACGTCCTCGGTGTGCGGCGCCTTGACCAAGGATCCGTCGAGGTCGTAGGTCCACGAGTGGTACGGGCATCGCAGCGCACCCACCCCACACGGGGCGGGCGGCCCGGTCTGAGGGTCGACGGGGACGACCTGAGATCCGCGGTGACGGCACACGTTGGCGTGCGCGCGAAGCAGGCCGTCGCGGTTGGTGGTAACGAGCACCGACTCGCCGTGCAGGTTCACCACGGCGAGCCGGCCTGGCCGAAGCTGAGCAGACCCGGCATCGACCAGGCCGAGGGTGTCCAAGCGTCCGACACACGTCCACGAGCGCAACAGGACATGGTCTCGCTCACGCGCGAACGAGTCGCTGTCGACGTAGTGGTGCCGCGGCAGGGCGGCCTGCAGCGAGCTCACTCGCGACGACCTGGCACCCGGTTGCGCCACGTGGCGCGCTTGCGGTCGGCGAGCACCTGTCGAACGACGTTTCGCCCGGGCACGCCGGTGACTCCGCCACCGCCGTGCGTGCCGGACCCGGCTTGGTAGAGCCCCGAGATCGGGGTGCGCAGGTCGGCGTAGCCGGCGGCAGGGCGGGCGTGGAACATCTGCCCGGCGCTGAGCTCACCGTGGAAGATGTTGCCGCCGATGAGGCCGTACTCGTGCTCCATCTCGTGCGGTCCGATCACCTGGCGGTGCAGCACCGAGGAGCTGAAGCCCGGCGCTACCTCGTCCATCCGCGCCATGAGCCGGTCGGCGTAGGCGGTCAGTTCGGCCCCGTGCGGCTCGTCGGTCCAGGTGTGCGGAACCCATTGGGTGAACATCGAGATCACGTGGTGCCCGGCCGGGGCAAGCGTGTCGTCGAAGACCGACGGGATGCAGATGTCGGCGAAAGGACGGGTCGCAGGGCGACCGGACACGGCTTCCTGGAAGTTCGTCTCGATCTCGTCCAGGCCGTCGGCCAGCACGATGGTTCCGCCGTGCACCTCTGGGTCAAAGCCGGGTCGCGCGGTGAAGTCGGGAAGCCGGTCGACGGCCACGTTGATCTTGACGGTGCCCGAGCGGGTCTTCCAGCGCTCGATGTCCTCCACGAAGTCGGTGGGCAGGTCGCGGCGGTCTACAAGGCGCAAGAACGAGATCTGCGGGTGAGCGGTCGTGATGACCGTGTCAGCGGTCAGCTCCTCACCCGAGTCCAGTACGACCCCGGTGGTACGTCCTCCAGACACCTTGATCTGCGCGACTGGAGAGGACGTTCGGATCTCGACCCCGAACGATCGGGCTGCAGCGGCAAGGGCTTGGGTCACCCCACCCATGCCACCGCGGGGGAAACCCCAGGCGCCAATGTGACCGTCACCGATGTCGCCGATGTGGTGGTGGGCCATGACGTAGGCCGTCCCGGGGCTGCGCGGGCCGGCCCACGTACCGATGACCCCCGACACGGCTAGCACACCCTTGAGAGCGTCGGACTCGAAGTAGTCCTCGATCAGGTCGGCCACGCTCATGGTCAGCAGTCGGGTCAGGTCGAAGGCCTTGCGGGCGTCGACATCCTTCAGCTTGCGCAGCAGCAGTGCCTGCCGAGCCAGGTCGGCGGGTTTGTGGGAACCGACCTTCGGCGGGATCTCGCTGAGCAGCGGCCCCATGACTGCCCCCAGGCCGTCCAACCAGGCGTCCCAGCGGTCGATGGCCTCGGCGTCCTTGTCGCTGAACTGCGCGATCTGGGCCCGGCGACGCGCGTGGTCGTTGGGGAGCTGCAGGGCAGAGCCGTCGGCGTGCGGGGCGAAGTACGGCCCCTGCGGGAAGACGTGATAGCCATGGCGGTCGAGCTGCAGGTCACGGATCAGTGCCGGTGGGAACAGGGAAACGACATAGGAGAGGCTCGTCACCGTGTAGTCGGGGCCGAAGGGGTGCTCGCTGACCGCGGCGCCGCCCACGATCTCTCGCTTCTCGAGCACGACGGTCCGCAGGCCCTGCTTGGCGAGGTAGGCCGCGGCCACCAGGCCGTTGTGACCGCCACCGATCACCACAGCGTCGTATCGGGGCACGGATGACTCCTCAAGGGTCCACTACTGACTCGCGAGTCAGTAGACGTAGCCCATCAGTATGCGGTCGACGGGTGGTCGAACGCCAGCAGGGCCGGTTGCCTACTCCAAGATCAGGTGGCACATGGCGTGGTGACCAGGTGTGGTCGGGGCGAGGGGTACGGCCTCGGTGCGACACCGATCAGCGACCGCGTCGGCTTCGCCGGAGGCCAGCGCCGGGCACCTCGGGTTGAAGCGGCAACCCTGGGGGATCCGGGTCGGATCCGGCGTCTCCCCCTTGAGCACGATGGGTTCGAGATGCTTGACGTCGGGGACGACGGACAGCAACGCACGCGTGTACGGGTGCCGGGGGTCTCGCAGCACCTCCTCGGTGGGTCCGATCTCGACGATCCGGCCGAGATACATCACGGCCAGCCGGTCGGCGATGTTCCAGGCAAGACCAAGGTCGTGAGTGACCACGAGAACGGTCAGACCGAGCTCGTCGCGAAGTCTGAGCAGCAGGGCCAAGATCTCGCCACGCACCGAGGCATCGAGGGAGGACACCGGTTCGTCGGCGACGATGACGTCCGGCTCCAGGACCAGCGCGCCGGCGATGACGACCCGTTGGCGCTGACCACCCGACAACTCGTGCGGATAGCGCAAGAAGTAGCGCTCGGGAGGTCGGAGGCCCGCTCTGGACAGCGCCTGGGAGACCAGCTCCTCCTCATTGCCCTCAATCTTGTGCACCCGAAGGCCTTCGGCCACCGAGTCGTAGACGGTGTGGCGGGGGTTGAGCGAACCAGTGGGGTCTTGCAGGACGAGCTGCACGCGACGTCGGTAGGCGCGCAGGCCGCGCGTGGAGCGCTTCAGCGGCACACCCGCATAACTCACCGTGCCGTCAGCCGGCGCCTCGAGGCCGAGGATCGAACGGGCCAAAGTCGTTTTCCCGCAGCCGGATTCCCCTGCCAGGGCGATGATCTCGCCGCGACGGATCTTCAGGTCGACACCGTCGACAGCGCGGGCCTGCTTGCCCTCGCGGCTCCGAAATACGACTTTCAGCCCGGAGACCTCGAGGATCGTTTCGGCGTCCGGCTCCTGGGCGGGAGCCGGACTGTTCTCGGTGACGGTCACGGTGTGTCCTCTCGCACGTGGACGCAGGCAGCGGCTCGGTCCTCGCCGGCCGGCCGCAGCAGCACGTCAACGGTCGAGCACTCGTCGATGGCGACGCCGCAGCGGGGATGGAACGGGCAGCCGCTGGGTAGGTCGCCGGGGAAGGGCGGGTCGCCAGCGAGTCCCGCCGGCGCATAGCGGGCCGAGAGGTCTCCGATGGTCGGGAACGCGCCGGACAGTGCCCGCGTATAGGGGTGGACCGGCTCGCCAAAAACCTGCTTGGCGGGCCCTTGCTCCACGACCCGACCGGCATACATCACGGCCACCTGGTCACAGGTGTCGGCGAGCACCGACAGGTCGTGGCTGATGATCATCAGACCGACGCCGAGATCAGTCACGAGCCCCCTCAGGAGGTCCAGCACCTGGGCCTGGACCATGACGTCGAGGGCAGTGGTCGGCTCATCGGCGATGATCAGCTTCGGTTTGCAGGCCAGTGCCATGGCGATCATGACGCGCTGCTTCTGGCCCCCCGAGACTTGATGCGGGTAAGCCTTAGCGAGACGCCGAGGAAGCCCGACCTGTTCGAAGAGCTCACCAACGCGCTTCTCGACCTGCTTGGACGTCGCATTCTTCTCGTGCAGGAGGACCGGCTCGGCCACCTGCTTCCCGATGCGTTGGACAGGATTCATCGAGTGCAGCGCACCCTGGAAGACGATCGAGGCTTGAGCCCACCTGACTGCTCTCAGCTGGCCGAACTTCATCGTCATGATGTCCTCGCCATCGAGGAGCACCTGGCCAGTGACCTTCGCCGACGCGGGCGTGAGGCGTAACACAGTGGCCGCGAGGGTCGACTTTCCGCACCCTGACTCACCCGCTACGCCGAGCGTGGTGCCGGCTTCGACCGCGAGGGTGACTCCGCGGACGGCGGGCACCGGGCCTTCGGTGGTCTGGTAGGTGACGGACAGGTCGTCCATCAGCAGCAGCGTCATCTCACCGCTCCCGGATGAGCGGGTTGAGTACGGCTTCCAGGGCGCGTCCGACAAGGGTGAACGCCAGCACTACGACGACCACACACAGTCCAGGGGGGATGAGATACCACCATGCTCCTTGGCTGATCGCGCCGTTGCTGAACGCTTCATCGAGCATCGATCCCCAGGAGACGAAGTTGGTGTCGCTGAGTCCCAGGAACGCCAACGTCGTCTCGCTGAGGATGGCTATGGCGACCGTGAGGGTTGTGTTGGCCAGGATCAGCGGGGACACGTTGGGCAGGACATGCCTGGTCATCTGGTGCCAGTTGCCGCCGCCGAGCACTCGGGCTCTTTCCAGATAGGGACGAGCCTCCACCGAGAGTGTTTGTGCTCGTACGAGCCGTGCCGTGCCCGGCCACGACGTCACGCCGATGACGATGATCAAGTTGAACAGCGACTTCCCGAGAACCGTGGCCAGCACGATGGCCAGGGGAAGGAACGGAATGACGAGGAACCAGTCAGTGACGCGCTCAAGCCCTGCCCCGAACCAGTTGCGGTAATGGCCAGAGCCGATGCCGATCAGGGTTCCGAGAACCATGGAGATCACCGTCGCGGAGAAGCCGACGAACAGCGAGACCCTGGCACCCCAGACCACCAGGGCCAGCACGGAGCGGCCCGCCTGATCGGTGCCGAGCGGATATCCAGGGCTGGGTGGCGCCATGGAGTCGCCTGTTGCCTGGGTGACGTCAAGTTCTGAGGATGGGAACAGCCACGGCGCAGTCAGCGCCATGATGATGAAGAACGCCAGGACGGCTAGCCCGAGCATTCCTGAGCGCTCGCGGCGGAACGCGGTCCAGAACCTGGCCCGCGCGGCCCGGCGGCGGGCGCGACGCAGCGCCGCGGCGGTGGTGGGCGGCGCAGACGGGGTAGTCGTCGTCGGGGCCGTCATGTCCTGATCCTGGGGTCGACGCTGGCAACGATGATGTCGGCGAGGATGTTGGCGACGATCACCGCGATGGAGAACATCAAGAAGATGGCCTGCAGCAAGGGGATGTCCGGGCCGCGGATGGCCTCATAGGACAGTCGGCCCAACCCAGGCCAGGAGAAGACCGTCTCCACCGTGATGGCTCCGGACACGATGAACCCGACATTGAGGAAGATCAGCGTGATGCTGGGAAGCAGAGCATTGGGTACGGCGTGCCGGCGGCGGACGTACTTGTCCCGAAGCCCCTTCGCCTTGGCTGTCGTCAGATAGTCCTGACTCATCTCGTCCACCAGGGAGGACCGCATGACCAGCGAGTACTCCGCAAGGTAGACGAGGGTCAGGGTGAGGGCCGGCAGGAACAGGTGCCAGGCCACGTTGAGCCAGCCCTCGGGGGAGCTTTGATCGACCCCTGGAGAGATCACCCCTCCGCTGGG
Organism: uncultured Actinomycetota bacterium; assembly: GCA_963819985.1. Lineage (GTDB taxonomy): Bacteria > Actinomycetota > Actinomycetes > DATJPE01 > DATJPE01 > JANPBY01. Next base: position 309,576 of record CAWFYH010000003.1, on the reverse strand, counting down.
GAAGAGAGCGGGGAAGGGCCCGACGCCCGTCGACAAGGCGATGAGCAGCAGCATGCCGAGCCAGAACTCGGGCATCGAGTAGAGGGTCAGGGTGCTGCCGGTCGTGATCTTGTCGAACTTGCCGCCGCGACCCCAAGCGCTATGGATGCCCAGCCAGATGCCGATCGTCGCCGAGGCGATCGTCGAGACGCCGAGCAGCAGGACGGTCGGCCACACGCGATCGCCGATGACGGTCCACACGGGCTGACCGTTCTGAAGCGACTCGATGGTCGAGGCGAACGGGTTCTTGAGGTAGTTCCAGAACTGCTCAAGGAGTGGCGCGTTGAGCTGGCGGCGCAGCTCGGCGATCTCCTCTTGGTCGACCGACCGACCACGGGTGTAGAGCCCGATCGGGTCGCCGGGTAGCAGTCGGAAGAGGACGAAGTTGAAGACCACGACAAAGAGCAGCGTGCCGAGGCCGGTGAGCACTCTCCGCAGCGAGTACCGAAGCAGACCCCCGGGCGCGGATGCTTCACGCTCGGCGCCCGGGACATCTACCTGCTGACTGGGTAGGCCGCCTTCGACCGACTCACCGAGCAGGCTCATGGATCACTCCGTGTCGTCGGCTGTGCGATCGCGCCTTGAGCGCACGATTGCTAGGGCAGCGATCAGTAGGGCGGCTATGGCGAGCACGATCCCACCGATCAGCCCCCAATTGGTGCTGTCTGAGGAACTCGTGCCGGATCCGGTGCCATCACCCTGCCCTGCCGTTGTCACGGGCTCGACATTCCGGTAGGTGAAGGTGCCGTACTGGAAGATCAGCGACCCGTCTGGGATCGGCTGCGGCTGCACGTTGGTGAACTTGTCAGACCGGTAGGCCTCGAGGTTGTCGTAGTAGAACGTCACGACGTAGACGGCGTCGTCGTACAGCATTTGTTGCATCTGCTTGACGATGGCCGCTCGCTTCTCGCGATCGGTCTCGACACTCTGCTGCTGGAAGAGCGCGTCGTACTCCGGATTGCAGTAGAACGTGTCGGAAAGGTTGCCGTAGATCGTTCCGCCGTCCTTGTAGGAACGGTTAGCGCAGGTGAACGTCGACAACTGGTAGTTAGGGTCGGGTTCGACGACCCAGCCCCACTCGTACATGTCGAAGTTGGCTTGACCGGCGATCTCATACAGCGGGTCCTCACCCACCGTGTCGACATTGATAGTGAGGCCAAGGTCCTCGAACCAACCCTGGATGAACTTCACGGACTGCTGACTGCTCTGGCTCTCCGAGCGGCTGAGCAACCGCAAGGTGATGGGCTGGCCCTGCTTGTCCAGGCGTTTGCCGTCGGCACTCAACGGATAGCCCGCATCGGTCAGCAGCTGTCCGGCCTTCTCCAGGTCGAAGGTTCGAACATCCGTTGGCTCCAGATGGAAGGTTTCGTAGATCGGTGGAATGACCGTGGTGCCGGGCTCGCCGTAGCCGTTGAGCACCCGCTTGACCAATGTTTCGTTGTCAACGGCGTAGGACAGGGCATTACGGAAGGCCTTGTCCTTCATCACGGGGTTGCCATCACCGATCGGAGTGCCGTCTGCGAGCGCCCCTCCACCGTTGAACACCAGGTAGTTCCACCCGGAGTAGATGCTGTTGCTGGTGGTGATGCCTTCGACGTTCTGGAGCGCCTTGAACACGCCTGGGTCGAGCTCGCTCGCCAGGTCGATCTCACCGCGCTTGAGCGCCTGGGCGAGGGAGTCCTGGTTGGTGAAGATTCGGAAGTCGATCTCCTTCACCTTCGGTGAGCCGGCCCAATAGTTGGTGTTGGCGGTGAACCGCAGGTATTGGTTCTTCTTGCGCTCGGTGAGGACGAAAGGCCCTGAGCCGACCGCTCCCCCTTCCACGTCCGGGTCGTTCGGCCACTTGAGGGCGTCGGCCTCGCTCACGTTCTCCCAGATGTGCTCCGGCAGGATCGGAACTGCCAGGCTCTCCATGATCGGGCTGGGTTTCGAAACGGTCATCACGACGGTCGTGTCGTCAGTGGCTTCTACCTTCGTGATGTTCGCGACGTAGCTGCCGTAGTTGGTCTTCTCCTTCTTGCCGTTCAGGATCCGGTTGAACGTGTACGCCACGTCGTTTGCCGTCAGGGGCACGCCGTCCGACCAGTTGACACCGGACCGGATCTTGTAGGTCCAGGTGGTCTTGTCCGCCGACTCCTCCCACGACTCGGCGAGCTGGGGGACCGGGCTGAAGTCCTCCTGGCTGTAGCCGATCAGCTGGTCATACATCAACCCCCACATCTCGTAGGACTCCGCGACGATTCCCTTGAAGACGTTGAGCGTGTCAACGTCCTGGGCGATGCCGACGGTGAACGTCACGTCCGCGGGTGCCCCGGCGTCGACGGGTGCGGGCGTTGGGCTCGTGGAAGCCTGCGCGGCGGCCATCGGCACGAGCGCAAGGCCCCCGACCGTGAACGCGGCGACCAGGGCCGTCAGGGGGCGGGAGAGGGTTGGCCTGCGCTTCATGCTGATCTCCTGTGTGGTCCGCTAGGTTCGCCGGCATGAGTGATCCGGATCCTGACAATGTGGTCGTAGGGGTACCGGCACCGCCGGTGGCCGATGTTGAGCCGATCGTGCGAGAGCTGCACGGGGTACGACGGGTGGATGACTACGCCTGGTTTCGGGACAAGGCCAGCGCGCGCACAAACGAACACTTGGAGGCCGAGCGGGCCTTCTACGACGCGTCGACCGCTCACCTGGGGCCCCTTCGTCAACGGTTGTTCGCGGAGATGTCCGGCCGGACGCTTCCTGCTGACCGGTCAGTCAGTTGGATCCGTGGGGGACATGTCTACCTGACGCAGACGGTTGAGGGGAGGGAGTATGCCCAGTTGTTACGTGCTTCTGTCGAAGAATCTTCGGTCGAGGGCGCCTATGACGTGATTCTTGACGAGAACGTCCTCGCCGAGGGCCACGACTACTGCTCGGTGGGCTTGTGCGAGCCAAGCCCGGACGAGCGTGTTCTGGCCTATTCGGTCGATGTCGCCGGAGACGAGGTCTACACCTTGGCCTTCCGCGATCTGGACAGTGGGCAGGACCTTCCCGACCGGATCGATCGCGTCCACTATCTGGGCGGCGCGTGGTCGGCGGACTCCGAGTGGTTCTTCTACACCGTGCCCGATGCGGCCTGGCGCTCCCACCGTGTCATGCGGCACCGCTTGGGCACATCCAGCGCGGACGACGTGGTGGTGTTCGAGGACAGCGACGAGAAGTATGAAGTGTTTGTCGAGGCGTCGAGGTCGGGCGGCTACGTTCTCATCCACACGGCCAACCGCAATACCAGCGAGGCATGGCTCGTGCCGTCGACCGACCCCGAGGCTGAGCCCGCTCTTGTCCAAGCGCGCCGTCTGGGGATCGAGTACTACGTCTCGCATGCGCCGCGTGCGGACGGAGATGTCCTGCTCATCGTGACCAACGACGAGGCTCGAGAGTTCCGCCTGATGCGAGCTCCGGTGTCGACGCCTGGCCGCGAGCACTGGGAGGAACTCGTCGGCGAGGACTCGGCCGAGCGACTTGAGTCGGCCGAGGTGTTCTCCGAGCATGTGGTCATGTCCCTGCGGCGGGACGGCAATCCGCTGCTGCGCGTCGTGCGCCGAGACGGTTCCGAAGACGCGATCGACGTACACGCCGGTCTTGAGGCTGCGCAGATCCGGCTTGGGCGCAACGAGGTCTATGACACGAGCACAGTGTCGATCCGCGTGGAGTCCTACACCTCGCCGCCTGCTTGGTTCGACCTCGATCTGACGACGGGCGCTCGGACGCTGGTGAAGCAGACCGAAGTGCCCGGCTATGTGGTCGACGAATACCTCTCCGAGAGGTACGCCGTCGAAGCGGTCGATGGGGCTCTCATACCGGTCAGCGTGGCGCGCCGGGCGGACACCCCGCTCGACGGTTCTGCCCCGTGCTACCTCTACGCCTACGGCTCGTACGAGTCGGTGGACTGGCCGGAGTGGCTGCCCGAACTCGCCTCGATGCTCGACCGGGGAGTGGTCTTCGCCCATGCGCACATCCGTGGTGGCGGCGAGCTGGGACGCAAGTGGTGGGATGAGGGACACCTGTCGACCAAGCAGAACACCTTCAGCGACCTGATCGCCGTCGCCGACGGGTTGGCCGACGGGATGGTGGACGGCGATCGGATCGTCACCCGCGGCATTTCTGCAGGTGGTTTGCTCCAGGGCGCTGTCTTCTCTCAACGCCCCGATCGCTGGCGGGGAGTTGTCGCCGAGGTTCCCTTTGTCGATGTGGTCACGACCATGCTGGACGCATCGATCCCTCTGACGGCGGGGGAGTGGGACGAGTGGGGCGACCCGCGTCGCCCCGAGGACTTTGCGTGGATGCTGGCGTACAGCCCTTATGACAATCTTCCGCCGGAGGGCGTACGGCCGGATCTGTTGGTGACCGGTGCGGTCCACGACACGCGGGTCATGGTCTGGGAGCCCGCCAAGTGGACAGCGGCCCTGCGAGCGAGCGACCCAGAGTGGTCACCGCGCTGCCTGTTCCGGGTCGAGACGGGCGCGGGATCGCACGGCGGTCCCTCTGGTCGCTATGCACGACTGCACTACGAGGCCGAGGTCTACGCCTGGATCCTGGAGCGCTTCGGGCTGGAGTAGCTCCCTTCGGCTCGATCTGGGCTCGGTGCTGGTCCTACCGCAGGAGCATGCTGTCCGCGTGGAAGAAGAGGGGTACTTGCTCCACAATCGTGAACGGGAGGCGGGAGACCGGTTCGCGGCGCTGTCGCAGCTGTTCGATCCGGTTACGTTCGGACACCTGGAACGGCTGGGCATCGCCGAGGGCTGGCGCTGCTGGGAGGTTGGCGCCGGAGGACCCGGGGTAGCCAGCTGGATGGCTCAGCGGGTTGGGCCTGCTGGTCATGTCCTCGCGACGGACATCGATACCAGGTGGCTTCCCGCGAGATGCCGGGTTCGAAGTGCTACGTCATGACGTGGGCTCTGAGCGGCCGCCGGTAGGGCCCTTCGATGTCATCCATGCCAGGCTCCTGCTGGTCCACCTTCCGACCCGTGACAAGGTTCTCCCGGCTCTGGTTGACGCTCTGCGCCCCGGCGGCTGGCTGCTGCTCGAGGAGGCCGACCCCGGTCTGCAGCCGTTGCTCTGTCCCGACGAGGCTGGCCCTGCCGAAGAGCTGGCGAACCGACTACGTGCGGGTTTTCGAACGCTCATGGCTGAGCGAGGTGTGGACCTTGCGTACGGGCGGACGTTGCCACGTCGACTTCGCGCTGCCGGATTGCGCGACGTAGAAGCAGACGCCTACTTCCCGATCACCTCTCCTGCCTGCGTATCCCTCGAGCGCGCCACCGTTGAGCAGATTCGCGGCAGGTTGGTTGCTGCCTGCCTCGCGACGGATGTGGACATCGATCAACATCTCGCGAACATCGATGCCGGTGACGTAGATCTGGCCACCGTCGCCGCTGGTCAGCGCGTGGGGCAGGAAACCCGTTGAGGAATGGCTGCCGTGGCCCTGGGGATGTTGCCAGTCGATGCTGTGGACAAGACACGCGAATTTGTCGGTGCTGTCTGCTACGGGAATCTGTTGGTATTAAACAGGAATCCGCTTGTGGACGGCCGAGAAACTGTCGGCGCCTTGTTCTAGAGTTACAGGCATGTCATCCACCCCGAGCGCATCGGTCACCGCGACCGAGATCGGCGCGCTGGCGGCCCGGCTGACCGGGCTGGGAACCGTGGCATGTGCTGGCTCTCAGCGGATCGACCAGCTGCGGGCGCTGGAGGAGCTGAAAGCCGCCGTGGCGGCGGCGCAGGTCCGGGTGACCGCGGCGTTCGACCGCGTCCGAGCAGCGAAGCAGCGACGAGGAGCACGCGGCGCGGGTGCCGGCGGAGTCCGAGGGGTTCGAGGCGTGGCAGGCCCGCCGCGATGCGGAGCGGTCTCGGCCGTCGGTGGGGGCGCAGGTCGGCCTCGCCAGCCGGTTGTCCCCGCAATCAGGGCGCCAAGCAGGTCAGCATCGCTACCGCGTCTGGTCGAGGACCTGCCGGCCACGCTGGCTGCGCTGGAGGCTGGGGTGATCAGTGAGTGGCGGGCGTCGATCATCGTGCGGGAGTCCTCCTCCCTGACCCCAGCCGACCGCCGGGTGCTTGGATGCCGAGGTCACCGCCGACCCGGACCAGCTGGCCTCGCTGGGGGGACAAGGAGCTCACCGGCCGGGTCCGCGCCATCGCCTACCGCCTGGACGCCCAGGCCGCCGTCGAGCGGGCCGCGCGGGCGGCGCAGGATCGGCGGGTCAGCCTGCGACCCGCTCCCGGACGCCATGTGCCAGCTGGTCCGCGCTGCTGCCGGTCGCCGGTGGGGTCGCGGTGATCACCTCCCTGCGAGCAAGCCGCCACTACCGCCCGCGCGCGCAAGGCGACCCGCGTAACCGGGGGCAGGTGATGGCCGACACCCTCGATCGAACGCGTCACCGGACAAGCCACCGCAGCCGCGGTCCCGGTCGAGGTGCAGGTCGTGATGTCCGACACCACCCTGCTCGGTGCTGATGACAGTCCCGCCCAGATCCCCGGCTACGGACCTCTCCCGGCCGGGACCGCCCGCGACCTGCTCAAGCACGCTGACGAGGACGCGAAGGCGTGGCTGCGCCGGCTCTACACCCACCCCAAGACCGGCGCGTTGACCCAGGTGGAGTCCCAGCGCAGGGTCTTCCCCCGCGGGATGCGCCGGTTCATCACCACCCGCGACCAGACGCTGTCGCACCCCGTGGTGCGACGCACCGATCCGGCACATCGACCACATCCACGACCACGCCCAAGGCGGCAACACCAACGTCTCGAACGGGCAGGGGCTGTGCGAACGGTGCAACTACCTCAAACAAACCCCCGGCTGGACCACAGAAACCTGACCGTCCAGACGCGGGCCAGCCGCATCGCGTGCGGGTCACCACCCCCACCGGACACACCTACCACTCCACCGCGCCCCCGCTCCTACCAGGACGCCGACCACCACCAGCCGTACGACCAGACATTCGCCTCAGCCCACTCGAAGCCGAGTTCGAACACCTCCTCAGCGCCTAGCCGTTACATAGGGTCAGGCATCGACGCCTTCCATGGCGCGTGCCACCAGCGCGAGGAACGCATCGACATCGTCCTCGGTGGTGTCCCAGGAGCACATCCAGCGGGCGATGTCGAAGGGCTCATGAGGGTCGCTGGCCCACAGATAGAACGTGACCTGTTCCTGCAGCGCCGCCACGACCGAGCGCGGGAGGCGTACGAACACCGCGTTGGCCTCCACGGGGTAGGCCACCTCAATCCCTTGGATGTCGTTGACCCCAGTGGCCAGTCGGGCGGCCATGGCGTTGGCGTGCGACGCGTTGCGCCTCCAGAGGTCACCCTCGAGCAGGGCGGCCAGTTGGACCGAGACGTAGCGCATCTTCGATGCCAGCTGCATGGAGGACTTGCGGCGGAACTCCGCTCCCTGGACTCGCGACGGGTCAAGGACCACGACTGCTTCTCCCAGCATCAGCCCGTTCTTGGTGCCTCCGAAGGACAGGACGTCCACGCCGACGTCGGTCGTCAGAGTCCGCAGTTCGACGTCCAGAGCCGCCGCCGCGTTGGCGATGCGGGCTCCGTCCATGTGCACCGTCAGCCCGAGGCCGTGTGCGTGCGCGGCAAGTGCTTCAAGCTCGTCGAGGGCGTAGACCGTACCGAGCTCGGTGCTCTGGGTCAGGCTGACGACTGACGGCTGTGCGTGGTGGGGGTCGCCGAACCCATGCGCATGACGATCGATGAGCTCGGGGGTGAGACGCCCGTCGGGCGTCGGACTGGTGAGCAGCTTGAGGCCGGCGACCTTCTCGGGCGCGCCGCACTCGTCGACGTGGATGTGGGACACCTCGGAGCAGATCACCGCATCCCACGGTCGGGTGAGGAGCTGGAGTGAGACCACGTTGGCGCCGGTCCCGTTGAACACGGGATAGACCTCGGCCTTGGCTGCGAACTGTTGTCGGACGACCTCCCGCAGGCGCTGGGTGTAGACGTCGTCGCCGTACGCGACCTGATGGCCGCCGTCTGCCGCCCGGATCGCTTCGAGGATCTCCGGATGCACCGACGCGTGGTTGTCGCTGCCGAAGCCCCGGCTAGAGGGGTCGTGCAGCGGTGACTGACCAGGCTGTCCAGGGCTCATGAGCCGATCCTTGCGCATGACATCTCTGGGCCATGAGCTGCTTGTCCTTGCAGATCATCCTTGTGTTGCAGATCATTGAATTATCAACTACTCTGAGGTCAGGAGGTTTGACATGCCAGCTGTGACTGTGGACGACGTTCTGACTCTTCCCCGTATCCCGGAACCGGACACCGCATCGGCGACTGACCGCGCGATCCTCTCGCGAAGCACTGCTCCGTCCGGGCTCGAGGGAGAAGGCTTCCCGGTGCGGCGCGCGTTCGCAGGGGTCGACCTCGCCGCCCTCGACCCGTTCATCCACATGGACCAGATGGGGGCGGTCGAGTACGCACCGGGGGAGCCCAAGGGCACCGCCTGGCATCCCCACCGCGGGTTCGAGACGGTCACTTACATGATCGACGGCATCTTGCGGCACCAGGACTCCCAGGGAGGCGGCGGGCTGATCACCGGGGGAGACACCCAGTGGATGACGGCAGGAAGCGGGCTGCTGCACATCGAGGCCCCGCCGGAAGAAGTTGTCATGGCCGGTGGTCTCTTTCATGGTTTCCAGTTGTGGGTCAACCTGCCCCGCACGCTCAAGATGACGCAGCCGCGCTATCAGGACATCCTCGGCGGCAAGGTGACCCTCTTGACCACGCCCGACGGCGGGGCGCTCATTCGGCTGATCGCCGGGTCGGTGGCCGGTCACGACGGCCCAGGCTCGACCCACACCCCGATCAGCCTGATCCACGCAACCCTCGCACCAGGTGCGGAGATGCGGCTGCCGTGGCGTCCGGACTTCAACGCGCTGGTCTACGGCATCTCGGGCTCAGGCTCGGTCGCCGCGGAGCCGGCGCCCCTCGCGGGCGGTCAGCTGGCGGTCCTCGGGGCGGGTGACGTCGTCACCGTGCGAGGCGCGGCACCAGAGGACTCGCGTACGGCGGCCTTCGACGTGCTCGTCCTCGGCGGGCTTCCGATCCGCGAGCCCATTGCCCACTACGGCCCCTTCGTGATGAACACCCGTGAAGAGCTCCTGACTGCCTTCGAGGACTTCCAAGCCGGGCGTCTCGGGGTAGTCCCGGCTGAGCGCGCCTGAGGACACCTGCGTGAGCTGGGGTTGCGCCGCACAGGGCGGTTTGCGCTAGCGTCTGCTTGTCCGTCGAAATGGCGGATCCACGGCCGGTACGCCGAGTCCCGCCCCCGTCCCGTGGCAATGCATCAGGGCGGGAGTGGGGGAACCACTTTCGGGCGCGGCATCCAGTTGCGTCCTTGGGGTGAAGCGGCTTACGAGTCGCAGGCCTGACCTCTGGCCCAACCCGACAGCTCACCTCGCAGGCGCGGAGGCTGTTGTGCTGTCCACTCCGTTGAGCATTCGGCTGTCCAGCCGGAGATTGTCGCTTGTTGTCCTGGCGTCCGCTATCAGTGTTGGTTTGATGGTCGTTCCGGTGAGTCCGGCCGCGGCCTTCGCACCCGGCGGGCCGGGCGGCGCCACAACCGGCACGAGCCCGAAGGCTCCGAAGGCCGGCGACCCGACCATGACGGCAAAGGCGAAAAAGTCGCGAGCCTTCCGCGAGTCCATCCCGCGTTCGATGTGGGTGGCTTCGAAGCACGCGAAGTACGTCGTCAAGCGGGAGAGTGGAAACAACTGTCGTGCAGTGAGCCCCAGCGGCGCCTACCGCGGCAAGTGGCAAATGGGGGCCTCGTTCTGGTCAGCCTTCGGCGGCAAGAAGTACGCCTCGAAGCCGGACCGCGCGACCTGCGGCGAACAAGATTTGGTCGCCTACCGCGGCTGGGTGGCCTCCTGGTGGCACCCATGGGGCGGCTGACGCCGACCGACTTCAGCGGTTTCGACAGCGGGGGGCAAGGGCGCCCCCGGCAGGATTCGAACCTGCGCTCCCGCCTCCGGAGGGCGGTGCTCTATCCCCTGAGCTACGGGGGCCGGGGTCGGTCGAGGTTATCAGCCGGCCCGGTCACTTCGGCGCCTGAGCATCGCGCCAGCGAGCAGTCCTGCAGCGTTGAGCGACCAATGCACGAGCATCGGCGCCAGCAGGCTGTCGCTGACCAGCCGGAGGATGGCCAGGGCCGCGCCAGCGACTGTCGTGGAGATCACGGCCGTGGCGACGAAACCAAGGTTGGCGTGCTCTCCCATGGCCTTTCCGGCCACGTGGAGCTGCTCGCCTCGGCCCAGCGAGGGCACGACGTGCCAGAGGCCGAACGCAACTGCGGAAACCACGACAGCTCCCGGCCTATCGGCCTCTGTGAGCAGAACCGCCAAGAGCAGTCCACGAAAGGCGGTCTCCTCAAGCAGGACAGTTCCCCACGGAAGCCGTACCCCCGTCTCGTAGGCGACGCGGCGAGTGCTGTGGTCGGCGGTCTTGCCGTCGACGAACAGGCCTCGCGTCATGGGGATCGCGACGCCGCACGCCACGACTCCGGCCACAAGGCCGGCGCCAACGACCCCCCAAGCCAGGCCGCTCAGCCACGTGCCCCGGCCCAGACCGAGCTCCGTCCACGTCAGCTCCAGGAGCAAGCCCCAGACGAGCAGCCCAACGGTCGCCAGGAGACACAGCGGGAGGTACAGGCGGACGGGTGCGCGGTGGATGAGGATGGACAGCGCACCCAAGACCACCAGGATGACGAGAACGGTCATCAGGCGCCGGCCCGCTTGAGCGCGGTCAGGTGACGGCTAGCGCGTCGTGTTCCTGGGGGACAGTCACCAGCGGTGGCACCTGGTCGGCGTTGACACCCCACTTTGCTAGCTGTTCGCGTACGGCGTTCTCGGCCGCCTCGGCTTGTGCGGCGGAGACGCGGCGCGTCGCCCACGCGAGTTCGCGTGCACGCAGGGCGTGCTCGACGGGCTCCATGCCGTTCGGGGGTTCCTTCAAGTCGAAGACGTCGCGGACGAACACGGCGAGCTGCTTCCGGTAGTCGTGGCCGCGGGACACGAACGTCCCCGGGACTACTGACATGGCGTTCATCGCGTCGATCATGGTCGCGAGGAACGTGGCCAGCGGTTGCCAGCGGAGCTCCGCTGGCACGGCAGGATTACGGTCCGGGCCAAGCCAGTCAGGGCGTTGGACGGCAAGCGGCATGTTGAACTTCACGATCGGATCGTCGTGCTGGCTGAGCAGGACGACACGGATCCGGTCGCGCTGCTCCTTGGGGAGCGCCAGCCATTCCTCATGGGTGCCGACCTCCACGGCCACGCCTTGCGGGTCGACGGCCTGCTGGTTCTCTCGCCAGTGCCGGGGCGCCAAGGTGGATCCGGGCATCCCGATGAACATGGCCCGTTCGACGCCGAACGTGTCGATCTCGGCGTGCCCCTGGAACAACGTGTCGGCCCCGGTCTGAGCCCCCAGAGACTCTCCGAACATCAACAGCCGGGGGCGCTTGCCCTCCGGCATCTCGTCGATGCGTGCGCGCAGCGCCGTCAGGAATGCTTCGTTCTGTTCCTTCCCGACTCCGACCTTGCCCAGAGACATCGGGGACGGTCGAAGTGAGTACTGCATGGCGATCTGCGCACATCTCCCGCCGGTCAGGTATTCGACCGTCTCGAGGACGACGTAGTTGACGTATCCCGTGCCCGTGGGGGTGTAGAAGACGATGAGCGGTCGTTCGAGCCCGCCCAGGGCCTCGAGCTCTCGAAGTGCTAGCTCGGCTCGGCCCTGCGGTGTCGGTGCCGAGCCGAGGCCGATGAAGGCGCGCACCGGTTCGGTGGCCCGCGATCGGCCGGTGGCTTCTTTGATCTCAGCCGGTGTGAGGGCCATGTTGACGAAGCGTCGTCCTTCGCGGCCGATGTCGTCAGAGCTGATGAGGCTGTTTGGCCCGCCGCTGACATGCGCGGACGCGGGGTGTGTGGCGTAGGCGGCCTCGACGGCGGCACCGGTGTGGTCCGCGTCGGCGAGGATCTTGCGGATGCCGAAGTAGCCGGCAGCCCCGAGTCCGCCCAGCGCAACGACGTGCCCGGTCAGTCGAGCCAGGGCCGTCGGGACCACCATGCCCACCGGGTGGGCGACCGCGTGGGCTGCCAGGCGCTCGCCATACGACGCCGCGAAAGTGACGCCCGCGACCAGGGCGCCTGCTCCCACTGCCCGGCCCGCCACGATTCGGGTGTCGGACTCGACAGCCATCCCGTGCTCGTCCTCGGTTCCGCTGGCGGCTTGTCGACGCCGGGCCAGACCGTACGTCGTTGCCGCGGCCGCGGCTCCGAGGAGTGCAAGCGGGGCGACGGGTAGTGCGCGGAGCTCTCGCCTGCTGGCTCGACTCGCGATATCCGTGACGACCAGCCCACCAAGGGCGGCGGCGCTGCCCACGACTGCGCGAAAGCCGAGTGACCGTGCACCCGCACGCGCCATCGGCTCACCCGGATATTCAGGTAGCCCCTTCTGAAGCCCGAGACCCGCTGCCAGGACCCCGGCCTCGACGACCATCGCGGCACGCCGGAACTGGCGCGGACCAGCGGCCTTGCCGGCCAACATCCCTGCCAGCCCCTCAGCCGCCGACTGTCCGGTCACGACGATGCCGTAGTTGATCGCCACCAGAACGCCGGTAAGGATCGCCTGATCCTTGGTGGTCCGGGGCATCAGGCCACGCTGGAAGGAAGCTCCCGCCCCGGCAGCCGCCGTGATCACGGCCGCCTGCTCGGCCAGATCCGTAGGCCGCAGCAGTGCGGTCGCAGTTCGTTCGATGATCCCCACGATGGTCACGCCTTTCCCTACCTTGCCCCGTCTGGCAACTACCTGACGCATCCGCCGAGTCGACGACTGCTGGCGGCCAACCTAGTGCTTGCGGCCGCCCCAGTAGCCTGGGCGGTGTGACTCCTCTGGTGCTGGCTGACGCGGTTCGTACGGCCGTGCTCGATGCCATCGCCGCGGGATCGCTCTCGCTGGCAGCCGAGCAGGTTCCTGCCAGCGTGACGATCGAGCGACCCAAGCAGCGAGATCACGGTGACTACGCCACGAACATCGCGTTGCAGCTGGCCAAACCGGCGCAGCGCAATCCGCGCGACATCGCGGCCCTGCTTGCCGAGCGGTTGGTCGAAGTGGATGGGATCGCCTCGGTCGAGGTGGCCGGACCTGGCTTCCTGAACATCCGGCTGGACACGGCAACCGCGGGAGAGCTGGCCAGAACGATCGTCTCGGCCGGGGAGACGTATGGGCGAGGAGAGGTGCTCTCCGGTCAGCGGATCAACCTGGAGTTCATCTCAGCCAATCCGACCGGTCCAATCCACCTCGGTCACACACGTTGGGCTGCCGTCGGTGATGCTCTTGGCCGCGTGCTTGAGGCAGCAGGCGCTTCGGTTGTCCGTGAGTTCTACATCAACGACCGCGGACGGCAGATGGACTTGTTCGGAGCTTCAGTCGAGGCCGTGGCGCTCGGAAAGCCAGTGCCCGAGGACGGCTACAAGGGTGATTACATACCCGACCTTGCGAACGAGGTGGTTGCCGCCGATCCGTCGATTCTCGCCCTCGAAGGCGAGCAGCGGACTGCAGCCTTCCGAGATGCCGCCTACGCCCTTCAACTGCAGATGCAAAAGGACGTCCTGGACGGATTCCGCACGCACTTCGATGTTTGGTATTCCGAGCGCACGCTGCACGAGAGCGGCGCCGTAGAGCGGGGCCTCGAGGTGCTTCGCGAGCACGGACACGTCTTCGAGGCCGACGGTGCGACGTGGTTACGCACCACAGATTTCGGGGACGACCGTGATCGGGTTCTGGTCCGCAGCAACGGTGAGTTCACGTACTTCGCCTCGGACACCGCCTATTACGTCGACAAGCGAGCGCGCGGCTTCGACCACTGCATCTACATGCTTGGAGCCGACCACCACGGCTACGTCGGCCGACTGCGCGCCGTCGCTGCGTGCGCTGGGGACGACCCCGCCGAGACCGTCGACGTCCTCATCGGTCAGCTGGTCAAGATGTACAAGGGCGGGGAGGAGGTGCGGCTGTCCAAGCGTGCCGGTGACCTGATCACGCTCGAGGACGTAGTTGAGGATGTTGGGGTAGACGCGGCTCGCTACACACTGTGCCGCTATCCGGCCGATTCGCCGCTGACCCTTGATCTCGACCAGATGGTCGCCCAGACCAACGACAATCCGGTCTTCTACGTCCAGTACGCCCATGCGCGGATCGCCTCAGTTCTGCGCAACGCCAGCGAGCTTGGACTCGCTGCTGATCTCACCGGATTCGACCCTGGCGTCCTCGAGCACGGACGGGAGAACGACCTGCTCGGCGCTCTCGGTGAGTTCCCTCGCGTTGTTGCAGCTGCTGCCGAGCTGCGTGAGCCGCACCGCGTCTCGCGTTATCTCGAGGACCTCGCGGCGGTCTATCACCGGTTTTATGACGCCTGCCGCGTCCTGCCGATGGGCGATGAGGCGCCGACACCGGTCACAACTGCTCGTCTCGTCCTGTGCGCTGCCACCAGGCAGGTGCTGGCCAACGGCCTCGACCTCCTCGGAGTGTCCGCTCCCGAACGGATGTAGTGGGGCGTGCAAGCCCCCGATGGCGTCAACGACTTGAACCCGGCTGTCTGGGCGGCCGGGGTCGCCCGGGATGCTGAAACCGGGGCGATCACGGTCCGCGGTCTGGATGTCCGTGACCTCGCCGCGACCTATGCGAGTCCAGTCCTCGTCATGGATGAGGACGATGTCCGGACGCGGATGCGGGAGTGGCGCTCGGCGTTCGGCGCCGACGCGATGGTTTTCTACGCGGGCAAGGCGTTCCTGTGCACGGAGCTGGCTCGCTGGGTGGACCAGGAGGGCCTCGGGCTGGATGTCTGCACCGCCGGCGAGCTGGCGGTCGCCCTGCGCGCGCAGTTTCCGGTGGAGCGCCTGGCGTTCCACGGCAACAACAAGTCGACTGCGGAGATCAGCCAAGCCCTCGAAGTAGGGGTCGGCCGGATCGTCGTCGATTCCTTCGAGGAGCTGGCCAGGGTCGCGTTTCGCGCGGAGGAGCTGGGGGCGCGGGCGCGGATCCTGATTCGCGTGACGGTGGGCGTCGAAGCCCACACGCACGAGTACGTCGCGACCGCCCACGAGGATCAGAAGTTCGGCTTCTCGATCGCCGGGGGCGCTGCCGCCGAAGCCGTACGCCGGGCCATCACACTTCCGTCGCTGGAGCTGCTTGGTCTGCACAGTCACATCGGTTCGCAGATCTTCGACACCGGCGGGTTCGAGGTGAGCGCGCACCGCGTGGTCGAGCTCGCCGCGACTATCCGGGACGAGCACGGCATCGAGCTGCCCGAGCTGAATCTCGGAGGAGGCCTGGGCATCGCCTATGTCGACGGGGACGACCCACTGCGGCCGGCCGATATCGCAGCGCGACTCAGGGCCATCATTGATCGTGAGTGCGCGGCCGCCGGCCTCACGGTTCCCACGGTTGCGGTCGAGCCCGGACGTGCCATCGTCGGGCCAAGCACGCTGACCCTCTATGAGGTTGGCACGGTGAAGGAGCTGGAGACCGACGGCGACATCTCCGGCTGGCGCCGCCGTCGGACGTACGTGTCGGTGGACGGCGGGATGAGCGACAACCTGCGCACTGCGCTCTACGACGCGGAATACACCGTTGTGCTCGCTTCACGCCTGTCGACAGCGCCGCCGATGCTCGCCCGTGTCGTGGGCAAGCATTGCGAGAGCGGGGACATCGTGGTCAAGGACGCCTGGCTGCCAGCGGACCTGGCTCCTGGAGATCTGGTCGCGGTCGCGGCGACCGGCGCCTACTGCCGTTCGTTGGCCTCGAACTACAACCTGATGCCGCGACCTCCGGTCATCGCCGTGCGACAAGGCGAAGCCGGGACGCCTGCGGATCGGGTCCTGGTGCGCCGAGAAACCGAGGACGACCTCATGCGGCTCGACGTGGGGTGAGCTCGAGCGCGTGTTCCACCGCCCTCAGCGGCGCATGGAAGGATGAGCGGCCGCGGCCGTGCTCGAGCAGGCCGTCAATCTTGACGTGAGAAGGCGTGGACGTGAGGTGGAGCGACATGGGTGAGCAGCCCCTGCGGGTAGCGCTGCTCGGCTGTGGAGTCGTGGGCAGCGAGGTCGCCCGTCGTCTGACGTCTCAGTCGTCCGACCTCGCAGCGCGCGTCGGAACCAACCTCGAGGTGGTTGGAATCGGAGTTCGACGCCTCGATGTGGACCGGCCAGGCATCGCACCCGCTCTGCTCACGACCGACCTTGAGGGACTCGTCACCAGACCCGACGTCGACGTCGTCGTCGAACTGATGGGCGGTATAGAACCGGCCCGCGGACTCATCCTCGCCGCCATGAGGCGGGGCGCGTCAGTGGTGACGGCCAACAAGGCTCTGCTCGCCATCGACGGAGCGACTCTCTATGAGGCAGCCGACACGGCCGGAGTTGACCTCTACTACGAGGCAAGCGTCGCGGGAGCTATCCCACTGCTCCGGCCGCTGCGGGAGAGCCTGGTCGGGGACAACGTCAGTCGGGTTCTCGGGATCGTCAACGGCACCACGAACTTCATCCTGACCCGGATGGATGAGACCGGCGCCGATTTCACTGATGCCCTCGCCGAGGCCCAGGCCCTTGGTTACGCCGAAGCTGACCCCACGGCCGATGTTGGGGGAGCCGACGCGGCCGCCAAGGCGGCAATCATCGCGGCCCTCGCCTTCCACTCACGCGTCACGATGGATGACGTCCACTGCGAGGGAATCACGGAGATCTCTGCCCGAGATGTTGATACGGCTCGCGCCATGGACCACGTCATCAAGCTGCTGGCGGTCTGTGAACGGACGGCCGATGGACGCGGTGTCTCCGCGCGCGTCCATCCGGCCATGGTGCCGCGCACCCATCCGTTGGCTGGCGTGCGTGAGGCCTACAACGCCGTTTTCGTCGAGAGCGAGGCTGCAGGTCAGCTGATGTTCTACGGTCGCGGGGCTGGGGGTGCTCCCACAGCCAGCGCCGTCCTCGGCGACCTGGTGGCGGTGGGTCGAAACCGACTCTCGGGGGGTAGAGGGCCCCGCGAGAGCGCGTATGCCGGGCTCGCCGTACGACCCATCGCCGAGGCTGTGACGCGTTACTACATCGCGTTGGACGTCTCGGACCGCACGGGCGTCCTGGCCACGGTGGCGCAGACCTTCGCCTCGCACGACGTCAGCATCGAGACGTTGCGACAAGACGGACACGGGGCGGCAGCCGAACTGGCCATCGTCACGCACTCGGCTTCGGAGGGTCGGTTGGCCGCGGTGGTTGAGGAGCTGCGTGGGCTGGATGTCGTGCGGCGCGTCACCAGCGTCTTGCGAGTGGAAGGAAGTCGAGAGTGATCACCGACCTGCGGCGTCAGTGGCGTGGCGTGATCGAGGAGTACCGGGATCGACTTCCGGTCGGTCCAGACACGCCAGTCGTCAGCCTGCGCGAGGGTGGGACTCCACTTGTGTCCGCGCCTCGTCTTTCGGAGCTCGTCAATTGCACTGTGCATCTCAAGGTGGAGGGCGCCAACCCGACGGGGTCTTTCAAGGACCGTGGGATGACGGTGGCCATCTCCAAGGCGGCCGAGGACGGCGCGCAGGCCGTCATCTGCGCCTCCACCGGCAACACGAGCGCGTCTGCCGCCGCCTACGCCGTGCGGGCGGGAATGGTGTGCGCTGTTCTCGTGCCAGAGGGAAAGATCGCCATGGGAAAGCTGTCCCAAGCCTTGGCCCACGGCGCGCGGTTGCTGCAGGTGCAGGGGAACTTCGACGACTGCCTCACGCTGGCGCGCGATCTGTCCGAGCACTATCCGGTCGCCTTGGTCAACAGCGTTAATCCGTTCCGGATCGAGGGACAGAAGACCGCGGCGTTCGAGATCGTGGATGCGCTCGGGGTCGCGCCGGACGTGCATGTGTTGCCCGTCGGTAACGCCGGGAACATCACGGCCTACTGGAAGGGCTATCAGGAGTACGCCGCTGATGGCACCGCGACGAGCACACCGCGGATGTGGGGGTTTCAAGCCGCCGGGGCGGCGCCGATCGTCCTCGGCGCCAAGGTGGACCAACCATCGACGATCGCATCCGCGATCCGGATCGGAAATCCGGCGTCTTGGGCTCAGGCGGTGGAGGCTCGAGATGCGTCCGGTGGCCGGATCGACGCGGTGACCGATCGCGACATCCTGCGCGCCTACCGGCAGCTTGCAGCCGAGGAGGGGGTATTCGTGGAGCCGGCTTCGGCAGCGTCAGTGGCTGGACTGCTTCAGGCTCACGCGCAGGGGTTGGTCGAACCCGGGCAGACGATCGTCTGCACCGTCACCGGCCACGGGCTCAAGGACCCCGACTGGGCCATCTCCGGAGCTCCGCCGCCGGTCACCGTGGCCGTGGATGCAACCGCCGCCGCGGCCGAGCTTGGGCTCGTCGGATGATCGGTCAGGGCATCAGTTGAGCGCCCCGATGTTTCGAGCCCAGGCTGTGCACGTGTCGGTGCCGGCCAGCTCGGCCAACCTTGGACCTGGGTTCGACGCGATGGCGTTGGCGCTGTCCTTGCGCGACGACGTGATCGTCCAGGTCACCGATGAACCTGGACTCACGGTTGACGTGGCAGGTGAGGGACAAGGCATCGTTCGCACGGACGGGAAGAATCTCGTTGTGCGCGCTCTTCGCGCTGGTTTCAAAGCACTGGGTGGTCAGCCTCGCGGGCTGGCCCTCGTCTGCGCCAACCGAATACCGCACGGTCGCGGCCTTGGCTCTTCCGCGGCGGCCATCGTCGGTGGACTTGCCGCTGCGCGGTGGCTGACCGTCGGCGGGGATGACCGACTCCCGTTGCCGACGATGCTTGCGATGGCAGCGGCGATCGAAGGGCACCCAGACAACGTGGCAGCGGCCTTGGGTGGGCACCTGTCCTTGGCCTGGACATCGCCGACGGGTGATGTCACCTCTCGAAGTTTGCCCGTCGTGCCTGGGATCAGCCCACTCGTGTTCGTGCCTCGTACTCAGGTCTCGACCGCAAAGGCACGTCGACTCCTTCCAGCAACCGTCCCTCATCCGGATGCTGCCCTGAATGCTGGCCGAGCGGCCCTGCTCGTGGCGGCTCTGACCAGCGATCCGAGTCTCCTGTTCGACGCAACCGAGGATCGTCTGCATCAGTCCTATCGAGCGCCGGCGATGCCGCGTTCGTCGAAGCTGGTGCTGCGCATGCGCGCGGCTGGACTCCCGGCTGTCATCTCCGGCGCGGGGCCCACGGTCCTGGTGCTTGCCCGGTCGAACGAGGTGGACGCCGCCAGGGCCATGGCTCCGTCCGGGTTCACCGTCCACACGCTTGAGGTCGATGCAGGAGTCACGGCGGAGGCGTACCGGCCGTAGATGTACGTCGCCGGCCCTCGTGGTGTTAGTATGAACGTGCACCAGACGCCATCAGGCCGGTGCTCCACATCTCCCCGTCGTTGCTCTACGTCGACGCCCCGGCGCTCGCTTGGCCGTTGTGGTCGGCCATGCCGTTGGAGCATCTGGTCGCGGCCGGAGTCCAACCATTTCCCCGCTCCCACTAAGGATTCTTGAGTGAGCGACACCATCGTCGATGCCCCCGCTGAGTCTGCCTCCACGGAAGGCTCACCCCCGCCGAGCAAGACGCGCCGAGCCAGCAGTGGTGGGCTCAACGGCATGGTTCTGCCTGAGTTGCAGAAGGTGGCCAGTTCGCTAGGGATCACCGGCACGGCGAAGATGCGCAAGGCCCAGCTTGTCGAGGCGATCAAGGCCGCGCAGTCGGATCAGCGGAGCAAGCCGAGTCCATCGGAATCCTCGCAGCGGGCATCGAGGAGCGGCGAGCCGCGCCAGCGCAGTGAGTCGGGTCAGCGCAGTGAGTCGGGTCAGCGCAGTGAGTCGGGTCAGCGCAGTGAGTCGGGTCAGCGCAGTGAGTCGGGTCAGCGCAGTGAGTCGGGTCAGCGCAGTGAGTCGGGTCAAAGCAGCCAGCGTCAGAACCAGGGGCAGGAGGCAGGCGGCTCGGCGGACGATCAGGGCGGTGATGCCAAGCAGCGCAACGACGGCAGCCGAGACGCTGAGACATACGAGGGTCGGAACAACCGACGGCGTCGTGGACGCAGCAGGGATCGCAACCGGCAAGGACGCGATCGTTTCGCTGGAGGCCAGGAGGCCGAGCCGACCTTCACCGAGGATGACGTCTTGGTGCCTGTTGGCGGCATCCTCGACATCCGAGACAACTACGGTTTTGTGCGCACCTCTGGCTACCTCCCCGGGCCGAACGATGTCTATGTGTCGCTCAACCAGGTCCGCAAGGCAGGGCTGCGCAAGGGTGATGCCATCACCGGAGCGGTCAAACAGCCTCGGGACGGCGACCAGCAAGGGCAGAGCCAACAGCGCAGGGACAAGTTCAATGCGCTGGTTCGCCTTGACACCGTCAACGGTGTCGAGCCGGAGGCGTCACGCGACCGGGTGGACTTCAACAAGCTCACGCCGCTCTACCCCCAGGAGCGACTGCGACTCGAGACCGACCCCACGAATCTGACCACTCGGGTCATCGACTTGGTCGCGCCGATCGGCAAAGGTCAGCGCGGGCTCATCGTCAGTCCGCCCAAGGCGGGCAAGACCATGGTCCTGCAGGCGATTGCCAACGCGATCACCACCAACAATCCTGAGGTTCACCTCATGGTCGTCTTGGTCGACGAGCGGCCCGAAGAGGTCACCGACATGACTCGCACGGTCAAGGGTGAGGTCATCGCCTCGACCTTCGATCGCCCCGCCGAGGACCACACCACAGTCGCCGAGCTGGCGATCGAGCGGGCCAAGCGGCTCGTCGAGCTCGGCCACGACGTCGTCGTCCTGCTCGACTCCATCACTCGCCTGGGTCGCGCGTACAACCTGGCTGCGCCTGCATCGGGTCGCATCTTGTCCGGCGGCGTCGACTCCAGCGCGCTCTATCCGCCGAAGCGATTCTTCGGCGCTGCGCGCAACATCGAGCACGGCGGATCGCTGACCATCCTCGCCACGGCCCTTGTGGAGACCGGGTCGAAGATGGACGAGGTCATCTTCGAGGAGTTCAAGGGCACCGGAAACATGGAGCTCAAACTCGACCGACGGCTGGCGGACAAGCGGATCTTTCCTGCTGTCGACGTCATCGTGTCGGGCACCCGCAAGGAAGAGATCCTGATGGCGAGCGACGAGCTCAAGATCACGTGGAATCTCCGTCGAGTGCTGCACGCGCTCGACCAGCAGCAAGGCATCGAGCTGCTGCTCTCCAAGCTGCGTGAGACCAAGAGCAACTATGAGTTCCTGCTGCAGGTGCAGAAGACGACGCCGAAGCCGGGCGGGATCCTCAACGACGAGGAGTAATTACCTCAAGGAGTTGGCCCCTCCGACCGAAGTCCTTCTCGCTGACTTCATCGCAACATTTCTCGAGGGGACCTTCCATGAACCGTTCAGACCAACGCCGCCGCCGTGTGCTGCGCGCTGCAGCGCCGGTTGCCGGCCTGTTGGCCGCCGGCCTCCTCGTCTGGCAGGGCAGCTACGCGGCCTTCTCGGCCACAACCGACAACAACGGCAACTCGTGGGCCTCAGGCAACGTCGTCCTGAAGAACGACGGCGCAGCGGGCACCGGCACCTACGCCGTCAGCTCGACCCCCGCAGCCTTCAATGTCTCGGCGATGAAGCCGGGTGACTCCGGTGTCAAGTGCATCGTCGTGGAGAGCAGCGGATCGCTCGCGAGCTCGGTGAAGTTCTACACGGCCAACGTGACGTCCAACTCGCTGACCACCCAGATGACCATGAAGGTGGATCTGGACACCGGCGGTGCGAGGCCGAACTGCACAGGCTTCACTGCTGGCAGCACCCCTTACAACGCCAGCCTTTCTGGGCTTTCGGCGGCGGCTGGCTTCGGCACCGGCCTCGGCACCTGGACACCCACGGGCGGCGCCGCGAAGTACGCCACCTATCGCTTCACCTGGACTCTCCCGTCGGGCGTGACCAGCGCAGCCATGGGGCTCACCGCTGGCGCCGACTTCATCTGGGAGGCCCAGAACACCTGATCGGGCGGCGCAGCCGCCACGCAACCAAGCACGTATGTCTACCGGCCCCGGCCCGCCTCAGGCGGGGTCCGGGGCCGGTAGACGGTGACGGCCGAATCGAACGCCACTCCCCGAGATCACGCCCGATGCGAAGGAGGCGAGACGCACCAGTGAGCACCGTTGTCGTCCCCAGCTCGGCTCCCGCGTTGCCGCCTGCGGAGTCCGAGGACTACAGCCGAGTTCGATTGATCACCGGCATCGTCGGGCGCACCTGGCTGTGGTTCCTGGCCGGCTGCCTGCTCGTCACCCTGGTGCCGATCCTTTTCGGGTGGCGGCCCTACGTGGTCGAGTCCGACTCGATGGCGCCTCGGATCAAGGCCGGTGATGTCGTTCTCTCGGCCCCCATCCCCACCGCGGCCGCGACGGACCTCGTGGGGCACGTGATCACCTTCGACGACCCCAACATCGCCGGCCGCGTTCTCACCCATCGAGTGGTGTCGGTGACCGAGGACGGCACACTGCGGACCAAGGGCGACGCCAATGGTCAGCAGGACAGCCAACCCGTCGCGATGGCCTCCGTGCGAGGGTTGGGCCGGCTGCTCGTCCGGTATGTCGGGTTGCCCTTCATCTGGGTCCACGACGGCGCCTGGCTGTGGCTTGGCCTCTTCCTGGCCTCCCTGTTCCTGGCCGGGTGGGCCGTGTCCCGCGATCGCGAGGAGGAGCTTCCCGAGTCTCCCGATCCAGACGATTGGGGAGGGGACGACAGACCTGCTGCTGGTGCTCCGACAGCGCCCTCTTCCGCCCTCGCAGGCGCAACCGGCGCGCCCGAGGCGACCTCGAGTACATCCTTCAGACTGGCTCCGCTGACGACGCAGCTCGGTCTGCGGCTCGCCACTCGGACGGGGATCGTGTTCGGTCTGAGCCTGCTGCTGATCCTCCCCTCGACTGCGGCGGCTTTCTCGGCAACGACCAAGAACGCCGGGAACAAGTGGTCCGTGCCGATCTACAGCTACACCGACGAGGCCAACCAGCTGGGCCCGTACCTCTACTGGAAGTTCGACGAGACCGGAACAGCTACGGCTGCTGCTGACGATTCGGGAAACAACCACCCAGGTCGATACAACTCCAACGGCAGCACGACCTACTTCACACGCTTGACCGACGGGGCGCTCGTGAACGAGACGCCAGACCGTGCCGTACAGCTGAACAATGCCAGTTCTTGCATAAACACGGCGTCGGCGACTCTCATCACCTCTCCGGCCCAGACGAGTGTGGTGATCTGGTTCAAGACGTCGAGCAGTTATTCGAGCGGCGGCAAGTTGGCCGGCTTCGAGAAGCCGCAGACGGGAGTGGCAGCACCGTCCACGGGGACGTACGACCGGCACCTGTACATGGACGGGACTGGCTACGTCTGGTTCGGCGTCTACAACTCCGGATATGTCACGCTGCGATCGACGACGACCTTGAACGATGGCGCCTGGCACATGGCGGTCGGAACCGTGGGTCCTGCAGGAACCAGGCTCTACATCGACGGCAGCCAGGTTGCCAGCAACGCGGGCAACACCGCTGCCGAGAGCACCACCGGGGTATGGCGGGCCGGCTGCGGCAACCTGGGCGGCTGGGGTGGGTCCTGGAACGGCGGCAACTCACCCGGCACTGACTCGAGCAATCCCGCCAATCGCGTCTTCTTGGGCGGGTTGGACGAGTTCACGGTCTACACCTCGCAGCTGTCGGCCGCAGACGTCGGCTTCCTCTACTTCGTGCACTAGCAGCGCCGGCGGGAATCCCGGAGCGAGATCGAGCGTTTTGGGAACAAGTGGCCATGCCTGGCACACTGTGGGAGCGGTCCGGTTCACGTGCGCGTGTTGCGCACGACCCGGCGGCTATGACCCGAGGAGCACTAGTGAAACCCGATATTCACCCGAACTACGTCGAGACCCAGGTGACCTGCACCTGCGGATCCACGTTCACCACCCGCAGCACCGCGGCCAACGGTGTGATCCACGCCGACGTGTGCTCGGCCTGCCACCCGTTCTACACAGGCAAGCAGAAGATCCTCGACACCGGAGGCCGCGTGGCCCGGTTCGAGAAGCGCTTCGGCACCAAGACAGAGGCCAAGACAGACGCAACCGCAGACGCCAAATAGCTTCACCGACGGCGCCGTACCCTCCGGGGTACGGCGCCGTTCGCCTGCCGACCCTGTGGAGGCCCGGATGTTCGAGCACGTCGAGGACCTGGTCGAGGAGTACGCCGACCTCGAGTCCCGGCTCGCTGACCCGGCGATCCACGCTGACCAGGGTGCTGCTCGCCGGCTTGGTCGCCGCTACGCGCAGCTCGGCCCAGTTGTGAGCGCCTATCTGCGCTGGAGATCAACCGGGGAAGACCTCGGGGCTGCTCGGGAGCTTGCCGCGGAGGACGCCAGCTTCCTCGACGAGGTGGCAGAGCTGGAGTCGCAGCAGAATTCGCTCGCTGATGAGCTGAGCGCTCTGTTGGTGCCGCGCGATCCCGACGACGATCGTGACGTCATCTTGGAGGTCAAGGCGGGGGAGGGCGGAGACGAGTCGGCTCTGTTCGCCGGTGACCTGCTGCGCATGTACCTGCGCTACGCCGAGCGTCGTGGCTGGATCACCGAGGTGCTCGACAGCCAGGAGTCCGATCTCGGCGGCCTCAAGGGGGCGGCTGTGGCCGTCAAGGCGAAGGGCGTTCCGGGAGCGGGTGAAGCGCCGTGGGCAAGGCTGAAGTTCGAAGGCGGGGTGCATCGCGTGCAGCGGGTGCCTGTCACCGAGTCGCAAGGGCGGATCCACACGTCGGCAGCCGGCGTCCTGGTCCTGCCAGAGGCCGAGGACGTGGAGGTCGAGATAGACCCGAATGATCTTCGCATCGACGTCTTCCGCTCCTCCGGTCCCGGCGGCCAGAGCGTCAACACCACCGACTCAGCGGTACGGATCACGCACCTGCCCACCGGCATCGTCGTGTCCTGCCAGAACGAGAAGTCTCAGCTGCAGAACCGAGAGCAAGCGATGCGTATCCTTCGGGCGAGGCTGCTTGCTGCTGCCCAGGAGGCAGCGGACGCAGCGGCGTCGGATGCTCGCCGTTCGCAGGTTCGCACGGTCGATCGATCGGAGCGGATCCGCACCTACAACTTCGCCGAGAACCGGATCAGTGATCACCGCGTCGGTTTCAAGGCCTACAACCTCGACCAGGTGCTCGACGGTGACCTCGACGCCGTGGTGCAGGCCTGCCTCGACGCAGACCTCGAGGCCAGGCTGAGCGGTTCATGACTGAGTCGGAACCTGAATTCGAAGCGTCGGCGGAGTACGTCGATCTGCGGCTCCTGGTGCGTGAGTCGGCTGAACGGCTCGCCGCGGCAGGGGTTGAGAGCGACTGGTACGACGCCGGCATCCTGGCCGCTCACGTGCTGGGAGTCGAGCCACGCGACATCGTTTTGCATGACACGGTCAGTCGCGCGCAGGCGCGGGAGTTTGAGGTTCTCGTCGATGCACGATGTGCTCGCGTGCCCCTGCAGCACCTCACCGGTCGTGCGTTCTTCCGCCGCCTTTCGCTCGTTGTGGGTCCTGGGGTATTCGTCCCCCGCCCGGAGACCGAGGTGGTTGTCGAGGCGGTTCTGGCCGAGGTCCAGCGCCTGCAGGGCTTCGGTTCGGTTCCGGCCCCGTTGGTCGTCGACCTGTGCACCGGGTCCGGAGCCATCGCTGCTTCGGTCGCCGTCGAGGCGCCCCAGAGCCGGGTTGCGGCCGTGGAGCTGTCGGCTGAGGCGTACGGCTGGGCCGAGCGAAATCTGAACGGTCTGGGCGTCGACCTGCGGCATGGGGACGCTGCAAACGCCTTCGAGGACCTGGACGGCACCGTCGACGTCGTGGTGTCCAACCCGCCCTACATTCCGCACGGATCCGAGATCAGGGATCCCGAGGTCGCCGAGCACGATCCGCCGCTAGCCCTTTGGGGCGGCGGTGCGGACGGACTCGATGTCATGCGTGCTGTTGTCACACGCAGCACGGCGCTGCTCCGCCCAGGTGGGCTGCTCGTGGTCGAGCACGCCGACGTGCAGGGACCCTCCGTCGTCGCACTCCTGGAGTCGGCGGGCCTCGTCGACGTGGCCGACCACAAGGATCTGGCACGGCGCGACCGCTTCACCACGGCACGCCGTACGGTCGAAGCGACGGGTGCGGGAGAATCGCTCGCGTGAGCCGCTTCTACGACTGCGCGGATCCTGCCGAACGGACTCGGGGGCTGGAGATCGCCGCGCAAGCGGCCCGCCGCGGCGAGCTGATCGTGCTTCCGACCGACACCGTCTATGGGCTTGGCTGCGACGCGTTCTCCGCTGATGCCGTCCAGCGGCTGCTCGAGCTCAAGGGCCGCGGGCGTGACATGCCGGTTCCGGTGCTGGTGGGCTCCCCGCGCACCCTCGACGGACTGGCCGCCTCGCTGACGCAAGGGATCCGAGACCTGGTCGAAGCCTTCTGGCCCGGCCCGCTCACAGTGGTCGTGCGGCACGCCCCGAGCCTGTCCTGGGACCTCGGTGACGCTCGCGGCACGGTTGCGGTCCGGATGCCCCTGCACCCGGTCGCCATCGAGCTGTTGCGTGCCGTCGGCCCGATGGGAGTCTCCTCGGCGAATCTGTCCGGCCAGGCGCCCGCAACGACGTTGGACGAGGCGGCCGACCAACTTGGCGATGGCGTCAGCGTCTACCTCGATGGCGGTGCGTGTCGCCAGCCGGTGCCGTCCTCCATCGTGGACGTCTCTGGGCCGACGCCGGTGCTGCTGCGGGCCGGGGCTCTCAACGTCGAAACCCTCCGAACGGTCGTACCCGATCTGGTCGAGCCGGCGTGAGCTCAGACTCGCACCCGTTCCTGGTGCTGCACGTCTGCACGGGCAACATCTGCCGCTCGCCCATGGCCGAGCTGATCATGCGCACGGAACTGGATCGCGCCTACGGACCCGCCGGTCAAACGGTGGTGCTGGACGGGGGTGGCACCTATCCGGGCCACGCCGGTATGCCGATCAATCCGCCCGCGGGTCGCATGCTCGCGGAGATCGGCATCGACTCCACTGGCTTTCGGGCCCAGGCATTGACTCGCTCCGCGGTTGCCGCGGCGGATCTGATCTTGTGCGCGACCGGAGCCCACGTGCGAGCCGTGCTCGATCTGCTACCCGAAGCGCTGGGCCGAACCTTCACGCTGTTGCATGTCGCCGAGGTCGCTACGGCGGCGGATGCCCAAGGAAGGCTCAGCGTCGAGGAACCGGCGAGTCGCCTCAGCGTCGTGCGCGACCTCGCTGCTCTCCACCCACCCACGGACCGTCGATTCGACATCGACGACCCCTATGGTCAGCCCGACGATGACTACCGAGCGGCGCTGACCCAGATCCGAAGTGCCGTGCGCGAGATAGTGGCTTGACCGCGAAGCCTGGCCGAACCCTCGATAGCTAGGATCAGCAACGCCGGCCCTGAGTCTGTCGTCGGGACCGCCGCCATGTTGTCCGCGAGACCAGCATTGAGGAGCCAGCCATGAATGACGTCCCCTACTGGGGTCCGGACTTCGGCGCCCTGCAGGAGCAGGACCCCGAGATCAGCGACATCATCCTCGCCGAGCTCGACCGGCTCCGTAGCGGCCTCCAGCTCATCGCGAGTGAGAACTTCACGTCACCGGCGGTCCTGGCAGCGCTGGGTTCGACCCTGTCCAACAAGTACGCCGAGGGCTACCCGGACAAGCGCTACTACGGCGGCTGCGGCGTCGTCGACGAAGCCGAGAAGATCGGTATCGCCCGCGCCAAGGAGCTCTTTGGTGCCGAGCACGCCAATCTGCAACCGCACTCCGGCGCCAGCGCCAACTTGGCGACCTACGCGGCGTTCCTGGCCCCCGGCGACACGGTCCTGGCTATGGATCTCAAACAGGGCGGGCACCTGACCCATGGCTCCAAGGTGAACTTTTCCGGGCGTTGGTTCAACCCCGTGTCCTACGGGGTCAATCCCGATGACGAGCTCATCGACTACGACCAGGTACGCGACATGGCCCGCGAGCACCAGCCCAAGATGATCATCTGCGGCGCCACGGCCTACCCGCGCCTCATCGACTTTGCGGCCTTCCGGGACATCGCCGATGAGGTCGGGGCGATCCTCATGGTGGACGCGGCCCACTTCATCGGCCTGGTGGCGGGCGGTGCGATCCCCAGCCCGGTGCCGTACGCGGATGTGGTCGCGTTCACGACCCACAAGGTCCTGCGTGGTCCACGCGGCGGGATGATCGTGTGCCGCGAGGAGCACGCTGCCAAGATCGACAAGGCTGTATTCCCCTTCCTGCAGGGCGGACCGCTCATGCACGCGGTGGCTGCCAAGGCTGTTGTGCTGAAGGAATGCGGAACCCCGGCCTACCAGGCGTACGCCCGCGACGTAGTCGCGAACGCTCAGGCGCTCGCGGCGGCTCTGGAGAAGGAGGGCATGCGCCCGGTCTCCGGCGGCACAGACACCCACCTCGCGCTGATCGACCTGCGTGGGGTCGGTGTGACGGGAACCGATGCGGAGCAGCGGTGTGACGCCGCGCGGATCACCCTCAACAAGAACGCGATCCCCTACGACCCGCAGCCCCCGATGGTTGCGAGCGGCATCCGGGTCGGCACGGCAGCGATGTCCACCCAGGGGATGGGACCGGACCAGATGCCCGAGGTCGCCTCGCTGATCGCCCGGGCGGTCACCGATGCGGACGGCTCCGCGTCCGCCGAGGTCGCAGAGGCGGTTTCCGCCCTGACCGCCAAGTTCCCCGCCTACCCGCACGCCTGATCCGGCGCGCACGTGCGCGAATACCTGCTGGCGCTGTTCGTCGCCGCGGCGGTGACGTACCTGACCACAGGCGTCGTGAGGGTGCTGGCCATCCGGGGCGGGTTCATGGCCGAGGTCAGGGATCGCGACGTGCACGACGTCCCGATCCCGCGCCTGGGCGGAGTGGCGATGCTGCTCGGATTTCTCGCGGCGCTGCTGGTCAGCGCTCAGATGCCGTTGCTCTCCTCGGTGTTCGGCGGATCGACGAGCACATGGGCGGGGCTCCTCACGGGAGCGCTGGTCATCTGCGGGCTGGGCGCCATCGACGACCGGTGGGGCCTCGATGCGATCACCAAGCTCGCCGGCCAGTCGCTCGCGGCGGGGCTGATGGCCCTGCAGGGCGTTCAGCTGCTGTTCTTGCCGTGGCCGGGTCAGACAGTGAGCCTTGGACCGGCCGAAGGCACCCTCCTGACCGTGCTCGTCGTCGTTGTGACAGTCAATGCCGTCAACATGGTCGATGGCCTCGACGGCCTGGCCGCAGGCATCGTGGGGATCGCTTCGGCCGCATTCTTCGCTTTCGCCTACCTGCTGTCCGTGCAAAACGACCTGGATCGTGCGACACCGGCGGCTCTGGTCACCGCGGTGCTGACCGGCATGTGTCTGGGATTCCTGCCGCACAACTTCAATCCGGCGAAGATCTTCATGGGGGACAGCGGATCGATGTTGATCGGGCTGCTGCTCGCCGCCGGGCTGATCTTGCTGACCGGGAACGTTGACCCGGAGCGAGTGACCGGCCTGGGCGCGGTCACCGCGCTGCTGCCCGTCCTGGTGCCGTTGGCGGTGCTCGCCGTCCCCTTCCTTGATCTCGGCCTTGCGGTTGTACGGCGCACGCGCGCGCGGCGGTCCCCCTTCGCTCCCGACAAGCAACACCTCCACCACCGGCTTCTGGAGATGGGGCACTCCCAGCGCCGGGCCGTCCTCGTGATGTACGCGGGGACAGCTCTTCTCGCCTTCGGTTCGGTCGCGCTTGCGCTGGTCCCCGCAGGTTGGGCTGTGACCTTCCTGGCGCTAGGTGGAGCCGGACTCATCCTGTTCGTTCGTTGGCCGAGGGTGGTGTCCGCCAAGCAGGCCCGAGCCACCAACTGACCTTTTGGAACGGGCCTTGACGTCTAGTCATCTCTGAGTCAGATCTGGTGCTGTGGTAGCGTTCCCGCCGCAAGATGCTGGTCGGTGAACACACCTCAATCCACCAATAGGACTCCGCGTGGGGACGCCATCCAACCCCTTCGTCCTGGCGGGGATCGGTGCGCTCAACGCGACCTGCTGGCTTGTGGGGATCGCGCTCGGGTGGTTGATCGACAGCCACTTGCACACGGTCCCTCTCTTCATATTGTTGGGTCTGGTGGCCGGTGCAGCCCTTGGCGTCGCGGCCACCCACAAGGAAGTGCGCAGGTATCTCGGCGAGTGAGTCACGATGACCAGGGTGAGCCGCGCGTGACCACCGAGGTGGCTCCAGAGCCCAAATCCGACGCAGTGCCTGCCGACGCTGCCGGCTCGACGACTGCAGAGGTCGGCGACCCGACCGCCGCCATGGCCGAGGTGATGCTGCAGACCCGCCGGGCGGTCGTCCCCGCCGTGGTGCTCGGCGTTCTGGCGCTGATCGTCGGTGCGGTGCTCGGTGAGCTCGTCGCTGCCGTCGGTGTGTGCATCGGCCTGGGGCTCGGGATGGCGAACGCACGGCTTCTTCGGCAATCCGTGCAGCGTCGCTTCGAGACGCTCGTGAACAACCCTGGAACCAAGACGCACTTCCTTTCCGGCGGTGCCGGACGGTTGGCGATCTTGACGGGCATCACCTTGCTCGCCCTCATCCTGGTGAAGCCGCTGGGCTTCGGGATCGTCATCGGTCTGGCGGTCTTCCAGATCACGCTCCTGCTCTTGGCTGGTACGTCGATGTTCAAGTCGGTGCGCGCATGAAGTTCTCGGGCTCCGAAACAACGATCGAAGTCGGCCACCACGTCACCGCGACTTTCCTGGGGCTCACGTTCAATGTCGACACGATCGTCGCCACAGCCGTTGCTTCGGCGATCGTCATCATCCTCGGGCTGCTCGTAGCACGGAGCGCGAGCTCTGAGGTGCCTGGAAAGCTGCAGATCTTCTACGAGACCATCGTCAGCCAGGTTGAGGATCAGGTCGGCTGGGACCTCAGGGAACGCGCTCCCTTCGTTGTTCCGATCGGCTTCACACTGTTTATCTTCATCCTGGTGTGCAACTGGATGGGGCTGATTCCGTCGGGCTGGGGTCCGCAGCTGTTCCATCCACCGACGTCGGACGTCAATTTGACCTACGCACTCGGCTTCACCGTGTTCTTCTGGTCCCTCATCGCCGGTATCCGGCTGCGCGGCGCACGGTCGTACTTTCGACACCTCAAAGAGCCATTCCTGGTCATGGCGCCGATCAACGTTCTGGAAGAGCTGATCAAGCCGTTCACGCTGGCTTTGCGACTTTTCGGCAACATCTTCGCTGGCGTCGTCATGCTGATGATCTTCACGCTGCTGCCGACCTACATCGCCTGGATGCCCACCACCGTGTGGAAGCTCTTCGACCTGTTCATCGGGCTCATCCAGGCGTTCATCTTCGGCCTGCTCGCGATCTTGTATTTCGGGATGGCGATCGGCCCGAGGGAGGACCACTGATCTGAGTTCACCGACCCCGCACCGTTCGTCGCTATCCCGTGTGAGCCGTGGCTGACGACCCAGAGATAATGGCCCGCACACGTCAACTGTCAAGGCAAGAACCGAGAACCACCAGACTCGATCCCAAGGGGAGACATGGCTGCAGATCCAGAACTCGTATCCGCGATCAAGACCGCGGGCGGGTTGATCGCCGGCGGACTCGCGCTCGGCGGTGGCGCCATCGGCGCTGCTATCGGTGATGGTCTCGCCGGTAGCGCGTTGATCTCGGGCGTCGCCCGCCAGCCCGAAGCTCAGGGAAGGCTCCAGACGATCTTCTTCTTGACGGTCGGCCTGGTGGAGGCGGCGTACTTCATCAACCTCGCCTTCATGGCCCTGTTCGTCTTCGTTCTCGGCACCTAGTCCGCCATGTTCGTTGCCTCCTTATTGACGGTCGCGGTGGAAGAAGAACCGCAGGCCAACTTCCTGGTGCCCAACGCGACGTTCTTTGTCGAGCTGTTCGCGTTCTTCCTCGTCCTCTACGTCCTTTGGCGGTTTGTCCTGCCACCGGTGTCCAAGGCGATGACGAATCGACAAGAGACGATTCGTAAGCAGCTCGACGAGGGTCGTGAGGCCAAGGAACGGTTGGAGGCCGCCGAGGCTGAATTTCAGCAGGCGTTGCTGGACACCAAGGCCGATGCCGCTCGCATCCGCGACGAAGCGCGTGCGGAAGGTCACGCGATCATCGAGGAGCTCCGCGAGCGGGCGCAGGAAGAGGCAGATCGGATCGCGGCACGGGAACACTCCCGTCTCGAAGCCGAGCGGTCGCAGATCGTCGCCCAGCTTCGCAACGAGGTTGGCCAGATTGCCGTTGAGCTCGCCGGCAAGATCGTCGGTGAGTCTTTGGATGACGAGGCCCGGCAGCGACGGATGGTCGAACGCTTCATCGCCGACCTCGAATCCGGTGGACCCGAGAGCCATGTCGCCGGTGACGAGCCTGTGGTGGCCGGTTAGTGCTAGGAGCCAGCCGCCAGGCGTTGGCAGACGCGCATGAGCGTCTGGCCACGGAGCTCGCGACGGCAGACGATGCCGTCGTCCGCGCGACGGCCGACGACCTGCTCGCCGTGTCAGCGCTGCTCGGGCGAGAGCCGAGCGTCGCGCGCGCCCTCGCAGATCCTGGCGCACAAACCAGCGCTCGTTCCGGGCTCGTCGACAGCCTCGTGGGTGATCGGATCGGGGCCGCCTCCCTGGCGGTAGTTGACGACCTCGTGGGCAGGCGTTGGTCGGCTTCGGGTGACCTGGTGGATGCCGTCGAGCAGCTCGGTTCACAGGCGCTCTTCGAGCTCGGCGCTCGGGAGGGGAGACTCGACGATGTCGAAGACGAGTTGTTCCGTTTCGCCCGGATCGTGGAACGCTCCCCGGAGCTGACCGCCTCGTTCACCGACCCGGTCGTGTCTGACGCAAACCGTACGTCGCTGGTCCACGGCCTGCTGGCCGACAAGGCGACCGCGGCGACCGTCCAGCTCGTCACCGCCGTGCTGAACTCGCTGCGCGGACGCACACCAGCCCAGGCACTTGACGAGCTCGCTGTCGCCGCAGCGGCCCACCGCAACTACAAGATCGCGATCGCCCGCGTCGCCGTACCCCTCGACGATGCGCTGCGCACGCAGCTCGAAGCTGCCCTGACCACTGCTCTGGGACACGACGTCCGCCTGCAGGTCGAGGTCGACCCATCGGTCGTCGGCGGGGTCGTCGTCCAGGTCGGCGACGACGTGTTCGACGGCAGCGTGTCGCGCCGCCTCGGCCAGGTCACCCGAGGCCTGACGAGTTGACAGGCGAGTTGAGATCAGTCGTGACAAGAGCAACCCCTACCAGTCGAAGGACAGCAACCCGATGACCGAGCTCACGATCCGCCCCGAAGAGATCCGCTCTGCGATCGCGACCTTCGTCGAGTCCTATGAGCCGGAGAACGCTCGCGAAGAGGTTGGTCGAGTCACCGAGACCGGTGACGGCATCGCCCGGATCGAAGGTCTGCCGTCGGCAATGACCAACGAGCTGCTGACGTTCGAGAACGGTCTGCTCGGTCTCGCACTGAACCTGGACCTGCGCGAGATCGGTGCCGTGCTGCTGGGCGAGGGGTCGCTCATCGAGGAGGGCCAGCAGGTGCGGCGCACCGGCGAGATCCTCTCGGTGCCGGTCGGCGACGGTTACCTCGGCCGCGTGGTCGACCCTCTGGGCCAGCCGATCGACGGCCTCGGGGACATCGCGTCCGACACTCGGCGCGCCCTGGAGCTTCAGGCACCCACGGTGGTTCAGCGCCAGCCGGTGAAGGAGCCCATGCAGACCGGCATCAAGGCCATCGACGCGATGACGGCGATCGGCCGCGGTCAGCGTCAGCTGATCATCGGTGACCGGCAGACTGGAAAGACTGCGGTCTGTGTCGACACGATCATCAACCAGAAGGCCAACTGGGAGTCCGGCGACCCGACCCAGCAGGTCAAGTGCATCTATGTCGCGATCGGGCAGAAGGGTTCGACCATCGCCGCGGTCAAGGGTGCGCTCGAAGATGCCGGAGCCATGGACTACACGACCATCGTCGCGTCCCCCGCTTCTGACCCGGCCGGCTTCAAGTACCTCGCGCCCTATACCGGTTCGGCCATCGGACAGCACTGGATGTATCAGGGCCAGCACGTCCTGATCATCTTTGACGACCTGTCCAAGCAGGCCGAGGCTTATCGAGCTGTGTCGCTGCTGCTTCGCCGGCCACCGGGTCGCGAGGCTTACCCCGGCGACGTGTTCTATCTGCACTCACGGCTGCTCGAGCGTTGCGCGAAGCTCTCCGACGAGCTCGGCGGCGGGTCGATGACCGGTCTTCCGATCATCGAGACCAAGGCCAACGATGTGTCGGCCTACATCCCCACCAACGTCATTTCGATCACAGACGGCCAGTGCTTCTTGGAGTCTGACCTGTTCAACTCCGGTGTCCGACCCGCCATCAACGTCGGCATCTCGGTCTCTCGTGTCGGTGGATCCGCGCAGGTCAAGGCCATCCGCAAGGTCGCAGGGCGCCTGCGGCTCGACCTCGCCCAGTTCCGAGAGCTCGAGGCGTTCGCGGCCTTCGGCTCCGACCTGGATTCCGCCTCGAAGGCCCAGCTCGCCCGCGGCGAGCGATTGGTCGAGTTGCTCAAGCAGCCGCAGTACACCCCCTTCCCCATGAGCCACGAGGTCATCTCGGTCTGGGCGGGCACCACCGGTCAGCTGGACGACGTACCCGTGGAGGACATCGCCCGGTTCGAGTCGGAGTTCTTGGACTGGGTGGGTCGGGAACGCGCGGGGATCGTTGACTCGATCGCCACCACGAAGGACCTCTTGGACGAAACCGTCTCCGAGCTCGAGGCTGCGATCACGACCTTCAAGGGCAAGTTCATGACTTCCGCGGGTCACACCTTGCTGGGTCACGAAGAGCCGGCCGAGGCCATGGATGCCGACGAGGTCGGCCAGGAGAAGATCACGCGCGTGGTCAGGGCGTCGAGCTGACGTGGGCGCCCAGCAGCGCGTCTTTCGACGCAAGATCCGATCGGTCGAATCGACCAAGAAGA
Source organism: uncultured Actinomycetota bacterium (assembly GCA_963819985.1). Classification (GTDB taxonomy): domain Bacteria; phylum Actinomycetota; class Actinomycetes; order DATJPE01; family DATJPE01; genus JANPBY01. The sequence goes on along the minus strand of CAWFYH010000003.1, from coordinate 274,471 downwards.
TCACCAAAGCGATGGAGCTCATCGCAGCCAGCCGCATCCTGAAGGCTCAGTCGCGACTTGAGGCGGCACGCCCCTACACCCGTGAGCTGGTCCGGGCGCTGTCGGCGGCCGCCTCGAACCTGTCGGCCACCGAGGAGCACCCGCTGACCTCCCAAGGGCGTCTCGAGGATCGGGCGGCCGTGCTGCTGCTGACCAGTGATCGTGGGCTGGCGGGGGCGTACTCCTCGGCCGCGATCAAGGAAGGTGAACAGCTGTCCAGCCTGCTGCGCGAGCGCGGCATGGAGGTTGTGCCCTACCTGGTGGGGCGCAAGGCGGTCAACTACTACCGATTCCGCAGCCGTCCCGTCGCAGGCGAATGGGTTGGCTTCACTGAGTCTCCGACCCCGGAGCACGCCAAAGAAATCGCTGCTGCGCTGCTGGAGCGGTTCATGACGGCCACCGAGGACGGTGGGGCCGACGAGATCCACATCGTCGGCACGCAGTTCATCAGCACAGGCGTGCAGGTTCCTCTCGTCACCCGGGTTCTGCCCCTCGAGGTCGTCGAAGAGGAGGTCGGCACCACTTCTGCAGAGGGGGAGACCACCGTCTTTCCGTTGTACGACTTCGAACCCGATGCGGCCGGAGTGCTGGACGCCCTGCTGCCCAGGTACGTAGAGAACGTCGTCTACACGGCATTGCTGAACGCTGCTGCCTCCGAGCTCGCAGCTCGCCGCCGGGCGATGAAGTCGGCCAGTGACAATGCTGAAGAGATCATCAAGACCTACAAGCGTCAGGCGAACAAGGCTCGCCAGGCGGAGATCACCCAGGAGATCAGCGAGATCGTCGGCGGCGCCGACGCTCTGGCCTCCGCAAGCGCAGGGAGCGAGTGACATGACCGCCACCACCGAGGCCGCCGTCCAAACCGCCGGCCGCGTGGCCCGGGTGACCGGCCCCGTCGTCGACGTGGAGTTTCCCGCCGACGCCATGCCCCCGTTGTTCAACGCGTTGACGGTGTCCGTCTCGGCTGGTGTCGAGGGCGAGGAAGAAGCTGCCCAGCACACGCTCACCCTCGAGGTCGCCCAGCACATCGGTGACAACATGGTGCGCGCCATCTCGATGCAGCCCACCGACGGGCTGGTCCGTGGTGCCCCCGTGATGGACTCGGGTGACGCGATCACGGTGCCCGTGGGTGACGTGACCCTGGGCCACGTCTGGAACACCCTCGGCCGGCCCCTCGACGTCGAGGAGTCGTCTCTGGAGATCACCGAGCGTCGTGGGATCCACGCTCAGGCGCCGGCCTTCGACCAGCTGGAGAGCAAGACCGAGGTCTTCTGGACCGGCATCAAGGTCATTGATCTGCTCACGCCGTACGTGAAGGGCGGGAAGATCGGCCTGTTCGGCGGTGCTGGCGTCGGCAAGACCGTCCTGATCCAGGAAATGATCTATCGAGTCGCTGAGAACTTCAGCGGTGTGTCGGTGTTCGCGGGCGTGGGGGAGCGCACCCGTGAGGGCAACGACCTCTTTCTGGAGATGACCGAGTCCGGCGTCATCGCGAAGACGGCCCTCGTGTTCGGTCAGATGGACGAGCCGCCCGGCACCCGGCTTCGAGTGGCCCTTTCGGCGCTGACGATGGCGGAGTACTTCCGTGACGTGCAGAAGCAGGACGTGTTGTTGTTCATCGACAACATCTTCCGGTTCACCCAGGCCGGCTCGGAGGTCTCCACGTTGCTCGGCAGGATGCCGTCGGCAGTCGGTTACCAGCCCACGTTGGCCGACGAGATGGGTCAACTTCAGGAGCGGATCACCTCGACGCGTGGTCACTCGATCACGTCGCTGCAGGCGATCTACGTCCCCGCCGACGACCTGACCGACCCGGCGCCAGCCACCACCTTCGCTCACCTCGACGCGACCACAACATTGTCGCGGCCGATCTCGGAGAAGGGCATCTACCCAGCGGTGGACCCCCTCGACTCCACCTCGCGCATCCTCGACCCGCGCTACGTGGGGGCTGACCACTATGCGGTGGCGCAGCGGGTCAAGGAGATCCTGCAGCGCAACAAGGACCTCCAGGACATCATCGCCATTCTCGGTGTCGACGAGCTTTCCGAGGAGGACAAGGTCCTCGTCAACCGGGCACGACGCATCGAACGCTTCCTGTCGCAGAACATGTTCGTGGCGGAGGCTTTCACCGGGCAGCCCGGCTCATTCGTGCCGGTCGAGGACACGATCGCCTCGTTCCAGGCGCTGTGCGACGGTGACTACGACCACCTCCCAGAGCAGGCATTCTTCATGGCTGGTGGCATCGAGGACGTCGAGGCTGCAGCCGCGAAGCTGGCGAAGTGACGTGAGCGAGCTCGAGGTCAAGGTCGTCGCGGCCGACGGGGAGATCTGGTCTGGGCTCGCGGCGCAGGTGATCGCACGCACGACGATCGGCGAGATCGGGATCTTGCCGCGCCACGAGCCGGTGCTGGCCCTGCTTGCTGACGGTGAGGTGCGGGTGACGATGCCCGATGCGTCCTTGGTGCGGATCGCTGTGCACGAGGGCTTTCTCTCGGTGGATAGCGAGACGGTCTCGATCCTTGCCGACTCCGCGGAGCTGGCGGGCGATATCGATGTGGCCCGGGCAGAGGCTGCGCTCGCTCGGGCACGCGCCGATGAAGCGGATGCAGCGAGCGAAGCGGCCAGCCGCCGGGCAGAGGTGCGCCTCGAGGTCGCCTCCAAGGCTTGAGCTGGCCCCCTGGAAGCGGTTGGGGACCCTGGCCCCACCGCCAGGTCTGGTCGGGCCGGAAGCGGACGCTCGCCCTTCAGCCGCGCGTCGCGCCGGGCTCCCACAACACGTCGCCGTGGCCGCCGGCCGCGCTCGTGTTGCTCACCCGCGCCAGGATGAACAGCAGGTCCGAGAGCCGGTTCAGATAGGTGGCGGTCAGCGGGCTCATCGTGTCGCCGTGGGCTTGCAGGGCCGCCCAGGTGGAGCGCTCGGCCCGTCGTACGACCGTGCGGGCCACGTGCAGGAGGGCGCTTCCGCCTGCGCCACCGGGGAGGACGAACGAGCGCAGCTTGTCGAGCCCCGCGTTGTGGTCGTCGCAGGCCGTCTCGAGGGCGTCGACATAGTCTTGGGTCACTCGTAGCGGAGGGAACTTGGGATCGATCACGATAGGCGTGCACAGATCGGCACCAACGTCGAACAACTCGTTCTGGATCCGGGTGAGCAGCTTGACCACGTCACTGGGGAGACCGCCCAGAGCGATCGCCACGCCGATGGCGGAGTTGGCCTCGTCGACGTCGGCGTAGGCCACGAGGCGCAGGTCACCTTTGGTTGTGCGGCTCATGTCGCCGAGAGCGGTGGTGCCGTCGTCTCCGGTGCGTGTGTAGATCCTTGTGAGGTTGACCATGCACGCCAGCCTAGGCGAGGCGCCGTACGATGCCGCCGTGGAGCGTTTGCGGGTAGTCGGGGGGGCGAGACTCGCTGGACGGGTTCGCGTGGCCGGCGCGAAGAACAGCGTTCTGAAGCTGATGGCTGCTGCGCTCCTGGCACCGGGTCGGACGGTCGTCAGAGACGTCCCGGACATCCTCGATGTCGAGATCATGGCCGAGCTACTCAAACGGCTCGGGTGTGTCGTGGACCACGACCGGGTGCAAGCCCTCGTCAGCGTCGAGGTTCCTGAGATTCTCGACCATCGCGCGGACTACGACCTGGTGCGACGGATGCGCGCCTCGATCAATGTGCTCGGCCCGCTCGTCGCGCGCTGCGGCGCGGCAGAGGTCGCGCTTCCCGGCGGTGACGCGATCGGCTCCCGGCCGCTGGACTTCCATATTGCTGGACTCGTTCGGATGGGCGCCACGGTCGAGAACGAGCACGGCTACATCGTGGCGCGCGCGCCGCAAGGCTTGTCCGCGGCCATGATCTATCTCGACTTCCCGAGCGTGGGTGCGACCGAAAACCTACTGGCCGCTGCATCGCTGGCCAGGGGGACCAGCGTCATCGACAACGCGGCGCGCGAGCCAGAGATCGTCGACCTGTGTCAGATGCTCCAGAGCATGGGCGCTCAGATCTCCGGAGTCGGAAGCTCCACGCTCGAGGTGCAAGGTGTGTCGGAGCTTCACCCCACCGACCACACCACCGTGCCCGACAGGATGGTTGCGGGGACGTGGGCGGTCGCGGCAGCGATGACTCGCGGAGACATCTCGATCGACAATGCACGAGCCGACCACCTCGACCTGCCGTTGGACAAGCTCGCGCGGGCGGGGGCGGATGTCCAGCGGTCGGCGACCGGATTTCGGGTCTCCATGTCCGATCGCCCGCGGGCGGTGGACGTCGTGACGTTGCCCTATCCCGGTTTTCCCACCGACCTCCAACCGATGGTGCTGGCGCTGAATGCGGTGGCAGACGGAGCCGCGATGGTGACCGAGAACGTCTACGAGGCCAGGTTCATGTTCGTCAACGAGCTCGTCAGGTTGGGCGCGGACCTGCGCACGGACGGTCATCACGCGGTGGTTCGCGGCAAGGAACGATTGTCGGCCGCACCGGTCCAGGCGACGGACATCCGCGCGGGAGCCGGCTTGGTGCTCGCCGGGCTCTGTGCTGACGGCGTCACCACCGTCGACCACGCCTTCCACATCGATCGCGGATACCCCGGTTTCATCGAGGACATCGTGGCCCTCGGTGCTGACGTACGACGCGAGCCGACAGAGCCGTCTGAGCTGGCTGAACTGAGCGGTCTCCCCTGACGCGAAGCAGGTCCCGGTTAGGGTTCCTTCCAGCGGGAGCGCAACGGTCTCCCGGCTCGAGAAGGTGGGAGTCAGGGTGTCGAAGATCGGCGTTGTCGGAGCTGGCCTCATGGGATCAGGCATCGCCCAGGTTGCCGCCCAGGCCGGACACCAGGTGGTCCTGCACGATGTGAGTGACGACGCCCTTGCCCGTGGCGTGGACGCTGTCCGAACGTCGTATGACCGCTTCGTGGCCAAAGACAAGCTGAGCGCCCAGGACGCGGAGGCGGCACTCGGGCGAATCGGTACGACGACGGATCTAGAGTCGATGGCCAGCGTCGACCTGGCCGTCGAGGCCGTGTTCGAGAGTCTCGAGGTCAAGCAGGAGATCTTTGGCGTTCTTGACCGGGTGTGTGCCCCGGAAGCCGTACTCGCGACAAATACCTCGGCTATCCCGATCACGGCCATCGCCGCCGCCACGAATCGCCCCGAACGGATTGTCGGCACGCACTTCTTCTCGCCGGTGCCGATGATGGCGTTGTGTGAGCTTGTCCGAGGGTTCGAGACCTCGGACGAAACGCTCGCAACGGCTCGGGAGTTCGCCGAGTCGTGCGGCAAGACCTGCATCGTGGTTACGCGTGACGTTGCGGGTTTCGTGACGACCAGGCTGATCTCGGCGCTCGCCCTCGAGGCCGTCCGTCTGGTCGAGTCCGGCATCGTCAGCGCCGAGGACCTCGATGTCGCCTGTCGTCTCGGTTTCGGGCACGCCATGGGGCCGCTGGCGACGATCGACCTCACGGGCGTCGACATCATGACCCACGCCGCCGGCAACATCTATGCAGACACCCAGGACGAGAAGTTCTTCCCGCCGGAGCTGCTGCAGCGGATGGTGCAGGCTGGTGCGCTCGGGCGCAAGGCTGGACGCGGCTTCTACACCTACGACTAGGGCGGTTCGTCCCGCGCTGTATCGCAGGTCGGTCACGGCCAGCGTGTCGCACGGCTGCCGGCGCCGCGAGGTCCTACGGTGCTCACCGGACGGCTAGCCGTCCGTTACAGCACCGCGCGCCTTCCCCGGCCGCAGACCCTGCGGCGGCGCCGATGCCCGGAGGTCTCGATGCACGCTCTCACATCCCCCCCTCGGTCCCCGGCCGATGCCGAGGCGCGCGCCACGCTGCCCTCCCGCCTCGACGGTTCGACCGTCGCCGACGTCCGGCTGCTGCTCCAGGTCGCCCTCGACTCGGCGCCCGGCGATGTTGTCGTGGACTGTTCCGAGGTGGAATCGGTCGATGCAGTCGGTCTCGGAGTGCTTTTCGCGCTGCACCGGAAGGCCCACACGGAGGGGCGTCGGCTGGTGCTCGTCGATCCCCAGCCGCGCGTGCTGCGAGTGCTGGCTGTGACGCGGCTGCACCGAGTGCTCCACCTCGAGCGCGAGGCGCAGCCGGCCTGAGTGGCGGCACGGTTCACCCGTAGGCTTCGTCTCGAGTCTGGCCGAGTCTGGCCGAGGCTGACCGATCGGGAGGTGTCGCGATGAGTGGCCGCGATCGCGACGCGCCATGGGTCATGCGAACGTACGCCGGCCACTCTTCGGCGGCAGCGTCCAACACGTTGTTCCGCACCAACCTGGCCAAGGGCCAGACGGGGCTGTCGGTGGCGTTCGATCTCCCGACGCAGACCGGATACGACGCTGACGACGCCCTGGCGCGTGGGGAGGTCGGCAAGGTCGGAGTGCCGATCGCTCATCTAGGAGACATGCGCCACCTGCTGGCCGACATCCCGCTGGCGTCGATGAACACCTCGATGACCATCAACGCGACGGCGATGTGGCTGCTCGCGTTGTATGAGGTAGTGGCCGAGGAGCAGGGAGCTTCGGTTGACCAGCTCACGGGGACGACACAAAACGACATCATCAAGGAGTACCTCTCGCGAGGGACTTACGTCTTCCCGCCGGGGCCGTCCCTTCGGCTGATCACTGACATGGTGGCTCACACCGTCACCGAGGTGCCCCGCTGGAACCCCATCAACATCTGCAGCTATCACCTGCAAGAAGCGGGGGCCACGCCGGTCCAAGAGCTCGCTTACTCGCTGTGCACGGCCATCGCCGTGCTCGACGCGGTGCGCGAGTCGGGCCAGGTGCCCGCTGACCGGTTCGGGGCCGTCGTGGCGCGGATGTCCTTCTTCGTGAACGCCGGCGTGCGGTTCGTCGAGGAGATGGCCAAGATGCGCGCGTTCGTCCAGCTGTGGGACGAGCTGACGCGCGAGCGGTACGGCGTGACCGACGCCGCCCAGCGACGGTTTCGCTATGGCGTGCAGGTCAACTCCCTCGGACTCACCGAGGCCCAGCCCGAGAACAACGTGCAACGGATCGTGCTGGAGATGCTGGCGGTCACGCTGTCCAAGGACGCACGCGCCCGCGCGATCCAGCTGCCGGCGTGGAACGAGGCACTGGGGCTGCCGAGGCCCTGGGACCAGCAGTGGTCACTGCGGATGCAGCAGGTATTGGCCTTCGAGTCCGACCTGCTGGAGCACGCTGACCTGTTCACGGGTTCGGTCGTCGTCGAGCGCCTCGTTTCCGAGCTCGTCACCGCCGCCAAGGGGGAGATCGACCGGGTCCAGGCCATGGGTGGCGCAGTGGCCGCGGTCGAGAGCGGCTACATGAAGCACGAGCTCGTGGCGTCGCACGCCGCGCGCCGCGCTCGCATCGAGGCCGGCGAAGAGATCGTGGTCGGCGTCAACGCCTTCACGACCACGGAGGCCAATCCGCTGCTCGCCGATCTGGACTCGGCTACGGAGACCGTCGATCCGGCGGTCGAGGCGTCGGCCGTCGAGTCACTGCTGGCGTGGCGCGCATCGAGGGATGGCGACCGGGTGACCCGCGCCTTGAGCGAGCTCCAACGGGCCGCGGCCACTGACACCAACCTGATGCCGGCCACCGTGGAATGCGCGCGGGCCGGAGCGACGACGGGGGAGTGGGCCGGCGCCCTGCGGTCGGTATTCGGAGAGTACCGCGCCCCGACGGGGGTGTCTGGCGCGATCGGCGTGGCGGCCGCCGGATCGGAGCTTGCTTCCGTGCGGGTCGCCGTACAACGCACGAGTGACGAGCTGGGGCATCGGCTGCGACTGCTCATTGGGAAACCGGGCCTGGACGGGCACAGCAACGGGGCCGAGCAGATTGCCGTCCGAGCGCGAGATGCCGGCTTCGAAGTCATCTACCAGGGCATCCGGCTGAGACCAGCCGAGGTGGTTGCCGCCGCGGTGGCCGAGGACGTCGACTGCGTGGGCCTGTCGATCCTTTCGGGGTCGCACCTGTCCTTGGTGCCTGAGGTGATCGATGGTCTTCGGGCAGCCGGGGTCGGCGACGTGCCCCTGGTGGTCGGCGGCATCATCCCCGACTCCGACGCCGCCAAGCTGCGAGCCATGGGCGTCGCCCGAGTGTTCACGCCCAAGGACTTCGGGATCACCACGATCATCGGCGAGCTGGTGGCTTCGATCCGTGCGGCCCGGACACTCGACCCGCTCTAGGCAGACAGTTGCCGCCCGTTCAGTCCTCCCCGCGGCGCTGCCAGCGAAAGGTTCGCAGGCACAGGACGGCTCCGATGACGGTCCAGATGACCAGGACGATGGCGACCCACGACAGCTGCCATGACCCCGAGGCCTCGGCCGCTTCGAAGGTGTCCGGGAGAAAGACCGAACGCATCCCCTGGGTCAGCCATTTGAGGGGGAAGATCGCCGCGATGTGCTGCATCCACGTGGGTAGCTGGGTGTAGACGAAGAACACCCCCGAGATGAACTGCAGCACGAGCACGATCGGTGTGATCAGGGCTGGTGCTGAGTCGGCATCGCGCGGGACTGACGAAAAGGCGATCCCCAGCAGCGCGGAGGACAGCAGCCCGAGAAAGGCGACCCATGCGAAGGTCACCCACCCCGAGGCGTCCGGGAGGGTGACCCCGAAGAAGAGCACTCCGAATCCCATCAGCAGCGCGATCTGGATGATGGCCACGCCCAGGACGAGGAGGAACTTGCCTACGAAGTACGCCGCACGCGGCATCGGCGTGCCGGCGAGCAGCTTCAGACCTCCGCTGTCTCGCTCGAACGAGATGCCGATGGCCAGGGCCTGGAAGCCGCTGTTGACAAAGCCGCTCGCGACCATGCCGGCCACGAAGTACTGGCTGAACGTGACGCCTGGGGCGATGTCCTGGTTGAAGACGGAGCCAAAGACGCAGAGCAGTATTGCGGGAAAGATGATCGTGAAGACCAGGGACTCGCGTTGTCTCAGGAATCGCTTGAGCTCGATGCGAGCGCGGCCCCAGCCAACGTTGAGCCAGGTCGGCGTCTGAGTCTTGGCGGCTAGCTCGGTGGTCGGCGTCACTCGGCCTCCTCCTCCTCGGGCCCGCTGAACGGCTTGATCATGGCGAGGTAGGTGTCTTCGAGCGTCGGGCGTCGTACGGCAAGGTTTGGAATCTCGCCGCCGAAATGCCGGGAAAGGTCGGCGACGACCTGGGTCGGGCTGTCCGTGGACTGCTCGTGACTCACGCCGTCCTCGGTCCAGCTCACTCGTGCGTCAGCCTCGTCTCGGCCGCCGAGTCGTTGTGGGTCATTGACCTCGAGGATCCGGCCACCGGCAATGACAGCCACCCGTTCGGCCAGTTGCTCGGCCTCTTCGAGGTAGTGCGTTGTGAGCAGGATCGTCGTGCCATCCGCGTTCAGCTCGCGGATGAGATCCCAGAACTGTCGACGCGCCTCGGGATCGAAGCCAGTCGTCGGTTCGTCCAGGAACAGCAGCTCGGGGCGGCCGACGATGCCGAGAGCCACATCGAGGCGCCGGCGCTGGCCGCCGGAAAGGTGTCGGACACGAGTCTTTCGCTTCTCTTCGAGACCGACTGCCTTGATGACTTCGTCGACGTTGCGAGGAGAGGGGTAGTACGTCGCGAAGTGGTTGGTCACCTCATCCACAGTCAGCAGTTCGATGGCGCCAGAGGTCTGCAGCACGATCCCGATGCGGGTGCGCCACTGCTGCGTGGGCTGCGCAGGGTCTTGGCCCAGCACCGAGACGGTTCCGCTGTCCCGTCGTCGCAGTCCTTCGAGGATCTCCACGGTCGTCGTCTTGCCTGCGCCGTTCGGGCCGAGCAACGCGAAGACTTCACCGGTGGCTACGTCGAGGTCGACGGAGTCGACGGCCCGGTGGACGCCGCCGGTCTTGGCGGAGCCGTACTCACGAACCAACCCGCGCACGGTGATGGCCAACTCGGTCACGCAGTCGTCCTCTCGTCGCGTTGATCACCGGTTCGGCGGTCTATACCTTGCCATCCCACTCGACATCGTGCGCAACAGTCCCAGGGTCGGCGCGCGGAGGTCAGTCAGAACAACCGGGTGGAGGGGTCATCGAGGCCGCGCAGGGCGTTGTAGTCCACCACCAGGCACGCGATCCCCCGGTCCTCGGCGAGCACCCTGGCTTGCGGCTTGATCTCCTGTGCGGCGAAGATGCCGCGGACCGGCGCGAGCAACGGGTCTCGGTTGAGCAGCTCGAGGTATCGCGTCAGCTGCTCGACGCCGTCGATCTCCCCACGGCGTTTCACCTCCACTGCCACGGCCAGACCGTCCGCGTCGCGGAACATCAGGTCGACCGGTCCGATCGCGGTTGGGAACTCCCGGCGAACCAGCCGCCAGTCGACGCCGAAGGTCTCGACCTGCTCGGCAAGCAGCTCCTGCAGGTGCGCCTCGACTCCGTCCTTGGTCAATCCCGGGTCCACCCCGAGATCGTGGGAGACCTCGGTGATGACCTGTTCGATGGCGACGACGAGCCGCTCGCCGGCCTTGTTCTCCACCGTCCACGTGCCCACCCCGGTGTCGTCGACGGCGGTGCGCAACGTGCACGGAGGACTCATCCAGTTGAGCGGCTTGTAGGAGCCCCCGTCGGAGTGGATGAGCACGGATCCATCCGCTTTCACCAGCAGCAGCCGTACGGCCGATGGGAGGTGGGCGGACAGCCGACCGGCGTAGTCCACCGAGCAGCGGGCGATGACGAGGCGCACGTCTCGAAACGCTAGCCGACGCTGCTCGCTCCCGCGCCCGGCGCCCCTTACGGTTGGTCGGTGAGCGCTGACCGGCCCTATGACTACGTGGTGGTGGGTGCGGGAAGCGCGGGTTGCGTGCTCGCGGCTCGACTGTCCGAGGACCCTCAGCGTCGAGTGCTCGTCCTCGAGGCTGGCAGGGAGGACACCGTCGACGAGATCAAGATCCCGGCGGCGTTCCCCACCTTGTTCCGGACGGAGTATGACTGGTCCTTCCAGACCATCGAGCAGAAGCATGTTCAGGGGCGACGGCTGGAGTGGCCCAGGGGCAAGGTTGTCGGTGGAAGCTCCTCGATCAACGCGATGCTCTACATCCGTGGAAACCGGCTCGACTACGACGCCTGGCGCGATGAGTACGGCTGCACCGGGTGGGCTTACGACGACCTGCTGCCCTACTTCCGGCGCGCAGAGGACAACGCGCGCGGTGCGTCTGAGTTCCATGGAGCCGGCGGACCCCTGAGGGTGGAGGACCTGCGAAGCGTGCACGAGTTGAGTCACGCCTTCATCGAGTCCGCAGTGGAGCACGGGATCGCGGCCAACGACGACTTCAACGGGGCGGAGCAGGAGGGTGTCGGGCTCTTCCAGGTAACGCAGCGTTCGGGCAGGCGGTGGTCGGCCGCAGATGCCTACCTGAAGCCGGCGTTGGCACGACCCAACCTCGAGCTCGTCACTGGCGCGTTGGTCACCCGCGTCCTCATCGAGGGTGGGTGCGCGGTGGGGGTCGAGTATGTCGTTCGGGGCGAACCACTGCTCGCGCGTTGCCAGGGAGAGGTCATCCTGTCCGGAGGCACCGTGAACAGCCCGCAGGTCCTCATGCTGTCGGGTGTTGGCCCAGCCAGCCACCTCCGCGAGCTCGGCATCGCCGTCCACTCCGACCTGCCGGGCGTCGGACAGAACCTGCACGACCACCTGGCCGCCGGAGCGTTGTGGCGGACTCGAGGAACGTCCAGCCTGCACGACTACGAGACTCTTCGACAGCTCTTGCGGTGGCAGGTCCGCAAGCGCGGGCCGTTGACGTCGTCGGTGGCTGAGGCCTGCGCGTTCGTTCGTACGACACCCGATCTGCCGGCACCGAACATTCAGTTCCACGTCGCCCCAGCGGTGTTTCTCGACAATGCCCGCGGTGAACCCTTTGGTCGGGGCTTTACCGTCGGCGCCACGTTGGTCTCGGTGGCCAGCCGCGGGTCGATCCGGCTCGCGAGCGCAAATCCCCGCTGGCATCCGATGATCGATCCGGACTACCTGTCTGAGGTCCAGGACCTGGAATCACTGGTTGCCGGCGTGCGTCTGGCACGCGAGATCGCCTCTGATGGACCGCTCGAGACCCTGCTCGGTGACGAGTTCCTGCCTGGAGAGTCGGTCGTGAGCGACGATGGCATTCGTGACGTCGTACGCTCTCATGCCCAGACGCTCTACCACCCGGTCGGGACCTGCGCGATGGGTTCGGGCGATGCTGCCGTCGTCGACGAACAACTACGCGTTTACGGGGTGCAGGGACTGCGCGTCGTGGACGCTTCCATCATGCCTACGGTGCCGCGAGGCAACACCAACGCACCGACGATCGCCATTGCCGAGCGGGCAGCTGACCTCATCCTCGGGCGCCAAGGACTGCTGGCTCAAGCTCGCGAGGACTGAAGCTGCCACAGGCGGATGGCCTCAGCTACGTGCGGGCGGGTGTCGAGCCCGCCGATCGCATGGATCGGAAACCATGCTGAGTCAACGGTCGTGCCAGTGGCCTCCGGTCGGATCGTGCCACCGATTACCGTTGCAGCAAAGAGAATCCGGACCATCTTCAATGGTCGTCGACCGTCGTCCATCCGGTCGACAGCAGCCTTGATCGACGTGCTCACCCCGAGCGGGGGGCCCAGTCGTATGGCCAGCCCAGTCTCCTCTTCCATCTCGCGTTCGGCAGCCTCCTCGACGGTCTCGTGCAGATCGACGCGCTTCACCCAGCAGAGGTGCCCCTTCAGGCGATGAAATGCCTGACTTGTGACTTTTGTACAGCCAGGAAAGGGCACGCTGGTGGGTGAAGCGGGAAAATGGGGTGAGCGGTTAGCGCAGCGTGCGGCGACCGTGGATGGCGGTGACGAGCTTGACCACGAGGTCGAGGTCTCGGGGCTTTCGGCGGAAGGTCGTCAGCGGCGTCGGCAAGGGGAAGCGCTGGCGAGTTATGGCCTTGGGGCGGGAGAACTCGCGAAGACCATCTGCCCCGTGGATCCGGCCGAACCCCGAGGACCCGACCCCGCCGAACGGCAGGGAAGGGACGAAGGCGAAGGCAGCCACGGCGTTGACCGACGTCATCCCGCTGCGCATCCGGCGCGCGAGTTCCATCCCGCGCTTCCTCGAGTAGACGGCGCCGCCCAGGCCGTAACCCGACGCGTTGGCCCGCTCGACCGCCTCGTCGGCATCGCGCACGGTGTTGACCACCAGCACCGGCCCGAAGGTCTCATCGCTGACGGCCACCGAGTCCTCCGGCACATCGGTCAAGACGACCGGTGCCACGAAACGCTCGCCGACGGCATCCACCCCACCAACTCGTGCGCGCCCACCTCGCGTGATCGCGTCCTTGATGTGGTCACGGATGACGCTGACCTGGCTCGGCATGGTGATGGGGCCGTAGGAGGCCTCAGGGTCAGATCCGGCGCGTACGCCTGCCAGCTGCTCGGCCAGCCTTTCCAGGAAGGCGTCACGTACCGACTCGACCACGTAGACCCGCTCGATGCCTACGCACGTCTGACCGGCGTTGGACATGCCCGCCCACGCGGCTCCTTCCGCCGCCGCGTCCAGGTCGGCATCGGCGTCGACGATCAGCGCGTCCTTGCCCCCACATTCCATGAGGATCGGGGTCAGCGACTCTGCGCACGCGGCCATCACCAGGCGCCCGGTACGGGCGGAGCCGGTGAAGGCGATCTTGTCCACGCCGGCGTGGGCGAGCGCGGAGCCCGTACGTCCATCGCCGGTGACCAGCTGCAGCACTGGCTGTTCAGGGACCACCTCGCCGAACATTCGCACCAGGAAAGCCCCGATTGCCGGCGTGAACTCCGAGGGCTTGAAGATCACGGCGTTGCCGGCGGCGAGCGCGTAGGCGATCGAGCCCATCGGGGTGAGCACTGGATAGTTCCAGGGACCGATCACGCCCACGATGCCGAGTGGTTGATACTCCAGCCACGCCTGCTGGTTGGCCGACACCAACGTTGGCCACACCGTGCGTGGGCGCAGCTCCTTGCGGGCATGCTTGGCGGCCCAATCGATGTGGTCGATGGCGGCCACGATCTCCAACGTGGCGTCGGCCACCGGCTTGCCGTTCTCTCGGTGAACGAGCTGGGCGAGCTCGCGGATCCGGCGGGTCAGGACCCCTTTCCAGGACAGCAGCCGTTCGCGGCGGCCGTCGAATCCTTGGTCGGCCCACCACAAGGCGGCCAGTCGCGCTCGGTCCACGGCCTCCCCGACGCTGGCCTCGTCGTCGACCGGCCAGGTGGTCAGGACTTCGTCGGTGGCCGGATCCAAGGACTCGAAGGTCTCCAGCGCAGATTGGTCGGCGGTAGTCACGGGGTCTCCTCGGCGAGTCCGGCCTGCCGGCGTGAGCCTGCGCGGGGCCAGCGAGTACGGCTAGGTCCAGTCTGCGACACTTCAAGGCGTTCGTCACCATCCACCCGGTGCCAGGGGAGCTCATGTCGCGCACGTTTCGCAGGGTCGGCGTCGTCGGCCTCGGCACCATGGGTGCCGGCATCGTCGAGGTGTTCGCCCGCAACGGCCTCGAGGTCGTTGGGGTCGAGATCGATCAGGACGCCGTCGAACGCGGAAAGGGACACCTGCAGGCATCGACGTCCCGCGCGGTCAAGCGCGGAAAGCTCACCGAGGACGACCAGCAGGAGATCTTCTCCCGCATCACCTTCACCACGTCGTTGGACGATCTGGCCAACGTCGAACTCGTGGTTGAAGCGATCCCGGAGCACCTCGATCTGAAGCAGGCGACCTTCGCCACTCTCGACAAGATCATCGCTCCCGACGCCATCCTCGCGACCAACACGAGTTCGTTGTCAGTGACCGAGATCTCGGTCGCGACGGCCCGGCCGGCGCACGTCGTGGGGATGCACTTCTTCAACCCAGCACCGGTTCAGAAGCTGGTCGAGGTGATCCGGACAGTCGTCACCGACCAGAGCGTCATCGATGACGTGCAAGACCTCGCCGCGCAGCTTGGAAAGACGCCTGTAGTGGTCGGTGACAAGGCCGGCTTCATCGCCAACGCATTGTTGTTCGGCTACCTCAATCACGCGGTTGCGCTCTATGAGTCTCACTACGCCACGCGTGAGGACATCGACGCGGCCATGAAGCTTGGCTGTGGTCTGCCCATGGGTCCGTTGGCGCTGCTCGACCTGATCGGGCTCGACACGGCCTACGAGATCCTGGACACGATGTATCGCCAGTCGCGCGACCGGTTGCACGCACCGGCGCCGATGCTCAAGCAGATGGTCACCGCTGGACTGAAGGGCCGAAAGACCGGTCGCGGCTTCTACACCTACGAGACTCCGGACAGTCCCGTCGTGGTTGCGGATGGGAGTACGCCTCAACCGCTGGACGGCCCCGTTCCCGGTGCTCGCGATGTGCGATCGGTTGGCGTCGTCGGCTCCGGGACCATGGCCGTCGGCATCATCGAGGTGTTCGCCCGGGCGGGCTACGATGTCCTCTACGTCACGCGCGGCGAGGAGAAGGTCCAAGCGGTGCGCGCGGCGGTGGGGAAGTCGCTGGCCAAGGGAGTGCTTCGCGACAAGCTCGACGAGGCCGAACGTGACGCCGCGCTCGCCCTGATCCGCGGCTCCCACCGACTGGGTGACCTTGGGCACTGCGACCTGATCATCGAAGCTGTCGTCGAGGAGCAGAGCGTCAAGACGGCGCTGTTCGAAACCCTTGACGAGCTCTGCAAACCCGGTGCCGTGCTCGCGACGTCGACGTCGTCCCTGCCCGTGGTAGAGCTCGCGGCCGCGACCTCGCGACCGGGAGACGTGCTTGGCCTGCACTTCTTCAACCCTGCCCCGGTGATGAAGCTGGTCGAGATCGTGCGGACCGTCTCGACCAGCGACGAGACGGTCGCTACGGCGCGCGAGGTCTGCCGAGTGCTCGACAAGCACGCGGTGCTGTGCGCCGACCGGGCCGGCTTCATCGTCAACACGCTGCTGTTTCCTTACCTCAACGACGCGGTCAAGATGCTCGAGGACCACTACGCCACTGCGGACGACATCGATGCCGCGATGAAGGTGGGTTGCGGCTATCCGATGGGGCCCTTCGAGCTGCTCGATGTGGTGGGCCTCGACGTGGCCTTGGCCATCGAGCGCACGCTCTATCGTGAGTTCCGTGAGCCGGGTTTCGCCCCCGCCCCGCTGCTCGAGCACCTGGTCACCGCCGGATATCTCGGGCGAAAGAGCGGCCGCGGTTTCCGCGACTATCACTAGGGCGCTGGTCGCGATGGCCCGGAAGAACTCCCGCAAGGTCGAAGACGTCGAGTCCGTACGGCCGGTCGGTGGGCCTGAAGTTGTCGAGGAACACCCGGATGGTGACTGGGTCGTACGCCGCATCACGGGCTCGGCGTCGACCAAGGCCTACAGGTGCCCGGGGTGCGACCAGGAGATTCGGCCGGCCACACCACATGTAGTGGCCTGGCCAGCCGATGTAGGCAGCCTCGAGGACCGCAGGCACTGGCACACGCCGTGCTGGTCGGCGCGTTCGCGGCGCCGGCCACGTCGATGACGGTGATGCCGCGGTGAGCCACCTGCGCAAGCATCCCGCTGGAGGCGGGATCGAGATCAAGGCCTCGACCGTCCTTCCGGCCCGGCGGGAGCCGTTGGTCCTGCACACCGATGACGGACTGAACCTGGTGGGGGAGCTGGCCACCCCGGTCAGCGCAGACGGGACAGCGACGCTGGTCTGTGTGCACCCGCTCCCGACGCACGGCGGAATGATGGACAGTCACGTGCTTCGCAAGGCTTCCTGGCGGCTTCCAGCGCTGGCCGACGTGTCGGTGCTTCGGTTCAACACCAGAGGGACGTCCAGCGCTGCGGGGACAAGCGACGGCGTCTTCGACAACGGGGACGGGGAAGGCCTGGACCTGCTCGCCGCGGTCTCCGAGGCAAAGTCTCGTGGGCTGCCGAATCTCTGGCTGCTCGGCTGGTCGTTCGGCACCGACGTGGTCCTACGGCACGGGCTGATCGACGGGGTCGTCGGCGCACTCCTGCTCTCCCCACCACTTCGCTTCGCCACAGACGACGACCTCGACGCCTGGTCCCACGACGGGAGGCCACTCACAGCCCTCGTTCCTGAGCACGACGACTACCTGAAGCCGGACGAGGCGCGTGAGCGCTTCGCCCGGGTGCACCAGGCCGCGGTGGTGGGTGTCGAGGGCGCCAAGCACCTGTGGGTCGGCGAGCCGTACGTCCGCCGCGCGCTGGACGAGATCGTGGCGCGCGTCGCTGCTCCCGACCTGGTGCCGCTCCCCACCACCTGGCAGGGTCCATACGAGACCTATTCCGAGCTCTGAACTCGAGGGAGTCACCGCATGACGATCGACCTCACGGGCAAGACCGCCCTCATCACGGGAGCTTCTCGAGGCATCGGCCGTGCCATCGCACTGGCGTACGCGCAGGCTGGTGCTGATGTCGCGTTGCTCGCGCGTGACCAGGTGCGCCTCGAGGAGGTGGCCGCCGAGGTGAGCGCGGTCGGGCGACGGGCGTTCGTGCTGCCGTGCGACGTCACCGATGAGGCCGCGGTGAAAGCGGCGGTGGCGAGCGCGATCGACGACCTCGGCCACCTTGACGTGGTTATGAACAACGCCGGAGGCAACAACTTCATGTCCCCGTTCGTGAGCATGCGGATGAGCGGGTTCGACAAGGTGCTGCGACTCAATCTTCAGTCCACGGCCTACGTCTGCCAGGCGGCGGGGCCGCACCTGCTCGAGCGCAAGGCCGGTAGCGTCATCAACGTGGCCTCGGTGGCCGGGGTGCGCGGAACACCGTTCATGGCGCACTACGGGGCCGCCAAAGCCGCCGTCCTCTCGTTGACTCGTTCGTTGGCCATGGAGTGGGCGTGGGCCGGAGTGCGTGTCAACGCCTTGCTGCCCGGGTGGGTAGAGACCGACCTCACCGAGTTCGCCCGCGCCGAGGGGGGCTTGGAGACGTCCTTGATCGGTGCGGTCCCCATGCAGCGCTGGGCCACCGTCGAGGAGATCGCCGGCCCGGCCGTCTTCCTGGCCAGCGATGCGTCGGCGTTCATGACCGGTCAGCAGCTGGTCATCGACGGGGGGCTCACCGCCGGCTGAGTGACCTGCGCGACACTGGGTTGATGACCAAGCCAGTTGTGGTGCTGCTGCATGCGTTCCCTCTGACGAGCGCCATCTATGCGGCTCAGCGTCGTGACCTCGCCGAAGTCGCGGACGTCGTCACTCCCGACTTGCGTGGCTTCGGGGCCGCGCCGCTGGGCACCGATGCCCCCGATCTCGACTTCCTGGCCGATGACGTGGCCCGGTTGCTCGAGGAGCGACACGTCGAGCGCGCCATCGTTGGCGGCACGTCGATGGGTGGCTACGTCGCCATGGCATTCGTGAGACGCCACCCGGATCGGTTGGCCGGTCTGTTGCTCGCGAACACCAAGGCCGAAGCCGACCCGCCCGAGGCAGCCGCCAACCGGCTCCGGATCGCCGACCTGGTCGAGCGAGATGGCTCCGTCCAGGTGATCCACGACGAGGTCGAGCCCAAGCTGCTCGGGGCGACGAGCCGGTCTTCCCGCCCAGAGCTCGTGGGGCACGTCCGTGGTCTCGTCGCCGCCGCCGACCCGGGCGCCGTGGCTTGGGCGCAGCGAGCCATGGCCCGCCGGGTGGACTCCCTGGCAACCCTCGCCGAGTGCGAGACGCCTGCTTTGGTCATCGTGGGCGACGAAGACGAGCTGATGCCTCCTGCCTCCGGGCCAGCGATGGCCGACGCGCTGCGGGACGTTCACGTGGTACGGCTGCCCGGAGCTGGGCACCTCGCGTGCCTCGAGTCTCCGGCTGCCTGGTCGGACGCGACGAGGGCTCTCCTGGCTCGCGTCGGTACGTAGGACTCGCTCGAGGCCTGGATCAGGTCGGATCCTGCGCGGCCAGCGCAGCTGCTTCGCGGGCGGGGGACAAGCCGTACTGCGGCCCGTCCGGCCTCGGTGTTGGCTCTCCCTCCTCCTGCATCCACGCCCAGGTGTCGGCCACCGTGTCGAGCACCGGCCGGCACCGGAGGCCCTCGCGAAGTGCGGCCTTCACGTTGCCGCTGTGCAGCCCGGCATAGTCCCCGGTCGGGGGCACCCAGATGGGCATCTCCGTCCACGGCGCGATACCCGCGGCCTCGACGCCTTCTGGTGAGACCCACACCAGCTGAGCCGAGGAGCCGGTGACCGCACGCACGGCATCGAGCAGGCCGGCCGTGGTGGTCATCCCGGGGGGGCCGACGGTGTTGAACGTTCCGTCCAGCCGGCGCTGGGCGCACGCGAGCATCCACGCGGCGAGGTCGCGTGCGTCGACGTACTGCAGCGGTCGTTCGCGCGGGCCAGGAGCCAGGACCCGTCCACCCGCTGCGACGCGCCGCAGCCACCAGGGCAGTCGGCCGACGTCTTCGTACGGCCCCAGGATGAGTCCGGCTCGGGCGATCAGCGTCGGGCTGAAGGTCTCCAGGACCGCGAGCTCGCACCCACGCTTGGCGCGGGCATAGTCAAGGGCATCTTCGTCCGCTGGCGACCCGTCGACGACCGGCGCCGACTCGTCGAGGCCCGGACGGATCGGCCACTCATAGACCGAGCGGCTGGAGACGTATCCGTAGTGCCGCACGCGGCCGGCCAGGATCCGTGCCGTCGAGCGCACGAAGCACGGCGCGCCCGACCAGGTGTCGAGCACCGAGTCCCACTCGTCCTCGCCGAGGGCCCGACGGACCTGGTCGGGCTGCTTGCGGTCGGCCCGCAGCAGACGTACACCCTCGGGCGTCACTCCCGTCAACCCACGGTTCAGGACGCTGACATCGTGACCTGCCGACAGCGCGGCCTCGACAATCGACCGTCCCACGAAGTGGGTTCCGCCGAGGACCAGGACGCGCATCGTCATCAGAGTGTCTCCTGACGTGGAACGACCACTTCTTCGATGATCAGCTGGATGCCTGCCACCACGGGTACGGCAATCACGGCGCCCACGAATCCGAGCAGACTGCCGCCGAGCAGCGCCCCGACGAGGGCAGCCGCTGGATGCACGTTGACCGCACGTTTCATGACGCGGGGGTAGAAGATGTAGTTCTCCACCTGCTGGTAGATGATGAAGAAGATCAAGGTCGCTATCCCCAGCCCGATGGACTGGGTCGCCGCGATGGCCGACACGATGATCGAGCCGATCGTCGCACCGACCATGGGAATGAGCGAGAAAACCGAGATCAACAGCGCCAGGGCCGAGGCGAAGTTGACACCAGCGATCCGCAGATACGCGTAGGCACTGATTCCGGCCAGCGCCGAGATGGCCAGCTGCCCAGTGACGTACCCACCGGCGCGCAACAAGATCGCATCGCTCAGCTCGCTGACCCGTGCCCGGCGGGAGGCCGGAGCAAGGCGGTATGCCATGTCCTTCATCGGGTGAAAGGCAGCCAGGAAGTAGAGCGTCAAGATCGTGATAGTGAGCAGCTGGAAGACCACGCCCGCGAGCAGCTGTGCGGCACCAAGCGCGCCGCTGACGATGTTGTCCGCCCGGCTGGTGAGCGCCTCACGCAGCTTGTCGATGATCTGGTATTTCGCGTCCAAGTCCTGGATCGTCTGGTTCTGCTGCAGCCGGTCGAAGGTTCCGGGCAGGTCGTTGATCAGCGACACCATCTGACTGACCAGGGTGGGAACGATGAGAGCGACAAAACCTGCCAGCATCAACACAAAACCGATGAATACCGTCGCTATCGCCCACCCGCGACGCATGCCGCGGGCCTGGAATCGGGTGACGATCGGGTCGAGACCGATCGCGAGGAAGACGGCAACGGTGATGGTGAGAAGCGGACCGCTGACCTTGGCTGCCCCCTCGAACAGGGTGTAGGCAAGCAGAGCGCCCAGAGCGAAGAGGAAGCCCACGCGAAACGGTGAGCTGACTGCGGCGTGCAGAACCCTGTTGTCCCGGAGCCCTGGCAACTCGGTGGCAGTTGGTTCAGCGGCAGTTGGGTCAGCGGCAGTTGGGTCAGCGGCAGTTGGGTCAGCGGCAGTTGGGTCAGCGACAGCTGGACCCGCGTCGGTCACGACATCTGCGGTCTCATCCTCCGGACCGAGGGCGTTGCCGTCGGCGGGGGGATCCGGCGAGTGAGTCACGCTATGAGCGTAGGTGGCAGCGCGGCTCGGACTGAACTCATCACACGTCGCGGAACCGGTTGATCGCCTCGAGGTGCTTGGCCCGAAGTTCGGGGTCGGTGACTCCCAACCCGTCCTCCGGCGCCAGGCACAAGACGCCGACCTTGCCCTGGTGACGGTTGTGGTGCACATCGAGGGCGGCTTGGCCGATGTCGGCCATCGGATAGGTCTTGGACAGGGTGGGGTGAACCTTGGCGCGCTGGATGAGGCGGTTGGCCTCCCAAGCCTCGCGGTAGTTGGCGAAGTGCGAACCGACGATCCGCTTGAGGTTCATCCACAGGTAGCGGTTGTCGTACTCGTGCAAGAAGCCGGAGGTCGACGCGCAGGTCACGATGGTCCCGCCCTTGCGTGCGACATAGACCGACGCCCCGAACGTCTCACGTCCGGGATGCTCGAACACGATGTCGACGTCGTCACCGCCGGTCAGCTCACGGATTCGCTTGCCGAGCCGCTGCCACTCCTTGGGGTCCTGGGTGTGCTCGTCCTTCCAGAACCGATAGTCCTCGGCTCGCCGGTCGATGACCAGGTCGGCTCCGAGGGAGCGGACGATCTCCGCCTTCTCCGGTGACGACACCACACAGATGGGAGTGGCGCCACCGTTGAGCGCCAGCTGTGTGGCGTAGGACCCCAAACCCCCGGAGGCGCCCCAGATCAAGACGATGTCGCCCTGCTTCATGCCGGCGCCGTTGCGCGAGACGAGTTGACGGTAGGCCGTGGAGTTGACCAGACCAGGCACCGCGGCTTCCTCCCACGTGAGGTGAGCCGGCTTGGTCAGCAGCTGGTTTGACTTGACCAGGGCTAACTGGGCCAGGCCGCCGAAGTTGGTCTCGAAGCCCCAGATGCGCTGCTCGGGGTCGAGCATCGTGTCGTTGTGCCCGAACGGGCTTTCCAGCTCCACTGACAAGCAGTGCGCGACGACCTCGTCGCCGGCTTTCCACGCGTGCACTCCGGCACCCGTGCGAAGCACGACGCCAGACAGGTCCGACCCGACGACGTGATAGGGCAGGTCGTGCCGCTTGGCCAACGGGGACGTACGCCCGTAGCGCTCGAGGAAACCGAAGGTCGACACCGGCTCGAAGATCGACGTCCAGACGGTGTTGTAGTTGATCGAGCTGGCCATCACCGCGATCAGCGCCTCGCCGGGCCCGAGCTCGGGCGTCGGCACGTCTTCGACGTGCAGGGACCGTCTGGGGTCCTTGTCACGGCTGGCGACGCCCTCGAACATCCGCTCCTCGTCCTTGTGGACCGTCACAGCGGTGTAGTGATCGGGGACGTCGAGGTCGGCGACCCCCTCGGCATCGCGAGCCAGAACGGCGTCGAGGATCCTCTTCACGGCGTGTCTCCCGCGGGTTCGACAAGCTCGATGAGGACACCGCCGGCGTCCTTGGGGTGTACGAAGTTGATCCGCGAGCCCGAGGTTCCGGACCGCGGCTCGTCGAACAGCACCCGTACCCCTGCCGACCGCAGTCGGGTGCACTCGGCGTCGACGTCGTCGACGGTGTAGGCGAGCTGTTGGAGACCCGGGCCGCTGCCTTCCAGGAAGCGCGCGATCGCCGAGTCGGGGGTGAGCGGGGCCAGCAGCTGGAGACGGGCGCCTTCGTCGGTGTTGCTCGCAGCCAGCATGGCCTCGCGTACTCCTTGCACCTCGTTGACCTCTTGATGGACGCAGGTCAAGCCCAGCAAGGAGCCGTAGAGCTCGATGGCGGCGTCGAGGTCGGCCACAGCGACTCCGACGTGATCGATCCGGGTGATCATCGAAGCCTCCTTCTTGGTGGTCGGATCCTTGGTGCTGTTCGGGCCGACGGCGCAGGTGCGGAGATGGACGTTTCCCGGGTGGGACGGCCCACGACTATCGTGGCAGCCTGGGATGCACGACACATCACCGGGGAGGTCCTTCCCCGGAGATCTGAAGGAGGACTGCCATGAGCGGCACACCATCGGTCATCGTCGCTGGCGCGCGGACCCCCATGGGCCGGCTGCTCGGCTCTCTCAAGGGCTTCTCGGGCGCCGACCTCGGCGGGTTCGCGATCAAAGCGGCACTCGAACGGTCGGGCGTATCCCCTGAGCAGGTCGACTACGTGATCATGGGCCAGGTCCTTCTTGGCGGCGCTGGCCAGTGCCCGGCCCGGCAGGCGGCCGCGAAGGCCGGCATTCCTCTGACGACGCCGTCCCTGACGGTCAACAAGGTGTGCCTGTCAGGTCTCGACGCCATCGCACTTGCCGACCAGCTGATCCGCGCTGGCGAGTTCGACATCGTGGTTGCTGGCGGACAGGAGTCCATGACCCAGGCACCGCACCTGCTGATGAACGGTCGGACCGGCACGAAGTACGGCGACTCCGCGCTCGTCGACTCGATGAACCGCGACGCTCTCTACGACTCCTTCGACCTCATCTCGATGGGTCAGCTGACCGAGCGGGCCAACGACAAGCATTCGCTCACCCGCGAGGAGCAGGACGCCTTTGCCGCGCGCTCGCACCAGCTGGCGGCCACCGCACAGAAAGACGGGCTGTTCGAAGAAGAGATCACCCCCATCGAGATTCCACAGCGCAAGGGTGATCCCATCGTGTTTGCGGAGGATGAGGGCATCCGAGCCGACACGACCGTGGAGACCCTGGCCAGGCTCAAGCCTGCTTTCGCCAACGACGGCACGATCACCGCTGGATCCGCGTCACAGATCAGCGATGGCGCGTGCGCGGTGGTCGTCATGAGCAAGGCCAAGGCGGAAGAGCTCGGACTCCCCTGGCTGGCCGAGATCGGGGCACACGGTGTCGTGGCCGGGCCGGACAACACTCTGCAAAGTCAGCCGGCCAACGCGATCAGCAAGGCGTGCGCCCGCGAAGGCATCGACGCCTCTTCCCTCGATCTGGTCGAGCTCAACGAGGCTTTCGCGGCCGTCGGCATCGTCTCGGCGCGCGAGCTGGGGATCGATGAGTCGAAGGTGAACGTCAACGGCGGCGCGATCGCCCTTGGCCACCCGGTTGGCATGAGCGGGGCGCGAATCGCTCTACATCTCGCCCTTGAGCTCAAGCGCCGTGGCGGGGGCACGGGAGCTGCGGCCCTGTGCGGTGGCGGCGGTCAGGGTGATGCCCTGATCATCCGGGTTCCCGCAGCCTGACGACTGGGGTGGCTGAGTCCCGCGTCGACGACCTCGTTGAACGGGCGCGTGGGGGAGACCCGCGCGCCGTAGCACGACTGATCTCCTGGGTCGAGGACGGGTCGGAGCACCTGCGCGAGGTGGCCGCCGCGCTCGCGCCGTACACGGGCGGTGCCCGGGTCATCGGGCTGACCGGCTCGCCGGGGGTCGGGAAGTCCACCACTACCTCCGAGCTCGTGGCCGCTTTCCGGGCGCGCAATCAGCGCGTTGGAGTGTTGGCGGTGGACCCGACGTCGCCGTTCAGCGGCGGGGCCCTGCTCGGCGACCGCATCCGGATGCAGGACCACGCGCTCGACCGCGACGTGTTCATCCGATCGATGGCTACGCGCGGTCAGCTCGGCGGGTTGGCGGCGGCGACGTCGGCAGCCGTTCGCGTGCTGGACGCTGCCGGTTGCGACGTCGTCCTGATCGAGACCGTTGGGGTTGGGCAGTCCGAGGTCGACGTGGCCGGAGCCGCCGACACCACGGTGGTGCTGCTGGCGCCGGGGATGGGTGACGGCATCCAGGCCGCCAAGGCGGGAATCCTCGAGATCGGGGACGTCTATGTCGTCAACAAGGCCGACCGTGATGGGGCCGATGCCACCGCGCGGGAGCTACGGCACATGCTGTCGCTGGGCGAGCGTCGGGGGGCGGGTGACTGGCGACCTCCGGTGATCAAGACCGTCGCGTCCCGCGGCGAGGGCGTCGACGAGCTCATGGAGGCCTTGGACAAGCACGCTGGCTGGCTGAGTGAGTCAGGGCGGCTCGTCGAACGCCGCAGTCGTCGCCTCGGTGCAGAGATCGAGGCCCTCGTTTTGGAAGGGGTTCGACGAACTCTTACCTCGGTGCCGGAGCCGGCGGGGCTGGAGGCCATGGCTGCAGCGGTAATGAACGGTGAGCTCGATCCCTACAGTGCGGCCGAACAGCTGGCGACAGCCATGCGGGAGACGCATGGACCGTCACACGGAGGGGTCACCGGCGCGGGGTGACGTGCCACGCTGGACCGTGCCCCGCCGCACGCGCCAGCGCCAGAGGAAGAAGAATCCGGCGCCAACGGCCATCGGCATCAGCCAGGTGACGATGCGGAAGAGCAGCAATGCAGTCGTGAATTGGGCAATCTGCGTTGAGCCGGAAAGGTGCAGGACTCCCGCAACTGCCGTCGCCGCCAATGCATCCTTGCCCGGGATGGGAAGCATGTTCAGGGCCATGACGAGCCCTGATGCAAGCACGACGAGCGCGGCCGACAGGTCGCCCCGCCCTAGGCCTGCGGACCGCACCGCCAGCAACATCACGAGAGCAGTCGAGTACCCCCACGCCACGTTCGCGGCCACGAGCTGTCGTCCGTTGTGGTCCAGCGTGGCTCGAGACCTCCTGCCGAAAGCGACCACGCTCTCCTCGAGGTCATCAGGCGGCTGCCGGTGGATGGCTGTCATCAGGGTGTGAACGATGCGATCTATCTGTCGGCCGACAGCGTGAGCGGCGTCGTCGCTGTGCACGACCCGCACGATCAACCAGCCGACGAGGGCCAGGACCGCGCCGGCGCCGAGGGCCCACCACACCTGCGCCCAGGTCCCCTGGCCGGCGACGGTCACCACGACCAGGCCGAGAACCGGCAGGATCAAGACCGTGGCGTAGCGAGCGACCGTCGCGATGGTCACCGCAACAGCCGACTGTTCGTCGGTGAAGCCGTATGTCCGGTACATGGCGAAGCGGACGAGCATGTCGCCTGGTGGTGGAACGAGGAACGCGGTGAGCTGACTGGTCGCGGAGGACTCGATCCCCTGGTACATGGTCAGGCCCGGCAGGGAGGCTTTGGACGTCCACCCCAGCACCACCATGACCAGGAGGCCGGAACTGGCTAAACCGATCATCTCGGCCGGGCTGAGCGACCTGAGCGCCGACGCGAGGCTCGACCAGCTGACTTCGCTCGGCAACACGACGAACAGGGAGTAGTAGACCAGCCCAACCACGATGACGATACCGACGGCACGCACCAGTCGGCGGTTGCGCAGGCTGCGTCGGGCGGCTCCACCGTCGTTGGTTGGTCTTGGTCCGGTCAACGCGGCTCCCATGCGTCGGGTGCGCCGAGCAGGGTGCGGGTGTGGTCGGGGAGCTCTCCGGAGGCGATGTCGGCCAGGGTGACCTCGTCGAGGACGCTACGCAGGGCGGCGCGGGTCGCCACCCACACGTCTTGCAGGTGTTCGGCGGGGCCGGTGTAGGTCGAGTCCTCCGGTCGGTCACCGCGTACGGCTGCGAGCGGCCCGTCGAGGGCGCGTACGACGTCGGCCACCGTGATGGCATCGGCCGGACGGGCCAGTCGAAATCCTCCTGATGCACCGCGCCGACTGCTGACGATCCCGGCCTTGCGCAGCTCGCCGAGGATGGCCTCGAGAAAGGGGGGTGGGATGGCTTGCGCGGCGGCGAGCTCGTCGCGCGTGACCAGTCGGGGGTCACCCGACGCCGGCACCGAGCCGGCCGCCTCCGACTCGGCTGTGAGCACAAGCAGAGCCCGCATGGCGTAGTCGACGCGGGCAGAGACATGCACGAAGGCATTGTGGCGGTCCGTACGGCTGCACCGTCGGAGACCCCCGTAAGACCGAGTCGGCAGAGAGAGGTGCGGGTCGACCTTTGCAGATTCGTGATGTGAAATCTGTAGCCGAGTGAATGCGAGCTCATCGAGATATGGCAGCCTCAGCAGGCGATGGACGAACGCACGGGGGCTGGCCGCCCGCGCCGGCAACGCTTCGCGTCGCTGCGCCTCGCCATGCAGGGGATTCGATGGCGTCGCTGGGCGTCCCTGGCCACCTTCGTCGTTGCCCTGTTGGCTACCGCTGGAGCGGCGCTCGGACCGCTCTACGCGCGCAGCGCGGACTACTCCTTGGCCCGCCAGCGGCTAGTCGAGGCGGCTACGCCTACGACGGGCGTCCTCGTTTCGGCGTCCAACTCCGGGCAGACGGAGTACCCCCCCAGCGACCTTCTGACCACGGTTGACGAGGCCGCGGCGAACCCGGAGCTGGACGCCGCCTATGCCCCGTCGCAGTCATCGGTCGCGCGCAGCGACATTCTGGTCAGCGACGAGACCGGGCGGGTGCTGGGGAAGGCTCCGGTCGCATGGCGCGAGAACGAGTGTCGGGCTGTTCCCATCATCGCCGGGGACTGTCCCACAGGAGTGGGACAAGCCCTGATCGGTCGGCGGATGGCTGCCGACAGCGGGCTCAGGGTGGGCGATACGCTCGAAGTCCACCTCACGGAGCGCTCGGCCAACGTGTTCACGATCACGGGCATCTATGACGAGAGCCGGCCAGATCCAGTCGTCTACGCCGTCGACACCCCGGCTACGGCTCAACCTGCGGGTGGCGCTGGTCTTGGTCCGGCCACCCTCGACGAGGTGCTCATCGACGAGCAGTCGGCGCTTGAGAACGCCGGTGAGGTGTCGGTGGTCGCCTTTCGCGCCATGCAGACAGCCACCGCTCCGATCGACCAGCTGGACACGATTGTCGACACCGTCAACGGCATGATCACCGACACGCACCGCGCGTCGGGCGCTGCGTACTCGGTCCAGAGCGGGCTGCCCGATTTGGTGGAGACGCTGGCACCCGACCAGTCCCTCCTTCGCTCGTCGATCACGGCCGTCAGCGCACAGGTGACAGCACTCGTGTGGTTCGTCCTGTTCTTGGTCGTCGCCTCAGCCACCGATGAACGCGCCAACGAGGTGGCGATCGCCAAGCTGAGAGGGCGGCGGACCAGGTCGACGCTGGCATTCGCTGTCGCCGAACCAATGCTGCTCACGACCCTGGCGGTGCCCTTCGGTCTGGTTTTGGCGTGGGGGGCCATAGTCGTGATGGGCAAACGGTGGTTCGTCGCAGGCACCCCGGTCTCCTTCGACGGGACCGTGCTGCTGGCTGCCGCGATCGCCTTGGTCGGCGGTCTCGTGGCCTGCCTTTTGGCCGCCCGCAAGGTGCTCACCGTCTCGGTCAACGACGAACTCAGGCGGACGCCGTCTCGTCGCACCGTGAGCGGACTCGTGCTCGACGCTGTCGTGGCCACCCTGGTCATCGTCAGCGTGACTCAGATCCGAGGCGGCAACGCCACTGGAGTGGCGTTGCTGGCACCAGGACTGATCAGCCTGGCCCTTGCCCTGCTGGCCCTGCGGCTGCTGCCAGTAGTCGTCAGGCGTGGGGTCACCCGGACGCGTGCCTCGCGACGGGTGGCGTCCTTCCTGTCCCTGCGCAACGTGGCCCGTCGGCCGGGCGGAGGGCGACTGGTGGTGTTGCTCACAGTCGCCGTTGGGCTGGCTGTGTTCGCCGTCGACGGAGCGGCCGTGGCGGCCGAGCAGCGGGTTGTGCGGGCCGAGGTGGAGATCGGTGCCCCCACGGTGGTCGGTGTGGCGGGGAACGCACCCCAGGATCTGCTCACCAAGGTGGCCGCGATTGATCCCGCAGGGGCGTGGGCGATGGCCGCGGTGCAGCTTCCCTCCGGCTCTGCCCCGGCCCTGCTCGCCGTCGACTCCGCACGGTTGGCCACGGTGACCGCGTGGACGCCGGATCAGGCTGCGGGAACGGTGAGCGAGATCGCTGCTGCTCTGACTCCTCCCAATCCGGCACAGCCAGTGACTGTCGCCGGCAGCATCCATGTCACCGCGACCTTGAGCGCCACCACGAAGAAGAACACGAAGCTGACAGCCGAGGAGTACAGACCGTCCGACGACCCCAGCGTCTTTCCCACAGTCCTGCGGGTCACCGTCCGCCTCCCGGACGGGCGTGTGGTCAGCACTCCGATCGGGGACATCGGCATCGGGACTCAGGAGGTGTCGGCGCCGTTGATCGGTTGCGATGACGGCTGTGTTCTGTCCGGATTCGTCGCCCAGGGACTCGGTGCCCGAAACACGGCTCTTTCGTTCGTCAATGGCGCCCCCCGCTTCCGCACGACCCTGCGGCTCACCTCGATCACTGATTCCACCGGACAGGTGCCGCTGGACGGCGCGCCGGACCGCTGGCGGATCGGCCCGAGTGAAGCCTCCCTCGTCAATCCGGATCTCGCCGCGGGCGCCACGGTCGAAGGCACTGGCGACGATGTCACCCTCGAGCTGCGCAGCGATCTGCCGCGCGATGTCTTTGCGAGCTGGGCGGATCACCCTGCACTGTTGCCTACTTTCAACGGATCGTCGGTCAACCTGCACGCCTACGCGGGCGATTCGGGTGGTTTCTACGCAGCAGGTCTGAGCGGAACGACGATCCTCGTCTCACCCATCGGGGGCTCCTCGATCCTCCCCCGCTTGGGGGTCTCGGGGATCGTGTCTGATCTCACCAATGCATGGGCGACCGATCCCCGAGGGACGAGCGTGGGGACCAGCCAGGTCTGGCTCGGCGCGGCGGCTCCGCCTGACGCCTTGCAGCAGCTCGGTGCTAGCGGACTAACCGTCACCCGGGTCGAGACCGTCGAAGGCAGAAGCAAAGAGCTGGCTCAGGACGGTACTGCCCTGCCCTTCCCCTACTTCGTTGTCGCAGCCGTGCTCGCGGTGATCCTCGCCGGTGGAGCGCTGCTCGTGACCGCGGCGGTGGGGTCCCGTCGGCGAGCCTACGAACTTGCAGCCCTGCGGATCCTCGGCGCATCTCGGCGCACGCTGGTCAGCGCTGGGCGTCGCGAGCTGGCCCTGCTCACCTTGTTCGGCTGCATCGTCGGCGTGGTGGCCGGGCTCGCGGCGGCCTGGCTGGTCTTGCCTTTCCTGCCCTCAACAGCGCCAAACGCTGCCTACGGGGTCACATCGACCGGACCGGCTTGGCCACCCGTGCTCGTCCTGGTCGGGCTGGTCGTCGTCGCGGCGCTCGTGCTCGCCCATCTCGCGGCGAGGCGGATCGCCCAGATGTCTGTGCCGGAACTGCTGCGGGAGACCCAAGCATGACTGGAGCACATGCCCCAATGGGTCTTCGGGCCGGCGTCTCCGTGCGCTGCGACGAGGTCGTGCACATCTACGCCACGGGTGATTCCGAGGTCGTCGCCGTTCGCGGCGTCGACCTCACCGTGCGGGCTGGTGAGACGGTGGCGTTGCTCGGTCCCTCTGGGTCTGGTAAGTCCACCCTGCTGAGTCTGCTGGGTGGTCTGCTCGCTCCCTCGGCCGGGCAGATCTGGATCGGCGACGCCGAGATCTCCAGGCTCGGCGAGCGTGAGTTGCTCGAGCTGCGGGCCGACCGGGTGGGCTTCGTGCTGCAAGGAGCAGGCCGCAGCCTGCTGCCCTACGCCAGTCCGCTGCACAACATCCGGTTTGCCCAGCGCGCGTCGTCGAACCAGCGTGACGACATCATCCCGGCCGAGGAGCTGCTTGAGCTGCTTGGTCTCGCCCACCTTCGTGACGCGAGCCTGCCGATGCTGTCAGGTGGCGAGCAACAGCGGGTCTCGATGGCTGTCGCGGTTGCCAACAGCCCCGGCCTGCTGCTCGCAGACGAGCCGACATCTCAGCTGGATCGCGAGGGTCGCGCCATGGTGCTCGATCTGTTGGACCGCGTGAACGATCTGCTAGGTACCACGATCGTGTTGGTGACCCATGACGCCGATGTGGCGTCCCGGCTGCACCGCCAGGTGGCGATGAGGTACGGCCGCATCGGGCACGAGGGGCGTCTGGGTGGGGAGTCCCACGCAGTCGTGGGCAAGGACGGCTCGGTGCTGCTGCCAGACGACGTGGTCGACGACTGGCCTGCTGGGACCCTGGTGCGCATCGAGGTCGACGGCGATGAGTTGCGCTTGCGGAGGGCCGAGCCATGAGCGCGATTTCGGCGTTGGTGGCCGACCATGTGATCGTCACCCGTGCGGGCCGCAGGATCGTCGACGATGTCTCGCTGACGGCTGAGCCGGGTCGCATGCTGGCGGTCACCGGCTCCTCCGGCGCGGGGAAGTCCACGCTGCTCTCCGTGCTCGCCGGAGTACTCCGGCCGGGCTCGGGTTCGGTTCGGGGTCGACCGGATCCGGGCACTGACCACGCGGTCGGCATTGTGCTTCAGGGCCATGGGTTGCTGCCCATCCTTACAGCTGCGGAAAATGTCGAGCTCCCCTTGCAGATTCGTGGCCTCCCGGCGGCCGAGTCGATCGAACGCGCGCATGCAGCGTTGGCGAGGGCGGCGCTGCCTGACCACGACGATCGGCTGGTAGAAGAGCTGTCGGGTGGCCAGCAGCAGCGGGTGTCGATGGCTCGGGCCTTGGTCGTGGAGCCGGCCGTCCTGCTGGCCGATGAGCCGACGTCGGAGCTCGATGCCGTGACGCGTGATCTGGTGCTGGCCGCGCTGCGTGCCGAGGCTGACCGTGGCGCTGTGGTGGTGATCGCAACCCATGACCAGGAGGTGGCCGACCAGTGCGACGCCGAGGTTCACCTGGTCGATGGACGGATCGGCCCAAGGCCGGTCACGACATAGGCTGGGCTGTGACGGGACGGACGCGGTCCCGCCGGGCACCGTCACACCGTTGAGGAGCTGCATGACACCCGACGAGATCGAGCAGGGCCGAGCGCGCTGGATGCAGGCCTACGACGACGCCGTCGCTGCAGGACGGTTGCGCGATGCCGACTTCACCACCTTGTCCGGAAGCCCGCTGCATCCGCTCTACGGTCCCCCTGCAGGCGGTGAGGAGCCGGGCTTCGAGCGGATCGGCTGGCCAGGTGAATACCCCTATACGCGTGGCCTCTACCCCACGGGTTATCGCGGACGGCCATGGACGATCCGGCAGTTCGCCGGGTTCGGCAACGCCTCCGACACCAACGAGCGCTTCCGAGCGATCCTCGATGCAGGCGGTGGTGGCCTGTCGGTGGCCTTTGACATGCCGACGCTCATGGGCCGCGACTCCGACGAGGACCTGGCCCTCGGTGAGGTCGGCCACTGCGGCGTTGCCATCGACTCGGCCGTCGACATGGATGTGCTGTTCTCCGGCATCCCGCTGGCCGATGTGACCACGTCCATGACGATCAGTGGCCCGGCGGTTCCTGTTTTTTGCATGTACGTCGTAGCCGCGGAGCGGCAGGGCGCCGACATCGGTCGGCTCAACGGGACCCTGCAGACCGACATCTTCAAGGAGTACATCGCGCAGAAGGAGTGGCTGTTCCCTCCCCAGCCGCATCTGCGTCTCATCGGTGACCTGATGGAGTGGACCACCGAGAACATGCCCGCCTACAAGCCCCTTTCGGTGTCCGGCTACCACATCAGGGAGGCTGGCTCGACCGCCGCGCAGGAGCTCGCCTTCACCCTGGCTGACGGCTTTGGCTACGTCGAGCTCGGCTTGTCGCGCGGGCTGGACGTCGATGAGTTCGCGCCGGGCCTCTCGTTCTTCTTCGACGCGCACATCGACTTCTTCGAGGAGATCGCCAAGTTCCGCGCAGCTCGCCGGATCTGGGCGCGCTGGATGCGTGACGTCTACGGTGCCCGCACCGACAAGGCTCAATGGCTGCGCTTCCACACGCAGACAGCTGGTGTCTCATTGACCGCCCAGCAGCCAGACAACAACATCGTGCGTACGGCGCTGGAAGCGCTGGCCGCTGTCCTCGGGGGAACGAACTCTCTGCACACCAACGCGTTGGACGAGGTGCTCGCTCTGCCGAGCGCCAAGGCGGCCGAGATCGCCGTACGCACCCAGCAAGTGATCCTTGAGGAGTCCGGCGTCGCGCATGTCGCTGATCCGCTCGGGGGCTCGTGGTTCGTCGAGGCACTGACCGACCAGATCGAGCAGGAGGCCGAGGAGATCTTTACCCGGATCCGGGACCTCAGCTCTGACGGCACCATGACGGGCGGGATCCTGCGAGGCATCGAGGACGGCTGGTTCACCGGGGAGATCGCAGACGCGGCCTTCGCCTATCAGATGGCCCACGAAAAGGGGGACAAACGTGTCGTCGGGGTCAACGTCAACACCGACACGATCGAGGAGCCGCTGGAGATCTTGCGGGTCTCCCACGAGGTCGAGCGCGCTCAGGTAGCCGAGCTCGCGCAGCGAAGGCACAACCGGTCGATCGCTGACGTGCACGCCGCGCTCGGTGCCTTGGACATGGCTGCGCGCGGTGACGACAACCTCGTGGAGCCGATGCTGGCAGCAGTTCGCGCCGAGGCCACGCTGGGCGAGATCTGCGGGGTCCTGCGCGAGGTGTTCGGCGAGCACCGGGAGCCGGCTCGAATCTGAGGGGTCGCACGCTGCGGGGCCGGACTATGCCGGGGGCGTGTGGCGGGATGCTCCCGGCTTCAGGGAGGATAGGTCTGTGAATGGCCCCCCTCCCTCTGTCCCAGCCGGTCTGACCGCCGGCGCCATCGACCTCGGTGCACTGGCGGCCCAGAATGCCGCCCGAGAGAAGGCTGAGGCCGCTCGGGCCGAGGCAGCCAAGTCGGGCAACCCCGTTGGACCAGTGGTCATCGAGGTCACCGAGGCGACCTTCCAGGTTGATGTGCTCGAGCGCTCGATGCTCGTGCCGGTGGTCATCGACTTCTGGGCCGAGTGGTGCGGGCCCTGCAAGCAGCTCTCTCCGACCCTTGAGCAGTTCGCAGCCGAGGATGGTGGCGCCTGGGTCCTCGCGAAGATCGATGTCGACGCCAACCAGCAGCTCTCGGCCGCAGCGCAGGTGCAGAGCATTCCCACGATCCACGTCGTGTGGCAGGGGCAGCTGGTTCCCGGCTTCACCGGCGCGCTGCCGGCCGCTCAGGTCCGTGCGTTCTTGGACGAGGTCATCAAGCTCGGGGCCGGCGAGCTGCCGGGTGCTGCTGGCGAGCCTGGTGACGACGCTGACGCAGCACCTGCGCCCGAACAGCTCGAGCCGGAGCTGGTGGAGGCGATGGAGGCCCTCGAACGTGCCGACACCGAAGCTGCGCGTGCGGCGTACGAGCGGCTGCTGGCCCGAGTCCCCGGCGACCTCATGGCAACGGCCGGAATAGCCCAGATCGATCTGCTGGAGCGGGGCCAGGGTCTCGATCCGGCGGTCGTTCGTCAAGCTGCTGCGGATCGGCCAGATGATGTCGAGGCGCAGTGCCAGGCCGCTGACCTCGATCTGCTCGGCGGGCACGTCGAGGACGCCTTCGCTCGCCTGGTCGACGTGATCCGGCGCACCGAGGGGGACGAGCGAGCCCAGGCCCGCACCCACCTGCTCAGCTTGTTCGACCTGCTCGGCCCGGACGACCCGCGCGTGATGGCTGGCCGTACGGCCCTGGCCAACGCACTGTTCTAGGGGAACGGGTGCGCCGGTTGTCTGCCGGCCCGCCAGGCGACCAGGTCGAGACCGTACAAAACGCTGTCCTTGAGGACCTCCGGGTGCAGCAGCTGCCAACCAAGGCTGCGATAGAGCCGTGAGGCCGGCCGTTCGTCCCGGTAGGTCGTGAGCAGGGCCTTGTCGTGCGGTTGATTCCACACAAGCGCATCGTGCAAGGCCGTGCCGAAACCGCGACCGTGGTGTCGAGGGTCAACGGCGATCTCGACGATCTCGAAGTGCCCGCCGAGCCAGACCTCGCTCAGTTCAGGGGGTACGTCCCGCATGATCTGGTCGGTCCACCACTGGCCGCGGGCTCCGGAGTACCCGTAGGCGAACCCGACGAGTTCCCCGGCCAGCCGCAGGACGGCGCAGCGGAATCCGTCTCGGGATCGATGAGTGGGTAGCTGCTCGTCACGGAATCGCGCCCGATCTGCCATGGCTGCTTCGCGGCTGGGCTGCTCGAAGGCCAGACTGTGCACCGCGGCAAGTTCCTCGTAGATGGTGTCCACCTCAGCGCCGTCCAGGATGGTTACGACTGGCCGGTCGGCGACGTCGTACTCCCATCCAGGGCGCCAATTGAACGGCGCCAGCAGCGCTGTCTCGAGCGGCCGCCCCGTCAGAAGATGGTCCAAGGCGAATCTGGTGGCTGCGTGTCCGACGAGGAGCACTCGTTCACCTGGACGCTCGGCGGCCAGCTCTCGAAGGAGCTCCTCGACCTCGACAGCGACGCCTCGGTAGCTCTGGCCGCCGGGGAACGGCGTATCGACGTGCTGGCGGCGTACGGCATGGACGCGTTCCACCGAGGCCCCGTTGAGTGAGCCGTAGTTGCATTCACGCAGCCGGGGGTCGCGCCTAACGGGGAGGTTGGATCCGGCGAAGGCGATCTCCACCGTCTCCACCGCGCGGGCAAGATCGGAGCAGATCAGGAGCGAAAGCTCGTCAGCTCGGCGACGGCGACCCATCTCTCTGGCGTGAGCACGGCCGGTTGCCGACAACTTGCCCGGCAGCCAGCCCGTGGCGATCCCCGCTTCGTTGTCGAGCGTCGTCGAGTGCGTCTCGTACACCAAACGGGGCGCCATGGCGCGGAACTCCTCAGACTCGGGAACTGGATCCCGGGATTGGGATTATGAAGGTGGAGAAATCACTCGTGATGCAGGGAGAAGGTGACCTTGCGCCTGTTATCCGGGGTGGGGGGAGCGGAGCCAGAGGGTGGCGAGGGGAGGTAGCCGCAGCACCGCGGACGCTGGCTGGCCGTGCCAAGGCTGGTCGGACGTGGCCTCGACGGCGCCGAGGTTGCCGACTCCGCTGCCGACATAGACCTCGGCGTCGGTGTTGAGAACCTCGTCCCATACGCCTGCCCAGGGCAGACCCAGCCGGAAACCTTCGTGCGGCATCGCGGCGAAGTTGGTCACGCAGACCAGGGCCGAGCCGTCGTCCGCGCGACGGATGAAGGACAGGGTGTTTCCGCTCGCATCATTGGCGTCGATCCATTGGAAACCCTCTGGTGTGAGGTCCTGCTCCCAGATCGCCGCTGTCTCCCGATAGACCCGGTTCATGTCCTTCACGCACGCGTGGACACCTCTGTGGTCGGCGTGGTCGAGCAACCACCAGTCGAGGCCGCGGCTCTCCGACCACTCAGCCTCCTGGGCGAACTCACCGCCCATGAACAGCAACTTCTTGCCCGGGTGGGCCCACATGAGTGCGAGGTAGGCCCGCAGGGTGGCCAGCTGCTGCCAGCGGTCCCCGGGCACCTTTCGTAGCAGGGACCCCTTGCCGTGAACGACCTCGTCATGGGACAGCGGCAGGACGAACTGCTCGCTCCACGCATACATCAACGCGAAGGTCATCTCGTTGTGGTGCCACTGGCGGTGGACCGGCTCGTGCCCGATGTACGCCAGGGAATCGTGCATCCAGCCCATGTTCCACTTGAAGCCGAAGCCGAGGCCCCCCAGGTGGGTCGCACGCGTGACGCCAGGCCACGACGTCGACTCCTCTGCGACAGTGACCACCCCGGGCACGCGCTTGTAGACGGTGGCGTTGGCCTCTTGAAGGAAGGAGACTGCCTCGAGGTTTTCGCGCCCGCCATAGATGTTCGGCAGCCATTCCCCGTCCTTGCGGCTGTAGTCGAGGTAGAGCATCGACGCCACGGCGTCGACCCGCAAGCCGTCGATGTGGAACTCCTCCAACCAATAGATCGCGTTGGCGACCAGGAAGTTCCGCACCTCCTGTCGTCCGAAGTCGAAGACGTAGGTTCCCCAGTCCAGCTGCTCACCTCGGCGCGGGTCGGGGTGCTCGTACAGCGCCGTGCCGTCGAACTTGGCGAGGGCCCACGAGTCCTTCGGGAAATGGCCAGGCACCCAGTCGATGAGGACGCCGATCCCCGCCTGGTGGAGCCGATCGACCAGGAAGCGGAACTCGTCGGGTGATCCGAACCGCGACGTTGGGGCGTAGTAGCCGGTCACCTGATAGCCCCACGACGGCGCGTAGGGGTGCTCTGCGACCGGAAGCAGCTCGACGTGGGTGAATCCCAGGTCCTGGACGTACTCGACGAGCTGCTCGGCGAGCTGGGTGTAGCTGAGTCCGGGTCGCCATGAGCCCAGGTGGACCTCGTAGGTGCTCATCGGTCCGTGGTGCGGGTTGTCAGCCGCTCGCCGGGTCATCCAGTCACCGTCGCTCCATGCGTAGGACGAGGTGTAGACGCGCGACGCGGTGGCCGGCGCGAGCTCGCTGGACTGGGCCATCGGGTCGGCCTTCAGCCGCCTTACGCCGTCGGCGCCGTGGATCTCGTACTTGTAGCGGGTGCCGTCGCCGACTCCCGGGACGAACAGCTCCCAGACTCCCGACGAGCCGAGCGAGCGCATCGGGTGGGCGCGACCGTCCCAGTGGTTGGCGTCGGAGACGAGCCGCACACCGCGGGCCGAGGGCGCCCAAACCGCGAACGACGTGCCGGTCACTGCACCGAGCGGCCCGTCGTAGGCTCGCACGTGTGCACCGAGAACGTCCCATAGCTGCTCGTGGCGTCCTTCAGCGAGCAGATGAAGGTCGATCTCGCCAAGGGTCGGGAGGAATCGGTAGGGGTCGTCCACCAGCGCTGGTCCGACCCCGTGGTCGACCTCGAGCCGGTAGTCGGTCACGCCGTCCAGCGGCACGATGCCCGCGAAGACACCCTGGTGGTGGTGGCTCAGGGCATACCGGCCTTGGTCAGTGACGACGACGACGGTCTTGGCCAGCGGGCGCAAGGTCCGTACGGCGACTCCGCCGGGCACCGGGTGTGGACCGAGAACGCTGTGCGGATCGTGGAAGGCCCCAGCCACGATCGCCTCGACCGTGGGCAGGTCGAGGACGTCGGGGGCAGCTTCGCGGGTGACGGCAGGCGGCACCGGCGCGGTGGGATGCATGGGGGAATCAGTCATAGGTCAGCTCGCCAACCGCTCGAGGGCGCCCATCGGGATGGGCACCCAGCTGGGTCGCATCTGTGCCTCGTAGACGACCTCGTAGACCGCCTTGTCGATCTCGTAGGCGCGCAGCAGCACCTCGTCGGCTCGGGGGTCGCGACCGCTGGCTCGGGCGTACCCCGCACAGAAGGCCGCACGGTTGCGCTCGGACCACTCCGCCGCGCGATAGGACGCCTGGGCCAGCGGCATCCCTTCCACATCCATCTGGTGCGCCGCGTAGTCGAACGACCGCAACATGCCCGCGATGTCACGCTGCGGGCTGTCGAGAGCTCTGCGTTCCTCCATCGACCTCACCGGCTCGCCCTCGAAATCAAGCAACCGCCAACCGTCGGCCACCCGCATCGTCTGACCCAGGTGGAGATCGCCGTGCACTCGTTGAACGGCGACGGGTTCGGTTTGGTGAGCCAACTCGTCGTACGCGTGGCCGATGCCCTTTGACAGCCCTTCAAGTCCCGGCACCGCGACCATCGCAGCCTGGAAGAACGCCTGCAGCCTCGCGGCTCGCTCGGCCAGCTCAGCCGGTCCCCAGGTCGCGGTCGGCAGCACCTCGCGCAGGGCCGAGTGGACCTCGGCCGTGACCTCGCCGAGCCGCTCTGCCTCGGCGGCGAAGTCTCCGCCTACCTCATCGGCGTGCAGGTCGCCCTCGCGCAGCAGGTCGCGTACCGAGCCACGGGCGAGCTCCCAGCCTTCGACCCCACCGCTCAGGAACTCTTGAGCAAA
This sequence comes from uncultured Actinomycetota bacterium, assembly GCA_963819985.1. Taxonomy (GTDB): domain Bacteria; phylum Actinomycetota; class Actinomycetes; order DATJPE01; family DATJPE01; genus JANPBY01. The sequence goes on along the minus strand of CAWFYH010000003.1, from coordinate 235,830 downwards.
CGCGAAGGTCCCAGCCCGGCTCTCGATCCAGCCGTACGGCTGCGCGATGTGTGGACAGCCGGCTCGGGCCAGTGCGGCATGGATCTCGACGTCGGGATGCAGGCCCGCGTGGGGACGGCGGTACACCTTGAGAACGAGCGCGTCCCCGAAGACGAGGGAGGTGTTGGACTGCTCTGCGGTCATCACCAGGCTGGGGACTCCAAAAGGAAGCGGTTCAGTGCCGAGCCGATGCCCTTCCAGGCCGGCGACGGTCATCTTCCCGTCCAGGATGGTCAACCAATCGTCGGTCACCTCGCGGTCGTGCAGGGCGTCGTAGAGCAGCCCGCCGTCCTGCTGCCCGATCAAGACATGATCGAGACGCTCGACCGGCTCGGGCAACAGCTCCACGACCACGTGATAACTGACCGTGACCCCGTCCCCGGCTCCAGAGGCAGACATGGACCAGCCACAGCTCGGTCGGTGGCTCGTCGCGGACTTTCGCCAGGACCTCGATCCCGGTCACCTCGAAGGCCGGGTCCTTCAACGCGAACCAGCGTTGCTGGCTCAGAAAGGCCGCAAGGTCGAAGCGAGTGATGTCGGTCATTGCGCCACCTGCAACCTGAACCAGTAGAACGAGTGCGGGCCGAGCGTGAGCAGGTAGGGGAGCTCACCGATCGCCGGGAACTCGACGCCGCCCGTGAGCTCAACCGGCCGCATTCCCTCATAGACCCGCAGATCGAGCTCCACCGGCTGGGGGAAGCGGGACAAGTTGTTGACGCAGATGGCCACATCGTCGCCGTGGGTCCTGGCGAAAGCCAGGACTGCCGGGTTGGTCCCCCCAAGGTCCGTGAAGCTGCCAAGCCCGAACGCTGCGTGCTCCTTGCGCACATGGATCATGCGCTGAGTCCAGTTGAGCAGCGAGGCCGTTGTGCGCAACTGAGCCTCCACGTTGGTGACCTGGTAGCCATACACCGGATCGGCCACAACGGGGGCGTACAGCCGGCCCGGGTCGCACGTCGAGAACCCAGCATTGCGATCGGGCGTCCATTGCATGGGCGTACGGACTCCGTCGCGATCCGTCAGCCAGATGTTGTCGCCCATTCCTATCTCGTCCCCGTAATAGAGCACCGGCGAACCTGGAAGCGACAAGAGAAGTGCGGTGAACAGCCGAATCTGCGCAGGATCGTTGTCCAGCAGCGGGGCCAGCCGTCGCCGAATGCCGATGTTGGCCTTCATCCGAGGATCCCGGGCGTACTCGGTGTACATGTAGTCGCGCTCCTCGTCGGTGACCATCTCAAGGGTCAGCTCGTCGTGGTTGCGCAAGAAGATCCCCCACTGACAGCCGTCGGGGATCGACGGAGTGCGGCTGAGAATCTCGGTGACGGGAAAGCGTGATTCTCGACGGACCGCCATGAAGAGTCGTGGCATCAACGGAAAGTGGAACGCCATGTGAAACTCGTCGCCACCGGTTGACGGGTCCCCGAGATAGTCGACGACGTCTTCTGGCCACTGATTGGCCTCGGCGAGGAGCACCGTGTCGGGGTAGAGCCGATCTACCTCGGTGCGCATCCGTTTCAGCAGCGCGTGCGTCGCCGGAAGGTTCTCGCAGTTCGTGCCCTCGGCCTCGAACAAGTAGGGGACGGCATCGCAGCGGAATCCGTCGATGCCGAGGTCGAGCCAGAACCGCAGCGCTTCGAGCACCGCCTCCTCGACGGCGGGATTGTCGAAGTTGAGGTCTGGCTGGTGGTGGAAGAAGCGGTGCCAGTAGTACTGCCGGCGGACCGGGTCGAAGGTCCAGTTCGAGGTCTCGGTGTCGACAAAGATGATTCGCGCGTCGGGATAGCCGTCGTCGGTGTCGGACCAGACGTAGAAGTCACCGTACGGCCCCTCGGGATCCTCCCGGCTGGCTTGAAACCACGGATGCTGATCGCTCGTGTGGTTCATGACGAAGTCGATGATGATCTTCAGCCCGCGTTCGTGTGCCGCCTCGACGAATGTGACGAAGTCACCGAGCGTGCCGAACTCGGGCAACACCTCGATGAAGTTGGACACGTCGTAGCCCCCGTCGCGCAGGGGGGACGCAAAGAAGGGAGGCAGCCACAGGCAGTCCACGCCGAGCCAGGTGAGGTAGTCCAATTTGTCGGTCAGACCGCGAAGGTCCCCCGAACCATCTCCGTTGGTGTCCGAGAACGCGCGCACCAAGACCTCGTAGAAGACCGCCCGCTTGAACCACTCCGGATCGTCGGCGGCCTTGCCGTCGGGACGACCCTCGTTCGTTGCCACGTCGTACGGCAACTGGCTCATCGCAGCCCCTCGTCCCCGGACTGGACGACCATTACGTGCGCGGGCTCGACGAACGGGTCGAGCCGCACGTAGTTGTCCTGGCCCCACGTAAAGGTCTGGCCGGAGATCTCGTCATGAGCGCCGAACTGGTCAGACCACTCCAGGCCCAGCGCCGGCATGTCGAGGCGCACCGTCGTCTCACGCGTGCCGTGCGGGTCGAGGTTGACGACGCAGATCACCACGTCGTCACCGCGACGCTTGGAATAGGCCATGACGTGCTCGTCGTCGGAGTGGTGGAAGGTCAGGTTGCGCAGCCGGTGCAGGGCGGGGTGCTCGGAGCGGATCCGATTCAGCGCCGTGAGGTAGGGCGCGAGCGAGCGCCCCTCCGCCTCGGCTCGGGCCCAGTCTCGTGGTCGATAGGCGTACTTCTCGGAGTCGAGATATTCCTCGCTTCCTGGCCGGACAGCCACATGCTCGGCGAGCTCGTAGCCGGAATACACCCCCCAGGTCGGTGACAACGTCGCGGCCAGCGTGGCGCGAATCTTGAACATTGGCGGGCCGCCGTACTGCAGGCTGGCATGCAGGATGTCGGGAGTGTTCACAAAGCAGTTCGGTCGGAAGATGTGCGCCGTCTCGTGCGCCAGCTGGTTGAAGTACTGCTCCAGCTCCCACTTCTCGGTGCGCCAGGTGAAGTAGGTGTAGGACTGCTGGAAGCCGATCGCGGCGAGCTGGCGCATCATGGCCGGTCGGGTGAACGCTTCGGCGAGAAAGATCACGTCGGGGTCGGTCGAGCGGATGTCGGCGAGCAACTCCTCCCAGAAGTTCACCGGCTTGGTGTGCGGGTTGTCGACCCGGAAGATGCGCACGCCGTGGTCCATCCACAGCCGCAGGATGCGACGCGACTCGGCATAGAGTCCGGCGTAGTCGCGATCGAAGTTCAGTGGATAGATGTCTTGGTACTTCTTCGGGGGGTTCTCGGCATAGGCGATCGTGCCGTCGGCGCGCTCGGTGAACCAGTCGGGGTGCTCCTGCACCCATGGATGGTCGGGCGATGCCTGCAGCGCGTAGTCCAAAGCCACTTCGAGCCCCAGCTCGCCTGCGCGAGCGACGAACGCGTCGAAATCGTCCATCGTGCCTAGGTCTGGATGAATGGCGTCGTGCCCACCGGCAGATGAGCCGATTGCCCACGGCACTCCCGGATCGTGCGGTCCTGGGGTGAGGGTGTTGTTGGGACCCTTGCGGTAGGTCTTGCCGATCGGGTGTATCGGGGGGAGGTAGACCACGTCAAAACCCATGTCGGCGATGCCCGGAAGCCGCTCCATGGCCGTTCGGAAGGTGCCGGATCGTGGCGGTTTGACGCCTGTCGGATCCACCAACGCACCTTCGGAACGCGGGAAGAACTCATACCAAGAACCCACCAGGGCACGGGTCCGGTCGACGCGCAGCCGATGGCGCCCGGAGGTCGTCACCAGCTCGCGCAGCGGGTGGCGGGCGAGCACCGCCGCGACATCGGTCTGCTCGACCGCGCCGAGACGGTCGGCCACCGCGGCGGTCGGGTCGCGCAGGACTGCGGCCACCTCGGTGAGCAACGCCGAGTCATCGGCTCGCGTTGACGATTTCGGCAGCCCGTCGGCGGCTCGCAGGAACAGCCTGGCCCCCTCCTCGCTCATCAGCTCGACGTCGAGGTCGGCAGGGAGCTTGATCCTGGCATCGTGCAGCCAGGTGGCTATCGGGTCGCCCCAAGCCTCGACCCGAAAGCTCCACTCGCCCACACAGGTCGGCGTCACGTCGGCCGTCCAGCGGTCGGGCTCGGAGCCGTACGGCACCATGGGTGTCCAGGGCGACTTGACGGCGCCCTTCGGGCCGCGCAGCACGACGTTCGCGCCGAGAGCGTCGTGGCCCTCGCGAAAGATCGTCGCGGTGACGGCGAACGTCTCACCGACGACAGCCTTGGCCGCCCACCGTCCGCATGCCTCTACCGGCCCCACATCACGAATGGGGATCCGTCCGGTCTCCTGGATGGCTCGGTTCTTGGTGGTCATCCCTTCGACCGTACCGATCAAGACCGCTGCCTGCGAAGTTTCAAGACCGCTGCCTGCGAAGTTCCGCAACTTCTTGCGAATCCCGCAAACGGGATGCACCCTGTCCCAGTCTCAGCGAATCGACTGGTTAGGGTCGTCGCCATGCATGCCATCCGGCGGTTCACCGTCCGCACCGTTCTTCCCGATCCCCTCGGACGCCTTGGTGAGCTTGTCGGCAACCTGCGCTGGTCGTGGCACGCGCCCACCAGGGCGCTGTTCGCCAGCATCGACCCGGCGATCTGGGAGCGCGTCGGCCAGGACCCGAGCCGATTGCTGGGAGAAGTGGGAGCCGAGCGACTTCGCGAGCTCGCCGCTGACGAAGACTTCGGTCGGCGGCTCACGGAAGCGCACGAGGATCTGCAGCGATACCTCACCGAGGCGCGGTGGTATCAGTCCCTGGGGGACGACGCACCCACATCGATCGCTTACTTCAGCCCCGAGTACGGCATCACCCACGTCCTCCCGCAGTACTCCGGAGGGTTGGGAATCCTCGCGGGCGATCACCTGAAGTCGGCCAGCGACCTCGGCGTACCCATCGTGGCGGTGGGCCTGCTCTATCGCAGCGGCTACTTCAAGCAGTCGCTGAACGCGGAGGGCTGGCAGCAGGAGTACTACCCCGTGCTCGATCCGAACGACCTGCCCATCGAGCTGTTGCGCGATCAGGGCGATCAGCCGGTCATCGTGACGGTCGGCCTGCCCGACGGCCGCAGCCTGCATGCGCAGGTGTGGCGGGCGCAGGTTGGCCGGGTGGCACTGCTGCTGCTCGACTCCGACATCGAGTCGAACGCGCCATCCGAGCGCGAGGTCACGGACCGGCTGTACGGCGGCAGCTCGGAGCACCGACTCCAACAGGAGATGCTGCTCGGCATCGGCGGGATCCGGGCGATCCGCGCCTACTGCGAAAACTCCGGCGCGCCAGCCCCTGAGGTATTCCATACCAACGAAGGCCATGCGGGATTTCTGGGTCTCGAACGCATCCGGGAACTGGTTGAAGGTGCAGGACTCAGCTTCGAGGAAGCTGTCGAGGCGGCGCGAGCGGGAACGGTCTTCACCACGCACACGCCTGTCCCGGCCGGTATCGATCGATTCCCTCGCGAACTGGTCGAGCGCTATTTCGGCGGAGACAACGCGGCTCCTGGGGTGAGCGTCGACCTCGTGCTGGCGCTCGGGGCAGAGACCTACGACGGTGGCGATCCCGGAGTTTTCAACATGGCCGTGATGGGTCTACGGCTGGCGCAGCGGGCGAATGGAGTGGCGCGCCTGCACGGAGTTGTGAGCCGGGGGATGTTCAACGGGTTGTGGCCCTCGTTCGACAGCGCCGAGGTCCCGATCACGTCGATCACCAACGGTGTCCACGCGCCGACCTGGGTGGCGCCAGAGGTGCTCGAGCTGGCGGCTGCGGCCATCGGACCAGAGCTCATCGAGGAGGCGCGGGGCTGGGAGTCGATCGATTCCGTGCCGGAGCCCGAGATCTGGGCCGTACGCAACGAGTTGCGGGCTCAGCTCGTTCGTGAGGTACGTCGCCGCCTGCGAGCCGCATGGGGGCAGCGCGGGGCGAGTGCCGCCGAGCTCGGCTGGGTGGACGACGTCTTGGATCCGGACGTGCTGACGATCGGGTTCGCCCGGCGTGTGCCGTCGTACAAGCGGCTGACCTTGATGATGCGCGACGAACAGCGGCTCAAGGACCTGCTGCTGCATCCAACGCACCCCATCCAGATCGTGGTGGCCGGCAAGTCCCATCCCGCAGACGAGGGCGGGAAGAAGCTGATCCAGCAACTCGTCAGGTTTGCTGACGATCCAGAGGTGCGGCACCGGATCGTCTTCCTGCCCAACTACGACATGGCCATGGCCCGACGCCTCTACCCCGGTTGTGATGTGTGGCTCAACAACCCGTTGCGACCGCTCGAGGCGTGCGGCACATCCGGGATGAAGGCCGCGCTGAACGGGTGCCTCAACCTGTCGATCCTCGATGGCTGGTGGGATGAGATGTATGACGGGGAGAACGGGTGGGCCATCCCCACCGCGGATGATGTCGACGATCCGGACCGCCGTGACGATCTCGAGGCAGCCGCGCTCTACGAGTTGATCGAGAACGAGGTCACTGCGCGGTTCTACGATCGAGACCCCGATGGCCTGCCGCACCGGTGGCTGGCGATGGTGCGACACATGTTGCGCACCGTCGGACCCAAGGTCCTGGCCAGCCGGATGGTGCACGACTACGTCATCGATCTCTACACACCGGCGGCATCCGCGGCTCGTGCTGTTGACGGGCCGGACTTCCCGGGCGCCAAGGAGCTTGCCGCCTGGAAGGACCGGGTCCACAAGGCATGGCCCGAGGTGCGCGTGGAACACGTTGAGCCCGGTGGGGTGGACAAAAATCCCGAGCTCGGCCAGACCTTGGTCGTACGAGCCAGCGTGTCGCTCGGTCAGCTCACCCCCGATGACGTCACCGTCGAGCTGGTCTTCGGTGCTGTCGACGCTCGTGACCAGCTGATCTCACCTGCCTACCTCCACCTCCACGTCGTTGAGGCCCTGCCCTATGGCATGTTCCGCTACGAAGGCTCGGTGTCGCTCGATCGCACCGGGCCGTTCGGCTATACGGTTCGCGTCTTGCCAAGCCATCCGTTGCTGGCGAGCAGCGCCGAACTGAACGTCATGGCCACACCGGCCACGGTCGGAGCAGCCAGCGACCAGGTCTTGCGCTAGCTGCTGGGTGCCCTGGGGGACGAGTGGACCGATCAGCACGATGCGCCGGTGCGGGATGGTCGCAGAGGCAGCCCTGAGCCTCATCAGGTGGCAGGCTCAGCCGATGCTTCGAGCAGCGTGACCGATCGAGGGGCCAGGGTCACCTGTGAACCGGCGGCCAGCGCGGCCTCGTCGGCCTTAGGGCGCTCGTGGGCGGTGTTGAACAACGGCCGGAAGCTCGTGGCCCAGGGCGGGCCCGGGAGGGTGAACGTCCGATCCTTTGACCCGGCATGGAGAAGCAGCAGGAAGGACGTGTCGGTGAGTGGCTCGCCGCGCGGCGTACGAGACTTCAAGGCGTCTCCGGAGACGTACATCCCGACTGTTCGCGCCGCGGGATCCCACCACTCCTCCTCGGTGAGCTCGCCACCGTGCGGGCCGAACCAGGTCAGGTCCTTCACGCCGTCTGGCAGCGAGGGGCGACCGTCGAAGAAGTGCTTGTGCCGCAATGCTGGGTGCTCGCGTCGCAGCCTGAGAAGTAGCCGAGTGAACTCCAGAAGATCGACCTTCCACGGCTCCAGTGCCCAGTCGACCCACGAGATCTCGTTGTCCTGACAGTAGGCGTTGTTGTTCCCCCGCTGCGTCCTGCCCAGCTCGTCGCCTGCGGTGATCATCGGCACGCCCGTTGACAGCAGGAGGGTCGCCATCATTGCCCGCAGCGTCCGGCGGCGCGCGCCGCGGATCTGGTCGTCGTCGGTCTCGCCTTCGACGCCGTGGTTCCATGAACGGTTGTTGTCGGTTCCGTCACGGTTGTCCTCGCCGTTCGCCTCGTTGTGCTTACCGTTGTAGGTGACGAGGTCGCGCAAGGTGAAACCGTCGTGCGCCGTGATGAAGTTGACGGAGGAGACGGGACGGCGACCGTCGTCGGCGTATAGGTCCGACGAGCCGGTCAGCCGGTAGCCGAGCGCCAGCAGGCCGCCGTTCGAACCGAGCCAGAAGTCACGGACGGTGTCCCGGTACTTGTCATTCCACTCGGACCACAGAGGGGGGAACTCACCCACCTGGTAGCCGCCGTCGCCGACGTCCCATGGTTCGGCGATCAGCTTGACCCGGGACAGCACTGGATCTTGTTGGATGGTTGTGAGAAACCCGCTCAGCATGTCGACGTCGTGCAACGATCGCGCCAGCGCGGAGGCGAGGTCGAAGCGGAACCCGTCGACGTGCATCTCCTGCACCCAGTAGCGCAAGGAGTCCATGACCAGCTGCAGGACGTGGGGGTGCGACAGGTCGAGGGTGTTACCGCAGCCGGTGTAGTCGGCGTAGTCGCGTGGATCTGTGCCCAGCTTGTAGTAGTCGGCGTTGCCCAGGCCCCGAAAGGCCAGGGTCGGACCGCGAGCGCCTCCCTCGGCCGTGTGGTTGTAGACCACGTCGAGGATCACCTCGAGGCCGGCCGCATGCAGCGCCTTGACCATGGCCTTGAACTCCGACACCTGGCCGCCGAGGCTGCCGGTCGAGGAGTAGGACGCCTCGGGAGCGAAGTAGGCCAAGGAGTTGTAGCCCCAGTAGTTGACCAACCCGGCACGTGCCAGGTGCTCCTCGGTGATGAAGTGATGGATCGGCAGCAGCTCGACCGCGGTGACGCCAAGCCAAGCGAGATGACCGACCACCGCAGGATGAGCAAGTCCGGCGTAGGTTCCCCGTTGGTGCTCTGGCACATCCGGGTGCTTCATGGTGAGACCACGCACGTGCGCCTCGTAGATGACCGTGTCCGCCCAGGGCGTGCGCGGTGCGCGATCATCGCCCCAGTCGAAGTGGTCACGAACGACGACCGAGCGGGGCACGTACGGCGCTGAGTCGCGATCGTCCCGCTCGTCGTCAGGGCCACCGTGGACATGCCCGAAGACCGCTGAGTCGTAGGTCAGTCGTCCGTCGACAGCGCGGGCATAGGGATCGGCCAGCAGCTTCGCGTTGTTGAACCGCAGACCGCTCGCGGGGTCCCAGGGGCCGTCCACGCGAAAGCCGTACCGCTGTCCGGGTCGAATGCCGGGAAGATAGCCGTGCCATATGTGGTAGGTCTTCTCGTCCAACTCGACCCGTTCTTCGCGATCGTCGTCGTCGAACAAGCACAACTCGACCCGGTCGGCTCCCTCGGCCCACAGCGCGACGTTCACGCCCTCGTCGTCGGCTGTCACGCCGAGCGGACTCCACTGCCCCGGCCAGGGTCTCGAGCGCTCGGTCTCGGCGCCGTCACTACCCTGCGTCGTCACTGGGCCATCCTGCCGGAACGATGGCGTCGACGACACGCCGACTACCCTGCAGCGCATGACGACGACGACTGAGCTCAACGAGCACGTTCGCCTCGAGGTGGCCGACGGGGTGGGGACGATTCGCCTCGACCGGCCACCGATGAATGCGATCTCTGGCCTGGTCCAGGCAGGGATCCGGGAGGCGGCGGCGGAGGCGAGACGCCTGCGGGAGGTCCGTGCAGTCATCGTCTACGGCGGCCCGAAGGTTTTCGCCGCCGGGGCCGACGTCAAGGAGATGGTGTCCTGGGACTACCAAGACGCCGCGGATCGCACGGCCGACCTGCAGGCGGCGTTCACCGCTGTTGCCGACATCCCCAAGCCGACGATCGCTGCCGTCACCGGCTACGCACTGGGTGGTGGTTGTGAGCTCGCGCTTTGCTGTGACCTGCGAATCGCCGGCGACAACGCCAAGCTCGGCCAACCTGAGATCCTGCTTGGCATCATTCCCGGAGCAGGAGGAACCCAGCGGCTGCCGAGGCTGATCGGCCCGTCGCGGGCCAAGGACCTGATCTTCAGTGGGCGCTTCGTGTCGGCGTCGGAGGCGCTCTCGATCGGTCTCGTCGACCGGGTCGTCGCCCCGGACGACGTCTACTCCGCGGCGCTGGAGCTGGCTCAGAGCTTCGCGGCCGGGCCGCCGTACGCCCTGCGAGCAGCCAAGGAGGCGATCGATGCCGGCCTCGAGGCCGATCTTGACACGGGTCTGGAGGTGGAGCGGCTGCAGTTCAACGGCCTGTTCGCCACCGAGGATCGTGCGGTGGGGATGAGCTCCTTCGTCGAGCACGGCCCCGGCAAGGCCACGTTCGTCGGGCGCTGAGTCTGATGGCGCTGAGTCTGATGGTGCTGAGTCTGATGGTGTTGACATGACGACCACGCGCGAGCAGCTGCGCGCGGCCTACGACGATCCGAAGCTCGCCAACGTGATCTATCACGACTGGGAGGCGACCACCTATGACGGCAAATGGTCGATCTCCTTCGACAAGCGATGTATCGATTACGCCCGAGACCGGTTCATGCACGTGGCCGGAACGGATGGATGGCCGTACGGCTCCGCGCTCGAAGTCGGGTGCGGCACCGGATTCTTCTTGCTGAACCTCAAGCAGGCCGGTGTTCTCGAGCAAGGGCACGTCACGGACATCAGTTCGGGGATGGTCGCCGCGGCTCAACGCAATGCCACAGCACTCGGGTTCGCGCTCGACGGTCGCGTGGCGGATGCTGAGCGGCTTCCTTATGACGACGAGACCTTCGACCTGGTCGTGGGACATGCGGTGCTGCATCACATCCCCGACGTCGAGGCGGCGTTGGGCGAGGTCTTGCGGGTGCTCAAGCCGGGGGGCCGCTTCGTGTTCGCTGGTGAGCCGACCCGCAACGGGGACCTGGTTGCCCGCAAGCTGTCTCAGGCGACCTGGTGGGCGGCTACCCGTGCGTTGCGCCACGGTCGGCTGCGCGAGAAGTACGGCAGATCATCGGTCGAGCTCGACGAGTCGTCGGCTGCGGCTGCCCTGGAGGCGGTCGTGGACCTGCACACCTTCGACCCGCACACGTTGGCGCGGACGTGCTTGCGGGCCGGTGCCGTCGACGTCACGACGGTGACCGAAGAGCTGACCGCCTCCTGGTTCGGCTGGCCGGTTCGTACGTTGGAGGCCGCGGTGCGACCCGGGTCGCTCGGCTGGAACTGGGCGATGTTCGCCTACCGGGGGTGGCTCGCGCTGTCTGCGCTTGACGAGCGAGTGATGAGCAAGGTGGTGCCGGCCGAGCTCTTCTACAACGTGAGTGTCACCGGCACGAAGCCCTGAGCCGCGGTCTTGCTGAATTCAGCGGTAGCGTCCCCGAGGTGATTCGTCGCCTACGTCGCCTGCCGCCCAGGGATCCGAGGCAGGCGAGGTGTTTCACCATCGGCAGCCTGCGGTGGGTGGTCCGGCACCGGGCGTGGTCGTGGTTCTACCTCGTCCGCTACTGGCGGTTTGGCTGGCTGCGTCTCAGGCACCCTCACGTGATCACCGAAGGATTCGTGTTCCTCGGCCGCCGGGTGGAGCTGTATGCCCGGCCCGGGATGGGGCGGCTGATCCTTGGCCGCTGGGTGCACCTCGGAGATGAGAACCGCTTGCGCGCCCACGAGGGGTCTCTGCGGGTCGGGGACAAGGTCGTTCTGGGGCGCGACAACACCGTCAACTGCTATCTCGACATCGAGATCGGTGATTCGACGATCGTCTCCGACTGGGTGTACATCTGCGACTTCGACCACGTCTTTGACGACGTGACCCTGCCGATCAAGGACCAGGGGATCGTCAAGACGCCCGTGCGGATCGGTCCGGACTGCTGGATCGGGACGAAGGCAAGTGTGTTGCGCGGCGCTCTGGTGGGCGAGGGCTGTGTGCTGGCGGCGCACACCCTCGTGCGGGGGGAGGTGCCGCCCTACTCGGTGGTCGGCGGGGTCCCTGGGAAGCTGTTGAAGGACCGACGAGCGGTTCACGAGGCCAACCGTGCCAAACGGGAGGCGCTGGCCGACATCGCCGCCAAGACGGCGCGAGCCGCGTCGGCCAGCACCCCACCGAATGCGGCGCCTAAGGTGTAGCCGATGCGGACGATCGGACTTGTCGGCGGGCTGTCCTGGGAGTCGACGGCGGTCTACTACCGGCTGCTCAACGAGCGCGTTCGCGACGGTTCCGACGTCCCGTATCGGCAACCGGTCGTCCTCCTGCACTCCGTCGACTTCGCCCAGATCGTCTCGATGCAGCAGTCCGGCGACTGGGAGGCGGCGGGGGAGGCTATGGCCGCCGCGGCCCTTTCGGTGGTCAGGGGAGGCGCCGATGTCGTTGGCATGTGTGCCAACACCATGCACCTGGTCGCTGATGCCGTCGCGCAGGCGCTGCCACCGGGGACCCAGCTCGTGAGCGTGATCGACGCCACGGCGGGCGCGTTTAGAACGGCCGGTCTCTGGAGCGTTGGGCTGCTCGGGACGGCGTACACGATGGAGCAACCCTTCTACGCAGAAGGGCTTCGGGATCACGGGCTCGAGGTGCGCACACCAACGGCCGCCGACCGCGCACAGGCTCATCGGATCGTGTACGACGAGCTCGTGCGCGGGGTGGTGATCGAGGAATCTCGTCGCTGGTATGCCGATCTGGTCGAACGGATGTCGGCCGAAGGGTGTGCGGGTATTGCGCTCGCTTGCACCGAGCTCGGGATGCTTCGACTGGCCGAGCTGACCGACGTGCCGTTGATCGACACGACCTCGGTGCACGTCGATGCACTCCTGAGGGCCGCCTCGCCCGGCTGAGCGAGGGCCGGGGACAGGTATCAGTCTGGTTTCGAGTGTGTCGTTAGGCCCCGCCGGTCCCCTAGGGTCCGCGCATGACCCAGATGAGCATGAACAAGGCCATTCACGGGGCTATCCGGCGCGACATCGAGCGCTTCATCGGTGCACTGCGTGCCTTCGCTCCCGGTGACACCGCACGCGTGGAGCAGATCAACCTGGCCTGGCTGAATTTCGATCGGCAGCTGACCGATCATCACGAGGGCGAGGAGCGCATCGCCTTTCCAGCCTTCAAGGCGATCGGCGTCAGCTCGGAGCTGCTGGCCGAGCTCGACTCCGAGCATGCAGCGATGGCGACGGCGCTGGAGGAGATACGAGAATCCATGTGGGCTTTCGTGCGTACGGCCTCCGGCGACGATGCGGCCTCGGTTCGGGTGGGATTCGAGGCGCTCAAGACGGCAACGGTGAGCCATCTAGACCACGAGGAGGCCGAGACCGAGGAGCTGCTGCATGCCAACGCCGACCATCCGGCGATCAAGGCCATGGGCCGCGCTTTCGGTAAGGTCAGCCCGGCCAAGGGTGGGCAGTTCTTCGCCTGGGTGCTTGACGGAGCCGCACCGGATGAAGAGCGGGCCATCCGAGAGCAGGTGCCTGGACCGGTCCTGAGCATCATCGGCGGCGTGTTCGGCCGCAACTACCGCAAGACCGTTGCGCCGACCTGGCGCACCTAACCCTTCGCCAGCAAGTTGCCGTCGAGGACGACAAGACGCAGCGCGGCAGCGGGGCTCGTGACATCGGGGGCCCGCATCGTCGCGGACGCAGCCAGCGAGGCCTGCAGGACCTGCTCCTCTCGCACCGCGCGCTCATAGACATCGACCGTGCGCGCGGCCACGCTCTCCCACGTGTAGTCCCGGGCGAGAACGACCCGGGCGTCGCGCTCGAGGCGCCGCGCGAGCAGGTCGTCACGCAGCAGCGCTGTGATGGCGTCGGCCAGACCAGCGTGATCTCCGGGAGTGAACCGGAGACCGGTGATGCCGTGCTCCACGAACTCGCGCAGTCCGCCTGTGTCGCCGACGACGATCGGGGTTCCCGAGGCGGCGGCCTCCAGGGCGACGAGCCCGAAAGGCTCGTAGATCGACGGGACAACGGCAACGTCGGCCGCGGCCGCGAGGGCCGCCAGCTCGTCGGGTGGGACCCAGCCCAAGAAGCTGACCGACCTGCCGAGCCGCAGCCGCTTGGCGTGAGCTCGCAGCTCACCGGCCTTTGAGCCCTCGCCGGCCACGACCAAGCGAAGCCCCGGATGGCGGCGGCGGAGCCGGGGCACTGCATCGAGCAACGTGTGGCAACCCTTCTCCCACTCGAGGCGGCCGGTGAACATCAGGAGCGGGCCTCCGGCGCCGTACGTGCGCCGAGCCTGAGCGACAACGTCAACCGGGACGTCCCAGTGCGTCAGGTCGATTCCGTTCGGGATGACGTCCACAGATGCCGGGGGCAGGTCGAACAGGCGGGTGACCTCCCAGCGCATGTGTGAGGAACAGGTGATGACGCGACGCGCCTCGTAGGTCAGCCACCACTCGACGGTGTGCACAGCCTTGTTGAGCGGCCCGGGCAACCACCCTTGGTGCCGGCCGGCTTCGGTGGCGTGAATCGTGGCAACCAGCGGAATCTCGTAGGTCTCCTTGATCGTGGTAGCTGTGTGCGCGACGAGCCAGTCGTGACCGTGCACCACCTGCGGCTGGAGGCTCTGCGCGACCCGTAGGGCAGCGCGGGTTAGAGCGTGCTCGAACCCCATGACCCACGCCAGGAGATCGCTCATCGGCAGGGCCGGTGGGTCGGGAACGGCTCTGACGACCCGCACTCCACCGACAATCGTGTCGGACGGAGCACCTTCAGTCGCCTGGGTCACCACGACGACTTCGTGGCCCTCGGCTGCTTGCGCCTCGGCGAGGGCGTGCACGTGGCGGCCCAGCCCGCCATAGACGAGCGGGGGGTATTCCCACGACAAGATGAGGATGCGCATCGGTCGGCAGCGTACGTCAGGCCTCGAAGCCGCTGAGGTCAGAGCAGTCGGGCGTCCACGTGGGCGAACGGACCATCGATGGCACGCAGCTCGGCGGCAACGTCCAGGGCGATGCTCGGCCGCTTCTCGACCGCCGATGCGAGGCGATCGAAGGCGGCTGCGTGACCGGCGGACCTCGACCGGGCATATTCGGCGGCGCTGTCGTGGCTGACCATGAAAGCCCAGTCGCTGGACAGGGCGAGCAGCGCTTCCCGAGCCAGCTGATCGAGGTCTAGTCGTCTGCCCGAGACGTCGGAGCGGCCGGCCTCGACCGTGCAGTGTGACTCGACCACCTTCACGAGCCGCGCCTGGGTGGCCGCGTTTCGCTCCTTTACGTCAGTGACCGCCTCGCCGTCCCAGATCTGCCAGTCCTTGCCCGTCCCCCAGGAGCCAGGGCCGGGGTCGACATGTCCGGTGACGTGACCAGATCGGATGGCGCCGCCGAGCGTGGTGACCCGGACCCCTGCCTCGGGGAGGGCGCGAAGGATGCCCTCGAGGAAGGCGGGGCCTTCGTGCCACCAGTGCCCGAAAAGCTCGGTGTCGTAGCCCACGACCACCAAGCCCGGACGGCCTTCGCGAGCGGACTTGATGTCGGTGAGCCGTTTGTGCACCGTCGAGACGAAGTCCTCGACGTCGGAGGCAACCGCCATCGAGGCGCGGTCGGGGTCGTAAGGCGCCTTCTCCTCCGGCGGCGTACGCGCTGACGTCACGCGTGATCGGCGGATTCCTGAGTCGTGGTCGAAGCTGTGGAAGTCTCGATACCAAGGTCCTCCAGGGTATCCACGGCGAGGCGACCAGACCCGATAGGTCACCTCGAGGTCGCGCCCGAAGGCAACCACGTCGCTCTCGCCGAGGGTCCAGGCGTCCGCCGTGGATGCCTGGACGCCAAGCAGCGTCGGTCCATCGAGCAGCAGATGGCCGACTCCCTCGTTGCCGAGGAGGTCCTCCAGCCCGGGGCGGTAGCCGCACTCGGGGAGCCAGAGACCCCGCAGCCGATGCCCGAGGCGCTGGGAGGCGTCGTCGAGTCCGGTGGCCAGGGCGAAGCGCGCGATGCGGTCGTCGAGGAGTGGCATGAACGGGTGCGTCGCCGGTCCGCCGAGAAGTTCGACGACACCGGAATCAACGAGCGGGCGGAGGACCGGCGAGGCGCCGCTGCGCCAACGCTGTTCGAACGTCATGACCGCTCGGCTGGCGTTGGCGTACTCCCGGCGCCCTGCCTCGCCGGCTTCCCCGGGGCTGGCTGCTAGACCCTCTGCTCGGGACTGCCAGAAGCCGAGCCAGGTGTGGAACTCATGCAGGGCGTATGCGTCGTCCAGCTGGGCGGCGAGGATCGGCGTGATCCCCAGTGTCAGCAGTTCTGTTCGGCCGTCGAGAGCGAGCCGTTCGAGCAGCTCGATGACGGGCAGGTAGGAGCTGGCCCATGCCTGGTGCAGCCACTCCTCACCGACCGGCCAGGCGCCGTGGTGAAGCACCCAAGGCAAATGTGAGTGCAAAACGATGCAGCACGTGCCGACGGGCTCGCGGCTCACGGAGTCACCCACAGCTCGCAACGATGATCAGATCGAGTGACTGGTCCACGTCATCGTCCGAGACTTCGAAGTCCTCTGCGCTGACTGATGCCACAAAGGCAGCCAGTTCGTCCGACCAGTGGGTATGTGGCTGCGCGAGCTGCGTCTTGACCAAGGACCCGTGCTGCTTCTGCCAATCCTGGATCCGGGGGCCATGCTTCAAGCCGGCCATTGTCTGCGCGACAGACGTTGCGTCCATCAGCGTCCGCAGTTCGTCTGGGTCGAACTCGTTGACATGAAAGGGATTGAGCGGCTTTTCGCCTCGCCCTAGCCCGGGTGAGAAGGTGAGCCGGTTCGGGGTAGAGATGACGATCCTGCCGAGAGACCTGGTGACCCGCGCGCACTCAGCGACGAACCGCTCTTGCTCCCAGATGTGCTCGATCACCTGCAGGCTGACGACTGTGTCAAAGGAGTTGTTCTGAAAGGGGAGCATGACAAGGTTGCCCTTGACCGGAATGACTTCGTCGTACGTCTTCCGCATGAGCGTCAAGGTCGACTGGTCGTAGTCGAGCCCGACGGTTCGTTCAGCTCCCGACCGGCTCAGGATCTCGGAGCCATAACCCTCACCGCACCCGGCATCGAGGACCCTTGCGGCGGCCGACTGCTCGATCAGATCCACGATGTGGAGGTAGGCAGCCTCATGCCTCCTGAACCAGTAGTTCTCGTGCCAGATATGGGGGAGGGTGCGCTCGCCAGTGAGGCTGTGACCTGCGGATGCGGCGCCCCGGTGGGCCCGTGCTGCCTGTGCCCGTTCCTCGCGCGCCCGATCCGACCGGATCTCGGGTCGCCAGGTGTGTGCCACGGGGTCAAACCCTGCCACGACCGCGTCTTCGACCGTGGCCGACTGTGGCCTTAAGCCAGCACCGTGGCCGGGGCCCGGTCGACGGCGGCCAGGCTGCGCAGCGTCTGCTCGTGCAGCCGGCCGACCTGGGCGGGGTCGAGCCGGTCGCACACCCAGTCCCAGTGCAGGGAGCACCAGTCGCCGGGGTGTAGCCGTCGGGCGAGGCCGGACCCCTCGGAGCGCGCCGTGACCAGTTCCCGCGCGGGTTGGCCGATGGACAAGCGTCGTCCGTCCCACACCAGCGGCTGGGACCGCACGACGGCTTGGTCACCGGCCAGCTCCACGACCCGCCCCCAGCGGATCCGGCAGCGGTCGAGCACACGAAGAGGCTCCTCGACGACGCCCGTGCGCAGCAGTCCGACGTAGGGATAGACCCCGAGCACGTGGAAGCTGTGGTGCGGCAGGGCTCCCGCGCCGGCCGCCTCACCCAGGGGCAACCACGAGCGGCCCAGTCGCGGCCGGAACCGCGCTTCCAGCGAGGTCGCCATCAGTCGGGGGTCGACCGCAGCGAGCAGCTCGTTGCCGATCCAGTACGCCTCGACGACGCGGGCGTCGAGAGGGTCGGCGATTCCGTTCGCGTGGGCGATGAGCTCGAGATAGGGCCAGGCACCTTCGAAGGAGCGGAGCGCGCGCCGCAGGTCGTCGTCGACCGCGCCGGCGGCCGTGCGTTCGAGCAGGCTGGCCGGGTCGTCGCCGCCGCAGTAGCCCAACGCGTTGGGCGGGTAGGCGTAGCGGGCAAAGAGCAGCGCGCCGTCCGGCCCGGGGATCGTCGTGGCCGTCATGCAGCAGTCTCCGCAGGCGACCGTCGGGCTGGTACGGCTACCAGTGCGCCCCCAGCAAGGATCAGCAGCAGCCAGCCGAGCTGCGGAGCGATCGCCGCGCCCTGGACCACGGTGGCGAGCACCGCGGTGAGGACGGCGCCCACCACCAGCACCGCGGTCACGTCGACGGCCTGCGCCCGGGCGAGCGCGGCGTACCAGGTGCCGACGTAGCCGGCCAGGAGCAGCCCGGTGAGCAGCACCCAGCCCCATTGCTCCCCAGACAGGCTGGTCACGACTCCGAGCCCGCCACGCGACGCGGACCACAGGAGCAGCACAGCGCTGCCCACGCCCATCCGGGTCACGCCTAGGGTCCACGAAGTCAGGTCACCGAGCAGCCACTTCGCAACGACGACCTCGACGGCCCACAGGACGGTGGCAGCCAGCACCATGGCCTCGCCGGCCCCGAACAGCTGGGAGATGCCGCCAGCGAGCCCGATCTGACCCACCACGAGCAAGGCGATCGCGAGCACGTGCCAGCCGCCGAGCCGCTCGCGAAGCAGCGGCACGGCGAGCAGCGCGACCCACACGAGCAGCGTCTTGTGGAGGAACGCGGCGTTGGTCGAGGAGGCCCGTGCGAGGCCCTCGAAGAACAGCACGAACGCGAGGGCGCCGCCGAGGACGCCGACGACGCCCAGCCCGAACCACTGCCGGCCCCTTGTCGGGCGGGTGAGGACCGGCCGGTCGATCGAGCGGTTCGTGATCAGCCCGGCCACCGCGACCGCGATCAGGACGAAGGCGACGCTGTTCTTCAGCGTGGTGTACGTCGTCGCGTTGCCGACGGCCCGTACGCCGTAGCCGTTGACGAACACCGAGAACCCGCTGATCGTCGCGGTGACGAGAGCAAGCAGGAGGCCGGTCCGGCGGCGGGGGTTCATGGGGACTCCTCGACGGTGCGAAGGGCCAAGGCGTCCAACGCCTCGGCCTCGGTCAGCGGCGCGAGCGCGAGCCCGCAGTGGACGAGCACCCAGTCACCGACTCCGACGGGGACGTCGAGGGTGAGCAGGGAGACGGTGACCTCGCGGGCGCCGTCACGGACGAGGGCCGAGGCTTCGGCTGGAGGGGCCACGACCTGGCAAGGGGTGCCGAGACACATCAGCGCTCACCGTCCCCTAACGCCAGAAGCGCCGCGGCCGCGGCGGGTTCGACGCTGGCAGCCACCAACCCGGACAGTCCTTCACCCGGGTTCACGGCCGCGCCCTCGACGCCGACCACCACGAGCCGCCGCGGCAGGCGGCCGAGCGCTCGGGCCAGCTCGACGGCGGCCGCCAGCCCCAGTGCGTGGGTCCCCCCACTTCCCCAACCCTGCGAGGGGAGGGGGTCGTGGCTGACGTCGAGAGTGAGCACCGTGCCGGGGTCGCACCCGGAGACGACGGCGTCGACGACGACCACCTCGTCGGCCCCGTCCCAGGTGTCGAGCAGGGTCGATGGGTCGTCGATCACGATCGCGTCGACTCCCGGCGGCAAGTGATCGACGAGCCGGCTGCAGCACCGCGATCCCGACGCCGTCGTCGCCGCGGTCAGGGTTTCCCAGGCCGATGAGCAGCCGGATCATGACCGCTCCAACGTGAGGTCGAGGAAGTGGGTGGCGCAGGAGATGCACGGATCGTAGTTGCGGACGGCTTGCTCGCAGCGCAACGTGAGTTCCTCCGGCGACAGGTGCAACCGGTCCTGGACGAAGCCCATGAGGTCCTGCTCGATGCTGTCCTGGTTCTGCGAGGTCGGCGGCACGATGACCGCGTCGAGGATGGTGCCGTCCTCTGCCAGTTCGTACCGGTGGAACAGGACGCCGCGGGGCGCCTCGGTGGCGCCGTGACCGACCCCGGCCCGCGCAGCCACCGGGACTGCGGCCTCCGCCGCGCCGTGCCAGCCGTCGATGATCCGGATCGCCTCGTCGAGGGCATAGACGAGCTCGACGGACCGCACGATGATCGACCGAAACGGGTTGCGGCACTCTGGCCCGAGACCCGCGTCGTGCGCCGCCGTGCGAGCCACCTCGGAGAGCTGGTCCTGGTTGAGGGAGTAGCGGGCGAGCGGCCCCACGACGTACGGTGTGCGCCCGTCGAGCTTGGCGTGCAGCGCGGTGGACCGCGCGACGTGCTCCTCGATGATGACGTCGCCGAAGTCGGCGACCTCGAAGGCCCGCCCGCCGCTCGAGATGACCGAGCCCCCCTCGAGGGGATAACCGTGGGGGGAGCGCAGCGCGACGTACTCCTGGGTCTGCTCGAAGTCGGGGAAGTCGAAGCCGGCGACCCACGCCGTCGTCGCGACCGCGTCGTCGCGGGCGCGCTCGAGCTGTGGGCGGAGCGCGAGCAGCTCGCTGCGGGTAGGCATCCGGTAGAAGCCACCGACGCGCACGTTGACGGGGTGCACCGAGCGCCCCCCGACCACGGTCATCAGCGCGTTGCCCGCCTTCTTCAGGGAGAGCCCACGCTCGACGAGGTCTCGGTGGTCGGCAGCCATCTCGACGGCACCGTCGTAGCCGAGGAAGTCCGGGGCGTGCAGCAGGTAGATGTGCAGGGCGTGGCTCTCGATCCACTCCCCGCAGTAGAGGAGGCGGCGCATGAGCCGGATCTCGTCTGGCACGGTGACGCCGCACGCGGCCTCGATCGCCAGGCAGGCACTCATCTGGTAGGCGACCGGGCAGATCCCACAGATGCGGGCGGTGATGTCCGGCGGCTCGGTCCAGGCCCGCCCGCGCAGGAAGGCCTCGAAGAAGCGCGGCGGCTCGAAGATGCGCAGCTCGACGTCATGGACCTGGCCGTCGCGGATGACGACCTTCATTGCGCCCTCACCCTCGACCCGGGAAAGGGGGTCCGCCTTGAGCACGTGGTCACCGGACATCTTGTGGGTCATGACCTGGACCTCTCGTGTCGGTCGGCGGCCGGCTCGTGCCGCTCGCTCTCCGCGCGGAATGGCGCGCTCGCGGCGTTGAAGGTGCGGAAGATCCGCAGCACGTCGCGGTCGGGCATCCCGAGGTCGGTGAGCTGGCCGGCGAGCGAGGCGGTGTTGGCGGTGTCCTGCGGCCCGAAGCAGCCGTAGCACCCGCGGGAGAACGCCGGGCAGAGCGCGCCGCAGCCAGCTTGCGTGACCGGGCCGAGGCATGGCGTGCCATGGGCGACCGCTACGCAGACGTTCCCTCGTTGCTTGCACTCGACGCACACGCTGTAGCCCGGCACCCGTGGGGTCCGACCGTCGAGCAGGGCCGTGAGCACCCCGAGCAGCTGGTTCTTGTCGACGGGACAGCCACGCAGCTCGACGTCGACGGTGACATGGTCGGCGATGGCCGTCGAGTGCTCGAGGGTCTTGAGGTACTCCGGGTGGGCGTAGACCACCGATCGGTATTCCGCGACGTCGGTGAAGTTGCGCAGTGCCTGGATGCCGCCGCTGGTTGCGCAGGCCCCAATGGTGACCAGGATTCCCGACAACCGCCGGATCTCCTGGATCCGCTCGGCGTCCTCAGGCGTGGTCACCGACCCCTCGACGAGTGACACGTCGTACGGGCCCTCGACGACGCCTCGGGTGGCCTCGGGGAAGTACGCGATCTGCACAGCACCGGCCAGCGGGATGAGCTCGTCCTCGCAGTTGAGGATGGTCAGCTGGCAGCCGTCGCACGAGGCGAACTTCCAGACGGCGAGGGTCGGTCGGTCGGTCACCACGTCACACGTCCCGGACGGCGAGCAGCGGAGCCAGCCTCGGGTAGTCGAGAACTGGCCCATCGATGCAGATGAACAGCTCACGCAGCTGACAGTGGCCACACAGGCCGACGCCGCACTTCATGTTGCGTTCCATGGACATTCGGATACGTGTGGGGGCGACACCCCGGTCGAGGAGTGCGCGGGAGACGTAGCGCATCATCACCTCGGGACCGCAGATCAGGGCGAGGGTCTGCCCTGGGTCGACCTCGGCCCGGGGCACGAGCGTGGTGACCAGGCCGACGCGGCCGCGCCACTCGGCGGTGCCGCGGTCGACGATGGTCTCGACGGTGATGCCATGGTCGCGCCAGCGCCCGAGCTCACCGGGGTAGAGCTGGTCGGCGGGGCTGCGCGCGCCACTGAGCACGACGACGGCGCCGTAGCTGCGGCGCTCGGCCATCAGCTGGTGGACGACCGGGCGAAGCGGAGCCAGACCGATGCCGCCGGCCACGAGCACGACATCACCGCCCCGACCGTCCTCGATCTGCCACCCCCGGCCGTACGGGCCTCGGACCTCGAGCACATCCCCGACCTGCGCCTGGGTGAGCACGTGGGTGACGCCGCCCACGTCACGGATGGTGTGGACGAGTGACGCCGCTGCCGGGTCACCGCTGATCGAGATCGGCACCTCCCCGACTCCGAGGCGACCGAGCATCGTGAACTGTCCGGGTGAGAACGTCAGAGGTGGTCCGTCGACGGGATCGAGGGTGAGCGTCACCGTGTCGGCGGTGTCGGGCCGGGCCCCGGCCACCCGGAAGGGTCGGGACGCCAAGACCTCGACCGCCGAGGGCACGTGGTCAGCGAGCAGGCTCACGGGGGGCTCCGTAGAGATCGAGCAGGCGCACCCGGGTTGCCTGGAGGCGGTCGAGCATGACGTGGGCCACCCGTTGCATGAGGGCGTAGCCGAGTGCCGGGTCCTCGTCGCACTTCCCGCGCAGGCAGGCGCCGTCGATGACCATGAGGTCGGTGGCTTCGACGGCGCGAGCGTCGAACTGCCAGCGGAAGGGAGGTACCAGCCATGACCAGCCGAGCACCTCGCCGGCGTCCAGGGTCTCGATGACGAGGGAGCCGGCGGTCGGCGAGTGCACCTCGATGGCGATCCGGCCCCGTCGGATGACGAAGAACGTCTCCGCCGGATCCCCTTCTCGGTAGAGGTACGTGCCTGCGTCGACGTGCCGGTTGACGGCGCACCCCGCCACGAGAGTCAGGGCGGCGTCGTCCAGGCCGGCAAAGAATGGGTGCTCCTGAAGGAGCTGGTCGATGCCGCGCATGTCACACCTCCAGTGGTTCGTCGGTCGTCGAGGAGGCCAGAGGGGTCCTCCGGATGGCGGCGACCTCGGCGGTGAGGTCGATGGCCGCGGGGCACCAGGTGATGCACCGGCCGCAACCGACGCAGCCGGAGCTGCCGAACTGGTCCCACCACGAGGCGAGCTTGTGGGTCGCCCACTGGCGGTATCGGGCTCGCGTGGTCGGTCGGACGCTGCCGCCGTGCAGGTGGGTGAACTCGCTGGTGAAGCAGGAGTCCCAGACCCGCCAGCGCTCCGCGGTCCCGGTCGCGAGGGCCGTGGTGTCCTCTACGGAGGTGCAGAAGCAGGTCGGGCACACCAGGGTGCAGTTGCTGCATGCCAGGCACCGGCTCGCGACGTCGTCCCACTGAGGGTGCTCGGCGTTGGCGTAGAGCAGGTCTCGGATGTCGTGGGTGTCCAGGCTGCGACCCATCCGCCCGATCGCCTCGCTCACCACCTCCTCGACCGCCGTACGGTCTGCCGGGGTCTCGGACGTCCACGGGATTCGCGCGACCAGTTCGGCCGCTCGTTCGCTGTCGACCCGGACGGCGAATCGATGGCCGTCGTCATCGATCAGCTCGGTGAGGGCCAGGTCGAAGCCGTCCCTCGGGTCCGGCCCGGTTCCCATGGAGGCGCAGAAGCAGGTGCCGCCGGGATCGGCGCAGGTCACCGCCACCACGAAGGTCGGGGTGCGGCGCGCGGCGTAGTGCGCGTCGACCACGGGGCGGCCGAGCAGCACCTCGTCATGTACGGCGATCGCCTGCAGGTCGCACGAGCGCGCGCCGAGCAGGGCCACCTTTCGGCCCTCCGGACGCGGCGGCTCAGCCTCGGCGCCGTCCGAGTGGACCCGGCGGAGCAGCTCGCGGGCGGGGAAGAAAACGGACTTCCACGACTGGGGACCAACGGCGAAGCCGAACAGCGCCTCGTCGTCTCGTTCGCGCAGCCGGTAGTGGGCCGCTTCCTGGTCGTCACCCACTCCCCGTGGTAGGTCATCGATGGACTCGATCTCGGTGTGGCCGATCACTCCGTCGGAAACGTGAGGACCTTGCACCGTCCACCCGTCGGCGCGCAGCAGATCGATGAGCGAACCGAGTCCGGCCACGTCGATGACGATGACCTGGCCGGGGGCGACGACGGGATCCATCCGTCCAGCGGACCATCGCCGCGACGGGTGACCTAGGGTCGGAGGTCCCGAACCTGCCCGCGAAGGACGCTTCTTGGCGCACTCATGCTCGGGCAACGGGACGAACCTCGTTCGCCTGAGTTCGTCGAGCCATGAGGCCCGGAGCGCGGCCACCTTCGCCCTCCGAACACCCCAGGCTCGTATCCTCGGCAGGTGGCAGCCTCGTCGGAAGGACTCGCAAGTCCTTACCTCGACCTGGGCTTCATCCAGCGGGTCGTAGACATGCCCGACCCGCTGGCCAGGAACTTGGCTATCACCCGCGGCTACCACGCCCTGTCCGAGGCCGTCGCGGCGCTCATTGGCCGCGATCACGCGAACTGGCTGACCTTCGGCCAGTGGGCCAGCTCGGAGGCCCGACGATCGATCGCCGGCGAGGCCGTACCGGCGATCGTTCGACCGTTCTTCGGCGATCAGGTCGCTGACAACGTGGCCGCGGGCAACGCCGCAATCTTCGGCGACATCGCACCGCCCTTTGTCCGCTTCGTGCACGCGTTCGCCGACATCCCGTCCGCGGTCGCGGACGAGGCCGGCTCACGGGTGGTCCTCGCCGACCTCTGCGCCGACCCACAGATCGCTGGGAGTCCCGACCTCACCCGCGCGTTCACCGCCTACGTCGATTCGATGCTGCTGCGCCGGCTCGGACCCGACGCGGCTCGGCAGCGCGCGGCCCGGATCTTCGTCGCCAACGTATCGATCGGCGCGGAGGAACAGCGAGTCGCCGACCCCTTCGTCAAGGCGGCCATCCCCGGCCGTTGGGTCATCTCCATCGTGGCGACCAGCCACATGGGCCTGCGGATCCCGGAGGGTGTCCTGGAGTTGTCCCGCGACGTCCCCCGTCCCGCCTACCTGGCCGGCGCGCCGTTCCCCGCGGAGCTGATGGTGCTTGAGGATCTCGAGGCCTTGGCGCTCGCGTCCCGGTTCGGCCAGGACGTCGACTCGGCCGACCGTAGCGACGCTCCCGACTGGGAGTCCTACGAGGAGAGGATGGGCTACATCTTCAACCTGCTGCGGTCGCACCAGTGCGATCGGTCGATGTTCGACTTGCCCCCGGGCGTGCCACCGGGCTGAGCAACGAGCTGGAGCGGGCGGCTGATGTCGGGCGGTCGTCGACTCGACTTCGACCGCCCAGGGGGTTTGCGTGATGTCGCGGCGGGGTTACGGTGGCAGGACATCGGCTCGGGGGAGTCTCGTCGACCACTGACCCACCGGGGGCATCATGCACGTGCCACGTCCGATCGTCGCCATTGTGTCCGCACTAGCGATTGCCGCGCTGATCCCGACGTCGGCAGGCGCTGCACCGGGGGTGGATCCTGCCCCGGCCCTGGCTGCTAGCGGGACCGTCACGGCGATGTATGAGATGAATGAATCTCCCGGTGCCTCGGTCATGCACGACAGCAGCGGCAACGGGTTAAACGGAGCCGTCGACCCCACCGGGGTTCAGTCAGGGGCGACGTTTGCCGGGGCCACGGGATACAACTGGGTTCGCCGGTCACCTACGGCGCCCCCGGCCTCTCCGGAGCGGGTGATCCAGGTCCCGGACAACATCAACCTGGAGCCGGGCGGCCAGGACTTCACTGTCGAGATCCGCTACCGCACCAAGGAGAAGTTCGGAAACATCATTCAGAAGGGGCAAGCGCAGTCCAAGGGTGGTCAATGGAAGATCCAGAACCCGAAGGGCATCCCGTCGTGCCTGTTCAAGGGTTCAAACGGACGTGTCGCCACTGCGGCGAAGACGCCGCTCAATGACAACCAGTGGCACACCCTCACCTGCGTCCTCACCTCCAGCTCGGTGACGATGTATGTCGACGGGATACAGCGCAACAAGAAGAACGGAAGTATCGGAACCCTCGACAACAAGATTCCGCTGACGATCGGCGGCAAGATCAATTGTGACCAGATCAAGATCACCTGCGACTACTTCAGCGGCCAGATCGACTACGTGCGGATGACCAAGGGGGGAGACGTTCAGCCTCCACCCCCACCACCTTCGGGGCAAGACTCCGAGCCGCCGAACGGGACCGTGACCTCGCCCACGAACAACCAGGTGCTGTCCAACCCCGTGGTGACCCTCGCTGGTCTGACGACCGACAACCAGGCCGTCTCGAGGGTGCGCATCGCCATCCAGAATCGTGACACCAAGAAGTGGCTCCGCAGCGATGGTTCGCTGGGCGCGTGGATGTATCTCGAGGCAGACCTCTCTGCCAACAGCGGTACGTCGGCGGTCTGGACGTACGTCACTCCTTCGCTTCCATCGGGGAGATACAAGGCCAACGTGGTCGCGATAGACGCGGCCGGTCTGAAAGATCCGTCCAAGGCCTCGGTCACGTTCACGGTCCAGTAGCCAGCGTCGGTAGCCTGCCGGGCACCCCGAGGAGGACGCCGATGTGGCCAGCCGGCAGGCGTTGCGGCTTTGTCATGAGCTTCGATTTCGACGCCGAGGAAGTCTGGATCGGAGAAAACCCAGCCAACGCGGGGAAGCCCGGTGTCCTCTCCCAGGGTCGGTACGGGGCAAGGGTCGGCGTCCCCGTGCTCCTTCGACTGCTCGACAAGCACCGCATGCCCGCCAGCTTCTTCGTGCCGGGTCGCGTGGCCGAGCGCTATCCCGACCGAGTGCGAGACATCCTGGCTGCGGGACATGAGGTCGGTCACCACGGCTACACGCACACCTCACCTCAGTCCTTGACTGCCCGGGAGGAGGAGGCGGAACTCGTGCGCGGGTCCCGGATCCTGGAGGAGCTCGGCGCTGAAGTCGTGGGCTATCGCTCGCCGTCGTGGGAGCTGAGCGAATCCACCTTGGGTCTCCTGGCCAAACACGGCTTCCGCTACTCCAGCAGCATGATGGACGACGTCGTTCCCTATCGGCACTCCGAGCACGACCTGGTCGAGCTGCCCGTTCACTGGGTCCTCGACGATGCGCCGCACTTCTGGTTCGACGTGGCGTCTTGGTCCAAGACCATTCGGACTCCACGTGAGGTGTATGAGCTCTGGGAGGGTGAGGTGCGCGGAATCCGCGAGATGGGTGGACTCGCCATGCTCACCGCGCACCCGCAGATCATTGGTCGGCCGGGTAGGATCGGCATGCTCGACGAGCTGCTCGCCTGGGTCGTTGACCAATCCGATGTCTGGGTGGGGACTGGCCGCGACGCCGCCGACCTGGTGGGGTGAGCTCCATGTATCAAGTGGTCCGCGTCGAGGGTGACGCGAGAGAACGAGGACGCCAGTACGGCGCGCAGGCGCGCGAGCGCATCGAGCTGTCCATCACCGCCTACCGCGAGGTCTTCGCGCACTACGCGACCTGGGACTGGTCGACAGTCCGCTCCGAGGCGCGACTGTTTCGAGACCCCATCAAGGCTTTTGGCTCCACGTACTTCGACGAACTGGTCGGCATCGCCGAGGGTGCCGAGGTGGACCTGGACGACATCCTCGCCATCAACGTGCGCACCGAGATCATGTTTGCTGCGAAGGCACGAGCGTCTGGAGCGGCGCTTCCGCGGGTCGCAGAGTGCTCCGCCTTTGCTCGGGTCGGTTCGGACGGACGGGTGGTGGTCGGGCAGAACTGGGATTGGCTGCCACACGCCTTCGACACTGTCGTGGTGCTGGAGGTCGCTCCCGATTCTGGTCCGCGTTTCGTGACCGTCGTGGAGGCCGGACTGTTAGCCAAGTTCGGCTTGAACTCCTCGGGACTGGGTCTGGTCACGAACGCGATGGTGAGCGCACGCGATGTCGGTGCGCCCGGAGTTCCGTACCATGTTCTGCTGCGTGCGCTGCTCGACGCGACGACGGCGGCGGAGGCGCTGGCCACCCTGCAGCGGGGGGCGCGGTCCTCGTCTGCCAACTACCTGATCGCGCACGCAAGCGGACTTGCTCTCGACGTCGAGGCTGCACCGGGAGACTTTGCCGATCTCTATCTGCTGCAACCCGACGAGCACGGAACCCTGTTGCACACCAACCATTTTCTGTCTTCCCGGTTCCCGGGACCCGACGTCGGTCTTTGGGTGATGCCCGACAGTCCGTTCCGGCTACAGCGCGTCCAGAGGGCGATGCTTGGGCTGGATGCCGCCGCCGGGCTGGCGGGCTACGAGCGCATGCTGATCGACCACGCGGGGCATCCGTACGGCGTCTGCTGCCACCCGGACCCCAGGGACTCGCCGGTGGACCAGGGGGCAACGATCACCAGCGGGCTGATGGACCTCACCGACCGCCGGCTTCGACTCTCGGCGGGAATTCCCTGCGAGGTCGGCTACGAGGATCGCTCGTACGCCGCGTTCTTCGACGCAGCCCGCTGAGGATGTACTGCGTGGAGCCTGCACTCGCCGCGACGTGTCAGGCGCTGAGGAGGTATTCGATCTGGGCTTCGAGGTGGCTGTAGATCTCGGGTTGGACGGCTGGTGGTGGTCGGCGTGCTGGTAGGAGGGGTGGCGCGGTGGAGTGGTAGGTGTGTCCGGTGGGGGTGGTGATCCGGACGCGGTGCGGCCGCGCCCCGTGCTGGCCGGTTCAGTGTTTCTGTGGTCCAGCCGGGGGTTTGTTTGAGGTAGTTGCACCGTTCGCACAGCCCCTGCCCGTTGGACAGGCTGGTGGTGCCGCCTTGGGCGTGGTCGTGGATGTGGTCGATGTGCCGGATCGGCGCGTCGCACCACGGGGTGCGGCACGTGGCGTCGCGGGTGGTGATGAACCGCCGCATCCCGCGGGGGAAGACCCTGCGCTGGGACTCCACCTGGGTCAACGCGCCGGTCTTGTGGTGGGTGTAGAGCCGCCGCAGCCACGCCTTCGCGTCCTCGTCAGCGTGCTTGAGCAGGTCGCGGGCGGTCCCGGCCGGGAGAGGTCCGTAGCCGGGGATCTGGGCGGGACTGTCATCAGCACCGAGCAGGGTGGTGTCGGACATGACGACCTGCACCTCGACCGGGACCGCGGCTGCGGTGGCTTGTCCGGTGACTCGTTCGATGAGGGTGTCGGCCATCACCTGCCCCCGGTTGCGCGGGTCCCCTTGGGCGCGGGCGGTAGTGGCGGCCTGCTCCAGGGAGGTGATCACCGCGACCCCACCGGCAACCGGCAGCAGCGCACCGAGTTGGCTCATGGCGTCGGGAGCGGGTCGCAGGCTGACCCGACGATCCTGGGCAGCCCTCGCGGCCCGCTCGACGGCGGCCTGGGCGTCCAGGCGGTAGCCGATCGCCCGGACCCGGCCGGTGAGCTCCTTGTCCCCCCACGACGCCAACAGGTCCGGGTCGGCGGTGACCTCGGCGTCGAGCGCACGGCGGTCGGCCCTCGTCAGGGAGGAGGACTCCCGCACGATGATCGACGCCCGCCACTCACTGACCAGCCCAGCCTCCAACGCAGCCAGCGTCGCTGGCAGGTCCTCGACCAACGCGGTCGCGATGCTGACCTGCTTGGCGCCCTGGTGCGGGGACAACCGCCTGGCCAGGGCGACCTGCGCCCCCACCGACGGCCGGGACCGCTGCGCATCCCGCCGGGCCTGCCAAGCCTCGAAACCCTCCGACTCCGCCGGCACCCGTGCCGCCTGCTCCTCGTCGGTCCGTCGCTGCTCGGACGCGGCGAACGCAGCGGTCACCCGGGCCTGCGCGGCCGCCACGGTGGCTTTCAGCCCCTCCAGGGCGCGCAGCTGATCGATCCGCTCACCAGCCGAGACCTCGATGGTGTCATCTCCTTCGACCCCGGCCAGTTGGGTGGCCAGCCCGGCGATGTCGGTCGCGGAGACCGATGCGCTGGAGGTGAATGCCATGCCTGTAACTCTAGGACCCGGCACCGACAAGTTCAATACTCCCGAGGAGTCGATTCCTGTTTATTTCCAACAGATTCCCGTACCAGACCACACCGACAGTTTCGCCGCGCTGTCCACAGGTTGTCTCGGTTGAGGTGTGAAAGTGGGGACCTTTGGCCCCTCGTGCTCAGGACCATCGCTACGAGCGCCACGCTGTCCTCGAGGCCATCGTTGGGTCGTCCAAGAAGAATCGTCATTTGAGACAAGGA
This sequence comes from uncultured Actinomycetota bacterium, assembly GCA_963819985.1. Taxonomy (GTDB): domain Bacteria; phylum Actinomycetota; class Actinomycetes; order DATJPE01; family DATJPE01; genus JANPBY01. Next base: position 205,811 of record CAWFYH010000003.1, on the reverse strand, counting down.
AATCGCTATGAGTCGCCGCAGTCTCGATCTCGTCCTCTCGCTCACTGCCCTGGTTGTCGCCGTGGTCCTGGTCGTTGCTGGGGCCCTGCTGCTGTGGGGTGGCAGCTACGCGTCAAACACCGTCACCGACCAGCTCTCCGAGCAGAACATCGCCTTCCCGGCTGACGCTGCTCAATTGCCGCCGGATCTTCAGCAGTACGCGGGCCAGCAGGTGACCACTGGAGCTCAGGCGAAGGCCTACTCCGACTACATCGCCGGACACCTCGAAGAGGTCGCCGGTGGCAAGACCTACTCCGAAGTCAGTGCTGAGTGGATCGCCTCGAGCGATGACCCCGCCCAGCGCGACCCGGCTCTCGGTGGTCAGCGGACGACGTTGTTCATGGGAGAGACGCTGCGCGGCCTGCTCCTGAACGCCTACGCGTTCTCGGTCTTTGGGACCATCGCGACGATCGGCGCCTGGGTGTCCTTCGCAGCTGCGGCGTTGCTGTTCGTCCTCGGCATCCTGGGCATCGTCCACGGTCGCAAGACGTCCGCGGAGACCACGGTGTTCGCAGCCGACCAGCCGATGACCGTCTGACCTCCAGGTTCGTCCCGTGAGGGACACGCGTACGGCCCCGCCCGGGCAACCGGGCGGGGCCGTCGCGATTGGCCGGTAAAGCTACTGACCAGTAACATGACGGCTGGCCGATTCTGCGCACGGGGCCCGATTCCTCGAATGGCACCCACGTCTGACAGCATCGCCGGACAGCCGGTTCACCGGACCGCCGCGCAAGGAGGGTCGCTCCCCGCCCATGAAGATCGTCGTCTGCGTCAAGCAGGTCCCGGACACCTGGGCCGAGAAGGTGCTGCGCCCTACCGATCAGACCCTCGACCGTGACTCCGCCGATGCGGTGATGAACGAGCTCGACGAGTACGCCGTCGAGGAGGCTCTGCAGCTCGTCGAGAAGCACTCCGGCGAAGTCACCGTCCTCACGATGGGGCCGGAGAAGGCCGCCGAGACCGTGCGCAAGGCCTTGTCGATGGGCGCCGACGCGGGCATCCACGTGGTCGACGACGGGATTCATGGCTCGGACGCGTTGGCGACCTCGGCCATCCTCGCCAAGGCGCTGGGCACGGTGGAGTGGGACTTGGTCATCTCCGGCTCCGAGTCGACCGACGCCCGGATGTCAGTCGTCCCGGCCATGCTCGCGGAGCGTCTCGGCGTGCCGCAGCTCACGTTCGCCGAGTCCGTCGAGGTCGACGGCACGACGGTGCGGATCCAGCGCCAGACCGAGTACGGCCACGATGTCGTCGAGGCCACGTCTCCTGCTGTCATCTCAGTCGTCGAGAAGATCAACGAGCCGCGCTACCCCTCGTTCAAGGGGATCATGGCGGCCAAGAAGAAGCCACTGACCACCCTCACGCTGGCCGATCTCGACCTGGATCCAGGCACGGTCGGCCTAGGCGCTGCCTGGAGCAAGGTGGACGAAGCCACCCCACGCCCGCCACGAAGCGCCGGGACCATCGTCAAGGACGAAGGGGAGGGCGGCATTGCGCTGGCCGACTTCCTCGCCGCGCAGAAGTTCATCTGAGAGGGCTGGACAGTCATGGCAGAGATCCTGGTTCTCGTCGAGCACGTCGACGGTGAGGTCAAGAAGGTCACTTCCGAACTGCTCACGTTGGCCCGTTCGCTCGGTGAGCCGAGCGCGGTCTTCGTCGGCGCGGGCTTCGATTCGGCGAATGACAAGCTCGCTGAGTACGGCGCTGCGACCATCCACGTTGCCGATTCACCCGAGTTCTCCGACTACGTCGTCGCCCCCAAGGCGCAGGTCTTGGCGCAGCTCGTGTCCGAGAGGTCGCCAGCGGCGGTACTCCTCGCGTCGACAGCCGAGGGCAAGGAGATCGCCGGTAGGCTAGCCGTGCGCACCGGCTCCGGCGTCCTCACCGATGCCGTCGCGATCGACCCTGAACTTGTCGCTAGCCAGTCGGTATTCGGTGGCTCGACGGTCGTCCGCTCCGAGGTCACCCACGGGACGCCGATCATCACGGTGCGCCCGAACTCCACGGCTCCCGAGGCGGCTCCAGCGGCCGGAGCGCGCTCCGACGTCGCGGTTTCCCTGGCGGATGCCGACAAGGCAGCCAAGGTCGTCGACCGGGTCGTCAAGGAGAAGGGTGGTCGTCCCGAGCTGACCGAGGCCTCGATCGTGGTGTCTGGCGGGCGGGGGACCGCGGGAGACTTCACGGTCATCGAGAAGCTCGCCGACGCACTTCACGCGGCGGTCGGCGCCTCGCGTGCCGCGACAGACGCCGGCTGGTATCCGCACCAGAACCAGGTCGGACAGACCGGAAAGACCGTTTCCCCGCAGCTCTATCTGGCAAGTGGTATCTCCGGAGCGATCCAGCACCGGGCCGGGATGCAGACGTCCAAGACGATCGTGGCGGTCAACAAGGACCCGGAGGCGCCGATCTTCGAACTGGTCGACTTCGGCGTCGTCGGCGACCTTTTCGCCGTTCTCCCGCAACTGACCGCTGAGATCGAGAAGCGCCAAGCCTGATCCGGGAGCGTCGCCTTGGGTCGGCTTCGCTGCCGACCTAGGGTGGAGCTGGGCAGGGTCGGGGACGGCCTGAGCCGCCGTCTGCACATCGCTTCGATCGCTTCCCTCCTGCTCCGTTAGGCCATGCTCCGTTGATCTTTCCCACAGTCCAGTTCGCGGCGTTCTTCGTCGTCGTCCTGCTGATCAGCTGGACTTTGATGCCACGTCCCCGGCTGTGGAAGCCGTTCATGGTGGGCGCGTCCTACTTCTTCTACGGCTACGCCGACTGGCGGTTCACGGCACTGCTCGCAGCATCGACCGTCGCCAACCAGACCGCGGCCCGGGCCATCGCGCGCACCAACGATCAGGCCGTACGCCGCCGCCTGCTGACTCTCATCGTGATCTTCGATGTCGGCCTGCTCGGGGTCTTCAAGTACTTCGACTTCTTCACCGAGTCGGTCAACCGAGTCCTGACCACGCTCGGCTTGCAAGCGCCGTTGCCGATCCTCGCAATCGCCTTGCCGATCGGGATCTCGTTCTTCACCTTCCAGGCCATCTCCTACGTCGTGGACGTCTACAAGAAGGTCATCTCGCCGGCGTCCTTCCTCGACTTCGCGCTGTACGAGGCCTTCTTTCCGCACCTCGTGGCCGGGCCGATCGTCCGCGCACGGGAGTTCCTGCCGCAGCTGGCATCACCGCGCAATCCCCGGGCAATCCCCGCGGGTCCGGCGATCTTTCTGATCGCAGGTGGCTTGTTCAAGAAGATCGTGCTGGCCGACCTGCTCGCGACCCACATCGTGGACCCGGTCTTCGGAAGCCCGCAGGCGCACACCGCACCCGAGGTGATCTTCGCGATCTACGGCTACGCCGTGCAGATCTACTGCGACTTCTCCGCCTACACCGACATGGCGATCGGCCTCGCGCTCCTGCTGGGCTTCCGATTCCCGCAGAACTTCGACCGGCCCTACGCCGCTCGGTCCCTGCAGGACTTCTGGCGGCGCTGGCACATGACCCTGTCACGGTGGCTGCGCGACTATCTCTACATCCCTCTCGGGGGGAGCCGCGGGTCCAGCGCGAAGACCTACCGCAACCTGATGCTGACCATGCTGATCGGCGGGCTCTGGCACGGGGCGAGCTGGACGTTCGTGATCTGGGGAGGTATTCACGGAACCGGTCTTGCCCTCGAGCGCTGGTGGAGGCTCCGTCGGTCCAAACGACCCGCGCCTCCGACACGGTCTCGAGAGCCGTCGGTGGCCCAGGGGGTCTTGGCTGCCTCGGCGGCGACCCGGTCCGGGAGGCTGCGCTCGCGCAAACCGAAGGACGTACAGCCGGCCGGGACGACGGAGCCGAGCGGCCCTCGTCAGTGGATAGCCGTCCTGGTCACCTTCAACGTCGTCTGCGTGGCTTGGGTCTTCTTCCGCTCACCGGACCTGTCGACGGCGTTCGCGATCTTCGGCCAGCTCGGTGACTGGGGGCCTGCCCCGCTCGTCACCTGGACCGTGGTGGCCGCCATCGCGGCTGGGCTGTCGACCCAGTTCCTCCCCCCCGAGGTCTGGCTGGCCGTGCAGCAATGGGTCTCGCGACGGCCTATCCTGGTGCAGGGCGTGCTCTACGGGTTGTTCCTCGTCGTGATTAACATCATCGTCGGCGAGCAAGGTGTAGCGCCGTTCCTGTATTTCCGATTCTGATCACCATCTGCACCCTCGAGGTTTCTTGTGTCGGTTGATGTCCCTCGCCGGACCTCTGCGGAGGAGCCCGACGAGCACTTCATCGACGAGGTCGAGCATCCGGCGGCACGGAGCGGACAGCACGGCACCTTGTCCGCCCCAAGGATGGTGGGGCTCGTGCTCGTGGCCTTGCTCACAGCTTCGCTGTTCAACTCGGCCGGCCTGCTGAGAGCAGGCGAGAGCATGCAGCCGGGGGTGACGCGATCACTGACGTTGGCCGTTGCTCGTCCGGTGGACTCCTTCGCCCACACCGTCGGGCTGTCCAGACCGCGGGAGGCGCTCGAGTCCGCGCTGGGCCATGAGGACATGTCGGGGGGTGAGATCGTCGACAACTCGTTGCCCGTGATCGTGGTCCCGCCGGAACCGACGGTCGCCCCCGGCGCTACCCCAGGGCCACAGGTCACTCCGGATCCGGTTGATCCCGACATCACGTTGCGGAAGCCCACCAAGGCGCAGCCGCTCAAGGTCCTGGTGACAGGCGATTCGCTGGCCACCTATGTCGGCATTCAGATGACCAACCTCACTCACGAGGCGGGCTTGGTGAATATCTCCATGCTCGACCGAGACGGAACGGGAATCACCAACCCGTCCTTCTTCAACTGGCAGAAGGCGGCCCGCGCCGACATGGCCAAGAAGGATCCAGAGGTCGTGGTCATGATCATCGGTGGCAACGACGGGTGGCCGATGGACACGCCATCTGGCGAACGTGCTGCCGTGAGCAGCGACGCATGGGTCGCCGAGTACGCCCGCCGCACGGCGGCCGTCATGCGGACCTTCCAAGGTGGCGGCAGCGCCGTCTACTGGTCCGGGCCGCCCACCGCGCGAGCACCCTTGTGGGACGGCATCTACCGAAAGATCAACCGGGCGGTCGCGGCCGCCGCGGACGCCATTCCCGGCGTCACGTACATCGACCTCTACACGGGGACGGCTGTCAACGGTCACTATGCGGTGTACGTTCCCGACGGTGGTGAAAAGGTCAAGGCGAGGCAGCCCGACGGTGTGCACTGGACACTCGACGGATCGAGACTGCCGGCGCGTCTGATCCTCCAGCAGATGGAGACCGACGCCGACACCGGCCTTCGCTGAGTTTCCGACTCTTGAGTTCCCGACTCTTGAGTTCCCGACTCTGAGTTCCGGACACGTAGACTCGAACAGTTATGGCCTACCTCGACCACGCGGCGACCACGCCGATGCATTCGGCGGTCGTCGCGGCGATGGCCGAGGAGATGGGCCGGACGGGGAACCCTTCTTCCTTGCACGGGTCGGGACGTCGAGCCCGGCGCATCGTGGAGGAGTCTCGTGAGCGGTTGGCGGCCGCCTTTGGCGCCAGACCCAGCGAAGTCATCCTGACCAGCGGTGGGACCGAGGCCGACAACTTGGCGGTCAAGGGCCTGTTCTGGGCGGCCCAGGCCAAGGACCCGCAGCGGATACGTGTGCTGGTGGGCGCGGCCGAACATCACGCGGTGCTGGACCCCGCTCACTGGCTGGGTGACCACGAGGGTGCGGTTGTCGAGCTGTTGCCCGTGGACTCCGTGGGTCGGGTGCATGCGGCTGCCGTTGCGTCGGCGATCGAGCGCGACCCGGGTGACGTCGCCCTCATCTCGGTGATGGCCGCCAACAACGAGGTCGGCACGATCCAGCCGTTGGGCGACATCGCCGGCCTGGGGCGCACCCACGGCATCCCCGTGCACACCGATGCCGTGCAGGCCGCGGGCGTGCTACCGCTGGACTTCGACGAGTCCGGCCTGGACGCCATGACGCTGACGGCCCACAAGCTCGGTGGGCCATTCGGTGTCGGCGCGCTGCTGCTCGGACGCGGCGAGGAGCCGGTGCCGTTGCTGCACGGTGGCGGTCAGGAGCGCGATGTCCGCTCGGGCACGCTGGATGCGCCGGGGATCCTTGGATTCTCCCTGGCTGCGGAGCTGGCGGTCGCGAGCCGAGCTGATCGGGTCGTCCGTCTTGCCGCACTGCGGGACCGGCTGATCGAAGGAGTCATGCTCGCAATCCCCGAGGCGTCGTTGAACGGAGACCCTGATCCGGCGGGACGGCTGCCTGGCAACGCGCACTTCACCTTCAGCGGGTGCGAGGGCGACGCGCTGCTGATGCTGCTCGACGCGGCGGGCGTCGAGTGCTCTACCGGATCTGCGTGCACCGCGGGTGTGGCCCAGCCCTCCCACGTCCTGCTCGCCATCGGCACCGATGCCGACCGGGCTCGGGGCTCCTTGCGGTTTTCCCTGGGCCACACATCGACGGACGCTGATGTAGATGCATTGCTGGGGGCACTCCCCGCCGCCGTGGAGCGGGCGCGCCGGGCTGGGCTCGCCGTACGGTCGGGCTGATGCGCGTCGTCGCGGCAGTCTCCGGGGGCGTGGACTCAGCCGTCGCGGCCGCCCGCTTGGTCGACGCCGGGCACGATGTGACCGCAGTGCATCTCGCCCTGTCCACGAACCCGAAGGCCTACCGCAGTGGCGCCCGAGGATGCTGCACGCTCGAGGACTCCCGGGACGCTCGGAGGGCCGCCGACGTGCTCGGTATCCCTTTCTACATTTGGGATCTTGCCGATCGGTTCCGTGCGGACGTCGTCGAGGACTTCGTCGCTGAGTACGCCGCCGGCCGGACCCCCAACCCCTGCTTGCGGTGCAACGAGAAGATCAAGTTCGCTGCCGTGCTGGATCGAGCCGTTGCGCTTGGCTTCGACGCCGTCGGCACCGGCCATTACGCCCGTGTCGTGTCAGGACCGCAGGGACCCGAGCTCTACCGTGCCGTCGATGCGGCCAAGGACCAGTCCTACGTCTTGGGCGTGCTCACCGCCGACCAGCTCGCTCGCGCGTTGTTCCCGCTGGGAGACACGACGAAGGACCGGGTGCGGGCCGAGGCCGAGCAGCGCGGTCTTGCCGTCGCCGGCAAGCCGGACAGCCACGACATCTGCTTCATCCCCGACGGTGACACCGCGGGGTTCCTCAACCGGGCGCTGGGCGATGCACCGGGGCTGATCAACGACGTGGAGGGCACTGTCCTCGGCGGCCATCAGGGCACCTACGGCTACACCGTCGGGCAGCGGCGCGGTTTGGCCATCGGCCAGCCGGCCGCCGACGGTCGCCCTCGCTACGTGCTCGACATCTCGCCAGTCGATCGACGGATCACGGTTGGCCCGCGCGAGGCCCTTGCGGTGGGTCGCGTGGAGGGCGTAAGGCCCCGTTGGTGCGGGCCAGCTCCCCGGTCGGGGCTTCGCTGCTCCGCGCAGGTTCGAGCCCACGGAACTCCCGTGTCCGCCCACGCAGAGCTGGCCGGGGAACGGGTACTGGTCTCCTTCGATGTCCCGATCGAGGGGCTCGCGCCAGGCCAGGCTGTGGTGCTCTATGACGGTGATCGGGTGATCGGGTCGGCGACCGTCGACCGTACGGCTCCGCCGACGTGACGTTGCCCGATCCGTTCGCCTTGCCCGCCGGTGCTGCAACCGGCGTCGGGTCGATGCCGGGCACCGACGTGCGCGAGGCCACCCGCATCATCGTGGGTGAGCTGCCGGACTTCCCCCATCTGCCTGAGCTTCCGGCCAGGGGAGCCGGCGCCGACCTGACGGGTCGTGCCGTGGCTCTGCTCGTCGACCTGCACGGCGAGGTTCAGCCGAGCGGTTGGCGCGTCGCGGCGGCCGCGGGGCGTGAGGAGCGGCGGGCGATGGCCTGGCTGGGGGAGGACCTGGACGCGTTCGAGGAGCTCGCCCAGGGCTGGACCGGTCCGGTGAAGGTGCAGGTGTGCGGACCGTGGACCCTCGCCGCGACGATGGAGCTGCATTACGGGGACAAGTTTCTCGCCGATCCTGGCGCGTGCCGCGATCTGGTGTCCTCTCTCGCGGAGGGGATTTCGCAGCACCTCGACGAAGTGGCCAGGCGATTCCCCGGGGCCAGCCTCGTCCTGCAGCTCGACGAACCGGCGTTGCCGGGAGTGTTGGCTGGATCGGTGCCGACCGCGAGCGGGTTCGGACAGCTGGCGGCCGTGGAGTCCGAGATCGTCGTTGCGGGGCTGCGTACGGTGCTCGACGTCGCGAGGCGGGGATCGGCAGCGGGGTCGGTCATTCACTGCTGTGCCGACCGAGTGCCCATCAACACGCTGGTTCGCGCCGGAGCGACTGCCATTTCTCTCGACTTCAGCCTGCTGCCGACGTCCTCCGACGATGCGTGCGGGGTCGCTCTGGAGGCGGGTGTCCGCTTCCTGCCCGGGATCCAGGATCTGTCGGACCCTGCGGCTAGCGTCGCTCCCGTGCGCGCGTGGTGGAACCGGCTTGGGCAAGACCCCGAGCAGTTGGCGGCGCTCGTTCTGACACCCTCGTGCGGGCTGGCTGCCGAGAGCCCGGCGTCGGCGCGGCGAACTCTGGCTTCGCTTCGGGAGGCCGCTCGTCGCCTGGCTGACGACCCGTTCGGGGAGATCCGATGACCCCTGGCGCGCCGACGTCGTCCGTTCCGGCGCAACCCGCGCGGCGGCACGCCGAACTCAGCCGTGACCTCGATGACCACCAATACCGCTACTACATCCTCGATTCCCCGACTGTCAGCGATGGCGCTTACGACGCACTGCTCCAGGAGCTGACCGCGCTGGAGGAGGCTTATCCGTCGCTGCGCACGCCGGCTTCGCCGACGCAGCGGGTGGGCGGGACCTATTCCACGCTGTTCACTTCGGTCACGCACCTCGAGCGGATGCTCAGCCTCGACAACGTGTTCAGCGCCGATGAGCTTGACGCGTGGACGGCGAGGGTCAGCCGAGACGCCAACACCCCCATCGACTGGTTGTGTGAGCTGAAGATCGACGGGTTGGCGGTCACCTTGGTCTACGAAGACGGCCGGCTGATTCGGGCTGCGACTCGGGGTGACGGTCGCACGGGCGAGGACGTGACGCCTAACGTCCGCACCATCAACGGTGTCCCCGATCGGCTGGCCGACGACGGTGCACGCCCGATCCCGAAGATCGTGGAAGTTCGCGGTGAGGTGTTCTTTCCCAGCGAGAGCTTCGCGGACGTCAACGCGGGCCTGGTCGAAGCGGGCAAGGCCCCGTTCGCCAATCCACGAAACGCCGCCGCAGGATCCTTGCGTCAGAAGGACCCGCGCGTGACGGCCACTCGCCCCCTTCGAATGATCGTCCACGGAATCGGTCACCGTGAGGGCTTCACGATCGACCGGCAGTCCGAGGCCTACGTCGCGCTCGCCGATTGGGGCTTGCCGGTGTCGCAGCGTTACGAGGTCGTGGCCGGTGCCGCCGAGATCCGCGGCTACGTCGACAACTACGCCGAGCACCGCCACGACGTCGAGCACGAGATCGACGGTGTGGTGGTCAAGGTCGATCAGATCGCCGTGCAACGTCGACTCGGTTCCACCTCACGGGCGCCCCGGTGGGCCGTGGCGTTCAAATATCCGCCGGAGGAGGTCACGACGAAGCTGCTCGACATCCGGGTCAACGTGGGTCGCACCGGACGGGTCACCCCCTTCGCCTTCATGGAGCCTGTCCTGGTGGCGGGCTCTACTGTGAGCCTGGCCACCTTGCACAACGCGGCGGAGGTCGCTCGCAAGGGAGTTTTGATCGGTGACACCGTCGTGCTCCGCAAGGCCGGCGACGTGATCCCGGAGGTGCTCGGCCCTGTCGTCGATCTGCGCGACGGCACCGAGCGCGTCTTCACGATGCCCACCCGCTGTCCGGAGTGCGACACCCCTCTGGCGCCCGCACGGGAGGGCGATGTCGATATTCGCTGCCCCAACCAGCGCTCGTGCCCTGCTCAGCTGCGGGAGCGGCTGTTTCATGTCGCTGGGCGCGGAGCGTTCGACATCGAGGTGCTGGGCTATGAGGCCGCTGTCGCCCTGCTCGAGTGCGGCCTGGTGCAGGACGAGGGCGATGTGTTCCACCTCGATGCCGACCTGTTGCGCACCTGCCCCTTCTTCACCCGCAAGGACGGGGAGCTGTCGGCCAACGCGACAAAGCTCCTGGACAACCTCGAACGAGCCAAGGCTCAGCCGTTGTGGCGCGTGCTCGTGGCGTTGTCGATCCGGCATGTCGGTCCGACCGCGGCGCAGGCCCTGGCGCGCGAGTTCCGCAGCATCGACCGGATCGCCGAGGCGAGCGGCGAGGATCTCGCAGCCGCCGACGGTGTCGGCCCGACGATCGCCGAGGCCATTCGGGAGTGGTTCGCCGAACCCTGGCATCGCGCTGTCGTTGAGCGCTGGCGCGCAGCAGGAGTGCAACTCGAGGAAGCTGTCGATGACGATCAGCCCAGGCCGCTGGCTGGCATCACCTTCGTGATCACCGGGACCTTGGCGCGCTATGGCCGGGACGAGATCACTGAGCGATTGCAAGACCTCGGTGGCAAGGTGACCGGCTCGGTGTCGAAGAAGACCGGCTTCCTCATCGTTGGAGACAACCCGGGCAGCAAGTTCGACAAGGCGTTGTCGGTCGGTGTACCGGTGCTCGATGACGACGGCTTAGACCGGCTGCTCAGCAGCGGGGTCGACGCGGCGACAACCTACGCCGCCGAGAATCCGGTCACTGGGCCGAACGGGTGACTAGGGCTCGCCCAATAGTGTCATTCTCTGTCATCGTCTGACGACGTACTGTGATCGCGCTGCTCACTGAGGGTGAGAGCGCGACAGCATTGCGTCATAGGCAGGGGGTGGCTGTGGAGGGGACGAGCGCACGAACCGGCGACGTCGTCGCGCCGGGGGGCGAGTCTCGCACGCTCGCGCGGCCCTTCTCCTGGACCCCCTTCGCGGTGTCCTTGTGGGCCACCCTGGCCGTCGGCCTCCCGCTCGCCGCGTGGTGCGTCGTCCAACTCGATCTCTCGGTCCTTCCCCCTCCTCAGCTGTGGTCGCTCGGCCTGCTCGGCGCGTTGGTGATCATCGGCGAGACTCGGCCGCTGATCGCCTCGAAGACCTACGGCAACTCCGGGGTGACTCCCTCGACGGGGTTCACCTTTGCGATCTTGATGACGTGGGGCATCGTGCCCGCCGTCGTGTTCCATTGCGGCGCATCGGTTCTGTCCGACCTGATCGAGCGCAAGACCTGGTGGAAGACCCTGTTCAACGTCGGGCAGTACTCCGTCTCCCTGGGGGCGACCTGGCTCACGCTGCTGGCCTTCGGGTGGAGCGCCTCGTTGGCGGAGTGGCACCTAGTCACGCCTTCCGACCTCGGCCCCATGATCGTGGCCTGGGTCGTCTACTTCATGGTCAACAACGGCCTGGTCTCCTTCGTCGTGGCACTGGCCAACGACGAGTCCTTCTGGGGAGTCTTCTACGAGGAGTTCGGCTACCAGGTCTTCACCAACGTCGCGGTCCTGACCTTCTCCGGGATCGTGGCACTGGTCATTGGTGCGGGACCTCTGTGGTTGCCGCTCGTGCTGCCTCCGATGATCGCCATCTATGCCACCGCGGGCATGGCGCTGGACCGGGAGCACCAGGCCAATCACGACGTGTTGACGGCCCTGCCCAACCGAAAGCTCCTGGTCGAGCGGCTGGAGAATGCGCTGGCGCAGCGCAAGGACGGCGAGTCCGTGGCGTTGTTCGTGCTCGACCTCGACCGCTTCAAGGAGGTCAACGACACCCTCGGTCATCGGACCGGTGATCGGCTGCTGCGGATCGTGGCCGAACGGTTGTGCGAGGCCGTACGCCCCGAGGACACCGTGGCCCGGCTCGGCGGAGATGAGTTCGCCGTCCTGTTGTCCGAGTTCATGCACGAGGAGACGGCGATCGAGGTCGCCCACCGCATTGGGGTAGCACTCGCCGAGCCGTTCCAGCTCGAGGGCATGCTGCTGGAGCTCGAGGCCAGTGTCGGGGTCTCGGTGGCACCGATCCACGGCACTGACGTGAACCAGTTGCTGCGCTGCGCCGACGTCGCCATGTATGTCGCAAAGGACGAGCGAACAGCCGTCGAGCTCTACGCACCGTCGCGAGATCGACACTCGCCCAACCGGTTGAGCCTGCTCGGCGCCTTGCGCAAGGCCATCGAGGATGGCGAGCTCGAGCTGCACTACCAGCCCAAGGTCGCACTGAACAGCGGGGCGGTCACCGGCGTCGAGGCCCTGGTCCGTTGGCGGCATCCGCAACGAGGACTCGTGTTACCGGACGAGTTCGTGCCACTCGCCGAGCATTCCGGGCTGATGCACCTGCTGACCGCCTTCGTGGTCGACACGGCTCTTGCCCAGGCTGCGAGCTGGTGGTCGGTCGGTCTCCAGGTGCCGGTGGCCATCAATGTCTCCGCGCGTGACCTGCATGGCACGGCGCTGGCGCAAACAGTGGCAACCGGGCTGGAGCGCCATAATCTCCCGGCGACCGCGTTGCGCTTGGAGCTCACCGAACGCGTGCTGATGGCCGAGCCGGCCCGGGTGGCGGGCACCCTCGCCGCGCTCCAACGGATCGGCGTCCAGCTCTCCCTGGACGACTTCGGAACGGGGTACTCGTCGTTGGTGCTGTTGCAGCAGATGCCAGTTGCTGAGATCAAGGTGGACCGGTCGTTCGTCACGCGGCTCACCGCCAACGGCGACGCGGTCATCGTTCGGTCGATCATCGATCTGGCCCACGCTCTCGGCATCGAGGCCGTCGCCGAAGGGGTGGAGACGGCGGAGTCGTGGACCAGGCTCGAGCAGCTGGGCTGTGACAGTGCACAGGGCTGGTACGTCTCCCGACCGATGCCTTCGGATATCGCAACCGACTGGTTGCTCCGTCACCCGAGTCGGCGGGCTGCCCTACGGGTGCTGCGCAGCGACGTCAGTTCTGCGGGCGCCTGAACCGCCTTAACCCCTCGCGGAGCGTGCTTGGCGTGCGCTCAAGATGTGCGGTGTTTTGGCCGACGTAAACGGGGGTGGCGGGAGTTCTCCCGCGCAGTCCCATGGGGTGAAGGCAACTAGCTCTGGAGTCGCTGCCGACCCCAGAGAGTCGACCGATGGCGGGAGGGGAGCGCATGGGGGGCGTTGCGCACCGTCCTTCGCTGGCCCGGTGGTCGCTGTTCGCGGTGACCTGGCACTTCTCGGTGTGGGTCGGCTGGGCCCTCGTGGTTGTCGCGGCCTTCGCCGTGCAGCCGATCATGGGGGAGATGCCGTACGGCTTCTGGGTCATTGCTGCGCTGGTGCTGCTCGGCGAGCTGACCCCCGTGATGACGGCCGGGCGTTACGACCCACAGGGCACGGTCACATCAACGGCCTTCGTCCTCGCCATGCTCTACCTGTGGGGCTTCTGGCCGGCAGTCCTGCTGCAGGCAGGCGCGTGCGTCATCTCCGAAACGGTGAAGCGCAAGGACGCCTGGAAGCTCTTCTTCAACGTGGGCCAGTATGCGATCTCGCTGTTTGCCGCGTGGGGGGTCATGTGGCTGTTCGGTGTCCAGGATGGAGTCGGCGCAGGCAGTCAGGAGATCGCTCTGCATGCGACCGACCTGCTCTGGATCGTGCTGACCTGGGTGGCTTGGTTCGTTGTCAACAACACCCTGGTCGCGGGCGTCAGTGGCGACGAGGGATCGACCTTCCGGGATGCCTGGACCGAGGACCTCGGGCACTATGTCGTCACCCATGCGGCTGTCATGGCGCTCTCACCACTGGTTGTGCTGGCTGCGCAGGCCTCGTCGTGGTTCATCCCGCTGCTGCTGATCCCGCTGTATGCCGTTCGCAAGATGGGTCAGATCTCCCTCGCCGAAGAGCACCAGGCGACGCACGATTCCTTGACCGGTTTGCCCAACCGCAAGTTCTTGTTGCAGACGATGCAGGACGGACTGTCGCGCTGCGAGCGTGGCTGTGAGCCGTTCGCCTTGTTCATCCTCGACCTCGATCGTTTCAAGGACGTCAACGACACCCTCGGCCATCAGACTGGCGATCAGTTGCTACAGCTGGTAGCCAAGCGGATCAGAACGGTGTTGAAGGAAACCGACGTCGTGGCGCGGCTCGGTGGAGATGAGTTCGCGATCCTCCTTCCGCGTATCCAGTCTCAGGACGAAGCCATCGAGGTTGCCCGTCGTGTGCGCAGCGCGCTGGTGGAGTCCTTCCACCTCGACGACGTCTTGCTTGAGCTCGAAGCCAGCATCGGTGTCGCGATGCACCCGCACCACGGCGCGGAGGTCGACAGCCTGATGCGGCGTGCTGACGTGGCGATGTACCTCGCGAAGGAGACTCACGCGGACGTTGAGATCTACGACGCACAGCGAGACCAGCACTCGACCAACCGGCTCGGCCTGCTCGGGGCCTTGCGCCACGCCATCGACAACGGCCAGCTGGAGCTGCACTACCAGCCCAAGGTGAGTCTGCTGGCTCACGACCTAGTTGGCGTCGAGGCGTTGCTTCGGTGGAACCACCCGCAACGCGGACCGATCCCGCCCGATGAGTTCATCCCCCTCGCCGAGACCTCTGGTCTCATGCACCGGCTGACCAGCTATGTCATCGACCGCGCGCTGGGACAGGCGTCGGAGTGGCGACGCATGGGCCTTGACGTAGCCGTGGCAGTGAACGTCTCTGCCCGCGACCTGCACGGGACCGAGCTGGCGCTGACGGTGTCAGAGGGGTTGGCACGTCACAGGGTGCCCGCCTCGCACCTCGTGCTGGAGCTGACTGAGCGCACGTTGATGGCCGAGCACAGTCGGGTGATGGACACCCTTGACGCACTCGAGGCGCTCGACGTGGCGATCAGCCTCGACGACTTCGGAACCGGCTATTCCTCGATGTTCATGCTCAGGCGGCTTCCGGTCACCGAGATCAAGGTGGACCGCTCCTTCGTGAGTCGGATGAACGACGGGGAGGAGGACGAGTCGATCGTTCGATCGATCATCGACCTCGCGCACTCCCTGGGGATGGTCGCCGTGGCCGAGGGCGTCGAGACCTCTGAGGTTTGGGCAAGGCTGGAGGCTCTGGGCTGCGACAGCGCGCAGGGCTGGTTCGTCTCCCGTCCCATGGCCCCGGAGGTCGCGACCGCCTGGCTCGAGATGAATGCTCCGCGGGTCGGAGATCGGCCGTTGCGCCTGCTCACCGGCGGTGCCACGGGCGTGCACGAGTCCGCCTGACCCCAGCACCCTCGTGCTGGGACGATGCGCCAGGTCCGCGGGAGGCACCACTAAGATCGTGGTGACCCCCGAGCCCCCTTGTTGGAGTGCGATTCAGCGTGCCGTCATTGTCCCGAAGCGAGGTTGCTCATCTGGCGAGCCTGGCCCGGATCAAGGTGTCCGACGCCGAGCTCGACGACTTCGCGGGTCAGCTTGAGGTGATTCTCCAGTCGGTGGCGCGGGTCGCCGAGGTGGCTGCCGACGACATCCCACCGACGTCGCACGCCGTCCCGCTGACCAACGTCGTGCGCCCGGACGTCGTCCGCCCCTCGCTCACCCCGGAGCAAGCCTTGTCCGGCGCCCCCGCCGTCGAGGAGCAGCGCTTTCGCGTGCCGCGCATCCTCGATGAGGAGGCGTGATGGGCGAGCTCACGCGGATGACCGCGGTCGAGGCCGCGACTGCTTTGGCAAGTCGTGACGTCACGTCGGTGGAGCTGACGCAAGCGCACCTCGACCGGATCGCGGCGGTCGACGATGTCGTGCACGCGTTCTTGCATGTCGACACTGACGGAGCGCTCGCTGCTGCCGCGCGCGTGGATGCGATGCGCGCAGCCGGCGAACCGATGTCCACCCTGGCAGGGGTTCCATTGGCCCTGAAGGACGTCCTGTGCCAGGAGGGCATCCCGACGACGTGCGGCTCCAAGGTGCTGGAGGGATGGCGGCCGCCGTACGACGCGACGGTCACCCGACGGCTCAAGGACGCGGGCATCGTGATCTTGGGCAAGACCAACATGGATGAGTTCGCCATGGGCTCGTCCACCGAGCACTCGGCCTACGGTCCGTCGCACAACCCGTGGGATCTCGACCGCATTCCTGGTGGTTCGGGTGGCGGGTCGGCGGCGGCGGTTGCCTCATTCCAGGCGCCGCTGGCGATCGGCACGGACACCGGTGGCTCGATTCGACAACCAGCCGCGGTGACCGGCACGGTCGGCGTCAAGCCGACCTACGGAGGCGTGTCCCGCTATGGGCTCGTGGCCCTGGCATCGTCCCTCGATCAGGCAGGCCCGTGCACCCGCTCGGTCCTCGACGCGGCTCACCTGCACCAGGTGATCGGCGGCCACGACCCGCTCGACTCGACCTCGATCGACGCGCCGCTGGCCGACCTCGTCTCTGCCGCGCAGTCGCAGGATGTGCGTGGTATGCGGGTCGGGTTGGTCAAACAGCTCGGCGGTGAGGGTTACCAGGCGGGGGTGCAGCAGCGTTTCGGTGAAGCGGTCGACATCTTGACCGGGCTCGGGGCGACCGTCCAGGAGATCGACTGCCCGAGCTTCGACTACGCGCTGGCTGCCTACTACCTCATCCTCCCGAGCGAGGCATCGTCGAACTTGGCGAAGTTCGATGCCATGCGGTACGGGCTACGCGTCGGTGACGACGGCTCGCACTCCGCGGAGGAGGTGATGGCCCTCACCCGCGAGGCGGGGTTCGGTGACGAGGTGAAGCGGCGGATCATCCTCGGGACCTATGCGTTGAGCTCTGGCTACTACGACGCCTACTACGGGCAGGCGCAGAAGGTGCGCACCTTGATCGCTCGGGACTTCGCCGCGGCCTTCGAGAAGGTCGACGTGCTCGTGTCGCCCACCGCCCCGACGACGGCGTTCCGGATCGGCGACAAGATCGACGACCCGCTGGCCATGTATCTCAACGACATCGCCACCATCCCCGTCAACCTGGCCGGGAACTGTGCGCTGTCGTTGCCGGTCGGACTGGCGCCGGAGGACAACCTTCCGGTGGGCTTCCAGGTGATGGCGCCGGCGCTTGCCGACGAACGGCTCTACCTGGTGGGTGGAGCGCTCGAGGCGGCCCTGCACGACGCATGGGGGCATCCGATTCTGGACGAAGCCCCAGCTCTGGCAGGTGCCCGATGACCAGCCCCACGCCGCTCGACTTCGACACCGCCGTGGCGACGTACGACCCTGTGCTCGGTCTCGAGGTGCACGTCGAGCTCTCCACGGCCACCAAGATGTTTTGCGGCTGCCCCACAGAGTTCGGCGCACCGCCGAACACGCAGACCTGCCCCGTCTGCCTGGGTCTGCCTGGCGCGCTGCCGGTCGTCAATGAGGCAGCAGTCGAGGCGGCCGTGCGGATCGGTCTCGCGTTGAACTGCAGCATCGCCTCGTGGTGTCGGTTCGCGCGGAAGAACTACTTCTACCCGGACATGCCCAAGAACTTCCAGACCTCGCAGTACGACGAGCCGATCGCGTATGACGGCTGGCTCGACGTCGACGTCGAGGGTCGGGTCTTTCGCATCGAGATCGAGCGGGCGCACATGGAGGAGGACACCGGCAAGTCACTGCACGTTGGGGGAGCGACCGGACGCATCCACGGAGCCAGCCATTCCCTGGTCGACTACAACCGCGCCGGTATCCCGCTGATCGAGATCGTGACCAAACCGGTGCCCGATACGGGCGAGCTCGCTCCGCTGGTGGCCAAGGCGTACGTCTCCGCGCTGCGTGATCTGTTGCGCGCGCTGGACGTTTCGGATGTGCGCATGGAGCAGGGGTCGCTTCGCTGCGACGTCAACCTCTCGCTCCGGGCCGGTCCGGACGCACCGCTGGGGACTCGCTCAGAGACCAAGAACGTGAATTCGTTGCGTTCGGTCGAGCGGGCCGTGCGTTTCGAGATCGGCCGGCACGCGGCGATCCTTGCCGGTGGGCGCTCGGTGGTGCAGGAGACTCGCCACTTCCACGAGGACACCGGCAAGACCACCTCCGGCCGGGAGAAGTCAGATGCGGAGGATTACCGCTACTTCCCAGAGCCAGACCTGGTGCCTGTGGCGCCGGACCCGGAGTGGGTGGAGAAGCTGCGCGCCACTCTCCCGGAGTCGCCGCCCGTCCGACGCGCTCGTCTGCAGGAGGAGTGGGGTTTCACGGACCTGGAGATGCGTGACGTCGTGAACGCGGGCGCCGATCAGGTGATCGCGCAAACGGTGGCAGCGGGTGCCGCACCACAGGCTGCACGCAAGTGGTGGATGGGAGAGCTTGCACGCACGTCGAACGAGCGCGGTGTCGGTCTCGACGAGCTACCCGTGACGCCGGCCGATGTGGCGCGGGTGGTGGCTCTGGTCGACGACGGCACGCTGACCGACAAGCTGGCCCGCTCGGCGTTGGAGGGTGTGCTGGCAGGTGAAGGGACGCCCGACGAGGTCGTGGCCGCCCGAGGCCTTCAGGTCGTCTCCGACGATGGCGCCCTCGGCGAGGCTGTCGAGGCAGCGATCGAGGGCCTGCCCGATGCCGCGCAGAAGGTGCGCGACGGCAAGGTCGCCGCTGTGGGTGCTCTCGTCGGAGCCGTCATGAAGGCGACAGGTGGTCAGGCGGACGCGGCACGAGTTCGTGAGTTGCTGCTCGAGCGGTTGACCGAAGCCTGACCGCTGACGCACGCCCGGTGCTGCTTCGAGTCAGTCGTTTGGCGTCAGTCGGCGACCAGACAAAAGACCGTGCCGTCGGGGTCGGCGAGTGTGCGCCAGGAGGCCACCTCTTCGTCGTGCACGCTGAGCAGCGTGGCGCCCAGGTCCACCGCTCGTTCGACAGCCGCGGCCAGCTCCTCGGCGCCGTTCACGTGCAGATCGACGTGAACCGTGTTCTTGGGTGGCCGCGGATCATCAGTGCGCTGCAGAACCAGGCGCGGTTGACCGGGCGACATCGGCGTCAGGCCGACGTACTGCTCCCAGCGCCCGCGGACCTCGACTCCGAGCAGCGCGCACCAGAACGTCGCTGACCGCTCGGGGTCCCGGCAGTCGATGACGACGGCATCCCAACGAAGATCCATGACGCTGAGTGTGCCTGATTTCGGCTGGATTCCGGCCCAATCGAGTGCTGACCTGGTCAATCCCCTTTCGCCAATCGCCTGCTCGGGCCAAAATCCTGTTCATGACGACTGCACTGCTCATCGGAACCAAAAAGGGTATGTGGATCGGGACGTCGGAAGACCGGACGGCGTGGGAGCTGCATGGACCGCACTTCCCGATGCAGGCCGTGTCGGCCTGCGCCATCGACACCCGCTCGGCGACGCCTCGATTCCTGGTCGGGGCCTCCAGCGAGCACTGGGGACCGGCCGTGTCCTGGTCGGACGACCTGGGGGCCAGCTGGCACGAGACGACCGGGGGAGGGATCCGCTTCCCCGAGGGAACCGGCGCCTCTGTCGAGGCGGTATGGCAGATCGCCCCCGACTCAGCGGATCGCGCCGATGTCGTCTGGGCCGGCACGCAGCCGAGCGCCCTGTGGCGCAGCACCGACGGGGGCCGTACGTTCACGCTCGTCGAGAGCCTCTGGGACCACCCGCATCGCGAGACCTGGGCACCTGGCTACGGCGGCCAGGCCATCCACACGATTCTGCCGCACCCCGAGGAGGACGACCGGGTGCTCGTGGCGATGTCGACCGGCGGCGTCTATGTCACAGCCGACGGCGGTGAGTCGTGGAATCCGTCGAACACCGGGATCCACGCTTGGCATTTCCCCAACACACTGCCGGAGTATGGCCAGTGCGTGCACAAGGTTGCGCGCGATGCGGGCGATGCATCCGTGCTGTATGCCCAGAACCATGGGGGCGTCTATGTCTCGCGTGACGGCGGCTCCACCTGGCACGGTGCCACGAACGGGTTGCCGGCGGACTTCGGTTTCCCCGTGGTCGCTCACCCGAACCGCAGCGGGACGGCGTACGTCGTTCCGCTCAACAAGGACATGGACCGGGTCCCGCCGGCGGCGACGCTGCAGGTGTGGCGCACTGACGACGCTGGTGAGTCGTGGACGTCAGCGTCCAAGGGATTGCCCGAAGACTTCCATGCCGTCGTCCTGCGCGATGCCTTCGCGACCGACGGCGACGATCCCGCGGGGTTGTACCTCGGCGCACGCGACGGAACGGTCTACGCCAGCCCTGACGAGGGTGAGTCGTGGAGCGAGGTGACCCGTCACCTCCCGGACGTGCTGTGCGTGCGGGCGGCCAGCATCTGATCGGTTGCGGCTGTTCGATCGCAGCGTGAGGGGTTGGTCCGTGGATGCCTGGGCAGCCTCATGGGAGCGGCCGTCATCCACCGAAGGAGCCTGCATGGGGCAACATGAGGTCACCGTCACGCGGACCATCCAGGCAAGCCCGAGCGAGGTCTGGGCCTGTCTCACCGAGCCAGCTGCGGTAGCCAAGTGGATGATGGGTGCCAGGGTGGAAAGCAGTTGGGAGAAGGGCGCCCGGATCAGCTGGGCGGGCGAATACAAGGGACAGTCTTTCGAAGACAAGGGTGAAGTCCTCGAGATCGACCCCGGCCGACGGCTGGTCCACACGCACTTCAGCCCTATGTCGGGCGCTGAGGACAAGCCCGAGAACTACCACCGGCTTACCTGGTCTCTGGCTCCCGACGGGGACGCGACGGAGCTGACCCTCGTTCAGGATGGTGCCTCGTCGGCAGAAGAGGCTGAGCAGTTCGAACGAAACTGGGGCCAGATGCTCGACGCCCTGCGCCAAGCCGCGGAAGGCTAGTCGTCAGGTGGGCACTGTGGGCAACTTCGCGAAGTTGTCGGTTGCTTCTGCTACAGGAATCTGTTGGAAACAAACAGGAATCGGCCGTTCTAACGTATTGAACTTGTCGGTCCCGTCTCCTAGAGTTACAGCGCATGGCATTCACCCCCGAGACAGCCGGCAACACCGCCGCCGTCCTGGGGCTGACCCGGCAGCTGAACACCCTCGACTTCGACGACCCCGACAGTTTCGAGGCCGCCTCGGAGCGCATCGACCAGCTCCGCGCCCTGGAAGAGCTCAAGGCGTCGGTGGCCGCCGCGCAGGCCCGGGTGACCGCTGCGTTCGCCGCGGCCGAGCAGCGATCGCGCCGACGAGGAGCAGGCGGCACGGGTGCCGGCGGAGTCCGAAGGTTTCGAGGCGTGGCAGGCCCGGCGGGATGCGCAGCGGTCCCGGCCGTCGGTGGGGGCGCAGGTCGCCCTGGCCAGGCGGTTGTCCCCGCATCAGGGCGCCAAGCAGGTCAGCATCGCGACCGCGTTGGTCGAGGACCTGCCAGCGACGCTTGGCTGCGCTGGAGGCTGGGCTGGTCAGTGAGTGGCGGGCGTCGATCATCGTGCGGGAGTCCTCCTCCCTCACCGGCACCGACCGCCGTCTGCTCGACGCCGAGATCACCGCCGACCCGGACGGGTTGGCGTCGTGGGGGGACAAGGAGCTCACCGGCCGGGTCCGGGCGATCGCCTACCGCCTGGACGCCCAAGCCGCCCTCGACCGGGCGGCGCGGGCCGTGCAGGACAGGCGGGTGAGTCTGCGGCCGGCCCCGGATGCCATGAGTCTGCTGTCGGCGTTGTTGCCGGTCCCGGCTGGGGTCGCGGTCCTGTCCTCCCTTCAGCAGGCCGCGGCCGCAGCCCGTGCCCAAGGTGACCCGCGCAGTCGAGGGCAGGTGATGGCCGACACCCTGACCGAACGGGTCACCGGACAGACCACCGCCACCGCGGTCCCGGTCGAGGTGCAGGTCGTGATCTCCGACCAGACCCTGCTCGGCGTCGACGACGCCCCCGCGCAGATCCCCGGGTACGGGCCCCTCCCGGCCGGCACCGCCCGCGAACTCATCGCCCCCAACGACAGCGACGGTGACGCGAAGGTGTGGCTGCGGCGGCTCTACACCGACCCCAAGACTGGCGCGTTGACGCAGGTGGAGTCCCAGCGCAGGGTCTTCCCCCGCGGGATGCGCCGGTTCATCACCACCAGAGACGGCACCTGCCGCACCCCGTGGTGCGACGCGCCGATCCGGCACCTCGACCACATCCAAGACCACGCCCGACGGCGGCCGTACGAACCTGTCTCGAACGGTCAGGGGCTGTGTGAACGGTGCAACTACCTCAAACAAACCCCCGGCTGGACCACCGAAACACTGCCGGCCGGACGCGGCCGGCCGCATCGCGTCCGGGTCACCACCCCCACCGGACACACCTACCACTCCACCGCGCCACCCCTCCTACCAGCACGCCGACCACCACCAGCCGTACGACCAGACATTCGCCTCAGCCCACTCGAAGCCGAAGTCGAACAACTCCTCACTGCATGAGGCAGCAACCGGCACTTGTGGCAAGTAGTCGGATGAGCCCTAGACCCGGCCTACGCTGTGCGCACCATGGCGCTGCTCATCCACCTCAACGGGCTGCCGGGCGTGGGCAAGAGCACCGTCGCACGGCTCTATGCGGACGGGCATCTACTTGCTCTCAATCTCGACGTAGACCTGCTCCGGCGCTCACTGGGGCAGTGGAGGGAACACCCTACGGACGCGGGACTTCAGGCTCGCCGGTTGGCCGTAACCGCAATCGAGGCACAGCTACGCGAAGGTCTGGACGTCGTCGTACCGCAGTTCGTGGTCCAGCCACGTTTCCTCATTGATCTAGAAGAAGTTGCTGCTGCTGCCGGTAGCCGGTTCGTAGAGGTCCTCCTGACAGCATCGCTGAGCACGGTCAAGCGTCGCTTTCAGCACAGGACTGACCGGGCCGTAGATCCACAGCATGTCGAAGCCGCAGAGATGATGGGCAACAAGAGCTCAGACGGCGCACTCGACGGGATGAACCGTGATCTGGAGACATTCCTACTAGGTCGTGACCCCCTGGTCTTAGTCACCGAAGGGCTTA
Organism: uncultured Actinomycetota bacterium; assembly: GCA_963819985.1. GTDB lineage: Bacteria > Actinomycetota > Actinomycetes > DATJPE01 > DATJPE01 > JANPBY01. The sequence continues at coordinate 182,928 of CAWFYH010000003.1, read as the reverse complement.
CCTCCGAGCAGACGTACCAACTCATGATGCGATCCCTACCCGGCGGTTGATGTCGCGTTACCGAACAGGTACAGCACGAATCAGGGAGCAGTCAGTTGCAAGCGCAGGATCTGGTCGTCGGCGGGAGCGGGGCGCCCGCGGCCGTCGCGGTTGGACGTTGTGATCCACAAGCCGCCGTCGGGCGGCGCGATCACGGTCCGCAGCCGGCCGAGCTGGTTGGTGAAGAACGCGCGGGGATCGCCGGCGTCCGGTCCAGCTAGGGGCACCTGCCACAGGCGCTTGCCTCGCAGGGAGGCCACGTAGGCGACGTCGTCGACGATCGCCAACCCGCTCGGCGACGCGTCAGCCGGGTGCCACACGACGAACGGATCTACGTACGGCTTCTTGTCGGCCATGCCCTCGACAACCGGCCAGCCGTAGTTGGCGCCGGCCTGGATCTTGTTGAGCTCGTCCCAGGTGTCCTGGCCGAACTCCGTGGCCCACAGCTGTCCAGAGCTGTCGAAGGCCAGCCCTTGGACGTTGCGGTGACCCAGGCTCCATACCGGCGAGCCCGGGAACGGATTGTCGCTCGGCACCTTGCCGGACGGCTCGATGCGCAGGATCTTGCCCCCCAGAGAGTCTTTGTCCTGGGCGGGCGTGCGCAGCCCAGCCTCGCCGGTGCCGATGTAGAGCTTGCCGTCCGGCCCGAAGATGATCCGGCCGCCGTTGTGAATACCAGCGCTCGGGATCCCCGTCAGGATGGCCCGGGTGGGGCCGATTCCTCCTTCGTAGGTCATCCGCACGACGCGGTTGTCGCCGAGCACTGAGGTCAGGTAGGCGTAGACGTACCTCGGCTGGGCTGGGTTGACGGCGAGACCTAACAGACCTCCCTCGCCGCCGTGTGCCACGCCGGGGACAGTGCCGATGACGCGGACGCGACCCGCGGGGGAGATCCGCAGGATGCGGCCGCTGTCGCGTTCGGCAACCAGCGCGTCTCCACCCGGGAGAAATGCGATGCCCCACGGAACGGCCAGCTCAGTGGCAATGGCGTCGCCGAGGGTGACCTTCGGCGGTGTGGTTGGCTTGGTGACCGACTCCGTCGGAACCGGTTGTGGTGACGTTGCTAGCGGCGAGGGTGTGGCCGCAGTCGAGGCGGAGCCCGTACTCGCTGAGGTGCATCCCGCGAGACTCGCCGCGCACAGCGCCGCGGCAAGCAAGGCCCGGCGATGGTTGGAGCCCAGCATGTGGTGTCAGTACCTTTCGCCGACTGGCGCTGGGATCGCATCCAGGTCGGCCAGGTCCTGAGTGCTCAGTGCGATCCTCGCGGATCCGATGTTCTCCTCGACCCGTGTGCGGCGCCGGGTGCCCGGGATCGGCACGACGCGCTCACCCTGCGCCAGCACCCAAGCCAGGGCGACCTGGGCGAGGCTGGCGTTGTTCCGCTTGGCGACGACACCGACTTGGTCGACGATGCGCTGGTTGGCAGCCATCGCCTCGTCCGTGAAACGCGGGAGCCCCGTGCGAAAGTCGTTGGCCTCGAAACCCGGCGCGAGGGCTCCGGTCAGATATCCCCGACCCAGCGGGGAAAACGGCAGGAAGCCCGCTCCGTGCTCGACGCACCACGGCAGCACTCCGGGCAGCGCGTCGCGAGTCCACAGCGAGAGCTCGGACTGGACAGTGGCGACCGGGTGGATCGCTGTCGCTCGGTCGAGCTCGTCGACGGAGACCTCGGACAAGCCGATCGCGGTGACCTTTCCGGCGGTGACGAGCTCGGCCATGGCTCCCCACGAGTCTTCCAGCGAAACCTCTGGGTCGACCCGGTGCAGCTGATAGAGGTCGATGTGGTCAGTGCCGAGCCGCTGGAGGGATGCGTCGCAACCTCTGCGGATGTGATCGGGGTGACCATTGCGGCTCATCGGCGCTCCGTCGTCGAGCACCAGCCCGACCTTGGTGGCGAGGACGACCTGGTCCCGGATGTCTTGGAGTGCCTTCCCGACGAGGATCTCGTTGGTGTAGGGCCCGTAGACATCAGAGGTGTCGAGGAGCGTCACACCAAGCTCGATGGCGCGATGGATGGTTGCCTCCGACTCGACATCATCTCGGTCGCTCGGGTCGTAGCCATGGGTCATGCCCATGCAACCGAGACCGACCGCGCCGACCCTCGGCCCGCCGGCGTAGAGCTCGCGGAGGGGCAGGGGAGACGTTGCGGCGGAGGGTGCGCTCTGACCAGCCATCTGTCGAACGTATGCCCTGCGCCACGACCTCGCTCGCAGAACTCACGTCCGGGTAGCGTCAGAGGATGCGGCTGGCCGTGGTTCCGTTCACCGACGTCGAGTTCCTGAACGACCGTGCGGGAGACGTCAAAGTTCACAGCTGGAACGGGCCAACCGATGAAATTGCGCTGCCCACCTGGCTGGCCGAGACGACCTTCTATGTGCCCCGCTACATGGGCGACGCGGAGTCGCTGCGCGTGATGGCGCAGATGCCGAACCTGGCGGTCTGCCAGACGCTCACGGCCGGCGTCGACAACGTCTGGGAGCACCTGCCTCCTGGAGTCACGCTCTGCAATGCCCGAGGGGTGCACGATGCATCGACTGCTGAGCTCGCGCTCGGGTTGATCATCGCTTCCCTGCGCGGGATCCCCGACTTTGTGCGGGCCGAGGCCACGGGCACCTGGTTGCCCGATCGACGCGAGGCCTTGGCTGACAAGCGGGTGCTGTTGGTGGGGTACGGCTCCGTCGGTGAAGCCGTCGATGCGCGCCTGGCGCCCTTCGAGGTTGACGTCACCCGAGTGGCACGATCGCCACGCCCCGGAGCCGAACCCACCGTGCACGGCTTCGCAGAGCTTCCCGGGCTGCTCGGCCGAGCCCAGATCGTCGTCCTGACCGTGCCGCTCACCGAGCAGACCCGCGGGATGGTCGATGCGGAATTCTTGGCGGCCCTGCCCGACGGTGCCCTCGTGGTCAACGCCGCGCGTGGCCAGGTCGTGGTCACCGACGATTTGGTCGCTGAATGCGCCTCAGGTCGTCTGTCGGCCGCCCTGGACGTCACCGATCCGGAACCGCTGCCATCCGAGCACGCGTTGTGGCAGCTGCCCAACGTCCTGATCAGCCCGCACGTCGGAGGCAACAGCTCGGCCTTCCTCCCTCGGGCTCGACGCCTCGTGGCCGACCAGCTTGGGCGCTACGCCCGAGGTGAATCACTCCTGCATGTCATGACCCATCCTGGCGAGGGGACGGCCTCGCCGTAGGCTCCACCGCATGAGCGAGGAACGCCACGGACCGGACCTGAAACCCCGAAGCGTCGACGTCACCGACGGGCTCGAACGCGCTGCCGCGCGTGGCATGCTCCGTGCGGTCGGGATGGACACCGAGGATTTTGCCAAGCCGCAGATCGGTGTTGCGTCGTCGTGGAACGAGATCACGCCGTGCAACCTCTCCCTCGACCGGCTCGCTGACGCCGCAAAGGACGGGGTGCACGCCGCGGGTGGTTATCCCTTGGAGTTCGGCACGATCTCGGTCTCCGACGGCATCTCCATGGGCCACGAGGGCATGCACTTCTCGCTGGTGTCTCGTGAGGTCATAGCCGACTCCGTCGAGACGGTGATGATGGCCGAGCGACTCGACGGCTCGGTGTTGCTGGCGGGCTGCGACAAGTCCCTGCCAGGGATGCTGATGGCGGCTGCGCGCCTCGACCTTGCTGCTGTCTTCCTCTATGCGGGTTCAACGATGCCCGGACGGGTCACGCTCACCGACGGCACCGAGCGGGAGGTGACCATCATCGACGCCTTCGAGGCGGTTGGAGCCTGCGCACGGGGCCTGATCAGCCGCGCGGACGTCGACCTCATCGAGCGAGCGATCTGTCCTGGTGAAGGCGCCTGCGGTGGGATGTACACGGCCAACACCATGGCTTCAGCAGCCGAGGCGCTCGGCATGTCCCTGCCCGGGTCGGCGGCGCCTCCGGCCGTGGACCGTCGGCGCGACGGGTTTGCACGACGCTCCGGCGAGGCCGTGGTGGGCATGCTCAGAGCGGGCCTCACTGCACGCGACGTGATGACCCGCGCGGCGTTCGAGAACGCGATCGCGGTGGTCATGGCCCTTGGCGGCTCGACCAATGCGGTGCTCCACCTGCTGGCCATCGCGCACGAGGCGGAGGTGGATCTGTCGCTGGACGACTTCAACCGGATCGGGGACCGGGTCCCGCACCTGGCCGATGTGAAGCCCTTCGGCCGCTACGTCATGACCGACGTCGACCGCATCGGCGGTGTGCCGGTCGTCATGAAGGCGCTCCTGGACGCCGGCTTGTTGCACGGATCGGCGATGACCGTGACCGGCCGTACGGTCGCTGAGAACCTCGCCGTCGTGAGGCCACCCGATCCCGACGGCGAGATCATCCGAGCGATGTCAAACCCGATTCACGCCAGCGGTGGCCTGACGATCTTGCGCGGGTCGCTGGCTCCGGAGGGTGCCGTCGTCAAGAGCGCCGGCTTCGACGCAGACGTCTTCGAAGGGACGGCGCGCGTCTTCGAGCGCGAACGTGCGGCTATGGACGCTCTGGAAGCCGGGACCGTCAACGCGGGAGACGTGGTTGTCATCAGGTATGAGGGACCCAAGGGTGGTCCCGGAATGCGCGAGATGCTCGCGATCACCGGAGCTATCAAGGGCGCTGGCCTCGGAAAGGACGTCCTGCTCCTCACCGACGGTCGATTCTCCGGAGGCACGACCGGTCTGTGCATCGGTCACGTCGCGCCTGAGGCCGTGGACGGTGGGCCGATCGCCTTCATCCGCGACGGTGACCCGATCCGCGTGGACATCGGCAAGCGCACGCTCGACCTGCTGGTGGACGAGGCCGAGCTCGCCGCCCGCCGTGATGGTTGGGCACCCCTCCCGCCGCGCTATACCCGAGGCGTCCTGGCCAAGTACGCGAAGCTGGTCGGTTCTGCGGCTCAAGGCGCCGTCTGCGGCTGACCCCACGACAGAACGACGGTGAGGGTCTTGGGGGGTCGGGCGCCCCGCCGGGTGCGCCCTCGGGGGTCGGAAGCCCCCCTTGCCTACCGATCCGGCCTCGCACGCTCGGCCTCCCGCCAGACCCGCCACGGCTGCGGGGAGCTTCCGACCCCCGAGACCGCGCCTCTGCGGACAAGTGTCCGGATGGTGAGATGGACATCTCGTCTCTTGACATTGTCAGGCTCGGGCGTCAGTCTTGCTCCGTGAGCACCAAACTTCTCGTAGTGATTGAGCGCGCCGGCTGACGCAACCCGCCACCGACGCGCCGCCCCTCGTTCGCCCTCACGGGCCGAGGGGCTTTTTCGTGCCAGGCTTCACCCACGCGCAAGAGCAGACTCAAGGACCGCGATGACAGAACAGATCACCGGAGCACAAAGCCTCGTGCGCTCGCTCGAGATGGCCGGGGTAGACACGCTGTTCGGCATTCCTGGTGGCGCGATCCTGCCGGCGTACGACCCGCTGTTCGACTCGAGCATCCGACACATCTTGGTCCGGCACGAGCAAGGCGCAGGGCACGCAGCACAGGGCTACGCGATGGTCACTGGCCGGGTCGGAGTCTGCATGGCAACGTCAGGGCCTGGGGCGACCAATCTCGTCACGCCGCTGGCTGACGCCAACATGGATTCGGTGCCGCTGGTGGCCGTCACCGGTCAGGTGCCCAGTGCGGCCATCGGCACCGACGCGTTCCAGGAGGCCGACATCCGGGGCATCACCATGCCCATCACCAAGCACAGCTATCTCGTGACCGACCCGCGCGACATCGCCCGCACGGTCGCTGAGGCGTTCCACATCGCTTCCACCGGGCGTCCCGGTCCGGTGCTCGTGGACATCTCGAAGGACGCCCTCCAGGCCAGCACGGAATTCGCGTGGCCCGAATCGGTGGAGCTGCCGGGGTATCACCCGGTGACCCGACCGCACAGCAAGCAGATTCGCGAAGCGGCCCGGATGATCACCGAGGCGCGACGCCCCGTCCTCTACGTCGGCGGCGGAGTCATCAAGGCGAACGCCTCCGCCGAGCTGCGAGTCCTCGCCGAGCTGACCGGCATCCCCGTGGTGACGACGCTGACGGCAAGGGGAGCCTTCCCCGACAGCCACAGCCAGCACCTGGGCATGCCAGGCATGCACGGGACAGTGGCGGCCGTGGGGGCGCTGCAGAAGAGCGATCTGCTGATCGCCCTCGGTGCCCGATTCGATGACCGGGTCACGGGTCACCTCGACACTTTCGCACCTGGCGCAGCCGTGATCCACGCCGACATCGATCCGGCCGAGATCTCCAAGAATCGGTTGGCAGATGTTCCGATCGTCGGTGACTGCCGCGAGGTCATCGCCGACCTCATCGTGGCTCTGCAGGCCGACGGCGAGGCGACCTTCCAGGGGGATTACGCGTCCTGGTGGCAGCAGCTGGATCGACTGCGTGAGACCTACCCGCTGGGTTACACCGACGCGCCAGCCGGCGAGCTCGCACCTCAACACGTGATCGAACGACTGGGGATCATTGCTGGGTCCGACACGGTGTTCACGGCAGGCGTCGGGCAACACCAGATGTGGGCCGCGCAGTTCATCGGTTACGAAAAGCCAGGCACCTGGTTGAACTCTGGGGGTCTTGGCACCATGGGTTATGCCGTCCCCGCTGCCATGGGCGCCAAGGTCGGCCGGCCTGAGGCTACGGTCTGGGCGATCGATGGCGACGGTTGCTTCCAGATGACCAACCAGGAGCTTGCCACCTGCGCGCTCAACGACATCCCGATCAAGGTCGCCGTCATCAACAACGGGAGCCTGGGGATGGTCCGGCAGTGGCAGACGCTGTTCTACGAGGGTCGGTATTCCAACACCGACCTGCACTCCAAGCGAATTCCTGACTTCGCCAAGCTCGCGGAGGCGTACGGCTGTGTTGGCCTGCGTTGCGACAAGGCTGAAGACGTGGATTCCGCCATAGAAGCGGCTATGGCCATCGATGATCGGCCGGTCGTGGTGGACTTCGCCGTCCACCAGGACGCCATGGTCTGGCCGATGGTCGCAGCGGGGACGAGCAACAACGACATCAAGATCGCGCGAGATCTGGCACCTGAGTGGGATCGGGGGGAGTGACGATGACCCGGCACACGCTCTCGGTTCTCGTGGAGGACCAGCCAGGCGTACTGGCCCGGATCGCCGGCCTGTTCAGCAGGCGCAGCTTCAACATCGAGTCGCTCGCGGTGGGCGCGACCGAGCACCCGGGCGTGTCGCGCATGACCATCGTGGTGTCCGTCGAGGGCGCTCCACTCGAGCAAGTGACCAAGCAGCTCAACAAGCTGGTCAACGTCATCAAGATCGTCGAGCTCGAGAGCTCGTCATCGGTGCAGCGTGAGCTTCTTCTGGTCAAGGTTCGCGCGGACCTCGACACTCGCTCCCACGTGCTCGAGACGGTTCAGCTGTTCCGGGCCAAGGTCGTCGACGTTGCGTCGGACGCTGTGACGATCGAGGCCACCGGCAACGCCGAGAAGATCGAAGCGCTTCTTCGGGTGCTCGAGCCCTTCGGCATCAAGGAGATCGTTCAGTCGGGTCTCGTCGCGGTCGGTCGAGGTGCGCGCTCGATCACAGACCGCGCCCCTCGTTCTGTCGACCGACCCGCCTGAAAGACTCACTGTCCATCTACCACGCAGACCGCCTGAAGGAGCCCATCACCGTGGCCGAGCTCTACTACGACGACGACGCCGATCTGTCGATCATCCAGAACCGGGTGGTCGCGGTCCTTGGCTACGGCAGCCAGGGTCACGCGCACGCGTTGTCGCTTCGAGACTCCGGCGTGGACGTTCGAGTCGGGCTGCCGGTCGGATCCAAGAGCCGCGACAAGGCCGAGGCCGAGGGGCTGCGAGTCGTCGACCCTGCCACCGCCTCGGCTGAGGCGGACCTGATCATGATCTTGGCGCCGGACCCTGTGCAGCGCCATCTCTACGCCGAGTCCGTCGAACCCAACCTGCAGGAGGGCGACGCGCTGTTCTTCGGGCACGGGTTCAACATTCGCTTCGGCTACATCTCCCCTCCCGAAGGTGTGGACGTGTGCATGGTGGCGCCCAAGGGCCCAGGGCATCTCGTCCGACGGGAGTACGTCGCCGGGCGCGGCGTCCCCGTGATCGTGGCCGTCGAGCAGGACGCCACCGGCGACGCCTGGGCCTTGACCCTGTCCTACGCCAAGGGCATCGGCGGGTTGCGGGCCGGCGGAATCAAGACGACGTTCACCGAGGAGACCGAGACCGACCTGTTCGGTGAGCAGGCTGTCCTCTGCGGTGGCGCCTCGGCCTTGGTGCAGACGGGGTTCGAGGTTCTCACCGAGGCTGGCTACCAGCCCGAGGTCGCCTACTTCGAGTGCCTGCACGAGCTGAAGCTGATCGTTGATCTGATGTATGAGGGAGGCATCGCCAAGCAGCGTTGGTCGGTCTCGGACACCGCGGAGTACGGCGACTACGTCTCCGGCCCCCGTGTGATCGATGCTCGGGTGAAGGCGAACATGCAGGCGGTCCTCGCCGATGTGCAGTCGGGAGCCTTTGCCCAGCGGTTCATCGACGACCAGGACGCCGGCGGACCCGAGTTCGAGGCGCTGCGCGCCAAGGGCGAGGCCCACCCCATCGAGGAGACCGGACGCGAGCTTCGAAAGCTGATGTCGTGGGTCAAGACCTCTGACGGCGACTACGTCGAGGGCACCGCGGCCCGCTGAGATCAGCTGGTGACGCGCAGGGCGTCGAGGTTGTAGCTCGTCGTCTTCTTCGTGTTGTCGCCGATCTGGACCCGGGTCATCGCCGAGCTCCCGGTGTCGACAGACCAGGATCCGTGGGCCGTCCCATCGACGTTGAGCGACAGGCTCCCGGCCGATCCCGTGCTGGTGCACAGCTCGAGGGTCGTCCAGGTGTTCAGCGAGAGCACGTAGGAGGACGAGAACGTACGTTTCGCGACCGCTGAGCGGACCTTGACCTTTCGGTTCGGGGAGACGTTCAGCTGGGAGACCACCCCGGACTGTGTCCTCAGCTTGAGGGGCGCGACCGTCTTGGACCCGACGCTCTCGAAGCGAACGTCGATCGATGCACAGACCGAAGACTCCGAGGATCCGAACGCTGCATAGGCGTACGCGACAGCGCCTGACGGTTGGGCACGTACGCTCGGCGCGGAGTCGCCAGGGGAGAACCGAGAGGTGTCCGCTGAAAGCGCCTTGACGTTGGTGAAGCCGGCCGGGAAGCCGTCGAAGGACGAGGTCAGCACGACGTCGCCGCCTCCGCCACCGCCGCCTCCTCCTCCGCCACCTGCAACGGTGACCTCGTTGGACGCGGCCGACTTGGCACTGGTGTTCGTCCCGTCAGAGGCGTCGACCCGATAGGTGTGCGAGCTGCCCGGCGTGAGCCCGTACTCGCTCCACGTCACCTGGCCGCCCGACGAGCTGGTGACACTTCCTACCGCGCTCCCAGCGCCATCACGAAAGACCTGGTAGGTCAAGGAGCTGGCTTGGTCGTCGGTCGATGCGGCGAAGCTCAGATCGACTCGCCCGCTGCTCGTGCTTGTCGCAGTCGGAGTGCCAGGAACCGTCGGAGCAACGGTGTCGCCTCCACCGCCTCCACCGCCGGACGATGCTCGCAGGACGGCGGTGTAGCCGAAGCCCCCGCCGGCCATGATCGCGTCGTTGATCCCGGGCACCTGGTAGGGCGTGAGTCGGTTACTGGTCTTGCCGTCTCCTAGCTGGCCGCTGGTGTCGAATCCCCAGACCCACAGCTGGCCGTTCGCGGTGACCGCCAAGCTGTGATCGCGTCCCGCATCGATGGCAACCACGCTGGAGGGCAGGCCGTTCACGAAACCGGGCTGCAAACGGTCGCTCTTGCTCCCCGAACCCAGTGCTCCCCGATAGCCGCGTCCCCAGCTCATGACCCGCCCGTCGGCGAGCACGGCCAGGCTGTGATCTGCTCCAGCGCCGATGGCCACGGCGTTGTTGATGCCCGACACGGTCACCGCGTTGCTGCGATTGACCTTGGTGCCGTCACCGAGCTGTCCGTGGTCATTCAGACCCCAAGCCTTGATGGTGCCGTTGGCCAGCAACGCCAACCCGTGGTTACGCCCCGCTGCCAGCGCGATCGCGCCACTTATGCCCGACACCGTCACCGGAGTCCTACGGCTGGTCGTGGTGCCGTCTCCCAACTCACCCGAGGAGTTGAGGCCCCACGCCCGTACGGCTCCGGAGCCGACGATCGCATAGCTCATGTCGCGACCCGCGGCCATCGACACGACCCCGGACAGTCCGCTCACGGTCACGGGTGAGTTCTTGTTCGCCGTGGCCCCGTCGCCCAGCTGGCCCGATGCGTTGTAGCCCCACGTGCGCAGCGTCCCGTCGGCCAGGAGCGCCAGGGAGTGGTAGTGACCGGCGGCGACCCGCTGAACGTTGCTGAGCCCGGGCACGGTCACGGGAGAGGACCGATCGGCATTGCTTCCGTTGCCCAACGCACCCTTCGAACCTTCCCCCCACGTACGAACGCTGCCATCGGCGGTCAGCGCAATGACGTGCTCGCGCCCACCGGCAACCTCGACGACACCGGACAAGCCGGGGACCACGCCGAAGGAGGACCGGCTGCTCGTGCTACCCGAACCGAGCTGGCCGCTGCTGCCAAGACCGACGGTCCAGACCTGACCTTCCGGGTCCGCGGCCGCAGCCGGGGGTCCCGCCGACACCATCGCGGTCACCGCGAGCGACGCAGCAGCAAGGGCCATCCATCCCCGCCGGGCGGCTGGTTGGGTTCGGTTCACAGGTCCCCTCCTCAACTGATGGGGCCATCGTGCCGCGTGAGCGCAGCGAGCACGAGTCCCCACGTCGAACTCTGACCGAACGTACGGGTGTGACAGCCGATCTCACGGGACGGACTCCTTGTGAAGACTTTCACGAGGCCGCCTTAGACTGTGCTCCGCGAGCCGGACGCCGGAGCGCACCTGCCATGTCGCGCGAGCCTGAAGGAATCACCGTGAGCAAGCCCGTGGTCCTCATCGCCGAGGAGCTCTCCCCTGCCACTGTCGATGCACTCGGCCCGGACTTCGACATCCGGCACTGCGACGGAGCCGATCGAGCTCAGTTGCTCCCCGCCCTGGCCGACGCTGATGCCGTCCTCGTCAGGTCTGCCACGCAGATCGATGCCGAGGCGCTCGCCGCCGCCCCTCGACTGAAGGTGGTCGCCCGGGCCGGCGTTGGCCTGGACAACGTCGACGTACCCGCAGCCACTCAGGCGGGCGTGATGGTGGTCAATGCCCCGACCTCCAACATCGTCAGTGCGGCTGAGCTCGCCGTCGGGCTGCTGCTGGCCAGCGCGAGGCACATCGCTCCAGCCAACGCCGCGCTCAAGGGGGGCGCGTGGAAGCGGTCGAAATACACCGGCGTCGAGCTGGCCGACAAGGTTGTTGGCATCGTCGGTCTGGGTCGGATCGGACAGCTGGTCGCCCAGCGGCTCAGCGCGTTCGGGGTCACGTTGATCGCCTATGACCCCTATGTTCAGCCGGCCCGGGCTGCGCAGATGAACATCGCCATGGTGAGTCTCGACGAGCTCCTGGCGAGGGCAGACTTCGTCACCATCCACCTGCCGAAGATCCCCGAGACGGTGGGCTTGATCGGGGAAGAGGCGCTGCGGAAGGTCAAGCCCACGGTGCGTGTGATCAATGCTGCCCGGGGTGGGATCGTCGACGAGCAGGCCCTGGCCGACGCCATCGTCGAGGGGCGAGTGGCGGGGGCGGGTATCGATGTGTTCGCCAAGGAGCCGTGCACGGACTCCCCGCTGTTCGCTCTGGAGCAGGTCGTCGTCACTCCACACCTCGGGGCCTCCACGGACGAGGCGCAGGAGAAGGCCGGCGTCTCGGTCGCGCGCTCGGTGCGGCTGGCCCTGGCAGGCGAGCTCGTGCCCGACGCGGTCAATGTGGCGGGCGGGGCGATCGCGGAAGACGTACGACCGGGGCTGGCGCTGACCGAGCGGCTGGGTCGAATCTTCACCGCGTTGGCCGGCGGTGCCCCGGCCAGCGTCACCGTCGAGGTGCGCGGCGAGATCGCCGCCCACGACGTGTCGGTGCTCGAGCTGTCGGCTCTCAAGGGGATCTTCACCGACGTGGTCGAGGACCAGGTCTCCTACGTCAACGCGCCACTGCTCGCCAAGGAGCGCGGCATCGAGGTCTCGTTGGTCACGGATTTGGAGAGCCCGGACCACCGCAACTTGGTGACCGTGCGCGGGGCGTTGGCAACCGGCGAGCAGGCGTCGGTCAGCGGCACGCTCGTCGGTCGCCGCCAGACCGAGAAGGTCGTGGCGATCAACGACTACGACATCGACCTGACCCCGGCCGACCACATGGCCTTCCTGCGCTATGAGGACCGTCCCGGAATGGTCGGCATCGTCGGCCGGATCCTCGGCGATGCGGGGGTCAACATCGCCGGCATGCAGGTGGCCCGCGACGCGAAGGGCGGGCATGCCCTTGTGGCGTTGACCATCGACTCGGCAATCCCGCCCGAAGTGCTGGCGAGCATGGTGGAGGAGATCGGCGGGGACTTCGGCCGCGCGGTCGACTTGTCCGAACCCGCCCTCGTCGTTCCCGCAACTGGGTGAATTGCGGCGCGCCTCTGTTGCTCAGCGTGATCCCGGGGTACGTTCCAGGGCGGCCCGGGGGTCGGCCGATCGTCGCCCTCCAGGTCAGTCACCCGAAACGACAACCCGGAGGATCTTCGTGGCCCGTCGCCCCATCGACCAACGCGAGTCGGCACGACGCCGCATCCGCGCCGTAGCCGCGGTTTCCGCGGCGCTGCTCATCCCGCTTGCAGCCGTTCCAGCAGTCGCTGCCACTCATCCCACGCCCAAGGACCGCGCGGCCGCTCATCGGCTGCCAGAGGGCGTGAAGTCAACCCCGTCCATCGGGGCGGCCAGCAAGACATCCCGCTCGGGTCCGGTGAGCGTCATGCTCCAGCTCGATGCGCGCCCAGCGTCGACGGCCTATGCGGCCGGCCTGAAAGTAGGCAGCAAGACCGCCGCGGCCGCCAGCGAGGCGCAGACCGACGTGGTCCGGGCTCAGCAGAACTCCGTCGTCGCCGCGCTGTCCCGCCCGGCGACCCGAGGCACCGTGCTGTTCCGCACGCACGCGCTCTATGCGGGCGTGGCCGTTCACACGGACGCCTCGCGCCTCGCAGCGATGGCAGCGCTGCCCGGGGTCAAGGCGATCGTTCCGCTCACGTCCAAGAAGCCGAGCAATGCAGTGACGGTGCCCCTGACGGGAGCTCCCGAGAGCTGGCAGACGACTGGCGAGACCGGCGAGGGTGTGACCATCGGGGTCATCGACACCGGCATCGACTACACCCACGCCGACTTCGGTGGACCCGGCACGATCGGTGCCTACAACGCCGCGCTCGCGACCGACACGAAGACACCGACCTACCCCGACACCGCCAAGGTGGCGGGCGGCTACGACTTCGCGGGTGACGACTACAACCCCGACCCGAGCGCCGACAACTACAACCCGGTGCCACAGCCGGACACCAACCCGTTGGACTGTGAGGGTCACGGCTCCCACGTCTCGGGTACGGCTGCCGGTTATGGCGTCAAGGCCAACGGCAACACCTTCACCGGGCCGTACGACACGGACACACCTTTCTCGTCGCTCAAGATCGGGCCCGGCATGGCGCCCGGAGCCACGCTCTACGCCCTGAAGGTCTTCGGCTGCGAGGGTTCCACGGACGTCGTTTCCGAGGCCCTCGACTGGGCCGCGGACCCGAACGGCGATGGCGACCTGTCCGACCACCTCGACGTGGTGAACATGTCGCTGGGCAGCGATTTTGGCTCCCCGGACGACCCGGACGCCGTGTCCACCAACAACGCCGTGATCGCGGGCGTCACCGTGGTGGCCTCGATGGGCAACGGCGGGGACCTGTTCGAGGTCGGCGGCTCACCTGGTGACGCGACGCGCTCCATCGCCGTCGCGGCCAGTGACGACCCGGTCGACGTCTACGACGGTCTGGCCTGGGCGATCAACAACGTCGACCAGGAAAACCTCGTCGCGCAGCGGTCGGTGGCCTACGACTGGGCCAACGACCCCGGAATCACCGACCAGGAGCTCGTCAAGATCGGCGACTGGTCGCAGCCGCCTTCTGACAGCAACAACACCGACGGTTGTAGCGCTCTGTCCAGCGGTGACGCTGCGATCGTGGCGGGCAAGGTCCCGTTGCTCTTCTGGACCGACGACGACAACAGCCGACGCTGCGGGTCGGTCGCCCGTTCCGGCAACGTCAAAGCGGCTGGCGCCATCGGATCGGTCTTCGGCGACGACGCGCACCGGTTTGCCGCTGGCATCACCGGTGACACCGACATCCCCGTCATGGAGGTCAACGACGACGGGACCGAAGCTCTGCTCGGCGCTCTGGCGTCCGATCCGGGTGACGTGACAGTGACGTTGACCAACGCGTTGGCCAACTCCACGAAGCTGGTCTCGAGCGGCCCCGACGACCCGACCGATGAGATCGCCGAGTTCTCCTCGCGCGGCACCACGGCCGGCAAGGTCGTCAAGCCGGACGTCTCCGCGCCCGGAGTCACTGTGTTCTCGGCTGCCGTCGGGACCGGCGACGACGGGGTCTCCGAGAGCGGCACGTCGATGGCCTCGCCCCACACGGCAGGTCTCGCGGCGCTGGTCATCGGCAAGCATCACGGCTGGAACCCCGAAGAGGTCAAGGCCGCGATCATGGGCACGGCAGACCATGAGGTCTATGCCGAGCCGGCGAAGCAGGGCCAGCCGCTCGGGATCAACCGTGCCGGCCTCGGCCGCATCGACGCGCAGCGCGCTGTGGATGCCCAAACCCTGGCCTACAACGCCGACGGTTCGGGCAGCGTCAGCGTTTCCTTCGGAGCGCTGGACGTCACCAAGAAGAAGACGCTGACCAAGAAAATCACGGTGGTCAACAAGCGGGCCACGTCGACGGCGTCCTACACCGTTGGTCTCGAGGGCGTCGACGCTCTGCCGGGTGCCACGTGGTCGGTCTCCCCGTCCGCGGTCTCGCTCCCGGCGGGCGGTTCAGCGACACTCACTGTGTCCCTGACCGTCGATCCGAAAAAGCTGAGCCACAAACCGGAGCCCTCGCTGGATCTCGATCCACTGGGCGCTGGCGACGATGTTCTCTACCGCGAGTGGTTGTCAGTGACCGACGGCTACGTCGTCCTCGATCCCGCTGGCGGCACCTCGGCCGGACCGGTCAAGGTCGGTGTGTTTGCGGCACCTCGCGCCTCCTCGACCATGTCGGCGTCCTCGTCGAGCGTGGTAGTGAAGGGCAGCGGGGCGGACAAGCACGGCAAGATCACGCTCGAGGGCACCGGACGTGACAACGCCGACGGTGAGTACTCCACCGTTTCCGCCTTCGAGCTGGCTGCCACCAGCGGTTCGTTGCCGAAGTGCTCAGCAACCGTCATTGATGGCTGCATCCCCTTCGCCGACGTGAAGTCGGCTGACATCGCCTACGTCGGAGCCGGCTCTTCCGCTCCGCTGTACGACGATCCTGCAGACGGTGAGCTCTACTTCGCCGTCGGCAGCCATGGGCAGTGGCGTACGGCCGCCGGGCTCGTCGAGTTCGATGTGTTGTTCGACGTCGACCATGACGGGACGCCGGATGCTGTGACCTACAGCGGGCGGCTCGATGGCACCGATGTCATGGTGGCCACCACGCTCGACCTGAACACCTTCGACACCATCGACATCGAGCTGATGAACGACTACGGCGGTGGGCTCGACACCGCGACGATGCACGGTGATGTCATGGTGCTCCCGGTCTGGATCGGCGCACTGGCCGATTACTACGGCGAGGCCTTCGACGGCACGGTGAACTACCAGGTCGAGGGCTACAGCGCCTACCAGGACGCACCGATCGACGTCGTGGGTGGCGGCGGGAGTGGCCTCGGCCTCACCTTGTCCGGCCTCGCTCCGTCCTACTTCGTGTCGGGTGACTCAGGCGTCACGATCAACTCCGATCAGCCTGGGCAGAAGCTCTCGGTGCACACGAACGAGGCGAGCCGTTCGATCGACAAGGCCAAGGGCATCCTGCTCCTGCACCACCTCAACGCCACGGGTGATCGCGCCGAGGTCGTCAAGGTCAAGTCGCAGAGCAAGGTGGCGTTGAGCCTGCAGGACTCGACCATCAACAAGGGCCAACATGGCAAGGCCAAGGTCACCGTCACGATCCCGGGGACCTCGACCAAGCCTGGTGGCCAGGTCAAGATCCTGGAGGGCAAGAAGGTGCTCGCCAAGGGCACGCTCGATCACGGCAAGGTGACTGTCACCCTGCCGAAGTTGAGCGTGGGCAAGCACCATCTGAAGGCCGTCTACAAGGGCAACGGCAGCACCGCGGGAGCGACGTCCAACAAGGCGACGCTGAAGGTCAAGAAGTAGCTAGGCCGACGACGGCCCGGCCCCCCGCAGGGGTCGGGCCGTCGCCATGTCCGCGGGTGCACGTCCAGGGAATGGACCAGAGACGTCAGCCCGTGAGACGAGGCCGTACCCTCACCCGATGAGCAGCATCCAACTCGCCGTCGTCCCAGGGGACGGGATCGGCACCGAGGTGGTCGCTGAGGGACTCAAGGTGATGGCGGCCGCCCTGGGTTCTGACGGCCCGACCATCGAGGCAACCGAGTACGACCTAGGTGCGCGTCGCTATCACGCGACCGGTGAGGTACTTCCCGACGCCGTGCTCGAGGAGCTGCGCGCGCAGGACGCGATCCTGCTGGGTGCGGTGGGCGACCCGAGCGTCCCGCCTGGAGTCCTCGAGCGAGGGCTGCTGCTGCGGCTGCGCTTCGAGCTTGACCACCATGTCAACCTGCGCCCCGTCCGGCTGTTTCCCGGTGTGGTCAGCCCGGTCACGGCCGGCACACCCGAGTCGATCGACATGGTGGTGGTGCGCGAAGGAACGGAGGGGCCGTACGCCGGCTCCGGCGGTGCACTGCGCCGCGGCACTGTGCATGAGGTAGCGACCGAGGAGAGCCTGAATACCGCGTACGGCGTCGAGCGCGTCGTCCGTGACGCGTTCGCTCGCGCTCAGCAGCGCCCTCGGCGACACTTGACGCTGGTCCACAAGACGAACGTGCTGGTCAATTCCGGAAGCCTCTGGCAGCGCACCGTCGATCGAGTGGCCGCCGACTTCCCAGACGTGGCGGTCGGTTACAGCCACGTCGATGCCGCGGCGATGTTCTTCGTGACCGACCCTGGGCGCTTCGATGTGGTCGTCACGGACAACTTGTTCGGGGACATCCTCACCGACATCGGTGCAGCGATCGCGGGAGGAATTGGGCTGGCCGCCAGCGGCAACATCGATGTCAGCCGGGCTAACCCGAGCATGTTCGAACCGGTGCACGGGTCTGCCCCCGACATCGCCGGGCAGGGCAAGGCTGACCCGACAGCCACCGTGCTGTCGGTCGCGATGCTGCTGGCCCATCTGGGTCACACCGAGGGGGCCGATCGGATCGAGGCGGCGGTCGCTGCCGACCTCGCCGTACGGACCGGTGGCTCGGAGCGCAGCACCAGCCAGGTGGGTGACGTTCTCGCTACGGCCGTGACCTGAGCACGACCTTGCGAGGTACGGTCAGAGCATGAGCACCCTGGCCCTCAAACCCACGAGCAGCCCGCTTGCCGCAGCCGAACGCGAAGCGATCCTCGCCGACCCCGGCTTCGGCCGACACTTCACCGACCACATGATCACGGTGCAGTGGGACGAGGGACGCGGATGGCACGATGCTCAGCTGGTGCCGTACGCGTCGCTGCAACTCGATCCGGCGGCGATGGTGCTGCACTACGGACAGGCGATCTTCGAGGGTCTAAAGGCCTACCACCAGCCGGATGGGTCGATCGCGACGTTCCGGCCGCTGGAGAACGCCCGTCGGTTCCAGCGCTCAGCCGCGCGGCTGGCCATGCCCGAGCTGCCGGAGGAGTTGTTCCTCGATGCGATCGGGGCGCTCGTCACCCAGGACGCGTCCTGGGTGCCCGACGGCGCCGAGCGAAGCCTCTATCTGCGACCGTTCATGTTCTCCACCGAGGTCGGGCTGGGGGTCCGCCCGGCCTCGTCCTACGTCTTCGTGCTGATCGCCTCACCGGCGGGCGCCTACTTCCCGCGCGGGCTCAGGCCCGTGTCGGTCTGGCTGTGCGAGGACTACGTGCGTGCGGCGCCGGGTGGCACGGGTGAGGCCAAGTGCGCGGGCAACTATGCCGCCTCGCTGGTGGCCCAGGCGCAGGCGTCGGCGAAGGGGTGTGACCAGGTGGTCTGGCTCGACGCCAACGAGCACCGCTGGGTCGAGGAGATGGGCGGGATGAACCTCTACTTCGTCCATGGTTCGGGCGACGACGTCCGTATTGAGACGCCGGCACTGACCGGTGCGCTCCTCCCCGGCGTGACCAGGAACTCCTTGCTGACCCTCGCGGGAGACCTCGGCTATGGCGCAACCGAAGGCCGGATCAGCACGGCGGACTGGCAGGCCGGGAACGAGTCGGGGGAGATCACCGAGGTCTTTGCGTGCGGCACCGCCGCCGTGATCACGCCGGTCGGTGAGGTCAAGGCGGCGGGCCGTTCCTGGTCGGTCGGTGATGGCACGACCGGGCCGGTCACCGCGCGTCTGCGGGAGACGCTGCTGGGCATCCAGACCGGCCAGGCGCCCGACACACATCACTGGATGCACCGACTGGTCTCGCCACCTGTCTGAGTTGCCTCGGCCCGGCCACGACCTGACGTGGCGTTCGCTCGCGTCGTTGCACCTGCTGCCTGCTCAGGACTGCAGGGACGCGCCGATGAAGGCGAAGGCGTCCGGGGTCACCCGGTTCCAGTAGTCACGCGTGTGAGCACCGGGGGAGTAGTCGGCGATGGCTGGTCCGCCCGGGATGGCTTCGGCTAGGGCGACAACGTTGTCATACAGGGAATCGGCGGTGCCGCACCAGATGGCCGTACGGCTGCCGTCGAGGTGGTCCGCCCCGGCAAAGACGGCGTCCCCTGGGGTCACGGCAGGGCTGAGGGCGCTGACTCCCTGCAGCCATCCCGGGTCGCGCTCCGCTGCGATCAAGGCACCGTGACCGCCCATGGACCAGCCGTAGGCAGCCATCCGCGAGGTGTCGAAACCAAGTTCGTCGCACCACGTGGGAACCTCGTCGTGCAGCATCGCCTGCGGGTCGTCGCTCGCGCCGTTGCCCGCCCAGAAACTGCGCCCGCCGTCCGCCCCGGCCAACACGAATGGTGGGGATCCTGCTCGGACCGCAGCTGTCAAGAACCGACCGAGACCGAAGGCCTCGTAGTCGGCAGTCGTGGCGGTCGCGCCGTGGAGCACCAGGCACACCGGGAGGCCGCGACCGTCGCCGTGGCCGTCCGGCACGGCGGTGTAGAAGCCGACGGTCTGACTGCGAGCAGCGGAGGCTCGCTGGTCGAGCTGGACCTGCTGCGGCACATCGGGGATGACTCCAGCCGCCCCCTTGTCGGCGAACATCCGGTGGACCCGCGCCGGGACCGGGAGGACGTCTACGGCGATCGCGGCCGCACCGACCCCGACCGCAGCCAAGCCGCCGGCTCCGGCAAGCAGCAGGGCGCGGCGACTTACTCCGCCAGGTGGATCGTCGTCTCCGGAGGCGGTCATCCGTCGCCGGCAGCGCTGCCGGACACCTCGGGCGCGGGCGAGCTCGTCGGTGGATTCGGAGGGTCGGTGGGCGGTGGCGGGGGCGCGCTCGATTCGGGCGGGGTGGCCGGGCCCGAGCTGGCTGGCGGGGTAGCGCGGGCAGATGGAGAAGTTGTGGCGGATCGCGTCGGGGCAGGGGTGGAGCGACTGGCGGTCGACGCCGCCGGTGTCGACCAGCCGCCAGGTCCTGCGCCACCACCGGGTGCCAAGAAGGCTGACGGCGGAAGATATTCCTTCTGTGCCACCGGAGCATTCGGGTCCAATGGCGAGCAGGAGAGCACCGCCTCGGCTAGCGCCTTCGCGCGCGCCTCGTTGCCCGTGTTGTCGGGGTGGATGCCATCACCTGACAGCCACTCCGGGTGTGCTGTCGTCATCGCCGTCCATGGAACCTCGATGACGTTCGAACGTCCGTCGAAGGCCCTGGCCAAGGCATCGTTGGCTGCCCCCATCCCGTCAGCGAAAGCTTCGGGGCGCACGACATCCGCCCACACGACACAGCGATCTGGGCCCGCGAGGTCGAGGATGCGTCGGGCCTCATCTTCGAGGTCGGTGGCGCTCAAGTCGTTGGTTCCGCTGCTCACGAGCAGGACGGGGGGCAGCGGCCCGGCGGCTGCGCGCGCCTCGAGCTGCAGCCGAGATCCGTGTGTGTCTCGTCCGACCTCTGCTTCCCACGTGACGGTGCGATCGGGGAGTAGGTCGGCTATCCAGGGGTAGGTGCTCAGCGCTAGCGAGTCACCCAGGAAGAGCACTGGCTGGGCAGGGGGGAGCATCGGTTTGCCCGTGACGACGACAGTCCTGGTTGGGGAGGGCTGCAGCATGGGTGGCACAGTGCTCTCGGGCGACGGGAGGACGCTGCCTTGAGCCGCAGGTTCGCCAGATGCCCACACCGCGCCACCCACGACTGTTGCGCCGACCAAGATCGCGGCGGTCACCAGGGCAATCCGGGCGCGAGTCATCGAGATGTCCTAGCGTTCTTGACCATCTCTGCTGGCCCCGCACTGCCCATCTGCGAAAGCGTATGCCAGACTCGTGCTGTGCTGAACTCGCGTGAGATTAGCGACCGGCGCGCCGGCTGACCCGACCCAGGCCCGCGCGCAGACCTCCCACGAATCGTGGGGGGTCTTTTTCGTCGGTCACCAACTGCAAGGAGACCCGCTATGGATGAGCTGCACGCTCAGCAGGCCGGAGCCCAGACGGGACTGCTCGATGTCGAGGCTTTTCATGTCTACGACACCACGCTGCGAGACGGCGCGCAGCAAGAGGGTCTTTCTTTGTCCGTCGCCGACAAGCTGGCCATCGCGGGACACCTGGATGACCTCGGGGTGAGCTTCATCGAAGGCGGTTGGCCGGGGGCGAGCCCCAAGGACACGGAGTTCTTCCGACGGGCCAAGAACGAGCTCACCTTGCGCAACGCGACGTTGACAGCTTTCGGGTCCACCAGGCGTCCCGGCCTGCCGGTGGCAGCAGACGAACTGGTACGGGCGCTCGTTGAGGCAGACACCTCGATCGTCACGCTCGTGGCCAAGAGTCATGCGCAGCACGTCGAGCTCGCCTTGCGCACGGACCTCGCCGAAAACCTGGCCATGGTCCGCGACACCGTGGCCTTCCTGGTTGGTGAGGGGCGCCGGGTCTTCCTCGACGCCGAGCACTTCTTCGACGGATATCGAAGCGATCGTGCATACGCCCTCGAGGTCTTGCAGGCTGCCGCATCGGCCGGGGCGGAGCTCACGGCGCTGTGTGACACCAACGGGGGAATGCTCCCCGACGAGATCGCTCAGGTGGTCGACGAGGTCGTCCGCTCCACCGGGATCAGGGTCGGGATCCACTGCCACAACGACACCGGGTGCGCGGTGGCCAACTCGTTGTCGGCCGTGGCAGCGGGTGCGACCCACGTGCAGGGGACGCTCAACGGTTACGGCGAGCGCACCGGCAACGCCGACCTCGTGGCCGTGGTGGCGAACCTCGAGCTGAAGGTCGGCCGTCGAGTGCTGCCCGATGATGCCCTCCGCGAGGCGACCCGGATCGCCCACGCGGTGTCGGAGGTCACGAACGTGCCGCCGTACTCCCGTCAGCCCTACGTCGGCACGAGCGCGTTCGCCCACAAGGCAGGACTGCACGCCAGCGCCATCAAGGTAGACCCCGCGATGTATCAGCACGAGGACCCAGAAACCGTGGGCAACGACATGCGGATGCTCGTGTCGGAGATGGCGGGGCGAGCCAGCATCGAGATCAAGGGCAAGGAGATCGGTATCGACCTGGCGGGGGATCGCGAGCTGTCCGGCCGGATCACCGAGCGCGTCAAAGAGCTGGAGTCTCGCGGCTACACCTTCGAGGCGGCCGACGCGTCGTTCGAGCTGTTGTTGCGCACGGAGGTTGATGGCGTACGGCCTACGTACTGGCAGGTCGAGTCGTGGCGCGCGATCGTCGAGTCGCGCGAGGACGGGCAAGAAGCACTCGCCGAGGCAACCGTGAAGGTGCGGGCCGGCGGCCAGCGAGTCGTGGCTGTGGGTGAAGGGAACGGGCCGGTGAACGCACTCGACCAAGCGCTGCGACAGGCCGTCGGTCAGCTCTATCCGGTGATCGAGCGGCTGGAGCTCATCGACTACAAGGTGCGCATCACCGATGCGGACCACGGCACCGACGCCATGACACGGGTTCTGGTGGAGACGAGCGACGGCGTGAGCTCCTGGGTGACGGTCGGAGTCGGCAGCAACGTGGTGGAGGCATCGTGGGAGGCGCTGACCGATGGGCTGACGTTTGGCTTGCTCCGTTCCGGAGAGGTGGCGCGCTAGCGACGCCAGCCGCAGTCTGCCGGCGACCGTTGACGCGGGTAGCCTCACCTGTCGTGCGTATCTGCAGATTCAGCGTCCGTGATGGTGCTGGCGACGGCGAGGTGGCATTTGGTGTCCTCGACGGCGAAGGGGAGACGGCTTCGGTCACCGCGATCAAGGGCCACCCGTTCGGTGCGTTCGAGGTCTCGACGGCACGGTTCCCGCTCGGCGAGGTGCGCTTGCTGTCGCCGGTGCTCCCGAGCAAGGTGATCGCGATCGGCAAGAACTACGCCGAGCACGCGCGTGAGATGGGCGGAGAACCTCCCGCCGAACCGGTCGTGTTCCTCAAGCCGTCAACGTCGGTCATCGGTCCAGGCGACCCGATTCCCTATCCCGCGCTGTCCCAGGAGGTGCATCACGAGGCCGAGCTCGCCGTCGTGATCGGTCGGTTGTGCCGCGAGGTTCCAATCCAGCGCGCACCCGAGGTCGTGCTCGGCTACACAGCGGCCAACGATGTGACGGCCCGCGACCTGCAGCGCAGCGACGGCCAGTGGACGCGATCAAAGGGGTTCGACGGCTTTTGCCCGCTGGGTCCGTGGATCACCACCGACCTCGACGCCTCCGACCTGGCGATCTCATGCAGCGTCAACGGAGAGCTCCGCCAGGACGACCGGACGAGTGCGTTGATCCGGGGGGTGTCAGAGCTGGTGTCATACGTTTCCGCCGTGATGACCTTGCTCCCAGGCGATGTGATTCTCACCGGAACGCCGGCCGGGGTCGGCGTCCTGGAGGTGGGCGACGAGGTCTCTGTCACCATCGAAGGCGTCGGCACTCTGACCAACCCGGTGGTGGCCCGTGGCTGAGCCCGCGCTCGGCCCCGTCCGGCTTCGGGTGGCTCCGTCGCCGACGGGAGACCCGCACGTCGGGACGGCGTACATGGCCCTGTTCAACCTCGCGTTCGTACGGCAGCAAGGCGGGCAGTTCCTCCTGCGCATCGAGGACACCGACCGCGCGCGCTACGTCGCCGACAGCGAGCAGCAGGTCTATGACACGTTGCACTGGCTCGGCCTGGACTGGGATGAGGGTCCGGACAAGGGTGGCCCGTTTGCCCCCTATCGACAGTCCGAGCGCCTGGCGACTTACCCGAAGCATGTGGAGCGGCTGCTCGCGGACGGTCACGCGTATTACTGCTGGTGCACGCCACAGCGGCTGACCGAGATGCGGGAAGCGCAACAAGGAGCCAAGCAGGCCACCGGGTATGACCGACTGTGCCTGGGGAAGTCCGAGCAGGAACGTGCGCAGCTGCCCGGCTTCAGCGAGCGACCGGTTGTACGAATGTTGGTGCCGGAGGACGTACCCCTGCATTTCGTCGATCTGATCCGTGGCGAGGTCGGGGCGCCCCGCCCTGACGATCAGGTCATCGTCAAGGCTGACGGCTTCCCGACCTATCACCTGGCAAACGTCGTGGACGACCACGAGATGGGCATCACCCATGTGGTGCGCGGTGAGGAGTGGATCAGCTCCACCCCCAAGCACTTGCTGCTCTATGCGTGGCTTGGCTGGGCTGCGCCCGCGTTCGCGCACATGCCGCTGCTTCGCAACACGGACAAGTCCAAGATCAGCAAGCGTAAGAATCCTGCTGCGCGACTGACCTGGTTCTCTTCGGCGGGATATCTGCCCGAGGCTTTGGTGAACTTCCTCGGGCTGATGGGGTATTCCCAGCCCGAGGGTGCGGAGATCTTTGATTTCGAGGACCTGGTGGCGGGCTTCGATTGGTCTCGGATCAACCCGGTTGGCCCGGTCTTCGACCTGGACAAGCTCACCTGGCTCAACGGGCACTACGTTCGCGCGCTCTCGGTGGACGATCTCGCCGTACGGATCGTGGACCACTTGGTCGCATCGGGCACCCTGCCTGCAGCTCCCTCCGCGCAGCAGCGCGCGATGGTCGTCGCGGCCACCCCCCTGGTGCAGGAGCGGATGGCCCTCCTCACCGAGACCGATGACATGCTCGGGTTCCTTCTCGTGGACGAAGCGTCGTTCGTCGTCGATGCCGATGCCGTGGGAGCGCTACCGGTGGATGCTGGTGCGACGTTGGAGGCCGCGCACGAGGCTTTGTCCGCTCTTCCTTCGTGGGAGACCGCCGAGATCGAGCGGGCGCTGCGCGCGAGCCTGGTGGAAGGGCTGGGAATCAAGCCCAAGTTCGCTTTCACGCCGGTGCGCGTGGCGGTCACCGGTCGCCGAGTCTCGCCGCCGTTGTTCGAGTCCATGGAGCTGCTCGGTCGAAACACTTCGTTGACCCGGGTGGCGGCCATGCGCGACCGGTTGATCTCGGCCTGACCGCCGCGCCTGCGGGTTCGGTGTTTTGGGGGGAGTTCGGGGGCTCCGATAGGATGGGGCACGTCGCGACCGGATCGTTGGATGGTCGCGCCCCTTGGGGTATGGGGTAATTGGCAGCCCAACTGATTCTGGTTCAGTTAGTCTAGGTTCGAGTCCTGGTACCCCAGCGCACGAGACCAATCGAGGGCAGGCGGATCGCGTTCGCCGATCCCGTACACTCGTCGAGCGCTTCGGCGCATCGTTTGGCTAGGGCCCCGTTGTGTAGCGGCCTAGCACGCCGCCCTCTCAAGGCGGTAGCGCGGGTTCGAATCCCGTCGGGGCTACCAGGTCGGTTCGCCGTATCAGTTTGCCCGGCGCAGCACCTCGGTGAACGCGTTGGCGGCTCCGACGACGGCTGGTGCGTGCAGGCGACCAGGCGTGCGAGTGAGCCGTTCAATCGGTCCTGACACGCTGACCGCGGCAACCACCTTGCCTGTGGGTCCTCGGACTGGCGCTGACACCGAGGCGACGCCGGCCTCGCGCTCACCGACACTTTGCGCCCAGCCCCGGCGACGTACGCCGGACAGCACGGTGGCGGTGAACCTGGCGTGCCGCAGGCCCCGGTGCAGTCGATCGGGTTCCTCCCATGCCAACAAGATCTGGGCGGCCGAGCCGGCCGTCATCGGGAGGACCGATCCGACCGGCACCGTGTCTCGCAGGCCGGAGACCCGTTCGGCAGCGGCGACGCAAATTCGGTCGTCACCTTGCCGTCGGTACAGCTGGGCACTCTCGCCGGTGAGGTCACGTAGCGCAGCCAGCACCGGACCAGACGCTGCCTGCAGCCGGTCCTCACCAGCGGCCGTCGCGAGCTCGGCCAGGCGAGGGCCGAGCACGAAGCGACCCTGGAGGTCCCGTGAGACCATTCGGTGGAATTCGAGAGCGACGGCGAGGCGGTGCGCAGTAGGGCGGGCGAGTCCGGTCGCCTGGACGAGACCGGCGAGGGTGGCTGGTCCGGCCTCGAGGGCGCCGAGGACGATGGCCGCCTTGTCAAGGACGCCTACTCCGCTACTGTTGTCCATGGTCTGATATTGCCGTCTCGACATGCGAGACGCAAGTTTGGGGTTGTAGTCATGGCAAAGACAGCGAAGACACTGTCGGAGAAGGTGTGGGAATCCCACGTCGTCCGTCGGGCCGAGGGTGAACCGGACCTGCTCTACATCGACCTGCACCTGGTGCACGAGGTCACGAGTCCCCAAGCCTTCGATGGATTGCGGGCGGCGGGACGCTCGGTTCGCCGTCCCGATCTGACCTTGGCCACCGAGGACCACAACGTCCCGACGATCAACATCGACCAACCGATCGCCGAGCCCACGTCGCGGGCCCAAGTGGATGCGCTGCGCGCCAACGCGGCGGAGTTCGGCGTGCCGATCTACTCCCTCGGCAACGTCGACCAGGGAATCGTGCACGTCGTCGGGCCCCAGCTGGGACTGACCCAGCCTGGCCTGACGGTCGTGTGTGGCGACTCCCACACCGCGACCCACGGCGCCTTCGGGGCTTTGGCATTCGGCATCGGGACCAGCGAGGTCGAGCATGTGTTGGCAACTCAGACGTTGCCGCTGAAGCCCTTCCGCACGATGGCCGTCACTGTGGACGGCGCATTGCCCGAAGGCGTGAGCGCCAAGGACCTGATCCTCAGCGTCATCGCCCGGATCGGCACCGGAGGGGGACAGGGCTACGTCATCGAATATCGGGGGGAGGCCATCCGGTCGTTGTCGATGGAAGCGCGGATGACGGTCTGCAACATGTCGATCGAGGCGGGTGCCCGAGCGGGCATGGTCGCGCCGGACGAGATCACCTTCGACTATCTGCGAGGCAGACCGCACGCGCCCCAGGCAGATCAGTGGGACGAAGCCGTACGGCACTGGCGAACACTTGTCACCGACGCCGACGCTGTCTTCGACCACGAGGTCGTCATCGATGCCAGCGAACTCACGCCGTTCGTGACGTGGGGCACCAACCCTGGCCAGGGAGTTCCCCTCTCCGGCGTGGTTCCCGCGCCCAGCGACTTCGACGATCCCACGGACCGAGCGGCCGCCGAGCGGGCGCTGGAATACATGGACCTGCGGCCTGGGACACCGCTGCGGGACATCAGCGTCGACACCGTGTTCGTCGGTTCGTGCACCAACGGACGTATCGAAGACCTGCGGTCGGCCGCGAAGGTCCTCGACGGGAGACACGTTGCTGATGGTGTCTCGATGCTGGTCGTTCCCGGCTCGGCGCGCGTCAGGCTCGAGGCGGAGGCAGAAGGCCTCGACCAGGTGTTCGTTGCAGCTGGCGCCCAGTGGCGAAATGCTGGGTGCTCCATGTGCATGGGGATGAATCCGGACAAGCTGGCTTCGGGGCAGCGCAGTGCATCGACGTCGAACCGGAACTTCGAGGGACGTCAGGGCAACGGTGCTCGTACTCACCTCGTGTCTCCGCAGGTGGCAGCTGCTACGGCGGTCGTGGGACATCTGGCTGCGCCGGCTGACCTTGTGCCTGCCTGATGCAGGCAGCGAAACACCTACCGATCACGCGCGGACGAGGAGCCTGAGAGCATGGAGAAGTTCACCGTTCACACCGGCACAGCCGTCCCGCTGCGACGCAGCAACGTCGACACCGACCAGATCATCCCGGGGGAGTTCCTCAAGCGGATCACGAGGCATGGCTACGAGGACGCGTTGTTTGCAGAGTGGCGCAGCGATCCGAGTTTCATTCTCAACCAGGAAGATCGCGTCGGGGCGTCGATCCTCGTGGCTGGCCCAGAGTTCGGTACCGGATCCTCGCGTGAGCACGCGGTGTGGGCCTTGGCAGACTACGGTTTCCGCGTTGTCTTGTCGTCCCGCTTCGCCGACATCTTCCGGGGGAACAGCGGCAAGAACGGATTGCTCACGGGGGCGGTCGCGCAGCCCCACATCGAGGCGATCTGGGCACTCATCGAGGAGGACCCGAGCCTTGAAGTCACCGTTGACCTGCGAGACCGTACTGTTTCCGCACCCGGGCTGACCTGCGACTTCGAGGTGGACGACTACACCCGATGGCGGCTGCTCGAAGGCTTGGACGACATCGGGATAACGATGGCTTCGGCGCAGCAGATCGAAGATTTCGAAGCCGCTCGGTCATTGTTCACTCCTGTCACTACAGCCCGCTGAGTCACACGCAAACGACTATCTTCCGGGGCCGTCCCCGGGTCCGGTGGGGTGGCCGCGAGGAACGGATCCCGGAAAACGTTGCGACACAAGGACAATGGGATGAGTCCGGTAATTGTCTTGTGCCCGCAATGCGTCTACCCTTCCCATCGGTTCGGGCAACTGCCCGACGCCGGACGTCCGGAAGGAAAGCAGTGAACAAGAGCGATTTGATCGACTCCATCGCCGACAGGGTCGGTGGCAAGAAGGCCGCCCAGGAAGCGGTCGACGCGGTCATCGAGACCATCACCCTCGCAGTTGCCCGGGGCGAAAAGGTCGTCATCACCGGCTTCGGCGCTTTCGAGAAGGTTGAGCGGGCCGCTCGCACCGCTCGCAACCCTCGCACCGGAGCTGTCGTCAAGGTGAAGAAGACCTTCGGCGCCAAGTTCCGTCCAGGTGCCGACCTGAAGGCCTACGTCACCGGCGCCAAGAAGGCAGCCAAGAAGGCGCCTGCGGCTGCGGCCAGCGCGGCAAAGAAGGCCGTTCCAGGCAAGAAGACCGCTGCGAAGAAGGCTCCCGCGAAGAAGGCCCCGGCGAAGAAGGCCCCTGCGAAGAAGGCCCCTGCGAAGAAGGCCCCGGCGAAGAAGGCCCCGGCGAAGAAGGCTCCGGCCAAGAAGGCTCCGGCCAAGAAGGCTCCGGCCAAGAAGGCTCCGGCCAAGAAGGCTCCGGCCAAGAAGACGGCGAAGAAGGCAGCCAAGAAGGCCTGACCTCGCGCAGCAACAACTGGACCGGGATCGCGCAGCGATCCCGGTCCAGTTGTTTCTAGTTGAGCTGGAATCCCGTGATCGTGACGACGTCCACCAGGCCGGCGCTGTCGAGCCGGGCCGTGACCCGCTGCCCTGGGCGCAGCAGCCGCAGACCTGAGCGGTCAAAGGCTGCCGATCCGAACTCGACGACTTCTCCCTGGTCTGTCAGAAGGTCTCCTGCACGAGTGACGGGATCGAAGTTGCGGACCGTTCCGTGGGTCAGCGTCATGCCAAGCTCCCGTCAGGGATGGGTCGACGTTCTCGACATGGTTGGCTCACCCAGACAGGATGGGAGACCAGGGTAGATACGGGCAAACCCAAGGGCGGGAGTATGGGTGGCGAGACCAAAGGTGGGCTTCTGGTATCGATTCGCCGTCGGTGTCCTGAAGCCGCCCGTCCTCACCTTCACCCGTCGCCGCTGGCTCAACCGGGAGCTGATCCCCACCGCGGGCGGATTCATCGTTGCGCCCAACCACACCTCGCACTTCGACCCCCTCGCGGTCGCGCACTACCTCTATGACGCCGGTCGTCCGCCCCGATTTCTGGCCAAGGACTCCATCTTCGAAGTGCCGGTGATCGGCCCGATCGTCTCGCGCGCCGGTCAGATTCCGGTTCACCGGGAGACGGGTGCGGCTGGCGACGCGATGCGCGACGCGATCGCTGCAGTGCGGACGGGAGAATGCGTGGTCTGCTATCCCGAAGGCACGCTGACTCGTGACCCTGGGTTGTGGCCGATGCGGGGCAAGACCGGCGCCGCGCGCATCGCCTTGGCGACTGGCGCTCCGGTGATCCCTCTGGCGCATTGGGGCGCGCAGCGGGTCTTGGCGCCGTACTCCAAGGTCCCCCATCTGATTCCGCGGCAAACTGTCACCGTGACGGTAGGTCCCCCCGTGGATTTGAGCGACCTGATGGACAAGCCGATAGACGCGCACGTCCTGGCTGAAGCGACCGACCGGATCATGGACTCCATCACAGCGCTCGTGTCGGAACTCCGCGATCAGCCTGCACCCTCGAACCGGTTGGATCCCAAGGCCGCTGGACTTCCGGAAATTGGCCGTGCTGATGTCCACTACGACGACTCGGATCGGAGCCCCACATGACCAGAGCAGCCGTGATGGGCAGCGGATCGTGGGGTACGGCCTACGCGATGGTGCTGGCCGATGCTGGCACCGAGGTTGCATTGTGGGGCAAGGACGATGCGGTCATCCAGGATGTGAACCAGCGGCACACCAACGCCAAGTACCACCCAGGCATCGAGCTTCCGCGGGCGATCTGGGCGACGACCGATGCCGAGCAGGCGCTGGCCGATGTAGACGTAGTCGTGCTCGCGATTCCCTCCCAGGTCTTGCGGGACAACCTGACCGGCTGGCGCGAGCTGGTGCCGTCAAAGGCGATCTTGGTCAGTCTGATGAAGGGCATCGAGCTGGGAACGACGATGCGGATGAGTGAGGTGATCGCTGAGGTTGCTGACGTGGCAGCGAAGCGCGTCGCTGTGGTCTCGGGACCAAACCTGGCGCGCGAGATTGCGTTGCGGCAACCGGCAGCCACGGTGGTGGCCTGCACCGACACCGAGGCTGGTCAACGGCTTCAAGATGCGTCCATGACGCCCTACTTCCGGCCCTACACGAACATCGACGTCATCGGTGTCGAGATCGGCGGAGCCACCAAGAACGTGATCGCCCTGGCCAACGGCATGGCCGTGGGGCTCGGCTACGGAACGAACACCCAGTCATCGCTGATCACGCGCGGTCTGGCCGAGAGCGCCCGCCTCGGCGCTGCTCTGGGGGCGGACCCGATGACGTTCGCCGGACTCGCTGGGATTGGGGACCTGGTCGCCACGTGCACCTCCCCGCTGTCGCGCAACAGGACGTTCGGGGAGAACCTGGGAAGAGGACGGTCGGTGGAGGAGACCATCGCCCACACGCAGCAGACCTGCGAAGGCGTCAAGTCGTGCCAGTCGATTCTCGACCTCGCGCGAAAGCACGACGTCGACATGCCCTTTACCGAGCAAGTCGTCGACGTCGTCCACCACGGCGTCTCGCCACGAGAGATGCTGGGCCGGTTGATGTCGCGAGAGGCCAAGGCCGAGGGCGCCTGAACGTCAGGGTTGTCGGTCCAGGGCCGCCGCGAGGTCGCTCCAGAGGTCTTCCGCATCCTCAACTCCGACCGACATTCGCACCAGGCCGGCGGGTACCAGAGGGCTCTCACCCGGCCAGGCACGTCGCCTCTCGAGTGACGACTCGACCCCGCCGAGGCTGGTGGCGTGCACCCACAGACGTACGTCTTCGCACAACGCGTCGGCGGCCGCCGAATCGGCGAGCTCGATGGACAGCATGAAGCCGAAGGAGTCCCACTCTCGTGCGGCCAGGTGATGACCGGGATCGCCGGGCAGGCCGGGATAGCGGACGCGGACCACAGCACTGTGCTGGGTGAGCCGCCGGGCGAGCTCCGCCGCTGTGGCGACCGAGCGCTCATGGCGCAACGCCAGGGTTCGCAGGCCGCGTAGCGCGAGCCAGGCCTCGAACGGGCCAGGGATGCTCCCGCTGAGGTGCCGAGCCGTGCTGAGGCTGTCCGCCGTTGACCTGTCGGCCGCCACGAGCACACCGAGCAGGAGGTCGGAGTGACCCGCGAGCTGCTTGGTCGCGCTGTGCATGACCAGGTCTGCTCCGAGCGTCAGCGGGCGGACGGCCATCGGCGTGGTGAAAGTGTTGTCGACAACGAGGACCGCTTCGGCGGACCGCGCAGCCGCGCAGACCTGGGCGAGGTCGGTGACGCCCATCAGGGGGTTGGACTCCGTCTCCACCCAGACCAGGTCTGCTCCCGGGCAGGCCGCGGCAACTTCTTGCGGGTTGGTGGTGTCCACCAGGCGGACCACGAGCCGCCCCGAAGCGCTGTGAGCTCTCAGGACTGCCGCCGTTCCCGTGTAGGGCGTTGACGGAGCGACGACAACCGCCCCGTGAGGGAGTGTCTCGACGACCGCAGCCAACGCAGCCATGCCGCTGGGATAGGCCACGGCATGCCCGCCCTCCAGGGCGCCGACCGCATCCTCAAAAGCCACCCAGGTCGGGTTGCCCTCGCGCGCATATGCGAGGGCGCCACCGGCATGGAATGTGGAGCTGAGGACCACTGGCACGTTCATCGGGGTCCCTGGGCTGCTGGCCGGGCGGCCGGCCGTGACGGCGAGGGTCGAGCGGGCGAGGTCCATGGCGCGAGGATAGGGCGAGGATAGGGCGAGGATAGGGTCGGACTGATGATTGGGCGCCTGAGGTGAGCGAACCGATCCCGCGCCCGCGCGTGGCCATCGTGTTCGGTGGCCGCAGCACTGAGCACGCAATTTCGTGCGTCAGCGCGGGGAGCGTCCTGGCAGCCCTCGATCGTGAGCGTTTCGACGTCGTGGCTGTTGGGATCACGAGGAGTGGGCGCTGGGTGCTGGCCGCCGACGACCCTGCGGCTCTGGAGATCCGGGGCGGCGAGCTACCGGAGGTCGACGCGTCGGGCCACCAGATCGTCCTGGCGGCGGACCCGACTGCCGGTGACCTCGTGGTCAGCGAGCCGGGCCAGGTGCCCACAGTTCTCGGGGACGTCGACGTGGTGTTCCCGCTCCTGCACGGCCCGTACGGTGAGGACGGCACGATTCAGGGTCTGCTCGAGCTTGCCGGAGTGCCGTACGTGGGTTCCGGGGTGCTCGCCTCCGCCTTGGCCATGGACAAGGCGATGGCCAAGGTCGTGCTTGAGGCGCATGGATTGCCGGTCGGCCGGCAAGTGGTGCTGACCGCGGCCGACCAGGCCCTCGGCGGGGAGGACGCTCGTCAGCGGGTTGAGGCTGCTCTGGACCTGCCGGTGTTCGTCAAACCGGCCCGAGCGGGCTCTTCGGTGGGGATCTCGAAGGTCGAGGACTGGGCCGATCTGGCAAGAGCGCTGGACGAGGCCTGGAGCCACGACCCCAAGATCGTGGTCGAGCAGGCCATCACCGGTCGTGAGATCGAGTGCGGAGTGCTCGAAGGCGCCGCCGGGGAACGCCCACAGGCAAGCGTGTGCGCGGAGATCAAGGTTGCGGGTGCCCATGCGTTCTACGACTTCGCCGCGAAATACCTCGACGAGAGCACGGAGTTCGACGTCCCAGCCCATCTGTCGGCGTCGGTCCAAGAACAGATCCAACAGCTGGCGGTCGAGGCCTTCATTGCCCTCGGCTGCGAGGGGCTGGCTCGCGTTGACTTCTTCTTGACGCCGGAGGGCGAGGTGGTCCTCAACGAGGTGAACACGATCCCGGGCTTCACACCGGTCTCGATGTTCCCGCGGATGTGGGCCGCCAGCGGTGTGGACTATGCCGCGCTGGTGAACCGGCTCCTCACGACGGCCCTAGCCCGTCGGCCTGGGCTCAGGTAGGCAACTCAGGTGGCTGGGATCGTGGACGACACCGGGATGCTCAGCGGCACGAGAACGTTCACCTCGGGGGCGTACGCCTTCGGCACGTCGACCTCCACGTAGGCCAGCCGGCCATCGCTGACGAACCGATATCCGTTCGTCAGCTCGATCGGCAGCCAGTCGACCGTGGCCGATCCGGCCGGCCCGCTGACAGTGATGAGATCGCTCGTCGGCTCCAACTGCGGGGGCCGGCCTGTCCCGCACCGCAAGGTGATGGCGGGATCACCCCAGGCGGCCGTCAACGGCGAACTGGGATCGGTTGCTCGTTGGTCCCCGCCAGCTAGCTGTTTGGGCAGCGCCGCGTGCAGCGCCGCGCAGGCGGTCTCAACCGAGGCTTGGGAGGGTGCCGGCGGATCGACGGCCACGGAGCCGGAGCACGCCGTGAGCGCCAGGCACGCGACGACGCACGCCGTTCGCACGGCTGCCCGGCTGCGCGGAAGCCGACGAGCAGAGCTCAGAGGTGGACGACCGGGCACGTGAGAGTGCGGGTGATCCCATCGACGCCTTGCACCCGCGCCACCACCAGCTTGCCCAGCTCGTCGACGTTTTGGGCCTCCGCCCGGACGATCACGTCGTAGGGTCCAGTGACGTCCTCGGCCATGGTCACCCCTTTGATGCCCGCGATCTCGCGAGCAACATGGGCGGCCTTGCCGACCTCGGTCTGAATGAGGATGTACGCCTGCACCACCATGGCGGCCTCCCGGAAGACGGTGTCGGGCGGCGAACCTATCGCGAATACAAGGAGCACGTGATGACCACCCCCGAACCCGGCTCGGTGGGCGAGCTCGGTGAGTTCGGTCTCGTGGCAGCCGTCACGGCTGGATTTCGGCAGCCAAAGGGCGTTGAAGTCGGGCCCGGCGACGACGCGGCGGTCGTCGCTACCCCAGATGCTCGAGTGGTGGTGACCACCGACGTGCTGGTCGAAGGGCGGCACTTTCGGCGGGACTGGTCGAGCGCCGCCGACGTCGGGCACAAGGCCGCAGCCCAGAGCCTGGCGGATGTGGCCGCCATGGGCGCTCGACCGACCGCGGTGGTGGTGGGCTTTGCGTGTCCACCCGAGCTCCCGGCCAGCTGGGCTGTCGAGATGGCCGATGGACTCGCGCAGGAATGCCAAGAGGTCGGAGCGTCGGTGGTGGGAGGGGACGTCGTCCGCGGTGATGCCGTCATCGTCTCGGTCACTGCACTGGGTGATCTGGCGGGCCGACCGGCGATCCTTCGGTCTGGTGCCGTCGCGGGGGATGTGGTCGCCGTCTGTGGCCGGTTGGGGTGGTCGGCTGCCGGCTTTGCCGTGCTCCAGCGGGGATTTCGCGCCCCGAGAACTCTTGTTGACGCGCACCGGCGCCCCCGGCCGCCGTACGCCCAAGGGGTGAAGGCGGCAGTCGCGGGAGCGACGTCGATGTGCGATGTCAGCGACGGGTTGCTCGGGGACCTCGGCCATGTGTCTGCGGCGAGCGAGGTAGGAATCGACCTCAGCGCCGACGCCTTCGACTTCGATGACGATCTCTTGAGCGCGGGCGCCGCGCTGGCTGTGGATCCGTTGTCGTGGGTTCTGACCGGGGGTGAAGACCATGCCCTGGTGGCGACCTTCCCGCCGGGGGTACGGCGTCCACGAGGCTGGCGTCTCGTCGGAGAGGTCACCGCCGGGGAAGGCGTCCTCGTGGACGGTGAACCCTGGAGCGGCCCGACCGGTCACGACCACTTCGCCTAACCTGCGGACA
Source organism: uncultured Actinomycetota bacterium (assembly GCA_963819985.1). Lineage (GTDB taxonomy): Bacteria > Actinomycetota > Actinomycetes > DATJPE01 > DATJPE01 > JANPBY01. The sequence goes on along the minus strand of CAWFYH010000003.1, from coordinate 148,086 downwards.
TGCCTGTGGACGGCGCTCGTTTCGACACGGACACCATGATCGTCGGCGCATCGGCCGCCGGCCTCGCAACCGCCGCGATGCTGAAACAAGCAGGGCACCCCTTCGAGCTCCTCGAGGCCACCGACGTCGTGGGCACTACCTGGCGCCATCACTACGACCGCCTGCACCTGCACACGCCCAAGTCGGGGTCGGCGTTGCCCGGACTCTCGATGCCCTCGGAGTGGCCGCGCTATGCCTCGCGCGACCAGATGGCCGAATACCTCGAGCGATATCGGGCCCATCACGGGCTGGAGCCGAAGTTCGGGGAGCGTGTGACCCTGGTCCAACCCCGCGACGGCCGCTGGGTCGTGCGCACAGCGAACCACGAATGGACGAGTCGGACGGTCGTCATCGCGACCGGCGCCGCCCGCGTGCCGGTCCGGCCGACCTGGCCCGGGGAGGCAGACTTCGCCGGTGACCTCCTGCACTCCAGCGAATACCGCAACGGCGTGCCCTGGGCGGGCCGCTCGGTCCTGGTGGTTGGTTTTGGCAACTCCGCGTGCGAGCAGGCGATCGACCTCGTGGAGAGTGGCGCGTTTGCGCACCTGTCGGTGCGCTCCGCGGTCAATGTCGTTCCGCGAGACGTGCTGGGACTCGTACCGGTGCTGCAGCTGGGCATAGCGATGCGCCGCCTCCCGCCCGCAGTCGCCGACGCGTTGGCCGCCCCGATGATTCGACTCACGGTCGGAGATCTACGCAAGGTTGGGCTGCGCAAGCTGCCCTACGGCCCGAACACGCAGATGGCACGAGACCACCACGTTCCGCTGCTGGACATCGGGACCATGGAGCTCATCCGGAACGGCCGGATTGCCGTCCACCCGGCCATCGAGCGGTTCACGGCCAGCGGCGTGGTCTTCGCCGACGGTCAGCAGCTCGACGTCGACGCCGTGGTCCTGGGGACCGGGTATCGGCCAGCCCTGGACGACTTCCTGCCGGACTGGCGGACGGTGTGCGACGAGCAGGGCCGTCCCGTGGTCTCGGGTGGACCCACGGCGCTGCCCGGGCTCTACTTCTGCGGTCAGTACGTGTCCCCGTCGGGGATGTTGCGCGAGTGTGGCATCGAAGCCAAGCGGATCGCCAAGCACCTGACCGGTGCAAGTTTGTGAGCTGCGGGAGACCGAAAGCTAGCGGACGACCTTGCCGGCCTTGATGCAGGCCGCGCACACGTCGAGCCTCTTGGGGGTCCCACCGACGGTCACGCGCATGCGCTGGATGTTGGGGTTCCAACGGCGCGACGTGCGGCGGTGCGAGTGCGAGATGCTGTTGCCGAAGCTCGGCTTCTTGCCGCAGACATCGCAGGTGGCAGCCACGGGGGAACTCCAAACGAAAGGGTGGGGGCGCCCGACGATGGCCAGGCGACTGTTCGAGGTTACCCGAGCGGACTGGTCACGGTCCAACTCGGGCGGTTGGCGCGAGGGTAGCCTCGCACCTCATGAGCGGAGTCGCAGCCACGATGCCATCCGGCGAGCAGCGATCGGTTCATGCGGCGCAGGTCAGGGCCTGGTGTCGGGCGGGGTTGGTCGCGCTCGGCGACGCCCGCGCGGAGATCGACGCGCTCAACGTCTATCCCGTCCCTGACGGCGACACGGGTACGAACCTGTTCCTCACGATGGAGTCGGCGGTCGACGCGCTCGGGCCGGAGACCGAGGACCTGTCCGCGGACCTTCCGGAGACGGTGGCTGCGGTCGCCCATGGGGCTTTGCTCGGCGCCCGCGGCAACTCGGGGGTCATCCTCAGTCAGTACTTCCGCGCCGTCGCCGACGTCCTCGGCGAGGGCATTGCACGCTCGGGTGCCGAACTGCTCCGCCAGGCGCTGTGGGCCGCGTCGGAGGCGGGGTACGTCGCTGTCGCTCAACCGGTTGAGGGAACGATCCTGACGGTGGTTCGTGCGGCCGCTGAAGCGGCCGCGGAGGTGGAGGGAAACGACGCGCTCGCTGTGGCAAGGGCCGCCTCAGAGGCCGCCCGCGAGGCGCTCGACCGGACACCCGAGCAGCTCGAGGCCCTGCGTCGGGCTGGCGTGGTGGACGCCGGAGGCCGCGGAGCCGTCGTTCTCCTCGACGCTTTGCTCCAGGTCATGTCCGGGGTCGAGCCGAGAGCCGCGAGCCGGCCGGCCCATCTTCCGGTGCCGTCCTTCATCCATGGCGAGGTGGTCGACCTCGGCGGACCGTCCTTCGAGGTGATGTACCTGCTCGAGGCGTCGAACGAGCCGATCCCTACGCTTCGGGAGACGCTGGGTGACCTCGGGGACTCCTTGCTCATCGTGGGCGGGGAAGGGCTGTGGAACGTTCACGTCCACGTCGATGACGTGGGCGCGGCTATCGAGGCAGGGATCGCCGCCGGGCGGCCGTATCGCATCGCTGTCACCCATTTCCGTGACCAGGTGTCCGGCGGTCGGGAATCGCTGTCGCCAAGCCGTGCTGTCGTCGCGGTGGCGGCCGGTGAGGGCCTCGCAACGCTCTACGAGACTGCGGGGGCGGCTGTCGTGCGCTCGGCTGCCGGCGCGAAGCCGGCGACTCGTGACGTGCTCCGGTCGATCGAGCGCTCGCAGGCGCCGGAGGTTGTGGTGCTGCCGCACGACAAGGATGTGCTGGCAGTCGCCGAGGCCGCGGCCGATCAAGCGCGAGCCTTGGGGGTGCGAGTGGCGGTCATCCCGACCCGAGCGACCGTGCAGGTCCTGGCCGCCCTGGCCGTGCACGATGCCGCCCGCCGATTCGACGACGACGTCGTGGCCATGACCGCTGCGGCCCGAGCGACGCGCCACGCCGAGGTGACGCTCGCCACCCGGGAGGCCCTGACCATGGCTGGGGTCTGCCAGCCAGGCGATGTCTTGGGCATGCTCGAAGACGACGTGGCGGTCATCGGAGCTGATGTCTCTGAGGTCTCGACGACCCTGCTCGACCGGCTGCTCGCAGCTGGCGGCGAACTGGTCACGATCGTGACAGGGGCCGAGGCAGGCGATGCCCTGGCCGGTCAGCTGCTCGACCATCTGCGACGGACCCATCCCGAGGTCGAGACAAGCGTCTATGAGGGCGGGCAGACGCACTATCCCGTGCTCGTCGGAGTCGAGTGAGAGGCTCACCTGCGTGAGTCCGGATGGGCGGGACCTGAGCGAACCCGTGAGCAAGGTGGTCGGTCCTCGCACGGCGGAAAAGCTGGCGCCCCTGGGGATATCCACGGTCGGCCACCTGCTCCGCCACTACCCACGTCGTTATGAGCACCGCGGCGAGCTGACCGACCTGGCCTCGCTTCGGGTGGGCGATCAGGTGACTGTCCTGGCCGAGGTGATCAAGGCAGAAGTGCGCCGTCCGCAATCGCGCCCCAAGGGGATATTCACCGCCGTGGTCGCAGACGGTTCGGGGCGCAGCTGACGCTCACCTTCTTCAACAAGGTCGGCTATCACGCGAAAGCGATCGTTCCCGGTCGCCGGGGGCTTTTCGCGGGAGAGGTCGGCCTGTTTCGTCACCAGCGTCAGCTGACGCACCCGACCTTTGAGATGTTCGACCGAGATGCCGACGCGGGTGACGCTCAGCGGCGGGCAGTTGACTATGCCGATCACCCGATCCCGATCTATCCGGCCACCAAGGGGCTTCCCACCTGGGTGATTGCGAAGTGCGTCGGCGTCGTGCTCGACACCCTTGACGAGCTCGACGACCCGTTGCCGGAGGACGTTCGACGGGCTGAAGGCGTGCCTGGACTTCTCGACGGTTTGCGCAAGGTCCACCGGCCGACGTCCGACGCCGATTGGCGAGCCGCGCGTGCCCGGTTCGTGTTCGAGGAGGCGTTCGTCTTGCAGACGGCGCTGGCGCAGCGGCGCTGGGCGGCCACAGGCGTCAGCGCGATTCCCAGGGTGCCCGCGCCCGGCGGCCTGCTGGCCGCTTTCGATGACCGTCTGCCCTGGCCGCTCACCGAGGGGCAGCGCGCGGTCGGCGCGCTGCTCGCCGAAGAGATCGCCCAACCGCATCCCATGCATCGCCTGCTGCAGGGTGAGGTCGGGTCCGGCAAGACCGTGGTCGCCCTGCGAGCAATGCTGGCGGTGGTCGACGCGGGCGGACAGGCCGCGCTGCTCGCGCCGACCGAGGTGCTCGCCCAGCAGCACCATCGCTCGCTGCTCGCCCTGCTCGGGCCGCTCGCCGAGCGGGGCCTGCTCGGCGGTTCGGAGCTGGGCACGAGGGTTGCTCTGCTGACCGGCTCGCAGCCGTCGGCCGTACGCCGCCGAGAGCTGCTTGACGTCGCGAGCGGCGACGCCGGCATCGTCGTCGGAACGCATGCCCTGCTGCAGGAGAAGGTCACCTTCCTCGACCTCGGGCTCGTCGTCGTCGACGAGCAGCATCGCTTCGGAGTCGAGCAGCGAGCCGCCCTCGCCGCCAAGGCGGTTGATCCGCCGCACGTGCTCGTGATGACGGCGACGCCGATCCCGCGCACCGTCGCCATGACCGTGTTCGGTGATCTCGAGGTTTCTACGCTGACCGAGCTCCCCGCGGGTCGGCAGCCGATCACCACGCACGTGGTGCCCACCGACAAACCCAGGTTCGTGGAACGAGCCTGGGAACGAGTCAGGGAAGAGGTAGCGGCCGGCCACCAGGCTTACGTGGTCTGCCCGCGGATCGGCGTCGACGACGACGCCGACATCGAAGCCGGCACCGCGCCGGCCGACCCGGGGTCGGACCGTCCGTTGCGCGCGGTGCTCGAGCTGTGGCCCGAGCTCAACGCCGGCCCGTTGGCGGGGCTGCGGGTCGAGATGCTGCACGGCCAGCTCGCGTCGGAGGTCAAGGACGACGTCATGATGCGCTTCAACCACGGGACCATCGACGTCCTCGTGGCCACCACCGTGGTTGAGGTCGGGGTCGACGTGCCCAACGCGACGGTGATGGTCGTCATGGATGCCGATCGTTTCGGCGTGTCCCAGTTGCATCAGCTGCGTGGTCGAGTCGGCCGTGGAGACAGTCCCGCCTTGTGCCTGTTCGTCACAGGAGCCGAGGAGGGGTCGCCGGCGCGCAACCGACTGGAGGCGGTCGCCGCGACCCAGGACGGCTTCGCGCTGGCTCGCCTCGACCTCGAAACTCGTCGCGAAGGGGACGTGCTCGGTGCCACCCAGGCCGGTCGCAGATCCTCGTTGCGGCTGCTGTCGGTCTTGCGCGACGAGGACGTGATCGAGCGCGCCCGTCGGGCCGCGGCCGACCTGGTCGCCGGTGATCCGGACCTGACCGGTCACCCCGCCCTTGCGCAGGGCCTCGCCGACCTGGTGGCCGAGGAGCAGGCGGAGTTCCTCGACAAATCCTGACCGGTCCCGTCGCGGAGCGGTCGCTGGGTGGAGGATCTACGGATGAACACTGAGTTGGGCATCAGCCTGGGCATCCTTGATCTCGCCGACGGGCGTCAGCTCGAGTGGAGCAGCGTCGGCCCACCGGACGGGACGGTTCTGCTCAACCATCACGGCACGCCGGGAAGCAGGGTTCCCGCCGGCACCATGGCCAGGGCGGCAGCAGCCCGTGGCCTACGACTGGTCACCGCGTCTCGACCGGGTTACGGGCGGTCGAGTCGGGCGCCCGGTCGGATCGTCGCCGACGTCGTTGGCGACGCGACGGCGCTCCTGGACGAGCTCGGCGCCGGTGAGGCGTACGTCATCGGCGCTTCGGGTGGTGGTCCACACGCGCTCGCTTGCGCCGCGCTGATGGGCGGGCGCGTCCTCGGTGTCTGCGTGCTCGCCGGAGTCGCCCCGTGGAATGCGGAGGGGCTGGACTGGCTGGCTGGAATGGGCGAGGACAACGTCGAGGAGTTCACGCTGACTCTGGCTGGCGAAGGAATGCTGCGCCCCTTCCTCGAGGCTGCGCGCCCGGAGTTGCTGAAGGCCGATGCCGATGGAGTGCTCGCCGTGCTGGGTGGATTGTTGCCTGAGGTGGACCGTGCCTGCCTGACTGGGGAGGTTGCAGCCGACGCGGCGGCGTCGATGGCCCAGGCTGTGGTCGCCGGCGTAGACGGTTGGCTGGATGACGACCTCGCTTTCGCGCAGCCCTGGGGTTTCGAGCTCTCCGGTTTGGCATCGCTCGCGCGCGGCAGACCGGTATCAATCTGGCAGGGCGACGCCGACCTGATGGTGCCGTTCGCGCATGGCGAGTGGCTGGCCGAACACGTTCCTGGAGCTCGGCCACACTTGCTGGCGGGTGAGGGTCACCTGTCCATCGGGATCGGCTCGATCGGTCCAGTCCTCGACGAGCTCCTCGGTGACACCACGTGATACTGCTGCGCAATCATGCTCTGGTCGACGGAACGACTTGGGTGGGTGGCTGTCCGGTTGTTCCTCGAACTCAATGACGCGGATCGTGGCCGGGGCGGCTCGCGGACGACGGCTCGAGGTGCCTCCGAAGGGCACCCGCCCCACGGCCGACCGGGCGCGGGAGGGGCTGTTCTCCACCCTCGCCTCGATGCTTGGTGCCAGTGGACTCAGGGACGCGAGGTTCCTTGACCTGTACGCCGGCTCTGGTGCCGTCGGGTTGGAGGCGCTGTCCCGGGGGGCCAAAGTGGTGGCTCTGGTAGAGCGGGACGGTCACGCGGCCAAGGTCCTCGCGCGCAACATCGACCAGGTCGGACTCTCCGGCGCCCAGGTCCAGCGGCGAGCGGTAGAGGCGCTGTGCGGTGAGCAGAACGCCGACGCCCCGTTTGACGTCGTGTTCGCCGATCCGCCGTACGAACTGCCGAATGACGCCTTGGCGCACGTGCTCACCAGCCTGCTGACCGGTGGATGGCTGGCTGTGGCCGCGCTGGTCGTCGTCGAACGGTCCACGCGCGGCGGGTGGGTCTTCCCCGACGGTTTCGACCTCGATCGAGAGCGCAGGTACGGCGAAGCGACCCTTTGGTACGGTCGCGCCGCGGGATAAGGCGTCAGCAGCCGCCCACCAGCCGCCCACCAGCCGCCCACCAGCACCGCCTTAGGGAGCAGCCACACATGCGACGGGTCGTCTGCCCGGGGTCCTTCGATCCCGTGACCAACGGGCACCTGGATGTCATCAGTCGGGCCTCGGCGCTCTACGACGAGGTGACGGTGGCCGTACTCATCAACAAGACGAAGGCGTCGTTGTTCAGCGTCCAGGAACGCATGGCGCAGCTGACCGAAGCGACGTCCGGGTTCGGCAACGTGCTGGTGGACTCGTGGCACGGGCTGATCGTCGATTTCTGCAAAGAGCGCGACATCCCGGTCATCTGCAAGGGCCTGCGCGCTGAGGGAGACTTCGGCTATGAGCAGCAGATGGCGCAGATGAATCATCGCCTGGCGGGGGTGGAGACGGTCTTCGTGTCCACCAACCCGGCTTACAGTTATCTCTCGTCCAGCCTGGTCAAAGAGGTCGCGACGTATGGCGGCGACGTTTCGGGCCTGGTGCCTGAGGGCGTTCGTCGCCAGCTCGTCGAGGCCTTGGCGCGCCGTTCGGACGCCGACTGAGTTTGGCCAGACTGCGTACCGCCCGACCGAACTCTGGGAGACCTAGCCGTGGATGTGCACGACAAGCTCGATGACCTCACGGCACTCGTGGAGAGTGCCCGATCGATGCCGATGTCGGCCTCGTGCATCGTCAATCGGGCCGAGGTGCTCGCTTTGCTCGACGAGCTCCGGGCTGGGCTTCCGTCGGAGTTCGACGAAGCCGAGCGCATTCTCACCGAACGTGAAACCGTGCTGGACCAGGCCCGTCAGGAGGCCGAACTGATCGTGGCGGCGGCCCAGGACGAGCGCATGCAGCTGGTCTCCCAGACCGAGGTCTATGCCCAGGCCCAGCGCGAGGCCGGGCGGATGCGGGGGGAGGCCCGGGAGGCAGCCAGTCAGATGCAGGAGGAGACCGACGTCTACGTCGACGGCAAGCTGGCCAGCTTTGAGATCGCCTTGACCAAGACCCTGGAGACTGTGCGCCACGGCCGGGACCGGATTCAGGTCCGTCGCGAGGCCCAGCTTGACGAGGAGCCGTTGATCGAAGACCGGCCCCTCCCCGGGGCCTGAGCGCCAGTTTGGGTGGCGAGGCGATCGAGCGTTACCCTGAACGACGGTCTGCTGCGAGGGCAGCCCTTCATCTAAGCCCCAAGATTCAGTGAGGTCATCGTCGTGCGCCGCCTAGACCCGCGCGACCCGTTCGTGGTCGACACCCGCGAGCTGGGGCGCCGACCCGGGGCGATGAAGGAACTAATGCGTACGGCGCCGGCGCCCGACGACCTCTTGATCCCCGTCATCGCCATCGCCCCAGGCACCGCGATCGAGTTGTCGCTGCGGTTGGAGTCCGTGGTCGAAGGAGTGCTCGTTTCGGGCACCGCGACCACGACAGCGCGCGGTGAATGTGTGCGATGCCTGGACGGCGTCACCCTCCCGGTAGTGCTCGACCTCCAGGAGTTGTACGACTATCCCGACAAGCACGACAAGCTTCGGGCCCCAGCGGACGAAGACGAGGAATCCGAGGAACGCCAGATCGTCGACGACCTGATCGATCTGGAGCCTCTGATCCGCGACCTCGCGGTCCTGGCACTGCCGCTGAAGCCGCTGTGCCGGGAGGACTGCCCCGGCTTGTGCTCGGAGTGCGGGGCCAGGTTGGCCGACGATCCTCAGCACGACCATGAGGTCCTTGACCCGCGATGGGCCGAGCTCTCATCCCTCAATGTCCAGTCTCCATCAGATGCACAGACCACCACCCAGGAAAGGAGCTGATCGTGGCCGTCCCCAAGAGGAAGACCTCGCGCAGCAACACCCGCAGCAGGCGCGCCAACTGGAAGGCGAAGCTGCCGCAGATCAACAAGCGGATCGTCAACGGTCAGGCCGAGTACTCCGTTCCGCACCGCGCCGACGACGACGGCCAGTACAACGGCCGACAGGTCCTCGACGTCTGATCTGTCAGAACACTGTCCGCCGCCTCAGCCGCTGACTCGTCGGCGCTTCCCACCACCGAAGGGCGCCTAGAACTGCCCTCGGTGCTCGAGGCGCGCCTCGGGGTCACCCTGACGCCCGTCGTGCTCGAACGCGCGCTGACCCATCGATCGTTCGCCTACGAGAACGGCGGGTTGCCCACCAACGAGCGGCTGGAGTTCCTGGGCGACAGCGTGCTGGGTCTGGTGGTCACCGATGCGCTGTTCCGGAGCCATCCCGACCTACCAGAAGGGCAGCTGGCCAAGCTGCGCGCAGCCGTGGTCAACATGCGCGCCTTGGCCGACGTGGGACGTGAGCTCGACCTGGGCGCCTTCGTGCGACTGGGCCGCGGCGAGGAAGCGACCGGCGGGCGCGACAAGTCCTCGATCCTGGCCGACACCGTCGAGGCCGTCATCGGCGCGGTCTACCTCGACCTCGGGCTGGAGGCGGCCTCCGCCCTGGTGCACCGACTTGTCGACCCGCTCATCGAGGTGGCGGCCGGGCTCGGCGCCGGGCTCGACTGGAAGACCTCCCTTCAGGAGCGGACGGCTGGGTTGGGATACGGCTCCCCGGAGTACGTCGTCCGCGAGGAGGGCCCCGACCACGAGAAGACGTTCATGGCTGAGGTCGTGGTCGCCGGCCAGGTCCACGGCACCGGCACCGGGCGAAGCAAGAAGGAGGCCGAACAGGAGGCCGCGTCGGCCGCTTGGACTGCGCTTTCCGCGGCAGGCGACAAAGCTGTCTCGGGCGACTGAGCTCCCAAGGTCCCGAACCATGCGCGATGCCTGAGCTTCCTGAGGTCGAGGTCGTCCGTCGTGGGCTGGACGCCTTCGTGGGGGGCCGAACCATCGGCCATGTGGACCTGCTGCACCCGCGCGTCGCGCGCCGCCACCGGGGCGGCCCGGTCGACCTCGCGTCCCACCTGCGCGGCAGCAAGATTCTGCACGCTTCGCGGCGCGGGAAATACCTGTGGCTCGCCCTCGACTCGGGCGACGCGCTGGTGGCGCACCTTGGGATGAGTGGGCAGCTGCTGGTCGAGCGCTCCGACAAAGTCGACGAGCCACACCTGCGAGCTCGGATCTGCTTCGTCGACGGGGAGCGCGAGCTTCGGTTCGTCGACCAGCGAACCTTTGGTGGCTTGGCCGTCGAGACGCTCGTGCCCGACGATCGGGGAGGGCACGTGCCTGCCTCGGTGGCTCACATCGCCAGGGACCCGCTCGACCCGTCCTTCGACGAGGTTGCCTTTGTCCGGGCGATCCGCACGCGCCGCACGGGCATCAAGCGCGCGCTGCTCGACCAGACGCTGGCGTCGGGGATCGGCAACATCTACGCCGACGAGGCCTTGTGGCGTGCCCGGCTGCATTTCGCCCGACCCACGCAGACATTGACCCGACCGGAGGCTCGTCGCGCGCTCGAGGCAGCCAGTGCCGTGATGACTGAGGCGTTGGGCCAGGGGGGGACGTCCTTCGACGCGCTCTACGTCGACGTCAACGGGAGCTCGGGCTATTTCGAACGGTCCCTCGAGGTGTACGGCCGCCGCGATCAGCCCTGTTCGCGCTGCGGGACTCCCATCCGGCGCGATCCCTTCATGAACCGGTCAGCCTTCACCTGCCCGCAGTGCCAGCCGCGTCCCCGTCGGGGTGTGTGGTGATCGGGTGACATCGCCGATGCCGTCACCCGTTTGGGTGCGTGGGGTCCCCGCCGAGGTTGACCAGCATGTGGACAGGGTGTCACCCTGGGTCGAACCCACCCATGGTGTCGTCGAACCCCCCTGGTGCCGACGGCACCCTCCCGTGAAGGATTCCGGATGGCGAAGGCGTTGTACGGTCACGTGGGGGGACCCGACGAACAGATCCTCGCCCAGCTGGCCGCGCTTCGCGCTCGGGTGCGCGATCTCCAGGACGAGGTGGCCCGGCTCAGCGCCGCCAACGATGCACTGACGACCTTGGTGGCCGAGGAGCATCTGACCGGTCACCTCGACACGGTTGAGCTGCCGGTCGAGCTGCCCGCTGAGGTCTCTGTCGCGACACCCGCTGCGCTGACCAGCGTCTGAGCTTCCCCCGGGTAGGCTCATAGCGGTCTTCCCCTGACCTCGACCACCGGGAACCGTCCCGGCCGGGAGCTCTCCGCGTGCACCTCAAGAGCCTGACCCTGCGCGGCTTCAAGTCCTTCGCGTCCTCGACGACGTTGCGCTTCGAGCCCGGTATCACCTGTGTCGTCGGACCTAACGGGTCGGGCAAGTCCAACGTCGTCGACGCCTTGGCGTGGGTGATGGGTGAGCAAGGAGCGAAGAGTCTGCGTGGCGGGAAGATGGAAGACGTCATCTTCGCCGGTACGGCCGGTCGACCACCGCTGGGGCGAGCCGAGGTCGTGCTCACCATCGACAACAGCGACGGTGCGCTGCCCATCGACTACGCCGAAGTCACCATCTCACGCATCATGTTCCGCAACGGCGGCTCCGAGTACGCCATCAACGGCGAGTCGTGTCGACTGCTGGACGTTCAGGAGCTCTTGTCCGACTCCGGCATCGGCCGCGAGATGCACGTCATCGTTGGTCAGGGCCAGCTCGACGCGGTGCTCTCCGCGACGCCGGAAGACCGTCGTGGCTTCATCGAGGAGGCGGCGGGGGTCCTCAAGCACCGCAAGCGCAAAGAGAAGGCGCTGCGCAAGCTGGACGCGATGGCGGCCAACCTGACTCGTGTCCAAGACCTCAACGGTGAGTTGCGGCGTCAGCTCAAGCCCCTCGGCCAGCAGGCGGAGGTCGCCCGCAGGGCCGCCGTCATCCAAGCCGATCAACGCGACGCCAAGCTGCGGCTGCTGGCCGACGACCTGCTGGCATTGCGCACCACTCTCGAGGCTGAGATCGCCGATGAGACCGCCCTGCGTCGGCGCCGTACCGAGGTCGAGGACGAGCTTGCGTCCCTTGCTGAGCGGGTGGAGAGCCTCGAGTCCGCCGACTCGGCCGGACCTTCGGACGTGGCCCGTACGCAGGCGACGTACTTCCAGCTCGCCGCCTTGCGCGATCGGTTCGGCGCGACGATCCAGCTGGCCGGGCAGCGTGCAGCCCACCTGGCCGACCCGCCCGCAGACGAACGTCCTGGACGTGACCCGAGCGAGCTGGAGGCCGAGGCCGCGACGGCGCGGGCCGAGGAGGCCGAGCTCGCCGCGACCGTCGAGGGGGCCAGGACTGCCCTGACCGCCGCGATCGAGGCTCGCGCTACGGCGGACGCAGACCTGGCTGCCGAGGAGTCTCGGATCACCGCCGAGCTTCGGGCTGCGGCCGATCGTCGGGAGGGCCTGGCTCGGCTGGCAGGAGAGGTGGACGCCGCCCGAACCAAGGTCGAGACGCGTTCGGCCGAGATCGAGCGGCTGGAGGTCGCGCTGGTCGATGCTCGCACGCGCGCCGAGGCCGCGCGCGCTAAGTTCACCTCGCTCGAGAGCCAGGTGGCCGGACTGGATGAGGGTGAGGTCGACCTGGACGGCGCCCATGACCGGGCCGCCGCGGAGCTCGCCCGCGCCGAGCAGTCGAGGACCGACCTGCGGGACGAGGAGCGCGCGGCCGAACGTGACCGCGCGGCACTGTCCGCCCGCGTCGATGCGCTGCGCGAGGGCCTGGCGCGCAAGGACGGCGCCGGCACGGTGCTGGCCGCCGAGGCGCGGCTGTCCGGCGTGCTCGGAACTGTCGCGGCGGTCGTCAGCGTGCGCACCGGCTACGAGGCGGCGGTTGCAGCCGCACTAGGGGAGGTGTCTGACGCGGTGGCCGTCGACAACCTCAACGTAGCCTTCGACGCCCTGAGGTTGCTCCGCGAGGAGGAAGGCGGGCGCGCTGGCCTGCTCGTCGCCGGCTCGGGACCAGGTTCGAGCTCGTCGGCAGCACCGTTGCCCGCGGGCTGCGTGCCGGTCCTTGATCTGGTGAGCGCGCCCGGCGCACTCCAGGCCACCCTTGAGCGCCTCCTGGTCGACCACGTCGTCGTTGACGACCTGGTGGAGGCCCGGCGGGTGATGGGTGAGAACCCCGACCTGGTCGTGGTCACGCGAACCGGCGACCGGCTGGCGCGCGATCTGGTGCGTGGCGGGTCTGCGTCAACGCCGTCCTTGCTCGAGGTTCAGATCGCAGTCGACGAGGCCGTTGCCTCCTTGGCCGATGCGGATCACCGGGCTGAGCGTGCGCGCTTCGAGCTGGCTCGGGTCAGCGAGGAGCACAGCCGGGCGGCCCAGGCGGTGGAGGCTGCCTTGGCCGCGCTGCACGAGTCCGACGCCCGGATGGCTGCCGTCGCCGAGGAGCTCGGACAGCTGGGAGCTGCTGCCCGCGTTGCTGCTGGAGAGGTCGCGCGGTTGAGTGCCGACCTGACCGCGGCCACCGAGCGCCGCGACGCCGACCAACCTGACCTACGCGCTCTCGAAGAACGTCTCGAGGTGGCCAGCAAGGAGCCTGTCGAGGCGCCGATAGAAGGTGACCTTCGACCTCAGCTGCGCGATAGTGCCGGGCTAGCAGCGGCAGCGGAAATGGATGCTCGGCTGGCGGTTCGCACCGGCGAGGAGCGGGTCCGCGCGCTCGCCGGACGCGCCGAATCCTTGGTGCAGGCGGCCGCCGACGAACGTACGGCTCGCGAACGTGCTGCCCAGCGGCGAGTGCGGGCGCAGCGCGACGCGGCCATAGCCCGGGCGGTGGTCGAGGTTGCTCGCTTTGGTGCCGCCTGTATCGAGGAGTCACTTTCGGTGGCCGCGCAGGCGCGCAGCCTGGCGGAAGCCGCGCATGCGGCGCGGCTGGGAGACCTTCATGCGCTGCGCGCGCGTTCGCGCGAGCTGGGCGGCGAGCTCGAACGCCTCACTGACTCGGTGCATCGCGACGAGGTCGCCCGCACCGAACAACGCCTGCGGATCGAGCAGCTGGAGGAGAAGGCGGTCGAGGAGCTCGGCCTCGACGTAGACACGTTGCTGGCCGAGTACGGCCCCGAGGTGATGGTTCCGCCCTCGCCGCCGGCCCCGGGTGACCAGGTCGATCCCGAGGCTCCAGACCCCGAGCCGATCCCGTACGTCCGCGCGGAGCAGGAGAAGAGGTTGCGGGCGGCCGACCGCGCCCTGAACCTGCTCGGTCGGGTCAATCCGCTCGCGCTGGAGGAGTTCACCGCGCTGGAGGAGCGCCACGCGTTCCTCACCGAGCAGCTCGAGGACCTGAAGAAGACCCGTCGCGATCTGCTGGACATCGTCCGCGAGGTTGACGAACGGGTCGAGGAAGTGTTCACAGCTGCCTTCCATGACACCGCGCGGGAGTTCGAAGGGGTGTTCGCCCGACTGTTCCCCGGGGGGAGGGCCGCCTCGTCCTCACCGACCCGAGCGACATGCTGACCACGGGCATCGAGGTCGAGGCACGCCCGCCCGGCAAGAAGATCAAGCGGCTGTCGCTGCTGTCCGGGGGTGAGCGCTCGCTGACGGCCGTGGCGTTGCTGGTCGCGATATTCAAGGCGCGACCCAGCCCCTTCTACGTCATGGACGAGGTTGAGGCGGCGCTGGACGACACCAACCTCGGACGGCTTCTGCGGATCTTCGAGGAGCTGCGCGAGTCTTCCCAGCTCATCGTCGTCACGCACCAGAAGCGAACGATGGAGGTAGCCGACGCGTTGTACGGCGTCTCGATGCGCGGCGACGGGGTGACCGGCGTCATCAGCCAGCGATTGCGCGAGGCCGAGCCTGCTTGACGTTCCCGGCCTGACCCACCACCACCGACCTCCACCGACCACCCCCGATCGGAGCACTCCTACCCGTGGATTCCAACGCTCTGCTGTTCCTGTTGCTGTTCGTTCCCGTCATCGCGTTGCTGGTGGTCGGGTTCGTCACGAGCCGCCAGCGCAGAGAGCTCAAGGACGAGCTGCGTCGGTCCAGTGCGCCAGAGCTGTTCCCCGACGGTGATGGCTCGGTCACGACCCTTCCGACCCCGACGGGAGTGTCCACGGGTGACGTGGGCGCCGAGGTGCCGGCGCTGGACGCACCGGAAGCGGTGGCCAGCCGACTGGTCCGGCTGCGCACCCGATTGGCTCGTTCGGGATCAGGTTGGGGGCTCGGTCTGCTCACCCTGCTCTCGCGGGACACCCTCGACGAGGCCACCTGGGACGAGGTCGAGGAGACGCTGCTGACCGCTGACCTGGGAGTGGCACCTACCGCGCAGCTCGTCGATCGGCTCCGGTCGCGGGTGCGGGTCGAAGGGCTGGACGACCCGCTGCAGGTGAAGCAGCTTCTCCGCGAGGAGTTGCTCGCACTGGTGGATCCCGCGCTGGACCGCAGCCTGCACCTCACGGCGGATGAAGGCCCGGCGGTCGCACTGATCGTCGGCGTCAACGGGACGGGCAAGACCACCACCACCGGAAAGCTCGCGCGTCTGCTGGCGGCAGACGAGCGGACCGTGCTGCTGGGGGCCGCTGACACCTTTCGCGCTGCGGCGGCCGACCAGCTGCAGACCTGGGGCCGGCGCGTCGGGGCCGAGGTCGTGCGTGGCCCTGAGGGCGGGGACCCCGGGAGCGTGGCCTTCGAGGCCGTGCGCGAGGGAACCGAACGCGGTGTGGACGCGGTGCTCATCGACACTGCCGGTCGGCTGCACACCAAGGCCGGTCTCATGGATGAGCTCGGCAAGGTCAAACGCGTCGTCGAGAAGCAGCGACCGGTGGACGAGGTGCTGCTGGTCCTCGATGCCACGACCGGGCAGAACGGGCTTGCTCAGGCCCGAGTGTTCGCTGAGGTGGTCGCCGTCACGGGGGTCGTGCTCACCAAGCTCGACGGTACGGCTCGCGGGGGCATCGTCGTCGCCGTACAACGCGAGCTCGGCGTGCCGGTGAAGCTGGTTGGGCTGGGGGAGGGCGTGGACGACCTAGCGCCCTTCGATCCCGCGAGCTTTGTCGACGCGTTGCTCGGCGGATAGCCGTACGTCCTGTCGGGACCGAACGGTCCGGGCGTAACGCGATGTTCACGTCAGCAGGGACTTCGTGACATGTCCGAAACATCTCGACAGCGGCGACGTAACCCAGCATCGCCACAGTCACTCCCACGGACCGACCGGTCCGGTGAGGGGAGACACCCATGGATACCGGAACGACTGCGTGGCTGTTGACGGCGTCGGCGTTGGTGCTGCTGATGACGCCGGGGCTGGCCTTCTTCTACGGGGGCATGGTCCGCAGCAAGACCGTGCTCAACATGATGATGATGAGTTTCCTGGCCATGGGGGTCGTCGGCATCCTCTGGGTGGTCATCGGTTACTCCATGGCCTTCGGTGGTGGTGACCTCAGCGGCTTCGTCGGGAACTTCGAGGTAGCAGGCCTCAAGGGGCTGATGGATGGTCCGGCCGAGGGCGCTGCCTACCCCGACATGGCCTTCGTCGCCTTCCAGGCCACCTTCGCGATGATCACCGTCGCGCTGATCAGCGGTGCGGTGGCCGACCGGTTGAAGTTCAGCGCCTGGCTGGCCATTGCCGCCGTGTGGGCGACCCTCGTCTATTTCCCCGTGGCGCACTGGGTCTGGAACGCAGACGGCTGGATCTTCCAGCTCGGCGCGATCGACTTCGCCGGCGGAACCGTTGTGCACATCAACGCAGGCATCGCAGGCTTGGCCCTTGCTCTGCTGCTCGGTCGGCGGTTGGGATGGCCCAAGCAGCCGATGCGTCCGCACAACTTGCCTTTCGTCATGCTCGGTGCCGGTCTGCTCTGGTTCGGCTGGTTCGGCTTCAACGCCGGCTCGGCGTTGGCCGCTGACAACACCGCGGCGGTGGTGTGGGTCAACACCATGGTCGCCACCTGCGCGGCGATGCTCGGGTGGCTCGCAGTCGAGCGCGTCCGCGACGGCCACGCGACCTCGTTGGGTGCGGCCTCCGGTGTTGTCGCCGGGCTGGTGGCGATCACACCGTCCTGCAGTGCAGTCAGCCCGATGGGGGCGATCGCGCTGGGGGCCATCGCCGGCGTCGCCTGTGCCTTGGCGGTCGGTCTGAAGTATCGCTTCGGCTACGACGACTCCCTCGACGTCGTGGGCGTCCACCTCGTGGGCGGTGTGGTCGGGACGCTGCTCATCGGGTTCCTGGCCACCGCGGAAGCACCGGCCGGAGTCGACGGGATCCTGTACGGCGGCGGCGCTTCCCAGCTGGGCAAGCAGGCCGTCGCGGCCGGCGCAGTGATCGGCTACTCATTCGTGGTGACGTTGCTCATCGGGTTGGCCGTCAAGGCGGTCATCGGCTTGCGGGTCACCCACGACGACGAGTACGCCGGGCTCGACCTGGTGATTCACGGGGAGTCCGCCTACGACCTGGCCAACGCCTCCGGAGGCACGTACAACGCGCGTCGGCCTTCCGGGGGAGCCGCGTCCGTCGCGTTCGATGAATCCGGCGAGCCGATCGACGTCACAACCGACCAGGAGGTCAACGCATGAAGCTCATCACGGCCATCATCAAGCCGTTCAAGCTCGATGACGTGAAGTCGGCGCTGGAGTCCTTTGGCGTGCACGGTCTCACCGTCTCCGAGGCTGCTGGCTATGGCCGGCAGAAGGGGCACACCGAGGTCTACCGCGGCGCGGAGTACTCGGTGGACCTTGTGCCGAAGATTCGAGTCGAGATCCTCGTGGACGACGACGACGCCGAGGACGTCATGGAGGTGGTGGTCAAGTCTGCCAATAGCGGGCGGATCGGGGATGGGAAGGTGTGGTGCCAACCCGTTGACACCGTGATCCGCGTCAGAACAGGTGAACGCGGGCCGGATGCCGTCTGAGCCTTCGAGCGGGCACCGGGTGACAGCCGCGACTGCGAGTTACGCCGAGCTCCGGACCGAGCTGTTGGACCGACCCGGGCTGTCCGGGTCGGTCCAACGCCGGGCACTGTCGGACCTGGCAGACGGGTGGCTCGCTCAGCTCTTCGACGAAGCGGGAGGCGCCCAGTCGGGTGCGGCCTTGGTCGCCGTCGGAGGGTACGGCCGCCGAGAGCTGTCTCCGGGCAGCGATCTCGACGTGGTGCTCCTCCGGTCCCGTGGGTTGGCGGACGGTGCGGCAGCGCAGCTCGCCGAGCAGATCTGGTATCCGGTCTGGGACAACGGTGTGCTGCTGGATCATGCCGTCCGAACTGTCGCGCAGGCTCGACGTGTGGCAGCCGACGACGTCCCCGCCTTGCTCGGGATGCTGGACCTTCGTCACCTGGCTGGCGATGTCGCCCTCAGCGAGGGGCTGCGTTCGTCGGTGCTGTCGGACTGGCGGGCCCTGGCAGTCAAGCGACTACCCGATGTCCTCGCCGCGACCGCCAAGCGTGCCGAGCGAGCAGGCGAGGTGGCCTACGCGCTCGAGCCGGACCTGAAGGAGTCTCGGGGCGGACTGCGTGATCTCACCGTCCTACGGGCCATCGCTGCGTCGTGGGTGGCTGACCCCCCACATGCCGGCCTGGTGGATGCGCACGAAACGCTCCTCGACGTTCGGGATGCTCTGCACGCCGTGACCGGTCGGCCTTCGGACCGGCTTGCCCTGCAGGAGCAAGACGCTGTCGCACACCGCCTCGGCCTGCTCGATGCCGACCAGCTCCTGCTCAGGGTGGGTGGTGCTGGCCGCGTAGTAGCCCATGCACTAGACCTCGCCTGGCACGAGGTGGAGCGAATCACGTTGCCCAAGCGCGGACGAAGTCGTTTCCTCACCGGCCCCCGAAGACTCTCGTCGGTGCCCTCCCGAGCGCCATTGGCCGATGGTGTGGTCGAGCAGGACGGGCAGGCCGTGCTTGCGCGTACGGCCCGACCCGCCGAGGACGGCGTCCTCGTCCTTCGGTCTGCTGCGGCAGCGGCTCAGCACGGGTTGCGACTTTCTCCGCACACCGTCCAGCGACTGGCACTCGAGGCTCCATCCCTTGCCACTCCGTGGCCGCTCGCGGCTCGTGACGCGCTGGTGTCCCTTCTCGGTGCGGGGGCCGCCACGGTTCCGGTGTGGGAGAGCCTGGATCAGGCGGGACTCGTATCTCGCTTGATCCCCGATTGGGAGAGGGTGCGCAGTCGACCGCAGCGCAACCCGCTCCATCGCTTCACCGTTGACCGACATCTGCTGGAGACCGCGGTCCAGGCCTCTGCGCTGAGCCGCCGCGTCGACCGGCCGGACCTGTTGCTCGTAGGTGCGCTCCTGCACGACATCGGCAAGGGCTGGCCGGGTGACCACACCGAGGCCGGCATGGTCGTGCTCGCTGATCTCGCGCCGCGACTGGGGTTTGACGACCGCGACACCGGGACACTCGTGACGTTGGTGCAACACCACTTGCTCCTCCCCAACACGGCCACCAGGCGGGACCTCGACGATCCCGCGACGGTGGCGGCCGTCGCGGCCGCTGTTGGGACCGCCGAGGTACTGGACCTGCTGCACGCGCTCACCGAGGCCGACGCATGCGCGACCGGACCCGCTGCCTGGAGCCCCTGGAAGGAGGCACTCGTCGCCGATCTGGTGGGCCGCACCCACTCCGTCCTCAGGGGCCGCACGCCGGCTCCGCCGCCACAGCTGACGGCTGCCCAGCATGCGCTGCTCGAAGCCGGAGACCTGTCGGTGACGTCGTCCGCGACCGCCTTCGGCTTGGAGGTCACCGTTGCGGCACCGGACCGAACGGGCCTGTTGGCCAGCGTGGCAGGGATTCTCAGCCTGCACCGGCTGGCGGTTCGAAGTGCGCGTACGGTCTCGGTCGAAGCAGGTGCCCTGCAGGTCTGGTCCGTCGTCCCAGAGTTTGGCGCCCCCCCTGAGACCACCGCGGTACGGGAGGACATTCGCAGAGCACTCGACGGTCGCCTGGACGTCGCGGAGCGGCTCAGGCGAAGGGATGCTGCCTACCCCGATCGCACAGGGCGTACCGCTCCGCCGGCCCGCGTTGATCTTGTGCCGGGAGCGTCCGACCTCGCTACGGTGCTGGAGATCCGCGCTCATGATCGACCTGGGCTGCTGCATCGCATCGCGTCTGCTCTGACGGCCACGGCCTGCGACGTCCGGGCGGCACACGTCAGCACGCAAGGCTCCGAGGCCGTCGACGTGTTCTATGTGGTCGGCACGGACGGAGCGGCACTCTCCGCGGGAGCTGCCCGCGCGTTGGCCGTGGCTCTGCGGGCCGCACTGCACTGACGCACCACCGCCACTGACAGGTCCAGTTCACGAAGCCGGATACCCTGACGCCTGTGTTCGCCACCCTCTCCGACCGGCTCGCGACGACCTTCAAGGCGCTGCGCGGCAAGGGCCGGCTGTCCGAGTCCGACGTCGATGAGGTCTGCCGCGAGATCCGGATCGCCCTGCTCGAGGCGGACGTCGCCTTGCCGGTGGTCCGCGAGTTCGTCGCGGCAGTCAAGGAGCGGGCCACCGGCGCGGAGGTCTCCCAAGCGCTGAACCCTGCCCAGCAGGTCATCAAGATCGTCAACGACGAACTCATTCGGGTGCTCGGAGGGGACACCCGAAGGTTGCGCTTCGCGAAGACCCCGCCGACGGTGATCATGCTCGCCGGGTTGCAGGGAGCCGGCAAGACGACGCTGGCCGGGAAGCTCGCCCTGTGGCTGCGTGAGCAGGGACACACCCCGCTCCTGGTGGCTGCCGACCTGCAGCGGCCGGACGCGGTGAAGCAGCTGCAGGTCGTCGGTGAGCAGGCCGGGGTGGCGGTGTTCGCGCCCGAGCCTGGCAACGGCGTCGGTGATCCGGTGCAGGTAGCCACGGATTCCTTGCCGCAGGCTTCGGCGAAGCTGCACGACATCGTGATCGTCGACACGGCCGGTCGACTCGGCGTCGATGCCGAGCTCATGCAGCAGGCAGCTGACATCAGGGACGCCGTACACCCCGACGAAGTCCTGTTCGTCGTCGACGCGATGATCGGCCAAGACGCCGTCACGACCGCGCAGGCGTTCCTCGACGGAGTCGGCTTCGACGGCGTCGTCCTCACCAAGCTCGACGGCGATGCACGCGGTGGTGCCGCGTTGTCTGTCGCCACAGTCACCGGTCGCCCGGTGATGTTCGCCTCCAACGGCGAGAAGCTCTCCGATTTCGACGTCTTCCACCCCGAGCGGATGGCCTCACGCATCCTCGGCATGGGCGACATGCTCACCTTGATCGAACAGGCCGAGAAGGCGTTTGACGCCGACGAGGCCGCCGCGATGGCCGCGAAGGTCTCGGCGCCAGGAGAACTCACCCTGGAGGACTTCCTGCAGCAGATGCAGGCGGTACGCAAGATGGGTTCGCTGTCGAAGTTGCTCGGCATGCTGCCCGGCATGGGAGAGATGCGCGAGCAGATCGCCAACATCGACGAACGCGAGATCGACCGCGTCGCCGCGATCATCCAGTCGATGACGCCCGAGGAGCGGCGCGACGTCAAGGTGCTCAACGGCTCCCGTCGGGCGCGGATCGCCAAGGGGTCCGGGAGCGAGGTCAGCGACGTCAACCGGCTCGTCGACCGATTCCTCGAGGCACGCAAGATGATGGCGCAGCTGTCGCGCAAGGGAGGCATGCCCTCGATGCCCGGGATGCCGGGGATGGGTGGCCCGCCTGGCGGCGGAGGCGGACGACAGAAGCCGGCCAAGTCGGCCAAGGGGTCGAAGGGCAAAAAGGGTCGGGGGAGCGGGAACCCCGCCAAGCGTGCCGAGCAGGAACGCATCGAAGCCGCCCGTCGGGCAGCCGGGCCCGACGAAGCCAGTGACGCGATGCCCGAGACGATCGAGGACTTCGAGCTACCCGCCGAGTTCAAGGGCCTGCTCGGCTAGGACTCGGACGCCTGACTCATGGGAGCCAGGTCGCGGGGGTGGTGCGTGCGGCGGCGCGCTAGGTGGGCCCCCTGCAGTCCTCGTCCCACGGGGTGATTGCGGTGGGGCTTTGCTCGGGGGTGTCTTGCTCGGGCTGGTCTGGGTTGGTCCAGAGGAGGAGCTCAGGGTCGGGTCCGCCTTGGGGGTAGGTGGTGCCGATGAGGTGGCCGTCGGGGTGGGTGAAGGTGAGGCCTCCGTCGGGGGTTTTGGTGATGTGGATGTTGTGGGCGTGGACGTGGGTGTGGTGGTGCCAGCACAGCAGGGCGCCTTGGTCGATGTTGGTGACCCCGCCGAGGGTCCAGCGGAGCAGGTGGTGGCCTTCGCAGTGGCTGGGTGGTGCGGTGCAGCCCGGGTAGCGGCAGTGCCCGTCACGGGCTTCCATGGCGCGGCGTTGGGGTCCTTCGAACAGCCGTTTGGCCCGCCCGAAGTGCAGGACTTCACCGTCGGCACGTAGGACGGCGTGCATGAGGTCGCTGTCGCAGGCGAGGCGGTCGAGCAGGCAGGTCGGGAGGGGGGTGCGGGAGTCTTGCAGCCACGCCGGCGGTATGCCGGGGGTGCCGGGTGCGGCGAGGGCGGCGGCCAGGGGGACGTGCACGACGATCTGCGGGCGCACCGCGTGGGTGGTGCCCAGGCCGCCGTTGGACAGCAGCCGGGCGGACAGCGATCCGAGGGCGTCGTGTTGGCGTTGCCAGGCGCTGCGTTTGTCGTCGGCGGCGGGGACGCCGATCTCGGCGCGCAGCGCGGTTTGCAGCATCTCGGCGACGTCGGGGGACAGCTTGCCGTGTGGGATGACTCCACCGGTGGTGGTTGATAGGGCGAACTCGAAGGTGTCGGTGTCTTCGCGGTAGCCGGCGTCGGCGGCGTCGGGGTCGGCGCGATACGCCCAGGCCCGGGCGACGCGTAGGAAGTCATCGGCCGGTATCCCGGCTGAGGCCAGCAGCAGGGGCTCGCCGAGCCGGGGGTTGGTGAGGGTTTCGCGCATCCGCGCTGTTTTGGTGCATTCCCGGGCCAGGATCCGGGCGTGGGCGACCGGCAGGTCACCGGCCAACACAGCCGCCGCGGTCATGGGTAGGTTCCGGGCCAGGGTGCGGGCCAGCTTCAGATCGGCCCCGGCGGCGGCCCGGGAGGCCTGGGTGTGGGCGGTCAACCAGGTCGCGGCTGAGCGCGATCCATCCAGTCCCCAGACTCCGGAGTTCTCGACTTGGCCGGTGAGCTCGATCTGGGCGCCGGTGAGCCGGTTGATCCCCGCGGTCAACGCCGTCAGTGACTCGGCGGCCTCGGTGCCGGACAGGTCGCTGCGGTCTTCGGCCATGTAGCCGTCGATCGCGGTCATCAACCTGTCCAGTGCGCTCATCGAGGGTCACCTCCAGCCATGGCCGAGAAGGGGTCCTCGCAGCAGCTGCGAGGCCGGGCACCCGCCGGATCGGGCGGGAACTTCCCTGGGCACTGAAGGCAGGAATCTCGTGGGCACTGAGGCCGATCACTTCACGCGCTCTGAAGCGATGAAACGAGTCAACCACACCCCACCGACACTCCCCAGATCAACGACTCCAGAACGGAGGAACGAGTTTGGGCCTGCCACCGGGCCGCGGTGATTGAGGTGGATCAACGTTCGGCTAAGGATTTTTTTCGGGTATGAGCGCCGCTGTCTATGCCCGCATTAGTCGGGACGATCTCGGGGAGGGACTAGGGAAACCTCAGCAAGCCAATGTGGCCACAGTTCGCGAGACCTGCTTGACGTGCGAACGCTCGTGGCGCGCGAGGCGTTCGGCGTAGGTGTGGACTGTCCGGGAAACAGGCTTCCCCGCACCGACCAGGGTCCCCGTGCGCTGCCATTCTCCCGGGCTCAACGGATCGAGGACGGCGAGCAGGGCTTTGCGCTGACGGACGAATGCTCGCAGCGAAGGGGTGAATTCCAGGTCGAGGTAGTTGGTCTTCGTGATCCAGACGCGGGGTTCGGTCCCCCGGAGCCTCGGGCCGTCCTCCACGACGATCCTGGTCGCCGCCTCTCCCCACCGGTCGGAGCACGCACGCAGGTGCGCCAGCACGTCGTTGGCCGACCACTCGCCCGGCCCGGGCGCCGTCCTCAGCAGCTCGGGCGGCACACCTGCCGTCAACTCACGCAGCCGCAGAGGCGTTGACCTGAGTTGGTCGAGGACCTGCTGCACCGTCATCGGCTCAGCCACGGCAGTCGGTCAGCCGTGGTCTCGGGAGCGGCAGAAAGGGGAGCATGGCTCGGTCGATGAGCAGTCGAACGCTGTCCCGCGGCTGCACGGAGCGGCATTGCTGGGGGGGACGGGGTCTGGTCATGAATTCGCCGCTCGCTCAGCCCGGGGTGACGTCGTAGGCATGCACGCTCCTCAGAAGGCGACATCGTCGGGCGGGTCCTCGCCCACTCGCCCGTCGACGGCCTCGCGGAGCACGTCGGCGTGGCCGGTGTGGCGGGCGTACTCCTCAATCAGGTCGAACAGCACGCGGCGCAGGCTGGGCTGGCGATCCTCGGACGAGCCGAGGTCGATGACCTGATCGAGCCCACCGGCGGTGATCGCGGCGTTCAGATGTTCGCGTGAGCGAACGACGGACGAGTCATAGAGCGCATAGAGCTGTTCGGGGCTGTCGGACGCCGCCGAGGCCCAGTCCCAGCCGGGCTCCGCGTCCCAGTCGACATCCTCCCAGGGCTTGCCCGGAGAGGTCTGGAGCAGCCGGGCGGTGAAGTAGAGGTCCTCGACGAAGGCGAGGTGCTTGAGCAGCCCCCCGAGCGTCATCGTCGAGGCGCCGATAGTGAGGTCAAGCCCAGCGCTGTCCAGGCCGTCGGCCTTCCAACGCAAGGTCGTGCGCTGACGGTCCAGCGCGGCAACGAGGTGTTCGGCCTCCGTGCCTGCCACGGGTGGTTGCCACGCGGGACCTGCGGTCTGCCGAGTTTCAGTCATGGCGCGACAGTAGAGCGGTATCCGGTCGGATCGTTGCCGGTATGACATCGTGTCCGTCCATGGACGAGTCCAATCCCACTGTGCGTGCGCTGCGCTGCTTGGAGCTGCTTCAGTCCCATCCGGGCATCACGGCGGAGCGGCTCGGCGGTCTGCTCGGAGTCTGTGAGCGCGCGGCCCGGCGTTACGTGGCGATCCTGCGCGCGGCGGGCGTTCCGATCGAGGCGACCCGTGGGCGCTACGGCGGCTACCAGGTTGGGCAGGGGCTACGGCTGCGGCCACTGATGTTCACAGCCCCAGAGGCGTTGAGCCTGGTCATGGCCGTCCTCGAGGGTGGTCACGCCGCCGACGCAGCCGACGACCCAGTACAGACCGCACTGGGAAAGATCATCCGGGTGCTGCCCGACCCGATGGCGGGCCCCGTCGAGGCGATCCGCGGAGTGAGCACGCGGCGGCGCCCAGCCGGCCAGGCGACCCCGAACCCGGACACCACCGCTCGGTTGGTGCAGGCGTGCGAGAACAACCAACGGGTCCGCGTGGTCTACCACCGCACCCGGTCCTCCTCGCGGCCCATCGAAATCGACCCCTGGGCGGTGGTGGTGCGCTATGGACGCTGGTACCTCCTTGGCTGGTCCCGCACAGCCAACGCGCGTCGGGTCCTGCGAGTCGATCGGATCGCCTCGATCGAGCTGCGCACCGACACGTTCGAGCCCCCCGCCGACCTCGACCCGATCTACGACATCGACACACACCTCTCACAAGCGTGGCCACACCGCGTCGTCGTCGACATTGACGCGCCGCTGGAGGAGGCTAGGTGCTGGGTTCCCCACCAGCTCGGCGTCCTCGAACCCCTCACCGACGACCGGACCCGCCTGGTCGGGAGCACCGCCGACCTCGCGTGGTACGCCGGGCACCTCACCGCGCTGAACGCGGCGTACACGATCATCGAACCTCCCGCCCTGGCCGATACCGCATGGCGGCTAGGTGAACGCCTCCACCTGGCCGGGACACCACCGGCCACCAGTTAGCGCCCCCGCGACCGGAGGAGTAGACGGCTTCTACCTTGGTGTTGGCCGGACGTAGATCTGGATTCAGCGGCGGGGACCCGGCACTGCCGAGAGCCGCCACTCCATTCTGCGGAACCCGAAGACCTACGAGTCCGAAACCTCACCACTCCCAACGCAGTCTCCCGCAAGGTTCCTTCGCGCACGAAGCCGAGCTTCTCCAGGACGCGGACAGATGCCGCGTTACCCGTCTCGGTTTCGGCCTGGACGCGATTCAGGCCAGCGTGTCGAAAGCCCACTGCGGCAAGGCGCCCGCCGATTCCGTCGCACAGCCGTGACCCCACGCTGCATCGTCGAGGGGATGGGCACGGACAGGCAAGTCATGTTGCCTCACGACTCGCTCGCGCAAGAGCGTCGGCGCGCCCTGCGTTTCGTGCCCAGGGGCAGCCTCTGGCACACTAGGCCGGTCGAACCGACGCAACGCGGCCCTCTACCCGCTCGCATCGGGTCAACCCCCTGGGAGTCCCGGCCGCGCAACCCCACGCGCAGGCGGTCTCCCTCCACGACCAGATCAGGAGCGACTACCCCCGTGGCAGTCAAGATCAAGTTGAAGCGGCTCGGCAAGAAGCGCCAGCCGCAATATCGCATCATCGTGGCCGATGCCCGCGCCAAGCGCGACGGCCGAGCCATCGAAGAGATCGGTCACTACCACCCGAAAGAGGACCCCTCGTTCATCGAGGTCGACTCTGAGCGCGTGCAGTACTGGCTCGGCGTCGGTGCCCAGCCGACCGAGCCGGTAGCGGCGATCTTGCGGGTGACCGGTGACTGGCAGAAGTTCAAGGGACTGCCCGGCTCCGAAGGCACCTTGCGGCTGGCCGAGCCCAAGGTGAGCAAGAAGGACACCTTCGAGGCGGCCGCGAAGGAGAGCCTCGACGAGGGCTCTGCCGGCCCCGCGACGACGCCGAAGAAGAAGGCGGCCAAGCCCAAGCCCGAAGCTGCCCCCGAGGTTGCGGAGGCTGCGGAGGCTGCGGAGGCTGCCGATGGATCGTCAGAGCCCCCCGCTGAGGCCCCCGCGGAGGTCGTCGAGGCTGCTGCTGATTCTTCCGCCGAGGCCCCTGAGACCGCCAAGGACGAGGCCAAGGACGAGGCCAAGGACGAGGTTGCTGACGTCGCCGACGCTACCGATGAGAAGGCCTGATGCTCGAGGAGGCCCTCGAGCACCTGGTCAAGGGCATCGTTGAACACCCTGACGAGGTCCACGTCCGCGATCGCGAGCTGCGCCGGGGTCGAGTTCTCGAGGTCCAGGTCCACCCCGACGACATGGGCAAGGTGATCGGCCGCGCCGGACGTACGGCGAAGTCGTTGCGCACGGTCCTCGGGGCGATCACTCCCGGTCGTCCGGTGCGAGTCGACTTCCTCGACGTCGACGAGCGCTAACCGGGGTGGAGCTGCGGCGGGTCGTCGTGGGCCGGATCGGTCGGGCCCACGGCATCCACGGGCTCGTGTCGGTCGACGTACGCACCGACGAGCCGGAGCGCCGGCTGGCGCCGGGTGCGGTCCTCGAGACCGATCCGCCCGAGCGTGGACCGTTGGTGGTCGTCGCTGGCCGCGTGCACAGTGGCCGGCTGCTGCTGGAGATCGAAGGCATCGAGGACCGGACGGCTGCCGAGGCGCTTCGTGGCACCGACCTGGTCGTCGCGGTCGACCCGGACGAGCAGGCCGAGGATCCCGACGAGTGGTATGACCACCAGCTGCTCGGGCTGCGCGCTGTGAGCCCAGACGGGGCGCCGTACGGCTCGGTGACCGAGGTCGTCCACCTGCCGATGCAGGACCTGTTGGCCGTGCGTAACGATGCCGGAGACGAGTTCCTGGTGCCGTTCGTGGCGCAGTTCGTGCCCGAGGTGGACGTTCGTGGCGGCCGGGTCGTGCTGATGCCACCGGACGGGCTGCTCGGAGAGGCCTGAGCCGTGCACGTCGACGTCGTCACGATCTTCCCCGACTACCTCGCCCCGCTCAAGCTCTCGCTGCTCGGCCGAGCCCAGCAAGCCGGGCTGTTGAGCGTCGAGATTCACGATCTGAGGTCCTTCACCTCCGATCGTCACCGAACCGTCGACGACACCCCGTACGGCGGCGGTGCCGGCATGGTCATGCGCCCCGAGCCTTGGGGAGCCGCGTTGGACGAGGTGCTGGCCGACGCGCAGAGCCCACTGGTCATCTTCCCGACACCGTCAGGTGAGCCGTTCACCCAGCAGATCGCCGATTCGCTGGCGACCGAGGAACGCCTGGTCATCGCGTGCGGCCGCTATGAGGGCATCGACCGCCGGGTGATCGACGACGCGGCTTCGCGTGCCCGCGTGCGAGAGATCAGCCTGGGGGACTACGTCTTGGGGGGCGGCGAGGCCGCCGCCTTGGTCATCGTCGAGGCGGTGGGACGGCTGCTGCCCGGCGTCGTCGGCAATGCCGAATCGTTGGCAGAGGAGAGCCACGCCGACGGGCTGCTCGAAGGTCCTGCGTTCACCAAGCCGCCGTCGTGGCGTGGTCGTGCGGTGCCCGACGTGCTGCTCTCGGGTGATCACGCTCGCATCGAGGCTTGGCGCCGCGAGCAAGCGCTGCGCCGTACGGCTGCCGTACGGCCCGACCTGATCATCGCCTTGAACCCCGACCGGGTCTCCCCGTCAGACCGCGCCGTCCTCGCCGAGCTGGGCTGGACCGTGCTGGCGAATGGCGGGTTTGGGCGCGTGAGCCCGACCGTGGCAGACTGAACCCCGGCCCGCCCCAGAGGCGGTCCCACATGTCGGCCGACCGTGCCCCTGCCACAGGGGGAGCGTACGGCGATCGGGTCGGCAACTTAAGGACCAGGTGAACGCCAAGCCCGTTGGTGTTCCACACCGATCCGTGGGTGACCTGTGGCACCGACGAGGAGAACTGATGAACACCCTTGACTTCGTCGACGTGACGTCGATGCGCAGCGACATCCCCGCCTTCCGACCAGGCGACACCCTCAAGGTTCACGTGCGGGTGATCGAGGGCAACAAGTCCCGCGTCCAGGTCTTCCAAGGGGTGGTCATCCGTCGACAGGGTGACGGCGTGCGCGAGACCTTCACCGTCCGCAAGGTGTCCTACTCCGTGGGTGTCGAGCGCACCTTCCCCGTGCACACGCCGGTGATCGAGAAGATCGAGCTCGTGACCCGCGGTGACGTCCGCCGCGCGAAGCTCTACTACCTGCGCGACCTGCGGGGCAAGAAGGCCAAGATCAAGGAGAAGCGCGAGACGTCGCGCTGACGCGACGACCTGCTCCTACCTCCCCTCCCCGCACGCGCAGCCGAGCGACGTAGTGTCGAGCGTCGTGGACCCTGACGGCACGGCCGACGCGAGTGCGCCGCTGAGCACCACAGGAGAAGCAACGGCCGCCGTCCCCACGCGCAAGGGCCGACCGTTCTGGCAAGAGGTGCTGATCCTCGCGCTGTGCGCCCTGTTGGCCGTATGGCTGGTCACGACATTCGTTGCGCGGTCCTTTTCGATCCCGTCGGGTTCGATGGAGAACACCCTCCAGATCGGCGACCGTGTTCTGGTCGAGCGCATCACGCCCCGCTTCGGGACGATCGAGCGCGGCGACATCGTCGTCTTTGACGGTACCGACTCCTTCAGCCCCGAGATCATCGAGTCCGAGTCCGGCAACGCCGTCACTCGGGCGCTTGCCCCGGTGACTCGTCTGTTCGGTTTCGGCCCAGCTCGGGAGACCGACTTCATCAAACGCGTCATCGGCGTCGGAGGGGACCGGGTCACCTGCTGCGACGACGAGGGCAGGATCACCGTGAACGGCGTCGCCATCGATGAGCCGTACGTCTATCCGGGCGACCTCCCCTCCGACATCCCCTTCGACATCGTGGTGCCCGACGGCAGGCTCTTTGTCATGGGGGACCACCGCGCCGCCTCGGCGGACAGTCGCGCCCACCTCGGCGATCCCGGGGGTGGGACCGTGTCGGTCGATCGTGTCATCGGTCGCGCCTTCTTGGTCTCTTGGCCACTGAGCCACTGGAGCACGCTCGGCCACCCACCGACCTTCGACGCCGTGCCAGCGCCCAGTCCCAGCACAAGCGGGGCGAGTCGCTGATGGGCAAGCATGCAGCTCCAGCCTCGGGAGCCAAGCCGCCGTCTCGTGGTCCCACCGGTTCGGGCGACGGAACAGCCGCCGCTGCGGATGCCCGTCCCGGATCGCCACCGACGACCGCAGCTGGGCGCTTCTGGTCCGGCACTCGCGAGACCGCGGTGCTCCTCGCGCTGGCTCTCGGCCTGGCCGTCGTGCTGCGGACCTTCGTCCTGCAGGCGTTCTACGTCCCGAGCGAGTCGATGGTGCCGACGTTGCGCGTCGATGACCGCATCGTCGCCAGCAAGCTGTCGACCGACATCGGGGGGGTCGATCGCGGCGAGGTCGTGGTCTTTCGCGATCCGGGCGGGTGGCTCGACCCGCCCGTGAACGCCTTGACTGGTCCGCGGAAGCTGCTGACCTCGGTGTTCACCTTCATCGGGTTGCTTCCTTCGGACAGCGGCGATGACCTGGTGAAGCGAGTCATCGGCGTGGCCGGCGACCACGTGGTCTGCTGCAACGCCAAGGGCAAGATCACCGTCAACGGCTACGCGCTGGACGAGTCCGGATATCTCGACCCAGGAGACGTCCCGAGCCAGACACCTTTTGACGTCACGGTCCCGCCGGACCACATCTGGGTGATGGGTGACAACCGCAACAACAGCCAGGACTCTCGCTACCACGAGCAGCAGAAGCCTGGCGGCGGCATGGTCCCGGTCGGCAACGTCATCGGCCGAGCCGTCGTGATCGTCTGGCCCGCCGGGCACTGGCACACCCTCCCCGTCCCCGCGACGTTCGACGACGTCCCCCCACCAGCGAGCACGAACGAGGACAGCACCACGGACACCGCCAAACAGCCCAAGGCTGCCGCCACGGGCGCTCCACCTCGTTAGGGCCATCCGGAACTCAGCGGCTTAGGGTGGGCGTCGTGACCGACCTGGATGCCCTTCCGCCTCCGGATGCGGTCATCGTCGAGCGTCGAGCCGTCCGAGCACTCGTGCTCGATGGCCGAGACAGGGTGCTCCTGTTCGTCGGCTTGGACCCGGACGAGCCGCTGCGCGGGAGCTGGTGGTTCACTCCCGGCGGAGGCGTCGAACCCGGCGAGAGCCACGTGGCTGCGCTGGTGCGCGAGGTGGGCGAGGAGACCGGCCTGCTCGTCGATCCCGGCTCGGTGGGTCGGCCGGTATGGCTGCGCGAAGCGCACTTTCGCTTCGCCAACGAGTGGTATCTCCAGCGTGAGCAGTTCTTCCTGCTGAGGGTGCCCTCCCACGAGGTCGACACCAGGGGATTCACGGCGCTCGAGGCATCCTCGGTCCTGGGGCACCGCTGGTGGACGTTGGAGGAGCTGGCGACAACTGATGACGTGGTCTATCCGCACTGCCTGGCGCCCGAGCTGTCCAAGCTGTTGGCCGAAGGCCCGCCCGCGAAGCCGTACGCGATCTCCCGATGAGCAGCCGAGTCCCAACTCTGCGGGTGGAGCGGGCGATGTTGCGCGACGGGGTCCGCTGGCTGGCATCGGTTGACGAAGTGGGTCGCGGGGCGTTGGCCGGACCGGTCTCGGTTGGCGTGGTCCTGATCGACTTGTCGGTGCGTACGGCGCCACGCGGGCTCAAGGATTCGAAGTTGCTCACCCCGACGCTTCGGGAGCGACTCGCGCCGCGGGTGCGTCGCTGGGCGCCGGCCCACGCGGTGGGACACGCGAGCGCCGCGGAGATCGACGAGGTGGGCATCCTGTGCGCGCTGCGACGTGCCGGCGAGCGCGCTTTGTCCTCGCTGCCGCATCAGCCGGACGCCGTCTTGCTCGACGGCTCCTACGACTGGCTGACCAAGCCCGCGCCGACCCTGTTCGACCTGGTCGAGCCCGACGACCTCCGCTGCGCCTATCGCGTGACGACCCGGATCAAGGCGGACCTGACGTGTGCGGGAGTCGCGGGTGCCAGCGTCTTGGCCAAGACCGAGCGCGACGCCATCATGGTCGACCTCGCCAGGAGCTACCCCGAGTACGGCTGGGAGATCAACAAGGGCTACGCCACAGCTCCGCACCGCGCGGCGTTGAAGGACATGGGGCCGTGCCGCGAGCATCGCCGGACCTGGCACTTGCTGGCCGGGGAGGATGATCTCGTCGATCCTGAGACCGCGAGCCTTGAGCTGTTCGACGACGTGCCGGTGAGCGACCGGCAGGAGAGGGTGGAGGCATGAGCGCGGAGGACCTCGAGGCCTACGAGACCGAGATGGAGCTGCACCTCTACAAGGAGTACCGCGACGTGGTGGGCCTGTTCGCCTACGTCGTCGAGACAGACCGGCGGTTCTACCTGACCAACCACGTGGACCTCCAGGTGCGCAGTGCTGAGGGAGAGGTCTATTTCGAGGTCACCATGAGCGATGCCTGGGTCTGGGACATGTATCGACCGGCCAGGTTCGTCAAGAACGTCAAGGTCGTCACGTTCAAGGACGTCAACGTCGAGGAGCTGGCCAAGCCCGACCTCGAGGTGCCAGAGACCTGACGTGTCCTAGTTGTGTCCCATTTGTGTCTCGGTCGAGCAGGGCGATGTCGGGTCGAGATCGGCCCCGGGTGACAATGGCGCGATGGCCAGGTCTGTGATGATCATCGAGGACGATGAGGGTATCCGCCTCGTCCTCCGTACGGCGCTCGAGGACGAGGGCTACGAGGTCCTCGAGTGCGAGACCGGCGAACAGGCTCTCACCCTCGCCCAGGACGAAGCGGCCGACGTCGTTCTGGTCGACCTCCGCCTGCCAGGTATCCACGGCCTTGACGTCGTCCGCAGCCTGCGCGCGACGAGTCGGGTTCCAATCATCGTCGTGACCGCTCAGGTGGACAGCCACGACGTCGTCGCCGGACTCGAAGCCGGCGCCGACGACTACGTCACCAAGCCATTCGTGACCAAGGAGCTGTTGGCCCGGGTCCGTACCCAGATCCGCCGCACGAGCGACCCCGACGCCACGTCCAGCGTGCTGATGTGTGGTCCCTTCGAACTTCGGCCGGACACGGCCGAGGTGCTCGTGTCCGGGTCTCCGGTCAGCCTGTCCCGGACCGAGTTCAAGCTGCTCGAAGAGCTCATCAACTCAGGTGAGCGGGTGGTCAGTCGCGACGACCTCCTGCGCCGAGTGTGGGGCTATCGCAATCCCGGTGACGGCCGCGTCGTCGACAACTTGGTCTACCGCCTGCGCAGCAAGATCGAGGAAGACCCCGCACAACCGCTTCACCTGATCACCGTCCGTGGGTTCGGCTACCGGCTCAAGGCGTAGAGAGGTCCGTAGTGCGGATCGGTCTCAGATATCGAGTCTCGCTCACGTTCGGACTCCTGTCGCTCGTTGTTGCGCTGACCGTCTCGGTGACTACCTACGTCGTTGCGCGTGAATACCTCGTGTCCCAGCGAGAGAACACTGCGCTCACGCGCGCGCTTCTGGACGGGCGCGCGGTGGATGCCGCGCTGGTGGGAGGCCAGGCTCCCGGAGCGGCGGTCGCGACCGTTCCTCCGGTCGGACGTTCCCAGGCGCTCGTCCGCGTCGGGACGACGTGGTTCACCAGCGGGGTCACGGTCTCACCGTCTGACCTCCCGGAATCGCTGGTGAACGAGGCCGTCGAACGTGGTGGAGCGCAGCAGCGGTTTCGGGTTGGTTCCGAGCCCTACTACGGCGTCGCGTTCTCGGTGAGAGATGGCTACTACCTTGAGCTGTTCCCGTTGTCCGATCTCGACGACACGCTGCGGTTGGCTTTCTGGATCATCGCGGTCATCGCTGGCTTGGCCTTTGTCGTCGGCTCCCTCATCGGGCGATACGTCGGCGCTCGTTTGATGCGGCCGCTGACGTCTCTGGGCAAGGGCGCGCGGCAGGTGGCAGACGGCGACCTTGAGGTGCGTCTGCCCGAGACCGGGGACCCGGACCTTGATCCCATCGGCGAGGCGTTCAACGACATGACCGAAGCCGTGCGCTCGCGGATCGAGCGTGAACGCCGATTCTCGGCCAACGTGAGTCACGAGCTACGTTCTCCGCTGACCACCGTCGTCGGGACTGCCGAGCTGCTCGAGGCGCACCGCGACCGGATGGACGAGCGCGACGCCGCGCTGGTTTCCCGGCTGGGTGGGCAGGCGAGGCGGTTGTCCCATACGTTGCTCGATCTGCTGGAGATCGCCAACGTCGGCGGAGGTGATCCCGTGCAGTCCGAGGCCACTGACATCCGAGCCCTGGCCGCCCAGGTGCTGGAGGAAGCGGGGCTGGAGGCGGGCCTGCTCGTGGGTGACGTAGCTGTGGTTCGCACAGATGCTCGTCGCGTGGAGCGGGTGCTGGTCAACCTGGTGGAGAACGCGGAACGTCATGGTGGTGGGGTGCGTCGGCTCGCCGTCGAGAGAGAAGCCAGTTGCGTGGCAGTCCACGTCGACGACGACGGCCCGGGGGTTGAAGATGTGGAGAGCGACCAGCTCTTCGAACCGTTCGCTCGCGGCGCGCACTCGAAACGGGCCGGAGTGACCGGCGCCGGCTTGGGCCTCGCGATCTCGCGCGAGCAGGCGGAAGCTATCGGCGGCTCGATCACGGTGTCGAACGCTCCGCAGGGCGGCGCCCGATTCAGCTTGCTGCTCCCGGTGTCGGAGGGGTGAGCGCCTCGATGCGAGGAAAGCGGTCGCGCCGCCGGTCGGCCAAGCCCGCCTTGACGGCGATCCTGGGAGCCGGCGTTGCGGTCGTTTTGGTGGCCGGCTGTGGAGTCCCGACGCAAGACGCTGCATCCCCGCTGCCCAGCGGGGCCATCGTGTCGCCGCCCGCACCCAGCTCGGAACCACCGCCTGATCCGACGGCTTCCACCACCTTGTGGTTCGTCGTCGACGGCACGCTCGTTCCGAGCGTCGTCGGTACGACGCAAGGTGGATCACAGGGCCTGCTCGACGCCTTGGCTTCAGGCCCGCCAGCGGGGAGTGATCCCGCGGCGCGTTCGCTGCTCGCCGACCCATCAGCGGGTGGAGCCTTGCTGGCTGTCACCAGCCCTTCGCCCCCGGACCTGCCGCCGGGCGGGACGGTCTCGGTTGCCGTCACCGACGCATTCACGGCCCTTCCCTCGTCCGAGCAGGTCTTGCTGATCGGACAGGTCGTGATGACCATGACCTCGGCTGGCGCCGATGCGGTCTTGGTCACCGATGCGCAGGGCGCCCCGTTGGCTATTCCGCTTCCGGATGGCCGGCTGCTCGACGGGCCTGCGAATGCGGCGGACTACGCACCGCTGACGCACAAGCCCAAGAACTAGAGCGTCCTGCCGCTCGTTCGTCTGTCCACACCCCACCGATCGTCCACAGCGGTCGAGCTTCCCGGCGCGACCGGCCGGTCCGAGCCACCATCGTGGCCGCCGGAGGTGGTCACGTGCGTGCCAAGGATGCGCTCGGGCGCTACGGCGAGGACGTCGCGGCCAGGCACGTCGTCGATGCGGGTCTCGTGGTCCTCGACCGCAACTGGCGTTGCCGCGAGGGAGAGCTCGACCTGGTCGCGCGCGACGGAGATGTCCTGGTCATCTGCGAGGTGAAGACCCGTCGCGACACCCGTCACGGGACCCCGGTAGAAGCCGTGACCCCGGCCAAGGCCGCTCGCCTGCGGACACTCGCGCTGCGCTGGATGGCCGTCCACGCCGCCCGGCCGCGAGCCGTCCGTTTCGACGTGCTGGCCGTGCTGGTCGAGGGCAAGGGCGCTGCCGCCGTCGACCACCGGCGGGGTGTGATCTGAGATGCCGCTTGCCCGGAGCCGCTCGGTCGCCCTCGTCGGCGTGCGAGGTCAGGTCATCGATGTCGAAGTCGATCTCGGTCGCGGCCTACCCGCGGTGATCCTCGTCGGCCTCCCGGATGCTGCCCTCAACGAGGCTCGTGACCGCGTGCGTGCTGCGTTGGCCAACTCAGGTGCGGCCTTCCCCGACACTCGGGTCACGATCAATCTCTCGCCGGCGTCGCTGCCCAAGCACGGCACGGGTTTCGATCTCGCCCTGGCGGTCGCCTTGTTGGCTGCGACCGATGTCCTTCCGAAGGCCCGGGCAGCGTCGATGGTCTGTCTCGGCGAGCTTGGCCTCGACGGATCGGTGCGCGGTGTGCCGGGCATCCTCCCCGGCGTACTTGCGGCACGCGCCGCCGGATGCGAAGAGGTCGTGGTGCCGGCGGTCAACGCAGACGAGGCGTCGCTGGTGTCCGGGATCGCCGTACGACCCGTCTCGCACCTGCAAGAGGTCATCGCAGCGCTACGAGGCGACGACGACTGGCCTGACCATGTCCCCAGCCAGCCGCTCGGTCCCGATGAGGTGCTGCCCGATCTGAGCGAGGTTGCGGGGCAGACCGAGGGGCGCCGAGCCCTCGAGGTGGCCGCGGCTGGGGCCCACCACCTGCTGCTGCAGGGTCCGCCGGGCGCCGGGAAAACACTGCTGGCCGAACGCCTCCCATCGATTCTGCCGCCACTCATCGAGCAGCACGCCCTGGAGGTGACCTCGGTGCACTCGGTGGCTGGTCTGCTGGTGCCCGGTCGCTCGCTGCTCACCAGAGCGCCCTTTCGGGCCCCGCACCACAACGCATCTGCGGCTGCCCTGGTCGGTGGTGGTCCCGGCATCGCCCGACCGGGTGCCGTCTCGCTGGCTCATCGCGGTGTGCTTTTCCTCGATGAGGCACCGGAATTCGCCTCGGACGCGCTCGAGTCGCTTCGTCAGCCCCTGGAGTCCGGGCGGGTGGTGCTCGCTCGAGCCCAGACCTCTGTGACCTATCCGGCCCGCTTCCAGCTCGTGCTCGCGGCCAACCCGTGCCCCTGTGGTCGGGTGCTCGATCGATCCGGCAGCTGCCGCTGCACGCCGATGCAGGTGCGCCGCTACGCGGCGCGCCTGTCCGGTCCGCTGCTCGACCGCATCGACTTGCAGGTGGCCGTGCAGGACGTGCCGCAAGCCACCCTGCTCGACGGCGGCCCGGCCGAGTCCTCGATCCGGGTTGCCGAACGAGTCCAGGCGGCCAGAGAGCGCGCCGCGGCCCGGCTGGCCGGCACCCCTTGGACGTTGAACGCCGAGGTGCCTGGGCCCTACCTTCGGCGTCGGTTCCCGTTGACCGGTCCGGCCATGCGTCGCCTTCGCCATGGCGGATCGACGTTGACCGCCCGCGGCCTTGACCGCATCATCCGGGTGTCGTGGACCCTCGCGGACCTGGCCGGGCGACCCGAGCCGGCGGAAGCGGACGTCGAGCAGGCGCTCGGCCTGCGCCTGGGCCAGCTGCAGGGGGCGGCGTGAGCGGCGTGGGTGATGAGCGGCTGGCCCGACGGGCGCTGCTGCATGCAGGCGAGCCCGGCGATCTCGCGCTCAGCAGGTTCGTCGGGCAGCACGGTGTCCTCGAGGCTGTGGCCCGGCTGCGGGCGGGTGCCGGCCCCAGCCGCGACGGTCGGCACACGCACAGGTTGCTGGCCGCCGACCTGAGCCGTGAGGAGAACCTCGCCGAGCGGGTGCGGGCGCGGCTGGTCTGCCCTGGTGACCGCGGGTGGCCCGCGCAACGGCTGTCGCGACTCGCGGTCCCGCCGCACGCGTTGTGGATCCGCGGCGAGGCTCACCTCGATGACGTGACCGAGCGGTCGGTGGCGATCGTCGGCTCGCGCGCAGCGACGGCGTACGGCGAACACGTGGCCACCGAGCTGGCAGCCGGGCTGGCCGACCATGAGTGGGCGGTGGTGTCCGGTGCGGCCTACGGCATCGACGGAGCAGCGCACCGGGGCTGCCTGGCCGTGAGCGGGTTGACCGTGGCCGTCCTCGCCGGCGGTGTGGACGACGCCTATCCCAAAGGGCACGCCAGCCTGCTCACCCGGGTGGTCGAGACCGGGCTCGTGGTGAGCGAGCTGCCCGTGGGCCAGACACCGACCCGAGCCCGTTTCCTTGAACGAAACCGGCTGATAGCCGCCCTCGCCTGCGGCACGGTGGCCGTCGAGATGGCCCACCGGAGCGGAGCACGCAACACCCTCGAGCACGCGGAGACCCTGCTGCGGCCCGTGATGGCCGTGCCCGGACCGGTGACCAGTGCCATGTCGGCGGGTTGCAACGAGTGGATCGCCCAGCGCCGCGCCGAGGTGGTGACCGATGCTGAAGACATCTTGCGGATCGTGTCACCCGTCGGTGTCTTCGACGACCCGGTTCGTCGAGGGCGCGACCGGAGCACCGACCGGTTGCGCGCTGACGCGCTGGCCGTCTACGAGGCGCTGCCGCCTGTCGATCGGATGCTGCTGGCTGATCTGCCGCGGGCTGCGGGGCTGCCGGAGGCCACGGTCGGGGACGCGCTGCGCGAGCTGTTGCACGCCGGGGCCGTCCAGGTTTCCGGTGCCGCGGTCTCCCGGGTTCGCCCTACCCGCGGGCAACGTGTGTGAGCTTCGCCCAGCAGCGCTTCATCCACCAGGGCGGCCTTGGCGACGGCCTTATGTCTGTTTTGAGGTGTTTTGCGCCCTCGACGAGGACACCTCTGGTGGGTGAAGCGCCGGGGTGGTGGCGCGGTCCTTGATTCTGGTCAGGCTAGGGCCAACCCTGGTCCAGTGGACCGACCGGCGACCGACGTCATGCCGCCCGATCTCGATCGGGCGCGCAGCGACTTCGGCAGTTACCTCGAGGTCGAGCGCGACCGCTCGTTGCACACGGTGCGCGCCTACACCGCCGACGTCGCGTCGATGCTCGACCACGCCGCCCGCGACGGGGTGAGCACCCTCGACGGTCTCGACGTCCACGTCCTCCGGTCCTGGCTGCGTGACCTGGCGGCCGGTGGGGCAGCGCGATCCAGCATCGCGAGGCGCGCGGCAGCCGTACGCGCCTTCACGTCCTGGGCGGTGAGGACCGGTCGCCTGCCGACGGACCCTGGGCTGCTCCTGGGGGTGGCGCGCGGTCAACGGACCCTGCCGGGCGTGTTGCGCCAGGACCAGGCCGAGCAGCTGATGGACGTCGCGGCGGTTGCGGCCGACGACGGTTCGCCGGTGGGCGCCCGGGACCGGGCCATTCTCGAACTGCTGTACGCGGCTGCCCTTCGCGTCGGGGAGGCAGTGGCCCTCGACGTCGATGATCTCGACCGCGAACGCCGCACGGTCCGCGTCCTGGGCAAAGGCCGCAAGGAGCGCACCGTGCCGCTCGGGGTGCCAGCGCTGCGCGCACTCGACGAGTGGCTCGGCGCAGGAAGGCCGCAGCTGGCGACCCCAGACAGCGGCGCCGCGATGTTCCTCGGTGTGCGGGGCGGCCGCCTCGACCAGCGGGCCGTGCGGACCCTTGTTCACGACAAACTGCGCCATGTGGCGGGGGCTCCCGACCTCGGACCTCATGGTCTGAGACACTCGACGGCGACACACCTGTTGGAGGGCGGGGCCGACCTCAGGTCCGTTCAGGAGTTGCTTGGGCACGCTACGCTCGCCAGCACCCAGATCTACACCCACGTCTCGGTCGAGAGGCTGAAATCTGCCTATGAGCAAGCGCACCCCCGAGCGTGACGCTCCCGCCGCTGCCGACTCCAAGAAGTCGGTCGGTGCGGCGGATGCAGGCGACGGCCCGGACCTCGACGACTTCGGCGACGAGACCGATGCCACGAACCAGTCCGATACGACGGCCACTGTGACGCCGGTGGAAGAGGACCTACCCCTTGACGAGCAGTCGAAGGAGGACGCCGAGGCCGCGCTTCGCCAGCTGTGGGTGGACTACAAGACCAAGCCCCGCGAAGACCTGCGTGAGCGGCTGATCCTGCACTACGCCCCGCTGGTGAAGTACGTCGCCGGCCGCGTGGGCGTCGGGCTCCCCCCGAACATCGAGCAGGCCGACCTCGTGTCGTACGGGATCTTCGGGCTGATGGATGCCATCGAGAAGTACGACCTCGAGCGCGGCAACAAGTTCGAGACCTACGCGATCAGCCGGATCCGCGGGGCGATCATCGACGAGCTGCGCAGCATCGACTGGATCCCGCGCTCGATCCGCAGCAAGGCTCGCGACGTAGAGCGCGCCTACGCCCGGCTCGAGGCTGAGCTGCATCGCACACCTACCGAGCCCGAGATCGCTGAGGAGATGGGCATCGGGCTGTCCGACCTCCACGCGATCTTCAGCCAGGTGTCGTTCGTCAACGTCGTCGCGCTTGATGAGTTGTTGAGTGTCGGCGGGGAGAAGGGCGACAAGCTGAGCCTGGTCGACACCCTCGAGGACCACAAGGCCGAGGACCCGGTCAACGCCTTCGAGTCCGAGGAGACGAAATACCTCCTCGCCGGAGCGATCAACACGCTGCCCGAACGCGAGAAGATCGTCGTCACGCTCTACTACTACGAAGGCCTCACGCTGGCCGAGAT
Organism: uncultured Actinomycetota bacterium; assembly: GCA_963819985.1. Classification (GTDB taxonomy): domain Bacteria; phylum Actinomycetota; class Actinomycetes; order DATJPE01; family DATJPE01; genus JANPBY01. The sequence continues at coordinate 108,097 of CAWFYH010000003.1, read as the reverse complement.
CGGCCAGGTGCTCGGTGTGACCGAGAGCCGAATCTGCCAGATGCACACCAAGGCTGTCCTGCAGCTGCGCGGCAAGCTCGCCGAGCAGCAGGGCTGAGCGGGCGCCGTCCCGGCAGGTGCCATGGTCGTCGCGAGAGGCCAGGTCCTCGAGCACGCGCTGCTCATCGTGCGCCCGGGTCAGGAGGCGGACTTTGAGTCGGCCTTCGCGCAGGCTCGCCCGCTGATCGAGGCGACCCCCGGCTTCGAGGGGCTGCGGCTGCTGCGTGGCGTCGAGGCTCCTGAGGAGTACTTGCTGCTGGTGGAGTGGCGCAGTCTCGAGGATCACACGCTGGGCTTTCGCGGATCCGACCGTTATCCGGCGTGGTCGGAACTGCTGCACGACTTCTACGACCCGTTCCCGACCGTCGCTCACTTCACGGATGTCGCGCATTAGCAGAGTGAGCGCTGAGCCGTACGTCTGCGCGGTGACGGCGCCGTGATCAGCCGAAGGCGGCACCCGGCGAGCCCGTCAGGGCGCTGGGGTCGAGCAGGTTCGCGAGCCAGCTGCGCAGCACCGGTGGACCGTAGGGCAACAGGATCGGCGGCTGATGGGGGAGCAGGCTGAGTGGATCCAGGTAGACCTCGCCCCGGCGCAGTCCCCAGTGCAAGCAGGCGCGTGCGCAGTGCGTGCTCAGCGGCTGAAGGATCCCCAGCACCGAACCGGTCGAGACCGGTTCGCCGACGGTGACGGTCGGGTCCACGGGTTCGTACGTCGTGCGCAGTCCGTTGTCGTGCTCAACCGAGACCACTCCGCGGCCGGCCAGCGAACCGGCGAAGGCGACGGTGCCCGGACCGGCAGCCAGCACGAGGGTGAAGGCGTCGGCTGCCAGGTCGATTCCTCGGTGGCCGGGTAGCCACGGCTGGTCAGGCGGATCGAAGCCGCGCAGCACCTCGGGCGCACCGTTGTGGCCCTCCACCGGCCAGTCCCAGGTGATCGCATGGTCGGGCACGAGCGTGCGATCTCCGGCCGAGGAGATGCTGGCACGTGCCGGCGTCGCTACGGCGAGCAGCGCGAGGCACACAGCTGGGAGGCAGCGGGTCACGAGCAGGCTCAACCGGGCGACGGCGCTCCCGGGACTTCCGATGGAGGGCATGGCGCGATGCTGGGCGCCCGGGTGGGCCGATGGAAGACGACGCAGCCGCTCGGTGGACAAGATGGAGGCTGTGGATGGCGTAGACTCGCCGCACGGTCGAGTTCGCTCGGCCGAATTCGCACGTCCTCCTCGGGGTCACCAAGCACTCGGGAGACCGCTCGGTCCCACTTCGGTGGGTCACGGTCGCGCGGACGTCAGGCACCTCGAGCGCCCGCTCGTGGTGAAGGAACCGAGCCTACGTCTGCCGCCACCATCGGCCGCGGGCGTCATGAAGGAGCGTGCTTCGGCCATGGCCGTCGTCACCATGAAGCAGCTGCTCGAGAGCGGCGTCCACTTCGGGCACCAGACCCGTCGCTGGAACCCCAAGATGAAGCGATTCATCTTCACCGAGCGCAACGGCATCTACATCATCGATCTGCAGCAGTCGCTGTCCTACATCGACCGTGCCTATGAGTTCATCAAGGAGACCGTCGCCCACGGCGGCTCGGTCATGTTCGTCGGGACCAAGAAGCAGGCGCAGGAAGCGATCGCTGAGCAGGCGACCCGGGTGGGGATGCCCTACGTCAACCAGCGGTGGCTCGGCGGCATGCTCACCAACTTCTCCACGGTCTACAAGCGGCTGCAGCGGCTCAAGGAGCTCGAGACCATCGACTTCGAGGATGTCGCTGCGTCCGGGCTCACCAAGAAGGAGCTGCTGGTCCTCGAGCGCGAGAAGAAGAAGCTTGACAAGACCCTCGGCGGGATCCGGGACATGTCCCGGGTGCCCAGCGCGGTGTGGATCGTCGACACCAAGAAGGAGCACATCGCCGTCGGCGAGGCCCGCAAGCTGAACATCCCGATCGTGGCGATCCTCGACACCAACTGCGATCCGGACGAGGTCGACTACAAGATCCCCGGCAACGACGACGCGATCCGCTCGGTGGGCCTGCTGACCCGGGTGATCGCCGACGCCGTCGCCGATGGCCTGATGGCCCGTGTCGGTGCCTCCTCGGCCGATGAGAAGCCGGCTGGCTCCGAGCTCGCCACGGACGAGCCGCTCGCCGACTGGGAGCGCGAGCTGCTCACGACCGGTGCCGCCGCAGCCGACGCTGCAGCGCCAGCTTCAGCCGCTGAGCCGACCGCCGCAGCCGCAGAACCGGCCGCAGCCGAACCCACCGCCTGAGGCTGCGAAGCCGTACGTCCCCGAGCGTGATCATGCGCGCGAGGCCTTTGATGACTGAGCTCTTCAACACCGATGACAACACGAAGGACTGACACAGCCATGGCCAGTTTTACCGCTGCCGATGTCAAGAAGCTCCGGGACGCCACCGGCGCCGGGATGATGGACGCCAAGCACGCGCTCGAAGGGGCCGACGGAGACTTCGAGGCGGCCACCGAAGCGTTGCGGATCAAGGGCGCCGCGAAGGTGCAGAAGCGCGGGGCTGAGCGGACGGCGGGCAACGGCCTGGTCGTGGCGGCCGAGGGCGCCATGGTCGAGCTGGGTTGCGAGACCGACTTCGTCGCCAAGAACGAGCAGTTCCAGTCGCTCGCGGCTGACATCGTCGCGCACGTGGCGGCCGTCCGACCGGCATCGACCGATGCCCTGCTGAGCGAGGTGCTCAAGGACGGCCAGACCGTTGCGGAGAACATCACCGGGCTGTCTGCCGTCATCGGCGAAAAGCTCGAGCTCAAGCGCTTCGTGCTGCTCGACGGGAAGGTAGCGACCTACCTGCACAAGAAGGCTTCCGACCTTCCGGCTCAGGTGGGTGTGCTCGTGGAGTTCACCGGCGACGACGCCGAGGCTGCCCGTACGACCGCCATGCAGGTTGCGGCTATGCGCCCGCAGTTCGTGACGCGCGATGAGGTGCCGGCCGACACCGTCGAGACCGAGCGCCGGATCGCCGAGGCGACGGCCCGCGAGGAGGGCAAGCCCGAGGGCGCCATGCCCAAGATCATCGAGGGGCGCGTCAACGGATTCTTCAAGGAGGTCGTGCTGACCGAGCAGTCCTCGGTCCTGGACTCGAAGAAGTCTGTGCAGGCTGTGCTCGACGAGGCGGGAATCAGCGTGACGCGCTTCGCCCGCTTCGAGGTCGGCGAGAGGGTCGAAGCCTGAGCTCGACCTTGACCTCAACTCTGGTCGGATCCGGAATCGCGGCCATGGCAGACTGCTCAACGTGACCAGCTCGTCGGTGCCGCCGCCCACCCCCAGCGACGGTTCGGGATTCAGCCGGGTTCTGCTGAAGCTGAGCGGCGAGGCATTTGCTGGCGGGAAGGGCCTCGGCGTCGATCCTGACACGGTGTCGACGCTGGCCCGGCAGATCGCTGAGGTGGTGGCGAACGGCACCCAGGTGGCCGTCGTCATCGGGGGAGGCAACTACTTCCGCGGTGCTGAGCTGTCTCAACGTGGGATGGACCGCTCCCGTGCGGACTACATGGGCATGCTCGGCACGGTGATGAACTGCCTCGCCCTGCAGGACTTCCTGGAGCAGGTGGGCGTGGAGACGCGGGTTCAGACCGCGATCGCGATGGGTCAGGTCGCGGAGCCCTACGTCCCCCGCCGGGCCATGCGCCACCTCGAAAAGGGTCGCGTCGTCATCTTTGGCGCTGGTCTTGGCGCGCCGTTCTTCTCCACCGACACGTGCGCGGCGCAGCGGGCGCTGGAGATCGGCGCCGAGGTGGTGCTGATGGCCAAGGGTGTCGATGGCGTCTATGACGCTGATCCGAAGACCCACCCAGACGCTGTCCGCTTCGACGCGCTGTCCTACGCGGAGGTGCTCGCCCGCGGGTTGAAGGTCGCCGACGCGACGGCGATCAGCCTGTGCATGGACAACGACCTGCCCATCGTGGTCTTTGACCTGCTCACGGAGGGCAACATCGCGCGAGCGGTGCGGGGTGAGAAGATCGGGACGGTCGTCTCGGCTGCCCCGTGACCGCACGGCGCGGCCGTCTCGGCACGTAGGGTCCCTTCCATCGACGCACCTCCCGCCAGCCGCATCAGCCCTTCCACTCGCCCCAGGAGCGCCCAGTGATCGACGAGACGCTGTTCGAAGCCGAGGAGAAGATGGAGAAGGCGGTGTCGGTGGCCAAGGAGGACTTCGCGGCCATCCGCACGGGTCGCGCGCACCCGGCGATGTTCAACAAGCTCGTCGTCGACTACTACGGCGCCATGACCCCGATTGGTCAGCTGGCGTCCTTCCAGGTGCCGGAGGCGCGGATGGCGATCGTGTCGCCGTACGACAAGAGCAGCCTCGTCGCCATCGAGAAGGCCATCCGCGACAGTGACCTCGGCGTCAACCCCACCAATGACGGTTCGATCATCCGGGTGAACTTCCCCCAGCTGACCGAAGAGCGTCGCCGCGACTACATCAAGGTGGCCAAGCACAAGGCGGAGGACGCTCGGGTGTCCATCCGCAGCATCCGCCGCCACGCCAAGGAGACCCTCGACAAGATGATCAAGGACGGGGACACCGGCGAAGACGAGGTACGCCGGGCCGAGAAGGAGCTCGAGGACATCACGCACCGCCACGTGGAGGCGATCGACGAGCTGCTCAAGCACAAGGAAGCCGAACTGCTCGAGGTCTGACTCAGATGTCCCCTGGTCCCGAGGCTGCCCCTGGGGCTGCCGCCACGCCCTCCAAGGCGGGGCGCAACCTGCCCCTAGCTGCAGGCGTCGGTGTCGTGCTCGCCGCGCTGGTCTTGTTGTCGCTGCTTCACCCGGCCGCGTTCTCGGCTCTCGTGGCCGTGGCGCTTGGCGTTGCGGCATGGGAGCTGTGCACTGCGCTGGCGACGGCCGGCGTGCACGTGCCGCTTTGGCCAGTCCTGCTCGGGGGGACGGCGATGTTTGCAGCGGCCTACGAATCGGGCGCGGATGGGCTAGTGGTGGGCCTCGCCCTGAGCGTTCTCGCCGTACTCGTGTGGCGGTTGTTCGACGGTCCGGATGGCTACTTGCGGGACGTCTCTGCCGGGATGTTCGTGCTGTCCTACCTCCCGCTGCTCGCTGGGTTCGCGGTGCTGATGGTGACCCAGACCCAAGGAGTCGAGCGGATCGTTGTGTTCGTGCTGATCGTCGTGGCCAGCGACGTCGGCGGCTACGCGTTGGGCGTGCTTTTCGGTCGGCACCCGATGGCACCTCGCATCTCGCCCAAGAAGTCGTGGGAGGGGTTCGGCGGGTCGGTGCTGTTCTGTTGTGTCGCCGGCGCGGTAGCCGTTCCCGTGCTGCTCGAGGGGGAGTGGTGGCAGGGGCTGTTGCTCGGCCTCGCAGTCGTGTGTTCAGCCGTGCTGGGTGACCTGTGTGAGTCGATGGTCAAACGCGACATCGGTGTCAAGGACATGGGAACTCTGCTGCCGGGGCATGGCGGACTGATGGACCGGTTGGACTCGCTGCTGCCGTCGGCGCCGGTTGTCTGGCTGCTGCTGAGCGCCTTCATCGGGTCATGACCGAGCCGAGCGCTCGTCCGCCAGCCCCTGGAGAGCTGGTCTTCGCAGCCCCTCGGCGGGCTAAGCCGCCGCGTCATCTGGCCGACCTGACGGCGCCGCAGCGCCGCGACGTGGTCGTGGAGAAGCTGGGCGAGCGTCCCTTCCGAGCGACGCAGGCCTCGACCCACTACTTCACCCACCTCGAAGACGACCCGCAGGCATGGAGCGACGTGCCCGCCGCCTTGCGTGCGCCCCTCGCGGAGCTGCTGACTCCCACCCTTCTCACCCCGGTGCGCGAGGTCAGCTGCGACGACGGACAGACCGTCAAGACGGTCTGGCGGCTGTTCGACGGGACGCTCGTCGAGTCGGTGCTCATGCGCTACCCCGACCGGGTCACGATGTGCGTGTCGTCCCAGGCCGGCTGCGGGATGAACTGTCCGTTCTGCGCGACCGGGCAGGCCGGTCTCACGCGCAACCTGTCGACTGGCGAGGTCGTTGAGCAGGTGGTGGCAGGTGCGCGGGCCCTTGCGCGCGGCAAGGTCCCAGGTGGGCCAGGGCGGGTCTCCAACGTGGTGTTCATGGGGATGGGGGAGCCGCTGGCGAACTACCCGGCGGTCCTCGGGGCCGTACGTCGGCTGACCGAGCCGACTCCGGACGGTCTCGGCATGTCCGCCCGCGGCATCACGGTGTCCACGGTTGGGTTGGTGCCGCGCATCCAGCAGCTGGCGGAGGTGGGCATCCCCGTCCGCCTGGCCGTGTCCCTGCACGCTCCCGACGACGAGCTGCGCGACGAGCTGGTGCCTATCAACACCCGGTGGAAGGTCGCCGAGGTGCTCGACGCGGCCTGGGCGTATGCGGCGACGACCGGGCGTCGGGTCTCCATCGAGTACGCGCTCATCCGCGACATCAACGATCAGGCCTGGCGCGCGGACCTGCTCGGCCGGCTGCTCAAGGGCAAGCTCGTGCACGTCAACCTGATCCCGCTGAACCCCACGCCGGGCTCGAAATGGACCGCGTCGCGACGCAGCGACGAGCTGGCGTTCGTACGAGCGCTGCAGAAGCACGGCGTCACGGTGACGGTGCGTGACACCAGGGGGCGAGAGATCGATGGCGCCTGCGGCCAGCTCGCCGCGGTGACGGGCGCCTGAGGGTGCCGGACCGGCCGACCGCTGCGCTCCCCGAAAGTCGAACTGTTTGACTTGCAGGGACCTTGGACCCCGAAAGTCGAACTGTTTGACTTGCAGGGACCATGAGCCCAGAAACGTCGAACCTTTCGGTCCGCGGTGACCGGCACCTGACCGAACAAGTTGGATCCAATATCCGATGATGGCGTAGCCTGCGGGGCATGACCTCGGGACCGTTGGACGGCATCAAGGTCGCCGATTTCACCCGGGTGCTCGCCGGTCCGTACGCCACGATGCTGCTCGGCGACCTGGGCGCCGAGGTCATCAAGGTCGAGCGGCCCGGTGCAGGTGACGACACGCGCGCTTGGGGCCCTCCCTGGGACGACCAGCAGCAGTCGACGTACTTCCTGGGCATCAACCGCAACAAGCGCTCGGTCGTGCTCGACCTCAAGGACCCAGACGGCCAGCGGCGAGCCCGAGCGCTGGCCAACGAGGCCGACGTCCTGGTGGAGAACTTCCTCCCCGGAGCTGTCGACAGCTTCGGGCTTGGCTACGACGAGGTCCGCAGCACCAACCCGGGTCTCGTCTACGCCTCCATCACCGGTTTCGGATCCGGTGCGGGTGCGGCGTTGCCTGGTTACGACCTGCTCGTCCAGGCCATGGGCGGTCTGATGTCCGTGACCGGTCCCGCTGCAGGGCAGCCGACCAAGGTCGGCGTCGCCCTGGTCGACGTCATCACCGGTCTGCACGCGGCCGTCGGGATTCTCGCGGCGCTACGTCATCGCGAGCTCACCGGTGAGGGTCAGCGGGTCGAGGTCAACCTGCTGTCCTCGCTGCTGTCGGCGATGGTCAACCAGACCAGCGGGTACGTCGCCGCTGGCGCCGTTCCCGGCATCATGGGCAATCGGCACCCGTCGATCGCCCCATACGAAACAGTACCTGCCGCGGACCGGCCACTCGTCGTGGCGGTCGGGAACGACGGGCAATTCAACAGGTTCTGCGCTGTGCTCGGCCTCGATGAACTGCCGGGCGACGACCGCTTCGCCACCAACCCGGGGCGGGTCGCTCACCGCGACGAGCTGGCCAACCGCATCGCGGAGGTTACGCAAGCACAGCCCGCGCAGCACTGGATCGAGCAGCTCGGTGAAGCCGGAGTGCCGTGCGGACCTATCAATGACGTTGCCGAGGCGATCGCCCTGGCCGACAGCCTCGGTCTGCAGCCGGTCGTCGACACGGCGGGAACCTTGACCGTTGCCAATCCGCTGACCCTGTCTGTGACGCCGGTGACCTACCGACGTCCCCCGCCTGCGCTCGGCGCCGACAGCGAGGGGAGTTTTCGTGGCCTCGGCTGACATCTTCCGGCGTCCACCCACGGCCCAGGAAGCAGTCCTCGGTGAGCTGCGTCGGGAGATCGCGAGCGGTGGCCTGCACCCCGGCGAGCAAGTTCGACAAGACCAGCTCGCCGAGCGCTGGGGCGTCTCGAGAGTGCCGCTGCGGGAGGCGCTCAAACTGCTTGAGGGCGAGGGACAGGTCGTCTACCACCCGCACCGGGGCTATTTCGTGGCCGAGCTGTCGGCCGATGACCTGGTCGAGCTCTACCGGATCCGCGAGCTGCTGGAGGCCGAGGCGGTGGCGGTGGCGATCGGCCAGGCCACTGATGCGGATCGGACTGCTATCGCGGCTCATCTCCAGGACTGCGAGGAGGCGGCAGCCGCAGGCGACGTGTCGAGGATGACCGAGGCCAACCGGGCCCTGCACTTCGCCCTGCTCGAGCCGAGCGAGATGCCGCGACTGATCCGGATGATCCGGCTGTGCTGGGACGCCACCGACGTCTACCGCTCGGTCTACTACGGCGAGGCTGAGCACCGGGAGGTTGCGCAGGCCGAGCACCGAGCCATCGTGTCCGCGTACCTCGACGGGCGCACGGACGAGGCCATCAAACGCCTCGCCGACCACCGTGAGCACGCAGTCGCCGCGCTGACCCGATCGCTCACCTAGCGACGCTTGTCGGCGCCGTCGCATAACGTCGATGGCGGAAGCAGGCATTCGAGCAAGCGGAGGTTCTGAGATGGCTGAGGTACTGCTGTTCCATCACGCGCAGGGGCTGACCGAAGGGGTCACTGCCTTCGCAGACACGCTGCGCGCAGCGGGTCACACGGTCCATACGCCTGACTTGTTCGACGGACGCACGTTCGCCAGCATCGACGAGGGCATGGCCCACATCAAGGCCGAGGGCATGGACGATCTCGTCGAGCGAGCCATGAAGCTGGCCGACGACCTGCCGGCCGAACTCGTCTATGGAGGCTTCTCATTCGGCGTCGTACCCGCGCAGCAGCTGGCCCAGACGAGGGCTGGAGCCAGAGGTGCGTTGCTCTTCTACTCCTGCATAGCGCTGGATTACATCGGCCCGTGGCCGGACGGCTTGCGCGCGCAGGTGCACGGGATGGACCACGATCCCTACTTCGCTGACGAAGGTGACCTCGAGGCCGCTCGGGCCATCGCCGAGGAGCAGCCCACCGTGGAGGTCTTCGTCTATCCCGGGGACCAGCACTATTTCGCCGACTCGTCACTGCCGTCCTACGACGCCGAGGCGACCGAGCTGCTCACCCAGCGGGTGTTGAAGTTTCTGGCCGCGGTCTAGGTCGGTTCGGCTGGCGCTCGGCTGGCCGGGGCCAGAATCATGATGATCGCTGCCAGGCCGAGCAGCAACAGCAAGGCGTTGTTCAGGCCGATCTGGTGGCCGAGAACGCCGATCAAGGGCGGTCCGAGCAGGAAGCCGCCATAGCCGATCGTCGCGACGGTGGCGATGCCGGCAGCCGAGCGCCCCGGGGTCTCGCCCCCGGCGCTCATCGCACTCGGGAAGACCAGGGCGACGCCAAGGCCCCAGATGGCTGCTCCGGCCATCGCCAGCGGAAGAGCATTCGCAAGCGCGGCCATCAACACGCCGAGCCCGGCGGTTGCTCCAGCGACGCGCAGCGTCGTTACACGCCCGAGCCGGGTGAGGATGGGCGGGCCGGCAAATCGGGCGGTGGTCATGGCGGTCGCGAAGACCGCGTACCCCGCTGCGGCCACCGCCGCCGTACCACCTAGGTCATCGGCGATGTGCAACCCGAGCCAATCCGCCGCCGCACCCTCGATCGTCGTGCCGCACAAGGTGATCAGGCCCAGCAGGACGAGGCGCCGGTTCACCAAGCGTCCGGCGTTCTGTTGCGGCTCGGCGGTGGCGTGGCCAGAGCGCTCGTCGACAAAGGTCCGTACCGCCACCACTACACCGACCGCCACCAAAGCCCCGACGAGCGCGAAGTGCGCGGCCACCCCGACCCCGAGCAGAGCGGCGAGGGCGCCGAGGCCGGCACCGGCGATCGATCCGACGCTCCAGCAGGCGTGATAGCGCGACATCCACGGTCGATCCGCCGCGCGCTCCACGAAGCTGCCCTGGATGTTCATGGCCACGTCCCACGAGCCGTAGCAGGCGCCGAGGCCCAGCAGGGCTGCCCCCAGCGCGACGACGTTGGGGGCGAGGACCAGCGAGACGAGAAGCACCGTCGACGGGACCGCAGCGGCGACGACGACCGCACGGCTGCCGTAACGATTGCACAGCGGCGCCGTCATCGGCATGACCAGAATCGATCCAAGACCCAGGCACAGCAAGGCAAATCCGAGGGCAGCGGTGTCGGTGTCCAGCTGGTCCCGCAGGGTAGGCAGGCGAGACACCCAGCTGGCCGCGAGCCCCCCGCTGAGCGCGAAGACCGTCGCGGTGGCCAGGGCAGCACGTCGCAGCGCGGGCGCGACAGCGACGGGTGTGCTCACGTGAATGAGCCTCCCAGCAACGACCAGCCGGGCCGCCAGGGGGCAGCAGTTGGCCTTGGGCCAATCAGCGGAACGCGGCCAGCCCGGTGAGGGCTTGACCGATCACCAGGGTGTGCATCTCCGAGGTTCCTTCGTAGGTCAGCACGGACTCGAGATTGTTGGCGTGCCGAAGGACTGGGTATTCCAAGGTGATCCCGTTGCCGCCCAGGATGGTTCGGCACTCCCGGGCGATCGCCAGGGACTCGCGGACGTTGTTGAGCTTGCCCACGCTGACCATCTGCGGGGTCGAGGCCCCCTCGTCCTTGAGCCGGCCGATGTGCAGGGCGAGCAGGTAGCCCTTCTGCAGCTCCAGGGCCATGTTGGCCAGCTTCTCCTGGGTCAGCTGGAAGCCGGCGATCGGCCGGTCGAACTGTTCGCGGCTCAGCGCATAGTCGATCGCGGTCTCGAGGCAGTCGCGGGCGGCCCCGAGAGCGCCGAAGACGATGCCGAAGCGTGCCTCGTTGAGACATCCCAGGGGTCCGCCCAGGCCGTGGGCTTTCGGAAGCAAGGCCGAGCTCGGCAGCCGTACGCCTTCCAGCACCAGCTCGCTCGTCACCGAAGCACGCAGCGAGAGCTTCCCGTGCACTGGGTTGGCCGTGAAGCCTGGAGTGTCGGTGGGGACGACGAACCCGCGGATGCCCTCGTCGGTCTTGGCCCAGATGATCGCCACGTCGGCGACTCCACCGTTGGTGATCCACATCTTGGTGCCGCTCAAGACCCAGTCGCCGCCGTCCTGCTTGGCGGCGGTGCGCATGCCGGCGGGGTTGCTGCCGAAGTCGGGCTCGGTCAGGCCGAAGCACCCGATCGCCTCGCCGGTCGCCATCCGCGGGAGCCACTCCTGCTTGTGCTCCTCGCTGCCGTAGGCGTGGATCGCGTACATCGCGAGGGATCCCTGCACCGACACCAGCGATCGAATGCCCGAGTCGGCGGCTTCGAGCTCGACGCAGGCCAAGCCGTACGAGACCGCGCTCGTGCCAGCGCAGCCGTACCCTTCGAGGTGCATGCCGAGCACGCCGAGCCCGCCCAGGCCGCGGGCGAGCTCGCGGGCGGGCAGCTCGCCGGACTCGAACCAGGTGGCGAGGTGCGGCCGGACCTCAGCATCGAGGTAGCGGCGAACCGTCGTGCGGATCTCGCGCTCCTCTTCGGAGAGCAGGCGATCGGCGGCGATCAGGTCGAGCGGGGCGATGGGCTGGGCCACGGGAGCACTCCGAAGACGGGTCGGATATTGGATCCAATCTAGCCGGATGGGTCTGGCGTGGGCAACTCTGCCGAGGGCTCAATGGGCAGTCGAGGCTCGAATCACAAGGTCGCCACGACGACGTCGAGCGTCCAGGGTTGTTGGGAGTTCTTCGGTGGCTCGGCTTCCACCGAGTAGCCGAGGCTGGCCAGGGTCTTGGTGAACGCCCGAACGCTGGACGGGGCGGCCGCGGACTCGAGCAGGGCGCGGACCAGCCGACCCTTGGTCGCCTTGTTGAAGTGGCTGACGACACTGCGCGACGTCGGATCACCCGGGTTCGACTCGTGCAGAACGCGCACCACCGCTGTGCGCGGGGCGAGGTCCGGTGGGATCCGCCACGCAGCGGCATAGCTGCTGGACCGCAGGTCGACCACGAGCCCGCGGCCGGCGGCCTCGGGCAGAGCGCGGTCGAGGGCCGGTCGCCACAGCGTCGCAAGCGAAGGGATGCCGGGCAGGCGGGCCGCCATGGACAGCCGGTAGGGCGGGATGCGATCGGTCAGCCGTACGGCGCCGAACAGCGCGCTCGACACGACGATCCACGCCCGAGCTCGCCGCCTGGCTGCGCCGTCGAGAGTCTCGAGGTCGAGTGCGTCGTAGAGCACGCCGGTATAGAGCCGCTCGACCGGGACCGCTGTCGCCGACTCGAGCGCAGCGTCTTTGTCGACCTCGCCGCGAAGTCCGGGGGGAAGCCCAAGGGCGGCTAGCGCGAGGTCGCGCGGACCGCTCGCGGTGGTGACCAGGGCGTCGAGCACCTCACGACGAGTGGTGGTGAGCTCGGGGAAGGCCAACGAGTCGAGGTCGAGCGGCCGACCGCGGCGACGGGCGGGTGACTTGCCCTCCGAGGGCGGAAGGAGCAGCAACACGCAGCGGAGCCTAAGCGGTGACCCTCAAGCGCGCCCCCAAGCCAGTTGATCTTGAGAGATCCACGGCCCCATCGGCGTGTCGTCGTGGATCTCTCAAGATCAACACGCGTGGGGAGGGCAACTGTGTCGACCGGTCTAAGTCATACTGGCGCGACCTAGGCACGGCGGCGACCACACGAGGACGGCTGAGCTTGCGCATCGACGGTTCTGCGAGGCAGGCTGCCCGCCTCCTGATCGGCGGGTGCCTGCTGGTGGCCTTGGCCGGGTGCGGATCGGGGGGAGTTGCGCTGCCCTCGTCGCTGCCGAGCGTCACCCTGCCCAGCCGTACGGCGACGCCGACAGACGGCCCGACCAGGAGTCCTTCCCAAACGGCGACCCCGACGCAGACCCCCACCGAGACCTCGACCCCCACTCCAACTCCAACTCCACCCGACTCCAACTCCGACTCCCACTCCCAGCCCGTCAAAGACGAATGCCCCATCGAAGAGCTCAGAGCCGAGCCCCAGCGAATCGGGGACGGCCGATGAGTCGGGCACCTCCAACTGGGTCTGGGCGCTCATCGCCTTGGTGATCCTCGTGGTCGTGGTGATCGTGACCGGAGTCGTCTTGTCCCGGCGTCGCCGAGCGGCGATCGAGGTGGCCGAACGCCGCGGCGGGTGGCGACGCACCGCGAGCGGCCGGGCCGCCTCGGCGCGCGCACTGGCAGCCGAGCTGGCCACCCTGCGACGCTCACAGGTCAGCACCCCCGAGGATGCGGCGGCCGTACGGGAGCGCGTGGAGGTCACGGCCTCCCAGTTGGAGGCCCTTGCGGCCGAGGCCACCTCGCCCGAGGACGCGCGAGCTGCACGAGAAACGGCCGACGCGCTGAGGGCGTGCACACTGGCAACTCAGGCCGATCTGATGGGTCGAGCGGCAGGTCGCGCGCCCACTGCCGAACAGCTCGCCGCGTCCGATACCACAGCGCGACAGGCGGAGGCCGATCTCGGTGCCGCACTGAGCGCGCTGGACAGCCGGATGACCCCCGGGCCGGACTCCACCCGAGGCTGAGCCCACCGCTAGGAGTCGGCACGAGGAATGTGCCAGACTCCGCCGGTGCCGACCACGATCGCGGACTTCGCGGCCGCGTTGCCGAAAGCCGAGCTGCACGTTCACCACGTCGGCTCGGCGTCGCCGTCCGCGGTCGCCGCCCTGGCCGCCAAGCACGAGGGCAGCACCCCTGTCCCAGCTGACCCCGCCCTGCTGACCGACTACTTCCAGTTCACCGACTTCGCGCACTTCATCGAGGTCTACTTGTCCGTCGTCGACCTCATCCGCGATGCCGAGGATGTCTGGACGCTCACCCGGCAGGTGGCCGCCGACCTCGCGGCGCAGAACGTTCGTTACGCCGAGGTCACCGTGTCGCCGTACTCCCACGTCATTCGCGGGATCCCAGCCGAGGCGGTCTGCGAGGCGATCGAGGACGCCCGTACGGCGGCCGAGGCGGAACACGATCTGACGCTTCGGTGGTGCTTTGACATCCCGGGGGAGGCGGGACTGCCAGCGGCCGACGTCACGCTCGACGTGGCGCTGTCGCAGGCGCCTGCAGGTCTGGTGAGCTTCGGTCTTGGCGGCCCCGAGATCGGCGTGCCGCGCCCGCAGTTCGCCGAACACTTCTCACGCGCTCGGGCGGCCGGGCTGCACAGCGTGCCGCACGCCGGGGAGTCGACCGGTCCGGAAACGATCTGGGACTCGTTGCGCGAGCTCGGAGCCGTGCGCATCGGTCATGGCATCGCGGCTGCGCAAGACCCGGCTCTGCTCGCCCACCTCGTCGACCACGACATCGCCCTGGAGGTCTGCCCGACGTCCAACGTGTGCACGCGGTCCGTGGCCTCCCTGGCCGAGCACCCGTTGCCGCAGCTGGTCGCGGCCGGGGTGCCCGTGACCATCAACTCCGACGACCCGCCGATGTTTGCGACCACGCTGACCAACGAATACGTCGTGGCCGCCGACCTGCTCGGACTCGACAGCGCTGGCCTCGCCGATCTCGCCCGCGCAGCGGTCCAGCACTCGTTCGCCGACGACGCCCGCAAGGCGGAGGTAGCGGCCGAGATCGCTGAGTTCACGGCTGGTTGGATGGTGAGAGCCGACCGATGAGCGAGCCGGTGGAGGGCGGCGCCGTTCTCGATCAACCGCCCACCGACGTCCACGTGCCGGAGACCTCAGCCCCGCGAGGGCGGATCATCGGCGTCGACCTCGCCCGGGGGATCGCCCTGATCGGGATGGCAGCAACCCACATGCTCGCCGTTCAAGATCAGCAGACCGGTCACCTGACGACCGTCGGCTGGGTGTTTGCTGGCCGCGCGTCGGCCCTGTTCGCGGTGCTGGCCGGTGTCAGCCTCGCGCTGGTCAGTGGTGGCGACACGCCTCGACGAGGGCGCGCGCGGCTGAGGGTGACCTCGACCATTGCGACCCGGGCCGTCCTGATCGGGATCGTGGGGCTGTGGCTGGCCGGCACGGGGACACACGTGGCGGTGATCCTGGCCTACTACGCGGTGCTCTTCGTGCTTGCTCTGCCGTTTCTCGGGCTCCGCCTGCCGACCCTTGCGGTGCTGGCCATCGCATGGGCGCTGGTGAGTCCGGTGGTGAGTCATCTCTGGCGCCAGCACCTCGGCGGCGGCCCGAACGACCAGGTCACCCTCGCTTTGCTCGGCGAGGATCCGGTCGCAGCCCTGCGCGAGCTCGTGGTCCTCGGCTACTACCCCGTTCTGACCTGGCTGACCTACCTGCTGGCCGGCTTGGCGGTCGGGCGGGCCAACCTGCGATCAGCCCGTACGGCGCTGCAGCTGCTCGTCCTGGGCGTCGTGCTGGCGGCTGGTGCTTGGCTCGTCTCCGCGGTGCTCCTAGCCGGGGGAGTGGCCGACCCGCTGCTGGCGCCGGGCCCCTCGGCGGCCGGCGCGACCTGGTGGGATCTGGCCAGCTCCGAGGGCTACGGCACGACGCCGACCGACTCGTGGGCCTGGCTGGCGGTGGCCGCGCCGCACACGGGTACTCCGCTCGACCTGATCGGCACCACAGGTTCGGCGCTGGCGGTGCTGGGCGGCTGCCTGCTGGCAGTTCGGCTGTCCTTCCTGCGAGTGCTCAGCCATCCGGTCGCAGCGGCGGGGTCGATGACGTTGACGCTCTACACCGTGCACGCGTTTGCCCTGAGTCAGCAGTGGGGCGAGTGGGACAGCATCGGCTACTACCTGACCCATGTGGCGCTGGCGCTGGCGTTCGCGACGGTGTGGCTGCACTTCCTCAGACGCGGACCCATGGAGTGGATCGTCCATCGGATCGCCGCCGACGTGGGCGACGTGGTCGCGCCGCCTAGCCAGGGGATCCAGGCGAGCAGCGGCGGCCCCAGCCAGACCTGACGAACGACCCTCGCAGCCGTACGTCGCTGGCCTATCCTGGGACCACGACGGACGAGTCGGCTGGGCGGTCGCGTCGCTGCCACGTTTCGCACCTGGTGGCGCCGAGGAACGTCCGGGCTCCACAGAGCATGGTGGTGGGTAACTCCCACCCGGGGTGACCCGCGGGAAAGTGCCACAGAAAGCAGACCGCCGCGGTCTTCGTTTCGGCGCAGTCGCGGTAAGGGTGAAACGGTGGTGTAAGAGACCACCAGCGTCCGGGGCGACCCGGACGGCTCGGTAAACCCCACCAGGAGCAAGGTCAGACAGGGGACGGACCGCTTCGGCGGAGGAGGGTCGCTCGCTCGAGTCCCCGGGTAGGCCGCTGGAGGCTGTCGGCAACGGCAGTCCTAGATGGATGACCGCCCATCGGGAGGCCGTGAGGCGCCCGTGGACAGAACCCGGCGTACAGGTCGACTCGTCCGTCGCACTGGCTCTGACCTGGGAAAACGCCAGGTGCACACTCCTCCGAGACCTCTAGCGTCATGCAAACGTCATGCGAACCCCCGACGCCAACTCCCGCCAACACGCCCCTACCCGGCGTGTCGAAACTAGTCATGGAGCCGGGAACGCCCGATACGGGCGGGCTCCTAGCCCTCCGGGCACCCGGCGCTCCCGAGCAATATGCGGCAGTATGCGCGGACAGGAGGGCGACGAGGAACGGTTCGCCTACTCCCTGCGTCCAACGTGCCAAGCACCGGGAGGCATGGCTTGAGACTCTTCTGGATAGGGCTGCTCGGCGCAGCGCTCGTGTCGATCGCAGGCTGCACGTCATCCCCAGCGGGTGGCGCGCTACCGTCGAATTCCATTCGCCCCATGACAAGCGAGGAAGGTGTGGCGGCCTGCCAAGGATCCGATCTTGATGTCAGCGTTGACTCCGCCGACCTGAGCATCCGCGTCAAGAACGCATCGAGCGAAGACTGCTCCCTGACAGGGTCGCCACCAGCGTCGATGAAGTTGGGCAGGGTCGACGGGCCGAGCCCCGAGCAGACAACCGTCGTGGTCCCAGCGGGGCGTGTCTACGTTCAGCCACAGGTACAGGTCGAGGGCGTGACCGCTTGCCCAACTCCATGGCCAAGTGGCGCTCCACGCACCGGGCATTGGACGGTCCAAGTCCAGGGCGACACCTTCCACCCGCCCGGTCCAGGACAGTTAATGGTCAACGTCGTGAACTGCTTCGCATACACGCTTCCGCAGGGCTTTCTCGCTCCCTAGTCGCATACCCCGAGCGAACCGATGTGCCTGATAGATGGTTCTGGCGGACGTTGAGCGTGTGCTCGTAGCGTCCGGGGATCTGGCGGGTCGTCTCGTGAAGTGCCTGCTACCGGTGCCGGTTGGCTTTCGAACGAAGCGTCGGCTCGCCAGGTTTCCCTAGGCGGTGGCGTGGCTCGCAAGAGGCAAGCACCGGTTCGCATCAGGAGTGCCTGCGGCCGCCGTTCCCTACTGGTTCCCGAGGAGGAACCTATGGTGTTGATCGGTATTGACCCGCACAAGGCCACCCACACTGCGCGGACCCAGGCGGTGTGTCGCCTGCATGCGTTGATCGCAGCGCTGACTCCCGGTGGGGTGCGACACCCCGGGCCGCGCCTACTACCGGGCCAAGATCGATGCAGGGAAGTCCAGCAAGGAAGCCCGACGGGTGTTGAAGCGCAAGATCAGCGACGCCGTGTTCCGCCAACTACGCCAAGACTCCCGACCCCGGACATGAGTGGGTCCGGGAGGGCAACCAGGGCACGTCTCTGACTCCAGCGCGACCGGCCCCACACCCTGACAGCCGGTTCTTCGGATAAGCCACTCCCGGACTCACAGCGAAAATACGCCTCAGGCCACCACATGCCAAGAGGCGATCCCGGCATGCCCGAAACCAGCCCTTGACAAGCAAGAGGCTTCGATCTGACTCGCCTCGCAACCAGCGATCCGGCATTCGCGCCGGGTCAGTCCGCCACTTGTGTTTTGCCCCTGCTCGCACGGGTACGACCCACCTTCGACCCAGCAAGTTGCGATCAGTAGTCCCGAAGGAGCGACTCGTGCCGAACACGATCCGCCTCAGTTCCGTCACCCTGAACAGTGATGACGCTCAGGTCCTAGCGGACTTCTACGCTCTCATCACCGACGGTGAGGTCACTTTCTGCCGTGGCGGATGGGCAACAGTCGCGACTCCCGGCGGTCGCATCGACATCCAGGCAGTCGAGGGCTACGAGCGCCCGCAGTGGCCGGGACTGGCAGGAACCTCACTCCTCCACCTGGACTTCCTGGTCGACGACCTCGTCGCCGCTGAGCAGAAGGTTTTGCAGGCAGGAGCTATCCGGTTCGACTTCCAGCCCAACGCCGAGCATTGCCTGGTCTTCGCCGACCCGGCGGGACACCCGTTCTGCCTGACCACGCTTGACGAGCTGGGCTAGGAAGCCTTTGCCTGATGCAGAGACGGCCTGGCCGCGCATAGGTGCCGGGTGCCGGTTACGTGGCGAGGCCGTCGGTCGTGAGCCAGGCCAGGGACCGCAACAGGTAGTCGACTGATTCGGCGATCTCCGGGTCGTCGGTGTGCGGGTGACGCACATCGTCGGTGAAGATCGCGACATCGGCCAGCGCCCACCGGCGGCGCTGCAGCCGCATCCCACATGGGTCCGGGCGGTGTCCGGTGCGCGCGGCGTACTCAGCGGCGACCTGCTCGTCGCTGGCAGCGTCGCCCGTGAGCAGCCACAGGTCACGCTCCGGTCGGGCGAGGAGGACCGTGTCCCAGTCGACCAGCCGGAGGCCGTTGTCGGTGCGGATCAGGTTGCCCGGGTGCGGCTCGCCGTGCGTGAGGACCCACGAGGTCGTGGCGGCCCGCAGGGCCTGGGCTTCGGCGTCGTACAGGGCCAGCGCGTGCCGCAAGGTGGCTTGGTCACGCCGCAGAGCGGCACGGACCGGCTCAGCGTGCGGACCGCTGTGCCAGGGCCGCTCCAAGGCGGTCAAGGCATACCGCGACTCTGGCCACCGACGATCCGAGGCGGTCGACCGAACCACGCAGCGGACAGGAACATGATGATCCCGACCGCGAGGGCGGCGAGCATACCGGGCGGCCCGATCACGTTCGCGGTCATCAGGATGAGCAGGATCACGCAGAGGGCGACGTAGGTCAGGGACAGCCGTCGCAGCACGTATATGTAGGGGCTATCCGTGGCATCAGTTCGCATGGCAAGAACGTAGTCATAGCTAGGTGTTGCCAGTGCCGTATCCGCCCAACCAGACGGTCACACGTGCTACCTCGTCGACCCCTCGTCCTCTTCGACCACCCGGAGCGGCCCCCGACCACTCAACCCGTACGGATGAGTCGCCATCCTCAAGAACGCGTCCACCGCCACCGGCTCAAGAGCCGAGTAGAGAATGCGTGTCGCGGCCAGCACGGTCTGATTCGCGGCCCTCTCGGACATGTTCAGCACGTCTGCCAGCAGCGGAACCTGCGCCGCCCTGTTGTCATGGTGCACGCCGCCCTGCCGATTCGCGTAGTGCCCGAGAAGCTGCTTCGTCGTCACCGCCTCCGAGCCGCGAACGAGCAGGTCGAACCCTAGGAAGTCCTCGATGCTGCCCACGCTCGGCTGATGTTCTGGCATCGGCGGGCTGCCGGGTGCCAGCTCCGCGCTCGCCATGCTGGCTTCGTACATCGGCACGTCCACCCACAGCAGGGGCACCCAGGCACCCTCATTTGCGGCGGGCACGCGTACGCGCAGGCTGGTCCACCGGCAGTTGGCGGGCTGTACTGAAACCAGGGGAGCACTTTCGGCAAGAGCGAAGCGTCCTGAGTGTCGAACAAGATCCGACGCACTAGACCGGCCGCCTGTCGGACGTCGTACTCACCTATCGGCGCATTTTCCGCAGGTTAGACCAGGGGGCCCGCCGATACCCGGCGTACAGGCTGACTCGTCCGGCGCCTCGCGCCCCGGCCAGGTCCCGCTGGTCCGAGTGTCGACGTTCGGATGTCCGGCGGCGCCCTGCAGAACTGTTCGACTTTCGGGGTCCATGGACCCCGCAATCGGAACAGTTCGAGTTGCAGAAGTCGAACTGTTCGACGTTCGGGGTCGGGCTCGGGAGTGCTTCGGCGGCCGAGCGGGGCACTCTTCGGTAGCAGTGCGTACGCCCTCCGGCGCCGTGTGTCACACAGGGTCAGCCATTCGGGTGGTCCTGGAGCATCGAATGGCCCTAAGGCGTCGCAAAAGTCCGCGCGACAGCCCTCATGGGGTTACGCCGTCGACCCCCATGTGCTTACGGTTCCGTGCGACCGGATGTGGGAGCAGACCGGCGCAGGTGAATCCGCGACGAGGCGAGGACGTGATCTGGGTGGACCGGCGTAGCACGTGGACGACAGTGGCGATCGGTTTGGTGTCCGCTGGCATGGTTGTCGCAACGGCTGCCGCTCCGGCCGGAGCTGCAGCGACCAAGACGGTGGCCTACTACGCCATGAACGAAGGCAAGAACGCGACCGTGCTCATCGACAGCAGCGGCCACGGGCACAACGGAACGATCGGCGCCACGGTCAAGACCGCAAAGAAGTACGGCGGCGCCAAAGGTCACCACTTCCCTTATCTCAAGCCGAACACTCCACCGGCCGTACCCAGCCACCTCGACCGGGTTGCCGACAACGACGACCTCGACCCTGGCAGCGGAGACTTCGCCATCACCATCCGCTACCGCACGAAGAAGAACTTCGGCAACGTGATCCAGAAGGGTCAGGCGCGCAGCCCGGGCGGCTACTTCAAGCTTCAGCAGCCCAAGGGCAAGATCAGCTGCCTGTTCCGCGGCTCGGGCGGTTCGAAGTCGGTCAACTCCGGCATCGCCCTCAACGACGGCCAGTGGCATGTCATCCGGTGTGAGCGAACAGCGAACAAGGTCGTCATGACCATCGACGGGGGAAAGAAGCGGACCGCCAAAGGGGCCACGGGGACCATCGCGAACAACAAGCCGCTGACCATCGGGGGCAAGCCGGACTGTGACCAGATCAAGGTCACCTGCGACTACTTCGTCGGAGACATCGACTACGTCTACTTCCAGAAGGGCTGATCGCTGGCGGGTACGGCCCCCGCCGAGGACGACGGCACTTCGCGCTGGTGTGATTCACTGCCCAGATGCTGCCCTGGGAAGCACCGATGACCGGGCGCCTCGAGCGCACCACGATCGAGTCGGACCTGCTGCGGGGCAACCCGCTCGGCGATCCGCATGAACGACCCATCTGGGTCTACCTCCCGCCGGGCTACGACGACGACGCGTCGCTTCGCTTCCCGACCGTCTATGTGATCCAGGGCTACACCGGTCAGGTGGTCATGTGGGCCAACCGCGCGCCCTTCCGGCAGCCGTTCATCGAGACTGCTGACGCGTTGTTCGCGTCGGGAGAAGTCCCTCCGTGCATCGTGGTCTACGTCGATGCATGGACCAGCTACGGCGGCTCCCAGTTCGTCGACTCGCCCGGCACCGGGCCCTACCACTCGTATCTGTGCGACGAGGTCGTCCCGTGGGTGGATTCGAACTACCGAACGATCCCGGATCGCGGCTCTCGCGCCATCTCCGGCAAGTCCTCCGGCGGTTTCGGCGCGATGATCACTCCGATGCTGCGCCCCGATCTGTTCGGCTCGCTGGCCACGCACGCAGGTGACACGCTGTACGAGCTGTGCTACGTCCCCGAGTTCGGCGAGGCGGCTCGTGCCCTGCGCGACTACGACCACGACATCATGAAGTGGTGGGAGGACTTCTGCTCGCGGACGGCGTTCACGAAACCCGCCGACGTGCCGTTGATCTCGATGCTCGGTTGCTCGGCATGCTTCTCCGCCCGCGCCGACGGCACCGTGGATCTTCCGTTCGACCCGGTCTCTGGCCGGCTGATACCCGAGGTTTGGCAGCGCTGGCTGGACTGGGATCCGGTGCGCATGGCGCAGCCGTATGCCGAAGCCCTGCGTTCGCTGGACTCCATCTGGATCGACGCAGGTCGTAGCGATGACTACTACCTCGATCTCGGAGCCCAGGCGTTTCGTGACGAGCTGGGCCGGATCGGGGTGGCCGACGACGTCATCCACTTCGAGCTCTTCGACGCCACCCACGCCTCCATCGACTATCGATACCCGATGTCGCTGCGCTGGCTGGCTGAGCGCCTGCGGCGCTGACACACGATCGGGTGGTCTTCCCGCGGACGCCCAGATAGGACCATTCACCCGGTTGTTCTTCGTCGCCGCTCGACCTACGGTGCGCTGACCGCACGCCCGCGGACCGAAGGAGATCCATGTCGTACGTCGTCCCGACGCGCACCCGACTTGTGGGACTTGCCGTCGCTGGCTTGGTCGTCTCAGCACTGTTGTCGACAGCCAGCCCCCAGGCAGTGGCTGCCACGACCCTGTCGCCGGTGCCAGGCACGAGCTATCAGGCAAACGGACGCGTGTCGGCGATCCTGACCGTGGGCAACGTGGTCTATCTCGGCGGAAAGTTCACCTCGCTGCGACCCGCCGGGGCGCCTGCGGGCTCGGGCGAGGTCACCCGGAACAGGCTCGCAGCGATCAACCGGGAAACGGGCGCGTTGCTGCCCTGGAACCCCAATGCAGACAAGGACGTCTACGCACTGGCTCTGTCGCCCGACGGCAACACCGTCTACGCCGGTGGGCTGTTCGCCAAGGTCGGCGGCGTCAAGCACAAGCGGGTAGCGGCAATCTCGGCCGTCAGCGGTGCGGTCAGCTCGTGGTCGCCCGCCGTCTCGGGCAAGGTCTATGCGATCGCCACTCTCGGCTCGCGGGTCTATCTGGGCGGAACCTTCACCAAGGTCGACGGTCAGCCGCGCACCAAGCTGGCCGCGGTGAGCACCTCCGGCACCTTGGACGCCACGTGGAAGCCCGTCCCCGACGACAAGGTCCGCTCGCTCGCCGTCGCCTTGGACGGATCGTCGGTCTACGCGGGAGGTGACTTCTTCTCGGTCAGCGGGAGCGACCGTTCCCGGCACCTGGCGAACCTGGACCCGGTGACCGGAGCGGTCAAGGCATGGACGTGGAAGCCCGGCTATTCCGTGTGGTCGATGGTGGTCACGGCTGACCGGATCTACCTGGGTGGCGATGGTGCGGGTGGGCATGTCGCGGCTCATGGCCTGCCCAAGGGCAACAGGATCTGGCAGCGACAGACCGATGGAGGAGTGCAGGGGGTCACGTTGATCGGAGGCACGCTGTTTGCTGGTGGCCACTTCGACAACCTCTGCCAGGGCAACACGACAGTTGGCAGCGGGAGTGGCGGTGGCTTCCCGTGCGACGTCAACGAGGCCAAGCGGCACAAGCTGGTGGCCCTCGATGCGACGACCGGACTGGCGCAGAGCTGGAATCCCGGGGCGAACAGCAACCTGGGCGTATTCGCGTTGGCAACCTCAGGCGGCAAGCTGTTCGCTGGCGGTGACTTCACCAAGATCGGTGGGAAGACCCAGCAGCGCTTCGCCGTCTTCGGCTGAGCGATTGCACCCCGGTTAGGCTGACCCCCTAGCCGGTCGGTGTGCTTGAAGCGGAGGGTCCAGGCGTTGTCCAGCGAGCCTCCAGGGTCAGCCGGAGCTGGCCGTCTCCCACGTGCTTGGCGGCTCGTGACAACGGATCCGTGGTGGGCGTGGCTGACCTCACGGGCCGTCGCGATCTCGGTGGGGTTGATCACCTGGGGGTTCAACCGCGGCAACGTGTTCGTCGACATCACCGGCTATGGACGCTGGGCCTTCGACGCCCTCGGTGGCACGCTTCCCTACCGGGACTTCAGCTGGGAATACCCCCCGATGGCGATGCCCGGGATGCTGGGGCCGGCTGTCGTCACGGCCGTACTCCCCACCTGGCGTTACCTGCCCTACGTCGTGGCCTGGATAGGGATGCTGCTGGTCATCGATGCGCTCATCCAACGAACCATCATCGCGCGATGTGGCCGTGATGTGCGGCACCCGGCATTGCTGATCTGGATTCTGGGTCCAGCCCTGCTGGGTGCCGAGTCCTGGACCCGATTCGACATGCTGGCCGGCGCCGCGGCGTTCGCAGCACTGATCTACGCGGGGACCCGGCGTAGCACGTACGCGGGAATGGCAGCGGGTATCGGTGCCACGTTGAAGCTCTGGCCGAGCTTGCTCGCGCCGGTGCAGCGAACCCGCGCCGGAGCCGTGGTCGCCACCTTGATCGCTGGCGCAACGGTCGCGGTCGTGGCCGGGATCACCTGGCTGATCACGGGGTCGAGCGGCTTCTCGCAGGTTCTGTCCTATCAGTCCGATCGCGGGTTGCAGATCGAGTCAGTGGCTGCGCTTCCCTTGGTGTGGCTCAATCATCTAGGCATTGAGGGTTATGGCACCCGCTTCGCTTACGGCGCTTTCGAGATCACCGGGCCCGGAGTTGCCGAGCTGGCTGACCTGGCTCAGGTCGCCTTCGCCCTCTGCCTCGGCGTTGTCTTTCTCGCGCACTGGCGGTTGATGAAGCACGACGCAGGGCGCAGGGGAGTCGCCCTCACCGGCGTCGGCCTCATGCTCGTCATCTTGGTGACCAACAAGGTGTTCAGTCCGCAGTACGTCCTGTGGCTGCTCGCTGTCATGGCTGTGGCAGCCGTCCTGGACCCACCGACGTGGAAGCCGCACGTGACGCCGCTGCTCATCTTGTGTGGACTCACGCAGGTCGTCTTCCCGCTGTTCTACGGCGATGTACTCACCGACGCCTGGACGGGCCTGATCGCCTTGACGGCGCGTGACGTCCTCGTTGTCTATCTCTTGATCTCGGTGGCCGCCGAATTGGCCCGGGAGGTCTGGTCCACCAGAGGGGTGAACGCCTCTTCCGCGAAGCCCTCACGCAAGAACTCGATGCCCAAGGCTTGAACGAGCGGTTCGAGCTGGCTGATCTGGTGCAGCATCGCCGCCACCTTGCGATCCAGCAGCTCCCCTTCCGCAACCAGGTGCAGCGACAGCTCCTCGACCGGCGCGCAGGGTGGCTCAGCGTCCATGAAGACCCCAAGCTCATCGAGGGGGTGGCGATAGCGGGCCAGCCACTCCGGGGTGTTGGTGGCCGCGTGCGCAGCGCTGTCAGTCCCGGAGACGGCGGCTGCCGTCCACCGGGAGACCGCTTGATGGTCCGGGTGGCCGGTCATTCCGTCGGGCCCGAAGGTCAACACGGTGGATGGGCGGAGGTCGTCCACGAACTCCCGGATCCGCGCCGTCCCTTCCGAGTCGGAGACCGCGGCGCAACCCCCGTCGGGATAGTCCAGCCAATGGTGCTCGGTGACCCCCAGCTCAGCCAGGCAAGCCTCGAGCTCGACCGTGCGGACTTCAGCAAGCGATGGTCCGGGGGGCCACCGATCAGGATCGGTGCTGCCGAGCTCTCCGCGGGTCGCAGTCACGCAGACGACTCGCCGCCCTGAGGCGACCGCCTTGGCCATCAGCGCAGCGCACAGATAGGTCTCGTCGTCGGGATGCGCCCACACGGACAGCAGTGGCCCCCCGGGACCTTCGTGAGTCATGGACCGCGTCCGATGAGGGCGAGCAGCCGAGTCTGTTCATCCGCGTCGTCGGCGACCTGGACTGCGGGTCCGAATGCTCCGGCCGAGCGCCAGGCCTCCACTTGCGGGCTCAGGTAGGCGAAGACCTCTGAGACGGCCTCGGGGTCGAGCGCCTCGTCGACCTCGATCGCCCGGGCGAGATCCCAGGTGTGCAGCACCGTGTCCGCGGTGACTTGCCGCAGGTACTCCTCGGCTGGCACCTCCCCGTAGGACAGCCCGACCGTGCGGTCCAAGGCCGACTCGGCGCTCACGGCAGCCCACGCGTCAGCCACCGCTCTTCGCCATGCGGCCGGTGCGTCGTCGCCGAGCTGGTCTCCGGCGAACCGGTCACCTACCTCGGCGATGGTCTCGCCGCCCAGCAGGGCCGGGAGCCACAGCTGCTCGTCGAGGACGTGTGACACCAGTGCCTGGACGTCCCATTCCGCGCATGGGGTGTCGTCGCTCCACTGGCCGTTCTTCACCAGGGCCAGCCGCTGCTCGAACCCGGCCGTGGCGTTTCGATAGCTGTCGATGAGCTGGGTCATCGTTGCCTCCAAGGGGAATCAGCCGTCAGGCTCCTCCATGTGAACCCTGCTTGACAAGGAAGAGAAGCAGCATTCCTCGCGCGCCGGCTAGCTGCCCTTACCTCGCGCGAGGGCGTCCAGCTCGTCCCACGTGTTCACCTTGACACGTGGTCGGCCGGAGGCCTTACCCCTGGCCAGTTCTTCGTCGTCGATCGCTCGCCAGCCGTCATAGGTGACCGAATCCACCGACTGCCGGGCGAGGACCTCGTCGATGGACGCACCGGCCGTGTCGGGCGTGATCGTGCCTGCCTCGAGGTCGGCAACGAGGGCGCGCACGGTCTCGGCGGCATCGCTCTTGTTCGTGCCGATGACGCCAGTTGGTCCGCGCTTGATCCACCCAGCGACGTATTCCCCGGGGTAGGGCGTCCCGCTGGCGTCCACCACGCGACCGACTCCGTCGTTGGACACCACGGCGTTGTCCTCGTCGAAGGGCAGGCCAGGAAGTGCGACGCTGCGATAACCGACTGCTCTGACGACCGCCTGCACGGACAGCTCGATGACGTCGTCGGCCGCGCCAGGATGGTTGTCCTGCAGCCGAATGCCGGTGACCCTGTCGTCGTCGTCGCCGACGATCTCGATGGGCCGCCGCCAGAACTTCGCTCGAATGGTGGAGTCGCCTTCGGCTGGGGTCCGTCCCACCCACGACTGCAGAACGACCAGGTTGGCCGCGACATGGCGCTCCCGGCCGTCGGCTGCTTCGGGCATGTCCCCGGCGTCGGCCACGGCTGTGACACCGTCCAGCTCACCGAGCTCGCGCAGCTCCTTGGTCGTGAACTTCCCGTGCTCGGGGCCGCGACGCCCGATGAGGTACACCGTCTTGACCGTGCTGGCGCGCAAGACCTCGAGCACGTCGTCGGGGACATCGGTCGGCGTCAGGTGGTCGGCCGGGACGGCCAGGACCCGGGCGACGTCGACGGCGACGTTGCCGACCCCGATCACCGCAACCGCCTCGATGTCGAGTGACATGGGCTGGGCCGCGTCGGGGTGGCCGCTGTACCAGTTGACGAAGTCCGTCGACGAGCACGACCCGGAAAGATCCTCTCCGGGGATCCCCAGCCGGCGGTCGACGGCGGCACCGATGGAGTAGATGACGGCGTCATAGCAGGATCGCAGCTCTTCCCTCGTCACATCTCTACCCAGCTCGACCCCACCAAGAAATCGCACGGCCGGGTTCTCCAGCGCCGGCTGCAGTGCGCGGGCAACGTTCTTGATCTTGTGGTGGTCGGGAGCGACGCCGTAGCGAATCAGTCCGTAAGGCGTCGGAAGGCGGTCGATCACGTCGATGGAAGGCGACAACCCATCGACTTTGAGCAGTGAGTCGACGGCGTACAGGCCAGCGGGACCTGCACCGACGACGGCGACGCGAAGGTTGGAAGGTTTGCTCACGGCGGACAGCCTCTCGTACGGCTAACCGGTGGTGGACGCTGCCCCGGTACCTGCCCGCTCTGGAACACTTTGGCCAGGCTGGTCGGGTTGCAGGTGGCTGACGATCTTGTGGGAGATCTCACCCGCGCTGGCCATCTCCTCCGCCGAGAGCACGTCGACGAGGTGGCGTCGGACCGAGGTGACATGGGACGGAGCAGCTCGAACGAGCAGCTCCCAGCCGGCGTCGGTCAAGGTGGCCAACGTCCCACGACCGTCCGACACGCACTCACGACGCTCGACCCAACCCTTGTTCTGCATGCGCGTCACCTGGTGGGACAGGCGAGAGCGAGAGGCCGTGGTCTGCCGGGCGAGGTCGCTCATCCGCAAGGAGCGATCGGGGGCTTCGGACAACCGGACGAGGATCTCGTAGTCGACCAGCGTGATGCTGTGTGCTGCCTTCAGCTCCCTGTCCAGAGCATCGGTCAGAAGCAGGTGAGCCGACAACCAGCTGCGCCAGGAGCGTTGCTCGCTCAGGGACAGCCATCGCGGGCTCGGGTCAGTGGGTGGCACTCGATCAGATTAGTTGAATCACGAATGAATTTTCGGGATGATTCAGTTGGGGCAACTACCCCAGAGTCCACGTTCGGAGGCAGCCGCGCGAGTCTCTGCTGCGTCGAAGGCCGCCCGGTGGGCGGTGTTGGGCGGAAAGGCGTAGGCGCGGGCATAGCCCTCCTGCACCAGGACCAGGTTCACCAGGCTCGGGGGGTCGGGAAGCCAGACATAGGCGAGCACCCGGTCGTACCGATCTCGTCGTTCCACGTCGTACTCGAGCAGGACCGGTGTCCGGTTGGGCAGCAGCTGGTGCAGGCGAGCGGATGCGTCGGGTCCGTAGCAATCGACCGGAGATCCCGGCTTGACCGACTCCGGCGCGTCAATCCCGATGAGCCGCACGCGCTGACCGTCGACGATGACCGTGTCACCGTCGACGACCCGATCGACGCGGGCGCGTTCGCCGGACGGCAGCCGTTGCGCTGCCATGTCTTCGGACGCCGAAGTGGTTTGGGCTGTGTTCGCGGAGCATCCACTGAGGACCACGATGGCGCTCAGGGCGGTCGCAGCGGCGAGTCCGATTCGAGTCCGAGTCAGGGGTGCAGCACCCGCTGATGGCGTTCCCAGATCTTCATCCCGCCGAGGATGCCCGCTGCGTTGGACACGATCTCCGTTGTCGGACCGAGCTCGAAGGTGAGCCTCTTGGCATTTCCGCCTCCGATGTAGATGCGGTCGGGGTAGAGAACGTCCTCGAGCCAGACCAATGCTTTCTCGACCCGCTTGTTCCAGTGTCTGTTTCCGATCCGCTTGCGCTCGGCGTCACCGAGCTGGATGTCGAAGGACTCGTCTTTGCGGAAGGGCGCGTGCGACAACTCGATGTGGGGGAGCAACAGTCCGTTGTCGAACAACGCCGTCCCGACGCCGGTGCCTAGCGTCATGACGTACTCGAAGCCCTTTCCTGTCACGACAGCACATCCCTGCACGTCGGCGTCGTTGGCCAGCAGCAACGGTTTGCCGAACGCGGTGGCGAGGGCCTCCTCGAGCGGAAAGCCCTCCCATAGCGCGGCTTGCTCTTCCACTCTCGGGCCGCCGGCCTCGGTCCGCGACAGCGAGGGCACCGACACCACAACACCGTCGCGCACCAGGCCCGGGAAGCCCACAGTGGCGCGATGAGCCGTAGGCAATGGGGCTATCAGCGCTTCCAGGCTGCTGATCAGCAGGTCGGGACTGCAGGGGTACGGCGTTTCGACACGCACCCGATCCACAAGCATGTCGCCCTTCGGGCCGAGGACGGAGGCTTTGAGACCGGTACCGCCAATGTCTATGGCAAGGGTCTTGACGGTCCGTGGCCATCGGTTGGGAATCTCCATCCGCCCAGCCTAGAGGCCCCGCTGTGGCGGCTCAGGGGAGCGTCAAGATCTCCGCGCCGTCACTCGTGACGACCAGCGTGTGCTCGAACTGTGCAGTTCGCTTGCGATCAGCTGTGACGACCGTCCAGCCGTCATCCCAGACGCTGTAGTCCACGGTCCCCAGGGTCAGCATCGGCTCGATGGTGAACGTCATCCCGGGTTCGAGCACGGTGTCGGCGCCGGGGTCGTCATAGTGGGGCACCACGAGACCGGAGTGAAATGCGGTGGCAATGCCGTGACCGGTGAAGTCGCGTACGACGCCATAGTCGAAGCGGCGGGCGTAGGCCTCGATGACCCGGCCGATCACGTTGAGCTGCCGCCCAGGGGCGACCGCCTTGATTCCACGCATCATCGCTTCGTGCGTTCGTTCCACCAGCAATCGGGACTCTTCATCAACGTCGCCCACGAGGAAGGTTGCGTCGGTGTCTCCATGCACCCCATCCAGATAGGCGGTGATGTCGACGTTGACGATGTCCCCGTCGGCCAGCGCAGTGTCGTCGGGGATCCCGTGACAGATGACTTCGTTCACGCTGGTGCACAAGGACTTCGGGTACGGCGGCACGCGCCCGCTGCCGGGGTAGCCCAGCGTCGAGGGGTAGGCGCCATGGTCGCAGAGGAACTCGTGACCGACCCGGTCGAGGGCGTCGGTCGTCACCCCGACCGCCACGTGGCGTCCGACCTCCGCCAGCGCTTGCGCCGCGAGCTTTCCTGCGACGCGCATTCGGGCGATGGTCTCTTCGTCCTGGACCCATGACTTGTCAGTGCGAGCGGCTGACCGCCGACCGACGTACTCCGGACGCACGATCTGATCAGGCACGGCTCGCACAGCTGTGACGACGCCAGGGGAGACACTCACCCGTCGAGTCTAGGTCGTGTCGAGTCCAGGTCGTGTCGAGTCCACGTCGTGTCGAGTCCACGTCGTATCGAGCCAGTCGCATCGACGCAGCACAAAGGCCCCCACGGTTCGTGAGGGCCTTTGCTGGGGTACCCGCTGTGGAAGTTACCGCTTGGCCGCGCGCTTGGCCGGAGCCTTGCGAGCCGTCGACTTTTTGGCTGCCTTTCTGGGCGCTGCCTTCTTCGCGGTCACGGTCTTGCGGGCGGGCGCCTTCTTGGCTGCGGCGCGCTTGGCGGGTGCCTTCTTCGCGGCGCGCTTGGCGGGTGCCTTCTTCGCGGTCTTCTTGGCTGCGGCCTTAGTCGTCTTCTTAGTTGCGGCCTTCTTGGCTGTCGTCTTCTTGGCTGCGGTCTTCTTGGCTGCGGTCTTCTTGGTTTAGTCGTCTTCTTGGCTGCGGTCTTTTTTGCTGGGGCCTTCTTGGCCGGAGCAGCAACCGTCTCGTCAGAGATCGCCGCGCCTGGGGCGTTCTTCTTGATCGAGTTGATGCCGTTGGTTGCGGCGATCTTCGTCTTGTAGCCCTGAGACGAGGCAATCGTCAAGCCGTTGGTCGCGAGCAGGTTGAAGCGGAACTTGCCCGCCCTGTCTTTCGTGAGTACGAACTTCGCCGGCACTTGGGGCCTCCTGGACACACACGGTCCGGCACGGTGCCGGACGACTCTCGGGGGAAGCCTGGCACGTTCTTGCCCTTAGGGCACGTACGCAGGGGTCGCGTCCATGCCGCGTGTCACTTGGCGGACTAGTCCTTGGCGTCGCGGAGTGCTCGGATCCTCTTTTGTTCCAGGGTGTTCTCGTCGGTGGTGGCGTCATAGCGCCACAGCGACGGCAGGCAGAAGGTGAGCAGCGCCACACCGGCCATGCACAGCAAACCGCCGCTGACCAACGAGGTGCGCAGTCCGTAGCGCGACGCAGCAACACTGACCCGCACCTGACCCAGCGTCGGTCCCACCGAATAGCTCAGGAGCTCGATGCCGGCCATTCTTCCGCGCAGGGCATCAGGGATTGATTGGTTCCACATCTGTGTGCGGAACAGT
This sequence comes from uncultured Actinomycetota bacterium, assembly GCA_963819985.1. Lineage (GTDB taxonomy): Bacteria > Actinomycetota > Actinomycetes > DATJPE01 > DATJPE01 > JANPBY01. The sequence goes on along the minus strand of CAWFYH010000003.1, from coordinate 76,755 downwards.
CCGCTCACCATGTCAAACGCCCCAGCCAGGGCGAGGAAGGCCAAGGCCAGACCGAGGTGGTCGACCGCCCCGAACATGGCGATGGCTGCGCCCCAGCCGAGAGCGGCCCACACGATAGCGCGACCGTGGTGGCGTACGCCTTTGGTCCAGCCCGAGGTGACAGTGGCGAGAAGCTCGCCGACAGTCGGTGCGGTGTAGAGCAGCCCGAGGGCCCACGGTGTGCCGTACTCGGCTGCCACGAAAGGAAAGACCGCGAACGGGAACGCGAAGATCATCGCGGTCAGGTCGACGGCATAGGTGCCGAGCAAGTCTTTGCGGCTCCACGCGTACTGAAGTCCGGAGGCGATGCTTCGCAGTCCGACGGTCTCCGGCGCCTCGCTGGGTGGGGCAGGCCGTAGCCGCCACAGCAGCACCACGGACACGACAAACGTCGCCACGTCGGCGGCGTAGGCCAACGCCACTCCGTGCCACGCGATGAGGAGTCCTCCGATCGCCGGGCCAGCCAGTGACCCGATGTTCCATCGGAAGCTGTTGAGGGCGGCTGCCGGCCCGAGCTGGTCGTGGGCCACCACCTGTGGGATCAGCGCGTCGAGGCTGGGGCGCTGCAGCGCATCGCAGGTTGCCGTCAGTGCCGCGACGACGTAGATCACCCAGAGCTTGGGTTCTGCGGACAAGGCGTTGAAGAAAAGGATCAGCGAAGTGCCGCCGAGGGCGATCTCGGTGGCCACGACCATGCGCCGACGGTCGAGGGAGTCCGCGAGGGCCCCACCCCAGAGTCCGAACACGATGAGGGGGATCAGCTCGACCAGGCCGATCGCCCCGACGGCCACGAAGGAGCCCGTGATCTGTGCGACCTGGAAGGGGATCGCGACATAGGTGATCATCGAGCCGAGATAGGAGATCAGCCCCGCTCCGAAGACCAGCCGGAAGTCGGCGGAGCTACGCAGCGGGGTCGTGTCCAGCCGAAGGCGTCGTGCCAGCCCAAGGATGCCGTTCACAGGGGCTGAGCGTCCCGGGCACCGGCCCAGGAAGCAACAGGTTTGTCTTCTACAGCCGAATTGCCGGTAGCCGGCTTATCGTGACGACGGACCGCTCACGCGGTCGAGAAGCTGGCCCAACCGATCGCGGAATCTCGCCAGTCCCTGGGGTGATCGCCCGTCGACCTCGCCCGCCGCAGCACTGACCAGGTGCTGCACGCTGTCGAAGGACACGTCGGGAACGACCAGGTCGGCGCTGACGACGCTCAGCGACTCGTGGGCCACTCCTTCAAGCTCGTCGTCACCTCCGTCCAAGGCGAGAACGGTTGCTCCGGAGCGACGCGCATCCCAGGCGCGTTGCAGCAGGCCTTCGGGGGCGGCCTGTTCGGCCACGACGAGGACCGTCTCGCCCTTGGTGGCTGCTTCGAGTCGTGCCGTCGTCACCGAGAGGTGGGCTGGTGCCCCTACGGGCACCGACCAGCGAACAAGGGTGGGGTTCAGCTCGGGGATTCCAGACAAGCGCGCCTCGTCGCTGAGATGCGCTGTCAGGTGCCAGGGCTCCTCTTCGGGGGTGCCGACCAGCAGGAGACCGCTCGGCGTCGTCGTGCTCCGCCGCATGGTGCGCGCGAAGGAGCGTGTGCGATCTACCCAGCCGGTGGTGGACAGCAACTCGCGCAGGGCATCGACCTGGGCCTTGTCCACCACTCCATCGTGCCCGAGCGAGCGGCGCCGGCCAAAGAATCCCGGCTACGGCGCGCCGGGCTCGCCCACATCAAGGCTGGACAGCTGGCCCAGCGGACGCAGGCGGTGCTCGTCGAGGAGCTTCACCACCAGGTTGGTGTCGCGCTTCCGCAACGCGGCGAGGATCTTGCGGTGGTCCTTGTGGTCGTTGAGCCGGTTGGCGGGGTCGGCGAAGAACACGGCCCGATAAGGGTCTGACTGGTCCCAGGCGATCGCGATGATCCGCTTTAGCTGGTCCATGCCGGCGGCGTCGAACACCGTGAAGTGGAACGCGCGATCGAGGTTGATCATCCGTACGACGTCATGGTCGCGATCGGCCTGCTCCATTGCGGTGACCAGCCCGCGCATTGAGGCGATGTCGTCGTCTGAGAGCTGGGGCACCGACCGCTGAACGGCCATGGTCTCCAGCGTTGAGCGGACATCGCACAGTTCGAGGAGCTCGTCGCGACTCAACTGCGTGACGAAAAAGCCTCGGTGGGGGGAGTGGACGAGCAGCCCCTCGCTCTCCAGGGTCTTGAGGGCCTCCCGAACCGGGACCACGCTGACTCGAAGCTCCGAGGCGACCACGTCTTGAACGACCTGGTCGCCGGGCTTCAGTCGACCCGCCAAGATCCACCGGCGGATCTCCTTCAGGGCGGCCTGCTGGGCCGTCGGCGGCCGCTCGTAGGCAGGAGAGATGCTCACGGGGACGCCGTACTCCTTGGTTGCTCGTGCAGCCGGGTCGTTGCTGTGACGGTAGTGGTTCGCCGCGTCCGACAGGCCCTCTCAGGCCCTGGACGTAAGATCTTATAATATCTATTATTGGCCGCGACCAGCTCCTCGGCCCCCAGCGAGTTCAACCGAAAGGCCCATTGATGGAAGACAGCGCGCGCAACAAGCAGATCGCCCTCGAGATCTGGGGTGCTGACCTCAACGACCGCGATCCTGACTCACCGGAGTTCAGAGAGCACTTCGACAAGTACTACACGCAGGACTACTGGAACCACGCCTCCGAGCCGGGCAAGGACCGTGGTTTCGAGAACGCCTACTTCGTCGCCAACGCCTTCAAGGAGCTGTTCACCGACGCGCGCTTCGACATCGAGTTCGCCGGCGCGGACGGGGATCTGGTGTTCCTCAAGGGGAAGTTCTCAGCCAAGAACACCGGCGGGCGCCTGTTCGGTGTCCCCGCCACCGGGACCGAGGTCTCGCAGGACCACGTGCACATCTTGCGGTTTCGCGACGGGTTGATCGCCGAGCATTTCGTTGTGCGCGACGACTACCCGATGTTTCGCCAGATCGTTCCTAACGACCAGGACGGCGGGATCTTGCGTTTCGTCGACACGGACAAGTACCACGCGCCGGAGCAGGCGTGACGTCGCAGAGCGAGGCGCTCACTCGCGTCATCGACGGCCGCGCGGTCCCGGTGCCTCGACGCTGGGCCTTCGAGGCGGGAAACAGCGAGATCGCATTCTCGGTCAAGCACATGATGATCTCTCGCGTTCGTGGCCGGTTCAAAGACTTCTCTGGGAGCATCGAGATCGCTGACCGGCCCGAGGAGTCGACGGCCATGGTGAGCATCGTTGCGGCCAGCATCGACACCGGTCTCGACTTCCGTGACCGAGACATGCGCGGCAGCGACTTCCTCGATGTCGAACAGCATCCGACGCTCGAGTTCACGAGCACCGACCTCAAGGCGGCCGGTGACAACTGGGAGCTGACTGGTGACCTGTCGATCGCGGGATGTACACGCCCCATCACGCTCGAGGTGGAGTTCCAGGGTGCTGCCATCGACCCTTGGGGTCATCAGAAGGCCGTGTTCTCTGCCAAGACGGAGCTTGTCAGGGAAGACTTCGGGCTGACCTACAACAAGGCGATCGAGGGCGGCGGCGTTCTCATCGGTTCGACAATCAAGATCGAGATCGAGGTCCAGGCCAAGCCGGTCGTCGACGCGTAGCGCAAGTGCGGTTCAAGGCGGAGCAGTGCGAGCCCGAGTCTGAGAGGTCACGAACATGGTTGAGCTGAATGCGGTCCCGATGGAGGACCGGACGATTGTCCGCAACGTGGAGCCGACGGAGCACGACCTGTTGCTCGAACCGAGCCTTCGGTGGGTGCGGGTGATCGTCAATGGGGTGGCCATTGCCGACTCTCGCAACGTTGTGCTGGCAGATGAGAGCAAGCACCTGCCGGTCTATTACTTCCCCGTCGAGGACGTACGGATGGATCTCCTGACACCGAGCGGCCGCACGCGTGAGCTTCCAGAGGTGGGAACAGCCACCTACCTGTCGGTCAACGTCGATGGGAGGCAGATCGACAACGCCGGCTGGGTGTTCGACGGTGAGACCTCGGAGAAGGCTGCCGGACTTCGCGGGATGGTGGCGTTCTACTGGTCGAAGGTGGACCAGTGGCTGGAAGAGGACGACGAGGTCTACGTTCATCCGCGCGACCCACGTCACCGCGTGGACGTGTGCAACAGCTCGCGGCACGTCCAGGTGAGCGTGCTCGGACAAGTGGTGGCCGACTCAACCCGTCCGCGCATCTTGTTTGAGACCAACTTGCCGATCCGGTTCTACATCCCGCGGGCCGACATCGTGCCCGGAGTCCTCGTTGACTCTGACACGACCTCGCAGTGTCCCTACAAGGGTGTCGCCAGCTATCACTCGGTTCGGGTCGGCGACACGATCGCCAAGGACGTCGCCTGGTACTACCGCTTTCCCCTCACCGAGGCCGCGAAGATCGAGAACCTGGTCTGCTTCTTCAACGAGCGGGTAGACGCGATCGTCGTCGACGGCGAGGAGCTGGCGAAGCCGCGTACGCCCTGGACCAAGGCGCCTCAACTGATCAAGGTGACCGACTGAGCCCGACAGCGCCGCCCCGAGAAGTTGATCTTGAGAGATCCACGCTCTGCCCGGCGTGTCGCCGTGGATCTCTCAAGATCAACAGGGTTGGGCGAGTGGGTCTCAGATCACGGCTGGCTCGTCGACGAGGACCGTGCACGATTCGCGGGGCAGCTCGAGGAAGACTCGATCACCCGTCTCCGGGCGACTGAGCGGGCTTTGCCGGACGACGACGGTGTGATCGCCGATTCTGATCTCGCAGCCCAGGATCTCGCCGAGGAACTCGACCTTCGCTACGACGCCCTCCAAGACGTTGGCGGTGTCGGGGGCGCTTGCGTGTGTACGGATGTTCTCGGGCCGAACAGACAACGTCACAGACGCGCCGACCGGTGAGTCGCCCGGGCAGGCCGTCTGGAGCACCCCTCCAAGGGTCTGGACGAGCATGTCGCCGGACGGCAGCCGCTCCAGCACCTCGCCGCGCACCAGGTTGGCGCGACCGACGAAATCGGCGACGAATCGCGACCCAGGCTGTTGGTAGATCTCGCGCGGGCTGCCCTCCTGGACGATCTGGCCCTGACTCATCACGGCCACCCGGTCGGACATGCTCAACGCCTCGGACTGGTCGTGGGTGACATACAGCGTCGTGATGCCTAGCCGGCTCTGCAGATCACGAAGCTCCAGGCGCATGTCGTCACGCAGCTTGGCGTCCAGGTTGGACAGCGGCTCGTCCAAGAGCAGCAGCGCCGGCTTGCGCACCAACGCCCTGGCCAGGGCCAGGCGCTGCTGCTGGCCGCCGGACATGGCCACGGCTGGACGTTGGATCAAGTCGCTGAGCCGAACCAGCGCCAAGGCGTCCTCGACGTTCTTGGTGATCTCGGCCTTGCTGAGCCTCGGCGAACGCACCTTGAGGGGGAATGCGACGTTCTCGAATACCGTCATGTGCGGCCAGATTGCATAGTTCTGGAAGACCATTCCGATGTCACGATGGTCGGGGCTCACGTGCTCGCCGTTGCCCGAGAGTCGTTCACCAGCCAGGCGAATCTCGCCACCGTCGGCGTTCTCGAGACCGGCAACACATCGCAGCGTTGTCGTCTTGCCACAGCCTGATGGGCCTAGCAGCGAATAGAACTGTCCAGGCTCGATGGTCAAGGACACTCCGCGGACGATCTTCTTGAGCTGGCCGTCAGTGACGTAGTCCTTGGCGAGGTCGTTGATCTCGAGGCGAGCTCCTGGGCCGGACGTCTCCTGCATGGCGTCTCCGTCACTGGCGGCTGTTGGGTGGCATCGATGGGGTGGCGTTCAAGTGTCGCGCGCCGGCTGGTCTCGATTGGGTAACCAGGTCGCTCCGGGTGCTTGACGGCATTATGTATCCAGAATACGGTCTGCGCCAAGGGCTGATCACAGATCTTATAAAATCCGCCCGGAGATCGAACCGCCAGCGTTCGGGCCCCGCTGGGGCCGGATCGCGTGTATCCCTAGAAGAAGGGCACAGCGCATGACCTCAGTACGCAAGGTCGCTGCCATCGCTCTCGTCGCCGGCCTCGCACTGGCCGGCTGCGGCAGCAGTGGTTCAGACGGAGGCGGCCAGATCGCCCCAGTCGCAACTCCCAGCGCGAGCGACATCGCCTGTGACGCGGTCCAGGTGGGCCCGGTCACTCGGTGCGAGAACTTCTACACCGACTACTGGCCGACCATCAACACCAACCTCGACGCCCTTTACCAAGAGGCGCAGACCGTGGATGGCGGCAAGCTCGTCGTCTGGGACTGGTACGAGCTCAGCCCGGACGTGATCGCGGCCTTCAACGCGCGGTTCCCCAACATCAAGGTGAAGAGCCGCGGGCTCACCTACAACACCTCTAGCGCGATCATCGCGGCCAAGGCTGCCGGCGAGCGGAACACGGACATCGTGTCCGGCTCGATCACCAGCAGCACGGACATGTACGACCAAGGCTTCTGGCAGGACATCGACTGGACGCAGTACGGCGTCCCGCAGGAGTGGTTCAACCTCGGCGCTCCGGAAATGCTCCCGGACAGCTGGAACGGCAGCCTGCTGCAGTACAACACCGACAAGGTGGACTCGGTCCCAGCAAGCCTGGACGGCCTCACCTCCGCGGAGTACAAGAACAAGGTCGCTGTGGCGAACTACAACGCCCAGGACTTCAGCGGATACGGCATGGCCAACGGACAAGACTCCATGGTGTCCCTGATCAACCAGCTCAAGTCCGATGCTGGCATGGCCGTCGTGGACGACACGTCATCACTGTTGTCCAGTGGTGACAAGCCGGTCGTTCTGGCTGGTCAGCTGTTCAACCCGAATGACGCGCTCTCCTTGGCGTCCTTCGACGACAGCAACCAGTTCGCCCAGTTCTCCGGGGTGAACGTCGACGCGAAGAACAAGCCCGCTGCCGTGCTGTGGGCACTGTGGAACGCGTACGACCCCGACTGGATCGAGACCCGGCTCACCTCGCCGGACTTCGCGACCTCGGCCATGCCTTTCCTCGGCCTGCCGACGGCGACGTTCGACCAGGCGACCGGTCTGATCAAGAAGAACATCGACGCCTGGCTCTCAGGCATCGACACCGCGCAGTTCGAGACTCAGGCGAACCGCGATGACTGGAACGCGATGATCAAGGCTGCGGACAAGGCGCTCAACGGCTAGTCCAACCCAGGCCCGAGCCGGGGTGGCGTGTCACAGGCGGCGCGCCACCCCGGACCAGCACCGATCGGGCACCTGATCGAGCAGTGGAAGCCTTGAAGCGAAAGGATCAGGTCGTGAACCGATTGCGTCGCGTGAGCGGCATCACGGTCCTGACCGGCTTCGCGGTCGCGGTCTTGGTACTCGTCATCGTTGTTCCGCTGACCGTTCAGCTGATCACGGCCTTTCGCGGGCCGTTCCTTCCCTTCGGCGTCCCCTCGGCGGAGTGGAGCCTGGTCAACTTCCAGACCCTGTGGTCGTTGGGCAGCGGGTTCGGAAAGGTCATCGTCGTCACCACGGTCTTCGTGGGTGGGTCGAGCGCGATTGCCGTCCTGCTGGGCGGTGCGCTCGCCTGGCTGGTCGCTCGCACAGACCTGCCTGGGCGAAACCTGATCGCTGTCCTCGTGGTTGTGCCATACATCATCCCGCCGATCGTCAAGGCGCAGGCGTTCTTCTTGATGCTGGCGCCCGAGACCGGGATCCTGAACCAGCTGTTGCGAGCGCTGCCCTTCATCGGCGGCACCACGGGTCCGATCGACCCGTTCTCCTTCAGCTCGCTGGTGATGATCCAGGCGCTCTCGAACGTGACGTTCCCGTTCCTGTTGTTCATGCCGATCCTGCAATACATGGACGGCTCCCTCGAGGAAGCCTCCAGAGTCTCTGGTGCCACGTGGTTCCAGACCCTTCGTCGGGTGACGTTGCCAGTCCTCTGGCCGGCCATCCTCGGCGTGATCGCGCTGTCGTCGATCATCAACCTCGGGTCGTTGGAGGTGCCCCTGCTGTTCGGTCAGCAATCGGGACGCGACATCTTCTCGCTCAAGCTGTGGAACCTCGTGAGCAGTCAGGTTGGTCAGCTTCCGCAGTACGGCCTGGCGGCGGCGTACGGCATGGTCTTCCTCGTCTTCACCTCCGGGATCTTCCTCGTCTATCGGCGAGCGACCCGTGACGCAGATCGTCGGGCCTCGATCACCGGCAAGGGCTTCCGGCCGCAGCGGCTGCGACTCGGCCGCTCGCGCGGGCTGGTGGTCACGTGCGTGTGGCTGTTCCTCTTCGTTACTGCGGCGCTGCCGATCTTCTCCCTCATGTGGGCCTCGTTGACGCCATTCCCGCTGCCTGTCACCTGGGAGAACTTCCGTACCCAGACCGACCTGTCCGCATTCGGCGCTGTGCTCACCGATCCAGAGTTCTGGGCCTCCTTGGCCCGCACGCTGATCATTGCGGTGTCCGCTGCCACGATCGCCGTGGTCACGGCGACCGTGCTGGCCTACTCGGTGGCCCGCGGGAAGCGGGGCTGGCGCAACAGCTTGCTCGACCTCACCGCATCGGCTTCGCTGGCGATCCCGGCGACCATCGCCGGATTCTCGTTCTTCTTGCTCTTCCTGGTCACAAACAAGTGGATCGGCCTCAGCGGCACGTTGCTCGCGATGATCATCGCCTACTCCTACCGGGTCTCTGTCGGCTACCGGATCAGCTTCAGCGCCACGCTGCAGATCAAGACCGAGCTCGAGGAGGCGGCGGCGGTCAGCGGGGCGAGCCGCCTGACGGCGTTTCGGCGCATCGTCTTGCCGTTGCTGACCCCAGCAATGTTCGCGGTGTGGATCCAGCTGTTCATCTTGTCAGCCAACGAGTTCACGCTCCCCGCATTCTTGGCGACCCCGGAGATCCGCCCGCTGTCCACCTACCTCTACTCACTGATCAGCCCACGGCAGGCGCAGCTGTATGCACCCGACCAAGGCGCCGCGATGGCACTGATCTTCACCTTCGTCGTGCTCGTGACGGGGTACGGCCTCCAGCGCTGGCTCGCCCGTCGATCGCTCGCGGCCAGCGGCGCGGCGACGACCGGCCAGGGTGCGGCGCCCGCGCCCGTACCGACCAGCGAGCTGGTCAGCAGCGGATCGTCGTCGTGAGGGCAGTCCAGGCACTTGGCGCGGACCTCGGGGTAGACGGCCTTCGCTCGTCGACGATCGACGCACCGGTCGCCGGCCCCGGAGAGGTGCTGGTGGAGGTCGTTGCCGTCTCGGCCAGCCGCCTTGACCTGGCCGCCCTGGGGCCGAGTGCAATGGGTCGCGAGAACTCCTTTCCGCGCACCCTCGGAGGTGACCCCGCTGGCGTGATCACGGCCGTCGGCGACGGTGTGGAGGCGTCTCGGGTCGGGTCGCGAGTCGTGGTGAAGCCCAACCTGTTCTGTGGTGAGTGCGCCGAGTGCGTGGGCGGCGCTGAGGCTGACTGCCGGTCCCAGGTCGTGCTCGGGGTGCGCCGCGACGGCGGTGCGGCTGAGACCGTGGCTGTGCCGGCGCGATCGGCATTCGAGCTCCCAGACTCTGTTTCGTTTGTCGACGCTGCGGCTGCGGTGCACACGTTTCCGGTGGCGTTACACATGATTCGGGTCGCTGGTGGGATTTCCGTGGGCGACTCTGTCGTCGTGACGGGGGCAGCGGGCGGGGTCGGTACTGCGGCTGTTCAGCTTGTCACGGCCCTCGGGGGGCGGGCCGTTGCCGTCGTCCAGGACGAGGCTCAGGCGGTGTTCATCGATGACCTGCAGGCGCACGCGGTCGCGCGAGTCGATGAACGGACACTCACTGAGGCCGTGCAGGAGGGCTGTCCCGAGGGCGCGAATCTGGTGATCGACACGACGGGAGTAGCCGCCGTGTTCGGCGAGGCGATCGAAACCCTCGGGTGGCGCGGACGGGCGGTGACCTGCGCTGGGGGTTCGGAGCCGCGGCTGTCCCTGGACACGGGCGCGTTCTACCGCGGTCGGCGGGCTTTGTTCGGGTCGGCTGCCTCAGATGTCAGAGACGTGGTGGACTGCCTTGACCTGCTTTCGGCCGGCTCGATCAGCCCCAAGATCGGCCGCGTCCACCCGTTCGACGAGTTCCGGCGGGCCTATGCCTCACTGGCTGATCCGACTCGCAACGGCAAGGTTGTCATCCAGGTGCGTGACGCATGAGTGAGCCGAACGGCAGTGGCGGACCGCTGGCGGGAGTGCGGGTCGTCGAGATCGGTCGCTACATCGCTGCACCCTTCGCCGGCCGACAGCTGGCCGACCTCGGGGCCGACGTGATCAAGGTCGAGGATCCCGACGGTGGAGACCCGATGCGCCGCTGGGAGGGAGGCAGTCGCCCGTTCAGTCCGCAGTTTGCTGCGTACAACGCTGGCAAGCGAAGCGTCGCCCTGGACCTGAAGTCCGAGCAGGGGCGCGAGGCGCTGCTCCAGCTCTGCGACTCCGCCGACGTGCTGCTCGAGAACTTCCGCCCCGGGGTGATGGATCGGCTCGGGGTCGGCTCGGACGTGCTGCTTGCACGCAATCCTCGCTTGGTCTACTGCTCCCTGACCGGCTTCGGCTCGGTGGGTCCCTATGCGGAGCGACCGAGCTATGACACGGTCATCTCAGCCATGGGCGGGCTCTACAGCACGATCATGCCGGCGTCCTCACCCTCACCGGTGGGTCCGGCGATGTCTGACTTGCTGTCTGGGGTGTTCGCCGTGCAGGGGGTGCTGGCAGCCTTGCACCACCGTGCCGCCACCGGCCAGGGGCAGGTCGTGGATGTCACGATGCTGGGTTCGGTCCTTGGCTTCTTGACCGAGGCCACGACGAGCACGCTGGAAACCGGTGAGCTGTTGGAGCCGCACACCAGGCAGCGTCGCGCGCAGGCGTACGGCGCCGTCGACTCGGAGGGAAAGGCCTTCGTGGTCCACCTTTCTGTGCCGGAGAAGTTCTGGCTCGCCCTGCTCGATGCGCTGGAGCGGCCTGAGTGGCGCGACGACGTGCGCTTCGTCGACCGGGCGGCGCGCTATACCAACTACGCCGACCTCGACGCGCTCATCAAGGACGTCGCGCGCACTCGCCGTCGTGAGGAATGGTTCGCGCGCTTCGAGGCGCGTGACCTGCCGCACGGCCCGATCAACACGCTGGCCGACGTGGTCGACGACGAGCAGGTCGCGGCCGCTGGTCTGCTGGGCGATGTGCCGTTCCCCGACGGACCCCCGATGCGGATGACCCGACCTCCGGCTCGGTTCTCGCTGACCCCGACACCCGCCGGGCGACCGGCACCCCGCTTGGGTCAGCACACGGACGAGGTCCTTGCCCAGCTTGCCGATGGTCGGCTGGCCCTCCCGAAGGAGCAAGTGTGAGCACTGGATCGGACATCGTGGCCGCATCGGACATCGTCGTTGGATCAGACGTCGTCGCGATCGACGCGCACACCCACCCTCAGACCGCCGAGTTCTTGGCCGCGATGGGCGCTCGCAAGAAGCAGATGGGCAGCCACTTCGGCAAAGAGCGGGTGGCAATCTCCTTCGACGAGATGGCTGACAACTATCGCGCGCGCAAGATGATGGCGGTCATCGTCAACTCCGATGACGAGACTCGCTCAGGGGTTCCCGGTGCGCCCAACCACCTGCTCGGCGACGCTATGCGCAAGCACCCCGACGTGTTCTTGGCCTTCTGCGGCGTCGACCCGTGGAAGGGCGCGATGGCCCTGGAGGAGGTCCGACGCTGTCACGGGGAGCACGGCGTGCTTGGCGTTGGGGAGCTCAACCCCTCGAGGCAGGGCTTTCGCGCGGACGACCGCCAGTTCTACCCGCTCTGGGAGCTGTGCAGCGAGCTGCGGCTCGTCGTCATGTTCCACGTCGGCTTCCCCGGAGCCGGCGCTGGCACTGCCGGGGGGATGGGCTATCGCCTCGAGCTGGCCCGCCCGGTGCCGTACCTCGACAACCTCGCCGCCGAATTTCCCGAGCTTCGCATCATCGGCGCCCATCCGGGGTGGCCCTGGCACCTGGAGAATCTCGCAACCGCTTGGCACAAGGGCAACTATTACCTCGATCTGTCTGGGTGGGCGCCGAAGTATCTTCCGCCCGAGGTCGTCCACTACGCCAACAGCGTCATCCCCAAGAAGGTGCTGTTCGGCTCGGACTGGCCAGTCGTCGATCCGGATCGCTGGCTCCGCGAGTTCGACGCACTGGGCTTCAAGGACGAGTCGCGCCAGCGCATTCTGTTGGACAACGCAGTTGAGCTGTTCGGGCTGACGAGGGCGCCGTGAGTGAGCTCGTCGGGGTCTTCGGGGTGCAGCACAACCCGCTGCTCTACCGCACCCTCGCCTCGCCGGTCGACGACGACCTCGTGGCGTTGAGGGACGCCTTCGCAGAGTCCGCCGAGCGGCTGCGAGCGCTGCGGCCGGACGTCGTGGTCATCATCTCCACCGACCACCTCACCCAGTGGTTCTACGAGAACATGCCGACCTTCCTGGTGGGTCGAGCGGCCACCATCCCCGCAACCTTCGCCAGCGAGGAACGTGAGTTCGGGTTGCCTCGGGCCACCTTCGACGGCGACCTCGAGCTCGGCGCGTGGCTGCACGAAGACGGGCTGCGGCGTGACTTCGACCTGTCCGCGTCCGACCAGTTCCGGGTCGACCACAGCGTCCTGGTGCCCATGCACTACCTCACGCCCGGACTCGACGTACCGATCGTTCCCGTCTTCACCAACGCCATCGCTCCGCCGTTTCCCACCGCTGCCCGCTTCTACGCCCTCGGTCAGGCGATCCGGGCTGCCGTGCAGGCCTGCCCGCTCGACCGGCGGGTCGCCGTCGTGGCCAGCGGGCACCTGGCCACCGAGGTTGGCGGCCCACGTCAGTTCTCCGGCTCGCCCGACCCGGACTTCGACCTGGCAGCTGTGACGATGGTGCGCGAGGGCGCGGTGAGCCAGCTCGAGACGCTGGCCAGCTATGAGCGGCTGCTCGCCGCCGGCAACGTCACGCACCAGTTCCTCAACTTCGTGGTGGCCATGGGCGTGACCCAGGGTCGCCCGGCAAGTCACGCACAGGCTCGGATCTCCCGGTTCGCGACCTCGCCGTTCTTCGAGTGGACGGGGGAGGCGCTGAGATGAGTCGCTACGCCGTGAACGCGCTCATGCGAGAGGTGCTGATCACCGACCATGCGCTGGCCGAATTCCGGGCCGACCCGTCGGCCTACGTGACGGCTTGGGCGGGGCTTCGGCACGAGGACGGAAGCGGTGTGACGTTGGAGCCCGAGGAGTCCGCCGCCCTGGCAGCCAGGGACTACGGCACCCTCTACGATCGCGGCGCTCACCCCTACCTGCTCTGGTCGTTCACCGAGGCCGTTTGGGTGCCGGAGCAGTCCCGCTCAGACCTGGTTGCCGCCTACAAGGCACGCGCCAGCAGCGTCGAGGGCTTTCCGGACTGCCGGACCGTACCCGCGCCGCCCGTGTCATACGGTATCCTGGATACAGAAATCGAAGCCTCGCGATGAGCACCCGAGGATCAAGGAGGGCTTGCCATGAGTGACGCCGGGACAAAGGGCCGTGCGGGCCAGCAGCTCGCGGCCTCGGAGAACGCATCGGACAACGAAGTCGTGCAGCGCGAGCTTGCCGCGGTCGTCGCTACCCTCGACACGCGCTACCGGACGCTCGGCGAGATGGTGGTCGAGGTCATCAGGGAGGCCATCGCGACGGGCGCGCTTGCCCCCGGCCAGCGTCTTCAGCAAGAGACGCTTGCCTCGGCCCTGGGCGTCTCCCGCATCCCCGTGCGCTCGGCGCTGATGCAGCTGGAGGCCGAGGGCTTGGTGACCTTTCGGCCCGGCCGCGGAGCGGTGGTACGCAGCTTGACCCCCGACCAGGTGCGCGAGATCTATGAGGTTCGTGAGCTGCTCGAGGTGCACGCCCTGCGCAAGTCCATGGCCACGATGACCCCGGAGCGGCTCGACCGGATCCGCGACCTGTCCCAGCAGACCGATGCGGGGGCGGACGGCGGGGACTTCGTGGACCTGCGCACCGCTCTCTACCGAGAGATGTACGACGGGGAGCACAACCCCGTGCTGGTGAAGATGATCGAGGAGCTGCGCGGAACTGTTGGTCGCTATCTGCTCGGCGTGCGCGTGTCGAAACGCAGTCCTGACCGGCACCGGCGGCTGTCCGACCTGGTGGCTGCCGGCGACCCGGACGCCGCCGCGGAGTGGCTCACCCGTCACCTGGCCAGCGTTCGTGACACGGTCGTCGCGCTGGTCTCCGACGCTGATGGCCCCGGTGGATCGGCCACCGATCCCGCGACCGTGCTGACCCCGATTCGTGACCAGACGCCAGCCAGGAGGAACGCATGACCCGCGCCCATGTGGGCTACGCCGCCATGCTCGAGCAGTTCGAGCCGATGGAGGTGACCGACTACAGCGCGCTCGCCGAGCAGGCCGGGTTCGAAGGGGTCATGGCCGCCGACCACTTCCAGCCGTGGGTGCCGGCTCAGGGCAACGCACCGTTCGTCTGGAACGTGCTGACGGCGCTGGGCGAGCGCACCACCCGAGACATCGGTCCTGGAGTCACCTGCCCCTCGTTCCGGTTCCACCCCAGCGTGGTCGCGCAGGCCTCGGCGACCCTCGCCGCGATGTATCCCGGTCGGCACTGGCTCGGACTCGGCTCCGGTGAGGCGCTGAACGAGCACGTCGTTGGTGGCTACTGGCCGGAGGCGCACGAACGGCTGGCGCGGATGTGGGAAGCCATCGAGGTCATCCAGAAGCTGTTCACCGGCAAGGACGTCAAGCATGCCGGCCGGTTCTTCACGATGGAGACCTGCCGACTGTGGACGATGCCTGAGGTGGCCCCGCCGATCTATGTCGCAACCGCGGGACCGATCACGGCCAAGCGCACGGGCCGCACCGTCGACGGCATCATCACTCCCGGCGCCCCGGTGGAAAAGGTCGCCGGACTGTTGGCGAAGTTCGATGACGGGGCCAAAGAGGCTGGGCGTGAGCCGGGCACCCAGGTCAAGATCTTGCAGCTGCACATGTCATGGGCACCGACCGACGAAGAAGCTCTCGCCAACGCGGTCAAGGAGTGGCCGACCGGTGGGATGAAGTTCCCCAAGCAGGACATCCGTTCACCGTTCGACTTCGAGCAGATGGCCAAGCTCGTCCGTCCCGAGGACTTCGACGGGCGGATGCTGATCTCCAGCGACCTCGACGCCCACCGTGCTGAGATCCAGAAGTTCCTCGACCTCGGGATAGACCGCATCTACCTGCACAACGTGGGCCGCAACCAGAAGGAGTGGATCGACGCCTTCGGGCGCGACGTACTCCCGAAGCTCGTGGCCTGAGGCGCTGGGATGCAGACCGAAGCCGTCGAGTTCTTCAGCGAGGGTGCCACCATCAGTGCGCTGTGGCGGACCCCCGACCAGGCTGACTCCCGGGGCGGGCAACTTCGCGCGATCGTCCAAGGCCCGGGCTGGTTGGGGCTCAAGGATGCCAACCTCTACGTCCGCTATCACGAAGCGTTCGTCGCGGCGGGTTTCGGCGTGCTGATCTTCGACTACCGCGGTTTTGGGGATTCCGGTGGCGACCGCGGCGTGCTCTCTCCGGCTGACCAGCTCACCGACCTGGTTAACGCGGTCACCTATCTGACGACGCGAGATGACGTCGACGCCGACGCCATCGGGGTCTTCGGCACGGGGGGTACGGGCGGAGGCAACGCCGTGCTCTTGGCCGGAGCCGATGCGCGGGTCAAGGCCGTTGTAAGCCAGGTGCCGGTGGCGGATGGATCTGACTGGCTGCACCGGATGCGGCCTGAGCACGAGTGGCTGAGCTTCCTCGCCGAGCTCGATGAGGACCGCAAGCGGCGGGTCCTGACCGGCCACGGCCGCAAGGTCCACCCGCGCGAGGGAATCATGGTCCCGACCCCCGAGCGCCGGGCGACGACCATCAAGGCCGACGTCGACGATCGGATCCCGTCGGAGGTCTCGCTGTCCGCCGCCGAGGCGATCCTGGCCTACCGTCCGATCGATGCGGCGCGAACCCTGACGACCCCCCTGATGGTGGTGGGTGTCGAGGGCGACGCCACGACGCCAACCGACCACGCGCAGGCGTTGTACGACGCGGCGCGCGGTCCCAAGTCGCTGATCATGCAGCGCCACACCACGCACTACGCCGCCTACGACCGCTACTGGACGCAGACGACGCCGCGCATGGTGGCGTGGCTGGACGCCTACGTCCGCCACAACGACCTTTCCGTCCACACATCTACAAACGTCACATCAACGAGCGGGTCACCCACCGACTCCTTGACCGAGACCGTCGAGCACCTGGAGGCTCCCGCATGACCGTTGATCTGCGCATCACCGGAGGAACGGTCATGACGCCGTCTGGAGGGGTCGACGCCGATCTGCTCATCCACAACGGGCTGATCGTCGGCCTGGTGACTCCGGCGACCGCACCCGAGGCGGCGCACGTGGTCGACGCGACGGGAAAGGTCGTCCTCCCAGGGATGATCGATGTGCACGTGCACACGCGCGAGCCCGGCTTCACGCACAAGGAAGACATCTTCACCACGACTCAGCAAGCCGCGGCCGGGGGCGTTACCACGATCTTCGGGATGCCCAACCTCAACCCGCCGACCACCACCGAGCAGACGCTGCAAGAGGTCTTCGACCTCTACGCCGAGAAGTCGATCGTTGACTACAACCACAACCCGGCCGCGACCATCCCGGATGAGATCGCGCCGATGGCCGCCATGGGCGTAAACGCCTACAAGATCTACATGGTGGTCGACACCGGACGGACCTACCCGCACCCGGCCGGCACCGGTATGCACGGGCACGGCGAGCTGCTGCAGATGATGGACATCATCGCCAAGACCGGTAAGCGCTTCATCATTCATCCGCACGACCAGTCGTTGATGGACTACATCGAGGGCGCCGTCCAGGCTCGTGGCGACAACACGCCGAAGGGTTATGCGCAGGCGTACGCAGCACGCGACGGCGTCATCTGGGACACCGCAATCGAGGTGATCCTTCGATTGGCTGAAGCATCGGGCTGCAAGGTTCACCTCGCCCACATGCAGACGCGTCGGTCGGTGGAGGCGGTCAAGCGGGCTCGGGCTGCTGGAGTGGACGTCACCTGCGAGGTCAACCACTGGCTGCCGTTCCTGTCGACATGGGACGACGTGGAACGGCTCGGACCCTACGCCCTGTCCTACTGGGTTCCCGATGACGCGCGAGAAGCAATCTGGGACGCGCTGCGCGACGGCACCATCGACTGCTTCGCCTCCGACCACGCCCCGCACACCCGCGAGGAGAAGGAGATCGGGTGGACCGAGATGTGGAGCTCCCACACCGGCACCCCGGGCATCCAGTACTTCTACCCGCTGGCCCTGGACGCCGTCGTCCGCGGTGAGCTGACCCTGGAGCGAGTCGTCGATCTGATGGCCACCAACCCGGCCAGGCACTTCGGCCTAGCTGGAACCAAGGGTTCGTTGCTGCCCGGCTACGACGCTGACATGGTCATCGCCGACCTCGACGCACCCTGGACGATCACCAACGACGGGGTGCTCTCGAAGATTGGTTGGACGTGCTACGACGGCCGGGCGTGCGCAGCGTCGATTGAACGCACCTACGTGCGCGGCCGTGAGGTCTATGCAGACGGCAAGGTCACTGGCGAGCCCGGACTCGGTCGTCTCGCTGTGGGCAGCAACGACAACGTGGAGGATGCACGATGAAGTTCGGATTGTTGCTGCCTCACTTCGGTGAGCAGGCCTCTCGCGAGAAGCTCCTCAACGGCTCCAAGCGCGCGGAGGAGCTCGGCTTCGACTCGGTGTGGGTCCGAGACCACCTGGTCTTCGAGCCGCACGGTGAGATGGAGAAGCCGAACCGTACGTTCTACGACGCGCTGACGACTCTGACGGCGATCGGCGCCGTGACCGAACGCATCGAGCTGGGCACCGGCTCGCTGATCCCGTTCCGCCACCCGCTGACGACCGCACTCATGGCAGGGACGATCACCCAGCTCGTCGGACCGCGCCTCATCCTCGGCTTCGGGGCTGGCACGTTCGACCACGAGTTCGAGGCGGTCGGCTGGGGCGGGAAGGACCGCGTCGAGCTGGTCCGTTCGAACGCCGAGATCCTGCGTCGGGTGTTCACCGAGAACGACGTGACCTACTCCGACGACAACTTCTCCTTCGAGAACGTGACGATAGAGCCCAAGCCGGTCGGGGGACGCCCCCCGTTCTGGTACTGCGGCGCGACACCTCGCTCGGCGCGGCTGGCCGTAGAGTTCTGTGATGGGTGGATGCCCGGGCGGATCTCGATGGCCACGCTCGACAAGCGCGTGCAGACCATGCGTGAGCTGTCCTCCGAGCAGGGCGTCCGAGTCCCGACGGTCGCCGTGATCCCACCCACCTCGATCGAAGAGACCCGTGAGGAGGCCCTGAAGCACGTGAACATCCCCGGGCTGCTTGCGTGGGCCAACAAGGCGAAGTTCGCGGTCAAACCGCCGTCGGGCACCTTCGAGACCGTCGAGGACCTCTCGGGTCAGCTGATCGCGGGCAACCCCGACGAGGCTGTCGCCGAGGTCGAGAAGTTCCGCGCGGTCGGCGTGGAGCACCTGGTGTTCGACTTCCGCTTCAAGTTCGATCGTTGGTTTGAGCAGATCGAGCTCCTGGGCACCGAAGTGCTGCCGAAGCTGCGATGACCTCACCCGGACACGCTCCGCCTGGCCAGTCGGCCATCCGTCGGGCGCTCGCCCGCGCGGGCAGCGCGAAGGCCTTGGACACCGCCGAGGCCACCGTTCTGCTCCAGCTGCGCGGCGCCGATCTGGTGCGGTTGTGCGAGGCGGCTGCTCGTGTTCGGGACCTCGGGCTGGAGTCGGCGGGCCGCCCCGGCGTCGTCACCTACAGCCGCAAGGTCTTCATCCCGCTCACTCGGCTATGCCGAGATCGTTGCCACTACTGCACTTTCGCCACCGTTCCCGGCCGGCTTCCCGCCGCCTACCTCGAGCCGGACGAGGTGCTCGAGGTCGCTCGTCAGGGAGCGGCGCTCGGTTGCAAGGAGGCGCTGTTCACTTTGGGCGACCGCCCCGAGGATCGGTGGCCGGCTGCCCGGGAGTGGCTTGATGCTCGGGGCTACGACTCGACGTTGGGCTACGTCCGCGCGATGGCTGTGCGGGTTCTCGAGGAGACCGGGTTGCTCCCACACCTCAACCCCGGGGTCATGTCGTGGGAGGAGATGCTGCGCCTGCGGGCGGTAGCACCATCGATGGGGCTGATGCTGGAGTCCACCTCCAGGCGCCTGATCGACGAGGTCGGCGGCTGCCACTACGGCTCGCCCGACAAGGACCCCGACGTGCGCCTGCGGGTCATCGAGGATGCGGGTCGCCTGAACATCCCGTTCACGACCGGGATCCTGGTCGGGATCGGCGAGACCTACACCGATCGGGCGGAGTCCTTGTTTGCCCTGCGTGCCGCGGCCCGTCGGGCCGGTCACGTGCAGGAGGTCATCATCCAGAACTTCCGCGCCAAGCCGGAGACGGCGATGGCCGGCGAACCCGACACTGAGGCCGAGGAGTTCCTGGCCGCCGTGGCAGTCGCCCGGCTCGTGCTCGGCCCGGGGATGCGCATCCAAGTGCCTCCCAACCTGTCCGAACCGGGCGAGATCGCTCGACTGCTCGGGGCTGGGGTCGACGACTGGGGCGGGGTCAGCCCACTCACCCCAGATCACGTCAACCCCGAGCGCCCCTGGCCACAGCTGGACGACCTCCGGGCGTGGACCGCCGAGGCGGGATTCGTGCTGCGTGAACGGTTGACGGCCCACCCTGAGTACGTGCGCCGCGAGGCACCGTGGCTCGACCCGCGGCTCCTCCCGCACGTGCGCGCACTCGCGGAACCGTCGTCGGGTCTGGCCATCGAGGGTCGGATACCCCACGGACTGCCCTGGCAGGAACCGGACCCGGAGTGGGGGAGCAGCGGCCGGGTCGACCTCAACGTCGACATCGACGTTGCCGGTCGCACCGAGGACCGTCGAGGTGACTTCGACGAGGTCTACGGCGACTGGGCCGAGCTTCGAGAAGGCGTGGTCGAGCGCCACGGTCTGGAGCCCACCATCCCGGCCGGTGGGGCGCCGCAGCGCCTCGAGCGCGACGTGGCCGAGGCGCTACGCACAGCCGAGAGTGATCCTCGGGCGTTGACCGAGCAGCAGGCGCTGGCCCTTGCGGTGGCCGACGGACCGGCCCTCGTCGAGCTGGCCCGCCTCGCGGACGCCGTACGCCGAGATGTCGTCGGTGACACCGTCACCTACGTCGTCAACCGCAACATCAACTTCACCAACGTCTGCTACACCGGCTGTCGGTTCTGCGCCTTTGCTCAGCGGCGCACCGACGCCGACGCCTACACGCTGTCCTTGGACGAGGTGGCCGACCGGGTCGAGGCCGCGTGGCTGGCTGGGGCCACCGAGGTCTGCCTGCAGGGCGGTATCGACCCCGACCTGCCGGGGACGGCGTACTTCGACCTCGCCCGAGCGGTCAAAGCCCGCGCGCCCGAGATCCACCTGCACGCGTTCAGTCCGATGGAGGTCGTCAACGGCGCGTCTCGCACCGGGTTGTCGATCCACGACTTCCTGGTGGCGCTGAAGGAATCCGGCCTTGACTCGGTGCCGGGGACCGCCGCGGAGATCCTCGACGACGACGTGCGGTGGGTGCTGACCAAGGGCAAGCTGCCGACGGCGTCGTGGATCGAGGTCATCACCACCGCCCACCGGGTCGGACTGCCGTCGAGCTCGACGATGATGTACGGCCACGTGGACGCCCCCAAGCACTGGGTCGCCCACCTGCAGCTGCTCGCCAGCCTGCAGGAGCAGACCGGCGGGTTCACCGAGTTCGTCCCCCTGCCGTTCGTGCACCAGAACTCCCCGATCTATCTCGCCGGCGCCGCGCGCCCGGGGCCGACCCAGCGCGACAACATCGCGGTGCACGCCTTGGCTCGGCTGCTGCTGCACGGCCGCATCGACCATGTGCAGACGTCCTGGGTGAAGCTCGGGGTCGAGGGCACCAAGGCGATGCTGCGCTCCGGCGTCGACGACCTCGGCGGCACCCTGATGGAGGAGACGATCTCGCGGATGGCCGGTTCGGCTCACGGCTCGGCCAAGACTCCGGCCGAGCTGGAGCAGATGACCGACGGTCGTCCGGTGCGGCAGCGGACGACCACCTACGGCGAGGTATCGGTGGAACGACAGCTGGCGAGCCGGCAGGTGACGTCCTACCTGCCGCTCCTGTCGGCGCAACCGGCTGGGGCGGTGCGGTGAGCCCGTCCGCCGGCTGGGTCGTCGTCGTGCCCGTGAAGGACTTCCCCCGCGCGAAGTCGCGCATGTCAGGGGTCGGGTCCCGAGAGGGTCTCGCGGTGGCGCTGGCCGCTGACACGGTGGCGACCGTCCGCGCGACGCCAGGCGTGCGGACCTGCCTGGTGGTCGGCGGCCCAGGGGTGCGCCCCTATGCGCTGACCTGGGGAGCTGAGTTCCTCGCGGAGCCGTACGAAGGCGGACTCAACGCCGCGTTGTGTGCAGGTCGCGATGCGGCTTGGGAGGCTGGGCACTCGCAGGTGGCGCTGCTGGTGTCCGACCTGCCGCTGCTCAGCTCCGAGGCGCTCGCGGAAGCACTCGAGCTCGTGCCCGCCAGCGGCGCCGCCGTGGTGGGCGACGCCGCCGGCACGGGTACCACGATGCTCGCGTCGCGCGATGGTCGTCGGTTGCACCCGGAGTTCGGGCCCGGCTCGCTGGCCCGGCACCGGGCGTCAGCGTTCGACCTGACCGACCGGTGCGCCGAGGGGATCCGATGCGACCTCGACACCTTCGACCATCTCGAGGCGATGCACCTGCCAGCCGGCGGGCGAACCCGCCGGTGGCAGGAACAGCTTCAGCGGTAGGAGTGCTGCTCGGCGGGATAGCTGCCATCGACGACCTCGCCGGCCCACTGCTCCACCGCAGTGGTCAGGACCGAACGCAGGTCGGCGTACTTCTTGACGAACTTCGCGGTCCTGGGACTCAGGCCGGCGAGGTCTTGCCAGACCAGCACCTGGGCGTCGCAGCCAGCGCCGGCGCCGATGCCGATCGTGGGGATCTCGAGCATGCTCGTGACGCGGCTGGCCAGGTCTTCGGGGACGACCTCGAGCACAACCGCGAACGCTCCGGCGTGCTCGAGGGCCTTGGCGTCGCGCAGCAGCTGGTCACCGGCTTCGCCGCGACCCTGCACGCGGTAGCCGCCCAAGGCGTTCACCGACTGCGGGGTCAGCCCGAGATGGCCCATGACGGGTACGCCTGCCGCCACGAGCGCCTCGACCTGCGGCAGAACCCGTTGCCCGCCTTCAAGCTTCACAGCCTGCGCGCCGGACTCCTTGACGAATCGGGCGGCGGTATTGAGTGCCTGCTCGGGAGATGCTTGGTAGGAGCCGAACGGAAGGTCGGCGACCACCATCGCCCGCGACGTCGCGCGCACCACGGCGGAGACCAGCGGGATCAGCTCGTCGACAGTGACCGGCAGCGTGGAGTCATGGCCGTAGACGACCATCGACGCCGAGTCGCCGACGAGTAGCACCGGGATGCCCGAGGCGTCGAACAACTGGGCGGTCAGCGCGTCATAAGACGTGAGCATCGGCCACCGCTCGCCGGAGGACTTGGCGGCGGCGAGGTCGCGGATGGTGATGCGGCGCCCGGTGGTGGCACCCCCGTAAAGGCCTGAATCGGCCATGGAATTCTCCTTGTCGTCTCGAGGCCCTCGCGGGTCCCCGTACGGAACGGTGAACGTCTCCAGGGTAGCCGTCCGGCGGCGACACGCCTATGGCTCGCGCGGCGCGCCGACGAATAGGGAATGCCTGCCAAAGCGGAACGGTTGCGTCTCGTAAGAAAGATCCGTTACGGTACAGTTCCGAAACGGATGCGTTCCGAAACTTACCCGCTCCTCGGAAGGTCCTCGCCGCATGAACCCCCAGCCCCAGGTCGGATGGCAGACATCCGGCGCCGGTCACCCACGCCGTTGGGCGATCCTCGGTGTGCTCGTCACGAGCCTGCTCGTGGTCGTGCTCGACAACACGATCCTCAACATCGCGCTGCCCACCATCCAGCGCGACCTGCACGCCGACCAGAGCCAGCTCGTGTGGGCCGTCGATTCCTACATCCTCGTCTTCGCGGCCCTGCTGTTCACCTGGGGCGTGCTCGGCGACAAGTACGGCCGCAAGAAGATCCTCGTCATCGGCCTGGTGATCTTTGCGGTCGCCTCGGCGGCGTGCGCGTTCGCGACGTCACCCGAGCAGCTGATCATCTTCCGGGGGCTGATGGGGATCGGTGGCGCGGCCGTCCTCCCGGTCACCCTCGCGATCATCACGGTCGTCTTTCCCCCGCACGAGCGCGGTAAGGCCATCGGTGCCTGGGCCGGTGCCGTCGGTGCAGCCGTCGCCCTAGGTCCGGTCCTTGGTGGCCTGCTCCTCGAGAACCCGAGCTGGACGAGCTGGCTGACCAACAACGACTGGGGTGGCGTCTTCCTCATCAACGTCCCGATCGTCATCGTCGGGGTCATCGGCATCGTGAGCGTGGTGCCCGAGACCAAGAACCCGAAGCCGGCGGCCCTGGATATCCCAGGCCTGGTGATCTCCTTCGTCGGCCTGGTTCTGCTGGTCTACGGCATCATTCACGCCTCGGTGACCCTGACGTTCCTCACGCCGAGCGTGTGGGTCCCGATCCTGCTCGGGGTGCTCGTACTCACCGGTTTCGTCATCGCTGAGGCGCGCAGCGACCATCGCAGCTTCGACGTCACGCTGTTCAAGAACCGCGGCTACGCGGTGAGCCTGACGGCCGTCAGCCTGGCCTTCTTCGCACTGTCCGGCATCACCTTCACGCTTCCGTTCTTCTTCCAGACGCTGCGTGGCTTCTCCACCCTCGAGGCGGGTCTGTGCTTCCTGCCGTTCGCGATCGGGCAGATCATCGCGGCGCCTCGCAGCGCCGGCATGGTGACGCGCTTCGGCTACCGATGGGTCATGACCGGCGGACTGGCCGTCGTCACCTTGTCGATGCTGGGCATCGCCGAGCTGGCGATCGACATGCCGCTGTGGATCGTTCTGGTGATCTTCTTCCTCTTCGGCTTTGGCATGGGCAACGTGATCGCGCCTGCGTCGACGGTGATGCAGAACGCGCTGCCGCTGGCCCGCGCGGGCGCCGGCTCGGCCGTGCAGAACACGGTCCGCCAGGTCTTCGGCGCCCTGGGTGTGGCGGTCATCGGCACCATCCTGGCCACCCAGTACGCCGACCGGGTCTCGCCGGTGCTGTCGTCGCTGCCGGCGGGCACACCGGATGACGTCCGCGAGCTGGCCACCAACTCGGTCGGTGGCACCGTGGCGGTTCTCGACCAGCTGGGCGCCAACGGAGCCGCGGCCGACCTGGTGGCCCAGGGCAAGCAGGTGGCCTACGACTCCTTCCTCGGAGCGGCCCACGTGACCAGCCTCATCTCGATGGTGCTGGTGCTGATCGCGGCGATCGTCGTGTGGTTCTTGCTGCCTCCCATCGCCCAGCCGCAGCGTGGTGGGCACAGCGGGGCTGAGGCCCCGGCGCCGGGCGCCGGGATCGGCCCCGACGGTGAGCACCCGCTCGTCGGGGCGGCGCACAGCGCCGCCGAAGCCGACCTCGAGGCCGAACGGCTCGAGGAGAGCTACCTCGCCGAGGTCGTCGGCGAGCTCGGCGGCGAACCAGTGACGGAGCCTGAGCGGTCGTGACCGCGAGTGGGGAGACTGCCCAGGTCGGCACGGGACCCGGCGACCGCCGAGGTCCCGGCCGACCACGCAGCGCCGACGCCGACCACGCGATCGTGGCCGCAACGTTGGAGATGCTCGCCGACGAGGGCTTCCATGCTCTGACCATGGAGGCCGTCGCGGCCGAGGCTGGGGTCGGCAAGGCGACGATCTATCGCCGGTGGCCCGGCAAGCGTGAGCTCGTCGCCGACGCCATGGCGACGCTCAACGACGGCATGGTCGACCCGCCCGAGAACCTGTCCACCGTCGAGCGGGCCAAGCTGCTCATGGTGCAGGTCTGCCGCAAGGACCCGACCTCGGTGTCGGGGCGGATCATGCCGCGGATGCTGGCTTATCGCACCAGCCATCCTGAGCTGTTCGACGACTACGTCGCGCGCGTGATCGCCCCTCGACGCGAGCGGATGCGCGCCGTGCTCCGGGACGGGATCGAGCGGGCAGACGTACGGCCGGATCTCGATGTCGAGCTCGCGGCGCTGGCCCTGACGTCCCCGTTGCTGATGCTCACGATGTCGACCCCGCCGGGGCAGCCATTGCCTGAGGGCGCCGTGGACCGGCTGATCTCCATCGTCTGGGCCGGGATCGCCGCAACGACGGCGACCTGACGGTCAGTTCTTGGTCGGCGTTGGGGGACGCCCGAGCTGCCGGCGGAGTTTGCGGGCGCGTCGTCGTAGTCCCTGGGTCAACCCAGACGACCCGGACGGTTGCGTGGTCGTCACAGCGGGCGGAGCGGCACTGGCTTGCTTGACCGCACGCTCAAGGGTTTGTTGGGCTGCCTGCTCAGCCGCCCGCGATCGCTGAGCTGCCGCGTTCACCGCTCCGAGCAGCGCGAGCTCGGCTGCTTGCGGGGGCAGGTGGTGGCTCGAGGACGGTCGTCGGCCGACGGCTTCGGCCAGGACGTCGACATCTCCGAGCACCGCAACGCCGGAGCTCCGCAGCCACGCTGCGTGCGCGCGGCCGAGCTCCTGGACTCGGGGAACGGCCCAGTCGGGGAGGCCGAGGCCCAGCTCCGACGGGTGTGGGACGCGTCCGTCCACCATGGCGGGTACGGCCCCGAAGCGGATCAGCTCAAGGTAGTCGCGCATGGATACGCTGTCCCGTGCCGCAGCGTTGACCGCGAGGACGAATTCGCACTCGGCTCGGGTCAAGGAGCGGTTGGCGGCCCCCACCGCACCGGTCTCCGCGATGGTGCCCTCGGGCAGCGCCAGCAGCGCCTCCATGGCACGGCGGACCTTTACGTCGACCTTGGCGTCGATGATGGCGACGGTCACCTTGGCTGTCCCCACCAGGTCTGTCCAGCGATTCACCAGGGCGGGGATGTCGTTGCGACGCCAGAAGCTGGGGGTCATCTGCGGGTCAGGGGGATCGGCGAGGACGCCAGCCAGCCAATCCTCATAGGGCGTCGTTCTCCCGCCCCGGAGGTACTCCTGCCAGGTGGACGGCAGCAGGGCTTGGAGCGGCCGGAAGGCGACGATCACGTGGACCCGGTCAGGTCCGAGGTCTCTGACCAGCCGCCCAGCCTGGGCGTCGTTGGCCTGGCAGAAGGTCTCACAGCTGATCAGGACGCGTCCTGGTTGAGACTCGATCTCGCGGACGTAACGACGCCAGAGCTTGCGCCGCTTCTGCGGGGTGGGCCGGGCGTCGACGTCGGCGAACAAGGGGTCGCCGCCGGCCGCCCAACCGTGCTGGTTCCCGGTGAGGGCCTGGGCAGCGGCACGGGTGGACTCTGCCGTGTGGGGGTAGCTCACCCCGCGCTGCGCCAGCTGTGGGGCCAGCGCCTCCAGGTCGGCCTGCAGGGCGGTGGTTCCCGTCTTGTGCGTACCGAGGTGCACGAGGATGCCGTCGCTCGGCACGGGTGCGAGGTGCTTCCACGGCTGTGCGCCTCGACCCGGGGGATCCTGACTCATGCTGCTCAACCCTAGCGATCTGGCCCGGGATGAAGTGGACACCGCTCAATCGGGGTCCGTCGCCGTTTCGCGCCAGCGGTTCGTGATGGGCAGGCGACGGTCGCGGCCGAACGAGCGCGGCGACACCTTCGGTCCCGGCGGGTACTGCCGTCGCTTCCACTCGGCGGTGTCGGTCAGCCGTAGCACTCGCTCGGCCAGGGCGGGGTCGAAGCCGGCGGCGACCAGGTCGGTGAGGCTGCGGTCGGCCTCGACGTAGTCGTCGAGGAGATCGTCCAGCAGCGCGTAGTCGGGCAACGAGTCGGTGTCGAGCTGGTCTGGTCGCAGCTCGGCCGAAGGGGGCTTGCTGATCGACGACTCGGGGATCGGGGCGATCGCGCTCCTCGCCCGCGCGTCGGCGTTGCGCCAGCGGGACAGCTCCCAGACGAGGGTCTTGGGCACGTCCTTGAGGGGAGCGAACCCGCCGACGGCGTCGCCGTAGATCGTGGAGTAACCCACCGAGAGCTCGCTCTTGTTTCCGGTTGCCAGGACGAGCTGCCCCTCGGAGTTCGAGATGCCCATCAGGGCGGTTCCCCGCACCCGTGCCTGCACGTTCTCTTCGGCGACTCCCTCCAGCCCGAGCGCGTCGATGAAGGCCCGCACCATGGCGTCGATGGCGACGACCCGATAGGGGCTCCCGAGCCGGTCCGCGAGGTCGAACGCGTCGTCCTTGGAGTGCTGCGAGGAGTAGCCGCTGGGCATCGACACGAGGTGCACGTTCGCGCCACCGACGGCATCCGCGGCGATGGCGGCGCTCAGCGCCGAGTCGATCCCTCCGCTCGCGGCGATGAGCACGTCGGTGAACCCGTTCTTGCGTGCATAGTCGCGCACCCCCAGGACGAGCGCGCCATAGACCTCGGCCAGGTCGGGCATCCGGTCCTCGATGACTGCGGGCTCGGAGACGTACGGCTCGCGCGGCTCGGCGCTCAAGACAGCGTTGACCTCGGCGGTCGCGTCGCCCACGGGCAGCTCGAGGTCGACAACGGCGACGGTCTCGACGTACTGCGCGGTGCGGGCCAACAGCTCGCCGTCGGCCGTCACCACGAGGGAGTCGCCGTCGAAGACCAGCTCGTCCTGGCCGCCGACCATGTTGAGGTAGGCCAGCGTGCAGCCGGCCTCGGCAGCGCGGCGCCGGGCCAGCGCGAGCCGTACGTCGTCCTTGTTGCGCTCGTAGGGCGACCCGTTGGGCACCACCAGCAATCCGGGGCGCCGCGCGGCGTAGTCGGTCACTGGGCCGCCGTCTTGCCACAGGTCCTCGCAGATGGCCAGGCCCACATCGATCCCTCGGATGCGCACGACGCACGACTCGGTGCCGGGCACGAAATAGCGGAACTCGTCGAACACGCCGTAGTTGGGCAGGTGGTGCTTGGCGTAGCGAGCGGCGACCTCGCCTTGGTGGAGAACGGCAACGGAGTTCTGCGGGGCCCCACGGGGTCGACCCAGCTGGTCGTCGGGGGGCAGCGTGCCGTCGGGTATCGCGAGCCGGCCGAGGTAGCCGACGACCACGGCGAGGTCGCCGATGCCCGCAGCGTCGAGCCTGCTGGCGAGGGCCTGGAGGGCAGCGAGAGAGGCCTCGACGAAGGATGGGCGCAGGGCGAGGTCCTCGATGGGATAACCGGTCAGGAACATCTCGGGCAGGACCAGCAGGTCGGCGCCGGCCGCGGCAGCCTTACGGCCTGCATCCATGGCCAGCTCGATGTTGCCCGCGATGTCGCCGACGGTCGGGTTGACCTGCCCGAATGCCAACCTCAGCTGAGCCACGCCGTCAGCCTAGTGAGCGGGAGGCTGTCGTCCGCGCCGCGCCTGGCAACAACTCGAGTGGCAACGAACGGGGCAGTCCGGGCGCCGGGATCGCCCCGTTCGACGCCACTCGACGGGACTGGCCGGTTACCTGCTTGAAACACGGGCGCGACACACTAGGACCGTGGACAAGCAGCAGGAGTACGTGCTCCGCACCCTCGAAGAACGTGACATCCGTTTCGTTCGGCTGTGGTTCACCGACGTGCTCGGGTTCCTCAAGTCGGTCGCCGTGGCACCGGCGGAGCTGGAAGGCGCCTTCGCCGAGGGCATCGGTTTCGACGGCAGCGCCATCGAGGGCTTCGCCCGGGTCTATGAGTCCGACATGCTCGCCAAGCCTGACCCGTCGACCTTCCAGGTGCTGCCGTGGCGATCGGAGTCTCCCGGGGCGGCGCGGATGTTCTGCGACATCCTGATGCCTGACGCGACCCCCTCCTACGCTGACCCGCGCTTCGTCCTCAAGCGCGCGCTCGCGAAGGCCGCCGACCTCGGGTTCACGTTTTACACCCACCCCGAGATCGAGTTCTTCCTCTTCAAGGACAAGCCGGCCACCGGGCAGGCTCCCGTGCCGGTCGACTCCTCCGGCTACTTCGACCACACCCCGCACGGCGTCGGCCAAGACTTCCGCCGCCAGGCGATCACCATGCTCGAGAGCCTCGGCATCTCGGTGGAGTTCAGCCACCACGAGGGCGCCCCCGGCCAGCAGGAGATCGACCTGCGCTACGCCGACGCGCTGACCACGGCCGACAACATCATGACCTTCCGACTCGTGATGAAGCAGGTCGCCCTCGAGCAGGGCATCTACGCCTCCTTCATGCCCAAGCCGTTCACCGAGCACCCCGGCTCGGGGATGCACACCCACCTGTCGTTGTTCGAGGGCGACCGCAACGCCTTCTTCGAGGCGGGCGCTGAGTTCCAGCTCTCAAAGGTCGGTCGGGCGTTCATCGCCGGGTTGCTCAAGCACGCGCCGGAGATCACCGCCGTGACCAACCAGTGGGTGAATTCCTACAAGCGGTTGTACGGCGGCGGCGAGGCGCCGGCGTATGTCTGCTGGGGTCACAACAACCGCTCGGCCATGGTGCGAGTGCCGATGTACAAGCCGAGCAAGGGCGCGTCGACCCGCATCGAGGTTCGCTCCCTCGACACGGCGTGCAACCCCTACCTCGCTTACGCCCTGCTGCTCGCGGCCGGACTTAAGGGCATCGAGGAGGGTTACGAGCTGCCGCCCGGCGCCGAGGACGACGTGTGGTCGCTGTCGGAGGGCGAGCGCCGGGCCCTCGGCCTGGACCCGCTGCCGCAGAACCTGCGCGAGGCGGTCACGGCCATGGAGGGCAGCGAGCTGGTGGCCGAGACCCTCGGCGAGCACGTCTTCGACTTCTTCCTGCGCAACAAGCGCCGCGAGTGGGACGAATACCGCCAGCAGGTCACCGCCTTCGAACGCGACCGCTACCTGCCCGTGCTCTGAGAGGGTCGACGGCGTGACGTCCGGCGATTCCGCGCGCAACACCGGCCGTACGGCTTCCGCGGCCGGCCGGCTGGCCCGGCTCGGGTTCACCGATGCGCTGCGCGCCGAGGCGACCCTGGCTGACGGCCGGCTCGCGAGGCTGGCCGCGTCGGACGACCGCCTGGTGGAGACGCTGGCCGCGGCTGCCGATCCCGACCTGGCGCTGGCCGGGCTGGCCAGCCTGGTGGGTGCCGCGCCGGGCAACGTGCAGGCCGACCTGCTGGCAGCGCTGTCCGAGCCTCACGGGCTGGTGATGACCCGGCTGGTGGCCGTGCTCGGCGCGAGCGCGGCTCTGGGCGAGCATCTCGTGCGCCACCCCGACCAGTGGGTGGTCATGACCGAGCCGACCGAGGCGTCCCTCGCCGAGGTGCGGGCTCGGTTGCTGAGCTGTGCGCAGGCCAACCGGCGCGACGGGGACTGGGTGGCCGAGCTGACCGGCCCAGCCGGGTACGACGCGCTGCGGAGCACGTACCGCCGCCGGCTGCTGGCCATCGCGGCCGCCGACCTGACGGGCGAGATCGACGTGGCGCGCACGGCGCACGACCTGGCGGATCTGGCGGCGGCCACCCTCGAGGCGGCCCTGGCCATCGCTCGCGGGGAGCTGCCGGAGGACGCGCCGCGCTGCCGGTTGGCGGTGATCGCCATGGGCAAGGCCGGCGGCCTCGAGCTGAACTACAGCAGCGACGTCGACGTCATGTTCGTGGCCGAGGCCATGGCGGGGGAGGACGAGACCGCGGCGCTGGCCACGGCGACCCGGCTGGCGGCGAGCCTGATGCGGATCTGCTCGACGAGCACCGCGGAGGGGGAGATCTGGCCGGTCGACGCCGGGCTGCGCCCCGAGGGCCGACAGGGCGCGCTCGTGCGAACACTCGCGTCCTACACGGCCTACTACGAGAGGTGGGCGAGCACCTGGGAGTTCCAGGCGTTGCTCAAGGCGCGTCCCGCCGCGGGTGATCCCACCCTCGGGGCGGCCTTCGTGGACGCCGTGACACCGATGATCTGGTCCGCGGTGGACCGGCCCGACTTCGTGGTCGACGTGCAGGCGATGCGTCGCCGCGTCGAGGAGAACGTGCCGGCCAAGGAGGCCGAGCGGCAGCTGAAGCTCGGACGAGGTGGGCTGCGCGACGTCGAGTTCGCGGTCCAGCTCTTGCAGTTGGTGCATGGACGCTCCGACATCTTCGTGCGCAGCCCCACGACGCTGCTCGCGCTGGAGCAGCTGTCGACGCGCGGCTACGTGGGGCGCGACGACGCCGCCGAGCTCGACCGGGCCTACCGGTTCCTGCGGACCCTCGAGCACCGCATCCAGCTGGTGCGCCTGCGCCGCACCCACACCGTGCCGGAGGACCCGGTCGAGCTGCGCCGGTTGGCCCGATCGATGGGCCACCACGAGCAACCCGTGGACCAGCTCAACGCCGAGTGGCGCAAGCACCGGCACGAGGTGCGTCGTCTTCACGAGAAGCTCTTCTACCGACCGCTTCTCGATGCGGTGGCGCGCCTGGACGCGTCAGAGGCGCGGCTCACGCCGGAGGCCGCGCTGGTGCGGCTGGAGGCCTTGGGCTACGCCGATCCGCAGGCCGCCCTTCGTCACCTGGACGCGTTGACGAGCGGAGTCAGCCGGCGGGCCGCGATCCAGCGCACGCTCTTGCCGGTCATGCTCGCCTGGTTCGCCGAGCAGCCAGACCCTGACGCCGGCCTGCTGGGTTTCCGTCGAGTGAGCGACGCCCTGGGCACCACCCCGTGGTATCTGCGGCTGCTACGCGACGACAGCCTGGTCGCGGAACGGATGGCGCGGGTGCTCGCCGTGAGTCGCTATGCCACCGACCTGCTGCTGCGCGCGCCGGAGGCCGTACGGCTGCTGGGGGATGACTCGGAGCTCCGGCCGCGCGCTGCCTCGGCGGTGGCCGCGGAGATGCTCGCCGCCGTCGGGCGCTACGAGGATCCGGGGGAGGCGGCCATCGCCGTGCGAGCGATCAGACGCCGGGAGCTGTTCCGCGTCTCGGCCGCGGATCTGGTGGGGCTGCTCGACGTCGACAGCGTGGGCGCGGCGCTGAGCGACATCGCCGCCGCCACGTTGCAAGGTGGGCTCGCGGCGGCGACCCGGGCGGTGGAGGCGCAACGAGGCTCGCCCATGCCAACGCGGCTGGCGGTCATCGGCATGGGTCGCCTGGGTGGTCACGAGATCGGGTACGGCTCCGATGCCGATGTCTTGTTCGTGCACGACCCGTTGACCGGTGCCGGCGAGAGAGAAGCGCAGGACAGCGCGCACGCCGTGGTCGGTGAGCTGCGCCGGCTGCTTTCGCTGCCGGCTCCCGACCCGCCGCTGCTGGTGGACGCCGACCTGCGTCCGGAGGGTCGGCAGGGACCGTTGGTGCGGACGCTTGCGTCGTACGCCGCCTACTACGCGCGCTGGTCGCTGGTGTGGGAGGCGCAGGCGCTGCTGCGCGCGGCGCCGCTGGCCGGCGACGTCGAGCTCGGCGCGGAGTTCCTGGCGCTGATCGACCCCATCCGGTGGCCAGCCGGTGGGCTCGTCGAGGCCGACGTCCGTGAGATCCGGCGGATCAAGGCACGGGTCGAGGCCGAACGCATGCCCCGGGGAGCCGATGTCACGCTGCACACGAAGCTGGGGCGGGGTGGGCTCAGTGACGTCGAGTGGACCGTGCAGCTGCTCCAGCTGCGACACGCCGCTGCGGTGCCCGGTCTCCGGGTGACCCGGACGTTGGCGGCCCTCGACGCCGCCGTCGACGCGGACCTGGTGTCCCGAGCCGATGCTGAGGTCCTGGCCGACGCGTGGCGGGCGGCGACGCGGGTGCGCAACGCGGCCATGCTCGTCCGCGGTCGGGCCAGCGACTCGCTGCCCGTCGACGTGCGGGAGCGGGCTGGTGTTGCGCGTGTGGTTGGGTACGCTCCGGGCCGTACCGGTGACCTCGAGGAGGACTATCGGCGGCGAGCCAGACGAGCGCGGGGGGTTGTGGAGAGGGTGTTCTACGCGTGAGTGACGCCGCCGGTCGCGACCCGTCGCTGCTGAGGCGGGCCTTCGATCAGCCCGAGGTGCGCGGGCTCCTGGTGGCCGAGGCGTTCTCCGATATCGGTGATCAGATCGCGCGGGTCGCCCTGGCGCTCCTGGTGTTCGCCCGAACCGGCTCGCTGCTCGCCTCTGCGCTGACGCTGGCCATCGCCTATGTCCCCGGAATCTTCGGCTCGGCGATCCTGGGCTCGCTCGCCGACCGGCTGCCGCGCCGGGCAGTGCTCTTGTGGTGCGACCTGCTTCGGGCCGGGTTGATCGCCTTGCTCGCGCTCTTCGCGGTCGACGGAACCCCGCTCGTGGTCCTGCTGCTGATCCTGCTGGCATCGGAGTTCGTGGCGGCGCCTTTCACCTCCGCGCGCACCGCGCTGTTCGGTGACGCGCTCGTGGACCGCGATCTCTACTCAGCCGCGCTGACGATCGGCCGGTCGGTCAATCTCACTGCCCAGGTCGTCGGCTTCCTGGTCGGCGGCATCGTCGTCGGCTGGTTGGGTCCGCGGTTGGCGCTGGGCCTTGACTCGCTGACGTTCCTCATCTCCTACGCCTTGATCCGAGCCCGGGTGTCCACCCGTGGTGCCGCTGACGATCCGGGGACGTCCCTCGCCCTCATGTTCGCCGACCTGGGCACCGGCTTCACCGAGCTGATGGCCGACCCGACCCGCCGGGCGATGGTGCTGTTCGGCTGGGCCTCGGCGCTGTTCCTCATTGCCCCCGAGGCGGTGGCCGTCGGCTATTCGGTACCGCAAGAGGCCTGGGTCACCGGGCTCCTGCTCGCCTGCGTACCTGCGGGTTCGGCTGTTGGCGCGTTGTTGCTCGGGAGGCTTCCGCTGCCGAAGCAGACCGAGCTGTTGTTGCCGTTGGCAGGTCTGTCCTGCTTGCCGCTGTTCGCCACGTCCATCGCTCCGCCGGTGGGGGTCGTCGTGGTCATGTGGTTCGTCGCGGGGATGTTCCAGGCCTACGTCATCACCGTGGTTTCCTCGATCAGCTATCTGACCCCCCCCTCGCGGCGTGGTCGGGTGATGGGGGTCGCTGCTTCAGGTTTCAACGCGGCCACCGCGGTGTCGTTCCTGATCGTCGGCTGGTTGGCCGAGGTCCTCGACCCCGCTCGGGCCGTCTCGCTGGCCGGCGCCGTCGGCCTGATCTTCGTGGCGATCGCCTACGCGACCTGGCCCAGCCGCATCGTCACCTAACCCCCACCCGCCCCACCCTCTCAGCGAGGTTTGCGGTGGATGTCTGTCCAGCCTTGCCAGCCACGTTCCTCGAGAAGCTCGAGCAGTCGTGGCGCGCAGGGGAAGGATTCGACGAACGCCGTGTCGAGCAGCGCGATCAGGTCGTCGCTGATCGCGTGGTCGTACTCCACTCCGACGGCCTCGACTGCTGCCGCCTCGATGAAGGCGGCGACGCGGTCGGCGAGCGCCGGCAGTCGCGGGTCATCGGGGGCGCAGTCGACGAGGTCTCCGATATCGAGGTACAGCCGACGCAGCCCAACGTTCTCGAGCTGAGCGCTCTTGATCGCCATGAGGTCCGGCACTGCGTCTGGCATCTGGGCTGCGATCAGGATCCAGCTGTCCCGCTCGATCTCGATCACCTGCTCGCGGAACCCGAGCTCGCGCATCCGGTCGAGGTAGGCGACCACCTCTGGGGGTAGCGCGAGGCTGTCGCCGGCTGCCAGCTTGGCGATCCGTTCGCGGTGCCGCCGGAGGTCGCGGATCTCGGCCCGCAGGCGGTTGTCGATGTCCTCGACCGCACTGGCGAACTCCCAGTCGTCGGCCGCCAGCAGTCCACGGACCCGCGACAGGGGTACGCCTGCGTCGGCCAGGGTGCGGATCCTGATGAGCTCGACCACCGCTGCGGCGTCGTACCGCCGGTAGCCGGAGTGGTCTCGGTCAGGCTCGGGCAGCAAACCCTTGGCGTGGTAGTGGCGGACGGCTCGCACCGTCACCCCGGCATACGACGCGAGCTGGCTGATGGTCAGCATGGTCTTATTCTGCGAGCTTGCTGGCGAGAGCTCGGTGGCGGTAGGTGCGCATCGCGAGCGCGTACGCGACGAGCAGCAGGCCGAGGCACCAGGCCAAGGCGATCCAACCGTCGTTGCCGACCGGCTCCTGCGCGTACAGGTCCCGGATGGTGTTCACGATCGGCGTGACCGGCTGGTTCTCGGCGAACCAACGCACGGGGCCAGGCATGCCGACGGTGAGCACGAACGCGGAACTGATGAACGGCAAGAAGATCAGCGGGTAGGAGAAACCACTCACCCCGTCGACCGACGTGGCGATCAGCCCAGGGATCACGGCCACCCAGGTCAGCGCCAAGGTGAACAGCACCACGATCCCGAGGACCTCCAGCCAGGCGAGCACCCCGGCACCTGTCCGGAAGCCCATGGCCACAGCGACGAGGACGACGAGCACGACGGAGGTCAGGTTCGCGACGACTGAGGTGAGCACGTGGCTCCACAGCATGGCCGACCGGCTGATCGGCATCGACTGGAACCGTTCGAAGATGCCGCTTGAGACGTCGGTGTAGAGCCGGAAGGCGGTGTAGGCGATCCCGGACGCGACGGTGATGAGCAGGATCCCGGGCAGCAGGTAGTTGACGTAGCTGCTGTCGCCGACATCGATCGAGCTGCCGAAGACGTAGACGAACAGCAACAGCATGGCGATCGGTGTGATGGCGGTGGTGATGATCGTGTCCGGGCTGCGCAGGATGTGCCGCAGGGATCGCTTGAGCAGGACCGTCGTGTCGTGCAGGAAGTCGTTGGTCATCGCAGTTCCTTATCTGTGGGCTTCGTCGTGACCGACGATCGCGAGGAAGACGTCTTCGAGGGTCGGCTGCTTCTCGACGTACTCGACCTTGGTCGGCGGGAGCAGCTTCC
Organism: uncultured Actinomycetota bacterium; assembly: GCA_963819985.1. GTDB lineage: Bacteria > Actinomycetota > Actinomycetes > DATJPE01 > DATJPE01 > JANPBY01. The sequence goes on along the minus strand of CAWFYH010000003.1, from coordinate 40,843 downwards.
TGAGCTCGGCGAGGGTGCCCTCGGCGATGATCCGACCCTCGTGCAGGACGGCGATCCGGTCGGCAAGCTGCTCGGCCTCGTCGAGGTACTGCGTGGTGAGCAGCACGGTGGTGCCTTGGCCCGCCAACGCTCGGATGGTCTTCCACACCTCGATGCGCGATTGAGGGTCGAGACCGGTCGTCGGCTCGTCGAGGAAGAGCACCCGCGGATCTCCGATCAGGCTCATCGCGATGTCGAGGCGCCGGCGCATGCCTCCGGAGTAGGTGGCAGCTCTGCGCCGGCCGGCTTCGGTCAGCCCGAACCGGGACAGGAGGTCGTCCGCGACCCGGCCCGGGTCCGGAAGGCGTCGCAGCTGCGCCACGAGAACGAGGTTCTCCCGCCCGGTGAGGATCTCGTCGATGGCGGCAAACTGCCCGGTGAGACTGATCGACTTCCGGACCTTCGCGGGCTCCGCGGCTACGTCGTGCCCGTCGACGACAGCGGTCCCGCCGTCGGCCTTGAGCAGGGTGGCCAGGATCTTCACCGCTGTGGTCTTGCCGGCTCCGTTGGAGCCGAGCAAGGCGAAGACGGTGCCGGGGGGGACGCTCAGATCCACTCCTCGGAGCACCGCGTTGTCGCCGTACGATTTCGTCAGTCCGGAGATCTGGATTGCTTGCGTCGTCGTCATGAAGCAAGCGTGCAACCCTGACCCAGCGTCAAGGTCAAGCCCAGCCAGCAATCACCGAGCGGGGTTGCTGAGGGATGGTCAGCTTTGGCCGGCACGCAGGTAGGCCAGCACCGCCAGGACTCGGCGGTTGTCGCTTGGGCTGTCCTCGAGACCCAGCTTGTGAAACACCCGGCCGACCACGCCCTCGACCGTCTTCTGGCTCAGCCACAGCGCGGAGGCGATCGATGCGTTGGAGCGGCCCTCGGCGATGAGTCCGAGGATCTCGAGCTCGCGCTCGGTCAGCTGCCCGAGCTCACCGCGGGTCTGGCTGCGGCGCATGAGCTGTTCCACGACGACCGGGTCGATGGCCGACCCACCCGCTCCGACGCGACGTACGGCTTTGATCAGCTCGCTCGGGTCGAGCACGCGGTCTTTCAGCAGATAGCCGAGCCCGGCCGAACCGCGGGCGAGCAGCCGAGTCAGATGAGGTGCGGCGACGTACTGCGTCAGCAGCAGGATCGGCTGGTGCGGGTGTTCGGCGCGCAACGTCTCGGCGAGCTCGATCCCCTCCAGGGAGTGCCCGGGCGGCATGCGAACGTCGAGGACGACGACGTCCGGGTCGCAGGCGCGGATGAGCGCCAGTCCGGTCTCTGCGTCTGCCGCCTCGCCGACGACGTCGAGGTCGCCGCGCTTCAACAGCTCCACCACGCCGGCGCGTAGGAGAGCGTGGTCCTCAACGACTACGACCCGCACGGAACGCGCACCTCGATCTCCGTGCCGGACGACCCCTCGCAGCTGCCGGCTCCACAGTCCCGAACCCGAAGCTCGCCACCGACCGTTTCCAGCCGGTCGTTCACGCCACGCAGCCCACCGTCCACCCCGAGGTTCGCTCCTCCCACGCCGTTGTCCCGCACGGTCACGACCAGCCGCCCGTCGCATTCGCGCCCGCACACCGATGCGTGAGTGGCACCTGAGTGCTTGGCAACATTGGTCAGCGCCTCGGCCACCGCGAAGTAGACAGACACCGCCACGGGTTCGGCTGGTTCGGCCGCCATGCGCACGTCGACAGCGACCGGCACCGGCGCGCGGTCAGCCAGCGACTCCAAGGCAGCGACCAGCCCCGCTTCGGTCACGATCGCCGGATGCAAGCCGCGCGCCAGCTTGCGCAGCTCGTCGATCGCCACGGTCAGTTCGTCGGCGGCCCGACCGAACACCTCCGCCGCCGACGGATCCACCGTCGGCTCCTGCTCCGCGAGACGGAGCTTGAGAGCTACCGAGACCAGGCGTTGCTGGGCGCCGTCGTGCAGGTCCCGCTCGATGCGGCGCCGCTCGTCGTCGGCAGCGGCTACCAAGCGGGCCCGGGAATCGGCCACCGCCAACAACTGGTCCTGCAACTGCGCTCGAAGTTGTTCGGTGTAAGCAGTCGCCCGCACCGCCCCCGTCACGAGCCCCACCAAACCGGGGTCTTCCAGCAGCACTGCATCGTGCTCGACGGCCGCGACCGGGCCGGTCGAGCCGCTGACGATGCTGACCGCACGGCCCGGCCGAACGTCGGCGGGGTCGATGACCGTCTCACCGTCCACGTAGGCGTCCTGCTCGGCTGACCAACGCGCCACCCGCAGCGACGGATCGTCCAGCGCCTGCGACAAGCCAACCCGAAGCGTGTCCACGGGTACGTCTCCGAGGTCTGCCACGACCTCAACGACATCGATCCGTGTCAGCCGCAGCTGCCGCAGGCCGTACGCGATGGACCATGCGGTGATGACCAGGAGCAGGTAGCGCACGAGGTAGGAGGGCACGTCCAGCGCGGCGAACGGGGCATTCCAGCCAGCCAGGTTCTCCACCCCGACCGCGACCGTGAGGGCGGCGCCGGCCAGCAACGGAGGCGTACGCATGCGGCGTTCTGGCCGACCGCCCCGCCACCAGCGCGCGCCCATGAGCGCGGTTGCGGCCAGGACCAACGCGGTTTGTCCATAGGCGAACGCCTCTTCGACGTTCAACCATGCGGCTGGATCGTCCACTGACGTGACCCAGTTCGTCGTGCCCGTGTTGGCAACATCGGTTGGCACGTACAACAGGAGCCTGGAGAGGGAGTGCGCGATCAGGGCGAGCACTGTCACGGCGAGCAGTGGACGGGCCGCGCCCACGAGCCGCCCGGCCGGATAGGCGAGGAGGGCCGCGAGGAGGAACCCGAAGTACCACCGCACACCAACGAATGCGGTGATGCGGATGACCTCCGGCTCCATGCGCACGGCCGACCCGACGAACCACGTGAGGCCCGACAATGCCAAGAGCCACCAGCACGCGTTGTCCGGCCGGCGCCGCCAGACCGCCACTCCCGCCCCGGCGATGGCCAGTCCGGTGGACACGTCGACGACCGCGAACGCGTACGACCCGCGCGCCTCCACCTGAGCACGCCCGGTGATCAGCCCCCCGATCAGGGTGACCCCGAGCAGCACCCAGCCCGCTATCGGTTCGCGGGCAGTGCTGGTGCCGTCGGACACGTCCCCCATCATCCTCGCGGGACACGTGTCAGGGAGGGGGTTAGCCCCTGTTCGAGAACGGGGTCAACCCGCTGTCTGCGGACGACTTCGCCGCCTAGCCTGTCCTGTATCCGAGCGCGTTCCCCGCCGCCAACGGCGTCGGGATGACCAGGTTGCGGCGACCCAGGGAGGTAGTCCGTGCGCATCCAGACCCGCCCAGTCGCCGGTGCCATCACCGGAGTTGTTGCTGTCACGTTGATGGGTTGCGGCGGCACCAACGTTCCGTCCGGACCGGAGGATGCAACCTCGCCCAGCCCGTCGGAGTCGAGCTCGTCCACGGCCGCACCTGCCACGGTCATCCTGGACGACTCCTTCGACGAGGGGGACGTGAACGGCTGGACAACCGGGCTCGACCCGTCGTACGGCACCATCAGCTTCGAGAACGGTGACCAACGCTGGGGGTTCATCGGCGCCGTGGCCTCATGGATCCCGGAAAAGCTGGTCAACCGCTTCGACGCCGGCCAGTCGATGGAAAGCGTGACCGTCCAGACCGACGTCACCCCGATCAGCGGCGGCGGCGTTTTCGGGGTCATGTGTCGCAACGCTCCTGACACCGACGCGCAATACCAGTGGTATGAGTTCGTGGTGCGCGACGGCTATGCCGCCATTCGCAAGGCTGACGACCATCGCCATGTCGAATCGCTGGCTGAGACCGGGGACGTCAGCGTCGAGTTCGGGTCACCCGTCTCGATCGAAGCCCAGTGCGTCACCGCAGACGACGGTTCCGCAGAGCTGGAGATGTCTGTGGATGGTGCCGCGTTGCTGACCGCGACCGACGCCGACCCGATTCCTGATGGACCGCCTGGGATGCAGGTCTGGACGGCTCCGATGCACGCGTTGCAGGAGCTCGCGTGGCACAACTTCACCGTGACCCAGGCCTAGCTCCGTCGTTGGCCTAGCTCCCTCGTTCGAACAGTTCTCGGAACGTAAACGTCCCGGGGGTCATCCGCCTATCTGCGGATGACCCCCCGGGACGGGCTTGGTTTGGGTTCAGCGGGTCAGGCGGGCGCCGAGCTTGCAGAGGTCCACGTCGAGAGACGGGAACTTCCCGTCCTTGTCGACGATCTCCCAGCGCAGCGAGGTCCCACCGGGCTTGTGGTCGCCGAGGGTGTCGAACAGCTCCTCGATGGACAAGACGCCCCGGTCGCGAAGCACGACTCGGCCGTTGGCCTTCGTGACCGTGTAGTGCTTGGTGATGTCCTGCGCCTTGAACAGGTACACCGGGCCGACCAGCCCGCCCTTTGGGATCAGGTCTGCGGGGACGTCCGCCTTGGCGACCCTGGTCGCCGACGTGTCTGCGTACTGCCCGGCGGCGTCCACGAAGAAATGCTTCTTGGTCTTCTTGTTGATCCACTTCTCGTGAAAGAAGTACGTCTGCTGGCCGAGGAACGCCTGGCCGTCTGTACCCGGAATGTTGAGGATTGCGTTGACACCTTCATGCCGATTCTTCACCTTGAAGGTGGCGTTCTCGCAGCCTGGGTTGAAGGTGTCTTTCCCTTCGTAGGGCGTGGGTTTCTGGTAGTACGGCTCGGGTGGCGCGTAGGCGCTCGCCGGTGGTGCCAGCAGCCCCGCTCCCACTGCCGCAATAACGCCGACGCCGAGGGCTCGTTGGATCGTGTTCATTGCAGTTCCTCCTTGCCCCTCCTGGTGAGAGGTTCGAGGGAATCGTCACCGGCGACCCGTGACCGGGTCATCGGGGTTAACCCCTGACCGCAGTCTCGAGACTCGCCGCCCGCTCATTGCTTCCCCCAGCTCCGATTCAATCGGTCCGGCGGCGGCGCAGCGCGTCGCGCATCGGCGGGACGACCGTACCCTCGCTGGCGAGCCGAGCCCGGACGGTGTGCCTGGTCCGCAGGATGCCCGTGATGCCGATGGCCCAGATCAGGTACTGCACCGAGAGGGCGACCCGGAAGCCGTCAAGGGAGTACGACGTCCCGTTGCCCGTGAGGTCGAGGACGATGCCGATCAACAGGATCGTCACCAGGGCGGAGACGAAGCCGCCGACGTTGACGATGCCCGAAGCGGTGCCGTAGCGGTGGGGCGGATTGAAGGTGCGCGCGTAGTCGAAGCCGATCATCGACGCCGGCCCACCGAGAGCGAGCACGACCACCAAAGACACCAACAACCACAGCGGCGCTGGTCCTGGCCAGGCGAGCACAACGGTCCAGGCGGCGATGGCGGAGCCCACGATGCCGAGGACGAGCCAGGACCGGCGCAGCGGATGCCTCGCCACTGCCTCCCCGATGAACGGTGCGGCGACCATGCCGACGACGACGAGCACCGTGAAGAGAGTTCCGGTGGTGGCGATGGACAGACCCTCGCCGGAGACGAGGAACGGATAGCCCCAGAGCATGACAAAGACTGTTCCCGAGAACGGGGTCGTGAAATGGGTCCACAGGCCGAGCCGCGTGCCCGGGTGCTGCCACGCTGAGACGAGATCGTGCCGTACCTGCGCCCAGGAAGGGGCTATGTCGTTCGTGCGGTTGCCGGCCGGGGAGTCGCGCAGGACAGCGAAAGCGAGGATGCCGACCAGGACGCTCAGCGCCGCTGCCGAGAGGAAGGCGGGAGTCCAGCCAGGACCGTGCAGCAGTGCGGCCAGCGGGATGACGCTCAGGATCTGCCCGGTCTGGCCCGTGATGCCGGTCAGCTGGGTGACCAGTGGGACTCGTCGAGGAGGAAACCAGCTCGCGACCAGCCGGATGACGCTGATGAACGTCATGGCGTCGCCCGCACCGACCAGGACGCGGGCCACCAGGGCTTCCGGCATCGTCGTGGCCAGGGCCAGGGAGAGCTGGCCCACCGCCATCAACGCTGCGCCGCACACCACCAGGGCGCGCGGCCCGGCGCGGTCCACCATCACGCCCACAGGCACCTGCATGGCGGCGTAGACGAGGAGCTGGACGACCGCGAACACGCCGAGTACGCCCGCGGTGACGTCGAAGCGCTGGGCGGCGTCGAGGCTGGCTACACCGAGAGAGGTTCGCTGGAGCACTGCGACCGTGTAGGCGATGAGGGCGACGACCCAGATCAGCCAGGCTCGTGCGCTGATCCGCTCCACCGAGCCATCCTCCACGCCCCCGCGGGGCTGCGCGCTGCGGGCCAGCCGGATCGGGGAAGTTCAGAGGTGCTACAGCGCCAGTGAACTTCCCCAGTCCGTCGGCTGCCCGAGCAGGATTGGATGCTTGGCGTTAGCGGGTCAGCCTGGCACCCAGTTGGCACATGTCCACGTCGAGGAGCGGGAAGTGGCCTTCCTGAACGGTGGCCTCTAGATCGGCCCGACGAGCCCCCCGTCAGGGATGAGGGCCTTGGGCACCTTCCACTTCGGAACGCGGGTCGCCGTGAGCTCGTTGAACTGACCCTGTCCGGTGAGCGTGAAGTGCTTGCCGGTCTTCTTGTTGATCCACTTCTCGTGGAAGGAGTAGGTGTCACCGGCCAGGAAGGCCTGACCGTTGCTGCCCGGGACGTTGAGCGTGGAGCTGACCCCTTCCCCGCGCGATTTCACCTTGAACGGTGCGGTGTCGCAACCGGGGTCGAACGTGTCGTGGTAGGCGTACGGGGTCGGGGGGTCGTAGTAGACGTCTGGCGCGGGCGCTGCCTGGGCAGGCGCGGTCATGAGACCGGCCGCGAACGCAGCGAGCGAACCGACGACGAGCGATCGTCGAATCCAGCTCATGAACTTGCTCCCTTGTCCGCCCTCGGGATGAGGGGTTGCGAAGCGTCTTGGCCGGGCGCAGGCGACGTGTCTTGCGTGCTAACCCCGATTTCTTCATGCGGGCTAACCCCTATATCTGGGCGCTCTTTGTCGGCGGTGGGCGTGGAGCGAGCGGGGAGGTTTGCGCAGGAGGTCGGGCCAGCGGCTGCCAATATGCGAGGTACACCATTGTCGTCCTGGAGGCTGTGGCGATGACTGACGTGCTGGATGAAGGGACGACCCGAACGTGACCAACGAGAAGTTCCCCGGAAACCCGACCCGGTCCTACCGCAGCAGAGATCCCGTCAGGATCGTCCGCGAGGTGACCGAGTGGACTCGGCTCACCCCCGGCTGCGTTACAGGAATGGGGTGACCGACTGGCAGCGATCCTCGCGGATGAACGTGGCGAGATCATCAACTAGTCGGTGCTGTTGCGTGCGAACACGCCGGCGAAGTGCCGCTAGGTAGCAACGAACAAGATCCGGCATTCGCGCCCGGCGGCCGGGCTCGTGGCCAAACCCCGATCCACGTCGCGAACAGTTCACCGAGGCCGCGGAAGCTAGGTTGGGGGGCGTGGACTTCGACTTCAGCTTGCGAGGACTGGGCGGACGCATCCACGTCACATACGAGCGCAATGACGATCCCGCTCTCGTAGGTGCAGGACCGGACTCAGCAGGCTTCCCGTGGTGTCACGCGACCGTGGACTACCCGGCTCGCGGCTACGACGCCGTGCTGGGCTGGGTCCAGCTCGTGCGCAGCAACGACAACGTGAGCGGCGGTCGGGAGTACGAGATTGATCCACTCGCATTCCTCGGCGACTTGCCACATCCGTTCTGCTGGATCGGGCTGAACCCCCAGCTCTTCGACGCACCGTCGAGGGCGCCACTTCGTGACATGCGCTGGCGGGCTCACAGCTTCCTCTGCGTCCCCGACGAAGACCAGAACGCCTTGGAGGTACACGCTCTGGCCGGGTTCGGATGGGGCTTCGACGTGAGCGCCTCACAGATCAACCTCGTCGAGCCCTACACCCTCGGACCACCGGACTGGGAGCAGAACTTGTCGACTCTCGCGAACACCTTCCCGGATTGGGGCTTCCAGCCGGGCTTCCGCTCGGCGTGACAGCGCGCACGCCCCGAAGTGCCCGATATGGCGCGCCATCGTCTGTGGTCAGGCAAATAATGGTCGAGTGGCTGACCAGAGCAACTACCCGGTGTCGTTGACGGATCTTGAGAAGACGGTCCACGTCGCGCCGGAGGACATGATCGAGGCACAGGCGGTCTCGAGCCTGCACGAATACGTTCACCCCGCCGAGCTAGACCGCAACCGGCTGCTGAGCCCGACTGGCGATGGTCGGCTCAGGACCGGCGGCTGACCGGCCAACTCCGCTAGATGGCACGCTGCCACGGCCCGCTAGGGCTCAAGATGCAACCGAGCCGATGTGTCGTTCGGCATCGCCTTGCCAGACCAAGTCCGACATTCGCGGGCGGTCTTTGCGGCATGCTGTTGGACGGCGCTGGTCCACTGAATGCGCGCTCGGTTCAAGCCCACACTGGGGGTCCGCATGTCCTCAAACCTTCGCAAACGACTCAGCATCGGGTCCGCGGCCTTGCTAGGTGCTGGCCTAGTCGCCTCTGGGCTCGGGGCATGGGCCACCTACCACGGCTTGGGCACCTTCGGCACCGACAGTTTTGGCGAGTCGTCTTTTCTGGCGCCCAGCGGGTTGTCGTTGTCTGCCACCTCCACCATCGCGGCAGTTCTCACCGGCCTAGGTACCTTCTGCATCGCGGCGGCAGTGATCCTGGTCGCCGGAGTCGTCGCGACACTCATAGTCGAGGAGCGATTCCCGAGCCCCCCCTCGACTGCATCCAATGAGCATGACGTGGATGCGGACGTGGGCGAGTAGGCGGGGTCCGCTAGCGCCGATGTGCCGCTATCCAGCGCATCATGAGTCGTGGACCCGGCAGTATTCGCGGACAGGTGCCGTGAGGAGCACTTCGCCGACGCCCTGCGTCCAACGAGCCATGCGGGAGATTTGAGATGCGACGGTTCGGGGTGCTGCTTCTCGGCGGGTCCGTCCTCACGCTCGCGGGGTGCACGGGCGCTGGTCCGCTGGATCCGACCGCACCTTCAACGCTGAGCGCTAGCCCGTCGCCGGAAGCCTCCTTGACGAAGAAGGAACTCAAGTACCAGGCCAACGAGGCACGGTATGACTGGGCAGCCAGCCTTCCGCGTGGCCCAGACGCGAAGGCCGTCTTCACCTATGGCGGGACCTTGTACGCCGGAGCACAACGCGTCCCCCTTCCGCAGGGCTCCACGGGGCTCGGGGGCGTCCTCGCCGTGCTGGACGGCGGTTGGTTGATTGCTGTACCTGACACCGCGAAACCAGGCAGTTCCATATCCGGTGTGCTGTCCCCGGGAGGAACCTTTACCGCCCTCCGACACCAAGCAGCGGACCCACTCAACACAGGGCGCCACTGCGCATTGGTGTCGCCGGACCGGACGCGCCTGGCCGGGGTCACAGAGGTCGTTTCCTTGCCTGCTGGGAACAGACTCGGCCCAAGTCCTAGGCATATCCGCTTCTGTTACGCATGGACGCCCTCGGGGTTGGTCTACTCCGACACCAAGAACCGCCTGTGGTTGTGGATGCCCACCGGTGCACCGAAACGACTGCCCAAGGTTGCCGAGGCGGGTCTGATTCAAGCCGACGGGTACGGCCTCAGGGTCACCGAGGAGTGCACCGAGGTCCTGCGCCTCCGGCCATCTGGGCGGATCCCCGTCATCGCCAGCATGTGCGGTATCGACGCGAAGGCCCTCTATGACGGCAACCGTGTCCTCACCGACAACTACGAGATCTACGACGTCGCGGAACAGGCTCAGATCGTTGCCTTCGACGTCCCCGACGAACTTCGTGGGGCTGTTGACACCCCCGTATGGGAAGGTCCCCGTTCCGTCCTGTTCAACGTCACCAACGACAACATGGCCGGGGAGAACACCCGCGACGGTCTCATCGTTCGATGCCGCGTTGACACGGCGCAATGTGAACGAGCCAGCCGGACGTTCACCTCTCAAAACGGGGCACCCCAAGTCGTGCTCCCCCTTGGCAGCGACTCCCGAAGTTAGCCCGGGATGTGCCGTTCTTGTTCGCTTCCGTGCTACATCGGGTGCGCAAACAACGGTTCCAGTTGCTCGACTGAATCCAGCGTCGGGGGCCAGGGCATGATCTCGACCCGAGTCACCCCCACGTCACGGAACCCGGCCACGGTCTCGGTGATCTGATCGATCGAACCAGTGATAGGGACTCCGAACCCCAACTCCTCGGCAGCCCCTCCGGTGCCCACTTCAACGACGGCGCCGACCGATCGTTCAATCGAGGCAGGGTCGCGCCCCACTTCCTCGCAGATCTGGTCCAACCGGTGGGTCATGTCGCGGAAAGCGTCAGGCTGGCTGCTCGTGGTCGCGAACGCGCTCCAGATGTCGGCGTGCCGCACGGCCGCGGTCATCGTCTGCGGGGAATGTCCGCCCATCATGAGCGCAATACCACCGGGCCTCGGACCCCGGGGCCGAACAATCAGGTTCTCGCTCCGGTAGTACTCCCCCTCAAACGTGACGGGCTCGGTGCCGCGCAGCAGCGGCACGATGATTTCCAGCGCTTCCAGGTAGCGGGCTACTTTGTGATCGGTTGGGAAGCCCATTTCGGTGGCTCCGCCGGCATGACCGGCCCCAAGGCCGAGCACGAAGCGCCCGCCGGAGAGCTCGTCTAAGGTTTCCGCGGCTCTGACGACCATGCCCGGCTTGTGCTGCAACGCCGACATGACCCAGCTGCCGATTCGAATGGTCGTGGTGGCGGCCGCTAGGGCTCCCGCCACGGTCAGACAGTCCCACCATCCGCGGGAGCCAGGCCAATCCGGATCTGTCCACAAAATCTCGTCTGCGAGCCACACCGTGTCGGCGCCACATTCTTCGGCTGCCCTCGTGATGGCGAGCATGTCAGTCCACGTCGGAGCGATTCCCTCGACCGGCCGCTCCAGCATCGGTAGGACCAGGCCCATCGAGAATCCCATGACGAAGACCCTTCAGCCTGAGCGGCAAGCGGCCCAACCAGTATTCGGTCCCGGCGCCGGGCTGGCTAGGGGCCACGCCGCGGCGAGATGCAGCACGGGCGGAACCGACCAGCGAACCTACGCGTGCCGATCGCGCTCGCTTCTCAGCAGGCGGAACCGGCACTATCGCTGGGATGAATCAGGATGAGGTTCGTGACGAGTGGGACGCAGATGCCTGCATCGATCGCCGAGTTCACGCGTCCGGTTGACTGCGCACAGCGTTCGGCGGCTTGCCCTCACGTGCCCTGGCACCGGCCCAGAGGGTCCATGAGATCAGTCCGGCGGTGATTGCGAACGGGGCGATCCGGTTGATGGCTTGTGCGGTGGACGTCGACGTGTTGTTGATCACCACAACCCGCACCGCCGCCTCGGCGAGGAGGACCGTTCCCCAGACGATCGCCGCCATCCGCCAAAAGGATCGTGCCTCTAGGTAGCGGTCGTACTCGTCCTCCATCTCGATGCCCGCGCCCGAGGAGCGGCCCCCTTGGAATGCTTGTCCGAGGTAGAAGATCAACGGCCGGCGCGCCCGGATGGAGATCAGGTGCGCCATGGCGAACACGGCCGTCACCAGGGCTCCTTCGAAGAGTAGGACCTTGGGGTCGTCGGTCAGGAGCGCCAACAGCATGGCCAGCGCAATACCGCTGAGTACGACGAGGCCAACAGCCTCGATCTGGCGTCGTCGTCGCCAGTCGATCAGCGCCCCGGCCGCAGGGGGGAGACCCGAGAGCACGAGGGACCAGACCTCCGGCACGCCGGCGCCGCGCGCCAACCGGAACACGACGATCGGCAGCACCATGTCGCGGATCACGATCCTCGCCGCACCGGAACGCTTCCCGGCGTGGTGCGCCGCGCGCCGTTCGGACAGATCTGGGGAACCCACAACCATCAATGTAGTCTCTCCGAGACTAGAACAAAAGGTACACTCGCGATATGCCTCACCGCCGGTTGACGCCGACGTCGTACACCTTGCTCGGGTACCTCTCGATCACCCCGATGTCCGGATACGACCTGACGGCCGCCATACACCGCTCCGTCGCGCAGTTCTGGCCCGTCTCGAAGAGCCAGATCTACAAGGAGCTTCCTCGCCTCGAAGCGGACGGCCTCATCGCCGGGACCGAGGTGAGCCAGCAGCTCATCCCGGACAAACGCATCTACGCAACAACAAGCGCGGGCCTTGCGGAACTCGATCGTTGGCTCGCTGGCGACGATCTCCCACCGACGCTGTCCCGGATGCCGGAACTCCTCAAGCTCTTTTTCGGGCATCGGATGGGCGATCAGGCGATCCGCTCCATGCTGCTCGCGGAGCGAGCGGCGGAGACGGCGGCCGTCGCCAGGTTCGAGGCGATCCTCGCCCACCTCGAGGCCGTGCCTGCAGCGCGGTATGTCCGTGCGACCGCCAGGTACGGGTTGATCAGCTCCAAGGCGTACATCAAGTGGGTCGACGAGACGCTGGCGGAGCTCGCCCGCGAGATCCCCGACACCGCGTCAGATGTCGATCTGCTCGAGTTGATCCGCGCCGTACCACCTCGCCCGGCGACCTGATCGACAGTTGCGCAGGCCGCGGATGGCGGTTCGGTCGGCTCACCTCGATCACCCGGAGCGGACCCTTCCGCCAGGTTCAGACGGGGCACGATCCCGATTCCGTGGACTGCCCGTGATCGATATGTGCCGGTCTGCATCGCCTTCTCAAGGCAGATCCGGCATTCGCGCTCGGCCGGTCCTCACCCCTTCACGCCGATGTCCTACCCTTCGAAGGCCCGGTGGGGCAGGGTGCGCCCCACCTCACGTGGACCAGCAGCCTCGTCAGAATTGAGCGACATGACTCCGTCCAGTCAGAGCGTCGTCCTGATCAACGGGTTCGGGGTGCTCTTCGTCATACTGAATTCGTTTGGGTTGGGCCTCAGGCTCCCGATCGGCAAGCTGCTGAGGCAAGCCTCCGATCATCGGAAGATCGCCGGATGGCTCCTGGTGATCAACTTCGTGGTCATACCGCTCGTCTTCGTCGGCTATCTGCTGACGATCGCCTCGTCGATCCCCGACGAGATCAAGGTCGGGTTCTGTGTCGCGGCCCTGTGCGCGGGGATGCCCTTCGCTCCCATCCTCGCCAAGCTGGGCAGGGCGGATGTCGGCATTTCAACCACGCTGTTGGTGATCTTGACCTTGGGGACCGTCATTGCCCTTCCGATCGGGTTGCCCCTGGCTGTCGATGCTGTTGACGTGCAACTCACGGTCTCGGTGTGGGACGTGGCGTGGCCGCTGCTGCTCTTCCTGCTCCTGCCGCTTGTCCTTGGCTGCGGCTTCAGGGTCTGGTGGCCGGACCTCACTCCGTCGTTGACACGGTGGACGGTCCGGGTGGCCATCCTTTGTCTGCTCTTCAACGTCAACTTCACGCTGGTGGCGTACTGGGATCTTTTCGTCCAGGAGTGGGGCACCAAGAGCTACATCGCGGCCATCGCTGGCCCATTCATCGGCCTCGGGTGCGGCTACCTGCTGGTTTCCGGTCTTCGGGTCAAGGACCAGGCGGTCAGGCACGCGGCCGAGATAACCACAGCAATGCGCAACATCGCCCCGATGCTGCTGATGATGATTTTCCCCTTTGCCGCCGATCCATTGGTCACGGTGTCGATCACCATCCTCAACACCATCGGCATCACGGTCGTCTTGATGTTCGTGCTGGTGTGGAGGCGCTCTGCCACGCCGACCTCCCCGACGAAGGTGAGCTCACCCGCATCTCCATAGGGGGACGCGTAGGTGCCGTTCTCGTTCGCATCCGGGTACCAAGATCCGGCAATCGCGCTTCGGGAGGGGACGGACCCGTGGGCTGGGCTACGCAAGCTCGGTTTGCCGGTGTAGCCAGGTGAGCATCGCCGCTGGCGCAAGGGATGCCGCCCGCGTGACGTAGTGATCGAGTTCTGGCTCGTCCAGCACTTCGAGCCCAGCGCCTGATTGGCCGCGTCGAAAGAAGGCACGGTTGTCCTTCAAGACTCCGTCGCTGTTCGGAGCCAACTCATCAACACGACCCTTCATGCTGGCGAAGGTGGCGTCGTCGATAAGCCCGTGCCACCGGTCCGCAGGAATCTGGATGTCAAGCCGGTCGGCGAGTTGGCGCATCTGACCGCCGAGGTCGCTGAGCAGATCGTCGTAGTGGGCCAAGATCACGTTGGGCTGACTCTGTCGTGCCCATGCGTCGGTGAGGTGCCAGAGCACACCGCGAAAGCCGTCCATCTGCTCGGTCGGCGACGCGTCACTGTCGACCCAGTCCAGCAACCAGCTGTGCAGGTCGGGACGCGGTGTCTTGGACTCAGCGGGTTCCAGCGCACCGGTGAGTTCACGGAGCCTCTGGCGATCGATGTTGTTGCCCTGGTGATACATGGACACAGCCATGTCGAGCGGATGACGACCGACAACGATGTAGCTGACACCCTCCTCCAACGGGATTCCATCCAGCGGGGTATGGGTCTTTATCACCCGGCGATGCTGCTGTGCGTCCAGGTGCGCGATGACCTCGTCCACGGGAGCCGTGGTGCGGTCCAGCCACGGCGACAACCGCGACAAGGGTTCAGGGAATCGGTTTGTCTGAAAGATGAGCAGGGCGCAGATCATCTGCATCCAGGTCGTGCCGCTCTTGGACCGCGTGCTAATCACGATGTCGCCCGCGCGGAAAGGAAACCCAGTCCAACGCCCGCTGTCCTCCTCAGGAGAAACGTAGCGAACAGGCATCCCGAAACAGTATCCAGCGCGGACCGAACCGAAGAGCCGTTCGCGCTCGCATCTGGAGTCGCCCGCCATTCGCCGGTAGGTGCGGGCGTCGGTCCGCGTCCTGGCCGGCAGTACGGAAGTGACGGGTCGAGGGCGTCGCCGTGCCGACCCGCCCCACCTCACCTGTCTAGCGGCGGTTGTCTGCCAACGCCAGCACCCCGCCGACACCGATCATCCTCACCCCGCCGCCCCCAGCGAGGCTCTCGGTGCGACGCGACGTGCTGGTGAACCGGTCGCGTGCAGATCGGCGTCTGGACTCATGATCTTCCCGCCGAAACGTCCCATGCGCGCATCGCCGCCTTTGCCGCTCGCGCGTTTTCATCGTGGATCATGTTTAGCATCGCGGCTCTGGCTTCCCGCGAAGCAACCTTGTGACGTGCGAGCACTTTGGCCGCCATCTCACGGACACGCCATGCATGGTCGCCGCAGGCGTCGATGACTGCATCCTCGGCGGAGGTGTCCCATGCGTATAGGAGTGCCCGCAGTACCCAAGTGCGGGGCCAATACCCTCCCGGACCACCCTCGTGACCAGACATGACGTATCCGACGCCGGCACCACCGATGACCTCGATCAAGGCGGGGTCCGGGGACGATCCGTCGAGGAACGCAACGCACCTTGCGACGAATGCCGATTCGCCCTCACGCGCGACTGCGGCGGCCACACGAGTCCTCGGCGTCGACTCTTGAGCCATTGCCCAAGCGTGGCACAGGAGACAGCAGCGGGACGTGAACACGAGCCGCACAGCGATCACATCAAGGCTCGACGGGGTGCCTGCGCCTGGGTGCCGATCTCGCTCGGTTGCCGAGGGTGGAGCCGGTGGACTGGACGTCGCGCAGCGGGACCGAGGCGTGCCGCGTCAGGCGGGGTCGGGGCCAGCGACGTTGATGGTGACCGGGCCCTCCCCGAGGCGGACGACGATGCCGTCGTTGGCCTCGTCGCCCGCGTTGCCTTCGCGGTGCACGACACCCTTGGGGATCATCACGAAGTCACCCGGCTCGGACTCGAGCCGCTCCCCGGGGTGCATGTGCCAGCCCGAGGCTTCGTGGTCGGCGTCGTTCTCGATGCGGCCCACCCACACGTGCTCGTCTGCGTACGCCTCGAACCTGGTCACGCCTGGTGTTCTGGTACTGGGCCGTTGATGCGTTGTCCGCGGCTGAGTTCGAGGTGACCTTGGCGCATCCGCGGGCGAGGTCAGAGGCCTGCGGAGGCTAGATGCCGAAGTAGAGCTCGAACTCGTGGGGGTGCGGGCGCAGCCGGATCGGGTCGATCTCGGCGGTGCGCTTGTAGTCGATCCACGTCTCGATGAGGTCGGCGGTGAAGACGTTGCCCTCGAGCAGGTATTCGTGGTCGCTCTCGAGGTTGTCCAGCACCTCGGCGAGGGTCCCGGGGACCTGCGCGATCGAGGCGGCCTCGTCCGGCGGCAGCTCGTAGAGGTCCTTGTCGATCGGTGCCGGCGGCTCCATCTTGTTCTTGATGCCGTCGAGGCCGGCCATCAGCATCGCCGAGAACGCGAGGTAGGGGTTCGACGACGGGTCGGGCACCCGGAACTCGATGCGCTTGGCCTTGGGGTTCGATCCCGTCACAGGCACCCGGATGCACGCGGAACGATTACGCGCGGAGTAGACGAGGTTGACCGGCGCCTCGTAGCCGGGCACTAGCCGGTGGTAGGAGTTCGTCGTCGGGTTGGTGAACGCCAGCAGCGACGGCGCGTGGTGGAGCAGCCCACCGACGTACCAGCGCGCGAGATCGGACAGCCCGCCATAGCCGAGCTCGTCGTAGAACAGCGGCTCGCCGTCCTTCCACAGCGACTGGTGGCAGTGCATGCCGGAACCGTTGTCACCGAACAGCGGCTTGGGCATGAACGTGACGGTCTTGCCGTGCTCCCAGGCGACGTTCTTGATGATGTATTTGAACAGCATCACCTTGTCGGCGGACTTGGCGAGGGAGTCGAAGCGGTAGTTGATCTCGGCCTGCCCGGCGGTGCCGACCTCGTGGTGCGAACGCTCGACCTGCAGCCCGACGTTGTCGAGGGCCACCACCATCGCGTCGCGCAGGTCGGCGTAGTGGTCGACGGGGGGTACGGGGAAATAGCCGCCCTTGTAAGGCGTCTTGTGCCCTCGGTTGCCGCCCTCCTCGACACGTCCGGAGTTCCAGGCACCCTCGATGGAGTCGATGTAGTAGTAGCCGGCGTTCTGCTTGGTCTCGAACCGCACGTCATCGAAGATGTAGAACTCCGCCTCGGGCGCGAAGAACGCGGTGTCGGCGATACCGGTGGATTTGAGGTACGCCTCCGCCTTCGCGGCAATCTGGCGAGGGTCGCGGCTGTAGGGCTCGCTGGTGTAGGGATCGACGATCCCCATGTTGACGTTGAGCGTCTTCTCGCTGCGGAACGGGTCGACGTAGGCCGTCGAGAGGTCGGGGATGAGCTTCATGTCCGACTCGTTGATGGCCTGGAAGCCCCGGATCGAGGAGCCGTCGAACATCTGACCGTCGGTGAAGAAGTCGGCATCCACCGTGGCGGCCGGCACATTGAAGTGCTGCATGACCCCCGGCAAGTCGCAGAACCGGACATCGACGAATGCGATGTCCTGGTCCTTGATGAAGGCCATGACCTCGTCGGCGTTGGAGAACATCCACCCCTCCTCGGGGATCGAACTACGGGTAAGTCGGTCTCGGGTTGTGGCACGGCTCTCGCGAGCCGGTCGTCCGGACCCTACGCCGCCCCAGTTTCTCGCCGGTGTCTCGGTTGTTTCGCCGGTGTTACGGCGCCCTCGCTGAGTCGGTGATCGGGCGGCCTAGGCTGAGGCCCCATGGCCGAGGAGCGATCCACTCCCGATGTCGGTGGGTCCCGCCCCGATACCGGTGACGATGACACTGCACCTGCCGCGGGCGAAGCGCGTACGGCACGGCTGTCGCGCGAGGAAGTGTTCTCCTGGCTGTCCGGCCCCGGCCGACCCGCCTCCGACACCCAGCCGCCGCACCGGGGTGCTCGGCTCGGCTACCCCGAGGACGGTCCGGGGGCCATCGCGTCGTTCGGCCGGCGCCTCGGGGCGCTGAGCATCGACTGGCTGTCCTGCTACGTGCTGGGGTGGGCGGTCGTGGCCCGGTTGCACGGCGGCGCCGCATCCATCGATCAGGTCCGGGTCTGGAACACGGCGCTGTTCGTGCTCGAGGTGTGGCTGCTGACCTGGCTGGGCGGGGCGTCGTTCGGCCAGCGGCTGACCGCGATGCGCGTGCAGCGCGTCGACGGGGGCCGGCTCGGGCCGCTGCGGGTGCTGCTGCGGACCGTACTCATCCTGCTCGTCATCCCGGCCGTGATCTGGGACCGCGACGGCCGGGGACTGCACGACAAGGCGGCGGGCTCGGTGGTTGTCCGGCGCTGAGGTTGTCCGGCGCTGAGGTTGTCCGGCGCTGAGGTCGTCCGGCGCCGAGGTCGTACGCGCTGAGCTGAGCGACCTGCTCAGGCCTTCGGCATCTTGGGCATCCGGGTGCCCTTCGGCATCGGCCCCTTGGGGATCGGGAGCTGTCCGCGCTGACCGTCCAGCGCCTTGAGGCGGCGGTTGAGCTCGGTCACGTCGGCGGGCTTCAGCGCGCGGGGGAGCTTCATCACCGTTCGTGAGACCTTGCGCAGCGGCACCTGACCCTCGCCGTCACCGACCAGGATCTCGTGCACCGGCGCGTCGCCGAGGACCCGCGCGGTGCGCTTGCGCTCGGCGGTGAGCAGGTTCGTCGCGCTGGCCGGCCGTCCCTCCGCCACGAGAACGACACCCGGCCGGCCGGTCACCCGATGGACGATGTCCTGGTTGCGGGTGACGGCCACCGCGGGGGTGACCGTCCAGCCTCGCTTCAAGGAGTTGAGGACCGCGGCGGCGGCGCCCGGCTGTCCAGCGATCGAGGACAGCGCGGCCTTCTCGACGCGGCGGCTGAACACGAACATGGCGGCCAGGATCGCCACGGCCACCCCGAGGATGCCGAGCGTCCACGGGTTGCCGATGAGCAGCCCCAGGCCGATGAACACGGCCATCACGAGCACGAACACGCCCAGCAGGATCAACCCGATGTAGGGGTCGTTCGGCTTGGTCAGCGTGTAGGCCTGCCGAAGCTGCTTGAGCCGACCGTTCTTCTCCGCCTTGGGGGGCTTGGGCGCTTTCGGAGGTTTGGGGGTCTTCGCCATGGTGGTCCCAGCCTACGGGAGCCGCCAACCCTGCAGAATCAGACCGGTCAGCTGCCCTCGGCTGCTTTGCGGGCGGCGCGCTTGGCCGCCCGCTCGGCCGCGATCACCTCGGCCTGCTCGGGCGTCGGAGCCGCACCCCCGAGCCTCGCCGGCAGCCACCAACGGTCGGCCTCGTTGCGGGGACGCGCCGGGTAGCGCTCCTGCGCCGCATGCAGCGCGACCTCCATCGAGGCCCGAATCGTCTCGGTCACCTCATCGGCGTCGTCTCCACGGGCCACCGTCACCGGCGGGAGCACGTCGATGCTGATCGGGATTCGGTAGGGCGCCACGCGGCGCTTGTGCCCCGCCGTCCACACCCGCTGCGAGCCCCACATGACCACCGGCACGATCGGCGACTTGCCGGACACCGCCATCCGGGCGGCGCCGGTCTTGAAAGGCAACAGCTCGAAGGACCGCGAGATGGTGGTCTCGGGGAAGACACCGACGACTTCTCCTGCGCGCAGCGCCTTGACCGCCGCGCGGTAGGCGGCCGCGCCGGCCTCCCGGTCCACGGGGATGTGGTGCATGCCGCGCATCAGCCGCCCGGCGACCGGCGCCTCGAAGATGCTCTCCTTGGCCATGAACCGCACCAGCCGCTTCGACGGCTGAGCGGCGAGCCCGGCGAAGGTGAAGTCCAGCCACCCGGTGTGGTTGATCGCCAGCACGGCGCCACCCTCGCGAGGGATGTTCTCCGCGCCGGTGATCGTGAACTTCAGGCCGAGCCCGAAGAACACCGTCCTCGCGGCGACGATGACCGGCGGATAGACGATGTCGCGCTCATGATCGCCGCCGCCGGCGGCCGTGCCGGAGCGGTCCGCAGCGGCGCCCGTACTCACTGCTGTCAGGCCCCGGCCTGAATCGCATCGGAGGCGTTGACAGCGGCGGCAACGGCATCGGCGTCGGGGGTACGTCGCCGCTCCACCGCCTGCGCATAAAGCCGGCCGGCCCGGTAGGAGCTGCGGACCAGCGGCCCGCTGAGCACCCCAAGGAACCCGATCTCCTCGGCCGTAGCGGCCAGTGACACGAACTCGTCGGGGTGCACCCAGCGTTCGACCGGGTGGTGGCGCGGCGACGGGCGGAGGTACTGGGTGATCGTGACGAGGTCGCAGCCGGCGTCGTGCAGATCGCGCAGCGATTCGACGACCTCGTCGATCGTCTCGCCCATGCCGAGGATCAGGTTGGACTTCGTGACCAGACCGGCCGCGCGCGCCTGGGTGATCACGTCGAGGGAGCGCTCGTAGCGAAAGCCCGGCCGGATCCGGCGGAACACCCGCGGCACGGTCTCCACGTTGTGGGCCAGTACCTGAGGGGCGGCGTCGAAGACCGGCCCGAGCTGGTCGGCCCGCCCGTCGAAGTCGGGGATCAGCAGCTCGACCCCCGTGCCGGGGTTGAGCGCGTGGATCTGCCGGACGGTCTCGGCATACAGCCACGACCCGCCGTCGTCGAGGTCGTCGCGCGCGACGCCGGTGACGGTGGCGTAGCGCAGCCCCATGGTGCGCACCGACTCGGCCACCCGCCGCGGCTCGTCGCGGTCCAGCGGCTGCGGCTTGCCGGTGTCGATCTGGCAGAAGTCGCACCGCCGCGTGCACTGGTCGCCGCCGATGAGGAACGTCGCCTCGCGGTCCTCCCAGCACTCGTAGATGTTGGGGCAGCCGGCTTCTTCGCACACCGTGTGCAGGCCCTCGCGCTTGACCAGCGCCTTCAGCTGGGTGAACTCCGGCCCCGTGCGCAGGGTCGTCTTGATCCACGGCGGCTTTGCGCTCGATCGGTGTCTCGGTGTTGCGGGCCTCCACGCGCAGCAGGCGGCGGCCTTCCGGGGCGATCGTCACGCGGTCCAGCCTACGGCCGGCTCAACATCAGTGTGTGCCTCCCCGCCTGGCGCCTTGCCTGCTCGGGCGTCAAGCAGAGGCCTCCTGCGTCCCGACTCGGACAGGGCCGCCACGACGTGGCGACGAACCGGATCGACCACGTCGGCCACCGACACCTCGCGACCCAGCTCCGCGGTCAGGGACGTCACCGACGCGTCGGTGATGCCGCACGGGATGATCGCCCCGAACGCGGCCAGGTCGCAGTCGGCGTTCAGCGCGAAGCCGTGCATGGTGACGCCGCGCGCGACTCGGATGCCGATGGCGGCGATCTTGCGGTCCGGGCCGCGGTCGTCTGCGGTGACCCAGACTCCGCTGCGTCCCTCGACCTGGGCCGTGGCCAGCCCCAGCTCGGCGCAGGCAGCGATCAGGCCGCGCTCGATGCGCCGGACGTGCCCGACGACGTCGTACGGCGCCGCCAGCGCAATGATCGGGTAGCCCACCAGCTGTCCTGGGCCGTGCCAGGTGATCTTGCCGCCGCGGTCGACGTCGACCACGGGGGTCCCGTCGGTGGGGCGCTCCCAGGGCTCGGTGCGACGGCCCGCGGTGTAGACCGGCTCGTGCTCGAGGAGCACCAGGGTGTCGGGAGCCGTACTGTCTGCAACTGCGGACTGCAGGCGGCGCTGCTGCTCCCACGCTTCGAGGTAGGGGATCAGGCGGACGCCGAGGGAGTTGTCGGCGATCTCGATGCCACCCACAACTGTGTCGATGGCGCTGTCTGCATCGCTGTCCATGACGCGGTCCACAACGCAAACCCTACGGCGAGCGTCGAGCGCCGTAGGGTTTGCGTGTGCCCGGTGACGTGACGGGTGAGCGCCTACTCGCCGCCGATGTCGACGTTGTGCGCGTCGTGCACCACGGCGCTGGCGCGCTTCTGGTGGCTCTCGAGTCGGTCCTTGATCTCGGCGATCTCGGTCTTCACGAGCGAAACCATGTCGGGGTCGCCGGCGCACTCACCGATCAGGCTGCGGGTGGCGACGAAACGATCGGCCAGATCGAGGTGGTCGGCCTCGAGGCGTTCGACGGCCGGTGCCACCCGCGGCTGCTCGGCGATGAGCTCGCTGTGCAGACCGTTCGGTCCCTCGACCTGGGTGCGGTGCTCCCACATCCGCTCGGTCAGGCGGTCGACGAGCTTCGCGGCCTTGGCCCACCACATCGCGGTGGGGGCTTCGACGGCGAGCAGGCGGTCGAGGTCGGCGAGCTCGAACTCATCGGCGGACACCGTTGGCTGTGCGGGAACGATGGACAGCGGAGCGGGTACGGCGACGGTGGCGTCTCCTGCCAAGAGCGTCATCTGAGCCTCCTCGAGGGGTAGGTAAAACGGGCGCCCGGGCTCATCACGGCTGGGTGCTCGATCTGACTATCTGCCCTTAGGCCCACCCGTGACCATCCTTTGGAGGTCCCGGTTGTGTCGTCTTTGTGTCGCAGCGTGACCAGGTGAAGACGGCGTGTCGCCGGGTTTACCGGCGTGTCGAGGTGTATACGCGGCGTGTCGCGGGTTTTGTCGGCGTGTCGCGGACGCGGTCGGGGTTGCGAGCTCGGCTTCTGGACGGTCAGCGGGCGAGCCGATCTTGGGGTCGCTACGTTGGTCCGCGCTGACCTTGCACACCGATCGGGCAAGCAGATCCCGAATGCCGACCCCGCACGCCGACATCCCACCGAAGGAGGCCCCATGGCGCACCGGCGGCCCGCTGCTTCGTCGGGGAGGACGCCGGGTGGGACGCCGGGTGGGACGCCGGGTGGGACGCCAGTCGCACCTGGTCGACGGATCGCGCACCTGGTGTGCGGGCGCAAGACCAAGTGGTTCGTCCTGGTGCTGTGGGTCGTCGCCTTGGCGATTGCCGGCCCGCTGTCGGCCAAGCTCAACTCCGTCCAGATCAACAACGCCGAGTCCTACCTGCCGGGCAACGCCGAGTCGACCCAGGTCATCAACGTGCAGCGGGAGTTCCGGGCTGAGGACGCGCTGCCGGCCGTGGTCGTCTACGTCCGAGAAGGCGGGATCACCGAGGCCGACACGGCCACCGCGCAGGCCGACCGGCAGGCCTTCCTCGACTCACCCGACCTGACGATCGTCGGAGACGTAACCCCCGTCATCCCTTCCGAGGACGGGCAAGCCCTGCAGATCGTCGTGCCGCTGCTGGCCGAAGACGGGTTCGCGATCGGCCAGGACGTCGACGTGATGCGCGCGATCGCCACGACCGAGGGCGGGCTCGTCGTCAAGGTCGACGGACCGGCCGGCATCCAGGGCGACTTCGTCAAGGTGTTCGACACCTTGGACGTACGGCTGCTGGGGCTGGCCGCCCTCGTCGTCATCATCATCTTGTTGTTCACCTACCGCAGCCCGGTGCTGTGGCTGCTTCCGCTGATCTCGGTCTTCGGCGGGCTCACGCTGGCGCAGACAGTGGTCTACCTGCTGGCCAAGAACGACGTCCTCGTGGTCAACGGGCAGACCGCCAGCATCCTCACGGTGCTCGTCTTCGGTGCCGGGACCGACTACGCGCTGCTCCTGGTTGCGCGCTATCGCGAGGAGCTACGTCGCCACGACGACCGGCACGAGGCGATGGCCGAGGCGCTGCACAAGGCCGGTCCGGCGATCATCGCGTCGGCCACGACCGTCGCCGTCGGCTTGTTGTGCCTGCTGGTCTCCGACGTCGAGTCGAGCCGGGCGCTCGGGCCGGTGGCTGCGATCGGCGTGGCCTGCGCGCTGCTGGCGATGCTCACCCTGCTTCCCGCTCTGTTGGTCGTGCTCGGTCGGTGGGCGTTCTGGCCCCGCATCCCGCACGTCGGGTCGGAGGTGCACGAGGAGCAGGGCGTATTCGCCCGGCTCGGTCGCAGCATCTCGGGTCGGCCGCGGGCGGTGTGGGTGGCCACGGCGCTCGTGCTCGGCCTGCTCGCGCTGAACGCGGTCAACCTCGAGGCTGACGGCCTGCCGCAGACCGACGCGTTCATCACCGCGCCCGACTCGGTGATCGGTCAGGACCTGATCGAGGAACACTTCCCGGCGGGCACCGGGAGTCCGGTCATCATCATCGGTCCGGCCGCGGACGCCGCGGCGATCATGGCCACCGCGACGTCCGACCCGGGGATCGCGGGGCCGGCGGCCGACCCACAGACCGCAGGGGATCTCGTCGAGATCCAGGTCACCTTGTCGTCCGCGCCGGACAGCCCGGAGGCCGACGAGACCATCAAACGGTTGCGGACCTCGCTCGACGCGGTCTCGCCAGACGCGCTCGTCGGGGGGGCAACGGCGGTCAACTACGACGTGCAGGTGTCCAGCCAGCGCGACAACCGCGTGGTGATTCCGTTGGTGCTGCTGGTGGTCTTCATCGTCTTGATGATCTTGCTACGGGCGATCGTCGCTCCGCTGATGCTGATGGCCACCGTCGTGCTGTCGTTCCTCGCGACGCTCGGGGTGTCGGCCTTCGTGTTCACCCACATCTTCCATTTCGCCGGGGCCGATGGCGCTTTCCCGTTGTTCGCCTTCATCTTCTTGGTGGCACTGGGCATCGACTACAACATCTTCTTGATGACGCGCGTACGGGAGGAGTCTGTTCGGATCGGCACGCGTCCGGGGATCTTGCGGGGGCTGGCGGTGACCGGCGGGGTCATCACGTCGGCGGGGATCGTGCTGGCAGCGACGTTCGCCGTGCTCGGCACCTTGCCCCTGGTGTTCACCGCGCAGATCGGGTTCGTCGTGGCCTTCGGGGTGCTGCTCGACACGACCGTTGTTCGCTCGATCCTGGTGCCGGCGCTCGGCTACGACATCGGTCGCTCGATCTGGTGGCCGTCGGCCTTGGCCCGCGAGTCGATCGACACCGAGCACGTCGAGCATCCCGTGGCTGAGCCCACCTAGCCCAACTGCACGCGCGAGACGCCGTCCTCACGCGCGAACCACCACGCTCGCGCCTCTTCATTTGGCGCGGGAAGTGGTGGGGCCACGGGCAGGTCCGCCTCACCCACCGCCACCCTGGCTCAGCGCCACATACGCTGAGTGGCGTGTCGGACATCTCTGAGTTCGAGGCGCTCGAGGCGCGCGCCGCCGAGCGATTGACGCCGGAGGCGTACGACTACTTCCGGGGCGGCGCCGACGATGAGGTGACCGTCGCCGACAACCTCTCGGAGTGGAGCGCACTGCGGCTGCGACCGCACGTCCTGCGTGACGTCAGCAACGTGTCGACGGCAACGACGGTGCTCGGAACGTCAGTCGCCACACCGGTTTTGGTCGCCCCGACCGCCTATCACGAGCTCGCGTCGCCGCTGGGGGAGTCGGCGACCGCACGGGGCACCGCCGCGGCCGGGTCGCTGTTCACCTTGTCGACGTTCGCGACCCAGACCCTGGAGCGGGTCGAGCAGGCAGCTCCGGGGTCGCCGAAGTGGTTCCAGGTGTACGTCTACCGCGACCGGGCGCTCACCGAGGCGCTGGTCGTGCGCGCAGCCGCGGCCGGCTACCGCGCGCTGGTCCTCACGGTCGACCTTCCCGTGCTCGGCAACCGTCGGCGAGACGAGCGCAACGGTTTCGCGTTGCCCCCGCCCTTGGTGATGGCCCACTTCGTCGAGGACACCCCCACCGCGACGGTTGAGGGCTCGGCGTTGACCGCCCACGTCCAGGCGAAGGTCGACCCGGCGCTCACCTTCGACGACATCGGCTGGTTGCGCGACGTCAGCGGATTGCCGGTGATCGTCAAGGGCGTCGTGCGCGGAGACGATGCGGTGGCCTGTCTCGACGCCGGGGCGGCGGCGGTCTGGGTGTCCAACCACGGGGGACGGCAGCTGGACGGAGCCGTACCCACGGCACAGGCCCTCCCGGACGTCGTCGCAGCAGTGGCCGGCCGGGTCGAGGTCTATGTGGACGGCGGGATCCGCAGCGGCCGCGACGTGGCCAAGGCACTGTCGCTCGGCGCGGCTGCCGTCATGGTGGGTCGGCCGGTCGTCTACGGGCTGGCCGTCGGCGGGGCCAAGGGAGTGACCGACGTTCTTGGCGCGCTGACCCAGGAGCTCGCGCACACGATGGCGCTGTGCGGAGCCCGTACCCTCGCCGACCTCACCACCGACCTCATCGCCTGACCGCACGCGAGTGTGAAAACCGGTTTGGTCAACCGGTCCTCCTCAGCGGATCGGTCGCGATAGCCTCCGCACCATGGCGACCCTGACTGGTGGTGCAGGACAGAGCACGGGCGAAGACTGGAGCAACGTGCTGGCCGAGGTGCCGCTGTTTGCGGGACTCTCCAAGCGGCACATCAAGGCGATCGCGAAGCTGGCCAAGGTTCAACGCGTCGCAGCGTTCTCCGTCCTGGTCGAGGCGGGTCGCCCGGGCAATGCGTTCTATCTGATCCTGGACGGCAAGGCCATCGTCAGGCCGCCGGGCAAACGCTCGGTCACGCTCGGCTCGGGCGACTTCTTCGGCGAGCTGGCGCTCCTGCAAGACGCGCCACGCACCGCGACGGTGACCGCTCAGGAAGAGATGCTCGTCGCTCGGATCGGCCGGGCTGCGTTCATGAAGATGCTTGAGCAGAACCCGAAGGTTTCCTTGGTCCTGCTCCGCACCCTCGCCGACCGGTTGCGGACCGCGGAGAAGAGCGCGGTCCACTAGCGGCTGGCGGACCCAAGGCTCGCGCTGGGAGCTCGAGCACGGCAGGATCTCCGCATGACCGAGACTGCAGCTGGCATGCCGGACCGACAACCGCCTCCATTCGAGGCCTACCCCCTCGACGACCCGGGCCGGGTCTTGTGCATCGCCGCGCACCCCGACGACCTGGAGTACGGCGCCGCGGCCCCCGTCGCGAAGTGGACGAGCTCGGGGCATGAGGTGATCTACGTGCTCGCGACCAGCGGCGAGGCCGGCATCGACGGCATCGCACCCGAGGAGTGCGCGCCGCTGCGGCAGGCCGAGGAACGTGCCGGCGCCAAGGTCGTCGGCGTCGACATCGTCGAGTTCCTCGACTACCCCGACGGTGTCGTCGAGTACGGCGTCCCGCTGCGCCGCGACCTCGCCCGGGCGATCCGGCGGCACAAGCCGGACACCATCATCACCGGCAACCACCATGCGACGTTCGGACCCGGGATGTTGAACCAGGCCGACCATCGCGCGGTCGGACAGGCGACCTTGGAGGCGATCGCCGATGCGGGAAACCGCTGGATCTTCCCCGAGCTCATTGCGGATGAGGGTCTCGAGCCGCACAAGACCAAGCGGGTGCTGATCCATGCCTCGCCGCTGGCCACTCACGCGATGGACATCACCGGCTGGATGGACCACGCGGTCAACTCGTTGCGCGAGCACAAGGCCTACAACGAGGGCCTGGGCGCCGACCACATGATGAGCGACCCCGAGGCGATCCGGATGTTCGCCGAGATGGCGGCTATGCGCCTGCCCGGCGCGACGGAAGCCTTCGCCTTCGAGCTCTACGAGTTCTGACCCGCGGCACCCTCAGCGCCCGCAACGGAATCGTCTGACGAGTGGCATCGAACGGGGCGATCGAGGTGTCGTGATTGCCCCGTTCGACGCCACTCGGCGTGCGCATCCATCCCAGCGTGGTGCGGGTGCGCGGCGGCTTCGCCCGCGGAAGGCGGCTAGCTGCGGCTGTGGCCGTGGCCGTGGCACCAATGTCCGGCATGCCACAGATGCAGGCGGGCGACCACGCCGGCGTGGTCGGACGGCCACAGCGGCGGGGCCTTCGCGAAGGGTTCATTGCCGATCACCTTGGCCGCGACCGCGTGGGCACCCTGACGCGAAAGCACCAGATCGATCCTTGACCGCAACTGCGACTCGGAGTTGGTCAGCGTCTCGTTCTGGCAGCAGGTGTATCCGGGGTTGTACGGATTGACCGACCAGGCATCGCGGAACTTTGCGGTGAGCTGGGCGTAGGACGTCGTGGTGCTCCCGTCGGCCGCGGAGTTGAAGTCGCCGACGGCGATGTCCGCGCCGCGCCCCTTGGCCGGGCCGGCGAGGAACTCGGCCGCTTGGGCCTCTTGGACGGCTGCGAAGTCCTCGGTCTCCAGGTGGGTGTTGGCGAAGTGGAAGCGGACGCCACGGAACTTGCCGTCGATCGTCGCCCACCCGCGGTTGAAGGACACCGGCGCTGCGCCGGGCACCGGCGGCGTGAACTCCTGTTGCGCGGTGTAGTTCCCGCTGCGCGGGTGGCCCCAGTGCAGGTTTCTGACCGAGGAGTCCACCAGGATCACGTCCCGATCCTTGAGCGTCACCAGGCAGGCCCCGACGATCTCGGAGTCGCACGGCACGACCAGCGGAATCGGCCCGATGTTGGCGTTGTGGGAGACCGCCGCCACGCTGTAGTTGAGACCGCGAGCGTCCAGCGCCTGCTCAAGCACGTCGAGGAAGTCGAGCGTGGGAGGGACGCCCGGGCCAGAGGTCTCCCAGATCGACACTTCCTGCAATCCGACCAGCTGCGGACGATCGGTGGCGATCTCGTCGGCGATCGCCTCGGCTCGGGCCGGGAAGTCGGTGTATTGGGCGGTGCCGTAGATCGAAGCGACGGCTCCGAGGAACTGGGCGGTGTCCTGGGCGACGAGCGCCGGGACGAGGCTGGCGCCGAGGTACAGGTTGCGCGTCATCACGGTGAGCGACTTGTCTCGATGCTTTCCCGCTGCGTCAGGTCTGCCGTGCGCGGAGGCTGCGGGTGGCACGGCGAGCGCCAGGGCCAGGGCCGAGGGCGAGCAGGACGGACAGGCGCGAGCCAGCACGAGCCTTCATGACGGGAACCTCCACGTTGAGACCGTGGCGCTGACCTTGGGTGCTGCGTGGCTCGTCGTCAAGGGCTGAAGGGCATCCGGCCGCCCCAGGATCACCTCATCGAGTGAACCAGGCGGATCGGTCGGCCGTTGGCCGCTCAAGGCGCTGGTGGGAGAACGGCTACGGCGCGGACATCAACGTCTGGTGACCGACGTGCTGCTGTGCCGGGCGGGGGTCAGAGTTTGCGGAGAACCGCCACCACCTTGCCGAGGATCTGTGCGTCGTCACCGTTGATCGGCGCGAAGGCCGGGTTGTGCGGCATCAGCCAGACGTGGCCGTCGCGCTTCTTGTACGTCTTGACCGTCGCCTCGCCGTCGAGCATGGCGGCAACGATCTCGCCGTTGCTGGCGGCCTGAGCCTGACGCACCACGACCCAGTCGCCGTCGCAGATCGCCGCGTCGACCATCGACTCACCCTTGACCTCGAGCATGTAGAGCGACGCCCCGGCTGCCTCGACGTCGCCGACGATCTGGCGCGGCAGCGCGAAGACGTCCTCGATGGCCTCCTCGGCCAGGATCGGTGCGCCGGCCGCGATCCGGCCGAGCACGGGGACGTACGTCGGCTGCGGGCGGTGGTCGCCGAAGCCCGTCGCGTCGGCATCGGCCGGCAGGTCGTCGGCGTCGGGGGAGTAGACCTCGATGGCGCGCGGCAGGTTGGCATCACGGCGGATGTAGCCCTTGCGCTCGAGGACCTGCAGCTGGTGGGCGACAGACGACGGTGACGTGAGCCCCACGAGGGCGCCGATCTCACGCATCGACGGGGGATAGCCGCGGTTTTCCACCGACTCGCGGATGCACTCGAGGATGCGTCGCTGCCGGATGGTCAGCCCCTCGCCGTCGGTCCAGCCTTCGGGGAGCTCGGTGACGCTGGAGCCGGGCGGGCGGCCGCGGCGGGGCCGACCGGTGTCAGGGTCGATGCTCGCGACGAGGTCGACTCCGGCGGCCAGCTCCTCCGGCGTGGGCGCCTTCGCGGGGATGTCGTCCACGGCCTGCAGCTTGCTCGTGCTGCTCGTGCTGGGTGCGGCCTTGCGGGCGGGCTTCGACTTCGACGGGGGGGTCTTCGCCATGAGCGGTTCCTCCGAGCTGGGCGGGTGGGCGGGCAACGGGTTGGGCGGGTGGGCGGGCAACGGGCTGGGCGGGTGGGCGGGCAACAGGCTGGGCGGGTCTTGCGAGCACTGAGGCACGAGGGCGACTGAGCCGGGCTGGAAAAACTGTCGGTGCTGTGGGTCAACCTGAGCGATGTGAGTACTGAGCCATGTGAGTACTGAGCGAATGAACAACACGGCCGGCCGGCTGTTTCGAAGGCAGCTTCGGACGCTGCCCGGCTGTGAGGTGAGGCTAGCGGGAGCCGAACGTCTGTTCCCAACATTTGTTCGAACAAAAGTCCGCGTGTCGTGGACACCTGTTCGAACTGTGTGCTAAACATCGTACACCCGTCCGACGGACATCTGTTCGATCTCCACAGGCCGGCGCGCCACCCAGGGTCGAGGACGAGCACCTTGCACGCACCATCCACAGCTTGGCTAGGACGAGAAGAAAGAGGAGGCCACGATGGCCGCACAGACCCTGACCCGCCCCGTCGGTTCGGCTCGCGAGAACGCCACCCGGCCGCAGCCCCCGCGCCCGCAGCAGCCGATCAAGCCGGTGCGCCCGTTCCCGGTGACCGTACGTTCGCCGCGGCCCGCCGCGCGTGAGCAGGTGCGCCCCAGCATGCGGGTGGCAGGCACACCAAGTTCAGCAGGCTCGGCAGGCTCGGCAGGCTCGGCAGGCTCGGCAGGCTCGGCGTCGGACCAGCTCGCGCCGCGCACGACCACCTATGCCGCGACCGCCGTTGCGGCTCGGCGCAGCACCGGGGCCGGCGTGCGGATCACCCGCCGCGGCCGGATCGCCCTGGCGCTGGTCCTCACGCTGATCGCCTTGGTGGTCGGGGCTCTTCTTCAGCTGGGCACGTCCGCACAGGCGGCAGCAGACGGCTCAACCGCTGCGGTGACCCGCAGCGTGGTTGTCGCTCCGGGCGAGACCCTGTGGGACATCGCTCGCGACGTACGTCCTGGCGCCGACCCCCGCGAGACCGTGCAGCGCATCCAGGAGCTCAACGGCCTCACGACCGTCAGCGTCTGGGCCGGACAGCCCCTGCTCGTCCCCGCCTGATCCGCGAGCTAGCGAGGCACCTTGACCAGCGTGCGCTTGGAGTAGTCACTCGGCCCCACGGCGCTGCCGGCCCGCACCTTGATCTGATAGGTGCGACCCGGCTTCAGTGACGTCCAGTCGTATCGGGTGCCGTCGGCGCTGACCTTGGTGCGGGTCCAGGACGTGAAGCCGGAGCTGGTCTCGCGGCGGATGGCCACGTTGTAGTGGGTGACCGGGGTCCCGCGCTGCTCGGCCCGGAACCACGCGTACCTGATCATCTGCTTGGCGGGGGTGACCCAGCGCGGCGCCTCGGGAGCGCGGGGGGCCTTCGCGGGGGTGAAGGCCTTGTAGGAGCTCCACGCGCTGCTGCCTGCGCTGTTGCGGAAGGAAACCTTGACGCGATAGTCGCGGCCGTCGTCCAGCCCGTTGAACGTGGTGGCCTTTGAGCTGCCGGACAGGGCGCGATAGCTC
Source organism: uncultured Actinomycetota bacterium (assembly GCA_963819985.1). Lineage (GTDB taxonomy): Bacteria > Actinomycetota > Actinomycetes > DATJPE01 > DATJPE01 > JANPBY01. Next base: position 9,678 of record CAWFYH010000003.1, on the reverse strand, counting down.
GGCTTGCTCCACTTGTTCGTGCTGGGGTGGTAGGTCTCCATGGCGACGGCGACGCTTTTCACGTCATTGGCGGGGGCTTTCCAGCCGACGTGGATGGTCTTGCTGCTGGCGCTGCCCGAGGCCGAGGGCTTCGCAGGGGTTGACGTCCACGTGGGAGTGATGCAGCCGTCGCCCGTCGCCGGGGTGACGAACTTGCGGGGAGTCAGGTCGTCCCAGGAGGTCTTGCCGCCGGGAAGGGCCTGCGGCCAGCTGACCTGGACGCCGTTCTCACAGACGAAGAGTGATCCGGGGTTGATCTGGTCGCCGTGCGGCCCGCCAGAACGCACCTCGAAGTGGAGATAGGGAGTCGTGCACGGATAGACCGCCCCGACACCCATGGTGCCGATCTTCGTCTGCGGCGTGACGTACTGTCCTTCGCTCGCGGTGATCTTGCCGAGGTGGTGGTAGCGCGAGACGATGCCGCCCCCGTGGTCGACCCACACCCAGGTCCCGCCGGTGTCGCCCTTTTTGGCGCCGCACTTGTCGCTCACGCGACCGATGTGGAAGATCCCCGCGCCCGCTGCATAGACCGGGTCGCCGGCGACCCGGTCAGGCGTGAGCAGGTCCATGGCCCAGTAGCCGTGGTACTTCCCGGTGCCCTTCTTGTTGTCGCAGTTGGTCTTGACGCAGGAGATCTTGGCCGGCTCGCGCAGCGGGAACCACTTCGGGTCGCTGAACGGGTGGTCGCTGGTGGGTGCCTTCAGCGCCGCGACCTTCGAGGTGGTCGTCGCATCGGTGACGGCTGACAGTTCCTGGGCGCTGCCGGACGGCAGACCCGTCGTCAGGAACGCGACCGACAGGGTCGCGATGACGGGCAGCGCAAAGAGCCTGGAACGTCTGGACACCATGTGAACCTTATCGGCTCCCGGGGAGTCGATCTGGACTGAGCCCAAGGAGTCACCCGATCGGGTGCCCTCCTGCTCGCCGCCTGGACGAGGGCTGTGCCAGGATCGATCGATGGGTGGGGAACCCCTCGTGACCCCCGGAATCTCTCGTTCCGGGATGTTGCTGATCGTCGCGGTCGGCCTGGCGCAGGTCTGCGTGACCCTCGACTACTTCTCCCTGACCGTCGCCTTGCCGGCGATGGCCGACGACCTCCGCGTCACCACGACGAACGCCCAGTGGGCGCTCAGCGCCTACCTGCTCTCCTTCGCTGCGCTGCTCGTCGCCGGCGGGCGGTTCGGCGACATCCGCGGCCGCAAGCGTGCGCTGGTGATCGGCGTAGTGGTCTTCGGCGGCGCCTCGCTGCTGGTGGGACTCGCGTCCTCCCTCGAGCTCGTCGTTGCCGGCCGGGTCCTGCAGGGGGTGGGGGCTGCGCTGCTGTTCCCCGTGAGCATGGCCATCGTCGCCAACAGCTTCGAGGGGGCTGCGCGGCCGCGCGCCATCGGGATCGTCGTGGCCGTGTCGACGGTGGGTACGGCGCTGGGCCCGTTCGTCGGAGGCGTACTCACCCAGCTGTTGAGCTGGCGCTGGGTCTTCTTCTTCAATGTCCCGTTCGCCATCGTGGCGATCCTGCTGATCCTGCGCACGGTGCCGGAGTCGCGTGACGAGTCGGCCAGCCGACGCATCGACGTCCTCGGCATCCTGACCTTGTCGGGCGCGATCATCGGCGCGACGCTGTGCATCGATCGCGGCCCCACGTGGGCCGAGTCGAGTCCGGCGTTGCTGATCGCCGTGGTCGTGGCGTCCCTCGCGCTGATGGTGGCGTTCATCTCGGTGGAGCGTCGGGTCGACAACCCACTCATCGACCTACCGACATTCCGCAACGTGCCGTTCGCGTTGGTGACCGTGGCCGGTTGCCTGTGCAACTTCTTGTGGGCGCTCAGCGTTTTCGTCGCGACGCTGTGGCTGCAGGAGATCAAGGGGCTGGGGGCGCTGGAGGCGGGGGCGGCGTTCCTGGCGATGTCGCTGGGCATCGCCGTGGCGGGTCCGCTGTCGGGGCAGCTCATAGCGAAGTTCTCCATCGGTCCGGTGATGGTGGTGTCGGCGCTGGTGGCGGCCGCGGCCGCGGTGGGTGTCTCGCTGGCGACCGATCTGGTGGTCTGGCTGCCCGTGTTCGCGATCCTCGGACTCGGGGTCGGGCTCAACTACGCGCTGACCAACCAGGGCTCCCTGTCGCTCGTGCCGTCGCGGCTGTCGGGAGCCTCGTCCGGCATCGCCCTTACCGCACTGGTCGTCACCGCGGCTCTCGGCACGGTCATCGCCGCGACCCTGTTGGAGGAGCTGTCTGGCTCAGGCGCGATCACCCAGGGCGCGGTCACGTCGGTGATGCGGGTCGGCGCCGTGGTCGCGCTCGTGTCGGTCCTGCCGGCCGCGGCGATCCTGCCCTACCAGCGCCGCATCGGGTGATCGAGCGCGGCTGTTCTCGTCGAGTGGCGTCGAACGGGGCGATCTGGGCCGCTCCATTGCCCCGTTCGATGCCACTCGCGGCCGAGAGGGCAGGATGCGGTCATGGATGACGACGCGACCTCGACCGGGAGCGATGAGCGGGTCCGCTCCGAGCTGGCCGACGGGATCCTGACCGTCACCCTCGACCGACCCGACCGGCTGAACGCCGTCACGGCGCAGACCCTGACCAAGTTCCTCGAGCTCATCGAGCGCGCCGAGGCCGACGACGTCGCCGTCGTGGTCGTGACCGGGGCCGGGAAGGCGTTCAGCTCGGGCCAGGACCTCCAGGAGCTCGACACCGACCTGGCCAACGCCACGGACGCAGACTTCCGCGAGCACCTCGCGCTCTTTCAGTCTCTGACCGAACGGATCCTGGCTCACCCCAAGCCCTTCATCGCCGCCATCAACGGGGTGGCCGTCGGCTTCGGGGCCGAGCTGGCGCTCGCGTGCGACGTACGGTTGGCGTCGACGCAAGCGCGCATCGGCTTCGTCGAGGCCACCCGGGCGCTGTTCCAGACCAACGGCGTGATGTGGCTCCTGCCGCGCATCATCGGCCACGGCAACGCCAGCCACCTGCTGCTCAGCGGGTCGATCGTCGACGCCGACGAGGCCCACCGGATCGGGCTGGTGTCCCGGGTGTACGGCCCCGACGACCTGCCGACCGCCACCCGTGAGCTGGCCGAGCGCATCCGCGACAACGCGCCGATCTCCGTACGCCTCGTCAAGCGGGTGCTCGGTGTCACCTGGGAGGAGCGGCTCGACCAGGTCATGGCCCGCGAGGTCGACGGGATGCTCGACTGCATCCGCAGCGAGGACCTCGCCGAGGGCACCCGGGCGTTCCTCGAGGGCCGGCCGCCGCGCTACCAAGGTCGCTGATGCCCCAGGAGCCGACCCGGATCACCGACTACGCCTTCCGCTGGGCGCAGCAGACGCCGGACGCGGTCGCGCTGACCGGTGACCTCCCGTCGGGTGACCCGTCCGCACCCGGCGGGCGCGCCCGCGTCGACCTCACCTACGCCGACCTGGTGGCTTCGATGGACGCCTGGGCCGGCTACTTCCTCGCGGCCGGAGTGGCCCACGGCGACCGGGTCGCGCTGTGCACTCGCCCCTCACCCGAGGCGTTCGTCGTCTACCTGGCCGCGGCCTCGATCGGTGCGGTGTTCCAGGGGCTCAACCCCTCCTACACCGCCGACGAGCTGCGCCACGTACTCGCCGACGCCACCCCGATCGTCGTCCTCGACGCGGTGGGCGGTCCGGCGCTCGAGGTCGCGGCCGACCTTGGGCTGCACCCACGTTCGCCCGCTCGCCGACGCCCGCGCCGAGCTGCGCGACTCAGGCGAGTGGGGCCGCGCCGAGCGGGAGGCGCTCGAGGACGCCCGAGCCGCCGTACGTCCCCGCGACGCCGCCTTCCTCGTCCACACCTCGGGTTCGACCGGGCGGCCCAAGGGGGCGCTGATCCCGCACGACGCGCTCGTGCTGGCCGGCCAGGTGCACGCGCGGCGCTGGGCCGGCAGCCGTACGACCACGCTGTGCCCGTTCCCGCTCAACCACCTCGCCAGCCTCAGCGACATCTTCGGCACCGCGCTGGTCGCGGGCGGCCGGACGGTGGTGATGGACACCTTCGACCCGGCGCGAGCCCTGGAGCTGCTCGTGCAGGAGCGGGTGACGTTCTGGGGCTTCGTGCCGGCCGCGGCGGAGCTGGTGACCCGCCAGGCAGGGTGGGCCGACGCCGATCTGTCGGCCCTGGAGCACACGGTCTGGGGAGGCGGTGCGATCTCCGAGACCCTCCTGAAAGCGTTGCGCGCCAAGGGTTTGCGGCCCGAGGGCTGCTACGGCTCCACCGAGACGGTCGGCAACGTCTGCTTCACCGACCCCGCCGAGACCGACGACTCGGTGCTGGCGCGCACGATCGGGCGGCCCGACGAGGCGTACGACGCGCGGCTGGACGCCGACACCGGAGAGCTCTTGATCTGGACGCCGACGCCGTTCCTCGGCTACCTCGGCCGGCCGGACGCGACCGCCGAGTCGTTCACCGACGACGGCTGGCTGCGCACCGGCGACGTGGCGGCGGAGGCCGAGGACGGGAGCCTGTCGCTGGTGGGGCGGGTGCACGAGATGTACAAGTCCGGCGGCTACAACGTCTACCCGCGAGAGGTCGAGCTCGCCTTGGAGCGGCTGCCCGAGGTGCGGCAGGCCGCGGTGGTGGCGGTGCCCGACCCGTTGTACGGCGAGGTCGGCCACGCCTTCGTGGTGCTCGCGGGCGCCGAGGCGGGCGCGCCGCTGGAAGCCGTACGGCAATGGCTGGCGCCCTACAAGGTGCCCAAGCAGCTGACCGTGGTGGAGGCCCTGCCGCTGCTTCCGGTGGGCAAGGTCGACAAGCCTGCTCTTCTCGCCCTGGCGCGCGGCTGACGAGTGGCGTCGAACGGGGCGATCTAGGTCGCTCGATTGCCCCGTTCGATGCCATTCGCCGAGAGGGAGGCGGGCGGGTCAGGCGGCGGCCGCGGCGAGCTGCGCCTTGACGAGAGCGATCAGGGCGTACGGCCGCCGGAGCACGTCGTCGGCGGTGATGCGCAGGACCGTCCAGCCCTCGGCGACGAGCAGGTTGTGCCGTTGAGCGTCCTTGCGGCGCTGCTCTTCGGCGAGGTGGACCTGGCCGTCGTACTCCACCAGCAGCTTGGCCGCGCGCCACACCAGGTCGCCCTCGGCCAGCCAGTAGCCGTCGGAGTCGTAGATCGGGGCGTTGACCTCGGGCGGCGGGCACCCGCCGAGGACCAGCACGGCACGTGTGCGGCTCTCCATCGGCGAGCGCGCCCGGCCGTCGAGCAGCGGCAGCGCCGCCCGAGCGTTCACCACCCCTCGGCGCCCGCCGGCCCAGGCGACGACTGCGGTCAGCTCGGCCAGGGTGGCGCAGCCCCGTCCGACGATGGCGTCGCCCAGGGCGACCAGGTCGGGCAGGTCGAGCTGGCTGGCCCGGTCGAGGAACGTCCGCGCCGGGGAGGTGGCCGGCCCCCAGCGGGTGGCGACGACCTGTTCCGGCGGGAGCTGCTCGATGTGGCAGGTGGCCATGCGGGTGCCGCGACCTCGCCGCCGTGTCGGGCACGGTGAGCTGGGCGCGGCTGACCTGGCGCTCGCGGACGCCGAGCGGCAGGCCATGCGCGGCGGTGGCGCTGGCCTGGCTGAGGACGCCTTCCGGCACGGCGAGGCAGGCCGCCCGGCAGACCAGCTCGTAGGTCAGCGGGGCGCTGGCGGAGACGTACACCTCGCGGGTCAGCCGGCGAAACCTGGGCCGCGGAGCATCTCCCGGCTGAGTCCGTGCTCGCGCGCGGTCGCGGCGGTGAACGGCGCGGTCAGCAGCTCGGGTGGGAGGGCGACCTTCGGATGCATGGGGGCAGCGTCGTACGGGCGCAGCAGTCCCAGGCAGTCCTAGCCCCGGTCGGTGGACAGATCTTCCCCGGTGGACAAGTTCCCTCGACGAGTGGCAGCCAACGGGGCAATCTCGCCCCTCACATTGCCCCGTTCGCGACCATTCGGCTGGCGGCGGCGAGTGAACCGGGGGAGTGTGACCTGCGACACGCCGAGGTCATACGGGGACTCTTGCCACTGTCGGTGCCTGGTCGTATGGTCCTACATGTAGTAGTTACACCGGTGTCGTTCCTCCACAGATTGTGGTCCTCGACCCACAGGTTCTCAACAGCTCCTCCCCAGACTTATCCACAGGACTGGGGACAAGAGCCTCGAAAACCGGACAAACGCCCCGGAAGAACCCCAGCCCGAGAGGAGTCCCCGATGCACTGTCCGTTCTGCCGCCACGAGGACTCCCGGGTGGTCGACAGCCGCGTGGCCGACGACGGCACGGCCGTACGTCGCCGCCGGCAGTGCACCCAGTGCGAGCGCAGGTTCACCACCGTCGAGTCCGCGAGCCTCACCGTGGTGAAGCGCTCCGGCGCGACCGAGCCGTTCAGCCGCGCGAAGGTGCTCACCGGCGTCCGCAAGGCCTGCCAAGGAAGGCCGGTCACCGAGGACGACCTGCAGCGCCTCGCCCAGCGCGTCGAAGAGGCCGTCAGGGCGACCGGCGCCGCCGAGCTCGACGCCCACGAGGTCGGCCTGGCCGTCCTCGGGCCGCTGCGAGAGATCGACGAGGTCGCCTACCTCCGCTACGCCAGCGTCTACCGCTCCTATGACTCCCTCGAGGACTTCGAGGCCGAGATCGCCCTCCTGCGCGCCGAGCACCAGCTCGACACGGTCACGGCCGGCGACGACGACACCCCCTCCGCGACCCCCGACGAGGCAAGCGCCCTGCGCCTCACCTCCGACGCCCGCGAGTCAGTCGTCGCCGGCCGAGCAAGCCCCACCGAGTCACCGCCGGGTCGCCGGCCCGACACCGGCTGAGGTGTCGGTGCGCCGGGGGAGGGTGAGGTACGTCTCCGCCCCGCACCGCGACCATCCGCGATCAACCATCAGCCAGCACGCCCCAAAACCCCAAAAACTTCCCGAAGCACCACCGCGAAACCCCCCGAGGCAGGAAGCCCGGGACTCCCATAAGCGTTGAAACCGTTGAACCAAAGAGGCGAGAGGACCCACCCGCACATGACCGAGACCACGAACGGCGCGGCAGCAGGCACGAGCAACCCCGAGCACGAAGGCACCGGGGAGCAGGAGCATGCCGAGCCGCGCCCCCAGGTCGTGCGCCAGGGCCTGACGATCGAGCGCATCTTCACCACGCCGGGCACCCACCCCTACGACGAGGTCGACGTGGGAGGCGCGCGACGTCGTCCAGACCAACTGGAAGACCGGCGAGAGCGTCTTCGAGCAGCGCGGCGTGGAGTTCCCCGACTTCTGGAGCGTCAACGCCTCCACGATCGTCACGACGAAGTACTTCCGCGGCGCCGTCGGCTCCGACACCCGTGAGCGCACGCTGCGCCAGCTCATCGACCGGGTGGTCCTCACCTACGGGCGCGCGGGCCGCGACAACGGCTACTTCGCGACCGAGGAAGACGCCGAGATCTTCGAGCACGAGCTCACCTGGGCGCTGCTCCACCAGGTGTTCAGCTTCAACAGCCCCGTGTGGTTCAACGTCGGCACGCCCGCGCCGCAGCAGGTGAGCGCCTGCTTCATCCTCGCCGTCGACGACACGATGGACTCGATCCTCAACTGGTACAAGGAGGAAGGGAAGATCTTCCAGGGCGGCTCCGGCGCCGGCCTCAACCTCTCCCGAATCCGTTCCAGCAAGGAGCTGCTGTCTCAGCGGCGGTACGGCCTCCGGCCCGGTGAGCTTCATGCGCGGCGCCGACGCGTCCGCGGGCACCATCAAGTCCGGCGGCGCCACCCGGCGCGCGGCGAAGATGGTCGTGCTCGACGTCGACCACCCCGACATCGAGGAGTTCATCGAGACCAAGTGGCGCGAGGAAGACAAGATCCGCGCCCTGCGTGACGCCGGCTACGACATGGACCTCGGCGGCAAGGACATCACGAGCGTCCAGTACCAGAACGCCAACAACTCGGTCCGGGTCACCGACGAGTTCATGCGCGCGGTCGAGGAGGGCACCGAGTTCGGCCTGCGCGCCCGCGGCACCGGCGAGGTCATCGACACCGTCGACGCCCGCACCCTGTGGGACAAGATGGCCGAGGCCGCGTGGGCGTGCGCCGACCCGGGCATCCAGTACGACGACACGATCAACGACTGGCACACCAACCCCGAGACCGGCCGCATCACGGCGAGCAACCCGTGCAGCGAGTACATGTCCCTCGACAACTCCAGCTGCAACCTGGCCAGCCTCAACCTGCTGAAGTTCCTCAAGGAGGACGACACCTTCGACGGCGCGACGTTCGCCAAGGTGGTCGAGCTGGTCATCACCGCGATGGACATCTCGATCTGCTTCGCCGACTTCCCGACCGAGGCGATCGGCGACACGACGCGGAAGTACCGCCAGCTCGGCATCGGCTACGCCAACCTCGGCGCGCTGCTGATGGCGTCCGGCCTGGCGTACGACTCCGACGGCGGCCGCGCGCTGGCCGGCTCGATCACGAGCCTGATGACCGGGACGGCGTACAAGCGCAGCGCGGAGATCGCCGGAGTGGTCGGGCCGTACGAGGGCTTCGCCCGCAACGCGGAGGCGCACGCGCGGGTGATGCGCAAGCACGCCGCGGCCAATGACGCGATCCGCACGGTGACGACGCTCGACAAGGACGTCCACCGGCTCGCGACCCAGGCGTGGGCCGACGGCAACCGGCTGGGGGAGCAGCAGGGGTGGCGCAACGCGCAGGCCTCGGTGCTCGCGCCGACCGGCACGATCGGCTTCATGATGGACTGCGACACCACGGGCATCGAGCCGGACTTCTCGTTGGTGAAGTTCAAGAAGCTCGTCGGTGGCGGGTCGATGCAGATCGTCAACCAGACGATCCCGCGGGCGCTGCGCAAGCTCGGCTACGCCGAGGAGACCGTCGAGGCGATCGTGGAGTACATCGCCGAGAAGGGCCACGTCGTCGACGCCCCCGGCCTGCGCCAGGAGCACTACGACATCTTCGACTGCGCGATGGGCGAGCGGTCGATCGCGCCGATGGGGCACGTACGGATGATGGCCGCGGCCCAGCCGTTCCTGTCCGGCGCGATCTCCAAGACGGTCAACCTGCCGGAGTCGGCCACGGTCGAGGAGATCGAGGACGTCTACATGCAGGGCTGGAAGCTCGGCCTGAAGGCGCTCGCGGTCTACCGCGACAACTGCAAGGTCGGCCAGCCGCTGTCCGACGCGAAGGCCAAGGGCGCTGACTCAGCGGTCGAGGCCGGGGCCGGCCCGCGGGCCGCTGTGGCTGACGTGGCCGCGCCCGTCGAGCACCGCCCGGTGCGCAAGCGCCTGCCGAAGTCGCGCCCGTCGGTGACGACGTCGTTCGCGGTGGCCGGCGCCGAGGGCTACATGACCGCCGGGTCCTACCCCGACGACGGCCTCGGTGAGGTCTTCCTCAAGCTCGGCAAGCAGGGCTCGACGCTCGCCGGTGTCATGGACGCCTTCTCGATCGCGATCTCCATCGCCCTGCAGCACGGGGTGCCGCTGGAGACCTACGTCCAGAAGTTCGTCAACATGCGCTTCGAGCCGGCCGGTCTCACCGACGACCCGGACATCCGGATGGCGCAGTCGGTCATGGACTACATCTTCCGTCGCCTGGCGCTGGACTACCTGTCCTTCGACGAGCGGGCCGGCCTGGGCATCTACACCGCGACCGAGCGGGCGCGCCAGCTCGAGACCGGGTCGTACG
>CAWFYH010000002.1:0-978140 GCA_963819985.1 uncultured Actinomycetota bacterium | reverse complement strand
AGCGGTTCGAAGGGGTGTGGGTTGATTGCATAGTCATACGCCAGGCGTGAAGAGTCGGGAGAGAATGATGGGTTGCGGATGTAGCCGTAGCCGCAGCACTCCCCACCGATCCCGTACAGCGTGTCGATCTCACCAGTGCGGCGATTGATCAGGTTGAAGTAGAAGTCGGGGCTGTCGCAGCTGTCGCGCGAGGTGTATGCGATCCAGAGCCCGTCTGGTGAGTAGGCGACCCGACCCATGGCGCTTTGAGGGGATGGCTCGGTTTCCGAGCAGCCCGGGTCGAGTGCGTCGATCGTCGTGACCGTGTGTGGCGCGGCCACCTTGACCCGTCGCAGATCGCCCCACCCGTCCGGGGAGCCAAAGGCGACCCACCGACCGTTGGGCGACCAGCCGGGTCCCGTCGCGTCACCCGTTGAGGTCAGCGCATGGGGCTTGTCCCCGTTGGTTTTCATCACCCAGATATCGCGGGCGCCAGCCTCTTCGTGCACGTAGGCGATCTTGTGGCCGTCTGGGGAGAAGGTCGGCCAGTAGTTCTTCTCACCGCGAGTGAGCTTCCGGACGTGGGTGCCGTCCTTGTGCGAGCGGTAGATCTGGTTGTTCCGGACGAAGGCGATGTCTCCGTTGCGGGTAGGCGTCGAGGTTCGCGCCTGTGCGCTGGCGCTCAAGTGACCGGTCGAGGCCGTGGTCGCGCTCGCCCGACTGGTCGCCGGTGCGAGGAGCGACGCCGCGTGCGCGGATGTGACGCCCGGGACGGTGCCCATCAGGACAGCGACGATCGCCGTTGCGTAGATCCGTCGAGACGGTGCCGGCATCGCGGGCCTCCGGTGTCAGGTCATGCCACAGGTGGAGTGCCTCCACACACGCACGTGTCTAGCACCGGCGCCCACCCGGCGGGATGGCCCGCAATAACCAGGACGCATGCCCAACCGGGCTACCCCTAGGGCCGGTAGCGCTTTCGACCGAGCAGGAAGCCGACAACCAACCCGATCCCTCCGGCGAGCGCCAGGGCGACCCACAGGGCCGCCTCGGCCTTGAACACCACGAATGAGATCTCTGTGTGCTGACCGTTGAAAGCGATGAAGAGCAACAAGATGACGGCCAGCACGAGTCCGCCGATGACCCGATTGGTGAGCCAGTCGGGGCGGGACGAGACCGGCGTCGGCTGTCGCGCCGATTCCTCCTCGCTGTGGCTATCAGCCATGTGGGCGCCTCTCTGTTGAGCATTCTTGACTCCCCATCTTGTCCACTTCTGGAGGCTTACGTACGTCTCCGCGCCACTTGAGGCAGCTACAAGCCTCCAGAGGTTGGTGCGGCAGGAGTGGGTATCGGTGCTGGGGGAGAGTCAACGCGGGGCGTAGCCGGCTCTCAGCACCGTGAACACGCCGATCCAGGGCACCCAGACGATGAATGTCAGGATCGCCGCCAGGAAGCCGTTCGCCACGCTGAAGCCGCTTGTGCCGTCGTCGTTGAACCGGCTCGCAGATCCGGCTAGCACGAACGCGAAGAACACGGAGATTCCGGCCAGGCACCAGATGACGATCAACCAGTTGCCCGCCGTGTCGTAGGCGTGGTTCGACCGGTGTGCCTGCGTCAGGGGTGCCCTCGAGGAGCCCTCGCCGTCGCCGACCGGAAGATGACACGTGAGGCACGTGAGTCCCGAAGCACTTTCGACCCAGTTCGCCCGGTGAGACGTACCGCCGCCGCAGACCTGCGCCATCGTGTCTCCCCTTGGATCGCTCCGTCGTGCTGCATGAGGTCGTGCTGCATGAGAAGGCGCACGTAATACGGCAGGGTAGTGGGCATGTCCCGGCGCGTGAGTCTGAGTCAGATGGCAGCTGAGGTCGAGGCTCGTTCGAGTCGACCTCGGATCGTGGTGTCAGGAAACTTCGCGACTCCCTGGAGCGCAGTGGCCGTGATCGATGCAACTGTTCCGGAGTGGACGTTGCACATGCTCAACGCTCAGGTGGGCGTGCCTCAGCGACCTGGGGTTCGGCTGGAGACTTGCTTCGTTGGGCCTGGGATGCGCGGCAGCCCGACGTTGACCTACGTGCCGAGCCGCCTGTCGATGCTGCCGATCCTGCTGCAGCACCACCTGGCACCCGATGTGGTTGTGGCGCACGTGACCCCCGCGCGCGGCGGCTTCCACTCGCTGGGGACGGAGGTGAACGTCTTGCCGGCGGCCGTTGCGGGAGCCCGCGCGCGAGGCGGACTCGTGGTGGCCGTGGAGAACCCGCGGATGCCGTACACCGGTGGCGACGCCATGCTCCCGGTTGGCGATGTGGATCTGGTGGTCGAGGTCGAAGCCGACCTACCCTCTCCCGCAACGGCGCCGGACATCGACGTCCAGAGCCAGCAGATCGGCGAACTGGTGGCGACGCGCGTCAAGGACGGGGCCACGCTGCAAGTCGGCATCGGCGCTGTGCCGGACGCCGTTCTGGGCGGGTTGCACAGGCGCCGTGACCTGCGGGTCTGGTCGGAGATGATCAGTGATGGGGTGCTTGATCTCGAGCGGACGGGGGCGCTGGATCCGGATGTGCCGATTGCAACCTCGTTCTTGTTCGGCAGTCAGGAGTTGTACGGCTGGGCCGATGGCAACCCGCGGCTGCGGATGCTCGCCACCCAGGTGGCGAACGACCCAGCCAGAATCGCGTCGCACCCGGGCATGGTGTCGGTCAACTCCGCGCTTGAGGTCGACTTGCACGCCCAAGTGAATGCCGCTCAGGTCCGCGGGAGAGTGCACTCCGGCTTCGGCGGACAGTCCGACTTCGTCGTCGGGGCGCTCCACTCCGCGGGCGGACAAGCGATCATCGCCCTGCGGTCCTGGCATCCAAAGGCGGACTGCTCGACGATCGTGCCGCTGCTGGGGGAGCCGGTGACTTCCTTCCAGCAGACCGCTGTGATCACCGACCAGGGGGTGGCCGAGCTAGCTGGCCGAAACCAGTCCGAACAGGCCCTCACCCTGATCGAGAACGCCTCGGACCCTCGTGTCCGAGAGGAACTGCACGAAGAGGCAGCCGCCATTGGGGTGCTCACAGGCCCCGCCGGCCGCTAGCCGCCGCGCCGCTCAGATCTCCCGGACGAAAGCCGCAAGGGCGCTCACGGCCTCCATCCTCGCTGTCTGCGTGTCCGGCGACACCGCGCAGCAGCGGGCCTCGTCGATCCCGAGCTCCACCAGCCGCCCTAGAGCGTCGAGCGAGCGAGCCCGACTGCCCGCATGGTCGACCGGATCGACGATCAGGTCGACCGTGCGTCCTATCTCGGCGGGGTCACGGTCTAGCCGCTCGCAGGTCTGGTCGAGCAGTCGGAGCAGACCGCCGGCGACGGAACCCTCAGGGTCGGTTGGGCACCATCCGTTCCAGGCGTCGCCGTACTTGACGGCAGCCCGCATCGTGCGCGGTCCACCTGCGGCAACGACGATCTCGGGCGCATGCTCGCTGTCAGGTCGCAGCACCAGCTCCGCGTGTGAGGTTGACCAGTAGCGACCAGCGAAGTCGGCGTGCCCCATTCTCAGCAGTCCGGAGACGATCTGGGTGCACTCCTCGAAGCGGGCCACCCGGTGATCTGCCGCGACGCCGAGCTGGTCGTAATCGAAGCTGTTGCCCGCGCCGATCCCCAGCGAGTACCGGCCCTGGGCGATGTCGGCGACCGTCGACGCGAGATGGGCAAGCATCGTCGGCGTCCGGTAAGGGGCGTTGACCACCGAGTGGCCGATGTCGATCGTGCTCGTCACGGCTGCCAGCGCAGCCGCAACCGTGAAGCTCTCTCGCACGCCCACAGGATCGTGCTCGGTCGCGTAGTCACCTTCGCCGCCCGCACGGTAGGCCAGATGGTCTGGCAGCACGACAAGATCCAGACCTTCCAGTTCGGCACGCAACGCCAGCTGCTTGACCTGAGGCCACGCGACGTCGTGGCGTGCGGCCGAGGTTGCGTGCAGGTCGATGGCGAGCCCGAAACGCATGACGAGGACCTTAGCGAGGACCGTCCTGCGACCGGGGCGCCCAGACTGGGTGACGGCGTTCAGTTGCGCAACGATCCGGGGCTTTCGGCTCTGGTGGGGACCAACGGCGCACGCGAGGCTGGCTTGAATGAGATCGACTTGAGGAGTGACATGTCAAGACTCGCAGGCAAGGTCGCCATCATCACGGGCGCGTCCCAGGGGATGGGGGAGGCCGCTGCACGACTGTTCGCCGCCGAAGGCGCGTCCGTCGTTCTGGTCGACGTCCTCGACACCGAGGGCGCTGCCGTGGCTGCGGACATCGGCCTTCAGGCGCGGTACCAACACCTCGATGTGAGGGACGAGGCCGCTTGGGAGGATGTCCTCGAGTTCACCATCGGGGAGTTCGGCGTTCCGGACGTGCTCGTCAACAACGCGGGTGTCCTACGGTTCGCCCCCATCCTCACGACTGGGGTCGAGGACTTCCGCTCCATCCTTGACATCAACCTGATCGGACCGTTCTTGGGGATGAAGGTGGTGGGGGCGGCCATGACCAAAGCCGGCCGAGGATCGATCGTCAACATCTCCTCGACGGGTGGCCTCGTGGGGATGTCAACGATCGGGGCGTATGTCTCGTCGAAGTGGGGTCTGCGTGGACTGACCAAGAGCGCAGCCATCGAGTTCGGGCCGTTCGGCGTCCGGGTGAACTCAGTGCACCCTGGCGGCGTTGCGACACCGATGGTCGGGGTGAGCATGGCGCCCCTGACCGAACCGCCAGCACCTGGCCAGGTCGAGACTGATCCGGCGGTTGCCGCAGCGGACGGCATGGGTGCCGGTCAACCGATCCCGCGGCTGGGCCGACCGATCGAGGTGGCTCGTACTGTGCTCTTCCTTGCCTCCGACGAGTCGTCGTACAGCACTGGCGCCGAGTTCGTGGTCGACGGGGGCAGCGTGGCCGGTCCAGACCTCGCCAGCTGAACCAGGACACTGACACCCGAGCAGCCGTGCCCGAGTTCTCAGTCGGGGACCACATCCCGATTCCGGGGCTCAAGGTCGTCGTCGTTGCCTCCGGCTGGGAATGGTCGATCGCTGCCTACGACGCGGCGCCCAATCCACTTTGCCCCCGCCCGCGCTTCGTGGGATACGCACCGGCCGTGCATACCGTTTGACACATGAAGTACAGCCGTCGCACCTACACCACGTACAGCATCGTCAGCGCGGTCGTGTGGTTCGTACTACTCGGTCTCGTCTGGATCATTGATCCGCCGGCTACGCGAACGGCCTTCCTGCTCGTCGGTCTCGGGTGGTGGATCGGTTGGCTTTCCGCGACCATCGCCCGCAGCGTCTCCCCGCCGCCCAAGAAGTACCGGGCCAGCGCCTGACATTTCGATGGTCGCGACTGCACTGAAGTGATGCGATCACGGAGTGTGGCGGGCCTACCTCATGGCCTTAACGCTGGCATCCCAATAGGCATCCGCGAGCACCTCAGAGTCCCCCGCCACCCGCGCATTCTGTCCTCTCACCTCCAACAAGGCGAGCGCGAGGCATATCTGCTCGCGTCTTACGGCAGATGCGCGGTCGCGAAGCAGAACCAGTAACCGTCCTGGTCCTCGATGACGACCTCGGTCGTCGCAAGCGGGGTGCTGTCGTACCGCTCAGGGCCACGGGTGATGGAGAGACCAGCGTCGCGTGCCGCGTTGACGATGGGGCCCAGGTCATCTACCCACACGAAGACGTCCGCCACGTGGGCTGCATGGTTGTGGTTCGGGTTGGCCGACTCGCCCTTCATCACGTGGAACTGGGCGTCGTCGCGACCCAGGGGGACGTACTCGTCGTTCCCGTCGAAGTAGCGCATGCGGTCGAAGCCGAAGAACCTCGTGTAGGTGTCCACGGCCTTGTCGACATCGCGAACAACGAGAATCGGGGCGATGGTCCCTGTCGGGTCCTTGAGCACGTGATTCTCCAATCCGTGAGTCTTCTGGTGGCGACCTACTACCCGCGAACTGGGAGTTCAACCCTGGGGCAAGCGAGCGAGAATGCCCCGGATATTGATCGGGCCTGGCGCTTGTCGCCGCAGTGGACACTTGGTGGACACGCGACCCGCACGATAAGGGCGCATAACCTTGCGTTTCCGCAGGTCAGGAGCCGTTTCGTGCTGAAGTGGGCGATACAGGACTTGAACCTGTGACCTCTTCCGTGTCAGGGAAGCGCGCTAGCCAGACTGCGCCAATCGCCCGTGCCTTGCCGTGCTGATCTTGCCGTTGTGAGCTTCACCAATCTTGATCCTGTGAACCGTCTCCGGCGAGGTGGAGACGGGATTTGAACCCGTGTAGACGGCTTTGCAGGCCGTTGCCTCGCCTCTCGGCCACTCCACCAGGAGTGAGGTGACACCGCAACGCACGCGACGGACGCCGTGCTCGATGAGCCCCTCCGAGCGGACGACGGGGTTCGAACCCGCGACCTTCACCTTGGCAAGGTGACGCGCTACCAACTGCGCTACGTCCGCACACCGAGAGTCACGAAACAGGCCCCTCGGGTGAATGGCAAACAATAGCCGATCGGGATCGACCCAACCAAAGCGCTCTCAGCAGGCTCTTAGGCCCGGCACTATCGAGGGATGACCATCGACGCGCGCGGGGATGACCCGCTATGGCCGCGCGCCTCGGACTGGCTCGCGAACGGGCCGGGTGGTCGCCAGGTGGACCTGGCCGTACTCGGGGTTCCCGCGCATCGCACGTCACTCTCGCCCACCAACGCGCAGTCAACTCCTCCGGCGATCCGGGCCGCGTTGTCGCGTTACAGCACCTGGTCCTCGTCCCGCCAGGCAGATCTCGAGCTGCTGGCCGCACAGGATCTGGGCGACATGCCCGAGCCGGACGCTTATGAGGAGGACACGGAGCTGGAGGTCGCCGACGTCGACCCGTCGGCCCGGCTGCTGATCGGGCTCGGCGGAGACAACTCGATCACCTATGCGCTGGCGCGTGGCTTGTTTGGCGCGGAGATGCACAGGGCCGGGCTGGTGACGGTCGACGGGCAGTACGGGCTGCGCGACGGCACCAACAACCAGTCGGCCGTTCGTCGACTCATCGAGGCCGGAATGGCTCCGAATCATGTGGTCCAGCTCGGGATCAACGACTGGACCAACAGCCGGCTGTACGCCGAGCGCGCCCGCACCTGGGGCGTTCGGGTCACCGGACGCGAGGAGATCGCGGCGCGGGGCATGACCCCTTGCATGCGGGATGCGCTGGATATCGCATCCCGCGGCGGCGGCGGAGTCTTCGTCGACCTCGACCTCAGCGTCTGCGACCGGTCGATCGCGCCGGCCTGCCCGGCCAGCGTCCCAGGTGGCATCTCGGCCAACGACCTGCGGGAAGCGGCCTTCCTCGCCGGGCAGCACCAAACCGTGGAGGGCATCGACATCACCGAGGTTGATGCCACGGCGGATGGTGACGACGGTCGCACGGTACGGCTGGCCGCAATCTGTCTGCTGGAGGCCTCGGCCGGTCTCGTCCGCCGGCACGGCCTCAGGTCGTAACCTCAGCCGGTGCTCTCCTCGCCCGACGTGAGTCCACGGGGGGTCAATGAGCCCGCCTGGGCCCACTTCGGTGGCGTGCTGGCCACCGGGCTGATGGACGTCACCGATGATCTGTCGGCGCTGAACGGCCCCGGCTGGTGGGCGGTGGTGCTCACGTACGAGGGCCGCGTGACGTGCGCGAGATTCTCCGACGTCCGCGCAGCGGCGTTGCCCGACCCGATGACTCCTTGGGCGCCGCAACCGCTGGTGTGGGCGACCTCCCTCGATCGGGCGGCCTACCTGGCGGCGGTTGAGGCTGTCCGGTCAGCGGTAGCGGAAGGGGAGGTCTATCAGGCGAACATCTGTCGCGTGCTGTCCTCGCCGCTTGCCGGTGATGTTGACCTGGCGGATCTCGCGCGTCGCTTGGCGGCCGGCAACCCTGCGCCGTACGCCGGCGTGGTGAATCTGCCCGACCATGGGGTGCAGGTCGTGACGGCGTCCCCGGAGCTGTTCCTGTCCAGGCACGGAGACATCGTCGAGTCGCATCCGATCAAGGGGACTGCCGTCTCGGCAGCCACGATGCTGCCCAAGGACGAAGCGGAGAACGTCATGATCGTCGACCTGGTGCGCAACGACCTAGGGCGAGTGTGCGAGGTGGGGACCGTCACGGTGCCCGACCTGCTGGCGGTCGAGGAGCACCCCGGCTTGGTCCATCTGGTGTCCCGCGTCCGTGGTCAGCTGCGAGAGGAGGTGGGCTGGGCGGAGCTGATCGAGGCCACGTTCCCGCCGGGCTCGGTGACCGGTGCACCCAAGTCCACGGCCGTCCGGATCATCGACACGCTGGAGAACGCGCCGCGGGGGCCGTACTGCGGCGCCGTCGGTTGGGTCGACGGCGACACGCGGACAGCCTCGTTGGCCGTCGGTATCCGCACGTTCTGGCTCGAGGACGGCATGCTGAACTTCGGGACCGGCGCCGGGATCACCTGGGGCTCGGATCCGGTTCACGAGTGGGACGAGACCGAGCTGAAGGCGGCCCGGCTCGTCGGGATCGCAGAGGGGCCAGCAGGCGAGAGGGAGAGCGTGTGAAGGCGTGGATCAACGGGCAAGTGTTAGAGCCTGATCAAGCACGCGTCTCGGCCTTAGATCATGGGCTGACCGTCGGTGACGGCGTCTTCGAGACCCTGAAAGTTGTCGACGGCGCCCCGTTCGCGCTGACCCGCCACCTCGCACGGCTCGCGCGATCGTGCGCGGCCATGGGGTTGCCGGCTATCGATCTCGAGCTCGTGCGGGCGGCTGTGGTCGAACTGCTCGAGGTCAATGCAGAGGAGGTCCGGCACGCTGGAGTCAGTCGGCTGCGGATCACGATCACTGGCGGGCCCGGCCCACTCGGGTCGATGCGCGGAACGGCCGACCCGACGCTGATCCTGGCACTGTCGCCGGCGACCCCCTGGCCTCCTTCCACCGCCGTCGCCCTCGTGACCTGGCGCCGCAACGAACGCTCAGCCATCGCCGGCGTCAAGAGCACCTCCTACGCGGAGAACGTCGTCGCGCTGGCTCACGCGAAATCGCGTGGCGCCTCCGAGGCGTTGTTCCTCAACACGAAGGGGCAGCTGTGCGAAGGGACAGGCAGCAACGTCTTCATCGAACGAGGAGGGCAGCTGGTCACCCCGCCGTTGTCCTCGGGATGCCTGGCGGGGGTGACTCGGGAGCTCGTCCTGGAGTGGTGCGACGCCGAGGAGCAAATGATCACCGAATCCGACCTGCTCTCCGCGGCCGAGGTTGCATTGACGTCCTCGACACGGGACGTGCACCCCGTTCACGCGCTTGATGGCGGACCGCTGGTCGCCCCCGGCCCTGCGACTCTGCGTGCCATGACCGCGTTCACCGCTCGGGTGAAAGACGACAACGACCCGTGAAAGCCGGCGCTGACGCGCTGTTGTTTCGCGCGCAGACCCCCCAGGAGTACGCCGACTACCGAGAATCGGCGGCACGGCTGTACGGCGATCAGATGGTCGAGTTCGGAGGAATGCCCGCGGAGCTGGCGCACGCCAAGGCGACCGACGACATCGCCGCGCTCCTACCCGCTGAGGGACTGCTGCCTAGCCACGCCATCATCGTGGGAGTGGAGCATGAGCAACCGGTAGGACTTGTGTGGCTCGGTCCACGGCGAGACGGCATCCACGGCCTCTGGATCTACGACATCGCGGTGGAGGAGCTTCACCGTGGTCGGGGATTTGGTCGTGCCCTGATGCTTGAGGCCGAACGGCACACCCGCGCCGCCGCCGGCGGTTCGTTGGCGCTCAACGTGTTCGGGGGCAACACCGCGGCCATCGCGCTGTACGCCAGCCTCGGCTACCGCGTCGATGCCCAGCAGATGTCGAAGGATCTTGACGCGCGCTGAGCTGCGGAGTCGTACCTCAGTTGCCGAGCAGTCGCGCGAAGGTGTCGTCGAGGTCGAGGTGCTCGGACTCACGACCGGCCGGCACGAGCGAGTACGTCTCCGCGACGAAATCCGCCACGTCAGCGGATGCTGCCTCGAGCAACGCGTGTCCCGTCGGGGCGCGCAGAGACATACAGACGACCGGGCCCTGGGGCGCCGTTCCCGGCCACACGGCGACGTCTCCTGCTCCGCAGGCACGTTCGAGGCCGTCCGCGAGCAGGTCGCGAGCGAAGGTCCAACGCACGGGGTCCTCGGAGTCGACATGAAAGACCGCCGTCACCGCGTAGGGGTCAGCCGAGGTGAAGGTGAGGGTGGCATCCACCGGCAGCGCTTCCTCGGCTGCCACGACCAGGTTCAGCCGCAGGGGGCGGTTGAGCAGAGATGGCGTGGCGGGCATGGGCACTCCTCGGCGGGTCGACTGCCTCTTGGATGCCATGAGGTGTCTGCTGGCTCCCCGTCTAGGCTGTGATCCGTGGCACATCCGGAGGCGGGAGCGACTTCCGGCACGGATGGGCAGCGGAACGCTCTGGCTGAGCCCCAGGAAGGCGCTGCGCTGCATTCCCACGGGTTCCGTGATCGCTACTTGCGCAGGACCCGGACCACGCATCTGATGTATCGGATCGTCGTCGGCGTGGTTGGAACCGCCGTCATCGTCCTCGGCGTCGTCCTCCTGCCGCTTCCCGGCCCAGGCTGGTTGGTGATCTTCGCGGGGTTGGCCATCCTCGCCTCTGAGTTCGAGTGGGCAGCCCGGCTGCTGGACTTCGCACGCGACAAGGTTTTGGCCTGGACACACTGGGTCACCCGGCAGTCGCTATTCGTCCGCCTGCTCATCGGACTGGCATGCGTCGTGATCGTGGCCGTGGCCGTGATCGGCTACCTGGAGGTCATGGGCGTGCCGAGTTGGTTGCCGGACGGGCTGGAAGGTTGGATCAAATCGACGCTGCCGTGATCGGATAGTCTGCGTCGGCTGCGGAAAGTGATTCCCTGGCCACCCCAGGGCGATTGGCTCAGTGGTAGAGCGCCTCGTTCACACCGAGGAGGTCACTGGTTCGAACCCAGTATCGCCCACTTCCAAACTGCCAGGTCGAGCTGCGGCCCGGCTCGAACGAGCGATGGGCTGCGAACCAGCGCGCCACAGCAAGGTCGTTGAGGGACAGGCCCTGGTGCTCGGGGACGCTGTCGGCAACGACCAGGAAGGCTGCCGCGATCACCAGTGCCATCGCCAGACTGCGATGGACACCCGCCGCCCATGTAGTGCCGGCAGCTCGGCTGGCACGCACGCTGCTGGATGAACCTCGCACGGTCGGGGGTTCCGTAGGTAGGTGCCGATTCTGGGAATCCTCCCCACCAGATTGGCCGTGCTGAAGGCCACATTGGTTTTTCGGCTCCGGTTGATGGGTGACCGTTCTCCTTCGATTGATCCCTGACACTCGTGTTAAGACTGGTCGGAATCGGTGCTCGTGGCGCAAGGGTCGGCCAACACGAAGCGGGTCATTGGTGGTGACTCGAGGAAGTCGTTTGCGTTCTGAAAGGGAATCAATGACCTCGGGCGGCACATCAGCCACAGGTCAACCAGCATGTGCCTGGTTGCCGGCACCGCACGAACCCAGGCCGGCTACCACCGCAGCTACCCGTAGCTGCTACCCCAGCCGCGGCCGAAGTTGGGGCGCCGAGCCGGATGCCGGCCGCTCGGTCTTGACGGCACCCGGCAGTTCGAGGGTGACGTTGGCGCCGCCTTCGGCCCGGTTGCCGGCCGTCGCCCGGCCGCCGTGCGCCTGAGCGATAGCACTAACGATCGCGAGGCCCAGCCCGGCGCCCCCGCCTTCACGAGCTCGCCCGGAGTCGGGGCGGGCGAACCGCTCGAAGGCGTGCGGCAGGAACTCGGCCGGAAAGCCCGGTCCCTCGTCGCAGACCGAGATCACCAGATCGGCAGCAACTGCCCTGGCCGAGAGCAGGATCTGTGTGTCCGGCGGTGCGAAGCGCAAGGAGTTGTCGACCAGGTTGTCGATCGCTTCCCGGAGGCGATCGACGTCGACGTCGGCGAGCAGCCCGTCGGGCGCCTCGACCCGGCACAGTACGGCGGCCGCCCGCGCGCGACCCGCCGCCTGCTCCGCGCTGCGATCCAGCAGGGACCGGACCAGAGTCCGTTCCAGACGCGGGGTGATCCGGTCCTCGTCGCTGCGGGCGAGGAAGAGAAGTTGGTCGGTGATCCGGATCAGCCGGGTAACCTCCTCACCCGCGCGCGCCACCGCGGCAGCCAACTCCTCCCGGCTCCGACCCGGCCGGCTCGCCAGCTCCAGCTCTGCGCTGAGCACCGCGAACGGGGTTCGCAGCTCGTGGCTGGCGTCGGCGACCAACGCTCGTTGCCCGGACAGAGCGTGGTCCAGCCGCGCCAACAGCGCGTTCATCGTGGTCGCCAGCGCGGCGATCTCGTCCCGGGTGCGCGGGACGTGGACGCCCGGAGCGTGGTCCCGTTCGGAGAGGGCTGCCACCTCCTGACGCATCCGCTCGACGGGTGACAGCGCAGCTCGGGCCAGGCCGTAAGCGCCGAGCCCGGCCGCCACCACGAAGACCAGCCCGGCGATGACCAACCCCCGGATCACCTCGCTGACGGTGTCGTCATGGGCCTCCAGGGAGACACCGGCGACGGCGACCCATCCGGGCCGGGCGGCTATCGGTCCGGCCATCACCCGCTCGCGCTCGCCGTCCACGGACGTGGTCAAGACCAACTCGCCACGCGCAGCCCGGGCGAGCTCGGATGCGGTGAGTACCGACGTCGTCCCGGCATCTGCACTGGCGCCCCGCACGACACCAGACCGGTCGAGAACCTGGACGACGTACTCGCCGGGCACCGGAGTGCCTGCCGGAACCGCAGCAGTACCCGAGGCAGGGAGGTAGCGGTCGGACTGGGCAAGGCGGTCGGAGAGCTGGGTATCGATCGAATCCAGTTGCGCGGACGCGAGCTGGGTGACCAGCAGCCAGCCACCCGCCACGAACAGGACCGCGGAGGCGGCCATGAACAGCACCGCGAGTCGGAAGCGGATCGGCATCCCTACTCCGCTCCCGGATCCGCCGACCGGACGGGCGGTCCGTCCGGCAGCGCCTCCCGCAACCGGTATCCCATCCCGCGGACCGTCTCCAGGTCGTTGCGCCCGAACGGGGCGTCTACCTTGCTGCGCAGGTACTTCACGTACTGATCCACCACGTTCGACGTGCCGTCGTAAGCGAAGTCCCAGACCGCCTCGATGATCTGTGACCTGGTCAAGACGTCGCCGGGGTGGCGCAGGAAGAACTCCAGCAGCGCGAACTCCTTGGGGGAAAGCTGCAGCTCGGTGCCGGCCCGCCAGGCACGCTTGCTGGCCGGATCTAGGCTCAGGTCCCCGACCACCAGGGTGGTCGGAAGGCTGCGGTCCCCCCGCCGTGCGAGCGCTCGGAGCCTGGCGGTGAGCTCCAGCAGGCTGAACGGTTTGACCAGGTAGTCATCTGCGCCCGCGTCCAGGCCGCGGACCCGGTCGTCAATCGCATCTCGGGCGGTGAGCATCAGGACAGGAGCCCAGATCTCGGCGGCCCGCACCCGCCGGCACAACTCAAAACCGTCGAAGCCCGGCAGCATCACGTCCAGCACGATCGCCGCGTACGGGTTCTCCGTCGCCAGCCAGAGGCCGTTCGGGCCGTCCCCGGCGACATCCACCGCGTGGCCCTCCTCCTCCAGCGCGCGAGTGAGGAGTCGCGCCATCCGCGGCTCATCCTCGACCACGAGTACCCGCACCCGGCCGAGACTACGCAGCACAGATGTGAAACCGATGAGAAATCCGGACGAGTCAGCTGGATGTGAATGACTCACACCGTCCACTCACCGTCACTTCATCGCCTGTCCCGAAGGATCCGGATACCGGGCTGGTCCCGGCGATCGGATCGCGGAGGGAATCAGGCAGATGAGCAGGGATCGTGAGTCCACCAGCGGGCAGGCACTGCGCGCAGCCGTCGAGCACGGGGCAGGGCGAGAACGCGCCGAAGCGGTCGGGAGGGAGGCGCCCATGCGTCGCGACGGGCCGCCTCGTCAGAAGACCCTCCGTCAGGTGAGGCGCCTGTCGAACTGGACCGCAGCCGCCCTGATCCTCGGCACCGGATCAGCCACCTGGGCGCTGGCGCAGCAGTTCCCCGGGTCCGCCCAGACCGCCGCAACCACCTCCTGGACCACAACCGGGACTGCCGTCGCAGCGCAGGGCACCGTTCCGAACGTGTCCGGCCCGGTCGCGGTGTCCAGCGGATCGGGAGCGATCGCGGCGGCCGGAGCGCAGGCGCCGGCAGCGACCGCCCCGCAGGTGTCCCGGCCGGTCGCGGTGTCCAGCGGATCCGGGGTGACCGTGCGGACGACTCGAGTGGTGAACGGCCAGACGATCACGACGGTCCAGCACATCGGGAAGCGGGATGACTGAGATGACAACCACAACGACCGAGCGGCTCGCGCCCGCCCCGTGGCGACTGATCGACACCGGCGAGAGCGTGATCCAGGTGGCCGAACGCGCCGCGCTGGGCACCAGCGCCCGACTGGTCCTGTGGCCGCCGGAGCAGCTGGAACCGGTGCTGGCCGCGGTTGACGACGTCCTCGCCGCGCTGGATCTGCAAGCCAGCCGGTTCCGGCCGGACTCGGAGATCTCCAGGATCCACCGCGCCGGCGGCGGCCGGTTCATGCTCAGCGACGGGCTCGCCGAGGCGATCGGCGTCGCGCTGGCCGCGGCGCGCTGGACCGCGGGCCTGGTGGACCCCACGATCGGGAAGGCCCTGATCTCGCTCGGCTATGACCGTGATTTCGGAGCGCTCGAACAGGACAGTGACCAACCGGTCGGCGTGCCCGCCCCGGTCCCGGGCTGGCAGTCCGTGGAGCTGGACGGCAGGGTACTGCGGCTGCCCGCCGGGGTCCGGCTGGATCTGGGCGCCACCGCCAAGGGCCTGGGATCCGATCGCGCGGCGAGAGCGGCGCTGGCCGCGGTCGGGCCGGTCGGCGGGGTCCTGATCAGCCTCGGTGGTGATATCGCAATCGCGGGTCAGCCGCCACGTGACGGCTGGCCCATCCTCGTCGCGGACGGCCCGGCACCGGTCGGCTCGGCTCAGGTTCAGACCGTTCGGCTGGGCGCGGGCGCAGTCGCGACATCTTCGATCACCTGCCGAGGGTGGAATCGGGCTGGTCAAAGCCTGCACCACATCTTGGATCCACGGACCGGGCTTCCCGCGGCCGGACCGTGGCGAACGGTCAGCGCCGCCGCCACGACCTGCGCCGAGGCCAACGCGGCGGCCACGGCGGCGATCGTGGCGGGCGAGGCTGCGGTCGAGTGGCTGTCCTCGGCGGACATCCCGGCTCGGTTGGTCGGCCGCGACGGGCAGGTGCGGCGCATCGGCGGGTGGCCCGAGCAGGACACCGGCACGCTACCCGCCCCGTCCGGCCGTTTCGGCTCGTATGGCAGCGGTGGCTTGGGGTTGCCGGTCGGCTCGTTGGGCGGTCCCGACGGCACCACTCTCCGCGCTCCGGCGACAGCCGGAGACGCCTGATGAGCGCCGGGCTCGTCGCCTTCGGGGGATCGCAAGGCCTGTGGTTGGTCTCCCGCGGAAGCGGGCTGGCGGTGCTGGTCGCGTTCAGCCTCGTGGTGGTGCTCGGTGTGGCGGCCCGCCTGGGCTCCGCGCCACCACGCTGGCCGCGGATCGTGATCGCCGAGCTGCACCGGACCCTGGCCCTGTTCTCGGTCGCCTTCCTGGCGTTGCACATCGCCACCGCCATATTGGATCCGTACGTTTCGATCGGCTGGGCCGCAACAGTGCTGCC
The DNA here is from genome assembly GCA_963819985.1 of uncultured Actinomycetota bacterium. Taxonomy (GTDB): domain Bacteria; phylum Actinomycetota; class Actinomycetes; order DATJPE01; family DATJPE01; genus JANPBY01. The sequence goes on along the minus strand of CAWFYH010000002.1, from coordinate 962,431 downwards.
GTTCGCCTCCGCCTACCGGACATCAGCCATCGCGCTGGGCACCGTCGCGATCGACCTGGGCGCTGCTGTCATGCTGACCAGCCTCTTCCGCCAGCGGCTGGGCTACCGGGCCTGGCGTGCGGTGCACTGGCTCGCCTACCTGTCCTGGCCGGTGGCCTTCGCGCATTCCCTCACGGCCGGCAACGACCTGGGGATCTGGTGGGTAGCCCTGACCGAGTGGGGTTCCGCGGCGGCCGTGGCCACCGCCGTCGTGGCCCGGATGCTGCCCGCGGTCAAGCGCCGGATCGGCCCCCACGGCTCACGGCTCATGCCGCGGACGTCCCCCCCGCCAGTTCGCACTCGAGAGCGGATCGCCCGATGACCGGATGGGAACTTGCCGGGCAACGGGCTGGCGAGTCGTTCCGCTTCGACCCGCAGCAGCTACCGCGGCTGCTGCCGTCCACGTTGAGCACCGCTCCGACCAGCCTGGCGGAGCATCTTGCCCGCAACGGTCCGCTGCCGGCGTGCGGCCCAGACAGCTCCTCCCGCCTAGCACTGGTCGCAGAGGTCGGACGGTCCGGGTTGACCGGCCGCGGCGGGGCCGCCTTCCCCACCGGGCGCAAAATCGCGTCTGTCGCGGCACACGGCAACGCCGTCGTGGTGGCCAACGGCACCGAAGGCGAGCCCGCCAGCGGGAAGGACAAGGTTCTGCTGGCCCAGTCCCCGCACCTCGTCCTGGACGGCGCGATGGTCGCGGCCGAACTCGTCGGAGCGCGGCGGGTGGTGATCGTCGTGCACCATGCGGTACGCGAGATCGTCGATGCCGCCGCCGCCGAACGCAGGCGGGCGCAAATCGACCGGGTCCCGGTCAGGGTCGTGACGGCGGCCGACCGGTTCGTCGCCGGCGAAGCGAGTGCTGTCCTGCACTGGGTGGCGGGTGGCCGCCCGATCCCCACGCGGCGGCCGCCCAGGCTGTCCGAGAAGGGACTGCACGGGCGGCCCACGCTCGTGCAGAACGTCGAGACACTGGCCCACATCGCCCTCATCGCGCGTCACGGCGCCGACTGGTTCCGCTCGATCGGCACCCAGCAGGAGCCGGGCTCGATGCTGGTCACGGTGGTGGGGGCGGTGCGCGATCCACGGATCCTCGAGATCGCCATCGGCACCCCGATCAAGGAACTAATCCGCCTGGCCGGTGGCGCGCCGCAGCCAGTGCAAGCGCTCCTGCTCGGGGGGTACTTCGGCAGCTGGATCAGCTGGGAGACCGCCTCGCGGCTTCCGTTCTCCTCGGCCGGCCTGGCCGGCACGGGTGCCAGCCCGGGTGCGGGCTTGGTTGTGGCGGTGTCTGGAGATGCCTGCGGGCTCGTCGAGACCGCTCGGGTGGTGGGCTATCTCGCTGACGAATCCGCAGGCCAGTGCGGGGCGTGCGTCTTCGGGTTGGCCGCCGTGGCCGGTGAACTCGACCGGATCGTCCGTGGTGCCACGGCCGACCTCGCAACCCTGCATCGCTGGCTCGGTCAGGTCGACGGCCGCGGCGCCTGCAGCCTCCCGGACGGCGCGGTACGTCTGATCCGCAGCGCGCTGACGGTGTTCGCGGACGAAGTCGACCGGCACGCCCAGGGATATTGCTCCGCCACGGTTATTGCCCCGGTGCTTCCGCTCCCGCCGGCCAGGTCGCGATGACGTCCGGCACCCGGATCCGGGTCGACTCCATCGCCTGTGCCGGCCGCGGGTTGTGCGCCGAGCTGCTTCCCGAGCTGATCACCTTGGACGACTGGGGCTTCCCCATCATCTTGGCCGGCGAGGTACCGGACTTCCTGCTGGACGAGGCCGGCGAGGCCGTCCGGGTCTGTCCCAAACTCGCGCTACACCTGGAGCGGAGGGGTTGACGCGCGCTCGCAGCGAACGCGCCATGATCCACGCCACCAGCGACCCAGCGATCAGTGACGCCTCCGCGGCACGAGTGTGATCCTTGGCCCCCAAGTACCGCAGCAGTGCCTGCCGGTCCGTCAGACCAGCTCGTCCAAGCGACCTCATTCGGGAGGCGAACAAGCACAACCCAGGGGTTGACACACGAAGCTCCGCCAGGAATGCCGATAGAGCGCGTTCCGAGTTGTGTTGCTACGTCGAGGCAAAGAGGTCGATGCCCTCTCGGCTGCCGCGGGCAGTCTCCGAGACGACGATCCAATGAAGCGAAATTCCGCGGCAGCCCCAAAATCTGACCAACCCGAGTGAGAACGGCACCTAGGACTTAGTGGGCAGGAACCTGCTCCGGCGAGGGCTGCCAATCGCGCCTTATCAGTCCGTACACCCATGAGTCCGAGACCTCGCCATTCACGATGCAGTTCTCCCGCAACGTCCCTTCGCGTACGAAGCCGAGCTTCTCCAGGACTCGCGCAGATGCCACATTTCGTGTATCAGTCTCGGCTTGGATTCGATTCGGTTCGAGCGTGACAAAGGCCCACTGAAGCAAGGCTCGGGCAGCCTCGGTCGCGTATCCGCGGCCCCATGCTGCATTGTCGAGGCAGTAACCCATGGACGCGCTGCGGTAGTCCAGGTTCCATTGGGACACACTGCACCAACCAATGAAGGCGCCGCCGGAAACACTGTCAATGGCTACCCGCGCCCCTGTGCCCTCGTCGGCCATCCGCCGGCAGGCTGCGATGAAGTGCTCGGCGCGCGTTCGTTCGCTCCATGGCGGTGAGTCCCAGTAGCGCAGTACGTAGGCACTGTTGTGCAGCGCGAAGAGCGCCTCCGCATCGTCATCAGTGAAGGGACGCAGAAGCAGGCGAGCGGTGTGCAGCGTGGGAGTGTGCAAGACCATGCAAGTCATCTTGCATGGTGATGAGGCGCACGCAGGGGACTTCTTCGCTCACCCGCTCAGATCGGTCAACGGTGCACCAGATAGCGCAGGTGAAGCACCCGGTTGCCCCGAATCACCACGTCGGGGTCGTCCAACAAGTGCTGTGCGTGGACCGACCCGAAGTAGCGCTTGCCGGACCCGAACACGACGGGTACGACATCCATGCGCACCTCGTCGACCAGGCCCGCAGCAAGCACCTGGCCACCGACGTCACCAGCGGCGACCTCGACGATGCGGTCACCCGCAAGCTCTTGCGCCTTGGCCACGGCTGCCTCAACACCATCGACGAAGTGAAACGGCGCCTCGGAGTCCCAGCCCTCGGGCTGCGGCCGGTGCGTGACGACGACTACGTGGTCGATCCCGCTCGGAGGCGTCCCGTCCCAGCCGTTCGTCAGGTCGAAGACACGGCGGCCGACGAGTGTCGTCCCGATCTGGTCCCAGTACGGCTGGATGTAGTCGTAGGACGTCTGCGACACCTTCACGTCGCCGCTCTCGCCTAACGGGACGGCACCGTTGGTCAGCCAGTCGAACAGCGGTCCGGGCTGGTCATTCTCGTCGGCGACGAAGCCGTCCACCGACACCGAGCTGTACATGATCACCTTGCCCACGGGGCTCTCCTCTGCTTTGGGGTGCCTGCCAGTTGGCGCGTCGTGAGCTGTCGCTGTTGAAGAAATTACTCGCGCGGCTCAGTAACGAACACTTCCCCGTCACGGGCGCACATCCTGCCGGTTCGGCGAGCCTAGGGGGAGCGAGATCGGCCGAGCACGCAGCTTCGGTGCCCAGAGGTATCCGAGACGTGGTCAGGTTTTGGGTGCCGGTGGCGGACGCTGGCGTCGATCTAGCCTGCGACCAGACGGAACTCGTTGTCGCCCGGGTCAGCCATGCGCACCACGCCGTTCGGAGAGACCTCGCGCAGGCTGGCCCCGAGGGCGACCAGTCGGACGATCTCTGCAGACGGGTCAGCGTTCATCGTGACCAGGTCGAAGTGCTGTCGGCTTCTCCCGAGGTTGGGTCCTTCGGTGGGACCGCCCCACGCGACTTTCGTGCCACCTCGTGGTGACTGGATAGCAGTCTCCTCATCCTGGTCCCATACCAATGGCCACTCCAGCGCCTTACTCCAGAAGAGACCGACCTCGCGGGAGCCATCGCAGGCGACTTCGCCCAGAAAGCCGCATCCTGCGAGAAAGGCGTTGCCCGGAGGGATCACACAGAACTCGTTGCCCTCTGGGTCGGCCAGAACGACGTGCCCCTCCTCGGGGCGCTGCCCGACATCCAGATGACTGCCGCCCAGTCTGAGCGCCGTCGCGACCGTGTGCTCCTGTTCAGCGAGGTCGGTGCTCGTCAGGTGCAGATGCATCCCGTTCGGCCCTGTCTTCTGCGTGAAACCGGGGACGAACCGAACGCTGGGCTGCCCCTCTCCGCCAGGGACCAGCGCACCCCTCGCGTCCTGGATGACGACCCGGTCCAGGACCTCTGCCCAGAAGCGCGCCAGGAGGGTTGGCTCGGATGCATCGAAGGCAATCACCAGTCGTCGCGAGGTCATAGCCACACGATAGGTAGGTCTCAAGCGACGTAGGGTGCGGAACATGATGAGCAGACGCACGCCGTCCTCTTCGCCCAGCCTCCTGCGCGGCCTGGGCCTGACCATAGGTCTTGCGGCGATCATCGGGGGCGGTCTAGGCGCGCCCACCGCAACGGCCGCACCGGTCGTTGAGACCCTTGGCTATCGGGTCGTACCGTCTCCGGGACTCCCGAAGAGCCAGTCGGCCAGTCCCGGCAAGGTGTCCCTTCGGGTGAAGCTGGTGGCTAAGGGTCTGGTCAACCCTGTTTTCGTGACCTCCGCGCCGGACGGTGTGTCCCGCATGTTCGTGGTCGAGCAACCCGGCCGGATCAAGATCTACGGCAACGGCAAGGTGCGGTCCAAGCCGTACCTCTCGATCCGGAACCGCGTCTTGGACGGAGGCGAGCGAGGGATGCTTGGCCTGGCTTTCTCTCCGAGCTTCAAGACTGACAAGCACTTCTGGGTGAGCTATACCGACAGCGCCGGCGCTCTTCAGGTGTCGCGCTTCACGGCCAGGTCGGCGAAGTCCAACCGGGCGCGTCGTGGCAGCGAGGTCAAGGTCATTCGGGTGCCGCACCCGGGTCAGGCCAACCACAACGGCGGCATGCTCGCCTTCGGCAAGGACGGCAAGCTCTACATCTCCACGGGAGACGGCGGGGGAGGCGGCGACCCTTACGCCAACGCCCAGGACCGGAAGAGCAAGAGCGGAAAGATCCTACGGATCAACCCCAGGAAGTTCTGCGGCACCAAGCACTACTGCATCCCCAAGTCGAACCCCTATGCCAAGCCAGGCGGCGCCCTCGCGGCGATCTGGGCGTATGGCCTCCGCAACACCTGGCGTTTCAGCGTCGACCGCGTCACCGGCGACCTGTGGCTGGCCGACGTCGGGCAAGACCAGTGGGAAGAGGTCACCCGAATGCCCTCCGGCAAGAAGGCCTGGAACCTCGGCTGGTCCTGCAGAGAAGCGCGCACCGTCTACAACGCCAGTCGCTGCAAGGCCAAGGCCACCTATCACGACCCGACGATCGCCTACAGCCACGCGGTGGGCGAGTCGATCACCGGCGGCTACGTCTACCGCGGATCGAAGTACGCAAGCCAGCTGCACGGCCTCTACGTCTTCGGCGACTTCATCACCGGCAACCTCTGGGTCTTCGGCAAGGGCAAGAAAGTCCTCGTTGGCAACGTGGGCGCCTACCGACTCTCGTCGTTCGGCGAGTCGGCGAAGGGCGAGCTGTGGGCCACCACCTTGGACGGCCAGCTGCACAAAGTGGTCGCCTCCGCCGCGCGATAACCACGAGAGCCAACCAGGAGTCCCCGGCTACGATCGAGACTCCGCCCAGACCAGCCCGACAACCCCAGGAGCCTCGCCGTGCCCGACGTTTCGATCCGCCTGGACGGTGTCGACCGATCGGTGACCGAGGGCACGACCGCTGCCGAGCTGTTCGCTGATGACCGCTCGATCGTGGTGGCGAGAGTCGGTGGTGAGCTCCGCGACCTGGCGTACGTGCTTCGCGACGGAGACGCCGTGGACGGTGTCGCCGTCGACAGTCCCGACGGACTCGCGGTGCTCCGCCATTCGGCAGCTCACGTGCTGGCTCAGGCCGTGCAGAGCCTGCACCCAGCGGCACGGCTGGGCATCGGGCCGCCCATCGACAACGGCTTCTACTACGACTTCGACGTCGAGCAGCCCTTCCGCCCCGAAGACCTGGCAGCGCTCGAGAAGCGGATGATCGAGATCATCAAGGCCGGGCAACGATTCTCCCGGCGTGTGGTGACCGAGGGCGAGGCTTTGGCGGAGCTCGCTGCGGAGCCGTACAAGCGCGAGCTGGTCGGTTTGAAGGGGGGAGGCGACGACGACGTGATGGAGGTCGGAGGAGCCGAGCTCACCATCTACGACAACCTCGATCGCAACGGCGAAACCGTTTGGAGCGACCTCTGCCGGGGACCACACCTGCCCACGACCAGACATATTCCGCAGAACGCCGTGAAGCTGATGCGTAGCGCAGCGGCTTATTGGCGGGGGAGTGAGAAGAACCCCCAGCTCCAGCGCATCTATGGCACCGCATGGCCGGACAAGGACGCCCTGCGCAGCTACCTCACGATGCTCGAGGAAGCCGAGAAGCGCGACCACCGGCGGCTAGGCGCCGAGCTGGACCTGTTTTCGTTCCCCGACGAGCTGGGTTCGGGCTTGGCCGTCTTCCATCCCAAGGGCGGCGTCATTCGCCGAGAGATGGAGAACTACGTCAGACAGCGTCACATCGAGGAGGGCTTCGACTTCGTTGCGACGCCGCACATCTCGAAGGGCGGCCTATTCGAGACTTCCGGGCACCTGCCCTACTACGCGGACACGATGTTTCCCCCGATGGAGATGGAGGAGAGCCGCTACTACCTCAAGGCCATGAACTGCCCCATGCACAACCTGATCTATCGATCGAGGGGACGTTCCTACCGTGAGCTGCCGGTGCGGCTTTTCGAGCTCGGCGCGGTCTATCGCTTCGAAAAGTCGGGGGTAGTGCACGGACTGACAAGGGTTCGCGGACTCACGATGGACGACTCGCACTCCTACGTCACCCCGGAGCAAGCCGCGGACGAGATCAAGCACCTGCTGGGCTTTGTGCTTGGCCTGCTCAAGGACTTCGGCCTCGACGACTTCTATCTCGAGCTCTCGACTCGTGACGCTGACAACGAGAAGTTCATCGGAAGCGACGAAGAGTGGGCGGTAGCCACGAAGGTTCTCGAGGAGGCCGCGGAGGAAACCGGGTTGGAGCTCGTCCCGGATCCCGGCGGCGCCGCCTACTACGGGCCGAAGATCTCGGTGCAGGCGCGAGATGCGATCGGCCGCACCTGGCAGATGTCGACGGTGCAGTACGACTTCAACCAGCCGGCGCGTTTCGGCCTGGAATACCAAGCGGCTGATGGGTCTCGACAGCAGCCGGTGATGATCCACTCGGCGAAGTTCGGCTCGATCGAGCGGTTCCTGGGAGTCCTTGTCGAGCACTATGCCGGAGCTTTCCCTCCGTGGTTGGCTCCGGTACAGGTGGTCGGCATCCCCGTCGCCGAGGACTTCGTGGGCTATCTCGACGGTGTGGCCGAGCAGTTGGCCCAACATGGGGTGCGGGTCGAGGTCGACCGCTCCGACGAACGGATGCAGAAGAAGATCCGCAATGCCCAGAAGGCCAAGGTGCCCTTCATGCTCATCGCCGGTGCGGATGACATTGCGGCGGATGCGGTGTCCTTCCGCTATCGCGACGGCACCCAGAAGAACGGTGTGCCCGTGCCTGAGGCCATCGACGAGATCGTCACCGCTGTACGAGACCGCGTCCAGGTCTGACCGCCGAGATGGCCTTCGAACAGGACGGTGACCGACTCGAGCGGTTGTGGGCGCCACACCGGCTGGCCTACGTCTCCGCGTCCACAGACGGAGAAGGATGCCCGTTCTGCACGATTCCGACGCTGCCGCAGGGGCAGTCCTTGGTCGTGGCGCGCGGGCAGTACGTCTACGCCGTACTCAATCTGCACCCGTACAACCCCGGTCACCTGATGGTCGTGCCGTATCGGCACGTCGCCGACCTCGAGGCCCTGACCCCTGACGAGGAGCTGGAGCTCGCTAGGTTCACTCGCGAGGCCGTGGTCGCGATCCGCGCCGCGTCGAGCCCGCACGGCTTCAATGTCGGCCTGAATCTTGGTGGCTCCGCGGGTGGTTCCTTGTCTGACCATCTGCATCAACACGTCGTGCCCCGCTGGGGTGGCGATGCGAACTTCATGACAGTGACGGCAGGGACCAAGGTCATGCCCCAGCTGCTCGAGGAGACGCGCGACCTGCTCTCAGCGGCCTGGCCAGGCTAGCCCGGCTCGCCCGCCTGGTCCGTAAGCTTCGAAGCCACATGGGCTGGCATGGCCTCGTGCCGCAGGTAGGCGCGGTTGAACGTGGCCGTGCCGTGCGACAGCGAACGCAGGTCCACCGCATAGCGCGCGATCTCCAGCTGGGGCACTTCGGCGCGTACAAGGGTGCGGCCAGCTCCGATCGGCTCGGTCCCGGCCACCCGACCTCGCCGTCCCGACAGGTCGCTCATGACGGCGCCGACGTACTCATCGGAGACGAGAACGGAGAGCTCGTCGACGGGTTCGAGCAGGCTAATGGTCGCTTCCTGGGCAGCGTCCTTGAGCGCCAGTGACCCGGCGGTCTGGAAGGCCATGTCCGAGGAGTCCACCGAGTGCGCTTTGCCGTCCACAAGAGTGACTCGGAGACCGACGACTGGATAGCCGGCCCCCACGCCCCGCTCCATCTGAGCTCGCACTCCCTTTTCGACGGACGGGATGAACTGCCGGGGCACGGATCCGCCGACGACCTTGTCGACGAACTCGAACCCCTCCGGCGCTGGGAGCGGCTCAACCTCGATGTCGCAGACAGCGAACTGGCCGTGACCCCCGGACTGTTTGACGTGGCGCCCGTGCCCCTTCGCCGGGCCCGCGAAGGTCTCCCGCAGCGAGACCCGCAACGGCACGGAGTCGACAGCGGTGCCGTATCTCGTCTTGAGTCGATCGAGAAGCACATCGACATGGGCTTCGCCCATGCACCACAGCACCAGCTGATGGGTCTCCGGGTTGTTCTCCAGACGCATCGTGGGGTCTTCAGCCACGAGGCGCGCGAGGCCCTGCGAGAGCTTGTCCTCGTCTGCTTTGGAGTGCGCGACTATGGCCACGGGCAGCAGGGGGTCAGGCATCAGCCAAGGCTCGACGAGCAACGGATTGTCCTTCTCGGACAAGGTGTCGCCGGTCTCGGCCCGCACCAGCTTGGCCACGGTGACGATGTCACCGGCGACCGCGTGCGCCGCGGTGCGCTGGGTCTTTCCCAATGAGCTGGACAGTGCTCCGACCTTTTCATCGACGTCGTGGTCCTCATGGCCCCGCTCGGTCATGCCGTGCCCAGAAACGTGGACGGTCACGTCCGGGCGAAGCGTTCCGCTGAAGACCCGGACCAACGAGATGCGGCCGACGTAGGGGTCAGACGTGGTCTTGACGACCTCGGCCACCAGTGGGCCCGACGGGTCGCAGGTCAACGGGCCGCGAGGCTTGCCCTCTGGCGTGGTCACGGCGGGCAGCTCGTGCTCGGTGGGTGAAGGGAAACCTTTCGTCATGAGTTCAAGCAGCTCGGTCATGCCGACCCCTGCCGGCGTGGCAGCCGCGAGTACGGGAAAGAAGCTCCCGCGAGCAACGGCGGTCTCGAGGTCGGCGATCAGGACGTCTGTGTCGATGTCCTCGCCCGACAGGTACCGATCCATGAGGCCTTCGTCCTCGGACTCCGCGATGATCCCCTCAATGAGCCGGTTGCGCGCCTCCTCGATCAGCGGCAGGTGCTCTGCGTCAGGCGGGCGCACGGTGCGGGAGCCGCTCGAGTAGTCCGCGACCTGTTGGGACAGCAGTCCGATCAGTCCCGCAGGAGCGCCTTCATCGTCAGCCATCGGCAGATAGAGCGGGAGGACACCGTCGCCGAACACCCGCTGGCAGACCGCAACGGTCTCGTCGAAGTCGGCTCGATCCTTGTCCAACTTGGTCACGACGACGGCGCGCGGCATGCCGACCGCGGCGCACTCCTCCCACAGCAGCTGAGTGGAGCCGTCAAGGCCGTCGACGGAGGACACGACGAACAACGCTGCGTCGGCCGCTCGCAGACCGGCTCGGAGATCACCGACGAAGTCCGCGTAGCCGGGTGTGTCGAGCAGGTTGACCTTGACCCCGTCGTGCTCGACGGGAGCGATGGAGAGGGAAACCGAACGTTGTTGGCGGAACTCGGCTTCATCGAAGTCGCTCACGGTGGTGCCGTCCTCGACGCGACCGGCCCGCGGGATCGTCCCGGTGGCGACGAGCAGGGCCTCGACCAACGTCGTCTTCCCTGCTCCGGTATGGCCGACCAGCACGACGTTGCGAATTTGCTCCGGGCGGTCGACCTCCGGTGCTCTGCCGGCGGCCCCTGAACTGCCTGTCGCCATCCTCCTCGCCTCCCTGTGCGGATCGTTCGTCCGCCCTTGGACTGTGCCCTTGCTGGCAGCGCGGCACAAGGGGATCCGGCCAATCCGCTGGTTAGGCTGGCGCCGCAACCAGCACCCCTGCGACCTACGGAGCCACTGTGCTCGCCCGATATGCCAAGGCAGCTGTAACGCGAATCCTCACGCCGATTGCCCGCGCTCTGCTCGCTTTGGGGATCTCGCCCGACGTGATCACCCTGATCGGCACCATCGGAGTCTCCGCCACGGCACTGGCGTTCTACCCGCGCGGTGAGTTCTTGATCGGCACCTTGGTCATCGTCGTATTCGTGTTCTCCGACACCCTTGACGGGACGATGGCGCGACTCTCCGGCCGGTCGAGCGTCTGGGGCGCCTTCCTCGACTCGACGATGGACCGGATCGCCGACGCTTGCATCTTCGCGGCTTTGGTGTGGTGGTTCCTCACCGGCGGTGACGACGCCGTCCTCGCCGGGGTCACGTTGGTCTGCCTGATCGGCGGGATGGTCGTCTCCTACGCCAAGGCCCGCGCTGAGGGACTCGGTATGACCGCCAACGTGGGCATCGCCGAGCGATCCGAGCGCCTGGTGGCCGTCCTGGTAGTGACCGGCTTGGACGGGCTCGGAGTCCCGTACGTCCAGGCCTGGGGCCTGTGGATCCTCGCCGTGGCCACCGTCATCACGGTGCTGCAGCGGATGTTGGAGGTCCGCCGCCAGACCCGCGCGACCGAGGCCGCCTGATATGTCGGTGAAGGGCCGGGCCAGCGATCTGGCGTATGCAGGTGGATGGTCCGCTGTTCGCTGGCTGCCCGAGAGTGCGGCCCGATCGTTATTTCGGGCGATCGCCGACCGCACCACCGAGCGGGACGGCGCCAGCGTCCAGCAGCTGCGCCGAAATCTTGCCCGCGTCGCACCGGCCGCGTCCGAGGCTGAGCTGGACGACCTGGTTCGCGAGGCAATGCGCCGCTATCTGCGCTACTGGCGCGAGGCGTTTCGACTTCCCTCGTTGTCCCGTGAGCAGGTCGTGTCGACGGTTCGAGTCGTGAAAGGCGAGCAGCTGTTCGGTGATCTGCTCGCCAGTGGGCGAGGCGTCATCGCGTCGCTGCCACACATGGGCAACTGGGATCACGCGGGGGCGTGGTTCGCCCTCGAGCACGGCACCCTGACCACGGTGGCCGAGCGACTCAAGCCCGAGTCGCTCTTCGACCGCTTTCTGGAGTACCGCGAGTCTTTGGGGATGGAGGTGCTGCCGCTCACCGGCGGGCCGAGAGTTCTCCCCGTCCTGACCAAGCGGCTTCGGTCCGGCGGCCTGGTCGCCCTTCTCGGCGATCGGGATCTGACCAAGAACGGCATCCCCGTGACCTTTTTCGGCGAGCCTGCGACGATGCCGGCTGGTCCTGCCGCGCTAGCGCTGTCCACGGGTGCAGCGTTGCTTCCAGTGACGTTGTGGCACGACGCTGAAGACTTGTGCCTCGCCTTTCACGACGAAGTCGTGATCGAGGACCATGGCGACCGTCGAGCCACGATCACGTCGATCGTGCAATCGGTCGCGGATGTATTCGAAAGCGAAATTCGTGAGCGTCCTGCTGACTGGCACATGCTGCAGGCGTTGTGGACGGCCGACCTCGACGATCGTCGGTCCACGCAGGGGGACGTCGACGTAGCGCTCGATTCGGATGCGGGGTCGTAGTGCGAGTCGGACTGGTCTGTCCCTACTCCTTCGACGTCCCCGGTGGAGTTCAGGCGCACGTCCGGGACCTTGCCGCCGAGCTGATCCGGCTTGGTCACGACGTCTCGGTGCTGACTCCGGCAGACGAGGACAGTGAGCTCCCGCCGTACGTCGTGGCCGCGGGTCGAGCGATTCCGGTGCCGTACAACGGGGCCGTGGCACGGCTCGCTTTTGGGCCGGTATCGGCAGCGCGGGTGCGTCGCTGGATCCGCGACGGCGAGTTCGACGTCCTCCACGTGCACGAACCGATGGCGCCGAGCCTTTCGGTCTTGGCCTGCTGGGCCGCGATCGGGCCGATCGTCGGGACGTTCCACATGAGTACGGAGCGCTCGCGTGCCCTCACCGCGGTGTACGGAATCTTGCAGACGGCGCTGGAGAAGATCAGCGCACGAATCGCGGTCAGCGAGCACGCGCGAACGACGTTGGTGGAGCACCTCGGCGGGGATGCCGTCCTGATACCCAACGGGGTGTCTGTCCGCGCGTTCCGTGACGCAGAGCCAATGCCTGGTTGGCCCGGACCGGGCCATGCGCTGGGGTTCCTCGGTCGGATCGACGAGCCGCGCAAGGGCTTGCAGGTCCTTGTTGCCGCACTGCCCCACCTGGCCGAACGGCATCCACAGGTCCGACTGCTGGTCGCGGGCCCGGGCGACGTCGACGAGGTGCGCGACACGATCGTCAAAGAGCACCGCGACCGCGTGCACTTCCTCGGGCTGGTCAGTGAGGCCGACAAGGCTCGGATGCTCGCCTCGGTCGATGCCTATGTCGCGCCCAACACGGGAGGGGAGAGCTTCGGGATCGTGCTGCTGGAGGCGATGGCGGCGGGTAGTCCGGTGATCGCCAGCGACCTCGAGGCGTTTCGAAGAGTCCTCGATGACGGTGAGTGTGGGGCGTTGTTCGCCAATGAGGACGCGATGGCCCTGGCCAAGGTCGCCGGTGAGGTCTTGGCAGATCCTGCCCGGCGGCAGGAACTCATCAAGGCGGGCGATGCGCGGGTGCAGTACTTCGACTGGGAACGGGTGGCCGGGGACATCGTTGCGGTCTATGAAACGGTCACGGAAGGGCAACCTCCCGTCCGTGAAGATTCCCGTGGCCAGATCTTCGGCCGCTTCACGCGACTGAAGGAGACCTGACGTGCCCCCGCTCTGGGTGTGGGCTATCGCTCTCCTCGTTCTCGTGCTGCTCTACCTCAGGTCAGTGGCCGGGCGGCTGGACCGTCTGCACGTGCGCTTGGAGGCGGCCGCAGACGCGCTCGACGCACAACTGGTGCGCCGGGCGGCGATTTCCAACGAGCTGGCGCATTCGGGTCTGGTGGACCCGGCGACCGCCGTACTCCTGGCCGATGCTGCGCTGACTGCCCAGCTGGTCGGTCGTGATGAGGACGTCGGCAGGGAAGCTGCCGAGAGCGCGCTGTCCTATGCGCTGCGAGCTGCTCTCACTCCCGAGGAGATCAGCGAGCTCAATGCGAGTCCGACCGGCCAGCACCTGGTCGTCGAGGTCCGCCGCGCCGCTGAACGCGTTGTGCTGGCCCGTCGATTTCACAACGACGCAGTTCGTGCGACGGTACGGATTAGACGTCGCCGGCTCGTGCGGTGGCTGCGGCTCGCGGGGAGTGCTTCCTACCCGCGAGCCTTCGAGATCGACGACGCGCCGCCGGCTGCGTTGTCCTGAGCAGGCCGTCCGCCCACGTACCCTCTTGATCATGTCTGTGCGTCACCTCGGGTCCGCTTTCGTTGTCTCGGCTCTCGCAGTCGGCCTGGCCGCCTGTTCGTCGCCTTCCGCCCCCGCGCCCATGGTTTCGCTCACGCCCAGTGCCGCCGTGTCGACTCCGTCCGCGTCTCCGACACCTCTCGTGGTGCGCTCGGTGCTGTCGGGTCGAGTTGACGAGAAGGACGGACCGGTCCTTGCGGTCAAGCTCGACAACACCACGCACTCGGAGCCGCACGCCGGGCTCAACGCCGCTGACGTCGTCTACCTCGAACAGGTGGAGGGCGGTCTCAGCCGCTACCTCGCGGTGTTCTCCACCCGGATCCCCAAGGTGATCGGGCCGATCCGCAGCGCGCGCATTGCCGACCTCGAGCTTCTCCCTGAGTACGGCAAGGTCGCCTTTGCGTTCTCCGGAGCCAATCCCTTGCTGCGTCCGGTCATTGCGCAGGCTCCGTTGTACGACGTGAGCGGGGACCGGGGATCTACCGGCTACTGGCGGCAGCCGGGTCGGTATCCGCCGTACAACTTTTTCGGGAACGGCAAGACGCTGCTCAAGCGTGCACCGCACGCGGTGAAGGCGCACTCAGTGGGGTTCACCTTCGACGACGCCGCGCAGCCGGGTGGGCGCAAGGTGGCCTCGGTGACAACGCAGATGCCGGCTGCGCGTTCGGTCTTCACGTGGTCGAAGAAGGAGTCGCGTTGGCTGCTCACGATGGACGGGATCGCGTCCAAGGACACCAAGGGCGTACGCCTCGGCGGGACCACGGTGATCGTTCAGTACGTGAAGGTGTATCCGAGCATCTACGGACATGGCGGAAGCAACACGCCGATGTCCGACACCGTGGGCAAGGGGAAGGCGTTGATCCTGCGGGATGGTCGCGCCTACGACGCCAAGTGGTCCCGTCCTTCGAAGGACGCCGGCACTCGTTGGACCGTGAAGGGAGAGGAGTTCCCGCTGGCAGCCGGCCAGGTCTGGGTCGTGCTCCTCAACAACCAGCTCAAGGCCCAGGAGCAACGCTAATCCGGGGGTGACCGGCCGGGCGCCGGATCAGCGGTGAGCGACGCGGGAACCCTCCGGGCAGCCGTACCATGGGGGCACGCTCTCCGAGCGACGTATTTGTCGAAGGTCCGTATTCGAAGGCAGAGGTCACCCGGTGTCCAGCACGCAGTCAACCCAGCCGTCCAACGACGAGGTCGCGCCGACCTCGACCGGTACAGCCCGCGTCAAGCGCGGCATGGCGGAGATGCTCAAGGGCGGGGTGATCATGGACGTGGTCACCGCCGACCAGGCCAAGATCGCCGAGGATGCTGGTGCGGTGGCGGTCATGGCGCTGGAGCGCGTGCCGGCTGACATTCGTGCGCAGGGCGGAGTGGCCCGGATGAGCGACCCCGACCTGATCGACGGCATCATCGAGGCCGTGTCGATCCCGGTCATGGCCAAGGCGCGCATCGGCCACTTCATGGAGGCGCGCGTCCTGCAATCGCTCGGGGTCGACTACATCGACGAGTCCGAGGTGCTGACCCCCGCCGACTACGCCAACCACATCGACAAGTGGGCGTTCACCGTGCCCTTCGTCTGCGGTGCGACCAACCTGGGTGAGGCCCTGCGTCGGATCACCGAAGGCGCCGCGATGATCCGCTCCAAGGGCGAGGCCGGCACCGGTGATGTCTCTAACGCGACCAAGCACATGCGCGAGATCCGAGCCGAGATCCGTCGGTTGTCCTCGATGAGCGAGGACGAGTTGTACGTCGCCGCGAAGGAGCTCCAGGCGCCGTACGCCCTCGTCGCTGAGGTCGCCGCGCGCGGCTCGCTGCCAGTTGTGTTGTTCACCGCAGGTGGGATCGCGACGCCGGCCGATGCGGCGATGATGATGCAGCTCGGAGCGGACGGTGTCTTCGTCGGCTCGGGCATCTTCAAGTCCGGCAATCCCGCCCAGCGCGCCGCCGCGATCGTCAAGGCCACGACGTTCCACGACGACCCGGACGTCATCGCCAAGGTCTCTCGTGGCTTGGGTGAGGCGATGGTCGGCATCAACGTGGCCGACCTGCCGGTCGACCACCAGCTCGCTACCCGCGGTTGGTAGCGCTCGCGAGCCCGCCCCGAATCGGCGTCCTGGCGCTGCAGGGAGATGTTCGAGAGCACCTGCGTGCGCTGGAGGCGGCGGGCGCGCAAGCGGAGGCCGTACGCCGTCCCGAAGAGTTGGCTGCGCTCGACGGTTTGGTTCTCCCTGGCGGGGAGTCCACGGCCATGGCTTGGCTCGCCCGCGAGTTCGGGGTGCTGGATCAGCTGCGGGAGCTGGTGCGATCCGGCTTGCCGACGTACGGCTCCTGTGCGGGGATGATCCTGCTCGCCGACACGCTGCTCGACGGTAGGCCAGACCAGGAGACCATCGGTGGGCTGGCTATCACCGTCCGGCGCAACGCCTTCGGACGGCAGGTGGACTCCTTCGAGGCGGACCTCGACTTCGCCGAGATCGACGGTCCTCGATTGCACGCCGTCTTCATCCGAGCACCCTGGGTCGAGGTGGCCGATCCGTCGGTGGAGGTGCTCGCGTCGGTGGAGGGTGGTCCGGCCGACGGTAGGATCGTCGCCGTCCGGCAGGGCCACCTGCTCGCCACGTCGTTCCATCCCGAACTCACGGGCGACGGCCGGGTGCACGGACTATTCGTCCAGATGGTGAAGGGTTCCAACAGATGAGCGGCCACTCCAAGTGGGCCACGACCAAGCACAAGAAGGCTGTGATCGACGCCCGTCGCGGCAAGCTGTTCGCGAAGTTGATCAAGAACATCGAGGTCGCGGCTCGCACCGGTGGGGGAGACCCCGACGGGAATCCGACCCTCTACGACGCGATCCAGAAGGCACGCAAGACCTCGGTGCCGCTGGACAACATCGAACGTGCGGTCAAGCGGGGATCCGGCGCCGAACAGGGCGGCGCCGACTGGCAAACGATCATGTACGAGGGGTACGGGCCGAACGGTGTCGCGTTCCTCATCGAGTGCCTCACCGACAACCGCAACCGGGCGGCCTCGGATGTTCGAGTCGCCATGACGCGCAACGGCGGTTCGATGGCTGACCCGGGGTCGGTTTCCTACATGTTCACCCGCAAGGGCGTTGTGATCGTTCCCCTGGTGGATGGGCTGTCCGACGACGACGTCTTGCTGGCAGTCTTGGAAGCGGGCGCGGAAGAGGTCAACAACTTGGGCGAGGCCTTCGAGGTGGTGTCTGAGGCGACCGACCTCGTGGAGGTTCGTACGGCGCTGCAGTCCGCCGGCATCGACTACGACTCCGCCGATCCCACCTTCCTGCCATCGGTGACCGTCGACCTCGACGAAGACGGTGCGCGCAAGGTGTTCCGGTTGATCGAGGCGCTCGAGGACCTCGACGATGTGCAGAACGTCTACGCGAACTACGACGTCAGCGACGACGTGATGGAGCTCGTCGGCTGAGCCGAGCGTGGAGGTACGCCGAGCGCAGCGAGGTGTGCCGGAGCGGGAGGCGAAGTCGGGGAGCGACCGTGAGATGAGCTCGTCGGCTGAGCCGAGCGTGGAGGTACGCCGAGCGCAGCGAGGTGTGCCGGAGCGGGAGGCGAAGTCGGGGAGCGACCGTGAGATGAGCTCGTCGGCTGAGCCGAGCGTGGAGGTACGCCGAGCGCAGCGAGGTGTGCCGGAGCGGGAGAAGGGCGAAAGGCGCAGCAACGGGGGAGTGGGGCTCGCTCACCAATCGCCAGACGCTTTCGACGTGGTGCGTCGTCGAGTGGCATCGAACGGGGCGATCTGAGCCCACCGATTGCCCCGTTCGATGCCACTCGATGAGAACGGGCCGCCTGCCAACGCCGAAAGGTCCGGCGACTCGGAATCCGACCGACTGACCCCGCTGCTGCGCCTTTCGCCTTGGACGTGCCCTTCTGGACGAAGCCTCAGCGGAATGCCGTGAAGAGACGCTCGCCGGGTACGGGCTGGCGCGGGGGGCCGAGGTATCGGTCGACGCCGACGCGGTAGCGCGCCCGCTCGGGTGCCACGCGAGCGATCGGCTCGAAGTTGGCGAGGCGTAGCCACCTGTCAAGGTCTGGCCCCGGGTCCTCCGGCCCGCGTCCGCGCGTCCAGAGCAACGACGCACCTGGGAGGCAGGCCACAGGCAGGGCAGCGATGCATCGCTCGACTTGGTCCCGGTCGAGGTTGCCGAACACGCCGCACGCCAGGACGACTTGCGCTGGCAGCACGTCCGCCCAGTCGTCGACTGCCCCGGCGTCGGCCGTGCGTATCTCGACCGCTCCCGACTTGTCGGGGAGGTCCGCGACCGAGGCTCGCGCCCGATCGGTGAGGGTCTCGTCGTTCTCGATGAGCACGGCGGTGACGTCCGCCGATCGGGGATGCACCTGCAGCACGCCCAGCACGTCGCGGGCATCACCGGCACACAGGCTGAGCAGGCGGACGGGACCAAGAGGGGCTTCGTCCAGCGCAGTCATCAGGCGCGCCCGGACGGCTGCAAGACGGCGGGACAGATCCGAGCCGGGACGCTCGTACGCCTCGTGCCACGCCACCCAGTCGCGCTCCATGCCCCGACGGTACGGCCCCCAGCGGCGGACGCTCAGCGGCGCGTCGCGACCCAGTGACGTCGGACTCGGCAGGTAGTCTGTCGAACATCTGTCCACAGACGCGGGCGGCCGACCCGCGACCGGACCGCAAAGGGAGCAGTTGCGACTGATGCGAGTGCTCGGCGTCGATCCAGGCCTGACCCGGTGCGGTCTCGGGCTGGTCGATGGTGCGCCGGGTCGCCAGTTGAGTCTTGTCGACGTCCTGGTGGTGCGCACCCCGGCCGAGGACGAGTTGGGCCCGCGGCTGGTCACCATCGAGCGCGCCATCGACAGCTGGCTCGACCGCTACGCGCCTGATGTAGTCGCGGTGGAGCGCGTATTCAGTCAACACAACGTGCGCACGGTGATGGGTACGGCGCAGGCGAGCGCGATCGCCGCAGTCACCGCCGCCCGGCGTGGGATTCCCGTCGTGCTGCACACCCCGAGTGAGGTCAAGGCTGCCGTGACAGGAAGCGGCCGCGCCGACAAGGCGCAGGTGGCGGCCATGGTGGCCCGCATCCTTCGGCTGCCCGCTGTGCCCACCCCGGCCGACGCGACAGACTCCCTGGCGTTGGCGATCTGCCATGTCTGGCGTGGCGGTGCCCAGCAGCGGCTGGCTGCGGCCGTCGCGGCAGGCAACGGGGCAGCGCGATGATCTCATCGGTCAATGGCGCGGTGGCAGCGCTGAGCCCCGAACAGGCGGTGATCGAGGTGGGCGGTTTCGGCGTGGCCGTCCAGTGCACGCCGTCCACGCTGGCAACGTTGCGGATCGGACAGCCGTCCCGGTTGGCGACGTCCCTGGTCGTGCGTGAAGACTCCATGACGCTTTACGGCTTCCTGGACGATGACGAGCGCACGGTGTTCGAGCTGCTGCAAACAGCCTCGGGTGTCGGCCCGCGGCTGGCGCAGGCGGCATTGGCGGTCCTCGCGCCTGATGAGTTGCGGCAAGCCGTCAGCACCGAGGACCTGATCACCCTGACTCGGGTGCCCGGGATCGGACGCAAGGGCGCCCAGCGGATCGTTCTGGAGCTGAAGGACCGCCTCGGACCACCTGGTGCCGGGGCCGTCAGGCTCGATCAGCGAGCTGGCTCCGGAGGTGACCTCGGGGACTGGCGCACTCAGGTGCACGCTGCTCTCCTGGGCCTGGGTTGGACCGCCCGACAGGCCGACGAGGCCGTCGACGCGGTCGCCGGTGAAGCGGGTGAGAGCCCAGACGTGGCGGTCTTGCTGCGCTCGGCCCTGCGGACGATGTCGAAAGCCCGCTCGGCCGATGACGATGAAGGGATCCGGCGGTGACTGAGTCTCTCTCGTTGGTGCAGCCCGATGCAGGGCCCGACGAACGTGCAGCCGAAGCCGCCTTGCGGCCCAAGCGGCTCGACGAGTGCATCGGGCAAGAACGCGTACGCCAACAGCTCAAGCTGGTCCTCGATGCCGCGCTCGGTCGGAGCACGACACCCGATCACGTGCTGTTCTCTGGCCCGCCAGGGCTCGGCAAGACCACGATGGCCATGATCGTGGCCAACGAGATGGGTGTGCCGCTTCGCATCACCAGTGGGCCGGCCATCACTCACGCCGGAGATCTCGCTGCCATCCTCTCGTCCTTGACTGAGGGGGAGGTGCTATTCCTCGACGAGATTCACCGGATGGCCCGCCCGGCCGAGGAGATGCTCTATCTCGCGATGGAGGACTTCCGCGTCGACGTCGTCGTCGGAAAGGGCCCTGGGGCAACCGCAATCCCGCTCGACCTTCCCCCGTTCACCTTGGTGGGTGCGACGACCAGGGCTGGACTGCTCCCCGGCCCGCTGCGCGACCGGTTCGGGTTCACGGCGCATCTCGACTTCTACACAGCAGCCGAGCTCCTCCAGCTCCTGGAACGATCAGCTGGATTGCTGGGTCTGACCCTGACTGCCGATGGCGCAGCCGAGATCGCCGGTCGCTCACGCGGCACACCGCGCATCGCCAACCGGCTGCTGCGACGCGTGCGTGACTACGCCCAGGTCGAGGGCAGCGGCCTCGTTGACCTCGACGCGGCGCAGGCCGCCCTGACCCTGTTCGAGGTTGATGACCTGGGCCTGGATCGACTCGATCGAGGGGTGCTCGAGGCGCTGTGCAGCCGCTTCGGTGGCGGACCGGTCGGCCTCTCCACGCTGGCCGTCGCGGTCGGAGAGGAGCGTGAGACCGTGGAGGAGGTCGCGGAGCCGTTCCTCGTCCGGGCCGGACTCCTGGCCCGCACCCCACGCGGACGGATCGCCACAGCGGCAGCCTGGCAGCACCTCGGACTGGCGCCACCCCGGAGCGCGCAACGCTTCGACGTCGGCTTGTTCGCCGAAGACGTCGATGAAGCGGACGCCAGTGATCGGCGGGACGCGCCCGACTGAGCAGGATTCGGGGGAACCGGTGGTGCCGCGTAGACTCACGCGGCGGAATCTCGGCGGGGCTGCCTCGCTCGACCCAGTCCCTAGGGCCCCGAACCTGTGAGGAGCAACCTGTGGAGTCGTCGCTGATTCCTCTTGCGCTGCTTGCGGTGGCTTTCTACTTGCTTGTGCTGCGACCCTCGCGCAAGCAGCGGGCCAAGGCTGATGCCATCCGCTCGGCGCTCGGGCCAGGGGCTGAGGTCGTCACGGCAGGGGGGATCAAGGCGGCTGTGGTCAGTGTTGACGAGGACGACGTCGTCCTGGAGATCGCCCCCGGCGTTCACATGCACGTGCTGCCCGGCGCCATCCGTACGGTCACGACCGGCGTCGACGACGAGCTCGACGCGCCTGACGTGCTCGACGAGCAGGAAACTAGCCCCTCGGATCCGCCCGAGCCGACCACCTGACCCGCGCCTCGAGCAGGTCAGGGATACTTCCTCGACCGTAGGGCTCGGGTCCACGGCGAGCATGGGAGACAAACAACCGCCATGGCAACACCCACTCCGTCCCGACCGGGTCGCCCGCTGGTCGCCGTCGCTGTAGTCGTGGTGGCGCTCTTCGCCTGGATGGCCGTCAGCGGCGTCACCAGCCCCAAGCTCGGACTTGACCTGCAGGGCGGCACCAGCGTCACGCTGATCCCCAAGGCCGCACCGGGTGAGGGCACGATCACCTCCGACCAGATCAATCAAGCCGTCGAGATCATCCGGCAGCGGGTGAACGGGCTCGGTGTGGCCGAGGCCGAGGTCACCACCCAGGGCTCGGGAGCCGACGCAACGATCGTGGTGTCGATCCCCGGGGCCAGCGTCAGCGACATCTATGAGCAGGTGGGCCAGACCGCGCAGCTGAACTTCCGCCCAGTGAGCCAAGAGGCCGCCGGCACAGTGGTGCCCGAGCCCTCGCCGAGCGACAGCACCTCCCCGTCTCCGTCGGCGAGCGGGAGCAAGTCGCCCAAGCCGACCAAGAGCGCCAGCCCCTCCCCGAGCGACAGCGCGTCGCCGACGGAGTCATCGTCTCCGAGCGCAACAGGCTCCGAGTCGCCCAACCCTCGCTCGGAGACGTCCGCGCTCACTACCGCCCAGGAAATCAAGACCAAGCAGGCAAAGACGACGACGGAGCTTGAGCCGGCCTACGCCAAGCTCGACTGCAGCGACCCGGCGAATACCAAGGGCTTCCAAGACGACCCCAACTTGGCGTTGATCACCTGTTCACCCGACGGCGCAGCAAAGTACCTGCTCGACGTGGCGGCGGTGCTAGGCACCAACATCGACAACGCCACGGCGACTCTCAACCCGCAGACCGGCGAGTGGGCAGTCAACATCGACTTCGACGCTGAGGGGACCAAGGCGTTCGCCGAGACCACCCGCACCCTGCAGCCACTCCCCCCGCCGACCAACCAGTTCGCCATCGTTCTCGACGGACTCGTGATCTCTGCGCCGCGCGTCATCAGCCCGATCCTGGACGGCAACGCCCAGATCACCGGGAACTTCAGCCAGGTCGAAGCGACGACGCTGGCCAACCAGCTCAAATACGGCGCGCTGCCCTTGGCCTTCGACGTCGGAGAGGTTCAGCAGATCTCACCCAGCCTGGGAAGTGACCAGCTCACGGCGGGACTGATCGCGGGTGCCCTCGGCCTGTTCCTCGTCGTGCTCTACTCGCTGCTCTACTACCGCGGGCTGGGTTTCGTGACGGTGGCCTCCCTTGCAGTGGCAGGAGCTCTTACCTACGGCTTGATCGTGTTCTTGGGCGATCGCATCGGCTTCACCCTCACCCTGGCCGGAGTGGCCGGTGTCATCGTCTCGATCGGTATCACCGCGGACTCGTTCATCGTCTACTTCGAGCGGCTCCGCGATGAGGTGCGAGAGGGCCGCACCCTGCGGGGCGCGGTCGAAACGGGCTGGGTCCGTGCTCGCCGGACGATCTTGGCGGCCGATGCCGTGTCCTTGATCGCGGCGGTCGTGCTGTACGTCGTGTCTGTCGGCGGCGTTCGAGGGTTCGCCTTCACGCTCGGGCTGACGACCGTGGTCGACGTCTTTGTCGTCTTCTTCTTCACCAAACCCATGGTCACGCTGCTGTCGCGCACTGAGTTCTTCGGTAGTGGACACAAGTGGTCCGGCCTCGATCCTGCCCGGCTGGGCCGCAAGGCACCGGCAGGCTCTGCCACGGTCAAGGAGGCCTGATGTCTCGCTTCGGAAACTTGGGTGGAGCCCTCTATCGCGGGGAGGTCTCCTATGACTTCGTCGGCAGGCGCAGGCGTTGGTACACCATCTCCGCCATCATCTTGCTGGTCGCCATCGTCGCCTTGCTCTGGCGTGGTCTGACGCTCGGCATCGAGTTCGAAGGTGGAGCGGTCTTCATCGTTCCTACGGCGGACGGCACCGTGGAAGAAGCTCAGGCTGCGGTTTCGGACGGTGGTGCCACGGGCGAGAGCATCGTCACGGAGCAGACGAGCGCGAGTGGGCGATCGCTACGCGTCCAGACCGAGACGCTCACCAGCCCGGAGTCTGTCGCCGTCGCCCAGTCCTTGGCGAAGACCTTCGATGTGACGACCGACGAGATCACCACGCAGATCGTCGGGCCGACCTGGGGCAAGGAGATCACCCAGAAGGCCATCCGAGGGCTGATCTACTTCCTGGTCCTCGTGGTCATCTTCTTGTCGATCTATTTCGAGTGGCGGATGGCCCTCGCCGCGATCGTGGCTCTCGCGCACGACCTCGTCATCACTGTCGGCATCTATGCCCTCGTCGGGTTCACGGTCACGCCGGCGACGGTCATCGGGGTGTTGACCATCTTGGGCTATTCGCTCTACGACACCGTGGTCGTGTTCGACAAGGTGAAGGAGAACACCCGCGGCATCGCCGGCAGCAGCAAGCAGACCTACAGCGAAGCGGCCAACCGGGCGCTCAACCAGACCTTGGTCCGCTCGATCAACACCTCGGTGATCGCGCTGCTGCCCGTGGCGGCGATCTTGTTCGTCGGAGCAGGTTTCCTGGGTGCGGAGACTCTGAAGGACCTCGCGTTGGCGCTGTTCATCGGTATCGCCGCGGGCACATACTCCTCGATCTTCATCGCGACCCCGTTCCTCGCTCAGCTCAAGGAGCACGAGCCGGCCATGCAGGCGGTCGCCAAGCGGGTGGAGGCCAAGCGCTCGGCCACGAGCCGTTCGACCTCTGCGAACCGCCCGGCTGGCGCAGGAGCCGCGGCCTCGACCGCTGTCCTTGAGCGCGACGACGATCCGGACGAGGTCGCCGCTGCGAAACCGGCTGCGAAACCATCGTCTTCGTCCACTCGCAACCAGCCCAAACGCAAGGGCTCGGGTGGTCGATCAAGATCCAAGAAGCGTCGGTGACTCTCGCCCCGGATGACGTTGCCCGGCTGACCGCACTCGTCCAGGACGTTCCCGACTGGCCGACCCCCGGTGTGGTCTTCAAGGACATCGGCCCGCTGCTGCGCGATCATGCCGCTCTGGAGTCGGCGGTGAACGCCCTCGCTGCAGCGGCAGTTGAGGGGGTGGATGTGGTCGCCGGTATCGAGGCCAGAGGGTTCCTGCTGGGAGCGCCTGCCGCCTACGTTCGAGGTGCCGGGTTCGTCTCGGTCCGCAAGGCTGGCAAGCTGCCCGGGGCGACGGCTTCGGAGTCCTATGACTTGGAGTACGGCCAGGCCACTCTCGAGGTCCAGGCCCACGCCTTCGCGCCGGGAGACCGGGTGCTCATCGTGGACGACGTACTGGCCACCGGTGGTACGGCCGCGGCGACGGTACGCCTGGTCGAGGCGGCTGGCGCCGAAGTCGTGGGTCTCGCCTTCCTGATCGAGCTGGAGTTCCTGCACGGCCGTGACCGGCTGTCCGACATCCCGGTGACGGCCCTGCTGTCGATGTAGCACCGGCTGTCGGCGTGACGGCCACGGCGGCCACGGCTGACCGCGATCGCTCAACCGTAGAATGGTCGCCTGGTCAGTTGAAGGGTGTCGGGTGACGGACAAGGGACTGCACGACGACGCGGGCGAGACCGCGCCGTCGGCTGCGCCCACCTTGGCTCCTGTTGCGGAACCGCCGGAGACAACCGACGGCTCCCGGGTGCGCGCTCGGCTGGCCCGGTTGGGTGCTCGGCCACCGGCCGCTGATCCAGCCCTGGAACCGCTGTTCCGTAAGGTTCGAGAGACCCATCCGAAGGATGATCTGCGTGAGGTGGAACGCGCCTACCGGATGGCGAGCCACCATCACAGCGGCCAGCTGAGACTCAGCGGTGAGCCGTACATCACCCACCCTCTCGCCGTGGCGCAGATCCTTGCCGAGCTCGGTATGACCGCTCCAACGCTGTGCGCAGCGCTCCTGCACGACACGATCGAGGACACGCCCTACACGCTGACCGAGCTGCGAAAAGAGTTCGGAGACGAGGTGGCCGACCTGGTCGACGGGGTCACCAAGCTGGACAAGGTGAAGTACGGCCAGGCGTCCGAGGCGGAGACCGTTCGCAAGATGGTCGTCGCCATGGCCCGCGACATCAGGGTGCTGGTCATCAAGTTGGCCGATCGCCTCCACAACATGCGCACGATGCAGTTCCAACCGCCGCCGAAGCAGGAGAAGAAGGCTCGCGAAACTCTCGAGATCTATGCGCCCCTAGCCCACCGCCTGGGGATGAACACGATCAAGTGGGAGCTCGAGGATCTGGCCTTCGCGATCCTCTACCCGAAGATGTACGACGAGATCGTGCGCCTCGTCGCCGATCGCGCCCCTAGCCGCGAACAATTCCTCTCCAGCGTGATCGACACCGTCGCCGGTGACCTGCGCGATGTGAAGATCCGCGCGACCGTGACCGGCCGACCCAAGCACTACTACTCCGTCTACCAGAAGATGATCGTGCGGGGTCACGACTTCGCCGACATCTACGACCTGGTCGGGATCCGGGTGCTCGTCGACAGTGTGCGTGACTGCTACGCGGCCCTCGGCGCCATCCACGCGCGGTGGAACCCCGTCCCCGGCCGGTTCAAGGACTACATCGCGATGCCTAAGTTCAATATGTACCAGTCCTTGCACACGACGGTCATCGGGCCGGAAGGCAAGCCTGTCGAGCTGCAGCTGCGCACCTACGACATGCACCGGATGTCTGAGTACGGCATCGCTGCACACTGGATGTACAAGGAGCAGGCCGGCACCGCCAAACCCGGGAAGTCCGGAGGCCAGAGCACGACGGAGATGGCCTGGCTGCGCCAGCTCGTGGACTGGCAGCAAGAGACTGCCGACCCCGGCGAGTTCCTGGACGCCCTGCGCTTCGACTTGGGCAGCCAGCAGGTCTTTGTCTTCACTCCCAAGGGCGACGTCATCGCGCTACCCATGGCGGGGACACCGGTGGACTTCGCCTATGCGGTGCACACCGAGGTCGGTCACCGCTGCGTCGGAGCACGTGTGAACGGCAAGCTCGTACCACTTGAGAGCACCCTGACCAACGGTGACGTCGTCGAGGTCTTCACGTCTAAGGCGCACGGTGCTGGGCCGTCCCGCGACTGGCTCACCTTCGTCAAGAGCGCCCGAGCGCGCAACAAGATCCGTGCCTGGTTCACCAAGGAGCGCCGGGAAGAAGCCGTCGAGCAGGGTAAGGAGTCCTTGGCCCGCGCCATCCGCAAGCAGGGGTTGCCCCTTCAACGGATCGTCTCCGGCGGGACCCTCCAGTCGATCGCCCATGACAGCAACTACGCCGACATCACGGCTCTGTACGCCGCGATCGGCGAGAGCCACATCTCACCGCAGACAGTGGTGCAACGACTCGTCCAGTCGATGGGAGGAGCCGAGGGTGGCCTGGAGGATGTCGCTGAGGCGACTGCTCCGACCCGTGAGGCGCGGCGCAAGGGTAGTGCTCGCTCGGCCGGAGATCCCGGTGTCGTGGTCAAGGGGACGTCCGACGTCTGGGTGAAGTTGGCGAAATGCTGCACGCCAGTGCCAGGCGATCCGATCATCGGCTGGGTGACTCGCGGTCACGGCGTATCAGTTCATCGAAGCGACTGCATCAACGTCGTTAACCTGGCCCAGGACCCCGACCGGATGGTCGAGGTCGAATGGGCTCCCTCGGCCACGTCGGTGTTCCTCGTCGCCATCCAGGTTGAGGCGCTGGACCGTTCCCGGCTGCTGTCGGATGTGACCCGCATGCTCTCCGACCAGCACGTCAACATCTTGTCGGCTTCGGTCACGACGACGCGTGACCGGATCGCGATCTCCCGGTTCACCTTCGAGATGGGTGACCCAACTCATCTGGGGTCGGTGCTGAAAGCCGTACGCGCCGTCGAGGGTGTCTACGACGTCTACCGAATCACGTCTGCCGCACCCTGACCCACTACTCGCCGCTGAACTCCTGCAACGCGCGCTGAGCTTCGGTCAGCCAGGCGCGTCGAGCCTGGAGCGCCTCGTTGGCCGCGGCGATCTTGGCGGCGTCGCCTGAAGCTGTCGCCGTTTCGAGCTGCTTCTCCAGCTTGGCGATGACCTCGTCGAGCTGGGCGATGGTGGCCTCGGCGCGCGCTCTGGCCTCCGGGTTGGTGCGCTTCCACTTGCTGTCCTCGGCGTCACGGACGGCCTGCTCCACCCGCCGCAGCCGATTCTCGACGCGTTCCTTGTCCCCGCGTGGAACATGGCCGACCTTCTCCCAGCGTTCCTGAATGCTGCGCAGGGTCGCCTTGGTGCTCGGCAGGTCGCCGACGGGGAGCAGCTCCTCGGCCTCGTCGGCGAGCGCCTGCTTGGCCTTGAGGTTCTCCGCCTGGCCCTTGTCCCTCGCATCGAAGGTGGCCGACCGTGCGGTGAAGAAGACATCCTGAGCGGCTCGAAACCGGGTCCAGAGGGCGTCATCGTCGTGCCGTGAGGCGCGGCCTGCGGCCTTCCAGCGATCCATCAGCCCGCGGTATTCGGCGGCGGTCGGTCCCCAGTCGGTGGAATCGCTCAGCGCCTCCGCCTCCTTGACGATGGCCTGCTTGGTCGCCTTCGCCTCAGCCTGCTCCGTGGCCAGCTTCGCGAAATGCGCTCGGCGACGACGGTCGAAGGCGTTGCGTGCTGCGGAGAATCGCTTCCACATGGCCTGCTCGGTGCCGCGATCGACGCGCGGTGCCGCCTTCCACTCATCCAGGAGGGACCGCAGGCGGTCACCTGAGGCTTTCCAGCTTGAAGACTCCGCCAACGACTCGGCTTCGGCAACGATGGCCTCTCGAGCCGCCTTAGCGGCCTCGCGCGCCTTGGCCTTGTCGGCGCGGTCCTTGGCCCGGCGAGCTTCGAGAGCCGGAGTCAGGGCCCGCACCCTGATCCGTAACCCATCGATGTCGCCAACGGCCTGGGGAGGCTCTAGCGCCTCTCCGATGCGGCTGATCGTCCCGGCAGCTTCGTCCAGGTGAACGTCTGCGCCGGACACGAGGCGCTTCTCCAGCAGCAGGACTTCGGTCTCGAGGGCGGTGTACTTGCGCGCGTAGTAGGCCAGCGCCTCGTTGGGCGAGCCAGCCTGGAACTGCCCGACCGCTTCCTCGCCATCGATGGTGCGCACCCACACCGTGCCGTCCGGATCCACTCGACCGTACGTCTCCGGCGGCGGGCCGGCCGGCACCGCGCCAGTGCCCGTGCTGAGGACCGGGTGCGGCAACGGTGCCGAAGGGTTGGGGTCGGGAGCTGCCTCGGGGGTTGGTTCGGGGGTTGGGTCCGGTGCTGCCTCGGGGGTTGGTTCGGGGGTTGGGTCCGGTGCTGCCTCGGGGGTTGGTTCGGGGGTTGGGTCCGGTGCTGCCTCGGGGGTTGGTTCGGGGGTTGGGTCCGGTGCTGCCTCGGGGGTTGGTTCGGGGGTTGGGTCCGGTGCTGCCTCGGGGGTTGGTTCGGGGGTTGGGTCCGGTGCTGCCTCGGGGGTTGGTTCCGGAGCTGGTTCCGCAGCTGCGTCGGGGGTCGGTTCGGGGATTGGAGTCGGGGTTGGGTCCGATGTCGGCTCGGGGCTCGGGTCGTCGGTCACGCTCAGCCTCCGACCTGCGTGGTCTCCGCTGTCTTCACCGTCAGGATCTGCACGGGTTGCTTGGGTGCACCGTCGGCGCTGCCGTCGGCCGTACCTTCCGCGGCAACGCCCTGCACGATGTTGAGGCCCGTGGACATGGTGCCCAGGATGGTGTAATTCGGCCCGAGCGTCGTGTCCTGATAGACGAGGAAGAACTGGCTCCCGCCCGTGTTGGCGCCCGCGTTGGCCATGGCCACGGTGCCCGCCGGATAGTTGTTGTCGCCATCCTTGGGGAGGTTTTCGTCGGGCAGTTCATATCCGGGGCCACCTGTGCCGTTGCCCTTGGGATCCCCGCACTGCAGGACGTATAGCCCCTCTGTCGTGAGGCGGTGGCACATCGTGTTGTCGAAGTAGCCGTCGTTGGCCAGACCGATGAACGACGCGACGTTCGCCGGCGCGGCCTCGGAATCGAAGATGACGGTGATGTCGCCACAGTTCGTGTCCAGGACCGCCGAGTAGCGCGTGTCTGGCTTCAACGTGATGTCTTGCGCCTTGTCGTACTGCTTCCCCGACGGCTTCTTGTCGTTGGGGGCTTTGCAGTTCAACGCTGCGGGGCTCGTCGACGCGTCCGGCGTCGCGGTCTCAGCCCCGTCGTCCCCGAGCACGGTTGACAAGTAGGCCAGGCCACCGACGGCGAGGACAGCGACAACGACTGAGGCGATGATCCGCTCCCGGCGCTTGGTCTTCGCCGAGCGCTCCGCGCGACGCGCCTGCTGACGCTCATACCGCGCCCGCTCCACCTCGCGCTCACGCTTCTGCCCAGCCACACCAGACCCCTTGCTGCTTGCGGCGACGGCCTCCCGTCACGACGGCGGCCTAGTGTAAGCGGGGCGGCGTCGGCGGCGGTGACGCGGTGGCCCTTGGGGCACCCCGAGGCCGGTAGCCTCGGGTTGACGTCCGAGCTGGTGCTTGGACACGCCCGAGCCGGCCGATGAGAGGAGCACCACGGTGCTGGTGGTGGGTTTCCCAGCAGCGGCTTTCGGGACGAACTGCTACGTCGTCGCTCCGGACGCCGGCCAGGAGTGCGTGGTCATCGACCCCGGGATCGGTGTCGTCGACGACCTCGAGAACGTTCTGCGTGAGCACCGGCTGCGACCGGTGGCCGTACTCCTCACGCACGGCCATCTCGACCACACGTTCTCGGTGACCCCGGTCTGCGGCGCTCGCGGGATTCCGGCATTCATCCACCCCGCGGACAAGGAGCAGCTCGCCGACCCCATGGCGTGGCTCTCCCCGGAGACCGAGACGATGTTCGGAGGCCGCCTGACGTGGACCGAACCGGAGGACGTACGACTGCTGGACGACGGCGCTCCCGTGGAGCTCGCCGGTCTGCGGCTTGTCGTGGATCACGCTCCCGGCCACACGGCCGGTTCGGTGATGTTCCGGACTGAGGGGGGAGCAGTAGCTGCAGACGGGGGTGACGTCGATGTGTGTTGGTCGGGTGACGTGCTCTTCGCCGGCTCGATCGGGCGGACCGACCTGCCTGGCGGCTCCTACGACGCCATGATGACCAGCCTCGCGACGAGGATTCTTCCGCTCCCGGATGATGTCGTGGTCTTGCCGGGTCACGGTCCGCAGACGACGGTAGGTCGCGAGCGCCTCACCAACCCGTTCCTCGCCGAGGCCGGCTCGCTGCCGGCGAGCGGCCCGACCCGAGGCTTGTGACCCGTGGCGCGTCCCACCCCCCTGTCCGGATTCCCAGAGTGGTTGCCCGCTGGACGGGTCGTCGAGCAGGCGCTGGTCGACCGGTTGCGGACGACCTTTGAGCTGTGGGGCTACTCCAGCCTCGAGACGCGATCGGTGGAGCCGCTCGAACAGCTGCTCAGCAAGGGCGAGATCGACAAGGAGGTCTACGTCCTCCGGCGGTTGCACGCCGATCCGGACGACGCGATGGACGCCTCAGGGTTGGCTCTGCACTACGACCTGACGGTTCCCTTCGCCCGCTACGTGCTGGAGAACGCCGGACGGCTGCACTTCCCGTTCAAGCGCTACCAGATCCAGCGGTGCTGGCGAGGGGAGCGCCCCCAAGACGGACGCTTTCGCGAGTTCCTGCAGGCCGACATCGACGTGGTCGGTCAGGGCGAGCTGCCCTTCCACTATGAAGCCGAGCTGCCCGTCGTCCTCGCCGAGGCGCTGTCGGGTCTGCCGTTGCCTCGCGTCCGCATGCAGGTCAACAACCGCAAGGTCTCCCAGGGTTTCTTCAGGGGTGCCGGGTTCGAGGACGTCGCCGGTGTACTTCGCACCGTCGACAAGATCGACAAGATCGGGCCGGCTGAGGTCGGCCGGGTGCTTCGCGAGGAGCTGGCCGCAAGTCCGGCGCAGGCGGACCTCGTGTTGGCGTTCGCTGCCATCTCGGCACCGGACGGTTCGGTCGCCGACCGAGTCGGCGAACTCGGCGTCTCCGACCCGCTGCTCGACGAGGGCATGCACGAGTTGGTCAACGTGGTCGAAGCGGCTCGAGTGGCCGTGCCGGGTTTCGTGGTCGCTGACCTGAAGATTGCTCGCGGGCTCGACTACTACACCGGAACGGTCTACGAGACGCAGATCCTCGGGCACGAGAACCTCGGATCGATCTGCTCGGGTGGCCGCTATGACACCTTGGCCAGCCTTGGAGAACAGCGGTTTCCCGGAGTAGGCATCTCGATGGGGGTGACTCGTCTGGTGTCTCGCCTGCTGGGCCAGGACCTCGTCGCCGCCTCGCGAGCCGTACCGACGTGTGTCCTGGTGGCCGTCACGACCGAGGAGTCCCGGGCCGCGTCGGACCAGATCGCGGCGGCCCTGCGAAGCCGGGGCATCGCCACCGAGGTCGCGCCCGCGGCAGACAAGTTCGGCAAGCAGATCCGGCACGCCGACCGACGGGGCATCCCCTTCGTGTGGTTCCCAGGGGAGGGTCCTGGGTCCGGCGAGGTCAAGGACATCCGCTCGGGGGAGCAGGTTGAAGCCTCTGTCGACAGCTGGACGCCGCCCGACGAGGACCTGCTGCCCCGACTTGTTCCGGGGTCACCGGCCTAACTTCACCCGTTGCGTCCGACTAACCGGGGGCTATACCGCACCATGCGTCGGACGCAACAAGCCCGACGGCCGCGTAGTCTGACCCGGCCCCTCTGTCAGACACCTTCGAAGGACAACCGCGTGCTCCGCACCCACGACGCCGGCACCTTGCGTGTCGAGCACGTCGGCCAAATGGTCACCCTCACCGGCTGGGTCGCCCGTCGGCGCGACCACGGCGGCGTGGCGTTCCTCGATCTGCGGGACGCGTCTGGGGTGGCCCAGGTCGTCGTGCGGGACGAGGGGACGGCTCACGGGCTGCGCAACGAGTTCTGCCTGCGGGTGACCGGTGAGGTCAGTGCCCGCCCCGAGGGCAACGCCAACCCCGAGCTGGCCACCGGAGACATCGAGGTCGTGGCCAGCCAGGTCGAGGTGCTCAGCGAGTCCGCGCCGTTGCCGTTCCAGATCGACGACCACATCGACATCGGCGAGGAGGCACGGCTGCGCTACCGCTACCTCGACCTTCGCCGTACGGCTCCGGCCGCCGCACTGCGCCTGCGCAGCGAGGTCAACCGGGTGGCGAGGACCGTCCTGCACGACGCCGGGTTCGTCGAGGTCGAGACGCCGACGCTGACCCGCTCCACGCCCGAGGGCGCCCGCGACTTCCTGGTGCCCGCCCGGCTCCAGCCGGGCAGCTGGTATGCCCTGCCGCAGAGCCCCCAGCTGTTCAAGCAGCTGCTCATGGTGGCCGGCCTCGAGCGCTACTTCCAGATCGCCCGCTGCTATCGCGACGAGGACTTCCGGGCCGACCGGCAGCCGGAGTTCACTCAGCTCGACATCGAGATGAGCTTCGCCGAGCAGGACGACGTCCTCGAGCTGGCCGAGGTGGTGGTCGCCGCGCTGTGGAAGCTGATCGGCTACGACATCTCGCTCCCCATGCCGCGGCTCACCTATGCCGAGTCGATGCGGCGGTACGGCTCCGACAAGCCCGACCTCCGCTTCGACCTCGAGCTCACCGAGTGCACGGACTACTTCGCCGACACAACCTTCCGGGTGTTCCAGGCGCCCTACGTGGGCGCCGTCGTCATGCCCGGCGGCGCTGGACAGCCCCGCAAGCAGCTCGATGCCTGGCAGGAGTGGGCCAAGCAGCGTGGGGCCAAGGGCCTGGCGTATGTGCTGGTGGGCGACGACGGCGAGCTCGGCGGACCAGTGGCCAAGAACCTCGCCGACACCGAGCGCACCGGGCTGGCCGAGCACGTCGGAGCCGTACCCGGCGACTGCATCTTCTTCGCTGCCGGTCCGGTCAAGCCCTCACGGGCGCTGCTCGGTGCGGCGCGCAACGAGATCGCCGGTCGATGTGGGTTGATCGACGAGTCGGCCTGGTCGTTCGTGTGGGTGCTCGACGCTCCGTTGTTCGAGCCGTCGGCCGAAGCCACCGCCGGGGGAGACGTGGCAGTGGGAAGCGGCGCCTGGACCGCGGTGCACCACGCCTTCACCTCGCCCAAGGCCGAGTTCATGGACAGCTTCGACACCGACCCGGGTCCGGCCTTGGCTTACGCCTACGACATGGTCTGCAACGGGAACGAGATCGGTGGCGGGTCGATCCGTATCCACCGGCGTGACATCCAAGAGCGCGTATTTGCGGTCATGGGTCTGTCCGAGGAGGAGGCGCAGGAGAAGTTCGGCTTCCTGCTCGACGCGTTCGCCTTCGGGGCTCCGCCCCACGGCGGGATCGCCTTTGGCTGGGACCGGATCTGTGCGCTGTTGTCGGGCACGGAGTCGATCCGGGACGTGATCGCCTTCCCCAAGACGGGTGGCGGCTATGACCCGCTGACGTCGGCGCCCGCGCCGATTACGGCGGTTCAGCGCAAGGAAGCCGGCATCGACGCGGTCCCTTCAGCACCAGCTCCACCCACCCCCTGACCGCTTCACCCACCAGCGGCGCGCTCGTTAGAGTGCGCAGGTGGCGGCTGACGAGGACCTGTTCACGTCAGCGGGCGACGAACGCGCTGCCGCCAACGCTCCGTTGGCCGTACGCATGCGTCCGCGCACGATCGATGAGGTCGTCGGGCAGGACCATCTGCTCGCACCTGGAGCGCCACTCCGACGCCTCGTCGACGGGGCTGCCGCGGGAGGGGGTACGGCCCCGGCCTCGGTCTTGCTCTGGGGCCCGCCCGGCACCGGAAAGACGACGCTCGCCTATCTCGTTGCTTCCGCCACCGACCGTGCCTTCGTCGAGCTGTCCGCGGTCACCGCCGGCGTCAAGGACGTTCGCGCGATCATCGACGGTGCCCGCCGGGCGTTGGGCAGCGGGGGGCGCGAGACGGTGCTCTTCGTCGACGAGGTGCATCGTTTCTCCAAGACCCAGCAGGATGCCCTGCTCCCCGCGGTGGAGAACCGTTGGGTCACCCTGATCGCCGCGACCACCGAGAACCCGCACTTCTCAGTGATTGCCCCGCTCTTGTCCCGAAGTGTGCTGCTGACCCTCCGTCCGCTGGACAGCGACGGTGTACGGCTGCTGCTCGAGCGCGCCGTCTCTGACGCCCGCGGGCTGGCACCCTCGGAGCTGAAGGTCGGTGAGGAGACCCTCGATCAGCTGACCCGACTCGCCGGTGGTGATGCCCGGTGGGGCCTGACCGCACTGGAGGCCGCGGCGGCGGCCGCCCAAGGGCGCGGGGCCGACGAGGTCACGGTTGCGGACGTCGAGCAGGCCATCGATCGGGCAGCCGTGCGCTATGACCGCGACGGTGACCAGCACTACGACATCACCAGCGCGCTGATCAAGAGCATCCGGGGCAGCGACGTCGACGCGGCGCTGCACTACCTCGCGCGGATGGTCGAGGCAGGTGAGGACCCGCGGTTCATCGCTCGCCGGCTGGTGATCCTGGCTAGTGAGGACATCGGCGAGGCCGACCCCGGCGCCCTGCCGCTGGCGGTGGCCGCCATGCAGGCGGTGTCCCTGGTGGGTTTCCCCGAGGCGCAGATCAACCTGGCGCAGGCGGTCATCCACCTCAGCCTCGCGCCCAAGTCGAACGCGGTGATCCTGGCCATCGGCGCGGCGACGTCCGACGTGCGGGCCGGCGTCGGAGGACCGGTGCCGCCAGGCTTGCGCGACGCCCACTACGCGGGCGCGCAAAAGCTCGGCCATGGGACCGGCTATCGCTACCCGCACGACGCCCCGCACGGCGTGGTCGAGCAGCAGTACGCCCCCGATGCCGTCAGTTCCCGGCGCTACTACGTCCCCACCGACCACGGAGCCGAGCGCGAGCTGGCCATCCGAGCAGAACGCCTCCGCAGGGTTGTTCGCGGTGAGCCTGGTGAGTCTGGTGAGTCTGGTGAGTCTGGTGAGTCGGGTGGGGCTGATGAGCCTGCAGACGTGCCTGTGACTCCAGGGGTTGATCAGCCCTAGCAAGAAGCTGCAGCGTAGAGAAGTGGTCACCCGGCCTCAGCGGCGCGGCCGAGACAAGTGCCGCTGACATCGCAGGCCCGTTCCATGCCGGCAAGAGCGCAGCAACGGAAGGACGGGGGAGGGCTGTTCACGTCCGGAGCGCATCCGAGGCAGTCTGTCCGACCTCAAGCGGCCGCGTCCGGGTCGGGAAAGTGGTCAGAGATTCGGACATTCCGGGCGCAGAACGGGCCATCTGTGACCACTTCTCGCTACCGGCGCCCGCCCCGACCGTGCTGATGCGCTCGTGCCCGAGGCGAGCGGAGGGTGGACTCAGCCCCATCCATCCTTGCTGCGCCGTTGATCGTGACCCAGCGGGTCGTAAACGCATCTGAGAAAGCGCGGGTCGGCGGATAGGCTGACGGACCGGGCGCCAGGGTTCCTGGGACGCCTGCCGCTACGCCCCAGAACCCCAGCCCGAGAGGCCCGCCATGGAGACCGCCGAGATCCGCAGCCGGTGGTTGCGCTTCTTCTCCGAGCGCGACCACGCGGTGGTGCCGTCGGCTTCCCTGCTGCTCGACGACCCCAACCTGTTGTTCGTCAACGCCGGCATGGTGCCGTTCAAGCCCTACTTCCTGGGTCAGGAGACGGCTCCCTGGCCCCGTGCGACGAGCGTCCAGAAGTGCGTCCGGACCCTCGACATCGAGGAAGTCGGCAAAACCACCCGGCACGGCACGTTCTTCCAGATGAACGGCAACTTCTCCTTCGGCGACTACTTCAAGGAGCGGGCCATCGAGCTCGCCTGGGAGCTCGTCACGCGCCCCCAGGCCGACGGCGGCTACGGCTTCCCGGAGTCCCAGCTCCTGACCACCGTCTACCAGGACGACGACGAAGCCTGGGGACTCTGGAAGCG
Organism: uncultured Actinomycetota bacterium; assembly: GCA_963819985.1. Lineage (GTDB taxonomy): Bacteria > Actinomycetota > Actinomycetes > DATJPE01 > DATJPE01 > JANPBY01. The sequence goes on along the minus strand of CAWFYH010000002.1, from coordinate 926,320 downwards.
GATCACCGGTCTGCCCGACGACAAGATCGTCCGCCTGGGCAAGTCGGAGAACTACTGGAGCATGGGCGTCCCCGGACCTGGCGGTCCGTGCAGCGAGATCCTCATCGACCGGGGGCCCGAGCATGGCCCTGATGGCGACGTGGAGAAGGCGGGCGACCGCTACCTCGAGTTCTGGAACCTCGTGTTCATGGAGCACGAGCTCAGCGCCGTACGCAGCAAGGAAGACTTCGACATCGCCGGCGACCTGCCGGCCAAGAGCATCGACACCGGGATGGGTCTCGAGCGCGTCGCCTACCTGCTCCAGGGGGTAGACAACCTCTACGAGATCGACGAGGTGCGGCCGGTGCTCGACCGCGCGGCTGAGCTCGCGGGCAAGACGTACGGCCGCGACCACGTCGATGACGTACGGCTCCGCGTCATCGCCGACCATGTGCGCAGCGCGCTGATGATCATTGGCGACGGGGTGAGCCCGGGCAACGAGGGTCGGGGCTACGTGCTGCGCAGGGTCATCCGCCGAGCGGTCCGCTCGATGCGGCTGCTCGGTGTCGACGAGCCGACGCTGCCCGAGCTGTTGCCGCTCAGCAAGGACCAGATGGCGAAGTCCTACCCCGAGCTGGAGACCGACTGGACGCGCATCTCGAGCATCGCCTACGCCGAGGAGCTGGCCTTCAGGCAGACCCTGCGAGCGGGCACCGCGATCTTCGACACCGCCGCCGTCGCGACCAAGGCGCAGGGCGGTACGACGCTGAGCGGTGACGACGCGTTCAAGCTGCACGACACGTTCGGCTTCCCGATCGACTTGACCCTGGAGATGGCCAGCGAGGCCGGCATCGACGTCGATCAGCCCGAGTTCCGGCGGCTGATGAAAGAGCAGCGTGACCGCGCGAAGGCCGACGCCAAGGCGAAGAAGAGCGGCCACGTCGACCTGTCCGCCTACAGAGACCTGGCCGCGTCCAGCGGAGGAACGACCTTTACCGGCTACACCGAGGTCGTCTCCGACTCTGTCGTGCGCGGGCTGCTCGTCGACGGGTCTCCGGCGTCCAGCGCAGGCGAGGGGGCAGACGTCGAGCTGATCCTCGACCGCACCCCGTTCTACGCCGAAGGCGGCGGCCAGCTCGGCGACACCGGACGCATCACCTTGGACAGCGGCGCTGTGGTCGAGGTGCTCGACGTTCAGGCGCCGATCCCGGGGCTCAACGTCCACCGAGCGCGAGTGCTGTCCGGCGAGGTCACGGTCGGCGACCAGGCTGACGCCCGGGTCGACCTCGAGCGACGGCTGGCGATCTCTCGCGCCCACACCGCCACACACATGGTCCACAAGGCGTTCCGCGAGGCGCTCGGGGAGACCGCGACCCAGATGGGATCGGAGAACTCGCCTGGCCGGTTGCGTTTCGACTTCCCCAACCCCAGCGCCGTACCCCCGTCTGTCCTCGCCGATGTCGAGGCGCGGGTCAATGCCGTGCTGCTCGACAACCTCGACGTGACCGCCGAGCTCATGAGCCAGGAGCAGGCGCGAGCGACCGGCGCGATGGCGTTGTTCGGCGAGAAGTACGGCTCCGAGGTGCGCGTCGTGTCTGTCGGCGACTGGGCGCGCGAGCTCTGTGGTGGCACCCACACCCAGCGCACCGGGCAGCTCGGAGTCGTCAAGCTGTTGGGGGAGTCATCGATCGGCGCGGGGGTGCGCCGGGTCGAGGCCCTCGTCGGTAGCGACGCCTACCGCTTCCTCGCGCGTGAGCACCATCTCGTGGCGCAGCTCACCGAGGCGCTCAAGGTTCGTCCGGAAGAGCTTCCCGAGCGCATCGAGTCGATCCTGGGCCGGCTGAAGGACGTCGAACGAGAGCTCGACAAGCTACGGGCCGGCCAGGTGCTCGAGTCGGCAGCGCCGCTGGCGGCCGCAGCGAAGGACGTCGGTGGCGCGCTGCTCGTGGCCGCCCAGGTCCCCGACGGTACGACCCCTGACGACCTGCGCGCGTTGACCTTCGACGTGCGCAACCGGCTCGGGACCGAACGGCCGGTGGTGGTCGCGCTGCTGACCGTCCCGAGCGACAAACCGATCGCCGTGGTGGCGGTCAACGACGCCGCGCGCGACGCGGGCATCAAGGCTGGTGCGTTGGTTCGGGCAGCGGCGCAAGCGCTCGGCGGGGGAGGGGGAGGCAAGGACGACGTCGCGCAGGGCGGCGGCACCGACCCGACCGCGATCGCGGCCGCCCTGACCGCGGTCGAGGCGGCGGTCGCGGCAGCTGCAGCCGGTGGCTGACGGCACCGTGCGTACGGGCGTTCGGCTGGGCATCGACGTGGGCAGCGTGCGAGTCGGGGTGGCGCGCAGCGACCGTGACGGACTGTTGGCGACCCCTGTCGAGACCGTTCCCCGCGGACCGGACTCGACGGCTCGGATCGCTGCCATCGTCGCGGCGGAAGAAGCGGTCGAGGTCGTTGTGGGGCTGCCCCGCAGCCTGTCGGGCGCAGAAGGCCCTGCGGCCGAGCTGGCGAGGGACTTCGCAGTCGAGCTGGCCGACCGACTCGGAGAAGTGCCTGTCCGGCTCGTGGATGAGCGGTTGACGACTGTCTCGGCCACCCGTGGCCTGCAGGCGGCTGGAGTGTCCACCCGGGCGGGTCGCGCCGTGGTCGACCAGGCTGCTGCTGTCATCATCTTGCAGGGCGCTCTCGACGTCGAACGCGGCACGGGTCGCCCGGCAGGAGAGATCGTGGGGGAGGTCCGGCCGAAACCGGACGAGTCAACCGATGTGGGGGCGCAGTGAGTCAGGTCGGCCTGGGCATGAGCGAGCCCGAAACGACGAAGCGCGGCAAGGGCGCCGGTCGCAACGTGCTGGCGGTTGTCGTGGCGATGCTGGTCGTCGTCGGACTGCTTGGTGGCTTGACCCTGCTGGCGGCGAGCCTGCTGAACGGGTCCGACAACGACTATCCCGGCCCGGGGACCGGTGAAGTCACTGTTGTCATCCCGGCGGGGGCTTCCCTCACGGCCATGGGCTCGCTGCTCACCGATGCCGGTGTCGTCAAGACCGTAGACGCCTTCACGTCCGCGGCCAGCGACAACGAGCACGCCGGGGAGATCCAGCCGGGAACCTACGTGCTCCGCACGCAGATGCGTGGCGTCGACGCCGTCGCTGCTCTGCTCGACCCGGCCAGCCGAGTCACCGAGAAGGTCACCGTCCCTGAGGGACTTCGGGTGTCGTCAACGGTTGCGGTGCTGGCGAAGAACACGCACCTCAAGGCCAAGGACCTCAAGGCAGCATTGGCAGATCCAAGCACCCTCGGATTGCCCAAGTATGCCCATGACAACCCCGAGGGGTTCCTGTTCCCGGCGACGTACACGCTCGAGCCGGCTACCGAGGCTGTCGAACAGCTGACGGCGATGGTGTCTCGGTTCGACCAAGCGGCCGAGGACGTCGGGCTCACCAAGCGATCCTCCGACGTGGGGCTGAGCCGCTACGAGGTCGTGATCGTGGCGAGCCTGCTGCAGGCGGAGGCCAGGCCGAAGGACTTCCCGAAGGTCGCTCGGGTCATCTATAACCGCCTAGAAGCAGGGATGCCCCTGCAGCTCGACGCGACGGTCAACTACGCACTCGGGACGAGCAAGCTGAGGCTGAACTCCGACGACCTGGCCGTGGACTCGCCCTACAACACCTACGCCAACGCGGGGCTTCCCCCGGGACCGATCAACAGCCCCGGTGAGGCTGCGCTCGAGGCGGCGCTCGCCCCCGCCGACGGGCCCTGGCTCTACTACGTCACGGTTGATCCAACGACGGGGCGCACCAAGTTCACCGATTCCTACGAAGAGTTCCTGCAGTTCAAGCGCGAGTTCCAGGCGACTCAGTGAGTGACCCGGGCCGGCGCCGCGCGGCGGTTCTGGGACATCCGATCCAGCACTCCCTTTCGCCGATCCTGCACGCGGCGGCGTACGAACATCTCGGCCTCGACTGGGACTACCAAGCCATCGACGTCACCGAGGGCGAGCTCCCAGGGTTCGTTGAGGGGGCCGGGCCGGAGTGGGTGGGCTTGTCCTTGACGATGCCTCTCAAGGAGGCTGTTCTCCCGCTGCTGGACGTGATCGAGGAGACGGCCGCGACCGTGGGTGCGGCCAATACCGTGATCTTCGGTCCCGAAGGTCGCTCCGGTCACAACACCGACGTCGACGGGATGCTCGCGGCGTTCGAAGAACGCGAGATCGAGCCGGTCGAGGAGGCGACGATCCTCGGCGGCGGAGCCACGGCGCGCTCCGCGCTGCTGGCACTGGCTCGTCGGGGAACGCGCCACGTGCAGGCCTACGTCCGGCGGCCGGCAGCGCAGTCTGCGCTGGTCGAGCTCGCCTCGGAGCTGGCCGTGGAGCTGATGGTGGCGCCGTGGATCGACGCTCCGCAGGGTCTGCTGGCGCCCCTGGTGGTCTCAGCGGTGCCTTCCGGGGCGCCGGATGCGCTCGTGCATGCAGTACCCAACCTCGCCGGCACGTTGTTCGACGTGGTCTATGACCCCTGGCCGACGCCGCTGGCCGAGCGCTGGGCGGTGCGCAGCGGGATCGTGCTTTCGGGGTTCGATCTGCTCGTGCATCAAGCCGCCCGACAGGTCGAGCTGATGTGCGGCCGGCCCGTCCCACTGGACGTCCTCCGCGCCGCGCTAGACCGAGGGGTTTAAGCCCGAGCGCGGATCCGCCGATGGGGGAACGAGGCGCCGGGAGCACGGCGCGTGGGGCGGAAGGGTCAGCGATGACGGAACTGTTGCACGGGCGATCGGCCCAGCTCGATCGCGCTCTCGGGGACCTGCTTCGGCAGTCGCCCGAGGTCGAGGCCGCGTCGGTGGTCTCCTTCGATGGACTGCCCATGGCGTCGGCGCTTCCGCCGGCCATGGACGAGAACCGAGTGGCCGCCATGAGTGCCGCCCTGCTGTCCCTTGGCGAGCGCGCGGCTGAAGGTCTTGGTCGGGGTGAGCTCTCGCAGGTCTACGTCGAAGGCGAGACCGGGACGGTCTTCCTGATCTCCGCCGAGGACGAGGCGGTCCTCGTGGCCGTCGGCGCCCGCGGCGCCAAGGTCGGTCTGCTGCTCTACGAGATCCGCCGCGCCGCGGCTGCGGTGGCTGCGGCCCTGCGGGCCGAGGACGCCGCCCAGGACCCCCCGCCGGCCCGAGTCGACGACTTCGTGGCTGAGCCGGTGGCAGTGCCGGTGGCCGACGAGCACGTCGAGCCAGAAGTTGCTCCGGAACCGGCAGCGGTCGCGGAAGAAACCGCTGCAGACGCTGTGACTGATGACGTGGACGTGGACGACACCGACCCGCTCGGTCTGGGCGAGGTGGTCGTCGAGGCCGTCGAGGAAGCCGCTCCCGAGCCTTCCGTTTCGGCTGAGTCGTCCGAGCCGGTTGGAGGGGCTGAGTCGAGCGACGAGCGCGAGTACGCCTCCGCCGGCGCAACCTCCCAGCCGACGCCCGACCTCGGTGCCTGGGCGACGTTCACCCCTGGTGGCCGTTCGACCAGCGAAGACACCTGGACCTGACCGTCGGCGCCTCGCAGCTCCGTACCGCCAGTCCGCCAAGCAACGCCCGACCACGACCAGTCCGACCACGACCAGATGAGGAGTTGAGGTGAAGCTCGAAGGCTCGCTCGACGCGTTCAGCCTGCCGGACATCTTCCAGCTGCTCAGCTTCACGAAGAAGTCTGGTGGGTTGCGGCTGCGCAACGGCGCGGCCGACGGTGTCGTGCACTTCGCGGAGGGCTTCATCACTGGTGCCTCCGCCGACGGTGTGCGGCAGGCGTTGGCCCGGCGGCTGATCGGCTCGGGCGTCGTCGACGACGAGGCGCTGGCGCATGCCGTCGAGCTGGCCGTCTCCGGGCAAGGTGTCGGACCTGCACTCATCGAGGCAGGTGCGGTCGACGCGGAGGTCGTACGCCAGGCCGCAACCGACCAGACCGTCGACGCAGTCTTCGACCTGCTGCGCTGGCCGGCGGGAGACTTCGCCTTCAGCGTCGATGCCAAGAACCCCGACGAGGTCGGGATCCGGCTCACCACCGAGGCCGTCGTGGCAGATGCTTCGGCGCGGCAGTCCTCCTGGGACGCGGTCGCGGCCGTCATCGCTGGTCCGGACACCATCTTGACGATGCCCGTCGTACTCGCAGCTGACCCAGTGGTGGGCCGCGAGGAGTGGTCGTTGCTCGCCCTGGTGGACGGGCGACGCCGGGTTGGGGATCTCGTTGAGCTGACCGGCTGCGGCCAGTTCGCGGTGGTATCCACGCTGGCCTCGTTGGTTGAGCGCGGCTTGCTGCAGGTGCGCGGAGAGCACGATCACGTGACGACCGTGACCCGCCGGCAGGCGTTGCTCGCGCCGCTGGAGGCTACGACGGCCAACACCGACCTGGCTGAGCCGGGCGAGCCGGCCGAGGACAGCACGGACGAGGGGGAGCCCGAGGCCGCTGAGTCCCCGGCGACAGCGCAGGCTGAGGCCGACGATTCAGCCACTGACGAGAACGACGACGAGGACGAGTCGAACGACAACGAAGAGTTGGCAGTGACCGAGTCAGACGTCACCGCTGAGGCGGAAGACGTCTTCGAAGCCGACGAGTCCAACGACGACGAGGACGAGGACGCCACCGACGAGGACGACGACGCCGAGGCGGCCAACCAGCAGCAGGGTGTCGAGTCCTCTGAGGCAGTGCCCGCGGGCTCCGACGTGCAGCAGGAAGCAACTGCACAGACCGAAACCAGCGAGACGGTCGAAGCAAGCGAGCAGGCTCAGCAGGACGTGAGTACGACGCAGGCGCCCGCAGCTCTCACCGGCGTGCACAAGCCCGGTGACGTCGTACCGACCCGCCAGGAACCGTTTCGCCCCGCGCGTCGTCCGGACCACCCGGAGCCTGCAGCGCCCTCGCACCTGACCGGACTTCCGTCAGCCAACCAACCGGCCGCTCAGACGGTCGGCAGCGCAGCCGTCGCCACCAACCCGGAGACGGCCTTGATCGAGCGCGACCCAAGTGTCAACCGAAGCCTCCTGCTGAGGCTGATCGCCGGAGTGAGGGGTCTCTAATGGCCACGGGCAGGACGAGACGTCGCCATGGCGGTCAGGCCGTCAAGGTCGTGGTCACCGGACCCTTCGCGGCCGGCAAGACGACCTTGATCCGCACCATCAGCGAGATCACCGTACTTTCCACCGAGCGCGCCATCACCGACTCGACCAAGGCGCGCAAGAGCGACACCACCGTAGCCATGGACTTCGGCCGGATCACCATCGATCGCGACCTGGTGCTCTACCTGTTCGGCACTCCCGGCCAGGAGCGCTTCGACTTCATGTGGGAGATCCTCGGCGAAGGCATGCTCGGCTACCTCCTCCTGGTCGACGCCGAACGCGACGACTCCTTGGCTGAGTCGATCGGCATTCTCAGTGCCTTCCGCACGATGGCGCGGGTGCCCTACGTCGTGGCCCTCAACCGTGCCTCGGCGCTCGAGCCGGAAGCTGAGGAGCGCCTGCGTGACGTGTTGCAGCTCGCCCCGAACATCCCGGTCCTGCCCTGCGACGCCACCGACAAGGAGTCGGTCAAGGCCGTCCTGCTGGCGCTGCTCTACGCCGTCCTCGACGAGGTCGAAGCCGAACGCGCGTCGGTGTAGGGCGGACGCAGATGGCGTGGTTCGGGCTGAGACGGCGAGGCGGGCGGCACGCCGTACGTCCGCTGATGGCACCGCCGAGCGGGGTGACGATCACCCCGCACGTCTACAAACCCTCGGGCTCGCCCATCGTGGTCCAAGCGACGACGCCCGCCGAAGCGCCGTTCGTGGCCGGCCCGCTCGCGCCCAGAGTGGCACCGACACCCGTCCCGGCCCGGGTGGCCGAGGCGGTGCGTCGCCCATCGGTGCCGAGAGGGCTCGTCCCGGAGCCGGCTGTGAAGCCCATTTCGTCGTTCGCGCCCACGTCGACGGCGGTGGAGACGCTTGCTCCTACGACGGATGCCCCGTCGTCATCACCTGCACCCGGGCCCAAGGCGGCGCGGAAGCGGCCGGCGCCTCAGCTGACGCCAGCACGCGTGAATCCGGGTCCGACCGAACCAGTGAGCGCGACCGTCGGGCTGTTCTTTGACGACGGCAGCCACGTCGTCCTGGATGCCGCAGACCCACGGGCTAGTGCGTTCAAGGCGCTGGCCGAACGCCTCAACACCTGACCGCGCAACAGACCGGGGCGGTCAGGCGCTGAGGAGGTGTTCGAGCTCGGCTTCCATCGGACTGAACCGGATGTCTGGTCGTATGGCTGGTGGTGGGCGGCGTCCTGGAAGGACTGGTGGGGCGCTGGAGTCATAGGTGTGTCCGGTGGGGGTGGTGACCCGCACCCGATGCGGACCGCTAGATCGGCCAGGTCCGGATATCAGGGTTTCTGTCTTCCAGCCGGGGGTTTGTTTGAGGTAGTTGCACCGTTCACACAGCCCCTGCCCGTTCGAGACGCTTGTCGGGCCGCCGTGGGCGTGGTCTTGGATGTGGTCGATGTGCCGGATCGGCGCGTCGCACCACGGAGTGCGGCAGGTGCCGTCCCGGGTGGTGATGAACCGGCGCATCCCGCGGGGGAACACCCGCCGGGTGGACTCCACCTGACTAAGAGCCCCGCTGTCGGGGTGGGCGAACAGCCGGCGCAGCCAGGCCTTGGCTGACTCCTCGTCCTCGCTGTCGCTGTCGCTAGAAGCGAGGAGCTCACGGGCGGTCCCGGCCGGGACAGGTCCATAGCCGGGCATCAGGGCTGGGGCGTTATCGATGCCGAGCAGGGTGCTGTCGGACATCACCAGCTGAACCTCGACCGGGACCGCCGAAGCGGTGGCCTGTCCGGTGACCCGTTCGATCAGGGTGTCGACCATCACCTGACCCCGGTTACGCACATCCCCCTGCGCCCGGGCGGTCGCGGCGGCCTGCTCCAACGAGGTGATGACCGCGACCCCCGCCGGGACCGGCATCAGCGCGTTGAGCTGGCTCATGGCGTCCGGTGCGGGTCGCAGGCTGACCCGCCTGTCCTGGACCGCTTTCGCGGCGCGGTCGACTGCGGCTTGGGCGTCGAGGCGGTAGGCGATCGCCCGAACCCGGCTGGTGAGCTCCTTGTCGCCGAAGGAGGCGAGCTGATCGGGGTCGGCACCGATCTCGGCGTCCAGCAGTCGACGATCGGTTCGACTCAGGTGGGAGGACTCCCGCACGATGATCGAGGCCCGCCACTCACTGATCAGTCCGACCTCCAGCGCGGCCAGCGTGGCCGGCATCTCGTCGACCAGCGCGGTGGCGATGCTGAGCTGCTTGGCGCCCTGGTGCGGGGACAACCGCCGGGCGAGGGCGACCTGCGCCCCGACCGGGGGCCGAGACCGTTCCGCGTCCCGGCGGGCCCGCCACGCCTCGAACCCCTCCGCCTCAGCCGACACCCCCGCCGCGGCCTCAGCGCGCTGCCGCGCCTGCCGATCCTCTTCAGCGGCCAACGCGGCGGTCACCCGAGCTTGTGCGGCTGCCGCGGAGGCCTTGAGTTCTTCCAGGGCACGGAGCTGGTCGATGCGCTCACCGGCTGGAACCTCGATGCTGTCGGCTGCTTCAACCTCGGCCAGCTTGGTGGCCAGCGCGGCGATCTCGGTCGCGGTGACCGCTGCGCTGGGGTTGAATGCCATGCCTGTAACTCTATGACCCTGTACCGACAGCGTCAATGCTTTAGAAGTGCCGATTCCTGTTTATTTCCAACAGATTCCCTTAGCAGACAGCACCGACAAGTTTGGCCTGGTTGTCCACTTGTCCACAGATGTCTCCGGGCCACTTCCCTCCCGGTGTCCTGGGACTGCTAGGGGACTCTGCAGCGGCCAGCGCAGCCGAACACTCGTCACCGTCTGTGATGGCTCGCCAGGCGGCTCAAGCCACCCACTGGGACGCCGATGACTGACAGGGGGATTCGTCGCGTGGAGGGGACAGCGTGAAGCAGCTCGGAGACATCCTGGTTGAAGGCGGCCTGGTCACGAACACCCAGCTGACGGCTGCCTATGAGGAGCACCAGCGGCTCGGGCGCTCGCTCGGCCGCGTGCTGGTCGACCAAGGCGTTGTCACCGAGGGACAGCTGGTCGCCGCGTTGGCGACTCAGATCGGGATGCGCTTCGTCGACCTGAGCGACACCGTCATCGACCACTCGGCTGCCGCCCTCATCTCCGGGGAGCTGGCCCGTCGCTCGTCGATGCTTCCGTTCGCCTTCGACGACGGCAAGCTGCTGGTGGCCACCGCTGACCCGGCGAACGTCATCGCCCTCGACGACGTGCGGATGCGCACCCAGCTCGAGATCAAACCGTGCCTCGCGACGCCGGCCGATATTGCCGCGGCCATCGACCGCACCTATCGAGCAGACAGCGAGCTCGACGACCTCACTGCAGCGATGGACAGCGCCGACGACGACGCCGACCTGTCCAAGGTCACCGAAGCCACCGACGACGCGCCGATCGTCAAGTACGTCAACGCCTTGATCATCCAAGCCATCCAGGACCGCGCGTCTGACATCCACCTCGAGCCGACCGAGCGCGAGCTTCGGGTCCGCTATCGCATCGACGGTGTGCTGCACGAGATCATGCGTTCCCCCAAAAGCATCCAGTCCGGCGTGATCAGCCGGCTGAAGATCATGGCCGACATCAACATCGCCGAACGGCGGATCCCGCAGGATGGGCGACTCTCGGTCAACGCCAACGGACGCAAGATCGATCTTCGTGTCGCGACCCTCCCCACGGTGTGGGGCGAGAAGGTCGTCATGCGAATTCTGGACAACTCCACGGCCAGTCTCGATCTGGCGGACCTGGGGTTCAGCGACCACAACTTCGATCGGTTCTCGCTCAGCTTCACGAAGCCGTACGGGATGATCCTGGTCACCGGACCGACGGGGTCAGGAAAGTCGACGACGCTCTATGCGACGTTGAACATCCTCAACAAGCCTGAGGTCAACATCATCACCGTCGAGGACCCGGTCGAATACCGACTTGCAGGCATCAACCAGATTCAGGTCAACAACAAGGCCGGCCTGAACTTCGCCTCAGCGCTCCGCTCGATCTTGCGGTCCGATCCTGACATCGTGCTCATCGGTGAGATCCGCGACCACGAGACGGCGCAGATCGCCATCGAGGCCGCACTCACCGGTCACCTCGTGCTCTCGACCCTGCACACCAACGATGCGCCGAGTGCGATCACCCGGCTCATCGAAATGGGCATCGAACCCTTCCTCGTCGGCTCGGCCGTCGACTGCGTGCTTGGGCAGCGCCTTGCTCGTCGCCTGTGCAGCAAGTGCAAGGAGGCCTACACCCCAACGGCGGAGGCCCTGCTGACCGCGCGCTACCCATGGAAGGACGGAGACGAGCTCCCGACGCTCTTCCGGCCGATCGGTTGCTCGGCGTGTGCGAAGACGGGCTACAAGGGACGGCTGGCGCTGCACGAGGTCATGCCGATCACCGAGGACATCGAGCGACTGACGGTTGAGCACGCATCAGCGTCGACCATCGCGGACGCCGCTCAGAAGGACGGCATGGCGTTCCTTCGGGAGGACGGCTTGCACAAGGTGGCCCTCGGGGTCACGTCAATCGAAGAGATCATGCGCGTCGTGGTCTGACCAGGATGCGAAGGCAAGACCCAGCGGATCGGGCCGTACGGCTCAAGCCGTGCCCAGCCTGGGCCGATGGCAGGACGAGGGGTTCGCAGAGTGCGAACCTCCGACGAAGGGGGCAAGAGTGGAGACCACCGGATTCGGCGGGTCCTCGCCCGAACAGAACGGCACTGAGCCGTCGTCGGCGCCGGCCAGCACGGTGACCGCGTTCGCGCCGTCCCCGCTCGACCCCGAATGGCGTCCGGAGTCCGAGGGCTCCGCATCGCCTGCCAACGACTCAACCCCAGCGTCCGCCCCAGAAGCGGCTCCGGCTCCCGCTCACGCGGTGGCCCAACCTGCTGCTGCGGTTGCAGTCCCGAGCCTCGCACCGGCAACACCGGATGCGCCACCGGTGGAGGCTCCGAGCGCACCTGCTGCTGAGACCACCGGCACCAGCATCACGGTGTCGCTCGCCCCGATGGCTGAGGTGTCCACGCCGGCCCCGCTTGCGGAGCCCGTAGAGGTTCCTGCTCAGCCCGAGGCGGCCACGCTTCCGACGGCGACTCCTCCTTCCGAGGCCTCTCCTGACGGGGTTGCCCTGGCTGAGACGGAAGCATTCGAGGGAGCGTACGGTCGGGCCACCACCGAGGAGCAGGTCACCGACGCCGACCTGAACCTGCACGATCTGCTTGGGCTGGTGCTCGAGAAGAACGCTTCCGACCTTCACCTGACCACCGGCTCTCGTCCGCAGATCCGGCTGCACGGACATCTGACTCCGCTCGAGGATTACCCCGAGCTGACCCCGTCGGTGATCCAGCGGGTCATGTATGCCGCGATCACCCAGCGCCAGCGGGAGAAGTTCGAGGAGAACCTCGAGCTCGACTTCGCCTACTCGGTGCCGGGCAAGGCCCGCTTCCGCGTCAACCTCTACCGCCAGCGGGACTCTCTCGGTGCGGCCTTCCGGCTGATCCCCTTTGAGATCAAGAAGCTCGAGGACCTCGGGATCCCGCCGTCCGTCGCGAACTTCGCGATGATGGCGCGCGGCTTCGTGCTCGTGACCGGACCAACTGGCTCCGGAAAGTCCACGACCCTGGCCGCTCTGGTCGACCTGGCCAACCGGCAGCGCCGCGACCACATCATGACCGTCGAGGACCCGATCGAGTTCCTGCACACCCACCAGTCCTGCGTGGTCAACCAGCGCGAGGTGGGGGAGGACACGCACTCCTTCGAGAACGCGCTCAAGCACGTGCTGCGGCAGGACCCCGACATCATCCTGGTCGGTGAGATGCGTGACCTCGAGACGATCTCCGTCGCGCTGACCGCGGCCGAGACCGGCCACCTGGTCTTCGCCACCCTGCACACCCAGGATGCTGCGTCAGACCATTGACCGCATCATCGACGTGTTCCCGCCCCACCAGCAGCAGCAGGTGCGCGTCCAGCTCGCCGGCTCGTTGCAGGGCGTCGTGTGCCAGACCCTGGCTCGCACCGTCGACGGCCGCGGCCGCGCGGTGGCGACCGAGGTTCTCGTGGCCACGCCGGCCATCCGCAACCTGGTGCGTGAAGGCAAGACCCACCAGATCTACTCGGCCATGCAGGCCGGGGCGCAGCACGGCATGCACACCCTCGACCAGCACCTGGCAGAGCTGGTCAAACGAGGCAAGATCACCTACGAGGTGGGCCTCGAGAAGTGCCACCACATCGAGGACTTCAACCGGCTCACCGGCCGGGGCTGAGAGGCGTAGCCATGGCAGCGACTGCAACCTTCCAGTACTCGGTGCGCGACCGCGCCGGAAAGATGGTGTCGGGCAAGATCGACGCCGACTCTCCCGGAGCCGTAGCCACCAAGCTCAAGTCGATGGGCTATGCCCCGGTCACCATCTCCGAGGTCAAGAACTCCGGCATGTCGACCGAGATCGCCATGCCGAAGTTCGGCTCCAAGGTCAAGCTCAAGGAGCTGGCGGTCTTCTCCCGGCAGTTCGCCACGATGATCAACTCGGGGCTGTCGCTGCTGCGTGGGCTTGTCGATCCTCGAGCAGCAGACCGAGAGCAAGGAGCTCGGCAAGGCGCTCACCGAGGTGCGGCAGGACGTCGAGGCCGGCACCGCGCTGTCGATGGCCTTCGGCAAGCACCCGACGATCTTCCCGCCGCTGATGGTCAACATGACCCGGGCCGGCGAGATCGGTGGCTTCCTCGACTCGGTCATGCTGCAGATCGCGGCCAACTACGAGGCCGAGGTCAAGCTGCGCGGCAAGGTCAAGGCGGCCATGACCTATCCGGTCGTGGTCTTCTGCATGGCCATCCTCGCGGTGATCGGCATGCTGCTGTTCGTCGTGCCGACCTTCGCCAAGCTGTTCTCCGACCTGGGCGGTGAGCTGCCGGCCCCAACCCGGGTGCTCATCTTCATGTCCGACGTGCTCAAGAACTGGGCGCCGGTCCTCGTGGTCGCGCTTGATCGCCCTCTACATCGCCTGGACCAAGGTGCGGCACACCGAGAAGTACGCCCGGATCGTCGACCCGCTGGAAGCTCAAGATGCCGGTCTTCGGCAGTCTCTTCCAGCGGATCGCGCTGGCTCGCTTCGCCCGCAACCTCGGCACCATGATGAGCTCCGGCGTGCCGATCCTGCAGAGCCTCGACATCGTGGCCGACACCACGGGCAACGTGGTCATCGGCGACGCGGTGCGTGACGTGCAGGAGAGCGTGCGGCGCGGCGAGAGCCTGTCGGCCCCGCTCGTCGATGCACCCGGTCTTCCCCCCGATGGTCGTGCAGATGATGGCCGTCGGTGAGGACACCGGAGCGCTCGACACGATGCTGCACAAGATCTCGGAGTTCTACGACCAGGAGGTCGAGGCGACCACCGAGTCGCTGACCGCCCTGATCGAGCCGCTGATGATCGCCTTCCTCGGCGCCGTCGTGGGGTCGATGATCATCGCGCTGTACATGCCGATCTTCAAGATCTTCGACCTGATCAAGTAGATCTGCACCAGCTCTCAGAAGCACCTCGGCCCGGTCGTCACCCCGCGTGACGGCCGGGCCGTTGCTCATCCCTCGCGGGAAGAGCCTTCGCCCGTCCGGGTGAAGTGTGATCTTGGGCCGCTTTCGGCGCTCCAGTTCCTCAAGTCGCCACCCTGGGTGACCGAAATCTCAACTGTCAACGAGCTCCACGGCCAGAAACGGCACACCCGTCGTGAGGCGGGGTCGCAAAGCAAGGGGACCTGCGGGCGTGCAGGCCAGCCCAGCTGCCTCGGTCGAGAACCAGCACCAACGGTTCTCAAGAGGGGGGATCTGCCGGTGTGGCTCACCGAATCGTTCCGAAGGGGAACACTCGCATGATCGCTCGCATCCGCAAGTCGATCGAGGAGAAGGACCAGGGCTTCACCCTGATCGAGCTCCTGGTCGTCATCATCATCATCGGCATCCTTGCCGCCATCGCGATCCCGGTCTTCCTGAACCAGCGGAAGAAGGCCGTGGACTCGTCCATGAAGTCTGACCTCCGCACGGTGGCCACCACCGAGGAGACCGTACTTCGTCGACACCCAGGCGTACACGGACTGTCACGGCTACCGGCTGCGCTGCTGACGTATCGACGCGGCAAGACGGCGAGCTGTCACCGGCAACGCACTCACGGTGACCTGCACGGCACCGTGGCGTCGGCCTACTGCATCGCTGGCCGCACAACGCCAAGGGCACCCAGGACTGGGTCTACATGAGTGACGCGGGCGGCCTCCAGCCGTCGTCGGTCCGCTTGCCCGTAAGCAGCTCATCCTAGCACGATGGAGGGGCCGGACCCGCAAGGGTCCGGCCCTTCCGCTTGCTCGTCCTTCGGACGGCCCAACAGGTGTGGCGTCAGTCTGTCGATATCGGGAAGGAACCGCAATCCCGAGGGGGAGGACGAGACATGAGACACCGGGACCCACGGGCCGGCGCAGGATCGTGACGAAGGCTTCACGTTGATCGAGCTGTTGGTCGTCATCATCATCATTGGCATTCTGGCGGCGATCGCCATCCCGAGCTTCTTCAGCCAACGCGAGCGAGTCCTACGACGCGGCGGCACAATCAGACCTCCGCAACCTGGCCATCTTCGAGGAGACCCGATCTGGCCGGCGGCGTCGACGTACGCCACCTTCGCCGAGCTGGGTGCGGATGCGCTAGCGGTGCCACCGACCAAGAACGTCACGTTGCACATCACCAAGGTGGGCTGACGGCTACTGCCTCAGCGCCAAGCACTCGGGGTCGCACACCACCTGGTACTACGACAGCCAGGCGGGTGGCCTGCAGGACAAGGCGCGCGCTGGCTGCCCGGTGACGACGAGTGGGGTCGACGGCGGATCGATCACCGGCTGAACGCACCTGGCGCGGCCGGACCGCGCTCAAGACGGGGTCCGGCCGCGCCGACAAGACATCAGGCGCAATCACGAAGCAGAGGGTGGGACATGCGCGCATTCCGGCACGCGAGGCACGGTCGGGCAACCGGCGACGGGGGATTCACGCTGATCGAGGTCATCGTGTCCCTTGTGCTGCTCAGCCTCATCATGAGCGCGGTCACCACCTTGTTCATCCGCTCACAGAAGTCCTCGGTCGGTCTGCAGGACCGGCAGGCAGCCGTCCCGGTCGCCACCCAGGCCATGGACATCGCGCGCACGATCCCTGCAGTCCGTGACAGCGCCGGCAACAGCTCCCTCGTCGGTGGACGTACTCAGGCAGCGGTGACAGCGCAGTGGGCGTCGGTCGCCGGGTTGCCCGGGGTCGACCTGTCGGACACCTACGCGACCTGGGACACCACGGCGACCAGCGGCTCCACCCCAGTTCTGCCACTCGCGACCACGGTGCTGATCTCCGGCAAGGCCTATGACGTGCAGAGCCTGGTCGGCATCTGCTACCGCGCCGACGTCGACAGCGACTGCGTCAAGCTCAGCGGCCAGTCGACCCCGCCGGCAACCACACCGGCCGGCCAAGTCGCCCTCTACCGGGTGATCATCGTCGTCTCCTTCAAGACACCCGACGGTGGCTGTGTTGGGGGCTGCACCTATGTCACCTCGACGTTGATCGACCCATCGGTCGACCCGACGTTCAACACCAACAACGTGAGCATCCCGCCGCCGGTTGCGGTTGGTGACTCGGTGAACATCGATGCCGCGAGTCCTGGGGCAGTGGTCGGGATCAACGTCCTGAACAACGACAGTGGAACCTTCACCACCTACCCCGTGGTCATTGCGATCCCACCGGGCAAGGGCTCGGTGACTGTCGGCGGCACCGGCGTGGTGACCTACACGGCTAACAGCGGGGCCTCGGGCACGGACTACTTCACCTACTACCTGCGCGACGTCGCAGGCACCAAGTCGGCGGCTGCCACGGTGTCGATCACCATCAACCCGCGCGCGGGAGCGGACGGATTCACGACCGGCCAAGGCAAGTCGGTCACCTACAACCTCAAGGGCAACGACGTCGGTACGTTCCCCACCAGCGGCAGCTCGTGCATCACCATCACCAGCCCGCCGTCGCACGGTGCAGTCTCGCTGGGCACCTGCGGAAGCGTGACCTACACACCGAGTGGTGGCTATAGCGGAACGGACTCGTTCCGCTACGTCATCACTGACACCTCAGCGTTGGACTCGAACGAGGTCACCGCAACCGTCACCGTCTATCCACCGCCCACAGCGGTCAACGACTCGGTGGTCGTCAACTCCGGGACCACGACCGGGATCGCGGTCCAGGGCAACGACGTCACACCAGCCGGATCGGCCACCACGTCGATCGTGAGCGGCCCCGCGAATGGAAGCGCGAGCGTCAGCGGCGCCAACATCAACTACACGGCTCCGAGCACCTTCTCGGGCACGACGTCGTTCACGTACAAGCTCACCGACGTCTACGGCAACAGCTCTTCGACCGCCACCGTGACGGTGGTCGTGAAGCCGGTGGCTTCTCCGCTCCCCAGCGCTGGGACAGGGATTGGGATGTCGGTCTCCTCCGCGTCAGTGTCCGGCTACGTCAAGGGCTCGTTCTCCGGCTCCTATGCATCCGCGGTCAGTGCCGCCGGCAGCAGTGTTTCCTTCAGCGGCGGTCGACTGGTGTATGTGCCGAAGCCTGGCTATAGCGGAAACGACACCGTGACCTACACCGTGACGGATACATCCGGTCAGTCGGCTAGCTCGACTTGGTCCGTTTCGGTTGCCGCTGCACCAAACGCTGTCAACGATTCGGTCAGCGTCCCTGGAGGATCGACGGGCAGCATCAATGTCACAGCCAACGACTCGGTTCCTGGCGGCGTGGCCTCGGTGGCAGTCACCTCTGGACCTACGTCTGGTTCGGCGACGGTGAGCGGGATCAACGTCAACTACACGCCGGCGCCCGGCTTCTCAGGCAATGCCACCTTCACCTACCGGGTCACCGACACCTACGGGAACAGTGACACGGCGACTGTGACGGTGAACGTCACCAAGCCCGCGCCACCGACAGGTGTCGCGGACAATGGGGGGACCGTCAGGCGGAACAAGTCGGTGTCACATCGACGTCCTCGCCAATGACTCGGCCCCTGGCGGTGTCTCTTCGATCGCCATCGTGAGCGGCCCGTCGTCCGGCAGTGCCACCGTGCAAGGAAGTGGTGCTGGCTCGACGATCCTCTACTCCGCTGCTGGCACGAGGAGCACCGTTCACATTCACCTATCGGATCATCGATGGGTATGGCCAGACCTCTGCGCCGATCACGGTTTCGATCACGGTGAACTGATGATGCCCCAAGGAGTCCCGATGTCGGTGATGGCCAGGATGCGGGGTCGGCTCAGCGGGCGTGCGTAGTGGCGGCCGATGACAACGGCATGACGCTTATCGAGCTGCTCGTTGCCATGGGGCTGTTCACCATCCTGATCGGCGTGTTCATGTCGGGAGTCGCCACCATGACGAGCGTCACCGTTCGCAACCAGGCAGCAGCCGACTCCAGCGACGAGGTCCGTCGGGCCTACCAGCGCCTGGACAAGCAGCTGCGCTATGCGGATGCGGTCAACCGCCCAGGGGTAGTCGCCGGGAAGCAGTACATCGAATTCCGGAGTCCCGCCCCCGATGCGGCATCGAGCCCCGTGTGCACGCAGTACCGCTTGAACGGCTCGGCGGACACGTTGGAGTTCCGCACCTGGGACGACGCGTCCGGCGCGACGGCCACATCGTGGGGCGTAGTGGCGAGCAACGTCATGAACAACCCGGTCACCGAACCGGCGTTCACGTTCCTCCCGACCGACGGCGACCACAACAAGCAGCGGGTGACCGTCTATCTCAAGGTCGAGAATGCCCAAGGTGACGGTGGGTCTCTCCGCACCACGTTTGTTGCCCTGAACACGACGTCGACCACGAATACGGGCGTCGACGACGGACTGGGCAACAGCAAGTTCCCCGTCTGCAAGCAGGTGAGCCGGTCATGACCGGCACGTCCCGAAGGAGCATGACCGTGCGGATGATCCTGCGACCTCGCCCTGCTGGTGATGAGGGCGTCGCGATGATGATGGTCCTGATCGCCATGTTGGTGGCTTCGGCACTCAGCGTTCTCATCCTTGGCATGGTCTTGGCCCAGGTCGGGCCAACTCAGTTCGAACGCAAGAACGCTCGCACCCTCACCGCCGCACAGGCCGGCATCGACGCGGCTCTAGGCGAGCTTCGTGGCGCCACGTCGGTCGACACCGTGTCAAACACGACGTTCGGCGACCGCGCCAAGCTAACCTGCGACCCGGTCGAGGGCACCGTGGGCGGACAGCCGGGCAATCCCGCCTACGTCGCAAGGATCACCTACTTCTCTGACGACCCATCCGGGCAGAGCGACACCTGGCTCGCAGCCAACAAGCTGGACTGCAACGTGGGCACCGGCCCGCCGATAGCGCCGAACTTTGCGCTGATCCAGTCCGCGGGGGCAGCCGATGGCGTGCCCGGGCTGTCCGCCACGGCCGGTGACCGGTCGCTCGTGACGACCTACACCTTCAAGCTGACGAACGTGAACGTGTCCGGTGGTCTGATCGCCAACTACACCGAGGACGGCAACTCCGCCACCAAGGAGCTCTGCTTCGACGCACACTCCGGTGCGCCCGCGGCCGGCGCACGGCTCTACCTCGAGACCTGTGATCCAGGCGCAGAAAACCAGCTCTTCGCCTATCGCACCGACCTTTCCATCGTGTTGGCCGTCACCCAGACCGTCACACCTCTGACCGGGATGTGCATTCAGGCGCCGCAAGCTGGCAGCACCTCAACCCAGGTGCCGGCGGTGTTCCAGCCCTGCGCCTCCGGGACCTACTCCCAGGTCTGGAGCTTCGACGACTCGGCGCACTTCCAAGGATCCACGCCGGGTGGCTCGCTCAACGGCTGGTGCCTGCGCGGTCAGACCGACAACACGATCGGCACCCCGGTCGTCCTGGTCCATAACTCCGTCGACGGAAGCCAGAGCTGCAACGACGGATACACCCGTCGCGACACCTGGCGGCCAGGCCCCAAGGTCGGGGCTGGAGCCGCAGGCGCGGGGACCCAGCAGCTCGTCAACTACCTCGAGTTCGGCCGCTGCTTCGACATCACCGGTCAGAACGTCAACGCGGGCTTCATGATCGCCTTCCCGTGCAAGCAGGCGCCGAACCCGGCCGACGTCGCGTTCAACCAGCGCATCATCTACAACACGAGCACCAAGTGGCTCTACACGACCAAGAACGGTGAGAACCGCTGCCTGACGGCGTCCACAGCGAGTCCGCCCTACGTGACGACGCCGGTGTGCACGCTCAGCAACCCGCTGCAGAAGTGGACCATGGTCTTCGACACCGGCGACTACGCCACGAGCTACACGATCCATGACGCGAACAACAACTGCCTGGGCCTCGGCCCGCCCGGCGCGAGCAGCGGATCGCTGGCCCAGTGGTCGACGATCACCAGCGAGCCGTGCAACGGCGAGGCTGAGCAGAAGTGGAACGCCCCGCCGAACCTGATCGACGCAGTTCTCAAGAACACGCAGGAAACCACGAGTGGCTGACAGGGAACCGGCGGTGCCGTGTCCTAGTCTGCGGCCGTGACCGGACTGCTTGTCGGAGGCTGCGCGTTCATCGGCCTGTTCATCGGCTCCTTCCTCAACGTGGTGATCCACCGCGTTCCGAAGGGCGAGTCGGTGATCAGCCCGCGCTCGCGCTGCCCCGGCTGCGAGCAAGAGATCGCGTGGTACGACAACCTGCCGGTCATCAGCTGGGTGATCCTGCGAGGACGTTGCCGTAGCTGCCATGAACCGATCGCCTGGCGCTATCCAGCCGTAGAGGTCCTGACGGCCGTCGTCTTCGGGTCGCTCGCTTGGGCGCTGGCCGGCCAGCCGTGGGCAGTGCCTGCGTATCTCTGGGTCGGTGCGGCGGGCGTAGCCCTCGCTGCGATCGATATCGAGGTCAAACGGCTGCCGGATGTCATCACGCTGCCGTCCTATGGCGTAGTGCTGGTCTTGTTGCTGCTGCCCGCGATTGCGTACGACGCCTGGTCGTCCTACCTGCGTGCGCTGCTCGGCGCCGTTGCCTTGTGGGTCTTCTACTTCCTGTTGGCCTTCATCAAGCCTGGGGCGATGGGCTTCGGCGACGTGAAGCTCGCCGGTGTGCTCGGCCTGGTGCTCGGTTGGCTCGGCTGGGGCGTCGTGATCTTCGGTGGCTTCCTTGGCTTCCTGCTGGGTGGCGTGCTCGGAGTCCTACTGATGCTGGTCGGCCGGGCGGGGCGAAAGTCCAAGATCCCCTTTGGTCCCTTCATGCTTGCCGGTGCGTGGTTCGCCGTGCTCTGGGGACCCGCCTTCGTCGATTGGTACCTCGACACCTTGCGCGGCTGACGGTTCGTCTGCGCACAACGCTCAAGCGGCGCGGCCAGACGTCCGATGCCTTTTCTGACATCACCTGTGTAGGTGACTGACGCGGCCTCAGGTCGCCTCGCGAGAAGGGTTGGCGTCGTGGCAGGACGATCCGCCATTGGGCTCGACATCGGTACGTCGGGCGTGCGCGCAGCCGAAGTGACATTCGGCAAGGGGGAGATCACCCTCGCGAAGTTCGGTCAGGTCGCTCTCCAGGACGGAGCCGTCCGTGACGGCGAAGTCATGGACGTCGACGCTGTGGGCCGAGCGATCAAGGAGCTGTGGTCCCACACCAAGTTCTCCAGCAACAAGGTCGTGCTGGGCGTCGCGAACCAGAAGGTTCTCGTGCGCCAGATCGACCTCCCGTACCTGCAGGGAGATGAGCTCAAGCGCTCGTTGCCCTTCCAGGTGCAGGACTACATCCCGATGCCGGTCGAGCACGCAGTGCTGGACTTCTACCCGCTCGAGGAGGTCGACGACGACGGGCAGCGCATGCTGCGCGGACTCCTCGTCGCCGCGTCGCGGGAGATGGTCCTCAACTCGGTGCACGCCGCGCAGAAGGGCGGACTGACCCCCACCACGGTGGATCTGTCTTCATTCGCCGTTCTTCGCTCCTTGGGGCGGACGAGCCTGCTCGGTCTGAGCGGTGAGTCCGAGGCCCTGGTGGACGTCGGAGCTCGGGTCACCAACATCGTCGTCCACGAGGGTGGGTCACCGCGGTTCATCCGCATCCTGCTCATGGGCGGCCAGGACATCACCGAGACCATGGCCGAGCGGATGGGTGTCTCGCTGCCGCAGGCGGAGACGCTCAAGCAGCAGCGCGGCCTCACCGGGCCCGGTGCCGGCGACGACGCCGACCCCGCGAGCCGCGTGCTCGAGTCTGGGGTCGCGACGTTCCTGGACGAGGTCAAGGGGTCGCTGGACTACTTCCAGTCCTCGCAGTCGGCTCCCCGCATCGGTCGCATCTTGCTGACCGGTGGCGGAAGCCGGCTCACCGGACTGGCCGACCGGCTGGCCCAGGTGACGCGCATCCCGGTCGAGACCGGAAACACCTTCGGCTCGATGGCCATGGGCAAGACCGGCCTCTCACCGGATCAGATTCAGTTCGTCGAGCCGCTGGCCGTCGTGCCGGTCGGCCTGGCTCTCGGAGCAGCCTGATGAGCACCGCAACCGCCGTACGCGTCAAGGACTTCCCGCGCGTCAACCTTCTCCCGGCCGAAATCGCCGAGGAGCAGCGCTTCCGCACGATCCGCGCGGTGATGGCTCTGGCCGTCGTCGCGGCGGTAGCCGGTGTCGGTGGGCTCTGGTATCTCGCCCACAACCAGGTCACCACGGCCGAGGAGGCGCTCGCTACCCAGCAGGCGCTGAACGCGAACCTGGTGGCCGAGCAGGCGAAGTACGCAGACGTGCCGGTCGTCTACGCCGCCGTCGCCGCCGCGCAGAGCGACCTCAACCTCGCGATGGGTCAGGAGGTGCGCTACAGCTTCGTGCTCAACGACTTGTCGCTCACCATCCCGTCCAACGTGTGGCTGACGTCGCTCGTCGTCACGCAGGACGTCGACAGCACCACGCCGGTCGTCTCTCCGCTGGGCACGCCCGGCATCGGGACGATGACCGTCCAGGGCGTTGCGTTCAAGCAGAACAACGTCGCTTCGTGGTTGAGCTCGCTGAACAAGTCCGACTATTACGCGGACCCCTACTTCAGCAGCTCGACCGACGCCGAACCGATCGATGGGCAACCACTCGTGGACTACGACTCCTCGGTGACCATCACGGACCAGGCGTACTCCAACCGCTACACCACGGGGGGCTGACCGATGACCCGCAGTCGAGTCTGGACGCTGGGGACGGCTGTCGCAGTCGTGCTCATCCTCTTGGCGGGATGGTTCCTCCTGGTCTCGCCGACCAAGGCGAACGCCACGGACATCGAGGAGCAAGCCGCCTCGCAGGCCCAGGCCAACGTCCAGCTGGCGAGCAAGATCGAGCAGCTCAAGGTGCAGGCCGCGGACCTTCCGGCGCAGGAAGCCAAGCTGGCGAAGTTCCGCCAGAAGATCCCTGCTCAGCCGGCCCTGCCGTCCTTCATCCGGTCGCTCACCGACATCTCGAAGAAGTCGGGCGTCGCCCTGATCAGCCTCGAGCCGCAGACGCCGCAGGCGCTCTCGGTCCCGGAGCAAGCGGCGCCAGCGACCACCGAGGACGGTGCAGCAGCTGACAGCGGCACGGTGACCCTCGACACGTCTCCGCCCTCGCAGGTGCAGTTCGTGCAGACCCAGGTCACCATCCAGGGCGGCTACTTCAACACCGAGCAGTTCCTGACCAAGCTCGAGGGCCTCAAGCGCTCGTTCCTGGTCACGGGCTTCGACATCAACGCCATGACTGACACCGGCACCGCCGGCGATGTTTCTCCTGGCGATGTCGAGACCCACCTCCAGGTGCGGGTGTTCTTCGTCCCAACGCCGGAACTGCCCTCGTCCACCGCGACCGCGAGCAACTGAGGAGCCCACGATGTCTGACGAAAACTCCTTCGGCGCAGTCGCGACCGCGCCACCGCCCGCCTCGGTTCAGGCCGAGGAGGCCCCGGCTCGTAGCTCCAAGGCACTGCTCATCGCCGTCGGCATCGCCGTCGCGGTGCTCGCGGTCTTCGGCTACCTGCTCTTCTTCCGCGGAGGCGGTGAGCCCGAGGCCACCGGTGTGGTCGTCGTGCCACAGGCACCTGCGGCCCCCGGAGACACCACTGACACGGGTGCCACGACCGACACCACGACCCCGCCAGCCAAGGACGTGCAGGGTCGCAATCCGTTCAAGCCGCTCGTGACCGAGCCGGCCGCCGCCGACAACACCGGCACGACCGACGGCACGACCACGGGCACGACGACTGACCCGGGTACGGCTCCGACCGGTGGCACACCGCCGGTCACCACGCCGCCACCCGCGACCAACCCCAGTGGGGCCACGGTCACCGTCAAGCTGGTGTCGATCAAGGGCGACACGGCCGCCACGAAGGTCGGGAACGTGAACTACACCGGTCTCAACCCCGGCGACACGTTCGGCACCAACTTCCAGCTCTATGCGATCTTCAACCCCCAGTGCGCCGGGTTCCTGTACGGCGACGACACCTTCGCCCTGTGCGTCGGCAAGAGCATCACGCTCGACAAGAAGTAGCCACACCAGTCCAGGCACCAGGCCGGGTCGTCCCCCTTGAGGGGGCGGCCCGGCTTCGGCGTGGGAGGATCCTCGACGTGCTGCGCTGGCTGACTGCGGGGGAGTCCCACGGACCCGCGCTGGTTGGGATCCTCGAAGGTCTGCCGGCGGGCGTCTCGGTGACCACCGACACGGTGGCCGCAGAGCTGGCTCGTCGCCGCCTCGGCGTGGGACGGGGGGCTCGGATGAGCTTCGAGCGCGACGAGGTCGAGCTCCTCGGAGGCGTACGCCACGGCCGCACCATGGGCGGCCCGGTCGCGATCCGCGTCGGCAACAGCGAATGGCCAAAGTGGGAGACGGTCATGTCTGCCGACCCGGTGGATGCCGAAGTCCTCGCCGGCCTCGCCCGAAATGCCCCGCTGACCCGCCCACGCCCTGGGCACGCCGACCTGGTCGGCATGCAGAAGTACGGCTTCGACGACGCCCGCCCGGTCCTCGAGCGGGCCAGCGCCCGCGAGACGGCCACGAGGGTCGCACTTGGGTCGGTCGCTAAGGAGTTCCTGCGCGCCGCGGTCGGCGCCGAGGTGCTCAGCCACGTCGTGGAGCTCGGCACGGTGAGGGTCACGGGCGACGTCGTGCCCGGTCCTGCGGACCTCGCCGGGATCGACGCCGACCCCGCGCGCTGCTTCGATCCCGCGACCAGCGGCGACATGCAGGCCGAGGTCTCGGCCGCCCACAAGGACGGCGACACCCTTGGCGGGGTCGTGGAGGTCGTGGTCCATGGTCTGCCGACCGGCCTGGGCAGTCACGTGCACTGGGACCGGCGCCTCGACTCGCGCCTCGCCGGTGCACTGATGGGCATCCAGGCGATCAAAGGGGTCGAGGTCGGCGACGGGTTCGCGCTCGCGCGCTCACGCGGGTCCGCCGCTCAGGATGAGATCGAGGCCGGCCCCGACGGTGTACGTCGCCGCAGCGGTCGCTCCGGAGGCACCGAAGGCGGCATGAGCACCGGCGAGGTCTTGCGGGTCCGCGCGGCCATGAAGCCGATCTCAACCATCCCTCGCGCCCTCGACACCGTGGACGTGTCCACGGGGGAGCCCGCCAAGGCCATCAACCAGCGAAGCGACGTGTGCGCCGTTCCCGCCGCAGGCGTCGTTGCCGAGGCGATGGTCGCACTCGTCCTCGCTGACGCCGTGCTCGAGAAGTTCGGCGGCGACTCGGTGGAGGAGACCGCTCGCAACGTGCGGGGATACCTCGAGCACCTCAGCATCCGGTGAGTCCTATCGTCGTGCTGGTCGGCCCCCCTGGAGCGGGCAAGACCACCGTGGGCCGCAAGCTGGCCACCTATCTCGGCGTGAGCTTTCGTGACACCGACGCCGACGTGGCTGAGCTGGCCGGTGCGCCGGTTTCCGACATCTTCATCGATGAGGGTGAGGCCGCGTTTCGCGCGTACGAGCACAAGGCGGTCGCTGCTGCACTTGCTGAGCACGACGGCGTCCTGGCGCTGGGCGGCGGAGCCGTGCTCGACGCCGAAACCCGTGCGCTGCTGAAGGACCAGCGAGTGGTCTTCCTCGACGTGGAGATCGCCGATGCGGCCAGAAGGGTCGGCTTCGCGCGCGATCGACCGTTGCTACTGGGCAATCCGAGGGCGCAGTGGATGCGCCTGATGAAGGAGCGACGTCCCTACTACGACGAGGTAGCCACGGTGACGGTGATGACCTCCGGAAAAACGGCCGCGCGGGTTGCCCGGGAATTGCAAGAACAGCTGGAGGCGACGTGAACGAACCGCGCCGCATCGCCGTTCGAAGCGTTGGGCAGCAGTCGTATGACGTGGTCATCGGCCACGGGCTGACCGAGCTGCTGCCAGGCGTGCTCGGACCTGACGTCTCGCGCGTCGCGCTCATCCATCCGGAGAGTCAGCGGCACGCTGTCGCTGAGGTCGACCAAGTCCTGCGTGCCACGGGTCTCGCGACGGTCGCCCTCGCGGTCCCCGACGCCGAGGAGGCTAAGACCGCGGAGGTCGCCGCTCGGTGCTGGGCCGTGCTGGGTGCCAACGGATTCACCCGCAGCGACGCGGTGGTGGGCATCGGCGGTGGAGCGACGACCGATCTGGCCGGCTTCGTCGCGGCAACCTGGCTGCGCGGGGTGCGCGTGGTGCACGTGCCCACCACGCTGCTGGGCATGGTCGATGCGGCCGTCGGCGGCAAGACGGGCATCAATACCGAAGAGGGCAAGAACCTCGTCGGTGCCTTCCATCCACCCGCCGGTGTGCTCTGTGACCTCGACCACCTGAAAACCTTGCCTCGGGCCGAGCTGGCCAGCGGGATGGCCGAGGTCATCAAGTGCGGACTTGTCGCAGATCCGGTGATCCTTGACCTGGTGGAAGCCGATCCGGAGGGCGTACTCGATCCGGCGTCCGCTGAGCTGCGCGACGTCATCGGGCGAAGCATCCAGGTGAAGGCAGATGTCGTGTCGGCCGACCTGAAGGAGGTCGGTGGGGCGGGGATCGGGCGTGAGGTTCTCAACTACGGGCACACGTTCGGCCACGCGATCGAGCGCGTCGAGGGCTACGCGTGGCGCCACGGCGCCGCGGTGGCGGTCGGGCTGGTCTACGTCGCCGAGCTCGCCGGCCTGGCTGGTCTGCTCGACGATGAGGTGGTCGCCCGACACCGGTGGGTGCTGACGGCTGTGGGGCTGCCGACGGGGTACGACGCCGGACGCTGGGCGGACCTCCTGGCCGCCATGCGGCTGGACAAGAAGTCGCGCGGGGACCGGCTGCGCTTCGTCGTGCTCCACGACGTAGCCCGACCTGCGATCCTGGAGTCTCCCGAACCGGCCCTGCTCGAGGCCGCCTACGCGAAGGTGCACCCATGAGTCGCGTGCTCGTGCTCAACGGCCCCAACCTGTCGCGGCTCGGCAGCCGTGAGCCTGAGGTGTATGGCACGGCCACCCACGACGACCTGGTCCTCGCCTGCAAGGCCGCCGGTCGCGACGTCGGTCTCGAGGTCGAGGTGCGTCAGACCGACGACGAGTCAGAGCTGATCGGTTGGCTGCACGAGGCATCCGATCAGCGCATACCGGTCGTCCTCAACCCGGCCGCGTTCACCCACTACTCCTACGCACTGCGTGATGCGTGCGCCCTGCGTACGGCTGCGCTGGTCGAGGTCCACCTGACCAACCCGGCCAGCCGGGAGGAGTTCCGACACACGTCGGTCATCAGCGCCGTGGCGGACGGCACCATCGCCGGTTTCGGAGTGACGTCCTACGTCTTGGCGCTGGGGGCAGTCGCCGATCTTCTCAAGGAGACCTCATGAGCGACAGTCAGCCAGACCACGCTCAGCGGCGGCAGCAACTGCGGGCGAGTCTCGCGAAGCGGGACTGTACGGCTGCCCTGATCACCGACCTGATCAACCTCCGCTACCTCAGCGGCTTCACCGGCTCCAACGCGGCTCTGCTCGTCTCGGCTGATGGCACCGATCTGCTCAGCACCGACGGGCGCTACACCGAGCAGGCGGCCGCCGAGTCACCGGACCTCGAACTCGTCGTGGCCCGTGCGTGCGCCGACAGCCTCCTGAACCGGGTGGCAACCGGCCCATCTGCCCGTGTCGGGTTCGAGGCTCAGCACGTCACGGTGCAGCAGCATGCGGGGTGGGAGCACGATCACGACACGATCCAGCTCGTGGCGCTCGGGCGCGCGGTTGAGCAGCTGCGGACCGTTAAGGACGACTACGAGCTGGGCCGCCTACGCGAAGCATGCGCGGTAGGCGACCGTGCGCTTGCGGAGCTCATCCCCTCGCTGGCCGTCGGGCAGACCGAACGAGAGGTGGCGCGGCGGCTGGATCGGCTGATGGTCGACCAGGGTGGCGATGCGGTCGGGTTCGACACGATCGTGGCAACCGGTCCTAACTCCTCGATCCCGCATCACCAGCCCACCGACCGGCCCCTCGAGCGCGGAGACTTCCTCAAGCTGGACTTCGGTGCCATGGTCGACGGCTATCACGCGGACATGACCCGCACCCTCGTCGTGGCGGCTGACCCGAGCGACTGGCAGCGGGAGACGTACGACCTGGTCTGGAAGTCACAAGCGGCCGGTCGCGCCGCCCTCGCACCGGGCGTCGATGTCACGGACGTCGACCGAGCCGCCCGCTCGATCATCGAAGCGGCCGGCCTGGGCGAGTGCTTCCCGCACGGTCTGGGCCACGGCGTAGGACTGCAGATCCACGAGGACCCGTTCTTCGCGGCCACCGGGGCGGGTATCCTGGCTGCTGGAATGCCGGTCACCGTGGAGCCTGGCGTCTATCACCCGGGCCGTGGCGGCGTGCGGATCGAGGACACCCTCGTGGTCGCTCCCGAGGGACCGGAGCTCCTCACCACCACCACCAAGGAGCTGCGCGTCGTCGGCCACTGAGCCACCTCATCCCGTTCAGCACCTCTGACCGCAACTCGTTCGTCCCCAAGGAGACCCCCGCGTGGCCAGCACCAACGACCTGAAGAACGGACTCGTGCTCAACATCGACGGCCAGCTGTGGTCGGTCGTGGAGTTCCAGCACGTCAAGCCGGGCAAGGGGCCGGCATTCGTCCGGACCAAGCTCAAGGCCGTGCTGTCCGGGAAGGTCGTGGACAAGACCTTCAACGCCGGCGTCAAGGTCGAGACGGCCACCGTGGACAAGCGCACCATGCAATACCTCTACAAGGAGGCTTCGGACTACGTCTTCATGGACTCCGAGACCTACGAGCAGATCCACGTGTCGGCCGACACGGTCGGAGACTCCGCCCGGTGGATGCTGGAAAACCAGGAAGCCATCGTCGCGACGCACGAAGGCGCCCCGCTCTACATCGAGCTCCCCGCCTCCGTCGAGCTGACGATCAGCTATACCGAGCCCGGCATGCAGGGTGACCGGTCCACCGGCGGCACCAAGCCGGCAACCGTCGAGACCGGCGCGGAGATCCAGGTGCCGTTGTTCATCACTCAGGGCGAACGCGTGAAGGTCGACACGCGTGACGGGTCCTACCTGGGGCGGGTCAACTGACCGCGCGGGGCAAGGCGCGCAAGCGCGCCCTCGACATCCTGTTCGAGTCCGAGCAACGGCGGGTCGACCCGCTCCTCACGCTGTCCGACCGACGACTCAACCTGGATGCGCCACTCAACCCCTACACGGTGACGGTGGTCGAAGGGGTCGTGGCCGAACGCGAGCCGATCGACGCCCTTCTCGACGGAGCGACGTCGGACTGGCCGGTGGATCGGATGCCGGCGGTCGACCGTACGGCCCTGCGCATCGCGGTCTGGGAGCTGCTGCACGGGGACGTACCCCCGAGCGTGGCCATCGACGAGGCTGTCGAGCTCTGCAAGCAGCTGTCGACCGATGAGTCGCCAGCTTTCGTCAACGGGGTGCTGTCCCGGGTGCTTGCAGAAAACCCGCGCGACACCGGCGTGTCTCACGAGTCCTGAGGCTGTTCGGATCTCATTCGGCCGGCGCCTTCGGGCAAGAGCGCAGCAAGGGGGAGTTGGGCGCGGGCTCCTCCCGTGCCGAATCTCCGGGGGTCTGGGCCGAATGGCAACGAACGGGGCAATCGAGGGTGCGCAATCGCCCCGTTCGCGACCACTCGTCGAGTCATCCCAAGGACCCGACCCCGCTGAGATCCGAACAGCCATATTCGGCCACTTCAGGTTGGACGTCGGACAGCGAGCGGCACTGGAGGAGCCGGCCCATCTTCGCGACGTGCCCCCGGTGGGAGTCGAACCCACACTGGCGGTGGTTTGAGCACCGTGCCTCTGCCGGTTGGGCTACAGGGGCTGACCGACACCGTCGAGGATAGGCCCCGACACTAGGCTCTCCGACATGGCCGCCCCGGACACCCGACTTCGCGTCGTGATCGCGGAGGACGAGCCGATCATCCGCCGAGACGTCCAGGAGATGCTCGAGGAAGAGGGTTACGTCGTCGTCGGCTCGGTGGGCAACGGCGAGGCGGCTGTTCGGCTGGCCGAGGAGCACCGTCCCGACCTCGTGGTCCTGGACGTGAAGATGCCGATCATGGACGGGATCTCTGCCGCGGAACAGATCGTCGGCAGCCGTACGGCGCCGGTCTTGATGCTGACCGCTTTCAGCCAGCGTGAGCTCGTGGAACGTGCCCGCGACGCCGGTGTGATGGCCTATCTGGTCAAGCCTTTCGGCCGGGACGACCTGGTGCCGGCCATCGAGCTGGCCGTGGCTCGCCACGAACAGATCGTGCTGCTGGAAGATGAAGTCGAGGGGTTGGAGGACCGCCTCGCGACGCGTGCCTTGGTCGATCAGGCGAAGGGTCTGCTGCAGACATCCTTCGGACTCAGCGAACCCGCCGCGTTTCGATGGATCCAAAAGACCGCCATGGACCGTCGGACGAGCATGCGCGAGGTAGCCAGGAGCGTCGTCGAGGCCGACCCGGCCTCCGGGCTCCCCACGGTCTGAGCCCGCGGGCTGACGTGCGTATTTCTCCGGGGACCTGCAGCGCTGCACGTGGCTGGCACCGGGCTCGCCGGGTGGGTGCCATAGTTGCCGGGCTGGGGTTGCTGGCTGCATGTACAGGGACATCACCGAGCAACGGCGTCTCCGACCCCGCGTCGCCGTCACCAGACCACGTGGTCGAGGTGGCCACGTCGCTGCCCTTGGTGGGGGTTGACGCGACGAGCACCCAGTCCACCAACCAGATGCTCAGGCTCTACTTGGAGCAGCAAGGCGCGGCCGCCGGAGATTTCACGGTGCGCCTTGTCGAGTCGAACGGCGCTGCGCAGGGCACCATCGGCGGTCGTGATGAGGCGTGCAAGGCCAGCGCAGAGCGACACGCCGCGCAGCCCGTCGAGGTGGCGCTCATCGGCACCCCTGACCCCGATTGCGCACGTGTGCAGGTGCCTATCCTCAACGAGGCTCAAGACGGGCCGCTCACGCTGGTCTCCCACGCCGTGGCCTACCCCGGCCTGACCGTGCCCTGGGATGCGGAGGAGCCGGACGTCTATTACCCCGACGGGGCGCGCAACTTCGCTCGGGTCGTGACCACCGACGAGCAGCAGGGCGCGGCTCTAGCGGCCTACGCCGGGCAGAACCTGCAGGTGCAGAAGTGCTCGGTGATCAACGACGGCCGCCCCAGCAGCCAGGAGCAGGTGGTGTCCTTCGTGGACGGGGCAGAAGTCAACGGCATCGAGGTGCTGGCCAGTGACACGTGGGATCCATTAGCCACGAGCTATACGGAATTCTTCCAGACCATCGCCGCCAAGAATCCGGACTGCCTCGTCATCTCGGGCAGCTGGTTGGCCAACGGAGCACAGCTCCTGCGGGACAAGGTCGCCGTGCTCGGCGACAACCGCCAGGTGAAGGTCTTAGCAACCTCCACCTTCCTGGGCCGTACCCCGATCTCGTCGGATCCGGAGGCGAGCGGTGCGGCCGTCCCTCAGGTCGGCTGGTCGATGGACCACCTCGTCGACGTCAGCCCCGTGGCTGCAGCACTGGTTCGGGACTACCGATTGCGCTACGGGACCGCACCGGTTTCGGCGGACGCGCTGTACGCCGTGGCCGCGCTCCAGGTCGTGCTCAAGGGGATCGCGGCTTCTGATGGCACCCGAGCCGGTGTTACCTCGGCGATCATCGGTGGGCGGGGCCTCACCGTTCCCGCCGAGGAGTCCGTCCTGGGGCGGACGATCCGTATCGACCCCACAACCGGTGACGTCAACCTCAAGGACCTCACGGTCTATCGGCTCGTCGACGGCCAGCTCGAGATCGGGACGCCGGTCTCTCTCGGCTCCTGATCAGACATTCTGGGGTTAGGTCACGGAGACATAACGGAGACGCGTACGCTCTCGTGCGGGTCGGGTTCGTCGACCGTGGGGATGCCAGCCGGGAGGTGCAAGGGTGACGCGTGCGGTGAGTGTGCGCTTGGCATCGATGGACGATACGCCCGGAATCGTTGAGCTCTGGGCCCAGCTGCGTACCCATGTCGGGCGGTCCGCCGCCTACACGCCTTCTCCGACGACGGAGCGCGTGAGCGAGGCCTTGGCGCACGCGCAGGAGGACCCGTCGGCGCGGATGTACGTCGCCGTCTGCGACGAGGAGATAGTCGGCATGGCCCTTGCGGTGGTCACCCCGATGAGCCCGTTCATGCCGTTCCCCGTGGTGCAGGTCGACTACCTGCAGGTCAAGGCGGGCTTCGAGCGGCGAGGCATCGGAAAATCGCTGTTGACTGCGGCCACGGCCTTCGCCGACGAGGTCGGCACCGAGCACGTCATGGTGAACGTGTTCCCCGCAGCGCGCGAAGCGCTCCGGTTCTATGCTCGGCTCGGTTTCCAGCCGGTCGTTACCCGTCGGCTGGCGCATGTCTCGGTGCTGCGTCGCCGGCTTGGTGTGGAGACTGCGTCCTCGGCTCACGAGGGACGCTCGGCGCGTCGACGCGCGGTTTTACGCCGCCGCCGACCGTTGGCTGCAGCACTCAAGCGGAGCACCTAGTCCAAGGCGATGATGTGCTTTGCCGCTATGGCAACGGCCTAGCCATCTCGAACTCGTTCTCTCCATCTCGGCCTGGCACTGGCTGGAGACGACCCGTGCGAAGGAAGCCGGTCCTGACGTAAGCACATTCCGCTCGCCGGTTTCCTTCGACAACCCACAGCCGGAGTTCTCGATGACCCCGGTCGGCAGACTCAGACGCACAGGCGCGGATCAGCTCATCGACGACGCCTCGCCCGCGGAGGCTAGGAGCGACCCACATCCCGACCAGCTCGGGCCAGGGCTGGTGGGAGATGACCACGGCCAACCCCACGGTCTGGCTGCCGGCCAGGGCGATGAAGTGCGGGCTCGCCGAGATGCGTTCTTGCCACAACGTGTCCGGAAACGTGCGCGCTTCGGCGAGGGTGGTGATGTAGGCCCCCGGCGAGTCGGCCAGAGCCGCCAGTCGGACGTCCCGAACGTCAACCCAGTCGCCGAGGACGGCGCGCCGGACCGTCACCCCATCGGTCATGCTCCGGGGGGTCTGTCACGGAGCAGGCAGGTGATGCGGGATGTGCACACCAAGGCGCCCTCGTCGTCGGAGATGGCCACGTTCCAGGTGCACAGCGTTCGACCGAGACTGACCGGTGTGGCGACCCCGGTCACCAGGCCGGCCCGTGCTGCCCGATGGTGCGTGGCGTTGATCTCGATCCCGACCGCGATCCTTCCCTCTCCCGCGTGCAATGCGCTACCGAGCGACCCCAGCGTCTCGGCCAGCGCGACTGAGGCACCGCCGTGCAGGAGGCCGTACGGCTGCTGATTGCCCTCCACCGGCATGGTCCCGACGATCCGGTCCGCCGACGTTTCAGTGATCGTGATGCCCATTCGTTCGACAAGCCCCGGCGCGTCAGCCATGCGGGCGAGGATAGGGGATAGCCGCTGCGTCGGAGGGCGGCACTACGCTCGCTGGCATGGCTGAGGACCGCTCGAAGCTGCTGCTCTTGGATGGGCACTCGCTGGCCTACCGCGCCTTCTATGCCCTGCCCGTCGAGAACTTCTCGACGACGACCGGACAACCGACGAATGCGGTCTACGGCTTCACCTCGATGCTGATCAACGCGCTGCGTGATGAGGCGCCGACGCATCTCGCAGTGGCCTTCGACCTGTCGCGCAAGTCCTTCCGCACCGAGCAGTTCCCCGACTACAAGGCCAACCGGTCGACGTCGCCGAGCGAGTTCGCCGGCCAGGTCAGCCTCATCCAGGAGGTGCTCGACGCGCTCAACGTGCCCCATGTGACGGCGGAGGGCTTCGAGGCCGACGACATCATCGCCACCCTTACTGCGGGGGCCGAGGCGTCGGGCATGGACGTGGCCATCATCACCGGCGATCGGGACGCCTTCCAGCTGGTCAGCGACCGTGTCACCGTGCTCTACCCCAAGCGAGGGGTGAGCGAGATGAGTCGGTTCACCCCGGCTGAGCTGGTCGCCAAGTATGGGCTCACACCGGCGCAATACCCCGACTACGCGGCGCTGCGCGGCGACCCGTCCGACAACCTTCCGTCGGTCCCGGGTGTGGGGGAGAAGACCGCAGCCAAGTGGGTGGTCGAGTACGGCAGTCTGGCCGGCCTCGTCGACCGGGTCGACGAGGTCAAGGGCAAGGTCGGTGACTCCCTGCGAGAGCACCTTGCCGAGGTCATGCTCAATCGACGGCTGACCGAGCTCGTCCGCGACGTACCCCTTGGGGTGGCACCGGATGACCTCGTGGTGCGCACCTGGGATCGCGATCGGGTGGCCCAGGTCTTTGACACCCTGCAGTTCCGGGTCCTTCGGGAGCGTCTCTACGCGACCTTGCAGTCCGCGGAGCCAGAGGCTGACGAGGGCTTCGACGTCGACGTTCAGGTCATCGCGGCCGGCGAGCTGGCCGACTGGCTGGGCAAGCACACCGGCGACCCCGGCGCGACCGGTCTGGCGGCTTCCGGTTCTTGGGGCAGGGGCACAGGGTCGATCGCGGGTCTCGGGCTGGCCACCGCCGATGGGGCCGGGGCGTGGCTCGAGCCCGAGACACTCGTTCCCGCTGACGAGGCCGCGCTCGCGGATTTCCTGGGTGACCCAGCGCGCGGCAAGATCCTGCACGACGCGAAGGGCCCGCTCTTGGCACTGGCCGCCCACGGGTGGCCGCTCGAGGGCTTGACCAATGACACCGCGCTGGCCGCCTACCTTGCCGTCCCAGGCCAGCGATCCTTCGATCTCGGGGACTTGGCGGTCCGCTTCCTGCATCGTGAGCTGAGAGCCGAGACAGGGGAGTCCGCACAGCTGTCGTTCGACGGCTCTGACGAGGCAGCGGCGGCGGAGGGGGTCGTCGTGCGCGCCCGCGCCACGGTCGACCTCGCTGAGGCGCTCGACCGCGAGCTCGAGGAGCACGGTGGCACCAAGCTGCTGCATCAGGTCGAGCTCCCGCTCGTTGGAGTTCTCGCCACGATGGAGCAGGTCGGGATCGCAGCAGACGGCGATCATCTTGCTTCTTTGCACGCCGAGTTCTCCGGACACGTCAAACAAGCGGCTGAGGCCGCCTATGCAGTCGTCGGGCGTGAGTTCAACCTCGGGTCGCCCAAGCAGCTGCAGGCCATCTTGTTCGACGAACTGGGGTTGCCCAAGACCAAGCGCATCAAGACCGGCTACACCACTGACGCCGAGGCCCTTCAGGGGCTCTATGCCCAGACCGAGCATCCGCTTCTCGAGCTGTTGCTCCGTCACCGCGACATGTCCAAACTCATGGTGACCGTTGAGGGCCTGCAGAAATCGGTCTCCGACGACGGCCGGATCCACACGACCTACAGCCAGACCGTCGCGTCCACGGGGCGGCTGTCGTCCACCGACCCCAACCTGCAAAACGTCCCCATCCGCACCCAAGAAGGCCGGCGAATCAGGGAAGCGTTCATCGTCGGCCCGGGTTATGAGTCGTTGCTCACGGCCGACTACAGCCAGGTCGAGATGCGCATCATGGCTCACCTGTCCGGCGACGAGGCGCTGATCGAGGCCTTCGCGTCGGGGGAGGATCTGCACACCACCGTGGCGTCCAGGGTTTTCGACGTGCCCGCCGAGGAGGTGACCAGTGACCTGCGAGCGCGCATCAAGGCGATGTCCTACGGCCTCGCCTACGGGCTGTCAGCCTACGGCCTAGGACAACAGCTGGGCATCGCTCCGGACGACGCACGCGCTCTCATGGACGAGTACTTCGAACGGTTCGGTGGGGTGCGCGACTACCTCAGCGGCGTCGTCGACGACGCTCGGCGCACGGGCTACACCGAAACGCTCCTCGGTCGCCGTCGTTATCTGCCTGACCTGACGAGTGACAATCGGCAGCGCCGGGAGATGGCAGAAAGGATGGCGTTGAACGCGCCCATCCAGGGCTCGGCAGCCGACATCGTCAAGGTCGCGATGCTCGGCGTCGACGCTGTTTTGCGCGAAGAGGGGTTGAGTTCGCGCATGTTGTTGCAGGTTCACGACGAACTCGTGCTCGAGGTCGCCCCAGGCGAGCGCGAGCACGTCGAGGGGTTGGTCCGAGAGCAGATGGCCGGCGCCTATCCGTTGCGGGCGCCGCTGGATGTGTCGGTGGGGATCGGTCGTACGTGGGACGAAGCCGCTCATTGAGTGCCCGACCCGGATGAAACATGCTCAAACGGTCACTCTGAGCAAGGTCACGAAGCCACAACGACCGGGTACCAGCCGGGCTGAGCGCCCGTTTGGCGTCCGGATGCGTGGTTGACTGACCGCCGAAACCCGTCGTCCGACGGGAGCATCAAAGACTCCCTGTCAAGGAGAGATGTATGACTCGACTTAATCCCACGTTGCGGCTCGTAGCCGTCGCTGGGGCGGCTGCGCTTGCGCTGGCTGCTTGCAGCAGCAGCGGTGGCGGCTCCACGGGCACCACTGAACCCCCCGCTGCGACCGGCACGCCGCTCTACCTCGTCGATGGAAACATCGGCAACGGTCCGCTCGGTGAGCTCCCGCCCGGCACCCTCGAGGGCGTCAAGGGCACCCTGCCCGGCGCCGAGATCGACAGTTCCTTCCGCGAGCGGCTCGACGCAGTGAACCCGAAGCTGCCGGATATCGGCTACTCCTACGGTCCCGAGACCTACGACGCGGTCACCCTGGTCGCTCTCGCGACGGTGCAGGGCAAGTCCGATGCCGGCCGCGACATCTCGGCCAACCTCCAGTCGGTGTCCGAGGATGGCACCCAGTGCGGTGACTTCGCCGAGTGCGTGGATCTGTTGAAGAAGGGCGAGGACATCGACTACAACGGTGTCTCCGGCGACGTCAACTTCGATGCGTTCGGTGACCCGACGGTCGCCACCGTGGGCATCTACCAGTACAACGCCGAGAACAAGGTGCCCGGCTTCAACGCCGACGCTGACCCGGCGCTCCCGGTCGACTTCCAGCCTGGCGTGGTTGAGCCCACCCCGGGCGACCCGCCGGCACTCACCAAGAAGGTCAACGACGGCGCTGACGGACAGCTGGTCTTCGGTGGCCTGTTCCCGATCACGGGTTCGCTGTCCTCACTCGGGCCGCCCGAGGTCGCTGCCTACAAGCTCGCGATTTCGGACATCAACGACGCCGGTGGCGTGCTCGGCAAGGATGTCAAGGGCCTGCCTGGTGACTCTGGTGACACCACCACTGACACCGCGTCGCTCACGGTTGACAAGCACCTCAAGGCTGGTGTTGACGCCATTGTCGGTGCCGCTTCATCGTCGGTGTCGCTCAGTGTTCTGGACAAGGTTTCCGGCGCCGGGGTCATCATGATCTCGATGGCGAACACCTCACCCGACCTGACCACCTTCGAAGACGGCGGGATGTACTGGCGTACGGCTCCGTCTGACGTGCTCCAGGGCCGCGTGCTCGGCAACCTGATCCTTGCCGACGGTCACCAGAACGTGGGCATCCTGGTCCTTCAGGACGCCTACGGCGAAGGTCTGGCCAAGTACGCCACCCAGTCGATCGAAGACGGTGGTGGCTCCGTTGTAGCGACGGAGTTCTATGACCCGGCTGCTGCGACATTCACCAGCCAGGTCAGCAAGATCAAGGCAGCTGCGCCAGAGGCGATCATCTTGATCGGCTTCGACGAGTCGGCCAAGGTCGTGCAAGAGCTCGTTCAGCAGGGCATCGGCCCGAACAGCTGATCGAGCGCAAGCCCAACGAGTGGGGCCCGGTCCGAAAGGACCGGGCCCCACTCGCTTGCCCACCGAAACCAAACGAGCGACAACAGGTCCCCGGCAAGTCGAACTGTTTGACTTTCAGGGTGTCTGGCCCGTGGTCCATAGGCCCAGCGCCGGCGCTTCGATGCCCAACCTGCCCAGCGGGAACCTGTCCGGACAGGGTCCGGTCTCGCTAGTTCTTGGCGAGCGTTCCCAGGTAGAGCTCGACGACCTTGGGGTCGACCAGGAGGTCGGCTCCGCTGCCGCTGTAGGCATTGCGACCCTGGTCGAGGACGTAGCCCCTGTCGGCGATCTGCAGGCACCGGTTGGCGTTCTGCTCGACCATGATCACCGTGACGCCGGTGGCGTTGACCTGACGGGTCCGCACGAAGACTTCATCGGTCATTACGGGGGAGAGCCCAGCCGACGGCTCGTCCAGGAGCAGCACCTGTGGGTCCATCATGAGCGCGCGGCTCATTGCCACCATCTGGCGCTCTCCTCCAGACAGCGATCCAGCCAACTGGCGGCGACGGTCAGCGAGTGCGGGGAAAAGGTCCGCGACGAAGGCGAAGCGCTCGGCAAAGGACTTGGGCCGCTGATAGACCCCCATCTCGAGGTTCTCTTCGATGGTGAGTGAGGGGAAGATGTTGTTCGTCTGCGGCACGAAGCCGACGCCCATCGTCACCAACTTGTTGGGGCGCAGCCCGGTGATGTCGTCGGTGCCGATGGTGACCGTGCCAGAGCTGATCTTCACGAGACCAAAAATGGCCTTGAGAAGCGTCGACTTGCCCGCACCATTGGGGCCGATGATGCCCACCAGTTCGCCCTTTTTGGCATAGAGGTCGCAACCATTGAGGATGTTGACGCCGGGGATGTATCCGGCGACCAGCTCTTGAGCGACGACGAGCGCATCATCGGCCCCCGCCAGATGCTCGGAGCGATCAACGGTCGCTCGCGCCCGACCGCCCGCAAGCTGCTCTTCCTCGCGGTTGATCTCGCCGGAGGTCATGTCCTCGTTCACCATTGCGTTCTCCGCTCGCCCTCATCGCCGGCTTCCAGCACCTCAGCAGGCCCGGATGGGGCAGCGTTGCTCTCGCCCTCGGTCGCCGCTAGTTCGGCGAGCGATAGGTCGTGATGCGCACCCAGATAGGCATCGATGACGCGCTGATCTCGCATGACCTCGTGCGGTGGACCTTCGGCGATGACCTCGCCTTGCGCCATGACGATGACCCAGTCCGAGATGTCACGGACCATGTCCATGTCATGCTCGACGAAAAGGACGGTCATGCCGTCGTCGCGCAGGGCCTTCACATGTCCCAGCAGTGACTGGGTGAGCGCCGGGTTGACCCCGGCCATCGGCTCGTCGAGCATCACAAGCTGTGGTTCGGTCATCAACGCTCGGGCCATCTCGAGCAGCTTGCGCTGCCCACCCGAGAGCGAGCCGGCGAAATCCTCGCGTTTTGCGTCCAACTTGAAGCGTGCCAGCAAGTCGTCAGCGCGGTCGGTGTGCGACTTCTCCTGACCGCCCCACAATGGGCGGAAGAACGCGCGCCAGAAAACTTCTCCGCCCTGGCCGACCGCCCCAAGGCGCATGTTCTCGATCACGGACAGCTTGCTCAGCGCTTTGGTCAGCTGGAATGTCCGCACCATGCCCAACCGGGCGACCTTGTAGGCGGAAACCTTGCGCAGCGGCTTTCCCTCGAAGGCCCAGGCGCCGCTGTCGGGTTGGTCGAAGCCGGTCAGCATGTTGAAGAACGTCGTCTTGCCCGCCCCGTTCGGACCGATGAGTGCAGTGATGGCGCCGCGTTGGATCTCCACGTGCTTCACGTTGACGGCTGTGAGGCCACCAAAACGCCTCACCATGTCGTCCGCCACCAAAATCGGGTCCGGTTTGGACGATCCTGGCTCGCGCGGAACGTCGGCCAGGATCTTGGTGATCTCTTCGTGCCGGGTCGTCGTTGCGGGTTCAGCGTTCATCGAGTGCGATCTCCCTACGGTCGCCGAGGATCCCCTGCGGTCTGAAGATCATGAGCAACATCAACGCTACGCCGACTATGACGAAGCGGATCTGTGCGGCCTGGGTCGCGTCCATGAAGGTGATGTAGCCGGCGTTCACGGCGTTGCCCAAGGCGACATCCGAGAACTGGATGACGAACCAGAAGATGATCGTGCCGAGGATGGGACCGAACACCCGGGCTGCACCACCGAGGATCACGATCGTGTAGGCGAAGAAGGTCAACTGGGTTGCGAAGGTGTCGGGTTGTACGGCCGCTCGACCCAACGCGTAGACGAAGCCACCGAACGCTCCGACAACGGCGCCGAGCATGAGCGACTGCATCTTGAACCAGTAGACGTTCTTGCCGAGGGAGCGGACGGCGTCCTCGTCCTCGCGGATCGCCTTGAGCACCCGGCCCCAGGGGCTGCGCATCAGCAGGAAGGTCATCAGTGTGAAGAGCGCGACGACGCTCCAGCCGACGACAAGCAGCCAGGTGGCGCGTCCGTTGAAGCTGATGGACCCGATTCCGTAAGTCTTGTTCTCGTCGAAGGGGTTGAGCCGGTAGAAACCCTCGGCGAAGTTCTGGATCCCGTCGGACCCGCCGAACCAGTCTCGCAAGGTGACCGAGCGGAAGATCAGCCGGACGATCTCGGCGGCGGCGATAGTCACGATGGCCAGATAGTCAGCGCGAAGCCGCAAGGTGGGAATACCCAGCAGCAGGGCCAACACCAACGACGCGAGGATGCCGACGAGGATGCCCACCCAGAACGGGAACCCAGCGATGGCCACGATCGAAGCCAGGCCGTAGGCGCCAACCGCGAGGAAGGCTGCTTGGCCGAAGTTGAGCAGCCCGGTGTAGCCGAACTGGATGTTGATCCCGATCGCGGCGAGGGCAAACGCGCACGCCTCGACACCGATGGCGGCCGAGATCGAGACCGTGAAGATGAAGTTCCAGTCCATGACTCAGCCCACCCGTCCTTGTCGGCCGAGTATGCCTGCGGGTTTGACGAGTAGCACGAGGATGAGGATCCCCAACGCCCCTACGGTTTGCAGCTCCGTGGGAATGATCAAGGTCGACATGGTGATGAACAGGCCTACGACGAGACTTCCGACCAAGGCGCCGAAGGCCGTACCCAGTCCGCCGAGCGTGACGGCAGCGAAGACGAGCAGCAGCACCTGCTGGCCGATGATGAAGGACACCTGCTGGTTGAGCGCGAGCAGGAATCCGCCGAGGCCAGCCAGGGCTGCTCCGACCACCCACACGATCAGAATCACGCGCTCCACATCGATACCCGTGGTCGCTGCAAGTGCGGGGTTGTCCGCGACCGCTCGGGTCGCCTTGCCGGTGCGCGTCTTGAGCAGCGCCAATCCGGCGAGCCCAAGGATCACCGCGGCAATGATCATGCTGATCAGGTTCGCTGGGGTGATGTCCACCGGGCCGAAGCTGAGGCCGGCCTGACCTTGGTACTCGCTGTAGGCACGGCTCGTTGCCCCGAAGAAGATCTGGTAGATCGATCGAAGGGCGAGGGCCAGCCCGATGGAAACGATCATCATGGCGATGAGCCCGGTGCCCCTACCACGCAAGGGTTTCCAAAGCCCTCGATCCATGACCCCACCGAACAAGGCGGAGGCGAGAATGCCGAGAACGGCTGCGATGAGCAGGGGGATACCCAGGGAAACGTTGAAGTACCACACGATGATGGCCCCGAAGGTCACGATCTCGCCGTGGGCGAAGTTGGTCAGCCCGGTGGTGCCATAGATCAGTGAGAGTCCGACCGCGGCCAGAGCGATGATCAGACCGAACCGTAGGCCCTCGACGAACAGCTGGGCAGCACGATCCCAAGTCGACTGGGTGTTGCGTTCACGCTCGCCGAGGACGAACAGGACGGGACGGTTCGTCCCCGGCCTGACGGTGGTGTTGATCGGGTTCAAGACCGGTGTGGCGATGCCTTCAGGGAGGGTGCTTTCCTCGAGCGTGACGGTGTAGGCGCCGGTTTGGGGGACGGGGATGGCGAACTTCCCGTCCGTTGCTGTGACCGCACTCTGATTGAACCCGCTGTCGTTGGTCACCGTGATTGTGACCCCGGCGACCGGTTCTCGGCTGTTGGTCAGCAAGGTCCCGACGATGGACTCCCCGTCGGCGTGCGCGGCGCCCGCTCCGAAGAGGATCAAGAAACTCAGGGACGCGACCAGAACTCCGACGATCCGCAACGTGACTCGAGTCAGCAACCTGCTCCTCCTCGCGGTGCCCGGTCTAGCCGGGTGCGGTGCGGTCGACCCTGTCGTGTGCCTGGCCGACCGCCGGAGCATAGCGAGGCAGCGAGGTCATCGGGTCGGTTTTGGAATCGAAGTCTGGTGGAGAGTGTTGCGCAGGGTGGAATGAGACAAGGTTGCGACCGGAGCGTGACCCAATTGGTTTCGGCTGGGTCATGCACTTCGCGGCAAGGGCCCAAAGCGTCAGATCGGTCTGCGATGATCACGTCATGCGTCGGAGCCTCAGCCATCTCAGGTCAGTCCCTTTGGTCGCCATGGCGGTCTCTGCGCTGCTCCTCGCAGCCTGCGGCTCAGACGGCGGAACCGCGGCCGATCGCGAACGTGACCAGTCCACCGATGTTCCGATCAAGACGTGCGAGCAGGTCACCTGCCAGGACAGCTTGGACGGAGCCGCGTATCAGCTCGTGCTGCCCACGCAGTGGAACGGCACGCTGCTCATCTACTCCCACGGCTACCGGCAGGCCGAGCCGGCTCCGCCCGACTTCGAGCAGCCGTCCACGGCTCCGGAGCCGGCGCCGGGCTACTCCGAGGGGGACACCGGGATAGCCGACGCACTCGTCGGGCAGGGCTACGCGCTGGCGGGATCGGCTTATGCAACCAACGGCTGGGCCGTAGCGGATGGCGTCAAGGCCGACGAAGACCTCTACCAGTACTTCGTGGACGAGGTGGGAACACCCAACCGGGTCTATGTCTGGGGAGACAGCCTCGGCGGGCTGATCACCCAGGTTGTTGCGCAGAAACACCCGGACTGGGTGTCCGGCGCGGCACCGTTGTGCGGCGTGCTCGGCGGCCCGGTGGCGAACGTGAACCTTTCCCTCGACGTGGCGTATGCGCTGAAGACCTTCATCAATCCAGACCTGAAGCTGAGCGGTTTCACCTCCTGGGACGATGCCGTGCAGAACTGGGAGGACACGGCGGCGCTTGTGGTCAAGGCTGGCGGCAACGTCAAGAACGGCGTTCCCAGGATCCTGATGACGGCCGCGCTCGTCGACGCCCCGTCTCAGACGAAGACGTACGACGGATCGACGGTTGAGAGCCAGGTACGCGGATCGGCCGAGTCGATCCTGACAGCTCTCGGCTACGCAACGTTCGGGCGCTACGACATCGAGCAACGCGTGGGCGGGAACCCCGCGGGCAACGACGGCACGGACTATTCGACGCGCGTGTCGGAGTCTGAGCGGGAGCTCATCGAGACCGTCTCACCCGGGTCGACCGACAAGCTGCTGGCCGAGCTGGCAGCAGGGGACCGGCTCACCGCTGACCCAACCGCTCAGCAGGCCTTCGCGGACACCGGGACGCCGACCGGAGTCGTGGCCGATCCAACGATCACACTGCACACCGCGGCCGACCCGTTGGTGATCGTGCAGAACGAGGCCCTGTTTGCTCAACGCAGC
Organism: uncultured Actinomycetota bacterium; assembly: GCA_963819985.1. Classification (GTDB taxonomy): domain Bacteria; phylum Actinomycetota; class Actinomycetes; order DATJPE01; family DATJPE01; genus JANPBY01. The sequence goes on along the minus strand of CAWFYH010000002.1, from coordinate 882,493 downwards.
CAGGCGGCCGACAACACCTCAAGCCTGGTGCAGCTGTTCACCGTGGCTCCAACTACTTACTCCGAGACGGACGGCGCGCCGTACGGAGCCGGGCACTGCAACTTCACCCCGGAGTCTCGTTTGGCCGTCATCGATCTGTTGGACAAGTGGGTGAAGGACGGCGTCTATCCCGGGTCGGCGGCCATTGCGGCGGCGATGGGTGACGACAGTGGCTACAGCCCGATCTTCAAGCCCGGTCCATGGCCGGATCCCTCGGTCCAATAGGTCAAGCGGTCAGTGCACCGCCCACGTCGGACCGATCAGAGATCGAGGCGTCGAAACAAGGAGCGCGGCAAGTGTCGTAGCCCGGACATGACGAGCCGCAGCGTGCCCGGAACCCACACAGTCTCTTTGCCACTTCGCAAGCCTGATACGACCGCTGACGCCACTTGCTCGGGTGAGGTGGCCAGTGGAGCCTCATCAAGATCGGCTGTCATTCGGGTGCGGACAAAGCCTGGACGAACGACCATGACACGGACACCGGTGCCGTGCAGTGCATCACCCAACCCGGTGGCGAACGCGTCGAGACCTGCCTTCGTGGAACCGTAGACGAAGTTGGACGCTCGCGGTCGCTCGCCTGCAACCGAGCTGAGAACCACCAGCACGCCGTGGCCCTGCGTGCGCATCCGCTCGGCTACCCGTAGACCCACAGATAGAGCTCCGACGTAGTTGACGGTGGCCAGGTCGACGGCCCGATCGGCGTTTGGCTCCGCGCGGGGTGGGTCGCCCAGCTGGCCGAAGGCGAGGAGAACGACGTCCCAGTCTGACGCTTTGAAAAGACCTTCGACCAACGTCTCATGCGTGGCTGTGTCCTTGGCATCGAAACCATGAACCGTGACCTCTGCCGCTCCCACGGAGCGCAACGTCTGAGCAGCCGATGCAAGTGCGTCAGAGTCACGTCCAGCCAGTGCGATCCTGCGGACGCGGTCGCCCACGAGGGCCCGGGCAACGGCCTGGGCGATCTCTGACGATCCTCCGAGAATGAGGAGGGATTGGGGTGAACCGACAGCATTGATCACAGAGACAGCCTCCGAGAAAGGTCGGACGTGATGGCGCCAAGTGGGTCGAGGTCCGCACGAAGGGCCCGAAACTCTTCCACCCGAGGGTAGAAGGTCGCGAGGAGCGCAGGGTCGAGCCGACCGTCCTTGGCCAAGTAGACCGAACCGCCGGCGATGGCGACCTCCCGGTCCAGCTCATCGAGGAGTTCCCCCAAGCCCGAGACTTCGGCCGGAATGTCGACGGCCAAGGTCCAGCCAGGGCGGGGGAAGGAGAGGAACCCGGGGTCTGCCGCCCCAAAGCGTTTCAGCACACCCAGGAACGTGGGCGCCCCGCCTGCCGTGAGCCTGGAAAGGACGCGGCGCAAGACGTCTCCCGCTTCGAACGGCACAACCAGCTGATGCTGCACGAATCCGCGGTGCCCGTACACGCGGTTCCAGCCCGCTACCCCGTCCAAGGGGTGAAAGAACGCTTCGATCGATTGGATCTCGCCAACACGGGTACGGGGCGCCTTTCGGAACCATGCCTCATTGAAGGCGCGGGCCGACGCCCGGTTGACCAGGTGAGCGGGCATCCACGGTGGTGCGCTGAGTCGCTGCCTTGGTGCGAATGCGAGCGGGTCCCTTCCCCCGGGAAGAGCGGCCACCCGCGCGTGATCACCAGCTGTGACAATGCCTCGACCGAGACGCGGACCTGTCGCTGTACCGTCGACCCAGGCAACGGAGTACGGGGAGACCGAGTCCGCTGCCACGAGGGCGCTCATCAGGGCGTCCAAGTTGTCTGCCCGAGTCGTGTCCACGAGCATCGCTGAGGTTTCCACCGGGCGGAGCTGGACAGTCAGCTGCAGGATCACGCCGGTCAAGCCCATGCCGCCTGCGGAGGCCCAGAACAGTGTTTGGTCCGCCTCGGGCGTAAGCCTGCGCACCGTTCCATCCGGTGTCAGCAGGTCGAGCGAAGTGACGTGCTGGGCGAAGCTTCCGGCGAAGTGATGGTTCTTGCCGTGGATGTCGGCAGCAAATGCGCCGCCGAGCGAGACAAATCGCGTGCCGGGTGTTACCGGCACGAACCAGCCGCTTGGCAGGACGTGCCGCATCAGCGCATCGAGAGACAGTCCTGCCTGGGCAGTCACCAGACCCGTTGCACGGTCGAAGGTCACCACTCGGTCGAGCTGGTGGGTCTCCAGCACCACGCCACCAGCGTTCTGGGCTGCGTCCCCGTAGGAGCGCCCAAGCCCGCGAGCAATCAAACCGCGACCCCCCGGTTCGGCCGTCGCACGACGGAGCAGCTGTTCGGCCCCGGTCGGGGTGACTGCCCTCGCGACACGAGCTGCGGTCGGTGAGGTGCCGCCCCAGCCCGTGAGCAGGACCGGGCCGGACTCGTCAGACACCGAAAGCCCCGAGGGCGAAGATGATGAGCCAGACGAGAGCGAGGACCTGAAGACCGCGATCCGCCAGGACGATGCGTTCGGGCTCGTCGGCGCGGCCCTCATCGATGTCGACGGCGTACCGCAGGAGCGCGATCACAAAGGGAATGACCGAAAGCGGACCCCAAGGAAGCGACCCGCTCGAGTCGCCGACCTCGAAGGCCCAAAGGCAGTACGCCATCACGGTCACCCCGGCTGACACACTCCAAACGAAGCGCAGATACCCCGGCGTGTAATGGACGAGTGTTCTGCGCGTGCCGTTGTCGCCGAGCGTGACCAGTTCGGAGTACCGCTTGCCGGCCACCATGAACAGCGATCCGAACGCGGCCACGATGAGGAACCATCGCGACAGTGGGAGGTCCGCCGCTGCGCCACCTGCGACGGCCCGAAGGAGAAAGCCGCTGCTGACCACGGCAAGGTCGATGACCGGCTGGTGCTTGAGCCAGACCGAGTACGACACCGTCAGCGCGAGATATGTGACAAGGACGGCGCCCAGGCGCCAGGTGCCGGTGAGCGCCGACAGAGCAAGCGAACAAGTGGCAAGGAGGACGGCTGACGTAACCGCGGCCCTCATCGACAGTCGCCCAGAGGCAATGGCTCGCCCTGCTTTGCTCGGGTGCCGACGATCCTCCTCGACGTCTAGCACGTCGTTGACGAGGTAGCCGGCACTTGATGCGAGGCAGAAGCAGACGAAAGCGATGGCCACGTCGACGAGGACATCGGCTTCGTGCAGGACGCCTGCGGCGAGCGGTGCGGCCGCGACGAGGATGTTCTTGACCCATTGGCTGGGACGAAGCGCGCTTCGCCACGCCGCGATCGTGCCCGGGGGTGTTGGACGGCGGGGAGACGCCGAGCGGGTGTCAGGCATGCGTGGCCCCCAGGCGTGCCTGTGACGGCCGGAGGGTGACCATGAGGCCCAGGGCCACCACCGTGCCGGCCACGATCAGAGCGGGCGTGATGATGGATACCAGGGTGGGCTGGCTTTGAACGATGATGGCCAAGGTTTCGACGCCGACGGCAACCCACAGGACGCCGATCGCCGTGCCGTCCCGTTGGGCCAGCCGGTCATAGAGGAGGAGCTGGGCGAGGGCGAACAACGAACCGAGCAGGACAAACATCCAGGCGTACGGCGCGAGAGGCAGGTAGGCCGAGCCTCCGACCACCTGGATCGCCCAGTCTCCCAGTGCCGCCGCCCCCAGGGTGGCTACACCGCCCACGAGTGCCAAGGCGACCACCGCGTTGCGCGCGGCAGCGCCACGCCGGTCTGGGTCAGCCAGGCGGGGGAGAGCGACAACAGCGACGAACTGCGGCAGCCAGAAGGCCATCTTGCTCAGGATGGCCCCGACGGCGTACTGACCTGCTGGGTCTGCGCTCAACTCATGGCGAGCGAGGATCAGGTCAAGGTTCGTGAGCAGATAGAGAGCCAGTAACGCGTGAACGGCGTGGATGGTCTCAGTGACCGAGCCATCGGAGCCGGTTGGCGTTCCCTCCTTCCATGTCGGCACTGATCGACGGACCAGAGCGGTGGCCACGACCGCGGCAAGGAGGGTGCCAGCCGCCGTCCCCCACAGGATGGCCGCCACACTTCCCCCGTAGAACAGCGCGATGAGGCCGCCTCCAACCTTGCCGACCGCGTGCACGACGAGGACTAGTGCGAGCAGCCCGAAGCGCTCGAGGCCCTGGCTGATGCCCTGAACGAAGCCGAGCCACGTGAGGGGCACGAGCGTGGCGGCCACCGCGAGGACGGGGATCGCGCTGCCCAAATGAAGGAACGCCGAGAGTGCCCACGCCAGGGAGGCGATGATTGCGCCAGTCGTCAGCGCCGTGATCAGCGCGAGCTTCATCAGATCCCGAGGACTTGCTCCTCGGGCCAGCCGGCGTGTCGTCACGGTCTGGAGGCCAAGGGCGACCACGTAGCCGATCAGTACCAGGGCCAGCAAGGCGGCCAGCGCCCCGTACGGCCCGGGTCCGAGTCGACGGGCGGCGGACAAGGCCAGCACGTACCCCAAGGCGTTCGCCGCGGTCATGGCCACGGCAACGACCGCAGTGTCGGTCGCCGTGCGGCGCACCGTCTTCGTCCCCTGAGGCACCCGTGCGCCTGGCTTGGCCGGTTGCGAACCCAAGCCAGAGGGCAAGCGACTCATCGTCAGCCCTCCTAACCGTGGGTGAATGTGCTCGCGCCGCCGAGTGTCAGCACTGCGGGCAGGATACGGTCGCGCCCGAGGTCGAGGAGCAGGAGGCGCGGCGCATGTCGGCGACGGCGGTGACCCGGTCGGTCCGATCTGCCTGGGGCCGCATGCCTGTCGTTCTTGTGTCCGCGCTGGCTCTGGCGATCGCTGCGCCGATGATGCGCCCGGGCTATGTCCTGCTCACCGACCAGGTGGCCACACCTCGGTCGTTCCTGGTTCCTGACTCGTGGGGAGTGGGTGACGCGGTTCCGCGAGCCGTGCCCCTCGACGCACTCACGGCCCTCCTCACGACGGTGGTGGATGGCCAGTACGTGCAGAAGCTCCTCTTGCTGCTCGCTCTTCTCCTGTCCGGGTGGGGTGCCGCTGCCCTGGTCCCCACGGACTCAGTAGCTGTGCGCTGCGTGGCTGGAGTCCTCTATTTGTGGAACCCCTACGTCGCAGAGCGGCTCATCATCGGCCACTGGGCGTTGCTCGTGGCTTATGGGCTCTTGCCATGGCTCGTCGGGCGTCTTATCAGGCTTGGGGCCGGGGAGGCTGGAATATGGCCATCCGTGGTCCTGCTGCTCGCGGGTTGCGCGATTACTCCCGGCGGCGGGCTGCTCAGCCTCCTCGTGAGTCTTCCCGTGCTGGCGCTAGCGGGAGGCGTCGGGCGACCACGCCGATTGCTGTTGCTCGTCGTCGTCTGGTTGCTCCTCAACGCCCCGTGGTGGGTTCCCGGGATCCTGCATCCTGGCGGTGGCCGGTCTTCGGCTTTGGCGGTAGGAGCTTTCGCCCCGCGGGCTGAGCTGCCTGACCTGGGCACCTGGGGCAGCCTCTTCGCCGGTGGCGGTATCTGGAACTCCCTCGCGGTACCGACCTCTCGCGCACCGTGATCACCGGGGACGCTCCTCGCTGTGCTGTTGGTTTGGGTGGCATGCCTGGGGTGGCGATCACTACACGCAGCTTGGGGAAGGAGTGCGCTGGGGCTCGCAGCGTCTGCGCTGCTCGGCTTCGGGCTGGCGGTCCTCACGACACTCCCGGGCGGTGAACCCGCCTTGAGCTGGGCTACCGGCAGCCTGCCCGGCGCCGGCTTGCTCCGGGATGGGCAAAGACTCGTGGCCCCCCTGGTCCTTCTACTCGCTGTCACCGGTGCTCTCGGTGTAGAAGCTTTGGGCGCCCGGTGGGCTCGAGCTCGAGGTCGGGTAGTGGCTGTCGCCCTGGTCTTGCCGGTTCTCGTCCTCCCAGATCTGGCTTGGGGGGTAGCTGGTCGGTTGGAAGCCGGTCCAGTATCCGAGTGACTGGCCTGCCGTGCGGGCTGCCCTCGACACCGGCGATGCGGTGGTTCTTCCATGGCAGCCCTTTCGCCAATTCACGTGGAACGGCGGGCGGAAAGCGCTTGATCCGATGCCAAGATTCGTTGACGTGACGACTCTCACCTCGGACTCACTTGTCGTCGATGGCGTCGTGGTCAGCGGAGGCGAGGCGCCGCAGATCAGCGGCGGTGGCCGCCGCCCTTGCGACTGGGCAACCTTTGACCGAGACGATGCCACGGCTGGGTGTCTCCTGGGTCGTGGTGGAACGGGCTACGCCCGGAGATGTGCCGCCTGCTCTTCTCGTGGGGGCGACTGCGGTGGTCGATGGGCCAACGGTGCAGCTGTACCGCGTCGGAGACGTCCCCGGGACGGGTCTTGCGCCGTATGCACCGGCCGTGGCCGTCGCAGACGGCGCCGCCCTCGCTGTCGTCCTGGGAGCGGGCCTGCTGGCCTTTCGCTGGACGCCCGGCCGCAAGACACCACTTCGTGTTCGCCCATAACCGGAGGGATCTTGCTAGAGTCCAGGGACATCCCCGACGGTAGGAGGACCGCTCGATGCCATTCCTGGGCCTTCTCCTGTCCGTCTTGATCGGTGTGTTCCTTGCGGGGATCGCAGCCTTCACCATCACAGACCTGGCGACTTCCGTCGCGCCGGCTCCCGTCACGGCGCCGTTGGTGGCCTACGGCGCCCGCTGACGCGGAGTGCGGTCACGGCGGACGGACTCATGGTCGGCCGCGTCCTGAACGACGGCCGCGCAGCCTGGCAGGCTGGACACCGGGCGCGGTGGCGCCATCGGACAGGATTGTCGCAGGCTCCCCGGGGTCGATGTCTGCGACGTGATGACGCGGGATGACAGCCCGGCTGACGACCAGAGAGAACGACGCTGCCGTCTGATCCCAGGAGAACGCCGTGGCTCGGATCCTCGCGGCGTGTCCGTACTGCTCTCGGAGCATGTGGTCGGTGATCAGCGTGCGGAGACCATTGGTGAACGCGACTTCGTTGTCGTCGACCAGCAAGCCGGTGACGCCATCGACCACGGATTCCGCCAGTCCGCCAGCGTTTCGACAGGCGACCGTGGGGACCTCGTGCGCGGCAGCTTCCATCACGCATAGCCCCCAGCCTTCCTTCAGCGAGGGCGCGGCCAGCACCCAAGAACGTGCCAGGGCGCGGTGCTTGTCCGCCTCGGAGAGAAAGCCGGTGAAGTCGACGATGTCTTCAAGACCAAGGCGAAGGACTTCGGCTCGCCACTGCTCGGACCACCAGCCGTCACCGACGACGAGCAGGCGTAAGCCGGCGATCTCATGACGGAGTGTCGCGGCTGCGCGCAGCGCAAGCTCGACGCGTTTGTGCGGGACGAGGCGACCGAGCACGCAGAGCGTCGGGGTTGCGTCGCGCCAGGTGGCGTCCGCGGGGGTCGGGTCCGTGCCGTTGTGGATCACGGCTATGTCGTCCTCGCGGACACCAAGCTCGACCAGCTCGGCCTTGGTGACCTGCGAGACGGCGACGTACTGGCAGCCGCGGTAGACCACGGGTGCCAGTCTCGATTCCAGCCACCAACCAAGCCGCGCCACTACGCGGCCGTAGACGACGGGCCACTGCTCCCGGTGGACGTGGTGGACGAGGACGACAACCGGTCGGCGCGTGAACAACCTCGAGAGGAACGGTACGCCGTTTTGAACGTCCACCACCGCGTCGTACGGCTCGAAGACGCCCGGAAAGCAGCGTTGCCGCGGCGGCGGCATACACCGTCAGCTTTCCGCCGCGTCGAAGGAAGTGAACTCCTTCGTCAGTCTCCTCTCGAGGCGCAAAGTCGTGTGCGGCGCAGACGATGGTGACGTGGTAGCCCGTTGCGACCAAGCCGCGCGCCACGCTCTCCACGTACCGCTCGCTGCCACCGCCCTCGGGGTTGCGCGTGTCCCGCCAATTGAGGAACACGACGTGCCGCGGTCGAGGCGGGCCGGCCTCTCGACGGCGCGTGAAGGCGGGCATTCGTCACTTCTCCAGAATCTCGGCGATCCCTGCATCGCAGTTCGGACACGCTAGTGGAGTCTCGCGGGTGTCTCCCGGAACGGACAGGTACCGTCCCGGGGTGCCCGGATCGATTGCCACGGCCCCACCCTTCCACGCGGACCTGGCGCGCTCTGTTCGGCTGTTCCGGGCGTTCAGGGCCGAGCAGAGTGATCCGGAACGCTTCTACGTTGAGCTCGCGCGGGACTCCGTGCGACAAATCTCGTCCTACGTTGACCTCGCGGGCAAGACCGTGCTCGATGTCGGCGGTGGGCCCGGCTTCTTTCGGGCAGCCTTCGAAGATGCTGGGTGTCGATACGTCGCGTTAGACCCCGACGCAGGGGAGCTCAGCTCGGTAGGCACGCCCGGTCCGGGCACTGTTCTTGGTAGTGGCCTGCAGTTGCCGGTGCGCTCAGGATCGGTCGACGTGTGCTATTCGTCCAATGTCCTCGAGCATGTGTCCCCCCCGTGGGAGCTGGCGGAGGAGCTGGTGCGTGTCACCAAGCAGGGAGGATTGGTCTATCTCTCGTACACCGTCTGGGCTGGCCCCTGGGGAGGGCACGAAACCTCACCTTGGCACTGGTTCGGGGGAGAGCGGGCCGCCCGGAGGTATGAGCGACGGCAAGGACACCCACCAAAGAACCTGTTTGGCACCTCCTTGTTCGCCGTCACCGTCGTCGAGGGTTTGAAGTGGTCCCAGCGCTGCCCAAGGGTCGAAGTGCTGGCCGCGATCCCGCGTTACGCACCCGCATGGGCACGGTGGCCTGTGCGTGTCCCGCTCATGCGCGAGGTCGTGACGTGGAATCTGCTTCTCGTGCTTCGCCGACGGTGACCTCCTCGGTGCCAGGCCCGGTCAGCCGCGTCTGGCTGGTTCGGCACAGCGCTGTCCTTCTGGTGCTCTCAGCCGCGGTCTTCCTCCAGGAACCCGGACGGACCGCGGCCGACACCAAGCTTGACCTCACGCAGAACCCCTGGGGCATGCTGGGTCGAGCCCTCCATCTCTGGGATCCACTCGGATCCTTCGGTCAGGTCCAGAACCAGGCGTACGGGTACTTCGTCCCTATGGGTCCGTTCTTCGGAGTACTTCACACGGCGCACGTTCCCGCCTGGGTGACCCAGCGGCTGTGGTGGTTCCTGTTGCTCGGCCTGGCCTACGTCGGGGTGGTTCTGCTGGCACGAGGGCTGCTTCGCTGCGGCCACTTAGCCGCGATGGTCGCCGGGCTGGCGTATGTTCTGGCCCCGCGTTTCATGTCCGTGATGGGGCCGGTGTCGGCCGAGGTCATCCCCATGGCTCTGGCACCGTGGATCGTGCTCCCCCTGGTACACCACGCGAGGTTCGGGACCCGCCGGGCCGCTGCCTTGTCCGCGGTGGCAGTCTTCGCCTGCGGTGGTGTAAATGCGGCGGCCGTGCTCGCGGTTCTCCCTCTGCCCGCGCTGTACCTCATCACGCGAACAGCAGGTCCGGGAAGGCGTCGGCTGCTGATCGCATGGCTCGGCTGCACGACGTTGGCCGTGCTCTGGTGGCTGGTGCCGCTCGTGGTCCTCGGAGGAGTGAGCCCGCCGTTCCTTGATTGGATCGAAAGCGCGTCGATCACCACCGCGATCACTTCGCCGGCCACTGTCCTGCGTGGAGCGGATCACTGGGTCGCCTACCTCGCCGGTCTAGGCGGTCCGGAGTGGCGCGGCGGGTGGGCGCTGGTGACCCGACCTGCCTTTGTGCTCGACACCATGGTCGTGGCGGGGATCGGCCTGGCGGGCCTGTCAGTGCCGCGTCTGCGGGAACGGCTCTTCCTGTTGAGCGCCGTCGTCGTCGGCTTGCTCTGTGTCACTCTCGGCCACGTGGGGCCGGTTGACGGCATCGGCTCGGAGTGGTTCCGCTCTGCACTCGATGGGACGCTGGCGCCGTTTCGCAACATTCACAAGTTCGACCCGGTTCTTCGGCTCCCGCTAGCGCTTGGGGTCGGCGTCCTTGTCGGAAGGGCCGCCAGCGCTCTTCGTCGAGGGACTCCGGTGCGCCGCGCCCTTGGCGCCGGCCTGGTCGGCGTCACTGCCGTCGGGCTGCTCGGCAGCGCTGCTCCGCTGCTCACGGAGCAGTTCATCCAGCGTGGCAGCTTCGAGGAGGCGCCGGGTGACCCGGTCGAGGCAGCGGACTGGCTGGCCGCGAACGCGCACGGTTCGCGGAGCCTGCTCGTGCCTGGGGCCAGCTTCTCCGACTCCTACTGGGGCCGGCCCAGAGATGAACCGCTGCAAGTGTCCGGTTCGGTGATCTGGGCCACCAGGGACGCCGTACCGCTCGCGCCCGCGGGCACGATCAGGTTCCTTGACGCCGTCCAGATTCGGCTGGCCTCGGGCACGCCTTCGTCAGGGCTGGCAGACGCCTTGGCCAGAGCCGGGCTCGTCTACGTCGTCGTGCGCAACGACCTCGACTACGCCGTCGCCGGATCCCCCTCGCCCGATCCTCGTGCACCAGGCTCTCGACGGGTCCCCAGGCCTTCGACGGGTGCAGACTTTCGGTTCGGCCATCGGCGGTGGTAGCACGCCGACCGCGCTCGTGGACCGACGGCTCGACCGCGCGTACCCAGCCGTGGAGGTGTACGCCGTCGAACGGCCCGTCGACCAAGCTGTCCTGGTTCCGGCGCAGGACGTGACGACGGTGGCTGGGGGGCCCGAATCACTCCTCGATCTCCTCGATGAAGGTGTGTCGATCGGACCAGCGAGCGAATTGACCGCTGACCCCGCTGCCGAGATCCTGACGGACTCCCCCCGCCGCCGGGACGTGTCCATGGGTCGCGTGGACGACAGCGCCTCGGCGACGTTGGCCGAGGACGAGTCCGTGCGTGACGACGTCCCTGCCCCGGACTACTTGTCACCCGAGGCCACGCCCCGTCTTGTTCCGGCTCTCCAGGATGGAGCCACCGTGGTGGCGTCCTCATCTGCGGCTGACGCAGGGGTCCCGGGTGGGAGCCGTCCGGAGCATCAGCCCTGGGCGGCTGTGGACGGGGACCTCGCAACGTCGTGGTCTCCGCCCCCGGCTCGGGTGCGGTGGGGCAGTGGCTTGAGTTGGAGTGGGACCGACCTCGCGATCCGATTGGCACCCGGATCTCCTTCGACCCGCTCCTGGAGGGGTCGCCCGCAGTCCGTCTCACGGTATCGACAGACGCAGGCACGGAGCAGTGACGGTCCCGTCACCACTCCCTATCGGCTGGCCCCTTCCGGTGCCGATCGGGGGACCACACGACTGCGCATCACCGTGGATGCGGTCGCGGACGGGACCCGGGGTTTTGTCGCGGGGCTCTCTGAGGTCGACGTCCCTGGAGTCAGGCCGTCGCGGCCTATCCGGGCAGGCGTAGGGGGGAGCACACCGAGCGCGGTGGTCCTACGCACTCCGCTCGGTGGCGCGGGGATGCGCGCTGGTCGAGGAGCTAGCGCTGTGTTCACCAAATCTTCCCCAGCCCGGAGAGGAGGACGGCGGTATCGACCGCCTGCTCGGTGCGCTCCCAATGACAGCCGACGTCGAGGTGCACGTCGTCCCGAACCCGTCCGACACGTTGGACGACTGGGTGAGCCAGGGTGCCCCGGTGTCGGTTACCGCGACGAGCACGGCGGTGCGTGACCCGTCCGGTGCCCCTTATGCGGTTCGCGACGGCGATGCACGGGTTGGGTGGCCGCGCCGTCGGACGCGAACCCCACCCTCACCTTCGCCTACAGCCGCGTGCGTACCGTGCGCGTGTACGGGTCACCCTCGCCCCGGAGTTGGCCGCCTCCCGACCAGGCGTCGTCGTGGTGACCTCGGGGCGACAAGCACGAGTGGCCGACCTCAACGCGGGCGGCCTAGCGGTCCTCGGCAGGCCGGTCACCGGTTCGACCTTCCGCGTCTCCTTCCGCTCTGTCACTTCAGCGAAGTCTATGACCCGTTCCGACGAAGCGTCGAGAACGTCCCGGTGGGAGCGAGCGAGGTGGGCTTGGTCGGTGCTGGACCAGGGTTGGCGGTGGCCCCCGATGAATTGGTGGTGGAGCTCCCGTGCGGCACCGGCCCGGCGATCACGGTCAACGGCGTCTCAGTTCAGTTGCAGGGCGCGGCCACGGTCGGGGCCCTACGTCGGCTCGAACCCTTGGTTCTGTCGCCGTGTACGGCTCTTCCTTCGAGCAAGGTCTCCACGCGCCTCGTCGCGCGTTCCGTCCCTGGCCTTCGAGTCGACTCGGTGGTGATCGGTGACGGTCCGGCGCGCCACAGGTCGGGTCCGTGCCGGACATCGTCGCGTGGGATGACGTTCTTCGTGAACTTCAGCTTGGAGCACGAGAAGCAGAGTCATGGCTGGTCGTTCGAGAGAACGCCAACTCGGGCTGGCACGCCACGTTCGGCGGGGTGGCCCTTGAAGCCCGAGTCGTGGACGGCTGGCAGCAGGCTTGGGTGGTGCCCGCAGGATCCGCCGGCTTGGTCACCTTGACCTTCACCCCCGACACGACGTACCGGCGGGGGCTTGTTGGCGGTGCCGTCGCGGTCACCGCCCTGTTGGTTCTATGTCTGCTGCCCAGCCGCCGCCGGAGCCGCTCGATCGGACTGAGCTCGGTCACGGTGCCCTGGCCGTGGGTCGGGGGTGCACTCCTCGTGTGCGCGGGGTTGGCGTTTGGCCCGTGGGGGATGCTCGTGGGCTCGGTCGGCTGGGTGGTGGCCGGCGCCTCGCGACGACTTACCCCCTGGGCGCCGGCCATCGCCTCGGGTGCCTGCGTGGCTGTGGCCGCTGTGGTCCTGGCGTCCGGCCCCTGGGCAGCGTTCGATCCCTATCTGGGCAACGCCGCTCTCCCTCAGCTGCTCGTCGCCGCGGCCGTTGGGGGAGCGGTCGCGGCGGGTGGCTCCGGTCGGGAGGCTCTGGCTGCCTTGGGCACCAGGCGCCGCAGCCGCTGAGCCGGGCGCTCGACCAGGAAGAGACTCACCGAGCCGACGAGCAAGGAACCCAGCACTGTCACGAGCAAGATGCCACCAAAACCGCCACTGAACGGTGGCGTGTCGGTGACTCGAAGGGCCCACGACAGCACGATCAGGTGCCAGAGGAACACCGCATAGGAGATCTCGCCGAGATAGACCGGGATCGGCGCGGAGAGGGTGCGCATGAACCGGGAAGACGCTGGCCCGAAGGCGACGGGAAGGACGAGGGCCAGGGCGATGCCCGCGTACAGGACGTTCTTGGTCAAGGCCTGTCCGGCCGTGGGGCTGCCCTCGAAGCCGAAAGGACCGGCCACCGGAGTCGAGGCGATGAGCAGGAGCGCCGCAGACACGACCCAGCAGGCGAGCGGGGCCTGGGCGAGTGACTCCAATCGGGCGCGGTGCCGCTCTGCCGTGTCATCACGCCCACCCCGAACGATCGCGAACGCGAGTCCAAGGGCGAACCAGGACAGAAAAGACGGTAGCCAGAAGCCCGTGACCTGGGGGTCGAACCACCCATGGGCCGAGACCCCGATCAGGAAGACCACGTTCAGGAGGCCCAACAGGGCACACCAGGCGAGCGCCCGGTTGGTCCGTCCTGACCGCGCGGCCTTGCGCAGCGGAATGGCCAGAACCGGGAGCAGCACATAGAAGGCCACCTCGGTGCACAGCGACCAGGTCTGGGTGAGGCCTTGTACGAGGTGTCCGGGGCTGACGATCTGGGTGAAGCTGAGGTGGCGAGCCCAATCCCCGAGGCTGGTACCGGCGTTCTCCGGCAACGCGAGCATCGCCACCGCGACCACGACGACGTAGGCGGGCACGATGCGCAGGAAGCGGCGCCAGGCGTACGGGCGTAGCGGCGGGCCGTGTGGGTCAGCGGCCGACACGAACGGTCGGCCCAGCAGATAGCCGGACAGGACGAAGAAGATCGCGACACCGACGTCAAGTCGGGCATAGAGCGGGCCGAGCGAGGAGTGGACCGTCGTGCCCGTCTGGAACGCGACGTGCGTCGTGAGGACGGCGAGCACCGCAAGGGCACGCAATGCATCGAGCGCCGGCTGGTCGTGCCGCACGCGTCCGGACGCGTCCGGTTCGGGCTGGGGGGCGGTAAGGGCCATCTCAGGAGGCGTCGGAGGCGTCTGCGGGGTATCGGAGGCCGACGGTTACCTTGTCGATGCAGACGCCGGCATCGCCCTCGATTCCCTTGATCACCACCGTGCCGCCACCGCCAACCAATGGAACAAAGAGATCATGCAGGCCTTCTTCGAGCTGGACGTCAACGGTGCCCTCGCCGAGCGTGACGGACGCGGGAGTGGACTTCCCGGCCAGATAGCGGATCTGAAGCGTCCACGCCCAGTCGTAGACGGGGATCGTGAGCGGCATGAAGGCGCCGTGGCTGGCGGTGGCGGTGTAGCCGCAGTTGGGGTAGGGGCCAGGCTTGGTGTCGATGCCTTTCACCACCGCGGGCTCGAGATTCCCGAACGCGTCGAACTGCTGGAGTTCGTCGGTGTATGGCGCGAAGTCGGGCCGGTCACGGACCGGAGCCAGGAGCCTCGATGTTCCAGTGAACTCTCCGAAGAGTCCGAAGAGGACGTAAGAAGGAACTGGTTCGTCGAGTAACGGATGCGCCTTGTCTGCATGGTGTAGGGACTCCTGGGCCTGGCGCACCCACGGAGGGGCGGGGTTACTGGCCCAAATTGGTGTATAGGCCTGCGTCGACACAGCGGCGGACAGGATGAGCAGGTTCACAGAGAGCGCTATGGCCACGACGGACACGCCACGCGACGGCGGAAACCGACGGGCGAAGGCCTTGAAGCGATCCGTGTAGACGTCACGCTCACCGACCAGTGGGAGAAACGCGAGCCCGAGCACGACACTAGTCGGCACCACAGCGTCGGCAACGTAGCGAGTGGCGTCACCGATGATCGGCCCCACCCACGCAAGTCGGCCGATGGCCAGCAAACCGATATCACCGACCAGGTACAGCGCCAGAATCATCCACGCGCGGCCCGCCCGCTTGCGGGCCAACACGCTCACGACAACGACGGCTGCGGCGATCTCCCAGGACAGCCATTTGGCGAGGCTCGGTGGGTTGACGGTCCCCACTGGGAGTCCTATCGGGAGCCAGTTCCACGGGCCGCCGAGGATCGTGGGGAGAAAGGTCGTCCCGACCATGTTCTCTGCGAGTTGGAGTGTGCTGATGGCCGGCGGCTTTGTCGTGAAACCGTAGGTCGAGAGAGATCGATACAGGATCACGTATCCCACGGCGGTCCCCGCGTAAATGGACCAGGCGACTGCGTCTCTCCGGAGCGTCCGAAGGATCCCTGTGAACCAGCCGCCACCGTCAACGAAGAACCATGCAGTGAGCAAGAACAACAGTGGGAGGATGAGCAGAGACTTCTCGAAGAACGCCAGCGCCAGGACGAAGCACAGCACGGAAGCGGTTAGCCAGCGCCACGAACGTTCGCGAAGAAAGCGAACGTGGCACAGGATCGTCAGCGCCATGAAGAGTTGTAGAGGCACGTGGTTGAGCGCCGCCGCCCACCACGTGAAGCTGTCCAACGTGAGGGGTGAGAAGAGGTAGATGGCGAGCGGGACGAGGATCGCGGCGCGGTTGCCGAAGAGCGTGCGAAGCATCGCCCAGACCGAGAGCGACGCCCCGATCTGGAGCAGCGTGGTGGTGAGCACCACCGCGGTCCAGGATGTCGGGGCGATCTTGTCCAGACCCCAGGCGAGGGCGAAGCCTCCAGGCATGAGGTGCCCGACGTGCACCCGCATCAGGTAGGACCAGTCGAGAGGCTGGGTCGATGCGAGGGACGCGAAGACGAAGTCGTCGCTGACGTAGTAGCCCTTGAGGGCGATTGTGGCCCGCCAGAGCGCCTGGACGACGATCAGAACGATTGCGATATTTCGCAAGGCTGGTCCGGAGAGCACGCGCGGCCTCGGCGCGAGCGCCGTAGACCGCTCAGGCGCTGCGACCAGGTGGCTCATGACCTCCGCTTCCGGAACCGGCCACCCCGAAGCGACCGTCCGACAGTCTGCCACCTCGTGGTGTTTGCGGGAGAACCACGACGACGTGTCGAACGGATCGTGGCGAAAGAGTCACCTTGCGAACGTGTCGTCCGCTAGTCTCCGCTTGCTACGCACGAGTAACTTTTCGGACGCACAGAGGCGTGGGGTTGGCATGCAGAAGGTCATCGGACTTGTGCTCGTCGGCCTTGGGGCATTTCTTCTCGTCCTCGCACCAGCTGCGAAGTGGTACGCCGCACCAAGGCTCGCGGTGGCGCCACTCGCGTGCGATCCCGGACCGCTCTGCGATGGCGGCGTGAGCGTCTCGCCCTCCAGCGGGATTGCGAAGACCCTGTTCGACCCCGCGACGCTGTCCCCACGCACCGACGTGGCTCTTGTGTCGACACGACGAGTCAGTCCGGACCAAGCTGCCTCAGACGGCCCGAACAACCAGACGGTTTATGACTCCTTCCAGGACGTCACGGACCCTGACGGCGTCACCGTCGACGCGTCGACGGAACGAATCCCCTTCGACGGGCACACATCGGTGATGATCAACTGCTGCAACGCCAACGAGGACGGTGCGCCCATCACCGACTTCAGCGGCCTCAACCCGTACAAATTCCCCTTCGGCACTCAGAAGCAGACCTACCAGTACTTCGACGGGACCCTGAGCAAGGCGCTCCCGATGGAATACCAGGACGTCGAGGAGATCCAGGGCCTCAGCACCTATCGGTTCGTCCAAACCATCGAGCCCACCCAGTACGCAACCCTCGAGGTGCCGGGAGACCTGGTCGGCCAGCCTGACGAGGCCTCCGTGGTGGCGCCACGCTTCTACAGCAACGTCAGAACGGTCTGGGTCGAGCCGACCACCGGCGTGATCGTCAAGGGCCAAGAGGTGCAGAAGCAGTACCTCGTGGGCAGTGACGGCAGCACTGAGGCGCTGGTGCTCCT
The DNA here is from genome assembly GCA_963819985.1 of uncultured Actinomycetota bacterium. Classification (GTDB taxonomy): domain Bacteria; phylum Actinomycetota; class Actinomycetes; order DATJPE01; family DATJPE01; genus JANPBY01. The sequence goes on along the minus strand of CAWFYH010000002.1, from coordinate 865,659 downwards.
GGACGCGACCTTGCAGTTCACCGAACAGAACACGACCGAGGCGGTCAAGACTGCTTCCGACGGAGCGAGCCAGCTCAACCTCATCTCGAAGACGATTCCGCTGGTCGCGCTCATTCTCGGGATCTTGTTGCTGGTCGGTGGCTTCCTCCTGGTGAGGCGGTCGGACCAGGTGGCAGCTCCAGGGAGCTGAGGTGCGCCCGAGCTAGCCGAGCCGGCAGCGGAAGATCGCCGTCCCTGGGATCAGCGCGCCCCTCAGAGGCGACCACCCGCCCCACGTCGTGGTCTGGCGGGGTGGCCACTCAGGCTCGAGCAGCTCCACCAGCTCGAAGTCGGCGGAAGTGAGCGCTCCGACTAGGTCGCCCAGCGTCCGGTGGTGCTCGACGTAGACGGGCTGACCAACCCCGTCCCGCTCGACGTAGGGCGAGCGCTCCCAGTACGACGAGTGCGCGGTCAGCCCCGCCGGGCCGGGGTCGTCGGGGAACGCCCACCGGATGGGGTGCGGCACCGAGAACACCCACCGGCCGCCGGAGGCGAGCAGCCGGGCGACCTCGTTGAACAACGCCTCGACATCCGCCACGAAGGAGACGGCCCCGTTCGCTGAGAACGCGAGGTCGAAGGTCCGGTCGCGAAACGGCAGCCGTACGGCGTCGGCCTGGACCGTCCGGACAGCGGATCCGGTCTCGCGGTCGAGGCGGCGAGCTTGCTGCAGCTGCACAGCGGAGAGGTCGATGCCGATGGGATCTCCACCGTGCTCGGTCACCCATCGCGAGCCCTGGCCGGCGCCGCAGCCGACCTCGAGAACCCGTCGGCCTTCGACCGACCCCAGGAGCGCCGCCTCCGCCTCGGTCAGGCCCTCGGGGCACCAGAGCAGATCGGCGCTGCCGAGGTCGGCTCCGTGCTCGGTCTGGTACGCATGGGACATCGCATCCCAACCGGTCCGGCTCGCCTGCCGGGTCTCGTCCGGGGTCAGCGCCTCGCGCCCGACCCGCTCAATTGACCCGTTCACCTGCGCAAACGTAGACTGCCGGGGCGTTGTGGGCCTTGCGTGCGTCTCAGACCGAGCAGGCTCGCGCTGGTTCTTGTCTCCGGTTGGCGTCTTCGACTCGACCCGGGCTGTCTGATCCACGGGTCCTCCGCGCACCGTCACGATCATCTGTCCCTCGACGGATGCGGCCGACCCGGCCTCAGCCGTCCGATCCCTGTCCGCATCGGAGCACCCACCCGTAATGACGTCCACCACCGACACCCTCAACGCAGAACTCGCTCAGGAAGAGACCAGCACCACCCCGCAGGTTGCCATCAACGACATCGGCTCGGCCGAAGACTTCATGGCCGCCATCGACCTCACGATCAAGTACTTCAACGACGGCGACATCGTCGAAGGGGTCATCGTCAAGGTCGACCGCGACGAGGTCCTGCTCGACATCGGCTACAAGACCGAGGGCGTCATCCCCTCCCGTGAGCTGTCCATCAAGCACGACGTGGACCCCAACGACGTGGTGTCGGTCGGCGACGAGATCGAGGCCCTGGTTCTCCAGAAGGAGGACAAGGAAGGGCGGCTGATCCTGTCCAAGAAGCGCGCACAGTACGAGCGCGCCTGGGGCTCGATCGAGCAGATCAAGGACGAGGACGGCATCGTCGAGGGCTCGGTCATCGAGGTCGTCAAGGGTGGCCTGATCCTCGACATCGGTCTGCGTGGCTTCCTGCCGGCATCGCTGGTCGAGATGCGTCGCGTACGCGACCTGCAGCCCTACGTCGGCCAGAAGCTCGAGGCCAAAATCATCGAGCTGGACAAGAACCGCAACAACGTGGTCCTGTCCCGCCGGGCATGGCTGGAGCAGACGCAGTCAGCCGTACGCCAGAACTTCCTCACCACCTTGCAAAAGGGTCAGGTTCGGCCAGGCACGGTGTCCTCCATCGTCAACTTCGGTGCGTTCGTCGACCTCGGCGGCGTCGACGGTCTGGTGCACGTGTCCGAGCTGTCCTGGAAGCACATCGATCACCCGTCCGAGGTCGTCGAGGTCGGTCAGCCGGTCACCGTCGAGGTGCTGGACGTCGACATGGACCGCGAGCGGGTCTCGCTGTCCCTCAAAGCCACCCAGGAAGACCCGTGGCAGCAGTTCGCGCGCACCCACCAGATCGGTCAGGTCGTGCCCGGTAAGGTCACCAAGCTGGTGCCGTTCGGCGCGTTCGTCCGCGTCGACGAGGGGATCGAGGGCCTGGTGCACATCTCCGAGCTGGCCGAGCGCCACGTGGAGATCCCCGAGCAGGTCGTCCAGGTCAACGACGACATCTTCGTCAAGGTCATCGACATCGACCTCGAGCGTCGTCGCATCTCGCTGAGCCTCAAGCAGGCCAACGAGGGCACGATCGGCGAGGCCGTGGCCGGAGACTTCGACCCGACGCTCTACGGCATGGCCGCCTCCTACGACGAGCAGGGCAACTACATCTACCCGGAGGGCTTTGACCCGGAGACCGGGGAGTGGCTGCCGGGTCACGAAGAGGCTCAGGCCGAGTGGGAGCGGCAGTACGCCGTCGCACAGCAGCGTCACGAGGCACACAAGGTGCAGATGGTCGAGGCGCAAAAAGCCGAGGCGGAGGCCGCGACCGAGGCCGCAGCGTCGTCCTCGTACTCCTCTGAGACCGGCGCCGACGAGCCGGCGGCCGAAGAGGCCGAGGACGAGGGCGGGACGCTGGCCACCGACGAGGCCCTGGCCGCGCTGCGCGAGAAGCTTGCGGGCGGCGAGTAGCCACCCTCACCTGGGTGCGAGGGTGAGGCTGTGCTGAAGGTTGGCCTCACCGGAGGCATCGGGGCGGGCAAGTCCGCCGTCGCGCGGCTGTTGGCTGCCAAGGGAGCGGTCGTCGTCGACGCGGACCAGCTGGCTCGAGAGGTGCTGGAGCCGGGCGAGGCGGGCTTCGACGAGGTTGTCGCGGAGTTCGGGCCAGCCGTGCTGACCCCCGACGGACGGCTCGACCGGTCGGCACTGGGGCGCGTCGTGTTTGACGACCCGCAACGGCTCGCCGCGCTCAACGCGATCGTCCACCCGAAGGTGGCTGACCGCTCGGCGGGCATCGCGAAAGCTGTTCCTCCTGGCTCGGTCGTGGTCTTCGACATCCCGCTGCTCGTGGAGAACCGGCTCGAGGCTGGCTATGACGTGGTCGTGGTCGTTGATGCCCCGGAGGACGTACGGCTGGCGCGACTTTCTCGTGACCGAGGAATGGCTGAGGCCGAGGCGCGGAGCCGGATGGAAGCCCAGGCAAGCAGGGAAGAGCGCCTCGAGGTGGCTGACTTCGTGATCGACAACTCCGGGGATCTCGAGGACCTGGTCGCCATCGTCGAGGAACTCTGGGGAGACTTGCGCGCAGCCGCCAGCTGAACGATTGACGTGTTGAGTCGCTGGCTCTCCCGGTGCCGAGGCTAGACTTTGCCTGCTTACACCACCGACCGCCAGCCGCGTGCCGCGCCACCGAAAGGGCGAGAAGTGAGTGATCGCACGAGGGAGCGGCGGGTCAGGGTTCCCACGAAGGCCGCACGCGTGTGCATGCTCGTGGGGCTGATCGTGATCGTGGCCAGCCTGTATTACTTTTTTGCGCCCCTCGACCGCACGCTCGCGAATGGAATCGTCGTCCACTGCGGGAGTCCGGTTCTTCCGTCGGCTGACGCGGACTCGCTGGTCGCCTGCGCCGCACTCCCTGGGCAGGAGCTCGCGAAAGGTGTGGTGCTCGCGGCGGTGGGCGTCCTGCTCATCGTGTGCTCGACCTTGGTTTTCGGCACCCGCGTCCGCGTCGACATCGACTCCGAGACGATGGATATCCAGCAGTCGGCCGACGAGCCGCCGACGGCCGGGTGATCCCTGGCATCACCCGGCTGCGGCCGCCCTGAGCTGTGGGCCGAGCCACGCCCACACGACCCGGGCGCCCTCGGGGGTGAAGTGCAGTCCGTCGACTCGGAGCGTCACGCCGTCCTTTGTCGCTGTGTAGCCGTCGGCACAGAGGAACGCGTTCAGGTCGATGACCGTGACGGGCACGCCCGCGTTCTTCGCTGCCAGGCGGACAGCCGCGTTGACCGCAGCCACCCGAGCGTCGTCGTTGACGATGTGCGGCTCGGGGCCTGTGCCGAGGTCCGGCGTCCGGTGGCAGTGGTCGGTCACGATGGCCACGTGCGTCGATGCGGCGGACAGCGACGTCAGCTCGTCCTCGAGCCTGGCTGCGAGGTCGGCCTCGAACTCGGGCGTTCCCGCCACGAGGACACGACCGTTGACCTTGCGGTCGTACTGCTCCCAGCTGCCGGCAAAGAGGACCCCGAGGTCCGGGTGTGCGGCCGCTGCCTCCGCTGTCCGTCGCTTGACCCAGTCGTGGCACGAGGGGTCGGGCGGGATGACCTTCCTCTCTGCGACGAGAGTCTGCGGGAACAGGCCGCAGCCGAGCTGGGTGCTGCCGCTCAGCTGGAAACCTGGGGCGACGTCGGCCGGGTAGTTGCTGCGGAGGTTGAAGGCCTGTGAGTCGCCCAGGAAGAAGGTCGACAGCGTTGAGGGGGTGTTGGGGACGCCGGGTGTGGCAGCGGGCGTCGTTCCCGCCGCCGAGGCGATCGCACGAAGTTCGGGTCCGAGCCAGCGCCAGACGAGGGACGAGCCGGCGGTGGAGAAGTGCAGCCCGTCGTCGCGAAGTTGCACACCCTCCATCGAGTCCTGGTAGCCGTTTGCGCACAGGTAGCCGTGCAGGTCCACGAGCGTGGTGGAGTGGCTGGGATCCGCGCTGTACCCCTTGGCCCAGTCGTTGATCCAGGCGATCCGGGCAGGGTCGTTCGAGATGGCGGGGTCGGGTGAGGTGCCCAGGTCGAGGATCTTGCGACAGGGGGCGTTGACCAGAGCGACGCTCGCACCGGACTCCGCAATGCTCGCTCGCATGCTGTCGAACGTCTGGGTCAGGTAGGCCGCGTACTCCGGGGTTCCGAACGTGATGACGTGGCCGTCGACGTAGCGGTCGAACTGCTCGTAGACACCGAGGAACAAGGCCACGACCTGGGGTTTGGCCTCGATGACCTCCTTGGGCCAGACCGCCTCCCATGGGCCGCACTCGGCCGGCTGCTCGAGTGTCACCCCTGCTATAGACCTGGGTTCCGGTGTAATCCCGCAGCCGAGTCGGAAGGATCCGCCGATGACGACACCCGGGGCGGCTGCTGGGTCGAATCTCGACGTCAGTCCCAGCGGGACGCTGTCGCCGACCAGCTCAGCGTGCACGTAGGTGGTTGAGGCGTCGGCGGAGGCGGGAGGGGGCTGGCTCGCGGTCGCCGCCGCGCCGTTGATCCCCGCCGTGCCGACCAACACTACGAGCACCGTGGCGAGCACGGCCGCTCCGCCTGAGCGCAACTTGGCCGGGGCGGTGAGTCGGCCGAATGACCCGGAGCGGATCGGCTGCTCGACTAGCTCGTAGGACAACGTGGCGGCCGTGAAGGTCACCAAGAAGCGGAGCAGGAGCAGCGACGTGCCTGTGAGGCTGGTGCGGTCCGGGTTCAGCCAGATGAACACGGGCCAGTGCCAAAGGTAGACGCCGTAGCTGATGACTCCGATGCGGACCATGAGCGGACGCTCGAGCACCCACCGCAGGGGGCCCCGCCCGAGGATCACCGCAGCGATGACGACCGTGCTGAGCACCGCCACGACGAGAAATCCGCCCCGGTACATCCGGGGATCGGTGTCGCCGATCCGGACGAACGCCGCCGCCAGACCGACCGCAGCCGCAAGACCCAGCCATGAAGTGGTCGATCCGAGCCGAGGGCGGCGCTGCATCGCAGGGAGGACGGCGGCGAGCGCCGCACCCACGAGGAGGGTCTGGACCCGTGTGTCAGTCCCGTAGTAGACCCGCGACGGGTCGGTAGCGGGGACGTACAGCACGGCCATCAGTCCGGCCGAAAGGAGCGCGCCGATCACAAACGCCACGCCCAGCCGAGCCCAGCGCCGACCAAGCCAGGCAAGCAGAAGCAGAAGCACCAGCGGGAAGAACAGGTAGAACTGCTCCTCGATCGCCAGCGACCAGGTGTGCTTGAGGGGCGAGGGCTCGGCGTACTGGTCGAAGTAGGACTGACCTTGGACGACGAACCGCCAGTTCACGACATAGAAGAGCGAGGCGATCCCGTCGCCCCGGATCGCCTGGCCGGACCCGGTCGGGACCACCGCGCGCGCGTAGGCCGCGACGGCGAGGATCACCAGGAGTAGTGCAGGGAGGAGCCGGCGTGCCCGTCGACCCCAGAACGCGAGCAGGTCGAGCTGGCTCCACCGGTCCCACTCCCGCAGCAGCAGGCTCGTGATGAGAAAGCCGGACAAGGCGAAGAACACGTCCACACCCAGAAACCCGCCCTGAGCCCACGGCAGCCCCGAGTGGTAGAGGAGCACGGCGAGCACGGCGACCGCGCGGAGGCCGTCGAGCGCAGGCTGGTAGCCCAACGCCGGTCGACTGCTCACTCCGGGTCCTCCCCAGGGGTTCGGCGCCACTCCACGGTGCCCGCGACGAGCGCCGCAACCAGCTGAACGCTGACTGCGACCGCGATTATCCCTCCCGGCGACGCCGGTCGAAGGAGGACCAACATCACGATCTCGGCACACAAGGCGAGCCAAACTGAGACTTCTACGTGGCGTGACCGACGGGCCAGCGCATGCATGAGGAGCAGCTGGAGGCAGGCGCCAAGGCAGCCCAGGAGCGCCATCCAGGGGGCGAGATCGGCGGCCGACTCGTAGGTTGGCCCTGACGTGGCGTCGATGAAGGGTCCCGCGAGGGCCGCGGCGCCGAGCGCAAGCGTGGCGCCGGCCCCCAGGGTCACCCCCAGGGCTCCGGCCAGGAGTCGGCGGCCCCCCTCCGCCCGGGCCACCATGGGGAACACGACAAGCACGATGGCGTACGGCCCCCAGAAGGCGATCCGTGAGAACAGCCCGGCGACGGCGTAGTCACCCGAGTCGTGGGGACTCAGCAGCAGGCGGGCGCCGACCACGTCGATACTGGTGATGACGTAGACGGCAGCCAGGGCGGACACGGCGGGGAGAAGGTCGTGCCAGCCCGGCGCCGTGTGCGCGGGAGGAAGCCGCCGGGTGACGGCCCACGCGACTCCGAGGGTGGCCCAGGTGGCCGCGGCCGCCAGGAGCAGGAACTCGGTGACCCCACCGCCCCAGGCGATCGTCAGGAGGGCGGCGAGGAAGCGGCCGCCCGACAGCGCCACCAGCAGCAGTCCGAAGGCGGCGCTGCGCCCGGTGCCGAGCAGCGCGCCGAGATGCGCTCCCGCAACGGTCAACGGGAGGAGAACCAGGCCGAGGATGGCCAAGTCCGCACTGCTGGGGAGGTGCAACGCGGCCCCGAGGGGGACGCTCAATACCGCACAGACCCCCGCGGCGGCCAGACCCACGAGCCACGCACGCCGGGTCCCGGTGCGTTGGCCGCCGAGAGTCGCTGTGCCTCGAGCGGCTAGGAACTGTTCGCTCTGCGACGGGATCGTGCCAATGACCGCCAGCGCTAGGATGGCCGCCATGCCGCCGTACTCCGCGGGCCCCAAAGCCCGGGAGAGTGCCAGCGACATCAGGTACGCCAGCAGGTTGGCTGAGAAGGACGCGACCGTCAGGAAGGCCGCGCGACGGCCGAGACCCTCGCGTCGGGGCTGGGCAGACAGGCTCATCGCGAGGCCGGGAGCGCAGCGTCGTCCGCCAACTCAGGCCGTCCCCTCATCCGTCGTCGGCCCGACCGGGTGACTGCCCGGATCGAGGGCCCGGCGCGGTTATGCTGCGCTCCCCAGACCTTCGTAGGGACATGAATCTCGAGCACTTCATCGACGCGCTGACGGGGCGGTTCGGGTCAGATCCCTACCGGGTCGACGCGGCACGGCCCGGTCTGGACGACGTCGTGGGGTCCGTCGACGGGATGTCGACCGCACACGCGCTGAGCGTGCTGCAGGAAGCCGTCGCAGCCCTGGGTGACGGCGAGGTCTATCTGGAGGTCGGTACCTACCGGGGTCGGTCACTGGTGGGTTCCCTGCTCGCCAATCCGAAGGTGCGCGGCTACGGGATCGAGAACTTCGGTGAGTTCGGTGGGGACCCGGCCGACGGCGCCCGCGATCTGACTGCAAACCTTGAACGGTTCGGCGTCGCCGACCGGGCCGTCGTGCTCCGGGGTGACGCCTTCCGCCTCCTGCCGGCCCTGCATCTGCCGGGCCCCGTCGGTGTCTACCTCTACGACGGCGTGCACTCGGCGTTCGGGCAGTACGCCGGGCTCGGCCTGGCCGAAAGATTGCTTGCCGACCACGCCGTGGTCATCGTGGACGATGCCTCGTGGCCGCAGGTGGCGCGTGCCACCGATGCCTACGTCGCGAAGCACCCCGGCTACACGCTCGTGGCGTCCTACGCTGCGCGTCAGCAGGACGACCCTTTGTGGTGCAACGGCATGCGGGTCTATCGATGGGACCGACCGGCCCATGTCCGACCGGGCGCCACCTGGGACGTCCGGAGTCGGGCGTTGGTCCAAAGTCGCGTCACCGGTCCGGCAAGGACGGTCGCGTGGCGCGTGCTGGGCGGGCGGCCCGGCGCGCTTGAGGCGGTCCGCAGGCTGGTCGTCCGAGGCGGAACCACCGTGGCGACGCCCGGCGATCCGGGACCTGGGACGTGACGTCGGCGAGCGGGGAGCGACATCGCTCGGTGTCGCATCGGCGGATGTTCGCGGTCGCCGGATGGACGGTCCTCCTCCTCGTCATCCTGCTCAACAGCGCCGGTGCACTCGCCATCGACATCAAGCCGGAGATCTATCTGGCGCCTGCGCGCTCGTTCTGGCTCTTCCTGCAACCATGGCAGTCCAGCCCACAGCTGGGCTGGCCGAGCTTCAACGTCGGTCTCGCCCCGGTCCCGGGGGCGCTTGCGGTGTTGCAGCTCACGGGCCTGAGCCCGGACCTCAGCATGCGTGTCGTCCGCGTGCTGCTCTACACGGCGGGGGCGGTCGGGATCGCCCGGCTCACGAAGAGCGTCTTGCGTCGCCCCGACGTCGGATGGCCGGGGCTCGTCGCTGCGTTCGCCTTCGTTGCGAATCCCTACTCGGTCGTCGGTGCGGCCACGCTCGCGATCCTGCTGCCGATGGCGCTACTGCCGTGGATGTGTCTGGGCTTCCTCGCCGCCTTACGCCACCCGCGGGCGTGGCGCTGGCCGGCGCTGGCCGCCCTCGCGTTCGCGGGAATGAGCGGGATGAACGCCGGCGTCGTCCCGCTTCTGCAGCTCATGGCGCTGCCGTTCGTCGTCTGGATCGCTCGCCGGGTCGACAGTGTCCGGTGGCGAGCGGTCGTGGGCGCGTCGGTCCGTACGGGTGTGCTTCTGGTCCTCGCGTCGGCGTACTGGCTCGTGCCGTCGATCATCGCCGCGGCTCAGGGCGTAACGGTGCTCGACAACTCGGAGACGCTCGAGGGGATCAGCTCGACGACGTCGCTGGCCGAGGTGCTGCGCGGTCTGGGACTCTGGCCGATGTATGGCTCCGGGCTCTCGGGCCCTTGGCAGCCCGGGTTCATCTCGTATCTCACGAGCGCGCCCGTGCTTGTCGGAAGTTTCGGCGTGGTGCTCGTGCTCGTGCTGGCCGCTCTGATGGCCAGGGGTCCGGCACGACTGCCGCTCGTGGCGATGGTGTTCACGGCGGCCGTGCTGATGGTGGGGGTCTACCCGTGGGCGCATCCCTCCCCGGTCGGCTGGGCGCTGCGCTGGATGTTTGAGAACGTGCCCGTCACGGGGGCCTTCCGCACCCTGAACAAGGCAGGTGCGGTCCTCGTGCTCGGCGGAGCGCTCCTGTGCGGGCTCGCGGTCGACCGTTGGAGTCCGAGGGCCTGGTCAATCCCGCGCAAAGGCGCGGCGCTCGGCGCACTGCTGGCTGTCGGCCTGGCGGCGGTGTGGCCGGCCCTCTCGGGTGGCCTGTACCCGCGGCTGCTGCCCCTCCCGGCCTACTGGACCCAGGCGGGCCAGGATCTGAGCCGTGGCGACCAGGCCCATCGCGTCTGGTTCGTCCCCGGTGAGGTCCAGGCCGACTACTCCTGGACGACGTCGCAGCCGGACGATCTCGCGCTGCCGCTCGTCTCGCGGCCTACGGTTCTGCGTACGACGCTCCCCATCGCGTCGCCACACGCCTCCAACCTGCTCGCTGCGGTCGACACCGACCTGCAGAAAGGACAGCTGCTGCCTGGCTCCCTGTCGGCCGTGGCTCGCTATCTCGCGGTCGACCGGGTCCTCGTTCGCAACGACACCCGCTGGTACGAATCGTTCGGCGCCCGCCCGTGGACCGTGCACACCCAGGTGGCGCCCGACCAGGGGCTCGGAGCACCCGAGACCTGGGGCCGTGCGGGCGAGAACATCGTCGCCCGGGACGCCGGCGCCGTAGCCGATGCGGAGCGGACGCTGCCACCGTTGGAGTCCTATCCGGTGACGGCCCCGGAGCAGATCGTGCGCGCTGAGAGCACGCGCGGCCTGGTGCTCATTGCCGGGGATGGCTTCTCGGTGGCGCCGCTCGCCACCAATGGGATCCTCGACAAGGGCCAGACCTTTCGCTACCTCAGCGACATCGAGCCCGCGACGTTCCGCGATCTTCTGGGTCCGCAACGCCGGATCGAGCTGACCGACACGAACCGTCGTCGGAGCACCGTCCTCGGCTGGCTCGCCGGGAACCAGGGACCGCTGCTGCCCGAGGGCGCTACTCCCGTTTCGACCCGGGCGCTGGGCGGGCCGGACGACCAGACGGTCCTGCAGGTGCGGGGCGGGGCTTCGGTGTCCGCCACGCAGGTGGGATCGTCGTTCGGCGACCTGCCGGAGGCTGTGGCCGAGAACGCGTTCGACGGCGACCCACGGACGTCCTGGCAGTTCGGTGACTTCGGGACGGCTGTCGGACAGAGCATCACGCTGACCCTTGACGCGCCGATCGCGGTGTCCGAGGTGCGCTTCACACCGGCCGTCATCGGCCCGCTGGGGATCTCGCGCGTGCGGGTGACCATCGGAGAAACATCGGTGGATGCTGATGTGGCAGCGGACGGCAGCACGATCATCTCGGTGCCGACGACCTCGGCGACCGAGTTCACGCTCTCGGTGCTCGCGACCAAGGGGGTGGGGGTCAACCGCGTCGGCGTCTCGGAGATCGGCCTCGGGGCGGTCCAACTCACCCGGGTGGCCCGCTTGCCGCTCACCTTGTCGCACCTCGCCTCGACCTTGGACGACGGAGGGCGCAGGGCGCTCGCGAGCACACCGTTGGACGTCGTGCTCCGACGGGAGACCGGGGCGCCCGGCCAGTTCTCTGACGAGGAATTGTCGCTGCAGCGGACCTTCACGCTGCCGGATGTACGCACATACCGCACCTATGGACTCCTCTCCGTCCCGCTGGACGAGACGGAGGCCGAGGCCGACCTCCTGGCAGGTGTAGACCCCGCGGTCACTGTCCGGTCCTCCTCGCACATCGGCAGCGTGGGCGAGTCTCGCGGATCCTTCGCCTTGGACGGCAACCCGGCGACCGCCTGGATCGCGACCGGCTTCGGTCCAAGAGAATCCGTGATCGTCACCGGACCGGAGCAGCGCCTAGACCACGTGGACGTCACCCAGCTGAGCAAGACCGGCGGCGCGGACCTCACCGCCTGGGCGACCCGGGTCCAGGTGAGCGTCAACGGTGTCGTGGTCGGCAGTGGGACGGTGGCACCTGGGACCTCGACCGTCTCGTTCCCCGCCCAGCGTGCAACATCGGTACGTGTGAAGATCCTCGACCGCGAGGGTGGTCTGTCGGGGGTTCGACTGAGCGAGCTCGGGGTCGGTCGATGGTCAGCAGCGCCGAGCGCCGAACGGGCAGCGTCCGTGTGCGTCTCGCTGGGCACTCTCGACGGGCGTCCGTTCGAAGCCCATCTGGTCGGTGCGTCCAGACCCGGGAGCCAGGCACTGTTCGGTGGGTGTCAGGACGCGGTCACGACGCTCGGGCCCACCACGCATGATCTCGTCGGGTCTCCTCGGTGGGTGGTCGACCGTCTCACGCTGCGCGACATCGGTGGCGAGACCGTGGTCGCCCCCGGACCGGTCCCGGTCCTTCAGTGGTCGACCGGTTTCGGACCGACGTATGACATCAAGACGGGGAGCGCGACTGAGCCGTACTTCCTCGTCCTGGCGTCGAGCTTCGACGCGCGATGGACGGCGGACGGTGCGGCTGCCGAGCCGGTCGATGGGTTCGCCAACTCCTGGCTCATGGGGGCCGGCGGCCCGCGGTCAATCGGCCTCGGCTTCGGCTCGGCGCGGCCCAGCGTGGCAGCGATGGGTGTGTCGACGCTGTCGGTCGCGGTCCTCGCGGGTCTGGCGGTGGCCCGCCCGCGCCAGCTGGTGGCCGGTCCTACAAGTCCCACCGGCCTTTCCCCGGCCAGCTGCGGCGACCAGGCCGTAGCGCCACGCCGCCGGCCCCGTCGCACTGCTTGGGCACTGCTCGCGGTTGGCGCCGGCCTCGCGCTCGGCGTCTGGGCCTTGGCGGCCGCGATCGTGCTGGTCATGTGGCACGCGGTCAGGCAGCCGCGGCTGCGAGTGCTGGTCTGTTGCGCGTGCGTGCTCGCGGCCGCCATCCCCGTGGTGTGGCTTGTGGGCGAGCCCAGCAGCGCCGTATCGCCGACCCCGCAGATGGTCAGCGACAACCTCCTTCCGCATGAGGTGGCTACCGTGCTGGTTGTCGTGGTCGCCGTCGTCGTGCTGCGCCTAGAGGGGCTGCTGGCCGGGCGGGCCGGGCGGTTCCGCACGGCCAGGGAGAGCGAGGGTGACGATGATGACTGAGCCGGGTGCCGGCGCGGCCGTACTGGTGACGGTGGTCGTCCCGACCCGGAACGTCGAGCGCACCATCGACGCATGCCTGGCATCTGTGAAGGCGCAGGACCACCCGGCGGTTGAGCTCATCGTGGTCGACAACGACTCGACGGATCGGACACCCGAGATCGCGCGTCGCTGGGCCGACCGGTTCGAGAGCGCCGGTCCCGAACGCAGTGCACAGCGCAACCTGGGCTACAGCCTTGCGAGTGGCGCGTGGGTCGCCTGGATCGACTCGGACATGGTTCTCCCCGCGGACTTTGTTTCAGACTGCTTGCACGTCGCCGCACGCGACTCGGCAGAGGCGGTGTCGATCCCCGAACGGAGCATCGGTGCGGGCTACTGGACGGCCTGCCGTGCGCTCGAGCGCAGCTGCTACCTCGACGACGCCTCGCTGTTCAACCCGCGCTTCCTCCGGAGGGGGCTGCTGGAGCAGCTCGGGGGATTCGACGTGCGCATGTCCGGGCCGGAGGACGCCCATCTGCGCCACGCTCTTCATGAAAGGGCCATGCCCATCGCCATGGCCGACGTCGTGATCGAGCATGACGAGGGCGAGCTCGACTTGCGCTCGATCGTGTCGAAGCGGGTCTACTACGGGCGATCGATCCCCGCTTTCGCGCGAGCCAACCCTGGTCGAACCGCCGGGCAGGGTCGGGACACCCTTCGGGCGCTGTGGCGACACCGGGGAGACCTCGCCCATGACCCGCTGCACGGCGCCGGCGTCCTCGTGATGCGCGGCATCGAAGCCGTCGCCTACGGCGTGGGTGCATTCCAGGGTCGTCGACGGTGACGGCGTGCGAGGTCTGCGGGGGAGTGGCCCGTCCACTCCTGCTGAGCGTGCGGGAGGAGCTCGACGAGTGCGTCACCTGCCACCATGTGCGTCGTTCCGGGCCGCGGGGAGCCGCGCGCTTGCACGCGATGGGTGGCACCTCGCCGCGCGATCGCGTGCGCCTCGGGGCCACGTATCGCCGAATCCAGCGAGCAGCGCTTGGGCGACGCATCGAGTCCGTCTTCGAGGTCGGCTACGGATCCGGAGCCTTGCTGCGGCAATTCCTCGACGGCGGCGCCCGGGTGTCTGGGTGCGATCCCGGTGCCCTCGACGCGGACGTCGATCCCGAGGTGCGCCGACGCGGCGACCTCAGCACCGCCCCGTTGACCCAGGGGACCGGGCCGGTCGCCGACCTCGTGATCTGTGTGCACGTGGTGGAGCACCTGCCGGATGTCCGGGACAGCCTGCGCGCGATCATGGGGCTGGTCCGTCCCGGCGGGCTGGCGTTCGTCGTGACACCGACGGCGGACTGCTGGGGCTTCCGTCGGTTCGGTGAGGCCTGGTGGATGCTCGAGGACCCGACGCACGAACGCTTCTACAGCGAGGAGTCACTGGCCCGCGGGCTGCTCGCCGCCGGGGCGGCGGCCGTCACCCTGACCCGCCCGACCTTCGACAGCCTCGGGTGCGACGGTGCATCCTTGGCCCGGAGCCGACGCCCGGACGCGGACGCGGCGCTCGGAAGCGCCGCGGGCCTCGCGATCTCGGCTGCTGCGGTCGTTCCGAGCCTGCTGGCCCGCTCGGTCGCGCGCTCGATGCGTCCTGTGCTCGACGCGGTGGCGGTGGTCCCGTAGCCGAAACTCGAGTCCTGTCGGTGAGGAGTCGTACGGTGAAGACATGAGACCGGTCAGCGAGCTCGTACGAACGGTGGCGCCCTTCGAGGTGATCTCCGACTTCGTCCCCTCCGGTGACCAGCCGTCCGCCATCGACGATCTCGAGCGGCGGATCCGCGCCGGCGAGCAGAACGTCGTGCTGCTCGGCGCGACTGGCACCGGGAAGTCGGCGACGACTGCCTGGCTGGTGGAGCGCCTGCAACGACCGACCCTGGTCCTGGCGCCCAACAAGACCCTGGCGGCGCAGCTCGCCAACGAGTTCCGGGACCTGCTCCCCAACAACGCGGTTGAGTACTTCGTCAGCTACTACGACTACTACCAGCCAGAGGCCTACGTCCCGCAGACCGACACCTACATCGAGAAGGACTCCTCGATCAACGAGGAGGTCGAACGGCTCCGGCACTCAGCGACCAACAGTCTGCTGACCCGCCGCGACGTCGTCGTGGTCGCGAGCGTCTCGTGCATCTATGGGCTGGGGACCCCGCAGGAATACCTGGAGCGCAGTGTCAACCTTCGGGTCGGGGACACGATCGAACGGGACGCCCTCCTGCGCAAGTTCGTGGACGTCCAATACACCCGCAACGACCTTTCGTTCACCCGTGGCACCTTCCGGGTGCGTGGTGACACCGTGGAGATCTTCCCGGTCTACGAGGAGCACGCCGTCCGCATCGAGATGTTCGGCGACGAGGTTGAGCGGCTGATGACCCTCCACCCGGTCACCGGTGAGGTCCTCACCGAGGACACCGAGCTGCGGGTCTTCCCAGCGACTCACTACGTGGCCGGCCCCGAGCGGATGGAGCGAGCAGTCCGCGGGATCGAGACCGAGCTGGAGGAGCGGTTGGCTGAGCTCGAGCGGCAGGGCAAGCTGCTCGAAGCTCAGCGACTGCGGATGCGCACGACGTACGACCTGGAGATGATGCGGCAGGTCGGCTCGTGCAGCGGGATCGAGAACTACAGCAGGCACATCGACGGCCGAGCGCAGGGTACGGCCCCGCACACGCTGCTCGACTACTTTCCCGAAGACTTCCTGCTCGTGATCGACGAATCACACGTCACCGTGCCCCAGGTCGGAGGCATGTACGAGGGCGACATGAGCCGCAAGCGCACCTTGGTCGACCACGGTTTCCGGTTGCCGTCGGCCATGGACAACCGGCCGTTGCGGTGGGAAGAGTTCTTGGACCGGATCGGGCAAACCGTCTATCTTTCGGCGACCCCGGGGCCGTACGAATTGGGCCGGGTCGACAGCGTGGTCGAGCAGCTCATCCGTCCGACCGGACTGGTCGATCCGGAGGTCGTCGTGAAGACCACCAAGGGGCAGATCGATGACCTGGTCCATGAGATCAGGGAGCGATCCGCGATCGGCGAGCGGATCCTCGTGACCACGTTGACCAAGAAGATGGCAGAGGATCTCACCGACTACCTGCTCGATCTGGGGATCCAGGTCCGCTACCTGCACAGCGAGGTCGACACCCTTCGCCGCGTGGAGCTGTTGCGCGAGCTGCGCATGGGGGAGTTCGACGTGCTGGTCGGAATCAACCTCCTGCGGGAGGGTCTGGATCTGCCCGAGGTCTCCCTGGTGGCGATCCTCGACGCCGACAAAGAGGGCTTCCTTCGGTCCTCGACCTCGCTCATCCAGACCATCGGCCGTGCGGCTCGCAACGTCTCCGGCCAGGTGCACATGTATGCCGACAAGATCACCCCGTCGATGGCCCAGGCCATCGACGAGACCAACCGCCGTCGGGCGAAGCAGGTCGCCTTCAACGAAGCCGCGGGAGTAGATCCGCAGCCGCTGCGGAAGAAGATCGCCGACATCACCGACCTGATCGCCCGCGAGGACGCCGACACCGAGTCGCTGCTCGGGTCGGGACGATCGCGTAGTCGGGGCAAGGCCGTCGTGACCGGGCTGGCTCTCGGCTCCGATGTCGGTCGACACGCCTCCGACCTGGCTCAGCTCCCACGCGCCGATCTGGCGGACCTGATCCAGCAGCTGAACGACCAGATGCATGCCGCCGCCGCCGAGCTGCAGTTCGAGCTGGCGGCGCGGCTGCGCGATGAGGTCCGGGAGCTGAAGAAGGAGCTGCGCGGCATGGACGCCGCCGGCATGCGCTGACTCGCTCCGGGACCTAATCTGTCTGACGTGGGTCCTGGAACGGATAGCCTCGACGCCCGGCCCATCTTCCCCTCTCCGACTGCCCGAGGAAATCGCCCCACTCCATGGACGTCTCTGTAGCGGTCTGGACGATCACTGTCCTGGGCGTGCTGCTCGTCATCGGTGGCGATCTGCTGGCGGTGAGTCGCCGGCCGCACCTGCCGACGATGCGCGAATCGGTCCTGTGGGTGCTGTTGTTCATCGGCCTCGCGGTGGCATTCGGGGTGTTCATCTGGTCGGTGTACGGGCAGACGTACGCCGGGCAGTTCTACGCCGGTTGGCTCACCGAATACTCCCTGAGCCTGGACAACCTGTTCGTCTTCGTCATCATCATGTCCAGGTTTCGCGTGCCCGCCTCCGCGCAACAGACGGTGTTGCTGATCGGTATCCTGCTCGCCCTGCTCTTTCGCAGCATCTTCATTGCCCTGGGTGCGGCAGCGATCAGCCGATACTCCTGGGTCTTCTACTTCTTCGGCGCGTTCCTCGTCTACACCGCCTGGAAGCTCGCCAAGCAGGGCGAGGACGACGACGCAGATTTCAAGGAGAACGCGCTCCTTCGTCTGGTCAGACGCGTCGTTAGGACCTCAGATGACTACGACGGCATCAAACTCCGCACCACCGTTGACGGTGTCCGCCTGTTCACGCCCATGCTCGTCGTCATGGTCGCCATCGGCACGACCGACGTGCTGTTCGCTCTCGACTCCATCCCAGCGATCTTCGGGCTCACGAAGGAGCCCTACCTCGTCTTCGCGGCCAACGCCTTCGCCCTGATGGGGCTGATGCAGCTGTATTTCCTGCTCGGCGGGCTCCTCGATCGGCTGGTCTACCTGTCATTGGGACTTGCGGTGATTCTGGGATTCATCGGGGTCAAGCTGATCCTCGAGGCCCTGCACACCAACACATTGCCCTTCATCAACAACGGGGAACCAGTCTCCTGGGCGCCGGAGATCCCCATCAGCATCTCGCTGGGGGTGATCGTGGGGGTTCTTGTCGTCACGACCGTCGCCAGCCTGCTGCGCACGCGTTTCGATAAGCGCCGAGCCTGATCGGCAGCCGCGCCCGGATCGCCGCGGCCTACCAGCCTCGAGCGCGCCACTCGTCGAGGCTCGGCCGTTCCGCGCCGAGCGTGGTGTCCTTCCCGTGCCCGGGATAGACCCAGGTCTCGTCCGGGAGCACGTCGAAGATCTTCGCCACGAGCCCGTCCAACAACGAGGTGAACGCTCGCGCGTCTCCGTGTGTCCCACCCGGGCCACCGGGGAACAGGCAGTCTCCGGTCCACAAGTGGGGCGGTCCGTCGGGGTCGTCGTAGACCAGAGCGATCGACCCTGGGGTGTGGCCGACCAGGTGGATCGCCGTGAGCGACACCTCGCCGAAGCTCAGGACGTCGCCGTCGGCGAGGAACCGGTCGGTGGGGACGTCGATTCCTTCGGCGTCGAGCTCGTGGGCGTACGTCGGCGCGGCCGTGGCGCTCTTCACCTCTGCAAGGCCGCCAACCCAGTGGTCTCCGTGCTGATGAGTCGTGACGATGCCGACCAGTCCGTCGGGTCCAACCAGGTCGAGCAGCCGTTCGGGTTCGGCGGCTGCGTCGATCAGTAGCTGCTCACCGGTGGCACGGGATCTCAACAGATAGGCGTTGTTGTCCATCGGGCCGACGGCGAGCTTTTCGACGATGAGGCCGGTGAGCTCTCGAACGGCCGGTGGACCACCCACGTGGACGTTGCCGGTGTAGGTCATGGCCCGATCCTCACACGCTCATGCCCAGGTCGGTGCCGGGGGTACGTCTTCTCGCCCTCGAGGCACCAGGTCGGCGCCGTCGCGCCTCCCCAGCAACCACGCCAGGAGAGAGTTCGTCGGCCCGTGGAGTGAGGCTTCGCCGGCGCCAACGACCCACGTGCGGTCCTGATCATCGACAAGGCGGGCGAACGGCGTGTTGTCCCGTCCGGCAAACACCCCGGTCACCTGATCGAGGGTTCGAATGCAGAACTCCTCACTCCAGTCGGTGGGGCCGTAGCCGGCCGCAAGATCGACGTGATGCACCTCCACCTCGCGGATCCGCAGCAGCGGGATCTCCCAACCTGCGACCTCGGCCCCGCTCGTGACTCGAAGGATCCGGCGGTCGGCCTCCCCGCTCATCCCCCCGAGCAGATCCCTCAGCAGCTGCGCGCTGGATTCCAGGTCGGCGAGCTGCTCAAGCACGCCGCGTCCGGCACCGGCCTCGATATCGACCTCCCGCGCCTCCCGGGAGGTGTACATCGGTGACTCGATCCCGGTGGCGGCCCACCGCGCCAGGTTGCTCAGTCCATCGGCGTTGCGCGACAGGTGGCTGACCACATGCCCTCGTGACCAGCGGGGGAGCCCGGCGGGTCTCCCCAGCGCGACGTCATCCAGGGTCTTGACCGTGTCGAGCAGGCGGTCCGTGGCGTCGTCCAGCTCCCGCAGGGTCGCCTTCGGGTCGAAGGAAGGAGGGGGGTCAGTGTCTGGATCGCTCATGGGCTGGACGGTACGCCCAGGGGCAGACGGTGCCCTAGGCGTACGAGCCGTCCGGCGAGTGTCGGAGACTCCGACTAGCCTGAGCACACCCCTCTTCAGCAGAACTTTCCGAGCGCAACCGGAGGAACTCTTCCGTGGCCGAACGCCTCATCGTCCGTGGCGCGCGTGAGCACAACCTCAAGGACGTCTCTGTCGACCTCCCGCGTGATGCGCTCATCGTTTTCACGGGCTTGTCCGGGTCGGGGAAGTCCAGCCTGGCTTTCGACACGATCTTCGCCGAAGGGCAGCGCCGCTATGTCGAGTCGCTGTCGGCCTATGCACGCCAGTTCCTCGGGCAGATGGACAAGCCCGACGTCGACTTCATCGAAGGTCTCTCACCGGCGGTCTCGATCGACCAGAAGTCGACCAACCGAAACCCTCGTTCCACGGTTGGCACGATCACTGAGGTCTACGACTATCTGCGGCTGCTCTATGCCCGCGCGGGTCGCCCCCACTGTCCGGTCTGCGCTCGACCGATCGGCCGGCAGACGCCGCAGGCGATCGTCGACCGCGTCCTCGAGCTGGAGGACGGTAGTCGGTTCCAGGTCTTGGCGCCGGTCGTCCGCAGCAGGAAGGGCGAGTACTCCGAGCTTTTCAAGGAGCTGCAGGCCAAGGGTTTCAGCCGGGCCCGGGTCGACGGGGTCAACCACTCCCTCACCGAGCCACCCACGCTGAAGAAGCAGCAGAAGCACACCATCGAGGTCGTGGTCGACCGGCTGCAGGTCAAGCCGGGGGCCAAGCGCCGACTGACCGACTCCATCGAGACCGCGCTGGCCCTGGGTGGGGGACTGGTCACCCTCGAGTTCGTCGACCTCCCCGACGACGACCCCGCTCGCGAGCGGCAGTTCTCCGAGCACCTCTACTGTCCCTACGACGATCTGTCCTTCGAGGAGCTCGAGCCACGCTCGTTCTCCTTCAACAGCCCCTTCGGTGCCTGCCCCGAGTGCACCGGAATCGGCACCAGGATGGAAGTTGATCCCGAGCTGGTCGTCCCCGATGCCGACGCCTCGCTGGACGACGGCGCACTCGCGCCATGGAGCTCGGCGCACACGAGCGACTACTTCGGTCGGCTGATCCAGGCCCTGGCCGAGACGATCGGCTTCCGCACCGACGTCGCTTGGCGACGGCTTCCGCCCAAGGCGCGTACGTCGCTGCTGGAAGGTCACCCCGAGCAGGTCCACGTGCGCTACCAGAACCGCTACGGGCGTGAACGGTCCTACTACACGAGCTTCGAAGGCGTGATCCCCTACGTCCAGCGGCGGCACGCCGAAGCCGAGAGTGACGCCAGCCGGGAGCGCTACGAAGGCTTCATGCGGGAGGTTCCGTGCCCGGCCTGCCAGGGCGCCCGGCTCAAGCCGGTCACGCTGGCTGTGACGCTCGGGGGGTGTTCCATCGCGGAGGTCGCGGCGCTGCCCATCGTCGAGTGCGCGGATTTCCTGCGCACCCTTGATCTCGATCCGCGGGAGGCGCAGATCGCCGAGCGGGTGCTCAAGGAGGTCAATGAACGCCTCCGGTTCCTTCTTGACGTCGGTCTCGACTACCTGACCCTCGACCGGCCGGCGGCGACGTTGGCAGGCGGGGAGGCGCAGCGGATCAGGCTCGCCACCCAGATCGGCTCGGGTCTGGTGGGTGTCCTCTACGTCCTCGACGAACCCTCGATCGGGCTGCACCAGCGCGACAACCACCGACTCATCGAGACGTTGGTCAGGCTGCGCGACCTGGGCAACACCCTGATCGTGGTGGAGCATGACGAAGACACCATCCGGATGGCCGACTGGGTGGTCGACATCGGCCCCGGCGCTGGTGAGCACGGCGGACAGATCGTCGTGTCTGGCAGCGTCGAGGACCTGCTTGCGTCACCCGATTCGCTGACCGGTCACTATCTGGCGGGTCGTCGTGAGATTCCCGTCCCGCCGGTCCGTCGCCCCGTGACACCGTCCCGCACGCTACTGATCGAGGGCGCGCACGAGCACAACCTGCAAGACGTCGACGTCGAGATCCCGCTCGGTTGCTTCGTCGCAGTCACCGGCGTGTCTGGCTCGGGGAAGTCGACCCTGGTCAACGACATCCTCTACAACGTGCTGGCCCGTGAACTGAACGGTGCACGGACGGTCCCCGGCCGCCACAAGCGCGTGCGCGGGGTGGAGCATCTCGACAAAGTGGTCCACGTGGATCAAGGGCCGATCGGGCGCACGCCGCGCTCCAACCCGGCGACCTACACCGGCGTGTTCGACCATGTCCGCAAGCTGTTCGCCCAGACGAGCGAGGCCAAGGTCCGCGGATACCTGCAGGGCCGGTTCTCGTTCAACGTGAAGGGCGGGCGGTGCGAAGCGTGTTCAGGCGACGGCACGATCAAGATCGAGATGAACTTCCTGCCTGACGTCTACGTCCCGTGCGAGGTGTGCCACGGCGCTCGCTACAACCGCGAGACCCTCGAGGTGCACTTCAAGGGGAAGACCATCGCTGAAGTCCTGGACATGTCGATCGAGGAGGGCCTCGACTTCTTTGCAGCCGTGCCCCCCATCGCGCGTCATCTGCAGACCTTGAACGACGTGGGTCTCGGTTACGTGCGCTTGGGTCAGCCGGCCCCCACACTTTCTGGCGGGGAGGCGCAGCGCGTCAAGCTGGCGGCGGAGCTCCAGAAGCGCTCGACCGGCCGCACCGTCTATGTCCTTGACGAGCCCACCACCGGTCTGCATTTCGAGGACATCGCCAAGCTGTTGGGCGTACTCCAGAGCTTGGTCGACAAGGGCAACTCCGTCGTGGTGATCGAGCACAACCTCGATGTCGTCAAGACAGCCGACTGGATCATCGACATGGGTCCGGAGGGTGGCACAGGCGGTGGGTTGGTCGTGGCGACCGGCACGCCCGAGGAGGTGGCAGCGGTTCCCGACAGTCACACGGGCGGCTTCCTCAAGCGCCTCGTCGAGCCTGCGCAGCCGCCAGCGCGCAAACGTCCCGCGCGCGCATCGACGCCTCGATCGTCACCCAAACGCCGTCCGACCAGGGCCAAGTCGGCCTGAAGCAACAACTCGAGGAGATCGCGTGGAACAGCCCGACCGCAGGACCGTGCTTCTCGGCGCCGGCGCCATGGGCGCCGCGGCCGTCGCCCTTCCCCTGCTGAGCGCGTGCGGGGGCGAGTCCACCCCCTCGAACGGGGCGACTGCCGATGCTCCCGTGACCGTGTCGACCGACTCCGTGCCGCTCCACGGCGGTGTCATCGCGGACAGCGTCGTCGTGACCCAGCCCGTCGCTGGCGACTTCAAGGCCTTCAGCGCCATCTGTCCGCACCAGTCGTGCACGGTCGACAAGGTCGCTGACGATGTCATCAGCTGTCCCTGCCACGGGTCGACGTTCAGCGCAGCCGACGGCGCCCGGCTTGGTGGGCCGGCGCCCCGCGGACTGACGCCGCTCACCGCTACGGTGTCCGGCTCCGAGGTGACCGTCTCCGACTGAGGGTCCGGTCGCCTCCGCCACCCGTCGGTTCAGCGTCGTAGTCTCGGACGGTGGCTGATCCGTCGTCCTACCGGCCGACCCCGGGGTCGATCCCGGACGCGCCCGGGGTCTACCGGTTCAAGGACGCGCAAGGGCGGGTCGTCTATGTCGGCAAGGCCAAGAGCCTGCGCTCCCGGCTGGGTTCGTACTTCCAGGATCTGACCGCGTTGCACCCGCGCACCCAGTCCATGGTCACCACCGCGGCGGCGGTCGACTGGACCGTCGTCTCGAACGAGGTGGAGGCTCTTCAGCTCGAGTATTCCTGGATCAAGGAGTTCGACCCGCGGTTCAACGTCAAGTATCGCGACGACAAGAGCTACCCGAGCCTGGCCGTCACCCTGAACGAGGACTACCCGCGGTTGCAGGTGATGCGCGGCCCCAAACGCAAGGGGGTTCGCTACTACGGGCCCTACTCGCACGCGTGGGCGATCCGCGAGACGCTGGACCTGCTGCTCCGGGTCTTTCCCGCACGCACGTGCAGCGCGGGTGTCTTTCGCCGAGCCGGCCAGGTGGGCAGGCCGTGCCTGCTCGGCTACATCGGCAAGTGCTCGGCACCGTGTGTTGGACGCGTCAGCGCCGCTGAGCACCGGGCCATCGTGGAGGACTTCTGCGCGTTCATGGACGGCAACACCACGCCGTACGTGCGCCGCCTGGAGCGCGAGATGCGGGCAGCATCGGACGAGCAGGACTACGAACGTGCCGCGCGACTGCGTGACGACATCGGAGCGCTCACCAAGGCCATGGAGAAGAACGCGGTCGTCCTTGGTGACGCGACCGACGCTGACGTCATCGCACTGGCCGAAGATCCGCTGGAGGCCGCCGTGCAGGTCTTCCACGTCCGCGGGGGAAGAATCCGTGGTCAACGCGGCTACGTGGTGGATCGGGTCGAGGACGGGACGACGGGCGACCTCATCGAGCGGCTGATCCAGCAGCTGTACGGCGGCGAAGCCGGAGACGCCGTCCCACGAGAGGTGCTGGTGCCCGCGCTGCCCGACGACCACGTCGTGCTCGGGGAGTGGTTGACCGACCGTCGTGGATCGAATGTCGCACTCCGGGTCCCAAGGCGCGGGGACAAGCGGGCCCTTCTCGAGACCGTGGCGCGCAACGCGGAGCAGACGCTGGTTCTGCACAAGACGAGACGGGCGGGCGACCTCACGGCCCGATCGCGGGCGCTCGCCGAGATGCAGGAAGCCCTCAACCTCGCCGAGGCTCCGCTGCGGATCGAGTGCATCGATGTGTCGAACCTGCAGGGCACCGAGGTGGTCGCGTCGTTGGTCGTGTTCGAGGACGGTCTGGCCCGCAAGTCCGAATACCGACGATTTGCCGTCCGCGGCGTAGAGGGCCAAGACGACGTCGCATCCGTGCGCGAGGTGGTGACGCGCCGGTTTCGCCGCTACTTGGAAGATCGGGAGCAGTCCGTCGAGCTCGAGATCGACCTCGCGGCCGACCCGACTGCTGGCACGACCATGGACGTGCGACCGGGCATCGACCCCGACACCGGCAGACCGCGCAAATTCGCCTATGCCCCCAATTTGCTGGTCGTGGACGGAGGGGCCCCACAGGTTGCCGCAGCCAAGGGCGCATTGAACGATCTCGGCATCGATGAGATCGCCGTTGTCGGACTCGCGAAGCGCCTGGAGGAGGTGTGGCTCCCGGACGAGGCCGAGCCGGTGATTCTGGGCCGCACGAGTGAAGCCCTCTATCTGCTCCAGCGGGTCCGCGACGAAGCCCATCGCTTTGCCATCGCCTACCATCGGCAACGCCGCTCTCGGTCGATGACTGCAAGTGCTCTCGACGACGTCCCTGGGCTTGGTGAGACCCGACGCAAGGCGCTGCTCCGCCACTTCGGATCCCTCAAACGACTCCGTGCAGCCACCGAGTCCGAGGTGGCGGAGGTGCCTGGGCTCGGCCCCAGAACAGCAGCGGCGGTGGTGAACGCACTTCGGTCGCCGGCAGATCAGTCTGCTGACGAGCCGACGGCAGTGAACGTCTCCACCGGTGAGATCCTCGACTGATTCCGCGACCGATGGAGCATGCTAGGCACTTGCTGGCGTTAGACACAGCCGACTGAGGAGGCACGTGGTGGATCAGCCGCAGCGCGGCGGCCGTCCCGAGTTGTTGCTCGTCAGCGGCATGAGCGGGGCAGGTCGCACTACCGTTGGCGCAGCGCTCGAGGATCTGGGTTGGTTCGTGGTCGACAACCTTCCGCCAGGATTGCTGCCCACGCTGATGGACCTGGGCGCTCGCGGGCAGGGTGCCGTGCCCAGGATGGCCGCCATCGTCGACGTACGGGGTGGAGCCTTCTTCTCGGATCTGCGAACCGTGCTCGACCAGCTGTCCGGGATGGGGATCCAGCCGCAGATCATGTACCTCGAGGCCTCAGACGACGTGCTGGTCAGGCGTTTCGAATCGGTCCGCCGTCGCCATCCGCTGCAAGGCGACGGTCGGCTGACCGACGGAATCGCCGCCGAACGGCTGCTCCTGGAAGATCTTCGCGGCGACGCCGACCTGGTCATCGACACGAGCGACTTCAACGTGCACGAGCTCCGCGCGGCGGTCGAGGAGGCGATGAGCGACGCCGTCCATCCGGGACTGCGCGCCACCGTGGTGACCTTTGGCTACAAGTACGGCGTCCCACTGGACACCGACGTGGTCCTCGATTGCCGATTCCTCCCCAATCCGCACTGGCTGCCGGAGCTGCGTCCGCGCACCGGTCTCGATGCAGCGGTAAGTGAATACGTCCTCGGCCAGCCGGCTGCTGTGGAAGTCCTCGACCGGTTTCTCGACGTGGTCCGGCTCATGGCTCCGGGCTATCTGCGTGAGGGAAAGCGCTTCGTCACACTGGCGGTCGGGTGCACGGGAGGCAAGCATCGAAGCGTGGCGATGGGGGAGGCCCTGGCCGCGCGGCTCGGGTCCTCAGGCGTTCCCACCCGCGTCGTCCACCGAGACCTGGGGCGTGAGTGACGCTCGTGGACTCACGTCCCAAGGTGGTCGCGTTGGGAGGCGGGCACGGACTTGCCGTCACGTTGAGCGCACTTCGCAAGGTCACCATTGCCGGGTCACGGCTGGACCTGACCGGCGTGGTCACCGTCGCTGATGACGGGGGTTCCAGCGGACGACTGCGGACGGAGTTCGGCATCCTTCCGCCGGGCGACCTGCGCATGGCCTTGGCCGCGCTGTGCCGCGACGACCAGTGGGGCCAGACCTGGAGCGAGGTTCTCCAGCACCGCTTCGGGGGCACAGGAGATCTGGCCGGCCACTCCCTCGGCAATCTCCTCATCGCGGCACTCTGGGAGACACATGGCACCGTGGAGGGCCTGGACTGGGTCGCCAGACTGCTCGGGGCACAGGGACGGGTGCTTCCCATGGCTGCGGTGCCACTGGACATCGAGGCCGAGATCCAGCTGGGGGACGGCAGCTCACAGGCCACTGTCACCGTGGTACGCGGCCAGGTCGCGGTCGCCACGGCGGCCGGGCAGGTGGTGGCGGTTCGACTGGTGCCCGCAGCGCCACCAGCATGTCCCGAATCGGTTCAGGCAATCCTCGAGGCCGACGTCGTGGTGCTCGGTCCTGGCTCGTGGTTCTCCTCGGTGATTCCGCATCTGCTCGTTCCCGAACTGCGGGTCGCCCTGGCGGAGACGTCGGCTCGGCTGGTCGTCGTGCTCAATCTCGGCTCTCAGCCAGGTGAAACCGAGGGATTCACGGCCGAGCAGCATCTCGACGTACTCCTCGAGCACGCCCCCGACCTGCACATCGACGTCCTGGTGGCCGATCCGGCGGCCCTTGACGGGCTGGATTCGGTGGCCCGCTGGTGCGCGCAAGAACAGACAGACTTGACCCTCAGGACGGTGGAGGTCGGGGATGGCACGCCCCGGCATGACCCAGATCGGTTGGCGGCGGCGTTCACCGAGATCCTCGGGCGTGGCAGGATCGGCCCATGGCGATGACCTCGGCGGTGAAGGACGAACTGTCACGGGTCGTAGTCACTGCACCGTCCTGCCGCAAGGCCGAGGTCTCGGCGATGCTGCGCTTCGCCGGTGGCCTACACATCGTGTCGGGTCGCATCGTCGTGGAAGCCGAGCTCGACACCGGGTCCGTCGCCCGTCGCCTGCGTCGTGACATCGCGGAGATCTATGGGCACAGCAGCGATGTTGCGGTCGTGGCCCCAGGTGGGCTTCGTCGGGGGAACCGCTATGTCGTGCGAGTGGTCAAGGACGGCGAAGCACTGGCAAGGCAGACCGGGCTGCTCGACCTGCGTGGGCGTCCGGTCCGCGGTCTTCCACCGCAGGTTGTTTCCGGTTCGGTGGCAGACATCGAGGCGGCCTGGCGCGGGGCGTTCTTGGCGCACGGATCGCTCACCGAGCCGGGACGATCCTCCGCGTTGGAGATCACCTGCCCTGGACCAGAGGCAGCCCTTGCTCTGGTGGGGGCTGCCCGGCGACTGGGCATCCCGTCGAAGGCACGCGAGGTGAGAGGTGTCGACCGGGTCGTTGTCCGCGACGGAGATGCGATCAGTGAGCTGCTCACCCGCCTTGGCGCCCACGAGAGCGTTCTGGCCTGGGAGGAGCGACGGATGCGTCGCGAGGTCAGGGCAACGGCCAACCGGTTGGCAAACTTCGACGACGCCAACCTGCGGAGATCCGCACGCGCGGCTGTCGCCGCCGCCGCACGGGTGCAACGAGCCCTCGAAATCTTGGGTGATGACATCCCCGACCATCTGGCCACCGCTGGACGGCTGCGTCTCGAGCACGGTCAGGCCAGCCTGGAGGAGCTAGGCGCGCTGGCCGACCCACCCATGACCAAGGACGCGGTCGCCGGCCGCATCCGCCGACTGTTGGCCATGGCAGACAAGAAGGCCGAAGAGACCGGTGTTCCCAACACCGAGGCAAACCTGACGCCGGACATGCTGCAAGGCTGAGCCCGAAGAGAACTGAGCCCGAAGAGAACACCGATAGGCTCAAGGCAGCAAGAAGCTCAGTCCCAAGAAGAGACTGTCCTGAAGAGAATCTGTGAGGAGCAGTTGTGACCGTACGTGTCGGCATCAACGGATTCGGCCGGATCGGCCGCAACTTCTACCGCGCAGTGCGCGCGTCTGGCGCGGATATCGAAATCGTGGCGGTCAACGATCTGACCGATAACAGAACCCTTGCCCACCTGCTGAAGTACGACTCCATCCTTGGTCGGCTGCCGGGGGAGGTCTCCAACACCGACGAGGAGATTGTCGTCGACGGCGTCGGCATCCGCACATTCGAAGAACGTGATCCAGCAGCCCTGAAATGGGCCGACCTCGGGGTCGACATCGTCATCGAGTCCACCGGCTTCTTCACAGACGCCACCAAGGCCCGGGCGCACATCGACGGTGGAGCCCGAAAGGTGATCATCTCGGCGCCGGCCAAGAACGAGGACATCACCGTCGTCATGGGCGTGAACCACGAGGACTATGACCCGGCGGAGCACACCATCGTGTCCAACGCGTCGTGCACGACCAACTGCCTCGCGCCCATGGCCAAGGCCATCCACGACGCCTTCACGATCGAGCGTGGGCTGATGACCACCATCCACGCCTACACCCAGGATCAGAACCTGCAAGACGCTCCACACCCGGATCTGCGGCGGGCAAGGGCGGCAGCGATCAACATCGTGCCCACGTCCACCGGCGCGGCCAAGGCGATCGGGCTGGTCCTGCCCGAGCTGAAGGGCAAGCTGGACGGGTTCGCCCTACGCGTGCCCATTCCCACGGGGTCGGCGACGGACCTGACGGTCAGCCTCGGGCGCGAGACGACTGCGGAGGAGCTCAACGCTGCGGTGCGGGCTGCAGCCGATGGCCCCATGAAGGGCTTCCTGCGCTACACGGAGGACCCCATCGTGTCCTCGGACATCGTCACCGATCCCGCATCGTGCATCTTCGACGCAGGGCTGACCAAGGTGAGCGCCAACCAGGCCAAGGTCATCGGCTGGTACGACAACGAGTGGGGCTACAGCAACCGGCTCGCCGACCTGGTGCTCCACGTCGGTGCGAGCCTCTAGGCAGGGCGCCGAGTGCGCACCCTCGACGACCTCCTCGCCGAGGGCGTAGCCGGACGGCGAGTGCTGGTCCGTTCGGACATGAATGTCCCGCTAGCCACCGATGGAGCTGGTGGTCAGAAGATCACGGACGACGGCCGTATCCGAGCAAGCCTCCCCACCATCGCGGCGCTGTGTGAGCGCGGTGCACGAGTGGTGGTCTGCGCTCACCTCGGGCGGCCAAAGGGTCAGGTCGTCCCCGATCTGTCGCTGGCGCCGGTCGCCCGGCGACTCGCTGGGCTGCTGGGCAAGCCGGTCGCCTTGGCCGGAGACACGGCCGGCCCGGGCGCGCAGGTCGCGGTCTCTGAGCTCGCTGACGGTGGCGTCGTGCTGCTCGAGAACCTGCGTTTCGAGCCTGGCGAGACGGCCAAGGACGATGTCGAACGGGCTGCGTTCGCCGACCGGCTCGCTGCCCTTGCGGATGCCTATGTCGGGGACGGTTTCGGTGCGGTCCATCGGCGCCACGCCAGCGTCTACGACCTACCCCAGCGCCTCCCACACGTGGCTGGGCCGCTCATCAGCACCGAGGTGGGAGTTCTTCGACGACTGACGAGTGAGCCGGAGCGGCCGTACGTCGTGGTGCTCGGCGGCGCCAAGGTCTCCGACAAGCTCGGGGTCATCGAGAACTTGTTGCGCTCGGTCGACCGGCTGCTCATCGGCGGAGGGATGGCCTATACGTTCCTTGCCGCCCAGGGACACGAAGTCGGCACCAGCCTGCTCGAGTCCGACCAGCTCGACACCGTGCGCGGACTGCTCGCTGCGGCGGAACACTCGGGCGTCCAGCTGCTCGTGCCGAGCGATGTCGTGGCAGCTGACGCCTTCAGCGCGGACGCAGCGCACGACGTCGTGCCCGTGAGCGCTATACCGGCCGATCGCATGGGTCTGGACATCGGTCCGCAGACGCGGGCCGACTTCGCAGCGGCGCTCTCCGACGCAGCAACGGTGTTCTGGAACGGACCGATGGGAGTGTTCGAGATGGAGCCCTATGCCGAAGGAACCCGGGCTCTAGCTGAGGCCTTGTCCGGCGTTCGCGGGCTGACCGTTGTGGGTGGGGGAGACTCTGCTGCGGCCGTCCGTGCTCTCGGCTTCAAGGACAGCGCATTCGGTCACATCTCGACCGGAGGAGGGGCGTCGCTCGAGTTCCTCGAAGGACGCGAGCTCCCCGGCCTCACCGCCTTGGAGGGTGAATAGCGATGACCACGAGAGCCGGCAAGCATGCTCGACAGCCGCTCATGGCGGGCAACTGGAAGATGAACAACAACCATCTTGAAGCCATCGCTCTGACTCAAAGGCTCGCGTTCACCCTGAGCGACGAGGATTTCAACCGGGTAGAGGTGGTGATCCTCCCTCCCTTCACCGATCTGCGATCGGTGCAGACGATGGTGGACGGTGATGACCTTCGCCTCGGCTACGGCGCCCAGGATCTCTCGACCCACGACTCGGGAGCCTTCACAGGGGACATCTCCGGCCTCATGCTGGCCAAGCTCGGGTGCAGCTATGTCGTGGTCGGTCACAGCGAACGTCGTCAGTATCACGGTGAGGACGATGCACTCGTCCGGGACAAGGTGGCTGCTGCCTTCCGTCACGACCTGACGCCGATCCTGTGCATCGGGGAGGACCTCGCTGTGCGCGAGACCGGAAACCACGTCGGGCACTGCTTGGCTCAGCTGACTGCGGCGCTGGAGGGTCTTGGGTCGGACAGGGCGCAGCGGATCGTCGTGGCCTATGAGCCGGTGTGGGCCATCGGCACCGGCAAGGTGGCCACGCCGGCGGATGCGCAGGAGGTCTGTGGAGCCGTACGGGCTCGGCTTGGTGAGCTCTACGAGTCGGATCTCGCGGCGGGGATCCGGGTGCTCTACGGCGGTTCGGTGAAGGCATCGAACGCCGCGGCGATCATGGCTGAACGCGACGTCGACGGCGCCCTGATCGGCGGGGCGAGCCTCGACCCGGAGGAGTTCGTCGGGATCGTCAGATATCACCGGGAGCGGACCGAAGAGTCGTCCTAGGTACCATGGCTGGTGGGTACCATGCTTCGAGGCGGATTCCACAGCAAACGTTGAGGACCGCGAGACCTTGCGCGAAGGGAACTTCATGATCGTCGGCCTCGGCTTGGTGCTGATCGCCTCCAGTCTCCTCATGATCGTGCTCGTGCTCTTGCACAAGGGCAAGGGCGGTGGACTGTCGGACATGTTCGGAGGCGGCGTCACGTCGTCGGTCGGGGGTTCGGCCGTGGCTGAGCGCAACCTGGACCGGTTGACCATCATCGTTGGTCTCGTCTGGATCAGTTCGGTCGTGGGCCTCGGCCTGATCATGAAGAACAGCTTCTAGGGAGCCGGCGATGGCCAGCGGAAACGCGATCAAGGGCAGCCGGGTCGGCGCCGGACCCATGGGGGAGGCCGAGCGTGGTGACTCCGCTCCGCGCCGACGAGTCTCGTTCTGGTGCTCCAACGGCCACGAGACACGCCCGTCGTTCGCCACTGATGCGGCCATCCCTGAGCAGTGGGATTGTCCGAAGTGTGGATACCCGTGTTCGCGCGACAAGTCCAACCCGCCGGCTCCGCCGCGCAACGAGCCCTACAAGACCCATCTGGCATACGTGCGCGAGCGGCGTACCGAGGTCGACGGCGATGCCATCCTCAACGAGGCATTGGCCAAGCTCCGCGGCAGCTGAGCAGCTGCGCTAGGGGCTGGCGATCCGGTCCAGGCCTCGGGGCAGTCGCGAAGCGGCAGCAGTGTCGAGGAGTACGAGCGTTCGTCGGGTGCCGCGGGCAGCCGACGCCGGGACCTGTAGGGGGCCGGCGTGCTCGTCCAGCGCGAGCCGTAGGGCCGCGGCCTTGCCCGCCCCAGCGGCGACGAGCCAGACCTCACGAGCGGCGCACACGGCCGGCATCGACAAGCTGGTCCGGGTCGGGGGAGGCTTGGGTGACCCGTGTACGGCGATCACGGTGCGTTCCGTCTCGTGCATGCCGGGGTGGCCTGGGAACAGCGACGCTACATGCCCATCCTCACCGACCCCGAGCAAGGAGACGTCGAAGGGGGGCACCCGAAGCCGGTCTTCGGGGTGGGCTGCCGCGGCGAGATCCTGTGCGTAGCGTTCGGCGGCGGCAGCGACATCGGTTCCGTCGGGACCGTCAGGGTTGGGCATCGCGTGGATGCGCGCCTCATCCAAGGGCACCCGGTTGAGCAGCGCCTCCCGGGCGCCGGTCTCGTTGCGCTCTGCGTCACCTGTCGGCAGGAATCGCTCGTCGCTCCACCACACGTCCAGGCGTTGCCAGTCGATGGCGTCCCGCGCGGGTGCGCTCGCAACGGCAGCCAAGACAGCAGTCCCGGTGCGTCCACCGGTGAGACAGACGTGAGCGTGACCCTGCGCTGCTTGGGCATCCACGACTCGGGTGATGAAGCGCGCCGCCACCGCCTGTGCCAGCAGGTCAGCGTCTCGGTGAACAACTACCTCGCGGGCTGTCATGGACGGCTCCTCACGTCTGGTGGTAGCCCGGGCCATCGAAGGACCTCGGCATAGATCTCGTCTGGATCCAGACGACGCATCTCCTCAGCGAGGATCTCCACCGTTTGTCGAGCCACCAGCGACACCTCGCGCGTCGGTCGATCCGGGCGGGTCAGCTCGGCAGCTCGACCATCCGGACGGGAGATGACTGTGTCGCCCGAATCGGATTGCAGCCGCACTGCAGTGATGCCCGGGCCGGGACTCTGGCTTCTCGTCACCGAAACCTTGAGCCTGGACTCCAGCCATCGGGCGAGCAGCTCCGAGCTCGGGCTACCCGGCTCACAGGAGACCTCGCCTCCGATGATTGCTTCGTGCGGGAGATCCAGAGCAGCGGCCAGAAGAGCTCGCCACGCGGTGATCCGCGTCCAGGACAGATCGGTGTCGCCGGGCTGGTAGCCGACCGCCCTGGCGCTCAGGGCGGCAAGCGGGTCTTCGCAACCAGCAGCGTCGGTTACCCGACGCTGCGCCAATCGTCCGACGGGGTCCTCGGCGGGCACCGGCGGTGCTTGTGCGGGCCACCAGACCACAACCGGGGCATCGGGCAGCAGGAGTGGAAGGAGGACCGACTCCGTGTGTTCGGCCAACTCACCGTGCAAACGAAGAAGCACCGTCTCTCCGGGGCCCGAGTCGCCCAGGAAGCGGAGCTCGGCGTCCAGGCGCGCTGCGTCACGTCCCGGCCGGGGAATCGCGACCAAGATGCGTGCGGGATGTTCGCGTGACATCTCCTGTGCGGCTCGAAGGGCGTCGTAGTGGGACTGCTCATCCGTGACGATGACGAGCGTGGCCACCATGCCGACTGCGGGGACGCCGGCCCGGTGACGGGCCAGCATGATGGCGCTCGCGACCTGCGACGCCGTCGTATCTGACAGATCGGCAATCATGGGCGCCGCCACGTCCGGCCGTCGACCGCAAGCATGCGATCGGCGTTCGACGGCCCCCAGGTGCCCGAGGGGTACGCCTCTGGGGCGCCTTCGGACGCCCAGAACTCCTCCACGGGATCGAGGATCTTCCAGGACAGCTCCACTTCTTCATGGCGAGGGAACAACGGTGCTTCGCCGATGAGCACATCCAGGATGAGGCGCTCGTAGGCCTCCGGGCTGGACTCCAAGAACGACTCACCGTAGGAGAAGTCCATGGTGACGTCGCGCACTTCCATAGACGTGCCAGGGACCTTCGAGCCAAACCGAAGAGAGGTTCCCTCGTCTGGCTGGACCCGGATGACCAGAGCGTTGTGGCCGAGCTCCGCGGTCGCGGTTGCCTCGAAGGGCAGGTGTGGAGCTGCCTTGAAGACCACAGCGATCTCGGTGACTCGGCGCCCCAGTCGCTTGCCGGTCCGAAGGTAGAAGGGCACTCCCGCCCATCGGCGAGTGTCGATGTCCAGGCGGATAGCCGCAAAGGTGTCCGTGGTCGAGCCGGCGGGTATCCCGTCTTCCTCTAGGTAGCCAACGACCTTCTCGCCACCCTGCCAGCCTCGTGCGTACTGCCCCCGCGCTGTGTGCTTGGCCAGATCGTTGGGGAGCCGGATCGCCGAGAGCAGCTTCTCCTTCTCGTGCCGCACATGGGCCGCTTCGAACGAAACGGGTTCTTCCATGGCCGTCAAGGCCAGGAGCTGCAACAGATGGTTCTGGATGACATCGCGGGCCGCCCCGATGCCGTCGTAGTAACCAGCCCGCCCACCGACGCCGCCGTCTTCGGCCATGGTGATCTGCACATGATCGACATAGTTGGCATTCCAGATCGGCTCGAACAACGTGTTGGCGAACCGCAGCGCCATGATGTTCTGCACTGTTTCTTTGCCCAGATAGTGGTCGATGCGAAAGACCGACCCGGCTTCGAACACCTCGCCGACAATGCGGTTCAGCTCCTGAGCGCTGGCCAGGTCGTGGCCGAACGGCTTTTCTACGACGACCCGGCGCCACGAATCAGCCGGCCCCTCAGTCAATCCGTGAGCTTGCAGCTGATTGATGGCCGTCGGGAAGAACTTGGGCGGGACCGATAGGTAGAACGCATGATTGCCTCCGGTGCCGCGTTCACGGTCAAGTTGGTTGATCGTCTCCTTCAGGGTCCTGAAAGCTGCGTCATCGGCGAAGTCTCCCGCGACGAAGCGGATGCCCTCGCACAGATGTGTCCAGACGTCCTCGCGGTACGGCGTTCGTGCGTGCTGCTTCACGGACTCGTGAACGATCTCCGCGAAGTCCTGGTCTGCCCAGTCCCGGCGGGCAAAGCCCACGAGACTGAACCCCGGCGGTAGGAGTCCACGATTAGCCAGGTCGTAGACGGCCGGCATCAACTTCTTGCGGGACAGGTCGCCTGTGACCCCGAAGATGACCAAGCCACACGGGCCAGCGATGCGTGGGAGTCTGCGGTCTCGCGGATCACGCAGGGGGTTGGTGTACTCGAGGGCCCGGCCCACGTCAGACTCGGCCCTCTTGGGCGGCGGCGAGCTGGTCCGACACGGTTGCCAGCAACGAGTTCCAGGAGTCCTCAAACTTTGAGACCCCCTCGGACTCCAGCACCTCCACCACGTCGTTCATGTCGACCCCGACCTCGCCGAGCTCGTCGAAGGTCCGCTGGGCAGCGGCGGTGCCGGCGATTGCATCGCCCTCGACCTGGCCGTGATCGGCGACCGCCTTCATGGTTGCCTCGGGCATGGTGTTGACCGTCCCTGGGGCGACCAGGTCGACGACATACCGGGTGTCGTCATAGGCCGGGTCCTTGACACCGGTGGACGCCCATAGCGGGCGTTGCGGCCGGGCACCGGCAGCCGCGAGGACCTCCCATCGGGCGGAGCGGAACACTTCCTCGTACGCGGCGTACGCCAGCCTGGCATTCGCGATGGCAGCCTTCCCACGCAGTTCGGTCGCTTGGGCGTTGCCGATCTTGTCCAGGCGATGGTCGACCTCGGTATCCACGCGCGAGACGAAGAAAGACGCAACCGACGCGATCGTCGACAGGTCGTGCCCGTTCTGCTTGGCCTGTTCGAGCCCAGACAAGAAGGCATCCATCACGGCTCGGTAGCGGTCGATACCGAAGATCAGGGTGACGTTCACGCTGATGCCGGCCGCCATCACCTCGGTGATCGCGGGAAGGCCCTCCACTGTCGCCGGAATCTTGATCAGGAGGTTCGGGCGGTCCACGAGCCACCAGAGGCCACGCGCCTCGGCAACTGTCGTTGCCGTGTCATGGGCCAGCCGGGGATCGACCTCGATGGACACTCGGCCGTCAACGCTGCCGCTCGCCTCGTAGGCAGGTCGCAGCACATCACAGGCCCAGCGGACGTCGTAGGTCGTGAGGGAGCGGACCGCCTCCTCCACCGTCAACCGCCGCTGCGCGAGGTCACGGATCTGCTCGGCGTAGGCCTCGCCGTGGGCCAGGGCCTTCTCGAAGATCGACGGGTTGGTGGTGACACCGACGACGTCGCCGGTGGCCACCATGTCCGCGAGGGTGCCCTCGGCGAGCCGAGTGCGACTGAGATCGTCGAGCCAAACGGCGACCCCAGCTCGTGCGAGCGACTGCAGGGGACTGGTCATGGCGTGCCTCCTGAGGTGATTGCCGACTTGGAAAGCGTGACGTGGGCAGCGGCGACAACCGCATCCGCCGTGAGCCCGAACTCCCGATAGAGCGTCTCCGCCGCTCCCGAGGCGCCGAAGTGCTCGAGGCTCACCGAGCGCCCTCGGTCGCCGACCAGATCCCGCCAGGATGCGGCGATGCCTGCCTCGATGGACACTCGAGCCGAGATGTCGGAGGGGAGGACCGACTCGCGGTAGTCCGCCGACTGCTCGGCAAACCACTCCATGCATGGCACAGAAACGACCCGGGTGGCGACCCCCTCAGCTTCGAGGGACTCCCGCGCCTCCAGCGCGATCTGTACCTCGGTCCCAGACGCGAGAACGATGACGTCCGGGTGGCCACCCTTGGCCTCGGCCAGGATGTATGCGCCGCGGGCCGTCTGCTTGGCCGATCCGAGGTCGGATCGGTCGAGCACGGGAGTGTTCTGTCGGCTGAGACACAGCCCGGCCGGCCGATCGGTGCGCCGCAGGATCGCGGCCCATGCCTGGGCCGTCTCGTTGGCGTCCGCGGGTCGAACGACGTCCAGTCCGGGGATCGCTCGCAGCGCCGTCAGATGCTCGACGGGCTGATGAGTCGGACCATCCTCGCCAAGGCCGATCGAGTCGTGCGTCCAGACGTAGGTGACCGGCAGGCCCATCAGCGCGGCCAGCCGTACGGCCGGGCGCATGTAGTCGCTAAAGACGAGGAACGTACCGCCGTAGGGCCGCAGCTTCCCGTGCAGCACCATGCCGTTCATCGCCGATCCCATGGCGTGCTCGCGGATGCCGAAGTGGATCTGGCGCCCATCAGCTACGTCGGGGAGGAAGGACGTCGACCCGTCGATGGTGGTGTTGTTGGACCCGGCGAGGTCAGCCGAACCACCGAACAGCTCTGGAAGGACAGGTCCCAAGGCGCTGAGCACGTCCCCGGACGAGGCCCGGGTCGCCTGACCCTTGCTGGACGGCTCGAACTCGGGAAGGGCTTCCTCCCAGCCTTCGGGCAGTTCGCGTGCCACGAGTCGGTCCAGCAGCGCCGCTCGTTTAGGCTCGGCCGTTCGCCACGCGGCGTAGCGCTCGTCCCAGTCGGCACGAAGCGCCTTGGCCCGGTCGCCCACCTCTCGCGCGTGGCTCAGCACCTCCGGGGCGACGAAGAAGTCCGTGTCGGGGTCGAAGCCCAGGATGCGCTTGGTGGCTGCGACCTCCTCGCCGCCGAGCGCCGACCCATGTGCCTTCCCGGTGTTCTGCGCGGTCGGAGCCGGCCAAGCGATGGTCGTGCGCAACCCGATGAACGACGGGCGGGCAGTCTCGGCCCGGGCGGCTTCCAGGGCAGCTGCCAGGGTCGAGACGTCCACATCTCCGTCGGGGGAGCGGTCGACGAACTGGACGTGCCAGCCGTACGCCGCGTAGCGGGCCACGGTGTCCTCGGTGAAGGCAACGGCCGTGTCACCCTCGATCGAGATGTGATTGTCGTCCCAGACGAGGACGAGATTGCCGAGCTGTTGGGTGCCGGCCAGCGAGGAGGCCTCGGAGCTGATGCCTTCCTCCATGTCGCCGTCGGAGGCGAAGCACCAGATCGTGTGGTCGAAGACGCTCTGTCCAGGTGGCGCCTCGGGATCGAGGAGCTGGCGCTCGTACCTGGCTGCCATGGCCATGCCCACCGCATTGCCCACGCCCTGACCCAAGGGACCAGTGGTGGTCTCGACCCCCTGAGTGTGTCCGCGCTCCGGGTGGCCAGGCGTGCGGCTGCCGTAGGTCCGGAACGCCTTGAGGTCGTCGAGGGTGAGGTCATACCCGGACAAGAACAGCTGGATGTAGAGCGTCAGGCTGGAATGCCCCAGAGACAGCACGAAGCGATCCCTGCCCAGCCACTCCGGATCGCTCGGGTCATGGCGAAGAATCCGCTGCCAGAGCAACGTCGCGGCAGGAGCCAGACTCATGGCGGTTCCCGGATGACCATTGCCAACCTTCTGGACGGCATCCATGGCCAGGACTCGGACTGTGTCGACCATGCGTCGATCGAGGTCGGTCCACTCCAGCGGTGCGGACGCAGTTGTGGTGGTCACGCGCTACCTGCTCTCCCATGGGTCGGCCGGACATTCTCGAGCCTAACGATAGGCTTGGGCGGCCGCCGGTGGGCGGGCCAGGAGCCATGGGGATGAGGTGCGTGTGACGACCGTCGATCCACGGACCGCGCGTCCGACGGTGGTCGTCCGGGGAGCGGTAGCAACCTTCGGTGACTACCTCGCCCTGACCAAGCCTCGAATCATCGAGCTGCTCCTGGTGACGACCGTTCCCACCATGATCCTGGCCGCGGACGGTTTGCCTTCCCTGTGGCTCGTCGCCGCGACGCTGCTTGGTGGCACGCTGGCCGCCGCCAGTGCCAACACGCTCAATTGCGTCTATGACCGCGACATCGACCAGGTCATGCATCGCACCAGGAACCGTCCCCTCGTGACGGGAGCCATCTCCCCACGAGCCGCGACAGTGTTCGGTTTGATCTTGGGATCTTTGGCGGTCGGTTGGCTCGCGCTGGCCGTGAACGTCTTGTCCGGCTTCTTGGCCCTGGTGGCCATCGCGTTCTACGTCCTGCTCTACACGATGGTTCTCAAGCGGAGGACGGCTCAGAACATCGTCTGGGGAGGCGCCGCCGGCTGCATGCCCGTGCTGATCGGGTGGGCCGCGGTGAACAACTCCCTGACGTGGACGCCCTGGGTGCTGTTCGCCGTGATCTTCTTCTGGACGCCGCCGCACTACTGGCCGTTGTCCTTGCGCTTCCGTGACGACTACGCCAACGCGGGCGTGCCCATGCTGCCCGTGGTGGCGGAGCAGGCCGTCGTTGCCCGTCAGATCGTGGCGTACTCCTGGGTGATGGTCGCCGCCACGCTGGCTCTGTGGGCCGTCGCGCCAATGACGTGGGTCTACGGCGGGGTGGTGATCCTCTCCGGCGCCTGGTTCCTGGGTGAAGCGCATGCCCTGCAGAGTCGGGTCCGTGCCGGCCGGGACGACGTACGAGCCATGCGCCTTTTCCACGGCTCGATCACCTACCTGACCGTGGTGTTCCTCGCCGTCGCCGTGGATCCGCTGCTGCCGTTCTGATCGATTGGCGTCCGGGGGGTTCGTGCAGTGCGCCCGCGCAGGGCGTACGGCAGCCGAAGCGCGGCGACCCAGACTGCGCAGGCCCCGGCCAGGTGGAGGGCGACCAGCAGCCAGGGGACCCCGGTGAAGTACTGCACGTAGCCGATGGCTCCTTGGGCGAGGGACACCAACAGCAGGACGAGGACGCGTCGGCGTGCCGCGTCCGGACCGTCGGTCAGCCGCAGCGCGAGCCACAGCGCGACCGTGAGCCCGATGAACAAGATCACGGCATCGGCATGCGCTTGCGCAACCATCGTCGGCTGGAAGCCGAATCGTGGGGTGTCGACATCACCCCCGTGCGGTCCCGTCCCGGTGACGATCGTGCCGAGAAACAGAACCAACCCGCCTAGCCCTACTACGACCCAGGTCAGGGTCCTGACCTCGGCACGGACGAGCGGGGTGCGTGGTCCGTCGCCGTGGTCGTTGCCTCTTTGGTGCAGCGCCACGGCGGCCGCGATCAGGACGGTCGAGAGCAGGAAGTGCCCGGCGACAAGTGCGGGATTCAGACCGGTGAGAACCGTCAGGCCGCCAAGGACCGCCTGGCCGACCACTCCGAGCAGCCCCAAGGAGGCGAGCAGCACCAACGGTCGACGGCGTGGAACTTGTCGCCACGCGGCCACGATGCTGATGACGACGACCAAGATGACGACGAAGGTCAGCAACCGGTTGCCGAACTCGATGAACTTGTGGAAGCCCTCGGACTGTCCGGCGACGGGCACGACGGAGCCCGGCGCGCACTGCGGCCAGGTCGGGCAGCCAAGGCCTGATCCGGTGAGCCGTACCAACCCGCCGGTGACGACGATGCCGCACTGCACGAGCACGGTGGCCACGAACACGCGTCGTGCCCAGGCTCCGACTGCGTGCTCCACCACGCGACAAGCGTAGGCGGACTGGGCTCAGGTGCTCAGAGTGCCCCGAACGACGCTGTCCGTCGAGTGTGAAGGGTCACCGTCCAGGGGCTCTCGCGACACGTCAACCACGGGGAAGTCGGCCACGTCGAGGTCGCCGGGGACCGGGAACGAGCCCACGTCATCCGCCCCTAGTGTCCCCAGGGAGATCAACTTGTCGGCAGCGCTGTTCAGCAACCAGACCTCGTAAAAGCCGTCGGTCACTGGCAGGCCGGTGACGTCGACGGTCAACGTCCGATCCGCACCTGCACCGGTCAGCTTGGCGGTGCCCTCCGCGTCGGGGACGTTCAGCGGGTCCAGCACGGCGCTCGCCAGAACGGGGGGCGGGGCGGTTCGGTTGGCCGCGGAAACAACGAGGGCACCGGCGAGGACCCCGATGACGGCTGCGGCCGCGGCTATCAGCCAAGGGACGGTTTGGCGGCGCGGGGGCGTCACCACCCCGGCCGTGTCGGGCGACCCTGCGGGTTCGACGACGCTCAGACGACGGTCGGACGCTTCCGCTGTGGGTCCGGGTCGAGCCGCCGGGGCAGCCCCGAGATTGAGCTCGGCTGAAATCCGGTCCCAGATCTCGGGACCGGGCGCCTCGGGCGCGTCGGCGTCGATGACCGAACGAGAGGTCGCCACCACCGCGCGCAGCTGATCGAGTTCACTTTGGCAACGGGAACACGTTTCGAGGTGTAGGTCGTCAGCAGCCGAGCCCGCGGCTTCGCCGAGGGCCAGGAGGGACAGCGTCTCCGGGTCACAGTGCTGCACCATCCACCTCCAGCCGGGTCCGTAGCCGCTCCAGCGAGCGCCTGATGTGGCTCTTCACAGTTCCAAGCGGCAAGCTCAAGAGGCTGGCGATCTGGGCGTGCGTCAGATCCTGGAAGAACGCGAGCTCCATGATGCGCCGCTGCGGCTCACCGAGGCGAGCGAGCTCGTCTGCGATCAAGACCCGGTCGGCGACGGATTCGGCCATCGCCGATTCTCCCGCGACCTGCTCTCGGTTGCCTGGATGAGCAGTCGCGGCCGCATCGCTGGCCCGACGCTCGCGTTCGCGTACCGCCCACCGATCGGCAACCTTGAAACGGGTGATCCCTAGCAGGTAGGCGACCAGGGATCCGGCCGCGGGGTCGTAGCGTCCGCGACCCTGCCAGGCAGCAACGAAGACCTGCTGGGTCACATCGTCGGCGTCCTCGCGGTTGCCCAGGCTGCGCAGAGCAACGCGATGGACGAGACCAGCCCAACGGTCGTAAGCCTCGCGCAGGGCGTCCTCGTCGCCGACCCGGAAGCGCCGAGC
This sequence comes from uncultured Actinomycetota bacterium, assembly GCA_963819985.1. GTDB lineage: Bacteria > Actinomycetota > Actinomycetes > DATJPE01 > DATJPE01 > JANPBY01. The sequence continues at coordinate 824,574 of CAWFYH010000002.1, read as the reverse complement.
TACGTCGACATCGCTCAGCACCTTCATGAACAGGACGCTAGCCGCGCGCAACCCATCCGGCGACCGGAGAGCTGCCCCAGGCTGGCGCGTCACCGCAGAACTCATCACCGCAGAACTCATCACCAAAGATGTCATCACTACTGATTCGGACCCGGAGGGGTCGTTGGATGCGTCCTGGGCCAGCTGAACACAGAAAGTCACGGTTCGTCGCTCTCAGCGACACCATCTCCAGAGCCTCACCCTGGATCGCTCGCGTCGGAGGATTAGGGCACAATGGTCTTGTGAAATTCGCTTCGACCGCTGCCGCCAGCACTGAGCCGATCCCGGCGACCCGGGATCGGCTGGTCGGCTTGCTGCTCGAGCGTGGTCCGGCCACGGTTCACATCCTCGCCGAGCGGCTTGGCCTGACCTCGGCGGCGGTGCGTCGCCACCTGGATGCGCTGGTCGTGTCCGGCATGGTCGCTGCGTCTGATCGGCCGCCCTACGGACCGGTTGGTCGACGCCGCCGAGGGCGACCGGCGAAGGTCTTCTCGCTCACCGAAGCCGGACGAGCGCAGTTCCGGCAGTCCTACGACACGCTGGCCACGGCCGCCCTTCGCCATCTCGAGGCCGAGCTCGGGCCGGAGGCGGTCGCCGAGTTCGCCCGGATGCGCGTTGAAGCCCTCGTCGGCCCGCACCGCCAGGCGGTGCTCTCGACCGCACCCGAGCAGCGCGCTGAGGTGCTCGCCCGAGTTCTGTCCGAGGACGGTTTCGCCGCGTCGGTCGAGCCGGCACCGCATGGGAGCGGCGACCAGCTGTGTCAGCACCACTGCCCGGTGGCGCACGTCGCCGCCGAGTTCCCCCAGTTGTGCGAAGCCGAGACGATGGTCTTCGCCGAACTGCTTGGCACCCATGTACAACGCCTGGCCACGATCGGTCATGGTGACCACGTGTGCACAACGTACGTTCCCCACCCCGATGAAGGGACCCGTCGATGACCTCGACGCCAGACACTGCCCGCCCGACTCTCCCGGAAGTTGCGGATTCGCATCCGGAGCTCGATGGCCTCGGTCGTTACGACTATGGCTGGTCTGACTCCGACGCCGCTGGGATCAACGCACGGCGGGGGTTGTCCGAGGACGTCGTTCGCGACATCTCGGCGCTCAAGAACGAGCCCGAGTGGATGTTGGAGATGCGTCTCAAGGGGCTACGGCTGTTCGAGAAGAAGCCGATGCCCACCTGGGGTTCAGACCTGTCCGGGATCCACTTCGACACCATCAAGTATTTCGTGCGCTCCACCGAGAAACAGGCCCAGTCGTGGGAGGACCTTCCTGCCGACATCAAGAACACCTATGACCGCCTCGGCATCCCGGAGGCTGAGAAGCAACGACTCGTCGCGGGCGTAGCGGCCCAGTACGAAAGTGAAGTGGTATACCACCAGATTCGCGAGGATCTCGAGGAGCAGGGCGTCTTGTTCCTCGACACTGACAGCGGCCTACGCGAGCACGAGGACCTGTTCCGCGAATACTTCGCCTCGGTGATCCCCGCCGGAGACAACAAGTTCTCCGCGCTCAACACGGCCGTGTGGTCAGGCGGTTCCTTCATCTACGTGCCGAAGGGCGTCCACGTCGAGATCCCGCTCCAGGCCTACTTCCGGATCAACACCGAGAACATGGGGCAGTTCGAGCGCACGCTGATCATCGCCGACGAGGACTCCTACGTGCACTACGTCGAGGGCTGCACGGCACCCATCTACTCGTCGGACTCGCTGCACTCCGCGGTCGTCGAGATCGTAGTCAAGAAGGGCGCTCGGGTTCGTTACACGACGATCCAGAACTGGTCCAACAACGTCTACAACCTGGTGACCAAGCGAGCCACGGCGGGCGAAGGCGCGACCATGGAGTGGATCGACGGCAACCTGGGGTCCAAGGTCACCATGAAATACCCCGCGGTGTTCCTGATGGGACCGCACGCGAAGGGGGAGACCCTGTCGGTGGCTTTCGCCGGTGAGGGACAGCACCAAGACGCAGGCTCGAAGATGGTGCACTGCGCCCCGGACACCTCATCGTCGATCGTGTCGAAGTCGGTGGCGCGTGGCGGCGGACGTACGTCCTATCGCGGTCTGGTGCAGGTCCAAAAGGGCGCGCACGGCTCGAAGTCGACCGTGCGGTGTGACGCGCTCCTGGTGGACGACATCTCCCGCTCGGATACCTATCCCTACGCAGACATCCGCGAGGACGACGTCGCCATGGGCCACGAGGCCAGCGTGTCGAAGGTCAGTGAGGACCAGCTCTTCTACCTGATGAGCCGTGGCATGAGCGAGGAAGAAGCCATGGCCATGATCGTGCGGGGCTTCATCGAGCCGATCGCCCGTGAGCTGCCGATGGAGTATGCCCTCGAGCTCAACCGGCTCATCGAACTGCAGATGGAAGGGGCCGTGGGCTGAGCATGGGCATCGATACCGCGGTCGTCGATCGCGGCGCCCTCGTGGCGTCGTTCGACCTCGATGACCATCCGATTCCGAACGGCCGTGAAGAGGCCTGGCGGTTCACGCCGCTGCGTCGACTTGGCGGGTTGCACGACGGCACCGCCAGCGTTGCGGATGCCGGAGTCGAGCTCACCGTCGACAGCGCCGAGGACGTCACGGTCCAACGAGTCGCCCCCACGGATCCGCGACTCGGGCACGTCGGTGCCCCTGATGATCGGGTCGAGGCGCAGGTCGTGGCGGCCGCGAGCGACGTCCTCCTGATTTCGGTGCCTCGAGAGTCGGTCGGTGGGGAGCCCGTCCACGTGTCGTTGCTCGGGACCGGAGCCGCCGGTGCGAGCTATTCGCGGGTGGTCCTCGACGTCGGCTCCTTCGCTGAGGCCGTGGTCGTCCTCGACCATGCCGGCTCGGGGACTCACGGCACCGCGTTGGAGGTCGTCGTCGGGGACGGGGCCAACCTGACCCTGGTTTCTGTCCACGACTGGGACGACGAGGCGATCCACGTGGGTCGTCAACGGTTCCTCGTCGGGCGCGACGCCCGACTCACAGCCTTCAACGCAACCCTCGGCGGCGACCTGGTCCGGATGTATTCCTCAGTGGCCTATGCAGGACCAGGGGGCGATGCCGAGTTGCTTGGCGTCTTCTTCGCCGACGCCGGACAACACCTTGAGCATCGACTCTTCATCGACCACGAGGCGCCGAACTGTCGCAGCAGTGTTGCCTACAAGGGAGCCCTTCAAGGCGACCGGGCCCGAAGCATCTGGGTGGGCGATGTCCTCATCCGCGCGGCTGCTGTCGGCACCGACACCTACGAGATCAACCGCAACCTGCTGCTCACCGACGGCGCCCGCGCCGACTCCATCCCCAATCTCGAGATCGAGACCGGTGAGATCGTCGGCGCTGGGCATGCCAGCGCGACCGGTCGGTTCGACGACGAGCAGCTGTTCTATCTGCAGTCACGGGGCATCTCTGAATCCGAGGCGCGTCGGCTGGTGGTCCGTGGATTCTTCGCCGACATCGTCGGGCGAATGGGGGTCGAGGGCGTGCGCGAGCGGCTCACCAAGGCGATCGAGGCCGAGCTCGCGCGTTCCGAGGGGGGCGCTGCATGACCCGCCACCTCGTCGCGCAACTCTCCGATCTTGCGTTGGAGACCCCGAAGCTGGTCGATGTCGGCGGCAACCCGGTCTGCGTGGTTCGGACCTCTCACGGTGTGCATGCTGTTGGCGACACGTGCAGCCACGCGGAGGTGTCCCTGGCCGAGGGAGAGGTCGAAGGCACCACGATCGAGTGCTGGCTGCATGGCTCCCGCTTCGACCTGGTGACCGGGCACCCGACTGGGCTGCCAGCGACCGAACCCGTGCCTGTCTTCGAGGTCATAGTCGACGGCGAAGACGTACTCATCGATGACTCCGGGACGGCTGCGGCCGCTGCGACTCCGGAGTCTCCAACTGCCGAAACATCCACAACCAATGCTTGGAGCAACTGATTCATGGCCACGCTTGAGATCCGCGACCTGCACGTCACCGTGGAGGCCGATGGCGACGCCCGCGAGATTCTTCGCGGAGTCGACCTGACCGTGCGTGCGGGGGAGACCCACGCGATCATGGGACCGAACGGCTCCGGCAAGTCGACGCTGGCCTATTCCGTTGCAGGGCACCCGAAATACACCGTCACCGGGGGCAGCGTCACGCTCGACGGTGCAGACGTACTCAGCATGAGTGTCGATGAGCGCGCGCGGGCCGGCCTCTTCCTGGCCATGCAATATCCGGTCGAGGTGCCTGGCGTCTCGGTGTCCAACTTCCTGCGCACAGCAGCGACCGCTACTCGCGGCGAGGCCCCAAAGCTGCGGCTGTGGGTCAAGGAGGTCAAAGCAGCCATGGAGGCGCTGGCGATGGACCCCGCGTTCGCCGAACGAAACGTGAACGAAGGTTTCTCCGGCGGAGAGAAGAAGCGGCACGAGATCCTGCAGCTGGAGCTCTTGCGACCAGCGATCGCCATTCTGGACGAGACCGACTCCGGGCTGGACGTCGACGCCCTGCGCGTCGTCTCCGAAGGAGTCAACCGGGTGCGTGCTGGGGGCGAGACCGGTGTCCTGCTCATCACCCACTACACGCGGATCCTGCGTTACATCGAGCCCGACTTCGTGCACGTGTTCGTCGACGGTCGCATCGTCGAGGAGGGCGGTCCCGAGCTGGCCGATCGTCTCGAAGCCGAGGGCTACGAGCGGTTTGCGGCCAGCGCAGGCGCCGCGTCGGTGTGAGTTCTGCTGCGGTGGTCACGGGCGGTGCCCTCGATGCTGCGCGCCTCCGTGCGGACTTTCCCATTCTGAGCCGGACGGTTCGCGACGGTAAGCGCCTCGTCTATCTCGATTCCGGGGCTACCTCGCAGAAGCCGTACGCCGTCCTCAACGCCGAGCGAGAGTTCTACGAGCAGCACAACGCGGCTCCGCACCGGGGAGCCCACCAGCTCGCCGAGGAGGCCACCGAGGCCTACGAGTCCGCACGCGCGCGGATCGCGGCATTCGTGGGGGCTGACAGCGGCGAAGTCGTGTTCACCAAGAACGCCACCGAGGGGATCAATCTCGTCGCCTACTCGATGAGCAATGCGGCGACGGCGGGACCGGGGGCCGCTCGGTTTCGGGTCGGCCCAGGTGATGAGGTGCTCGTCACCGAGATGGAGCACCACGCCAATCTGATTCCCTGGCAGCAGCTGTGCCAACGTACGGGGGCGACGCTTCGCTGGCTTGGCGTCACCGACGAGGGCCGCCTCGACGTGACTGACCTGGGTGCGTGGATCACTGCCCGCACGAAAGTTGTCGCGCTCACGCATCAATCGAATGTGCTCGGCACGGTCAACCCGTTGGGAGACATCGTTGCGCGAGCGCATGAGGTCGGTGCCCTGGTCGTCCTCGACGCCTGCCAGTCGGTCCCGCACATGCCGGTTGATGTACGGGAGACCGGCGCGGATTTCGTTGTCTTCTCCGGTCACAAGATGCTCGGTCCGACCGGCATCGGTGTGTTGTGGGGTCGCTCTGAGCTCCTCGCGGCTATGCCGCCGTTCCTCACCGGCGGGTCGATGATCGAGACGGTCACCATGGAGGCCTCGACCTTCGCCCCGCCACCCCAGCGGTTCGAGGCGGGGGTTCCGATGACCGCTCAGGCGGTGGGCCTCGGGGCGGCCGTCGACTACCTGAATGCCGTGGGGATGGCAGCGGTGGCCGACCATGAGCATCGGATGACCGGTCTCGCTCTTGCCGGACTGAGTTCAGTTCCAGGTGTGCGGATCATCGGTCCGTCAGACACGGTGGCGCGCGGCGGTGCGGTGTCCTTCGTCGTCGAGGGGATCCACCCGCACGACGTGGGGCAGGTCCTCGACGCCGAAGGGGTGGCCGTACGCGTTGGTCATCACTGCGCCTGGCCGCTGATGAGGCGTTTTGCTGTGCCAGCCACCACCCGCGCCACGTTCTATCTCTACACGACCGAGGCCGACATCGACGCGCTCGTGGCAGCCGTACTGACGGCCCAGGACTTCTGGGGGGTCTCTCGATGAGGCTTGACCAGATGTATCAGGAGATCATCCTCGACCACTACAAGCACCCGCACCATCGTGGCCTGCGCGAGCCGTTTGACGCCGAGGTGCATCACGTCAATCCAACCTGCGGCGACGAGTTGACGGTGCGTGTGCTGCTCGACGGTGGCGCGGTCAAAGATGTGTCGTACGAGGGTCAGGGCTGCTCGATCAGTCAGGCCAGCGCTTCGGTGATGACCGACCTGGTCATCGGACGACGGCTGGACGCCGCCTTGGCGGTGCAGGAGGAGTTTCTCGCGATGGTCCAGGGCCGAGGCACGGTCGAGCCGGACGAGGAAGTGCTCGAGGATGCGGTCGCCTTCGCGGGCGTCGCGCAGTTCCCAGCCAGGGTGAAGTGTGCCCTGCTGGGCTGGATGGCATTCAAGGATGCGGCCGTGCAGGCCGCCGCAACGGAGGCACGCTCATGACCACGATCGCTGACACTGCGACGTCCGAGGAGGACCTGACCGAGGCGATGAAGGATGTTGTCGACCCCGAGCTGGGGATCAACGTCGTCGACTTAGGGCTGGTCTACGGCATTTCTGTGGATGACTCCGATGTCGCGACTATCGACATGACTCTGACCTCGGCAGCGTGCCCTCTCACCGACGTCATCGAGGACCAGACGCATTCCGCGCTGAAGGATCTCGTCTCCGAGGTTCGGATCAACTGGGTCTGGATGCCCCCATGGGGACCGGACAAGATCACCGACGACGGCCGCGACCAGCTGAGGGCGCTCGGCTTCAACGTCTGAACTCTTGTCATATGGGCGGTTCGCCGCTGGTCAGGTTGGTCGGTGGGGGCCGGGGGTGGCACGCTTGCCCACCCGCCGGCATGGTCATGCCGCCTCCTGCCAGGCCCAGCCACGCTCGCTTACCCACCCCCGGCCCCCACCTCGACTTCAGTACGGCGGCTCGTCGTCGGGCGGAGGTCCCGAGAGTGGGGGTTAGCCGAGCTCCTGGCCGACGTCGTCGCGTTCGTGGGGGACGACGTGGATGCGTCGACCGGTGGGGGTGGTCCAGGTGAGGTGTCCGTTGCCGTGGTTGGTCAGTTGCCAGCCGGGGAAGATGCAGGTCCGGTGTTTGACGGGCGTAGGAACGCTTTCAGCTTCTCGCTTGGGACGTAGGGTCCGGGACCTTCGCGTCGTGGACGTCGGGGCCGGGGCAGGGTTGGTCGGTGGCGTGGATCCCGTCCACGGTCCCCGCGGTGTCGTGGGCCAGGTTGGGGAGGTCGTCGTGGAGGGTGTCGGCGTCGACGGGACCGACCTGGCTGGGCGTACCGGCACGGCCGCTCGAGACGGTGGGGGTCGGGAGCGGCACGCTCGCCCACCCGGCCGCATGGTCATGCGGCCTCCTGCCAGGCCCGGCCACGCTCGCTTACCCGCTCCCGACCCCCACCCCGATGTGCCCGGCGACGCATGGTCGAGGGCGACGTCGGCGCGTTTGGCGTCCAGGGTGCGGGGGTCGGTGGGGTCGGGGTGGTGTCGGGCGAGGTCGTCGAGGTGGTGCGTAGGCGGCGTGGATGCGGGCTGCGGGTCCGTAGATGCTCAACCAGGACATGGCGTCCGCGCCGTGCTCCACACTCACTGAGCGTCCCTTCCGGGCGTGTTCGCGTTTCCGGGCGGCGGCGGTCGGGTCCAGGCGGTTGGTCACGTCCCGCGCCACCCGAGCCAGCCAGGACCGGGAGGCCTTCACCGAGATCGCCATCGCCTGCCCATCGGACAATTCACCATCTGCTCGGCCGTCAGCTCGGCGAGGTCGGGCACGACACCGCGGCCGGCTCGGGTGAGCAGCCGACTCTCCAGCTCGGTGCACAGCTGCGGGGGGCAGTTCGACGCTGGCTTCCAGCACGCCGCTGAGCGCATAACCACTGAATAACCCGGCCTTGGTCGCGGCCAGCAGGCGGGGGAAGCGGGTGTGCAGGGTGTCGGCCTCAGCTACGCGGTGGCAGGCGGCGTAGCGGGTGATCCCAGCCGCCACCGAGATCTCATCCACGGCATAGCCGGACAGGCCGGCCTCCCCGGGGTCACCGGAGACCTCAGGGCGGCGGGCGGCCAACTCGTGGGCGAGTTCCAGGCCACGCCCGGCCGCGAACCGGCCCACCCGCTCCAGCCGAGCTACCTCGGCCACCAGCTGCCCATCGGTCCACGAACCCAGATCCGAGGACGTCGGATCCGCGGCCCGCCTTTCCTGGTCGAGGAGAACCTCAAGCTCGGCATCCAGCTCGGCGGACCCCTCGACGCTGAGCTCGGCGCTCAGATCACTGCTGCCGCACCTCTATTCGTAGGCCCACACGCCGACGGCACCAGACGCCCAAGGGCGCCTCGTCACCCAGCAGGACGTTGGACTCTGGTGGATCCTGAAGTGCAGGTGATCGACTGAGTGGGCGGCGGGAACGCCGCGACTACGGCCGATAGACCCGTCAAGGTGGTGAGGTCGATGACCAGACGGATTGCTTATCCGCGGGAGACTGGTCGGCACCGGTGGATATGGCCGCGTCGGTGGGCTGTGGGGGTCGTCGCCGCCGCCGTGCTCGGTGTCGTCGCTTTCCTTCCTGTCTCGCCGACCCGTTCGGCCGCCGCGGAGCCTGAGCGCTGGGTTGAGGTGGTTGCCGCATCCTCAACTTGGGCCGTCGTCCTCGTCACGGGAGTTGACGAACGCGAGGTCTTCGTTGTCGACAAGGAGGGCAGCATCCAGTCGCTGCCGGGATACCCGCTGCCCCAACCCTGGTACGCCTCGCGCTGGAGCTTGGCCGGTGACACGCTCGCGGTCGATGCGAGAAGGCCCTCGGAAGGAGACTGGATCGGCCGCGTGGTTGTGTGGAATCTGAGCACCGGCGCAGCCCTATGGTCCAACCACACGAACCATTACTCCTATCTGTCCGCCACCCCGGGTGGCTGGCTGATGAGGAAGTTCAGTACAGGGGCAATGTGGCGGGCCGACGCTCTGACCGGAGATCGCACGAAGTTCGCCACGCCATTCGCCTCGCAGGACCGCTCCTATCACGCAAGCGTCGGCCGCCGAGGGGTCATCGTTGCCGGTGACAACGGCAAGTTCCGCTACCTGCCTTGGGCCAACCCCGCCCACGACCGCACGATCAAGCAATTGTTCAACGATGCTGCATATGGGGACTGCCCAACGGTTACCGCGCACGCTGCCTACTGCGTCGTAGACATCAGCAAGGAGACGAGTGGTGGCACGAAGACTCATGTTGGATCCGAAACGGTGTTCCTGGACGGGCGCACGCCTGCAGTCAACATCAGAAGGTTCGTCCGGCAGCACGGACTGGAACTGCAGCTCCCCGCCTACGCGGGGGAGCGCCAGCTGGCGACGTCCACGTCGGAACTTGTCACGTTGGCCAACGAGCACGGCAGGCTAATCAGCATTTCGTTCACGAACGGCAAAGTGAAGAAGTCAGACGGAAAGATCGCCCAGGTCCAACAGGTGATCCGGGGGCTGGATGCCGTGCTGATCGTCGGCGACGGTGGGGTGTACCGGCTGACCAAGCCAACCGGCACGCCACACCTCCTGCTACCGATCGACCCGACCGGGAACAGCGGCTGATTGCAGCGTGAACTGTCAGTTGTTGAACGTGTCGCAGGCATTCAGGTCACCGGACTCGTAGCCTCGGTCGAACCAGTCTTTGCGTTGAGACGACGAGCCGTGGGTCCATCGCTCGGGGTTGACGCGCTGGCCCGCGGCCTCCTGGATGCGGTCGTCGCCGACCGCCGCCGCTGCCGTCATGGCTTGGTCGATGTCGGCGGGCGTCAGGACGATTCCCTCGCCCGGCAGCTGATCGGCCCGGATGGCCCAGACCCCGGCAAAGCAGTCAGCCTGCAGCTCGAGGCTGACGGACAGCTCGTTGACCCGGCCGGGACGGCGCTGCTGCTCCTGGCGTACCTCCGCCTCGATGCCGAGGAGGGTCTGCAGGTGGTGACCCGCCTCGTGGGCGAGGATGTACGCCTGCGCGAACTGGCCGGGTGCGCCGTACTGCCGTTGCAGCTGTTGGAGGAAGTCAAGGTCGAAGTACATGGTTTGGTCTGGGGGACAGTAGAACGGTCCCACCTGCGAGCTCGCCATACCACAACCAGTTCGGACGCCGCCGGAGAAGAAGGCCAGGCCGGGCCTTTGATAGTCCTGGCCGCGCCGGGCGAACTCTGCATCCCAAGTGGTGTTGACGACGTTGTAGACCTTGACCATCCGGCAGTCGAGATAGGTGTCTACCGCTCCTTCCTGAGCGCAGCGTGACTGCAGGTCTGACGCAGATTCACCTCGGGAACCGTCGCCGAGAGCGCCAGACGTCATCTGCCCGACATCGATCCCACCTTCTGGCAGCCCACCACCGAGCAGCACGAACAGGGCCACCACGATGATGCCGACGATTCCACCGCCACCACCGATGGCAGTTCCACGCCCTAGTCCTCCGCGGCGCCCGGATCCGCGGAGATCCTTGACGCCAGAGACGTCCACCCGGTCATCGTCGAACTCCACTGCACCCTCCGGTCACGTCACCGACGGTCATTCCACGAGGAACGGGCCGGTAACCTGGACCCTGTCATGATCTCGGCCACCGCACTCGAGGTCCGTGCGGGTGCCCGGGTCCTGATCGAGCCCGCCACTTTCCGGATCGCCTCGGGAGACCGCATCGGGCTGGTCGGGCGCAACGGCGCAGGCAAGACCACCTTGACCCGCATCCTCGCCGGGGAGGCACTCCCCGCAGCCGGCCAGGCGACCCGCTCGGGTGACGTGGGGTATCTGCCCCAGGACCCGCGGACCGGCGATCTCGACGTCTTGGCCCGTGACCGCATCCTGGGGGCCCGCGGGCTCGACGTCATCATGACGCGCATCCGGGAGACCGAGGGCCGGATGGCCTCGGCGGATACGGAGACGGCGGAGGCCGCATTGGCGGGCTATGCCCGGTTACAAGAGGAGTTCACGGCTCGGGGTGGGTACGCCGCCGAGTCTGAGGCAGCAGCTATCGCATCCAGCGTGGGGCTGCCCGAGCGTGTCCTCGAGCAAACGCTCGGAACCCTGTCCGGTGGTCAGCGCCGCCGCGTGGAGCTCGCAAGGATCCTTTTCTCCGGCGCTGAGACGTTGCTGCTCGACGAGCCGACGAACCACCTTGACGCCGACTCGATCGTCTGGCTCAGGGACTTCCTTCGGTCGCACAAGGGTGGTCTGGTGGTCATCAGCCACGATGTCGGGCTGCTCGAGCAGGTGGTCAACAAGGTGTTCGTCCTTGATGCCAACCGAGCCGTCCTCGATGTCTACAACGTGGGTTGGACTGCCTATCTCCAACAACGCGAGGCCGACGAACGGCGGAGGAAGCGGGAGCGGGCCAACGCCGAGAAGCAAGCCTCGGCACTGAAGTCGCAGGCCGACAAGATGCGGGCCAAGGCGACCAAAGCCAAGGCCGCGCAGAACATGGATCGACGTGCCGAGCGACTCCTCTCCGGGCTGGCCGCGACCCGCCGGACGGATCGGGTGGCCAAGCTGCGCTTTCCGGAGCCGGTGGCGTGCGGACGCACGCCACTGCGCGCCACCGGCCTGTCCAAGTCCTACGGCTCGCTCGAGGTCTTCACCGACGTCGACCTGGCCATCGATCGCGGGTCTAGGGTCGTCGTCCTCGGTCTGAACGGGGCGGGCAAGACCACGCTGCTGCGCCTGCTGGCCGGAGTCGAAACCATGGACACCGGGGCAGTCGAGCCCGGCCATGGACTGAGACTCGGCTACTACGCCCAGGAGCACGAGACCCTCGACACGGGTCGAAGCGTTCTGGAGAACCTTCGTACGGCAGCTCCTGAGCTCACGGACACCGCCGTGCGCTCGGTCCTCGGATCCTTCCTGTTCAGCGGAGATGACGTGGACAAGCCCGCGGGCGTCCTGTCCGGTGGTGAGAAGACCCGGCTCGCCCTGGCGACGCTCGTCGTGTCAGGTGCCAATGTCTTGTTGCTCGACGAGCCGACCAACAACTTGGATCCAGCCAGCCGGGCCGAGGTTCTCCAGGCGCTGCACGGCTATGCGGGCGCCGTCGTGCTGGTGACCCACGACGAGGGCGCGGTCGAAGCATTGCAGCCGGAGCGCGTGGTGCTCCTTCCCGACGGTGTGGAAGATCACTGGAGCCCGGACTACGTCGATCTGGTGGCACTGGCTTGACGCAACGTGCATCGCCCTGATCATGTGGAGTCACATGACGATCATCGATCGGCAGGCTCGCGCCTGCATGAGTGGATCCGAGGTGACATCGTGACCGAGTTGAAGAAGGGCCGCCGCATCACCGGCGCCGAGCGCGACACGGTCGAACAGGACCTGCGCAAGCAGTACGAGGCCGGCGCCAGCATCCGGGCTCTGGCCGACCAGACCGGCCGGTCGTACGGCTTCGTTCACGGCGTCCTCGTGGACGCTGGGACAGCCATGCGGCGGCGCGGCGGATCGAGGCGCAAGACGTCGAAGGGCTCGGCATAGACAGCCCCGACCGTCGGCTGCGACTCGACTGTGACGGGTCGATCCTGACGGTCACCCTGAGCAACGCCGATCGTCGCAACGCCCAAGATCCGGCTCTCTGGCGCGCCCTGGCCAGTGTGGGCCGCTCCGTCCCGCGTGGCGTGCGTGGCGTCTTGTTGTGCTCCGAAGGCCCCTCGTTCTCTGCCGGTCTGGATCGCGCCATGCTGACTCCGTCGGGCATCCCGGGGGAGGCCGGCTTCGCCGAACTGGCGACCCTGGTCCCTGGCATCCTCGACGAGCGGATCGAGGAGTTCCAGGCAGCGTTCACGTGGTGGCGTAGACCCGATCTGGTCAGTCTTGTCGCTGTCCAGGGTCATGCCGTAGGTGCTGGCTTCCAGCTCGCTCTGGCCTGCGATGTCTGTCTGGTGAGTCCCTCGGCGGCGTTCAGCATGCGCGAGACCTCCCTCGGACTGGTCCCTGACCTGGGCGGTACGGCCCCGCTGGTGGCCGCGGTGGGCTATGCGCGAGCGCTGGAGATCTGCTTGACCGGGCGGTGGATCGGCGCCGAGGAGGCTGTGAGGGTGGGCCTCGCGCTGGACTGCGTGCCCGAGGCCGACCTGGCTAGCCGATCACGAGAGCTCCTCGAGGCGATGATCGCCGCGCCCGCCCAAGCCGTAGTCGAGACCAAGCAGCTCCTGCACGATGCCGCGAGGCGCAGTCCGGCTGATCAGCGCGCCGCCGAGCGAGCGGCCCAGGGCCGGCGGCTGCGGGAGCTCGCAGGAATGACCGAACCGCCACGGGAACAAGGCTGGGGTCCCCAGGGTTGATCCGGAGGGTGCAACGGCCAGCCGCAACCTCCCACAAGGACCTCCTTCACCGAAGCGAGGACGCCACGACCTCGAGGAGCACGCCAGCGTGAGCATGGGCAACAGCCCCTGGGCGGTGATGCACTCCTTCCGGCAGGACAGTTCGGTCAAGCAGCAGAAGCTGAAGCCCGGGACCGTGCGTCGGATCGTTTCCTTCGCTCGGCCGTACTGGCGCCAGATCAGCTGGTTTCTCGTCCTGGTGATCGTCGACGCGGTCCTCGTCGTTGCGATTCCGCTGATCTTCGCGCGGATCATCGACGACGGGGTGAGCGCCGGCAACTCGACCGTCGTAGTGCGCCTGTCCCTCCTGGTCGCCCTGATCGCGATCGTGAGCGCTCTCATCGGCTTGGTCCAGCGCTACTTCTCCGCCCGGATCGGTGAAGGTCTCATCTATGACTTGCGCTCAGAGGTGTTCGCTCACGTCCAGCGGATGCCGGTCGCCTTCTTCACCCGGACCCAGACAGGAGCCTTGATCTCTCGGCTGAACAATGACGTGATCGGCGCCCAGCAAGCGTTCACGTCGACCCTCTCGGGCGTGGTTTCCAACTCCATCACGCTCGTTCTTGTGACGATCGCGATGTTGTCGCTGTCCTGGCCGATCACGGTGGCGTCGCTGCTGATGCTTCCGCTGTTCTTGGTCCCCGCGAAATATGTGGGCCGTCAGCTCCAAGGCTTGACCCGACAGTCGATGCAGATCAACGCGGAGATGTCGACCATGATGACTGAGCGGTTCAACGTGTCGGGCGCCTTGCTCGCAAAGCTCTTCGGCCGGCCCGAGGAGGAGGACGCTGCGTTCACCGCCAAGGCCGGTCGGGTGCGCGACATGGGCATCAGGATCGCGATGTCCAACCGCGTGTTCTTCACGGCGCTCACCCTGGTCGCATCCTTGGCCACCGCATTGGTCTACGGCGTCGGTGGGACGCTCGCCGTCCAGGGCACGCTGACCATCGGGACCTTGGTTGCGCTGGCTGGGCTGCTCGGTCGCCTCTACGGGCCGCTGACGGCCTTGTCTAATGTGCGGGTCGATGTCATGACCGCGCTGGTCTCCTTCGAGCGCGTGTTCGAGGTGCTCGATCTCCCCGCCATGATCCAGGAGAAGCCCGACGCCGTCGCCCTGACGCCGGGTCCCGCGAGCGTTGTCTTTGACAAGGTGTCCTTCCGCTATCCCTCGGCGGACGAGGTCTCGTTGGCCTCACTGGAGTCGGTTGCGGTCCTTGATTCGGCACCGAGTCAGCAGGTTCTGCGTGACGTGTCTTTCCAGGTCGACGCCGGGCAGATGGTCGCGTTGGTTGGTCCGTCCGGTGCGGGAAAGACCACGATCACGTCGCTCGCCGCGCGCCTTTACGACGTCACGGGCGGCAGCATCAGCATCGGCGGTCACGACGTACGAGATGTGACGCTGGCCTCCCTTCACGACACCATCGGAGTAGTCACCCAGGACGCACACATGTTCCACGAGAGCATCAGGAGCAATCTGCTCTTCGCGGCGCCGAACGCCCGCGAGGCCGATCTCATCGCAGCGTGTCGCGACGCCCAGATCTGGGATCTCATCACAACGTTGCCCGACGGTCTCGACACGGTCGTGGGAGACCGCGGCTACCGACTGTCCGGTGGAGAGAAGCAGCGGATGGCCATAGCCAGGCTCCTCCTCAAGGCCCCATCGGTCGTGGTGCTGGACGAGGCAACCGCCCACCTGGACTCAGAGTCAGAGGTCGCGGTGCAGAAGGCACTCGCGCAAGCTCTGGCTGGCCGTACGTCGCTGGTCATCGCGCACAGGCTCTCCACAGTGCGGGACGCCGACGTGATCCTGGTCGTCGACGGTGGTCGAGTCGTCGAGCGTGGCCGACACGACGAGCTCCTCCGCGCCGGAGGGCCGTACTCGGTGCTCTACCGAACGCAGTTTGCAAGCCAGGAGCCTGTTCCCTCCGTCTGAGCTTGCTTGGCTGGTGGCGCCGCGCCCGTCGGTCCGGATCGACTGTTCACACCTCAGTGCTCCTAGAGCGCTCAGCGGGAGCCCTGCCCTGACGGACATCGCGTCGCAGCAGGATCGCGGCACCGATCAGGGCGATGCCCGCGAAGGTGAACCACTGCCAGGCGTAGACGGTGTGCGAGATGGGCCACCGGAAGCCTCCGTCGGACTCGTCGGGGAGATGAGCAACGACGGAGGCGCCCGTTGGTTGAGGGTCTTCTGACTCGACCGCGATCCAGCCGCCGAACGTCGGCTGACCTGTCGACGCTGCGAGTTCGGCCGGGACGACGCGGGCGACTTGACCCGCGGGGAGACTGCGTGTCGAGGCTGCGGGCTCAGGTAGTCGTACGCGACCCACCACAGTGATCCGGCCCACGGGGACTTCCGGAACGGCGGCCGGTGCGTCCGCGGTGCCGCCAGAGGGGATCCAGCCTCGAACCACCGGCAGCTCCGTGCCGTCCTCGGTCCGCAGGGGGACGAGGAC
This sequence comes from uncultured Actinomycetota bacterium, assembly GCA_963819985.1. Classification (GTDB taxonomy): domain Bacteria; phylum Actinomycetota; class Actinomycetes; order DATJPE01; family DATJPE01; genus JANPBY01. The sequence goes on along the minus strand of CAWFYH010000002.1, from coordinate 808,781 downwards.
GTAATAGCCGTTTGCGCCGTCCATCGTTCGGTTGCGGACGAGCAGCTGATGAGTGACGTCGTATGTCCCGGTGGCGCTGACCAGCCGCCATTGCGCGGCCGGTGGCGGAGCGACCCCAACGGTGAGGACGTCCGACACTTCGGCGACCGGACTCGAGACTGCGGCGTCTCGCAGCTGGTCGGTCCCGCTCTGGTCCGCGGCTCGACCCAGCTGCCATCGTCCGAGGGATAAGAAGACCACGATGAGCACAAGGACGAACGCGCCGAACGCGAGCCACTGTGGACGCGTCGCCATACGCAGGTGGTCGAGCACCTGCTGACGGTACCTGGCGCCTTCGTGGCACCCGGAGGTCGCAGCAGCGGTCGGCCGGGGTGCGTAGTGTGGTGGTTGTGCTCCTCGACACCTTCGGCCGTACGGCTACCGATCTGCGGGTCTCGCTGACTGATCGCTGCAACTTGCGTTGCTCCTACTGCATGCCGGCCGAGGGTCTGCCTTGGCTTCCGGGTGCCGAGCTGCTCACAGACGACGAGGTGATCCGAGTCGTGTCGGTCGCCGTCGCGCTCGGGATCACGGAGGTGCGCTTCACCGGCGGTGAGCCGCTGATCCGCCCGGGGCTCGAGCGCATCATCTCCGAGGTGGCTGCCCTCGATCCGCGTCCGTCTATCTCGCTGACGACCAACGGCATCGGGCTTTCGAAACGCGCGGCCAGCCTGCAGGAAGCGGGGCTGGACCGGGTCAACGTCTCATTGGACACCCTGGACCCGGCGCGGTTCGCCACGTTGACCCGGCGAGACCGACATGCCGACGTGGTGGCCGGGCTCGAAGGCGCTGTGGCAGCGGGGCTGGTGCCAGTGAAGGTCAACACGGTCCTGATGCGAGGAATCAACGACGATGAGGCCCCGGCCCTGCTGCGGTGGTGCCTGGCGCAGGGCTACGAGCTGCGATTCATCGAGCAGATGCCGCTGGATGCTCAACATGGCTGGGATCGGACCACCATGGTCACAGCAGCCGAGATCCTGGCCGAGCTGACCAAACACTTCGAGCTCGAACCGGTGTCAGTTCGTGAGCGGGGGAGCGCGCCAGCCGAGCGCTGGGTAGTCGACGGCGGCCCGGGAACCGTCGGCGTGATCGGCTCGGTCACGCGGCCCTTCTGTGCGGCCTGTGACCGCGTACGCCTGACCGCCGACGGCCAGGTCCGCAACTGCCTGTTCGCACGATCCGAGACCGACCTGCGCGGTGTGCTTCGACGCGGCGGGTCCGATGAAGACCTCGCCGAGGTGTTCCGGGCCACCGTCTGGGGCAAGCATGCGGGTCACGGCATCGGAGAGCCCGACTTCGAGCAGCCATCCCGCCCGATGAGTGCCATCGGCGGCTGAGACCCCAGAATACGAGCGATGCCGGACAGCCACGGGGGGAGCCATCCGGCATCGCGTCTCGGGTCACGACGCTTGGCCGCGACGCTCGGAGTATGTCATGAGGTCATGTCATGGTCCAAGGTCCTGCTCGGCCTCCCGCCCTGAATCTCGCCCTGAATCTCGCCCTGAATCTCGCCCTGAATCTCGCCCTGAATCCGGCACGGGATCGCCCGATGGGAGCTGTCGGCGGTCCGGGCGCAGGAACACCTCGGTCGGGGCCGGCCCGGTGCGCTCTCGACCGGCGTTGGCGAGCACCACCGCCAGGTAGGGCAAGACAACCGCGGCGGCGACCAAGAGCCAGCGCAGCCAGCCAGCCGCCAGCACCGCCCCGAGGAAGCAGACTGTCCTGATGCCCATGGAGATCAGGTAGCGCCGGGTCCGTGAAGCTTGATCCTCGGCGAGCCCGCGCCCGACTCCGGTGATGCGATAGACCGGATCACCGGAGGACTGGGATCCATGCTCGGCCACGGCCACCCCTTCACCGTACGTCTGTTCGGTCCCGAACGCGACGGCGGGCCGAACCCGACTAGGGCATGATCGACGTCATGGCCAATCGCACCTATCGCGTCTCAGAGCTCGTCGGTACGTCTACCGAGTCGGTGGACGACGCCATCCGCAACGGCGTCCGAAGGGCGGCCGGGACCCTGCGGCATCTTGACTGGTTCGAGGTGACCGAGATCCGGGGTCAGGTCACCGACGGGGAGGTCGAGCATTTTCAGGTCGGCATGAAGATCGGGTTCCGGCTCGAGGACGCCGAGTAGCCACGGGTGTCGTGCGCGCAAGGCGGTTCACGAGGCCTGGCTCACCGAGGACATGTTGAAACCGTCAACTCGCACCGCTGGCATGGCCGCACGGGTGAAGTAGTCCCCCCACTCGCGCGGCAGGCACGCCTGCGACGTCGATGAGGCGGACACCCGACCCAAGAGATCGATCGGACTCTCGTTGAACCGGAAGTTGTTGACGGTTCCGACCACCTCTCCACCCTCTACGAGGTGGACCCCGTCTCGGGTCAGCCCGGTCAGCAACAACGTCTGTGGATCCACCTCTCGGATGTACCACAGGCAGGTCAACAGCAGACCGTAATCAGTCGCTGCGATGAGATCGTCTTCGGTGCCGGCTCCGGCTGAATCCTCGAGGATCAAGTTGTCGATGCCGGGTGTCAGTGGAAGTCCGGTCAACTCCGCGGTGTGGCGGGTCTGCAGGAGCGCCGCAAGCTCCCCCTCCCGGATCCATTCGGTGGAGCTGAGTGGTAGCCCGCTGTCGAAGACAGAAGACGTCGCCGACGAGGCCCGATCGGCGACGAAGTCGCTGCACTCGAGACCACGGTAGTGAGGGTCGGACCGCAAAGTGAGGCCCCGGTCGGTCAGCCGTTCACCCACTCGGGTGCCCCCGCCGGGTCGGCTGAAGACCGAACGTCCTTCGTGCGCATCTCGTGCTGCCATCGACCAGTACGCATAGACGAGCAGGTCGGAGACCGCTCCCGGCGGCAGGATGGTTTCGTATCGGCCCGCGGGCAGATCGATGGTCCGAGCCGACCACTGAAGCCGACGGCTGATCTCAGCGTCCATGGCAGCGATGTCGACCGACGAGAAGTCGGGTACTGCTTCGCCAACCCAGGCCGAACGGCTCCGCTGGTGGGACTTACCGGTGACCTCGATCTTTCCGGTGGGCTGTTCGTGTCGCAGACGGACACCGGTGGACGTGCCGAGATAGGTCGTCTCCGTGCTGTGTTCGGCAAAGCCAAACAGCTCCCGGTCGGCAGCTCTCGCGCCAGCAAGCACCTGGCCGAGCTCTGGGGCGAAAGTCGTGAAGACGGATGGCGTCGTCTCTGCTGAGGGGTTGGACCACGCCGGGTCCGTCCCGGTGCTGGGCACGAGTGGTTGTGCGTCCTCGGCCGGCTGGGCAGCCCTAGCCGCCGCCTCGGCGTAGCCGACGAAATCTGGGATCGCGGCAAGACTCTCGTGGCTGGTCGAGAAGACTCCCGACGACGTCCCTTCCTTGCCATCCACCGTTGCGACCACCGTGAGCGAACGTGACCTGGTGTGCCCGTTCGTGGTCAGGGCGTTGGCCGCCCACCGCAGGTTGGCCGTTGACGTCTCTTTGACGATGACGAGGAGACCGTCGCCGGACTGGGCTGCCAGCGCGCGTTCGACGACATCCTGGGCACTCATCGAGGAGCTCATCGTGCTCCCTCCTCAGCGGTATTGAGAATGCGCACGCCATTGAACACAGCCGTCGGACAGCCGTGGCTGACCGCCGCGACCTGGCCGGGCTGCGCCTTTCCACAGTTGAAGGCGCCACCGAGCTGATAGGTCTGCGGTCCTCCGACGGCCACCATGGATCCCCAGAAGTCGGTCGTCGTGGCTTGGTAGGCGACGTCTTTGACCTGACCCGCTAGGCGTCCCCCCTCGATCCGGAAGAAGCGTTGACCGGTGAACTGGAAGTTGTAGCGCTGCATGTCGATCGACCAGGACTTGTCGCCCACGATGTAGAGCCCGTGCTCGACCCCGGCGATAAGGCTGGCCGTGTCTGGTCCGTCAGCCGCTGGTTGGAGCGAGACGTTGGCCATGCGTTGAATCTGCACGTGCTGCGCCGAGTCCGCATACGCGCAGCCGTTGGACCGTTCGTAGCCCTTGAGCGCGGCCATCGAGCGATCAAGCTGATATCCGACGAGGACGCCATCACGGACCAGGTCCCAGCCCTGAGCCGCGACACCCTCGTCGTCCCATCCGACAGTGGACAGCCCGTGCTCGACCAGCCGGTCGCCTGTCACGTGCATGATCTCGGAGCCGTACTTGAGAGTCCCGAGCTGGTCGAAGGTCGCAAACGATGTTCCGGCGTAGTTCGCCTCGTAGCCAAGGGCTCGGTCCAGCTCGGTGGCGTGACCGATCGATTCGTGAATGGTCAGCCACAAGTTGCTGGGGTCGATGACGAGGTCGTAGACGCCCCGCTCGATGGACGGAGCCGCCAGCTTCTCCAAGAGCATGGTGGGCAGCTCGGACAGCTCGGCGTCCCAGTCCCAGCCGTCTCCTTGCAGGTATTCCCATCCACGGCCGACCGGCGGGGCGACTGTGCCCATCGTCTCGAAGGCACCTGAGTCTGCGATGGCGATGGCGGTGGCCTCAGGAAAGACGCGTACGCGCTGCTGCACAGTGCGAGTTCCAGACAGGTCTGCGTAGTAGGACTGCTCCTTGATGGAGTAGAGCATCGCAGTGGCGTGATTGACACCAGGAGCCTCGAGGAGGCGCTCGTTCCAAGAGATGAGCAGTGCTGTCTTCTCGGCCTCGGGACGTTCGAACGGATCGATGACGTAGGAGGACACGTGCGTACCGTCATGCTTCGGCTCGGCTGCCAGTTCGACCCGCTCTTCGGACAGGGGGCGACTGATCCGGGCTAGGGAAACCGCATCCTCGGCCGCCTGTGCCGCGCTCTCCGCCGTGAGCCGCCCTGTGGCCGCAAAGCCCCAAGCACCGTCGAGGACGACCCGAACCCCGATGCCGAGGTCCTCATCGTCGTTGGCGCCCTCTAGATGCCCATCCCGAGTTCGGATGAGTTCGCTGTGGAGTCGCTGGACCCGAAAATCTGCGTGCTCAACGCCAAGTGCGCGAGCACGATCCAGGGCGGCGTCGGCCCACCGATCGAGCGGAAGGCCGGCAAAGTCACTGTCGATTGCTCGTGCTTGGGAGGTTGCTTGGTCAGGCATGACGTTCACACATCCGCACGGGTGGTCGGGTCCAAAACCAACTTGCCTACCGTACGGCGTGCGAGGAGATCCTCGTGAGCGCGGCGTGCATCAGCAAGCGGGTAGGTGCCGCCGATGATCGTACGAAGGTCACCAACCGCTGTTTTGGCGAGCAGATCGCTCATCGCCTGTTCCATCATCTGTGGGCGAGTCATGCAGTGCGCCAACCAAAATCCAATGACAGCCCGGGACTTGGCCATCAGCGCAGCGCTGCTCACCGGAGTCGGAGCGCGCCGGGAAGCCATACCGAAGGTGACCAACCTGCCGAAGGGGGCCAGCGCGGCCAAGCTCTCGTCGAAGACCGGTCCACCGATCATCTCCAGCACGACGTCGACGCGATGGCCGCCGTTGGCCTCGAGGATCCGGTCACGAAGCTCAACGCTTTCTCCCGAGATGGCGACATCGGCGCCGAGGTCCAGTGCGAGGTTGCGCTTCTTTTCGGTTGACGCCGTGGCGATGACGCGACCGGCCCCCCAGGCCTTGGCTAGTTGGACTGCCAGCGTTCCAACTCCACCGGCGGCTGCGTGAACCACGACGGTCTCGCCTGCAACAAGATTCGCCGAAGTCCTCAGCAGGTGCCAAGCAGTGGAGCCCTGGAGGATCAAGGCAAGCGCGGCTCCGTCGCTGACCTCGTCGGGGACGTCGAAGCTCATAGCGGGCTGGATGGCGACTCGCTCGGCGTAGCCGCCACCACTCACGAGCGCAACCAGCCGGCGGCCGTCGGCCGTACGGCCCACGACTTCGGCGCCGGGAATCATTGGAAGCGCCTGACGGGCGAGGTAGCTGTCCTCCGTCTGATGGGTGTCCGCGTAGTTCACGCCGGACGCGGAGATGTTCAGCAGCTCGGCGCCCGGTGGTAGCTCGGGTTCGGGGAGCTCGACGACTTCCAGTACCTCGGGTCCGCCGAAGCGCGTGACCTGGATGGCTCGCATCCCCCGACACTAACCGCCGCCTACAGGCACTACCGTCGAGGCGGCGTAGCGCCGAGACCGTGTCGAAATCCTGGAGGCAAAGATGGGTCGGGTCGCTCTGGTGACAGGCGGGAACCGTGGGATCGGCCTGGCGATCGCGCGACGCCTGCAGTCCGAAGGCAACACGGTCGTGATCACCAACCGCACAGGCCAGGCGCCTGAGGGTCTCCTCGCGGTGACCTGCGACGTGACCGATCAGGCGTCGGTAGACGAGGCGTTCGACCAGATAGAGGCTGAGCACGGACCCGTGGAGATCCTGATCGCCAACGCAGGAGTTACGCGCGACATGTTGATGCTGCGGATGTCCGAGGAAGACTTCCGGGCCACGCTGGACACGAACCTGACGGGTGCCTTCCGCGTCTCCAAGCGCGCGGCGAAGACCATGCTTCGTGCCCGGTGGGGGCGCTTGATCTACCTGTCCTCCGTGGTCGGCCTTCTGGGCTCTGCCGGGCAGGCGAACTACGCGGCGTCCAAGGCCGGGCTGATCGGGTTGGCGCGCTCGCTCGCCCGGGAGCTTGGCAGCAGGGGGATCACGTCCAACGTGGTGACACCTGGGTTTGTGGACACCGACATGACCGCGGCGCTCACAGAGGCGCAGCGAACGACCATCCTGGGTCAGGTGCCCCTCGGACGATATGCCTCGGTTGACGAGGTCGCCGGGGTCGTGGCGTTCTTGGCTTCAGATGAGGCTGGGTATGTCACCGGTGCAGTCGTACCCGTTGATGGTGGTCTCGGTATGGGCCACTAGCGACTCGGCCGCCCGGTAGCGTCGACCGTTCGTGAACGATCAAGGAGGACCAATGTCCCTGCTGGCTGGCAAGCGCATCCTCGTCACTGGGGTGATCACCGACGCGTCGATCGCCTTTCACGTGGCTCGACTGGCGCAAGAGCAGGGTGCCGAGGTGGTCCTGACTGGGTTCGGACGGGTCAGTCTGGTGAAACGGATCGCCGAGCGGTTGCCGCAGACTCCTCCGGTCATCGACCTCGACGTCACCAGTGAGGAGGATTTGGCCGCGCTGGCCGACCGGGTGCGCGAGCATGTCGACGGACTCGACGGGGTCCTGCACTCGATCGGTTTCGCGCCGGCGGCGGCCATGGGCGGGAACTTCCTCAGTGCCGGGTGGGACGACGTTTCCACAGCAGTCCAAGTGTCCGCATATTCGCTCAAGTCCCTGGCGGTGGCTTGCCTGCCCCTGATGTCATCCGGCGGATCAGTCGTTGGACTCACGTTCGACGCACAGGTTGCCTGGCCGGCCTACGACTGGATGGGGGTGGCCAAGTCCGCGTTCGAGTCAACAGCTCGCTATCTCGCGCGCGACCTCGGTCCCCAGGGGATCCGGGTCAACCTCGTGGCGGCCGGACCCATCAAGACCATGGCAGCCCGCTCCATTCCAGGTTTCGACGCCTTCGAGGGCTGGGATGCTCGTGCCCCGATCGGGTGGGATCTGTCCGACCCGGAACCCACGGCCAAGGCTTGCGTGGCGCTGCTGTCCGATTGGTTTCCCAAGACCACTGCAGAAATCGTGCACGTGGATGGGGGCGTCCACGCTATGGGCGCCTGAGCGGCGCCTCTAGGCTGCGCCGCATGTCCTCGCTGGTTGAGCTGCGGTTCCTCGACGGGCCCAACCTCTATGTGACCCGCCCGGCCGTGAAACTCACCGTCGACGGTCGTCAACTCGCTCAGATGAGCGAGGACGACGCGTTGGCGGTGGCCAGATCGGCCGGTCTGAAGAGGTCAGGGCCGGGGGCCCCTGGTTCGGAGCAGCGACAGCGGTTCTCGCTGCGTCTCCTGGCTCAGCTCACCCGGAGCATCGCGGCTCGCTCAGGAACTACCCGGCTGGCCGTCCGGGTGCGCCCAGGGCCACAGCCCGATCAACTGGTGGTTGCCTTCCCCTGGCGACGGCGGGGTCGAGCCGAAGCGCTGGGACATGCCGTAGTCATGGTTCTGGACGGTCTGCAGAGACAAGACGTCGATGAGCTGATCGCTGCCGCAGCCGAAGCTGTCGCCACAGCCCACCCTGGAGCCGCGCCCGACCTGCCCACCCCGCGCATACCGGTGGTCTCGATCACCGGGACCAACGGCAAGACGACGACCACGAGGATCCTCGCCCACCTGTGCATGGCCGCCGGCCTGCGCACGAGTTGGACGAGCAGCGACGGTGTCTACGTCGACGGCGAGCTGATCGAGGCCGGCGACTGGTCCGGCCCCGGTGGGGCCCGGCTCGCTTTGGCTGCCCCGGTGGAGGTGGCCGTTCTCGAGACAGCACGCGGAGGTCTGCTGCTTCGGGGAATGGGCGTGTCCGCCAACGACGTCTCGGTCGTCACCAATGTCGCTGCCGACCACCTCGGGCTCCAGGGGATCGACACCGTCGATCAGCTGGCAGAGGTCAAGGCCGTCGTGACCAAGGTGACGCGGCCAACCGGATGGGCGGTGCTGAACGGGGAGGACCCACGCGTCTTCGCCATGCGGGCGGGCACGCGGGCCAAACCGTGGGTCTACGCCCTGTCGCCGGACAGTCCGGCCATCCGCGCGTCGCTCAACGAGGGCGGGCGTGCGGTCACCGTGCTCGACGGAGATGTCGTCGTACTGACCGACGCTCGCTCAGATCCCGAGCACCTACTGGGCGTGCGAGAGATCCCGGTCACCCTGGCCGGACTCTCCCCGCACAACACCGCCAACGTCTTGGCCGCGACAGCAGCAGCTGCCGCCTTGGGGTTGGATCGCGCGGCGATCATCGACGGTCTGCGCACCTTTGTGCCGGACGCTGAGCACAACCCCGGCCGGATGAATCTGTTCGAAGTCACCGGTGTTCTGGTCGTGGTGGACTTCGCGCACAACCCGGAGGGATTGGCCGCCCTGCTGGGCGTTGCGCATGGGCTTAGAGGGCCGGGCGGAGCCGTCCGGCTGGCGCTGTCTGCCGCAGGCGACCGGCGAGACGAAGACATCATGCGGTTGGGCGAACTGGCTGCCCAACGTGCGGATGACGTCGTGGCTGTTCGTGTCGAACACTATTTGCGGGGGCGAACGGCGGGGGAGATGCAAGACCTCTTCACACGGGGAGCGGCGAACGTGGGGCGAGGGCAGTTCGAGGAGGCCGGGGGAGAAGTGTTGGCGCTGGCTGCGCTGCTGGACCGGGCTGCTCAGGGGGACGTCGTTGCAGTGATGGCCCACGCCGAACGGACGGAGATCCTGGCATGGCTGTCTGCCCGGTCGGCTCTACCTGTGACCAACGAGGCTCTGCTCGATCGTCTGACCGCCGAGCGAGTCCATCACCCCTGACCCCCAGGTTGAGCGACGTGAGACCGCCGCTCGAGCTCCTCGACGACATCAGCGTGCTTGTCTACGCAGATCACGACGATGTCTCCGGGATTGGCCAGCCCAAGCGCGTGCCCCACCGAGTCGAGCTCACGGAGTACGACCTCTGCGGACCGGCACCGTGCCCCGGCGCCGACAGCCGTGCTGACCCCTTCCAGAACGAGAGCTGCGGACTCCCCAGCACTCCGGCCCCGTAGCGCCGTGTCCTCACGCACCACGATCGTGTCGAAGTGCTGTGCGGCCACCGCGCCGAGCTCGCGGATGTCGTCGTCACGTCGGTCGCCGGCTGCTGCCACGACACCGATGCACCGGTGGCGCTCCAGCTCCAGGCCCGCGTCGCGGTCCTCGGCCATCCGGTCGACAAAGTCTCCGAGCGCCCGCATCCCGTGAGCATTGTGGCAATAGTCGATGAAGACAGTGACCCCGTTGACGTCGAGCTCGTTCAGGCGGCCTGGTGACTGGTAGTACGACGTCGTGAAGGTCCGCAATCCCTGCCGGATGTCGTGCAACGGCGCACCGGCAGCAAAGGCTGCACCCGCGGCTGCCATGGCGTTGGCTACGTTGAAGCGAGCCTTCCCACCGAACGTGGACGGCAGCAGGTGCGTCCAGGCAAGGGGCATGCTCCGTCGCCCGTGCCGGATAACGATGCGTTCGCCCAGGTCGCTGCGTTCAAGGACGACGGCTCGACCGCCCCGGCGACAGTAGTCATCCACCATCTGCATCGTCTCGCTGCCGGGCTCGCTCATCGTGAACCACACCACTCGTCCGGACGGCGCCTTGCGCCGCATGGCCTGGACGAGCGGGTCGTCGGCATTCAGCACGGCGAAGCCGTCGCGAGGTATGGCTTCGACCACCACCGACTTCACTTCGGCGAGCTGCTCGAGGGTGTCGACGCCTCTCATCCCCAAGTGGTCAGCAGCGACGTTGAGGACCACGGCCACGTCGTTGCGCTGGTATCCCAGGCCCTCGCGCAGGATTCCGCCCCGAGCCACTTCGAACACTGCGAAGTCGACGCGGGGGTTCTGCAGAACCATTCGGGCAGACTTCGGACCGGAAGCGTCAGCACGGATCACCAGACGTTCGTCGATGACGATGCCGTCGGTCGATGTCATCCCTACCTTGCGGCCGATTCCCTTGAAGATATGGGCGATCATTCGAGACGTCGTCGTCTTGCCGTTCGTCCCCGTCACCGCGACGATCGGGATGCGGCTGAGAGCGCCCGGAGGGAACAGGAGATCCACGACCGGTTTCGCGACGTACTGCGGTTCGCCGATCGTCGGATGCGTGTGCATCCGGAACCCGGGGGCAGCGTTGACCTCGCAGATGGCTCCGCCGGTCTCCCGGACCGGCTCGGCGATGTCGGGCGAGATGAAGTCGATACCGGCGACGTCAAGTCCGACGACGCGGGCCGCCTCCTCGGCGATCTCCACATTGTCCGGATGGGCTTCGAAGGTGCGGTCGATCGAGATGCCTCCCGTGGACATGTTGCCGGTGAGGGTGAGCTTGACCATGGTTCCCTCGGGTGGCACATGGTCCATGCCCAGACCCTGGCTCGCCACGAGTTCCTCAGCCTTGGCGTCGACCGTGATCCGCGTCAGCACCTTCTCGTGCCCCACCCCGCGTCGGGGGTCGGCGTTGGCGTCATCGACGAGCTCTCGAACGGTGCGCGTTCCGTCCCCAACAACGTGGGCCGGTACACGTTCGGCGAGGGCCACCATCCGACCCCCCACGACGAGGACGCGGTAGTCACGCCCGGTGATGAAGCTCTCCACGACGACCCAACCACGTCGGGACTGCTCGACCGCAACGGGAAAAGCAGTTCGGAGCTCCTCCTCGGTGCGCAGATCGAGGCACACCCCCCGACCGTGGTTGCCGTCAAGCGGCTTGCAAACCACCGGATAGCCGATCTGAGCAGCCGCCTTGACGGCTCCATCAGCAGTCCGGACTGATGCTGAGCTGGGAACGGGTAGTCCTGCTGCGGACAGCAGTCGAGTGGTGAGGTCCTTGTCACCGGCGACGTCAACCGCGAGCGCAGAGGTTCGGGAAGTCATCGTGGCTCGAATGCGTTGCGCGTGCACGCCCTGCCCGAGCTGCACCAACGAGTACCTGTTCAGCCTCAGCCAGGGGATGTCTCGCGCCATGGCCTCGTCGAGGATGGCTTGGGTCGATGGCCCGAAGGCCGTACGTTCGGCCGCCAGCAAGAAGCGCTCCATCTCCGCGGCGAAATCGAACGCGGGGTCGGCCTGGACAAGATGGTTGACCAGGCGTACGGCAAGGCGCCCCGCGGTCGTCCCGACCTGTTCATCGCCATAGGCGTAGATGATGTTGTAGCGACCCGGATGCCCGGGAATTCCTCGAGTCTTGCCGCGGCGTACGTCGAAGCCTGCGTCTTGCTGGAGCTGCAGGGCCACGTGCTCGGCGACGTGACCTACCCAGGTCCCTTCCCGAAGGCGTTCGACGAATCCGCCGCGACGCCCGCGGGAACACGAATGATCGACAATCCCCGGGAGAACCTCGACCAGCCCGTCAACGAAGTTGGGAAGTTGGTCGGTGGGATGATCCTCCAAGGAGCCCAGCTCGACGACGAGGTGGATCGACGGGTCGTACGACCAGATGTTCGGACCTCGGTAGATGCGTGTCTCGACGATCTCAAGATCAGGACGTGGCGGCGCTGAGGTCCGGTCGATCATCCGAGCTGACTCCTTAGCTCAATCACTTCGTCGGTCGACCCGGCGGCGGGCGAGTCGCCTGGCGTCGGAAACCGTCGCAGCCAGGTCAGCCACCTCACCGGGATGTACGGCAGGGGCAGGGTCCACGAGCTGCCGCTCGCTCAGGTCGAAAGCATTTCCCGTTGGCAGCACATGCAGGACGGCGCCGGACACGAGCAGCGGCTGGCTCCGGCTGGCCGTGGCCGAGTTGGTCACAACGTGGGCACCATCGACGATGAATACCGACCCACGACCAATGACTTCCAACAAGCGGCCGTTGGAGACCACGGCGGCAGTGTCCTCATCGATGCCGAGTCCGAGCAGGGAGGGGGACTGCGCGACCAAAGACAGCAGCCGTCCGTAGCGATTGCGCTGTTCGAAGTGTTGGTCGATGACCAGGTCAGGGAGCAGGCCCAGACCTCTCGACATCTGAGCGATGCGGTTCTTGGGCGTTGCGCCTCCAGTGCCGAAGGCCACCATGTGCTCACTCATCACGCTGGCCCCAGCCGACGTACCTCCGATGACTCTCCCCGAGTGGTGGAACGCGCGGACCGCATCCCCGAACTCGGTGCCAGCTGCCACCTGCGACAAGATCAGCTGATTCCCGCCAGTGAAGAACACGCCGGTCACAGCGGAGAGTCGGTCTGACCATCGTGGATCGTTCGCCGCAACCCGGGTCTTCGGTGACGCAGACAGGACCGACCTCGCCCCAAGGCCGAGGAACACGTCCTCATAGAGGAACTCGGTCTCTTCTCCCAGCGAGCTAGCCGTTGAGCAGACAGCGAGGTGGGCGTTAGGGCCACCAGCGAGCTCGACGAACCGAGAGAGAACGCGCAGGCGGCCGAGCTTGTCCTCGGCGCCGCCGATGACGACAAGGGGCCCGCGCGACACGAGACTGAGGCTAGATGGCACTGCGGAAGCGTATCCGGCGCGGCACCACCTTCCCCGTCGGTTGACGGGTGTGCTCCATCTCCGTGGCCAGGTCCAGGCATGATGGGTCGGTGGTTGCGGTCGACGAAGCACGCATCAGGCGTCTGGTCGTGCTCAGGCACGCGAAGTCAGACTGGCCTGCCGGCGTTGACGACCGGGAACGGCCCCTGGCAGCCAAGGGTCGCAGGGATGCGGTGGCTGCTGGTCAGTGGTTGGACGCGCACATCGGCACCTTGGATCTCGTCCTCCACTCGGATGCGCGAAGAACCACTGAGACCTGTCAGTTGGTGCTTGACGCGTTCACCAGGGACCGAACCGAGCGGATCGACGTACGGGCAGCTGAACGGCTCTATGAGGCTGAGGTTCCCGATCTCATGCAGGTCTTACGTGGTGTCTCGAACCACGTGCAGACGGCAATGCTCGTCGGGCACAACCCTGGTGTGCAAGAACTGGTGCTGAACCTTGCCAGGCCGGACGGCGGTGCCAGCACCGCACTCGCGTCAGCCAAGTTTCCCACCTCCGGGCTGGCCGTACTCACCGTGCCTGGCACGTGGGCCGACCTTGGACCGGGCCAGGCGACCATGGAGCAGTTCGTGGTGGCGCGGGGGTAAGTCGGTTCGACAGAACCAGGCCTGGCACCGAGAAGTCAGTAGTGCGCGAGGGGGATCGGGGGAGCCGGCGTCGGTGCTCCTTCGTCGGCATCGGCACTCTCGATGTCCTCTCTGCTGATCCCGAGCAGATAGAGGATGGCGTCGAGGTAGGGGACGTTCACCGAGGTGTCGGCGGCCTCGCGAACAACGGGCTTGGCGTTGAAGGCCACTCCCAGGCCAGCGAGGGCCAACATGTCCAGATCGTTGGCCCCGTCACCGATCGCCACCGTCTGGCTCATGGCGACCCCGGCCTCCCGGGCGAACCGCTCCAGCGCGTCGGCCTTACCGCGGCGATCGATCACGGGCCCCACCAGCCGTCCGGTGAGCCTTCCGTCGATGATCTCCAGTGTGTTGGCGGCGGAGTAGTCGATGCCCAGGTCCTCGACCAACTGGTCGGTGACTTGCCGGAACCCTCCGCTGACGATGGCGAACTGATAACCGAGCCTGCGCAGCGTGCGCACGAGGGTCCGCGCCCCAGGGGCAAGCAGAACCTTGGAGCGAACTGACTTGAGTGCGTCCTCGGGAAGATCTGCGAGCAGGGCCACCCTGGCCTCGAGCGAGGAGGTGAAGTCCAGATCTCCCCGCATCGCCTGCTCAGTTATCCGGTGAACGTCGGCTAGGCAGCCGGCCTCCGCGGCCAACAGCTCAATGACCTCGCCCTGGATCAGGGTTGAATCCACGTCCATCACCACGAGGCGCTTCGCGCGCCGTTGCAGGCCAGAACGTTCGACGGCGATGTCGATCTGCTGGTGCACAGCTTCTTTGGCAAGGGTGGCGCGGAGGGCCGAGACATCGGCGCCCGACACCTCGAGTTCAATCGCTGTCACCGGGTACGGCGCCAGTCGCACGATCCGATCGATGTTTCCCCCAAGGGTCGCGATCTGTCCGGCGACACCAGACACGGCCTTGGCCGAGAGTGGATGGCCGAGCACGATCACATGAGCGCGCCCCGGGCGCGAGCCGGCCACCTCCTCCGGGCCACCCGCGACCTCTACCTGCATGCCCAGCTCCTCGGCCAGGGGACCCAGCAGCGCGGCGACGGTCTCGGCCTCAGCCGCGGCGAGAAGCACCCCGAGGATCAAGCGACCGCGGATCACGATCTGTTCGATGTCGAGAATCGGTGCGTCCTGCTTGGCGATCGCATCGAACAGGCGGGTAGTGACCCCGGGGCGATCCCGCCCGGTGAGCGTGATCAGCGTGGTCGTCTTGGCTGCGCTCATCGTGGGGCTCACGCTACCCGGCCCACCCGGAAGGATCCGCGCTGCGTGGAACCGTGGAGTTCGCTGCCGCTACCACAGCGTGTCTGGTCGCGGCTGTTACGTCGCGCAAGGCCTCAGCACGACGCTCGAGCTCGCTGGCGGACAGCGCAGTGCCACTGTCCCGCTTGGCCAGGTCGAGAACCGCCGCAAGCCACCACGCTTGTTCCAGCAGGGAGCGCTCGGCGGACGGAAATGTGCGGGGCAACGGGAGGCGCGCTGGACCGACGCGGCGCAGCTCGGCAAGACCCGCTTCGGTCTCGGCTGACATCCCAGCCACTGCGAGACTGGTCAGTGTGTCGGTCGCGGCACGCATCGTCGCGCGGAACTGCTCGTGCGGCCTCGGCGCCAGAGAGGTGGTCGAACCTGTCAACGGCCGCCTGATACCACACCCAGCGCACCGGTGCCCGGCCAGCTGGCTGTTGCGAAACTTGAGGAATCAGACCTGCCCCGGCGCCGTACAGCAGCACGGATTCGCCAGCTGTGACAGCTGCCAGGTTGAACTCGGGCGGCCCGGCCAAGCCCGAAAGGTCCCCGGGGACGGGCAGCGCCAGCCGCAGGCCGCGCACCCCCAGCTCCGCGAGCCTGCCGAACGTCACGGAAAGCGCCGCATCGTCACCCCAGGGGGCGCCATCGACGCGGTGAGGGAGGTCATTTCCGCTCGCTCCCTGGGCGGCGTCGTCGAGACTGCACGCCTGGCTGAGCCAGCAGTTCCCCCACGTGGCGAGAAGGAGTGCACGCATGGGGTGGGGGACTAGGACCGACACCTTCGCAGGCTACGGCCAGGAGCGGCTAGGTTCGTGCTCGTGGACGACGAGGTGCTGCGCCTGTCCTCAGTGTCAGTCGTACGAGGCGGCAATCGACTGCTCGATGACGTTGACTGGTGCGTGGAGGAGGGTGACAGGTGGGTCATTCTCGGGCCCAACGGCGCAGGCAAGACCACCCTGATCCAGCTTGCCTCGACGTATCTGTTCCCGAGCAGGGGTTCGGTGGACGTGCTCGGGGAACGCCTCGGTCTGGTCGACGTCTTCGAGCTGCGACCCCGCATCGGGCTGGCGTCGGCCGCCCTGGCGGAACGACTCCCGGTCGATGAGCTCGTCCTTGACGTGGTGCGGACAGGGGCGTGGGCCATGACAGGGCGCTGGCGCGAGCGCTACGACGAAAGTGACGACCAACGTGCTCAGCGGCTGCTGCACCAGGTCGGGGTCGACGAGCTGATGCACCGGACCTTCGGGACGTTGTCCGAGGGAGAACGCAAGAGAGTGCAGATCGCCCGGGCGCTCATGGCGGATCCGGAGCTGTTGCTGCTCGACGAGCCGGCAGCTGGTCTGGATCTTGGGGGAAGGGAAGATCTCGTCGCCCGCCTGGGCGTGCTGGCACGAGATGTGCGCGCGCCGGCGATGGTCTTGGTGACCCACCATGTTGAGGAGATTCCCAGCGGCTTCACCCACGCCATGTTGCTGCGCAACGGCCGAGTCGTGAGTTCCGGCCCGATGGAGAGCACCCTCACCGCCGCGGGGCTTTCCGCGACCTTCGGCCTGGAGCTGGCGCTCACCCGCCGATCCGGCCGTTGGACTGCTCACGCCCTCTGAGGGCTGGGCAGGCTGGGTACCGCAACGGAGCCGCCTATGATCATGGAGTGGACTGGGTCTGGTGGGTGGTCGCGGCGATCGTCTTGTTCGGCGTGGAGATGGTCTCCCTCGATCTGATCTTCTTGATGATCGCCATCGGCTCGCTGGCCGCCGCCGGCGCCGCAGCCCTCGGTGCACCACTGGTCGTCCAGGCGCTGGTGGGTGGGATCTGTGCGCTGCTCCTGATTCTCGTGGTGCGGCCGATAGCCATCCGACACTTGCACCCCGCTCGCGAGATCCGCACCGGTACGGCCGCGCTGATCGGATCGCAGGGCGAGGTGCTCGAATACACTGACACCCGCAACGGCCGGGTCCGGCTCGCAGGTGAGGTCTGGTCAGCCCGAGCCCAGGACGCAGCAGGTTCGTTCGCCCCTGGTGACCGGGTCAACGTGGTGCGGATCGAGGGTGCGACTGCAGTTGTCCAGGCTCCACCAGTCAATCCACCCGTCCCCGAGCCGAGCAACGAATCGGAGCCGCAGTGAGCAATGGTCAGGTGATCTCCGCGCTCGTCGCGGTCCTCGTTCTTCTCATCGTCCTGGTCACGCTGGCCAAGACCGTACGCATCGTTCCCCAGGCCCGGGCCGGCATCGTCGAGCGGCTAGGGCGCTACCACCGCACGCTCAACGCTGGCCTGTCGATCCTGGTGCCGTTCATCGACAATCTCAAGCCGCTCATCGACCTCCGTGAACAGGTCGTGAGCTTCCCTCCGCAGCCGGTCATCACCGAGGACAACCTCGTGGTCAGCATCGACTCGGTCATCTTCTTCCAGGTGACCGACCCGAAGGCCGCGACCTACGAGATTGCCAACTACATCCAGGCGATCGAGCAGCTGACGGTGACCACGCTGCGAAATGTCGTGGGTGGCATGGATCTCGAGGAGGCGCTGACCTCTCGCGACTCGATCAACAACGTCTTGCGCGGTGTTCTGGACGAAGCCACCGGCAAGTGGGGTGTCCGGGTCAACCGGGTGGAGATCAAGGCCATCGACCCCCCGCCCTCAGTCCAGGAGTCGATGGAGAAGCAAATGCGTGCGGAGCGGGAGAAGCGCGCGACCATCCTCACGGCCGAGGGCTTCAAGCAGAGTCAGATCCTCACAGCTGAGGGCGAGCGGCAGTCTGCAATCCTTCGGGCCGAGGGTGATGCGCAGTCGGCCGTCATTCGCGCCGAAGGTGAGGCCACGGCCATCCATACGGTCTTCACAGCGATCCACGAGGGCGACCCCGATCCGAAGCTGCTGGCCTACCAATACATCCAGTCGCTGCCCGAGATCGCGCAGGGCCAGGCAAGCAAGGTCTGGGTGATTCCTGCCGAGCTGACGCAGGCCATGGGAGCCGTCGGCGCGGCGTTCTCCGGTTTGAGCGGCTCGAAGACAGTCTTCGACCAGTCTTCCGAGCCGATCGAGAATCAGCCGACAACCGGCGAGTAGGCCGGCAGGGGGGATTCCCCGAATCGCTCGGCGATCTGGGCGCCGATCCGGATGACTAAGGCGACGTACCAGTTCGCGTGGTTGTACCTGTAGATCGCCCGCATGAGGGCGGCGTCGCCCCTTCCACCACCGTTCGCGCACAGATAGCGGGCCGCTGTGTAGATGGCGTCGGCCGGGTTGCGGATGTCTGCCGTGCCGTCGCCGTCCCCATCGACGGCGTAGGCGGTGAAGGTCGAGGGAAGGAACTGCATCGGTCCCTGTGCTCCGGCCGGGCTGTCGTTGGGGTTGGTCCCGTGCCCGCTCTCGACCTGACCGATCGCGGCCAGCACCGGCCAGGGCAGCCCCCTGCAGGTCGCAGCCGCACCGCGATACAAGGCCAAGAACGTGACGGGGATCCCACGTGCGGTCGCAGTGTCCACCGCAGCCCATTGAGCAGCGCTGGCTTCGGCTCGCGCTGCTGCGATCGCGGCGGCCGCCCGCTCGGCGTCCTCGAGGCGTCTCGCTGTGGCGTCGAGAGAGTCCAGAGCCTCCTGTGCCTGATCGAGCAGGGCCGTCAGATCGCCCAACCTGGCCTCAGCCTGACCGGTGGTGGCCGTGGTCTGGTTCGCCGCCGCTGCAGTTTGCCTGGCAACGTCCTGGGCGGACTGAGCCACCAGTTGAGTCGTCGTGGTGACCTGACGGTCACTTTCCACAACCCGGCGAAGTGTCCCGATGCGCTGGGCGAGGTCGCTGGGAGACGAGGCATCGAGCACGCTTGCCAACAGACCCGTCTGTCCGCCGCCCATGTACAAAGCCCTGATCCGCTGGGCCGCGGCCCGCGTGGCAACGTCATGGATCTCAGACGCCGCGTCCGCGTCTTCGGCCGCGCTGATCCCCGCGCTGACGTCGTGGGCCAGGCCGTTCAGGGACGCCTCGTACGCGGCCAGCGCGGCGTCCACCCGCGGCTGCAGGCCGCGAACGACGTCGGCTGCCGCCCGGGCCTTGGCTCGAGCCTCGTCGGCAGACTGCGCAGAAGCCATTGCGGGCGTGAGCAGGACGAGGCAGGCCGCGGCTGAGACGGCCGCGACTCGCCGGGCCACGCCGCGACACATCACCTGCTGGTCATCGGTCCGGAGGACGAGGGTCTTGATCGGCTGGAGGTCGGGTGCTGAAGGTCCCCTACCGTGGAGGGGTGGCCCAAACCGACGTGCTCGAGGATTTCGTCGCGTTGACCGACGTGGCGCTGCGTCGTCGGATGGAGCCAGCGCACGGGTTGTTCATCGCGGAGGGGACCCAGGTCGCCACCAGGGCACTTGCCTGCGGCTTCGAGCCTAGAACGATGGTGGTCATCCCGGAGCGGGCAGGCCGCGAGGACGTACGGACGCTCGCTGATGGTGTGCGGGCTGCGAGTGGTTCCGTGCACCAGGTCCCGTCGGCAGATCTCCGCGTGCGGGCGGGCTTCGACGTTCACCGAGGCGTGATGGTGTCCTTCTCGCGCCGACCGCAGCCATCCATGACCGCTGTGGCCAGTTCGGCTAGGACGTTGGCTGTGCTCGAGGGCATCGTGGACCACACGAACGTCGGCGCCATCATTCGATCCGCCGCCGCGCTCGGGGTCGACGGGATCGTCCTCGACCCGCGCTGCGCCGACCCCCTATACCGTCGGGCCATCCGGACGTCGATGGGTGCCGTCTTCTCTGTGCCGTACGCCCGTTGCTCCTCGTGGCCGGGCGGACTTCGAAACCTTGCCGCCCTCGGATTCACCATTCTCGGACTGACGCCGCATGCAGCGGACTGCGATCTGGCTGAGCTGCATGTCGGTGCAAACGAAAAGGTGGCGATCCTCCTGGGTACGGAAGGCGCCGGACTCTCGGCTGCGGCGCTGCGACTCGCCACAGCGCGGGTCGCCATCGGGATGCGCGAGGGAGTGGACTCGTTGAACGTCGCGACGGCCGCGGCGCTCGCTTGCTGGGCGGTGGAACGCGCGCGTTCAGGCGCTGTCGGTCAACCTTCTGTCGATAAGTCGGGCAGCATAGGCACATGAGACGACGTGGGCACCGGTCGATCCTGGTGCCCGCCTTCGCCTTGGCCATCTCCATCTTGACGCTCAGCGGATGTGGAGGCGCGGGTCAGCCGCAGACCGCGAACGCCCACGATGACTGGGCCCAAGGGGTGGAGCTCCATCCACGCGCGCCCTCGGCCGCTCCGCAGGTCCAGGTCGCAGACCTGGAGCAGGGCGAGTCCTGGATAGAGCTTGGTATGCCCGGCGGAAGCTATACCCCTCACGCGACGGGGCGAGGGACGGACGACTATCGCTGCCTACTCCTGGACCCAGGCCTGCTGACCGATGTCGTCGTGTCCGGAGTCGTCCTCCAGCCAGGAAATGCCGATCTGGTTCATCACGCGATCCTTTATCGAGTCGATCCCGCCCAGGTGACAGCGGCAGAAGCACGAGACGCTGCCGATCCCGATGAGGGCTGGTCGTGCTTCGGCGGACCGAACCTTCCCGATCCGAACGGCCAGTTGGGTGGACTGAATCAAGCACCCTGGGTGGCTGCCTTCGCGACGACCGGGGGAGAACAGCGCTTCCGCCCAGGTACGGGCATGGAGCTTGCGGCTGGCTCGCGGCTGGTTCTCCAGCTGCACTACAACCTGCTGGCTAGCCGAGGAGGCAGCGACAACAGCTCGATCCGCCTGCGGGTTGCCCCCGCCGGAGCAGCCCTTGCTCCGCTGCACACCATGCTCCTGCCGGCCCCGGTTGAGCTTGCGTGCAGTCCCGACGAGAGCGGCCCGCTGTGTGATCGCGAGGCAGCCGTGCTCGATGTCATGGGCCGGTTCGGGCCAGCGGCCGGACGCACCGTCGCCGGGCTCCAGGTCCTGTGCGGAGGGTCGCTGACGGCCCCGAGGTCATCGACTACCCAGTCCTGCACCAGGCCGGTGGACGAACGGATCCGGATCCAGGCGGTGGCGGGACACATGCATCTGCTTGGTCGGTCCATCAGCATCGACCTGCTTCGAAGCGATGGCTCCAGCACGAGGCTGCTCGACGTGCCGACATTCAACTTCGACGACCAGCGGGCCACTCAGTTCGCCGAGCCGGTCACGGCGCACGTCGGGG
Organism: uncultured Actinomycetota bacterium; assembly: GCA_963819985.1. Taxonomy (GTDB): domain Bacteria; phylum Actinomycetota; class Actinomycetes; order DATJPE01; family DATJPE01; genus JANPBY01. Next base: position 787,639 of record CAWFYH010000002.1, on the reverse strand, counting down.
ATCGGCTGCGTGTGACCTGTACTCACGATGCGGGCCTGCGACGGTTGCTACCCGAGCTTCGGGCACTACCCCCACGCTACGTCGTCTGGGGTGACGGGACATCTGACGAGATGTGCCTCGGGATCGTCACGTTCACGACCTAGCACAACGAGTCACGTCACGGCAGCGCCCAGTCGACAGGTCCACCACCCAGCTCGGTCAGGTAGGTGTTCACCCGGCTGAACGGGCGGGATCCGAAGAATCCGCGATGGGCCGACAAGGGGCTTGGATGCGCACTCTCGACGCGTGGCCAGGCACCCAGGAGTGGCCCAGCGGTCTGTGCGTCTCGGCCCCACAGGACCGCGACGAGCGGCGATTGACGAGCGGCCAAGGCTTGGATGGCGCAGTCGGTGACTCGCTCCCAGCCGCGACCTCGATGGCTGCCCGCGAGACCGGGCGACACCGTCAGGACGCGGTTGAGCAGCAGAACACCCTGGTCGGCCCACGGGCTGAGGTCACCATTCCGCGGCCGCGGAAGTTCAAGATCGCTCATCAGCTCGCGATGAATGTTTTGCAGGCTGCCGGGCAGCGGCCGCACGTCGGCGGACACGGAGAAGGACAATCCCATGGCGTGGCCCGGAGTCGGATAGGGGTCCTGGCCGACGATGAGGACCCGCACATCTGCGAGGGGACGTAGAAAGGCTCGAAGGACGAGATCGCCCGCGGGCAGATATCCCCGGCCGGCCGCGACCTCCGATCGTAGGAACGACCCGAGCTGGGCTATCTCCCCGGCCATCGGTTCGAGCGCATGAGCCCAGTCCGGTGCCACGAGGTCGGTCAGAGGTTGAGCGGTCACGCGTGGACGGTAGCCAACAGTGGGTCGCTGTGGTCAAACCGTGGAGGGTCTCGGGTGCGACAGGTAGGTAGACCCGACATCCCGTCGAGGTCATCACATCGAGGGAGCCCGCTCTGACTAGTTCGCAAGGGTGATGTCGGACCCCGTTCCGGAATGGCACGATCCGGCTGTTAGGCCGTCATGGTCGGCCGCGAGTCATCGAGGCCGTCCCTCACACCATCACGTCCCCATGGGGGTTACACATGAGGTTCAGATCAACCGCAGTCATTCTGGCGACCGCCAGCTCGGTCGTCCTGGCCATACCCATTGCGGCCACGGCGGCGCCTGCGCCCTCGGAGCCCATCGCCCAGGGTTTGGTCGGGCCGCTGCAGCTCGACGTGGGGGCCCACGGTCAGGTCTACGCAGCTCAGGACTTCATCGGGACGCTCACCAAGATCCGCAAGGACGGTACGACCAAGGATCTGTTGTCCGAACCCAACGAAGTTGCCGGCGTCGCTTCCCGTGGCTACACGGTGGCCTTCACGACCACGAACGGCGGTGAGGAGACGCCAACGACGGCTGCCTACCTCAAAGTCCGAAAGCCGAACGGGCACGTTCGTATCGTGGCCGACCTGTTCAAGTTCGAGGCCAAGCACAACCCCGACGCGGGCAACGTCTATGGCTTCCGACAGCTGTCGAAGTCGTGCTCTGACGCGTTGGCTCCGCTGGTCGACGAGATCGGTCCCCCGACCTACACCGGCATAGTCGACTCGCATCCCTATGCTCTGGCGAACGCACCAGGTGGTGGTTGGTACGTTGCTGATGCGGCTGGCAACGACATCCTCAAGGTGTCCCCGAACGGCCACATCTCGGTCGTCTTCGTCCTGCGTCCGCAGAAGGTTGTCGTCAGCGCTGAGGCGGCAGCCGGGCTGGGGCTCCCGGACTGCACGATCGGGAAGACCTACGCCTTCGAGCCAGTTCCAACCGACGTCGAGGTGAAGGCCAACGGAGCTCTCATCGTCAGCATGCTGCCCGGTGGACCAGAAGACGCCAGCCTTGGAGCACGGGGCGGCGTGATCCGGATCGCCGGAGACGGTGAGTTCGCCAATCTCGCCACTGGATTCCTGGGGGCCACCAATGTGGCCATCGGCAAGGGCGGACGAATCTACGTGGCCGAGCTGTTCGGCAACCGCATTTCCGTGCTGCGCAACGGTGTCATCTCGACCGTCGCCGACGTCCCGTCCCCTGCTGGTGTGGAGTACGCCAACGGAAGGCTGTACGTCTCCACCGATGTGTTCGGGAACGGGTCGATCGTCACGATCGACGTTCCTTAACGACCAGGTCAGTTCCCGAGGGGTCGCCGGCACAGCCGGCGGCCCCTCACGGCGTGCTCGGCCGGTCAGTCTGCGACGCGACGCCTCGTGCGGTAGCGCCGGATCAAGGTGTTCGTGGACGCGTCATGGGTCAGGTTCCGGTCGTTGTCAGCTGCGAGCTCTTCAATGATCCGCGTGGCCAGCACCTTGCCGAGCTCGACACCCCACTGATCAAAGGAGTCGATGCCCCAAATGGCCCCTTGAGTGAAGACGCTGTGCTCGTACAACGCGACGAGGGAACCGAGAGCGTGCGGAGTCAACCGGTCGGCCAGCAGGGTCGTCGAGGGGCGGTTGCCCGGAAAGACCTTGTGCGGCACCAGGGCATGCGGCGTGCCTTCGGCCCGTACCTCTTCCTCTGTCTTTCCGAACGCGAGTGCCTCGGCCTGGGCAAACACGTTGGCCAACAGCAGATCGTGGTGGTCACCGAGCGGGTTGAGTGGCTCGGAGAAGGCGATGAAGTCGCACGGGATGAGATGAGTCCCTTGGTGGATGAGCTGGTAGAACGAATGCTGGCCGTTCGTGCCGGGCTCGCCCCAATAGACCGGACCGGTCTGCACATCGACGGCGGAGCCGTCCAGCTGGACGTGCTTGCCGTTGGACTCCATCGTGAGTTGCTGCAGATAGGCAGGGAAACGCTTGAGGTATTGGTCGTAGGGGAGCACGGCGACGGTCTGCGCCCCGAAGAAGTCTGCGTACCAGACGGCGAGCAGCCCCATGATGACCGGAAGGTTTCGTTCGAAGGGGGCGGTGCGGAAGTGCTCGTCCATGGCGTGGAAGCCGGCCAACATCTGCCGGAAATTCCCTGGTCCGACCGCGATCATCGTGGACAGCCCAACGGCAGAGTCCATGGAATACCGGCCACCTACCCAGTCCCAGAAGCCGAACATGTTGTCCGTATCGATGCCGAAGGTGGCCACGGCTTCGGCATTGGTCGAGACGGCGACGAAGTGCTTCGCGACTGCTGCCTCGTCTCCGAGCGCCGCCGTGACCCAGTCCCGTGCCGTACGTGCGTTGGTCATGGTTTCGAGTGTCGTGAACGTCTTGGAGCAGATGATGAAGAGCGTCTCGGCGGCATCCAGGCCACGAGTCGCTTCGGCGAAGTCGGTGGCATCCACGTTTGAGACAAACCGGAACGAGAGGTCACGTTGGCTGTAGAAGCGAAGGGCCTCGTAGGCCATCACCGGCCCCAGATCGGAACCGCCGATCCCAATATTCACAATGGTCTTGATCCGGCGACCGGTGTGCCCGGTCCATGACCCCGACCGCACCCGCTCGGCGAAGACGGCCATCCGGTCGAGGACCTCGTGGACACCCGGGACGACGTCTTGGCCGTCCACGACGATGCTCTGGTCCTGCCCGGCGCGCAGGGCCACGTGCAACACCGCTCTATCCTCAGTCACGTTGATCTTGTCACCGCGGAACATGGCTGCTATCCGGTCCGCAAGACCAGACTCCTCGGCGAGCGCAACCAACAAGCGCATGGTCTCGTCGTTGATGCGGTGCTTGGAGTAGTCAGCAAACAGCCCGACCGCTTCGAGGCTGAATCGATCGGCTCGTCTCGAGTCCTCGGCAAAGAAGGTGCGCAGATGGTGATCTGCTATCTCTGCGTAATGTTCCTCGAGCTCGCGCCAGGCAGGTCGCTGTCGCAACGGTTCAGTGGGCAAGGGAATTCCTCTCGCTCTGAGCGGCTATGCCTTCTTCTCGTCGTGGCCACCGAACTGCTTGCGCATGGCCGACAGAACCTTGTTGGCGTAGTCGTCGAGGTTGCGCGAGGCGAATCGTGAGTACAGCGCCGTCGTCAGAACCGGAGTGGGAATGCCTTCGTCGATCGCCGCGATGGCCGTCCACCGGCCTTCACCCGAGTCAGAGACTCGACCCGCGAACTCGGCCAGGTCAGGAGAATCCTGCAGGGCGGCCGCCGTCAGGTCCAGCAGCCACGAGCCGACCACGCTCCCGCGGCGCCACACCTCCGCGACCGCGGGGATGTCGATGTCGTACTGGTAGAACTCCGGATGATCCAGCGGCGCCGTCTCGGCGTCCTTGTCTCGATCGACCCTGCCGACGTTGGCGTTCTTGAGCACGTTGAGGCCTTCCGCGTAGGCCGCCATCACGCCGTATTCGATCCCGTTGTGGACCATCTTCACGAAGTGACCCGCACCGTTGGGACCACAGTGCAAGTAGCCTTGTTCAGCCATGCTGGGCTGGCCGGTCCGTCCCGGCGTCCGTTCGGCAGCATCGACGCCGGAGGCGATCGTGGCGAAGATCGGCTCCAGCCGCGCGAAGACTTCCTGTTCGGCCCCGATCATCAGGCAGAAGCCGCGTTCCAGCCCGAAGACCCCGCCACTGGTGCCGACGTCCAGAAAGTGGATCCCACTCTCCTTCAAGACCGCCGCGCGTCGGATGTCATCTCGGTAATAGCTGTTCCCTCCATCGATGATGGCGTCGTCGGCACTCATGAGTCTCGCCACATCCATGACGGTCTGTTCGGTGATCGCACCGGCGGGGACCATCACCCAGGCCGCCCTTGGGGGGCGCAGTGCGTCGACGAACTCGGCCAGGGTCGACGATCCGGTCGCACCCTCGGCGACGAGCGCCGAAACTGCCTCCGGGTTGACGTCGTAGACCACGACCTCGTGGCCATCTCGCATCAGGCGGCGACTGAGGTTCGCGCCCATCCGGCCGAGGCCGATCATGCCGAGCTGCATCGGGTGTGCGGTGGTCATGGCGGCTCCTCAATCGTGGCTTGGCCAAAGCCTAGTAGCCGCCGAGCAACCCGCTGACGATCCACTAGGCTCGCGCGTCAACGGCGGTGACAGGAGCGGGTTTATGACGAGCGACGCGGGATCAGCCGCCACGCAAGAGTCCAGAGCGCCCAACCGTCAGGGGGTTGTGCTGCTGGCGCTGATCCTCGTGGCCGCCGTGGCAAACCTCAATCTTTCCGTCGCCAACGTGGCGCTGCCTTCCATCGGGGCCGCATTTGACTCCTCGCAGACCACCCTCAACCTGATCGCGGTCGGATATTCGCTGGGGTTGGCTGGTTCGGTGCTCTACCTCGGCGCGCTCGGCGACCGGTATGGCCGGAAGATGATGCTCGTGCTCGGCGTGACCCTCGCCGTCCCGATCAGCTTCCTTGCCGCGTATGCCCCTAGCGACAGTGTGCTGGTCGTGGCCCGCGTCCTGGGCGGGGTGTCAGCCGGAATGGCCTATCCGACCACGCTGGCGCTCATCACGGCGTTGTGGGCAGGACCGGGCCGCACCAAGGCGATCGCGCTTTGGTCAGCTTTGGGAGGGGCGATAGCCGCCCTGGGACCGCTCATCGCCGGGTGGCTGCTCGAGAACTTCTGGTGGGGTTCGGTCTTCTTGGTGACCGTGCCGCTCGCGGCTGTCGCGCTCGTCCTGGCACTGGTGCTGGTGCCATCTCACGTCAACGAGGCCACGGACCCGGTCGACAATCTTGGCGGGATCTTGTCCGTGCTGATGATCGGTGCACTCGTCCTGGGCATCAATTTCGCGGCCGTACCGGGCTCCGGAGCGGCAGCGATCGGTCTGCTCGTGATCGCGCTCGCAGCGCTCGCTGCCTTCTACATCCGGCAGAAGAGGGCACGCAATCCGCTCTATGACCTCAACGTCGCCGGACGTCGGGTGTTCTGGGTCGCCGCAGTGGCTGGAATCATCGTCTTCGGCTCGCTGATGGCCTCGATGTTCATCGGGCAGCAGTTCCTGCAGAACGTGCTTGGCTATTCGACGCTCGACGCCGGCATGGCCATCCTTCCCGCGGTCATCTGCATGGTGATCGTCGCCCCACGCTCCGCGTTGCTCGTCGAGGCTCACGGAGCCCGGTTCGTCCTGCTGCTGGGCTACGTCTTCGTGTTCTTGGGCTTCCTCACGATGCTGCTTCTGTGGAAGGAGTCCATCTCGTACTGGAAGGTCGGCCTCGGCTACGCGTTCGTCGGGATCGGGATCGGATTTGCCGGGACTCCCGCGTCGAAGTCCCTGACCGGGTCCGTCCCGGTCCGTCGAGCCGGCATGGCTTCCGGGACAGCCGATCTCCAGCGTGACCTTGGCGGCGCCCTCATGCAGTCCATCTTCGGCGCCCTGCTCACAGCGGGCTACGCGTCGTCGGTCGCCGTGCAGAGCGCCGCCTCGCCGCAGTCGCAGCAGATCACCAACCAGATCGAGGCCGAGCTGCAGAAGTCGTTCGCGAGCGCCGAGCAAACGGCTGCGAGCTTCCCGCAGTATCAGGACCAGATCATCGCGGGCGCGAAGGAGGCGTTCCTGCAAGGTGATTCCTGGGCCTACATAGCCGGATTGGTGGCCGTGCTCCTGGGCGCCGCTCTGGTCTACTTCGTGTTCCCCAAGCACTCCGACGAAATCCAGTTGCTTGCCGACTATCAGTTGCGGGACAAGCAGCCCACCTAGTCGATCGGCTCTGGCCCAGCGTCCGGTTCCGCCCCGCGGCGCTTGCGTTCCAGGCCTTCCCGCGCCGCGCCAGCCACCACACGCACGACGGCTCCGAGCAGGATCAAGTTGCCGAGCATCTGCACCATCGTGATCGAACGGGCAGTCACAGCCACGGGAGTGATGTCGCCGAATCCGACAGTCGAGAACACGGTCACCGCGTAGTACGCCCCGGTGAACTTGTCCAGCGGCTCGGAAAAGGCGTCGGAGTCCAGTGCCGATTGCGTCACGTACTGGACCGCGAACATGGCCAAGAACAGCAACACGACGATCACGAGGGCTTCGACGCCGCGGATCACGGGTTCGGCAGATTGCGACACTTCTCTGAGCTGCCACAGGACCACGAGGACAAAGGCCACCACGGCAAGGATCGCAAACAGCCAATTGCGAGGCGCGCCGTCCGCATCGACGGGCGCGACGGCGTAGAGAGCAAATACCAAGCAGATCGCCGCGACGACCCGAACGACGCTCCACACCAAGATCCGCCCGGAGGGGAGGGCGCGCGTCGGACTGTCAGTCGCGTTCACGCGAGCACGGTGCCACACCATGGTCGACGAGGTCGGGAGGCGCGGCCACGTGTCGCGCTCTGGACGCCTCCGCATGATCACCCGAGAGGGTGAGCAGGACCCGCCCACGGCAAGTCGATCATTGTTGTGCAACAAGACTTTTCGAAGCTGGCGGGGAGAAGGGGTGCACCGTGCTGTCGATGTCGGATCGGGTGCGCGACGTCCGAGGGACCGATGCGCCACTCGACGTGCTTCCCACCTGGCTCACGTCTGGCGTCCCGTTGACCCTGCTGATGGACCTCGCCTGCATGCGAGATGACGGGTATCCGGAGGCCCTAGGGCGCGCCCTCGCCCAGGAGCAGAACCGCAGGGGCGGACCGCGGTAGCTCTATCCTCCCCGTACCGTTCGGGAATGCCCGAACCGATATCGGCGCCACCCTCGTTGTCTGGGGCCACCGGCGTCGTCACGACATCGCTGTGGGTCTGCCGCTTCGACCAGCTGGGAGACCGAGTGGGTGAACCGGTCTGTGTGGAGCCAGGCCGCCCCATGGCTGTCGCCAGTGTTGGAAAGATCCTGCTGCTCCTCGAGATCGCTCGCCAGGTGGAGAGGGGCATCCTCGACGCAGAACAGCCCATCGGTAAACGCGCTGCTGCGCCCGTTGCCGACTCGGGTCTGTGGCAGCACCTCTCGATGGAGCAGCTGAGTATTCGGGATGCCGCAACACTGGTCGGCGCCGTCAGCGACAACCTCGCGACGAATGTCTTGATCCAGAGAGTAGGTCTGGAGGCAGTTCAAGACCTGGCTGAAAGCCTCGGTCTCCGCGACACTGGACTGCACGACCTGGTGCGGGACACGCGGGGGGTCGGCTTCCCGCCTACGCTCGCAACGGGTACGGCGGCCGAGCTGGGGATGCTCGTGCGCGGGATCCGCTCGGGCCAGACTGTCAGCTCATCCGTGTCTGCCCGCGCCCGCGGGTGGATGGCTCTCAATATCGACCTCTCCATGGTTGCGACGGCCTTCGACCTCGATCCCTTGGCACACGTCACGGACAGCCCATCGTTGTTCAACAAGACAGGTACGGATGCGGGCGTGCGTGTGGATGTCGGCTCCGTGAGGTGGGAGTACGGCGGCGCCGACTACGCAGTCCTCGCCAACTGGGACGAGCACATCGCATCGAATCTGACCACGGTGATGCGGTGGATGCGGTCTGTGGGCGAGTGGATCCGGCACGAGGTCTGTCCAGCCAACTAGGCGACCTGACCGGATCTGAGAAACCCCAGACATTCTGGACAGGGCTAGGGTCAAGCCATGAGCATCGCAGACGTTGGCCCCCGTCCCCAGGCGTTCGACCTGGAGACCGAGACGCTCGAGAATGTGAACTATCGCACCGTTGCCTGGAGCGGCCACTACTTGCAGGTCACCCTCATGTCGATTCCGGTCGGCGCCGACATCGGACTAGAGAAGCACGGTGAGACCGACCAGTTCATTCGGCTCGACCGCGGTCGTGGCCGAGCTCAGATGGGACCCGCCAAGGACGAGCTGACCTTCGACCAAGAGGTGACCGATGGCTGGTGCGTCGTGGTGCCGCAAGGCAGCTGGCACAACGTGACCAATATTGGGGACGAGCCGATGCAGCTCTACACCGTCTACGCCCCGCAGCACCACAAGCCAGGCAAGGTGCACCAGACCAAGGCCATCGCCGATGCCGACACCGACGACGAGCCCGCTGACTGGTCTGTTCAACCAGACCCGGTCGCAGACCAGCACGTCTAGCCCAAGGCCTGAACCCGAGGGTGTCGATGCGTGCCACTCCGCGGGGCGCTCTCGGCCGGATCTAGGCCGAATGGCAATGACCGGGGCGATCCAAGGTGGGCGGATTGCCCCGTTGTAACCAACTCGTCGAGCCACCCCAATGACCCCGGACCCCGCTGAGATCCGAAGGCCCTTCATGGAGTCGTGGTGTCCGAGGGGGGACTTGAACCCCCATGCCCGGTAAAGGGCACTAGCACCTCAAGCTAGCGCGTCTGCCAATTCCGCCACCCGGACGAGTGAGCCGCAACTATACCGGGGGTTGGGGTGACCCGACGACGATGCCGCGGCAGGATGGCCGCATGACCCCCACTGCTGCCGAGTCCGAGGCCGTCGAGATCTGTCGCGAGCTGATCCGCATCCCCAGTGTCAACTATGGGGACGGTTCCGGGCCGGGGGAGCGAGCCGCAGCGGAGTACGTACTCGGCCAGCTCGATGGGGTCGGTGTGACCGGACAGCTCTTCGAGTCTGAGCCGGGCCGGGCAAGCGTCGTCGCCCGCATCCCGGGAGTCGACCGCACCCGACCGGCCCTCTTGGTGCACGGACACCTCGACGTCGTTCCCGCGATGGCGGAGCAGTGGAAGGTTGATCCGTTCTCGGGGGAGATCGCGGACGGCTGCGTCTGGGGCAGGGGCGCCGTGGACATGAAGGACATGGACGCGATGATGCTCGCCGTCGTGCGAGATCGGATGCGTAGCGATCGTCCACCGGCCAGGGATGTCATCCTCGCGTTCTTCGCCGACGAGGAGGCGGGCGGCCGCTATGGATCCCACTGGCTGGCAGACAACCACCCTGAGGTATTCGAAGGGGCTACGGAGGCCATCGGCGAGGTCGGAGGCTTCTCGCTCACGGTGTCCGACGATCTGCGCCTCTATCTCATCGAGACCGCCGAGAAGGGCATCGCCTGGATGAAGCTCACCGCTACCGGGCGGGCCGGCCACGGGTCGATGATCAACAACGACAACGCTGTGACTGAGCTGTGCGAAGCCGTGGCCCGGCTCGGACGTCACCAATTCCCCGTTCGTGTCACCAAGACCGTGCGCACGTTCTTGGGCGAAGTCAGCGATGCCCTCGGTCTGGAGCTGGACCCGGGCGACATGGAGGCGACCGTGGCCCGTCTCGGGTCGCTCGCGATCATCGTGGGCGCGACCTTGCGCAACACGGCCGCTCCGACGATGCTCCAAGCCGGCTACAAGCACAACGTCATCCCCGGCGAGGCGCACGCCTTCGTGGACGGTCGCTTCCTGCCGGGGTTCGAGGATGAGTTCTTCGCTGAGATCGACGAAGTTCTGGGGGATCGCATCCAGCGCGAGGTCCTGGTCCACGACATAGCGCTGGAGACCGACTTCGAGGGCGCACTGGTGGACGCGATGTGTGCGTCCCTGCAGGCTGAGGACCCCGCCGCACGCGCGGTGCCCTACACGCTCTCGGGTGGGACGGACGCCAAGGCGTTGTCACAACTGGGCATTCGCGGCTTCGGCTTCTCGCCCCTGCAACTTCCGCCGGACTTGGACTTTGCTGGAATGTTCCATGGCGTCGATGAGCGTGTCCCCGTGGAGGCCTTGCATTTCGGGACTCGGGTTCTGGACCGGTTCCTGGACCTCGCCTGATCTGCCTTCCGGGTCACTCACACTCTTGGAGTTCGACGGATGATGCGCCGACGCAGCCATGCTCGCCGGCTGCCGTCGGGATACAGCCGAAGGCGCGCCAGCTCCCAGGAGCCGTACTCCGCGCGTTCGGTGAGCGCGCGACGCGATTCCTCGCGGGAGGTGCCGCGGGGCATGCGGATCTCGAGGGTTTCGAACTCCGATGCGAGGGCCATCTCCGCCTATCCCCTTCCTGTGACCGGTCCGGCTTGTCGTGCCCGGTCGTCGGGATAGCCGGTTGGTGGAGCGGAGACATCGTCGAGGGCCGTGCGGATCTCCTCGGGCAGCTCGAGTTCCTCGACAGGGAGAATGCCGCTGAGCTGGCCGGCAGTGCGAGCGCCGACGATCGGGGCTGTCACTCCAGGTCGGTCGCGTACCCAGGCGAGCGCCACCTCCAGCGGAGAAAGCCCGAGCCCTTCGGCCGCTGTGGCCACGGCGGAAACGACGTGATTGTGGTCCGCGTCCAGGAATGGCTGGACGAACGAGGCAAAGTGAGGTGACGCGGCCCGGCTGTCCGCGGGCGTGCCTCCTCGATACTTGCCAGTGAGCACCCCGCGCCCGAGCGGTGACCACGGGAACAGGCCCAGCCCCAGTGCGAGACACGCTGGGACGACTTCACGCTCGACGCCTCGCTGCAGGAGGGAGTACTCCATCTGGGTGCTCACCAGCGGCGCCCGACCCGGCCATGCGGCCTGCCAGGTCGCCGCCCGAGCGGTCTGCCACCCGGAGTAGTTCGAGACGCCGACATAACGGGCCCGCCCGGACGCCACAGCGGCGTCCAGCGCCGCCAACGTCTCCTCCAACGGAGACTCATCGCTCCATGTGTGCAGCTGCCACAAGTCGACGTGATCCACGCCGAGCCGAGTCAGGGACGCGTCTAGGGCATCGAGCAGGGCGCCCCGGGACGTGTCCACGGATCGCCTACCGTCAGCTGCCCGCGAGACGCCGGCCTTGGTCGCGAGGACCAGGTCGCTGCGTGCCGCGACAGACCCGATCAAGCGGCCGAGGACCTCCTCGCTGGCCCCAGCGCCGTAGGCAGCGGCAGTGTCGACCAGGCTGCCCCCCGCATCCACGAACTGGGTCAGCTGCTCGGCAGCCTCGTGTTCGTCGGTGTCCCTGCCCCACGTCATCGTGCCGAGGCCAAGGCGCGAGACACGAAGCCCGCTGTCACCGACCGCACGTTGTTGCATGCCACCGAGGCTACCGAGCGGGTGCGAGGTAGTCTCGCCGCCACACGTCATCACCAACCGGGAGAGCTCATGAAGCTTGGCCTCAACCTCGGTTATTGGGGCGCTGGCAACGATGCGGACAACCTCGTGTTGGCCCGCGAGGCCGACCGGCTCGGCTATTCGGTGGCGTGGGCCGCGGAGGCGTACGGCTCCGATGCCGCCACGGTCTTGTCCTGGGTCGCAGCACAGACCGAGCGCATCGATGTGGGCTCGGCGATCTTTCAGATCCCCGCCCGCAGCCCAGCCATGACGGCAATGACGGCTGCCACGCTGGACTCCTTGTCCAATGGCCGTTTCCGCCTCGGCCTCGGGGTCTCCGGGCCCCAGGTCTCCGAGGGCTGGCACGGCGTCCGCTTCGACCATCCCCTCGCCCGCACTCGGGAGTACGTCGAGATCGTCCGGATGGCGCTGAGCCGGCGCACCGTCCGCTTCGAAGGGTCGCACTGGCAACTGCCGCTGCCCAACGGGCCCGGCAAGGCCTTGCGGCTCACGGTGCACCCGGTTCGAGACGGCATCCCCATCTATCTCGCCGCCGTGGGGCCGAAGAACCTCGCCCTGTCCGGCGAGATCGCTGACGGTCTGCTCGCGCTGTTCTTCGCTCCAGAGCACTCGGAGGAGACGATGGGACATGTACGAGAGGGCCGCGCGCTGGCGGGGAAGAGCATGGACGACTTCGACCTCGTGCCCACGGTGCCGGTGGTCATCGGCGACGACCTCGACCGATGCGCAGACCCGATCCGTGGATATGCGGCGCTGTACATCGGTGGCATGGGGAGTCGCGAAAAGAACTTCTACAACGCGCTAGCCGTGCGCATGGGCTACGGGGAGGCGGCCGCGGAGATACAGGACCGTTTCCTGGCCAAGGACTATTCGGCGGCAGGTGCTGCCGTGCCCCATCAGTTCATCGATGAGACCTCGCTCATCGGTCCAGTTGATCGGGTCAGCCAACGGCTGGCCGCCTACCAGGAGGCGGGTGTGACCACGTTGTCGGTGGCTCCCTACGCAGCAACAGTGGACGAGCGTCTGCAGATGTTGCGGAGCATGGTTGATGCCGTTGAGCATGCAGGACTGGCCGGGTGATCAGCTGGATCCAGGCCATTGTTCTCGGGCTGGTGCAGGGACTCACGGAGTTCCTCCCCATCTCGTCGAGCGGACACCTGCTGATCGTCAGCGAGGCGTTCGGTTGGGACGACCCAGGAGCCGCCTTCACCGCCGTGACGCAGCTCGGCACCGTGGCAGCCGTCGTCGTCTACTTCTGGCGAGACATCGTGCGCATCGTGTCGGCGTGGTTCCGCTCGCTGTACCACCCGGAGCTGCGCGGCGACTTGTCAGCGCGTGAGGGCTGGTACGTCATTCTTGGCACCGTTCCGATCGTGATCTTGGGAGTGGCGTTCTCCCACGAGATCGAGACGGCGGCACGAAATCTCTGGCTGGTGGCGACGATGCTCATCGTTGTAGGCCTCATCCTCGCCGTAGCGGACCGAACGGGCGCTAGGGCGCGCACGATCTCCGACCTCAACCTCCGCGACGGCATCCTGTTCGGCCTCGCGCAGGCCTGCGCGTTGATCCCCGGCGTCTCTCGTTCCGGCGCGACCATCTCCGCCGGCCTTTTCCTTGGCTATACCCGTGAGGCGGCCACTCGTTACTCGTTCCTGCTGTCCATTCCAGCCGTCTTGCTCTCCGGCGTCTACGAGGCGAAGAAGATCGGTGGGGCCGGCGCAACGGTGGATTGGGGACCGACCCTGCTGGCTACGGTCATCGCCTTCGTCGTGGGCTATGCCGTGATCGCCTGGCTGCTGCGCTACGTGTCCACCCACTCGTTCATGCCATTCGTCATCTACCGGGTCGTCCTTGGCGTACTCATCCTGGCCTTGCTCACAACCGGGGTGTGGTCAGCCACAGCCTGATCGTGGAGGCCTCACAACCACCCGCTGCGTCGAAACACTCGATACATCGCGATGGCGATGCAGAGCATGAGCAGCAGAACGAGCGGGTAGCCGTACTCCCAGTTGAGTTCGGGCATGTGCCGGAAGTTCATGCCGTAGATCCCGACGATCACCGTCTGTACCGCGAAGATGGCCGCCCAGGCCGTGATCTTGCGCATGTCCTCGTTCTGCCGAAGCCCCACCTGAGCGACATGCGCCTGCAAGATGTTGCCGAGCAGCAGATCCATGGACTCCAGCTGCTCTGCAACGCGGAGCAGGTGATCTCCGACATCCCGGAAGAATGGCCTGGCTCCTGCCGGGACGTGGTCTGCTGAGCCGTCGTACAACCGGGTCAGGACGCCGATGAGGGGGAGCACTGCCCGCCGAAACTCCAAGGTCTCGCGCTTGAGGTTGTAGATGCGGGACGAGTCGTCACTCACCTCGTCACCGAAGACGCTGGCTTCGATCTCATCAACGTCGATCTGCAGCTGGGTCGCGACGTCCAAGTAGGTGTCCACCACGGCATCAGCCACCGCGTAGAGAACAGCCGTTGGTCCGTGGGCGAGAACATCCGGGCGTTGCTCGAGCCAGTGGCGAACCGACGTCAATTGCTGACCCGAACCGTGGCGCGCCGTGAGCACGAAGTCCGGACCAGCAAAGACAGCGATCTCACCCGTTTCGACCTGCGAGGTGGACTCGTCGTAGGAAAGTGTCCGCAGGACCGCAAACAGGTGGTCGCCATAGGTGTCCAGCTTGGGCCGTTGGTGCGCACGGACTGCGTCTTCCACCGCCAGCTCGTGCAATCCGAACACTCTCGACGCGCCCAGCAGGTCGGTTTCGGTGGGGTCCAGCATCCCCAGCCAGAGGAAAGCCTTCGGATCCTGGCGTGCGGCGGCCGCGAGCTTGACCAGGTTGCGGGTCTCCTCCACGCGGCGGCCGTCCCGATAGAGGGCGCAGTCGACGATCACCCGGACAGACTAGGACGCGCGCGCCAGCGATCCTGCTGCGGGCAGCGTGGGGTCGACCAGGTGGGCCGTTACGCTCGCCGACGTGAACACCGTGCTGCTCGTGCGCCATGGCCGGACAGCCGCGAACGCCTCCGGCACGCTGGCTGGATGGACACCCGGGATAGCCCTGGATGATCGTGGCGAGGTGCAGGCTGCAGCCCTGGCGGCGCGCCTGAGCTCGAAACCGCTGACGCCGATCAGTGCGGTCGTGACAAGCCCTCTAGAGCGCTGTCAGCAGACCGCGGCCGTCCTGGTGGCGGCCCGTTCCGGGACCGCTTCGGAAACTCCGCCCGTATACGTGGATGAACGGCTCGGGGAGTGTCAGTACGGCGACTGGACGGGCCGCGATCTCAAGAGTCTGGCCAAGGACCCGCTCTGGAAGGCGGTGCAGAGTCATCCGAGCTCGGTCACGTTTCCCGGGGGGGAGTCGTTGCGAGGCATGCAGTCGCGAGCTGTTGATGCGGTTCGTGACTGGAGTGCTCGGCTTGGTGCCGATTCGACCTGGCTCCTGGTTTCTCACGGCGACGTGATCAAGGCGATTCTTGCCGACGCGCTGGGCATGCACCTGGATCAGTTTCAGCGGATCCAGGTGGATCCTTGCAGCTTGTCCGTGATCCGCTACACGACGCTGCGACCGTTCGTCGAGCGGATGAACGACGTGGGGGGTGCTCTCGACGGTCTCCGGCCGGCCAAGGGCCGGCGTAGACGCCGCTCCGCGACCAGCGATGCCCCAGTCGGCGGGGGAGCCGGTGCTTGATCTCCTGGCCGCTCAGTCTCGTAGGCTCTGACCATGGCACGTCAGGTGTTCTCCTACGATCTTCCAGAGCGTTTCGTCGTCGGTACTGTCGGGGAGCCAGGGCAGCGAACCTTCTATCTCCAGGCCCGTGACCACGGTGCCAGCACGTCGGTTTCCCTCGAGAAGCAGCAGGTGCTCATCCTCGCGGAGCGCGTCGAGGAACTGCTCGACGAGGTGCTCAGACGCAGTGCGGGGACAGCTCCGGTGCCGGCTGTCGCACCCGCCGAGCTGGATGACCTGGACCCCTTGGACAGCCCCGTCTCCGAAGAGTTCCGAGTCGGCGCCATGGCCTTGTCCTGGGACGGCGAGAGCGAGCGAGTCGTGATCGAGGCGGGTGCCGTGACAGGCGAGGAGGATGCCGACCTGGACGACGACGAGGACGGACCCGATCTGCTCCGGGTCATCCTCACGGGGGCGGCAGCGCGGGCATTTGCCAAGCGCGCGCTGTCGGTCGTGTCGGCGGGACGACCGCCCTGCCCCTTCTGCGAGCTCCCGTTGGATCCAGATGGCCACGTCTGCCCGCGGCAAAACGGCTACCGTCGTCGGGCCTGAACGACCGATGCGGGGCAGACTGATGACATGCGCCCGTCAGCTCCGGAGCCCGTGACCGGGTCCGCCGACGCAGAGGCGACCTCCGATGCAGTCCTCAGCAGGGCAGACATCGAGACGGTGCTGCGCAATGGGGAACTGACCGTCCTCGGTCGGCTGGTCGACGCGAGCAACGCCACGCTCTACTGCGAGGTCTCCCTCGGCGGACGTACCCTCGTGTGCGTCCACAAGCCGATCGCTGGGGAACGCCCGCTGTGGGACTTTCCCGACGGCACCCTCGCCGCTCGTGAGGTGGCGACGTACGTCGTCTCCGAAGCAACCGGGTGGGATCTCGTTCCCCCGACCGTGCTCAGAGGGGGACCCTTCGGACCAGGCATGTGCCAGCTCTGGGTCGACATCGACGAGGAGGTCGACCTCGGACTCCTAGCCCGTAGCGACCACCCCGACCTCGCTCGCATGGTTGTCCTCGATGCGGTGGTCAACAACGCAGATCGCAAGGGTGGGCACCTGCTGGCCCGCCCAGACGGGCGCGTGCAAGGAATTGATCATGGTGTGACGTTCTCGACCGAGGACAAGCTGCGAACGTTGCTGTGGCAGTGGCGTGGTGAGCCGCTTCCCCAGGAAATCCTCGAGGTCCTGGCTCAGCTGGAGGAGGCGCTTGATGATCGAGCGCCGCAGCGACTGGGTACCCAGCTCGAGGCACTGCTCTCCGCGCCGGAAGTCGCCAAGACACGCGCTCGCGTACGCAAGCTGCTGCGACGAGCTGCGTTCCCCATGCCGAGTGGCGACTGGCCCCCGGTCCCTTGGCCCCCGTTCTGAATCCATGCCCGGCTAGGCTCGCCGTCGTGCTGCCCTGGCCCTGCGTGTCTCGTCCGATGCTTCCGGGTAGGGGACTACCCCTGCGGCTGCACGACGCAGAGGCGGGTGACCCCGTCCCGACTGCCCCAGGCGCGACCGCCCGGATGTACGTCTGCGGGATCACCCCCTATGACGCGACCCACCTCGGGCACGCCCACACCTACGTGGCCTTTGATCTTGTGCACAGGATGTGGCTCGACGCAGGCCACCAGGTCGCTTACGTGCAGAACGTGACCGACGTCGACGACCCTCTTCTCGAACGAGCCGCCGCCACGGGTGAGGACTGGCAACTGCTGGCCGAGGGTCAAATTCGACTTTTTCACGACGACATGACAGCCCTGCGCGTGCTTCCGCCGAGGGCCTACGTCGGGGCAGTCGAGTCGATACCCGCAGTGGTCGCGCTGATCGAGCGGTTGCGTGACCTCGGGGCGGCCTACCAGGTGGATGCCGACTGGTATTTCTCCGTCGGCAGCGACCCGCGCTTCGGTTCGATCAGTGGCCTGGACCGGCCCGCGATGCTTGAATTGTTCGGCGCGCGAGGAGGTGACCCCGATCGCCCGGGCAAACGAGATGCGCTCGATTGCCTGCTCTGGCAAGGGGCGCGTCCTGGGGAGCCGTCCTGGCCCTCTCCGTTCGGTGCGGGGCGGCCCGGGTGGCACATCGAGTGCACGGCGATCGCCCTGGGGCATCTCGGGATGGGCTTCGACCTGCAAGGTGGCGGCTCCGACCTCATCTTCCCGCACCACGAGATGGGCGCATCCGAGGCGCACGTCGTGACCGGGGGCTGGCCCTACGCGCGGGTCTACGCACACGCGGGAATGGTGGGCTTCGAGGGCGAGAAGATGTCCAAGTCTCGGGGCAACTTGGTGTTCGTATCCCGGTTGCTGCAGCAGGGCGTCGACCCGATGGCGATTCGGCTGGCGCTGCTCGCTCACCACTATCGCAGCGACTTTGACTGGACCGACGCTGATCTCAAGACGGCCGAGACGCGCTTGGAGCGTTGGCGAGCAGCAGTCTCGGTGCCGACGGGTCCGTCGGGGGAGGAGACGCTCGCAGACCTGAGGCGACTTCTCAGCGACGACCTGCAAAGTCACCATGCGCTGGCTGCCGTGGATCGATGGTGCGAGGAGCAGCGCCTGAGAGGTGGCGCTCACGAGGGTGGGCCGGGCCTGATCAGCCGAGCGGCCGACGCCCTGCTCGGCGTGGCCCTCTGACCTTCGGCTGGCGGTCGTCAGCGGGGTCGGGTGTCGGGATCGTCTCCGCGGCGTCTCAGATAGCGCTCGAACTCCAAGGCGATGGCCTCTCCACTGGCTTCTGGCAGCTCAGCGGTGTCACGAGTCTCTTCCAGCGCGCGGACGTACTCACCGATCTCCTCGTCCTCACCCGCGAGCTCGTCCACCCCCCGCTCCCAGGCGCGGGCCTCCTCGGGTAGATCACCGAGGGGGATCGCGATGTCGAGGAGATCCTCGACTCGCCGGAGCAGGGCAAGGGCTGCCTTGGGGCACGGGGGCTGTGCGACGTAGTGCGGTACGGCGGCCCAGACCGACACGGCGGGGATGCCTATCCGCTGGCAGGAGTCCTGCAATATACCGACGATTCCGGTGGGTCCTTCGTAGCGCGACGGTTCCAGCCCCAGCGCTCTCGCGACCGACTCGTCGCTCGATGTTCCGGTCACGGGGATCGGCCTGGTGTGGGGGGTGTCGGCGAGCAGCGCACCGAGGGTGACCACCTTCTCGACACCGAGTTCGACGGCCACGCCGAGCAGCTCGCCGCAGAAGCGCCGCCACCGCATGCTCGGCTCAACCCCTCGGACGAGGAGGACGTCGCGCCCCTGCCCCGGCGGCCGGGCCAAGGAGATCCGGGTCTGTGGCCACGCAATCTCGCGCATTCCTGCCTCGTCGAGACTGACGTACGGCCGGTTGACCTGGAAGTCGTAGTAGTCCTCAGGGTCGAACTCGGCCAGCTGGTCGGCCTGCCAGGTCTCCTCGAGATGCTCGACTGCCTGCGTGGCCGCGTCACCGGCGTCGTTCCAGCCCTCGAAAGCGACGATGAGCAGCGGATCCATGAGCTCCGGCACCCCGTCCAGCTCGATCAACGCCCCACCTCAGTTCGCCTGTGCGCAAGACCTGACGCGTCGAAGCCTACGGCCTCCAACGGTCGCTTCCTGCCTCGATAGTCTGGTCACACCATGCATTCCCACTCCCGTGTTCGCGATCTCCGGCTGGCGCTGAGTCGACGCGTGGTGGTGGCCGACGGCGCCATGGGCACCATGCTTCAGGCCGCAGATCCGACCATCGACGACTTCGAAGGCCTTGATGGCTGCAACGAGGTCCTCAACGTCACGCGACCGGACATCGTTCGCTCGGTCCACGAGGCCTACTTCGCGGTGGGCGTGGACTGCGTGGAGACGAACACGTTCGGGGCAAACTGGGCCAACCTCGGCGAGTACGACGCAGTCTCTCGGATCCGTGAGCTTGCCGAGGCGGGCGCACGCCTCGCCCGCGAAGTAGCTGACGACTTCTCCGCAGACGATCGCACCCGTTGGGTGCTCGGTTCGATCGGACCAGGAACGAAGTTGCCCAGCCTGGGCCACGTGGCGTTCGCGATCCTTCGGGACGCCTACCAGGCACAGACCGAGGCCATGGTGGACGGAGGCGTCGACGCGCTTCTGGTGGAGACCGCCCAGGACCTGCTGCAGGCCAAGGCGGCGATCATCGGCGCCAAGCGTGGGCTCAAGAACCGAGCCGTCGAGCTCCCGTTGATCGTCAACGTGACCGTTGAGACCACCGGCACGATGCTGCTCGGATCGGAGGTCGGTGCTGCGCTGACGGCCATCGAACCAACGGGGATTGACCTGATCGGCCTGAACTGTGCAACCGGTCCGACGGAGATGAGCGAGCATCTTCGACATTTGTCCCGTCACGCCCGGATCGGCCTGTCCTGCATGCCCAATGCTGGTCTTCCGGTCCTCGGTCCTCGTGGTGCGCACTACCCCTTGACTCCGCTCGAACTCGCTGATGCGCACGACACCTTCACGCGTGAGTACGGGTTGGCCTTGGTGGGCGGGTGCTGCGGTACGACCCCCGAACATCTGACCGAGGTGGTCAATCGCGTCCAAGGCCGGGAGCTCCCAACCCGCCGGACGACCACTGAGGCCGGCGCCTCCTCCTTGTACGTCTCCGTGCCCTTCCGTCAAGACACGAGCTACCTGTCGATCGGCGAACGCACCAACGCGAACGGCTCACAGGCCTTCAAGCAAGCCATGCTGGCCGAGCGTTGGGACACCTGCGTCGAGATCGCGCGAGAGCAGACCCGCGACGGCGCGCACCTGCTGGACGTCTGCATCGACTACGTCGGTCGCGACGGGGTTGCAGACATGCAGCAGATCGTCAGCCGCCTGGCCACGGCGAGCACGCTGCCGCTGGTCCTCGACTCCACCGAGCCACCCGTGATCGAGGCCGGACTCGAGCTCCTCGGTGGGCGAGCAGTCATCAACAGCGTCAACTTCGAAGACGGTGACGGCCCAGGCTCGCGATATGCCCGAATCATGCCGGTGGTGAAGGAGCACGGCTCAGCGGTCGTCGCGTTGACCATTGACGAGCAGGGTCAGGCGCGTACCGCTGAATGGAAGGTCCGAGTCGCCGAGCGGCTGATCAATGACCTCACGACCCGCTGGGGAATGCACATCGAAGACATCCTCATCGACTGTCTGACCTTCCCGATCGCGACCGGCCAGGAGGAGACGCGGCGAGACGCACTGGAGACGATCAACGCGATCAGCGAGCTGAAGCGTCGTCACCCGGACGTCCAGACGACTTTGGGGCTGTCCAACGTCTCCTTCGGGCTCAACCCGGCTGCACGTCAAGTTCTCAACTCGGTATTCCTCGCCGAAGCTGTCCAGGCGGGGCTTGACTCCGCCATCGTTCACGCCTCGAAGATCTTGCCGATGGCCCGGATCCCCGACGAGCAGCGTCAGGTCGCGCTCGACCTCGTGCACGATCGTCGCCGAGAGGGATATGACCCCCTGCAACGCTTCCTCGAGCTCTTCGAGGGGGTCGATGCGATAGCAGCCGCCAAGAGCCGTGCGGAAGAGCTGGCTGGGCTTCCGTTGTTCGAGCGCCTTGAGCGGCGGATCATCGATGGCGAACGTCAAGGGCTCGAGGCTGATCTCGACGAAGCGATGCTGACCCGCCCTGCGCTGGAGATCGTCAACGACACCCTGCTGGCTGGGATGAAGGTCGTGGGGGAGTTGTTCGGGTCTGGGCAGATGCAACTGCCCTTCGTGCTGCAAAGCGCCGAGGTGATGAAGGCGGCTGTCGCCTACCTCGAGCCCCACATGGAACGCACCGATGCCTCGGGGAAGGGCACCATCGTCTTGGCCACGGTCAAGGGTGATGTCCACGACATCGGCAAGAACCTCGTGGACATCATTCTGAGCAACAACGGCTTTACCGTGGTCAACCTCGGCATCAAACAACCAATCAGCGCCATCCTCGACGCGGCTGATGCGCACGACGCCGACGTGATCGGGATGTCCGGCCTGCTCGTCAAGTCGACGGTCGTCATGAAGGAGAACCTCGAGGAGCTCACTCAGCGCGGCATGGCCACCAGATGGCCAGTGCTACTCGGTGGTGCTGCATTGACCCGCAGCTATGTAGAGCAGGACCTGGCGGAGATGTATGCCGGTGAGGTGCGCTACGCGCGGGACGCATTCGAAGGTTTGCGTCTCATGGATGCGCTCGTCGCGCATCGTCGCGGCACGGGGGCCGCCGTCCTTCCGCCCTTACGCCCGCGGCGAGTGGCCAATGTGGCCAGGCCGACCCAGACGACCCCGGAGGACATGCCGACGCGCTCAGACGTTGCACGCGACAACCCCGTCCCCGCGCCGCCGTTCTGGGGGAGCCGCGTGGTCAAGGGCATCTCGCTCGGGGACTACGCGCCTTGGCTCGACGAGCGCGCGTTGTTCTTGGGGCAATGGGGGCTCAAGCCGGGACGCGGCGAGGATGGCGCGAGCTACGAGGAGCTCGTGGAGTCCGAAGGACGTCCGCGACTGCGCGCGTGGCTGGACCGGGTGAAGACTGAGAGCCTTCTCGAATCAGCGGTCGTGTACGGGTACTTTCCCTGCTGGAGCGAGGGCGACGACTTGGTCGTACTCGAGGACGATCACGAGACAGAGCGTTGTCGGTTCACCTTCCCCCGCCAGCGTCGCGACCGGCATCTGTGCCTGGCAGACTTCTTCCGCTCGAAGGAGTCCAGACAGGTCGACGTCGTGGCCTTCCACATCGTCACGATGGGCAACCGCATCAGCGAAGCCACCGCAGAGCTGTTTGCCAAGGACGCCTACCGGGACTACCTGGAGCTCCACGGCCTCTCGGTCCAGCTCACCGAGTCCCTGGCCGAGTATTGGCACGCCCGGGTTCGCTCCGAGCTGGGATTCGCCAACGAGGACTCCTCGGACATGGACGAGATCTTCCGCCAGGCCTATCGAGGGTCGCGCTACTCCTTCGGCTACCCGGCGTGCCCCGATCTCGCTGACCAGGTGCAGGTTGTCAATTTGCTGGAACCCGCACGCATCGCCGTTGAGCTCTCCGAGGAGTTCCAGCTGCACCCCGAGCAGTCCACCTCGGCGCTGGTCGTCCATCACCCCGAGGCGAAGTACTTCAACGCCCGATGAGGGCACGCCGCCTCCGAGCCGTCTTGTTCGACATGGACGGGCTGCTGGTCGACACCGAGCATGCGTGGTTCGAGGCCGAGCGACAGGTGATGGCTGAACTTGGTGGGGCGTGGTCAGACGCGGATGCCGAGGCGATGGTGGGCGGACCACTCGACCGGGCTGCGCACTACATGGTCGACAAGGTCGGACACGGCGACCCTGCCCGCGTCGGCCAACAGCTGGTCGACACGATGGCAGGTCTGCTAGAAGCAGGGGCCGACCACCGCCCTGGGGCAGACGACCTGCTTGAGGACCTGGTCCGCGAGGGCGTGGCGTGTGCTCTCGTCAGCTCCTCGCCTCGCATCTTGGTCGATGCGGTGCTCGACTCCGTTGGTGGCGATCGTTTTCAGTTCACCATCGCGGGGGACGAGGTGCCGCGCACCAAGCCGTTCCCCGATCCTTACCTCGAGGCGATGCGACGGCTGGCCGTCGAGCCGGCCTCGTGCATCGTTCTCGAGGACAGCCCGACGGGCGTGGCGGCCGGAGAGGCGGCAGGCTGTCTGGTCATCGGCGTGCCGTTCGCAGCATCCCTCGACACCGCGCCCGGCCGCATCATCGTCACGTCGCTGACCGAGCTCTCCACACAACGTCTCGAGGCTCACCTCACCGCCCACCCCCGCGCTGCACCCGCCGGGGGGCCCTAACCCAGCGCGGATTGGTCTGAGATGTCCGATTCATGCTGGCCATCTGGGGCGGCCCGGTGGGTGAAGCGGGGCCGGAACTATCGCGGGGAGGGGACTACTCGGTGGCGATGGCCTGGAGGACGTCCATCCGGGCTGCCCGCCGCGCCGGCCAGGCGGCCGCGAGGACACCGACGAGTGCCGACAGCGCCAAGAACACCACCAGGCTGGTCCACGGGGTCGACACGGCTGTCAGACCCACGTCGTTGAGCGATCGGACGAGCATCTGCCCGAAGAAGATGCCGATCAGCATCCCGACGATCGCTCCGAAGACACTCGTAATCAGGGACTCGACCCGGATCATCTGCCTCATCTGTCGTCGTGAGGTGCCCACCGCACGAAGCAGTCCGATTTCCCTCGTCCGTTCGACGACGCTGAGCGCGAGAGTATTGACGATCCCGAGCACCGCGATGAAGAGCACGAGGGCGAGCAGCGCGTAGATGCCGATCAGCAGACCGTTGATCTGGGTGCGGATGCTGTCCTTGAGCTCGGTGAGGTCCTGCACAGTCACGGTCGGGTTATTGGCAACGGCAGCGTCCACAGCGGGCCTGATCGCGGCTGCGTCGGCGCCGGGGGCGGTTCGCACGTAGAGGAATGTGTCCAGGGCTGGTGTCCCCACGGCCACCAGGGCGTCGTTGCTGACAACCAGTCCGCTGAAGAATCCCTCTGGCTTGTAGATGCCAGTCACGACGAAGTCCTTCGTGTCTCCGTTGGCAAAGGTCAAGGCGACGGAGTCACCGACCGCAAGGCCTTGATCGGTCGCGATGGTGGTGTCGATCAACACCGAGTTGGGCGTCGACAGGTCCGGCTCGCCGGATTCCATGGGCAGCGTCGTGACCTCGTTGATCGTGGCGGCGTCGACCCCGGTCACGGTGCCGTTGCTGCCGAAGCTGGCAACTGGGGCAAAGCGGATCCGGGCCACGGTCTCCACTCCGGGGACGGCCTGGAGGTCGTCGCCGACCTGCGCGGGCATGGGTAGGAAGCTCGAGTTGGAGACCACGAAGTCGGCCTTGACCGAGTCGTCGATCGCGGAGTCGATCGAGTCCCCGAAAGAGACGGCTAACGTACTGAAGGCCCCGACGAGAGCCAGCCCGATCATCAGCGCGGCCGCGGTCAACGCGGTCCGGCGTCGGTTGCGCTGTACGTTGCCCACGGCGATGCGGCCGATCGTCGAGCGGAACGGCCACCCGAGCACACGCACGACGGGACCAGTGATGGCCGGCGCGACGACGATGGCCGCGCCGATCGCGAGCACGAAGGACAGTCCGACCAGTGAGATCCCGGTGGACACCTTGTCGGCCGACAGCCCGGCGACGAGCACGAGGGCGGTGAGGGCCGCCGCCGCGACCCCAACGATCGTGCGGATGCGGAGGGATCTGTGTGACGGGACGAGGTCGTCACGGAGCGCCGCGACGGGCGGAGCCTTGGCAGCGCGGAACGCGGGGATCACCGAGGCCGCCAAGGTGGCGCCGAGCCCGACGAGCACCGCCACGATCACCGTCCTCGGTGCCACGACGAGCGAACCCGAGAAGTCGAGACCGGCCAAGCCGAACAGGGCTCGGAGCCCGGCAGCCAGCGCCATGCCTCCGAGGAGCCCGAGCGCCGCGCCGATCACGCCGACGACGGAGGCCTCGAGAAGGACGCTGCTGCGAACCTGCCCCTTGGACGCGCCCAGCGCCCGGAACAGGGCGAGCTCACGGGTCCGTTGGGCCACGAGCATGGCGAAAGTGTTGAAGATGAGGAACAGTCCGACGATCACCGAGACGAACGCGAAGGCGAGCAGCACATAGTTGAAGAACGACAGCTGACTCTTGAGGTCTTGGGCCGTCTCGTCAGCGTTCTCCTGGCCGGTCTGCACCTTGAACCCCGAACCGATGGCTGCCATGACGTTGGCAGCAGCCTGGTCCTGGGTGAAGCCCTCGGCCGCAGCCGCGGAGATGGAGGTGTAGTTAGGCGAGCCGTCGAGCATCAGCTCCTGCGCCACAGGAGTCTCGAAAGCAGCAAGGGTTGCTCCGTTCAGGCTCCCGGAGACCCCAAACTTGAAGATCCCTACGACGGTGACGTCCTTGACCCCTTGCGGGGTCACCACAGTCGTACGGTCGCCGACCTTGAGTGCGCCTTTCTCGGCGGAGGTCGAGTCGATGGCCATCTGCGACTCACCCACGGGAGGCGTTCCCTCAACCATCGTGAGCGCCGTCAGCCGGGGGTCGTCGATCCAGTTCAGCCCGAAACTGGGCCCGCCCGCCGACGTCACCGGTTCGCCGTCCGAGCCGATGATCGTCGCTCCGATGGCGAAGACATCGCCCGCAGCTGCTGCGATCCCCTCAGTGGACTGCACGGTTGCGAGGATCGACGAGGGAACAGTCGGAGTCTGGACGGCGGAACCATCGGAGCCGTCGGAGCTCGGGCCGTCGGAGTCGAGGGGCGACACCACGACGTCGCTCGCCGTCTGTGCGAACAGGTCCTCGAACGACTTCTGCAGGGTATCGGTGAAGATGAGAGTGCCCGAAACGAAGCCAGCCGACAGCACCACGGCGAGCAGGGACAGCACAAGCCGCCCCTTGTGGGCCAAAAGGTTGCGCAGAGAGGCCTTTCCCATAGCGGATCAGGACCTCCGGCCGGCGCCGTCGAAGGCCTTCATCCGCTCGAGCACCCGGTCCGACGTCGGCGCGGTCATCTCGTCGACAATTTTGCCGTCAGCGAGAAACAGGACCCGGTCGGCGTAACCGGCCGATCCCGGGTCGTGGGTCACCATGACGACGGTCTGGCCGAAGTCGTCGACACTCCGCCGGAGAAACCCCAAGACCTCCGCGCCAGCGCGCGAGTCGAGGTTGCCGGTCGGTTCGTCGGCGAAGACGATCTCTGGCCGGTTGGCCAAGGCGCGAGCGCACGCGACCCGTTGCTGCTGGCCGCCCGAAAGCTGACTCGGGCGGTTGCGGAGGCGGTCGCGCAGGCCGATGGTGTCGATAACCGTGTCGAGCCACTCCTGGTCAGGCTTACGCCCAGCGATGTCCATGGGAAGAGTGATGTTCTCCAGCGCCGAAAGCGTAGGCACCAGGTTGAAGGCCTGGAAGACAAAGCCGATCCGGTCGCGGCGCAGCTGGGTGAGCTTCTTGTCGTTGAGGACACTCAAGTCGGTGTCACCGATGCTGACTGAGCCCGAGGTCGCGACGTCGAGCCCGGCGACACAGTGCATCAACGTCGACTTGCCCGACCCAGACGGTCCCATGATCGCGGTGAACTGCCCGCGTGCGAAGTCGACGGTCACGCCGTCCAGCGCCCGAACCTCGGTGTCGTCGGCGCCGTAGACCTTGGTCAGGTCGATCGCCTTGGCGGCCGGCAGCACTACAGCTGCAGAAGGGGTCGTCACAGATTCTCCTCGTTGCTCTGGGGGCGCCGGTCAGCCTAGGCACTCACCGTCGAACACGTCTCCGGTTTTCCCCCGATCGTCCCCCGAGAACACCCGGAGAGATCGAGGTCTTCCCTCGCAGCTATCCGGCCTCGTCGCCGAAACCTCTGGGCGATGGAGCCTCCGGGTCGTCGTCCGAGGGCTCAGGGGGAGGGTTGGCAGGTAGCGGCGGGGGTGTCCCACCCCACGCCGGGCAGAGCGACTCGCGGTAGGAGCACCAGTCACACAACCTGGACGTGCGCGGCCGCCAGTCGCCTTGGTCGGTCGCCCGCTGAATGGCTGCCCACAGGGCCTCCAGTTTGCGTTCGGTGGCCAACAGGTCGGCCGCGTCCGGCTCGTAGCGCAGCACCTCACCGCTGCCGAGGTAGAGCAGCTGGAGCACCTTGGGCACGCGACCGTGGAGCTTCCACAAGACGAGCGCGTAGAAGCGCATCTGGAACATCGCCGATGCCTCGAACCCTGCGCCGGGTGCGCGGCCGCTCTTGTAGTCGACGACTCGCATGTCACCAGCAGGGGTCTGGTCGAGACGGTCGACGTATCCCCGCAAGGTGAGTCCAGACTCCAGGGTCGTGGTCACGTGCAGCTCTCGCTCGGCCGGCTCCAGCCGAGTTGGGTCCTCCAGGCTGAAATAGCGCTCGAGAAGTGCCTCAGACGGCGCCAGGAACCGCGGCAGGCTGGCGGTTGATCCAGCGTCCCCTGACTCAGCGCCGCCTGACTCAGCGCCGCCTGACTCAGCGTCACCGTCGACGAGCTTGGCCAGCTCGGGGTCGAGCTCGAGCAACCGCGTCCATTCCGGTCCGATCAGCCGAGCAGCTGCCGTGAGAGTGCGCTCGTGGGCGGGCAGGTCGAAAAGCCGCTCCAGAACTGCGTGGATGACCGTGCCGCGGGTCGCCGCTTCGGATGGTGGCTCGGGCAGCCGGTCGATGACCCGGAAGCGATACTTCAGAGGGCAGCTCTGGAAGTCACTCGCTCGTGACGGGGACAGTGACGTCCTGGGAGTCACGGTCGGGACTGGCACTTCGGTCACACTCATGGAGGCGACGCTAGCGGGCGTGACCGACACCGTTGGCCCTCCGCGCGCTCGGACGGGATCTCGGGCTCGACCACCTAGCATCAAGGCATGAGCCAGGGAGGTGCCGAGCGAGACGAGCCGAGAAGGGGCAGTGAAGTCCTGCTCGGCCGGGTTCGTGGCGTACCGGTATTCGTCGCGCCGACCTGGTTCCTGGTCGCGGCGCTGGTCACCGTGATCTTCCAGCCGGTGGTCGACCGCTGGGTCGCCGATCTGGGTGCCTGGTCCTGGGTGGTCGCGGGCGTGTTCGCCGTACTGCTGTACGCGAGCGTCCTGGTGCACGAGCTGGGCCATGCGATGGCGGCCCGCGGGTACGGCCTGCCGGTGCACCGCATCACCTTGCACATGCTCGGCGGCGTCACTGAGATCAGTCGATCCGACCTGAGACCTGGTCGGCAGTTCGTGATCGCCGGCGTCGGGCCCCTGCTGTCGCTGGCGCTCGGCGCTCTGGGCCTGGGACTGGCCCAGATCCTGCCCGTGGGAACGGTCCTCCACCTCTTGGCGATCCAACTCGGCATAGCCAACCTGCTGGTGGGCGTCTTCAACCTGCTGCCTGGACTGCCACTGGATGGTGGGCAACTCATGCGGGCCGCCCTGTGGAAGGTGACGGGGAGTCCGAGGACCGGCACCGTGGCCGCGGCGTGGGTGGGGCGTGGCCTCGCCGTAGCTCTGGTCGTCGGCCCTCTCGTCTGGACCAGCTTGCGTGGTCAACAGCCAGACCTGGTGTTCGTCATCTGGACGGCGCTCATCGGTGCGTTCGTCTGGAGTGGTGCCACCGGCGCCTTGCGGGCCGAGCAGGTTCAGGGCAAGTTGCGGGAGCTCTCGGTTCGATCTCTCACCAGACCCGCCCTGCCCGTCCTGGCCGACACTCCGCTGGCCGAGGCCCTTCGCCGGCTCGCCGAGTCCGGGGCCGCGGCACTGGTCGTGGTCGACCGCGATGACCGCCCGGTCGCGTTGGTCAGCGCTAGCGCTATCGCAGCCACTCCGGTCGAAAGACGTCCGTGGGTCAACGTCGGGGTGGTGTCCCGGCGCCTCGAACCCGGCCTGTTCCTCGAGATGGGCCTGGACGGCCCTGGCTTGCTCGCTGCCATGCGAGACGTTCCTGCTGAGGAATACCTCGTGGTGGACGATCAACGCCGGGTCTTCGGGGTGCTGTCGGCAAGCGATGTCAACGCAGCATTCGCGAAGAGCTGAGGACGCCCTCTAGCCTCAGCCGTCATGACCACTGGCGCTGAATACCGACGTGGCCCCTTCCGGGAGGGTGATCAGGTCCAGTTGACCGACCCCAAAGGGCGGCACCACACCATTGTCCTCGAGCCCGGCAAGGAGTTCCACACCCACCGCGGAGCCCTCGCGCACGACGCATTGATCGGCAGCCCTGAGGGCGTTGTCGTCACCAGCACGGGCGGCACGGACTACCTCGCCCTACGACCCCTGCTCGCCGACTATGTGCTGTCCATGCCACGTGGGGCCGCCGTCGTCTACCCCAAGGACGCGGGCCAGATCATTGCGATGGCCGACATCTTCCCCGGCGCCCGCGTCATCGAGGCCGGGGTGGGGTCAGGGGCGCTGAGCTGCTCCCTCCTTCGCGCGGTGGGTGACGAGGGCCACGTCCGCTCCTTCGAGCGGCGAGCCGATTTCGCCGCGATCGCGCGGACCAACGTGGAACGATTCTTCGGCACTGATCACCCCGCATGGACCGTCACCGTCGGGGACCTGCAGGACAGCCTCGGGCCGGCAGACCGGGCTACTGCCGACCGAGTGGTTCTCGACATGCTCGCGCCGTGGGAATGCGCCGATGTGGTCTCGGACGCCCTCGTACCCGGCGGAGTCGTGTGCTGCTACGTCGCGACGACCACTCAGCTGGCTCGCACCGTTGAGGTCCTTCGCGGGCATGGAACGTTCACCGAGCCGTCATCGTGGGAGTCCATGGTGCGGACCTGGCACGTCGAGGGCCTCGCCGTACGTCCGGACCACCGAATGATCGGGCATACCGGGTTCCTGGTGACCGCTCGACGACTGGCCGACGGAGTCGCTCCTCCCGTACGTCGCCGCAGGCCGGCCAAGGCAGCCAGTCGATCCGATCACGATTCTGTGAAGGTCCCCGACACACCGAGCTGACCAACTTCGCGGGCGACTAGCGCTCAAGCCCTGCGCCTATAGAGTCGAAACCGTCGGCATCGCTAGAGGCGAGCCACGGTGGGCCTGGAGGTGAGCACCGTGTCGGGTATCGAGAACGAGGGTCGTAGCGCTGGTGCGCGCGCCGACGAACGAGCGAGGTCCCTGGAGGAACGGCTGGCGACAGCCCAGGCCGAGCTCGGAGCCGCAGTCGCGCAGAACCAGCGGCTGACCGGCACCTTGCGCGAGGCCAGGGATCAGATCGTCGCACTCAAGGAGGAGGTGGACCGACTGGCCCAACCACCCTCCGGCTTCGGCGTCTTCCTCGAGGCCCACGACGACGGCACAGCCGACATCTTCACGAGTGGCCGCAAGCTTCGTGTGTCGGTCAGCCCCGAGGTAGACCTCGACGAGGTGCAGCGCGGCCAGGAGGTCATGCTCAACGAGGCCACCGTGGTCATTCGCGCGCTCGAGTTCGAAACCGTTGGTGAAGTCGTCATGCTCAAGGAGATCCTTGAGGACGGCATGCGAGCCCTGGTGCTCAGCCACACCGACGAGGAGCAGGTGGTCGCCCTCGCAGGGAGTCTGGTCGATCAGCCGCTGCGCGCGGGCGACTCGTTGCTGTTGGAGCCTCGCTCCCACCATGTCTACGAGCGGATTCCCAAGTCCGAGGTCGAGGAGCTCGTCCTCGAAGAGGTGCCTGACATCGACTACGCATCGATCGGCGGCCTCGGCTCGCAGATCGAGATGATCCGGGACGCGGTCGAGCTGCCATATCTGCATGCTGACTTGTTCACCGAGCACCAGCTCAGCGCCCCGAAGGGCGTTTTGCTCTATGGGCCGCCAGGGTGTGGCAAGACGCTGATCGCCAAGGCCGTTGCCAATTCCCTGGCCAAGAAGGTGGCTCAGGTCACGGGCAAGCCGGAAGGAAAGTCCTACTTCCTCAACATCAAGGGTCCTGAGCTGCTGAACAAGTATGTCGGGGAGACCGAGCGCCACATTCGGCTCGTGTTCCAAAGGGCGCGGGAGAAGGCCTCCGAGGGCGTCCCCGTGATCGTCTTCTTCGATGAGATGGATTCGCTGTTCCGCACCCGTGGTTCGGGAGTCAGCTCGGACGTCGAGAACACGATCGTTCCCCAGCTGCTCAGCGAGATCGACGGCGTCGAGGGTCTTGAGAACGTCATCGTCATCGGGGCTTCCAACCGGGAAGACATGATCGACCCCGCGATTCTGCGGCCAGGTCGCCTCGACGTGAAGATCAAGATCGAGCGTCCTGATGCTGAGGGCGCCAGGGACATCTTCAGCAAGTACCTCGTGCCCGAGCT
This sequence comes from uncultured Actinomycetota bacterium, assembly GCA_963819985.1. Taxonomy (GTDB): domain Bacteria; phylum Actinomycetota; class Actinomycetes; order DATJPE01; family DATJPE01; genus JANPBY01. Next base: position 756,354 of record CAWFYH010000002.1, on the reverse strand, counting down.
TCCGCTGCATGCGGACGACCTGGCTGAGCATGACGGTTCCCCTTCGGCCACGACGGCCGCGATGATCCAGATGGCCGTGGAGCGGATGTACACCGAGCTGGAGGAAAACCGCTTCCTCGAAGTCACCTATGCCGGAGGAGACAAGGAGGTCCTCTACTTCAAGGACTTCAATTCCGGCGCCATGATCGAGAACATCGTGAGCCGAGCCAAGAAGATGGCCATCAAGGACTTTCTCGAGCACGGCCAGCGCGGCATCCGGGTTCAGCACCTGCTCGCGGCCTGTGTCGATGAGTTCAAGGAGAACGAGGACCTGCCCAACACCACCAACCCCGACGACTGGGCGCGGATCTCAGGCAAGAAGGGCGAGCGGATCGTGTTCATCCGGACCCTCATCCAGGGCAAGCAAGGCACCGAGGCCGGACGCTCGATCGACACCGTGGCCAACACGGGCCAATACCTCTGAGCTTGGATTTCGCAACCCGCTCAGCTGCTGGAGACGCGCCGTCGGCGTCCGGAGCCGTACGCTCGAGTCATGAGCGTACGGCGCGTGATGGGGATCGAGACGGAGTACGGCATCTCCGTGGTCGGTCAACCGACGGCCAACGCGATGCTGGCCTCGAGCCAGATCGTCAACGCCTACGCGGGGGTGGCGCTGCGCGGCCGACGTCCACGCTGGGACTTCGACGAGGAGAACCCCCTGCGCGACGCTCGTGGCTTCGATCTCGCACGAGACTTAGCCGATGACAGCCAGCTCACCGACGAGGACATGGGCCTCGCCAACGTCATCTTGACCAACGGCGCACGGTTGTACGTCGACCATGCCCATCCGGAGTACTCGGCGCCGGAAGTGACGAACCCACTGGACGCCGTGCGCTTCGACAAGGCCGGCGAGCGCATCATGGCCGAGGCTTCCCGGCGGGCTCAGGAAGCCGTCGGTGGCCCGCTGATCACTCTGTACAAGAACAACACCGACAACAAGGGCGCGTCCTACGGCACGCACGAGAACTATCTGATGAGCCGCGCCACGGCATTCGGTGACATCGTCCGTCAACTGACCCCGTTCTTCGTCAGCCGACAGGTGGTGGTCGGCAGCGGGCGCGTCGGCATCGGCCAGGACGGCAGCGACCACGGCTTTCAGATCAGTCAACGGGCGGACTATTTCGAGGTTGAGGTCGGTCTCGAGACGACGCTGAAGCGGCCGATCATCAACACGCGCGACGAGCCACACGCCGACCCGCAGAAGTACCGTCGGTTGCACGTGATCATCGGGGACGCGAACCTCAGTGAGATCTCCACCTACCTCAAGGTCGGCACCACGTCCTTGGTGCTGGCCATGATCGAAGCCGGCTTCCTCGACGACAGCCTGAGTGTGGCTCGACCGGTGAGCGAGCTCCACGAGGTCTCCCACGACCCGAGCCTCCGGCACCAGATCACCCTGACCTCGGGTCGCCGGCTTACTGCTGTCCAACTACAGATCGAGTATGCCGAGCAGGCGCGCAAGTTCGTGGAGGACCGGTTCGGGGCGGATGCCGATGCGCAGACCCTGGATGTCCTGGCCCGGTGGGAATCGGTGCTGGATCGGTTGGCTGACGACCCGCTGCGTCTCGCCGCCGAGCTCGACTGGGTGGCGAAGCTGAAGTTGTTGCAGGGTTATCGCGACCGTGATGGGCTCGGCTGGGACGCAGCCAAGCTGCACGCGATCGATCTGCAATACAGCGACGTCCGCCCGGACAAGGGCCTCTATCACCGCCTGGTGGCCGCAGGACGGCTCGACCGACTGCTCGACGACGATCTCGTGGCAGCCGCTGTCACCGACCCTCCCGAGGACACTCGTGCGTACTTCCGGGGGGAGTGCCTGCGCCGCTACCCCGAGCATGTCGCAGCGGCTTCCTGGGACTCGGTGATCTTCGACGTGCCCGGTCAGCAGTCCCTGCAGCGGGTGCCCACGATGGAGCCGCTGCGCGGCACCCGGGCGCACGTGAAGGAACTGCTCGACGACAACCCCACGGCTGCCGACTTGCTCCGCGCGCTCGGGTAGTTCAGCGGGGGATGCGGGCGGGCATCGCGTGGTCGGCCAGCCATAGCGACCGCAGGCGTACGAACAGGGTCACAATCACGACCAGGACACACGCCAACGTGACCAGCGCCGCAAAGCCGTCATTGTCCGTGCCGATGCCCACCGAATGCGCGACCGCTAGCGGCCAGGCGACATAGACGGTCTTGTGCACGACCTTCCAGGAGGCCCGCCCCAACCGAAGTCGGAACAGCGCTGTCAGCACGACCACCCCGAGGATGTCGAAGGCCACGGTGCCAAGACCGAGCCACAGTGTCTGATAGCCCGCAGCGAATGGAAGCACGACATCGAGCCAGCGCAGGGGGACGTAGTCATCGACGATGGCAGGAACGATGTGAACAGCGGCGAGGGCGACTGCAACCAGAGAGATCCGACGATGCAGCTCGGGGACCACAAACCCGGGAAAGCGTCCGATCGGACGGGTCCGCCGAACTCCCGGAGGTCCGCTTCGTGCTCGCGTGCGACGATCGATCGCCTGGACGCCCATGACCGTGGCAGCCGTCAGCAAGACGAGGAGGACGAGTCCGGCCGCCCGGTTGACGTACCAGAGGATCGCGGGGTCCGCGAACACGCTCACGCGGCCTCCTGGGTCGGCCAGCCACCGATCAGCCGTACGTCTCCGCCTCGGTGGACCAGTCGTGCGGGGAGCTGCTGCTCCGCGAGCCACGCCGCCCCGTCAGCTCCCTTGACCAGGACCGCCGTCGAGGCAGCATTGGCGTCGACGCACGTCTGCCCAGCGACGGTCGCAGTCCGCCAGTGCTCCGTGGCGGATCGACCGGTGGCCGGGTCCAGCACGTGGTGGCTCCAGCGCCAACCCTGACGCCATCTTCGTGAGGTGGTCGAGGACGTGGCAACGCCACCGTCCACCACGTGCACCCACGCCTGGCCCGCACCGTCGGGAGCTTCAGCGATCTCGATCAGCCACGGCGCCGCACCCTCGGTCGCCACAGCCCTGAGGTCACCTCCCACCGAGACCAGCACTGGTCCGTCGGCGGCGATGCTGGCTCTCCTGGCCGCACGGTCGACGGCCAACGCCTTTCCCGTGGCACCGAGATCGAGCAGCACCCCCTCGGGCACCTGGACGACGTCTCCAACCAGCCTCACATCTCGCCAGGTCGTCCGCCTGACCTCCGAGACCCGTGAGCCGGCCCAAAGCCGTCGTGGCCGTTCGGTCACCACCGAGATGTCCTCGTCATAGCCAGCCTCGATCAAGGCACGACCGAGGGTTGGGTCAACGGCGCCGTCGGTGAGCTCAGCGACCCGCAGAGCAGCGCGAATCGTGCAGGCCAAGAGAGCAGAGATGCGGGTGGGGGCCCCGGCTGCGAGAGCCAAGCGACAGACTTCGCTGGTGGGGTCGAATCGGCTAGCCGCGGCCTGCATTCCCGCCAGCTCGGACTCGACGGCACGGCGCGCGACCTCAAGCGCGGCGGGCTCGCGGACGACGACTCGGGCGGTTGTGGACCAGATCGGCCAGTCCGCCACCACTGCCCTGTCCACGGGCCGACCGAGTGCGGTCATGAACCCGAGCTTCGGGTGGGGCCGGGATCCGGTGGGGGCTCAGGCGGTGGGGGGCTAGGTCGGGCGGTCTTGGTTTCCTTGGGCTTGGGGCTCTTCGATGTCGGCTTCGGCTGAACCGGCTTCGTGGCTTTGGTCGTCGGCGTGGGCTTGGTGCTGCGGGCGGGTTTCGCGGACGACCGAGGTGTCGTAGACGTGTCGGGGGAGTTGCCGGGAACCGGCTGGGTCCCCTTCGACCCGGTCGGCCTGGCGGCCGCTGTTGGCTTGTGCTTGGGCGGCTTCAGTCCCGACTTGCCTGACTTGGCCGCCTTGTCCGACTCGGTTGACTTGGCCGGTTTTCCGGCCTTGCCGTCCGCGTGCTTGACCTTGACGGGAGCCGGCGGGGCAGGCTGATCGTTCGGCCCGGCGGCCAGCGCAGCCGTACCCCAGGCCGTACCCAAGGCTGCGGCGACGACAGCGGCAGCCGTCCCTCCGTTCACCAGGCGCCACCCGCGCGCGCGACGCTCACTAGCCGACGCGGCGACCGGGGCAGAGCGCGCTCGGGCGTGGCGGGGCGCTGGGGGGCTCACGGGGAGGTCATCGGCTTTCCGAACATCGAACTCAAGGTCCATCGCGTGGTGAGGAAGTGGTTCGACCTGCCGATGAGTAGGGTCAGATGTGAGAGTTCATCCGGGTTCTCACGCTGCCGCACAGCGATCGGGAGGTGGCCATGGCGAGCAGGGGTGGCCAGGAGCACGTGAGCCGGCGGGACGACCGTACGGCTGAGTCCGAGGTCGAAACCGAAGCGACGAGCGAGGTCGAAACCGCTGCCGAGACGGCGGAGCGCAAGGCCGTGCTCGACGAGGACGTCGACGCGATCCTTGACGAGATCGACGAGGTTCTCGAGACCAACTCCGAAGAGTTCGTGCGCGGCTTCGTCCAAAAGGGCGGAGAGTGACGGTGGGTGCGTCGGATGGGGGACGACTCCCAGCCGCCTTCCTGACGGTGGGGACGTCCTCGTTCACCGACTTCCTGGCCGAGCATTCGCCCGGTCTCCTCCCGGGTTCCACCGTGCTGCCCACCGGGCGGGCGTTGGAAGCGCCCCACGGCACAACGATCGTTGCGGCGACCTACCCAGGCGGCGTGGTCATGGCAGGCGACCGCAGAGCAACCATGGGGAACGTCATCGCTCAGCGAGACATCGAGAAGGTCTTCCCGGCGGATGAGTTTTCCTGTGTCGGCATCGCCGGCACGGCTGGTATCGCCGTCGAGGTCGTCCGACTCTTTCAGGTCGAGCTCCAGCACTACGAGAAGATCGAGGGCACCACGCTGTCGCTCGACGGCAAGGCCAACCGCCTGGCGGGCATGATCCGCGGCAACCTCGCCATGGCCATGCAAGGACTTGCCGTGGTCCCGCTGTTCGCCGGCTACGACCCGGAGTCGGGTGAGGGCCGCATCGTCTCCTTCGACGTGACCGGTGGACGCTATGAGGAACACTCGTTCCACGCCGTCGGATCGGGATCGATGTTTGCTCGAGGTTCGTTGAAGAAGCTCTACAGCGATGACTTGAGCCAAGAGGGTGCGGTGACAGCGTGCATCCAGGCCCTGTACGACGCCGCGGACGACGACTCAGCCACTGGAGGCCCTGATCTCACCCGCGGCATCTTTCCGGTAGTGGCGGTCGTCAGTGCTGACGGCTACGACCGATACTCCGACGAGGCGGTGGGGGCACTCGTACGCCAGATCGTCGACGCGAGGGATGGTCGACCAGACGGCCCGCAGGCGCCGCTGAGCTGAGCCGCTGCACCGTCTTGAGACGTTAGGGGCGAACCGAGCTACCGAGGAGAGGAGGACCTGATGTCGATGCCGTTCTATGTCTCACCCGAGCAGGTCATCAAGGACAAGGCCGACTACGCGCGCAAGGGAATCGCCCGGGGTCGTAGCGTCGTCGTCGTTCAGTACGACAACGGCATTCTCTTCGTCGCGGAGAACACCTCCCGGGCGTTGCACAAGGTCAGTGAGATCTACGACCGCATCGCCTTCGCCGCTGTCGGCAAGTACAACGAGTTCGAAAACCTTCGGGTCGCTGGCGTACGCCTGGCCGACATGCGCGGTTACTCCTACGACCGACGGGATGTCAGCGGGCGCGGACTGGCTAACGCTTATGCGCAGACCCTCGGAACGATCTTCACCGAGACCAACAAGCCCTACGAGGTAGAGATCGTCGTTGCGGAAGTGGGCGAGACCGCTGAGGACGACCAGCTCTATCGCCTCACGTTCGACGGCTCGGTCGGCGACGAGCACGGTTTCGTCTGCATGGGAGGCCAGTCCGAGACCATCGCCGAGGCCATGGCGGCCGACTACTCAGACGGCATGACGCTAGAGACGGCGCTGCCCATGGCTGCACGCCAGCTGGGGGAGCACGGCGCTGCTGAGAGCCGCACCCTCGAGGCTGCTCAGCTGGAGGTCGCCGTTCTCGACCGCACCCGAGAGGCACCACGGAAGTTCCGCAGGATCACCAACTCACGCCTGAGCGACCTGCTCAGCGGCTGAGGTCGGCATCATGGACCGTCGCATCTTCGGCCTGGAGAACGAGTACGGCGTCACGTGCACATTCAAGGGTCAACGGCGACTCTCACCCGACGAGGTGGCCCGCTACCTCTTCCGCCGGGTCGTGTCCTGGGGTCGGTCCTCGAACGTTTTCCTGCGCAACGGCGCTCGGCTCTATCTCGACGTCGGGAGCCACCCTGAGTACGCGACCCCGGAGTGTGACTCACTCATAGACCTGATCACGCACGACAAAGCGGGCGAGCGGATCCTCGAGGGCCTGCAGGTCGACGCCGAGCGGCGCCTGCACGAGGAGGGGATCCCAGGAGACGTCTACCTGTTCAAGAACAACACAGACTCGGCGGGAAACTCTTACGGGTGTCACGAGAACTATCTGGTGGGCAGGACGGGCGACTTCGGCCGGCTGGCCGACGTACTCATCCCGTTCCTCGTGTCTCGGCAGATCATCTGTGGAGCAGGCAAGGTCCTGCAGACACCCCGGGGGGCTGTCTATTGCGTGAGTCAGCGCGCTGAGCACATCTGGGAGGGGGTGTCATCAGCGACCACCCGTTCGCGTCCGATCATCAACACGCGTGACGAGCCGCATGCCGACGCCGAGCGATACCGCCGTCTCCACGTGATCGTGGGTGACTCGACCATGGCCGAGCCCACCACCTTGCTCAAGGTGGGGTCGGCCGAGCTGGTCCTGCGGATGATCGAGGCCGGGGTCGTGATGCGGGATCTGACGATGGAGAACCCGATCCGGGCGATCCGAGAGATCAGCCACGACACGACGGGGCGTCGAACCATCCGGCTGATGAACGGCCGGGATGTCTCAGCTCTCGACATCCAGGGCGAATACCTCACCCGGGCGCGGGACTTCGCCGCCCGCCGGGGCCTTGACGAAGGGGTGACCAAGCGAGTTCTCGACCTCTGGGAACGGACCCTGACCTCGGTCGAGACCCAGGACTTCACCGCCGTGGAGCGGGAGATCGACTGGGTGATCAAGATGCGATTGATCCAGCGCTACATGGTCAAGCACGACCTGAGCATGTCCTCGCCGCGGATTGCTCAGCTCGACCTTGCCTACCACGACATCGATCGCCGCCGCGGGCTCTACGCACTCCTGGAGCGGCGCGGACTCGTCGACCGGGTCACCCGCGACCTCGACGTCTTCGAAGCCAAGTCCGTCCCACCGCAGACGACCCGGGCCAAGCTTCGCGGAGACTTCATCCGAACAGCTCAGGAGCGGCGGCGAGACTTCACCGTCGACTGGGTCCATCTCAAGCTGAACGACCAGGCTCAGCGAACCGTGCTCTGCAAGGACCCGTTCCGCTCGGTAGACGAACGCGTCGAGCGTCTCATCGCGTCAATGTAGGGCAAACCCCGTCTCGGGTTAGGGTTTGAGGTCCGCCTTCGAACGAGACGAGTTCCCGTGCCCAGCCAGCGCCGTCGCCTGCCCGCACTCTCGACCCTGCTTGCGGTGGGCCTGTGTGCCGTGCTGGCGGCTTGCAGCTCGTCGTCAGGGGGACAGCCGTCGACGGGTTCCACCAGTGACCCGGCCGTCACGTCACCGGCTCCCGTGGCCACCGCAGCCGGCCCCATACCCGAGGTCACCGGCGGTTTCGGCGAAGCGCCGAAGATCACCATCCCCGCCCAGCGTCCGGCCGACGCGTTGGTCACGAAGACGCTCGTCACCGGCAAGGGTGCCACCGTGAACGCCGGAGACCTGCTCGTCGTCAACTACGTGGGCGAGACATGGGACGACGGCAAGGTCTTCGACGAGTCGTACAGCCGATCAGCACCCACCGCATTCGCCATCGGCGTCGGTCGCGTGATCCCGGGCTGGGACTCCGCCCTGGTCGGCCAGACGGTCGGCAGTCGCGTGGTCATGGCCATCCCCCCCGATCTTGGGTACGGCGCCGCAGGGCAGCCCTCGGCGGGCATAGCCGGTGACGACACACTGGTGTTCGTCGTTGACATCCTCGGCGCCTATCCGCCCGGGAGCGCCCCGGCCGCATCAGCCAAAGACGCCGGCGCGGATCTGTCTGCTCTTCCCTCGGTGGAAGGTGACCTCGGCACGCGACCGACACTCACGGTGCCCGAAGGAACCGCTCCACCGACCGAGCCGAAGACGGTTGTGCTGGCCAAGGGAGAGGGCCCAGACCTGCAGGCTGGCGCCTTCGTCATCGTCCAGTACGAAGCGGTTGACTGGTCGGGCGCTTCGGTGGGCTCCACATGGGAGCAAGGCCAGCTCGCGGGCCTCTCCGTCGGATCGCTTCCGGCGACCCCCTTCGACGCCTTGATCGGGCAGTCTGTTGGCAGCAGGGTGTTGTTGGTCGTCCCTGCCGACGGAGTCGGCGACCCGTCAACCGACAGCGTTGCCGTGGTTGTTGACATCATCGACGCAATCCCACCCGCCAGCTGAAGGAGCCGCAGTGCCAGATCTGAGCGACAAGCCCGAGATCGATTTCCCCGGTGGTGAGCCGCCCGTGGACCTTGCCGTCTCCGATGTGGTAGTCGGCGACGGCGCTGAAGCTCGACCCGGTGCCCAGGTGCTCGTGCACTACGTCGGGGTCGACTTCGAGACCGGAGAGCAGTTTGATGCGTCATGGGATCGTGGGGAGCCGATCGAGTTCCCGCTCAAGGGCCTGATCCAGGGCTGGCAAGACGGGATCCCAGGCATGCGCGTCGGTGGCCGTCGCCAGCTCATCGTGCCGCCGCATCTGGCGTACGGCGCCGAAGGAAGTGGTCATCGGCTCGGCGGGCAGACCCTCATCTTTGTCATCGACCTGCTTGACGTGCGCTGACGCTGTCCGTGGCCGCGAACAAGACCGAACGCCTCCTCGAGGTGTTCCTCTGCTTGTCCCAAGCGAGGCGTCCGGTCACCAAGCATCAGCTCAGGGACGCCATTGAGGACTACGCCAACGCGGTCAGCGAGGACGCGTTCGAGAAGACGTTCGAGCGGGACAAGGCCGAGCTGCGCGATCTGGGAGTGCCGTTGGAAACGGTGACCGACGGCGATGTCGAGGGATATCGAGTCGATCTGGACTCGCACACACTTCCGCCGATCACGTTCACGCCCGCCGAGGCCGCCCTGCTGGGGCTTGCTCGCCGGGTATGGCACGCCGACGGCGCTCCAGCAGCCGACCGAGCGCTGCGCAAGCTCGAGGCGGTTGGTGTGGCCGTCGATCCCGGCGCGCTCGCCCTCGTCGAACCACGACTGGCCGGCGGCGAACAGGCCTTTGCGCCCCTGGCCGAGGCAATCACGCGGCGTCAGGTTGTCGCCTTCGACCACCGAGCCAGCGGCGCGACCACGGTCACGAGCCGTCGCGTGGAACCGTGGGGTGTGATCAGTCGCAGGGGGCGGTGGTACGTCGTCGGCCTGGACGTCGATCGCGACGCACCTCGTGCGTTCCGCCTCGACCGGTTGGTCGGGGGAGTTTCCTTGGTTGGTGAGACGGGCGCCTTTGTGGTCCCGGACGACGTCGACGTAGCAGCACTCGTGTCCGACCCCACTCAAGGCACGCCGTCGCGTGCGGTGTTGCGCGTGCACCACGGATCTGGTCACTCCCTGCGGCGCAGGGCAGAGAGCATCGAGGCCGTGGACGGCCAGTGGGACCGCCTCACACTGTGGATCACCGACGAGGAGCGGCTCGTTCGGGAGGCCCTCTCCTACGGCGACCACGTCGTCGTCGAGGAGCCGGCCACGGTTCGCGATCTCGTCGTTGCCGCACTTCGTGCGATGGCAGGTGATCGTTGATGGCGTCGGCTTCCGACCAGCTCACCCGGTTGCTGACCCTGATCCCGTGGCTGGTCGCTCACCCCGGGGTCAGCAAGGTCGAGGCGGCCACAACCTTTGGCATCAGCACCGCCCAGCTCGACAGCGACCTCGAGCTCGCGGCGTGCGCGGAGGTGGGCCGCGACACGCTGGCCAGTCTCGACATCGACTACTGGGATGACGAGATCACGGTCATCGATGCTCAGACCGTCGATCGGCCGCTGCAGCTGCGCGTGGACGAGGCCGTGACCCTGCTCGTGGGCCTCCGGGCGCTCGCCGCGGTGCGCGGTCTGGCCGACCGTGAGGTCGTCGACCAGGCGCTCGCCAAGGTGGAGGCCGCCATCGGCGGGTCTGCCGGCACCGTCCTTGGGACTGCCAGCGAGGGCAGTGAAGAGGTGCAGGCAGCAGCAGCCGTGCGCGATGGACTGGCGCGCGGCCGACGGCTCCACCTGGCGTACTGGACGCCAGCGCGAGACGAGGTCTCTGAGCGGGATGTCGATCCGATGCGCCTGGTCAGCCTGGGGACCGACGCGTACTTGCAGGGTTGGTGCCACACGGCCGAGGCCGTACGCACGTTCCGGCTCGATCGGATCTTGTCGGTGGAGGTCCTGGAGCAGGCCGCGGAGCCGCCACCGGCCGCCGAGCTGTCCGACGTGGCCGCGCCAGGGGCGGCCTGGGCCGGCGGCCCGGGAGACCAGACCGTGGTCGTCGACCTGCAGCCCCAGGTGCGTTGGGTGGTGGACTACCACCCGGTGGAGAGTGCCGAGGAACTGCTGGACGGGGTCCTTCGCGTCACGCTCCGCACCCCGGAGCCTGCCTGGGCACGCAGGCTCGTCCTCAGGCTCGCGGGTGGGGCCAGCGTCGTGTCGCCACCAGAGCTGGCCGCCGCCGTCCGTAGCGCGGCCGTGGACGCGCTGAGGGCGTACGGGGAGTAGAAGTCCGACCGGAGAGTCAAGATCGGCTCACCGGGTGCCGAAGCCCTGGGTGAGGACCAACAGAACCACCATTCATTGCACGTCATTGTTTGCTTGTCATTCTGGCTCGACATTCATTTGCGGTCCTCATGGGGAGGACCTGTCATGACCACCATCAAGGCTTCGTGCCCCACGTGTGGGGACGTTGATCTCAAGCCCACCGACCTGCGCCTGGTCGTGTGCAGCCGCACGGACTGGTCGACGTACGCGTTCGACTGCCCGGCCTGCACCGACGAGGTCAAGAAGCCGGCCGACGAGGAAATCGTCGCGCTACTGGTCTCCGGTGGCGTCCGTGCCCAGCAGTGGCACATCCCGGCCGAAGCGCTCGAGGAGCACGACGGCCCGCGGTTGAGCTATGACGACCTGCTGGACTTCGCGCTGTGGCTGCACGGCCACGACGTCGTCGTGCCCGCAGTCGCGCCGCTGATCCACTCGCGCTGAGCTTCCACTCACTGGCGGCGGTCGCTGCCAGCTCGCTGGGGTAGTCTGAAAGCTCCAGTCGAGAGGGAATGCCATGCCCAACCTGAAAGGCTTCGAGTGGGTCGTTCTGATCCTGCTCATCGTGGTCCTGTTCGGCGCCAAGCGCCTTCCGGACGCGGCCCGGGGGCTCGGCCGCTCGCTGCGCATCTTCAAGGCGGAGACCAAGGGCCTGCGCGACGACGACTCGACTGACACGTCAACGACGACGGTGCAACAGATGCCCCCGGCGAGCATCCCCCCCGCCGCTCCGACGCCTCCAGTTCCCCCCGCCCCCGCGCCTGCACCGCAGGCCGAGGCGCAACCAGCCCCCGCCCGGGGTAGCAGCGATCCTGGGGCAACCCCGGAGCACTGACCGAAGCACCTACCCCTCCTCCGGCGGGCCTCTTGGCGACCATCCCACGACTTCGGCGCGGCTCGGCCCCTCGCGACCCTGAGGGGCGGATGACGCTCACCGAACATCTGCGTGAGCTTCGTCGCAGGATGGTCATCTCGGTCGCCGCGATCGCGGTGGGTGCCGTTGTCGGCTGGATCTTCTACGAGCCGATCTTCGGTTGGCTGCGACACCCCGCCGACGTGGCCGTGGCCGAGCTGCAGGCCCAAGGTCAAAACGTCGGCATCAGCGTCATCGGGGGAGTGGGGTCGGCCTTCGGTCTGCAGCTGAAGCTGTCGGCCTACGTCGGCCTCGTCCTGGCATCGCCTGTCTGGCTCTATCAGCTGTGGCGATTCGTCACCCCCGGGCTGCGCCGGCACGAACGCCGGTGGGCCTTCGGCTTTATCGCAGTGTCCCTACCGTTGTTCTTGTTGGGCATCGCCTTCGCCTACTGGGCACTGCCCAAGGGCCTGGGGGTTCTGCTCGGCTTCACCCCGGACAAGACCGACAACCTGGTGCCGTTGGACGACTACCTGACCTTTGTCCTTCGGATGTGTCTGTTCTTCGGTCTGGGGTTCTTGCTGCCGGTCTTGCTCATCCTGCTGAATGCAGCCGGCCTCGTGTCCGGAAAGACCCTGTGGGGTCGTTGGCGGGAAGTGGTGCTTGGAACCTGGATCTTCGCGGCCGTCGCCACCCCGACCGGCGACATCTTCAACCTCAGTCTTCTCGCAGTTCCCATCATGACGTTGCTCTTCATCGCCATGGGAATCGCGTCGCTCAACGACAGGCGACGCCGCCGCGGCCGAGCCGACTACGAGGAATGGGACGACGACGACGTGTCCCCGCTGGATACCAGCCCCAGCGACATCAACGACAACATCAAAGACATCAACGACATCAACGACTCAGCCACCTAGCCCGTTTCGCGCTCCACCCACCAGACAGCCCTTTGCGGGAGGCCAAAAGTCCCAGATGTCCTGTTTGCCCGATCCGACAGGGACACTCCGGTGGGTGAAGCGCGCATGTGGTGGGGGGGCGACCTAGTCTCTCGGCATGACGCGGACCGTGGCCCTGCTGGTCAATCCCACGGCGGGCAAGGGACGTGGCGAGGCTGCGGCAAAGCTCGCCGCTGATCGGCTGGCAGCTGGGGGGATCGGTGTTCAGCGGCTGGTGGGACGGGACGCAGCCGACGCCCTGCAGCTGGGGCGACGGGCGGTCGCGCACGGCACAGACGCGCTGGTCGCTGTCGGAGGCGACGGGATGCTCAATCTCGCGTTGCAGTGCGTGGCCGGAACCAGTACACCGCTGGGAGTGGTCCCCGTCGGCACGGGCAACGACTTCGCGACCCTCGTGGGCCTGGCGGCTCACGAGCCCGTTGCGGCAGCTGACGTGATCGCGGACGGCGTCGTGCGCGCACTCGACGCGGCTCGGGCTACCTGGTCCGGGGAGGGCCGATGGTTTGCCGGAGTGCTCTCGTCCGGATTCGACTCGGCCGTGAACGAGCGGGCGAACCGAATGCGCTGGCCGCGCGGTCGGTCGCGCTACAACGTCGCCATCCTGGCCGAGCTCGGGGTCTTCTCACCCCTCCGTTTTCGGGTCTCGGTGGACGGAACCATCCTCGACCGCCGGGCGATGCTGATCGCGGTCGGCAACGGGACGTCGTACGGCGGCGGCATGAAGGTCTGTCCGGGGGCTCTCGTGGATGACGGGCTGCTCCATGTCACCATCTTGGGACCGGTCAGCAAGCCAGAATTCCTTCGGGTGTTTCCACGGGTTTACAAGGGAACGCACATCACACATCGGGCGGTGGAAGTCGTCACCGGCCGGGAGATCTCGCTTCAGGCCGAGGGGCCTGTCGCCTACGCAGACGGCGAACGCCTGGGAGACCTTCCGGTGACCGTCACCTGCGTCCCCGCCGCCCTGCAGATGCTGGTGCCCGCTGACAGCTTGCTCGGGGCGCCCCATCACCTAGCCTGAGCAGCATGCCTTCACCTGCGGAGCGCTATGCCGCAGCGCGGCGGCGTACAGACGAGATGGACAGCGAGCTCGATCGTTTCGCGGGGACGTATGAATTCCCTCTCGACCCGTTCCAGGTCCGCGCCTGCAGCGCGCTGGAGGCCGGCCACGGTGTGCTCGTGGCCGCGCCGACCGGATCCGGCAAGACCGTGGTCGGGGAGTTCGCCGTTCATCTCGCGCTCGCCGAAGGTCGTAAGTGCTTCTACACGACACCGATCAAAGCGCTCTCGAACCAGAAGTTCGCCGATCTCGTGCGACAACACGGAGCTGAGCGGGTGGGCTTGCTCACCGGCGATCACTCGATCAACGGTGAGGCACCCGTTGTCGTCATGACGACCGAGGTCCTTCGCAACATGCTGTACGCCGGCTCGACGACGCTGGGCGACCTCGGCTACGTGGTGATGGACGAGGTGCACTACCTGGCCGACCGGTTCCGCGGGGCGGTCTGGGAGGAAGTGATCATCCACCTGGCTGAGTCAGTGAGCCTCGTGTCGTTGTCGGCAACGGTGAGCAACGCCGAGGAGTTCGGCGACTGGCTGGCAGCCGTCCGCGGGGACACGACGGTGATCGTCGAAGAGCATCGGCCGGTGCCGCTCTGGCAGCACGTGATGGTCCGCAACCGCTTGTTCGACCTGTTCACAGATGGTGGACAGGTCAACCCCGAGCTTGTCCGGCAGGCAAGAGACGAGCAGCGGTTCGCCAAGGCCGGAGATCGTCGGCCACATCGAGGTGGCAGACGAGCGCGACATCACCACACGCCTAGTCGCACGGACGTCATCGAGCGACTCGATCGCGAGGGCCTGCTGCCCGCGATCACCTTCATCTTCAGTCGGGTCGGATGCGACGCGGCTGTTCAACAATGCCTGCGGAGCGGCCTACGGCTCACGTCATCGGAAGAGCGTGCCGAGATCAGGGCCTACGTGGACCAGCGTTGCGCGGGGATCCCTGACGAGGACCTCGACGTACTCGGCTACTACGAATGGCGCGAGGGACTCACGCGCGGGATAGCCGCCCACCACGCGGGCATGCTCCCGACCTTCAAGGAGGTGGTGGAGGAGCTGTTCGTGAGGGGATTGGTACGAGCGGTCTTCGCCACCGAGACGCTGGCTCTCGGGATCAACATGCCGGCCAGGTCCGTGGTCTTGGAGAAGCTGGTCAAGTGGAACGGCGAGGCGCACGCCGACGTGACGCCGGGGGAATACACCCAGCTGACCGGGCGCGCGGGGCGTCGTGGCATCGACGTCGAGGGTCATGCCGTGGTGATCTGGCAGCCGGGTCTGGAGCCACGCTCGGTGGCAGGGCTCGCCTCCACGCGCACCTACCCGCTGCGTTCTTCGTTCCGGCCCTCCTACAACATGGCCGTCAACCTGGTCGGGCAGCTCGGTCGCGAGCGCGCGCGCGCGATCCTCGAGTCGTCCTTCGCTCAGTTCCAAGCAGACCGTGCCGTGGTCGGCATGGCACGTCAGGTGACCAGCAACGACGAGGGACTCGACGGGTACCAGGAGGCCATGACCTGCCATCTCGGCGACTTCGAGGAGTACGCAAAGCTCCGCCGCACGCTGAAGGATCGCGAGGCCGCCCTGGCTCGTGCCGGGTCAGCTCAGCGCCGGGCCGCCGCAGTGCAGTCCCTGGAGACCCTGCGACCCGGTGACATCATCCGGGTGCCGTCGGGGCGCAACGCCGGGCTCGCGGTGGTGCTCGAACCGGGCGTGCAGCTCGGATCCGGCGAGGGCCCGCGGCCGTACGTCTTGACCGTCGAGCGTCAGGCCCGGCGGCTCTCGCTGCTCGACTTCCCGTCGCCGGTGGAACCTTTGGAACGACTGCGCATCCCCAAGACCTTCAACCCCAAGGACGCCAGGTCTCGACGCGACCTGGCGTCGTCCATGCGCGCCAAGGTCCCAGATGATGGAGAGCGGCGACGTCCTCGAAAGCGCTCCGAAGCCGCAGATGATCCGGAGATCGCCCGCCTTCGTGCGGCCATCCGGGCCCACCCCTGCCATGCCTGTCCCGAGCGTGAGGATCACGCCCGCTGGGCCGAGCGATACTGGCGGCTGCGTAAGGAGAACGATCAGCTCCGCCGTCGCGTGGACAGCCGGACCAACAGCATCGCGCGGCAGTTCGACCGGGTGTGCGACGTGCTCGAGTCCCTGGGGTATCTCGACGGCGACCTCGTCACAGCGGACGGTCGACGGCTGGCTCGGCTCTACACCGAGCTGGACCTCGTGGCGGCCGAGTGCCTGCGAGACGGGTTGTGGGACGACCTGTCACCTGCAGACCTCGCAGCCTGCGTATCAGCGCTGGTTTATGAGGCCCGCCAGCCCGACGACGCCGCGCCACCGAGACTCCCGCAAGGAGCCAGCCGTGACGTCCTGGGCCAGATGGTCCACACATGGGGACGCCTGGACCAGGTCGAGGACGACCACCACCTCGACTTCCTTCGAGAGATCGATCCGGGATTCGCCTGGGCAACCTGGCAGTGGGCTTCGGGGGTACGCCTTGAAGCCGTCCTCGAGGACGGCGCGCTGACAGCTGGTGACTTCGTCCGGTGGACCAAGCAGGTGCTCGACCTGCTCGATCAGGTCTCTTCGGCCTCTGAGGGTCGCCTCAAGGCGGCTGCTGATGCGGCGAGCGTGGCACTGCGGCGCGGCGTGGTCGCGTACGCCTCCCTGTCGCAGACGTCATGAGCCTGTCGCAGACGTCATGAGCCTGTCGCAGACGTCATGAGCCGGAGGCTGGATACCTACGTTCCCGTAGGTTACGCTCCCGTAGGAATCGCATCTTCGGAGGGCCTGTGACCGCGAGCACGACTTATTCCACGACTGACCTGCTGCGTGAGCTCGAGCCATTCGTGGCGGGCGAGGTCAATCGGCACTTCGGCATCGCCAAGGAGTGGTTTCCGCACGCCTACATCCCATGGTCGCTGGGCACCGACTTCGACGGTCCACTGGAGGGGAAGGCCTGGTCTCCGGACCAGTCCTCGCTGACCGAAGCCGCGCGAGTGTCACTGTTCGTGAACCTGCTCACCGAGGACAACCTCCCGAGCTATCACGCCCAGATCGCCGAGATCTTCGGCCGCGATGGCGCCTGGGGCACCTGGGTTCATCGCTGGACCGCGGAGGAGGGGCGTCATGGCGCCGCGATTCGCGACTACCTGACGGTCACCAGGGCGGTCGACCCCGTGGAGCTCGAGCGGGCGCGAATGGTGCACATGGAAACCGGCTTCGAGAGCGACTACGGCGACTCGATGGTGCACGGACTGGCCTATGTCTCCTTCCAGGAGCTCGCCACCCGCGTCTCGCACCGCAACACCGGCGCCGCCTCGGGCGACCCCGTGTGCGAGGCCCTGATGTCGCGCATCGCCACGGACGAGAACCTGCACATGATCTTCTACCGCAATGTTCTCGGCGCCACCCTCGAGCTGGACCCCAACAACACGATGCGGGCGATCACCGACGTGGTGAAGACCTTCCAGATGCCCGGCCACTCGATCGACGGATTCCTGCGGAAGTCGGCGGTCATCGCCAACGCAGGCATCTACGACGTGCGGCAGCACAAGGACCAGGTGCTGGCGCCGGTGCTGCGCCAGTGGAAGGTCTGGGACATCGAAGGACTGGACGCCCAGGGGGAGTCGGCCCGCGAGGAGCTCGACGCGTTCTTGGACCAGCTCGAGACCGCTGCCGCCCGCTTCGAGGAGCGCAAGGCTGCCCGCGAAGCCCGTACGGCCGCCCGGGCCTAAGACGCGCGCTCAGGTCGGTTCACTAACCGTCTGCAGGGCATTGAGGACCCGGTTGACGGGGGAGTCGAGGTTCCAACGGTCGGCTAGGTCCAGGAGTCGTTCCGGATCGGCTGGCTGGGTCGGGATGGTGGTGTCCAGTTCGGTCGGCACGGGGACGTCCAGAGCCACCTGGACCACAGCGGGAGCGACCGCCAGGTAGTCGCGAGCGGCCTCCAGCTTGGCTTTGCCCCCGAAGTCTGAGCTCGGGTCGTCGAGAGCGGCCATCAGTGCCGCCAAAGAGCCGAACTGGGTGATCAGTGCCGCAGCGGTCTTGTCACCGACTCCCTTGACTCCGGGCAGCCCGTCCGACGGGTCCCCGCGGAGAGTGGCGAAGTCGGCGTAGGCGCGCCCGGGGATCGCGTACTTCTTGGTCACCGTGGCCTCGTCGATGATCTCGAGTCGCCCGACTCCCCGCGCCGTGTAAAGGATCCGTACCGGCCGGGAGTCGTCGACAAGCTGGAACAGGTCGCGGTCACCGGTGACGACATCGACTGCGCCGGGGGTGAGGTGGACGTAGGTCCCGATCACATCGTCGGCCTCGTAGCCCGCGACGCCCACCCGAGCGATGCCGAGTGCGTCGAGCACGTCTTCGATGATGGGGACCTGAGGGGAGAGATCGTCGGGGATCTCCTCCTCAGCCGATCCGGGGTGGGCGACCCGGTGGGCCTTGTAGGTCGCGATGGCGTCCACCCGGAACTGCGGTCGCCAGTCGGCGTCCATGCAGGCCACGAGATGGGTCGGTCGATGGTCACTCACCAGTCGGGCGATGAAGTCGAGCAGGCCGCGTACGGCGTTGACGGGCAGCCCGTCGGGAGACCGAACGGAGTCCGGGACCCCGAAGAACGCCCGAAAGTACAGTGAAGCGGTGTCGAGGAGGAGCAGCTTGTCCGCACGATTGGTCACCAGGGCAGCATGCCAGGCCAGTGCGTAGGCTTGCCGCGTGAGCAACCTCCTCGTCGACCTTGATCGCCTTGGCCGCGCCTCAGTCCTGACGGGCAAGGCCGGCCTCGACGCGATGCTGGTGTCCCCGGGTCCGGACCTGCGCTACCTCTGCGGCTACGACGCTATTCCCCTGGAACGGCTGACCTGCCTGGTGCTTCGCCCTGATGACGACCCAGTCGTCGTGGTGCCAAACCTGGAGATCCCGGCCGCGGCGGCGTCTCCGCTGGGGCGGGCCGGGGTGGAGATCCGCGGCTGGGGCGAGACCGACGATCCCTACTCCGTCGTGGCCGACCTCGTCCTGGGAGCGCGCCGGGTCGCGGTGGACGACCACATGTGGGCCGAGAAGGTCCTGGCCTTTCGTGCGGCGATGCCCCACACCGAACAGGTGCTCGCCGGCACCGTCCTGCGTGAGCTCCGAATGCGCAAGACACCCGAGGAGGTCGAGGCGTTGGCTGCCGCGGGGGCGGCCATCGACGCCGTTCACGCCGAGGTGCATCAGTGGCTCAAGCCGGGGCGCACTGAACGTGAGGTGGGAGCAGACATCGCGGATGCCATGCTGGCGGCCGGGCATGCCACGGTCGACTTCGTCATCGTCGGTTCTGGGCCGAATGGCGCCAGTCCACACCATGAATTGTCCGACCGGGTCATCGAAGTCGGTGATCCGGTTGTGGTCGACATCGGCGGTACGACTCCGCAGGGGTACTGCTCGGACGAGACGCGCACCTATGCCGTCGGCGCTCCGCCCGCCGAGTTCCTTGCCTCCTACGACGTCCTGGAGTCCGCCCAGGCCGCTGCCTGCGCCTGGGCACGCCCCGGCGTGAGTGCGGAGTCCATCGACGCCGCCGCCAGGGATGTCATCGAAGCCGCCGGCTACGGCGAGTTCTTCATCCACCGCACGGGGCACGGCATCGGGTTGTCGACGCACGAAGAGCCCTACATCGTGGCTGGCAACACCTTGACCATTGAGCCTGGCATGGCCTTTTCGATCGAGCCGGGCATCTACCACCCCGGCTTGTTCGGGGCGCGTATCGAAGACATCGTGGTGTGCACCGACGACGGAGCGCGGAGGCTCAATCTTCGCCCGCGTGAGCTCGTCGTGCTGGACGTGTGACCCGAGAGGACGACTGTCATGGCCCTGACCGTTGAACGCGAGCTCCCCACCGACGAGGCGCACGAGCTGATCGCCTTGACCCGCGAGATCGCCGACGCCGAGCTTGCCCCGCATGCCGCCACATTCGAGGCGGAGAAACGCTTCCCTCGCGAGACGTTCCGCACCTTGGGGAAGTCCGGCCTGCTCGGCCTCGCCTACCCAGAAGAGCACGGAGGTGGCGGTCAGCCCTACGCCGTCTACCTGCAAGTCCTCGAGGAGCTCGCCGCAGCCTGGCTGTCCGTGGGCATCGGGGTCAGCGTCCACACCCTCGCCTGCCACCCGCTCGCGTTGTACGGCACGCGCGAGCAGCAGGATCGGTGGCTGTCGGAGCTCCTCGGCGGCGAGCTCCTAGGCGCCTACTGCCTGTCCGAGCCACAGTCCGGATCGGATGCGGCCGCCCTGCAGACTCGCGCACTGCTGGATGGCGACGACTATGTGGTCACAGGGACCAAGGCGTGGATCACCCACGGGGGAGTGGCTGATTTCTACGCGGTGATGACCCGCACCTCCGATGACGGTCCGCGCGGCATCACCTGCCTGTTCGTGGACGCCGCCACCGAGGGTCTGTCGTCGGCGTCGCCTGAGCGCAAGATGGCCGCAAACGCCAGTCACACGGCGCAGGTCCTGCTCGACGGGGCACGGGTGCCGGTCGAACGGCGTATCGGGGCCGAGGGGCAGGGCTTCGAGATCGCCCTGGCCGCTCTGGACAGCGGACGACTGGGCATCGCGGCCTGCGCCGTCGGACTCGCCCAGACCGCTCTCGACTTCGCGGTCGGCTATGCCAAGGAGCGCAGGCAGTTCGGGCGACCGATCGCCGACTTCCAGGGAATGCAGTTCCTCCTCGCCGACTGCGCAACGCAGATCTCGGCAGCACGCGAGCTCTACCTAGCCGCGGCCCGCCGCAAGGACCTTGGCCAGAAGTTCGGCACCCAGGCCGCCATGGCCAAGCTGTTCGCCACCGACATGGCGATGCAGGTGACGACCGATTGTGTCCAGGTGCTCGGGGGCTATGGCTACGTCGAGGACTTCCCGGTGGAGCGCTACATGCGCGAGGCCAAGGTGCTGCAGATCGTCGAAGGCACCAACCAGATCCAGCGCATGGTCATCGGCCGGGCTCTAACCAAGCGCTAGAGGAGGATCAGGCAGCCAGACTGCGGTCTACGGCGGTAGATTCTGCAGCGTGGAGGACATCGACGCCGAGATCATCCGGCTCCTTGGCGCGGATGGCCGGATGTCGTACACCGATCTCGGCAAGGCCACCGGGCTGTCGACCTCTGCGGTCCATCAACGTGTGCGCCGCCTCGAAGAGCGCGGAGTTCTCGTGGGCTACGCGGCGGTCGTCGACCACGCCGCGATCGGGTTGCCCGTCACTGCGTTCGTCTCCATCACGCCGCTGGACCCATCCCAGGCAGATGACGCACCCGAGCGGCTAGCGCCCATCGGCGCCATCGAGGCCTGCCACTCGGTCGCGGGCGATGAGTCCTACATCCTCAAGGTACGCGTCCCCTCGCCAGTCGCGTTGGAGCTGTTGCTGGCGCAGATCCGCGCCACGGCCAACGTCCGGACACGCACCACGATCGTGCTGTCCACGCCTTACGAGGGCCGTCCGCCCAGCGACGTACCCGTAGGTCCGAGCGACTGAGGGCGATCGCCTCGTCGGCTCAGACGTTGAGTCAGCGGGTGGACGCTTGTCGGGACGCAGCTGCGGCGGCAGCTGCGTCGGCGAGAGTCCGCTCGACCGACTCCATGCCGTGCTCCAACCACCAGGCCTGTCCCTCGGGGGGCAGGGTGTCGATCGGGTCGTAGTACTCGTAGGCCCGTGCGGTCGCGTCCGGGTCGGCAGCCTCGATGGAGGTCCGGTAGTTCTTCGTCCAGTAGGACACTCCGTGCACCTCGTCGTAGGAGTCCAGCTGGTGCACCCAGCGCTTGCCGACGAACGGCACGTCACACACGATGCGTGGGGTCGCGAAGCCCGGCAGGTAGCCCATCAGCCCGTGCTGCAGGTGCTGAGCCTGCTTGACGCTGACCCGCCAGTGCTCGCTGAAGGGGATCATGTCGCACATGTAGAAGTAGTAGGGCATGATCCCGGCGCCGTCGAGCAACGAGAAGCACAGGTCCAGCAGCTGCTCCACCGAGGCATTGACCCCGCGCATCAGCACACCCTGGTTGCGTACGTCGCGGACACCGGCGTCCAGCATCGCTCGGGTCGCCTCCGCAACCAGCGGCGTGACCGACTGGGCGGCATTGACGTGCGTGTGGATCGCGAGGGACACCCCCCGCTCACGCGCCGTGGACCCCAGTCGTGTCATGCCTGCGACGACGTCGTCCTGCAGCCAATGCTGGGGCAGACCCATCAACGCCTTGGTGGCCAACCGGATGTCGCGGACGTTCTCGACCTCGAGCAAGCGAGCGACAAAGCTCTCCAGGCTCTTCCACGGCAGATTGGCCACGTCGCCGCCGCTGACGACGACATCGCGCACGCCAGGCGTACGACGCAGGTAATCGATCATCTGGTCCTGGCGATCAACCGGCTTCAGGTCGAACTTGAGCTTGGCAACTTGCGGGGTCGAGTTCCCGACGAGGTCCATCCGAGTGCAGTGCCCGCAGTACTGCGGGCAGGTGGGGAGGAGCTCGGCGAGCACCTTCGTCGGGTAGCGGTGCGTCAGCCCTTCGGCCACCCACATGTCGTGCTCGTGCAGAGAGTCACGCGTGGCGTGCGGATGCGTCGGCCAGTCCGTGCGCCGGTCACTGAACACGGGCAGCATGTAGCGCCGGACCGGGTCGGCGTAGAACGCGTCGGTGAACTCGGCAGGCGACGGGGCCCCGTGGTCGTGCGACCCGCTGACCATCGTGTTCATCATCTGCGGCGGAACCAGCATCGACATGGTGGCGCGCTCAGCCTGGTCGCGCTCGAGATCAGCGTAGAACCGATCCTCGAGCAGGTCGCCAACGAGCTCTCGCAGCTGCTTGATGTTCTTGACGCAGTGTGAACGCTGCCACTGGGCGTCGCGCCACTGCGCCTCGGTCACATCGGACCACCCGACAAAACGAGTCCAGTCGGGCTCCACGAGCGGACGCGCGCTATAGGCGTAGGGCTGCGGGAGGACGTGGGACGTCGCGGGCGCAAGAAGCTGATCGGTCATGACGTGAAGGGTACGCGTAAACCCTGCGGCATTGCCAACGCAATGCCGCAAGATCTGCGGTGTCTTGGCACCAAATCATGAGAGGATCCCGCAGTGACCGAGACTTCGCCCGTCGGGCTGCACCGCGTGATCGAACCGCTTGGCGTGTTGCCCCAAGCGGCGACCCGGCTCGACGCGAGTCCGGAGATTCAGCACGACGAGACCAGGATCCGGGTCGAGCGGCTGAACCTCGATGCCGCAAGCTTCCGCCAGCTCACCGACAACCACGATGGTGACGGGGCAGCCGTCCGGGCCGAGGTTCTTGACATCATCGCCACCCGCGGCAAGATGCAGAACCCTGTGACGGGATCTGGCGGGATGCTGGTGGGGACCGTCGAGGAAGTCGGGTTAGACGCCGAGCTCGGCCTGCGAGTCGGCGACCGGGTAGCGACCCTGGTCTCGCTGTCGCTCACGCCGCTGACCATCGAAGATGGCCTCGTCGAGTGGGACGGCCGCAGCGAGCAGGTGCCCTGCAACGGAACCGCGATCCTGTTCGGTCGATCCATCGCAGCCGTGCTTCCGGACGACCTGCCCAGCGATTTGGCGATGGCAGTGATGGACGTCGCAGGTGCGCCAGCCCTGACGCAACGAGTTGTCAAGAGCTACGTCGCGCGTGGCATCGCTCCGACCGTGGCCGTCATCGGCGGTGCTGGGAAGTCCGGCTCCCTGTCGCTCGTGGCCGCTCGACGGGCTGGCGCGCGCCGCACGGTCGGCGTCGTACCCGTAGCGTCCGAGGAAGTGCGGCTTATAGCCTCCGGTTTGTCGGACGCAACGGCGTTGGCGGACGCTCGCGATCCGGTGGCCTTGTCTCAGGCAGTGGTGACGGCTTTGGGAGCCCCTGCGGACATCACCGTCGTCTGCGTCGATGTCCCAGGGTGCGAGCACGGCGCAATCCTGGCAACGAGTCCGGTGGGAGGAACGGTCATCTTCTTCTCGATGGCAACCTCATTCACGGCGGCTGCGCTCGGCGCCGAAGGGCTTGCATCGGACGTGACGATGCTGATCGGGAACGGCTTCACGCCAGGACATGCCGAGCTGGCGTTCACCCTGATGCGGGAGGAACCACGAGCCCGGGCGCTGTTCGAAGACCGGCTCGCGGCAGACTGAGCCTCATGTCCCAAACACCCACGCCAGAGCACAACCGAACCACCCTCCTGCTGGGTGGCCACGTCTACGCACCGACTCGACCCCAAGCCACGGCAATGCTGGTCGCCGACGGACGCGTCGCATGGCTCGGCACCGACGACGAGGCGGCGACGCATCGAGATGGCGCTGATGACGTCGTCAACCTCGAGGGCGCACTCGTGACACCGGCATTCGTCGATGCACACATCCACGCCACGTCGACCGGGCTCCTCCTGACTGGTCTC
Source organism: uncultured Actinomycetota bacterium (assembly GCA_963819985.1). Lineage (GTDB taxonomy): Bacteria > Actinomycetota > Actinomycetes > DATJPE01 > DATJPE01 > JANPBY01. The sequence continues at coordinate 732,199 of CAWFYH010000002.1, read as the reverse complement.
GACCTCGTGGACACCCGGTCCCTGACCGAAGCCCTCGAGCGGGTCGAACGCTACTGCCGGACGACGGGATCGGCCGGGGTCGTGCTCGGCACTGGGTGGGACGAGACCCGCTGGCCCGAGGGTCGCCCACCGACCCAGGCGGAGATCGACCGCGCCTCCTACGGTGCGCGGCTCTACCTCACGCGCATCGACGTGCACTCGGCGTTGGCCTCCTCCGCGATGCTCGCCATGCTGCCCGGCATCGAGGCGATGGATGGCTACGACCCCTCGGGTCTGCTCTCCCGAGATGCGCACCATCATGCGCGCGCGGTCGCGCTCGACTCGGTGACGCCAGCGGCGCGTACGGCGGCGCAGCGGGCCACCCGTGAGCACTGCGCCGCTCTCGGGGTCGGAGCGTTCCACGAGCTGGGCGGACCCGAGATCTCGAGTCCGGACGACTTCACCGAGATGCTCGCTCTCGCCAAGGCCGAGCCTGGCCCCGAGGTCGTCGGCTACTGGGGTGAGCTCGGGGGAGTCGAGCAGGCCAAGGCACTCGGCGCCCTCGGGGCGGCCGGAGACCTTTTTGCTGACGGGGCCATCGGTTCCCACACGGCCTGCCTCCGGACGCCGTACGCCGATGCTGACACCGTCGGGAGCGCCTACCTCACCGTCGACCAGGTGCGTGAGCACGTCACGGCATGCACCCGGGCAGGGCTCCAAGCCGGCTTTCACGCAATCGGGGATGGCGCTACGCACACCGTCATCGAGGGTTGCCGCGCCTCCGCAGCCGAGGTTGGCCTCGACACCTTCCGGGCTGCGAGGCACCGCTTGGAGCACGTCGAGATGCTCGACGCTGAACTCATCGGGCTCATGGTGCACCTCGGGCTCTATGCCTCGGTGCAACCGGCGTTCGACCCCCTGTGGGGCGGCGATGCGGGGATGTACGCCCAGCGCCTCGGCGTCGAGCGCGCACTCACGCTGAACCCGTTCGGAGACATGCACGCAGCAGGTGTCCTCCTCGCGCTAGGAAGCGACAGTCCCGTCACGCCGATCGACCCGTGGGGTGCCATCCGGGGCACGCTCAACCACCATGTGCCGGCGCAGAGACTCGCGATCACTGACGCCTTCCGAGCCCATACGGTAGGTGGCTGGCAGGCCGCGGGCGTGGACGACGCCGGAACTCTCGAACCGGGGGCTGTGGCGTCCTACGCGGTCTGGTCCATCGAGGGTGTCGACCGGACACCGTCGGGTCTGCCCGACCTCAGCCACGATTCACCGGATCCCATCTGTCTGCAGACGGTGGTGCGAGGTCAGGCCGTCTACACGAAGGAAACCGCCGCATGAGTCCTGCACGTACCAGGCCGGCTGGCGACCTGCTCACCCTCGACGCCTCGGTCGTACGGAAGGCCCGCCAGCTCGCGAAGCAGGCCGGCCGACCTGTCGTCAGGCTCGCCCGGACCCATACGACGGTGTCGGTGGAGCGGGCCGGTCTGCGCCTCGCTGGTCTGTCCGGAGCCGACGTCGAGGGGATTCCATGGGTCAATCGGCTAGTTGATGCCGTCGCGGCCGACGTGGGCATCGAGCACGGCGTGTCCTTGCCCGTGTGGCATGCGCTGCGCCAGAGCAATACCGGGGATCTGCTGACCCTGGCACAGAAGGCTGCGAGCGGGTCGGTCACGTTCAGCATGCCAGCGGGACGTGACGCTGATCGGGCTCGTCGCTCGGCGCGTACGGCTGCCGCAAAAGGCGTGGCACGAATCGATCGAGCCCGCGCAACCCGAGATCGGCTGGTCGATCGCGTCGGTGATGCCCCCAGGCGACCCTGGATCTATCTGATCGTGGCGACTGGGGACATCTACGAGGATGTCCCACAGGCCCAGGCCGCCGCGCGCGAGGGCGCCGACGTCATCGCGGTGATCCGATCCACCGGGCAGTCGCTGCTCGACTACGTCCCTGAGGGCGCGACTCGCGAGGGCTACGCCGGGACGTACGCCACCCAGGAGAACTTCAAGCTCATGCGGTCCGCCCTGGACGATGTGAGCAAAGAGCTCGGCCGCTATGTGCGACTGACCAACTACGCCTCCGGGCTCTGCATGCCCGAGATCGCCACGCTGGCCGGGCTCGAGCGACTCGACATGATGCTCAACGACTCGATGTACGGCATTCTCTTCCGCGACATCAACCCGGTCAGAACCTTTGTGGACCAACGGTATTCCCGTCAGGTGCATGCCCGCGCCGGCATCATCATCAACACGGGCGAGGACAACTACCTCACGACCGCAGATGCCGTCGAGGCCGCGCACACGGTGACGGTCAGTCAGCTGCTCAACGAGTTCTTCGCCAAGGAAGCCGGCCTGCCGGACGCACAGATCGGCCTCGGGCACGCCTTCGAGATCAACCCCGACCTGCCCGAGTCATTCCGTCTCGAGCTCGCGCACGCTCTGCTCGCACGGACGCTGTTCCCCAAGGCGCCTCTGAAGTGGATGCCCCCCACCAAGCACATGACCGGTGACATCTTCAAGGGCTACCTGCTCGACGGGTTCTTCAACCTGGTCGGAGCGTTGACGGGGCAAGGCATCTTGCTGGTGGGGATGATGACCGAGGCGGTCGTCACCCCATGGCTGTCCGATCGCGACCTCGCTCTGCAGAACGTCCGCTACGTCATGAACGCCGCAGGCGGCCTCACCGAGGACTTCCGGCCGCCCGTCGACGGCTTCATCCAGACCAGAGCCCGGCAGGTCCTGTCCGAAGCGGTGGAGCTGCTCGAGCAGATCGTCAGTGAGCCCGGGAAAGCACCCCTGCTCGAGGCGATCGGCGATGGGACGTTCGGCCTGATGAAGCGTCCAGCTGATGCGGGCAAGGGGCTCGACGGCGTTGCCGTACGCGCCCCTGATTACTACCACCCAGGCATCGACATCCTCGAGGACAGCGGCCCATGACTGAGAAGCGGGTGCTCCGCCCGTACGGCGACACGACCGGTGACGGCATGGTGCAGGTGTCCTTCACCTTGCCCATGCCGCACGACAAACGGGCTGAGGGTGCCGCGGTCCAGCTTGCCAACAAGATGGGAATCGACCCCGCGTTGCTCGTCCACGCCAAGGCCATGGGATCGGACTTCACGTTCTTCGTGGTCTACGGACCGGTCGCGCACCTGGTCGAGCCGCACAAGGTCACCGTGGTCGAGCGCGAGTTCCCGCTGCTCTCCGCCAAAGAGGTCAACGCGACGATCAAGAAGGACCTCCGCCGGCCGCTCGTCGTGGTTGGCGCCTGCATCGGCACCGACGCGCACACGGTAGGGATCGACGCGATCCTCAACATCAAGGGGTTCGCGGGGGAGAAGGGCCTGGAGTACTACTCCGAGATGCAGGTGCACAACCTTGGAGCCCAAGTGTTGGTGCCAGACCTGGTCGAACGGACCCACGCCCTGGAGGCGGACGCGGTTCTCGTGTCGCAGGTGGTCACCCAAAAGGACGCCCATCTGCACAACACCCGAGAGATGGCGGCAGCATTCCGGGAGGCCTATCCGGCCGGGCAGCACCCACTTCTCATTGTCGGTGGCCCGCGATTCGCTGAGGGGTCGGCGGCCGAGCTTGGGGTGGACCGGGTGTTTGGGAAAGGGACGACGCCTGGTGAGGTTGCGTCCTACCTGGTGCACGCCCTGACCGGAACGCAAGGCCAGTCGCCGCACGACGTCCCTGGCCACGCGAGCGCTGTCCAAGGCGTCAAACGTCGACGACGCGAGTGGCACGGCCGAGAGACGGGCAAGGCGCGTGCCGCCACCCGATCAGCGGCCTCGAGTCAGGCGAAGTCATGACCGTCGAGCCTGAGTCCGACCGAACACCCGACCCGCGGTTGGGCCTGACCGTCACGCACCGACGCTATGTGCCCTACTCACATGCTCACTACGGCGGCAACCTCGTCGACGGCGCCTACGTGTTAGCCCTGTTCGGTGATGTAGCGACTGAGGTCTGTATCCGCACTGACGGCGACGAAGGCCTGTTCGCGGGATACGAGGCAGTGAGCTTCCTCGGACCCGTGCAGGGTGGTGACATCATCGAGGTGACCGCGACCGTGCAACGAGTAGGGCGACGTTCCCGCGGTATCACGTTTGAGGCTCGCGTCATCTGCCGTGGCGCCCCGGCACGATCGGCGTCGGCAGCCGACGTATTGGATCCTCCTTTGGTGTGCACGACCGCGACTGGCACGGTCGTCGTCCCCTGAGCCCCACGTAGGCTCGGCGGGTGGAGCGGCTGCGGAGCCCGTACGGGCGGGTCTTGGGCGGCCTCGCCTCGGGGATCCTGCTGATGTTCGCCTTCGAGCCCTACAACCTCTGGGCGTTGGCGCCGTTCTCGGTTGCTGTGCTGACCCTGGCCGCGCGGCACGCGTCGCTTCGAGTCTCGGCGGGAGTCGGGCTCGCCGCGGGCCTAGGCCTGTTCGTGCCGCTGCTGCACTGGGCCGGCATCTACGTCGGACCGGTGCCTTGGCTGATCCTGGCCGGGTTCGAGGCGTTGTACGTCGTCCCGCTCGCGCTCGGGCTGACGTTGGTACAGCGACTCCCAGGGTGGCCGCTGTGGACTGCCGCTCTGTTCGTGGCTGAGGAGGCGGTCCGAGGCCGCTGGCCCTTCGGTGGCTTCACCTGGGGCCGCATCGCCTTCAGCCAGGTCGACGGGCCGGTCCTCGGGCTGGCGAAGTGGGGCGGGGCACCGCTGATGACCTTCGCCGTTGCTCTCGCGGGCGGACTCCTCGCCTACGTCGTGGTCGCCGCGAAGCGCGGTCCCGGGCGGCTCGCGGGCGCGAGTCTGGCCGCCGCCGCAGCCGTCATCGCCTTCGGAGCACTGATCCCGGCAGCGACGCCAACTGGGCCGGCGGTAGTCGCGGCTGTCATCCAGGGCAACGTCCCGCAGCTCGGACTCGACTTCAACGCACAGCGAGAAGCCGTCCTGCGCAACCACGTGGCCGGAACCGAGCAGCTCGCCGCGGACGTGGCAGCAGGTCGGGCCGAACAACCCGATCTGGTGATCTGGCCGGAGAACGCTTCGGATGTCGACCCCTACCGTGACGCCGGCGCAGCCGAGCTGATCCAGGGCGCTGTCGACGCCATCGGCGTCCCGGTTCTGGTGGGTGCGGTGATCACGAATCCGGACGACCCACAAACCGTGCTCAACGTGGGGATCGTCTGGGGGCCGACCACCCAAGACGGTTCCGGCCCGGGGGAGAGATACGTGAAGCAGCACCCCGTGCCGTTCGCGGAGTACATCCCGTTCCGATCCATCGCGCGACGGATCTCCAGCCAGGTCGATCGGGTCGCGCGCGACTTCGCGCCCGGCACAGAACCAGGCGTGCTGCAGGTGGGTCCGGCGAAGGTCGGCGACGTGATCTGCTTCGAGGTTGCCTACGACGGTCTGGTCAGGACGACGGTCAGGGCCGGCGCCGACCTGCTGTCGGTGCAAACCAACAACGCGACGTTCGGACGCACCCCCCAGACCGAGCAGCAGCTGGCCATGAGCCGGCTGCGGGCGGTCGAGCACGGTCGCTGGGTCCTCGTCGCCGCGACGTCTGGCGTCTCGGCCACCATCGCTCCCGACGGTGACGTGGTGCAGCGTGCGGAGATCTTCACGAGCGCGCAGCTGGTCCAGCAGGTGAGGCTGTCCGACGCCCTCACCCCCGCCGACCGACTCGGAGCCTTCCCCGAGCTGATCATCGCGGTGATCGCTTTCGGTGCCGTGGTTTGGTCGGGTACCGTCGGAACGCGCCGTCGGCGCTCGCCCGACACCACGGCTTCACCCGATGACCAAGCCGATCCACCGACCGACGAGGCCGTACAGCCGCGACAAGAAACTCCGCGACAAGAAACTCCGCGACAAGAAACTCCGCGACAAGAAACTCCGCGACAAGAAACTCCGCGACACCCGAGGAAACTCTGTGACCGAATCCCTCGTGCTCGTCTGCATACCCACCTACGACGAGGCCGCCAACATCGCCCGTATCGTCGGCCGGGTCCGGGCCGCCGTACCGACCGCGCACATCCTGGTGGCTGACGACAACAGCCCGGACGGCACAGGTCAGCTTGCCGACGGGCTTGCGGCCGCCGACGACCACGTGCACGTGCTGCATCGTCCCGGCAAGCAGGGCCTCGGAGCCGCCTACCTGGACGCCTTCGCCTGGGCCTTGGACCGTGGGTACGACGTCATCGTCGAGATGGACGCCGATGGATCGCACCGCCCGGAGCAGCTCCCCAGCCTGCTGGCGCAGATCGAGAACGGTGCCGACCTCGTTCTCGGATCTCGTTGGGTGGATGGAGGACAGGTCGTCAACTGGCCGCGACGCCGAGAGGTACTCAGCCGCGGCGGCAACACCTACGCCCGACTGGCGCTCGGCGTCCCCCTGCACGACGCCACAGGCGGCTACCGCGCCTTCACCGCGACCAGCCTCAAGGCTCTCGACCTGCAGGGCGTGGAGTCCCAGGGCTACTGCTTCCAGGTTGATCTGGCGCGCAGAGCAGTGGCGGCTGGACTGCGGGTGGTGGAGGTGCCGATCACTTTCGTCGAGCGCGAAGCCGGAGTGAGCAAGATGAACGGCGGGATCGTCGGGGAGGCACTTTGGCGAGTCACCCTGTGGGGTGCTCAGACTCGCTGGGCTCAGCTTCGGGCCAAGCGTCGGAACGCGTCTGGGCCCACCGGCTGATCCGAGATGCCTTCTCCGTGGTTCCTGCTGTTCGTGGTCTTCCCCGTCCTGGAGATCGCGTCCATCATCGCCATGACGTCCTGGATCGGCGGCGCGGCGACTTTCACCCTCCTCATCGTCGCGGCGGTCCTCGGACTGTTGATCATGCGACAGGCCGGACGGTCATGGTGGACTGGCCTGCAGACCGCTGTTGGCAGGCCGGACGCCCAAGGGGTGTCCACACCCGCGAGAGCTCCCGACGCATCCCTGGCTGCCGATCGTGGACTTCTGTTCCTGGCCGGGCTGCTCCTGGCGATCCCGGGCTTCGTGGGAGACGTGATCGGCCTGCTCCTCGTGCTCCCGTTCGTCCGATCGTTGGTTCGGGTGGCCGTGGCCGGGTGGTTCATCCGCAGGTTCGTCGCGATCACCGGCCCGGGCGGCTCGACGGTGTGGCGCTCGCGGCGAACGGCGGCCACCACGGTGCGCGTCGAGCGCGTCGACGATGCGCCACCTCGGGGCAACCAGGACGGACCGGTCATCCGTGGGGAGGTCCTGCCCCCCGAGGCTGGGGACGATCCACCCACCTGACCAGCAGAATTCCGGACACCGTCACCCAGGGCATGGAACGGCCCCGCCGCGGAGCCCCGAGGGGGGTCGAGCTCCGGGACGGGACCGAGTGCTCGGTGCTAGGCGGACTTCCGGGCAGGTGCGGCAGCCGTACGCCTGCGTGGTTTGGGCTGAGCCGCCTTGTGGTAGTCGGCGTGGACGACCGTGGAGGCGCCCCCAGCCACACGGAGCAGGCTCAGCCGCTCCTCAAGGAGGTCCTCAAGATCATCAACCGTGCGGCGCTCGATGAGCATGTCCCACGGGGTGCGCTGCTTGCGCCCGGCGGCCGCTTCGGGCCGCTCGGCGTCGACGCGCAGTGCTGTCTCGCCGCACGTGCGGCACTCCCAGAGCGCCGGGATGTCGGCCTCGAGGCTGAAGGGAACCTCGGTCAGGTGACCGGTTGGGCACAGAAAGGACGTGGCCGACCTGGGCGCCAACTCGATGCCCCGATCGTTCTCATAACTGACGGCACCGAGCTTGGTGCCCCGAAGCGCCTCACCCATGTCACTCTCACCTGTTCCTGTCGTCGCCGATCCTCAGGGGAAAAGAGGACCTGTGGGAGGAACGTCCCCCATGGCTTCGATGTTCCCCAGGTTCGAGCCTGCTGAACCTAAGAGATTCATGAGAAAACGCTCAGACGACCGCGGGGACCTCGTTGCCGGCCTCCCGGATCCCGCGGGGCACATCGACGCGCGTCAGGAGGATGAACCCGACGATGAAGAACACCACGAGGCCCAGGATGGCCAGCCGATAGGACCCTGTCAGCTGCAAGGTCACGGTGATCATCAACGATCCGACGAACGAGGTGGCTCGGTCGCTGATCTCATACAGCCCGAAGTACTCCGCCTCACGCCCGATCGGGATGAACTGGCTGAACAGTGACCTCGCCAGTGCCTGGCTTCCGCCGAGCACCAAGCCGATGGCCGCCGCCAGGGCGAAGAAGGCGATGACCGCTCCGGCCGGGATCACGACGGCGTAGAAGACCACGACCGTCCACACGACCAAGGACCCGAGGATCGTGGTTTTGGCCCCCCTCGTTCGAGCGATCCGCCCTAGCAGAAGTGCACCGAAGAACGCCACCAGCTGCACGAGCAGGATCGCCTGGATGAGGGTCTCATCCTCGAGCTTGAGCTCCTCGCTGCCGTACGTCGCCGAGAACGCGATGGCGGCCTGGATGCCGTCGTTGAAGCACAGGTACGCGAGCAGGAACCACAGGGTCTGGGGATACTGCCGCAGCCCGCCGATCGTTCGCGCGAGCTGTCGGAAGGCGCCGACGACGACCCGGCCGGAGCTGTGTCCATCAGCTGGCTCGTCGAGGACACCGACCGGTGGCCGGTCTCGGAGGCGGCGCAGCGGGATGGTCGCGAACAGCGCCCACCACACCCCCGCCGACAACAGGCAGATTCGGACGGCTTCGCCCTCGGTGAGCCCAAACGAATCGTGCAAGGTGAACAGGATGAGGTTGAGCAGCAGCAGGATGAATCCGCCGAAGTAGCCCAGCGCCCAACCCCGCGCGCTGACCTGGTCGCGTTCGTCGGCGGTGGAGATCTCGGGGAGAAATGCGTTGTAGACCACGATCGAGGCGCCAAAGGCGACGTTAGCCGTGACGAGCAGGACCCCGCCGAGCTCGAAACGTCCGTCCCGGACGAAGTACATCGCCATCGTCGCGATCGAGCCGATGCCGGCAAACAGCGCCAAGAGCATCCGTTTGCTTCGGGCCCGGTCTGCGATAGCCCCCACGACTGGGAGCAAGAGCACCTGGAGCAGCACCGAGGTCGTGATCATGGCGGGGAAGAACGCACTGTCTCGGACTCCGACTCCGAGGACTGATACAAAGCCGTCAGCGTTGGCTGCATCCTCGGTGACCGAGGTCAGATAAGGCCCCAGAAAGACCGTGACAACGGTGGTCGAGAAGGCAGAGGCCGCCCAGTCGTAGAAGAACCACCCACGCTGCTCGCGAGCTCGATCGCCAGCCGGAAGCTGCGCCGGGTCAAGCGGCTGCGCAGTCACCCACGCATCATCGAGGCTGGTCAGCGGCCAGGGTGCCAGGCGCGCCGGGTGATGAGCACGTCTCGCAGCACCTCCGGGCGATCGGTCATGATCCCGTCGACGCCCAGATCGAGAAGCCGCTCCATCTCTGCTCGTTCGTCGATGGTCCAGACATGTACCGGACGGCCCTGTTCCTGCGCCTTGCGAACAAACGCCTCAGTGACGAGTGGGAGACGTCGAGACCCGCGTGGGACCTGAAAGCAGTTCCCCAGGAAGCGCGTCGGGGTGGGTCGCCCCAGGGTGACGGCCAACCTGTGGGCCAGAACACCGGCCGGGCCGGTAGCCGTACACACGCGGCGTCCGAACGCGCGGCGCACGACCGCGAGCCGCGCGTCGGAGAAGCTCGCGACGCAGACTCGTTCCAGCAGGGTGGGTTGGGACCGAAGAAGACTGACCAGGGGACCAACAGCCTGGTCGGCCTTCACATCGATGTTGACGCGTCCGTCTGGAAGGGCGGCAAGGAGCTCGACCAGACGTGGGGCGGTGGTTCCGTCCGCGAGTCGCGCTCGCGCTACGTCGGCCCACGGCAGGTCCTCGATCCTCCCCGTCTGGTCCGTGACTCGGTCGAGTGTGGCGTCGTGGACAGCGACGAGCACCCCGTCGCTCGTGGCGTGGACATCGGTCTCGAAATACCTGAAACCCAGGTCCCGGGCCCTCGTGAAGGCTGCGACAGAGTTCTCCGTCGCCTCCCCGGCTCCGCCGCGGTGCACGAAGGCCACTGGTCCTGGAGCCTGCAGGAAGGGATGGTTTGAGAGGGTGGCCACCAGGCTAGCCTCCCAGTTGGAACCTGTCCCGGCGCGGAAGGCATGCATGTCGGACCACACGCTCGAACTCGATGGGCTCAGCAAGCGCTACGGCGAAGTCGTCGCGTTGGACGAGTTGAGCTTCGAGATTCGGCCAGGGCAGATCTTCGGCTTCGTCGGGAGCAACGGCGCTGGCAAGACCACGGCCATGCGGATCGTGCTCGGGGTGTTGGCTGCGGACGCGGGCGAGGTGCGTTTCCGCGGGCAGCCCGTCACGTTCGACACTCGGCGCCGGATCGGCTACATGCCCGAGGAGCGAGGGCTCTATCCACGCATGCGGGTGGGGGAGCAGCTGACCTACCTGAGCCGGCTGCACAATCTATCGACGGGGCAGGCGGGCGAGGCCGTACGACGCTGGACCGAACGGCTGGGGATCGCCGGGCGGATCGATGACGAGGTGCAGAAGCTGAGCCTAGGCAACCAGCAGCGGGTGCAGCTCGCAGCCGCCCTCGTCCACGATCCCGATGTCCTCGTCCTGGACGAACCCTTCTCCGGACTCGACCCCGTCGCCGTCGACGTGATGAGCGGGGTCCTGGCTGACAAGGCAGCGGAAGGTGTCCCGATCGTGTTCTCCAGCCACCAGCTGGACCTGGTTCAACGACTGTGCCATCGCGTCGGAATTGTCGCTGACGGTCGCATGGTCGCCGTCGGTTCGGTTGACGAGCTCCGGCGTGGGGGTGGGGAGAAGCTGGTGATCCACGCTCCGTCTGCACCCGACGGCTGGGCCGACTCGATCCCCGGGATCGTCGGCAGCAGACGGCAGGACGGGAGAACGGTGCTGGACCTCTCGCAGAATGGGGTCTCGGTCGATGATCAGCTGGTGCTTCGGACAGCACTGGAAACCGGTCCGGTCCTCGAGTTCGCTCGCACGCGGCCGACATTGGTCGAGCGCTTTCGATCGGTCGTTTCCGAGCGCGGCGTCCCCGAGGCGAGCTCAACCGTTGACCCATCTCGCAGGGCTCCTGAGGAACAGCCGTGAACCCACAACCTGCCTCGACTACCACTGTCGGAACGATCGTGCTCGTCGCGTCGAGAGAGATCCGCCTTCGCATGCGGTCGCGTGCGTACTGGCTGATCACCCTGCTCACGGCCCTTGCCCTGGCCGGGTTCGCGATCACCCTCGGGATCCTCAACTCCGGCGGTGCCCAGGCGACGATCGCATTGACCCAGGAGCAGGCCTCGCAGCTCCGTACTTCACTCGAAACCGCTGCAGCGAGTCAGGACGTTGAGTTGACCATCAACACCGTGCCGGATGTGGCAGCCGGCGCTGCCGCGGTGGCCGCGGGCTCTGCCGACGCGGCGATCGCGCCTTCGGATGGCACGGGACTTCACGTGGTCGTCGACAAGGACCTGAAGCCCGAACTCGCCACGATTCTCGACCGAGTTGCTGTCCAGCAGGCAGTAGCGGGCGAGGTGCAAAGGCTGGGCGGGGATCCGGCGGCCGTACCTTCCGTGCTGGCTTCCGGTCAGATCACCGTCGAGCCCCTCACTCCTCCACGCAGCTATGACCCACAGCGCCTCGTCATCGGCTTCATCGCTGGGGTGCTGATCTACCTCGCCTTGATGTTTGCTGGCCAAATCGTCGCCCAAGGCGTCGTGGAGGAGAAGACCAGTCGGGTGGTGGAGCTCCTTCTGGCTGCCGTTCGCCCCTGGCAACTGATGACCGGCAAAGTGCTTGGGCTGGGTCTCATCGGGTTGATGCAGGTGCTGATCATCGGGGTCAGCGGCCTAGTCGCAGGCCTTGCTGCAGGTGCGCTCGATCTGCCTGGTGCCGAGGCTGCAGGGATCCTGGGCTGGCTCATCGTGTGGTTCCTGCTCGGCTATTCGCTGTTCTCATTCATCTTCGCCTCGCTCGGTGCACTCGTGTCGAGGCAGGAGGACATCGGGGGAGTGGTCGCACCGGTGACGATGATTCTCGTCGCGGGTTATGTGATCGGGGTCAGCGTTCTGCCCAGCGATCCGTCCAACACCTTCGTGGCCGTCTTGTCGATGCTGCCCGTCTTCAGCCCGACGCTCATGCCCATCAGATTGGCCATCGGAGGAGTCCCCATCTGGCAAGCGTTGCTCGCGCTCGGGCTGATCCTGGTGACGATTCCACTGATGATTGGCGTCACTGCCCGGATCTATCGAAATGCAGTCGTGCGTTCGGGAGCTCGGGTGCGGCTGAAGGACGCGCTGCGAGGGGCCTGATCCTCCCAGGTCTCTCAGTGGCACTCACTGGTCTTCTGTGGACAACTTCGCGAAGTTGTCGGTGCCTTCTGCTACGGGAATCTGTTGGAAATAAACAGGAATCGGCCGTTCTAACTATTGAACTTGTCGGTCCCGTCTCCTAGAGTTACAGCCATGGCATTCACCCCCGAGACAGCCGGCAACACCGCCGCCGTCCTGGGGCTGACCCGGCAGCTGAACACCCTCGACTTCGACGACCCCGACAGTTTCGAGGCCGCCTCGGAGCGCATCGATCAGCTGCGCGCCCTGGAAGAGCTCAAGGCGTCGGTGGCGGCCGCGCAGGTCCGGGTGACCGCTGCGTTCGCCGCGGCCGAGCAGCATCGCTCCGACGAGGAGCAGGCGGCACGGGTGCCGGCGGAGTCCGAAGGTTTCGAGGCGTGGCAGGCCCGGCGGGATGCGCAGCGGTCCCGGCCGTCGGTGGGGGCGCAGGTCGCCCTGGCCAGGCGGTTGTCGCCGCATCAGGGTGCCAAGCAGGTCAGCATCGCGACCGCGCTGGTCGAGGACCTGCCCCAAACCTTGGCTGCGCTGACCGGTGGGTTGGTCAGTGAGTGGCGGGCGTCGATCATCGTGCGGGAGTCCTCCTCCCTCACTGGCACCGACCGCCGTCTGCTCGACGCCGAGGTCACCGCCGACCCGGACGGGTTGGCGTCGTGGGGGGACCAGGAGCTCACCGGCCGGGTCCGGGCGATCGCCTACCGCCTGGACGCCCAAGCCGCCCTCGACCGGGCGGCGCGGGCCGTGCAGGACAGGCGGGTGAGTCTGCGGCCGGCCCCGGATGCCATGAGTCTGCTGTCGGCGTTGTTGCCGGTCCCGGCTGGGGTCGCGGTCCTGACCTCCCTTCAGCAGGCCGCGACCGCAGCCCGTGCCCAAGGGGACCCGCGCAGTCGAGGGCAGGTGATGGCCGACACCCTGACCGAACGGGTCACCGGACAAGCCACCGCAGCCGCGGTCCCGGTCGAGGTCCAGGTCGTCATGTCCGACACCACCCTGCTCGGTGCTGATGACAGTCCCGCCCAGATCCCCGGCTACGGACCCCTCCCCGCCTCGGTCGCCCGCGAGCTGCTCAAGCCCGGCGAGGCAGACCAGGACGCCACGGTGTGGGTGCGGCGGCTCTACACCGACCCCAAGACCGGCACGTTGACCCAGATGGAGTCCAACCGCCGGGTCTTCCCCCGCGGGATGCGGCGGTTCATCACCACCCGCGACGGCACGTGCCGCACCCCGTGGTGCGACGCGCCGATCCGGCACATCGACCACATCCACGACCACGCCCGAGGCGGCACCACCAGCCTGTCCAACGGGCAGGGGCTGTGCGAACGGTGCAACTACCTCAAACAAACCCCCGGCTGGACCACAGAGACCGTGACATCCGGACCTGGCCGATCTAGCGGGCCGCACCGGGTCAGGATCACTACCCCCACCGGACACACCTATCACTCCAGCGCCCCACCCCTCCTACCAGCACGCCGACCACCACCAGCCGTCCAGCCCGAGATCTACAGCCACCTCGAAGCCCAGATCGAATACCTCCTCAGCGCCTAGGACAGCGGTTCCTCACGCAGTCTCGTCGCGCCGACGTGATGGGCGGCCGTCATGATCCGCTCGCGATGGTTCGAGTTCAGCTCGGGAAGGTCATCCAGCGGAAACCAGCGCGCATCGACTGACTCATCGTCGGCAGGGTAGGGATCACCGGAGACGAACGCGCAGCGGAAAACGTGGTCCAAATACTGCGCGAGGTCGCCGTTGGCGTGGAGCGTCTCCGCACCCACGTGAACCCAGACCAGATCTGTAACGGTGCACTGGACGGCGGCCTCTTCCAAGACCTCCCGTTCCGCCGCATCCGCGGGATGCTCGCCTGGATCGACAATGCCCGTCACTGGTGTCCATGCGCGATTGTCCGAACGCTGCACAAGCAAGACATCGTTGTCCCTGAGGACGACCGCTGTCACGCACGGAAGCCAGAGCAGATCGTGGCCGATCTTTGCTCGGAGGCGCAGAATGAATTCTGGAACGGGCACCGCGGCACCCTATTGCTCCGTGCTGTGAACGGTTTCGTGGCGTCGCCTGAGTGGAGACGACGACCAGTGTCAGTCATGTCGTCGTGCATCGTCGATCACGGCACGGGCAAGCGCCAGCCGGCTCGCGCAGCGGGCGGGCATGGTGTTCCAGTAGTAGGGAAATGTCATGACAGCCAAGGCAAGTGCCCAGGCGCGCCCGAGCCGCCACTCCTGCTCATCGATCGCTGCCCTCGAGCGAAAGACGTCCCGTGAGATGGGGTCGAGCACATCCCAGGCGATGATCAGATCGACGGTGGGATCACCGATTCCGAGTCCGCCGAAGTCGAGCACAGCGCTGAGTCGACCGGCCTTCACCAGGATGTTCTCAGCCACCAGATCGCCGTGATACCAGCAGAATCGGCTCGCGGTGTGAGCTGCGGGGACAAGCAGCGCATCAGCCCAGATCCGGCGCAACGCATCAAGGTCAAGGTCTAGTCCTACGATCGACGCGCACGCATCGAAATTTCCCTGCGTGCCCTCATCCAAGGCGGCCAAAGGGTCACCGCGATACCAACGTAGCGACGAGTCTGCCCTGGCCTCACCGTCGATCTCGGTGGCCCGCAGGCAGCTGACCACGTGTCCGAGGTCGGTTGCGAGGACGCACTTCTCGTCGGTGTTCAGAGGGACTGAGTCACCATCGGGGACGTACCCCTCGAGCCACCGCACCACCGACCACTTCTCGGGATAGCCAAGATCGGGTTCACCCACACAGACGACCTCAGGGACAGCGACGGGAAGATGCCCGGAGACGCGCCCCACCCATCGCGCCTCCTTCTCGATGGTCGCGGTGCCCCCGGGCTGCCGTGGTAGGCGCACCAAAAATCCGTCACCTAACCGGAACAGCGCGTTGCTCGACCCGGAGACACGAAGGCGGGACAAGGGTAGGGCGGCGTACTGAGGGAACTCTCGATCGATCAGCTTTCGCACCAGGAGATCAGTGATCTCGATCTCGTCCGAATGGAGGACTTGGGCCACCCGGACGAACCTGCCGGGCCAACTTCTCCTGCGCAAGAGTATTTACGCTGTGGGTGGGCACTCCTAGCATCGATGTGCGTCCCCGATTCAAGACCCTAGGAGGCTGCAGATGTCGACGTTCGAGAATCGCCCCAACATCGCCCTCCTGGTCATCGATGTCCAGAACGGGGTCGTCGGAGGGGCACACGGCCGGGACACTGTGGTCAAGAACATCGCCATCGCGGTCGACAAGGCCCGCGCTGCCGACGTCGATGTCGTCTGGGTCCAGCACACTGATGAGAACTTGCCCGAGGGCAGCGAGGAGTGGCAGTACGTGCCCGAGCTCCAACGCCTCGAGTCCGAACCGTTGGTGGCGAAGAGCTACGGCGATTCCTTTGAAGGCACCGACCTTGAAGAAGTTCTTGCCACGCGCGGTGTGGGTCGACTGGTGGTGACTGGCGCCCAGACAGACCAATGCATCCGCTCGACGCTGCACGGTGCCATCACTCGTGGCTACGACGCACTGCTGGTGGAGGACGCACACACAACCGAAGACCTGTCGGCCTACGGAGCGCCAAGTCCCGACCTGGTCATCGCTCACACGAACCTGTACTGGGGTTTTCACGAGGCACCCGGGCGTTGCGCGGGGACGGTTGAAGTGGCTGAGCTGGACTTCCGCGCGTCCTCCTGACGAGGAGTTGCGCTGGCCTGGCAGCATGGCCAGGGTGCCGAGCAGACCATCCGACGAACAGCGACTACGGCAACTCGCGCGGCTGCGCCGGGTGCGTGATCGGATCGATCGCGACTACGCGCAACCTCTGGACGTCGAGGCTTTGGCACAGGGAGTAAACATGTCCGCGGGACACCTCAGTCGGCAGTTCAAGCTCGCCTACGGAGAACCGCCGTACTCCTACCTGATGACGCGGCGCATCGAGCGAGCCATGTCGCTGCTTCGACGGGGCGACCTGAGCGTCACTGACGTCTGCTTCGCTGTCGGCTGCTCTTCGTTGGGGACCTTCAGCACCCGCTTTGCCGAGCTGGTCGGCGTGTCACCCGACGCCTACCGACGACGAGAGATGGGCGAGCAAACGGACCGGTCGACCGGCATGCCGGCCTGTGTGGCGAAGCAGGTGACCAGACCGATCAGGAATCGAGAAGCGAAGCCCGCCGCACGGCAACTAGCCTGACCGCCATGGACATCAGCATTCACTCGAGCTTCCTTCCACACGACGACCCGGACGCCGCGTTGGCGTTCTACCGCGACATCCTCGGTTTCGAGGTCCGCGGGGACGTCGGCAAGGGTCAGATGCGATGGCTCACCGTCGGACCCGTCGATCAGCCAGGCACGTCAATCGTCTTGGCCCCACCTGCCGCGAACCCTGGCATCACCGAGGACGAGCGCCGCACCATCGCCGAGATGATGGCCAAGGGCACGTACGCGATGCTGCTGCTCGCGACCAATGACCTCGACGCGACGTTCGACCATTTGCAGGCCAACGATGCCGAGATCGTCCAGGAACCGACCGAGCAGCCGTACGGCGTCCGTGACTGCGCGGTCCGTGATGCCGCCGGCAACCTCATCCGGATCCAGGAACTCCACTGAGCGATGGAGCACCCTGCCGACAGCCATGACCTGATCCGCGTGCACGGTGCCCGGGTCAACAACCTCAAGAACGTGAGCATCGAGATCCCCAAGCGACGCCTCACTGTCTTCACTGGCGTCTCCGGGTCCGGCAAGAGCTCGCTGGTCTTCGGCACCATCGCGGCGGAGTCTCAGCGGTTGATCAACGAGACCTACAGCACCTTCGTACAGGGATTCATGCCGAGTCAGTCGAGGCCTGAAGTAGACGTGCTGGAGGGGCTCACGACGGCGATCATCGTGGACCAGGAGCGGATGGGAGTGAACGCTCGCTCCACGGTTGGGACGGCAACTGACACCAACGCCATGCTGCGGATCTTGTTCAGCCGGATCGGAAGGCCGTACATCGGTTCGTCCCAAGCGTTCTCGTTCAATGTGGCATCGATGAGCGGGGCCGGTGCGGTAAGAACGGAGCGCGGTGGGCGAGCGGTGAAGGAGCGCCGCAGCTTCACCATCACCGGCGGCATGTGTCTGCGCTGCGAGGGAATGGGCGCGGTGAGCGACTTCGACCTGTCCGCCCTATACGACGACAACCTCTCGCTGAACGATGGCGCACTCACGATCCCCGGCTACAGCATGGACGGCTGGTACGGACGGATCTACAAGGGGTGCGGCTTCTTCCCCCCGGACAAACCGATCAAGGACTTCAGCAAGAAGGAGCTGGACGCGCTCCTCTACAAACCACCCACGAGGCTGAAGGTCGACGGCATCAACCTGACCTACGAGGGCCTGATCCCCAAGCTCCAGAAGTCGATGCTGTCCAAGGACGTGGACACGTTGCAGCCACATATCCGCAGGTTTGTCGA
Source organism: uncultured Actinomycetota bacterium (assembly GCA_963819985.1). Taxonomy (GTDB): domain Bacteria; phylum Actinomycetota; class Actinomycetes; order DATJPE01; family DATJPE01; genus JANPBY01. The sequence continues at coordinate 714,414 of CAWFYH010000002.1, read as the reverse complement.
GCAGGCTGTCACCTTCGCCACCTGCCCCGAGTGCGATGGGACCCGACTCACCAAAGCAGCTCGCTCGTCGAAGGTCCAGGGGATCAACATCGCCGAAGCGTGCGCCATGCAAATCAGCGACCTGGCCGCATGGGCAGGAGCACTTCAGGATGCTTCCGTCGCTCCACTGCTGGAGGCACTGGGGGAGACCCTTGACTCCTTCGTATTGATCGGGCTGGGCTACCTCAGCCTGGATCGGCCCACTGGAACTCTGTCGGGCGGAGAGTCGCAGCGCACCAAGATGATCCGTCACCTCGGATCTTCACTCACCGACGTCACCTACGTCTTCGACGAACCCACCATCGGACTGCATCCGCACGACATCCAACGGATGAACGAACTTCTGCTTCAGTTGCGCGACAAGGGCAACACCGTCCTTGTCGTGGCTCACAAGCCCGAAGCGATCGCCATCGCCGACCACGTGGTCGACCTCGGCCCTGGCGCCGGCAGCGGCGGGGGAGAGGTTGTCTTCGAGGGCACGGTTGACCGGTTGCGAGCGAGTGACACCACCACGGGTCGTCACCTGGACGACCAGCGCTCCCTCAAGGACGAGCTCCGGCCCTGGTCGGAGGTGCTCGAGGTGCGGGGAGCGAACACCCACAACCTGGAGAACGTGGATGTCGATATCCCTTTGGGCGTGCTGGTGGCGGTCACAGGCGTGGCTGGGTCGGGAAAGAGCTCGCTGATCCACGGCTCCGTTTCGCCTCGTGACGCGGTCGTGGCGATCGACCAGACGGCGATCAAGGGGTCACGGCGCAGCAACCCGGCGACGTACACCGGCCTCCTGGACCCGATCCGCAAGGCGTTCGCGAAGGAGAACGGGGTGAAGCCGGCGCTGTTCAGCGCCAACTCTGAGGGAGCCTGTCCAAACTGCAACGGGGCGGGTGTTGTCTACACCGACCTGGTCATGATGGCCGGTGTCGCCGCTCCGTGTGAGGTGTGCGAAGGAAGGCGGTTTCAGGCGTCTGTGCTCGACTACACGTTCGGCGGCAAAAACATCAGCGAGGTGCTCGCGATGTCGGTGACCGAAGCCGAGCAGTTGTTCGGAGACGGCCCAGGGCGGCTACCTCCTGCCCACCGGATCCTCGAGCGACTCCACCAGGTGGGGCTCGGCTACCTCACCATCGGCCAGCCCCTCACCACGCTGTCCGGTGGCGAGCGTCAGCGAATCAAGCTGGCCACCCACCTGGGTGAGAAAGGAGGCGTCTACGTCTTGGACGAGCCAACCGCAGGTCTGCACCTGGCCGACGTCGAGCAGTTGCTCGGCCTGCTCGACCACCTCGTCGACTCCGGCAAGTCGGTCATCGTCATCGAGCACCACCAAGCGGTCATGGCGCACGCCGACTGGATCATCGACCTCGGCCCCGGAGCCGGGCACGACGGCGGCCAGATCGTCTTCGAGGGCACTCCACGTGACCTGGTGGCCGAGCGTTCCACCCTCACCGGTGAACATCTCGCGGCCTACCTTGGCCGCTGATCCTCGCCTCTCGCACGGGGGGTAAGTGCCGATAATCAACATTATGTCAACTAACCCTTACCCTCTTCCGTCATGCTCGAGCTAACGATGATGTCCTTCACCTCACTCAAGGTGTCGACGCGCCAGGTGGCCCGTTCAAAGTCTTGTGCCTTGACGAAGTCGTTGTGAACGACGACGCAGTCGATCCCGGCCGCCACCGCTGAGGTCAGCCCTCTGGATGAATCTTCTACGACCAGAGTCTCCGTCTTGGCAGCCCCGAAGCGCTTCAAGCCGGTCAGGTAAGGCTCTGGGTGTGGCTTGGGGAATGTGTAGTCCTCACGAACGAGCACGAATTCCATGAACTGTCTGATCTGGCGATGTTCGTGAATGATCTCAAAGTCCGCGCGCTTGGCTGTCGTCACGATGGCCATGCGAACGTGCTTGGCGAGGTCTGCGAGTGCGTCAACCACCCCCTCAATCTCAAGGGGTTCCGTTCTCAGGTACACCTGGTAGTAGTGGTCCCGAGCCTGACGCAGGGTGTTGATGGTCTGTTCATCAATTCCCGCCGCTCTTGCCTGGGCCCAGGTGCCCAAACCCTCACTCATGCCGCGGACGTACTCACCTTGGTCCAAGGTCAGACCGACGTCGGCCAGGGCTCGCTCGCCCGCCTTGTAGTACCAGAATTCAGTATCCACCAGAACGCCGTCATGATCGAAGAGGACGTACTTCTTCACTGGCTCGAACCTTGCGCCAGCCCCCCGCATTGCCGCAGCCGGTCCTTTCGCTCGATCCCTTCCATGGCTGCAACACCTTTGAGTCGGTTCGGGACGCCGTTGACGATGCGTCCGGGAACCCAGCGCGGGTTGCCGATGTCGCGACCCTTCGCAGTCAGGAGCAGGACCCCTGTTTCTGCGGTGGGTCCGTTGCCGGAGACGTAGAACTCGAAGTTGCCCAGGCCGTAGTCCACGTAGGTCGAACCCAAGTATCCCCCGCCCAGCAGGACGTGAGCGTGCTGGCCGATCACGATGTCAGCGCCAGCTCGCGCCAGATCTTCGGCGAGGGTGCGCTGGATGTCCGTGGGACAGGGCATCCGGTCTGCGCCGTAGTGCAGGTCGACGATGACGGTGTCGACTCGTGGACGAACCCGTTTGACTGCCGCGACCAGTGCTTCGTTGTGGCCATCGAGCGCGGTGGCGACGCCCGGTTGATGAGGTCCGGCCGACCATGAAGACACCAGGGAGGCATCTATGACGGCGCTCGCTGCGAAGAACGCGATCCGCTGACCGTCGACGGTGGCGATCCAGGGGGCGTACGCCTGCTTCGCGTTCATCCCGATCCCGACGACCGGGAGGTCCGCAGCTCGGGCGGCCGCCAGGGCATCGGGCACGCTCACCGGCCCGTAGTCGAGGGCGTGATTGTTAGCCATCGTCACCACATCGATCCCCGCTGCCTTCAGCGCAGTGAACGCCTCTGGGGGCGCACGAAAGGTGAACTCCTTCCGCTGGGGCGCCCCGCGCGTAGTCACGGCCGTTTCCAGGTTGACGATCGCGAGGTCCGCTCTCGCCAGGACCGAGGCCATCGGCCCGATCGCTGTCGTCGGGTCATCCAGACGATTGGCCAGCGAACCCGCGAAATGGACGTCTCCTGCGAAGGCGATCCGCACCGGATGTGCAACCACTGGTGGTGGCGCACTCCCCCGGTCAGTCGCGTCGGGGGTGGGGATCGTCACCGAAGTCGAACTGACGGCCTGGGGACGCGGATCCTCCCGGTCGCCTGGCCGACCATGGGTCTCCGCGGTGCAGGCCGTGAGCAGACTCACTGTCACCATCCCAGCGAGCACGCTGCCGCGCCTCATCACGGCAGCTCCTGACGTGTCCTGACCACCATGGGACGACCCGAAGGGCACATGACGCAATACTTTCCGATCCCCTAGACAGATCGCTGCATCTGACGGCAGATTGTCGGGATGCGCCCCTCCCGTGGATCCCTAGCCATCGCAGTCTCGGCCGCTCTGTTCACCGCCGCTTTCGCCGCGCCGAGCCCTTCGGCCGCAGCCCCCACAGCCACCCAGATGCGGCACGACCCGCATTTTCGACAGTGGGTCGTCGACGCGGATCAGAGCTTCCGAGGGCTCGATGCGGTGAGCCGGCGTACTGCCTGGGTCTCCGGCGGCAGTCTCACCGAGGGCGGCGCCGGCTCGGTGTGGCGGACAACCAACGGTGGTCGCACGTGGCACGACGTGAGTCCTGCCGACAGCGAGGGGCTGCAGTTCCGCGACGTGGAGGCGCGCAGCGCGAAGAGGGCAGTCGTCCTCGCCATCGGTCCCGGCGAATCGTCGCGGATCTACAAGACTACGAACGGCGGCACGTCGTGGGTTGAGACGTTCCGCAACACCGACGAGGCTGCGTTCTACGACTGCATGGCCTTCTACCCCGGAGGTCGACGTGGCCTCGCCGTGAGTGACCCCGTCGACGGCAAGTTCCGGATCATCGCCACGAACAACTGGGGCCGGTCCTGGAAGGTCCTGCCCAACGCCGGCATGCCTGCCTCTCCCGACGAGTTCGGCTTCGCCGCCAGCGGTGACTGCCTCGTCATCCGCGGCAACCAAGCATGGTTCGGCTCCGGAGGTGCCGCGGCCAGGATCTTCCACTCACGGGACCACGGCTACACCTGGAAGGCGACCGACTCGACCATCCCGCCAGGCGAGTCGGCCGGCGTCTTTGGCCTCGCCTTCAAGAACCCCCACCACGGCGTCGCGGTCGGCGGTGACTTCGCGGCACCCGACACCGGCACCGACGCCTCGGCCATCACGCGCAACGGCCGCAGCTGGCGCAACGGTGGGAACCTGCACCTGTTGGCCGAAGATGCGGCGTGGCTGTCCGGTACTCGCCGGACCCTCATCGCCACCGGTGAGTCGGGTGATACCGCCGGCAGCCAGATCAGCCGCGATGGCGGCCGCACCTGGCGACTGATCAACAACGTTGGCTTCCACACCTTGGACTGCACTCCTGACCGGGCGTGCTGGGCGGCCGGCGGAGACGGCCGCGTCGGCCGCTGGCGTTACTAGGGAGCCGAGAACCACCTCTCGATTCGGCACAATCCGAACGTGACGATGGACTTCGAGCTGACCGACGAGATCTGGTACTGGCGTGGTCCCTCGCCCTACCACTTCGTCACCGTCCCCCACGATCTGAGCGAGCTCATCCATGAGGCCGCTGCGGAGCTCACGTATGGCTGGGGAATGATCCCGGCGCGCGCGACGATAGGCGCCACGGAGTGGACGACATCGCTGTTCCCGCAGAAAGGGCAGACGCGGTATGTCCTCCCCGTCAAGGACGCCGTTCGGCGCGCCGAAGGGCTGGCCGTCGGAGACATCGTCGACGTACGGCTGACCGTGGGCGCCGTCCGCGACTAGTACCAAGCAGAAAACGGTTGGACCGGCCCAACTCGGCGAGCGTGAGCTCGCGGCGCGGGAAACCACGCCAATTCACGACCTGCACCGGCGACCTGCCACGCCGAACGTGCGAGCACCCCCCGCAGGGTTGCGGCACGAACCCGCTTCGCCGCATGCCGACAGTCCGCCCACGGGACCCGCCCGCCGGAGCGTCGTCTCGGGTAGGACGCGGGGAGGCCGAGCGCACGCAGACCGGTGTCGGAGAAGGCGTCAGCGACCTGCTGGCGACCGGGCAGGGACGCCGTGACAAGGACGTAGGGCGCGTCCGGGGCCAGGTCTTCGGCATCCACGGGCGTTGGTGCGAGCAGCCGTCGGATCTGCGCCCGCGCGACCTCGACGTCCTCACACAGGTAGAGGGTCGCCCCATCTCCAGGCGTGTTCCACCGTCCCCCGACCTCGTTGGCGAAGTTCGGGTCGAGCGGGTCGATCCAGCTAGCGTCTGCGACGCGAAACCACTCGTGTCCCTCCGGCAGGGTCGTTCGGTGCGGATCGGGCATTTCAGGCGTTGAACCGTCTACGGGGCCACGCGTCGAAGATCAAACATGGCCGCCACCTGTCGACGAACGGTCTCCGTATCGCCCGTCTCGGCCAGCTCCAGCAACGACATCCCGTGCAGCATCTCCGCGGGCCGCCTCACCACCGCCGGGATCCGGTCCTCCCGCAGATAGCGCGCCAGCACGTCGGTGGCGGCGCCGAGGTCCGCCATTCCTGGTGAGCGCTCCGGCGGCACCCCATCCCGCCTCCATTTCGCGATCGCCTGGCGGCTCACCGAGAAGATGCGAGCCACTCCGGCCGCCGACACGTTCCAGGTCGTCATGAAGAGCTCGAGGTCGCTCTTTGCGTCCGTCTCTCGCAGCTCACGCTGAAACTGACGGAGGAAAGCCTGCGCCCAAGCCGAATCAGCGTCTCGGGCGAGCAGACCGGCAGCCTTCTCAGGCGACAGCGTCAACAGACTGGGTCTCGTCACATGTCAACCATAGGGTAACCACAGTTGAATGACAACCATGTGTCAACTACCGTTCTCCTCGTGTTCCTCGCGCCTCGTCTCCGGCGGCAGCCACAGGGTGGCCAACAGCCCGACACCGACGGCACCGGCCGCCACGAAAGCGGTCGTCCGAATGGCATCGGCGTAGGCCTGCCCGGCGGCCCCGACCACAGCTCCCCCACCGGGTTTGTCAGCGAGCGACGGAATGATCGTTCCCGCGGTCTGCTCGACGGCCCCGCTGATCTGCTCGATCTGAGCCGTGGTCAGTCCCGGCACTTCCTGCAAGTTCGCGTCGGTCTGATTCGCCAGGGTCACGAACAACACGGTGCCCAAAACCGCCGTGCCCAGCGCTGAACCAAGTTGACGGGCCGTGCTCTGAGTTCCACTCGCCTGGCCACTTTGGTGCACCGGGACGTCGGCCAGGATCAGCCCGGTGAGCTGTGCGCTCGCATAGCCGACGCCGATGCCATAGACGAACAGCCAGCCCGCGATGACCCACCCGCTGGCCTGAGGTGAGATCGCCAGACCGAGGCCCAGAATCCCGATGACCTCGAGACCCAAACCCAGACGAGCGACAAACCTAGGCGAGCGCCAATCCGCGATTCGAGCGGAGGTCGGACCCGAGACGAAGGAACCGGCAGCCAGGGCCGCCAGCACGGCCCCAGCCCCGAACGCGGAGTAGCCCTGCACGCTCTGCAGGAACAGCGGGATCGAAAACAAGATCCCGAACTCGCCAAGGCTGACAATCAGCGCAGCCAGGCTGCCGATGCCGAAAGTCGGGATCCGGAACAGCGCGAAATCGATGACGGCCGACCGGCCGGCAGCCGTACGTCGCTGTTCGACGAGGAACAACGCAACGAGGCTCCCTACCGAGAAGGCGAGCGCAATCGCCACCGGAGAGATCGATCCGGGCGACCACGTCTGTCCAGCCACACTGACGGTGGTGTCCGTCCGCCACCATCCGTAGTTGCGCCCTTCGATCAGACCAAACACAAGGAGACCAAGACCCACGGCAGACAGCACCGCTCCGAACACGTCGACGCCCGGGGCAATCTCCTCGTCCCTGCTCTCGGGGATTCGCCACAGGGCCCCGACGATGACCACGATGCCCAGCGGCAGGTTGATGAGAAACGCCCAACGCCAGCTGAAACTCTCGGTCAGCCACCCCCCTAGCAGGGGCCCGAGGGCAGCCATCCCGCCGATCAGCGACCCATAGATACCGAAAGCGACAGTTCGGGCTCGGCCGGAGTAGGTCGCGTTGACCAACGAGAGCGACGACGGAGCAATCATCGCCCCGCCGATGCCCTGCAAGGCCCGTGCGGCGATCAGCAGCTCGCCGTTGCCAGCTGTGGCGGCAAGAAGACTTGAGCCAGCAAATACCGCTGCTCCGATGGTGAACAGACGGCGACGCCCAATTCGATCCCCCATGCGCCCGGCAACGATGAGCAAGGCCGCGAAGACCAGGGAGTAGATCGCGTTGACCCACTCGGCATCGATAGAGGTGATCTGCAGCTCAGCGATGATCGATGGCAGTGCGACGTTGACGATGGTGGCGTCCATGACGACCATCGCGATACCGAGACCGAGGAAGACCATCGGCGTCCAGCTGGGAGATGACCCCTTGGTTTCGGCGCGTACAGGCCGTCCCCGCGAAGACACGCCTTTCACCGTACGGCCAGCCGCGCGCCGTCGCACTCCGGCCCCTGGTCGAGGACCTCCCTGCTCAGGTGGAACGGTTGGGGCGCAGGGTCCACAGCACCGTCATCTGCGCTGTCACTACTGCCTCGGAGTTGACGATCTCGACGGCGACCTCGAACTCTGGCCGCTCCCCCGCGTCGAGCTCCGCGAGAATGACCTCGGTTGGACGGAGCAGGGTGGCTGTGGCGGTGAGTGGCCCGAGAGCGACTTTGAGAAACTGGATGGACGCGCTGACCGGCAGTGGCGTCGCACGTTCCAAGGTCGCCAAGAAGTGAGTCAGAACGACCGCTCCGCTCGCCGACTCCCCCAAGGTGAACATGGCTCCGGCGTGTGGACCGCCGACATGGTTGCGTTGTTCGTCGACGTCCGGGAGACGAAGCACAGCCCGCTCCGGGCTGACTTCGACCTCTTCCAAGCCGAGGGTCCGGACGAACGGCACCGAGGCCTGGAGACCAGCAAAAACGTCCACCATGGGCCGGATGCTACCGGCTGGTAACTTGCGGGGATGTCCGACCCGACCGATTCAGGAGCCGATGCCCCGCTCCCATGGGCAGTCCTCGACCTGGATGGCGTGCTGGCCGACACCCGCCACCGGCTGCACCACCTCAGCAGCTCACCCAAGCAGTGGGAGTCCTTCTTCGCGGCCGCCGTCGATGATCCGGTGCTCCCAGAAGGCCGTGCGGTCGCCGATCGCCTGCAGGCCGACCATCGCATCACCTATCTCACGGGCCGGCCCGAACGCTGGCGGGCCGACACGGAGGCTTGGCTGCGTGCCGCGGACCTTCCACCAGGACACGTGCACATGCGCGGGGATCGAGACCGTCGCCCCGCCCGGATCATGAAGTTGGACATTCTTCCCCGACTCGCCTCGCTGGCTCCGGTAGCGGTCGTGGTGGATGACGACCCGCAGGTCGTGCGTGCCGTACGCGCTGCGGGCTTCGTCGTCCTTCACGCTGACTGGATGACGGAACAGCCCGCGTTGTTCGAGGCTCAGGAGGTCGATGGCGCCACCTGACGGGCCGGTTCACTCGAGGACGGCTACGGCGGCTTCGAAGACCCAGGGGAATCGCTGGGCGGCCGGCACCAGCCGGCTGCGAACCACTGGCGAGCCGGAGGCGCGTAGCAGACCGCGCGTCAGCCGGCTCGAGGCAAATGTCGCCTTGCACCAGGCCGACTCATAGCTTGCGGGGTCGTCGTCGCGGATCGCGAGCACCGCCGCACGAGCTTGCCGGGACCCCATGACCAGTCCCTCACCCGTGAGGGCATCGACGTACCCTGCCGCGTCACCCACGAGCAGCACTCGACCTGCCGAGCGGCTGCGCGTGGGCTGAAGCAGCGGCCCTGCACCTCGAAGCGCAGATGCGGGCGCTGCGGACGCGATGCGCTCGGCCACGTCCGGGAACTCCAGCAGCCACTCGTCGTAGCTGCGCCCACGAACGGCCGTCAGCACAGCCACCCCGACGGTCAGATCGTCCACGGGGGTGACGTACAGCTCTGCCCGAGGGGACCAGTGGACCTCGACGTGGTCCGACCACGGCTCCACGGCCCAGTGCCTGCGTAGCCCGTACCTGGCGGGTCTTCGACTCGACCTCGCCATCCCCAGCTCGGTTCGAATCTGTGAGTGCAGCCCATCAGCCGCGACCAGATATGCCCCGCGTAGCGACCGCCCCGCGACATCGACCTCGACATGGGTGGGGCGTACGGCGCCGAGGCGTGCGTCCCCCAGGATGCGGTGGACCCCGGTGCTATCGGCAGCACGACCGAGCGCGTCGTGCAGAACCGTTCTGCGTACACCCATGCCCGGGCCGTGCCTGAACTCAGCACTCACGCGATGCCCGTGCGCCCCCACATAGGCGATGCCTCGAAAGGATCGGCCGACGGGTTGGACGTCTAGTTCCTGCATGCGGGCGAGCGCGCTAGGCATGATGCCCTCTCCGCATGCCTTGTCCACCGGTCCGCGTCGACGCTCGACCACCGTGACCGTCAGCCCCTCGCGACGCGCTTCCAAAGCGGTGAGCAGCCCGATGGGCCCCCCACCAACCACCAACAGATCAGGGCTCTGCGGAGCGCTCACCGCGTCCCCGAAGGCTGAGCCGCCTTGAGAGCGGACTCTTCGCAACGAAGCCGAACGGCCAGCAGCGGAACGTTGAGAATCGTGAAGATCAACGCAGTGATCCAGGCGGTGTGAACCAGCGGAAGCGCTGCCCCCTCGACGACTACCGCGACGTAATTGGGGTGCCGGAAATACCGATACGGGCCAGTGGTCTTCAACGACAAGCCCGGCACCACGATGACCCGCGTGTTCCACTGCCGGCCGAGTGTGCGGATGCACCACCAGCGCAGAGCCTGGGACAGCACAACGAGGAAGAGCATCGGCCAGCCCAACCACGGCAGGAATGGCGCTCCCCCGGAGCTCACCTCCACTGCACAGCCGACCAGCAACCCCACGTGGAGCACCACCATGAAGGGGTAGTGACCTCGGCCGGACTCCACTCCCCCATGGCTGAGCGCCCAGCGGGCATTGCGCATGGAGATCACCAGCTCGACCAGCCGCTCAACGGCCACCAACCCGAGCAGGACGAGATACCACGCGACCGAGGTCACGAGGCTGACCTCACCACCGGAGCAGGACCATCTCAGAGCAGAATCCCGGTCCCATCGCGAGCATCATCGCCGGGTCACCAGTGCCGACCGGGTGCGATGCCACGACGTCGGCGAGCACGTGCAAGACAGACGCCGACGACAGGTTCCCCACCGCTGCCAACGATCGTCGGGTCGGGTCGAGCGCACCCGCTGGGAGACCAAGCGTTTCCATGACAGCATCGACGACCTTGGGGCCGCCCGGGTGCGCCACCCAGTGCCGGATGTCGGCCGTGTCAAGGCCCTGGTCAGCCAAGAAGTCCTTGACATCGGCACCAAGATTTCCGCGAACGACGTCGGCTACCGAGGCGGCCAGCACGATGCGCAGACCCGAGGTCCCGACGTCCCAACCCATGACGCGCTCGGTGTCGTCGTAGAACCGCGAGCGGGTGGCGCTGACCTGGGGGCCGACCAGCCCCAGCTCAGCCGACCGCCGTTCGCCGACCATCACCACGGCCGCCGCACCATCGCCGAAAAGTCCGGAGGCGACCTGGTTGGCCATAGACGCGTCTTGTCGTTGCACCGTGAGAGAACACAGCTCCACGGCCAGCAACACTGCCACCCCGTCGGGGTCGCCCTGCAGGTAGTCATGCACCCGCGCCACTCCTGCTGCTCCCGCTACGCAGCCGAGCCCGAACATGGGGATTCGCTTGACGTCCGGCCTGAGGCCCAGGGGCTGCACGAGCCGGGCATCCAGCGAAGGCGCCGCGACTCCGGTCACCGTCGTCGTGACCATCAGGTCAACATCCGAGGCGTTGAGCCCGGCGCCTTCCAGAGCTCGGGTCACGGCCGTCCGACCAAGCTCCACACCGATGCGGATCCACGCATCATTGGCAGCGGTGAACCCGTCCAACGTGGTGTATTCCTCAAGCGGAAGGGCGAGGTGCCTCGTCACGACTCCTGTGTTGGCGTGCAGCCGCCGTACCACGGCCAGCGCTGACGGATCTTCACCGACCACGTGCCGCCCGAACACCTCGGTGATGGCGGACTGCTCATAGGAGTGTGAGCCCAAGGCGGTACCCACCGCGGCGATGACTGTCACGCAGCCATCGTCGCACGCCTGGCTAGATCTTCCGTTCGTTGTACACGCCTGCAGCCTCTTGACCCGAGAGATCATGAATGGCTGCCATGATCTCGTCGGTCACTTCCCGCCGTGCCCTGCCTGGTGGCACCCCGTCGAGCCGACCCGTGAAATCCATCGGTGGACCGAACCGTGCAGTCACGCGGACCAGGCGTGGCCAGGTCGACCCAACCGGCTGCAGCTTCTCGGTGCCGATCAGCCCGACAGGAACGACCGGTGCGCCAGAGGTGAGGGCGAGATGCGCGACACCTGTACGGCCCCGGTAGAGGCGACCGTCTCGCGACCGCGCCCCTTCTGGGTAGACAGCGAAGGCCTGACCCGCGGCGAGCAGCTCGAGGGCGATGTTGAGCGAGTCCAACCCGGACTTGATGTCGTCTCGATCCACGGGGACCATCCCGATGCCCTCGAACCAGCCCCTGACCAAGGCGCCCTTCATGCCCGTACCCGTGAAGTAGTCCCTCTTGGCCAAGATCGCGACCCGCCGTCGCACCACAAACGGGATCACGATGCTGTCTGCGAATGACAGATGATTGCTGGCCAGGATGACCGGGCCGGTCGGGGGAATGTTGTCGAGGCCCTCGACCCGCGGCCGCCATACGAACTTGGCCGCCGGCGGAACCGTGGCGTGAACCACCTCATACAACATCGGTGATCCCTTCCGTTTCGTGAGCTTCGGCGAATGCCTCCACCGGTGGACACTCGCACATCAGGTTTCGGTCGCCGTGCGCACTATCGACTCGCCGCACCGGCGGCCAGAACTTGTTGTGCCGCAAAGAGGAGACTGGGTAGACGGCTTCGTCTCGCGTGTAGGGACGAGTCCACTCACCGACGAGCTGCTCCGGAGTGTGCGGTGCTTGTGCCAGCGGCGAAAGGGCATGGGTCCACTCCCCCGCTGCGACCCGCTCGATCTCCGATCGGATGGAGATCATCGCCTCGCAGAACCTGTCGATCTCGATGAGTCCTTCGGACTCGGTCGGTTCGATCATCAAGGTGCCGGCCACCGGAAAAGACAGCGTCGGTGCATGGAACCCGTAATCGATGAGCCGCTTGGCTACGTCCTCGGCCGTCACCCCCGTGGCCTTGGTGATCCCACGAAGGTCGATGATGCACTCGTGCGCGACGAGACCGCCGCGACCGGTGTAGAGCACGGGATAGTGCGGGGCCAGCCGCTGGGCCAGGTAGTTGGCGTTCAGGATGGCCACCTCAGTCGCATGGGTCAGCCCTCGGGCACCCATCAGACGGATGTAGGCCCACGAAATGGGCAGGATGCCCGCGCTCCCCCACGGGGCTCCGGCCACGGGACCGATGCCTGTATCCGGCCCAGCCTCAGGCACCAGGGGATGATTGGGCAGGTACGGCGCGAGATGCTTCCGCACTCCGACCGGGCCCACCCCCGGGCCACCGCCACCATGCGGGATGCAGAACGTCTTGTGCAGGTTGAGATGGCTGACGTCGGCACCGAAGCGGCCCGGTTGGGCCAGGCCGACGAGCGCATTCAGATTGGCACCGTCGACGTAGACCTGGCCACCCGCATCGTGCACGAGACCACATATCTCCGAGACCGACTCTTCAAAGACCCCATGAGTCGAGGGATAAGTGATCATCAGGGCGGCCAACGAGTCCGCATGCACCGCGATCTTCGCCTTGAGATCGTCGACATCCACGTTTCCCAGGGCGTCACAGGCGACCACGACCACGCGAAGGCCAGCCATCACAGCCGAGGCAGCATTGGTGCCATGCGCGCTGCTGGGGATCAGGCACACCGTGCGCTCCGCCTGTCCTAGTGATCGGTGGTAGGCCCGGATCGCGAGCAGGCCAGTGAGCTCCCCCTGACTGCCTGCATTGGGCTGCAACGAGACTGCGTCATAGCCAGTGATCTCAACAAGAAACGCCTCAAGCTGTCGGATCAGCTCACGGGTTCCGGCTGAATCCTCCACGGGGGCAAACGGGTGGAGCCCGGCGAACTCCGGCCAGGTGATGGACTCCATCTCGGTTGCCGCATTGAGCTTCATGGTGCAAGAGCCGAGGGGAATCATCGTGCGATCCAGCGCAAGGTCTGCATCGGCCAGCCGGCGGAGGTAACGCATCATTTCCGTCTCGCTGTGGTCAGCGGCAAAGACGGGGTGCGTGAGATAGGACGAGCTCCGCCAGATGCCGAGTTCGTCCAGTGGATCAGCCGTGGCAGCGTCAAGAACATCCAGGTCTTCGGCAACGTCGAAGGCTCGCCATACCGCCTCCACGTCGGCCCTCGTGGTCGTCTCGTCACACGCGATACCAACCGTGTCAGCGTTGACGAGTCGAAGCGCGACACCCAGTTCAGCCGCGGCCCGGACGTAGGCCTGCGCTTGGCCCGGCACCCGCACCTGCACCGTGTCGAAGACGTACGGGCTGACCGTTTCGAATCCACCATCACGCAGGCCCTCAGCCAGCACCAACGCGAAGCGGTGGGTCCGCTCGGCGATACGACGCAGGCCGTCCGGCCCATGCCAGACCGCGAACATCCCGGCCATGACAGCCAGGAGAACCTGCGCGGTGCAGATGTTCGACGTGGCCTTCTCCCTGCGGATGTGCTGTTCTCGCGTCTGCAGCGCCAGCCGGTAGGCCGGGCGCCCGGCGGCGTCAATGCTCACCCCGACGAGCCGACCAGGCATCGACCGCTCGAGGCCGGCCCGCACGGCGAGGTAGCCCGCGTGCGGGCCACCGAAACCGAGGGGTACTCCGAATCGCTGGGCACTACCAACCACCACGTCGGCTCCGACCTCACCTGGAGGAACAAGGAGGGTGAGCGCGAGCAGGTCAGCGGCAACAGCGAACCCAACGCCTCGCTCCTTGGCTGCCGCCGCCAGGGGAGCTAGATCACGCACGATGCCCGACGATCCGGGGTACTGGGCGAGTACTCCGAAGAACTCACCGGGCGGCAAACCGTCGGACAGGTCGGCTTCCACCAGCTCGATACCGAGGGGCTCGGCCCGAGTTCCCATGACGGCCCGGGTCTGTGGATGTGCATCGGCATCGACCAGGAAACGGTTGCTCGTCGAGGCAGCTACGCGTCGGAGCAGCGTCATCGCCTCTGCGGCCGCTGTCGGCTCGTCGAGCATGCTCGAGTTCGCGGTGGCCAGTCCTGTCAGGTCTGCGACCACAGTCTGGAAGTTGAGCAAGGCTTCGAGTCGTCCTTGGCTGATCTCGGCCTGGTACGGCGTGTATGCCGTGTACCAAGCCGGGTTTTCCAGAACGTTGCGGACGATGACCGCCGGAGTGTGGGTGCCGTGATATCCCAGACCGATCATCGGGCGACGGACTGTGTTGCGCGCCGCAAGCTGACGAAGCTCCGCGATGACCTGCGCCTCGGTACACGGGGGCGGCAGGTCTAGGGGGGCGACCTGACGAATACCAGCAGGAACTGCATCATCGAGGAGCGATGCCAGGTCGGTGCGTCCTAACGCGGCAAGCATCTTGGCTTGAGCACCCTCGTCAGGTCCGATGTGGCGATCGGAGAAGGGGTCGCTGGCCTCAAGCTCGGCCAGGGTTCGTCGGGGGGAGGTGAACGACACGAGAGTCTCCGGAACAGGCACGTTCTCGGGCGCGGTTGCGCTCCGGGCGGCCTCCCCCTCTGTCATCGGCACCTGAGAGTTTCAGTGCTCGATCGACCTGAGCCCATCGAGCGCCTTTCACCGTCGGTGGGACGCCCACGCGCAGGTGCCCGGGACGTCCGCTTTCCAGAGGCGCTTCGCCCACACGGTCCTGTCGCCTGAGAGGTTTCGGGGAGGATTGCTCCTTCGGCGCCTGCCGCCGGATGCGGTAGGACTCTCCCGTGCGGGGTCGTCAGCGAGTCGAAGTGTAGCCCCTCATCGCCGGAACTCTTGGGATCTAACCGTCACCCGGTTGCGCGGCTGTGCCGCCTGCGGGCGAGCTCATCGTTCGGGTGAACGACAACCACATCGGTCTCGGGGCGCTCGCTCGGAAGTTCGGAAAGCGTCCCCTCGACCTCGCGCCAGACCCGACCTACGGCGATCCCGAAGACTCCTTGCCCACCCTGCACGAGGTCGACCACCTCATCAGCCGACGTGCATTCGTAGACACTCGCACCGTCGCTCATCAACGTGATCTGCGCCAAGTCACCGACTCCGCGATCACGAAGGTGCTCGACCGCGATTCTGATCTGCTGCAAGGACACGCCGGTATCCAGGAGACGCTTGACGATCTTGAGGACGAGGATGTCCCGGAAGGAGTACAACCGCTGGGTCCCCGATCCGTGGGCGGGGCGCACCGTAGGCTCCACCAGGCCGGTGCGAGCCCAGTAGTCCAGCTGGCGGTAGGTGATTCCAGCTGCGGCGCAGGCGGTCGGTCCACGGTAGCCGACGTCGTCGGGCAGCGTGCTCACCGCAGCGTCGAACAACAGGCCCTGCTCGCCGGCACGACGCCGCGCATCCTGCTGCGCCTCGAGCTCGGCACCTGCAGGGGTGGTGGGGGTTTCTCGCGTCACGGCCGGCCTCCGGGGCTGACGGGATGAACGAACCAGAACGACACTGCTGAAACTTCGACAGTGCAACACCCGAACGTTAGGGAGGCAGCCGCTCGGGGTCAACACTGACGGCAGCGACACGCCGAGCCAAAGTCTCAAGTGTGACTTGAGGCTTCAAACCCTCAATCTGTGGTGGAGGGTGGGTCGGGCTCGGTGCCGAGATCCTCGAAGTCTTCGGGCGTGATCTGATCCAGGAATTCCCGAAAGCGCTCGACCTCGTCTTCCTGCTCGTCCGGGATCTCGATGCCCACCTCCTCGAGTACTTGCTCGTCGCCGAAAATCGGCGTGCCCGTACGCAGAGCCAGCGCGATGGCATCCGAGGGTCGTGCACTCACCTCTGTGCCCGAACTGAATGCGAGCACGGCGTAGAAGACGCCGTCTTTGACCTCGGTGATACGCACCTCGGCGAGCTCCTCCCCGAATGCCTCGAGGAGATCACGCATCAGATCGTGGGTCAGGGGGCGGGCGGGCAGCACCCCTTGCTGGGCGAAAGCGATAGCTGTCGCCTCGACCGCCCCGATCCAGATCGGCAGATAACGCTCGCCGCCGACCTCGCGCAGCAGCACGATCGGCTGGCTGGACGGCATCTCAACGCGGACGCCCACTACATCTAGCTGGTTCACACCCTGAGCCTACGCCTGAGGGCCGAGTCCCGACTTGACGAGCGCCGCATGCAGCCGCACGGACAACGCCGCCAACTCTCGAACCATCTCCTCGGCACGAGCCTTGGCCTCAGCACCTCGTTGATTGCGCTGAGGAGCGACCACCTGCTCCACCAGCCCGACCTCACGGTCCGCCGCCGCCTTGAACGCACGCAGGTGGCGTGCTTCGAGTCCAAAGGCAGCGAGCTCGGCCACCGTCTTGGCTACGAGCAACGCGTCGCCGTCGTAGTGGCTTCCGTGCGCAACGACGAGCCCATAGCCCTCGATCTGGGCGAGCTGTTCGGCGGACAGGCCCGCTGCCTCGAGAAGTTCGGACCTCGACAACCGCAGCTCTCCTGCGTGCCTCGCGAAGGCCTCGGGCCCTGGCATGCCGTCGCTGTCCACCACGGACATCGGCACTCGTGGTGGGGCGCCCGCCTGAGCCGGTGGTTCAAGTCCCCGGTCGATCGCCTCGAGGTGATCCTTGATCACCTTGAGTGGAAGGTAGTGATCGCGTTGGGAAGCCAGCACATATCGGAGTCTCTGCACGTCGTCATGGTCGAACTTGCGATAACCCGAAGCGGTGCGTTGGGGCTCGACCAGACCCTCCGCCTCCAGAAATCTGATCTTGCTGATGGTGACGTCGGGAAAATCAGGTCGCAGCAGCCCCAGGACCTCCCCGATGTTCATGTAGGCGCGGGCCGGAACACTCACCCGGCACCTACCGCACGAGGAGCAGCCGGGAAGTAGAGCAGGCGGTACTTGCCGATCTGGACCTCGTCTCCCCCGGACAAGAGCGTGTCGTCGATTCGCCGGCGATTGACGTAGGTGCCGTTCAGGCTGCCCACATCCACCACGCGAAAGCCTTCGGCGTCGCGGACGAACATCGCGTGGCGTCTGGACACGGTGACGTCGTCGAGGAAGACGATGGCGTCTGGGTGACGACCAACCGTGGTCACGTCGGCTTCCAGCAGGTAGCGGCTTCCGGCATTGGGTCCCCGCTGGACCACCAGCAGGGCCGTACCCGGCGCAAGCGCATCGACGCCTGCGTCTTCGCCCTGCGCCGAGTCATCGGCCGGTTCTTCATGCGTTGCGCCCGCCAACCCACCCAAAGACAGCGTCGACGTAGCCTCTGATGCGGGCGCCTCCGTCGGGTCGGTGCCCTCCTCGTGGGGGTCTGTCGCCTCGCTGGTCATGGGGTCCTCGTGGTCTCGCGGGTCTAGCGCAGATGGGTGGGTCTCGCCGAGCCGAACGCCGATGAACGAACCCTCGACCAAGGCTCGAGACACACCTCAGCACGCTCGAGCCTTGTGGTCAACCGTAACCGCGGAACCGCCCGTTGGAGGCGGTCGAGCTCACCCTCAGGTCAAGGGTTGGGGGTCAGCCCCCGGTCAGCGCTTCATAGTCGGCCGAGGACAACAGCGAGTCTACCGCCGCGGGGTCAGCGGTCTCGATCTCCAGCAGCCACCCGGAGTCGTACGGCTCTGCGTTCACGGCGTCGGGAGCCGTGTCGAGCTCCTCGTTGCGGGCGACGACCATTCCGTCCAGGGGCGCAAACAGCTCGCTGACGCTCTTCGTGGACTCGATCTCTCCGCACGTCTGACCTGCGGTCACCGACGTCCCCACTGCAGGGAGGTCGACGTACACCACGTCGCCGAGCTGCTCTTGCGCGAAGTCAGTGATCCCGATGCGAACAACCCCGGGACGTTCCGTCGTACGGATCCACTCGTGCTCGGCGGTGTAGCGCAGATCGGGCGGGTTGGTGGCCATCCGAATCCTTTCGGGACAAGGCTTGGGAACGTCTGATAGCGAGATCGGTGCCTCAGGATGAAGACGGCTGAGCGTACTGAGGGCTCGCGACGGGGTGCAACGCCGAGATCCTCACCTGGTCACGTTCGGTGATGAGGGCGTCGCCGCCCACCGTCCGGAGGCTGTCCACGACTCCCCCGGGAATCCGCATCGCGGCGCTCAGGGTACGAGGATCACCGATCGCCACGATCTCGATGGGGGTCGGCACGACGGCACCGTCCACCACCACTCCAGGCGCTTCGTCGGGAGGTTGTGCGAACCACGTTGACACCACCACCCGCTGATCGCCGATCTGGATGGCCTCGGCGCCGGCATCCCGTAGCTCCTGGACCGTGTCGAGCACGAGTGTGGCACCGACTGCAGCCTGAGGGTCCACCAGCCGAATGACGACGCCGGGTCCCTCGACCGGGACGATCCCAGTCAGAATCGAGAGTTCCGACACCCTGGCCTTGGCCTCTTCGAGAGCCACCGTGTCCGCGTCGGTCCCGGAGGCTAGCCGGTCACGAAGGATCTCGAGCTCTCTGAGCTGGTCTTGCAGTCTGCTCTCGCGCTGATTGACGTCATCGAGGATACGCACGAGGTCTGTAGAATTCGTCTGACCCAGATCGACCCCGCCGCGGTTGGCGCCAACCTGTACCGCTGCCACAAATCCCAGCAGGCAGAACAGCCCGCCCACGAGGATCTGCGTGCGGGTGCGACGCGGGGCCAGTGCGCGCCGCAAGGACGGCAGGGACGACTGGCTGGGGGACGGCGACGCATCCGCGGCCGGATCGACCGAGGCTCCGCTGTCCGGTTCCGAGTCGCTGAGCCCTGAGTCGCTGAGCCCTGAGTCGTTCAGCCCTGAGTCGTTCAGCCCTGAGTCGTTCAGCCCTGAGTCGTCGCCTGAGTGCTCACGCCTTGAACAGCCTCCGTCTGATCGCCGCTGCGTTCGCGAAGATTCGCACTGAGAACACCACGATGATCCCTGTGGACAGCTGGGCGCCAACTCCCAGCTGGTCGCCCAGGAAAACGATCAACCCGGCGACCAGCACGTTGGCCAGGAAGGAAACCACGAAGACCTTGTCGTCGAAGACCCCTTCCAGCAAGGCCCGGGCAGCACCGAACACCGCGTCGAGAGCGGCAACGACGGCGATCGGGAGATAGGGCTGGAGCCAATAGGGAACCACCGGCTGCAGCAAGATGCCCAGCACGATGCCCAACACCAACCCCAGGGCAGCAATCAACGGTTCGCCTCCTCGGCGTAGCGAAGGGTGACCCCGGTATCCCCTGGAAGGTCGAGCCGATCCCGTGTCTCCAGGTCGTAGCGCATACCGTACGTCTGCCGCAGCCCCTCGAGGGCTTGGCCCTCCAGCCCACGAGCAAAGGTTGCGGCCATCACCGTCGGGTCGCCGATGGCTGAGATCACGTACGGCCGAACCAACGGCCGGTAATTGACGAGGATGGCGGTGCCAGCACCCCGGATCGCAGTCAGGGATGTGAGGCGCTGCCCGTTGATGTCGATGGCCTCGGCGCCAGCGGCCCAAAGACCGTTGACCGCGCCCTGCAGGTCACGATCGAGGACTCGGCCGAGGTCGGGTTGGCCTGCGGCCAGTGCTGTCTCATCGACCGGGGCATCATCGATGGTGACCTGGACACCCGGGCCCTTGACCGGAAGCGTTCCAGCGTTCACACCAAGAGCGTCGGCCCTGGCCCTCAGCCCACCGCCGATCGAACCCGTCGTGAGAATGGAACGCTGCATCACCGTGACTTCTGCCGTGGTCGCGTCGATCCGCTGCTCCAGGGCTTGAACGCGCGTATCGGCCTCGTCTATCGCCTTACCCAACTCCAGCTTGCGCTGCGCCGTCTCAGGCGCCGTGGACCAGTGAGCCACGGCGCCCACGGCAAGCAACAGTCCCACCAATGCCAGGCCGAGGCCGAGCCACCACCGACCACCTCGTCCCGGTTCCTCGGGCGAGTTCGCCCGTCGCTGTGCTGCGTCCACGTAGCCCTGATCGAGTGCATCCCTGACCAAGCGGTCCAGCAACCCGATCGCGGGGTCACGGTTCGGCGTGCCGGCTCCGGTGTGGCTGGACGTCATCGGCCACCGCGTCGGAGCAGGGCCACCCACTCATCGAGCAGGTCATCAGCCTCTTGCTGTGAGTCTGCCTCGGCCCAAACCCTCGTGATTGCGTCTGTTGGGTCGGGGAGGACCAGCACCCATCGCCCGTCGTCCTCGATCACCCGGATGCCGTCTGTTGTATCAGTTTGCCGCTCCCCGGCTGCCTCCTGCACGCTGCGCATCACGCCACCCTTGGCTGCCCAAGGCGTCTCCACCTTTCGGCGCAAGACGTGAGCGGCGGGTATCCGCGCGTCGATTTGAGACAGGGTCAAACGAGTCCTCGCCACGAGACCCAACAACCGAAGGAAAGCAGCGTTGCCGTCGATCACCGGTCCAGCGGCCGGAATCACATAGCCGCCGCGACCGTCGCCGCCGAAGGCCAACTGGTCTGTCATCGCGGCGCGCACCAAATGATCAGGAGTCGTCCCGACCCAGCGAACCTCCGCCCCATGGAAGCTGCAGACCTGCTCAGCAACCCGCGTGGTCGTCACCGGGAGCGCCACCCGGGCGTCGCTGATTTCCGCGGCCACTAGGTCGAGGAAAACGAGCAGGGCCCGTTGATCACCCATGACGGCCCCGGTGTCATCCACCAACCGGATCCGCTCGCCAACTGGGTCGTAGCGGACGCCGAATGCCGCTCCCGAGGAGGCCACCAGCTGCCCCAAGCGCCGCAGACCGGCCCTTCGAGCAGCGGAAGTCTCGGTCGGGGTGCTCTCGTCCAGGCGTCCGTTGACGATCAGCACATCGACCCCGACACGGCTGAGCAGGTGAGGAAGTAAGAGGGCCGCTACTCCGCCCGCGCAGTCAACGACCACCTTCAACCCGGCCGCGTCGACGCCCCGCAGATCCACTGCACGCAACAACTCATGAACGTACGTCTCCGTAGCCCGAGACGGAAAGGACAAGTCTCCGATCTCACCGGGAAAGGCGCGACGGAACTCCTCACGTTGAAGAATGCGCTCCAGCGCGCGCGACGCGGTGTGGGACAGGTCCACGCCTTGCCGATCGAGGAAAGTGATGTCAACGCTGTCCGGTACCCCCGGTGTGGTGCGAATCATCAGTCCACCGGCGCCTCCGGCTCGCCCCGTCTCCAGTCGTGTGACAGAAGGAGCGGCAATCTCAAGGTCCCGCACGTCGATGGCGCTCGCAGTCAGAGCCGCGATCGCGGCGCGCTTGAGCGCTCCGGCTGTGCGGCTGTGGTCGCGACTCGTTGTGACCACAGCGCCTTTCTGGAGCGTCGTGGCGAAGGCCGAGGCCAAGCGAACAACCAACTCTGGCGTGATCTCTACGTTGACGATCCCGGAGATGCCCCGCGGCCCGAACAAGCTTCGGTGGCCGCGGCTTTCCCAGATCACGCTCTCGTGGAGAACCGTCCCGGCTTCGATGGACTTGAAGGGGTAAACCTTCACGCCCGCAGAGACGAGTACCTCCTCCTCCACGACACATTCGTCACCGATGACTGCGCCCTCCTCGATCCGGGCAGCGCGCTTGATCTCGGTGTTCTTGCCGACGACGCAGCCACGCAGGTTGGCGCGCGCGCCGACGAAGGCATTGTCGTGAACGACTGCTCGGTGCAAGAAGGCGCGAGAACGCACCACGACGTTGCTGCCCAGGACGGTGTACTCGCGAAGTTCAGCCTTCGCCTCGACCTTTGCGTAGTCGCCAATGAGCAAAGGTCCCTTGAGCACTGCCTGCTCATGAACTTCTGCGCCTTCGCCCAGCCAGATGCCCGGAGCTACCTCGAAGCCAGGGATCTCAACACGAACTCGGCGCTCGAGAACGTCCGCCTGCGCCCTGAGATACGCCGAATGCGTCCCGACATCTGCCCAATAGCCCTCGGCGACGTACCCCTCGATAGGCAAACCCTTGGCGAGCATCGCTGGGAAGACATCAGCCGACCAGTCCACGGAAGCGCCGCGTTCGACGAAGTCCAGAACCTCTGGCTCCATGACATAGATGCCGGTGTTGACGGTGTCAGTGAAGACCTGTCCCCACGACGGCTTCTCCAGGAATCGTTGCACCCGACCGTCACCGTCCAGGGTGGTGATCCCGAACTCGAGAGGATCGGCCGCGCGCGTGAGGCACACCGTGACAAGGGCACCGCGCTCTCGATGATGAGCCATCAACGCAGTGAGATCGAAGTCCGTGAGTGCGTCGCCGCTGATCACGAGGAACGCGTCGTCTCGCAAGGCGTCTTCGGCGTTCTTCACGCTGCCAGCAGTTCCGAGGGGCTGCTCCTCCGCCGCATAGGAGAGCTGCATCCCAAACTCATCACCGTCGCCGAAGTAGTTGCGCACCAGCGTGGCCAGGAACTGGACGGTGACAACGGTCTCTGACAGTCCGTGGCGCTTCAGCAGGTTGAGGACATGACTCATCAGCGAGGTGTTGGCAATCGGCAGCAACGGCTTGGGCATGCTCGAAGTCGTCGGTCGAAGTCTGGTGCCTTCGCCTCCAGCCATGATCACTGCCTTCATGCCGACGCCTCCCCCGGCTGCCCGGCTGCGGCCGCCAGGCGCGAGGCTCTCGCCGCAAGGCTGAGTGATCTGACCTGCCAGAGGTAGCCGATTGCGGCCCACCAGTAGAGCCCCGTCCCCCAGATGAGGAAGGCCCAGCCGAATGCGTGCGCCCATTCGGCGAAGGTGCCAGTACCCGTCCCGAGCAGCAGCCAGGGAAAGGCCGCAAGGAGGTTCGCGGTGGCGGCCTTCCCAAGGAAGTGAACGGGGAGACCGGTATAACCAAGGCGCTTGAGGGTCGGCAGAGTGGTCAGCAGGACCAAGTCACGCAGCAGCAGGACCACAACGAGCCACCAGGGCACGATCTCCCGGATGCCGAAGACGACAAGAGCGACGACGACGTACAGCCGGTCGGCAACGGGATCCAAGAGCTGGCCGACGCGCGAGATCTGGTGCCAGCGTCTCGCGAGCATGCCGTCCAGGTAGTCGGTGACGCCGCTCACGAAGAGAACCACGACCGCCCAGCCGTCCGCTTCAGGAACAAGGACCAACCACGCGAAAAGTGGGACCCCCAACAGGCGGAGAATGCTCAGGACGTTCGGAATGGTCAGGATTCGGTCGGTCTGAACCGCCGTCTCCTGAACGCTCACTCGTCCTCTCCTCTCAGTGACTGCGTTGCCGACGTCAGCCTACGTCTCCCGAGGACGAGCCTGCTGCTGACAACAGCAGCGTTGGAGGTCAGACCGGTGTGCCCGTGGCGAGTGATCGTTGCGCGTACGCCCACCGTTGCCCAGGATTGGTCCCACGTCTGAAAAGAGTTCCAGGGTCGATGTCGAAGAGCCAGGCCACCGTTCGACGTATCAGCGAGAAGTAAGTTCCCGGCAACCAGTAGGAGTGATCAAGATGCCCCGTTTCATGGGATTCGTGAGGATGGAAGAGGGTGTCGGAACGCCGCCACAGGCACTGTTCGACGCGATGGACGCGCACATCGGCGAACGGGCCGCGAAAGGGGTATTCCTCGACGGTGGCGGCCTGTACGGCACCGAGGACGCCGTGAACTTCGTGGTGCGCAAGGGCGAGGTCACCAGGGTCGACGGACCATACGCCGAAGCGAAAGAGGTCGTCGGCGGCTGGGCGATCATGCAATACGACTCCGTGGAGCAGGCCGTAGCCGATCAGCAGGAGTTCGCCGAGCTGCACGCCAAGTACTGGCCGGAAGTCACTGTGGTCGCGACCCTGCGTCAGATCTCCACCGGCCCCGAGGCGCCTGGCGACTGAACGGGGCTCACTACGCTGGCGACGTGCCGGCGCAAACCACTGCAGAGGACCCGAAGGGGGCCATCGTCGCCGCGTGGCGGGCCGAATCGGCCCGCCTCGTCGGTGCCCTCACCCGGATGACGCGCGATGTCGAGCTCGCCGAGGACCTGGCGCAGGACGCACTCGTAGCCGCCCTTGAGCAGTGGCCCAGGACCGGAGTCCCGGACAACCCGAGTGCGTGGCTGATGACCATCGCGAAGCGTCGCGGCATCGATCACTTTCGTCGCTCCGACAGCCTTCGCCGCAAGGTGGCGGTGCTTCAGCACCCCGGTGGAGAGGGGGCGGAGATGCCCGACCTCGACGGTCAAGTCGACTACATCGAGGACGACGTGCTGCGGCTCATCTTTTTGTGCTGCCATCCGGTCCTGACCGCTGAATCCCGAGCGGCACTGACCCTGCGCTTGGTCGGCGGACTCACCACCGCCGAGATCGCCCGTGGGTTCCTGACCACCGAATCCACCATGGGCCAGCGCATCTCGCGAGCCAAGAAGACCCTGTCCACGGCTCATGCAGAGTTCGAGCTACCCACCGGGCGGGAGCGGACCGGGCGTCTCGATGACGTCATGGCCGTGATCTATCTGATCTTCAACGAGGGCTACGCGGCCACTGCCGGCGAGGACTGGATGCGCCCCGATCTGGCCGGCGAGGCAATGCGGCTCGCGCGGATGCTAGCCGCGGTTGCTCCCAACGAGCCTGAGCCGCTCGGTCTGCAAGCGCTGCTCGAAATCCAGGGTTCGCGGATGGCGGCGCGCGTGGATGAGGACGGCACACCGGTCCTGCTGGAGGCGCAGGATCGGAAGCTCTGGGACCCGTTGCTGATCCGACGTGGGATGGCGGCGCTGCGGCAAGCCGAGCAGCTCGCCTCGCGCGGAAAGCCAGTCGGCACGTACATTCTGCAGGCGTTGATCGCCGAACAGCACGCCGTGGCCCAGCGCGCCGACGACACGAACTGGCACCGAATCGCAGGGCTCTACGACGTCATGGCCGGCGCCGCGCCAGGACCTGTTGTCGAGGTGAACCGGGCTGTCGCGCACGGCCGGGCCTTCGGCCCGGACGCGGGGCTCGCCGTGCTGGAAACACTCGACCCGGGTGTTCTCGGCAACTCGCCGCTCGTGCCAAGTGTTCGCGGCGACTTGCTCGAACGAGCCGGGCTGCACGCGCCCGCGAGCGAGGCCTTCACCGAGGCCGCTGCCCACAGCAGAAACAAGAGCGAGCGTGCCATCCTGAGGCGTCGAGCCAGGTTGAACCTAGAGCGGGTGGCGGAGCGGCACTGATCTGTCCACGGCGCATTCGTGGACCGGCCAGTACGTCGTTGATTGCCGCTCACCGACCACGCACCTTGGTCAGACGCGCCGTGTTCACCGTCGGCGTCCAGGCAGTCCCCCAGGGCACTGCGAAGGAGTTCGGCTGGCGGTGCGCCTATGCCGGCCTGCCCGGGACTACATCGCCCGACGCCACACCGAAGGCAAACCAAGAGGGAAGCCATCCGCTGCCTTAAGCGCTACATCGCCCGCGAGGCCTACAACGTCCTACCGATCCAAGCCATCGTTTGACAGTAGGAGCATCACAGATCGGCGGTGGAATCGCATCAGTGATATTGGAGTGCCAGGCGGTCGGTGCGGCCAGCCCAACTCATGTTGAACGTCCAGCATCCGGCCGTGGGCATGTCCACGATGGACGGTCCTGGGCCTCCGGAGATCACGCGATCGACCGCCACATCCGAACCGTTGAGGGTCGCGTGGATCCTTAGGTCCGAATCGCCCGGCGACGGAGCCGACCCCCGAAGGGGACTCTGCACCCATAGGATCTTGTTGGCGTGCCCCGCAACCGTGGTTGAACTCAACGGATCGCCGAACACCACGCCAACGATGGAGCCCTCAACTCCGGTCACCTCTGACACTGACTGATCGGGGGGGTCGAAACCTGTTCGTGCCCAAGTCGGCAACGGGGTGACAGTGATCGAATCCACGCAGGATAACTCAGCAAGACCCCCACCGCTCGTTGGGTTCAGGCCCGAGGGAGAGGGCGCGGAGGTCGAACAGGCACAAGCCGCCAACAACGTCACCGCTGCGGTCGCGACCTGGTGCAATTTCCGCATTTCGCCATGCTAGAACGGGCTCGCATCCAAGGCTACGACTGCGGCTGCTGCCGGATCGACCACGCCGAACGAAGCCTCTGTGTGTCAAGCGGCGTCGGTTGTAGCCTGCTTTAGGAGCCCGGGAACTGACCTCGAAGTGTTGGCCGTAGGGGATTGGCCAGCCGCGCTGGATTCACGAGTCGTCCCCATTTGTCGGCCGGGGCTCCGCTGTGCGCGCTGGGTGTCGGCGGTGATGGTCGCGAAGACCAGGTCGATGATGTGTCGTTTGAGCGCGCGTCGGGCTTCGCCCTCGGTTTTTCCCTCGTCGCGTTTGCGTTGGTAGAACTCCCGACCGCGGCCGGGGTGGGTGGCTTGGGCGATCGCGATGCCGTGCATCGCGGAGTTGAGCTGCCGGTTGCCGCGACGGGACAGTCGGTGCCTGCTGACAGCTCCAGACGACGCCTCTATGGGTGCGACGCCGGCGTAGGAGGCGTAGTGGGCGCGGTCTTCGAAGCGGGTGATCCGTCTGGTCTGGCCGAGGATCTTCGCTGCTGTGATCTCGGCGATGCCTTGGATCTGGGTCAGTGTCGTGCCGCTGGCTTTGACCGCTTCGGCAATCTCGGTCTCGTTCGCGTCGACTTTGCGGTCCAGGCGGCAGACGTCGTCGAAGAGGTCGCGGGCCAACGCCTCGCGGGTGGTGTCGACCGCGGTGAGCGGGCGGGTCGAGCGCAGCAACGCGGCAGCCGGTTCGGATCATCAGGCCCAACCCATATGAGATGACCGCGCCGAAGCCCTGCATCGCCTTCTGACGAGCGAATCGGCATTCGGGCTCGCCAGCTTCTGGCGAGGGGCGGATCGGGGCTTCCGTCCCGGGGGCGTGCAGTCGGAGCCGTGGCTCATCGACCTGCGCTATCGATGGTCGCTCCGGCCGGTCTCGTGCGCCAAGGACCAGGGCGCCCGTCGAAGCCCGATCAGTCAACGTCCTTAGTCACAGAAGTGGTCACAGAGCTCGCGGCTGTGTCCGGGCCTCCGACCGCCGGCGGACAGCCTTAGCCTTCTGACCTGCAGGGATAGGACAACTGCGGATCAAAGCGCCCGCGCTCGAACCGCCGATTTCGGAGTTCACATCCCGACACCCGACTACCTAGGGATATAGGCCGGCCCACAACTCGACCACCGTCGTCGAGGGAGTTATCGGTAGGCCCATCCCTGGGCATACAGGCCCTCTCCCGAGAGTCAATCCCGCGAGTAGTTAGATGGTTTTCTCTTATGCGTCAACAACTTTTTCGGTCGGGCTGACAGGATTTGAACCTGCGACCCCTTGACCCCCAGTCAAGTGCGCTACCAAGCTGCGCTACAGCCCGCTCGCCCTCGCGGGCCAGGCAACTCTACCCGGAACCTGCTCGGCAGAATCGGGCGCGTAGCCCTGCCCCGCTTGCTAGACCTTCTTCCCGCGCTTGTCCCGCACTCGCACATTGACCTCGATCGGCGTGCCTTCGAACCCGAACTCTTCCCGGAGTCGACGCTCGATGAATCGGCGATACCCCGCTTCGAGAAACCCGCTCGCGAAGACGACGAACTTCGGAGGCCTGGTAGCGGCCTGAGTGGCGAAGAGGATCTTGGGCTGCTTGCCTCCCCTGACCGGCGGCGGGGTTGCGGCCACCAGATCCCCGAGGAAACCGTTCAGGCGCCCTGTCGATACGCGCGAGTCCCAACTTCCCAACGCAGTCTGCAGCGCGGGCACCAGTCGGTCCATGTGTCGTCCGGTTCGTGCCGACACATTGACTCGCATCGCCCACGGCACCCGGATGAGCTCGCGCTCGATCTCGCCTTCCAGGTAGTAGCGGCGTTCGTCGTCAAGCAGGTCCCATTTGTTGTAGGCCAGGACCAGGGCGCGGCCCGCATCGGCCACCATGGAGATGATGCGGGTGTCCTGCTCGGTGAGGGGCTGGCTGGCATCCACCAAGACGACGGCGACCTCGGCCTTCTCCAACGCAGCCTGGGTGCGCAGCACGGCGTAGTACTCATGGCCAGATGCCTCGTGGGCTCGGCGCCGGATGCCTGCCGTGTCCACGAAGCGCCACGTGGTGCCCCCCAACTCAATGAGTTCGTCGACCGGATCCACGGTCGTGCCGGCCACCGGGTCAACGACCACCCGGTCCTCGCCGGCCAGCTGGTTCAGCAGGCTCGATTTTCCCACGTTCGGCTTCCCGAGCAACGCCACCCGGCGCGGCCCCGCCGGGGCGGCCAACAGGTCCTTCGGCGCCTCCGGAAGCGCATCAAGAATGGCGTCGAGCAGATCACCGCTCCCCCGGCCGTGCAGCGCCGACACGACGTACGGCTGTCCGAGCCCCAAGTTCCACAAGGCGGCTGCCTCGGACTCGGTGCGTTGGTCGTCAACTTTGTTGGCAGCGAGCACGATGGGTTTCCCGGACCTGCGGAGCACTCGCACGATGGCCTCGTCGGGGTCGGTGATCCCGACCGTGGCGTCAACGACGAGCAATACGGCGTCTGCCGCCGACACGGCAACTTCGGCCTGCGCGGCAACACGAGCAGCCATGCCCTCGGCATCGGCCGCCCAACCACCGGTGTCCACCAACGTGAAACGGCGCCCGTTCCACAAAGCGTCGTAGGCGACTCTGTCTCGTGTCACACCGGGAACGTCCTCAACGACGGCTTCACGCCTGCCCAGGATCCGGTTGACCAGCGTCGACTTGCCGACGTTAGGCCGGCCCACAACCGCCAAGACCGGCTGGGGCGCTGAGTCCGCGGAGCCGTCTAGGTCTTCACTCCCGAAAGTCACTCTGGGCTCGCTGGCATGCGCGTCGCGGCCAGCTCGACGACCCGTCCGATGACCTCATCCAGTGTCATGTTGGTGGCGTCGACCAAAACCGCATCATCGGCCATGGTGAGCGGGGAGAGGTCTCGGCCAGTGTCTGCGGCATCGCGACGTCGAAGATCGAGCAAGGTCGATTCCGCTTGTACCCCAACGTGACCAGCTCCGTTGAGCTCCTGACTTCGACGCTGTGCCCGGGCTTGCGCGGACGCCGTCAAGAAAACCTTGAGAGTCGCGTCGGGACAAACCACCGTGCCGATATCCCGCCCCTCGACGACAATCCCGCCGTCGCGGATCGCAGCGCGCTGGAGCCTGGCCAGCTCGGCACGGATCTCGGCCACCGCGCTTACGGCACTCACGGCCGAAGTCACCCGAGGATCGCGAATTGCTGCCGACACCTCGACCCCGTCAAGAGTGATGGTCGGGTTGGCTGGATCTTCACCCGGGTTCAGGTGCAACTGGCTGGCAGCCTGACCGACCGCCGCGGCGTCGTCGACGTCGACTCCTCGCTCGAGCATCCACCAGGTCGCCGCCCGATACATCGCACCCGTGTCGAGATAGCGCAACCCCAACCGCATCGCCACGCCTCGCGAGACGCTCGACTTCCCGGCGCCCGAAGGACCGTCGACGGCGATGATCATCGACGAAGGGCTGGTGGGCAAAAGCACGTACGTCTCCTGAGGTGTCCAGGTGGGCGGTCTCCGCGGGTCGGACCACAGTAGTGGGCGCTCGCCGGTCCTACGGTCGTGTGCAACATCTCGGTTCTAGACGTGAACGTTCCACCCACCAGATCCCAGAGCAGCGGAAAGGGCCGCAGCGGCTGTCGGCTGAACATAGAGCTCGACTACGCCAACCGGATGTCCGGCGGCGTGCTCGATGATGACGTCTTCGACGTTGATCCCGGCATCACCGGCTGCATTGAACAACCCAGCAAGCTGTCCGGGTTCGTCCGTGACAACCACCGACACTCGTGCATACGCGGCTGGTCGTCCGCCATGCTTACCCGGCAGCCGGGCTCGGCCCTGGCCGCCTCGCGCAATCAGTTCTCGCACAACCGAGCGCGCTGTGGCGTCCCTACCGTCGTCACGACCGCTGATCCGTTCAAGCGCAGCGCGGACGGCCTCTAGATCGCCGAGCAGAGCCTCAAGCTCAACCCGCACGCTAGGCGCGTTGGTCGCCAGGATCTCGGTCCACATATCCGCATCGCTCGCAGCAATCCTTGTCAGATCGCGAACGCCGGGACCAGCCAAGGACACGATGTCCGTTGGCGCCTCAGCCAACCGCGCTGCCATGGCGCTCGCCAACACCTGGGGCAGGTGCGACACGAGTGCCACCCCGGCGTCATGGCGCTCGGCCGCCACGACGATCGGATCCGCGTCACACGCCTCGACCACTGCCTGGGCGCGACGGAGGGTCACGGACGAAGTCGCCTCCGTAGGACACAGAACCCACAGCCGACCCTCAAGCAGATCGGCGCGGGCTTGCGCAGGACCGGAACGTTCCCGGCCGGCCATGGGGTGGCCGCCTACGAATCGGGTGACGTCGCCGCCCACTCGCTCAATATCTAGCTGAACCTGAGACTTAACAGATGCCAAATCTATAACGCTTGCCGTGAGATAGCGACGCTGGACCTCCACAACGACTTCAGCCACCCTGTGCGGTGGCACTGCAACAACCACCACGTCGGGAGCCCGCTCGGGTGGCCCCGCTAGTCCCGCCCCCAGAGCCTGCGCCAGCCGGACGGCCTCGCTGGACCTATCCTCGAGGAACACAGCCACCCCTCGGGCGCGGAGGGCCAGGGCGACTGAGGTCCCCATCAGTCCCGTTCCGATGACAAGTACCCCCTTGGCCAGTGCTACCGGGGCTGTCGGAGTTGTTGTCACCGTCCCAAGTCCCTGCGCAGGATCTCGGTCCCCCGAAGATAGACATGCACGACCTCGTGACGCGGCGAGGCCATCTCGGCGTGGATCAGGACCCGGATGACCCGCGGTAGTGCGCCGGCCACGTCGATCTCCTGCGCACAGATGAGCGGCACCTCGTCGAGATCCAACGAGCGCGCCGCTGACGCTGGGAAGTCCGACCGAAGATCGGGCGTCGCCGTGAACAGAGCAGAGACCAACTGATCGATCTGGAGCTGATTGCGATCCAGGATCTCGCTGACCAGCTCAACAACCGCCTCAGACATCTCCTGGCGATCGTCGCGAACTAGCTGGGTCGCCCCCCGGATCCCTCGGATCGGCACGATCTTTCCTCCATCGGTGTCGATCCCGGCCGTCCGGACGACTCAGGTCAGCCTATCCGAGCCGCGATGGCGACCCCCACGGCTCCGATCATCGATAGAGCGGAATCACTATTTATCGCTTTATTGGTTAGTAGGTATCACGACTTTCGAATGGGCGCCATCAAGCGTGCTGATTAGCGATTCATCGACATTTTACCCCACGGTTGAGCCAGTCCATCCGCTGCGCCTTGCGACGTGTCGACCTTTGCAAGCGGGTCACTCTGAGCACAAAATGCTCCTAGAGCGCTATATCGATATACCGAGACCGAGAACTACAGTCCGACAGCCTGATAGAGGCCACCTACTTCGGGCCGGTTCAACGGGCGGACCTTCCCCGGTCTCAGGTCCCCCAGCACGACGGGCCCGATGGCCGTGCGCACCAGCCGCTCCACCGGGCGGTCGACGGCCACAAGCAATCGTCGGACGATGTGATTGCGCCCCTCGTGGAGCACGATCTCCACGAGAGCCCGGCCGGCTGCAGAGGAGACGACCTTGAATGCGTCGACCCTGGCTGGCCCGTCTTCGAGGTCGACACCGTCGCGCAGCCGCCGACCCAGGTCTCGCGGCACCGGGGCAGGGATGTCTGCGAGGTAGGTCTTAGGGACCTGATGCGAAGGATGCATAAGCCGGTGACCAAGCTCGCCGTCGTTGGTGAGCAGGATGAGCCCCTCCGTGTCCACGTCGAGCCTTCCGACGTGGAACAACCGTTGCGGTCGACCCAGGACATAGTCCCCCAGGCACGGGCGGCCCTGCGGGTCGCTCATGGTGCTGACTACCCCCTTGGGCTTGTTCATCGCCAGGTGGACGAGGTCCGGCGCAGCGGCGATGCGTGCACCATCGACTCTGATCACCGCGTCCGCGACGTCTACGCGCATCCCCTGCTCACGGACAATGCGCCCGTTGACCTCGACTCGACCGTCGTCGATCAACTTTTCGCAGGCCCGGCGACTCCCCAGGCCTGCTCGGGCCAAGACCTTCTGCAGACGCTCGCCTGGTGGATCCATGGGCGGTTTCATTGTTTAACTCTCAACCTCACATTGAGTCAATTGGGCCATCAATCGACTCAATGTCGGGAAGCAGGGGAGCCAGGTCAGGCAGCTCGGCCACGGTGCGTAGCCCGAGCCGTTCCAGGAAGACGCTGGTCGTGCGGTACAGGATGGCTCCGCTCTCACTCTCGGTTCCCGATTCCTCGACCAGGCCGCGCGACAAGAGGGTCCGAATAACCCCATCCACGTTCACTCCCCGCACGGCGGAGATTCGGGCACGACTCACCGGCTGGCGATAGGCCACCACGGCCAAGGTCTCAAGGGCAGCCTGGGTCAGGCGCGCCTGTTGGCCGTCCACAACAAACCGCTCCACCACTGCTGAGCAGCTGGCTCGGGTGTAGAGCCGCCATCCGCCGGCAAGCTCGCGCAGCTCGAAACCGCGCTGAGCGTCGTCGTAGTCGCGAACCAATTGAGCCAACGCCGCTTCGATGTCCCCAGTCGGGCGTTCCAGGACCTGAGCCAGCGTTACCGCGCTGACCGGCTCGTCGACGACGAGCAAGATGGCCTCGATTCCAGCAGAGACAGTGGGTGCCCCAAGCTCGTTGGCGCTGGCCCATTCAGCGACGACCTCCGGCCAGTCCGGTTGCGTTATGTCGTCTCTTCCCGCAGCCGGACCACCGGCGTCATCGGTCGACACGTCGCGTACGTCCACGACCCCCTCCGAGGTCGCAAACGGTGCAGCAGGGCTTTGATCCCGTGCAATGCCCTCGGTGTCAGCGCCTTCGCCAATCTCTGGGTCGGTCACGGGTTCGTCCCTTCCTGGTCGCTTGGCGAACGAGCCACCTCAACACTGCTGGGATCGATCGCGAAGTCCTCAAACTCATCGTCGACTGTGACGTCGCCCGACTCGGGACCGATCCAGCGAACCTGCAGCTCACCCAGCGGATCGAGCTGGTCAAAGGTGACGGCACTATCCCGATAGAGCTCAAGCAGCGCCAGGAAGCGCGCCACGATGGTCAAGGTGTCCTGGGAGTCAGCCGTCAGGGCTCGGAACGTCGTGACCCTGACCCGACGCAGACGACTCACCAGGACTGCCGCCTGCTCCCGCACGCTCACCCGTGGCGCATGCAGATGATCCAAGAACAGCACCGGAGCAGCGCGCGGTGTGAGCACCCGTTGAGCCATGGTCGCAAACTCGACCGGCCCGAGTCCGAGCAGCACCTCCGGCAGCAGGCCGGCGTAGCGCTCCTCCATGCCGACCGCGCGGGGGAATCGCTTCGATTCGCCCGCCATCCGGGCTGCGATCATCGCGGCTGCCTGCTTGTACGCCCTGTATTGCAGGAGTCGCGCAAAGAGCAGGTCCCGTGCCTCCAGCAGTGCCAGGTCTTCCTCGTCCTCGACCTCGGCCGAAGGCAGCAGCCTGGCGGCTTTCAGATCGACAAGGGTGGCAGCGACCACCAAGAACTCTGTCGCTTGACCTAGGTCCCAAGCCCGCGTACGCACATTGAGATAGCCCAAGAACTCATCAGTAACCTTGGATAGGGCCACCTCGGTGACATCTAGCTGGTGCTTGGCGATCAGGCCGAGCAGCAGGTCGAAGGGCCCTTCAAACACGTCAAGGTGAACGTGGAAACCCTGGGTTGTTGCCGCGTCGGTGCCACCGGCGACGTCGCGGGTGCTCGAAGACAGGGTCACGATCGATCACGGTAACCGAGCCGTGCCCGATGGCCTACCGCGCCATGCTGGGTTACCCCTCGCGGAGTCTCCTGACCAGGATGCTCGACTCCCCCTTCAGGTCCAGGTCGGCGATCACGAGAGAAAGCGCCTCCCGCACGATCCGGCCGCGATCGACAGCCAGACCATAGGACCCTCGCAACACAAGCCGAGCCTGCTCCAGGTCGTACAACTCATCTGCGGAAACGTAGACCGTGAACTTCTCGTCGTGCCGTTCGCGCCCAGAGGGACGGCGATCGGCCGTGTGCCCACGTCGCGGGGCGGTCTGCCGGACGCCGCTGCTCGAGCGGGTGGCCGACGGGGCGTCAGGGGCCGCGGTCGCTGCGGCGGGGTCCCCGGGAAGGTCTGGCACCGCGCGGACCGGGACCCCAGCGCTGGACTCGTCGGCGGCCCCTTCCAGGCCGTCCCCAGGACCGGTTCCGCGAAACAGCTCCGCAGCCCCGGGCAATCGCGCGCGCCTGCTCATCGGGCCAGCACCTCCTTGGCCAGCGCGCGATAGGCCGCGGCACCCGGAGAGCTCGAGGCATAGCTCGTGATCGGCTCCCCGACGACTGTGGTCTCGGGGAACTTCACCGTTCGGGAGACGACCGTGTGGAAGACCTTGTCACCGAAAGCCTCGACGACACGGGTCAAGACCTCACGTCCGTGCACCGTGCGTGCGTCGTACATGGTGGCCAAAATTCCATCAACCTCAAGTCGAGGGTTAAGCCGATCTTGAACCTTGTGAATGATATCCATCAGGAGAGCGACCCCTCGCAGGGCGAAGAACTCACACTCCAGTGGGATGATGACCCCATCAGCGGCCGTGAGAGCGTTGACCGTCAACAGCCCGAGCGATGGCTGGCAATCGATGAGCACGATGTCGTAGTCAGCCAGCACCGGGGCCAGGACTCGAGCCAGCGTGTGCTCACGAGCCACCTCGTTCACCAGCTGCACCTCCGCCGCGGAGAGGTCGATGTTGCTCGGCAGCAGGTCTAGGCCCGAGATGTTGGTCTTGAGCAGGACATCATCGGCCACCACCGACCGATCCACGAGCATGCTGTAGGTGGTCAGATCGAGTTCATGGGGATTGACACCAAGGCCGACCGACAACGCTCCCTGAGGGTCGAAGTCGACCAGCAGGACTCTCCGACCCAGCTCCGCAAGCGCCGCTCCAAGGTTGATCGTCGAGGTGGTCTTGCCCACGCCACCTTTCTGGTTGCACATGGCAATCACTCGTGCCGGCCCGTGGGAGGTGAGGGGTGCCGGATCAACCAAGTCCGGAAGCGGCCGACCCGTCGGCCCGTAAACGATCTCGGGCGCTGCGGTCGGCTCAATCGGGCCACTGTTTGTCGACATAGACACGTGTCGCGTTACCTCTCTACCGATCTGCGTACTTCATGACACATCGCCATGCAGCACCAACGACCGCGAACTCTAGGCTCCGCGGCGCGATCCAGCAAGAGGCTCCCACCGCGAAGCTCGCCAGGAGCGCGGCCGTGCAGTGCGGTTAGCCCAGAGCCCGCGGATGAGAGGCCGCATAGACCTCTCTGAGCCGGTCAACCGTGACCAAGGTATAGATCTGGGTTGTCGTCACCGAGGCGTGGCCCAACAGCTCTTGCACCACCCGCACGTCAGCGCCTCCGTCAAGCAGATGCGTAGCGAAGGAGTGGCGCAAGGTGTGCGGTGACAACGATTCGGTCGAAACCCCCGCTTTGTCCGCAGCCTGCCGGAGAACTACCCACGCGCTCTGCCGCGAGAGCCGCCCACCACGGAGGTTCAGGAACAGCGCCGGGGTTCCGACGCCCTTGGTGACCAATCCTGGTCGTGCTCTCGACAGATAAGCCTGGACGGCTGTGCAGGCAAAGGAGCCCAGGGGCACGAGGCGCTGTCGACCACCCTTGCCGTGCAGGCGCACGGCCCCTCGATCTAGGTCGAGATCGTCGATGTCGAGCCCGACGGCCTCTGAGATTCTGGCCCCTGCGCCGTACAGCACCTCGAGCAGGGCGCGGTCGCGCAGCGCCTTAGGAGTCTGGTCGATCCCCGCGGCCTCCACAATCGCTTCTACCTCAGAGACCGGTATCGCCTTGGGCAGCCGCCGACGCGGCGCTGCTGGCGTGACCTCATGCGCTGGATCACCTTCGCTGAGACCTTCGCGCAGACAGAAACGGTGAAACCCTCGGACAGCGGCCAAGGTGCGTGCCGCGGATCCGGCTGCAAGCGGCTTGTGGTCGGTGTCGCCGACCCGCAGCGCGGTCAAGAAATCACGAACCAGTCGATCCGTGACCAGCCCTGGAGTGTCAACTCCCCGAGCTTCGACGAATGCGAGATACCGCTGCAGGTCTCGCCGGTAGGACACCACCGTGTTGAGGGCCAGGCCGCGCTCAACGGTCAGATGGTCCAGGTAGGTCTGTATCGCGCGTTCAAGAGTCGATCGCGACTGCACCACCGAGACTGACATAACGTATGGAGCCTATCTCGCCGCACTCCCGGATCGGGCCAGCGCCCGTGCCAGCATCGCCCATCCTCAGCTGAGGACATCCTCCAGCTTGGTCGACGTCATGCCGTGCGCCTGCGCCACGGGACCGTAGATCACTGCTCCATCGTGGGTGTTCAGCCCTAGCGCGAGCGCACGATCGGCCCGCAGAGCCTCCCGCCAGCCCCGGTCTGCCAGCTCGACGGCATAGGGCAGCGTGACGTTGGTCAGTGCGTAGGTGGAGGTGTGGGGTACGGCACCGGGCATATTGGCCACGCAGTAGAACACCGTGTCGTGCACGGGATAGGTCGGGTCGGCGTGGGTAGTGGCGTGGGAGTCCTCGAAGCAGCCGCCCTGATCGATCGAGATGTCCACCAGCACGGCGCCCTTCTTCATCCGCGACACCAACTCGTTGGAGATCAGGGTCGGCGCCTTGGCCCCAGGAACGAGAACCGCACCGATGACGAGGTCTGCGTCGAGCACCGCGCGCTCGATCTCGAAGGAGTTCGAGGCGATCGTCTGCATGTGCCCTTGGTAGATCGCATCAGCCTGGCGCAGCCGAGCGATGTTGAGATCCAACAGCAAGACCTCGGCCTGCATACCAAGCGCTATCGCGGCCGCGTTCATTCCAGACACGCCAGCGCCCAGCACGACGACCTTGGCCGCGTAGACGCCAGAAACACCACCCATGAGGACGCCGCGTCCACCGTTGGCCCGCTGAAGCGTCGCTGCTCCAACCTGGGGAGCCATCCGACCGGCAACCTCGGACATCGGCGCCAGCAGCGGCAACGAGCGATCGGCTAGCTCGACGGTCTCGTAGGCGATGCCGGTGACCTTGCGTGCAACCAGCTCTTGGGTCAGCGGCTTGTCTGCGGCAAGGTGCAGGTAGGTGAACAGCGTCTGGCCCTCGCGCATGCGCTCGTACTCCGAGGGCACCGGCTCCTTGACCTTGAGGATGAGGTCCCCGGTCTCCCAGACCGCGTCAGCGTCGGGAAGGATCGTCGCGCCGGAGGCGACGTACTCCTCGTCGGTGATCGAGGAGCCAACGCCAGCATCCTGCTGGACGAACACCTCGTGGCCGTGTCGCACGAGTTCATGGACGCCGGCCTGGGTGATGGCCACTCGATATTCGTGATTCTTGACCTCGCGGGGAATGCCGACCTTCACGAGACGCACGTCCTCGAAACCTCGAAGCGGTGCCGACGCCGTTGTCGACAACAAGCCGCTCCCCCTCGGGGGTTACGTCGCACTCTACGACCCAGGGAGGTCGGTTGCAGGAGTACTCGATCAGCTCGCCTCACGGGCCGTCAGTGCAAGGATCCCCAGCACCAACGAAGGATTGCGCAGGCAGCCGGCGTGGACTGCTGCCAGCACCTGTGAGCGCGGCCACCAGGCGACCTGCATGTCGCGTTCCTCCCCCGATCCCACAGGACGTTCCCGGGTGGCGCGTCGAGTATCTCTGGCCAGGAACAGAACCAGCCGCTCCGAGGAGCTGCCCGGCGAAAGAAAGGTGTCGAGCAACGGCTCAAGCTCGGTTGCCTCGTAGCCGGTCTCTTCCCACAGCTCGCGTCGCGCTGTCTCTTCCAACGGCTCGTCAGGAACATCGCACAAACCTGCCGGGATCTCCCACAGCAGCGATCGCACCGGATGGCGGTACTGGCGCACCAAGAGCACCCGGTCACCGTCGAGCGCGAGCACACCGACCGCCCCCGGATGGACGATGTAATCCCGTCGCACCACTCCGGCCGCACCAAGATCCACCGCTTCGGTGCGGACGTCCCACGCTCCGCCCCGGAATGCGACCGACCCCTCAACGACGTCCGGATCGAAGGGTTCGTCGCACAACTGCGCGTCGGGATGGGTCACCAACACGTCGTCGGTCAAGACGGCAGTGACACGACGGGATGCTCGACGGGCAGCTCGAGCCGCGTCTCAGCCTGGCGATGAACAGCCGCCGCGATCAGACCGACGAACAGCGGGTGCGGCCGCGTCGGACGTGAACGCAGTTCCGGGTGCGCCTGCGTGCCCACGTAGTAGGGATGCACGTCGCGGGGCAGCTCGACGTACTCGACGAGCGACCCGTCGGGCGACAGCCCGGAGAAGCGCAGGCCGGCCGCGGCAAGCTGCTCCCGGTAGGCGTTGTTCACCTCGTAGCGGTGTCGGTGCCTCTCCTCGACCCGCGCCAGTCCGTACGTCTCGCGCACCAGGGAACCTTCGGCAAGGTCAGCCGGATAGCGGCCGAGGCGCATCGTCCCACCCATGTCGCGCTCCCCCGCAACGACGTCCAGCTGGGAGTCCATCGTGGCAATGACCGGATGCGGCGTGCTCTCATCGAACTCGGCCGAACCGGCATCCTCGAGCCCGGCGACCGAGCGGGCGTACTCGATGACCATGCACTGCAAGCCCAGACAAAGGCCAAGAGTGGGGATCTCATGGGTGCGCGCATAGGTCAGTGCCCCGAGCTTGCCCTCGATCCCTCGCACACCGAAACCCCCAGGCACGCACACCGCATCGACGTCACCGAGCTCGCGAGCAGCGCTCTCCGGCTTGGCGCAGTCATCTGAAGTCACCCAGCGCAGGCGTACCCGCGCATCGTTCGCGAACCCGCCCGCGCGCAGGGCCTCGGTCACGGACAGATAGGCATCCGGGAGATCGGTGTACTTCCCCACCAGCGCCACGGTGACCTCATCCGCAGGATGGTGCACCCGGCGCAGCAACTCGTCCCAAGCGGTCCAGTCCACGTCACGGAACGGCAAGCCGAGGCGCCGCACCACGTAGGCGTCGAGGCCCTCTGAGTGCAGCACCTTCGGAATGTCGTAGATCGACGGAGCGTCGACAGCGGCGACCACAGCTTCCTCGTCGACGTCACACATCAGCGAGATCTTCTTCTTGATGTTGGTCGGCACCGGCCGGTCGGCGCGCAACACGATCGCGTCGGGCTGAATGCCGATGCTGCGCAAGGCCGCCACCGAGTGCTGCGTCGGCTTCGTCTTCAGCTCACCCGACGGGCCGATGTACGGCAACAGCGACACGTGCAGGAAGAAGACGTTGTCGCGACCGACCTCATGACGAATCTGGCGTACGGCTTCGAGGAACGGAAGCGACTCAATGTCGCCGACAGTGCCACCTACCTCGGTGATAACGATGTCGACGCCCGGTTCGGCCATCTGTCTGATGCGCGACTTGATCTCGTTGGTGATGTGCGGGATGACCTGCACGGTGTCACCGAGGTATTCACCTCTGCGCTCCTTGGCAATCACCTCTGAGTAGACCTGACCGGTTGTGACGTTGGC
Source organism: uncultured Actinomycetota bacterium (assembly GCA_963819985.1). Taxonomy (GTDB): domain Bacteria; phylum Actinomycetota; class Actinomycetes; order DATJPE01; family DATJPE01; genus JANPBY01. The sequence continues at coordinate 674,559 of CAWFYH010000002.1, read as the reverse complement.
CGAACCATGCAGGTCTGTGTCGAGGAAGCGCTCGTAGTGGCCGATGTCGAGGTCGGTCTCGGCACCGTCCTCGGTGACGAACACCTCGCCGTGCTGGAACGGGTTCATCGTTCCAGGATCGACGTTGAGATAGGGGTCGAGCTTTTGCATCGTGACGCGCAGGCCGCGTGACTTCAGCAGGCTGCCCAGCGACGAGGCAGTCAGGCCCTTGCCGAGCGAGGAGGCGACGCCTCCGGTGACGAACAGATGCCTTGTCGTCTGAGACGCGGCCACGCGGGCTCCCGTGAGACTCGAGTGCGACGGGAACACCCGTCCGTCCACGGGAGACCAGCGTATCAGCGTCGAGGACCAGCACGGCCGTACAACGCACGCGACAGTGTCGGGTCTGTGTAGCCGTACCCCGGAAGCGCGGTTAGCCGCCGGGTTGCAACGGGGGCATCGCAGCATCGGCGCCCGGGCCGATGCCGTACTGCCCGCTGCCACCGGCCGACTGCTGGGCCAGGGCCAGGACCGAGGCGATGACGCCGCTGGGGAGGTCGGCCACGTCCACCGAGGAAACCGTCCGTCTCACCGGTCCGCTCTCGCGCAAAGCGGCCACCAGGCCGCCGGGTCCAGCCGATCCTTCTGCCCCCCCGAGCACCGCACCCTGGCCGGCGTCGAGCGCGGCCACCAGCGGCAGCAGCGCGTCGTTGGCTGCGGTCGCGGCTTCCGGTGTTGTCTCCTTGGCCGCCGAGGGACTGACCACAAGCGCCAGTTGAGCCTGCACGGCCGGCTCGCCCGTCGTGTCGATGAAACCGCCCTCCTCGAAACCCGTCAGGAGCGCCACCGACGTCTGGTTTGGCTCGGTCAGTGGGACGGCTGAGTTGGTCACGAGAGCGGTAGCGAGGGCGGCGCCGGCCTTGGCGTAGACGCCGCCGGACGGGAGCTCCGCATCGGCTGGGACCAGCTGGGAGGCCAGGCTCCCGAGCACCGTTCCCTGGTCTGGATCCAGCCAAGCCGGGAGTATGTCCACCACCCCAGTGACGACGGCACCGGAAGCACGTACGGCCTCGCTGAGCGCGGTGACCTGGCCGGGCTCCACGCCGGGAGTCACCACCACGACCACGCTCATCCTCTTGAGCTTCTTGGGCAGCACGGCAGGGGCCAGAGCGGCCGCCGCAGCATCGTCGTAGGACACGCGTGCCTGCACGGAGCGGACCTGGGCATTGAGGGTGTCGAGCTCGGCCTGCTGCTCCTCCGAGGTGATGCCGCCGGCCCCGAGTTGTCCATCAAGTGGCCCCGCTCCAAGGACCACGCCAGCTGCCAGCGCGAGAAGAACTGCCGTCAGGGACACGATGTGATAGCGAAAGGTAATCATCCCAGCCCCAACCCGTTGAGCCAGTCCTGGCCGACAGGCGTGAACAACACGGCCGCGACCAAGGCAGCCAGGCCGGCCAAGAGGAGAACGGCGATCTGCCAGGACGAGATGCCGCTGCGATACAGCGCGGCCACCCCACGGGCGTCCACCAGAAGTCCGCCGAGCTTCAGCCTCGTCACGAGGGTCGAGGCCAGTCCGCTTCGATCGCGGTCGAGCATCTCGACGAGGTCGTCGGCCGTACCCGCCGTAACCACCAAGGACGCGCCCGAGTGGATGCACAGCAGCAAGGCGAGATCCTCGCTCGTTGCGGCCGAGACGAAGACGGTTGGGGCGATGTGGTGCTGTCGTGCGCGTTCCAATCCCAGGAACCGCCCGTCTCGGTAGCCGTGCACCACCAGCTCGCAACCCGAGTCCAAGGCCTCGTCCGACACGTCCTCCATGTCGCCGATGACGAGGTCAGGACGATGGCCAGCGCGTAACAGCACATCTGCGCCAGCTCCGACGCCAACGAGCACCGGACGTTGCTCACGCATCCACAAGGCCAGATCCTGCAGATCCTGCTCATCACGAGGACCGCGGCTGACCACCAGCACTGGACGGTCGACGAGCTCCGTCTCGAGCGAGGGCACCCCGTCACCGTCGAGCACGAGTGCGTGCTCGGAGTCGAGGAACGCGCGTACTCCCCCTGAAAACGCCTCCAGCTGCGCAGCGAGGCCGGCCTGTGCCTGCACGAAGGCCTGCTCGACGGACTCGGCCGTCTGCACCTGCCCCTCGGCGACGACCCGTGATCCCACAAGGAGCTCACGCCCGTTCAGCCGAACGACGTCGCCGTCGCTAACCCGCCCGACGACGTCACGACCGACGTCATCGACCAGCGGGAGGCCGGCCTCGACGATCCGACGGGCACCGAGCGCGGGATACCTACCGCTGATGCTCTGCGCGAGGTTGATGACTGCACCGGCGCGTGCCGTGACCAGGGCATCGGCTGTGACCAGGTCTAGGTCCACCGCATCCAGAACCGCGATGTCCCCGGGGTTGAGACGATGCAGGACCTCGCGCGTGCTTGGCCCGAGCCGCACCTGACCAATGATGCCTGGCAGTTCCTCGGGCAGGTCGCGGTGGATGAGGGGGAACCTCATAGGGCTCCCGACCAGGCGCGGTCATGGCAGCAAGAATCGTGATGAGACATGGTCTATTCATCGTGCCATCGCGACCCCGCTAGCGCGGGGAGGCCGCGCGGGCAGAGCCAAAATCAGCAGCATTGGCACGATGTTTGCTGCAACGATCCACCCCATGGATCTCGTGCGCGTGTTTCCGGCGTTCTTGCTCGCTGTGCTCGCGATCTCAGCTGTCCCCGGACCGGCCATGGCGTTGGTGTTTCGACGCGCAGCAGTGAACGGCGGGCGAGCCACGGTCCCCCTCGTCCTCGGTCTCGAGGCCGCGCTGTTCAGCTGGGCGCTCGCCGCGGCACTCGGTCTCGCCGCACTCGTCGCGGTCTCCGAAGTGGCTTTCACCGTGCTGCGCGCAATCGGGGCCGGAGTCCTCGTCGCGCTGGGGGTACTCGCGCTGCGTGCCGCGTGGCAGGCCAGACGTGGCGCCCTCACCGACGACCCAGTCCCTCTCCCAGGTGCCGAGCCCTCAGAGCTCGAGCTCGCCGCGGCCGGGCCTGGTTTGACCGCTCGACGGGCGTTCGCCGAAGGATTGGTCACCAATCTGGCGAACCCAAAGGCAGCCGTCTTCATGGTGGCGTTCTTCCCGCAATTCATCCCACGCGGCTATCCAGTGCTTCCCACGACGCTGGCCCTTGCGACGATCCAGATCAGCATCGAGACGGTTCTCTACTGCTCTTTGGCCTTTGGTGTAGGCCGCGCACGTCGGCTCGTGGATCGTCCATCGGTCCGCGCCGGCATCGATGCGGTGAGCGGAACGATCCTGCTTGGGCTCGGCATCAAGGTTGCGACAACCGCCCGAACCATCTAGTCGAACGCGGAGCTGTCCCACCAGGTGGGTCAGGAGGACTTGCTGGCTGCAGCAGCGTCAAGAAGTTCTCGTGCATGCTCCGCACCAGACTCCGAATCGGCCATCCCGGCCAGCATGCGGGTCAGCTCCCGTACCCGCCCGGGCCCGTCCAGCGTCGTCACGCCGCTGCTCGTCACCGAGCCGTCGGAGGACTTCTCAACCAGCAGGTGCCGATCGGCGTAGGCGGCGACTTGGGGAAGGTGCGTGACGACGAGTACTTGAGCCGCACGGGCCAGCCGGGCCAGCCGGGCGCCAACCTCGACCGCCGCCCTGCCGCCTACTCCAGCATCGACCTCGTCGAAGACAAACGTCGGCACCGGGTCGCTGCCGGCCAGCACCACCTCGAGAGCCAGCATCACCCGACTCAGCTCTCCCCCGGACGCTCCCTTCGCGATCGCGCGCGGCGGGGCTCCCGCGTGGGGAGTCAGGACGAACTCGACGTCATCGCAGCCGTACGGCCCCGGTTCGCCCGTCGTGATGCTCACCGAGACCGCTGCGTCGGGCATCGCGAGCGCGGCGAGCTCCCCGGTCACCGCGGCCCCCAACCTGCGACCTGCCTCGTCCCGGGCCTGGGACAACTCGCCTGCCGCCTGCGTCAGCACATCGGTGAGATCGGAGATCTCTGCAGCGAGCTCAACCGAACGTGCGGTGTCCGACGTCAGCAGGGACAACCGCTCGGTGGACGCTTTCGCCCAGTCCAAGACCTCCTCGACAGTGGCGCCGTACTTGCGGATGAGCCCACCCAGCGCGGCTCGCCGATCCTCCACCACCGACAGTCGGGCGGGATCCGCATCCACACTCGCGGCGTAGGACGCCAAGTCAGCCCCGACATCGGCCAGCAGATAGGACACCTCGGCAAGCCGGTCAGTGAGCGCGCCAAGCTCGGGGTCGTGTTCTCTCACAGCTTCGAGGGCTCGACGTGCGGTGCCAACCATCCCGGCAGCGTCGCGCCCGTCGGCGCCGGACTCGCCATCTCCGAGCAGGTCACGATGAGCGCGCTCGGCCGCACCCCTGAGGTCTTCGGCGTGACCGAGTCGCTCGGACTCGGCCGTGAGCGCTAGGTCCTCGCCTGGCTCGGGAGCGACAACGCCGATCTCCGCCAGACCGTACGTCAGCAGATCGGCCTCCTGGGCTCGCTCCCGTGCCTGCGCCTGAATGGTCGCCAGTTCGCTCTGTGCCTCGACCCTGCGCTGGTAGGCCTCCTGGTAGCGGACAAGCGGCTTGGCGACGGCTTCGCCGGCGAGCTGGTCGAGAGCGGCCCGCTGCACAGCGGGACGTAACAGATGCTGCTGGTCGGACTGCCCATGGAGGGCCACCAGATCGTCACCCAACGTGGCCAGCAGCCCGACGGGGACCGATCGTCCGCCGACGTGTGCGCGGCTGCGCCCCTCAGCGGAGACCGTACGAGCCAGCAGCAAAGCGCCCTCCTCCAGCTCCGCACCGGCCTCGATCGAGCGTTCCGCGACCGGGCTGCCCGCGGCGATCAGGAGGCGTCCCTCAACCACGGCGCGCTCAGATCCGGTGCGCACGACGCCGGAGTCGGCGCGACCACCGAGCAGTAAGCCCAAAGCGGTCACCACCATGGTCTTGCCCGCACCGGTCTCCCCCGTGACGACGGTGAGCCCAGGGCCGAGCTCCAGCAGCGCATCGTCGATCACCCCCAGACCGCGGATGCGCAGCTCCTCGATCACCGACCACGCCACCCCTCGACCGGCAAGGCGAACTTGGCGACCAGCCGATCGGTGAAGGGAGCCTGGTGCAAGCGGGCCAACCGCAGAGGTACGTCGCTGCGGGTCACCTCGACCCGGTCCCCCGACGCAATGTCGAACAACCGTCGACCGTCGCACCACACGACGCCTTCGTGGCCGGCTACCAGCTCGATGGCGAGGACTGACGCAGGAGCTACAACAAGGGGGCGCGCAAACAACGCGTGAGCACTGATGGGCACCATCAGCAACGCCTCGACACCGGGCCAGACCACGGGACCGCCTGCACTGAACGCGTATGCCGTGGATCCCGTCGGAGTTGCGCACACGACGCCGTCACAACCCCAGCGCGAAAGCGGTCGGCCGTCCACCTCGGCCACCACTTCGAGCATGCGATCACGGGCGGCTTTCTCGATGGAGACCTCGTTCACCGCCCAACCGGTGCTCGTGACGACACCACCGCGCGTTATCGACAGCGCCAGGGTCAGCCGTTCCTCGACGACGTAGTCACCCGCGACCACTCGCTCGACCACGGCGACAAGGTCATCCTGCTCGGCTTCCGCCAGAAAACCGACATGCCCGAGATTGACGCCAAGGACGGGTAGCTGGCGTCCCCTGGCCATCTCGGCGCCGCGCAGCAGCGTGCCGTCGCCGCCGAGAACCATCACCAGATCGCACCCCGCGCCGGGGTCTGCGGCTTCAGCGAGAGCCGTACCCGGGATCGCCAATTCGGTCGCTTCCGGATCGCACAACGCGACTTCCACACCTGCGGCAAGCAGTTGGGCCGCTGCCGCCACCGCACTCTCTCTGGCGGCCGCACGACCGGTGTGGGTCACGAGCAGGACCCGTCGAGACGGGCTGGGCGAGGTGAGGTGAGGCTCGGTGGCCGCGGCCGGTTGCGCACCTCGTGTCACTGGCCCTGGCGTCACTGCGGTCCTTCCACGACTGCGGTCTCGATCATCTCTGGGTCAGGTTTGCCTGCTGCGGCCCTCAGCCAGAGGAAGTACTCGACGTTCCCAGCCGGCCCTGGCAGCGGACTGGCTGTCACACCTGCGGTGCCCAGCCCGAGGCGCCAGGCCTGCTCGGCGATCGTACGCACCGATCCGGACCGAAGACTCGGATCTCGTACCACTCCCCCAGCACCGAGGCGCTCACGCCCGACCTCGAACTGCGGTTTCACCATCAACACCAGGTTCGAGGTGGGATGACAGACGCGCAGCAAGGGCTCCAGAACCAATCCCAGCGAGATGAACGACAGGTCGGCGACGACCAGATCGACCGGCACCCCTTGAACAGTTTCCAAGGAGAGATCTCGAATGTTCGTACGGTCGACAACGTGCACGCGAGGATCGGTGCGCAGCCGCCAGACCAGCTGGCCGTAACCGACGTCGACCGCGACCACGTGAGCGGCCTCGCGGCGCAAGAGAACGTCGGTGAAGCCCCCGGTGCTGGCTCCCGCATCCAACGCACGACGGCCCTCCACCTCCGGCCCGGTGGAGCCGAAGGCATCCAGAGCCCCGGCTAGCTTGTGAGCTCCACGCGAGGCGTAGCCAGGGTCACGGACATCGGGCGCGACCGCGATCGAGATCGCGGGCTCCACCTGGGTCGCCGCTTTGCTGGCCACCGTGCCTCTCACCGTGACCCGACCCGAAGTGATGAGGCCCTGGGCCTGCTCGCGTGAGGTCGCCAGACCGCGTCGCACCAGCTCGACATCGAGCCTGGTTCGCCGAGGTGTCATCGATCTGCGTCGGCCTGCGCCTCCACCCCGCCGGTGAGCGCTCGCTGCAGGTGCGCGTGGGCCTGCTCGTAGGCCTCGACGGACTCGTCCAGACCCTCCCCGTTGCGGCCGAACTCGCCGTCGGCGACCTCGGTCAGGCGGGCGAGTGCCGCGTCCACATCCGGCACGCCGGAGGGACCTGGGACTGGGACCGGCAGCACGCTGAGCTGTTCGGGGGGAGCTGCAGCCGCGCCGGAGTGGTCAGGCGGCGCATCTTCATCAGGTTGGCCCCCACCCGGGGTGTCACTCACTCCGGGACCCCGATCTCCGGCGGGGGCGGCGCGGCCGACGGTGCGACCGTCTTCGCGGGCGCGTCCTGGGCGACCGTCTTCGCGGGCGCCTCCTGGGCGACCGTCTTCGCGGGCGCCTCCTGGGCGACCGTCTTCGCGGGCGCCTCCTGGGCGGCCTTCTTCGCTGCGGTCTTCTTGGCGCCTTCTTCGCCGGGGCCTTCTTTGCTGCCTTCTTCGCCGGGGCCTTCTTTGCTGCCTTCTTCGCTGCGGTCTTCTTGGCTGCGGTCTTCTTGGCTGCCTTCTTCGCGGGGGCCTTCTTGGCCGGCGCGAGCGCGACCCGCAACGAGGGTTGTGCTTCCTCGGCGAACCCGGCTTCAGCCTCGTCAAGGGCGTCCTCGAGCAGGTCAACCTTGTGACGAACGGCCTGGACGTCTGCTTCCTTCGCAAATCCGAGCGCCGACACGACTCGTTCGACCTCGGTGCGGATCAGCCCGACCAGCAAGGCACGATTGTCCCGTGAGGTGACCATCAGCTCCTCAGCCGCTCCCTGGACCTGGGCGGCCAACGACAACGCAGTGGCGGTGGCCGAGGCTGTGGCGTTCGCTGCGGGAGCTAGCAGGTCGGGGCTTTGGGCGGCTGCAGCCTTCACGACCGACGTGGCCCGTTCCTTGCTGACATCGACGAGACCGTTGGCGATCTGGAGATAACCCTTGAGAGCGTCAGTGACCATGGCACAAACCTACCTGTCCGCTGCGCTACCGTCGCGCCCGTGGCCACCGTCGAGGAGTGCGAAGCAGCGTTGCAGCGGCTGGTCACTCTCCTGCACGGTGCGGATGACTCGGTGCGTGCGCACGCGGACGACCGTACGGTGAGCTGCTGGGTCCCGGACCTGGACGTGATCTTCTGGGCGACCTTGTCGGAAGGCTCGATCGCCGAGCTCACCAGCGAGGAGCGACCAGAGGCCCAGATCCGGTTGACCGTTGGCTCCGACGACCTCGTCGACCTTGTCGACGGCAGGCTCAGCTTCCCGCAGGCCTTCGGCCACGGGCGCGTGCGGATCGACGCGAGTCTCCGCGATCTCTTCCGACTGCGTTCATTGCTCTAGCCGCTTGCCGTGGAGTTCGTGGCGTCAGCGCGGGTCCACCACGCGTGACACAGCGCACGGATGTAGTCGGTGTCCGAGGGCGCCCCCTCAGGCTGGGGCGGCTCGGCTACGGACACTCGCGCCGACCCGCAGACCCACATGCCTCCGTGGCGCTCAACCGGCGGCTGGGCGGACCGAAGCGCTGACAGGTCGGCGCCGACGTACGTGGGCCGCTCATGGGACTTGGCGTTCAGCAGGTCCGCCAGGGCGGTGACGCCGGTCAGTACCAACAGGCTGTCCAGGCCGGCTGCGGCAGCACCCGCGATGTCCGTGTCGAGCCGGTCCCCGATCACCAGGGCGCTCGCACGGTCTTCGCCTGCCGCAGCCAACAGCATGGTCGGCTGCGGCTTGCCCGGTGAGGCGTCCGGCTGCCGTCCCGAAACCGTCGCGAGCAGCTCGACGAAAGCTCCGTTCCCCGGGGCCACTCCCCCCGCTGTCGGCAAGGTCAGGTCCCGGTTGGTGACCACCCACGGCACCGGTTGCGCCAACGTGTAGGCCGCCTCGGCCAGCAGGGGCCAATCCAACCCAGGAAACCACCCCTGAACGACGCCACTCGGTTGGTCGGCCGCCCGCGACACTGGGCTCAGACCCTCCGCCACGACGGCGGTGAGCAACCCCTCTCCGCCGACGACCAGCACTGCGCTCCCCGCCTCGACGCGCGCCGCGATCTCCCGCGCTCCGGCCTGCGCGGACGTCAGCACCTCCGCGGCGTCGGCCGCAATCCCCACCTGAGCCAGCCCATCGACCACCCGGCCAGGTGTGACGCTGGCGTTGTTGGTGACGAAGATCAGGCGCTTTCCCTGCGAACGAGCTTCCGCCATGGCATCAGCCGCGCCCGTAACCGGCTCGCGGCCGCGCTGGACCGTGCCGTCGAGGTCGATCAGGAGCGCCGAGTAGCGATCGATCAAGGTTTGCCGGCAGCTGCCAAGGCCGCCGGTCGCGGCCTCGTCGCCGTCGGTCGACGCACGCTTCACCCGCTCACCGTACGATGCGCCGGTGTCACCAGCGTCTAGACCGGTCCTTCGCCTTGACCCTTTCCGAGCCATCCGATATGCGCCGGACGTCGACCTGACCTCGGTGACCGCACCGCCATATGACGTGCTGGATCGGGAGTCGGCAGCGATCCTGTCGGACAGCGACCCGCACAACGTGGTGCGACTCGTGCTTCCCGAGGCCGCCGATCGAACCAGCCGCGACGCCGTGGCCCGGCAGACGCTGGACGACTGGCTCGCAGCTGGCACCTTGGTGCGCGACGACGAACCGAGGCTGTATGTCTACGAGCAAGCTCTGCGGGGACAGGTGGAGCTTCGGGGCCTCATCGGCGCTCTTGCCTTGGTCGATCCGGCAGATCGAGTGGTCCTCCCGCACGAAGACGTCATGCCCTGGCCGGTGGCGGATCGTGCGTCCTTGCAGAATGCGCTGGAGGCGCACGTCGAGCCGATCTGGCTCGTCTACGACGGGGGTGGGCCGGCGTCACAGGTGGTAGCCGAGGTCACGTCCGCTGCCCCGATGTCGGAGGCCACGACCCCCGATGGAGTGCGACACCGACTGTGGGCCGTCGAGGATCTCGCGGATCTGCAGACAGTGGCTGACGATCTCGCGGATCGCCAGGCCCTCATCGCCGACGGCCACCACCGGTATGCCGCCTACCGCAAGGTGCAGCAGGCCCGGCACGCGCAGGGGCGCGGATCCGGTCCTTGGGACGCGGGTCTGGCCCTGCTCGTGGACCTGCACACCCACGCGCCGCGGGTGGGCGCCATCCACCGGGTGGTCGCCGGTCTAACCCTGGCCGCCATCGCCGATGACCCGCGAGGAGCCGAGCTGGTCGACGGTGATCGGTCGAAGAGCTGGAGCGAGCTGCTGGCCACCCTGACAACCGGAACCTTGTTGCTCGTTGATGCTCACGGTGCTGTGCGCCAGTTGATCCTGCCGACTGAACGGGACCGCCGCACAGCCTTCACGGGAGGCCCGGACGAGGTTCATTCCGAGGTCTGGCAACGGCTCGACACCGCGTTTTTGCACGATGTGCTGTTGCCCGGCTGGGGCGCCGCCGAAGATGCCGTGACCTATCACCATGAGGCAGCGCACGCCGTACGTGCTGCGGCGCGCAGTGACGGAGTCGCGGTGCTCATGGCACCGGTGGACGTCGCGGACGTCCTCGCCCTAGCCGCACAAGGCGAACGGATGCCCCGCAAGTCGACGTCGTTCGGGCCCAAGCCCCGAAGCGGGTTCGTCCTACGTTCGATCGCTACAGACTGACCACACCGGCTGTTCGCGGGTCCCCGGGGAGGCAGGATGGATTCGGAGACAGTGACACGGGCGGTGAACACCCCCCAAGGTCCACGTGACGCCATGGACGTCGTGCTGATCGCCGGTCACAGCCCTGCGAGACGGTCCCCACATGAAGTCGAAGCAGTGCATCGGTGACGCGCACCCTCATACCCCCTGGGGTATAGTGGCAGTGTCGTCCACTTAGGAGTCCACGTGTATTTCGCCCAGCACTACCTCGAATGCCTGTCGCAGGCGTCCTACCTCATCGGTGACGAGAAGACCGGGCGGGCGGTGGTCGTCGACCCACGGCGCGACGTGGACGAATATTTGACCGACGCCAAGGAGCACGGGCTGACGATCGTGGGGGTGATCAACACCCACTTCCACGCGGACTTCCTCGCCGGGCACCTCGAGATCGCCGCCGCGACCGGAGCCTGGATCGGCTATGGCCGCGCGGCGAGCACCGAATACCCGAGCCGCGCGCTGGAGGATGGCGAGCGGATCGAGCTCGGCGAGGTCACGTTGGAGATCATGGCGACGCCGGGCCACACGCCGGAGTCGATCTCCATCCTCGTGTACGAAACTTCAGCCGACGAGATCCCTTACGGCGTGCTGACGGGTGATGCGCTGTTCATCGGCGACGTGGGACGCCCGGACCTGCTCGCGTCGGTCGGCTTCACAGCTGACGAGCTCGGCCATCAACTCTTTGACTCGATCCAGCACAAGCTCATGGGACTCCCCGACCAGGTGCGGGTCTTCCCCGCCCACGGAGCCGGCTCAGCGTGCGGCAAGAACCTCTCGACCGAGCTGCAGTCCACGATCGGAGATCAGCGCCGGTTCAACTACGCCTGCCAACCCATGGACGTCGATCAGTTCGTTGCCATCGTCACGGCGGGACAGCCCACCGCCCCCGAGTACTTCGTCTACAACGCGATCCTCAACAGGCAGGAGCGCGAGGTGCTGGTCGCAGGACGTGTCGCGCCACCCCTCGACGCAGCCGCCCTGTCCGCGGCTCGCGCCGCCGGCGCGACCGTCATCGACACCCGCGACGACCAGACCTTCGCGGCGGGCCACCTCGCAGGGTCGATCAACATCCCAGCGGACGGGCGGTTCGCTGAGACTGCCGGTATGGTCCTGCAGCCGGCCGACGAGGTCGTCGTCATCGCCGCTGCCGGCGGCGAGCAGGAAGTCGCCACCCGCCTGTCTCGCATCGGGTTCGACCACACGATCGGGTACGTCCCCGACGCCGAAGCGACGTTCCTGACGCTGGCAGACGAGGTGACCCAGTCGAGCCGCCTGACGCCGGATCAGCTCGACCGGCACCTGTCGGACCCGAACGCGCCGTGGGTCGTGGACGTCCGCAATGTCGGCGAGTATGCATTGGGTTCGATTCCGGGGGCTACGCACATCCCGCTGGCTGAGCTCGGTCGACGCCTGTCTGACATCCCGTCCGACCGCCCGATCGTCGCCTACTGCGCCGGCGGGTGGCGCTCAAGTGTCGCGGCCAGCTTCCTGCGCAGCCGTGGTTACGACGACGTGTCGGACCTCGCCGGAGGTTTCGCCGCCTGGGAGGCCGTGGGGGCGGCGGTCTCAGCCTGAGCCGCGAGGGCCGGAGCTCGCGTCGCGGTGGTTGGCTTACCGCTTGGTCGGCCAGCCCGGGACGAAGCGCGGGGTGGTGGCCGCGTAGTCGGAGTACCCAGGGAACCGCGCGGCTAGGTGCTGCTCCTCCCAACGGGCTTTGCCATTGATCAGGACGAACAGTGCCGCGCACGCCGCCACGGTCCACCAGTTGTCGGACATGAGGGTGCGGGCCAGCGCGAACAAGAGCAGTCCGGTATAGATCGGATGTCGGACGATGCGGTAGAGCCCGCCCGTTCGAAGCTCAGCGCGAGCATTCGGCAAGGGAGCTGCGGTGAGGCCGCGCCCTAGGGCGATCGCTCCGACCGCGATGATCAAGAGCCCCACCACCTCGGCCAACCGAGCGGCCCTTATGAGGGCCGACGGAAGCGTCCAGGCGTCCGCGCCGGGCAGCAGCACGATCACTGCCAGCAGGACGAACTGGCCCGCCACCAGCAGCCGAGCGGTGCGCCGATCTCTCGGCGAGGGCGCTCCGACCGGCGCGGGCACGGCTGTGGTCACGCCAGGGAGAGAAAGAGCTTCTCCAGTGCTGCGATGTCCGGGGCGCCGTCCGCGTCCTGCGCAGCGACGCACTGGCGCAGACCGCTCGCCACGATGGCGAAACCGGCCTTGTCGAGGGCCTTGGACACCGCAGCAAGCAGCGTCACCACGTCCTGACAGTCCCTGCCGTCCTCGAGCATGCGGATGACGCCTCCGAGCTGGCCCTCGGCGCGCCGCAACCGATTGAGGATCGGGGTCATGTCGTCAGTCTCGAGCTCCACGAGCCCCTCCCAGGTCGATGGACTGTCTACTATACCCCACCGGGTATCGATGGGGCGGATCGACTGTGGCCGAGGTAAGGCCCAGGAGCGAGCAGATGCGCATCACGCGGACCCCACCGCGCTCGTCACGGTGAATCCCGCGACCAGCACCATCAGGATGCCGAAGGCGGCCGACAGCAGCCATCCAGGGATGCGGTGAGAAACGAGGGCGCCGATCACGGCGAACACGGCAGCCGCAACGGCGAGCGCCATGGTCTGCGAGGGCGGACCCAGGTTGCCATGGCGTACGAGCAGAGCGACTGCGGAATTGATGACGATGACGACGAGGGCGGTTGCGGTTGCGCGCTTGATGGGCACCCGCATGGCTGCAACCAAGGCCGGGACGACGACGAATCCTGCACCCACGCCGAAGAAGCCGGTCACCAGCCCCACGGCCGTGGCCAGCGCGAGGATCCATGCCGGCTTCGCGGGAGGTCGGCTCTTCGAGGCGTTCTCCCTCGCTGGCTCCACCGAAGGAACGGCCGCGCCATAGGCCATGACCAGCACGGCCGGATCGGGCTTGATCGCAGCCTGTCGCGCGGCGTACGCCGCCCGGAGCATGGTGTAGGAGCCCACCAGCAGCATCAGGGTGAGCCCGACCAGAAGCACCGCTTCGCTCGCAGACTGAGCCGCCAGGGCGCCGATCACCGCTCCAAACGATCCCAGCACACCGAAGGTGATTCCTACCTTCCAGTCGATGCGGCGGGCTTGGTGATGCGGAACGACCGCAGCCGCCGCGCCAGTCCCGACGATCACCAGCGACATCGTCGAGGCGACCAACACCGGCTCACCCAGAGCCACCAGCGCCGGGACGGCAAGGATCCCGCCACCACCGCCGAGCAGGCCGAGTACAAGGCCTAGTAGGGCACCAACGGCGATGAGGATCAACGGATCGGACAAGGCGCAGCTCAGATCGAGCCGACGCGACCCGAACGATCCACGACCTGACCGCCTACCGCCGCCCAGGCACTCATCCCCCCGGTGAGGTTCGTGGCGTCGTAGCCCATCGAGATCAGCGCCTTGGTGGCCGACCGTGAACGATGGCCACTGCGACAAACGACAACAACCCGCTTGCCATCCCGCACCTTCTTCGACGCCTCGCTGATCCGGCCGAGCGGCAGATGGGCGGCCTGAGGAGCGTGCCCGGCGTTCCATTCGCTGGTCTCACGGACATCGAGCAGGACGGCACCTTCGCGCACGAGGTCTCGTGCTGTGCCCGCGTCAACGGACGGAACCTTCGCGAATATGTCCATGAATCCCATCGGTTTCCCTCTGTTGCTAGTGGTCGTCTCGAGGACTTGGCTGTCATGTCGTCCCCGACTGGTCAGGCGTCAGCGGCAGCTGCAGCGGTTGGCGGGCGGAACGCTCGCCAGAACCTGCTCGACATGAGCGCCACAGCCGGAGTACGTGACCTTGCGGCACCTAGGACAAAGCGCGGGACTGCACACGGGAAGACCTCCTGACGTCGATTCGATGACGTCAATATACCCCATGGGGTATATGTCCAGCCACCTGCGTCTGGGCATCCGGGGCCACCGCGCGCGCAGAGCCCCATACTCGGCGAGTCCTACGCAGTCCCGCGCTGCCAGCGCGGCTCGCCGCCGACCCACGTGGCCAGGACCTCCACCCCCCCGATCTCGCCTTCGGCCACGGCCATGAGGTCTCCAGCCAGGACCGTGAAGTCGGCGAGGAATCCGGGCGCGAGCCGGCCCTTGGCCTTCGCCTCGCCGGAGACGGTCGCCGACCCCACGGTGTACATCCACAGGGCCTCGCGCAGCGAGACCCGCTGGCTCGTTCCCACCTCCCGACCCTGCCGAGAGCGCCTGGTGACACAGCTCTGCAGGCCGAGCAAGGGCTCAAAGGGGCCGCACGGGTAGTCAGACGAGCCCGCGACGGTGAGGCCCGCATCCAGCATCGAGCGGTGCGCAAACATGCGCTCGAGTCGCGGGCGACCGTACCAGTCGATCAACGTGTCACCGTGGTACCAGGCGTAGCTGCCGAAGGGCACAGCCATGACGCCGAGGCTCGCCATCCTGGCGAGGATCTCCGGGGTCACGATCGAGCAGTGCTCGATGCGATGCCGGAGCCTTGGACCGTCTCCAGGGCTGGAAACCGCGTCCAGGGCATCGAGCACCATCGTGATCGCCCGCTCGCCATTGGCATGGATCGCCAGGCGGGTGCGGGCGGCTGTCGCCTGCTCCACGAGCTCGCTGAGTCGCCGCGCGTCCATCGTGAGGATGCCGCGGTCGTCCGTGCCTTCGAACGGCTCCGCGACCGCGCACGAGCGGCCAGCGACGGCGCCGTCGGCGAAGGCCTTGATCCCCCCGATCCGAAGCCAATCATCACCGAAGCCGTCCTGGAGGCCGAGAGCAGCCACCATCGGGAGGTTGGGGTAGGTGAGCAGCGCGTTCACCCGCAGCCCGAGCCCCCGGCTCCTGGCCTCCTGCAGTGCGCGGAGCTCCTGCGTCCCGACCATCGCGTCCCCCACGGAGGTGAGGCCGGAGGCGAGAAACGTCTGGGCGACCTCGAGAATCGCCGCGGCGAGGGAGTCGACGCCTACGACGGGAGCGATCGGCGCCCCCGAGGCGAGCGAGGGGTAGACGAAGTCAAACAGCGCCTGCTCGGCGAGGTACCCGTCGAGCCGTCCCTGGTCGTCGCGCCCGAGCTGTCCGCCTGGGGGGTCGCCCGATCCGTCGTCAAGCCCGCCTAGGGCGAGAGCCTGCGAGTTCGCCACGCCCCAGTGGGCGCCGATGTTCACCACGATGGCTGGTCGGTTGGGCACGAGCCGGTCCAGGTCCGATCGAGTCAGCCGGCTTCCGTTGCCGCTGCGCACGTGGTCGTAGCGGTTACCGATCAGCCAAGCCCCCGCCGGCAGACTCACCGCGAAGTTCCGCAGAGCCAGTTCGAGGGCCTCCGGCCCGTCGATGTCGTCGCTCGAAAGGTCGAGCCCGGTCGCCTGCGCCGCGGTCATCGTCAGGTGACTGTGCGCGTCGTTGAAGCCGGGGACGATGGTCGCTTCGCCGTAGTCCCATCGCGCAGCATTCGGCGCCAGCGTTTGCATCTCCTCGACAGACCCGGTGGCGAAGACCTGATCTCCAACGACCAGCAGCGCCCGGGCGTCGTTGCCCGACTGGGTGACGATTCGGGAAGCCATCACAAGCCGGAGCTCGGACACATACCCATCCTCGGGCCGCTCCGCGCGCTCGTCCAGCCTCTCAGGCCACCGCGGAGCCCCCGTGTCAGCCGAGAGCTGCCCGCTCAAGGCCGCTGATGATGAGGTCCAACCCGAACTCGAACGAGTCGCCGAAGGAGTAGCCCGGCGCCAGGACGTGCTCGGCAGCGAACTGCGTGAGCAACGGGTACTCGGCGGTGTCGAACGTTGCGGCGATCTCCTTCGTGACCTTGGCGAACGTCTCGTCCGCAGACGAGGGAAGGGTCGCCTCCTCGAAAGCGAAACCGAAGATGTAGCTGTCCAAGATCGCATAGGCGTGTGCCGTCATCTGCCAGGACAAACCACCCCTGCGCAGGCAGCCAAGAACGGCCTCGTGGTGACGCAAGTTTTCCGGGCCGGGCGACCGACGCGACTCCATCAGCGGTGCCGCCCACGGGTGCCGATTGAGGACCCTTCGAGCGGACAGGCAACGAACTCGCATCGCCTGCGTCCATGGCTCGCTTTCGGGGGGTGGGTCGATCTCCGCGAACACCCGCTCGACCATGCCGCCGACGATCGCGTCCTTCGATGGGAGGTGGTGGTAGATGGTCATCGGCTTCACACCGAGCTCGTCAGCGAGCCGGCGAATCGTCAGCGCCGCGACCCCGATTCGATCGGCGAGGGCGAGAGCACCATCGAGCACACGTTCCGGCGTGAGCCGAACGTTGGCACCAGGACTGGACATGGGAACCCTTCACCGCGACTTTGACTCATCGTACTAAGTACGGATAGTGTACGCATTGTCGTACTAAGTACGACACTGAGTCGAGAGGAATTCATGCCTTCCACCAGCCCCTCATCACCCAGCACCCGCCCAGCTGACCGGGCGGTTGAGCCCGCGCTCATGCGCGCGGTCATCGCCCCTCGCTATGGCGGTGCCGACGTGATTTCGGAGGCCCGCCTCCCTCTCCCGGAGATCGCCGACGATGAAGTGCTTGTCCGTGTGCACGCCGCAGGCGTCGACCGCGGCACAGTGCACCTGATGACCGGCACGCCGTATCTCATCCGCGTGCTGGGGTTCGGACTGACCCGACCGAAGCAGCCAGTCCCCGGGCTCGACCTGGCAGGTGTCGTCGTCGCTGTAGGCAGCGCGGTGCGCCGATTCGCGACGGGTGACGAAGTGTTCGGGATCGGCCGCGCCACCTACGCGGAGTACGCGGCCGCCCCCGAGCACAAGCTCAGCCACAAACCCGCGGCCGTCAGCTTCGAGTCGGCGGCGGTCGCCGCGATCTCCGGGGGGACGGCCCTTCAGGCGCTTACCAACGTCGGTCGGGTCCAGGCCGGCCAGTCGGTCCTCGTGATCGGCGCCTCGGGCGGAGTGGGCAGCTACGCGGTCCAGATAGCAGCCGCGCTGGGCGCTCACGTCACAGGCGTCTGTAGCGGGGCCAAAACCGCAACGGTGTTCAGCCTCGGGGCAGAGCACGTCATCGATTACGCGACCGGTGACTACCTCGACGGCAGCACGAGCTACGACCTGATCATCGACGCCGGTGGCCTCAACCCGGTGCGGCGGTTGAAGCGCGCCCTGACCCCAACTGGCGCGCTCGTGATCGTCGGAGGCGAAGGCGGGGGCGGCTTGACCGGCGGCATCGGCCGCAACCTCCGGGCGGCAATGCTGTCCGCCTTCTCCCGTCAACGCCTCACCTCGTTCATCAGCCGCGAACACCACGACACCATCGATCACCTGTCCGATCTCCTGGCGAGCGGCACGGTTGTCTCTCTCCTCGGCGGCCGATATCCGCTGGCTCGTGTCCGTGATGCCATGACTGACCTCGACGCCGGACGCATCACAGGCAAGGCAGTCGTCGTCGTGGCCCCGCGAGGTGTCGAGTCCGCACCGATCGCCGCTCGGCAACCCGCCTGCACCCGCTCCGAGGATGACTCGTGACCTCTCACACCGCCTCGCCCGGGGTCACGACGCACCCGACTCCACCCTCAAATCAGCCCGGACGACGGATCCGACGGACCGCTCGAATCGCCGGCGTCTCCTACGTGCTGATGTTCGCTCTGGCCATCCTCGCCAATTTCCTCGTCCTTGAGGGACTGGTCGTGCAGGACGATCCGCTGGCCACGACGGCGAACATCGCCGACTCCCCTGCACTGCTGAGGACCGGCATCCTGGCGTTCCTTTTCATCGTCCTGCTCGACATCGTCTTGGCCTAGGCCCCTCAGCTGGTGTTCAGCAGCGTCGACAGGGACGTCTCCATCCTGATGGCGCGGTTCCGACTCGGCTACGGCGTCATGCTCGGTGTGGCTCTTGTCTTCCTGGTGCAGGCATTGACCCTGGCCACGGCCGCGGCAGGTTCGGTCGACGCGCAGGCAACGCAGACCCTGCAGGCCGTCGACGACTTCCAGACGATGTGGCAGCTAGGCCTGTGCCTGTTCGGTGTCCACTTGATACTCCTGGGCATTCTCGTCGTGCGCTCGGGCTTCGCACCCCGCCTGCTGGGATTCGTCCTCGCGTTCGCGGGCGTTACCTATGCCGCGGACACCATCGCGCACGTGGTCGTTGCCGACTACTCGACAGTGTCAGGACTGGTTCTGCCACTCGTTGCCGTGTCATCCGTGGTCGGAGAGGGCTGGCTCGGCATCTGGCTGCTGACCACGCGGCGACTTCCGGAAGAGGTCGAGGGCTGAACCGTGCACAGACTTCTGCCGATCCTGGTCGTCGCGCTCACCGCTGCTGCGCCTCTAGCCGCGCGCGACGTACCGATCGACGATGTCATCAGCAGCGAGATGTCTGCTTCCGGTGTGCCTGGTTTGGCCTACGCGGTCGTGTCCAACGGTGAGGTCACGTCGGTCGGTGCAGGTGGAGTTGTCAAGGTCGGGACTGACAGGCAGGTCACCCCGGATACGCCCTTCGTCATCGGTTCGATCTCCAAGAGCTTCACGGCGCTGGGCTCGGCCGCCTGATCGAGGTCGTCAGCGCCCAGGATGACCAGACCTATGTGACAGCCCACATCCTTGAGCCGGTCGGCATGGAGCACAGCTTCGTGGCCGACGGCGAGGACTCCCGAGTGCTCCAGAAGGGTCTGTTCCTCGCGTTGATGTTCCTACCCATCGTCTACCTGCTCAGCATGATCTGGGCATGGCGGCATCGCGGCGAGGTTCGTGCCAAGGCATCGAGTGGCCTCGGCCGGTTCAGCCTGTTCTTCCCGCTGCTCACCACGCTCGTCGCGGCGTGGGTCTTTCTCTTCCTGGTCCCGAGCCTGGCCGGCGCGCCGCTAAGCACGGTGTTCATGTTCGCGTCCGATCTTGGTCTGCTGTTGGTCGCAGCCTCCGCGACCGGTGTCCTGTGGGCCATCTTCAGGCTCGGCGTGGCCTACATCGGGAAGCCCCACGCCGCCTGATCGCCAAGCGGTCCTGCTAAGCGGTTCTGCCAACCGGTGCGGCGCCACACATCAGACCGACGCCGTCCGCGCTGCTTGGACCACGTTGGCCGCGTGCAACTCGGCCATCCCGTCGTAGGCCATCCGTGGGTCGTCCACGGGCCGACCGTTGAGGATCGCATCGAGGTAGGCCCGATCCGCGTCGAGGCGGTGCATCGGCTGCTCGGTGGGCGTGCCGTGCCCAGGGATCAGCATGGTGGCGCGGCCTACGATTGGCGCAAGCGTGTCGAGTCCGGCGAGGTAAGACACCAGGTCCGGCGCCGAACTGTCCGGCATGGGTAGCTCGATATCGCTGAGCATGTCACCCGCGACGAGAACTCTGGACTCCTCCAGCTCGAGGGCGAGATGTGCGGGTGCGTGCGCGTCGTGGATCCAGACCCGGACCGATGGCCCGTCCCACGGGATCTTGTCACCGACAAGTGGGTCGAGCCGCGCGGCCAGGTCGATCAGGTCACCGGGAATGTCGCCCTCTAGTGGCGCGATCAGCTCCTCACGGTGGCCGGCCGCTCGGGCAGCCGTCCCCGACGAAGTCCATCGCGGAACGCGACCGAGGTCGGGATGCCACAGCACGTGGTCGTAGTGCTCGTGCGTGGCCACCCCTGCCACGCATCCGACGCCCAGCGCGCGAAGGTCTGCGGGGATGGCGGCGAGCTCGTCGGCATCCCAAGCGGGGTCGACGACCAGAGCGCCACCCTGCCCGTCCAGAAGGACCGTCGATGTGGTGGCGTAGCGACGTGACGTCGCGACCCAGACACCGGGGGCAACCTCGGCCAGGCGCTCAGTCATCGGCTCATCGTGCCAGACGGTGGCCACCTCCTCACTTAGCGCGGACGAGCCGCCGTACGGCGCTGACCTCGATCTCGCAGCGACTCGCGACCCCGGAGCCAGCGCGCCAGAAGCGACGGTGCAACGCACCCTTGAGCTCAACCTGGTCGCCGTCCCTCCAGGACGCGATCCTGCGGCAGAGATCGGCACGCCAAACGGCGCAGTCCAGCGTGTCAACCCCCGCTGAGCGGGTCCGACCATCCTTAGACTTCGCCGCTGACGCGGCCCGCGGTCGCGACCTTCCGGTGCGAGGGACCACCACCCGCAGCATCACGACACGGTCGCCGCTCGGCAACTGCCGTTGTTGGGGGGGTCCGGACAATCGCCCGCGCAGTTGCACCTCATTGAGCGGGCCAGCAGACGAGCGAGCGGCTGGTGATGCAGCCATTGAATTCCTCCCAAGTGTCGGGGACGCGTCTTCGCCACAGACCATGGCAGCCTGTTGACCACGAGGGCAGCCCGGGTGAGCTGCGCTGGGGACGAGGAGGCCCTGTGGACGGCGACGTGATCGACCTTGGCGCGGGGGTGCACTCGATCGACACTCGGATGTCGGGCTATGACGGGATCACCAGCGCCTACGCGATCCTCAGCGACCGCCCGTGCCTGGTCGAGACGGGTACAGCGAACTCGGCCGAGACGGTCCGGCAGGCGCTTGCATCCTTGGGCGTGGAGCCCCAAGACCTGGCGACGATCGTCGTCACCCACATCCACCTCGACCATGCAGGCGGCGTCGGCGACGTCGCGAAGATGTTTCCGGACGCAGAGGTCGTCGTCCACGAGGCTGGAGCAAGGCACCTCGTCGACCCGGACCGGTTGCTGGCAAGTGCGCGCAGAGTGTTCGGTTCGGTGCTCGACGACGTTTTCGGGCTGCTGGCACCGACCGACGGCTCGCGGATCAGGTCGCTCGGCACCACGGGGACCATCGATTTGGGCGGGGGCCGGAGGCTGGACGCGTTCCACGCCCCAGGACATGCCTCCCACCATCTCGGCATGGTCGATTCCGAGACCGGTGATCTCTATGTCGGGGACGCGGCTGGCATCTATGTGCCGGAGACCGCCGATGTCCGCCCCTCGACCCCGCCACCGGACTTCGACCTCGACCTGGCCTGCGACTCGCTGGACCGCTTCCGGTCGGCGCGGCCGACCCGGTTGCTGTTCAGCCACTTCGGCCCGGTCACCGAGGTCCAGTCGACCTTGGATCGCTCCGAGGAGGAGTTGCGGCTATGGGTGGAGCTCGCCCGCGAGGCCCGCCTCGACGGGCTCGATCTCGATCACGCGTTGAGTCGGGTCAGGGAACGCACGGCCGAGCGCTACGAGGCGTTCCTGGCCGACCCCGCGCGCGTCGCGCGGTATGAGCACCTCAACGCCGACCGATCCAACCTTGTGGGAATCATGCGCTGGCTCGACCACCTAGAGCAGGAACACGCGGCGAACTAAGCCCTGCGTCATGCTCAATTGGTTTTGTTCACGGTGATCTTGACCGCCTTGGTCGAGTCGTCAGGTGACAGCCCGGCTACGCGCCCTCGCACTGTGTACTTGCCGGCCTTCTTCGGCTTCCAGCTGAAGGTGTGGTTGCCATGCCCGTTCAGAAAGCCTGCTGCGATTTCCCGCCACTTTCCGTCGACCCTCTTCTCGAGAACGACCGGCGTTCCTCCCCAGGTGTCCTGGCTGTTGACTCGAACCGTCAGGCTCTTCCCCAACTTGATGGTCTTGTGCGAGTACGTGACGATCGCAACCAACTTCTTCGGTTTCGGTTCCACAACAACCAGGGTGCGCTTGTTCGACGTGGATGGCTGGTTGTATTTGCTGCCCGCGTACTTGGTCTTGTACGTGGTGGTTTTGCTCGGCTTGACGGCGAAGTTGAAGGTTGGGCTGGACGAAGATTTTGCTGCGACCTGATGCTTGTTCGCCCCAGTCGTCCATAGCGTCACTGTCTCAACGAAACCCAGACTGCCATGTTCCATATCCAGTCGCGTATGCAGAAGCGCGGTACGCCCCCTAGTCACCTTTCGGTCGCCTGTCATCGTCAAGGTTGTCTTGTCGAGATCGGCAACGTGAATCTCAACTGCAGCGTCTCGTGACGGCACGACGTACGCGCCGTTGGGATAGTTGACTTGGTAGGTCACCGAAGCGTCGCCGATGAAGTTCTGAGCGGGGGTGAACGAAACGTCGTCGCCTGCAGTCACCGTCGCGACGCCACCCGTTGCGGAGGTGACTTTTAGGACCGAACCACCGACGTAGCTGTCGTTTTGGAGCACGTCGATGGTCACGGTCATGTTCTTCCGGGTGCGAGCCACGTCGTCGGTGGGGACGGCCTGTCCGAACAAGAAGTGGGCGACCGCGAAGGCGTCTCCGTGCGGCCCGTGGTTGGTGTACGGAACGTCAACACCCGCGTAGCCGCCGGGATAGCCAACTCGCAGCGAACCTGGGCCGTCCTCGTGCTCCTCGCCGTGCGAAACCTGCGAGACGTCGAACGTGGTGGACGTGGCGTCCGGATAGTTGTCGTTGTCCCGGACGAGCAACCCACCGTCCGCTGGAAACAGCTCGTAGAGCGGGCCCGTGACCGGGACGTAGACGAAGTCATCGACGGCCAGTGGCTCACCCGGTTCCGCGAGCGCGGGAACCGGCGGCACCGCGAGCGCTGAGCACGCCACAACCGTCACCAAGCCGGTCAGCTTGATGAGCTCCGCAGCGCCAGCAAACAAGTCGAGTATCCCTTTGATCGTTCGTTCCGGTCACCGGATGTGTCTCTTGCGCGGCACAGATGACAGCCCTACGCGGATAGACGGCATCGTAAGCTAGACATGACGCAGCCTTGGTCACTCAGACGGCGCCTGATTCCTCTCGTCGATGTCGTCGCTCTCGAGCAAATCCTCGTAGACGGTTCCGTCGAGCTCTTCCAGCCGTTCCACCGCGTCGGTGGTCGCCTCAGGATCGGCGGCCACGGCTCGGGCGAACCACTCCTTCGCCTCGTCCTCACGACCGGCAGCGAGCAGCGCGTCGGCGTAGGCGTAACGCAGCCGTCCGGTCCATGGGTGGATTTTCGACGACTTCAGCTCGGCGACCTGGAGCGTGACCACGGCGGCGTCGAGCTGGCCGAGGTCGCGGCGCGCGCCCGACGCGACGATGCGCATCTCGATGCGCCCGGCGGGGTCGAGGCGAGCCGCCTCGGGGGTGCCGGCAAGCGCCAACGCCCGCTCGGGGCGACCGAGCCCCCGCTCGCAGTCGGCCATCAGTGGTAGGTGGACGTCCGAGCCGCTCATTCGACGGGCCGCCCGCAGCTCAGACAGGGCCTGCGCCCAGCGCCCCGTGGCATAGGCGGCCATCCCCAGCGCTTCTCGGGCCACCGCCACCCTGGAAGCCAGCGCCTGCGCCTTGGCGGCGTGCTGGTAGGCCGTGTCGGGGTCTTCGTCGAGCAACCGCCCCGCCATCACCAGATGTTTGGCCACGTCGTCGGCCAGCGTCGCCGGCAGCGTCCGCAGCTCTGCGCGTGCCTCCCGATCGAGCAGGTCGGGGGTCACGTCAGCGCTCGGCTCGGGGGCGTACGGCACCTGCTTGCGCGGCCGTCCGTCATCGCTGCGCTCAGCGCGCCAGGCCGCCCCCGTACGACCGGTCGCGTTGGGCGAGGAACCCCCTCGCCCGCCTCTCGTCGATCCGCGTCGCTCCGATGCACCGCGGCTCGGTTTGCCCCCGCTGGGTTTGCCCCCGCCCGGACGAGCCGGACCAGAGCCCGATCGCTTGCCTGGGTTGCTGCTCCCAGGCTTGTCGTCGTGAGCCATGTCCTGCCTATCTGTCTGGGAGACCTGTGCGTCTCAGTGGCCCGGTGGCACCGGGAACCCAGCCTGCCTGATCGGGTGGAACTCTCGCGGGTCGGTCAACTATCGCCTCGACGAGGTAGCCAGAGACGAGGTAGCCAGAAAAGCGAAGAGGGCCACCCCTCACGGGATGACCCTCTTCGAAAGAATGTCCGGCGGCGTCCTACTCTCCCACCCCGTCACCAGGGCAGTACCATCGGCGCTGAAGGGCTTAGCTTCCGGGTTCGGAATGGAGCCGGGCGTTTCCCCTTCGCCATGACCGCCGAAACTCTATTGAGATGTCAGCCGATTCCCGACCGTATCTCGGGAACCACACAGTGGACGCGTAGCATCCCCAACCCGAAGGTTGGGAAAAGTGGTCAAGTCCTCGGCCTATTAGTACCGGTCGGCTACAAGCGTTACCGCTCTTCCACCTCCGGCCTATCAACCCAGTCGTCTAGCTGGGGGCCTTACCAGGTTAACCCTGTGGGAGACCTCATCTTGAAGCCGGCTTCCCGCTTAGATGCTTTCAGCGGTTATCCATCCCGAACGTAGCTAATCAGCCGTGCTCCTGGCGGAACAACTGACACACCAGAGGTTCGTCCGTCCCGGTCCTCTCGTACTAGGGACAGCCCTTCTCAAGTCTCCTGCGCGCACAGCGGATAGGGACCGAACTGTCTCACGACGTTCTAAACCCAGCTCGCGTGCCGCTTTAATGGGCGAACAGCCCAACCCTTGGGACCTACTCCAGCCCCAGGATGCGACGAGCCGACATCGAGGTGCCAAACCATCCCGTCGATATGGACTCTTGGGGAAGATCAGCCTGTTATCCCCGGGGTACCTTTTATCCGTTGAGCGACGGCGCTTCCACAAGCCACCGCCGGATCACTAGTCCCGACTTTCGTCCCTGCTCGACATGTCTGTCTCACAGTCAAGCTCCCTTGTGCACTTGCACTCAACACCTGATTGCCAACCAGGCTGAGGGAACCTTTGGGCGCCTCCGTTACTCTTTTGGAGGCAACCGCCCCAGTTAAACTACCCACCAGACACTGTCCCTGATCCGGATCACGGACCGAGGTTAGACATCCAGAACGACCAGAGTGGTATTTCAACGTTGACTCCACAAACACTGGCGTGCTCGCTTCAAAGTCTCCCACCTATCCTACACAAGCCGTACCGAACACCAATATCAAGCTATAGTAAAGGTCCCGGGGTCTTTCCGTCCTGCTGCGCGAAACGAGCATCTTTACTCGTAGTGCAATTTCGCCGGGTCTATGGTTGAGACAGCGGAGAAGTCGTTACGCCATTCGTGCAGGTCGGAACTTACCCGACAAGGAATTTCGCTACCTTAGGATGGTTATAGTTACCACCGCCGTTTACTGGCGCTTAAGTTCTCAGCTTCGCGCCCGAAGGCACTAACCGGTCCCCTTAACGTTCCAGCACCGGGCAGGCGTCAGTCCGTATACTGCGTCTTGCGACTTCGCACGGACCTGTGTTTTTAGTAAACAGTCGCTTCTCCCTGGTCTCTGCGGCCGTACAACGCTTCGAGGGCAAGCCTCTACACGCTACGCGGCCCCCCTTCTCCCGAAGTTACGGGGGCATTTTGCCGAGTTCCTTAACCATAGTTAGCCCGATCGCCTTGGTATTCTCTACCTGACCACCTGAGTCGGTTTGGGGTACGGGCGGCTCAGTCCTCGCTAGAGGCTTTTCTCGGCAGCATAGGATCATCCACTTCACCTGTTTCGGCTCGGTATCGGGTCTCAGACACATGAGATGCGGATTTGCCTACATCTCGTCCTACACCCTTACCCGCGGTCTACCATCGCCGCGGTTGGACTACCTTCCTGCGTCACCCCATCGCTTGCCTACTACCAGCTTGGTTCGCGCGACTCGGCCAGCTCCCCCGAAGGGTTGCCAGCGTCGCGGCACTTAGCATTACTGGGTTCAGCATGGGCGGACTTTCGCCGGTACGGGAATATCAACCCGTTGTCCATCGACTACGCCTGTCGGCCTCGCCTTAGGTCCCGACTTACCCAGGGCAGATTAGCTTGACCCTGGAACCCTTGGTCATTCGGCGGAGGGGTTTCTCACCCCTCTTTCGCTACTCATGCCTGCATTCTCACTCGTGTGGCGTCCACGACTGGGTCACCCCGCCGCTTCACTCGCCACACGACGCTCCCCTACCCATCCACACGCCTGGACCTCTCAAGAGAGGCCGGGCTATCAGTGTGAATGCCACGGCTTCGGTGGTGTGCTTGAGCCCCGCTACATTGTCGGCGCGGAATCACTTGACCAGTGAGCTATTACGCACTCTTTCAAGGGTGGCTGCTTCTAAGCCAACCTCCTGGTTGTCTCTGCGACTCCACATCCTTTCCCACTTAGCACACGCTTAGGGACCTTAGCCGGTGGTCTGGGCTGTTTCCCTCTCGACTACGGAGCTTATCCCCCGCAGTCTCACTGCCACGCTCTCACTTACCGGCATTCGGAGTTTGGCTGATTTCAGTAAGCTTGTTGGCCCCCTAGACCATCCAGTGCTCTACCTCCGGCAAGAAACGCGTGACGCTGCACCTAAATGCATTTCGGGGAGAACCAGCTATCACGAAGTTTGATTGGCCTTTCACCCCTACCCACAGGTCATCCCCCAGGTTTTCAACCCTGGTGGGTTCGGTCCTCCACGACGTCTTACCGTCGCTTCAACCTGCCCATGGGTAGATCACTTCGCTTCGGGTCTTGGACATGCGACTGAACGCCCTGTTCAGACTCGCTTTCGCTACGGCTGCCCCACACGGGTTAACCTCGCCACATATCGCAAACTCGCAGGCTCATTCTTCAAAAGGCACGCTGTCACGGCCGGAGCAAGCTCCGACGACGCTCCAACGGCTTGTAGGCACACGGTTTCAGGTACTATTTCACTCCCCTCCCGGGGTACTTTTCACCTTTCCCTCACGGTACTAGTCCGCTATCGGTCATTAGGGAGTATTTAGGCTTAGCGGGTGGTCCCGCCAGATTCACACGGGATTTCTCGGGCCCCGTGCTACTTGGGATACAACTCGGGAGTCACTGATGTTTCGTCTACGGGGGTATTACCCTCTATGCCGGGCCTTTCGCATGCCCTTCGACTACATCGATGATTTCTTACTCCCTGTCGGGTGTCAGCTCCGACTGAATTGTCCCACAACCCCACATACGCAACGCCTGACAGCTATCACACGTATCTGGTTTGGCCTGTTCCGCGTTCGCTCGCCACTACTGACGGAATCACTGTTGTTTTCTCTTCCTGTGGGTACTGAGATGTTTCACTTCCCCACGTTCCCTCCGCACACCCTATGTGTTCAGGTGTGGGTGACAGGACATGACTCCTGCCGGGTTTCCCCATTCGGAAATCCTCGGATCACAGCTCGGTTGACAGCTCCCCGAGGCTTATCGCAGCCTCCTACGTCCTTCTTCGGCTCCTAATGCCAAGGCATCCACCGTGCGCCCTTAATAACTTGGCCACAAAGATGCTCGCGTCCACTGTGTAGTTCTCAAGGTACGGGCGGAGAGCCGGCCCCGAACCACCGCGTGCTCGAAGACTCGAGCCGTCCGGTGGGGGTCGGTCCCGCAGAAGGTGAGCGAAGCCCTAGAAGCCTAGGACCGAGCCCGTTCCCTCAGGACCCAACAGCGCGCCTGGGCCGCCTCACTCACGTCCACACCGTCCCTCCCGCCCAAAGGCAGGTGTACTAGGTGTGGTCGCAGGTGCGACGGCCTACTGGTCAATGTTCCACCCTTGAGCACCATCTCAAGGACGTACGCCTTGAGCATGGTTTTGGACCGACCAGCACGAAGCTGACCGGCCAAATGCTCCTTAGAAAGGAGGTGATCCAGCCGCACCTTCCGGTACGGCTACCTTGTTACGACTTCGTCCCAATCGCCGATCCCACCTTCGACAGCTCCCTCCTTGCGGTTGGGCCACTGGCTTCGGGTGTTACCGACTTTCGTGACGTGACGGGCGGTGTGTACAAGGCCCGGGAACGTATTCACCGCAGCGTTGCTGATCTGCGATTACTAGCGACTCCGACTTCATAGGGTCGAGTTGCAGACCCTAATCCGAACTGAGGCCGGCTTTTTGGGATTCGCTCCACCTTGCGGTCTCGCAGCCCTTTGTACCGACCATTGTAGCATGTGTGCAGCCCAAGACATAAGGGGCATGATGATTTGACGTCATCCCCACCTTCCTCCGAGTTGACCCCGGCAGTCTCCTATGAGTCCCCGACATTACTCGCTGGCAACATAGGACGAGGGTTGCGCTCGTTGCGGGACTTAACCCAACATCTCACGACACGAGCTGACGACAACCATGCACCACCTGTGCAGAGCCCTTGCGGACCCCATATCTCTATGAGATTTCCCTGCATGTCAAGCCTTGGTAAGGTTCTTCGCGTTGCGTCGAATTAAGCCACATGCTCCGCCGCTTGTGCGGGCCCCCGTCAATTCCTTTGAGTTTTAGCCTTGCGGCCGTACTCCCCAGGCGGGGCGCTTAATGCGTTAGCTGCGGCACAGAGGACGTGGAAAGTCCCCCACACCTAGCGCCCACCGTTTACGGCGTGGACTACCAGGGTATCTAATCCTGTTCGCTCCCCACGCTTTCGCTCCTCAGCGTCAGTATCGGCCCAGAGACCCGCCTTCGCCACCGGTGTTCCTCCTGATATCTGCGCATTTCACCGCTACACCAGGAATTCCAGTCTCCCCTACCGAACTCTAGTCTGCCCGTATCGAATGCAGGCTCGGAGTTGAGCCCCGAGTTTTCACATCCGACGCGACAGACCGCCTACGAGCTCTTTACGCCCAATAATTCCGGACAACGCTTGCACCCTACGTATTACCGCGGCTGCTGGCACGTAGTTAGCCGGTGCTTCTTTTGCAGGTACAGTCACCTTGCGGCTTCGTCCCTGCTGAAAGAGGTTTACAACCCGAAGGCCTTCATCCCTCACGCGGCGTCGCTGCGTCAGGCTTTCGCCCATTGCGCAATATTCCCCACTGCTGCCTCCCGTAGGAGTCTGGGCCGTGTCTCAGTCCCAGTGTGGCCGGTCGCCCTCTCAGGCCGGCTACCCGTCGTCGCCTTGGTGGGCCGTTACCTCACCAACAAGCTGATAGGCCGCGGGCCCATCCCTGACCGAAAAACTTTCCACGCGACAAGATGCCGAGTCGCGTCATATCCGGTATTAGCCCCGGTTTCCCGGAGTTATCCCAGAGTCAGGGGCAGGTTGCCCACGTGTTACTCACCCGTTCGCCACTGATCCAGGGAGCAAGCTCCCTTTCACCGTTCGACTTGCATGTGTTAAGCACGCCGCCAGCGTTCGTCCTGAGCCAGGATCAAACTCTCCGTAAATGTCTTTGGGTGTGCCGGCGAACCGACACAAGACACGGAAAAGTGATACTGGCCTGAGCAGACGAGCTGATCGTATTCGTCTGTCAAACCAAAAGGAATTCTGTCCCGAAGATGCGCACGCAGCGAATGCTGCGCCGCCTCCCCGCGGGGACAGGGTTGTTTGGCATTGACTTTCGGCACGCTGTTGAGTTCTCAAGGAGCGGGCGCGCACCAAGACCGCGACCTCTCGGTCCGGTTCTCGGGGCAACTGCTCAAATCTAGCGGAGCCGTACGGGCCGGTCAAATCCGATCCGTGACGGCTTCTTCACCCCGCGCGACCGATGTCCTCCCCCGGACGAGCCGGTGGAGGACGAGTCCTCGAAGGGTGGTCCGCGGGATCAGCTGCCGTGTCGGCCTCCGACTCCCTCGCGGGCAGGTGGAACAGTACGTGACGCGTGGACCCGGGAGCAAATCGGGTCTTCCACGGGAGTGTTTTTGCAGGTCACAGAGCTGCACCGGCGGCGGTGACCGGTCAGCCGCGGACCGCTCCACCCACGGTCTTCTTGCCGCGCCGCAGCACGGCATAGCGCCCGTGCAACCAGTCCTGGTCGGCCAGGACAGCGTCGGTGTCTGTCACCCGAGCGTTGTTGAGGTAAGCGCCCCCCTCCTCGATCGCTCGGCGAGCGGCGGACCGAGACGCCACCAAACCACTGTCGACCAACACCTCGATGACCGTGGGTGAATCGGCCGCGCTGACGTCGACATGCGGAGCCTCGCGAAGGGCAGCCTCCAGGGTTTCCGGTTCCAGATCGGCCAGCTCACCTTGTCCGAAGAGTGCGCGCCCAGCCGCCGCCGCCTGCTCGCAGGCCGCCCCCCCGTGCACCAGCGTGGTCAGTTCGTCGGCCAAGGCGCGTTGCGCCTCGCGGGCGGCTGGACGCTCGACCGTGGCCGCCGCAAGGACCTCGATCTCCTGCTTGGACCGGAACGAAAGGATCTTCAAGTACGAGACGACGTCTCGATCGTCGCTGTTGAGCCAGTACTGATGGAACGCGTACGGGGAGGTCATCGTCGGGTCGAGCCACAAAGCACCTCCCTCGGTCTTGCCGAACTTCGTGCCGTCGGCCCGGGTCAGCAGCGGCGTGGCGAAGGCATGGACTGACGCCCCTTCCACGCGATGGATGAGGTCGAGGCCCGCGGTGAGGTTGCCCCACTGGTCGCTCCCCCCGAACTGCAGCGTGCAGCCGTACCTGCGGTGCAGCTCGAGGAAATCAAGTCCCTGCAGGATCTGGTAGCTGAACTCCGTGTAGGAGATGCCCTGTTCTGAGGCGAGCCGAGCGGCGACGGCGTCCTTGGTGATCATCTTGTTGACCCGGAAGTGCTTGCCGATGTCGCGCAGGAACTCGATAGCCGACAGGGGCGCGGTCCAGTCGAGGTTGTTGACCAGCTCGGCCGCGTTGTCACCCTCAAAGCTCAGGAAGGGTGCGATCTGCGCCTGGATGCGCTCCACCCACCCGGCGACGACCTCGGGTGCGTTGAGCACGCGCTCCGCAGTCGGTCGCGGATCGCCGATCAGCCCGGTCGACCCGCCCACCAGGGCAAGTGGACGATGCCCGGCTCGCTGCAGCCTGCGTGCCGTGATGACCTGGACCAGGTGCCCGTGATGCAGGCTCGGGGCAGTGGGGTCGAAGCCGACGTAGAACGTCACCGGCCCAGCGGCCAGCGCCGAGCGCAGTTCGTTCTCATCGGTCGACAAGGCGAGCAAGCCTCGCCACTGCAGCTCATCGAAGAGGACAGTGAAGTCGCGGGCATCGGCCGAGGCTTGAGTCACGCGCAGCATCCTCCCCTACTCACGCGCGAGCTCCACGGCAGGGACGTGCCCAGCAGCATGGCAACCTGTCAGCCGTGCTCGATCTGACCCGCCGCCCTGAGGTGGTCGCGAACAGCCTGCTCGGTGCACGGCTGATGGTGACCACCGACGTGGGAACCTGCATCCTGCGGATCACCGAGACAGAGGCGTACGGCGGGCTTCGCGATCCGGCCTCGCACGCCTTTCGCGGCCCAACCGCACGCAACCAGACCATGTTCGGTCCCGCGGGCCGGTTGTACGTCTACCGTTCCCACGGGCTGCACTGGTGCTGCAACATCACCGTTGGGGTGGATGACGATCCGATGGCCGTCCTTCTGCGCTCGGGTGAAGTCGTTGAAGGCGTCGAGCTGGCGAGGACTCGCCGACCTGGGGTGAGCGACGTCCAGCTGGCTAGAGGTCCGGGCAACCTGACGAGGGCAGTGGGCATCAATGGAGCCAACGACGGCGACCCGATCTCGGTCCTGAGCGCGGCTCCGGAGGAGGTACATCCGGGAGACGCACGGCTTCAGCTGGTGGCTGCAGCAGGCAGCTGCCGAAAGTCACGTGGTCCGCGCGTCGGCGTCTCGGTGGCCGCCGATGTCCCCTGGCGCTTCTTCGTCACAGACGACCCGACGGTGAGCAACTACCGCCGCAGCCCCCGAGCCCCACATCCGAGTTGATCTTGAGAGATCCACGGCGACACGCCGGGTGGACCCGTGGATCTCTCAAGATCAACAGGGTCTGGGGGGCTTAGGAACTGGAGGCTTGGCGCAGCCTGGCGCTCAGAGCCGCCAGCTGCTCTCGCACGCGGACCGGAGCCGTACCACCGAACGCGGACCGCGACGCCAGCGATCCGTCGACCGTGAGGACCGAGCGCACCTCCGGCGCCAGGTGGGCCGACACAGCAGCCAGCTCATCGTCGCTCAGCTCGTCCAGATCGACGCCGCGTGCCTCAGCCGCTCGGACGAAGGCACCAGCGATCTCGTGCGCTTCGCTGAAGGGAACCCCTTGACGTACCAGCCATTCCG
The DNA here is from genome assembly GCA_963819985.1 of uncultured Actinomycetota bacterium. Taxonomy (GTDB): domain Bacteria; phylum Actinomycetota; class Actinomycetes; order DATJPE01; family DATJPE01; genus JANPBY01. The sequence continues at coordinate 642,177 of CAWFYH010000002.1, read as the reverse complement.
CGGCATCGGTTGCCAGCGCATAACCCTGCGGTGCGGCAGCCTCAATGGTTTCGATGTTGAAGCGCAACGTCGCCACACACCCGGTGAGCGCCGGCAGCACCATGAGCAGGGTTGCCACCGTGTCGAACACCGGCTCCTTGTCTTCTTGGAGGTCGCGGTTGTAGGCGAACGGCAAGCCTTTGAGCGTCACCAGCAGGCCGGTCAGGTGGCCGATGATGCGCCCGGCCTTGCCGCGAGCGAGTTCGGCGATGTCCGGATTCTTCTTCTGCGGCATGATCGAACTGCCCGTCGAATAGGCGTCGTCCAAGGCCGCCCAACCGAACTCGCGCGACGTCCAGAGGCAGATCTCTTCTCCGAGTCGTGACAGGTGAACGCCGATCATCGAGGCACAGAACAAGAACTCGGCGGCGAAGTCCCGGTCACTGACGGCATCGATGGAGTTGGGTACGGCCCCGCTGAAGCCGAGCTCCAGCGCCGTCGCCTCGGGGTCCAGGGGCAACGAGGAGCCAGCAAGCGCACCAGCGCCCAACGGTGACAGATCTGTCCGTCGACCCCAGTCAGTGAGCCGGTCGACGTCGCGCTGGAGGGCATGGACGTGCTTGGCCAGCTCGTGACCGAAGCTCACTGGTTGTGCATGCTGCAGATGGGTGAAGCCAGGAGCGGCCGTGTCGACATGGGCTTCGGCCTGGTCCAGCAGGGCACGCTGCAGCGCCCGTACTTCCTGAGTGACCAGCCCCGCATGGTCACGCAGGTAGAGCCGAAGGTCGGTGGCCACTTGATCGTTGCGGCTTCGCCCCGCGCGGAGCTTGCCGCCCAAGGGACCCAGCCGCTCGACCAGCCCCCGCTCGAGGGCGGTGTGGACGTCCTCGTCGGCAACTGTCGGCGTGAAGCTGCCATCGAGCACCGCTACTTCGAGCGAGGTGAGCGCTTCCAACATGTGATCGAGCTCAACGTCGTCGAGCAGCCCAGCCCGATGCAGCACTCGGGCGTGCGCGCGCGAGGCGGTCAGGTCATACGGCGCCAGCACCCAGTCGAAGTGCACGGACACCGACAACGCAGCCAAGGCATCGGAAGGACCGGCAGCAAACCGGCCTCCCCACAGACGTTTCCCCTCGCTGACCGGCTCTCCTGCGTCAGGCACCTGCGACCTCGCCGAGGTCGCGCCGAGCGGCCATCTTCGAGGGCAGGCCCCATAGCTCGACGAAACCCTTCGACAGGGACTGGTCGAAGCTGTCCCCCTCGTCGTACGTGGCCAGGTTGAAGTCGTACAGCGCCGCCGCGCTGCGTCGTCCGGAGACGACTGCCCGTCCTCCTTGCAGGGTCAGGCGCACCTCCCCCGAGACGTGCTCGTTCACTTCGTCGATGAAGTGGTCTAGAGCCCGCTTGAGCGGGCTGAACCACAGCCCGTCGTAGACCAGCTCGCTCCAGCGCTGCTCCACCTGGCGCTTGAACCGCGCCAGGTCGCGTTCGACGGTGACGTTCTCGAGCTCCGCGTGGGCGGCGATCAGGGCCAGCGCCGCGGGCGCTTCGTAGACCTCTCGGCTCTTGATGCCGACGAGTCGGTCCTCGACCAGGTCGATGCGGCCCACTCCTTGGGCGCCCGCCCGTGCGTTGAGCTCGACGATCACGTCGAGCATCGACAGCTTGCGACCGTCGAGTGCCACCGGCACCCCGCGGTCGAAGGTGATCACCACCTCATCGGGTTCGCGGGCCGCCGCGGGGTCGGCCGTGTAGGTGTAGACCTCCTCGGTCGGCGCGTTCCAGATGTCTTCGAGGAAGCCGGTCTCGACCGCCCGGCCCCAGACGTTCTGGTCGATCGAGAACGGGTTGTTCTTCGTGGTCTCGATCGGGAGGTTGTTGGCCTCTGCGTAGTCGATGGCCTTGTCGCGGGTCAGGGCGAGGTCGCGTACGGGCGCCAGGCACCGCAGGTCGGGCGCCAACGCGCCGATCCCAACCTCGAAGCGCACCTGGTCGTTGCCCTTTCCGGTGCAGCCGTGCGCCACGACAGAGGCACCGTGCTTGCGGGCTGCCGCTACGAGATGCTTGACGATGACCGGGCGGGAGATGGCCGAGACCAGCGGGTAACGGTCCATGTAGAGCGCGTTGGCCTTCAGCGCCGGCAAGCAGTAGCCCTCGGCGAACTCGTCGCGCGCGTCGGCCACCTCGGCCTCAACAGCCCCGCACGCCAGTGCGCGTTCGCGGATGACCTCGAGATCCTCGCCGCCTTGACCGACGTCCGCGGCTACCGCGATGACCTCGGCACCGGTGGCCTCGGCGATCCAACCAATGCCCACCGAGGTGTCCAGGCCACCCGAATAGGCAAGAACGACGCGCTCTTTCACGGGGTATCTCCTTCTGTGGAAACTGCGTTACGGGCTGTACCGGGTCGGTCGGAGGATGGTGCTTCGACCAGGTCGAGCAACTGCTGCGCCACGACGGCCCCACCAGACGGGTCTCGGGTGACCATGAAGATCGTGTCGTCCCCGGCGACGGTTCCGATGACGTCGGGGAACACGGTGTGGTCGATCGCGGAGGCGAGGAACTGCGCGGCGCCCGGAGGCGTACGCAAGACCACCATGTTGGCGCTGGAGTCGACGCTGACCAACACGTCCTCGCAACGCTTGCGGAGCCGCTCGACAGCGGAGGCCTCGAGGACCGCCGCGCGTGCCGTACGGTCTCCGCCCTCGCCCTGGACGGCATAGACCAGCGAACCGTCCTCGGTGCGCACCTTCACCGCACCCAGCTCGTCGAGGTCACGCGACAGGGTTGCTTGCGTGACGTTGACGCCGTCTTTGGACAACAACTCAACCAGGTCACCCTGAGATCGCACCGGTTCGCGCTCCAGCAAGTCGATGATCCGCTGGTGGCGGGCCGCCTTGGTCGGCAGGATCGTCACGACTGCACCTCCGCGGCGCCGGCCACGGCCGCGCCCAGGATCCGCGGCACGGCGGAGATGAAGCTGTCGATCTCGGCTTCGCCGATCACGAGGGGAGGCGCCAGCCGGATGACGTCGGGGCGTACGGCGTTGACGAGGAAACCCTCGTCGCGGGCGGCTGACTCCACGGCGGCAGCCAACGGCAACGTGAGCAGCAGCGCGCGCCACAGCCCGTGGCCGCGCTGCCCCGCGACGAGTGGGTGATCGACAGCCGACAGCGCTGCTCCCAGCTGGTCCCCCACCAGGCTCACCCGGGTGAGCAGGCCGTCTGTCTCGATGGTCTCGATGACGGCCAGCGCGGCAGCGCACGTCACCGGGTTGCCCCCAAACGTGGAGCCATGATCGCCAGCCACGAACAACTCGCCGGCCGCACCGATCCCGAGGCAAGCGCCGATAGGCAAACCGCCACCAAGACCTTTGGCCATCGTGATGACGTCGGGCAGAACACCTTGCGCGGTAGAGGAAAACCAGTTGCCGGTGCGACCGATCCCACTCTGGACCTCATCGACGACCAGGAGTGCTCCGACCCGGTCGCATGCCGCTCGAGCAGCAGCGAGATACCCATCGGGTGGGACGACGACCCCGCCCTCTCCCTGGATCGGCTCGAGAATCACGCCGGCCACGGTCTCGTCGATCGCGGCGGAGAGAGCTTCCGCGTCGCCGTAGGGCACGAAAGTCACCGGGCCGGGCAGCGGTTCGAAGGGCAGCCGCTTGGCCGGAATCCCGGTCACCGAGAGCGCACCGAAACTCCGACCGTGAAACCCACTCTCGGCCGCGACGACCCGCAGTCGACCGCCCGTGGGATCGCTGGACCAGCCGTGCTTGCGCACGAGCTTGAGTGCGGCCTCGTTGGCGCTCGCCCCGTCCTGACAGAAGAAGACGCGGGCATCAGCGCCAGGGGCATCGCGTTGCAGCAAGGCAACGAGGCGTTCGGCCAGCCGTACTCCCGGCTCGTGGATCGCCAGATTGCTCGTGTGTGCGAGCCTTGCGACCTGTTGCCGGACCGCGTCCACGATCGCAGGGTGCGCGTGCCCGAGTGCGGAGACCGCAATGCCACCGACCAGATCGAGGTAAGCCGTCCCGTCCGCATCCCACACGGTGCAGCCGGCCCCTCTGACCAGTGCGACCGGCGGCGTCCCGTAGTTGGGCATCATCACCGCGTCCCAGCGCCGAGCCAGCCCCTCGTATGCCGTTGCGTCCGACCCAGGGTGCGCAATAGCCCCCACTTCCTCGGACGCCAGGGTCTGGGACGTCATGGCAGCACCATGGTTCCGACGCCAGCCGTCGTGAAGACCTCGAGGAGCAGCGCGTGCGGCACCCGACCGTCGATCACGTGCGCGCGGGACACACCGCCCTCGACGGCCTCCAAGCAGGCGACCATCTTGGGCACCATCCCCCTCGAGAGGCTGGGGATCAGTTCGGCGAGCTCAGCGGCCGTGATGCTGCTGATCACCTCGTCGCTGGCCGGCCAGTCGGCGTACAACCCCCCGACGTCAGTGAGGATCACCACCTTCTCGGCCTCCAAGGCGACGGCCAGCGCTGCCGTCGCCGCATCGGCATTGACGTTGTAGACGTCTCTACCGTCGCCCTCTGCGGCACGAGCGACGCTGCTCACCACGGGGATCAGCCCGTCATCGAGGAGACTGGCGACGAATCCTCCCTGGACCTCGGCCACATCGCCCACCAGGCCGATGTCGACCTCCTCGCCTTCGATGACGATGCCCTTGCGCTTAGCGGTGAAGACGTGGGCGTCCTCCCCCGAGAGGCCCACGGCATGCGGTCCGTGGGCGTTGATGAGCCCCACGATCTCCCGCTGCACCTGTCCCACGAGGACCATGCGTACGACGTCCATGGCTTCTGGAGTCGTCACACGGTAGCCACCGCGGAACTCGCCGGGGATCCCCAGTCGGTCGAGCATCGCGGTGATCTGAGGGCCGCCTCCGTGCACGACGACGACCCGCACCCCGCAGTGCCGGAGAAGCACCACGTCCTCGGCGAAGGCCCGCTTGAGCGCGTCGTTGGTCATGGCGTTGCCGCCGAGCTTGACGACCAGAGTCCGACCACGGAACTGCTCGATCCATGGAAGCGCCTCGACCAGGACCTCGGCCTTCGCCAAGGCGTCGGCGTAACGGGTCATCTCGGCTCGCTCATGTCGAGTACGCCGAGTTCTCGTGGACGTAGTCGGCCGTCAGGTCGGTGGTCCAGAGCGTGACCGAGGCGTCACCGGCGTCGAGATCGATGGCCACGTGTACGTCCCTGCCGGTCAGATCCACCAGAGCGCGGTCTTCCCCGGCTGCCCCACCGACGCAGACTTTGACGCCATTGATCGTCACCGACACGTGGTCTGGCTCGAACTCCGCCTCGGTGGTTCCGATCGCCGACAGAACACGTCCCCAGTTGGGGTCCTCGCCGTGCACGGCGCACTTGAACAGGTTGCTCCGGGCGACGGCTCGGGCTGCCTGCACGGCCTCGTCCTCGCTGACCGCGCCGGTGACCTCGATGCGGATGTCCTTGCTCGACCCTTCCGCGTCGCGGATGAGCTGAAGGGCCAGGTCGGCACACACCTGGCGAACGGCCTCGGCCAGGACGGCACGATTGGGCTCGACCCCTGACACCCCGGACGCGAGAAGGAGAACCGTGTCGTTGGTCGACATGCACCCGTCGGAGTCGATTCGCTCGAACGTCGTGCGTACGGCCTCGCGCAGCACGCCATCCAGCGACCTCGCGTCGGCCACCGCGTCGGTCGTCAGCACGACGAGCATCGTGGCCAGCCCGGGCGCCAACATCCCGGCCCCCTTGGCCATCCCCCCGACCGTGAACCCGTCGCCGATGACGCTGGACTGCTTCGGGATCGTGTCGGTGGTCATGATGGCTTCGGCAGCGGCCGGGCCGCCATCGGACGACAGGGCGTGTACGGCGGCGGTGACGCCGGGGAGCAGGTCGTCCATCGGCAGCCGTACACCGATCAGCCCCGTCGAGCAGACAGCCACCTCAGCCGGCCCCGCAACCGAGCAGGTCCGCGACGTGTTCTGCCGTCGCGTGCGTGTCACCGAAACCCCCCGGGCCGGTGCAGGCATTCGCGCCGCCGGAGTTGAGGACGACCGCCCTGAGCTCACCCGTGCCCAGGACCTGCTGTGACCAGAGCACGGGTGCAGCCTTGAACCGGTTGGTCGTGAATACCCCAGCAGCGGCGATGCTGAGACCGTCGTTGACCACGAGCGCGACGTCGAGGCTGGCATCAGACTTCAACCCGGACGCGACTCCAGCGGCCCGGAACCCCTGCGGCGCTGTTACTCCCGTCATCACGGCGCCGTTCCGTTCGCAGTCAGGCCGGTTGTCTCGGGTAGTCCGAGCATGAGGTTCACATTCTGGATGGCCTGCCCCGCAGCACCCTTCCCAAGGTTGTCGATGGCGCAGGTGACGATCACCCGTCCGCTGTCGCGGTCGACAGCGGCCTGCAGGTGCGCGGCATTGGACCCCAGCGTGCTAGCAGTCCGCGGTTGCTCGCCGGCGGGCAGGACTCGCACGAACGGCTCCCCGGCGTAGATCTTCGTCAGAATCCGGTGCACGTCGTCGGAAGTCGTGAGCGGGTTGGTCGGGCGGGCCGTGACCGTGGCCAGGATGCCTCGAGGCATCGGGGCGAGTACCGGTGTGAACGAGACAGAGGTGGCACCGGTCGCCTGCTTGATCTCGGGCACGTGCTGATGCGCGCCCACCTTGTACGCGCTCAGCCCCCCGGCCACCTCGGCGGCGAGCAGGTGCGCCTTGGGCGTGCGTCCTGCGCCGGACGTGCCACTCGCGGCCACCACGACCACGTCCTCGGGGCACACGACACCTTGATCGACCAGGGGCGCCAGCGCCAACGTGACCGCTGTGGCGTAGCACCCGGGGTTGGCGACGCGGTGGCTGTCAGCGATCTCGACGCGCCGACCGGGCAACTCCGGCAGCCCATACGTCCACTGCCCCGCATGCACGCCGCCGTAGTAGTCGCTCCATGCGGCGGCGTCGGCCAGCCGGAAGTCGGCGCCTAGGTCGATGACGCGCTGATGGCCGGCGAGCTCGATCACCAGGTCGGCCGACTCCCCGTGCGGCAGGGCCAGCAGCACGAGATCGGCGTCACCGAGCACCCTTGGGTCGGTGACATCGAAGGTACGGGCGGCGAGCTCGCTCAGGTGCGGATGCAGCTCGGCGACGAGGCGCCCAGCGCTCGCTCCCGCACAGATCGCGGCGAGCTCGAGATCGGGGTGGGCCAGGACGAGTCGAAGCAGCTCGCCGCCTGCGTAGCCGCTCGCGCCGGCGACCGAAACCCGCACACCCATGGCACATGTATACAGGAGTCTGCAATTTCATGCATAACCAGCCCGCTGAACGCCCGGTGGATCAGGACCGGAGGACGGCTCCGACTCGCCGCTGCGCTTCGGCCACGGCAGCATCCTTGGCCGCCGAGGCCTCCTCGACGGTGAGTGTGCGGTCGGGAGCCCGAAACCGCAGCGCGTAGGCCATCGACTTCCTTCCGTCGCCGAGCCGCTCGTCTCGGTAGACGTCGAAGAGCCGCAACGACTCCAGCAGGTCACCGGCGCCCACGCGCAACGCCCTCTCGAGCTCGGCGGCGGTCACCTCTTCGGCGACAACCAGCGCGACGTCCTCCTTGGCGATCGGGAAGGTCGACAAGTCCGGTCCGATATCGAGGTCCTCGGCGTAGGCGGCCAAGGTCGTCAGGTCGAGCTCGACGGCGACGCTGCGAGCGGGCAGGCCGAATGCCTCGCACACCTTGGGGTGCAGCTCACCGGCGTAGCCGACATGCAAGAGTTCGCTCGCGTCACCCTCGGCGTCAACCAACAGCTCGGCGCAGCGGCCGGGATGCCACGGTGCCCGCTTTGCCGCACGGACGACCAACGGCGCGTCGATCGACGATGCTGCCGCGCGCGCCAGCTCGACGGCGTCGGCCCACGTGGCCGAGCGACCCTCGCCCCACCAGCCGGGGGCCTCGAGCTGACCGGCGAGGATGGCGGCGACATGGACGGGCTGGTCGGGGAGAGCGGCGTCGAGCGCATCGACTTCCGACGCCGTCGGTCGACGATCGACCGGGGGACGCGGAGCTGGACCGGCGCCTGGCCTGCTCCGGAACACCCGACCGATCTCATAGATCGCAAGATCGGTGAAGCCCCGGCTCACGTTGCGCTGCGCCACCGGGACCAGCGCCTGCATCAGGCCGGACCGCAAGTAGGGCTCCTCGTCGGACAACGGATTCGCCAGCCGGACGAGCCTGCGGCGCACGTCGTCGTCGGTGATCCCCAGGGCATCAAGGGTGTCCGCGCCGACGAACGGGTAGCAGCGCACCTCGGTCAGCCCAGCGCCGGCGAACGCACGGGCCACCATGAGTGCGTGCCGCTTGCCGGTCTCTACTCCTCGCCCCGGTGGCGTCGGGCGGAGCACCGAGGGCACTCGGTCGTAGCCCTCGAGCCGGATGACCTCTTCGGCCAGGTCGTTGGGGTCGGTGAGATCAGGTCGCCATGAGGGCGGGGCAACCTGGATGTCACCGTCGGCGGCATCGCTGACCACACAGCCGACATCAGCCAGCCGGCGGCGTACGACATCTGCGGCGTAGTCGACTCCCGCAACCCGTCCGGCGTGCGCCAAGGTGGTGCGAACACTGACTGGTTCAGCGCGGTCATCGACCTCGCTGACCCCGACGTACGTCGCTGCGCCGAGCTCCACGAGCAGCTGGCATGCACGGGCGCTGGCTACCGGCGGCAAGGAGGAGTCGACGCCTCGCTCGAAGCGCCGAGAGGCCTCGGTCGACAGCTTGTGCCGTTTGGACTGTCGCGCTGCCGTGACGGGCAGGAAGTGGGCGGCCTCGATGACCAGCTCGGTGCTGGACCGGTCGATCTCGGTGGAGGCACCTCCCATGGTGCCGGCGATGGCGATCGGACCGGAGTCGTCGGTGATGAGCAGATCGTCAGGGTCCAGCTCGCGGCTTTGCCCGTCGAGGGTGGTCAGCCGCTCCCCGGCGGCCGCCCGCCGGACCACTACCTCGCCGGTCAAACGCTTCTCGTCGAAGGCGTGGAGTGGCTGCCCGAGCTCGAGCATGACGTAGTTCGTGACGTCGACGGCCAGGCTGATCGGCCGCATCCCAGCCAGGTGCAGGCGAGTCTGCAGCCACAGTGGACTGAGTGCGCCCGGGTCGAATCCGCTGACCCGACGCAAGACGATCCGGTCGGCTCCCGTCGGGTCGGCGATCGAAACCGGATGGCCGGGGCTGCTGTTGGCCGAGGGCAGTTCGAGGTCGGCAGGGTCGTGGAACGCGACGTCGTACGCCGTGGCCGCCTCTCGAGCAACACCACGCATCGACAGGCAGTAGCCACGGTCAGGCGTGACCGCGATATCGAGCACGGCATCTGGCAGGCCCATGAGCTCGGCCGCGTCGTCACCGGGCGACACCGTCGCGGCGACATCTGGCGGCAGCACATAGATGCCGTCGTGGTCATCGCCGACCCCCAGCTCGCGGACGGAGCAGATCATTCCGTCGCTGAGGTGGCCGTACGTCTTGCGGGCGGAGACCTCGAAGCCGCCAGGAAGGACCCCGCCGGCCAGGATGACCACCACGAGGTCATCGACCGCGAAGTTCGCGGCCCCGCAGATGATTCCGCGTGCGGACTCGCCCGGAGGGTTGTGACCGCCGACGTCCACCTGGCACCAGCGGATGAGCTTGCCGTTCTTCTGCGGCTCCTCGGCGATGTCGAGCACACGTCCGACGACGAGGGGGCCCGACACGGCGTACTCCTCGACGGACTCGACCTCGAGCCCGACGCGGGTCAGCCGCTCGGCAATGGCGCGCGGCGACTCCGTGGCGGGGATGTCGACCAGAGATCGCAACCACCGCAAGGGGACGCGCATCAGACCTCCATGCCGAAGGCTTGGGTGAAGCGGATGTCGCCTTCGACCATGTCGCGCATGTCACGCACATCGTTGCGGAACATCAGCGTTCGCTCGATGCCCATGCCGAAGGCGAAGCCGCTGTAGCGCTCGGGGTCGATGCCACACGCGATCAGCACCCGGGGGTTGACCACGCCGCAGCCGCCCCACTCGATCCAGCCCTCGCTGGAGCAGGTGCGGCAGGGGTTGTCGGGATCACCGACCGAAGCGCCTCGACAGACGAAGCACTGGAGGTCGACCTCAGCGCTCGGCTCGGTGAAGGGGAAATAGCTCGGCCGAAGGCGCGTCGAGATGGCGTCACCGAACATGGCCTGGGCGAAATGGTCAAGGGTGCCCTTGAGGTCGGCCATGGTGATGCCCTCGTCCACGACGAGTCCCTCCACCTGACCGAAGACCGGCGTGTGAGTGGCATCCAACTCGTCGGTGCGGTAGACGCGTCCGGGGCAGATGACGTAGATGGGCGGATCCTGCGTGAGCATCGTGCGGATCTGCACCGGCGAGGTCTGGGTGCGCAGCACCAGCCCGTTCTCGGGTGGATCAATGAAGAACGTGTCCTGCATGCTGCGCGCCGGGTGGTCGGGGGGCATGTTGAGGGCATCGAAGTTGAACCACTCGGCCTCCACCTCGGGGCCGTCGGCGACTTCGTAACCCATGGCCACGAACACCTCGCCGATGCGTTCCATCAGCGTCGTCAGCGGGTGTCGGGCGCCTGGCAGGCGCCGGTCGTAGGGCAAGGTGACGTCGACCTGCTCCTCGACGAGCACCCGCGCCTCGCGCTCTGCCTCCAGATCGGTCTGGCGCGCCTCGAGCGCGGCACGCACGGCCTGTCGGGCCGCACCCACTCGTCTGCCGGCCTCGGCCTTGGCCTGCGGGGGCAGGGCGCCGATCTCCCGGTTGGCCAGCGCGAGCGGGCTGCGGTCGCCAGCGTGGGCCAACCTGGCAGCCTTCAACTCGTCGAGGTCGCTCGCACTCGCGATCGCCGCGAGCGCCTCGTCGAGCGCGCGCGTCACCTCAGTCGGATGCAGCGGCGTGACCTCAACCGGGTCGAAGTTGCTATTGGGGGCGGACACAACCCCGAACTCTACTGAGGGCGGCCCGCCTTCTCCGACCCGGTTTCCAGGCGCAAGGTCACCTCGTCCCTGCTCGAGACGGGATTTCGCCCCTTCACCCAAAGTGCAGCGCGGGCGGTCTGGGCTCAGGCCTCGGACATGACCTCGGGCGCGGCAGGTCCGGAGTCGGCGGCCGCCCGTTCGGCCACGATGCGCTCGACCTCTTCCAGCTCGTGCTGGGGCACCGGCGGGCTGTCGACACGAGAGACGCCGTTGTAGGCGGTGATGTACTTCTCCAGCTCAGGCCCGGATTCCCAGGAGGTGATGAGGCAGTAACGCGGAGCCGGACCCGGGTGGTAGACCGCGTGGTAGAGCCGCTGGGTGTCGACGATGAGCTGCGCCCCCGCCGGCAGTGGGATCCGAGTCTCGGTGGCCGGGTCGTCCTTGACCTCGCGCAAGACCATCGCCGACCCCGGGTCGTCGGTCAGGTTGAAGAAGCCGCGCACGATCCAACCGGTGCCTTCGGGGTTGAGGCGGTTGTTGTCGTCGATGTGCAGGTTTCGCGTGACCGTCTCGGCGTAGGTGTTGGGCTGCAGCTCGATGACCCGGCACCGGCCGATGTTGGCTCCGGGCTCCTCGGCGCGGGCCTTGAGACGGGGCGCCTTTGCGATGTTCTCCTCGACCCAGACGCCGTCCTTGTCGGTCTTCGGCGGGTCGTGGTGCCAGAAGCCGTTGCACTCCATGTCCCCGTAGGCACTGGCCAGCGGCGCGAAGCGCGTGTCACCTGAGGACTTCCAGTCGACGAAGTGGATGTCGTTCCACTCGGCTGGATCCTGGCTTTGGTCGTAGGCGTCAAGAACGACATAGCCGGTCTGCTCGAACTGCTCCAGCTTGGTGTAGCCCACGGGATTCTCCTTCACGGGTGTACGGCTTCGCTCCATGGTGCCGCGCTGCCGCCGCCCCGCCAAACCGGACGCGCGGGCGGAGCCGTACTGCGAAAGCACGAGTAGCCCGAAGCCCGGTGCAATCGGGCACGAGGTGACCGTGCGTCTGCTAGCGGAGGGCCCGGGCGGAAGCGTAGAGACAGACGGCAGCGGCGGTGGCGAGGTTGAGGGACTCTGCGCGACCGTGGATGGGGACCCGGACGACCTGGTCGCACAAGGCCAACGTCGAGTCGGGCAGACCCCACGCTTCGTTGCCGAAGACCCACGCCGTGGGGGCGGCCAGGGCACCGGAGTCGATCTCCGCATCCAGGTCATGCTCCCCGGCACCGTCGGCGGCCACGACGCGCAGGCCGGTCGCTCTCATCGCAGCGATCCCCTCCTCGATCGGGACCCCGATGGCGACTGGCAGGTGAAACAGCGAACCCGCGCTGGCCCGTACGCACTTGCCGTTGTAGGGATCCACGGACGCAGCACTGAGCACCACTCCACTCGCCCCGGCCGCATCCGCCACACGCAGCACGGTGCCCGCGTTGCCGGGGTCTCGCACGTGTGCCAGGAACGCCACGAGCGAGGCCCTACGAGTGCGCTGACCGCCCTCCGCGTTCAGCAGGTCCTCGAGCGGCACGTCGAGGAAACCGCAGACCGCCACGACGCCTTGTGGTGTGACCGTCTGGGTCAGCTCCGCGAGGACCTCGGCGCCGATCAGGTCGACCTCGACCCTCTGTGCGCGGGCGCTGGCCAGAAGGTCCGGGTGCCGAGAGCCAGCATCGCCCGTGACATAGAGGCGGTGCACAAGCCCGGGGTGTTCGGCGGCTGCAGACAGCGCCTCACGGACCGCCTGCGGCCCCTCGACGAGGAACGCGCGGTCCTGAGAGCGAAAAGAGCGCTTCAACAGACGGCGGGCCGCCGTCACCCGCTTGTTGCGCGGGGACAGCGGCCCGTCAGTCATGCGCAAGCGCCGGCCGCGGCAGGCTCGACCTGCTCAGGCGGCCGGAGCGTTGCGGTCCGCCGGCAGCGCAGCCTTGGCCACCTCGACCAATGCCGTGAAGGCCGCCGGGTCGTTGACCGCGAGCTCAGCCAGCATGCGCCGGTCGACCTCGACGTCGGCCGCCTTGAGGCCCTGAATCAGCCGGTTGTAGGTGAGCCCGTTCGCCCGGGACGCAGCGTTGATCCGCTGGATCCAGAGCTGGCGGAAGTCACCCTTGCGCTTCTTGCGGTCGCCGTAGGAGTAGACGAGGGAGTGAGTGACCTGCTCCTTGGCCTTGCGGTAGAGCCGCGAGCGCTGACCGCGGTAGCCGCTGGCCCGCTCGAGAACGACCCTGCGCTTCTTGTGGGCGTTGACCGCCCGCTTGACGCGTGCCATGACGAAACTCCTGGAGGAAGAAGGGAACGAGGGTCAGATGCCGAGCAGGCGCTTGATGCGCTTGGTGTCAGCGGGCGAGACGTCGACGTCCGCGGCCAGCCGACGGGTGCGGCGGCTCGACTTGTGCTCGAGGTAGTGCCGAGCGTTGGTCTGCTCGCGCTTGAGCTTGCCCGACCCGGTCACCCGGAAGCGCTTCTTGGACCCGCTGTGGGTCTTGTTCTTCGGCATGGCGCCTGATCGTCCTTCCGGTCAGGCCTGGACGGCTGAGCCGTCGGTGGCCTCGTTGGCTGTTGGGTGTTCTGCTGCTTGGTCGGCTGGCTGAGCCTTGTTCGAGCTGTGCTGCGTGGCGGACGGTTCGGCTGCGCTGCGTCGCGCCGCCTTCTCCGCCTTCGCCTCAGCCATCGCCTCGGCCTTCTTCTTGTAAGGCCCCAACACCATGATCATGTTGCGGCCGTCCTGCTTTGGTGCGAACTCGACGAACCCGAGGTCTTGAACGTCTTCTGCAAGCCTCTGCAACAACCGGAACCCAAGCTCGGGACGGCTCTGCTCACGACCACGGAACATGATCGTGATCTTGACCTTGTCCCCAGCCTTGAGGAATCGCACGACGTGACCCTTCTTGGTCTCGTAGTCGTGCGGATCGATCTTCGGCCGGAGCTTCATCTCCTTGATGACGGTGTTGACCTGGTTCTTGCGCGACTCGCGGGCCTTCTGTGCGTTCTCGTACTTGAACTTGCCGTAGTCCATGAGCTTGCAGACCGGCGGGCGCTCCATGGGAGCCACCTCGACGAGGTCGAGATCGCTCTCCTGCGCGAGCCGGAGGGCATCCTCGATGCGGACGATGCCGACCTGTTCGCCGTTCGGACCGACCAACCGCACGTCAGGTACGCGGATCCGGTCGTTGATACGGGGTTCGACGCTGATGGGGCCTCCTCGGTCGTGGTGCGTGGACGCGACCCCAGGTGCACGGGAAAGGCCCCCGCTCCTGGTGCTCGCGGGGGCCAACTCGACCGGCTGCTCGGCCTGGGTGCAGTGCACTCAGGCATCGCACGGTCAGCCACCCGAAGGTGATGACCGGACCGGACCCGACAACCTGGATCGAGCGTACGGCTGGCGGGTGGGAGGTGGCCTCCACTTGCAGACCCGGACCTGCGCGAACAGGACCAAGTCGGTCATCGATCAGGGTACGGCAGTGAGCAACCTCGATCAAACCGCCGACGGGTCAGGAGCCCAGGGCTTCGTCGACCGTTTCCTCGTCAGCACCCAGGTCCCGGCCGACGAAGGTGTAGATGAGAGCCCCGATGATTCCACCGACGATCGGGGCCAACCAGAACAGCCATAGCTGGCCCAACGCCCATCCGTCCCCGCCGACGGCGAGAGCCAGCGCAGGGCCGGTCGACCGCGCCGGGTTCACCGACGTGTTTGTCACCGGGATGCTGATCAGGTGGATGAGGGTCAGCGTGAGCCCGATCGCGAGTGCAGCGAAGCCGGGTGCCGCGAGCTTCTCGGTGACTCCCATGATGACGATCAGGAAGACTGCGGTCAGGATCACCTCGACGATCAAGCAGGCGATCAACGCGTAGTGCCCGGGTGAGTGATCACCGAAACCGTTCGCCGCGAACCCGCTCGCGGTGAGGGTGTCCTGCGTCGCCCCCTCGCGATTGATCGCCACCAGCCACAGCGTGGCTGAGGCGGCGATGGCCGCCACGACCTGCACCACGATGTAGGGGAGGACGTCTTTCCACGCGAAGCGCTTGGCCGACGCCAGCCCGATCGTGATGGCCGGGTTGAAGTGACCCCCGGAGATGGGTCCGAGCGCATATGCGCCTGCGACCACGGTGAGGCCGAACGCGAAGGCCACACCCAGGAAGCCGATCCCAAGCCCGGTTGCCTCCGAGCTCACCGGATCGACGTACTTCGCAGCGAGCACGGCGGCACCGGTGCCCCCGAACACGAGGAGAAACGTCCCCAGGAACTCTGCGCCGAGCCTCGATCGCATGTTCATGCTGCTCCTCCGCTACGACTACATCATCCGACAAGGGAATCGACAAGAGAATCGACGTGGACATGATGGCGAGTGCGCTGCCGTCACGCGACTACAACGGCAGTACGGCGTGTCGCAAAGCGTTCAACCGATCCTTTGCAGCTCGGCCTGGGTCAGAGAAGTCGCTCCACGACGACGTCGATGCCGCGACCGAGGCGTCCACGCATGACCGGATCTGCACACAGCGCAGCACTGAAGGTTCGGCCCGCTTCGCCGGCAGCAGCATCGTCGAGCGAATCCCCGATCCGCAAGCGCACCACCAGATCAACCACGGTGTCCTCAGGTGCCTTGGCAGCGCGCGCTTCTCCCACCGCAACCTGGTTCGGCTCAAGGCCGGCCACCTCAGCGGCACGGTCAAGCGCTCCACGCAGTTCTGGGTCGTCGGCTGGCCGGTCCGCTGCCCGCGATTCTGCGAGCGCTAGGAGCTGCGGACCTTCGATGACCCCTCGTGCCGGTCCGGCCGGGTCAATCAGCAACGCCTCAGCACCTTCGTCGAAGGCCGCTCGGGCTGCGAGAACACCAGCGACCGGGACCGGCCGTGCGTCGCTCGACCAGGCGTTCAGGGCGGCCACCGAGGAGAAGACGGGCAACGCGAGACGCCCGTTCTGCGAACGCACCGTCACGACGGCCATGTCGGCTTCCTTGTCACCCCCAGACCTCGTGGGCTGGTCCCCCATTGCTGGATCGTCGAACGCTGGATCGTCGAGCACCGCCACCACCGGCACCAACACCCGGCACCCGAGCAATGCCTCGACGACGCGGTACGGGTCACCCACCGACAAGGCTGCGGCCAGCTCCGGCGGGGCCGTACCCGTGTCGTCGGGAAAGCTCGGCGCCGACAGAGTGCGACCTTCGAACGCTCCGAACTCAACGGCCATGCCGGCAAGGCTAGCCAGGCTTGCCCGCGACAACGGGCCGCTACTCTCACCAGGTGAGAGAGGAGCCAGACGAGCAACCACTCACCAGCCCGCGAACCTCTGGCTCGCCCTCTGCGAACGGCCCGTCGACGGCACTGCTCGTGGCCGGAGTCGTCGCCGTCGCGATGAACCTGCGGGCTCCGATCACTTCGGTCCCGGCGCTGATCGCGACGATCCAGGACGACCTGGGCCTGTCCGGAGCTGCCGCCGGCGCGCTGACGACTCTTCCCCTGATCTGCATGGGACTGTTCGCTCCCCCTGCGGGTCGGCTGGCCGCCCGCATCGGTCGCGAGCGCGCCATCACCGTGGCACTGGGCTGCATCCTGATCGGCCTGTTGCTGCGCCTGGCCGGCTCGGTGATCCCTCTGCTCTACCTCAGCGTCATCGTCGCCGGCGCCGGGATCGCCATCGGTGGAACGGTGCTGCCTGGGGTCGTCAAGGAGTTCTTCGCGGCGCGAGCCGGCACGATGACCGGGGTCTACATGGCCTCGATGATGCTCGGAGCCACGATCGCCGCCGCCCTGGCGGTCCCCCTCGCCGATGCCCTCGGCTCCTGGGAGAAGTCGCTGGCCTCGTGGTCGGTGCTGGCCGTGGTCGGCCTCGGGGTGTGGATCAACGTCCAACGACAGGTGCCGGAGCACAAAGCACAAACCGTGCACGTACGGCTGCCGTGGCGCGACCGCACCGCGTGGATCGTGGCGGCCTACCTGAGCCTGAACTCCTTCGTGTTCTACAGCCTGCTCGCCTGGCTTGCGCCACTTTTTGAGGACCGAGGTGTGTCTGCCACTGAGGCGGGCCTTCTGCTGGCCACCCTCAACCTGGTCCAACTGGCCGCCGCCCTGACGGTGCCGGCCATCGCCGACCTCCGCGCTGATCGCCGGCCGGTGTTCGCCGTGGTCGTGGGAGCGACGGCGGTCGGGCTCGCCTGGTTGGCTCTCGCACCTGACTTCGGCTCGTTCGTCCTGGTCGGACTGCTCGGCTTCGGGCTCGGAGCGGGCTTCACCCTGGGGCTCGTTCTGCTCGTCGACTACGCGCCTGATCCGGCCGCGTCCGCCAGGTTGTCCGCCCTTTCCTTCTTGGTGTCCTACTTGGTCGCCGCCCTCGGACCCCTGATCGCAGGAGTCCTGCGTGACAGCACCCACGGGTTCGGTGCCATGGAGGTGCTGCTGCTCGTGGTTGGGGTCGTCCAGCTGCTGCTGGTGCCGGCACTGCGCCCTGGTCGCTTGGTGCACTGAGCCACCCCACACGGACTCTCCGGGAGGTGCGAGCACACTGAGGACGTGGTGGAAGTCGAAGACGTGCGCCGACTAGCCCTGACCCTTCCACGGACCGAAGAGGCGATCGTCCACGACCGGGTGAAGTTCCGGGTGCGCGGCCTGGTCTACGTCGCGTTCTCCCGGGACGAGACCACGATGGGGTTCGGCTACCCCAAACATGCACGAGCGGCGCTCGTGGCCGGCGAACCGCACAAGTTCCTCATGCCGGTGCCGTCCGACGAGCGCTTCAACTGGGTTCGCGCTCGCCTCTGCGAGCTTGACCCGGAGGAGATGAACGAGCTGGTGGTCGACGCCTGGCGGATGGTCGTGCCCAAGTTCTTGGCCCGCGAACGGCTGGGCTCGTGACCTCAGGCCGTGTCGGTTGCACGGGGGTCGGAGGCGTACGGCTGCGCCAGCGCCCCGACGATGGCCTGCACCAACTCGGGCGCCTCCGCGGCCTGCAGCCGAAACGTCTGCAGGCAGGTGTCGTAGCGCCACAGGCTCAACACATAGACGGATTCGTCGGGATGGAAGGCCAGCCGCATCGAGCGCCCATGCTCACGCGCGTCGAAGAAGACGGCACCGTGAGTAGGAAGTGGAGTGACCTCGCGCATACCCAAAGTATCGATGCGCCACCCGGACGACAGCAATGGTTCGTTCGGGTGCGTTGGAACGCAGAGACCGGAACCGTCAGAGACTGTGCGCGGCGACGGCCCTCCCCAAGGCGCGCGCAGATTCCTGGCCATGCTCGCCGTCGGCTGCCTGGATGCCCATGGCCGGCAAGGTGGTGCCGTCGGAGAGGTCGAGCTGCACCCATGGGTCTCCGGGCGCCAGCCGTACGGTCACGACCTCGGCCCACTCCAGACGCCGGCGCCGAAACAAGTTGACCACGTTGACGCCTTTCTCGTCAGCCTCGACCCGCACCGAGGCGTAGCGGTGCAGGACCCAAGCGATGGCCAGCCCTGACGCGATGAGCATCCCGCGATCGAAGGGGGTAGCCCCGCCTCGCCCCTTGCCGGTCAGGGCCAGCGCAACGAGCGCAAAACCGATGAGGACGAGAGCCGCGAGGACGTACGGCACGATCCGACCCCGGCGCGGTCGCCACACGGTCGGCACGGCCGGCCCGTCGGAGGGCGTCGTCATGGTCGCCGAACGCGTCCAATCACAATCGGCAGGCGTGGATGTCGGTGGTCAGGATGCCGCGTGCGCCGAGGTCATAGAGCGCGTCCATGACCCGGTTAGTGTCGCGACGCTCGACGAGGGCGCGCACCGCGACCCAACCCTCCCGCTGGAGAGGTGAGACGGTTGGCGACTCGGTGCCCGGAGTCAGTGCGCAAGCGGCGTCGACCAAATCGGTCGGGCAGTCGTAGTCCATCATCACGAAGGTTCTGGCTACCAGCACGCCCTGCAGCCGGCGTTCCAGCTGTTGGACCGCAGGGGTGACGGCCAGTCCGGTGCGCCGCACCAGGACCGCCTCGGAGCGCAAGATTGGCTCGCCGAAGACCTCGAGGCCTGCTTCCTTCAAGGTGCTTCCCGTCTCCACGACATCGGCGATCACATCGGCGACTCCAAGCCGCACCGAGGTCTCGACGGCGCCGTCTAGCGTGATCACCTCTGCGGTCACGCCGAGCTCGGCCAGGTGCCTTTCAACCAGCCCCGGGTAGGCCGTCGCGATGCGTTGACCGTCGAGGTCATCGACCGACATGTCTTGGCCGGCCCTGGCTGCAAACCGGAGGGTCGATGCCGCGAAGCCGAGCGGCAAGATCTCCTCGGCGTCCGCGCCGCTGTCGAGCAGCAGGTCGCGCCCGGTGAACCCGACGTCCAGGCGTCCGGACCCGACATAGACGGCAATGTCGCGCGGCCGCAGGAAGAAGAACTCGGTAGCGTTATCGGGATCTCGCAGGGCGAGCTCGCGCTGGCTCGACCGCTGTCGATAGCCCGCCTCACGCAGCATCTGACTGGCCGGCTCGGCGAGCGAACCTTTGTTGGGCACCGCGACCCTGACCAGGGGTGCGTCAGCGTCGAGGCTCACAGGCCGGAGTAGACGTCGTCGAGGGTGAGGTCCAGGGCGACCATCATCACCTGTGCGTGATAGAGCAGCTGGGCGATCTCTTCGGCCGCTCGCCCGGAAGATTCGTGCTCGGCGGCCATCCACACCTCCGCTGCCTCTTCCACGACCTTCTTCCCGATCGCATGAACGCCTCCGTCGAGCAGCCGGACCGTGCCCGATCCGTCGGGACGGTGGGCCTTGATCTCGACTAGCTCACCGTAGAGCTGCTCGAAGGTCTTCATGGTCGCAAAGCCTACGGGCGCCGAAGCGACCGCAGTGTCAGGGCGGTGGCCAAGGCCGCCTCGACGGCCTCGCGACCCTTGTCCTCCGACGACCCGGGGCCGCCAGCCCGGGCCAGCGCCTGGGCGTCGTCGTCACAGGTGAGCAGGCCGAAGCCGACCGGCACACCGGTGTCGAGGGCAACCCGAGTCAGCCCGTCGGTCGCCGCCCGACATACGTAGTCGAAGTGTGGTGTGCCCCCGCGGATCACCACACCCAGGGCCACGACCGCGTCGACAGACGAACGGGCGAGCTCCAGGGCGACCAAGGGAAGCTCGAAGGCGCCGGGCACGCGGATCAGGCTTCGCCGGACGACTCCCAGCTCGTCAAGCGCTGCGGTCGCACCGGCAATGAGCCCCCCCATCACTTCGTCGTGCCAGGACGCAGCCACCACGGCCACCGACAGCTGGTCGGCTCCCACCAGCTCCAGACCCGGAGCTCCGGCCCCGCTCACCCGCGACTCCCCGCCAGGTCGGCCCCGCCTTCGAGGTCGGGCAGCTCGTGCCCCATCCGGTCCCGCTTGGTCTCCAAGTAGAAGCGGTTGTGCTCGGTCGCCACGACCGGCAGCGGCACCCGACCGTTGATCGTTAGCCCATATCCCTCGAGCCCGGCTCGCTTGGTCGGATTGTTGGTCAGCAGCCGCATCGATTTCACGCCCAGCTCGACCAGGATCTGAGCGCCGATGCCATAGTCACGTGCATCTGCGGGCAGGCCCAGATCAAGGTTTGCGTCCACCGTGTCCCGGCCTCCGTCTTGCAGCTGGTAGGCCTGCAATTTGTGCACGAGCCCGATGCCGCGGCCCTCATGTCCCCGCATGTAGAGGATGACGCCTCGTCCCTCGGTTGCCACCGCCACGAGGGCCGCGTCCAGCTGGGGGCCACAGTCGCAGCGCAACGAACCGAAGACGTCGCCGGTCAGGCACTCGGAATGGACGCGCACGAGCACGTCCTCACCGTCGCCGAGGTCACCGCACACCAGGGCGACGTGCTCGGAGGCGTCCAGTCTGCTGCGATAACCGATGGCTCGGAAGGTGCCGTGGACGGTTGGCAATCGGGTGTCCGCCGCCCGCTCGACAAGTGACTCGGTTCGTCGGCGGTAGGCGATCAGCTCAGCGATCGAGATCATGACCAAGCCGTGCTCGTCGGCGAATGCACGGCACTGCGGCGCGCGCATCATCGAACCGTCGTCGTTCACCAGCTCACACAAGGCGCCGGCTGCGTTGAGCCCGGCAATCTTCGCCAGATCCACCGCCGCTTCGGTGTGCCCTGGCCGGCGCAAGACCCCACCTGCCATCGCCCGCAGGGGCACCACGTGACCCGGGCGGGTCAGATCGTGGGCCTCGGTCGCGGAATCGCTGAGCACCCGGATCGTGCGCGCCCGATCCTCGGCCGAAATACCTGTGGTTTTCACGTCGCGCGCATCGACGGTGACAGCGTATGCAGTGCCCTTGCGGTCCTCGTTGACCATGGTCATCGGCGGCAGACCTAGGCGGTCGAGGTCGGGGCCCTCCATGGGCACGCAGATGTAGCCGCTGGTGTGTCGAATCATGAACCCGACCAGCGTCGGGGTTGCCTTGCCGGCCGCGAAGATGAGGTCGCCCTCGTTCTCGCGGTCCTCGTCGTCGACCACGACGATCGCCTCGCCGCGAGCGATCGCCGCGACGGCGTCCTCGACTGCATCCAGAGTGATCCCTGGGTAGGTCTCCTGGGTTTCGGTCATCAGTTCCGCTCGCTCCGTGCATCAGCTTCTCGACGTACTTCGCGATGACGTCGACCTCGAGGTTGACGAGATCGCCTCTGGTCTTGCGGCCCAGGCTGGTCAGCTCCAGGGTCGTCGGGATCAGGCTGACCGTGAACCAGTCGACACCGACCTCGACAACGGTGAGCGACACTCCGTCGACAGTCACCGATCCCTTCTCCACGACGTATCGCGAAAGCTCGGTCGGCAGCGAGATGCGCACGACCTCCCAGTGCTCGCCCGGAGTGCGATCGAGCAGCGCGCCGGTGCCGTCGACGTGACCCTGGACCAGGTGGCCGCCGAGTCGGTCGGCGAGGGTCACCGGACGTTCGAGGTTGACCGGGCTGCCGACCTCGAGAGCCCCAAGGCTGGACCGGTCCAACGTCTCCCGCATCACGTCCGCGGTGAACGCCCCATCGAGCAACGCCACAACAGTGAGGCACACCCCGTTGACCGCGATCGATGCGCCATGAGACGCGTCACCTGTGACCAGCGGTCCGCGTACGGTCAGCCGTACCGCATCGGTGAGCGGCTCGACAGCAATCACCTCGCCAAGCTCTTCCACGATTCCGGTGAACACTTCAGTCCTTCCTGAACATCGTGATGCGTACGTCGTCGCCGATCTGCGTGACGTCTACGAGGCGTAGTCGCAACCCGTCGGCCAGCGTGCCGATCCCGGCCTCGCCCAGGGCCGAGGGGCCGGAGCCCAGAAGCAACGGGGCGACGTAGACGATGACCTCGTCGACGAGACGCGCTGAGACGAAGGCGCCGGCGAGCCTCGGACCTCCCTCCAGCCACACGTGACGGATCCGCTCGTCGTGCAATGCCTGCAGTGCTGTTGCCGGCTCCCGCGTCAGAAGCTGCAGGGTGCGAGCAGCGTCATCGCGCAGCCGAGCGCTCGCCGGCAGGTCTCGCATGCCCATCACGACCCGCAGGGGTTGCTGACCCCTCGGGCGCGCGAGGTCGCCCCGGTCGCGGACCGTCAGCTGCGGGTCGTCGGCCAGGGCGGTGCCCGTGCCGACCAGCACCGCGTCGCACCCGGCGCGCAGTCGATGGACGTCATGGCGGGCGTCCGGCCCAGTGATCCACCGACTCGTACCGTCGTCGGCCGCAACCCGGCCGTCCGCCGACATGGCCGCCTTCCACGTCACCACGGGCCGGCCCAGTCGCATGCTCAACGCCCAGAACGCATTGAGTGCTGCCGACTCCTCGACCAGTACGCCACCCTCGACGTCGATGCTGGCCGCGCGCAGCTGGTCGGCACCTCCAGCCACCATCGGATTGGGGTCGCTCTGACCGAAGACCACCCGTGTGACGCCAGCCTCGATGAGCAGCTGCGTACAGCGGCCGGGCCGGTCGTCCCCGTTGCACGGCTCCAACGTCACCACCGCTGTGCAACCGCGGGCTGAGTCACCGGCCATGCTCAAGGCGGCGACCTCAGCGTGGTCGGTGCCAGAGCCTTGATGCGCAGCCTCGGCCAGGGGCTTGCCCGCCGGATCGAGCAGCACGCAGGCGACGCGGGGGTTGGGATTGGGCGCGACCTCGGGGGTGCGGGCGAGGTCGAGGGCTCGCCGCATAGCAGCGATCTCGGTCTCGGTAGCCATTCGGACGCCTCGGCTCGCATCGGTCGCACTGACCGGGGCCGTACGAGCGAGGCCTTCGCAAGCCGATCCGTGACCTCGACGCGCTGCGCCGGGGTACAGACGAGCCCGCGCGTCGCCTCCCATCCGGACTTTCACCGTCGGTCCAGGAGTTTCACCTGGTCCACCGGCCGATGGCTTCGGCCGGGTCGCGGACTGTCACCGCCGGTTCGGAATTGCACCGACCCCGGGACGCACGAGTTAACTGTGTACGCACCCATCCTGCCACGAACCCGGCCGGGCTACATGTGCCAGCGGCAGTTCTGGAGGCTTGCGGTCGTCCCACCGGCTGCTGACCGATCCCTGACCCTCCACCAATCCGGGTTCAGCGGGTCGTTGAGGAGCCCTCAGCCAGAGCTCTCAGCTGCCGACATGCTTCGGCGGCGTCTTCGGCGCCGTAGACAGCCGAACCGGCGACGAAAGTGTCGGCGCCCGCCTCGGAGCAGGCGGCGATGGTGTCCGCGCCCACGCCTCCATCGACCTGCAGCCAGACCGCACCCCCGCTGACCGCGATCAGCTCCTTGGCGCGACGCACCTTGCCCAACATGTCGGCCATGAACGCCTGCCCACCGAAACCAGGCTCGACGGTCATGATCAGCACCATGTCGATCTCGGGGATCAGGTCGGCGTAGTCCTCGATGGCGGTCTTGGGCTTCAAGCCCACGCCGGCGCGCGCTCCCGCGGACCGCAAGTTTCGCGCGAGCCGTACGGGCTGCGCCGCAGCCTCGACGTGGAAGGTCACCGACCCGGCGCCGGCCTCCGCGTAGGCGGGCGCCCACCGGTCAGGATCCTCGATCATCAGGTGACAGTCGACTGGCGTCTTGGCGTCGCGGAGCAGAGCCTCGACCACCGGCAGGCCGATGGTGAGGTTGGGGACGAAGTGGTTGTCCATGACGTCGACGTGCAACCAGTCCGCGGCACCCTCGACGCGGGCGGCCTCCTCGGCCAAGCGGGCGAAGTCGGCCGCGAGGATGCTCGGCGCGATCCGGACTCCCACCGTGCTCACGCTATCCGAGGCGTCGAACTGTTCGACTTTCGTGGGTCATGGACCCCGAAAGTCGAACAGTTCGCCAACCTGCGGTGCTTACTGGAGTCAAGGTGCTCGGGTGGCCAGCTTCACCCGGCGGTCGTGGATCTTTCCGCGCACCTTGGCCATGGCGTCGGTGTCGTAGTCGTTCCACGTCGCCGTGATGCGCCCGTCACGCCCACCTGGTCCATCGACCTTGAGATCGACCGTGTAGATGCCGGTGTCGCGGTTCCATACGACGGTTCCCGTCGCCTTGACGTCGCGCACGAAGGCGTACTTCGTGACGTGGAAGCGCAAGACGTCGTCGCCGGTGTAGGAGTAGGTCCCCCCGAACAGTCCGACCCCGTCCCCGGTGTAGTTGTTCCACCATCGAGGCACCAGGTCACCGGACACGGCCAGCGCTGCGGTGACCAGCCGTCGGTCATTGCTGGAGGACTTGACGACGAGGCCCTGCCGGGCGGGTTCGAGCCTGGCCATCGACCGGGCGAAGACATCCACGGCTCGCACAGGCGCGTAGGCCGTGTTCACGCAGTCGGTCCCAGACACGGTCCCGCCGCTGTTGAGGAAACGGCGAACGACCCCTTCGACGCAGCCCTGCCGGTCACCGAGTGCCGTGACGTGGCCCGTGTTCGGCACGGAGACGAAGGTGGCGTCCGGGAACCGACTGGCGACGTCTTGCCCACCCTCAGGTGAGGTCACCGAGTCGAGATCACCCGAGAGCACCAGCGTCGGCAGATCCGGATAGTCCATGCCGGGCTCTTCCGGCAAGACGAGGTCGGTCGGCGACGGCCACTGCAGGCAGGTGCGCGCTTCTGTCCAGCCGGTCTTGATCCAGTCGTCAGTTCGGAACGGGTCGAAGGCGTCAGGATCGCCGAGCTTTAGGGCCTTGCGGGCTGCGTGGTACTGCGCCTCCCGCTGCGACCCGGGTGGCAGGTTGACGTCCCACAGAGCGGGGTAGTCGTTGCAGATGACGGCGATGTATTCCGCGGCGCTGTAGTAGTAGGGCGAGCCGCTGTCGGGGTCATCGCTGATGTTCTCGGCGACCAGTCGTTTGAGCGGCTTGCGCAGTCCCTTGTGATAGGCCCGCACGGCGGCGTCGAGCTCCTTGTAGATCGTGGTGCCGTACGTCGCATTCGCAGTGACGAGTGCGAGGTTGACCCCGTTGACGGTGACCTTTTTCCGGGTGCCCTCGGAGTCGCGGGCCGTCCCCCTGAAGGGGTTTGCGTGCAGCTCCGACGCTGCATTGCGCAGGCGGGACAGGGCGTCGCCGGGACGAGCGGAGCAGGCCGGGTCGCGGTCACAGACTCGGGTCACGGCGTCGGAGATGGCCCGGTTCGTGTCGGCCCACCAGGGGTCCTGCCCGGACAAGGGGTAGGACGCGTCGAGGATCAGCGTGCGGACCCGGTCAGGGTGTCGCAACGCCATGGTCTGGGCGAAGAACGTGCCGTAGGAGTCGCCGTACAGATCGATCTGATCGATGTCGAGGGCGTCGAGCACGGCGGCCATGTCGTCGGCGGCGTACGCCGTCCCAAACGTGTCAGCTCGCTCCCCGAGCCGCTGCCCGCATACACCGACAGCGCGCTCGTAACCCATGGTTCCGCGTTGTAGCGGCTTGCACTTGAGCGCGTCGGAGGCGCCGGTCCCCCGCTCGTCGACCAGCAAGACCGCGCGTCGTTGCATGAGCGGCCCGAACATCTCGAGGTAGTAGTCGCGAGACTCGGTCGAGGGATAGCCAGGGCCGCCTTCGTTCGCGACCAGGGTGCCCAGAGACGAGCTGCTCGTGTCCTTGCGCGGGTAGAACTCGAAGCCCACACGCTGCTTGCCCAGCTCGGGTCGCAGCGGATCGGCCATGGTCATGATGTGCCCACACTTCGCTCGCTTGGGGACGTAGTTGGAGCACGCGTCCCAGTGCACCTTGAGCGCCTTGTGCACGTGGGCGTTCACAGAATTGGACCTGGTCTGCGAAGTCGACGCCCTCAACGTGCTGCTTGCCGTAGTCGCGGCGAGAACGGCATGCGACACCACCGCGTTCTCACTCGACGCGCTGGCCGTCGCCTGTTGTGGGATCGCCATGGCAGTGCCGGCGGTGAGGACGACGCACGCAGCGAGCACTGAGCGACGAGTCAGCATGAGCGGACGGTACGCCTTCCGAGTGCCAGGTGTCGTCCCCCGAAAGGCCGGGTTTGGCCTTACGACCGACGACGAAGCAACGCCAGATACATGGCATCGGTGCCGTGCCGGTGGGGCCACAGCTGGACGTCCGGCCCGTCCCCGAGGTCGGGAAGTTCGTGCAGGACGATGGACTGCACGACGGGGCGGGCGTCACAGCGTTCGAGATCGGGGCGGCGAGCCAGCACGGAGTCGACCACGCCATGGGTCTCGGCGAGGACCGGCGAGCATGTGACGTAGGCGACGATCCCGCCCGGACGCACGGCGTCTGCCGCGGCGCCGAGCAGCGCGCCTTGCAGCTTGACCAGCCGGGTGACATCGGCAGGCTGGCGACGCCACCGGGACTCGGGCCGGCGACGCAGTGCGCCGAGACCGCTGCACGGTGCGTCGACAAGAACACGGTCGAACGACGCCTCGCCCCATGGGCCGGCTCGTCCGTCACCTACCACGACTTCCACGTCTGCACCGCTGGGCGCGACGGCACGTTGAACGAGCTCGGCGCGGTGTGGCTGAAGCTCGTTGGCGGTCAGCCGTACGCCCCTCGGCGCAGCGAGCCCGGCCAGCAGCGCGGACTTCCCTCCCGGCCCGGCGCACAGGTCGAGCCAGCGTTCGTCGAGCCAGCGTTCGTCGAGCCAGCGTTCGTCGAGCTCAGCGGGCTCGAGAGCGGCGGCGGCCATCGCGAGCGTGACCAGCTGGCTCCCCTCGTCCTGCACCCCCACGGCGCCGGAGCGGACCAGCTCGAAGGCACCGGGGTCACCCGAGGACAGCTGCCCGGCGTAGGGGGACCACCGCCCTGCGACGGCGCCGAGCGCGGCCAGGTCATCGGCTGAGGCGCGGCCGGGTCTGGCCACGAGGGTGACCGCAGGAGGGGTGTTGTCCGCCACCAGCAGGTCGACGAGCTCGGCCGACCTCTCTTCGAGGCCTTCGCCAGGCGCCAGGTCGACGCCCAGCGCATCGGCCAACTCCTCGACGATCCACCGCGGATGCGCATGCATCGCGGCCAGGTGCCCAACCGGGTCGGAGTCGAGCGTAGGAGCCAGCTCCGCGAGCCAGGTTTGGAGATCGTTCCGGCCGACCTTGCGAAGAACGGCATTGACGAACTTCGCCCGCCCGTCACCGAGGACAGCGCGAGCCAGCTCGACGGTCTCCCCGGTGGCCGCGTGCGTGGGAACCCGCATGGCCAGGAGCTGGTGGGCGCCGAGGCGAAGTACGTCGAGCACGGGGCCA
The DNA here is from genome assembly GCA_963819985.1 of uncultured Actinomycetota bacterium. Lineage (GTDB taxonomy): Bacteria > Actinomycetota > Actinomycetes > DATJPE01 > DATJPE01 > JANPBY01. Next base: position 614,604 of record CAWFYH010000002.1, on the reverse strand, counting down.
TCGACCTGGTCGAGCGGCCGATCGACGCACGCAGCAAGGATCAGGTCATAGGTGCCGCTGACCCGCAGGGTTCCGTACGCCAGCTCGGTGGCGAAGGCAGCATCCCGTCCCTCGATGCGGCGATCCCGAAGGAGGCCGGGGAGCACGAGGTTGGCGTAGGCGTCGTCAACACGCACCGTGTGCAAGGTGTCATAGGCGGCTCGCCGCGGTGCGTCTGGCGCGGGTCGTTTGTAGGACCTGGTCGCCCTTTGGTGGCGGCGTCCGGAAGGGTTCGTTTCTCGCCCCCTGGGCTGGCTCACTGCCCGAACCGCTCGCCGGCCGGGAGCCGTACACCACGGGCCCAGTCAGCAGCGGGCATCGCGCGCTTGCCCGACGGACCCACCTCACCGAGGGCGACGGCATGGGAGCCGGTGCCCACCCGGACCCTTGCCCTGTCGACGGCGAGCTCGCCCGGCGCCAGGGAGTCATCGTCGGGCAAGAGCCTGACCGGGCCCAGTCGGAGCCGTTCCGCGGCCACCGTCGTCCACGCCCCAGGATCGGGGGTGCACGAGCGGATCAGCCGGTCGATGTGCAGGGCGGGGGCCGTCCAGGCGATGTGGGCGTCCTCGCCGGTGATCTTGGGCGCCAGCGTGACCCCTTCGCTGGGTTGCGGCTGTGGTTGGGCGCTGCCGTTCTCGAGGCCATCGAGGGAGGCGACCAGCAGGCGCGCGCCACTGACGGCCAACCGGTCGAGCAAGGCGCCGGCAGTGTCGTCGGGTCGGATCGTCTCGGTGGTCACGCCGAGGACCGGGCCGGTGTCGAGGCCCTCCTCGAGGAGGAAGGTCGTGGCGCCGGTCACCTCGTCGCCGGCGCGGATCGCGTGCTGCACCGGCGCGGCGCCGCGCCAGGCCGGGAGCAGGGAGAAGTGCAGGTTGACCCAGCCCAGGGCTGGGATGTCGAGAGCGCTGCGGGGGACGAGCGCGCCGTACGCCACCACCGGGCAGGCGTCGGGAGCCAACTCCTGCAACGTGGCGAGGAAGTCGGGCTCTCGCGGATGGGTCGGCTTGACTACGTCGATCCCGAGCTCAGCAGCCAAGGCCGCCACCGGCGAGGCGGCCAGGGTGCGACCGCGCCCCGCCCGAGCATCGGGTCGAGTGATGACGGCAACCACGTCGTGCGCAGAATCAACCAGCGCGCGCAACGACGGAAGAGCAGCGGCGGGGGTCCCCGCGAACACCACCCTCATCCACGCCTCGTGCCGAGCTCAGCGGGAGTCACAGGGCGAGTCCGCCGGTGGCGTGCGGGCTGATCTTGACCGTCGGGGTAGTCAGGCCCCACCACTCGGCCTCCCGGATCTCCTTCATGGCGAGCTTCTTCTGCTCGCGGTCGAGGCGGTCGACGAACAAGATCCCGTCGAGGTGGTCGGTCTCGTGCTGGATGCACCTGGCCAGCAGCTCGGTGCCCTCGATCGTCACCGGGTCGCCGTACATGTTGAAGCCTTTGGCCACGACGCCGTAGGCACGAACGCAGGGGAAGGCCAGGCCCGGGATCGACAGGCAGCCCTCGTCGCCGTCCTGCTCCTCCTCGGTGAGGGTGAGATCAGGGTTGATCAGGTGACCAACCACCTCGTCGACGTCGTAGGTGAAGACTCGCAGCCCGATCCCGAGCTGTGGGGCGGCAAGTCCGACACCGGGCGCGTCCTGCATGGTGTCGGTGAGGTCTTGGACGAGGGTGCGCAGCTCCTTGTCGAAGTCGACGACGGGCGCGGCCGGAGTGCGCAGCACCGGATCTCCGAACAACCGGATCGGCTGGATGGCCAACGCACGCTCCTTGCTCCGGTTGATGATCGTTGGGATAAGTCCAGTCTAGGTGGCGGAACCGCCAGTCCCCGAGACCACTGTTCACCAAGCAGTCGCAGCGGCCAGCCTTGACAGAGCACTGGTCGGACCGAGGAAACTCCAGGATGCCGTTGCGAACGAAAACCCAATGGTGGGGGGTGGCCCTCGACTCGAGGGACGCACCGTCACTCGCCCGCTTCTACGCGCGCTTGCTGGATTGGCACATCTTCAACGAGAGCCCGGAATGGGTCGACCTCGCGCCATCGAAGGATGCCGGCTTCAATCTCGCGTTCGCGACGGAACCGAAGTACGTCCCGCCGGTGTGGCCCACCGTCGACGGCGAGCCACAGATGGCGATGCACCTCGACATCGCCGTCGACGACCTCGATGACTCCGTCACGTGGGCAGTGGCCTGCGGAGCCAAGCTCGCTGACTTTCAACCCCAGGACGACGTCCGGGTGATGCTTGATCCGGCGGGGCACCCGTTCTGCCTGTACCTCGACAACTGAACGCCGACAGTCAGGTGCAACCGAACGAGCAACGAGCTGCGGTCGGCTAGTTCAGCCGACGTCGGCCGGGTCCAGCCGGATCCGCACCGGGTGCGGTGCCTTGCGCGCCGAGCGCCCGGCCTGGACGCCGGCCAGCGCCGCAGCCAAAACAGCGGACTGCTCCTTGGGCGCGCGGATTAGCGCGCGCACCAGCTCGGGCTCAACGCCGCCCGAATCTTGTCGTCCCCGACCCGCGTTGACCACCGGCTGGGTACCGAGGACGCTCGCCCCTGGTGGGAGATCAAGGGCCGCAAGGACCTCCTCGACGGCGGCAAGCTCGCCGCGCACCTCGGCCAGAGCCGCGGCAGGCGGGAATGCGAGCGCGTCCCGGTCGGCGAGCTCACGAGTTGCCGACCAAGCCGGGTCCCACCGCACGAGCGCTTGTACGGCGCGGTGCGCGGCGTCGGCCATGATGATGACGCGACCGCCGTCGGCCGAGGGACGGACGAGCGCCGCAGCTGCGAGCCAACGCCGCAAGGCCTCCTCCTCAGCGCGCAGGTCGGGGCGGTCCAGCAGGGCCCAGCCGTCGAGCAGAAGGGCGGCCGCATAGCCGCCCCCGGCGACGGGTTCCGCGCCGGGCGTCGCCACCACCAGCGCCGGGTCTGACCCGACAGTAGCCAGGACCTCATCTCGGCCAGACGTACGGACCACAACCCCGGGGAATGCCCGGCCCAGCTCCTCGGCCGTCCGAGCGGCACCGGTGACACTCGCTCGGAGCTTGGTCGCTCCGCACTCGCGGCAGCTGAAGCGCCCCGCGGGACGCCCGCACCACCGGCAGTAGGGCACGGCATGGCCGGAACTGAGCGCTAGCGGTCCGGAGCACTGGGCACAACGGGCGGGGGTGCGGCAGCGGATGCAGGCCAGCGACGGGAGGTAGCCCCGGCGGGGAACCTGCACGAGGACTGGCCCGTGATCGAGGGCATCGCGAGCCGTCCGCCAGGCGAGGTGCGGCAAGCGGGCGCTGGCCGCGGCCGCGTCGCGGGCCAGCTCGGCGTCGTCGCCGGCCGGGCGTACGGCTGGCGCGAGTCCCCGCACTGTTGCCCGCGGGGCAGCCAGGACATGTGCCTGACCGCTGTCGATCAACAGGCGTCCCTCGGCCGTCATCGAGAAGCCGCCAACCAGGAGTCCGGCGTTCTCGGTCTCAGCGCGGATCGCGAGGACCTCCCTCACGTGCGGGTAGGGGGCGTGCTGTTCGGCGTGCAGGTCGTCGCCGTCGTCCCAGATGATCGCAAGGCCGAGGTCGTGCACCGGGGCGAACTGAGCGGCGCGGGTGCCGATCACGCAGCGGACGCTGCCCCTGCGAATCGCGAGAAACCGCCGGTAGCGTTCCGCCGGACCCAGATCGGCGGTGAGCTCCACATGCTGGCCGTCGCCCAGAACGTCGGTCAGTGCCGCCGACACCCGTTGGACGTCACGGGAGTCGGCGACCACGATCACAACCCCGCGCTGGGAGGCAAGGCTCGCGTGGGCGGCGGCGGCGATCGCGTGCGGCCAGCTGGGCCCGGGAAGTGCGGTCCACACCGCGTGCGGGGCTTTCCCGTCGGTGAGCGCGCGGAGGAAGGCAGGTCCGGCGGTGTAGTCAGTCCAGGGATCATGCTCGGTGCGTTCAGGCATCGGCGGGGGTGTCCGAGCAGCCGCGGACGCCTTGCTCTCTGCGCCGGCATGCCTCGGGGGGATCGCCAGTCTCAAGACGTCAGCCAGCACGCCTGCGTAGTGGTCGGCGACCTTCCGCGCCACGGCGAGCAGCTGCGACGACAAGACGACCTCGGCGGACACGACGCGTTGAAGACGGGCCAGCTTGGCCGGGCTCTCGCTGTGGTCGGTGTGCTCGGCGCGCAAAACGACGTAGCCGTTGACCAGCCGACCCGCAAAGCGCACGCGCACCCGGCAGCCCGGAACCGCGCTGTCGGCCATGGACGCCGGGACCGCATAGTCGAAGAACCGATCGAGATGGGGCAGTGGGATGTCGACGGCGACCCGCGCCACCGGGCGGGGCGCAGCCAACGGCTCCACGGCTTTCGGCTTCGCCGTACGCACCCGGGCACGGGCCCGCTGCACGAGCTCGAGCTGTTTGCCCGAACGCTCGCCGCTCTCGGTCGGCTCACTCACGCGAGTGATCGTCCCAGGTCGTACCGACCCCGCCTGCTCACGCCAACTGGGGGTTGGTCGAGCGAGCGAAGCGGTGAGGTCAGGCCCCGGCGGCGGACTTGAGGGCGTCGACGCGATCGGTGCGCTCCCAGGTGAAGTCGGGCAGCTCCCGGCCGAAGTGGCCGTAGGCCGCCGTCTGGGCATAGATCGGCCGCAGCAGGTCGAGGTCGCGGATGATCGCGGCCGGCCGTAGGTCAAACACCTCGGTGATCGCCCGCTGGATCTCACCGTCGGCGACCACGCCGGTGCCGAAGGTCTCCACGAACAGCCCTACCGGGCGGGCCTTGCCGATGGCGTAGGCCACCTGGACCTCGCAGCGACGAGCGAGGCCGGCTGCCACCACATGCTTGGCCACCCAGCGCATCGCGTAGGCCGCGGAACGGTCGACCTTCGACGGGTCCTTGCCGGAGAAGGCGCCACCTCCGTGGCGGGCCATCCCGCCGTAGGTGTCGACGATGATCTTGCGGCCGGTGAGGCCAGCGTCGCCCATCGGGCCGCCGATCTCGAAGCGTCCGGTCGGGTTGACGAGCAGCCGGTAGCCATCGGTGTCCAGACCGAGGGCGCCGAGCTCGGGCTCGACGACGAACTCCGCAACGTCCGGGGCCAGCAGCGTCGCAAGGTCGATGTCACCCGCGTGCTGGGAGGAGACGACGACGGTGTCGAGGCGTACGGCCCGATCGGCGTCGTACTCGATCGTCACCTGGGTCTTGCCGTCGGGACGCAGGTAGGGGATGACGCCTGACTTGCGAACCTCCGACAGCCGCTTGGAAAGCCGGTGAGCGAGAGCGATCGGCAGCGGCATCAGCTCGGGGGTGTCGTCGCAGGCGTAGCCGAACATCAGCCCCTGGTCGCCGGCCCCTTGGCGCTCCAGCGGGTCCTCGGAGACCGTGCCCTCGCCGGAGCGGGTCTCGTAGGCCGTGTCCACGCCCTGCGCGATGTCGGGTGACTGCGACCCGATGGACACCGAGACCCCGCACGACAGGCCGTCGAAGCCCTTCTTGGACGAGTCGTAGCCGATATCAAGAATCGTGTCGCGCACGATCTGCGGGATGTCCGCCCAGCCCGACGTCGTCACTTCACCGGCAACGTGCACCATCCCGGTGGTGATGAGCGTCTCAACGGCGACCCGGCTCGCGGGGTCCTCCTTCAGCAGCGCGTCGAGGACCGAATCGCTGATCTGGTCAGCGATTTTGTCTGGGTGTCCTTCGGTGACCGACTCCGAGGTGAACAGGCGACGCGACAAAGGGAGCTCCTGCGAACGAGACGATGTGGGGGTACGGGCTGCGCAGCGGCGGCTCAGCCAAGGTGAGGGCAGTCTAGCCGCGGCAGCCTACGTCTTCTGGACGGTTGCGCGCGTCTCACTCGACCGCGGGAGACCCGTAAGCCTCCAGAAGTTGGAGTGCGTTGTCCCACACCGCGTCGGCGAGGTCTTCCTTGGGACCGTCGGGGACCGCGACCTGACCACCGGCCTTGGCCAGGATGGTCGCCGCGTTGTGGCCCACCTCGAACCCGCGCCCCTCGCCCACCTCGTTGACCACGAGCAGGTCGCAGCCCTTGCGCGCGAGCTTGGCTCGCCCATGAGCGAGTACGTCCCCGTCGGCATCGCCGGTCTCGGCAGCGAACCCAACTACGACTTGGCCGCCCGGACGGCGCGCCACGAGCTCGGCCAGCACATCGTCGGTGCGCTCGAGCACGATCGGCTCCGGGACCCCACCGGAGTCGCCCTTCTTGACCTTCGACTTCATCACAGATGCCGGCCGGAAGTCAGCGACGGCAGCGGCCATCACGACCACGTCGGCCGCCGAAGAGACGCTCAGGACGGCGTCTCGCAACTCGGCAGCCGTACCGACCCGCACGACGCTCGCCCCGGCGGGTTCCTCCATCGCGACGTTGGCCGCGACCAGCGTCACCTTGGCGCCACGCGCGGCAGCCGTACGAGCCAATGCCCAGCCCTGTCGGCCGCTGCTTCGGTTGCCGAGGAATCGCACCGGGTCCAACGGTTCACGCGTTCCGCCCGCCGACACCACCACGTGCCGGCCGAGCAAGTCACCGGCTGTCGCGCCGGAGAGCCCGCGGGCGAGCACCCGCAGCGCGACCGCGACGATCTCGGTGGGCTCGGGCAGCCGCCCTGGCCCGGAATCGGCTCCGGTGAGTCGCCCGACAGCAGGGTCGAGCACGACCACGCCTCGAGCGCGAAGAAGGTCGACGTTGGCCCGCGTCGCAGGGTGCTCCCACATCTCGGTGTGCATGGCGGGTGCGAGCACCACGGGACAACGGGCGGTGAGCAGCGTCGCGGCCAGCAGATCGTCGGCGCGGCCGTGCACCGAACGAGCCATCAGGTCTGCGGTCGCCGGCACGACGAGCACCAGGTCGGCCTCCTGCCCGAGCCGTACGTGCGGCACGGACGGCACGTCACTCCACACGTCGGTGGCGACGGGACGACCGGACAGCGCCTCCCACGTCGCTCGACCGACGAACTCCAGCGCAGAGGCGGTCGGCACCACCGTCACCTCGTGGCCGGACTCGGTCAGCCCGCGGAGCACCTCGCAAGCCTTGTAGGCAGCGATACCCCCACTGACACCGAGGACGACGCGCGTGGACATGGCTCGAGGGTAGTTGGCCCGAGCCTTAGCGGAGGACGTACGGCCCCGCAGTTGTTGGGCCGTAGACGGAGCTCAGTCCTCGGTGGGGGTCTCGACGTGCTCGAGGGTCAGCAGGCCGCCGTTGATCTCGCGCAGGGCCACCGCGAGGGGCTTCTCCTGGACGTGGGTGTCGACGAGCGGACCGACGTACTCGAGCAGACCTTCGCTGAGCTGGCTGTAGTAGGCGTTGATCTGGCGGGCGCGCTTGGCTGCGTAGAGCACCAGCCCGTACTTGTTGTCGACGGTGCCGAGCAGCTCGTCGATCGGGGGGTTGGTGATGCCTTCGGGTTGCGCGACGGTGCCGGACACGCGGGTCCTCTCGGACGAGATCAAAGGGGAGGTCAACCGAAATCAGCGGTTGATTCCCATCAAGGTTACCAGCCGGTCGCACACATCTCCGACCTCGTCGTTGACCAGCGCGATGTCGAACTCGCTCTCGGCGGCCAGCTCCACCCGGGCCACGTCGAGGCGCCGGGCGATGACATCGGGCTCCTCCGTGCCGCGACCTGTCAGGCGTTCCACGAGATCGTCCCAGGACGGCGGCTTGAGGAAGACGAACAGATGCGTCGGGCATGGCGAGTCGTACCTGCCGCGCTCCGTTGAGCTCGATCTCCAGAACCACAGGCACTCCAGCAGCGAGGTGCTCCTCGACGGCGGCCCGCGGGGTGCCGTAGGAGTAGCCGGCGAACGACGCCCACTCGAGCAGCTCGTGCTTCTCGACCATCGTCGCGAACCGCTCGGCGCTCACGAAGGAATAGTGCTCGCCGTCCACCTCACCGGGTCGCGGCGCTCTGGTGGTGACCGACACCGACAGCCACACCTGAGGGTGCTCGGCCCGCAGTCTGGCCACGACCGTGCTCTTGCCCACCCCAGAAGGCCCCGACAGAACGGTCAGCCGCGCACTCTGAGACGCACGGTCGCCTTGTCCCTGCTCCAGCCGGGATTTCTCCACCTTCACTCGGCACCGGCGGCGGGAAACTCCCGCTCGAGGGCAGCTACCTGGTTCACCCCAAGTCCGCGGACGCGACGCGTGTCGGCGATCTGCAGCCGTTCCATGATCTGCCGGGCCCGGACCTTGCCCACCCCGGGCAGCGCCTCCAGCAGCGCGGAGACGCGCATCTTGCGCGATGACCTCGTTGGTCTCCCCCGGACGCGATCACCTCGGTGCAGGCTGGCGCCGCTGTGCTTGAGTCGGTTCTTGACCTCAGCGCGCTCGCGGCGGGCCGCAGCCGCCTTCTCCAGCGCCGCGGCTCGTTGCTCGGGGTGAGGGTCGGTAGGGCCACCAGGTTCGTGCCTCTCCTTGGTCCTCGCTGCGACTGCGGTTCGGTCGTCCCCGGAACCTAGTCCGGCGGGGTGACCTGCGGCAACGCACCCCGTTCCAGATCGGGAACTTTGCCCGTGCTCTTTCCCGGACGAGTTACCCCATTGCGAGGAAGTGGAGCCGTCACCGACACAGCGGATCGACCGAGCCACCTGCGTCTGGGAGGTAGAGCGCCTCGTCGGTGGCACGGCCGCAGATCCAAGGTAGGTGATCTCGTGGAGTTCGAGGAGTACGTCGCCGCGCGCGGCGCCAGCACTGCTGCGCTTCGCCTACGTGCTCACATGCGATCCGTATTGCCGAGGACCTTGTCCAATCCGCTCTCGCCGACGCCTATCGGCACTGGCGCCGGGTCGAGAGCGCCGACCACCCGGATGCCTACGTCCACCGGATCGTCATCAACCAGCACTTGTCGAGCCGTCGGCGCCGTTGGTGGGGGCGAACGCCATACCGACCCGCTGCCCCCGCGATCCCCTGGGTCTCGCCGGTCGCGGACCCGGCCCAAGGAATCGTTGATCGCGACGAGACCCGGGCAGCATTCGACGCCTCCCGCCACGTGCCCGCGCCGTCCTTGTCCTCCGCTACTACGCCGACCTCGATGATGCCGCCATCGCCCAGACCCTGGGAATTCGCGAGAGCAGGTCCGGTCAACCGCCTCCCGCGCCCTCGCAACTTGCGTGAGACCAGCGTCCAAGGCCGCAGTCGCCGTCGCGATCGACCCCGTCCCTCGAACCCTGACAGCGCGGACGCGCTACCGATCGACGCCGTCGCACCGTGAGGAGCAACGATGAACTACCGCAGAGACGTTCCGGAATCCAGCGCTCGAGCGCCACCTGCGAACTGCATTCATCACCGATGCACTCACGAGCGCCCCATGCCCAGAAGACTTGATGGCCGCTGCGTCCTTCGGCGACGACGGGCACGTCGACGGCGTACGTCAGCCCTCACGGCGCCGCGCGTCCGTCGTCGGTGCTCGATGGCCGGGGTGGCCGTTCGACCAGCACCTCGGCCGAAACGGTCCTCCTCGTCCCCACCGCTGGCCAGACCGCCCAGCCCGGTTCACCCCTCTCCGAGGAACCGCCCCTCGTGCCTTGGCCAAACGCCGTGCTGATGCTCCGAGGTATTGAGGTGCCCGTACCGGCCGCCTTGCTGGGACCTGGGTCGATGAAGTGCGGAACGGCCATCGCGGACGCTGCCTACGTCCGGGACTACGGCCTAGGCGCCCGAGCCTGCCAACCCTTTGTCGCCCACCCAAGCTGCTGACGGAAGTCGTGCTAGAACCGGGTTCATTCGTGGCTGCCAGCGACCGCGTCGCCGGTGGAGACAGTCCTCCCCGACGGCCGCACCCGCGTCGCCTCCAGCGTCCCCCGAAGGGGACGTCTGGCCGTCAGTGACATCTCCCGACGCTGATCGGGCGCAAGAACTTTTCGCCGGCGCCCGGATCGTCGCGGTCACCAATGGCTGCCCGGTCCGCGCGACGTTCCCCGCCCCCACCGGTGCCAACCCAGGACGCCACGACACGTTCACCGTCGACGAAGCCGCAACGACCGGGCAGGTCTGCGGCTACCGAGATGGTTGGGTGACCGGCGCCGCCCGACTCACCGAAACGCAGGTCCGGGAGCTGAACGATCTGATCCGCGTGGCCCGCATCAACTCCTTCGCCACCGTCGACTGCTTCGGTTCTGAGGTGGCTCCCAACTCCGGCTGGACGATCAATTTGGGCACGGCGAAATTCTGGGTGAACGCCGCAGAGAATTGCACTCCCTTGATCGACGAGTCCGGCCGAGCCGCCTTCACGAGCTCCTATCTCTCGTCGACTCTGTGGTCCCTGGCTCCCGGGCCGGGCACCTTCGACTCCGGCCAACAGGGGATCAAGTAGCAGCCACTGCCCCTGGACTCCGCGAGTGACGAGAAAGTGCGCGATCTGAGCCAGCAGACCGAGCACTTTGCCGGCATTCGGCGAAGGCTCGGCCGGGTGCAGGTCTATTCGGCGGGGAGCGGTCGGGTCCAGGTCGATGGAGCTGAGGCCCGCCAGCCAGGGCGCGTGGTCGCCGCCACCAGTCCGTCCTTCACTGCGCGGTCGGCCTGGGCCGCCGCGTCGGCCTCCTCGACCGACTCGAAGCGGACGATCGCTACCCCTCCCCCGTCGCCGTCCAGGAACGGGCCACCCACGACCAGATGACCAGCGTCGAGCCAGCCCTTCATCGTGGCCAGATGATGGTCGACCCCTGGCTGCTCGCGGAAGGGGACGCCGGAAACCCAAGCGGGACCGGGCGAATGCGCGATCAGCTGGAGCACCGTCACGCCGCACCGACGGCGGCTTTGCTGACGACGTAGGCGCCGAGGACGACGTCCCATCCGTCTGCTGTAGTTGCCGACCAGGTCGGCGCAGTCGCCGGACTCCGGCAGTGGCACGTTCTCCCATCCGGAGTGGACGAGCCGCACGAGCGTCTCCACCAGCGGACTCGGTGAACGTCACCTCGACCACGGTGTGCGGATCCTCGGCCTGCCCCGGATGCCAGGTCATCTCCAGCCGTCCGGCGGCTCCCAGGCGAGCACGGAGCCCCACCGACAAGCCGTACCGTCGGCCAGGGTCTCCACGAACCCGACCGCAGTCCAGCACCAGACCCAACCCGTCGGCCCCGGCGACCGAATGGCTCTCCACGGGCCACCAGCGCGCGACGTCGCGGGTGAAGGCGGCGAAGGCGGCCTCGGGCGCCACGGCCACCGAGACCTCTTTGACGATGGGCGGGATCTGAGGTCGTGACATCAGGTCTCCTTGTGCGGGTCCGGCGTTGCAGCCGGGCTGGTGGACTGCTGGTCGAGGTGGTCGGCGAAGGCCTCGAGGACGTCGGTCCAGAGGCCGTCGACATAGCGGCGTACGGCTTCCAGCCCCACAGTGTCGATGCGGTAGAGGCTGCTGGTCCCGACCCGGACGTGAGTCACGAGTCCGGACTCCCCCAAGACCTTCAGGTGCTTGGAGACGGCCGGGCGGCTGACCGGCAGCTGGGCGGCCAGCGCGCCTACCGGCGACGGACCGCTGCGCAGCAGCTCGAGGATGTGGCGACGCGTGGGATCCCCGAGCGCATCCAGCGCCAGCGGCGCGGGTGAGGTATTCATCGCATTGGTAACTCTAGAGTTACCAATGCGCCCTGTCAAGGTCGGAATGGGGGACTTTGGTACGGCTATCAGCCGCAACGAACTACCCCGTTGCGACAGGGACCGCGAGCGAGCGGGCGATCTCGGCCGCGGCGATCCCGGGATCTTTCGCCCCAGTGATCGGCCGGCCGATCACCAGCAGGTCAGCTCCGTCCGCCAAGGCCTGATCAGGCGTGGCAACCCGAGCCTGGTCACCAGCTGCCGAACCGAGCGGTCGGACGCCGGGCACGATCAGCGTCACCTCGTCACCGACCTCCGCGCGCACCGCCGCAACCTCGTGCGGGGAGCAGACGATCGCCCTGGCACCGGCCTTCACAGCAAGCACGGACAGCCGCCGCGCGGCCTCCAGAGCCGGGCCTCGCAGGCCGACAGCCGCAAGGTCGTCAGCGCCAAGCGAGGTCAGCACGGTCACAGCCGCAACCCGAGTCTGCGGCAGCTCGCGCACAGCAGCCGCGATCATCGCCGATCCACCCGAGGCATGCACCGTGAGGTACGTCGGCTGCAGCTCGGCGACCGAGCGAGCAGCACCGGCCACGGTGTTGGGGATGTCATGCAGCTTGAGGTCCAAGAAGATGTCGCACCCACCGCTGGCCTCGCGGGTGCCCTCGACCGCCACGGCTCCGTGCGCGAGGAAGAGCTCGAGGCCGACCTTCATCGTCGACACCGAGGGCCCACTCGACCTCGCCCACTCAAGCGCCGTAGCCAGATCGTCGGTGTCGAGAGCCAGGGCGATGGGAGCCGGGTGGATCATGCATCCTCCTGGGCGAGATCTTCTTGTTGTTCGTCACCTTCTGCAGTGACAGAGCTGACTGGCGCAGAGCCGACTGGTGCAGAGTCGATCGACCGGGAACTGATCCGCTGAGCGCCGGGGCCGTCAGCGGCCCCGGTTGAGGACCCGCTCGTGGCGTCGCTGTGCGCGAATCCCACGGCGTCAGCGAGCCGGTCGAAGCCTCGTTCGGCCAAGGCGATGTCGAGCTCGCGAGAAACCCGGGCGACGGCCGAGGGGTCGTTGAACACCACTGTGCCGACGGACACAGCCGATGCTCCGGCCAGGACGAACTCCAGCGCATCCAGACCAGTTCGGATGCCGCCCATCCCCAGGATCGGCACGTCGGGCAACGCAGCGTGCACCTGCCACACGCAACGTACGGCGATGGGCCGGATCGCTGGCCCTGACAACCCACCGGTGACGCCGGCGAGCGCGGGTCGCATGGTCTGGGTATTGATGACCATGCCCAGCGAGGTGTTGATCAGCGACAAGGCGTCGGCGCCGGCCTCGACCACAGAACGAGCCACCTCGACGATGTCGGTGACGTCAGGAGACAGCTTGGCCAGCACGGGTACGCCCGTTTGGGTCGCCCGCCGCACCCCGCTGATCACAGCCGCCGCAGCGGCCGGATCACAGGCGAACACCTGCCCGCGATCCTCGACATTGGGGCAGGAGATGTTGACCTCGACCGCCGAGACACCGTCAGCGGCACGCAGGCGTGTCGCCAGCCGGACGTACTCATCGACCGACCCACCAGCGATCGAGACCACCGCCCGCACCCCACGGGACCGCAGCCAAGCCAGGTCCCTCTCCAGGAACACGTCGATCCCTGGCCCCTGCAGACCGATCGAATTGAGCATCCCGCTCGGAGTCTCGGCCATGCGAGGTGTGGGTCGCCCCGATCGGGGCTTCAGCATGATCGACTTGGTGACGACGGCACCGATGGTGTTCAGGTCGACGAACGGATCCAGCTCACGACCCGCCGCGGCGCACCCGGACGCGGTGAGCACAGGGTCCGGCAGCGCAAAGAACCCCAGACTGGTGCTCATGTCCACCGGCGGAAGCGTCCGCCTGGACTGCGGCGCCGTCGTGATGCGCATCCTGGTCATGTCAGCTCACCGCCACCGACGGTGCGCCCAATGCATCCGCAGGCACTGTTCCCAGCGCATCCCAGCGGATGCCGTCGCCGTTGAAGACCGGCCCATCGATACACGATCGGGTCATCCGCGTGACGCCGTCCTCGCCGATCACCGGCAACACGCACGTCATGCACACGCCGATGCCGCAGGCCATCGCCTCCTCGACCGCCACCTGGCTGTGCGCCCCGTACGCCCGCGCGATCTCGGTCACGACGCGCAACATCGGCATCGGTCCACATGCATAGACCACGTCAGATTCGTTGCGCTGCAACAGGTTTGGTAGTACGTCGGACACCCGACCCCGCTCCCCCGCTGACCCGTCCTCGGTCGTGATGGCGACTGACTGCGACATTCGCTTGGCCTCGAGGGCACCGAACAACTTCGATTCCGTCGCTGCGCCGATGACGAAGTCAACCCGACAACCGCGTGCCCGCAGCTGCTCGGCGAGGGAGAACAGCGGCGCAGAGCCGTACCCACCGCCGACGAGCGTGCAGGCGACCGGCTCCTTGGGTAGCGCAAAGGGCCGACCCACGGGACCGACCACATCGACCGGATCGTGCGGTCGTAGGTGGGACATCCAGGTCGTGCCAGCACCGTGCGGGGAGAAGATGATCTCGACCGTGCCGCCGTAGACCCCGCGCTCCTGGATCTTGTAGATCGAGAAAGCCCGGCGGAGCAAGGTCGCACCGCCGGGTCCACCGACCGCCAGCGCGACGAAGTGTCCTGGTCGAGCGTGCTCGGCCACTCCGGCAGCGACGAGTGTGAGCGCGAAGTAGTCGCCGATGCGCCGCATCGACAGCACTTCGCCCTTCACCTGCACCGGCGCCATCAGACGTTCTCCTCCCGCCACGCTTGGAGTTCTCGACCGTACTCCTGCAGGGGTCGGACCCCGACCTCGCCCGCGAGCAGCGCCTCGATGCCCTGGACCGCAGCCGCCAGCCCCTGCACCGTTGTGATGCAAGGAACTCCACGACGCACCGACGCCGTCCGGATCTCATAGCCGTCGACACGCGCACCGACGCCGTACGGCGTGTTCACGACAATGTCGATGCGCCCAGCGGTGATCTCTTGGACGGCGTCGAAGGTGCCGTCGTCGGGCTCGAAGTGCTTGCGCACAACGGTTGCGACCACCCCGCTGCGGCGCAGGACCTCCGCCGTGCCCTCGGTCGCCAGGATCTCGAAGCCGAGGTCGGCCAACCGCTTGACCGGGAAGACCATCGAGCGCTTGTCGCGGTTGGCCACCGACACGAATGCCCGGCCCTTCGTCGGCAGACCCCCGGCGTAGGCCGCGAGCTGGCTCTTGGCGTAGGCCGTGCCGAACAGCGCGTCGATGCCCATGACCTCTCCGGTCGACTTCATCTCAGGGCCGAGGACTGTGTCGACCCCGTGGAAGCGACCGAAGGGGAGCACCGCCTCCTTGACCGAGGTCGCCACGTCGGCTGGCAGGGAGCCGCCGTCGAGCGAAGCGGGTAGCAGACCCTCGAGACGCAGGGTGGCGATGGAGGTGCCGAGCATCACCCGAGCCGCGGCCTTGGCCAACGGCACCGAGGTGGCCTTCGACACGAACGGCACGGTGCGCGACGCGCGAGGGTTGGCCTCCAGGACGTAGAGGACGTCACCGGCCAGCGCGTACTGGACGTTGAGCAGGCCGTGGACGCCGACGCCGCGGGCGATCGCCTCGGTCGAGCGGCGGATGCGCGCGATCTCGGCGCGGCCCAAGGTGATCGGAGGCAGCGCGCACGCGGAGTCGCCCGAGTGGATCCCCGCCTCCTCGATGTGCTCCATCACTCCGCCGAGGTAGAGCTGGTCCCCGTCGAAGAGCGCATCGACATCGATCTCGACGGCATCGTCGAGGAATCGGTCCACGAGCACCGGGTGCTCGGGGCTGATCAGGGTCGCTCGTGCGATGTAGTCGGCCAGCATCGCTTCGTCGTAGACGATCTCCATGCCACGTCCGCCGAGCACGTAGGAGGGCCGCACCAAAACTGGATAGCCGATCTCGTCGGCGATCGACTTGGCCTGCCCGAAGGACATCGCCGTGCCGTGCTTGGGGGCGGGCAAGCCGGCATCGGCAAGCACTCGCCCGAACGCTCCGCGCTCCTCTGCCAGGTGGATCGCTTCCGGAGTCGTACCAACGATGGGCACGCCCGCATCCTTGAGCGGCTGCGCCAGGGCCAACGGCGTCTGCCCCCCGAGCTGCACGATGGCACCGACAACGGGTCCGGCTGCGGACTCTGCCGCAAAGACCTCCAGAACGTCCTCGAGGGTCAGCGGCTCGAAATAGAGGCGATCGCTGGTGTCGTAGTCGGTCGAGACCGTCTCGGGATTGCAGTTGACCATGACGGTCTCGTATCCCGCTTCGCGCAGAGTCATGGCCGCGTGCACGCAGGAGTAGTCGAACTCGATGCCCTGACCGATCCGGTTGGGACCGCTCCCTAGGATCAGCACCGCTGGCTTGGTCCGCGAAGCGACCTCCGTCTCCTCGTCGTAAGAGGAATAGTGGTAGGGCGTCAGCGCCGCGAACTCCGCCGCGCAGGTATCGACGGTCTTGTAGACCGGGCGGATTCCGAGGGCGTGCCGCACCCCTCGGATCACCGTCTCCGTGGTCCCTCGAAGATCCGCGAGCTGCCGGTCGGAGAATCCGTGCCGCTTGGCCCGACGCAGGAGGGCCGGCTCGAGCTCGGTCGCTTGGGCGACCTCGTCAGCAACCTCGTTGAGCAGGGCGATCTGGTCGAGGAACCACGGATCGATCCCGGTGGCGTTGTAGACCTGGTCGACGGTGGCGCCGGCGAACAACGCCTGCTGGACCACTCTGAGCCGAGCGTCGCGGGGCAGGGCCGCTTCGCCAAGAAGCGCCTCCTTGTCGAGCTCACCGTCGGTCCAGCCGAAGATCGAGTCGGGCCGCTCGAGCGAGCGCAGTGCCTTCTGCAGCGCCTCGGTGAAGGACCGCCCGATCGCCATTGCCTCCCCCACCGACTTCATCGTCGTGGTGAGTCCCGGATCGGCCTGCGGGAACTTCTCGAAGGCGAACCGCGGCGCCTTCACGACCACATAGTCGAGCGCGGGCTCGAACGACGCGGGCGTGACGCCAGTGATGTCGTTGGGGATCTCGTCCAGGGTGTAACCGACCGCGAGCTTCGCGGCGATCTTGGCGATCGGGAAACCGGTGGCCTTGGAGGCCAGAGCCGACGACCGCGATACGCGCGGGTTCATCTCGATGACGATCATCCGACCGGTCGCCGGATCGATCGCGAACTGGATGTTGCAGCCACCGGTGTCGACCCCGACCGCCCGGATCACGTCGATGGCCACGTCTCGCATGCGCTGGAACTCACGGTCGGTGAGCGTCATCGCCGGAGCAACGGTGATCGAGTCCCCCGTATGCACTCCCATCGGGTCGACGTTCTCGATCGAGCAGATCACCACCACGTTGTCGTTGCGGTCGCGCATCAGCTCCAGCTCGTATTCCTTCCACCCGATGATCGACTCCTCGAGCAACACCTCGGCCGTCGGACTTGCCTGCAGTCCCCCGCCGGCAATTCGATGCAGGTCGGCTTCGTCGAAGGCAATTCCCGAACCGGCCCCGCCCATCGTGAACGAGGGACGTACGACGACCGGGTAACCGAGCTCGAGCGCACCCGCCTCGCACTCGTGCATGCTGTGACAGATCACTGAGCGCGCGGACTCGGCTCCGAGCCCAGCGACGATCTGCTTGAACCGCTCGCGATCCTCACCTCGCTGGATCGCCTCGAAGCTGGCGCCGATCAGCTCGACCTCATGCTTGGCGAGGATTCCCCGCTCGTGCAGCGCCACAGCCGCGTTGAGCGCCGTCTGCCCACCCAAGGTCGCCAGCAGGGCATCCGGACGTTCCCGTTCGATGATCTTCTCGATCACCTCGGGGGTGATCGGCTCGACGTAGGTCGCGTCGGCAAGCTCAGGGTCGGTCATGATCGTCGCCGGGTTGCTGTTCACCAGAATGACGCGCAGACCCTCGGCGCGCAGCACCCGACAGGCTTGCGTGCCCGAATAGTCGAACTCGCAGGCCTGACCGATGACGATGGGTCCGGACCCGATGACGAGCACCGACTCCAGGTCGGTCCGGCGCGGCATCAGACGCCCGTCTTCGCTGAGACAGCCGAATCCGAAGACATCAGCTCGGCAAATCTGTCGAACAGGTACGCGGAGTCATGCGGTCCCGCCGCGGCTTCGGGGTGGTACTGGACGGAGAACGCCGGCACGTCCAGGCAGCTCAGCCCCTCCACCACACCGTCGTTGAGCCCGACGTGACTGACCTCCACCCGCCCGTACGGGGTGTCGGACGCCGAGTCAACGGGGGCGTCGACGGCGAAACCATGGTTGTGGGCAGTGATCTCGACCCTCCCAGTGGCACGGTCGAGCACCGGCTGATTGACGCCACGGTGGCCGAATCTCAGCTTGTAGGTTCCAAACCCGAGCGCGCGCCCGAGGACCTGGTGCCCGAAACAGATGCCAAACACGGGAACGCGCCGTTCGAGGGCCGCAGTCACCAGCGCCACCGCATGGTCGGCCGTGGCCGGATCGCCGGGTCCGTTGCTGAAGAACACTCCGTCGGCTGCGACGGTCAGGAGTTCGTCGACCGTCGTCGTCGCCGGCAGCACATGGACCTCCATGCCGCGCTCGGCCATCCGGTGGGGTGTCATCGACTTGATGCCGAGATCGACCGCTGCGACCCGGTGCCGTACCTCACCTTGGGCAGGGATGACGTACGGCTTGCGCGTCGTCACCTCGCCGACGAGATCGGCCCCAGCCATCGAGGGACTGGCGAGCACCCGAGCCAGCAGCGCGTTGGGATCGGTCGTCGTGCTGGAAACCCCCACGCGCATCGCTCCACGATCGCGCAGATGCCGAGTCAGTGCGCGGGTGTCGATCCCGCTGATGCCGATCACTCCCTGATCGCGAAGCTCGTCATCCAGGGTGCGTCGTGACCGCCAGCTCGACGGTCGGCGGGAGGGATCGCGCACGACGAAGCCGCTCACCCAGATCCGTTCGGATTCGGGGTCCTCGTCATTGACACCCGTGTTGCCGATGTGCGGGGTCGTCATCACGACTACCTGACCGCGATAGCTGGGATCGGTCAACGTTTCCTGGTAGCCGCTCATGGCGGTGCAGAACACAGCCTCGCCGAAGGTCTCCCCCACGGCGCCGTACGCCTGTCCGGCAAAGCTGCGGCCGTCTTCGAGCACCAGAATCGCGTCGGTCACAGCGGGACCTCCGGGGTCACCGCAGGGATTTCGGTGCGTCGCGCCACTGGCGTGCCTGTGCGCAGAGACTCGATCGCTGTGGCCAACTCGTCGTGTCGGCGCACCGAGATCGCCCGAAAGCCGGTCTGCCATCGCTCTCTCCCGTGCTTCCAGCCGACGACCAGCAAGGCGCCGAGCCCGAAGGGCGTCCCCCCGGTGGCTGTCTCGACGTGAGCGCCGGTCAACGACTCGGCAGCGATGTAAAGCAGCTCCGACCCATCGCGCTCGATGAACACTCCCCGATCCGTGACTGCGACGGACGCAGCGACCGGGCCGCCAAGGCCGAGGGATGACACGACCAGATCGAGATCACCGGACGCTGTCGTCGCCAGGTAGCGACCTTTGTACGGCCCCGCGAGTGCCTCGCCAAGATCCTCCGGACTCGGTGGCAGGGGACGGGGGCCGCTCTCGGCCGGGTGCCCGCTGCGCCAACCACGCCAGCACACCCAACCGACCGCCCCGAGCACCAGGAGGCCTGCCACAGCGAGCGCCACCCGCTCCGGCCAACCCGAGGTGGACGTGGTGGTGGCAGCCGCCGAGACGAACGGCGCGCCAACGCTCACGCCAGACTCCCGTCGAGCACCGTCGGGCGCCCTCGAAGAAACGTCGCGACAACCCGGCCAGGAAGCTCCATGCCCGCATACGGCGTGTTACGGCTCTTGCTCGCCAACCGCTTGGGTTCGACCGTTGTCATGGCCTCCGGATCGAAGAGCGTGAGGTTGGCTGCAGCGCCCACCTCGAGCGCCTGTCCGTGCCCTGACAGCCGGCCGATCCGAGCAGGCCGCACCGACATCCGGTCAGCCACGCCGGCCCAGTCGAGCAGTCCCGGTTGGACCATGGTCTTCAGCACCACCGAGAGCGCGTGCTCGAGCCCGAGCATGCCGAAGGCCGCGGCCGCCCATTCACAGTCCTTGTCCTCGACCGCGTGCGGAGCGTGATCGGTGGCCACCGCGTCGATGGTTCCATCGGCGAGTGCCTCGCGGACGGCTTCGACATCGGCCTTGCCCCGCAGCGGAGGGTTGACCTTG
This sequence comes from uncultured Actinomycetota bacterium, assembly GCA_963819985.1. Lineage (GTDB taxonomy): Bacteria > Actinomycetota > Actinomycetes > DATJPE01 > DATJPE01 > JANPBY01. The sequence goes on along the minus strand of CAWFYH010000002.1, from coordinate 594,757 downwards.
AAGACCGGGTCATAGCTGGTGACGTGTTCATCGGTGAGCAGCAGATGATGGGGCGTCACCTCGGCGGTGACGGCCACTCCTCGAGCCTTGGCCTGTCGCAGGATCTCGACGGTGCCTGCCGTCGACACGTGGCAGATGTGCAGGCGCGATCCGACGTGCTCGGCCAGCAGGACATCGCGGGCGACGATCGCCTCCTCGGCCACCGCGGGCCAGCCGACCAATCCCAGCACGCCGGACAGCACGCCTTCGTTCATCTGGGCGCCCTCGGTGAGCCGGGGCTCTTGGGCGTGCTGGGCGACTACGCCGTCGAAGGCTTTGACGTACTCCAACGCGCGCCGCATCAAAAGTGCGTCGTCGACGCAGTGTCCGTCGTCGGAGAACACCCTGACGGCCGCCGCAGAATCAGCCATCGCGCCGAGCTCAGCCAGCTGCCGGCCGGCCAGTCCCAAGGTCACAGCGCCAACGGGCTGGACGTCGCAGCGGCCCGCCGCCCGACCGAGCCGCCACACCTGCTCAACGACTCCAGCCGTGTCCGCGACCGGGTCAGTGTTTGCCATCGCGTGGACGGCGGTGAAACCTCCGAGGGCGGCCGCGCTCGAACCGGTGGCCACTGTCTCGGCGTCCTCCCGCCCAGGCTCGCGCAGGTGCGTGTGCAGGTCGACCAGGCCGGGCAAGGCGACGAGCCCGTCAGCGTCGACGACCTCGGCCCCAGCACGCGAGGCCCCAGCCCCGATGGCCTCAACCTGGTCATCGACGAGGAGCAGGTCTGTGGCATCGCCGCCTAGGATCCGCGCACCGCGGATGACGTATGCACTCACTGCGCGACTCCTTCGTTGGTCGCTGCAATCGGTTCTCGGACATCAACCTCACCCGGATCTCCGGCCGGCTCCGACCCACCGAGCAGGAGGTAGAGCACAGCCATCCGGACCGAGACTCCGTTCGTGACCTGCTCGACGATGGTGGAGCGCGAACCGTCGGCGACGTCGGCAGCGATCTCCATGCCCCGGTTCATCGGCCCGGGGTGCATGACGATCGCGTGGTCGGGCAAGGTCGCGGCACGCGCGACGTCGAGGCCGTAGCGGCGGCTGTACTCCGCACTGCTGGGGAAGAACGACGCGCCCATCCGCTCCCGCTGGACGCGGAGCATCATGACCACATCGCTCTTCGGCAAGGGGGCGTCGAGGTCGTAGGACACCGCGCACGGCCAGGTGTCGACTCCCACCGGCAGCAGGGTGGGCGGTGCGACGAGGGTGACCTCTGCGCCGAGGGTGTGCAGCAACAAGACATTCGATCTCGCGACGCGGCTGTGCAGAACGTCACCGACGATCGTGACGCGCCGCCCCTCGAGATCACCCTTACCACCCGCGAGATGCCGACGCATGGTGAAGGCATCCAGCAAGGCCTGCGTCGGGTGCTCGTGCGTCCCGTCTCCGGCGTTGACGACCGACCCGCCGATCCACCCGCTGTGAGCGAGCCGGTGGGGCGCCCCGCTGGCACCGTGGCGGACGACGACCGCATCTGCGCCCATGGCCTCCAAGGTCAAGGCTGTGTCCTTGAGGCTCTCGCCCTTGGAGACGCTCGAACCCTTGGCTGAGAAGTTGATGACGTCAGCGCTCAACCGCTTCGCTGCTGCCTCGAACGAGATTCGCGTACGGGTGGAATCTTCGAAGAACAAGTTGACGACCGTACGCCCCCGCAGCGTGGGCAGCTTGCGGATGGGCCGGTCGGCGAGCCTGGCCAGCTCCTCCGCCGTGTCGAGCACCAGGATCGCCTGGTCGCGACTGAGGTCACCGGCCGAGACGAGGTGCTTGTTCATCGCGAGCCCTCCGTCGCAACGGAGCGATCAGCGATGAGGACCTCATCGACGCCGTCGTACTCCTTGAGATGCACGTTCACGATCTCCCGGTGCGAGGTGGGCAGGTTCTTTCCGACGAAATCCGCCCGGATCGGGAGCTCACGATGACCCCGATCGACAAGAACGGCCAGCTGGATCGCGCTGGGACGCCCGACGTCGTCCAACGCCGTCAGCGCGCTGCGCACGGTGCGCCCGGAGAAGAGCACATCGTCGACGAGGACGACGACTCGACCATCAACGCCCTCGGGCGGGATGTCCGTGCGCTCCAGGGCTCGGGCCGGGCGGAGGCGCAGGTCATCGCGATACATCGTGACATCGAGGCTGCCCACCGGGGGCGCGGACCCTTCGACCGAACCGATCCGCTCGGCCAGCCGCTGCGCCAGGGCGACTCCCCTGGTCGGGATGCCGAGCAGCACGATGTCGCCGAGGCCCTTGTTGCGCTCGAGGATCTCGTGGGCGATACGGGTCAGCGCGCGATGGATCTCGGTGGGCTCAAGGACGGTGCGGCCGGCGGAGGGGTCGCCACCACGGACGGGGGCGACGAGCTCGGACTCAGGCTGGCCTGGTGCGGGTTCCGGGACGAGGTTCATCGTCGGGACCTCCTTCCCCGCCTCTCTGGACGGGTCGTTAAAGGACGTCGAACGGACCTCACGCTACCAGGGGGTCGTGGGTCGTCCGAACGGCCCTTTCGTGGCGATCGGGCTTGCCGGGGGCCGTTACCCTCCGTAACGTCACGGTGTGTGATCGAGCTCGACGGCCGGTCACGAACTGGCCCTGAGGGGGGTGCCGTCATCCGATGACGACGGACTACGCGCGAGCGCTCGGCACGCGGCTGCGTGCCATTCGTACCCAGCAAGGACTCTCGCTGCATGGCGTGGAGGAGAAGTCCGGTGGCCGCTGGAAGGCGGTCGTGGTCGGCTCCTACGAACGCGGCGACCGCGCGGTCACCGTTCAGCGCTTGGCTGAGCTGGCTGACTTCTATGCCGTGCCCGTGGGAGAGCTCCTGCCGGGCGGGGCAGGGTCGACGGCGAGCGAGCCGCCGCCACGGTTGGTCATCGACCTCGAGCGACTGGGCCGGGTTCCCGCAGAAAAGGCTGGACCGCTGGCTCGCTACTGCTCGACGATTCAAAGCCAGCGCGGCGACTATAACGGCCGCGTGCTCTCGGTGCGCTCCGACGACCTGCGCACCCTCGGTGTGATCTACGACCAGTCACCCAGCGTGCTCGTCGAGCAGTTCATCGCCTGGGGTGTCCTCAACCCCGACGCACGCCGAGCTCTCAGCGAGTGACCAGCCACACGCAGCCCTAGGACTCGTAGGCCGGGGCGTACAACCCGACCGCGTCCCCCATCCGGTGCACGCGCATGGCGTTGGTCGAGCCGGGGATCCCCGGCGGAGAACCTGCAACGATCACGACCGGCTCCCCCTTCTCGGCCCGACCAAAGTCCAACAGTGCGGCGTCGACCTGCTTGACCATCTCGTCCGTGTGTCGCACCGGCTGGACCAGAAACGTCTCGACGCCCCAGGCCACCGCTAGCTGACTGCGTACTGCCTGGTCGGGGGTGAACGCGAGCAGCGGGATCGGCGAGCGGTGTCGGGCGAGGCGGTGAGCAGAAGACCCCGTCTCGGTGAAGGCGACGAGGAACTTGGCCCCGACAATCGCGCCCACCCTCGCGGCAGACTCACAGATGGCGCCGGGCGTCGTGATCGGTCGACCGCGCATGGGTGGCAGGTGTTCCAGGGTCTCCTCCTCGACGGTCGAGATGATCCGGCTCATGGTCTCCACCGCCTCGATCGGGTGGTGCCCGACCGAGGTCTCACCGGACAGCATGAGAGCGTCAGCCCCGTCGAGGACGGCGTTGGCGACGTCGGAGGCTTCGGCGCGCGTGGGTCGAGATGCCCCAATCATCGACTCGAGCATCTGAGTCGCGACGATCACCGGCTTGGCCTTCTCTCGAGCCGCCGCGACGGTGGCCTTCTGAACCAGTGGCACCTGCTCGAGGGGAAGCTCCACGCCGAGATCACCGCGCGCGACCATCACACCATCGAACGCGTCGAGGATGGAGTCGATGTTCTCCACTGCCTGTGGCTTCTCGATCTTGGCCAACACGGGCAGACGTACGTTCATCTCGTCCATCACCGCGTGGACAGCATCGATGTCAGAAGCCGAACGCACGAACGACAACGCGATGAGGTCTGCACGCAACGTCAGCGCCCAGCGAAGATCCTCGACGTCCTTCTCCGACATGGCAGGCACCGAGACAGCAACACCCGGCAGATTGATCCCCTTGTGATCGGAGACCATCCCGCCCTCGAGGACGCGAGTGACGACCCGTTGCCCAGAAACCTCGGTGACTGTCAGCGAGACCTTCCCGTCGTCGATGAGGATCTGATCACCCACCGTGACGTCGCCGGGTAGGCCGTCGTACGTGGTCGAAGCCAGCTCCGTGTCGCCTGCCACGTCTTCGGTGGTGATGGTGAACAGCTCACCGCTGAGTAGCCGCACCGGTCCTCCGGCGAACGAACCCAGGCGGATCTTCGGCCCTTGCAAGTCCACGAGGACACCGACCCCGCGCCCGGCTTCGTCCGACGCCTGACGGACGTGGCGGTAGACCGCCTCCTGGTCCTCGTAGGAACCGTGGCTGAGGTTGAGCCGAGCCACGTCCATCCCCGCCGCGACCAGTGCACGCACCTGGTCAAGGGATGAGGTAGCAGGTCCGAGAGTGCAGACGATCTTGGCTCGGCGCATTCAGAAAGCCTATCCAGGAGGTGTTCGCAGCAGAGGGACGCAGGATCTTGGTGCGCTCGGCAGGAGCTCGCCGAGAGGACTCACACGAGCATCGGTCGGTCGGTTGGCAAGATCGGCGCTGGCAGCACGAGACTGTGCGGGCCTGACACCCCGGTGAGGAAGCGATCCACCTCGGCCGCGCACGACCGCCCTTCGGCGATGGCCCACACGATCAGCGACTGACCGCGTCCAGCGTCGCCAGCCACGAACACGCCGGGCACGTTCGTCGCGAAATGCGCGTCCCGAGCGACGTTGCCTCGCTGGTCCAAAGCCACGTCGAGCTGTTCGAGCAGACCCGAATGCTCCGGCCCGACGAACCCCATGGCCAGCAGAACCAGATCTGCCGGGATCTCTCGCTCGGTGCCGGGAAGCTCGGTGAGGGTCCCACCTTCCATGCTCACCTCGACCAGGCGGATGGCGCGCACCCGCCCCTCGAGTCCGAGGAAGGCCTTGGTCGACACCGCGAAGACGCGCTCCCCGCCTTCCTCGTGGGCGCTCGACGTGCGCCAGATCATCGGGTAGGTCGGCCAGGGTTGAGCATCGCTTCGGGTCTGGGGCGGTCGCGGCAAGATCTCCAGCTGAGTCACCGAGGCAGCGCCTTGCCGGTGCGCCGTTCCCAGGCAGTCCGCCCCCGTGTCACCGCCACCCAGGATCACCACGTGCTTGCCCGCGGCCGTGACCGGAGCGAGGTCGAGATCGCCTTGCTGAACGCGATTCGCCCAAGGCAGGTATTCCATCGCCTGATGGATGCCGAGCAACCCACGACCATCGACGTCGAGGTCACGACCGACCGTGGATCCGGTGGCCACGACGACCGCGTCGTAGCGCCTGCGCAGATCTGGACCAGTCAGGTCGACACCGATGTTGACCCCGGGACGAAACCGGGTCCCCTCAGCCGTCATCTGCTCGAGCCGGCGGTCGAGGTGCCGCTTCTCCATCTTGAACGCGGGGATTCCATAGCGCAGCAACCCACCGAGTCGGTCCGCCCGTTCGTAGACAGCAACGGTGTGGCCCGCCCGAGTCAGCTGCTGGGCGGCTGCGAGTCCCGCCGGTCCGGAGCCGACGACCGCGACCGTACGGCCGGACAGGCGACCGGGCGGCTGGGGTGGCAACCAACCCTCCGCCCAGGCTCGATCGACGATCGACACCTCGACCGCCTTGATGGTCACCGGTGCACCGAGGTTCGCCGGGGAGCTGATTCCCACGACACAGGCGCTCTCGCAAGGAGCCGGACACAGCCGGCCGGTGAATTCAGGGAAGTTGTTCGTGGCGTGTAATCGCTCGGAGGCTTCCCGCCAGCCCCCGCGCCGGGTCAGGTCATTCCACTCGGGAATGAGATTGCCAAGCGGGCAGCCCTGGTGGCAGAAAGGAATTCCGCAGTCCATGCACCGGCCGGCCTGCGCCCGAAGGGATTCCTCGGACATCGGCTCATACACCTCGCGCCAGTCCTGGATTCGGACCTCGACCGGTCGCCGGGCGAAGTCTTCTCTTGGCGTGCTGAGGAAACCTCTGGGGTCAGCCATGAACGGCCTCCATGACGGCTACATCCACGTCGACGCCCGCACGCTCTGCCTGTCTGCGCACAGCAAGCACCCGCTTGTAGTCCTTCGGCATGATCTTGGTGAAACGTTCCATGCCGTCCGCCGCATCCGCCCCTAATTGTTGCGCCGCGATCGAGCCGGTCTCTTCAAAGTGCCGCAGGAGCAGGTCGCCGACGAGAGCCCGGTCCTCGTCGTCAAGCGGGTCGAGGTCGACCATCTCGCGGTTGACCATGCGGAGATCGAGATCGAGCACGTAGGCGATCCCACCGCTCATGCCCGCCGCCAGGTTGCGTCCGGTCGGACCGAGGATGAGAACCCGGCCACCAGTCATGTACTCGCAGGCGTGGTCGCCGACTCCTTCGACGACAGCGGTGGCTCCGGAGTTGCGTACGCAGAACCGCTCGCCGACCAGCCCGCGCGCGAAGAACTCTCCCGACGTGGCGCCATAGAGCAGAACGTTTCCTGCGATCACTTGCTCCCCGGGGTCGAACGACGCCGCGCGGGGTGGGCGTACCACGATCCGGCCGCCAGACAAGCCCTTCCCCACATAGTCGTTCGCGTCTCCCTCGAGACGCAGGGTGATCCCGGCTGGCACGAACGCCCCGAACGACTGACCTGCCGAGCCGAGGAAGGTGAGGTCGATGGTGGAGTCCGGCAGGCCCTTACCGCCGTACCTGCTCGTCACGGCGTGCCCGAGCATGGTGCCCACCGTGCGGTTGACATTGCGAACCGGCACCTGCGCTCGCACCGGCTCCGCCCGCTCGAGAGCCGGCTCAGCCAAGGCGATCAACTCGTGATCTAGCGCCCGGGCAAGTCCATGGTCTTGCGTCCTGACCTGGCGTCGTGGTGCATCTGTCGGCAGGTCCGGCAGATGCAAGATCGGGCTCAGGTCGAGCCCGCTGGCCTTCCAGTGGTCCACCGCCCGTGCGGTGTCGATCAGCTCGACCTGACCGATTGCCTCATCGAGCGAGCGCAGCCCGAGGGATGCCAGGTGTTCACGCACCTCTTCAGCCAGGTACGTGAAGAAGGTCTCGACGAATTCCGGGCGACCGGTGAACCGCGCGCGAAGCTCGGGGTTTTGGGTGGCCACCCCCACCGGGCACGTGTCGAGGTGGCAGACCCGCATCATCACGCATCCACTGACCACAAGCGGTGCAGTCGCGAAGCCGTACTCCTCCGCCCCGAGCAACGCTGCGATCACGACGTCGCGTCCGGTCTTCAGCTGCCCGTCGGCCTGGACGACGATCCGGTCTCGGAGGCCGTTGAGGAGCAACGTCTGCTGCGCCTCGGCCAGGCCTAGCTCCCAGGGGGCTCCGGCATGCTTGAGCGAGGTCAGCGGCGCGGCGCCCGTACCGCCGTCGTGACCGGAGATCAGGACGACGTCCGCGTGCGCCTTGGCTACTCCTGCCGCAACGGTGCCGACTCCGACCTCGGAGACGAGCTTGACGTGGACGCGGGCCAGCGGGTTGGCGTTCTTCAGGTCATGGATCAGCTGCGCAAGATCCTCGATGGAGTAGATGTCATGGTGAGGAGGCGGCGAGATCAGCCCGACACCAGGTGTGGAGTGCCGGGTACGCGCCACCCACGGATAGACCTTGGAACCCGGCAGCTGTCCGCCTTCACCCGGCTTGGCGCCCTGAGCCATCTTGATCTGCAGATCGTCGGCGTTGACGAGGTATTCGCTGGTGACACCGAACCGGCCGCTGGCGACCTGCTTGACCGCCGATCGCTTGGAGTCCCCGTCGGGCATCGGTTCGAACCGCTCGGGATCCTCGCCCCCTTCCCCGGTGTTGGACTTCCCGCCAAGGCGGTTCATGGCGATGGCCAACGTCTCGTGAGCCTCCTGGCTGATCGAGCCATAGGACATGGCCCCAGTCGAGAACCGCGCAACGATGGCCTCGACCGGCTCCACCTCCTCGATCGGAACTGCAGGCCGGGCACCCGTGCGCAGCTCGAACATCCCCCGCAGCGTCATCAGGCGCTGAGCCTGCTCGTCCACCCGGCGGGTGTAGTCACGAAACACGTCGTAGCGCTTGGCCCGGGTCGCGTGCTGCAGGCGGAACACCGTCTCGGGGTCGAACAGGTGCGGCTCTCCTTCTCGGCGCCACTGATACTCCCCACCTACGTCCAACCGACGATGCGCAGGATGGATCCCGCTGGTGGGGTAGGCCGCGGCATGCCTGCGCGTGACCTCGGCCGCCAGTACGTCGATCCCGACACCGCCCAGCGTTGAGCTCGTCCCGGTGAACCAGCGGCCCACCAGCTCCTGTGAGAGTCCAACGGCCTGAAAGACCTGAGCTCCCCGGTAGGAAGCCACCGTTGAGATACCCATCTTGGACATGACCTTAAGCACGCCCTTGCCGAGCGCCTTGATGAGATTACGGATCGCCTGCTCCGGCGTGACGTCCCCAAGGACGCCGCTCCTGGCCAGGTCTTCGGCGCTTTCCATGGCGAGGTACGGGTTGACCGCCGCAGCGCCGTACCCGATCAGCAGTGCCACTTGGTGCACCTCGCGTACGTCTCCGGCCTCTACCAGCAAGGAAACGTGGCTGCGCTGCTTGGTGCGGGTCAGGTGATGGTGCACCGCTGACGTCAGCAGCAACGACGGGATCGGGGCCATGTCAGGCCCAGAATCACGATCGGACAAGACGACGAATCTGGTCCCTGACTCGATCGCTGCCGACACCTCTGCACAGATCGCTTCGAGGCGGCTCTCGAGGGCCACCCCCGCCCCCGCGACCGGGTAGAGGCCCGAAACCCGAAGGCTGGCGAATCCGGGCAGGTCACCGTCGGCATTGATGTGGATGATCTTGGCGAGCTCGTCGTTGTCGATGACCGGAAATGGCAAGACCACCTGGCGGCATGAAGCCGGGCCGGGGGCAAGGATGTTTCCTTCCGGCCCGATGAGGGTGCCCAGCGAGGTGACCAGCTCCTCGCGGATCGCGTCCAACGGCGGGTTGGTGACCTGGGCGAACAGCTGACTGAAGTAGTCGAACAACAGCCGCGGTCGGTCTGACAAGACAGCGATCGGGGTGTCTGTGCCCATGGACCCGATCGGTTCGGCCGCGGTGCGCGCCATCGGCCCGACCAGGACTCGCAGCTCCTCCTCGGTGTAGCCAAACGCCTGCTGCCGTCGCACGACGCTGGCGTGGGTGTGCACCACGTGCTCGCGCTCGGGAAGGTCCTCGAGGTGGATCAGACCTGCGTGCAGCCACTCGTCGTAGGGGTGCTCGGCAGCCAGCTCGGCCTTGATCTCGTGGTCCTCCACGATCCGCCCGGCCTCGGTGTCGACCAGGAACATCCGGCCCGGCTGCAACCGGCCCTTCCGCACCACGGTGGCTGGATCGAGGTCGAGGACGCCGACCTCCGATGCCAGCACGACCAGGCCCTCGTCGGTGACCCAGAACCGCCCTGGACGCAGACCGTTGCGGTCGAGCACTGCACCGATCAGCGTGCCATCGGTGAAGGTGATGCAGGCCGGGCCGTCCCAGGGCTCCATCAGCGTGGCGTGGAACTGGTAGAAGGCGCGGCGCGCAGGCTCCATGGTCGCGTGGTTCTCCCAGGCTTCCGGAATCATCATCAGGACCGCGTGGGGTAGCGATCGGCCGCCCAGGTGCAAGAGCTCGAGCGCCTCGTCGAAGGACGCCGAGTCGCTCAATTCCGGCGTGCACACAGGAAACAGATCCTTCAGATCACCAGGAATCAAGTCGCTCACCAGCTGCGACTCTCGTGCGCGCATCCAGTTCCGATTGCCGCGTACGGTGTTGATCTCCCCGTTGTGGGCGACGTAGCGATAGGGATGCGCCAACGGCCAGGACGGAAACGTGTTGGTGGAGAACCGCGAGTGCACCAGGGCGAGAGCACTTGCGAAGCGCACGTCGTTGAGGTCTCGGAAGAACTCACCGAGCTGATCGGTGGTCAACATCCCCTTGTAGACCAGCGTTCTGGCAGACAGCGAGGGGAAATAGACCCCCAGCGCGGACTCAGCGCGGCGGCGGAGTCGGTAAGCGCTGCGCTCGAGAGCCATGCCGACCGCGCGGCCGCCCGTTGCGGCGACGAACAGCTGACGCAGGATGGGCATCGTGTCTCGTGCACCTCGACCAACACTGGAGGTGTCAACGGGCAGTTCACGCCAACCGAGAACCGTGAGCCTTTCGTCCTCGGCCAGCGCCTCGATCCCGCGAACCGCGCCATCGGGATCCCCACGGGGAAGGAAGGCGATGCCAACGGCGTAAGTCCCCGCGCCGGGCAGCTCGAAGTCCACGACCTCGCGCAAGAAGGCGTCGGGGACCTGGACCAAGATCCCTGCACCGTCACCGCTGTCGGGGTCAGCGCCTGCGGCACCCCGGTGCTCGAGGTTGCGCAAGGCCGTCAGCGCCTGCTCGACGATCGTGCGAGAGGCGACCCCAGTGAGCGTCGCAACGAAGGCGACACCGCATGCGTCGTGCTCATGAGCTGGGCTGTAGAGCCCCTGTTGCGTCGGAACGGCCGATGGCAGAGCCCAGGTCATCAGTGCTCCTCGTCGTCTCGCTGCGGATCACGGGATCAGGCAGCTCAGCTGCTGGAACGGATCGCTGAGCGGGAGGGACGACGTTGGCCCTGGAACTCGGGAGCGTAACAGAGGCGGCGCTCTTTCCGACGGCACGTCAAACGGCGACACCGACAAGGTCGCCCACCAGGTAGGTGAGCCCAGCAGCAGCGAGCCCGAACCCGAGCTGCCGCAGGCCTGAATACCACCACGTGCGGGCGGTGATCCGAGAGACGAGCGCCCCGGCCCCGAACAAGCCCAAGGATGCAAGGACCAGGGCGGGCCACAAGGTGGTCGCTCCCAGCAGATACGGCACAAGAGGGATCACGGCCCCGATCGAGAATGCGACGAAGGATGAGCCCGCTGCGACGTAGGGACTGGCCAGCTGCCCAGGGTCGACACCGAGCTCGAGCATGGCATGCACCCGGACCGCCCGTTCGGGATCGACAGAGATCTGCTCCGCAACGAGCGTGGCGAGCTCCGGATCCACACCGCGATCGACGTAGGTCTGGGCCAACTCTTCGAGCTCGGCTTCGGGGCGCCGTGCGATCTCAGCCCTCTCGACATCGACCTCGCGCTCGGTGAGCTCGTTCTGCGACTTCACCGAGACGTACTCACCAGCAGCCATCGAGAACGCGCCGGCTGCCAGTCCGGCCACGCCGGCCAGCGCGACCGTCGACGCCGCAGCCGACCCCCCGGCCATCCCGGAGATCAAGGCGAAGTTGGAGACCAACCCATCCATGGCTCCGAAGACCGAGGCGCGCAACCAGCCGCCGCTGACATCTTGGTGGTCGTGGTGGATCTCCGCCGCGGGCTCACTCACGGATCTGTCCTAGCGTCGAGGTCGGCGTTGGGAGGCTGGGCGTCCTCGGAGTCGTTCAGCAGGTCTTCCGCAGCTTCTCGGCCCGGTCGCAACCGCAACGAGACCACAAAGTAGGCCAATGCACCCAAGAACACGAGCAGGCTCACCCAGACGTTGATCCGCACTCCGCCAAGAGTGTTCGCCTCGTCGATGCGTACGGTCTCGATGACGCCCCGGCCCACCGTGTAGAGCATCACATACAGGGCGAAGGCGCGTCCGTGACCCATCCGGAAACGCCGATCGGCCCACACGACCAGCCCGGCCACGAGGATCAGCCACAGGGACTCATACAGAAAGGTTGGATGAAACGTCGCGAAGTCCGCATAGCCCGGCGGTCGATGCTCCGGGTCGATCTCCAGGCCCCAGGGCAGATCAGTAGGACGACCGAACAGCTCTTGGTTGAACCAGTTCCCCCAGCGACCGATCGCTTGAGCAAGGGCCAGCCCGGGTGCCAAGGCGTCCCCGAACGGCGGCAGTGGGATCCCACGGCGTCGGCAGCCGATCCAGGCGCCCAGAGCCCCAAGGGTCACCGCCCCCCAGATCCCCAGCCCGCCGTTCCAGATCTTGAGTGCATCAACGGGGTGCCCGCCCTCACCGAAGTACGCCTGCGGGCTGCTGAGCACGTGATAGATCCGGCCCCCGACGATCCCGAACGGGACCGCCCAGATCGCCACGTCGCCCACCGCGCCGGCGGACCCACCGCGGGCTTGCCACCGACGATCGGTCAGCCAGACCGCGACGACGATGCCAAGGATGATGCAGAAGGCGTAGGCCCGCAGCGGGACGGGCCCGAGGTGCCAGACGCCCTGGTCAGGGCTCGGGATGGACAGCAGATGCATCAGGGGCCGACTCAGCCACCCGCCGCAGACGTGATGGCCGCGGTCAAGGCCTGCGGGTCCTTCAGCACATCTGACGGCACCGGGGTGCCGTTGAGGAGGACCGTCGGCGTGCTGGAGATTCCGGCCGTCGCCCCCGCCTTGGCCACAGAGGACACGTAGTCGCGGTAGGTGGTGTCGTTCACGCAGGCCTCGAAGGTCGGCATGGCGTCGGCAGTGACACCGGCGTCGGTCCCGAACTGGATGAGCTGTTCGTCGGTGTAGCCCTGGCCCTCTTCGGTGGGTTGATTCGCGTAGACCGTGTCGTGGTAGGCACCCTGCACGCCGGCGTCCGCTGAGCAGGCGAAGGCATTGGCGGCTCGAGACGAGGAGTCGTTCTGCAGGTTTCCGTCCAGGAACGACAGCATGTGATAGTTGACGATCACCTCGTTGGCCGATGCCAACCCCGCAACGGTGCTGCCGGTCGCGTCTTCCACGGCCTTGCAGGCCGGGCACTGGAAGTCTTCCCAGTAGTCGAGCACGGGCACGCCGGTGGTGTCCGGGTTACGCACGATGGGTCCGCCGGGCTCGGTCACGGTGGCCGGCAACGCGGCATCGGTTGTGTCGTTGCGGCTCGACTGAATGGCGATCCCGGTCGCCACGACGACGCCCAGGACGACGACGATCCCGACCACCGTCATGATTCGCCGCTGCCGCGCTTCCTTGGCCGCTTGGGCCGCCCGATCGGCCGCGAGCTTCTCGCGGCGCGCCGTCTTGGTGTCCTTGGCCGAGGTGTCCTTGCCCATCAGCGGCTCGCTCCGTAATCGTGGGTCGGGTCGTGGGTGTGCTTGGGAGAGACTGGGTCAGTCGCTCAGCCTCTGGGTCAGTCGCTCAGTCTCTGGCGAAGGTCCATGCTCTCAGGCGGGCGGTCCTCCTCCTCACCGGCACCGGCCGTGTCGTCTGTTTCATCCGCATCCTCGATCAAGTCGTCGATGAGACCGTGCGTTCCCGTGCCGAACCAGCCGAGTCGATCCAGCGCCAACAGGCTTGCCGGGAAAGCAACCAGCCAGCAGGCCAGGCCGAGGAAGAGCAGGTCGCGCAAGATCTCCGGCAGGTACGCCGGATTGTCGGTCTCCCCCCCGCCGCCGAAGCACCCGCAATCGATGCTCAGGCCCCGGGCCCACGCTGAGGAGACGCCAGCGATGAAGACCACCATCAGCACCCCGGCGGTCGCCGCCGAAGCACGCGTCGCGAGCCCAACAACCAGCAGCAGGCCGAGCATGATCTCGAAGAACGGAAGTCCGTAGCCGACAATCGTGGCCAGACCGCTGGGCAGGATCTGATAGGCGGTGACGGCCGTGATCGCAGCATTGGGGTCGGCAACCTTGAGAGCACCCGCGGAAATCAGCACCAGGCCGAGGGCGACGCGCGCGACCAACGACAAAGCGCCTTGCACCCGTCCCCCGGCAAAGCCGATGCCAGGTGCTGGATCGCTGTTCATGTGCTCGAGGCTAGCCGGGACACATCCGCACGCAGGTCAGCGACAGGCGTTCCGGGCACCCAGACCACACACTCGCCGTGCGGTCCGAAACCGATGATCTGAGCTCCGTGCCCGACCTCGTAGCCGCCCTTCACATCTGCGGTGCCGGTGAGCGCAACACCCATCTTCGACGCGGCCGCCTCGATCGTCGGGAGGTCTGCCGTCAGCCCGACGATCGTCGGGTCGAAGCGATCGAGGTAGTTGCGGATCACCTGCGGCGAGTCCCGGTCGGGATCGACGGTGATCCACACCACTTGCGTACGGCTCCGAACGCCGGGATCCACGCGGCGCAGCGCGGCCACCAAGTCAGCCAGCTGGGCGCTGCACACGTCCGGGCAGGCCGTATACCCGTAAAAGACCAGCGTGACCGGACGGGTCGCTCCCTCCTGGAATGTCCAAGGGGCACCTGAGGTGTCGACGAAGGAGCCAGTTGGCCACGAGTAGGCCGGATCGACGTAGGAGCCGGCGAAGCCCTGGTTGTCGTTGAGATCCACCACACTGCCCGCCGCCTGGGTCGTGCCGGCGCCTGCGCACGACGCGACCGCCAAGGCAAGCACCGTCAGCGAGGCCGCAAGACCCAAGCCTGTGCCGTGAACGCGCAGGGCAAGGCGAAGTCGGCTCACGCCAGATTGAGCGTGCGGGAGCGCGGGAAAGTTCCCGCCCTTGTCTCAGATGACACCATCACCGACGATCACGCACGCCCTCTGCAAGGTCTGCGGCCAGCCGGGAGACTGCTGCCACACCGGCTGCGGCGGAGTCTGCGTCGAGGAGGGCTCGGACGAAGGCAGAGCCGACAATGACGCCGTCTGCGTAGCTCGCCACCTCGGCAGCCTGCGCCCGGGTGCTCACGCCCAGACCTACGCACACCGGGCCCTTCGTGGCCGCTCGGACGCGCGCCACCAATCCCTTGGCCACTCCGTCGACCGATGCGCGCGCACCCGTGACGCCCATCGTTGATGCCGCGTAGACGAAGCCTGTGGACACCGCCGCCACCACGGCGATCCGCTCAGTGGTCGAAGAAGGGGCAACCAGGAAGATCGGCTCCACCCCGGCTGCCTGGGTAGCCCGAAGCCATTCACCAGCCTCGTCAGGGATCAGGTCGGGCGTGATCACCGCGCATCCTCCGGCGGCCGCCAGGTCGGCCGCGAAGCGCTCAAGGCCATACCGCTCGACAGGGTTCCAGTAGGTCATCACCAACGCCGGGGCGCCCGTCTCAGATACTGCTGAAACTGTGCGCAGCACGTCGGCTGCGGTCGTCCCCTGAGCCAGCGCCTGCTCGGCGGCTTGCTGGATGGTGGGTCCGTCCATCAGTGGGTCGCTGTACGGAAAGCCCACCTCGACGATGTCGACGCCGTTCTCGACCATCCCCCGCAAGGCGGCTATGCAGCCGGGCACCGTTGGGAACCCGGCGGGGAGATAGGCGACGAGGGCTGCGCGCCGCTCGACTCGAGCCCGGTCGAAGACCGACGACAACGCGGTCATCCCCGCCCGCCGTCCTTGAGCCCGAACCAGGCCGCAGCCGTGTCGACGTCCTTGTCTCCTCGCCCGGAGAGGTTCACGAGCACGATCGCGTGCGGGCCGAGCTCGCGACCCAGGTCGACCGCCCCGGCGAGGGCATGCGCGCTCTCGATGGCCGGGATGATCCCCTCGGTCCTGCACAGGAGTGCGAAGGCGTCCATCGCCTGTGCGTCAGTGATCGGACGGTAGGTCGCTCGGCCGGTGTCGGCCAACCACGCGTGCTCAGGGCCCACGCCGGGATAGTCCAGTCCGGCAGAGATCGAGTGGGACTCGATTGTCTGACCCATCTCATCCTGGAGCAGGTAGGACCTGGCCCCGTGCAGCACTCCCGGCGAGCCACCGGTGATGGTGGCAGCGTGACGACCGGTCTCGACGCCATCCCCTGCTGCCTCGAAGCCGTACAAGGCCACCGACTCGTCGTCGAGGAAGGCGTGGAAGATCCCGATCGCATTCGACCCGCCGCCAACGCAGGCGGCGACCGCGTCCGGGAGGCGGCCGGTCAGCTCCAGGGTCTGCGCCCTGGCCTCCACTCCGATCACGCGATGAAAGTCCCTGACCATCTGGGGAAATGGGTGAGCGCCGGCCACAGTGCCGAGCAGGTAGTGCGTCGTGTCCACGTGAGTGACCCAGTCACGCATCGCCTCGTTGATGGCGTCCTTGAGTGTCCTGCTCCCACTCGTCACCGAGACGACCTCAGCGCCGAGCAAGCGCATCCGAGCGACGTTCAACGCCTGCCGCCGGGTGTCCTCCTCTCCCATGTAGACCACGCACTCCAGCCCGAGCAGCGCGCACGCCGTGGCAGCGGCTACGCCGTGCTGCCCGGCTCCGGTCTCGGCGATGACGCGCGGCTTGCCCATGCGCTTGGTGAGCAACGCCTGCCCCAGCACGTTGTTGATCTTGTGCGACCCGGTGTGGTTGAGGTCCTCGCGCTTGAGCAGGATCGTGGCGCCGCCCGCTTCCTCGCCGAAGCGGTCCGCGACCGTGAGGGGGCTGGGACGTCCGGTATAGGTGCGTTGCAGGCGATCGAGCTCGGCGACGTAGGTCGGGTCGACACACGCGGACGCGTAGGCGGCGGCGAGCTCGTCGAGCGCCGCCACCAGCGCCTCAGGAACAAACCGACCGCCGTACTCGCCGAAGTGCCCGCGCTGGTCTGGCAGCGCGCCCGGTCGCGAGTCAGGGGCAAACGACGACAGGCTCACCGCTCGCCTTTGACATGCCCGAGCGCGGGGTGGGTGCCCGCAGCGACCAGGTCGGCGACCGCGACGCGCGGGTCCTCGCCGGTGACCAGCGACTCACCGACGAGAACGGCGTCGGCCCCAGCCCGTGCATAGTCGATGACGTCTCGAGGACCGCGGACACCTGACTCAGCAACGGTGATGATCCCCGTCGGAATGTGCGGACGGACCCGACCGAAGGTCTCTCGATCGACTTCGAGGGTCTTGAGGTTGCGCGCGTTGACGCCGATGACTCGCGCACCTGCGTCCACGGCTCGCTCGACTTCGTCAGCGTCGTGGACCTCGACGAGCGGGGTGAGGCCAAGGGACTCTGCACGCTCGACGAGGCTCACCAGCGCGGGCTGCTCCAAAGCGGCCACGATCAGCAGGACGAGGTCAGCGCCCGCGGCATGGGCCTCCCACAGCTGATAGCTGGTCACGACGAAGTCTTTGCGCAGGACCGGGACCTCCACCGCGGCGCGGACACTGACGAGGTCATCCAGGCTGCCGCCGAAGCGCCGACCTTCGGTGAGCACGCTGATGACGGCTGCCCCACCGGCTTCGTACTCCTCCGCCAGCGCCGCCGGATCCACGATGTCTGCCAGCGGACCTCTGCTCGGGCTGGAGCGCTTCACCTCAGCGATCACGGCGACTCCTTCGCCGCGCAACGCGCACGCTGCGTCGAGGGGCGGATTGGGCCGTGCATGAGCGCGCTGTTTGAGCTCCTCCAACGGAAGCACCGCCTGCCGCTCGGCCAAGTCCTCCCGCACGCCGACGAGGATGTCGTCGAGCACGGTCATTGCGAACTCCTCGCCTCGCCGGCTTCTTGCGGTCGCCTCGTGAAAGGCCCAAGGGTAGTCGGCCGCGCTGGCGGCCCCGACAGCGCACCGACCGAGGCGGTCAGCCGATGCCTGAACCGAGGAACGGCACCCCTGGCAGGTTCCGCACGACCCACCACACGACAACGACGGCGAGCAGGCCGAGCACCACCCAACGGGGCCGAGGCGCCGGACGCGGGATTCCGAGAACTGACCTCCGCAGCCAGGCCATCCAGGCAAACGCCATGAAGGGAACTGCGAGCACGGTCAGCGCGTTGTGATCGAGCGCGCTCATCGGATGGCCGGTAGCGAGATCGTGCAGCGCCCGAAGGCTCCCACAACCGGGGCAGTCCAGCCCGGTCATCATCCGGAACGGACACAGCGGGTAGTGGCCCGGCTCGGCGGGATTGACGAGCGCCAGCATCGAGATCGCTGAGGCTGCGACCACCAACGCGGCCATCGGTTGGCCAGCGGCCCGCAACCCACGAGGTGGAGGCGCGTCGGGGGGCGCGAGCGGAGGAGCAGTCAGCGACATGGCGTCAAGTTCTGCGGCGCCGGCCGGGGAGCTCCGTACCCGCCGCCCCCGCCCGGTGGGTAAGCACCACTGGGCGGCGGGGGCGGGAAGTCGCTGGACATCGTGTCCTCTCGAGTGTGCTACCAGACGTCAGGCGGCGATTGGCTCGTTCTGCAGCGACTTGTAGGCGTAGACCTGGATCAGCACGGCCAGCGGAATGGCGACCAAGAGGCCAACGCCGCAGAGAATCGCACCGACGAAGACGATGACGCCACACACGATGTAGACGAGCAGCAGCGGCAAGAAGTTCGCGATGACGAAAGACACCGACGCCTTGATGGAGTCGATCGGCTCGAGATCCTTGTCAAGGATGAACAGCACGAAGTACTGGCACAGGAAGCCGACGATCAGGCCAGGCAGGTAGCACAGCAGGGTTCCGATGAAGGTAGCGATCGCCACGAGGATCCCGGCCACAATCACCTTGACCAGGCGATCGGTGCTGTAGATCCGGCCGATTTCCGCCCGCTGACCGGCGGCGATGTCCAGTCCCACACGGGACATGCCTGCTTGGACCAGATAGCCCATGAATGCGAAGATCAAGACACCTAGGGCTCCGACGAAGATCGTCATGAAGAACCCGGGGCTCGACACCGTGCCGTTGGCGTTGACCGTCGTGTTGAGAATGGCTCCTTGGATCAGGAACCAGAGGAAGAAGACGACGATCACGATGCCGACGTAGGCCAGCAGGCCCAGCACGAGCGGAGACGCGTTGGCGCTGAACTTCTCCCAGCTCCAGCTGAAGGCCTTTCCGACGTCAACCGAACCGCCGGACGGGGCCGCACCGCCAGGTGGCGGAGGTGGAGTGCCTCCCGGCGGCGGTGGCGGGTAACTGCCTCCAGGGGCTGTCTGCGGTGGCGGCGGTGCGGGCGGTACCCCCGGCTGATCCGGCTCCGGCGGTGTTGGTGGCGTGACGTCTGACATCGGTCCTCCTCGTGAGCCCAGGCCGCAGCCTGTCGGTCAGTCGAGGAGCCTAGTGGTGAAGCGTTGCCCGGTGGGGCAAACACGCAGCCTGCGACACAACTGCGTCAGGGTCGACGATGGGTCAGGGCGCGCTGGCCGACCGATCAACCTGGTCGACGCCCTGAGACTCTCCCCCACCACTTGCCATCATCTGCATCACCTTGCCGACGATGCAACCGAGGATGATGATGCCCACGCCCACGAAGACCATCGTCTCCGACGCCGCGACGAACGCGATCGACGCGACCAGAAAACCGATCATCACGATGATGACCAGGGTCCAGGCCGCCGGGGTTGACCCATGGTTGTCATGCTCGGCGCTCATGCAAGTCCTCCTCAACCGTTGCCGGTCGATCGTTGATCGGTGACCGTCTCGGCCGACCGTACTCACTAGGCAGTGGAACCTGACCGAACTTGATTCTGTCAGGGCAAGTCTGTCAGGTGGCGGACAGACGGTCAGGCAGGATCGTCCAGCGTTGGGTCAACGCCTGCGTCCAGCGCGCGCCAGGCATCGCCTGGCGTCGAGCCGACATGTTCTGAACCAGGTTGCCGCGTCTCATATCGGGCGCCCTGTTCACCCCAGGTCCCTCCTCCAACGAGCGTGACAACGCCGGCCATAACGATCAGAACCCCGGCAGCGACCTGCAGCAGACCCCAACCCGACATTCCAGCACCCGTCAAGCCGGCGCCGAGCCCGATGAGCAGCACGGCAAGGATCGGACGCAGCCGACGTCCGACGATGAGCAGCAGGGCGACACCGGCTAACGAGGCCAGGGCCAGCGCGAACGCCGCCGGGTCGTCGGCTCGTCGCGTGAAGACCAGCACTGCTGCGCTCCCCAGCAGTCCGGCAGCGATCGCCGCCCTCCGCGTGGCCCAACGACGACCGCTCATCGGCTCACCGGAGCGATCGAGCTGGCCACCGCGACGGCACGCAGAACCGCCGCCGCCTTGTTTCGCGTCTCGGTCTCCTCAGCAGCGGGGTCAGAGTCGGCGACGATCCCCCCGCCGGCTTGGACGTAGGCAACTCCATCACGCAACAACGCCGTCCGGATAGCGATGGCCAGGTCGAGGTCCCCGGCGAAGTCCAGATAGCCGACCGCACCCCCGTAGACGCCCCGCCGCGTGGGTTCGAGTGCTTCGATGAGCTCCATCGCCCGCGGTTTGGGAGCCCCGGAGAGCGTCCCTGCCGGAAAACAGGCCGTGAGCACGTCATAGGCGCTGCGACCCGCGCCGAGCCGCCCGACGACGGTGGACACGATGTGCATGACATGGCTGTAGCGCTCCACCGTCATGAACTCGATCACCTCGACACTTCCCGGTTCGCACACGCGTCCGAGGTCGTTGCGTCCCAGGTCGACCAGCATGAGGTGCTCGGCCCGTTCCTTGTCATCCGCGAGGAGCTCGACGGCCAGCCTGGTGTCCTCCTCGGGCGTTGCGCCCCGCCAACGAGTGCCGGCGATCGGGTGCAGGAGCGCGTGCCCGTTGTTGACCTTCACGAGCGCTTCCGGGCTGGACCCGACGATGTCGAAATCGTCGAACCGCAGCAGGTACATGTACGGGCTCGGGTTTGAGCGCCGCAACACGCGGTAGACGTCCAGGGCCGACGCCGTCGTGGGCATGGCAAATCGCTGAGAGACCACCACCTGAAATGCCTCTCCCGCGCGGATCTCCTCCTTGGCCGTCTCGACTGCTGCGAGGAAATCCGCGCGGGAGCGGTTGCTTTCGTACGGAGCTTCGGCGTCGGGGTCGTATCGCGCCGTCAGCGTCGGTGTCGACTTGGCCAGGGCGGCCGTCATCGCGTCGAGTCGCGCCACCGCATCTACCCAGGCCTCGTCGACGCGCTCGTCAGTGCCGTCATAGTTCACGGCGTTCGCGATGAGCACGACGGTGCCGTCGTCATGGTCGAGAACGGCAAGGTCGGTGGCGAACATCATCTCGAGATCTGGCAGCTGGAGATCGTCCGCAGCATGGTTGGGGATGCGCTCGAGACGCCGTACCGCGTCGTAGGCCACGAATCCGACCATCCCACCGGTCAGGGGTGGCAGGTCGGGCAGCCGCTCGGTGTGCAGCAGCTGAACTGTGTCTCGCAGTGCTTGCAGAGGGTCCCCATCGGTAGGAACGCCCTCTGGCGGTGTTCCTTTCCAGCAGGCAGATCCGTCGCGCTCGGTCAGCGTGGCTGCCGAGCGCACTCCGATGAAGGAGTAGCGGGACCACACACGACCATGTTCGGCCGACTCCAGCAGGAACGTGCCTGGCCGCTGCTCTGCCAGCTTGAGGTAGAGAGCAACCGGCGTGTCGCCGTCCGCGAGCAACCGCCGTACGACTGGGATCACCCGGCGGTCGCGAGCGAGTGCGCGAAATCCCTCGAGATCTGGAACCGCGACGCCGTCCGGACGGGCCGCGCCCGGGACCGCAGGATCGACGGCGGTTGCTGCAGCGACACTCATCTGCTCAGTCTCTCCTGCCCGAGCTTCGGTCGGTGTCTTCGACCGAACGCAGAACGTCGCTGTCAAAACAGCTCCGCTCCCCGGTGTGGCAGGCGGCGCCGACCTGCTCGACCAGGACGAGCACCGCGTCGCCGTCGCAGTCCAGCCGGATCTCGCGCACCAGCTGGTGGTGCCCAGAGGTGTCCCCTTTGCGCCAGTATTCCTGGCGGCTGCGACTCCAGTAGGTCACACGTCCCGTCGTAAGCGTCCGGTGCAGCGCTTCGTCGTCCATCCAGCCCACCATGAGCACCTCGCGGGTATCCCAGGCCTGGGCCACCGCAACGACGAGGCCGTCTGGCCCACGCTTGAGCCGGGCCCGCAGATCCGGCGCCAGCTCGGAGGCGCTGCTTGGCCCAAGGGCGCCGGATCCACCGGGCGTGGTGTTGGACATAGCGATCAGTCTCGCAGGCACGCTGAGCCACGGCAGCAGCCTGGCGGGCGCCTCGCGCTGAGAGTTCCTAAGGTGGAGCCATGAATCTGGCCCAACGCGAGCGAGCTGCCCTCGCCGACCTGCTCGACGAGCTCGGCCCAGACGCACCCACGCTGTGCGAGGGCTGGACGACCAGAGACCTCGCCGCGCACCTGGTGATCCGTGAAGGTCGTCCCGATGCGGGCCTCGGGCTGGTCATCTCGCCGATGGCCGCCTGGACCCGGCACGTCCAGGACCGCGCAGCAACCGGCGACTACAGCGAGCTCGTTGAGAGGGTGCGCACCGGCCCGCCCACACTGTCGGCCTTCAGCCTGCCCGGGGTCGATGCCAACGCGAATGGCTTCGAATACCTCGTCCATCACGAGGACGTGCGCCGCGCCCAGCCTGCCTGGCAGCCAAGACAACTTCCCGAGCAAGCTGCAGACGGTATCTGGCACCGATTGACGAAGGCCGGAAAGCTGATCTTCCGACGATCCCCGACGGGTGTCACCCTGCTCAGGCCTGGTGGCCAAACGACGGTTGCCAAAAGGGGCGACCCGATGGTCACCGTCGTGGGCGAGCCCGTCGAGCTGGTCTTGCAGGCGTACGGCCGCTCCGACCACGCTCGCGTCGAGATCCTGGGCGATGACGCAGCGATCGCTGCGTTCACCGGTGGTTCGTTCGGCGTGTGACGGACCGGATGGGCCAGCCCGATGATGCAAGCTGTTGCTTGACCTCACCGATGGACACGATCCCGAAGTGGAAGATGCTAGCCGCAAGCACGGCGTCTGCCCCCGCCGCGACGACCGGCGCGAAGTCTTCGGCTCGACCGGCTCCCCCGCTGGCGATGACCGGCAACTGCACTGCAGCGCGGATCGCTTCGATGAGCGGAAGGTCGAAGCCCGCACGGGTTCCGTCGCTGTCCATGGAGTTGACGAGCAGCTCACCCGCACCGCGGGTGGCCACCTGCACCGCCCACTCGACTGCGTCGATACCGGTTCCTCGACGACCACCGTGGGTCGTGACCTCGAAGCCCGATGCTGTCTCGGTGCCTTCCGCGCAGCGTCGCGCATCGAGGGAGAGGACCAAGACCTGAGCGCCGAATCGATCGGCGATCTCGTCGATCAGTTCGGGTCGGTCGACTGCGGCTGTGTTGACTCCGATCCTGTCGGCACCAGCGCGCAACAATCGATCGACATCGTTCACGGTGCGCACTCCGCCGCCAACGGTCAGTGGGATGAACACCTGCTCAGCCGTTCGTGACACGACGGCATAGGTCGTCTCCCGATCAGAGCTGCTTGCCGTGATGTCGAGGAAGACGAGTTCATCCGCGCCTTGGGCTTCGTAGGTCCTGGCAAGCTCGACCGGATCGCCGGCGTCGACCAGATCCGCGAAGTTGACCCCCTTGACGACTCGCCCCGCATCGACGTCGAGGCAAGGGATGACACGAACGGCGACAGGCACGTGACCAGCCTAGGTCGCCGCTGGCGTCAGACGACGGTCTGGTCCACGTAGCACCATCGCCAGGACTCTCCAGGCTCATGGGACTGCATCACGGCGTGCGAGGTGGCCCCGAAGTGGGCCGTCGCATGCCGCCCCACCGAGGAATCGCAGCACCCGACGTTGCCGCAAGTCAGGCACATCCGCAGGTGCACCCAAGTCGTGCCTTCGGCCAGGCAGGTGCCGCAACCGTCGGTCGGGACGGGGTCGACAGACTCGGGAAGGTCGTCAAGATGAGAGCAGGCCATGCCTCGATCCTCGACGCAATCACCCTCGGGCGCCAACTGGTCGGCAGGATGGGGCCATGCACGAGCTCGAAGTGGTTGCAGCGCTGAGCCTCGCACTGGTGGTCGCCGGCTGGTGCCGGAGCCGCAATTTCCCTGCCCCGTTGCCCGTCGTCGTCACCGGTCTCCTGCTCGGTCTGCTGCCGCTGACGGAGGGCTTTGCGGCCGAACCGAGGCTGATCTTGACCCTGGCCCTGCCGCCCCTGCTGTTCGGAATGGCCCTCGAGTCGTCCTACGTGGGGATCCGGACCAACCTGCGGCCGATCCTCCTCCTGTCCGTCGGTTTGGTCGCCTTCACCGCGATCGCCATCGCCGTCGCGATCCACCTGGTCGTCCCTGAGATGCCGTGGGCGGTCGCCCTGGTCCTAGGGGCGGTCCTTGGCCCTCCGGACGCGGTGGCTGCATCAGCGATCGGCGGCAAACTGGGGCTCCCTCCGCGCCTCATGACGATCCTGGAGGGCGAGAGCCTGGTCAACGACGGTACGGCGTTGACGATCTTCCGCGTGGCGATCGCCGCAGCCCTGGCGGGGTCGATGAGCGCTAGCCGAGCCACCGCCATCTTGCTGCTGGCCGTCGTCGGCGGCATCGGGTTGGGACTCGCTTCAGGTGTGGCCGTGCGCTGGCTGATCCGCCACCTCCATGACTCCCTGCTCGAGACCACTGCCATCCTCATCACGCCGTTCGCCGTCTTTCTCGGGTCGGAAGCCGTTGGCGCCAGCGGGTTCCTGGCCGTCGTCGTGTGCGGACTGATGATCAGCCACACCTCGGCGGCCGAGCAGGGGTTCGGCACTCGGTTGCAGAGCCGTTCGCTCTGGTCTGTCTTCTCGTTCGTGCTCGAGGCAGCCGCGTTCCTGATTCTCGGCCTGGAGCTCCCGGTACTGACCAGGGCTGCGCTCGATGCACCGACGGGCATCCCCGTCGTCGGCGCGATCGCCGTGGTCTTTGCCACCATGGTGCTGAGCCGGATCATCTGGGTCTTCCCTGCGACGTACCTGCCACGACGCCTGTCCGCTCGGGTCCGCGCGGACGATCCAGCGCCGAGCTGGCAGGGCGTGGCGGTGGTGTCCTGGGCAGGCATCCGTGGCCCAGTGTCGCTGCTGGCGGCGTTGGGCATCCCGCTCACCGTGGACAGCGGCACGCCGTTCCCGTACCGCGACCTGCTGCTGCTCGTGACCGGTGTCGTCGTGCTGTTGACGCTGATCGTCCAGGGCTTGACGTTGGGGCCACTCATCCGCGCCCTCGGTGTGCGGAGTAGCGACCGGTCGGCGGACATCCTCGCCGAGGCGGAAGCCCAGCACCACGCGGCGCGGGCGGGGCTCAAGGCTCTGGATGAGGTGATTTCGAAGGAGTCGACCGATCCGGATTTCGCTCGGCCACCCGACCAAGTCGTCGACACCTTGCGCGCCTCGGCAGAACGTCGGGCGAACGGGGCTTGGGAGCGGCTAGGTGGAGACACGGAGACCCCGAGCGACACCTACCGCAGGCTCCGGCTGGCGATGCTGGAGGCGGAGCGCCAGGTGTTCCTGACGTATCGGGACTCGGGACGACTCAGCGATCGGGTTCTGCGCGAGATCTTCCTCGACCTCGACATGGAAGAGGCCACCCTCAACCGTTGATGCTCGACCGCGACGACGCGCTAACCCTGGCTAACCCGTGGCCCCAGGTGCGGGCCGGGAGGCGACGACCTCCACCTCAACCACCATGGCCGGGTCGACGAACCCGGCGACCACGATCATCGTCGCGGCTGGTCGGACTGCCCCGAAGATATCTGCGTGCGCCCGTCCGACGACATCCATGTCGTTTGCCCGGAGCACGTACATCCGGGTCTGGACCACGTCCTCGCGATCGAATCCCACGCGCGCGAGTGCGAACAACGCGACCTCGAAGGCCACCACGGCCTGGGCGTAAGGCTCACCCGGATGCTGAACGACTCCGTCGACGGTGGCCGTACATCCGGCGGTCCATGCCGTGTCACCGACTCGGACCACCCGCGAGTAGCCGACCACTTCCTCCCAGGGACCGCCTGAACCCAGGCGCTCGACCTCAGCCACGGGTCACCCGCAGCGCCTCGGTGAGAGTGAATGCGCCCGCGTACAGCGCCTTGCCGACGATGGCGCCCTCGATGCCAAGCGGCACCAACGCGGACAGCGCCTCCAGGTCAGCGATCGAGGAAACGCCACCCGACGCGACCACGGGGCGCTTCGTGCGAGAGCACACGTCCTCGAGGAGGGCCAGGTTGGGACCGCCAAGCGTGCCGTCCCTGGCTACGTCAGTGACGACATATCGCGCGCACCCGTCACGCTCGAGACGCTCGAGCACCTCCCAGAGGTCTCCGCCCTCCTGAGTCCAACCGCGCGCCGCCAGGGTTGTGCCACGGACATCGAGCCCGACCGCGATCCGGTCCCCGTGCTCGGAGATCGCCGAACGACACCACTGCGGATCCTCGAGCGCCGCCGTGCCAAGATTGACCCGCCGACAACCGGTGGCCAGAGCGCGCGCGAGCGAGTCATCATCACGAATGCCTCCGGACAGCTCGACAGACACGTCGAGTCGACCCACGACTTCAGCGAGGAGCGCGGCGTTCGAGCCACGCCCGAAGGCGGCATCAAGGTCCACCAGGTGGATCCACTCCGCCCCCGCCTCCTGCCATGCCATGGCGGCTGCGAGGGGATCGCCGTACGACGTCTCGCTCCCAGCCTCGCCCTGGACGAGCCGGACCGCTTGACCGTCGGCGACGTCAACAGCAGGCAGCAGCTCGAGATGGGACGTCACGGCGGGCATCCTAGGTCGTTCATCGACGCCCGGATGCCAGCGTCCAAGCCACGGGAAACACAAGCACGGCGAAACCGACGACGAACAAGCGAGCGCCCCAGGTCGGCGCTATGACAAGCCCGGCCACCACAGCCGCCGAGACGATCAGGCACAACGCGCGTTGGATCCGGGTCCGGCGCCCCCACCAGCGACGAAACTTCCTCCAGCGACCCCCGATCCAACGCACCGGAACCGCGCCAGTCCGCGCCAGAGTGCTGCGCCGCCGCTTGCGCTCAGTCCGACGCCTTCGGTCCTCCGCGGCGGCCGCCTGCTCGGCCTGCCGGACGGCTCTGCGCGCGGCGCGTTCTTTGCTCATCGGGTTTCTTGCTCAGGGCTCGTCCCTGCGCCGGTCCATCTCCTCGGCTATCTCCCGGCGCCGGCTGATGACGAACCAAAGCAATGCCAACAAGACGAGGGCGATGATGATGGTGGCCTGACCCCATCCGGGCAGCGCCAAGAAGCGCACGATCGCGAACGCCGCGGCTGCGATGAGGATGATCCACGCGCCGATCCGCAGGTTGCGCGCGCGACGTCGTTGAGCAGCGGTCTTGCGTGTCATGCCAGGCTCCTCACCCACGTGGCCAGCAGGTGTCCACCGGCGTCTCCGGACTTCTCGGGATGGAACTGCGTCGCGGTCAGCGGTCCATTCTCCACTGCGGCGACGAAACGTCCGTGATGGTCGGCCCAGGTCACGCGCGGTCGAGCCATTGGTCCGGTGTCTGTCAACTCCCAGCGACGCACACCATAGCTGTGGACGAAGTAGAAGCGTTCGTCGGCCAAGCCTGCGAACAGCTCTGACCTGGGGTCGACGTCAACGGTGTTCCAACCGATGTGTGGGAGTACGGGCGCGTCCAGTCGCTCGACGACCCCCGGCCACTCCCCGCAGCCCGCGGTGGTGACGCCGTGCTCGACACCAGTGTCGAAGAGCACTTGCATCCCCACGCAGATCCCGAGCACCGGTCGACTGCCAGCGAGCCGCCGACCGATCAACCGCGGTCCATCCACGGCCCGTAGTCCTTGCATGCAGGCCGCAAAAGCGCCCACCCCTGGGACGACGAGCCCATCGCAGCCGGCGACACGCGTCGCATCTGACGTGACTTCGACCGACGCGCCCGCCCGAGCCAGGGCTCGTTCGGCCGAGCGAAGGTTGCCTGAGCCGTAGTCGAGGACGACGACGTTGGGCTGGGTCACGACGAGAGGGTGCCCTTCGTCGACGGCACCCCGACCACTCGCGCGTCCAGAGCCACGGCGTCTCGCATGGCCCGAGCGACCGACTTGAACTGCGCCTCGACGATGTGGTGCGCGTTGCGACCGGACAGGACCCGCACGTGCAGGCAGATCTGCGCGGACGCGCTGATCGACTCCCAGATGTGGCGAGTCAGGCTGGTGTCATAGCTGCCGATCAGCTCCACGAGGTCGGGCTCGACGTGCACGACGTACGGCCGTCCGGACAAGTCGACCGCTGCCTGGCACAGCGTCTCGTCCAAGGGCACGAGCGCGTCACCGAAGCGGCGGATCCCGGCCTTGTCTCCAAGCGCTTCGTGCAACGCCTGGCCGAAAGCCAGGGAGGTGTCCTCCACGGTGTGATGTGCGTCCACCTCGAGGTCACCCTTGGTACGCACCGTCAGATCGAAACCACCGTGCTTGCCGAGCTGGGCCAGCATGTGGTCGAAAAACGGCACGCCGGTCTGGATGTCGGTGACACCCGTGCCGTCGAGGTTCAGCTCGACTGATACGTCGGACTCTTTGGTCTTCCTGGCGATCGAGGCCGTACGGCTCACGGGTTCTCCTGGGTAGGGCTCGGGCACACGTCGTCCAGTGCCGTTCGGAAAGCAGCCATCTCCTGCGGGGTACCGATCGTGACCCGCAGCCAGCCAGCCGGGCCAAGCTCACGTATGAGAACCCCGTGAGCGAGCAAGCCCTTCCACACGGCGTGCGCGTCATCCAGGCCACCGAACAGGACGAAGTTGGCATCACTGTCGGCAACCGGAGTGCCGCGCTGCTGAAACCACGTCACCAAGGAATCACGTTCCTCGCGGATCGTGGCCAGCTGACCTAGCAGGTCATCGGCGTGCGACAACGCAGTCACCGCAACCGCCTGGGTCACCGAGGACAGGTGATATGGCAGCCGCACCACGCGCAGGCCGTCGACGATCGCGGGCGCTGACGCCAGATAGCCGACCCGGGCACCTGCCAGGGCGAAGGCCTTGCTCATGGTCCGAGTGACCACGAGCCGCGGGTGCGAACCAAGCAGAGAAAGAGCACTCGGGACTCCTGGGCGGCGAAACTCGGCGTAGGCCTCATCGACAACCACCAGGCCCGGCGCTGCAGCACAGACTGCGTCCACCACGTGAAGCGGTAGCGCACCTCCCGTGGGGTTGTTCGGCGAGGCAAGGACCACCAGGGCGGGCTGGACGTCCCGTACGGCTGCGACGGCCCGATCGGCGTCCACGGAGAAGTCGTCTTCGCGCGGCACGGTCATCCACCTGGTGAAGGTGTCTCGGCAGTAGGTGGCGTACATCGAGTAAGTCGGTTCGAAACCCATCGCCGTACGACCGGGACCCCCGAAGGCCTGCATCAGCTGCAGCATCACCTCGTTGGACCCGTTGGCAGCCCACACCTGGCCCGGATCGATGGCGCACGCCTCGCGTTCTGCTAGATAGCCGGCCAGCGCGGTGCGCAGCCCCATGGCCTCCCGGTCCGGGTAGCGGTTCAGACCACGCGCGACGTCCGCGACCGCGACGCCGAGATCGGCGGCCAGTCGAGCGCTAGGCGGGTAGGGGTTCTCGTTGGTGTTGAGCCGGACGGGGACGTGCAGCTGCGGCGCACCGTAGGGCTGCTTGCCGACCAGGTCTTCGCGCACGGGAGCAGCCGCGATCGGCGCGACTGCGGGGGTCGCCGCTGCGTGCGTGGTGGGAGGAGCGCTGCTCACCGCTCAAGGGTAGGGGCGTGTGCTGCGACGAGTTCAGTCGCGTCCGCGTTCCGGACCGCGACGAGCTCGTTGCTCCGTCACGGTGACAAGGCGATCGAACGCACAGCGCGCCACGAGTCGGTCGTAGGCGCTCCGGTCATGACGGTGACCGCCTCGACGCGATAGGCGATCGGCAACAGCGGCGTGAGATCGCGTTCTGCTGCGCGAAGCTCTTGCCTCGTGGCCTGCCGTGACTCCCCTACGGTCAGATGCGGGATCACCTCGTCGTGCGCGCCTCCGTACGGCGGGTAGTCCGGAAAGGCCGCGCAGACCCGCTCGGTCATGAGCCGGAACGGATTGTCAGGCATCGGGGCGAGCCACAGGACGTCTTCTCCGAACCAGGCCGTCCGCGTCAGCCTCCCCTCGAAGGCTGTGACGGTCGCCAAGGCCTGCGCAAGCCGTTCGTAGACGTCGTCGGTCAGGGTCGCAGGCGGGACGAAGGGATACAGCACGGTGACATGTGCAGGCACCCCCCAGGAATGCGCCGGATCAAGCCGGGAACGATGGGATTCAACAACAACTTCGACTTCCAGCAGCCGAACCAGAACGGCGCTTTCCTGGTCGCTGGCGGTCGGCGCTTCAGGCACGCCCGGCATTCTGCCAGGCCCGCAGACTGCTCAGTCGAGGCAGAACTCGTTGCCTTCCGGGTCGGTCAGCACGATGAAGCCACCGCTCATCGGAGGGGCCGGCTCGTGTCGACGTACCCGCGTGGCGCCCAGCGTGACCAGCCGCTCGCACTCAGCCTCCAACGCCAGCATCCGCTCCTCCCCCTGGAGACCCGGCGCGGCACGGAGATCGAGGTGGACCCGGTTCTTGGCCGCCTTGGCCTCGGGAACCTGCTGGAAGAACAGTCGAGGACCCTGCCCGTCAGGATCCTCGACGGCCGAGCTGGAGTTGCGCTGTTCCTCCGGTACGCCGAGCGTGGCGAGGAAGTCATCCCAGGCCGCGAGCGGATCCGCGCCCTCAGACAGCTCGACTCCGGGTGGAGGCGGATGGACGTAGCCCAACGCATCCCGCCAGAACGACGACAGAGCTGCGGGGTCGTGGGCGTCGAAGGTGATCTGGATCTGGCGACTCATCGACGGTCTCCTCTGGCGGTGCGGGATCCTGCAGCAAGGTCGCTATCGGTGGGGGAAGCGTGCGGTGACGGCAGCCCCGTGGGCCGGCAGGTCCTCTGCGTTCGCCAGCGTCACCACCTGCTGGTGGACCTCGTGCAGGGCCGCCTGGTCGTAGGACACCACGTGGATCCCGCGCAGGAAGGTCTGAACCGACAGGCCGCTGCTGTGACAGGCGCACCCACCGGTGGGCAGCACGTGGTTGGAGCCGGCGAGGTAGTCCCCCAGGGACACCGGCGACCAGGCACCCACGAAAACCGCTCCGGCATTGACCACGCGCGCCGCGACCGCCTCTGCATCGCGGGTCTGGATCTCGAGATGCTCGGCGGCATACCCGTTCACCACCCGTAAGCCCGCCTCCACGTCCTCCACCAGCACGATCGCGGACTGTTGCCCAGTGAGTGCGGAGGTGATCCGCTCGCCGTGCTTGGTCACCGCCACCTGGCCAGCAAGCGCGACCGCGACGTCCGACGCCAGGGCTTCGCTGTCAGTGACGAGTACGGCTGCCGCCAGCACGTCGTGCTCGGCCTGGCTGATCAGGTCGGCAGCCACGTGCACCGGATCAGCACTGTCGTCGGCGAGGATCGCGATCTCGGTAGGTCCAGCCTCGGCATCGATACCGATGCGTCCCTTGAGGTGGCGTTTGGCCGCGGCCACGTAGACGTTTCCCGGACCTGTGACCATGGCCGCCGGACGGCACGACCCGGCGCCGTAGGCGAACATCGCAATGGCTTGCGCTCCTCCGGCGGCATACACCTCGTCGATCCCCAGCAACGCGCAGGCCGCCAGGATCGTGGGGTGCGGGAGGCCTCCGTGGTCGCGTTGCGGCGGCGACGCCACCGCCAGCGACCCGACCCCCGCGGCCTGGGCTGGGACGACGTTCATGACCACGCTGCTGGGATAGACGGCGACGCCGCCGGGAACGTAGAGACCAACGCGCTCCACCGGCACCCAGCGCTCCGTAACCGCACCACCCGCAACGACCTGAGTCGTCGTGTCGACCCGTTGCTGGTCAGCGTGCACCAACCGGGTCCGCGTGATGGCCAGTTCCAGAGCACTACGGATCTCGGGGTCCAGACGGGTGAGTGCTTCAGCAACCACCGACTCGGGGACTCGAAGCTGCGGAGGCCGTACGCCATCGAAGCGTTCCCCGAAGTCGAGCACCGCAGCCTCACCGCGTTCCCGAACCTCGGCGCAGATAGGCCGCACGTCTTCCAAGGCCGCCTCGACGTCAAGAACCGCTCGCGGCACGACGAAGCGCAGGTCTAGGGCATCGAGGTCTGCCCCGCGGAGGTCGATTCGCCGGATCACCACACAAGTCTAGGCTGCCGACGTGACCGATCGGATCCCGCTGTTCCCGCTCGGCACCGTCCTCTTTCCTGGATTGCTTCTTCCCCTCCACATCTTCGAGGAGCGCTACCGCACCCTTATTGCGACCCTGCTGGCCCGCCCCGACGAGGAGAGCAAGTTCTTCGGTGTCGTCGCCATCCGGGCGGGACGCGAGGTCGGCGCCGAAGGGATCCATGCGCTGTTCGACATCGGGTGTACCGCGGAACTGAGAGGCGTCGAGAGTCACCCAGATGGCCGCTTCGACGTCGTGACCACCGGCGTCCACCGGTTTCGGGTGCTCGACGTCGACGACACCCTCCCTTATCTGCAGGCGGATGTGGACTGGCTCGACGAACCGCAAGGCGAAGACCTCAGCCCGCTCGCCGGTTCTGCGGGAGCGGCCTTCCTGTCCTACCGCTCGGCGTTGCTCGCCACCCAGGGCCAACAAGACGACGGGGGCGGACTCCCCGACGATCCGCTCGTGCTTTCCTACCTGATCGGCGCTGCCATGGTGCTCGACCTACCCGACAAGCAAGCCGTGCTTGCCGCGCCGACGACCGCTGACCGGCTGCGCGAGGAGCTGGCCTTGCTGCGCCGCGAGGACGGAGTGCTGCGAGCCCTACCGTCGCTGCCGGGAGTCGGCTTTCCCCGGCAGCCGTACTCGTCCAACTGACGACGTCTCACGATGCCAGGCAAACCGAATCGCTCCGGCGGAACACCGGCGACCAAGGCGCTGATGACCGCCGGGATTGCCTTCGTCCCGCACGTCTACGTCCACCAGCCGACGGCCGGTTCGTACGGCCTCGAGGCGGCGACCGCCCTTGGGGTCGAGCCGGCCCGGATCTTCAAGACGCTCGTTGCGTCGGTGGACGGTCAGCTCACTGTGGCGGTCGTCCCGGTCGACCGACAGCTCGACCTCAAGGCATTGGCTTCCGCCTCCGGGGCCAAGCGGGCTGAGATGGCCGACCCGGCCGCGGCCGAGCGCAGCAGCGGATACGTACGGGGTGGCATCAGCCCCATCGGTCAGCGCAAGGTGTTACCGACGGTTGTCGACGAGTCGGCGCTGGGATTCAGCACGGTGTATGTCTCCGGCGGGCGCCGTGGCTTCGACGTCGAGCTCGCCCCGACTGACCTCGTCCGGGTCACCGAGGCAACGGTCGCACGCATCGGCCGAGCTAACTGATACCGGCGCCGTCAGAGGTCCGTGAGTGCCATCAGCAGCCGGGAGATGTCCTCGGACGAGGTGTAGTGCTCGATGCTGGCGCGTACGGCGCTGCCGGAGTCACGGATGCCCAGGGCGGCTGTGACCTCCCAGGCGTAGTTGTGACCGGACCAGACGTTGATGTCCTGCTTGGCCAGCGCCTCTGCGACCTGGTCGGGACGGAACCCCTCGACCGTCAGGTAGATCGTCGACGTACGGTGCCCCGCTCGGCCGTACACCGTGACGCGCGGATCCTCGCTCAGAACCGCCAACACGTTGCTCAGCAGCTCCTGCTCGTGCGCTTCGGCGGCCGACAACGAGGTCACCAGTCGCGCACGACGGGGGCCCGATGCTTCGTCGTCCAGACCCGACAAGTGGTCCACCGCGGCGCGCACGCCAGCAAAGTTGTGGAACGAGGGCGTCCCCCATTCGAACCGCTCCGGAACCACGTCCGAGGACGAGGCCAACTTGTCCGGCTGCAGACCGTCGAGCAGCTCCGGAGCCGCGATGAGGCAGCCCACGTGCGGACCTGCCCACTTGTAGGCGCTGGTGACGTAGTAGTCGCAGCCGTACTCCTGGATGTCGGTGACGCCGTGCGCCGTCGAGTGGACCCCGTCCACATAGGACACGGCCCCACGACCGCGCGCGAGGTCGGTGATGGCACGCACGTCCGGCCTGGTGCCCAGCACGTTGCTGCCTGCTGTGACCGCGACCAGTCTGGTCCGGTCGTCGACGAGTTCGTCGTACTGCTCGGCTGGAAGCTCCCCGGTGTCGATGTCCACTTTCGCCCACCGAACCTCGACGCCGGTCCGCGCAGCGATCTGTACCCAGGGGCGAACGTTCGCGTCGTGGTCGAGTTGCGAGAGCACGACGTTGTCACCGGCGCTCCAACCGTCGGCGAACGTACGAGCGAAACGGTAGGTGAGCGTCGTCATGTTCGGACCGAGGACGACACCGCGCGGCTCGCCGTTGACCAAGTCGGCGACCGCCTCACGAGCAGACCAGGTGAGTTCGTCTGCGCGTCGGCTCGCGCGGAAGGCCCCCCCGGCGTTGCTCGTGCCCTCTCGGTAGGCCGCGGCGATCGCCTCGATGACTTCGTGTGGGGACTGCGTTCCCGCGGCACCATCGAGAAAGACGGTCGACCCCGACAGGGCTGGATATTCCGCGCGGATCCGCTTCAGCTCATAGGTCACGGGGAGCACCGTAGCCAACATCGTCAGGGTCCGGAGTTTCCGGTTCCAGCTGGCGATCCGGCTCAGGACTAGCCGGCTCAGAGTTGGGCTCGTCGGATCGCAGCACGAGCACGTCGAGGATCAGCCAGGCCGCCACAGCCACGCCTGCCTCGAGGAGCAGCACGGACCAGGCACGGATCTCCAGCGGTCCTTGGCTCAACGACGCGATCGGTCCGGCGTAAGGATCCGACCGCCCGAGCACCATGCCCACCGTCGCCGTGAGGGCCGCTCCCACGAGCGCCCCCACAGCGAGGCCCACCAGTCCGGCCAGTGGATCGCGGGGGTAGCGAGTCCAGACGATGACGCCGGCGGCAAGACCGATGACCGCGGTGATCACCGCGAACCAGCCATCGGCGGCGATGTACTGCTGGGGCTGGGCCGACAAGAAGTACAGACCATCGGTCTCGATGCGGTAGCCCGGTTGCGGGGCGATCCACCACCAGATGACTCCGGCCACCGCGCCAACGAGGCCCAGGACCAAGACCACGGCCGCCGTTGTGCGCAACGATGCCCGGCTCGGCCTCACCGGCTTGGCGATCCGACGACCCGCCCACCAGCGACCACCGCGATCGGTCGGCTCCAGGCAGTCGGGTCGTCGAGTGGATCCGCCGCGAGCACGACGATCACCGTACGTGCCCCCGCACGTACCTCGACGTCGACCCGTCCAGCCAGGCCCGCCACGGAACTTGCGTCCCGCGTGGCGGAGACCAGCGCGCCTTCGCGTCCGAGGCCGCACGTGGCCAGCGCCTCGAGCTCGTCGACGCTGATCCCCGGCGCTGTTGCCGCATTCCCGAGGTCGGTGCCATAGACCAACCGCACACCTGCCGCAACCAGATCAGCCGCGTTCTCGAGACAGGCGGTCTCAGATCCCGCTGCGGACAACGTGTGCAAGGTGGACGTGACGGTGATTCCGGAGGCGACCACCCGTTCGACGGCCGCCGCGCCAAGCCGTTGCGTGGGAGTGTGCGCGAGCTCATCGACGCCAGCATCCAGAGCGCGCAGCACCATCTGCTCGCTCAGCGCGTGACACACGACCGCCAGACCGTGCTCGTGCGCCGAGGTCACGACCGCCCGACACGTCGAAAGGTCGGGAACCGGCGCGCCCCCGGCAGGTTCGAGGGCGAGCTTGACGACATCTACGCCCGCGCGCTCCAGCCGTGCTACGGCTGCCCGGGCGGCTTCGGGACCGGAGACGCCGATACCGAAGCCGTCGGCTCCCCAGCTCTGCGTGGGATAGCCCCCCGGTGCCGTGACGACCTCCCCGGCGATGGCCACCACCGGATCGACGAGCGCACGCCACCGCTTCGCCCTCTCGAGTGGGGCCCCAAGGTCGCGAAGGGCCCCGACACCAGCGGCCAAGCCGTCCTCGGGTGGCCCGAAGGCGCAATGGACATGAGCGTCCACGATGGCCGGACCGACCCACGCGCCTCGAATCACCCGCCGTTCAGGCGGCCCCGCCAGGGGCGCATCGGACCGGTCAACCTCGGTGATCCGACCACCGGGAGCCACCCGAACCACCCCTGGACCGGTGGCCCTTCGGCTCCCGCCCCAGACCAGTCCGCGCAGTTCGATCAGATCCACAGGTCGACCCTACTGAGGTCAAACATGCGTCAATCGCGCTCCCCACGGACCGAAGCCCCGCGACGCTTCGTCGACTCAGTCGGTCGTGATGCGTAGCGAGAAGGTTCCCACTGTCCCTTCGTAGGTCACCGAAAAGCCGAGCGCCTTGAGCGGCCCCAGAGTCGCAGCGACGGCCTCGTCGGAGGACGAGCCGTTCGAGGTGACCGCAGTTTCTAGGGCGTCGAAGTCGACGAAGGCCACGACGCCAGCCGAATCGGCATCCGGCACGGTCGCCCGGAACAAGGCAGAGTCCCCGAGCTGACCGCCCTCGGCGATGGCGGCGGCCCAGGCCGGGCTGGAAGCCAGCACGACGCCATCCGAGGTCGCTACCGTCGTCACCTGATTTCCACTCAGGCCCGTTCCTCGACCGATCCCGTCCTCAACGAGCCGCGAAAGCGCCTTGACGGTGTCCGGGCCACCAACAACCCGGACGCCCACCTCCGGCTGACCTCCGGCCACGGTGTTCACGGCCAACACCGTCTGCTCACCAAACAACGTGGGCCAGCTGTCGGGATCGCCCCACTCCCCAAGAGAGTCGCTCAGATCGGATCCGTCGAGCATGCCCGGCGCAAGCCCGGCACCGGCCAGTTGCTTCATCGAGGAGGCGAACGACTCCTTCAACGCGGTCCCGATGTCGGAACCGCCGACTGCAGCCACCGTCGAGTCTGGCAGGGTGGCAACGGCGGGTACGCCGCCCGACCCGAGCGGCATGGCCACCTCGCCGCGCCCCTGGAGAGTGAGCGCTCCGTCATCGAAGCGCAGAACCGCCACCGACGATCCCTTCGCCTGGGTCAAGCCCGAGGTCGCGAACCCGCCCCCAAACGCCGGGCCAAGGCCCTTGGTCAACGACGCGATGCCTGCGTTGTCGACCCAGATGGTCGCGATCCCGGATGGGAACGCCGCGATGTCGGCGGCGTAGGACTCGTTGGCCGTCAGGCTCGCGGTGGCGCTCTCATCGGCGAGCTGCTGGGCTAGCTCACCGGAGCCGGCGCCGCCCGATGGGGACACCGAGGCCGCCACGACGACATAGCCGTCGCGGGTCGCCACACTGGTCTGCAACGCAGCACTGCTGGTGGCCATTAACCGGGTCAAGCTGGACTGCGCGGCGGCCTCGTCGGTCGTTTGCAGCACAAGCTCGAGCACGGGCGCACCTTTTGCGCCGGGAACGACAGCGACTGCGTAGCGGTCACCCAACCACGGCTGGATGTCCTGGGAATAGTCGACGTCGCTGCCCTTGAACATCTTGCCCAGGAGGGGCCCAAGGTTGCCGTCTGAGGAGAACGTGTCCTGGAGCTGCGGAAACTTGCGCAGGAAGGCAAAGGCCTGCATCTTCTGGCCCGCCGACGGGTCCAGGTCGAGCTCGGCGTAGGCCACGGCACCCCGAGGAACCAGAGCCTCTGGCTGCGTGCCACCTCCAGAGAGGGCAGAGCCCACCGCGAATGCGCCCGCGCCGGCGGCGAGAACGAGCGCGGCAGCACCGCCGATGGCGAAAGCCCGGCCGCGCTTGCCCCCCGATGCGCCCGGCTGGCCGACGACGGTGGTCGCAGCCGCAGAAGGTCCGCTGCCCAAGACCTCAGCGGTTACGCCGTCGGGACTGGAGATGTCCTCGTACACGTGTGTTCCCCCTCCGCGGCGCTGGTCGCCGATCCGGTCCAACGAGCCGATCCGGTCCAACGACCAGTATCGGCCCTTGAGCGGGCCTAGTGAAGCGGCTAAACGACCGACCCCGAGCCGAGCAGAGCCTTTAGGTCGCCGAACAATGCCGCAGACGCCGACACCCGCAGCCTGTCGTCGAGCTGGAGCACGGTGGTTCGCCCCGACGACTGGAGCTGAAGATGCACCGACACGACTCCAGGGTGACTGGCCAGGACGCCCTTGAGCTGCTCGACGACGGGAGGGATGCACTTGGCCACGGGCAAGGAAATGACGATCGGTCCCCGCTCGCCGACGGACAGATCCGGCAGCGTCATCTCCAGGGCCACGAGCCGAGGGGTGTCCTCACGCTTGTCCAGCCGCCCCCTCACCACCACGACCGCGTCCTCGACGAGCTGGGTGGCCACTGCCGTGTAGGACGCCGGGAAGAACATCACGTCGATCGCCCCCTCGAGGTCCTCGATCGTGGCGATCGCCCATGCGTTGCCCTGCTTGGTCATCTTGCGCTGCAGACCCGACACGAGTCCGGCGATCGTGACCACGGCGCCGTCACCACGAGCCTCATCGAGCAGGAGGTTCGCGATGGAGACGTCTGAAGCCTGTCTCAGGACGTGTTCAACACCGGTCAGCGGGTGGTCGGAGACATAGAGGCCAAGCATGTCTCGTTCGGCTTGGAGCAACACCGTCTTGTCCCACTCTCCGACGGGGATCTCGAGTTCGAAACCCAGAGCCGGAGCCCCCTCCTCCCCGCCACCGAACAGATCAAACTGGCCGACGGCCTCGGCTCGCTTGGTGTCGAGCACCGCATCAATGGCTTCGGCGTGTACGGCCGTCAGCCCGCGACGGGTGTGCCCCAGCGAGTCGAATGCACCCGCCTTGATGAGGGACTCGACGGTGCGCTTGTTGCAGACCACCGCCTCGACTTTCGCCAGGAAGTCGGTGAAGCTCGTGAAGCGGCCCTTCGCTTGGCGGGTGGCCACGATCGACTCGACGACGTTCGCCCCGACATTGCGGACCGCGGTGAGACCGAAGCGGATATCGGTGCCTCGGGGGGTGAAGTTCGCGTCGGAGTCATTGACATCAGGCGGCAGGACCTTCAGCCCCATCCGGCGGCACTCGTTGAGGTAGAGAGCCGACTTGTCCTTGTCATCGCGAACTGAGGTGAGCAGGGCCGCCATGTACTCGGCGGGAAAATTCGCCTTCAGATAAGCAGTCCAGAAGGACACCACCCCGTAGCCAGCGCTGTGAGCCTTGTTGAACCCGTAGTCGGAGAACGGAACCAAGGTGTCCCACAGCGCGCGTACGGCCGCCGGACTGTAGCCGCGCTCGGTCATTCCGGCTGCGAAGGAGTCGTACTCCTTGTCGAGGATCTCCTTCTTCTTCTTGCCCATCGCCTTGCGCAGCAGATCGGCCTGTCCGAGGGAGTAGCCGGCGACCTTCTGCGCGATGGCCAGCACCTGCTCTTGGTAGACGAGCAACCCGTGTGTCTCATCGAGGATCTCGGCCAGTGGCTCGGCCAGCTCCGGATGGATTGGCACGATCGGCTTGCGCTTGTTCTTGCGGTCGGCGTAATCGTTGTGGGCGTTGGCCCCCATCGGGCCGGGACGGTAGAGCGCACTCACCGCAGCGATGTCAGCGAAGGACGTGGGCTGCATGAGTCGCAGCAGCGCCCGCATGCCCGCGCCCTCCAGCTGGAACACTCCTAAGGTCTCTCCTCGACCCAGCAACTCATAGGTCGCTTGGTCAGCATCGAGGTCGAGCTCTTCCAACACCACGGTCTGGCCGCGGTTGTTGTGGATGTGTTCCAGGCAGTCGTCGAGGACGGAGAGGTTTCGCAGCCCGAGGAAGTCCATCTTCAGCAAGCCCAGGGACTCGCAAGCACCCATGTCGAGCTGGGTGATGATCGCCCCGTCTGCTTCACGACGCTGGATCGGTATGACATCGAGCAGCGGCTCGCTGCACAGGATCACTCCGGCCGCGTGGACGCCCCACTGACGTTTCAGCCCTTCCAGCCCCCGGGCCGTGTCGACCACCTTGGCCACGTCCGGCTCAGCTTCATAGAGGCTGCGGAACTCGCCAGCTTCTTTGTAGCGCTCATCCTTGGCGTCGAACATCCCCGCCAACGACACGTCCTTGCCCATGACGGACGGCGGCATGGCCTTGGTCAGCCGGTCACCCATGGCATAGGGATAGCCCAGGACGCGGGCAGCGTCCTTGATCGCGGCCTTGGCCTTGATGTTGCTGTAGGTGATGATCTGGGCGACGCGCTCCTCGCCGTAGAGCTCGGTGGCGTATCGGATCATGTCGCCGCGACGACGCTCGTCGAAGTCCATGTCGATGTCTGGCATCGAGATGCGTTCGGGGTTGAGGAATCGCTCGAACAGAAGACCGTGCTTGATGGGGTCGAGCTCGGTGATGCCAAGGGCGTAGGAGACGACGGACCCGGCGGCAGAGCCACGCCCCGGACCGACCCGGATGTGGTTGTCGTGCGCATACTTCACCAGGTCGGCCACGACCAAGAAGTAGCCGGGGAAACCCATCTGCGAGATCACGCTGAGCTCGTAAGCCGCCTGGTCACGGTGTGCGTCTGGGACCCCGAGCGAGAAGCGCCGATGAAGCCCAAGCTCGACCTCCTTGACCAACCACGACTCCTCCGACTCTCCCTCGGGCACCGGGAAGCGCGGCATCAGGTTGGCACCCTCGTTGAAGGAGATGGCGCAGCGCTCGGCAACCAGCAGGGTGTTGTCGCACGCCTCAGGAAGCTCGCGCCAGACCGCACGCATCTCCGCTGCGCTCTTGAGGTAGAAGTCCTGCGCATCGAAGCGGAACCGGTTGGGGTCGGCCAGCGTCTTGCCAGTCTGGACGCACAACAACACCTCGTGAGCCTGAGCGTCTGCGGCGTGGGTGTAGTGCAGGTCGTTCGTGGCAAGCAACGGAATGTCGAGCGTACGGGCGATGAGCAGCAGGTCTTGATGGGTGCGTCGCTCGATCTCCAGCCCGTGGTCCATCACTTCGCAGAAGAAGTTTCCGGGGCCGAAGATGTCCCGATAGTCCGCCGCGGCCTGCAGGGCTCGGTCGTAGTTGCCGGCCTGCAACCAGCGGTTCACCTCACCTGAGGCGCATCCGGTCGTCCCGATCAGGCCCTTGGAGTAGGTCTCCAGCAGCTCGCGGTCGAATCGGGGAAATTTGCGGTATTGGCCCTCCAGGCTGGCCAGGCTGGAGACGCGGAACAGATTGTGGAGACCGACATTGTCCTGGGCCAGCAAGGTCATGTGGGTGTAGTTGATCTTGCCTTTTGTCATCCCCTCGTCGCCGACGTCTTGTCCCACGCCGTCGCCGAAGGTGAATGGCTGCCGGTCAAAGCGACTTCCCAGCGGGACGTAGTAGCCCTCCATGCCGATGATCGGATTGATCCCGGCAGCTTTGGCCTGCTTGTAGAAGTCGAAGGAGCCGAACACGTTGCCGTGATCGGTCATCGCCAGCGAGGGCATCCCCAGGCGTGACGCCTCGGCCATGAGGTCCTTCACGCGGGCGGCACCGTCGAGCATGGAGTACTCGGTGTGGACGTGAAGGTGGACGAAGCCGTCGTGCTGCCCTGCGCCCGGCACCTTCTCACCCTCCTCGCCCACGGCACCGCTCACCGCAACAGGCGAGTGCCTCCCGGTGGGTGCCTGACCGGGGGAAGTCGGTCGACTCGGTCGAGACTAGCCGGGTGCGGGGACGGTCCCGAATCGACCAGCGTGGCATCGGCGCGTCGCGCTGGATCGAACCACGCCCGACGTGCTGGGGCGGGGGATCAAGGCGCCGCGAGGGCGCTCATCTCGGCGTAGACCTCCTCGGTCAGCTGCACCCCCGCTGCCGCGATGTTCTCCTCGAGGTGGGCCACCGACCCGGTCCCAGGGATCGGCAGCAGCACCGGCGAGCGATGCAGCAACCAGGCCAGCGCGAGCTGAGCTGGTGCGTGGCCGGTGCGGCCCGCGATCGTCTCCAGCGGGCCTCCCCTGCGAGCGACTCGCCCGCTGGCGACTGGGAACCAGGGAATGAAACCGATGCCCTCGCGCTCGCTGTGCTCCAGCAGGTCTTCGCTCTGGCGGTTCCCGACGTTGTAGAGGTTCTGCACGCTCACGATCGGCGCCAGCGCCGAGGCAGCCTCGAGTTCGGCCACGCTCACCTCAGACAGGCCCAGGTGTCGGATCTTTCCTTCGTCCTGCATGGCCGCAAGCTCACCCACCTGGTCGGCGAGCGGAACTTGCGGGTCGATGCGGTGCAGCTGATAGAGGTCGATGCGCTCGACGTCAAGACGGCGCAACGACATCTCCACGCACTGCCGCAGATACTCCGGCCGCCCGAGCTCCTGCCAGGCGTCCGGCCCCTGTCGGGTGAAACCGCCCTTCGTGGCGATCACCAGTCCCGGATAGGGGTGCAGCGCTTCCCTGATCAGGTCTTCGGAGACGTACGGCCCATAGGAATCGGCGGTGTCGATGAAGGTCACCCCAAGTTCTGTGGCACGCCGAAGAACGGCGACAGCCGCCGCATGGTCCGCGGGCGGTCCCCAGATGCCCGGCCCGGTGATCCGCATGGCTCCGAAACCCAGCCTGTGCACCGGGAGGTCGCCACCCAGCAAAAAGGTGCCGCTTGCGGCCGCGTCGGGCGGTGAGGTGATCGATTCGGTAGTCACGTCTCGATCCAATCACGCATGGGTCAGACCAGTCGTCTCCACATGTGCCGGTGCGCCAGCCCCGCGTCATCGAACTCAGCTCCGTAGGCGGTATAACCAAGCTGTTCGTAGAACGGCAACGCGGGTGTCTGTGCCGCGAGATACGCGCTGCAGAGCCCAAGTTTCGCAGCCCGCTGCTCCAGCGCGCGCACGAGCCGCGCTCCCACCCCGGCTCCACGTTCGGTCCGGAGAACTGCGAGCCGCCCTAGGTGCCCAACCGGTCCTAGGGCGGGGTCGAGCTCACCGAAGCCCGGCTCCTCCACGAGCAGCCGGCCGGTGCCGATGACCTGCTCTCCTCTGCTGGCCACCACATGCTCCGCGACTGCGTCATGCTCATCACGCTCGAGCTCCACAGGAACGTTCTGCTCCTCGACGAACACCTGGTATCGCACCTGGTAGGCCGAGGCCATCAGAACGGGGGCTTGAGACTCGCGCATCACCCGCAGCTCGACGTCGGACTGCGCCGTCACCGTGAGATCACCGTCAGACCACCGACATCACTCGGCGTCGGAGATCAGGTCCAGCGCCGTCCTCAGGTCGGTGGGGTACTCGGAGCTGAACGTCATCCACTGGCCCGTGCTCGGGTGATCGAAGGCCAGCCGACGCGCGTGCAGCCACTGGCGCGCCAGTCCGAGCTTGGCCGCCAGGGACGGGTCGGCTCCATAGGTC
Organism: uncultured Actinomycetota bacterium; assembly: GCA_963819985.1. Taxonomy (GTDB): domain Bacteria; phylum Actinomycetota; class Actinomycetes; order DATJPE01; family DATJPE01; genus JANPBY01. Next base: position 551,749 of record CAWFYH010000002.1, on the reverse strand, counting down.
AAGTCACCCACACAGGGATGCCGCAACGCGCTCAGATGTACCCGGATCTGATGGGTTCGGCCGGTCTCGAGGTGGATCTCCAGCAGCGATGCGGAGCGAAACGCCTCGAGGGTCTCATAGTGCGTGACGCTTGGTTTCCCGCCTGACACGACCGCCCAGCGCCAATCATGGGTGGGGTGCCGGGCGATCGGTGCATCCACAGTGCCCCTCAGGGGATCCAGATGCCCCTGCGCCAACGCGTGATAGATCTTCTCGACGGATCGTTGTTTGAACGCGCGTTTCAAGACCGAGTATGCAAGCTCGGACTTGGCAACGACCATGAGACCGCTTGTCCCGACATCCAGGCGGTGCACGATCCCCTGGCGTTCGGCGGCGCCCGACGTCGAGACCCGATAGCCGTTGGCTGCCAGCCCACCAACCACCGTCGGTCCCGACCATCCAGGACTGGGATGGGCTGCCACCCCTGACGGCTTGTCCACGACGACGATGTCGTCGTCGTCGTGGATCACGAGCAAGCCAGGTACGGGCTCGGCCGTGACCTGTACATCGACCGCAGGCGCGGAAGGGAGGTCGACCTCGAGCCATGAGCCCGAGGTGACCCGGTCGCTCTTTCGCGCCGTTGCCCCGTCGATCGACACCTTGCCGGCCACGGCCAGGTCGGCGGCCTGAGTCCGCGAGAGACCGAACAGCCGCGCCAGCGCGGAGTCGACCCGCTCTCCTTCAAGGCCTTCTGGGACCGACAGGCCACGCGGCTCACCCATCGCGGTCGGACGCAGCGGAGTCGGAACCGTCGAATGGGCCTACGGGAGCGGGTGGGGCATTTCGGGCGGCCCATCCTTGGCGGCGCCCATCGAGCTCGTAGCCCAGCAACGAGAGTACGACGATGCCGGTCACCGACCCGACGATGGCAGCATCGGCGAGGTTGAAGACCGGCCAGTGCGGCCACTCGATCCAGTCGACCACGTGCCCACGAAACAAGCCTGGAGCGCGAAAGATGCGATCGATCAGGTTGCCGATGGCCCCGCCCAGCAAGCCGCCGAGACAGATGGCCCAGGGGAGGGAGCGCAGGCGACGGGCCGATCGCAAGATGACGAGCGTGACCAGGGCAGCCACAGCCGTGAAGATCCACGTGGCACCAGTCCCGATGCTGAAGGCTGCCCCGGGGTTGCGTGTGTAGGTGATGGTGACCAGTCCGCCGAGCAGCTCGATGGGGCCTTTCTGGGGCATGACTGCCACGATCACCGACTTGGTGGCGGCATCGAGCAGGACCACGGTGAGTGCCACCCCGAGAAGCAGGGCCGTGGTCCGGCGGGTGGAGCGGGTGGGCTCGGCGTCGCTCAGCGACGCTCCTCCTTCTGCTTGCACGGTAGGCACAGGGTCGCACGCGGGAACACCTGCAGCCGAGCCTTGCCGATCGCGTTGCCGCAAGACTCACAAACACCATACGTGCCGTCGTCAAGGCGGCGCAGCGCTCGTTCGGTCTGCTCGATCATGTCTCGCGCGTTGTTCGCCAGGGACATCTCGTGTTCACGCTCGAAAGTCTTGGTGCCCGCATCGGCCTGATCGTCTCCCGCTCCATCACCGGAATCACGCAACAGGTCAGCCAGACCTTCCTCGGCTGAGGCGATCTCGTCGCGCAGCCGCTCGAGGTCGGTTTCGAGCTCGACCCGCACACCGCGCAACTCCTTGGCGGTCCAGGGACTCTCGTCCGCACGAACGACCAGGCGTGTTGCCTTCTTCGCGGGAGCCTTCTTCGCGGGGGCCTTCTTCGCGGGGGCCTTCTTCGCGGGAGCCTTCTTCGCGGGGCCTTCTTCGCAGGGGCCTTCTTCGCGGGGGCCTTCTTCGCGGGGGCCTTCTTCGCGGGGGCCTTCTTCGCGGGGGCCTTCTTCGCAGGGGCCTTCTTCGCAGGGGCCTTCTTCGCAGGGGCCTTCTTCGCAGGGGCCTTCTTCGCAGGGGCCTTCTTCGCAGGGGCCTTCTTCGCAGGGGCCTTCTTCGCAGGGGCCTTCTTCGCAGGGGCCTTCTTCGCAGGGGCCTTCTTCGCAGGGGCCTTCTTCGCAGGGGCCTTCTTCGCGGGCTTGACTGTCGCGCTCGCCACCTTCTTCGCGGTTCGAGACGTCGCGCTCACAACAGTCGTACCAGCCCTCACCGTTTCCTCGACGGTGGCGCTGCGACGCTTCGCCATGCTCCGACCCCGATCCGTAGGTCCCGCGGTCCACGGAGGATAGGTGCCGCCGAGCCCGTCATCAAACAGGCGCGCCGCAGCAGCGAGCGTTAAGGGTTCAGGGACGAGCCTCGCAGATGGCTAGCATCCACCCATGCCTACCCGCGTTCTCGTCCTGGGTGCCGGCTTCGGCGGTCTGGAGCTTGCGACCACCGTCGCCGCGGCCTGCCCAGATTCGGCCGACGTCACGTTGATCGACCAGGCCCCTGGCTTCGTCTTCGGCTACAGCAAGCTCGATGTCATGTTCGGTCGGCAGCCGGCCCACGAGAGCGTTCACCCCTACTCAGGCGTCACCAACCTGGGGATCACGTTCGTGGCCAGCACCGTGAGGCGCATCGATGCGCGCGAGCGTCGCGTCGAGACCGACGACGGCACCTTCGAGACCGACGTCCTCGTGGTCGGTCTGGGCGCCGACCTCGACCCGTCAGCCACGCCTGGCCTCGTCGAGGGTGGGCATGAGTTCTACACCGTCGATGGCGCCTTCGCGCTGCGCGATGTGATCAACGACTTCCGCGGCGGTCGGGTAGTGGTCGGTGTCACATCGACTCCCTTCAAGTGCCCGCCGGCTCCGAGCGAGTGCGCTTTGCTCATGCACGAACACCTCACGTTGAAGGGCATGCGTGACGTCTCGCAGGTCTCGCTGATCATGCCGTTCGGCATCCCGATCCCGCCGGCCCCCGAGGCCTCGGCGGCCTTGCTCGACACCTTCGCCGAGCGAGGCATCGACTGGTGTCCCGACGTGCTAGTGACTGGTCTCGACCCGCAGCAGCGAACCGTGCTCTTGAGTGACGGAACTGCGAAGCCGTACGACCTGTTCCTAGGCATTCCCGTTCACCGAGCACCTCAGGTCGTGCTCGACTCAGGGATGACTCAGGACGGGTGGATCCCCGTGGACCCCCTGACCCTGGAAACCGCCTACCCAGGTGTGTACGCAGTCGGAGACGTCACGAGCGTCGGCACCCCAAAGGCTGGTGTGTTCTCCGAGGGGCAAGCCGCGGTCGCGGCCGCCCGCATCATCGCCACCATCAAGGGTGAGCCGGCCACCGCGACCTACAACGGCCGCGGCATCTGTTACTTGGAGTTCGGAGCGGGCGAAGTGGCCAAGATCGACGTGACGTTCACCCCGGGTCAGCGACCTACCGGAGACCTTGAAGGTCCGGCGTCGAGCTTGGTGGCCGACAAGTCGCAATTCGGCGTCGATCGACTCCGTCGTTGGTTCGGTTCGGCCATGCCCTGATCTGCGTCGAGCAGCTCGCCCAGACTCGCCGCCCGAATATCGTTCGGACACTCCAGCCGCGTCCCTTACGATGGGCTCGACCAGAAAGACGCTGACGAGGACGCAACGTCTCGATCGCAGCCACGAGCGACCTGGGGATGGTGTGAGCCCAGGGGCGTGCTCCCGACGGACATCACCTCTGAGTCGTCGGAAGAACCGTCGAAAGCCACTCGGCGGCTAGATCCGGCCACTGGTCACCTCGAGAGGGCAGGTCCTTGACCGGGATCCGCCAAGGAGGGTGGTACCGCGGGAGCGCGACGGTCGTTGCAGCTCTCGTCCCTTCGCCGAACGCGCAGCGAAGGAGCCCTCACGGTGCCCACCTACCGACCAGTTCCGGCCCAGGTCGACCTGCCGGCTGTCGAGCGCGAACTGCTCGCGACCTGGCGCGCCGATGACGTCTTCGCCCGCAGCCTCTCCGCCACCGAGGGTGGGCCGCGCTGGGTCTTCTACGAAGGCCCACCGACTGCCAACGGGTTGCCAGGCACCCACCACGTGGAGGCTCGGGCCTTCAAGGACGTGTTCCCCCGCTATCGGACCATGAAGGGCTACCACGTCCCGCGCAAGGCCGGGTGGGACTGTCACGGCCTGCCGGTGGAGATCGCCGTGGAGAAGGAGCTCGGGTTCTCCGGCAAGGGGGACATCGAGGCCTACGGGGTGGCCGAGTTCAACGCGCACTGCCGCAGCTCGGTCAAGCGGCACGTCGGGGCGTTCGAAGAGATGACGGAGCGGATGGGTTACTGGGTGGACATGAGCCAGGCCTACTGGTCCATGAACCCCAGCTACGTCGAGAGCGTCTGGTGGTCGCTGAAGCAGATCTGGGACAAGGGACTGCTTGTGCAGGACCACCGAGTGACGCCCTACTGCCCTCGCTGCGGAACGGGATTGTCCGACCACGAGCTCGCTCAGGGCTACGAAACCGTCGCCGACCCGTCGGTGTACGTGCGTTTCCCACTCACCGGTGGGCCGCTGGCCGGCACCGCCGATCTGCTGGTCTGGACGACGACCCCGTGGACGTTGGTGTCCAACACCGCGGTCGCCTCGCATCCAGACGTGCAGTACGCCGTCGTACGTCCGCTCGAGGGCGCACCCGTCGTGGTGGCTGAGCAGCTTGTGAGCCAGGTTCCGGGCCTGGAAGGCGCGACGGTTGAGCGACGCTTTCATGGGCACGAGATGGAACGTTGGACCTATCAGCGTCCTTTCGACCTGGTCGAGATCCCCGACGCGCACTACGTCGTCAACGACACCTACGTGACCACCGAGGACGGAACCGGGCTGGTCCACCAGTCACCAGCCTTTGGTGCGGACGACCTGCGGGTGTGCAAGGCGTACGGCCTTCCGGTGGTCAACCCGGTGCGTCCTGACGGCACGTTCGAACCCGACTTACCACTCATCGGCGGGCAGTTCTTCAAGCACGCCGACGCCGACCTCGTGCGGGACCTCGAGAGTCGGGCGCTGATGTACCTGCACGTGCCCTACGAACACGCCTACCCCCATTGCTGGCGCTGTCACACGCCGCTCATCTACTACGCGCAGCCGTCGTGGTACATCCGCACCACGGTGATCAAGGACGCGCTGTTGCGTGAGAACGAAGCCACCAACTGGTACCCCGACAACGTCAAATGGGGGCGGTACGGCGACTGGCTGCGCAACAACGTTGATTGGGCGCTGTCCCGCAGCCGCTTCTGGGGCACCCCCCTGCCGATCTGGGTCAACGACTCCGACTCCTCAGACGTAGTCTGTGTGGGATCGCTGGCAGAGCTTTCGGAGCTGACCGGCACAGATTTGTCCGCTCTGGACCCGCATCGCCCCTACGTCGACGACGTGACCTTCACGCGTGAAGGCGTGGCGGGGGTCTATCGGCGAGTCCCCGAGGTCATCGACGTCTGGTACGACTCCGGCGCGATGCCGTTCGCCCAATGGGGCTATCCGCACTCCGACGGATCACGGGAGCAGTTCGAGGGAACCTATCCGGCGCAATACATCTGTGAGGCTCTGGACCAGACACGCGGATGGTTCTACTCACTGATGGCCGTGGGCACCCTCGTGTTCGACGCGAACTCCTACGAGAACGTCTTGTGCCTAGGCCTGATCCTGGCCGAGGACGGCCGCCGGATGAGCAAGCACCTGGGCAACATCCTCGAGCCGATCCCACTCATGGACGAACACGGCGCCGACGCGTTGCGGTGGTTCATGTTGGCGAGCGGCTCACCCTGGCAGCCCCGCAAGGTCGGTCACGCCGCCCTCCAGGAGGTGGTGCGCAAGATCCTGTTGACCTACTGGAACACCGCGTCTTTCCAGTCACTGTACGGACGAACGGCAGGCTTCGACCCCGACTCGACGCCGGCACCCCCGATCGCAGATCGCCCCGTCCTCGACCGTTGGGCCTTGTCCGAGGCGCACCGTTTGGTCCAAATGGCCGACGAGTCGCTCGAGGACTTCGACACACCCCGGGCGGGCCGGGCTATCGCGGCCTACCTCGACGACCTGTCCAACTGGTACGTCCGCCGGTCGCGCCGACGATTCTGGGACGGTGATCCGGCCGCGCTGGCCACCTTGCACGAGTGCCTGCGACTCACCACGCTGGTGATGGCCCCGCTGGTGCCGTTCGTGACCGACCGCGTCTGGCGCGACCTGTTCGCCACAACGGTTTCCGACGCGCCCGATTCGGTCCACCTGGCGTCTTGGCCGAACGCCGACGGGTCCCTCATCGAGGATCCGCTGGCGAACGACGTGGCACTGGTACGTCGGCTCGTTGAGTTGGGCCGATCCGCGCGCGCCGATGCCAAGGTGCGCACCCGGCAACCCCTTCAGCGTGCGCTCGTAGGGGCCCCTGGGTGGGACACCCTTTCCGCGGAGCTGCGCACCCATGTGAGTGAAGAGCTGAACGTCCTCGAGCTCGCTTCGCTGGGCGAGGCCGCGGGCGACCTGGTCGACCACAGCGCCAAGGCGAACTTTCGTTCCTTGGGCCGGCGCTTCGGCAAAGACACCCCACTGGTGGCCGAGGCCATCGCCGCCACCGATGCGAGTGCCCTCGCCGCGGGTCTACGGCAGGGTGCTGCGACGGTCTCGGTAGGCGGGCTGGGGGAAGTCGATGTCGAACCCGAGGACGTGATCATCACCGAGACCCCCCGAGAGGGCTGGGCCGTTGCTCGCCTGGGTGAGACGGTGGCCCTGGACTTGCACCTCACCCCGCAGCTGGTTCGGGCGGGTCTGGCCCGCGAAGCCGTCCGGATGGTTCAGGAGGCTCGTAAGGGCAGCGGCTTCGACGTGTCAGACCGCATCACCTTGCGATGGTCTGCAAGCGGTGACGTGGCTGAAGCACTGCAGGAGCACGCTGAACTGCTGGCTTCGGAGGTGCTGGCCACCGACGTTCAACAGGTCGGGGCGACCGAGCTCGGACCGGAGGCGTTCACCGACCCTGACCTCGGGCTGAGCATCGGGCTGGAACGCGTCTGACTCGGCGCTAAGGGTGACGCTTCGCGCCGCCGATAGGAGGGGTGAGGCCATACCCCTCGGACGCCCCCTGGTGGCCGGCCGTGACCGGAGGACCGAATGACGCTGCATACCGTCCCCTTGGGGGGACCCGCCCTCACCGGGTTGCGCCTGCGCCCCAACGCGGTAGCCGTCCCGGCCCTGTCCAGCCATGTCCGGCCGGCACTCGTCCTCGCTGAGAAGGAGAGCCGTGCGCTCCTAGAGGCTGCGCGTACACGCGATGTCTCCCAAGGCGGCGTCTACTGCTCGTCGCCGATCGGCATCCAGGTCTGGGATCGGCCCTGGGCCTCGGGTGAAGACCCCGGAAACGCCGTGCAGCTCGGTTCGGTGGACTGGAGCTACGACAGTCCGGTCAAGCACTACGTGACGATCTACCGGGCGATGGTGACCTCCGAAGGCGTCGCTGCCGGCGCGAGCACCCTGTCCGTGCTCAGCTCCGTGCTCGGGCTCACCGGCATCCCCGTCGACGGCGATCGCGTCACGATGCCCGCACCGCCGGCCCGCGACCCATTCCGTCGCCCCGCCTGAACCTCGATCTACCTGAACCTCGATCTACCTGAACCTCGATCTACCTGAACCTCGATCTACCTGAACCTCAGTCCGCCTGAACCTCAGTGCGCCTGAACCTCAGTGCGCCTGAACCTCAGTGCGCCTGAACCTCAGTGCGCCTGAACCTCAGTGCGCCTGAACCTCAGTGCGCCTGAACCTCAGTGCGCCTGAACCTCAGTCCGCCTGAACAGGCGGTCCGCTCGGAGCGTCCGGTGCCGGAGCCGGCGCGAAGGGTCGCCCCGGCTGAGCCGGGGGCTGCCCCGTGCCTTGGCCCTGACCCTGGCCTTGACCCTGGCCAGTTACCGGGGGCGCCGACGGGGCTGGGGACGGGGTTGCAGACGGAGCGGGCGAGGCTGGAGCGGGCGGCCCCGAAGACCCGCTCGGTGCTGGCGGTGCCACCTGAGGACCCTTGGCCTCCAAGTCGCGTAGCTGGCCCTCGAGGTAGGAGCGCAACCGGGTCCGGTATTCCTTCTCGAATGCGCGGAGCTCCTCGACCTTGGTTTGCATCGCCGTCCGCTCGGACTCCAGGTCCCCCATCGTGCGAGCGTGTGTGGCGCGGGCGTCGGCCAGGATGCGGTCGGCCTCGGCTTTCGCGCCAGCCACATGCTCGTCGGCGGTTTTCTGCGCGAGCTCAAGCATCCTTACCGCGGAATCCGACGGCGCAGCGGCAGCCACCGCAGCCGCGGCCACGGGGGCGGCTGGCGCGGCAGGGGCTGGCGCGGCAGGAGCGGCCGCCGTCGCATTCGCTCGAGCGGTGAGGTCGTCGATCTCCCGGTGGAGTCGACCCAGCTCGGCCTCGACCTCATCGAGGAAGCCGTCAACCTCCTCCATGTTGTAGCCCTCGCGGAGCTTGACGGTCGTGAACTGCTTGTTGGCCACGTCCGAGGCGGTCAGCGGCATGGGAACTCCAAGAGAAGGACGGGTCGGCCGGTCATTTCGGCCGATTCTGGCACGTACGGGCGTTGGGCTGCTGGTGTCACATGTTGCTGTCAGTCTGTCGATCGTTGCGCTGCGTTGCTAGGTGTGCTGGGGAGAGGCTACGCGAACGACCGGATGACGTTGGGCAGGATCCCCACGATCACGATCTGCGCGAACAAGAAGAGCACCAGCCAGGCGAGGTCAAGGCTGACTCCGCCAATGCGCAACGGGGGGATGAAGCGGCGCACGAACTTCAGCGGTGGGTCGGTCAGTGTGAAGACGACCTCGGCCAGGATCAGCACGAAACCGTGAGGGGTGTAGTCACGGGCGAACATGAAGACGTAGTCAAGAACCAGTCGCGCCAGCAGCAGCAGGACAAACAAGAACCCGACATCGGCGACGATGGTGGCAAGGAGGTTCACGGCACGAGGTTTCGGTGGTGCGCGGAATCAGCGGTGATGCTCAGGACCGACGCTCAGGACTGATTGAAGAATCCGCCTTCGGCGAGGCGGGCCTTCTCCTCGGCCGTCACCACGACGTTGGCCGGCGACAACAGGAACACCTTCGCCGTGACCCGCTCGATGGTTCCGTGGACAGCGAAGACCAGACCGGCGGCAAAATCGACGAGCCGCTTGGCGTCTGCATCCTCCATGTCGGTCAAGTTCATGATCACGGGCGTGCCGTCGCGGAAGTACTCCCCGACTGTGCGCGCATCGTTGTAGGTGCGCGGGTGCAGCGTCGTGATCCGGTAGGAGTCAAGGTCGGGCTCGATGGCCACCGCCGCCGGTCGCGGGCTCGGCGCCGCCCGCTCCTCTCGCACTGGTTGGAGTGAGCGGGTCGAGGCCCGGGGCTCGGGTCGTACGTCTGGCCGCGCCGTCTCGTCCTGCGCGTAGCCGTACTCGTCCTGGTCATACTCGTACAAGTCGGTCTCGTCCTCGACGAGCCCGAGGTAGACCGCCATCTTGCGCATCGAGCCGGCCATGCCTTCAGTTCCCTCCGGGGCGGGACCAGCGGGTCGGGCGACCCGCCGCACGCTGAGGCTACCGGAGGGGAGGGCGCTTCCCCAGCAGCACGGAGCCGAGGCGTACGTGTGTCGCGCCGCAGGCAATAGCCGCCTCGAAGTCACCGCTCATCCCCGCCGACACCCAGCCAGCCCCAGGACAGCGACTCTGCACAGCAGCGGACATGGCCTTCAGCGGGCCAAAGGCTTCCTCCGGAGGGACATCTCGCGGCGCCACAGCCATGATTCCGGACAGCTCGAGCTGGTCTGTCCCAGCTACGGCGTCTGCCAAGGACTCCAGGTCACTCGGCGCAACCCCGCCACGCCCCGCGCTGTCCCCAGGTGACTGCACGTCCAGCGAGACCTGCACCAAGACCCGCAGGCGGCGGTCGGCGCGGCACGCCGCCTTGTCGAGGGCGTTCACGAGGCGCACGCGATCGACGGCGTGGACCACATCGGCGTAGGCCACCACTGAAGCGGCCTTGTTGGTCTGCAGCTGCCCTACGAAGTGCCAGGTCAGGCCGAGGTCCTGACATGACGCCGCCTTCGGCGCCGCCTCCTGGTCACGGTTCTCCGCCACATCGACAACTCCGAGCGCGGCCAGTCTCCGCACATCTGCCGCTGGCCACGTCTTCGTGACCGCGACGATGGTCACGGAGTCCGTACGTCCGGCCGTCGTGCGCGCGGCGTCCACCCGCCGCCGCGCCGCAGCCAGGTTGGTGGCCAGCTCCTCAGTTCGCGAATCCGTCACGGTCCCACGCTATGACCCCGGCTGAGCGACCCGTCACGCCGTCGCGGCGATAGGAAAAGTGGTCACTCGACTCGTAGGTGCAGGGCCCCACCACTTCGACGCTGTGCACCGTCCCCCTGAGCAGCTCCCCAAGCCCCGCTCGAAGATCCAGTCCGCAACTCCCCCAGCGTGTTGGCACCGCCGCTGCGGGGGCGACCAGTGCTACCTCGGCTTGCATCGTCTCGGGAACCTCATAGCACGCACCGCAGATGGACGGTCCAAGCCAGATCTCGACGTCGTCGGGTGTCGCACCGAGCCCGACCATGGCCTCGAGGGCGCGGAACACGACGCCATTGCGGACACCCGCACGACCCGCATGCACCGCCGCGACTACTCCTGCGCCGGGATCGGCCATCAACACGGGAATGCAATCGGCGACGAGTACAGCCAAGGTCAGTCCCGGCCTCGCCGTGACGATGCCATCACACGTGGGCGTGGTGTCCGGAGCTCGCTCCATGACGACGATCTCGTTGCCATGAACCTGGTTCATCCAAACAGCCGCACCCAAGGTCGAGCGGTTCGTCTCGACGGCGACCGGATCATCGCCCACGTGATCACCGAGGTTCAGGCGGTCGTACGGCGCCTGGCTGACACCGCCCCATCGATCGGTGAACCGCCACCTGAGATTTCCGGCCATCGCAGAGGAACTACGTGAGAGGACGGCTACTTGAGAAAGTCAGGGACATCCAAGTCGTCGCCGGCGAGGGTGTCATCGAAGACGATGGGCCGTCGAACGCGGGCGGGGTCCGCGGGGAGGGTGATTTCTCGCTCCTCTTCGCTGGTGGCTTCCTCGTCCTCGCTGATCGGCGTGACGGCCGATGCAGTCTCAGGCAGCTGCTCAGCACCACGCAAAGGTTGCGTCCGAGGCTTGGGCTCCCCACCGTCGAACCCAGCGGCGATCACGGTCACACGGACCTCGTCGCCGAGCGCGTCGTCGATCACTGCGCCGAAGATGATGTTTGCCTCTGGGTGAGCAGCCTCCTGAACCAGGCGCGCCGCCTCGTTGATCTCGAACAGTCCGAGGTCGGAGCCACCAGAGACCGACAACAACACTCCGCGCGCCCCTTCGATCGAGGCCTCCAGCAGCGGGCTGGACACCGCCATCTCGGCCGCGGCCACGGCTCGGTCATCCCCGCGCGCCGAGCCGATTCCCATCAGGGCCGATCCCGCACCGTGCATGACCGACTTCACGTCGGCGAAGTCGAGGTTGATCAGGCCCGCCGTGGTGATGAGATCAGTGATCCCTTGCACACCGGACAACAGCACCTGGTCAGCGGAGCGAAATGCGTCCAAGGCGCTGACGTTGCGATCACTGATCGACAACAGCCGGTCGTTGGGGATCACGATGAGGGTGTCCACCTCTGCCCGCAGCTCGTCGATCCCGGTCTCTGCCTGGGTCGACCGACGCTTGCCCTCGAAGGAGAAGGGGCGGGTGACCACGCCCACCGTCAATGCTCCAAGGGACCGCGCGATGCGTGCGACAACCGGTGCTCCACCGGTGCCGGTGCCGCCGCCCTCGCCCGCTGTCACGAAGACCATGTCGGCGCCCTTGAGCACCTCTTCGATCTCCTCGGTGTGGTCGTCGGTCGCCGTCCGGCCAACCTCCGGGTCGGCCCCGGCGCCCAGGCCGCGGGTGAGCTCGCGCCCGACGTCGAGCTTGACGTCGGCGTCACTCATGAGCAGAGCCTGCGCATCGGTGTTGATGGCGATGAACTCCACGCCTTTGAGCCCGACATCGATCATCCGGTTGACGGCGTTGACCCCGCCTCCACCGATCCCGACAACCTTGATGATCGCGATGTAGTTCTGCGGTGCCGCCACGGCGTCCGCCCTCTCTGTGTCTGTGTACGTGTCTAGGCTCAGCCCAACCATCAGGGTCAGGTTGAGGTTGATAGTTATGTCAAGTTGAGGTTGGGGCGACCGTAGGCGACGCGGCCATGTGGAGGCAAGCCGAACGGCGTAACTAAGCTCTGCAAACTCAGTCGCTGCCCAGCGTCGTCGGAGCGTCCGGTGCCGAGACGTCGTACTGCTCGGCGTGTTGATGCAGGAGGGCCCGGACCACTGCCGACTTCTCGATCGGTTGGCTGGCATCGCCCCAGACAACGACGGCTCCGGAGCGCAGATTCAAGCGCACGTCGTCCGGGCTGCCGACCGTGACCGAGGCGACTTTGCGCGCCAAGTTCGGGGGCAACCCGTCGATGACGGCCAGACCGGCCGCGAGATGGGTGGGCGGCACCAGGTCCAGGTCGACGTCGAGGAGAGGTACGTTGCGAGGGGCCGAGGACACCGAGGCAAAAGCAACGCCGTCGGCATCCACGAGACGCAGCGCACTGCCAGACTGCACCACCGCGACTGGGGTGCGCTCGTCGATCACGATCCGAAGCGTGTGCGGCCACACCCGTTGAACCGCTACGTCGTGGACGACCGGAAGCTGAGCTATCCGGCTCATCACCCCACGGGTATCAACTCGGGCCAGCGGGGTCCCGGGGGGGACGTCTGCGGTCAAGGTGATCAACGACTCGGAGGATCGCTGCGTCCCCACCACCTCGACCTTGCGCACGTCCAGCAGGGTTGACCAGCCCAGAACCCAGGCCAGTCCCGCAAGAACGGTCAGCGCGAGCAGCGCGATGAGAGCCCGCAGCCATCGGCGGCGACGAGCAGTGCGTGCTCCCTCGGCGAATCGATCGGGTGCGTCGATAACCACCTTTGGCCGATCTGAACGACGCGTACGGTCTTTGACTGGTGTGCTCATCACATCTCTCCGGATGCTCTCGTCTGGAGCAGCGACAAGACCTCAGGTCCGATCATCGTCACGTCGCCAGCACCTAGGGTCATGATCAGATCGCCAGGGGCGGCAAGGGAAACCAGGCGCTCTGGCACTGCTGACCATGATGGCTCGAAGAACACGTGTCGCTCGTCCAAAGGAACGGCCGCTGCAACCATCGACCCCGACACACCGGGCTGCGGCTCCTCACGCGCGGGGTAGATCTCCATCACCACGACCTCGTCCGCCCTGCCGAGCGCCTGTCCGAACTTGTCGGCGAACAGGCGCGTCCGGCTGTACAAGTGCGGCTGAAAGACCACCACCAGGTGCCCCTCCCCCACCATCTGTCGCGCAGCCGCCAAGTCCGCCAACAGCTCGGTCGGATGATGCGCATAGCTGTCGATGACACGAACACCGCCGGCCTGCCCCTTGAGCTCGAGACGACGACGGGTGCCGTTGAAGCCCGCAAGACCTTCCCGGAGTCGCTCGTCGGGCAGACCCAGAACGAGGCCGGCGAGCAATGCGGCGGCTGAGTTCAACGCGTTGTGCCGACCCGGGACGCCCAGCTCGACGGACCCGAGTCTTCGGCCATGATGGAAGGCTGTGTAGCTGCAACCGGTAGCGGACAGTTCAAGGCCATCGATGCGCAGATCTGCCGCACTGGACTCGCCGTAGGTCTGAACCGGTACGTCCGACTCGTGCGCGACACGGGCAAGCTCGGCGGCACCTTCGTCATCGGCGCAGGTGACCAAGCAGCCACCCGAGATCACCCGTCGGGCAAGGTCGGCAAAGACCGCGCGATAGGTCGCCTCGTCGCCGTAGTGGTCGAGGTGGTCGGGGTCGACGTTGGTAACGACGGCTACGAAGGGTTCGTAGTAGATCAACGACCCATCGCTCTCGTCCGCCTCTGCGACAAAGATGTCTCCGGACCCGTGGTGGGCATTTGCCCCGGACTCGCTCAGGTGCCCCCCGATCGCGAAGGAGGGGTCGACGCCACAGTGCTGGAGGGCCACCGTCAGCATGGACGTCGTTGTCGTCTTGCCGTGAGTACCGGCAATTGCTGCAACGGTGCTGCCCGCCATCAGGGCGGCCAGCGCTTGGGCCCGATGCAGGATCGGCAGCTGTCGCCGCTGCGCCTCGACGATTTCGACATTGCTCGGCTTCACCGCACTGGTGGCCACGACGGTGTCGGCATCCCCCACCTGTTCGGCCGCGTGCCCGACGAAGACGACCGCACCGAGGGCGCGCAGAGCAACCAGGTCTCGGGAGTCCCGGACATCGCTGCCGGTGACGGGGACCCCGCGAGCCAGCATGATGCGAGCAATCCCAGACATGCCAGCCCCCCCGATGCCGACGAAGTGGACCCGACCGAGCGTGTCATCGGTCATGGAGACTCCCAGCGGCAGCTTGCAAGACCATCTCGGCCAACACCCGATCCGCATCCCTGCGGCCGAACGCAGATGCTGCCTCGGACATCTCGCGCAGCCGCCACGTGCTCAACGCCAGGCCGACAAGTTCGGTAGACACGTATTCGGACGTGCACTCGGTGTCGTCGATGAGCACGCCCCCTCCGGCGTCGACAACGGGACGGGCATTCAGTCGCTGCTCACCGTTCCCGATTGGCAGCGGTACGTAGATCGCAGGCAGGCCAACCGCAGCCAGCTCGGCACACGTGATGGCACCGGCCCGACACAGCATCAGGTCGGCGGCGGCATAGGCGAGGTCCATCCGCTCCAGGTAGGGCACGATCACATAGGGCGGATCTTCCTTGCCTCGCGCCACTGAGAGCTGGTGGGTAGCGCCCGATGCATGAAGGACCTGCACGCCGGCTGACCCGAGCGCCGCCGCGGCCCCGACGACTGCGTCATTGAGGCGGCGCGAGCCCTGAGATCCGCCGGAGACCAGCAACGTAGGCAGGTCCGGGTTGAGGCCGAGTCGCTTCCGGGCCTCGAGGCGGCGGGCGGACCTGTCGAGTGTGGCGATAGCCGGACGAAGAGGGACACCGACGTACGTGGCACCCGCCAGGCTGCCGGGGACCGCCTCGGCGACGTAGCGGGTCAGGCGGGCCCCCATGCGGTTCGCCCAACCAGCTCGCGCGTTCGCCTCGTGGACAACGATCGGCACGCGCAACCGACGGGCGGCGAGATAGGCCGGAGCCGCGACGTACCCGCCGAAGCCGACGACAACCGAGGCATCGGTGCGGAGCAACACCGCGGAAACATCCTGGACCGCGCTTCGCAGCCGTCCCGGGACCGCGAACAGATCCATGTTCGGACGTCGAGGGATGGGCACAGGAGTGATCAGCTCCAGGTCATAACCTCTTGCCGGCACTAGCGTTGTCTCAAGGCCACGCTCCGTCCCAAGCGCAGTGATCCCGACCGAGTCGTCCATGGCCCGCAGAGCATCCGCGACCGCAAGGGCCGGCTCTACGTGTCCAGCCGTGCCACCGCCGGCAAGCACGACGTGCACCCGACTCACCGTCCTGGTGTGGCGCTGCCCACGGCTGCAAGCCAGCGGCGGCGACGCTCACGGCGTTGCGCACGACGCGCATCGAGCGCGGCCGCGGCTCCCGGCTCCGACCGGGCAAATGCCAGGAGCATCCCCACGGCGACCAGGGTGATCAGCAGGGCTGCTCCACCGTAGGAGACGAGCGGCAACGGAAGCCCCGCGATGGGAAGCAGCCCGAGGACTGCGCCGATGTTGACCAGCGCCTGAACGGCAATCCACACCGTCGCAGCAGCCGCGGCCAACCGGACGAACATCTCGTCGGTGCGTAGGGCGATCCGGATGCCGGCGAAAACGAGAACTCCGAACAAGACAAGCACCGCCAAGGTGCCAGCGAGACCAAGCTCCTCCCCGATGACGGCGTAGATGAAGTCGGTGTGCGCCTCCGGCAGCTGGCCCCACTTCTCCCGACTGGCCCCCAGCCCGAGGCCCCACCAACCGCCGCTGCCCAGCGCGTAAAGCCCGTGGCGATACTGCAACCCGTTGCCGAGCGGATCAGCCAGCGCTGGGTGAAGCCACGTGTCGAACCGGTCAAGTCGGTGCGATGCCGTCAGGGACAGGTACGTGATCAGTCCAGCCGCGCCAAGGCCGAGCATGCCGAACAACCGCAATGGCGCACCAGCCACGAACAGCAGAGCAGCCGTGATGGACATGATCACCACAGCAGTGCCCAGGTCACCACCGATCAGCACCAGGGCAAGCACCAGGGCGCTGACCGGCAGCAGGGGAACGAGCAACTCACGCCACTGCTCGAGCCGGTCTCGCTTGCGTACCAAGATCTCGGCTCCCCACAGCACCAGAGCAAGTTTGGCCGCCTCCGCAGGCTGCAGCCGGAAGGGCCCCCCCACGTCGATCCAGTTCCGGTTGCCGTTGACCTCGACGCCGATGCCAGGCACCAGCACCAAGAACAACAGAACGAGGGCAAGGAGCATCGCAGGCCAGGCGAGCCGTCGCCAGGCGCGGACCGGGATACGCGCGGCCACGAGCAACGCCGGAACTCCGATCGCCGCCCACAACAGTTGCCGCTCGAACAGCGTGAAGCTCGACCCCGTGATGGCGTAGGACGTCACGCTGCTCGCAGAGAGCACCATGGGTAGACCGAGACCCAGCAGACCGAAGGCGCTGCCCAGGACGAGCAGATAGGAGGTGAGGGGCCGATCGAGCAACCGTCGCGGCGGTGCACTAGAGCCGACCGTGATCCCGCTACGGCTGCCCGACGAGCGGGTCTGACTCATCCCACCGACCGCCCACGAGCCAAGTCGGAAAAGACTGAGCCACGTTCGGCGTAGTCCCGGAACTGATCCATCGACGCACAGGCTGGCGCGAGCAGAATCGTGTCGCCGCTCTTGGCTTTCGTGCGTGCAGCCATGAGCACCGCGCTCATCGCCTGGACTCCCACGAGCCCAGTCTCAACTGTGGCCACCTCGACAACGGGGACATCCGGCGCGTGTCGCCTGACCGCTGCAGCAACCAGCGGGCCATCGGTTCCGTAGGCGATGACGGCCCGCAGGCGGTCTGCCACCTGCGGTATCAGCCCGTCGAAGCTTGCCCCCTTCGCCAATCCGCCGGCGAGCCAAACCACCGAGTCGAAGGATCGTAGGGAGGCTGCGGCAGCATGCGGGTTGGTGGCCTTGCTGTCATCGACGTAGACCACCCCCTCAACCACGGCGACCTGCTCGATGCGGTGTCCGTCGGGTGTGAAGGCCTGTAGACCGGCCTTGACGGCACCGGCGGAGACACCGTAGGCCCGAGCCAGGGCAGCCGCGGCTAGCGCGTTGGCCACGTTGTGCGACCCGGCTGGACGTACGTCAGACACCGCTGCGAGCTCGGCCGCTGACGTGGCGCGTTCGGTGATGAATGCCCGGTCGACCAACACGTCGTCGACCACGCCCAACATCCCCGCCGAGGGCAGCCCCAAGGTGAATCCCACTGCCCGGCAGCCCTCCTCGACATCCGCCGCACGGACGAGGTTCTCGGTCACAGGCTCGTCCACGTTGTAGATGCAGGCGACGCTCGTGTCGCGATAGATCCGCCCCTTGGCCGCGGTGTAGGCAGCCATGGATCCGTGCCAGTCGACGTGGTCCTCCGCCACGTTGAGCACCGCTGAGGCCAGTGGACGCACCGAGTGGATCCAATGCAGATGAAAGCTGGACAGTTCCACGGCCAGCACGTCGTACGGCGCACCGCTGCCGTCACCCGAGAGCACGGCATCGACGAGGGGCAGGCCGACGTTGCCGGCAGCGGTCGCGCGAGCCCCGGATGCGCGCAGGATCGATTCGAGCATCCGGACCGTCGTCGTCTTGCCGTTCGTTCCAGTCAAGCAAAGCCAGGCCGCTGGGTTGTCGTCAGCACGCAACCGCCAGGCGAGCTCAACATCGCCCCAGACAGGAATGCCGGAAGCCGACGCGGCCCGCAGAAGGGTTGCGGTTGGTGGCCATCCAGGGGAGGTGACCACCAGGTCTGATGTCAGAGAGATGGACTCCGATGCCCTCGGCCCGATCCGCACGTCAGCACCGAGAACTTCAAGAATCGTTGCCCGCTCACGAATACCGTCGTCGTCTGAGTCATCGACAACCGTGACCGAGGCGCCGAGTCTGAGCAGAGCATCGGCGGCGGCGAAGCCGGCGACTCTGGCCCCCGTGACCGTCACCTCGAGCTGATCCCACGGCGAGGTTCGGCTCGCCGTCTGGAGCCAACCCTGCCTGGTCAATTGAGAATCCCACCCGCGTACCACTCGGCGTAGAAGAGGCCGAGGGCAAATCCCGCACACAGCCCAGCAATGATCCAGAAGCGGATGACGATCGTCACCTCGCCCCAGCCCTTCATCTCGAAGTGATGATGCAGCGGCGCTATCAAGAACACGCGTCGTCTGGTGAGCTTGAAGAAGCCAACCTGGATGATCACCGACATCGTGATGACGACGAACAGGCCACCGAGAACAACCAGGAGCAGCTCGGTCTTGGTCAGGATCGCTAGTCCGGCAAGCAAGCCGCCGAGCGACAGCGATCCGGTGTCCCCCATGAAGATCTGCGCTGGAGGCGCATTCCACCACAGAAACCCGAAGCAAACTCCGACGGCGGCCGCGGCCACCACGGCGAGGTCGAGAGGGTCACGCACGTCATAGCACTTGGGCACCAACTCGGTCGAGCAGGAGTAGCCGAACTGCCAGATCCCGATGACGACGTAGGCGCCGAGCACCATGGCCGAGGCACCCGTCGCCAATCCGTCGAGCCCGTCGGCCAGATTCACCCCGTTGGACGTCGCTAGAACCATCACGAAGACCAGCAGCACGAAGAGTCCCGTTGGCAGCACCCACGTCGTGTCACGGACGAAGGAGATCGCTCGCGAGGCCGGAGTGAGTCCGTCGCTGCCCGGGAACTGAGAGACGAGCACCGCGAACATGACCGCGACGGCAGCCTGCCCGCCCATCTTGACACTCGCTCGCAGCCCGCTGCTGCGCTGACGAAAGATCTTGATGTAGTCGTCCGCGAAACCGACCGTTGCCAATCCCGCCATGAGGAACAGGAGCACGGCCCCCGAGGCGGTCGGACTACCCCAGGTGTAGAGGTGTGCCACCGAGTAGCCAAGAACAGTGCCGGCTACGAGCACCAGGCCACCCATCGACGGAGTGCCTCGCTTGACCCCGTGATCCGGGTAGTGACCGTCGGTCTCGTCACGAATCGCCTGGGCATAGCCATGCCTGCGCAGAAATCGGATCAACAGGGGAGTGCCGAACAACCCGACGAGGAGCCCGACAAAGGAGGCGACAAGGATCAGCCTCACGGCGCGGCACCTCCTTCGGGGGTTTGTTCCAGCAGTGCCCGTGCCACAGTCTCAAGGCCAAGGGCACGGGATGCCTTGATCAAGACCACATCACCTGCGGAGACCTCGCGTTCCAACAGGCGCACAGCAGCGTCGGCGTCGTCTACGAGCCGGACACATTCGCGGGGCAATCCTTCCATCACTGCCCCCTCGAGGATGGGACGCGTGGCCTCGCCCAGCAGCACGAGTCTGAAGATCCCGAGCTCAGCCACCCGGCGACCGATCGACTCATGGGCCGACCGGGCTCCATCGCCGAGTTCTTTCATCTCACCGAGCACCGCCCAGGTGGGGCGTTCCCCGGCCACCTCGACGAGCGCTTCGAGCGCAGCCCGGACCGACTCGGGGTTGGCGTTGTAGGCGTCGTTGATGATGGTCGTCCCATCCGAACGATCATCGATCTCCATCCGCCACCGGCTGACCGGCTGCGCCTCCGACAGCGCGTCGGCTACCGAAGTCACGGAGAGCCCGAGTGCACGACCGACTGCGGCGGCGGCGAGTGCGTTGCTGACCTGGAAGGCCCCAACCAGCCGAAGCGTCACCTGGGCAGACCCCTCAGGCGTCCTGAGCTCGAACTGACGTCTTCCCGCCGCCTGAACGACGTGCACGGCCCGCACATCCACGTCGCCCGAGAGGCCGTACCGCACGATTGCGGCTGACGTACGCGCGGACATGGCTGACACAAGGGGGTCATCACCGTTGAGGACGGCAGTCCCGTCGCTCGGCAGGGCTTCGATCAACTCGCCCTTGCTCTTGGCGATGGCTTCCACCGAGCCGAACTCGCCGACATGCGCGGACCCGATATTCAGGATGACACCGATGTCGGGCATCGCGATCCCGCACAGGTAGGCGATGTGGCCGACGCCGCGCGCTCCCATCTCGAGGACCAGCACACGAGAGTCGTGATCGGCTCGCAGCACGGTCAGCGGCAATCCCACCTCCGTGTTCAGCGACCCCACCGGCGCGATGGTCGGCCCCGCCAGGGCAGCCACCCGAGCAATGAGGTCCTTCGTCGTGGTCTTCCCCGACGATCCGGTGACGGCAACGACTCGCAGGTCATGGAGCTGGGACAGCACATGGTTGGCCAGCGCGCCCAGCGCCTCGACGACGTTCGGCACGACGATCGCCGGCGCACCGACCGCCCGAGTGGACAGCATCAGTACGGCGCCGCGCCGGACAGCTTGGCTGACGAAGTCGTGCCCGTCGGCGCGAGCTCCGAGGATGCAGGCAAACAATCCGCCAGCGACCACTTCGCGCGAGTCCGCGGAGGCTGGCGCACGCAGGATCGCGTCTGGGTCTGGCACATCAGCCAAACGACCGCCCACGATCTCGGCCACCTCGCCGAACCGCAGCGGAATCATGACCAGCCAGCTGGATCTGCTTCGCCGAGCAGCGCCGCCCGCAGAACAACACGATCGTCGAAGCTGAGGACCGTCCCCGCGATCTCTTGACCGGTCTCGTGCCCCTTGCCCGCGACCACGACCGCCCCACCGTCCACGGCCCGTCGCACTGCCTCTCGGATCGCCTCGGCACGATCCGGCTCGACCAGGATCTGGCTGCGATCAACCGCGACCCGATCGGCGCCGTGCCGCATAGCGGCGATGATCGAAGCCGGGTCCTCCGAACGCGGATTGTCGCTGGTCAGGATGGCCAGATCCGAGCCCTGAACAGCGGCGGCCCCCATGGCGGGCCGCTTGTGCGTGTCGCGGTCCCCGCCGCACCCGAGCACGACTATCACCGGTCCGCTCACCGTGGCGCGGACCGACTCCAAGACGTTGGCCACCGCATCCGGCGTGTGGGCGTAGTCCACCAGTGCGAGAAAACCCTGCCCGACGTCTATGCGCTCCATCCGACCCGGGACGCCGGCCAGGCCCGCGATCCCGTGAGCCGCGTCTTCCGCCGAACACCCCAGGGCCATGGTCGACACCATGGCTGCCAGAGCATTGGAGACGTTGAACGGCCCAGGCATCGCCACCTCGACGTCGACGCCCTGGCCTGCTGGACCCACCGCTGTGAAGGTCGAGCCCAGGGCATCCAGCACCAGGTCGGACACACCCCAGTCAGCCGGTCCCCCCCGGGTGGAGAACGTCGTGGTCGGCAGGTCTGTCAGCCGCAGCAGCCGCTCTCCCCACTCGTCGTCGATATCGATCACCGCGTGACGCGCCCGCTGCGAGGTGAACAGCTCGGCCTTGGCGAGAAAGTACTCCTCCAGCGTGTGATGGAAGTCGAGGTGGTCCTGGCTGAGATTGGTGAACAACGCAACATCGAAGGTGATGCCGTTGACCCGACCGAGGGCAAGAGCGTGGCTACTCACCTCCATCGAGACGGCTGTGCAGGCTTGGTCGACCATCCTGGCCAACGTCCGCTGCACATCGGTCGCCTCGGGCGTCGTTCGTACGCTGGCCATCACCTCGCTGCCTACGCGCGTCTCGACAGTGCCGATCATGCCGGTGGTGTGCCCGGACGCGCGCAGGGCCGCATCCGCCAGGTAGGTCACCGTGGTCTTTCCGTTCGTGCCGGTGACGGCGAGGGAACGCAAAGCGCGCGCCGGGTGGCCGTAGACGGAAGCTGACAGATCACCCAGAACACCGCGAGGATCTGTTGTCACCAAAGTCGCGAGGCCGGCGCGAGAGGCTTGGTCAGCCCCGGCGAGATCGGTCAGGATCGCCACAGCGCCGCGAGCAACAGCCTCAGAGACGAAGTGGCCGCCATGGTGGTTGGCCCCGGGAAGGGCCGCGTACAGGTCACCGGGTTGAACAGTCCGAGAGTCCGCAGAAACCCCGGTGATGGGTTGGCCTCCGGGGCCCGTCAGATGCCCAGTGAACCCAAGCGATGCCACGAGATCCGCAAGATCGCTCAAGCGGCAGCCGGATGCTGGCCGTGATGACGGCTCGATGGGCACGGGAATCCAGGCTACGCGCTCAGCCGAAGGTCAACGGGTAGTGCTTCACCCGCGTCCCGGTCGGCGGTACGTGCAGGCTGGACAGCCCGAAGGACATCACCTTCGTGAACACAGGACCGCCAAGCAAGCCGCCGTAGTGGCCGTTCTTAGGGTCCTGCAACGTGACGGCGACGACGAGAGCAGGATCATCGGCAGGGGCGTACCCGATGAACGACGCCGTGTAACCCCGATAGCAGCCACAGCTGTCATCAACCCTGTTGGCAGTGCCGGTCTTGCCGGCGACGCGATATCCCGGGATCTCCGCCATCGGCGCGGTGCCTTCTTCGGAGACGACGGACTCGAGCATCCGCGACACCTGCGACGCCGTCTTCTCACTGACGACCCGGGTCTGGGTCGGAGCCGGTTCTGGGGTGAAGGTGCCGTCCGGAGCCTGCATTCCGGACACGACGGAGGGTTGCACCCGTACGCCCCCGTTGGCGATCGTCGCATAGACCGAAGCCGCTTGGACCGCGTTCAGGGACAGCCCTTGCCCGAACGCGATCGTGTAGAACTGTGAGGACGACCACGCCTCCGGCCTGGGCAAGATGCCGCGACTCTCACCCGGCAACCCCGCACCTGACGGGTCGCCGATCCCGAACTTCTTGAGGTATTCGTACAGCTTGCGCTTGCCGATCGTCTCGGCGGCCTCGATGGTTCCGATGTTGCTCGACTTGGCGACCACACCTGCCAAGGTGAGGTCCCAGGTGCCGTGCGGGCTGTGGTCGTGAAACTCCCGCCCGACCCGGTGAAGCACCGGCGGGACCACCACGTGGGAGCGAGGCGTCAATCCGCCCTCCTCGATCACGGCCGAAGCGGTCATGACTTTGCTGGTCGAACCCGGCTCGTAGATGTCGGAGACAGCTCGGTCGCCACGATCTGCCGCGTCAGCTGCACCAGGATCGTTGGGGTTGAACGTGGGTGCGGCAGCGAGTGCGAGGATCTCGCCTTGCGGGGTCATGACGACGACGGTGCCACTGGCAGCGCCCGAGGTCTTCACCGCGCTCGTGAGCGCGCGCTGGGCATACCACTGAAGGTCGCGGTCGATGGTCAGCTGCACCGTCGAGCCTGGCTGCGGTGCTACGACCGTGCTGTCGGCCGTGGTGATCTCGCGCCCCTGTGCGTCACGTTGGTAGGTCGTGGAACCGGCGACGCCCGCAAGAGCGGCGTCATACCCGAGTTCCACACCACCAGCCCCATCCCCCTCGCCATCAACGAAGCCGAGGATGTTTGCCCCCACCTTGCCTGCAGGGTATGCGCGGTCCGTAGTGCTGACTCCGTAGATGCCAGCCAGGTCAAGGCTCTGGACCTCGCTCCAGGTCTCGGGTGGAACCGCGCGCGCGACGTAGGCAAAACGGTTGTCAGCACTCAGCCTGCCGGTCAGCTCGATCTGCTCGTTCTCATTCAGGCCGAGGACCGGCGTCAACGCAGCGACCGTGGCCGACGGGTCTTTGACGAAGGACGGGTCGGCAGTGATGTCGCGAGCATCAACGCTTTGCGCGAGCACCACCCCGTTGCGATCGGTGATCTCGCCACGCAAGGCCGGCAGGCCACGTGACACGGTGCGCGCGTCGGTGGCATCTGCGGCATAGACGGGTGCGTCGATGGCCTGCAGCTCGAACAAGCGAACCGCATACACGGACAGCACGACCGCCAGCAGGACCAGTCCGATCCGGAGGCGGATCGCGGGACGCCCGAGGCGGGTGCGTGCGGCGGGCGCCGGTTGGCGCCGCGCAGTGCGCTTCGGTCCGGAGCGAGCCGCCGTACGCTGCCGTTCGGCCTGCCGACTCGAGGCTGGGCGCGGCCCCGGACGCGCAGCCGAGCGGGCAGGGGCGGATCGCGATGGCGTGGACGTCCGAGCCGTGCCACGACCACCCGTCGGAGGGCGCTTCGTCGTGGAAGGAGTGCGCGTCGGGGTCATCCGACGGCGCTCTCGGGACGCGCGCCGAGCACAGCGCCATCGGGGAGCCGGAGGAACAGCGGCGTCCGGCTGTGCCGCATCCCCATGGCCCTCGCCCGAATGGCCAGCCTCGCGGGGTCTTCTTGCTTGGCCAGGTCCGCCGCGAGGGACTGCTCGGTGACCTGCAAGGCGACCTGCTGCTGCTGGAGAGAGTGCAGCGTGAACGCGTCTTGAGCCAGAACCGTGTTGAGGCCGAGCAGCGCCGCGAGCCCGAGGGCCAACACTCCCGCCATGACCGCGATGAAAGCCGACCGGCCGTGGCGCGGGGGAACGGGTGCCACGACGGCCAACGGCGCTCGAGATGAGCGGCTGGCCATTGAACTGGACGTGCGTGCCGAGGAGGTCGACGGCCGGCCCACGGTGGCCGACCTGGCTGTCGAACTCATGCCGCCTCCCGCACGCATTCAGCGGCCCGCAACCGCACCGAGGCGGCCCGCGGGTTGGCCGCGACCTCTGCCTCGCTGGCGTGTTCCGCGCCCCGCGTCAGCAACCGCAGCCACGGCTTCAGCTCGTCGGGAACAACGGGCAGCTCGCGCGGCGCCGTACTCGTGGCCCCTTCTGCCATGGCTCTCTTGACCAAGCGGTCCTCGAGGGAGTGATAGGACATCACCACCGCCCGGCCGCCGACCGTCAGCGCGCGCAGGGCAGCCGGGATGGCCCGGGCGAGGACCTCCAGCTCGCCATTTACCTCGATGCGCAGCGCCTGAAAGGTGCGCTTGCTCGGGTGGCCCCCGGTGCGTCGGGTTGCCGCCGGAATCGCGTCGCGTACAAGGTCGGACAACCTGGCGGAATTGGTGAAGGGCTCAACCTGCCGGGCTGCCACGATCCGCTCGGCGATCCGGCGCGCGAAGCGCTCCTCGCCATAGGTCGCCAGCACGCGCGCCAGCGCACCCGCCGAGTAGGTGTTCACCACATCGGCAGCCGTCTGACCCCGGCTCGGATCCATGCGCATGTCAAGCGGGGCGTCCTGGGAGTAGGAGAATCCGCGCTCGAGCTCATCGAGTTGTAGCGAAGAGACACCAAGGTCGAACAGGACGCCGTTGACCCGCTTGAGCCCGAGGTCGGCTAGGACTCCGGGCAGCTCGTCATAGATCGCGTGGACGAGCACGGTGCGATCGGCGTACGCCGCTAGTCGCGCTCTGGATCGATCCAGCGCGTCAGTGTCCCTGTCGAGACCTACGAGTCGCAGCGCCGGATGCTGGTGGAGCAAGGCCGCGCTGTGCCCACCGAGACCGAGCGTCGCGTCCACCACGACTGCTTCAGGACCTTCGAGAGCTGGGCCCAGGAGCGCAAGCGTCCGTTCGAGCAGCACCGGGACGTGCGCGGGTGGCCCCGGTGGCGGACCGGGCGCAACGTCGGTTACCTCGTCGGCCGGGACCGGTGAATCCGCCGGTGGTGGAAGGTGGGGAGTCATGTGTCAGGCCATCGGTCCGACGAGCACCAGCAGTGCGACGTGCACGAGGACGATGACCGCCACCGTCGCGCCTGCCGCGAGCCCGACCCCGAGCAGGACCGGGCGTTCGGCGGTTTGGGCCTCCGCGACCGCTGGCGCTTCGGTTGCTGCACGGCCGGCTGAGCTGAGCGCGGCGAACATCGATTCGCCCACCGGCTCGTACGGTGCCATGAAGCTCTGCGTCGGCACGCTCATCTCGACCCTTCGCGGCGGCTCGCGGACCGCTCGTGTTCTCGACCAATTTCTGGTCGTTCAGTGGCTGGTGTGACTGTCGGGTCGTGAGGCCCGGTCCCCGCCCGCTCGGCTGGCTCCCCGGCACCGGGGAAGGTGCGCCGGGAGGCTCGAGCGGGAGCGGGGGGAGACCGCGCACCACGCGTTCGACAGGTTCAGTTCTGGAAAGTTCAGCTCTAGAAGGCGGCGCCACCTCAGGCGGTGCCTGGCACCACCTCCGAGCTGAGGTTCGCGAACGCGTCTTCCTGGTCAGACAAGTACGACTCCCACGCGTCCTTGTCCCAGATCTCGAGGCGATCATTGGTGCCGAGCACGACACATTCCTTGCTCAGGCCTGCGTAGGCGCGAAGGGCGGACGGCACGGTGATACGGCCCTGCTTGTCCGGCGTCTCGGCCGAGGCCCCGGCGAAGAACACCCGAGCCAGTTCACGGGCCGGCTTGTTAGTGAATGACGCTGTCGACATCTCTGCGGCCATGACGTCAAAGCCCGCCCGGGTGAACACATAGAGGCAGCGCTCCTGCCCGCGAGTCACCACCACCCCACCCGCGAGATCGTCACGGAACTTGGCCGGCAGGAACAGCCGGCCCTTGTCGTCCAGGCGCGGTTGGTGGGTGCCGAGAAACATCGCCCCCACCTCCTCCGCTAGGTCTGTCTCGCGCTGGTCGTGCTGCTGACTGCTACTGGTCGTGCTGCCTGCTGGGACCCCTGCGGCTCCCGTGCGCGCCACCGTACTCCACTCTCCCCCACAATCAAGACATGCATCGCGGATCTCGTCAAAATTGTCTCTATCTCTGCAGGTCATAAGGGTGGTGAAACGTGGGGAAAATTTTGATCTGCGCGATGGATAGAGCGTGTGGCAGGCTGGGGCCGCGACGTGGAACGATGTTCCGAACAGCCGCAGATCGCCACCCTGCTCCACGCATCTGGTCCACGGGCTCGATCCAGGCGCTCAACGACCGGAGGCAAACGTGCTCAACACCGGGGGCGCCCCGCTGTCCATCGCGTCCGGGGCACGCGAGTTCGCCGCTGCCGCCGACTGGCGCGGGGTTCGCGTTCTGCTACCCGCCGGTCTTCATGGGGGAGACGGTGCCGATGCTGAGAGCGTGGGACCCCGAGGGTCTGCTCGCAGTGATCAGTCGCGATGGTGCGCTATCGGTCGTCCTGGTCTCCACACACGCGCACATGCTGCGGGCGCTGGGCGACGATACGTGGCAGTGGCAGAAGTACGACCTGAGCTCGCTGGACGCGTTGTACGTCAACGCCGCCGCTCTGCCGGTCGTGTTGAAGGAATGGGTCCTCGTGCGGTTTCCAGGAGTCGGTGTGCACGAGCTGTCCGGCTCCACCGAGGCAGGCGTCGTCTCGCGTCGGGGAACGCCGAGGTCCGTCTGGTCCTGGATCTCACCCACCCGACGGTCGTGCCGGACCCGCCTCAACCCAGCTCGGCGAGCGCAGCGCCGAACGCCTGAACGAACACCGGGACGTGTTCGCTGGTGAACGCCAGGGGTGGCCGTACCTTCAGCACGTTGTCGGCTCGCCCCGTCGTGCCGATCAGCACCCCTCGGCGCCGCAGACCCTCCTTGAGGGCACCAGCCGCTAGGGGATCCGGCGACTTGGACTCGGGGTCCGTGACCAGCTCGATCCCGTTGGCCAGGCCCATCCCCCGCACGTCGCCGACCCGCGGGCTGCCTGCAGCGGCCCGACGGACTTCGGCGCGAAGCAGCTCCCCGGTGGTGACCACCCTTGGGAGAACCCGTTCGTCATCCAGCACGTCGAGAACGGCGTGCGCCGCGGCCATCGACACCTGATTCCCGCCGAATGTCGAGAAGAAGACGGTGTCGCCGGCCCACTTCGCCAGGAGGTCGCCGCGGGCGATCACGGCGCCGACGGGCTGCCCGTTGCCCATCGGCTTGCCCAGCGTGATGAGGTCGGGGACGATTCCGAACCGCTCGAACGACCACAGGTGGTCCCCGGTCCGACCATGACCGCCCTGCACCTCGTCGGCGATCCAGAGACCGCCCGCCGCATGCGTGAGGCGCACCAGCTCCTGCACGTAAGACGGCTCCAGGTCGAGGACTCCCTCGCTCTGGAGCACCCCATCGAGGATGGTCGCGGAGAGGCCGAGAGAGCGTTCGGTCAACCGGTCCAGAGCAGCCCGGAAGCCTTCGACACCAGCGCGCAGGCCGCGGTAGGCGTCCGGCGGCTGCCAACCCTCGACGTGGGGTGGACGCCCGCCCAGCATGGACTCCGGCGAGAACGCCGCGCTTGCCTCGGTGATGCCGTGATAGGCGAATTCCGTGCACAATCCGCCCGCCTGACCGGTGACCGACCGCGCGATCCGCCAGGCGATGTCGTTGGCCTCAGACCCGGAGTTGACGAACAGCACGGTGTCGAGACCTGGTGGGCAGGTCGCGACAAGGCGCTCTGCCAGCTCGACGGCCGCCGGGTGCAGGTAGCGCATGTTCGTGTTGAGAGTCCGCCACTGGCGGCGAACCGCGCTCGTGACCCGGGGGTGGCTGTGCCCGAGGCACACCACGTTGTTGTAGGCGTCGAGATAGCGACGGCCGTCTGTGGCCGTCATCCAGACGCCGTTGGCTGACGCCATCTCGATGGGCTCGGCATAGCTGAGCGGCTCCATGACCGGGCCGAACACGTCCGTACGTCGGCTCGCGAGCGACCCGTCGGAGACCGGCCCCGCCTCCAAGGTGGATCTGACGGGATTGGCACCCAGCCGCCTGGCCGTCTCTGCCCACCCCGCCGTGAGCACCTCGTCCATCATGGCCACGGCCGTCTCGTTCAGCCGCTCGGCAAACTCTTGCTCCTCCAGGCCCTGTGACGCCCGCCAGGAACCGATCGCGACGCCGACTGCGGCCCGCGTTGTCCACAGCTCGCCCATCAGCTCGCGCTCGACCGGCTCCAGAGGCGAGACCCGTTCGTACCCGTCCAGCACGAGTCGGGCGACCCGAAACATCTCCTCACCCCTGCGGCCAAACGTCATCGAGTCCAGCACCGAGGCGAGGTCCACGACGAGGGCGGAGTGGCTCAGGTCCCCGAAGTCGATGATGCCGGTGACTCGCCCGGCATCGTCGGCGAGCACGTTGTCAGCGGTCAGGTCGCTGTGGATCACCTGGGCCCGAAGCTCAGCCCACCTTGGCGACACCACCTCGTCGAAGCGGTCCAGGACTCGCTCGACCAGCCGTCGTGCCGCAGGGTCGCCGATCGCTGAGAGCATCGGACGCACGGCGGCAGCGTGCTGCACGTCCCAGGGCAATGTCCGCAGGGCGCGGGGATGCACGAACGCCCGCAACGCCAAGCCGAGCTGGGCCGTGGTGGCACCCCAGGCACTCAGCGCCGGATCGTCCAACGTGCGCTCGTCGAGCCGTGCCCGACCGGGGAGCACGTCATAGGCCCGCACCCAGTACCTGACTCCGTCGACGTCCCACGGGCTGCGATGGGCCTCCGGAGATCCGTCCATGGCCCCCTCGGCGAGCCTGGGCTGGGCCACGTTGAGCTCAGGCGCCACGCCCCGCACGTGGAAGGCGGCCAACGCCTCCATGTCGAGGGTCGCTGGGTCCTCCGCCGGGTTGGACACCTTGAGCACCGCGCACCCGGCCCCGCTCTCGTCAAGGAGCATGAAGGTCTGGTCCCGCTCGCTACCGAGATTGCGGGCACCGGCCGCAGCGATGCCGAAAGTCTGGCGGCCGATCTCGACCGCATCAGTCAGGTCGAACTGCGGCGGCCGGGAGAGCAGGACAGGGTCGATGCCGACCACCCCGCCGCCCTTGACGCCGTCCGGTGCGTGGGCGCTCATGAGGTCAACCTAGAGCAGCCAGACGGCGCTCCTGTCAGGTGCCCAGAACCCTACGAGCACCAGGGCGAAGGAGACCACGTCGATGTCGAGGCCGCCATACTCCGCGGGCACCGTAATCCCGAACAGTCCCAGCTCTTGCATCCCCTCGACGATCTCCGTCGGGTATCGCCCGGACGGCCCACTCCGAGGCGACCGGCACGATCTCCTTGTCCCCGAACGATCGCAACGTGTCGCGAAACATCTGCTGCTCATCGGAGAGCTCGAAGTCCAGGCTCAGGACTCCTGATCGTTCGGGGTCGGAACGAAGACGGGAAGCGCCCGGCCGTCGGCCAGCTCGGCCCACCTGAGCCTCACGGGCTGGTCGCAGCGCACGGGGTGCTCACCCGTGGCGTCGACACCTTCGATGCGGGTCAGCAACACCGGCCCCTCGGCCAGCCGCACCCGCGCGATCACGTACGGCACAGCGACCTCCGGATGCGGCGCTCGGTGCACGACAGTGAACGAGTCGACGAACGCTGCGCCCGAGGCTTCGGTCCAGTCCAGGCGTTCGGACATGCACGAGATGCACACCGACCGCGGCGGGTGCTGGACCGAGGTGCAGCTCGCGCAGGCCTGCAGGACCAGACGTCTTTGTCGCGTGGCGTCCCAGAATGGTCGCGTCACCGCATCTTCGGGAGGCGAACAGACGTCCTGCCAGGCAGCACCGCCGCTCACGGTCATCGGTCCACCCCAAGCAGGACGGTCGCGTGGGTGGACAAAATGCCGCCTGTTCCGTGGGCCAGGGCGATCTCGGCGCCCGGCACCTGACGAGCGCCACCCTCCCCGCGGAGCTGCCTGGTGGCCTCGACCAGCAGCAAGATGCCCAGCTGCCCGGGATGGCAGTACGACAGCCCCCCGCCGGAGGTGTTCAACGGCAGCGACCCACCGGGGCGCAACGCTCCAGACCGTGCCAGCGCGGCCGCTTCGCCTCGGCCACAGAACCCCAGGGCCTCCAAGGACAGCAGCACGGTGATCGTGAAGGAGTCATAGACCTGCGTGACATCGACATCGGCGACCGTCAAGCCGGCCCGGCCGAACGCCTCGGCGGCGCTGTCGTATGCACCCGTCCGCGTCAGGTCTGGGTCGGCCGTCATCGACGCATGCGTCGTCGCCTCGCCGCAGCCGAGGACGACGATGGGGCAGTCTGTCAGGTCGCGCGCCCGCTCCAGGGATGTCAGCACAACAGCTCCCCCACCGTCTGTGACCAGGCAGCAGTCGGCTGTCGAGAGTGGAGAGGCGATCATCGGTGTCTCGAGCACCGACGCCACCGACAGCGACCCGGCATCGCGCCGGTAGGCAGCCGGGTTGAGCAAAGCCCATTCACGCGCCGCGACTGCGACCTCGGCCAAGTCGCTGCGGGTGGCGTCGTGGTCGTGCAGGTAACGCTGGGCCGCGAGGGCGTAGTAAGAGAGCGGCCACAGGGGGTGGTAGGGCGTCTCGAACTGCGCTTCGGGGGTGTGCTCCTCGACGACCCCGCCAAGACGCCGCGACGCTGCTGACCGTTGATTGCTGGCATACGAAATCACGACGGTGTCGCACTGGCCGGCCTCGATCGCCTGCGCGGCGCGGGCCACGTACATCTCGCTCACCGAGCCCCCGGCCGCCGAGCTGTCGATCCACCGGGGCCGCAGCCCGAGATGATCGGCGAGGCTGGTTGCGCTGAACCGCGCCAGAGCGGTCGTGGCGATGCCGTCGACATCGGAAAGACCGAGGCGGGCGTCGAGCAGCGCACGGGTGACCGCCTGGGTCTGCAGCTCATAGGTGGAGCGACGGGTCACCCCCAGGTCGCACTCGGCCACGCCGACGATCGCCACGCCCTTGGAGCTCACGAGGTGGTCAGCGTGTGCTCAGGGCGCGCCCCGACTGCCGCCGCGGTCACCGTCGCGCTGCGATGCATCTCAGGCGCCCAGACGACCTTGGCTCCCGCGTCCTGCGCCGCCCGGGCCCCTTCGGCCAGCTCATGAAGGGTCTCCCCCCCACGGGCCGTACGTCAGCCGCAGCGTGGCGATCATCGACGTTCGCTCAGGCCTCGGCCGCGGCGTCTGCGGCCGAAAGACTCAGCGGGCCGTCCTTCGCCTGCGGGAAGTAGCCCTGCCCGATCCCGGAGTCGCGCGTTGGCACCATCACCGACCTAATCCACGACATGACCTGCTCGCCGTCCTGATTGAGACCTCGAGTACGCATGGTGAGGATGCCGACGTTCGGACGACTCTCCGAGCGGCGGATCGCGAGCACGATGGACTCCGCGTAGATCGTGTCCCCCACGTAGACCGGGTGGGTCAGCCGAAGTTCGTCGATGCCCAGGTTGGCGACGGCGTTCTGGCTCATGTCGATCACCGACAGCCCGAGCACGAGGGCAATCGTGAGCCCGGAGTTGACGATGATCCGTCCGTCAGTGATGGGATTCTGTTGCGCCAGGTGAGCGTTGAAATGGTTCTGGTTGGTGTTGCACGTGAGTTGGGTGAACCACGTGCAGTCGGTTTCACTGATGGTGCGTCCGAACGGGTGCTGGAAGACATCCCCCTCGGCGAAGTCTTCGAGAAATCGACCTAGCTGCGCCTCGTGCACCGTCATAGATCTCAACCATTCTTGTCGGGGCTCGGGCGTCGAGCCTAAAGGTCTGAGGATTAGAGGGTCAAGCGTTTTGTTCCACTGGACGCATCATTGTTCCAATGCTGAGCTGACGCCGCGCGGCTGCTCAGGGGTGAGCGACCGGCGGCGGACGTAGGTCGGGCCCACCCGCTCGAGATGCTCCCGGGCATGGCCTCGCGCCAGCTCGGCATCCCCTGCTTCGACCGCCGCCAGGATTCGCGCATGGTCGTCGAAGACGGTCTGGCCTGCGACGCCGCCGGCACCACCCACGAAGCGGCGTTCCATGACCGCGAACAAGGGACGGGCCACCACGGACAACAGTGGATTCGCGCACGCCTCGAGCAAGATCGTGTGGAAGGCAACATTCGCTTGATGAACGGACTCCTCGACGTCATCGGCCCCCTCGCTCGGTTTGATCAAGGTGGCCCGTAGAGCCTCGATCTGCCCCTGGTCTCGGCGAAGTGCCGCCAAGCCGGCCGCCGGGACCTCCAACAGGTGACGCACCTCGAGCAGCTGCTCGACGCTGAGCTGGTCACCGCCGGCCAACAACCCGACGCTCGCCTCCAGATAGGCACCGATGTCGTCCACCCCCGGATGCACGACGAACGAGCCGCCGGAGACCCCGCGCGTCGTCGTCACAAGGCTTTGCGAGGAGAGCACCCGAAGGGCCTCGCGGACGGTGCTTCGGGACACGCCGTACTGGGCCGACAGGTCCGGCTCGACAGGCAATCGGTCCCCCGGCTGCAGGTCGCCCGAGAGGATGCGCGCGCGCAACCGCTCGGCGAGCTCGGTGTAGGCCGGTCGGCGCTCGCTCACGACAGGTGAGCGTAGAACGGTCCGACCTTTTCCGCCCCCAGCTCGCGCACCTCGACCTCGACACCGCCGGGGGTGGTGGCATCGGCAGAGTCCAGCGACGTCGGAGAAGAACGCCGTTGCCACCTCCAGGTCGGTGACCGTCCAGACCATGCTGTGCAGCTGGGAGTGCAGCCGCAACGGCTCGTGATCGAGGGCGCTGGGAAGCCGGTGGTCGATCGAGACCAGCACCACAAGCAGCCCGTCAGGCGCAGAAACCATGAGCTGCTCGAGCTGCATCGGCCCAAAGGCGTACTCAACGGCTGGACCGCGGTCCAGCGCGGCAGCATCGATCAACTCGACCGAGTCGGCCAGATCACGGGTGAAGATGTCCAAGGCCTGTCCCCCCGGTGGCGTACGACCCCGCGGGGACTGCGTCGCCGTCCACCCGCTCGACCCGGATCACGCCTGCGGCCCCCGGCACCCCTGCCCACGTGCGTTCCGATCTGCGGTCAACTCGAAAGACCGTCACAAGATCGTGTCCAACGGTCTGATCACGCAAGAGGCGAGATTGGGTGACAATAGTGCGATGACGGAGACCCCGATCGCCACCCTCGATGACGTCCGTGGCAGCGCCAGCCGGATCGCCAAGTCCGTCGAAGGGGTGATCGAAGGCAAGCCGGAAATCGTCCGCACGACGTTGACCGTCCTGCTCGCCGAGGGTCACCTGCTGATCGAGGACGTCCCCGGAGTCGGCAAGACCATGCTCGCGAAGGCTCTCGCGAAGACCATCGACTGCTCGGTTCGCCGCATCCAGTTCACCCCTGACCTACTGCCCTCGGACGTGACGGGGGTCAGCGTCTTCAACCAGGAAACAAGGGACTTCGAGTTCAAGCCCGGCGCTGTCTTCGCGAACATCGTGGTCGGCGATGAGATCAACCGCGCTTCACCCAAGACTCAGAGCGCGTTGTTGGAATGCATGGAGGAGCGGCAGGTCACCGTCGACGGGACGACGTATGAGATGGCTGCTCCTTTCATGATCATGGCCACCCAAAACCCGATCGAGATGGAAGGCACCTACCCGCTGCCCGAAGCGCAGCGAGACCGCTTCATGGCGCGGGTCTCGATGGGTTACCCCGACGCCGCGGCCGAGCTCGCCATGCTGGACCTGCACGCAGGCGACACTGCTCTCCGCTCGGTGACCCCGGTCACCGACGCCCAGGAGATCGCCCGGCTGGTCCAAGCCGTCCGCAGCGTGCACGTGGCCGACGCGGTCCGCCGATACATCATCGACCTGGTCACGGCGACCCGCCGGTCCCCCGACCTCAGGCTCGGCGCATCGCCCCGTGCCGCCTTGCACCTGGTGCGTGCGGCGCGGGCCGCCGCGGCGCTCGATGATCGCGACTTCGTCACCCCCGATGACGTCCAGGTGCTGGCGGTCCCCGTCCTCGCCCATCGGTTGCTGATGACAGCCGAGGCCCAGATAGCACGGCGAAGCAGCGAAACAGTGGTCAGCGACATCGTGCAACAGGTTCCGGTGCCCAACGAGCTGAGGAGCTGACGCTCGATGCGCGAGGCGCTGAGCGGGCTCACCACTCGGGGGCGGTGTTTCCTCGCCGCGGGAATCGCGGCCAGCTTGACGTCGCTCATGCTGGGCCAAGGTGACCTCTTGCGGGTCGCTATCTTGCTGACCGCTCTGCCGCTGGTCAGCGCCGCCGTGGTGACGCGCACGCGCTATCGCATCGCGTGCACGAGGCGGGTGGATCCCGGTCGGGTGGCCGCGGGAGAAGAGTCTCGGGTCATCCTTCGCTTCGAGAACGTCTCAAGGCTGCCGAGCGGCTTGCTGCGCTTGGAGGACCGGCTCCCCTACGTTCTGGGCTCGCGCCCGCGTTTCACCCTCGACCGGGTCGAACCTCGCGGCACCCGAACGGTGGACTACCCGGTCCGCCCGGAGGTCCGGGGCCGATACACCGTCGGGCCGCTGACGATTCGGATCTCCGACCCGTTCGGGATGTGTGAGCTGAGCCGGTCGTTCACGGCTCGAGATACCCTGATCGTGACGCCCGTGGTCCAACGTCTGCCCGCTGTCCCACTTGGAGGCGATTGGGCAGGCTCGGGCGACAGCCGATCTCGGTCGGTCGCCGCTGCGGGCGAGGACGACGTAGCAACCCGCGAGTATCGGCACGGCGACGACTTGCGACGGGTGCACTGGCGGTCCACCGCCCGCTACGGCGAACTGATGGTTCGGCGGGAGGAGCAGCCGTGGGAGTCCCATTGCGCACTCCTGCTCGACACCCGCGCCGAGGCTCACCGAGGGGAAGGGCCGGCGTCTTCCTTCGAGTGGGCCGTATCGGCGGCTGCCTCGATCGGCGCCCACGCCGGCCGCGCCGGCTACACCGTGGACCTGGTAACAACCTCGGGAGCTCGTCTGGGCGGTTCAGGAGCCGACCACGCTGGAATGCAGGAGGCTGGACTGCTCGACGGCCTCGCGGCGGTCGAGCAGGAATACGGATCCTTGCGCTCGGCGGATCAGATCCGACTTGGAGTCGTCGACGGCCTGCTCGTCGCCGTGCTCGGTGGCCTGAGGGTCGAGGAAGCGGCCGAGTTGGCGCGAACACATCACGGAAGCGGCTCGTCGGTGGCTGTGCTGCTGGACGTCATGACCTGGCGGTCTAGCAAGTCTCCGCGGGCTGTTCTCGACCCCGACCTCCAAGGCGCTGCCTCGATCCTGCGTGCTGCTGGCTGGCGAGTGCTCACCGCGCGCAACGGTGACAATCTTCCTGACCTCTGGCCAACAGCCGCACGTGGAAACCAGTTGGACCGAGTCGCAGGAGGGGCCGCATGACCGGGGTCCCTGGCGTCAGCGGGACGGCGCGGCTGACTCTGACGGCGGCGATCGCGGTCCTCGTGACCGGACTCAGTCTCCAACCGCTCCTGCAAAACGCTACCTGGCTACCGACGACCGTTGTCTTCGTCGCTCTGGTCGCGGCGACGGGCTATCTTGCCCGAAGATTCGGGGTCCCTCGCCTGGCCATCCCCGCGCTGCAGCTGATCGCCTTGGCCTTCGCGGTGATGCAACGCTTTGCGGCTGCAGAAGCCATCTGGGGCGTGCTGCCCGGACGTGACGTACGAGGCCTGCTCCAAGCACTGTTGGACACGGCCTTCACGACAATTTCGAGTACAGCGCCACCTGTTCCGGTCACGCCCGGACTCACCTTGCTCATCTCCTCCTCGATCGCAGTCGTCGCTGTCGTCGTGGACACCGTCGCGGTCACCTACCGCTCACCGGCGCTGTCCGGCATCCCGTTGCTGGTGCTCTATGCCGTACCCGTGGCAGTCGTGGACAACGGTGTCTCCTGGGTGTATTTCGGGCTCGCGGCGACCGGGTGGCTCGCCCTGCTCATGGCAGACAGCCGTGAGCGCGTGGGTGGCTGGGGGCGGCGTCTGGGCACACGCGCCTATGCCGGAGACCCACTGACTCGCGATGACCACGCTCCGCCCGAGCCGCTGGGCGCTGTGGGACGCCGAATCGGCGCGACGTCGGTAGCCATCGCCGTGCTGGTTCCGGCGATCCTTCCTGGGCTGAGCGACGCCGTGTTCAACCGAGGTCTCGGCGGGCAGGGCGCGCATGGCAATACGGTCACCACAGTCAACCCGTTCGTCTCGCTCGGGAGCGATCTCAACCGCCCAGAAGACACCGAAGTTCTGCACTACACGACGACCGCGGCGCGTCCGGACTATCTGACCCTGGTGACCCTCGACACGTTCGACGGTAAGACCTGGATACCAGCCAGCCTCAAGACCTCGGGACGGTTGGACACCGACCCGCTCCCTCCGCCGACCGGACTCGCCGACGATGTCACCGTCACCACCGAGCGCTCGGAGTTCACCTCGACCGAGCTCACCGGCAGCACGTGGCTGCCGGTTCCCTATCCAGTGATCGACGCCTCCGTGATCGGTCCGACCAAGGATGACTGGGTGTGGGACCAGGAAAACCGGGTGATCTGGTCACCGAAGTCCGACACCCTTGACACAAGTTGGACGGTCAACAGCTTGTCGGTGTTTCCCACCCAGAGCGAGCTACGCAATCCGGGGCCGATGGAGCCGGGGTTCCGCAGCCGCTATCTCCAGCTTCCCAACGATGTGCCCGAGATCGTCACAGAGGAGGCGGAGAAGGCTACCCAGGGAGCCGTGGGGGACTTCGCGCGGGCCGTGGCACTGCAGGACTACTTCCACGACAACGGCTTCCTCTATGACGCCACAACGCCTACGACGTCCGCCAACCCCTTAACCGTATTTCTCAACAGCAAGCGAGGCTTCTGCCAACAGTTCGCTGGAACCTTCGCGGTGATGGCGCGCGAGTTGGGTCTTCCTACCCGAATAGTCGTCGGCTTCGTGCCTGGCGAGAAGCAAGACGACGGTTCCTGGTCGGTGACCTGGCACGATGCCCATGCCTGGCCGGAGGTCTACTTCCAGGGAGTCGGCTGGACGCGGTTCGAACCCACTCCTCGCACGGACAACTCCGGCGTAGCGGTTCCCGCCTATACGGTCTCGTCGCTCGACCCGGGCAGCAACAAACCGGGGAACACCCGTCCCGACGACAACCGCAACGGGGGAAAACCGAACAAGGGGCTGCCGGTCCGGCCGGGCGCCGAGATATCGAATGCTGACACCGCAGCGGTTGGCTCCTTGGCTGCGCCGTTCCAGTGGAAGTGGGTGGCGGTAGCCGTACTCGTGCTGATTGCGCTTCTGCTCCCTTGGGCGATCCGGGCCTCCCAACGTCGCCGGCGAATGCGCCTGGCCCGAAGCGCCGAGCCGCGACTCGCCGCATCCGCGGCCTGGAGGGAGCTGGCCGCCAGCTGTGCCGACCTCGACCGGGGCTGGCCCAGCTCACGCACGCCACGGCAAGTGGCGGGCGGCTTGGCCGACGCCGCCAACCTGAACGGGACATCCGAAGGCGAGGCGCTGAGCCGAACCGCGAGAGCGGTGGAGTACGCGCAATATGCGCGCACGCCAGCACCCACGGACGGACTGGCTGATGATCTGCTTCTGGCGCTGAACGGTCTGCGCAGGACGGCATCTCGGCGCACGCGGCTGCGCGCGAGGTTCCTGCCCCGCTCCTTGATGGTGCGGGCGGGTTCACGTACGGCGGACGTGCTGGACTGGGTGGACACGGCTCCCCGCCGCGTGGGTACGGCGCTGCGGCCTAGGCGGCGTAGCGCAGGCAGTTCGATCGAGCCGAACACGCGCACCCCGGCAAGCCGACGCTGAAGCTGAGCTGAGCTGAGCTGAGCTGAGCTGAATTGAACTTGACCTGAACTAGCGCTGGTCGCCTTCACGGCGACGGCGCCAACGCTCCTCGAAGCGGTCCATCACTCCGGCCCGGGGTGCCTTGGCTCGCTTGGCCTGCAGCTCATCGGCCGGTGCGGCCGGCCCCTGGCCGCTGGCTGCCGAGACCGCAGGCCCGGATCGCCAAGCGCCCATGACCCACCAGGCCGACACGAGCATGACCAAGAAGCCAGCCAGGCCGACCCCCCAGCCGAGCGTGACTCCAGCGAGCAGGAGTCCCAGCCCAACGAGAACCCCGAGCATGCCGAGCGCGATACGCCGCCGTTGATGGTGGCGCAGGTCGGATCCGCGAAGGGTCGAGGCCAACTTCGGGTCTTCGGCGTAGAGGGCGCGCTCCATCTGCTCGAGCAGGCGCTGTTCGTGCTCGGAGAGCGGCACCGATCCTCCTTCACTCACCCGGACCTCCCCCAGGGCGGTTCCGGTAGTTACAGCATAGGCAGGCATCGGCTGACGCGAAAGCCGACCTGAGGATTGTTCATCAGGTCGTGAGCAAGCGCCGCACACCCAGTCACAAAGGTGCGGGCCGCCCGGGGTCGCCCCTTCCCCGCGGGTCGCTGTGACCGTCGACCAGCGAGCCCGGTCGTACGGCGCCGGCACCGAAGCGTCGAGCGGCGGAATCGACGGCTAGCTCGGCCTCCCGCCAGCCACGTTCAGGCGCATCGAGGAGGAGCTGCTGGGTGCGCGTGCCGGCGTCGATGAGCCCCTCGAGCCGTACACCGACGAGCCGGATGCGGGCACGCTGCAGACCGAGGGCCTCATAGAGCGTCCGGGCCGTGGCGTAGACCTCCTGTCCGACATCGGTGGCTTCCCGCAGGGTGCGGGACCGAGTGATGGTCGTGAAGTCGGCAAACCTGACCTTGAGCGCCACCGTCCGCCCGGCGTATCCCGCGGCGCGTAGCCGGGCGGCAACCCGCTCGGAGAGACGTAGTAGCTCACGAAGAATGACCGCCGGGTCATCGACATCCGTGGCGAAGGTCTCCTCTGCGCCGATGCTCTTGTCGGGTTCGTGCGCAACGACTCGACGCTCGTCTCGTCCCCAGGCGAGAGCGGCGAGGTGGGAGCCCACGGCGACGCCAAGGGCGCGTTCGAGAGTGACCTGCGGGGTGCGGGCCAGGTCGCCGACGGTGCGCAGACCCAGACGGGTCAACGCCTCTTCGGTCTTCTCGCCGACACCCCACAGGGCGGAGACCGGCAACGGATGGAGGAAGGAGACGACTTCGTCGCGTGGCACCACGAGCAGGCCGTCCGGCTTGGCCCGGGTGGTGGCGAGCTTCGCGACGAACTTCGTGCTGGCGACACCGACCGAGCAGGTGACACCCTGCTCGTCGGCCACCCTCGCCCGGATGGTCTCGCCGATAAGAGCCGGCCGACCCAGCCGACGTACGGCACCGGACACGTCGAGAAAAGCCTCATCCAGCGAGAGCGGCTCGACGTAGGGGGTGACCTCGCGAAAGACCTCCATGACAGCGGCGGACACGGCGGCGTAACGCTCGGGCTGGGGGTCGAGGATCGCGGCCTGAGGGCACATCCGGCGGGCTCGCGTCATCGGCATGGCCGAATGGACACCGGCTCGACGCGCCTCGTAGGTGGCCGACAGGACCACCCCGCGAGTGCCCCCACCGCCGACGATGACGGGCGATCCCACGAGCTCGGGATGGTCGAGCAGCGACACCGAGGCATAGAAGGCATCCATGTCGACGTGCAGGATCGTGCACCCGGTGTCGTCGGCGGGTGGACCATCGGGAGCTCCCGGACGATCGAGTTGTTGCTTGCGGCTCATCCCTGCCAGCCTCCCACGCCCTACCGACGTTGCGTCCGACCCATGGTGCGCAATAGCCCTCACTTCGTCGGACGCAACGAAATATCAGCCGCCCGAGCTTCCAGGACTCGAGTGCCACAGCTTGCGAGGAGCCTTCGGCGCCGGACGCGGCTCCTCGGCATCCCTGGCCGGAGTGCCCTTTTTGACATCTCCTCCGGGTGGCTTCACGTCGGCGTAGGGCGACTGCTTGAACCCGCTGGCATGCACCAGCACTCGGCGCTGGCCCATGCCTCCAGCAGTTCCTGGCTCGTGGCCGCCACCGGGCGCCCCCGTAGCATCGGACTGGCCTGGCGGACGTACGACGACCGGTCGAGACGACCGGCTGCCCGCAGCGCCCTCGACGGCCCCTTCGATCAACGCAGAGGAGCTCTCCTCCCACCCGCCGGGCACGTCGGTCAGCACGGAGTGAACGGCCGCAACACCCTCGGTCTCCCAGATGGCGAACAGGCTGGACAGTTCCCACGCACCCGTGGCCCGCAACGACAGCCCTCGTGGGCCGGTGCGTCGGACCTGACCTCGCACGACGAGCAACCAGGAGTGGAAAACTGTTGCTGCGTATGGACCTTGGACATCTTCGAAGAAGGTCGCGTCGACTGGTCCCGTGGCGTCATCAAGGGTAAGGAACACGACTCGTCGACCAGACCTCACCGGTGGTGTCTGGGTTGCCACCTTGACGCCGGCTACCAGGACGTCGGCCTGGCTGCGCTGCCGCAACAGGTCGCGAGCACGAGTGACTCCGAGTGCGTCGAGCATCGGAGCATAGAAGTCCAGCACGTGCCGGCTCACGTCGAGACCGAGGACGTCGAGCTCAGCACGAACCCGTTCGGCTCCGGTCATCTCCGGTAGCCCGGAGTCACCGACCTGCTCCGGGGCATCGCCGAGGTCGAGGGTCAGCTGCACGTCCGACGGACGTACGGCTGCCGCAGCCTGGCTCTGCCTCGCGGCAAGCGCCCGTACGTCATCGGTTTGCGGAGGGACCGACGGAGCGCGCCCTCGACGTTTCGAACCACCCGCCGCCGCCCTCCGCCCCCCACGGTCGACCGCTCTGGTCCACCGATCGAGCTCGGCCACCTGGAGCAGCAGGTCACGCCGGGTGACCTGCCCCCGGCGACGGACCGGTGCCCCCGTGCCGTAGAGCCCGATGCCGTAGAGGCTGTCGAAGGCCCCGGCCACCACGAGCCGCTCCACGACCGGTCGGGAGACGCGGGTGCGGTGCCAGAAGTCGGCGAGCGAGGCGTAGGGCCGGCCGGCCACGACCCGCTCGACCTCGGCGGCCGAGATGCCCTTGACCTCGGCCAGCGACAGCCGGATGCCGTAGGAGCGGGCGTCGGGCAACCCTGGGACCGGCGACGCCTCCCGCGGCGGGGCGCCGAGAATGCCCGGCGGTGGAGCATCCCAGGGGGCAACCTTCTCGACCCGGAAGACCTCGTCGGAGGCGTTGATGTCGAGGCCGAGGATCGCGATGCCGAGGTTGCGCGCGTCGTCGAGGATCAGCCGCTTGGGGTACATGCCCGGGTCGTGGGTGAGCACCCCGGAGAGGAAAGCCGCCGGGTGATGGGCCTTGAGCCACGCCGACTGGTAGGTCGGCAGAGCGAAGGCGGCCGCGTGCGCCTTGCAGAACCCGAAGGAGGCAAAGGCTTTCAGCACCTCCCAGACCTGCTCGACAACCTCGAGGGAATAGCCCCGCCCCATGGCCTGCGGGTAGAACCACTCGCGTACTTGCGCCTGACCGTCGGGTGAGCCGAGCGTGCGGCGGATCTCGTCGGCCTCGGCCAGACCGCAGCCGGTGAAGACGTCGACGATGCGGATCACCTGCTCGTGGAAGACCACGACCCCGC
This sequence comes from uncultured Actinomycetota bacterium, assembly GCA_963819985.1. Taxonomy (GTDB): domain Bacteria; phylum Actinomycetota; class Actinomycetes; order DATJPE01; family DATJPE01; genus JANPBY01. Next base: position 509,595 of record CAWFYH010000002.1, on the reverse strand, counting down.
AGGTCTCCTCCAACGCCGGGCGGAGATCGTCATGGAGATAGGCGGCGGCCAACCAGCCCTGTCGCGCCTTGAGGAAGGGCGTGACCATGTCGGACTTCACCGGCCCGGGGCGAAACAGTGAGATGTCGATGATGAGGTCGTCGAAGGTCTCCGGACCGAACTTGCCGATCAGCTCCCGCTGCCCCGGTGACTCGATCTGGAAGCAGCCGAGGGTGTGGGTCGAGCGGATCAGCTCGAAGGTGGCCTCGTCGTCGAGTGGCACCGACGCCGGATCGTCCAAGGCGATCAGCCCCTCCGAGCCGGCGCCGTGAGCTTGCGGCCCGTCGACCCGAGCCACCTCGAGGACGGCGTGCGCCATGGCCGACTGCATCCGGATGCCGAGGACGTCGAGCTTGAGCAGACCGAGATCCTCGACGTCGTCCTTGTCGAACTGGCTCATCGGGTAGCCGAGATAGCTCGCCTCCACCGGCGTGCGGTCGAGCAGCCCGCCGTCGGACAGCAGGACACCGCAGGGGTGCAGCGCGACGTGGCGCGGCAACCCGTCGAGGCTCTCGACGAGGGAGAAGAACGTGTCGAGCCCACCGCCGCCACCGATCCGGCTGGCCCGCAGCTCGGGCAGGTCGTTGAGCGCGGCTCGCGCGTCCCGGGCCCGGATGTGCGGGAAAGCCTTGGCGATGGCGTCGATCTCACCTGGTGGCAGGCCGAGGGCAGCACCGACATCGCGTACGGCATGCCGTACGCGATAGGTGTCCATCATCGACACGCACACGCAGCGGTCGCCGCCGAAGCGTTCGAGGATCGCGTCGTAGACCTCACCTCGCCGGGCCGACTCCACGTCGACGTCGACGTCGGGCAGGGCCTGTCGCAGCGGGGTGAGGAAACGCTCCATGAGCAGGCCGTAGCGAAGGGGCTCGACACCGGAGACCCCGAGGACGTGCAAGACAAGGCTGCCCGCTCCCGAGCCGCGGGCCGCCACCCGGACGCCCATCGCCCGGGTCAGATCAGTGACCTCGGCAACGGTGAGGAAGTAGGTCTCGTAGCCGAGCGATCCGATCACTGTGAGCTCGGCGTCGAGGCGTTCGGCGGCCGCCCGATGCTCGCCCGGTGAGTAGCGCCGCGCCAGCCCGGCCTCGCACCGCTCACGCAGCACGGCCGCGGCCGCTCGACCGGTTTCGTCGATGACCGACAGCTCCGGCAGGTGGATCGCCCCGAGGCCGAGGTCACGGGCGGGATCGAGGATGCAGTCGGTGGCCACGTGGACGGTCGCGTCGAGCAGTCGCCGTACGCAGCCCGCCTCGGTGTCACCCGCTCCCCCCGCCAGCCGGGCGATCTCGGTCGCGACGGCGGCCATCTGCGGCCCGGCTTTCAGATAGCCCTCGGCGTTGACCCGGTCGACATGTCGTTCGTCGAGGGCGACCAGTCGGCGAGCCGAGTCGAGCAGGTCGGCCGTGGCCGCACCGGTGGGCTCGGCGTAGCGGACGGTGTTGGTGAGTACGGCTTCGAGGCCGTGCTCGTGGGCAAAGCCGAGCAGCCGGGCGGCGAGCACACTCGAGCCCGCACCGTCACCGGGGCCGCGGTGAGACACCACCTCGATCCGTAGCAACGCTGGGTCTATGACATCCCGCCAGCCGTCGAGGGCGGCCAGCGCTAGGTCGGGACGACGTCGCGCCAGCGCCCGTCCGACCTCGGAGTCCGGGCCGAGCAGCACGATCAGTTCACCCCCGGCGGCGTAGTCGGCGACAAGAGCGTGACTGGCAACGGGTCGGCCACGTTCGCCCGTCCTCTCCGCGGTCCCGAGGTGGCAGGAGGAGACCAGCCGGTTGACGGCGGCCCAGCCGGCACCGGTCGGCGTACGGCCGGGCAGCGAAGGTGTCGGCCGGCCGGCGCGAGCCAGCACGACCACCCGCGGATGGCGCGGGTCGACCTCGGCACCGCCTCTGGCCGGAGTGCGAGCCGGCGCCGCAGGGGCCGGCTGCGCGTGATCACGAGTGCGCGACGGGCCGATGGCAAGGTCGGCGCCGAGGATCGTGGCGACCCCGTGGGTGAGACCGGCCTTGGCGAACTTCACCGCGCCCCGCACGCCGTCTCGGTCAGTCAGCGCGAGTGCCCCCATGCCGAGCTCGGCTGCCCGGGCGACCAGCGCCTCCGGATGAGAGGCGCCGTGTCGCAGCGAATAGCCCGAGGCGACATGAAGATGGACGAAGGGATCAAGGGGCATCGACTGGTCCGTGAGCGCTTCGGGCTGATCAGCCGGTGAGGGGGAGGGCGACCTGGTGGTCGAGGCCGAGCGTGGTCTCGACGAGAGCGAGGAAGGTCGTGGAATCGCGCAGCAGGTCGTCTGCCTCTCGGGTGCTGACCACCGGCAGTCCAGCTTCTGCAGCTGCGCGCTTGCTTGCGCCTGCGGCGAAGAACCCCGCCCACTCCCCTAGCTCGGGCGCCACCTCGGGCAGGAGCTCCCAGACGCTGCAGGGTCCGCGGCGAACCCGGGCTGGTCGGGCACGAGCCGCAAGCACAGCAGAGGCAGCTCGCAACGAAGCCAGATGCGCTTCGACATAGCGTTCCTCGGCGGTCAGGGCGACGACGCCGGCCGCGAGCCCGCGAGCCGCCAGGTGGAGCAGGTCGAAGGTGGCCTGCGGAATCGGCGGGTGCCGCCGGTCGGTCGAGAACTGCACGGTCGAGAACTGCACGGTCGAGAACTGCTCAATCGAGGACACGGGCCAACCTCCAGGTCGAAGGAACAGTGGACTGATCGCAGGTCAGGTCGAAGACACCGACGGCACGTTGGACGCCGGTGCGCGCCTCGACTCGCCAGACCTGCCGACCTGCGGCTGCACCGGCCGCATCGACCGGCAATCCCTCGGCGTCGCGCTGCCGCCACCAGGCACCCACTTCCACCCAGTGCGCCAGGATCGAGCCGATGACATAGGGCCGCCCACGCCAGATGAAACGATGCGGCTCAGCGACATGAGGCTCAGCGACATGAGGCTCAGCGACATGCGGCTCAGCGACATGTCGAGCAGCAAGATCATCAGCTGAAGCATCAACGACGACGAGATCGTCGTAGCGACGCATGGATCCTCCTCGGGGCAGCAGCCATCAGCCGACGTACGGCGCAGGCGAACGGATCGGAGGTCCCCGGACCGGCGCTTCCCCACGCCAGGTCCGAGACCTACGACCCGCCCGGAGGGGTCGTCCGGGGTCGAGTCGCACGACCCCTCGGGCGGGAACCTCTGAATCCGACCGCGAGACCGGTCCAGAGGATCGAACGAGTCCGAGCCTGCCCCAGACCTCCGACAGTTCTTGGTCGAGACTTGGTCGAGCCGACGAAGAAGGCAGTTCGAACGTTTGTTCGACTTCTACTAAACCCCACTCGCCAGTCGACGTCAAGGGTTTCCGGAGTCAGTTCATCCCTGGGTAGCGAAGATCAGAGAATCGATGCCGGACACGTCCGGGAACTCCGAGATCCCGGCGATGGACGTGTGGCTGAGCTGCCCGTCAGCGGTCATCCGCATCAAGAAGTACGAGTCGCCCTGGTAGAGCAACCCGATCACGGTTCCGTCGACGTCCCAGGTGCTGTACAACAGCCCAGCCCGATCGCTGTTGAGGTAGGTCGTGGACGGCTTCCCAGTGTTCGCGTCGAGGATGTTCAAGAAACTCGGGCCGCCGAAGTTGAACGCCTCATGGCCGATGATCTGCGCCCCATCTGGACTGAACTCACCAAGGGTGAAGTCGCACGTCCTCATCGCCTTGACCCCATTCGCTGTGAACACCGCCGAGCACGAACCGTCTCGGGTGCCCGAGATCTTTCCGGCGACGCGGTAGTCAGGCGCCAGTCCATCAACTGTCATCAGACCGAAAGCAGTGTCGGTGATCCCGTGGGACGAACCAAACATCGCCTTGTCTCCGCCGTCGGGGTTGGCGTAGACGACGCACCCGTCACCTTCGGCCTCGAGGCAGCGGCCGGAGCCGTACATGGCGACAGCGTGATATCCCTGCCCGCCGGGGAGCTTGTCGAGCACGATCGGATCACCACCCACAGCCACGACCATGATTTTCCCGGATTTGGTGACATAGCTGAGGATGCTGTGGTCACGAGTGACTGCGAAGGAGTAGGTCGACGACTCGGACCCTGTGACTTGACCCGCCGCGTCGAGGAAGTCGATCAGGCCGGTCTCGTCGGTGTCCTCGCGCAGGCCGACCCAGCCATCGCCGAAGGCGGCGAACTGCTGGTAGTCGTGCTGCACGGCGACGGTGCCGCCGCCAGGGAGATAGATCGTGCGGTCGTACAGCGCGGGCACCGAGATCGGCCCGCTCGTCGCCGTCACGGCTGCGTCCAGCGTGACCTCGTTGGGGGCCGACGACGCGTCCGGAGTCGGGGTCGGGGTAGGGGATGGCGTTGGTGTTATGGCAGGGACCGGCCGCGGGACGGTGTCGTTGAGTCTGTCGTTGACAGCGATCCCGGCGGGAATAGCGAGGGCGAGGGCGACGACCGCCACGGCCCCGGTCAGGGCCGTACGGCGCCGGCGGATGCTGCGAGCCCGGACCTGCACCTCGTCGAGCGTGAGCGCGTGCCCGCTGCCATCGATGTCTTGAGCCTGGCGACGTAGCGCCTGCCCGAGCTCGTTGGTGTCGTTCATCGGTCCTCCTCGGACTCGTCACGCTCATCCAGCTTGTGGTCTTGCTCGGCCGCCACGAGCTCGCTGACGCGTGCGCGCATCGTGGCCAGCGCGCGGCTGCTCTGGGACTTCACGGTGCCGACAGAAACGCCAAGAGCGGCAGCCGTCTCGGCCTCGCTGAGCTCTTCGTAGTAGCGCAGCACGATCACGACTCGCTGCTTTCGCGGCAGGGTCTGCACGAAGTCCCACAGCTCCCTGTCCCGACCGGCGGCGGGCTCGGTTGCAACGTCGGTGGGCAGTTCGGAGACGGTCGTCTCTCGTCGCTTCCACGGCCGCCGCCACAGCGAGTTGTGCTCGTTGACCAGGATCCGGCGGACGTAGCCGTCGATGCTCTCCCGACGTTGCACCTTGTCCCAGGACAGATAGAGCTTGGCGAACGCGGTCTGGACGAGGTCCTCAGCGGTGTGGCGATCTCCGGTCAGGACGTAGGCGGTACGCAGGAGGCTGGGTTGCCGAGCCGCCATGTACTCAGCGAATTCGGAATCGCGACTGCGTCTCGCCGCCCGACCATGAGTCATCGTCTCTCCTTTCGGAATCGTTGCTCCGGTCGGGATCTGTTGCCCCGTGACGACATCCATCGTGTGTTCCGATCCTTCCGCGCTGGCGGTCAGGTCCGTGCCTAAGCACCACCAAGACGCAAACGGAGACCGAAAGGTTGCATGAGACCAGCTCCTGGCCTCCGAGCCGAAGAGCGAGCTGTCGACACGTCGTGCTCAGCCCTTGGCTGGCAAGGCAGTCGCAGAGGACTAGGCGACGCACACGACTCCGGTATTGCCGTCCTGGTCGGCGACCACGGTGAGCGAGGGCGCGTTGCTGTCATCGACGATGGCCCCACCCGCCGCTAGGGCGCCGGCGATTCGTTGCTCAGCCACCTCGGGCGCCACATAGACCTCAACGTGGAACCGCTGATCCGGGGCCTTGCGGTCGTCGACGTCCCCGAACCACAGGTTTGGTACCCGACCCGTGGCATCCCGGATCTCGTCGCTGGGAGATCCGTGGCCCTGGGACTCGCGGTTCCCGGTCAGCAGGGCGGCCCACACCGGGGCGATGATCGCGGAGTGCGCCGTGTCGAGGCCGAGCTCGATGTGGCTGACCGAGGTCGGGTCGGCTTCGACCTTGTGGTCGGCGGCGATCTCGGTGATCCGTCGAGCGAGGTCGACGTCTTGCTGGGTCACCCATTCGACGACGTACTCAGCGCCCTCGTCGTCGCGGTAGATGGCGTCGGCACTGACCAACTTGAGGTCGACGTACCCGTTGCCGATCGACACGTTCGGGTGGTGTCCGAGCGCGTCGCCCGCCTCGCCCACGGCGGTGACGAACCGGGTGGCGGTGCCGAAGTCATCGACCAGGTAGCGGGCATGCAGCCCTTGCGCCAGCTTGCGCCACTCGGTCAGCTTCGCCTCGGCGATCTCGTCACCCTTCAGCATGTCCATGTTCGGTCACCTTACTTGTGATTCAGCCGGGGTTCCGACGCGCCGCGGGACGTTGACTTGGGCGTCACCTCCGCTTCGCGTCGATCTCTAAGACGAGGTTCCATCCCAACTCGGCGCGTCGTGCCCGACCGCTCGCGCTGCCCATTTCCGGATGGTCCCGCAAGGCAATGCGAAACGGCGCCTATGTCGCGCGGACGAGCACATCACGGAGTCTCAGGGCTAGGTCGTCGCGCGAGTCTTCTGTGACCCACTCGGACTCTGGCCCGCCCAGGAAGGCAAAGACCCTAGGACCAACCTGCTCGTCAGTGAACCAGGCCATGCGAGGTACGACATGGACATGGAGATGCGCGAAGCCTTCGGCCTCGGCGAAGAACATGAAGTAGGACTTGGTGGACCCGACGACGGTGGCCAGGGCGATCGATGCACGGCGCAGGATGGATCCCAATGACTCGGCTTCAGCTGACGTGAGTTCATCCATTGACGTGACATGCCGTTCAGGCAAGACGACGAGCCAGCCCTCAAGTGCGCTGTTGAACGCGTGCGCAACACGCCATCCACTTTCGACAATGAGGGCCTCCCGAGGCGGTAGCGATCCCGCCTGGGCAGTCTGCGAACACGCGTAGCACCCATCAACCATCCCCGCATCCTTGTGCACTGCGGCCAGGCGCGGCTCGCCATGCCCTACTCACCCCGGAGCACGCACGTGGCGGAAGGAAGTCCCGCCAAGTCCAGCCGTAACGAGCGCGAAGACCACCGCAGCCAACACCATGGTCTGCCTGATCCCCCATGCATCCGCGAGGATCCCAGCAAGTGGCGCGATCACCACGATGACCGCACGGTTGACCGATCGCAGCGTGGTGTTGGTCCGTGCCTGCAACTCATCCGGTGTGACCACTTGGCGATAACTCATCTGGTGGGAGTTGCTCATCCCCATCGCCAGGCCGTAGAGGCCCTGCCCGAGCACGAGGGCTGAGAATGCGCCCGCCGTCCCCATCCCGCTCCCAGCGAACACCATCACGATCACCCCGACCGTCGTGATGGCGTGGCAGACAACGATGGTGCGACCCGTGCCTAGGCGTCGACCCACGCGAGTCGTGACGGTCGCCCCGACAACAGCACCCACTCCACCGGCCGCGCCAATGATGCCGAACTGAAAGGCCGTGAGGTCGAGCTCACTCAGGACGTAGGGCGCGAGGACAACTCCAATCATCGCGTGTCCGACGAACCAGGCGTGGGTAGAAAACTCCAAGGTGAACAGCCCTGACCTGCGGTAGATCCATCGGAGGCCTTCGACAACCTCCCCCAGAAGACCTCTGGCCGTAACCCCCGAGCGCGGCGCGGGCTCGTCGACGACTAACCGCCGCAGAGTCAGCGCGGAATACACATACGTCGCTGAGTCCACCAGCACGGCCACTGGGGCGCCTACCGCGACGACCAAGATGCCGCCTGCCGCCGGTCCGACGGTGATGGATACGGCGTCGGCACCATCGATGCGGGCATGAGCCGGTTGGAGTTGCTGCGGTTCGACCAGTCGCGGCAGCAGTGACATGGCCGACGCGGCGTTGATCACGGAGGCGGTTCCATACGCGAACACGACCAGCAGAAGCGTTGGCATGGACAGCAGGCCAACCCACCAAAGCACGGGAATGGCCACCAGCAGGAGGGCCTGGACCAGGTCAGTTCTGATCATGAGCGGGAGTCGGCGCCTGCCGTCGACGATGGCACCGACGACGATGCCGAAAACCAGAAACGGCAGCCACCGTGCCGCGTTGAGCCAACCCACGTCCGCCGCCGAGCCGTCCAGCGTGAGAACCACCAGTGTCTGAAGAGCAAACAACGTTAGGTAGGTGCCAAACCCCGAGACCGCGTCGGCACGCCAATAGCGCATGAAGGATCTCGAGGGAAAGACCGAGCTGCTCGTCACGGTCGCGAGTCTCGCATCAGGTCGTTGCGCAGCCCTGCCCGTTGCAAGTTGGGATGCTATGAGCGCGCGTTGGCGAGCCGGGGACACCGAATTCGAGATGAGCCGAATTCGAGATGAGCCGAATTCGAGATGAGTTGTCCACACATCTCATTGGGTGGGTGGTGGCCGTCGGAGGTGGTCGGTAATATCTAACGTATGTCCGTATCAGGGGTTTTGCCGGTGGATCCAGCCCCGGAGCTGGCTGCCACGGATCTGACCGTGCTGGTGTGAGAGAACTCCGCGGACTACGCCACCCCCGTGGGTCTGGCGGATGGCATGGCCGAGCTGAGCGTCGAAGAGGCAGCGGACCTGGACGTCGAACTCGAACACCTACTCGCGGCGGAGCGCCGCGCGGTCGATCCGACCACCTCGGAGTTGGGTGGTTGGACCGATGAGCAGCTGGTGGCCGAGGTAGCCCGCCTGGAACGGGTGGCCAGGTTCGCGGCCGGGCGTGGCCTGGAACTCGCCCACGAACTCGCCGCCCGCCGCCCGGAGGTCTCCGGTGACCCCGGGGAGGCCGGCCTGTCCGGCTATGCCGTGGAGGAGATCTCGCTGGCGGCTGGGATCACCCGCTACGCCGCCTGCCACCGCGTAGCTGAGGCCGACACCCTGCACACCCGCTTCCCCCGGTTGTTGGCCGCGACCAAGGCCGGCCTGGTCACCGGCTACGCCCTGGCCGCAGTCCTGGAAGCCACCGTCGAACTCCCCCCGCAGCTGTGCACCGAGCTGGAGAGTCGGCTGCTCACCCGAGCCGGCCGCGGTGTCGTGCCCGACCTCGCCGAGCTGACGGCCGAGCAGATGAGTGAACTGTCCGATGGGCAGGTGATGGCGATCTCGGTCAAAGCCTCCCGCTCCTGGCTGGCTCGGGTCGCGCGGGACGTGACCAACCGCCTGGACCCGACCGCCGCCGCCCGCAAACGCGAACACGCCCGGAAGGGACGCTCAGTGAGTGTGGAGCACGGCGCGGACGCCATGTCCTGGTTGAGCATCTACGGACCCGCCGCCCGCATCCAAGCCGCCTACCAACACCTCGCCTACCAACACCTCGACGACCTCGCCCGACACCACCCCGACCCCACCGACCCCCGCACCCTGGACGCCAAACGCGCCGACGTCGCCCTCGACCATGCGTCGCCGGGCACATCGGGGTGGGGGTCGGGAGCGGGTAAGCGAGCGTGGCCGGGCCTGGCAGGAGGCCGCATGACCATGCGGCCGGGTGGGCGAGCGTGCCGCTCCCGACCCCCACCGTCTCGAACGGCCGTGCCGGTACGCCCAGCCAGGTCGGTCCCGTCGACGCCGACACCCTCCACGACGACCTCCTCAACCTGGCCCACGACACCGCGGGGACCGTGGACGGGATCCACGCCACCGACCAACCCTGCCCCGGCCCCGACGTCCACGACGTCGCGAGGGTCCCGGACCCTACGTCCCAAGCGAGAAGCTGAAAGCGTTCCTACGCCGTCAAACACCGCACCTGCATCTTCCCCGGCTGCCAGCGGCCCTCTCGTCGTAGTCACCTCGACCACACCCTGCGCTACCCCGAAGGACCCACCTGCTCCTGCAACCTCGCCCCGCTGTGCGTCCATCACCACCTGCTCAAACACCACGCCCCCGGCTGGCAGTTCAATTCGAGGTGGGGGCCGGGGGTGGGTAAGCGAGCGTGGCTTGGCCTGGCGGGAGGCCGCATGACCATGCGGCCGGGTGGGCGAGCGTGCCACCCTCGGCCCCCACCGCCGGGCCGACGGATCCACATCGTCCCCCACGACGACGACGACGACATGGGACCACCGCACGTCGGCACATCCAACGACGACCCAGCACCTCCCTCAGGCACCCCACCCGACGACAACCCGCCCTACTGACAACCCCGATAGGTTCCGGACCATGGCAGGTAGGCGGGCGTTGGGTATCGCACGCCTCGGTTTCGCCGGCCTCGGCCTGACCGCCGTTACTGCCCAGCTCATCAAGGGCCTGGACCGCAGTGGGTTCTCGGTCGTCAACTTCTTCAGCTTCTTCACGATCCAGAGCAATCTCATCGCCGTCGCGGCGCTCGCCGTCACCGGCGTGGCGGCGTTGCGTGACCGCGACTCCGGAGCCGTACTCCTGAGGGCACTCGCCACTCTCGCGATGGTGACCACGGGCATCGTCTACGTCCTGCTCCTTCGCGGACTCGAGGAGAGCCTGCAAACCCCTGTGCCGTGGATCAATACCGTCCTGCACTACGTGATGCCGATCGTCTTGTTCGCCGACTGGCTCATCGACCGGCCAGACCCGATGCTCACATTTCGACGCGCACTTGTGGTTCTTCTCTACCCAATCGCGTGGGTGGTCTACAGCCTCGCGCGCGGCCCATTCGCCGACTGGTACGCCTACCCGTTCCTCGATGTTCGCGACAAGGGGTACGGCTCCGTCCTGCTCACCTGTCTTGTGCTGGCGTTCGCCATGATCGGGCTGTTGTGGATACTGATCCGCCTCGCCAGCATTGGTCAGGACCGAGCCGTCAACGAGGAGCCCGCGTGAGTGGCCCGTCCGAGAACAAGATCCTCGACCATTCTGCAGTCGTAAGGGTTCGCGCTGCCCTGGCGGAGCTCGGCGTCAGCGGTCAGCCTGTGGTCCTGGCCGATGCAGCGCCGACAGCGGCAATCGCCGCAGCACAGCTCGGCTGTGACGTCGCGGCGATCGCCAACTCGCTGATCTTCGCGGCAGACGGCGAACCTTTGCTCGTGCTGACCTCAGGCGGTCACCGAGTGGACACGGCCAAGGTCGCCACCTTGATCGGGGCAACCAAGGTGGGCAGGGCTGACCCAGAGATGGTGAAGGCCCGCACCGGGATGACGATCGGCGGTGTCGCGCCGGTTGGCCACCTCGGCGCCGTACGGACGCTGGTCGATGTCACCCTGGCGGACTATCCCGTGGTGTGGGCGGCGGCGGGCCACCCGCACACCGTGTTTCCGACCACCTTCCACGAGCTCGTGCGCATCACCGGAGGGACGCCAGCCGAAGTCGCCTAGCCCGAGCCAACCCCGCGCTTCACCCACTGGAATGTCCGTCTGCGCTTGGACAAATCCTGACATACACCGCTTTTCGCGCGCCTGCAGGGCACCTCTGCTGGGTGAACCGCGGTCGGCGGAGGCTCGGGACGTCAGCGAACCGGAGCCAGCCGCACGGTCGTCAGCCCTTCCAGCACAAACGTGTCGTCCAAGACGACTCCGCCCTCGCTCTCCAGCCGCTCCTCAGCAGGCGTGAGTTCGGTCGGCTCGAGAACCGGACTGTCGAGCAGAGTCAGCGGTTCCGACAGCACCGACAAGACAGCCTGCTCCTCGGCCATGAGCGCTTCGGGTCCCATCATCCGGGTCACGGCCAGCGGACCGACACTCAACACTGCCCCGTTCGACGTGTACGTCCCCGCGAGCCGGTTCACACCACCCGTACCGCTCACCCGATGCTGGTCGTCAAAACTGAGGGTGGCTTCACCGCTGAGAGTCAGGTCGCCCACAGCAACGATCCGCCAGCTGGTCCCTGCCCACCGATCGCTCATGCAGCCACCCTAGGACGGAGCCCGGGCGAATCCGACGCCCAACCTAGGCTGAGCCAGTGACCTCGAACAGGACGGCGGCCGCGAATCGTCCGGCGCTGGTGACGTTTCATCTCTGGGGGGTGCCGACCAGGCAGATCCCGTCCGCCGTGCTGGCCATGGCACGTGACCGCCCCGCGCTCGCACGCACGCCCGGCCTGCAGTTCGCCAAACTACTGGGAACTGGATCGGGCGCGTCATTCTCGCCGGGAGATGCAGACCCTCGACACTGGGGCATCCTCGCCTCCTGGAGTGACGGCAGCAGTGCCCAAGGCTTCGAGAGCTCAGCGCTGATCCGGCGTTGGGATCGAAGGGCCGATGAACGTCTCACAGTGGACCTACAGCCGCTCACCAGCAAGGGGCGTTGGTCGGGGCAGCAGCCGTTCGGCGACCCCAGCCCCTGCGCCACCTCCGGCCCGGTGGCCGCCCTCACCCGCGCCAGGATCAAGCCCCACCTGTGGCGGACGTTCTGGCGGAGCGTCCCACCGGTGTCAGCGAGCCTGAACGCGAGTGCGGGTCTGCTGATGCGGATCGGGATCGGCGAAGCCCCCGTTGGCCTCCAGGGCACGTTCAGTGTCTGGCAAGACGCGAGCGCGTTGAGCGCCTTCGCCTATCGCGAGCCCGAGCATGCGGCGGTCATCCGCCGTACCCGCGAACTCGGTTGGTATGCGGAGGAGCTGTTCGCCCGTTTTGTCGTGCTAGATGTGCGGGGCACCTACCAGGGAGCCAGCCTCGTGCAGCCGGCCAACTAGGCTTCGACGCCGTGAGCGTCCGCGTCTACTCCGGGCCGCACGCCGACCGGCGTCGCGGCCCTTCAGTGATGCTGCGCGGGCTCCCCTGGCTGTTCGCCGTCGCCACCATCGGTGCACAGATCGCCTATCCCCTCGTGGAGGGCGAGAACCGGCGCACTCTCACCGTCGTGACCGTCGCCATGTTCTTCTTGGCCTCAGCCACGCATGCCCTGGTCTGGCGCGGGGTTCTATGGGCAGCGGCCTTCCTGGTCGTCACCGTGGGGGGTGGGCTGCTCGCTGAAGCCGTGGGTCTCAGAACCGGTTGGCCATTCGGGGACTACGAGTACGGGAATCTCGCACCGACCGTCTTCGGCGTTCCCTGGGTGATCCCGCTGGCCTGGGCGATGATGGCCTACCCCGCACTGCTGGCCGCTCGACGACTCTGCCGCGGGTCCCTGTCGACGCCCCTGGTCGGCGCGCTCGGACTGGCCGCATGGGATCTTTTTCTCGACCCGATGATGACCGCGGAGGGCTACTGGAACTTCACCGACCCGGCAGCCACCACGTTGCCCAACCTGCCGGGCGTGCCACTGGCGAACTTTGCGGGCTGGTATCTCGTCGCCTTCGTGATGATGCTCATTCTTGACCGGCTCCCCCGCTCGCCCGCTCCAGAAAGTCAGCCCGCGCTGCTCTACCTGTGGACCTACGTGTCATCACTTGTCGCCGCGCTGGTCTTCTTCGACCGACCGTGGGACGCGCTCTACGGCGGGATCGCCATGGGTGCAGTTGCCATCCCCTACGCGTGGGTGCTGTGGGTCGGGCGGGACTGAGTCGGGTCGCGCTGACCAGGCGGGCGGCCGGCGGGATCGTCCGTACGGCTGCCGCCGGCGCGGTCTTGGCCACTGCCCACACCGTGGTCAACCTCAAACTGCTCCGGGTCCCACCCTCCGATCCGCCACCGGCTCGCGGTCGGGTCAGCGTCTTGCTCCCCGTCCGCGATGAGGCTCATCGGGTAGCCCCGTGCGTCACCGCACTGCTGGCCCAGCGCGACGTCCCTGAGCTCGAGATCCTCGTCCTCGACGACGGCTCCACCGATCGTACGTGGGAGGTGGTGCGAGAGGTGGCGGAAGGCGACCCACGCCTTCGGCTACTCGCCGGCGCACCCCTGCCCCCGGGGTGGTTGGGCAAACCACACGCCTGCGCTCAGCTGGCCGAAGCAGCGTCCGGTGCCACACTCGTGTTCGTTGATGCAGACGTGCTGCTGGCACCCACTGCCATCGCCGCCACCGTCTCCCTCCTGCGCGAGGACGACCTTGATCTGGTGTGCCCGTATCCACGCCAGATTGCCGAAACAGCGCTCGAGCGACTCGTCCAACCCTTGCTCCAGTGGTCGTGGCTCACCTTCCTCCCCCTCCGGATCGCCGAGTCGTCGAGGCGCCCCTCGCTCGTCGCGGCCAACGGCCAGCTGCTCGCTTGCGACGCTGTGAGTTACGGGGCAGCAGGCGGACACCGAGCCGTGGGTGACGCGGTAATCGAGGACATGGAACTGGCCAAGGCGTTCAAGAGGAACGGATTTCGGGTTGCCATGGCTGATGGCACCGACATCGCTCGTTGCCGGATGTACCTCTCCGCGAGGGAACTGCGCGAGGGCTATGCGAAATCGCTTTGGGCGGCCTTCGGCTCCCCGACCGGCGCCATCGCTGCCTGCGCGCTACTCAGCCTGCTTTACGTCGTCCCGCCGGTCGCCGTCATCTTTGGACGAGAAGCCACGCGGCGCGCCGGCATGGTCGGCTTCGCTACGGGCATGGCCGGTCGCGTACTTGTCGCTCGCCGCGTCGGGTCTCGTACTTGGCCCGACGCCGCCGGCCATCCGCTGTCGATCACCATCCTGGTCGCCATGACGGCGGACTCGATTCGCCGCCACCGATCCGGAAGACTGACCTGGAAGGGCCGGACGCTGTGAGCCGAGTCGTCGTGGTCGGCGCTGGGGTGGCTGGGCTCGCCTGCGCCGCTCGTTTGGCTGTCAAAGGGCACGACGTGCTTGTCGTCGAGCAGTCAGACACCTGGGGCGGCAAGCTCGGCTGGTATTCGCGGGACGGGTTCTCCTTCGACACCGGCCCTTCGCTGCTCACCCTCCCGGCCGTCTACCGAGACACCTTTCTCAAGACCGGGAAGGCGCTGGAGGAATGCGTCGAGCTCGTCGGCGTAGACCCGGTCTGCCACTACCGCTTCGCGGACGGCACGACGATGGACATCCCCGATGTGGACCGCCGCGCCGTCGGCCGCGTCCTCGACGACACCTTGGGAGCAGGTGCCGGGGACGACTGGCTGCGCTTCCTCGCCCACGCGGGACGTATCTGGCAAGCAACTCGCGGCCCGTTCCTCACCACTGCGTTGGAGGGCCCCCGCGATCTGCTTCGCCAGTCGACCCGGGTCCGCGACCTACGCACCATCGCCCCCTGGCGCAGCCTCGACGCCATGGGACGCCGCTACCTTCGTGACCCGCGGCTCCGACAGTTCCTGTGGCGTTACGCGACCTACACCGGCTCCGATCCCCGACGTACTCCAGCCGCACTCGCCGTCGTCCCCTACGTCGAGCAGACCTTCGGTGCCTGGTACATCCAAGGTGGGATGCGGCGTCTTGGTGAAGCGCTGTACGAACGTTGCCTCGAGCGCGGAGTGCAGTTTCGATTCTCGGCCGATGTGAGCGAGCTGACCGTGGAGTCCGGGCGAGCCAGCGGCGTACGCCTGTCCGATGGGGAACAACTCGCCGCCGACGTCATCGTCTGCAACGCGGATGCCGCCGAGGTCTACGGCCGGCTGGTCACCGACCCGCTCGCCGACCGGGGACGAGCGCGGCTTCGGAAAGGCACCCCGTCACTGGCCGGCTTCGTGCTGCTCCTCGCCATCGAGGGACGCACTCCGGACCTGCGCCACCACACAGTGTTGTTCCCGGAGGACTACGCCGCTGAGTTCGACGCGATCTTCGGCCGCTCGCCGCACCCGGTGCCAGACCCGACCGTCTACATCGCCGCACCAGACGATCCGGCACTGCGCCCGAACGACAGCTGCGAGGCGTGGTTCGTCCTGGTCAACGCGCCGCGACATGAACCGGGGGCGGCCGCCTCGGGCAAGGGGGTCGACTGGCGGACGCCAGGGCTTGCGGAGACTTACGCCGATCAGGTGCTCAAGATCATGGCGAACCGCGGCATCGACGTTCGCCATCGACTGCGCTGGCGCGAGATCCGAACGCCCGCCGATCTCGAACGCGACACCCGAGCCCCCGGTGGGTCGATCTACGGCACCTCGTCGAACGGCGCGCGATCTGCCTTCCTCCGAGCGACCAACCGTTCGCCGGTGCCTGGTCTGTTCCTGGTCGGCGGCTCGGCTCACCCCGGTGGCGGTCTCCCACTCGTCGGCCTGTCCGCCGAGCTCGTCGCCGACCTGATCGGCCGTGCGTAGCCCTAGGGCCAGCGAACCTCGACCGGCCGCTCGATGAACCGGCCGTACGGCTCAAGGCCCTGCTCAACCTGACGTCGTTCAGCGGTGTTCAACTCCACCAGAGGCAGCACGTCAACAACTGTCTCCTTCGTCCGCCTGGTGCGTTTCCACGTAGCGATCACGGTTCCGTCCCGAACCACCGTCCACGCGAACATTCCATTTCCGCCGGGGACGATCGCCTGCTTGTGCTCTTCGGCCAGCATCAGCGAACGATCCTTGTAGCCCAACAGGTATTCGTCGAAGCCCGCGATGGCCCTCACGACTCGTGCTCGACGTCCCTTGGTCCGCACCGGCGTAGTGCCCGCGGCGACGTACATCTCGAGCCCCTCCACCGAAACCGGCTCCAGCTCAGGGCTCGCGATCTCGAGAGCCTTGTTGACGTCGGCCATCAGCAGGCCGGTCCACCCCGCAAAGTCCTTGCGGCTTGCGGGCCCATGGCTTCGGAAGTAGCGCGAAGCCATGATGCCGAGAGCTTCGTCGCGCTCGGGTGCTCGGGACTCAGGCACCCACTCATCGAGCAACACGAAGGTCTGCTCGCTGCCGACGTTGGGTGCGATGCAGGTGACTCCCAGCTGGCTGACGTACCAAAGCAGGTGATAGCCAAGCTGTCCATTCACCCCCACCCCGGCTGCCTTGAGGGTCGCCATGCACTCCGCACGGGTCATCCGCCCGCCGCCCGCCAACGCCGCGCCCAGCACATCGACCGCCTGATCGGCGACTCGCTGCGACAGCCCGAGAGACTCCCGGCGCTTGGTCGCGCCCTTCAGAGCACGGACGCCCATGAGCTCCAGCATCCAGCGGGCGTCCCGGGGCGGCACGAAATGCACGGTCCCCCGCATCGGCCAGGTCCGGAGCGCTTCGCGCCGCTCGAGGGCCGCCTCGACGTCGGGCCGCGCGTAACCCGGCAATCGGGAGCCCAGTGACCACAGCCCGCTGTGCAGATCCTGAGCCTGCATAGCGCCGAACCAGTCCACGACGCCGGCGACATCCAACGGTCGTGGCACCGATGAGGCCTCGTCAAGCAGGAGACTGTGCATCCGCAGCTCGAGTGCAGCCTCTGTCGTCAGCCTATGAATGGTGGCACTCACGACTTTCCTTCCTCGCTGATCCGATCGCCCGACATAATGCCGTTGTGACCGATGCTGCTGGTAACCCCGCCGGCGTTGCGTCAGTGTCGATCGTGGCGCGTCCGTTGCCCCCCGAAGCCTCGCGGACAGTGATCGAAGAGGGCGTGCGGGTGGGCTTCGGCGTTGCGGCGATCCTCACCGAGCTGGTTCTGCGCGTCATGACAACCTCCACCGGTCGCACCGAAGAAGCGGCGACCGGTGTCGCCCCGATGGATTACGTCCTCGGAGCCGGCTGGGGAGCCGCGCGAATCACCGGGCGCCTCGCGGGGCTTACCGCTCGGGTGACGAGTCCCGTGGTGCACGTAGCGATCGACCCGCCCTTCCTGCCGAGCGTTCTGCGGCCCTCGACTGCCTTCGACGTCGTGGCCACGCGCTGGCGGGCGGACCGAGGTGACCTGACTCTGGAGGCCATCCGGCTGTCGCGCAACGCCGCCCCCGCCGTGGTCGACAGTCTTGCCACAACACTGGACCTCGACCTGATCATCGCCTCGATGGTCGACCGCCTCGACCTGGACCGGCTCTTGCAGCACGTGCTGACCCGCATCGACCTCGACGAGGTCGCAGCGCAGGCCATCGACGAGCTCGATCTCACACCGATACTGACAGAGGCAATCAAGCGTGTTGACCTGCAGCCTGTGGTCACCGACGTCATCGACCAGCTGGACCTGGCCGCGGTCATCACGCAGGTTCTCAAGGAGGTCGACCTCACCACCATCGTCACGGACCAGGTAGACCTCGGCGACGTGGTGACCAGCGCCCTGGACGATCTGGACCTCACCGCCCTCGTGATGGAGCGAGTCGACCTCGTGGGCATCGCGGACTATGTCGTAGACGCCATCGACCTCCCGGGCATAGTCCGGGAGTCGACCGGATCGATCGCGTCGGAGACTGTCCGCGCCGTCCGGTTCCAGGCCGTCGATGCGGACAAGTCGCTGTCGCGACTGGTGGACCGCTTCACCCTGCGCGGCGGTCGTGCGAGGCGCCTCGACGCTCCAGGTGAACCGGAGTCGGGCCTTGACGACGGCCAGCCCGAACCATGACCGAGAACCCGGTCGGTGTGCCGCGAACAATCCGAAAGACCACGCGCGCCGAGGGAATCCCGATGGAGGCATTGGTCTTCCAGGGTGAGCGTGCCGGACTGGTGAGCCGAGTCATCGCGAACAGCATCGACTTCTCGGTCATCATCTCCGTTCTTGTCTCGATCTTCGCCGGCTACACCGCCGTGCTCTTCCTCTGGAACCCCACGAGTTTCACCTTCCCTTCGCCGCGACTGGGCCTGGCTGTGTTCGTGGGCGGCTTCATGCTCTGGTTGTACTTCTGGATCTCCTGGGCCACGTCCGGTCGGACGTACGGCGACCACGTCATGGGGCTGCGCGTCGTGAACTGGCAAGGCGAGCGGATGCACTGGGCCGGGGCCGCGCTACGTGCCGCGTTCTGCGTCGCCTTCTCCGTCGGCCTGTTCTGGGTGCTGATCAGCAGTTCCAACCGGTCCGTGCAGGACGCCGTGTTGCGCACGTCGGTGATCTACGACTGGGGCCACCGAGGCCCCAGCGCCAGGTTGCCACCGGTTCAGCCGTGACCCACCTCTAGCCCAGCGCTAGTCCGGGTCGCCTCGCTCACCGAACCAGCCGGCAACCGGGCCACCCCTGCTCACCGCGCGCAGGCGCCGTTCCGCGTCACTTCGGACGGCCGCCGTGCTCACCACCAACAGCCGGTCACCCGAGCGGATGCGAGTGAGTCGATCCGGCACGATCGTCGACCCCTCGCGTACGACGAGTGCCACCGAAGCACCCGCAGGCAGTCGAAGGTCGGAGGAGACGTAGAGCCCGACCAGCTGCGACTCGGGAGGGACGTCGATCTCGAGCAGGGCGGCATTCATCTCGTCCAGCGGCGCAGACTCGACGCTCAGCTCGCCGGTTTCACCGTGACTGGCAACGCCTAGGCGTCGGGCGAGCCAGGGCAGCGGTGGCGCCTGGAGGGCGGTCAGGACGAGCACGAGCAGGAACGTGGCATCAAACACCTCCGCGGAGCCGGCGGTTCCCGCCGCGAGGGCGATGGTGGCCAAGACGATGGGCACGGCTCCGCGGAGCCCGGCGACCGTCAGGAAGGCCTGCTCACGCCACGGAACTCGAAACGGGGTGGCCGACACCAGTACGGCCAACGGCCTGGCCACCAGCACAAGCGTGAATCCAGCGACCGCAGCCAGCGGCGCGGCGCTCCACAGTCGCTCGGGAGAGGCCAGCAGGCCGAGGAGGACGAACAGCCCGATCTGGGCCAGCCAGGCAAGACCCTCGCTGAAACCCAGGACGGCCCTTCGGTGCGGGAGTCGCGAGGAGCCGAGCAGCACGGCACAGACGTAGACGGCAAGAAAGCCGCTTGAGTGCAGCAGCCCGGCTGCCGCGTACCCGCCAAAGATGATCGCCAAGGAGGCGAGTGGGTAGAGGCCGACCGCGGGAAGCGCGAGACGTGTGAGCAACCACCGACCGAACAGGCCCACCCCGATTCCGACCACCGCACCACCGAGCAGCTCATAGCCGATCACCCCGAGCTCGACCCACCACGGGTGGGCGCCCCACTCCCCGGCGGCGATCAGGGTCACGAGCACGATGACCGGCGCGTCGTTGAGACCCGACTCGGCCTCGAGGGTCGCCCCCACCCGCGCCTTGATCCGCAGCCTGCGAAGCACGGAGAAGACGGCTGCCGCATCGGTCGACGAAAGGACCGCCCCGGTCAGAACCGCTGTCGTCACGGATAGTCCTAGGGACACGTGAACGGCGAAGGCAACCACAAACACGCTCACAGCCACGCCGACGGTGGCGAGGCTGATCGACAGACCAAGGACGGGTCGGAGCGTGGATATCCGCGAGGTGAGGCCACCCTCAGCCAAGATCACCACCAGCGCGATGAGTCCTAGGTCTCGTGCCAGGGCGGCATCGTCGAAGCGGATGCCCAGTCCTGCGTCTCCGAGGAGAAGCCCGAGCAAGAGGTAGAGCAACAGACCGGGCAGCCCGAGCCGAGCACTGACCCGTACGGCCAACACGCCAACAATGACGACGACGGAGCCAAGCAGCAGGGCCAGCTCGAGGTGCTCGCTCACCGAGTCAGCCTGCTCGTCCAGGGCGCAACCGGTTTCTGACCGCGATCAGCAGCTGAGCCAGCCCCACCACGGACACGACCAACCAGGCCCAGGCGCCTGCGCTAGCCCAGTCCTCGGCAGCGGAGACGTACATCCCTGCGCCGAGCAGAAATGCAGCCGTGATGATCACCCTCGTCGGTCGCTCCGCGATGGTGACCACACCCACCTCGCTCATCCCACCCGCGCCGGCTCGTGCGCGGGTGTACTCGAGGAGGAACATCGCCACCCCACCTGCGACGCAGACGCCGGCCGGTGCGCCGACGAGCCACAACGCCAGCAGGTAGAGCAGGTCCGCGCCACGGTCGACCACGGAGTCCAGGACGTAGCCCCACCGACTGGTCCGGTCGGTCAGGACCGCAACGGCCCCGTCGAGGTTGTCCACCAGCCCTGACAGCACGACCAAGGCAACGGCTAGGAGAACCCAACGTCCACCCACCGCTGCCAGCCATGCGACGGCTCCCGCCAGCGCCAAGCCCGCGACCGTGATCAGATCCGGCGGGACTCGTACGGCCGCAAGCGGGCGAGCGCACGCATAGACCAGAGCCAACCAGCCGTGGACCAGCCGACCGCGTCGTGGGTCGTAGCCTCCATGCAGCTGTGCCCAGCGATCCAGATAGACCTCTCGCGTCGGCACGGTGGCCAGCCTGCCGATCATGCGTCGATCCTGGCAGACGATGGCCCTTCGTCCTTCAGATCCTTCCGGCTTGACCGGTCAGGCTCGTTGGGCCAGCCCAAGATTTCCATAGACCACTCTCGTGGCAGAGGAGCGATTCAGCGTGTAGAAGTGCAGCCCGGGTGCGCCGCCTTCCAGGAGTTCCTCGGCCAAAGCGCTGGCCACTTCGACCCCGATGTCCCGGACCGCTTTCGCGTCGTCCTCGACTTCGTGCAGTCGCTTGGCCAGGGCTGCCGGGAAAGACGCGCCCGACAACTGCGCGAAGCGCTCAATCTGGGAGACGTTCGTGACGGGCATGAGACCGGGGATGATCGGGATCGCGCACCCGAGTGCTCGAACGCGATCCACGAGGCGGAAGTACGTCTCCGCCGAGAAGAAGAACTGGGTGATCGCGAAGTCGGCTCCGGCATCGGCCTTGGCCACCAGCACCCGGGCATCGGCATCCAGATCAGGCGCCTCCGGATGCCCCTCCGGAAACGCAGCAACTCCCACGCAGAAGTCGCCAAGACCTTTGACCATGCCAACCAGCTCATCGGCGTGGCGGAGACCTTGCGGATGCGGCTCCCACGCCGCCCCGACACCGGCCGGCGGGTCCCCACGCAGGGCCAAGACATTCCGCACGCCAGCGGATGCGTACTGGCCAACGATCTGCCTCAGCTCGGCCTTACTCGAACCGACGCACGTCAAGTGACCCATGGCGGTCAGAGTCGTCTCGGTGCCGATACGTTCGGTGACTCGTACTGTGCGATCGCGGGTCGTTCCGCCCGCACCGTAGGTCACCGACACAAAACTCGGCTCGAGCGGCTCGAGCTCACGGATGGCCTGCCACAGCAGGCGCTCCCCCTCGTCCGTGGCCGGGGGAAAGAACTCGAACGACCACGAACGGCGACCATCAGCCAGCCGGTCGCGGATCGTCATGGCGCCACCTGGCATCGTGGATGGAACGCCGCGGGCCATCTACCCAGAGTAGAGACGTCTCGCGCCCCGAGCGCAGACCGACCGGATGCCGGACATGCGGAGGACGCAGAGTCGCCGTACTGTCGCTTACGTGGCAGGGAGTGGCGTGGACGAACCTGGGACAGTCCTGGACCTCGAGAACCTGCGTGACCGGGTGCACAAGAACCTGGTCGATTTCATCGATCAGCAGACCCCCTACCTCGATGACATCAGCGACGACGTATCGCCGTTGGTGGAGGCCATCAGCTCGCTCCTGTCCCGCGGCAAGCGCCTAAGGGCCGCCTTTTGCTATTGGGGCTGGCGAGGGTCGGGGGGCGATGACAGCGAGGAAGCGGTGCGAGCCGCGTCCTCACTCGAGTTCCTGCAGGCCTGCGCGCTGATACACGACGACGTGATGGACCGCTCGGACACCCGTCGAGGACGTCCGACGGCACATCGAAGGTTTGCGTCATTGCATCGAGGCTCGTCCTGGCTGGGCTCGCCGGATGACTTCGGGGTCGGCGCGGCGATCCTGCTTGGCGATCTTTGCCTGACCTGGTCCGACGAGCTGCTCTTCACATCCGGATTGCCGCCAGAAAATTTGCTGCGCGCCAAGCCGATCTTCGACGTCATGCGCACCGAACTGATGGCGGGGCAGTATCTCGACCTGCTCGAGCAGGTCCGCGGCGGTGGTTCGGTCTCTCGCGCCATGCGTGTGGTCCGCTACAAGGCCGCGAAATACACCGTCGAGCGCCCGCTTCACCTGGGCGGGACCCTTGCAGGTGCCGATCAGAGCCTGCTGGCCGTCTACAGCGAGTACGGGCTGCCGCTGGGCGAGGCTTTCCAGCTCCGCGATGACGTCCTGGGCGTGTTCGGCGATCCGTCCGCTACCGGCAAACCGGCCGGAGACGACATCCGCGAAGGCAAACGGACGGTGCTCGTGGCCCTGGCGATGGAGCGCGCCACCCCGGCTCAGGCTGCTCTCCTTCGACGACACCTAGGTGACCCGAGCTTGTCAGCCGACGGCATCGAAGAGCTGCGCGCGGCCATTCAGGACACCGGGGCGCCCGACGAGGTGGAAGCGTTGATCTCGCGCCTGACCGACAGGGCGTTGCGCGCGCTGGACGGTCTCGACCCACCGGCCCGCGAGCCGTTGGCAGCGCTCGCGGTTGCCGCCACCTCCCGAACCGTCTGACCGTGCGCACCGTCAAGGGGCCCACCGACCACGTGGTGGTCGTCGGCGCTGGCCTCGGTGGCCTGTCTGCTGCGCTGCGCCTGGCCGGCGCAGGGCGCCAGGTCACCGTCCTGGAACGTGAGTCCGTGCCCGGTGGCCGCGCCGGCCTGCTCGAGGTCGACGGTTTCAGGTTCGACACCGGCCCGACGGTGCTGACCATGCCGGACCTCATAGCTGACGCGCTGGACTGCGTCGGCGAGCCGTTGCACGACTGGCTCGAGCTCCAACCGGTCTCTCCTCTGTATCGCGCGTTCTACCCAGATGGCTCGACGCTCGACGTGCACAGTGACACCGAGGAGATGACAGAGGAGGTACGGCGCGTCTGTGGGCCCGACGAGGCGGCCGGCTACGAAGGCTATGTCAATTTCGTCTCCACGCTGTACCGCCACGAGATGCGCAGCTTCATCGATCGGAACATCGACTCACCCCTCGACCTGCTCACCCCGGACCTGGCCAGGCTCGCCGCCATCGGCGGGTTTCGTCGGTTGGCGCCGAAGGTCCACCAGTTCCTCAAGGATCCGCGCACCGAGCGGGTGTTCTCCTTCCAGTCCATGTATGCCGGGCTCTCCCCCTACGACGCCCTCGCCCTCTACGCCGTGATTGCCTATATGGACTCTGTCGCAGGCGTCTTCTTCCCCAAGGGCGGGATGCACGCGGTCCCCAGAGCGCTCGCCGGAGCTGCGGAGAAGCACGGAGTACGGCTGCGCTACGACACCGAAGTCACCCGTGTCGAGACACACGGCTCCCGGGCCGTCGCCGTGCACACAGCCGAAGGCGAGCGAATCGCCTGCGACGCCGTCATCCTGAACCCCGATCTCCCAGTCGCCTACCGCGACCTACTGGGGCGCCAGCCATGGTCGGTTCGCCGGCTGCGCTATTCGCCATCGTGCTTCCTGCTGCTGACCGGCTCGACAGCGACGTACTCCAAGACCGCCCATCACAACATTCATTTCGGTCGCTCCTGGAAGCGCAACTTTGCCGAGATCATCGATCAGGGCCTCCTGATGAGCGACCCATCCTTCCTGGTGACCAATCCCACGTTCGGCGACCCGTTGCTGGCACCCGACGGTAAGCAGATCTACTACGTCTTGTTCCCGACCCCCAACCTCGATGCAGCCATCGATTGGCGCCGAGAGGGTCCTCGCTATCGGGATCACGTGGTGGAGGCTCTCGAGCAACGCGGCTACCTCGGGTTCGGGGACGCCATCGAGGTCGAACAGACGACCAGCCCGCTCGACTGGGCCGATCGCGGCTTGGAACGTGGAGCGCCCTTTGCCGCTTCGCATACCTTCGCCCAGACCGGACCGTTTCGACCCCGCAACATCTGGGGGGAGAACGTCGTGTTCGCCGGATCGGGCACCGTCCCCGGTGTTGGAGTGCCCATGGTTCTCATCAGCGGCCGGCTGGCTGCCGAGCGAATCTTGGGCAAGGACCTGACCTACTCCTCCAGAGCAGCGCGCTGATCGGGAAATCGACCCGCTCGCCCGGCGAGGGATCGCCTATGCTCGATCGACCATGGCGATCACCGATCGTGTCGGTGCTGCGCTGAGAACGCAGGACGCGACCTCCGAGCTGACGCCACGAGACGACGGACGACCAGTCGAGTCCGGTTCATCGCTCGTGGCGGAGTTCGCCGTCACTGGGTTGCTGGGCACCCTGCTCATGGCCGCGGGTGCGGTGTCGGTGGGCTTCCTGGCTCCCGCCTCCAACCTCGCCACCGCGCCAGTGATCGAAACGCTGCGCGGAATCAACCCGGGCACCACGTTCTTCGCCGTCGGCGGTCGTATCCTCGTCATCATCGGAGTGGCAGTCCTGTTGCAGGCCTGGCTTCGGCTAGGTCATCACGTCCGTACCTCGTCGGTTGTGCGACCCCGTGAACTGCTCTGGTTGCTCTGGCTGTGGGGCTTGCCGTTGCTGGTCACCCCGGTGTTGTTCAGCCGGGACATCTTCAGCTATATCGCCGCCAGCCGGATGCTCCCGGCCGGTCTGGATCCCTACACCAACGGCACGGGTGCGCTCGTGCAGTACTGGTTCAACGACGGTGCCGACACGTTCTGGGTCGGATCGCCCTCGCCGTACGGACCCCTGTGGGTTGGTGCCTCGACCGGCGTCTTCCACCTGACAGGCGCGGCGGCCATCCCAGCGCTGATCGCCTTTCGGTTGCTCGCGTTGCTCGGCGTAGTACTGCTCTGCGTCTACCTGCCGCGCCTGGCCCGGGTCTGTGGAGTAGACGCTGCCAAGGTCATCTGGCTCGGACTGCTCAACCCCTTGGTGCTCATGCACTTCTTCTCAGCCGGTCACAACGACGCCCTCATGTTGGGACTGCTCGTCGCCGGGCTGACCCTGGCCCTGGAGGGCAAGTACTTCGTCGGAACCGTGCTCGTGGTGATGGCCGGAGCCATCAAGGCTCCTGCCTTGTTGGGTCTTCCGTTCGTCGCACTTGCTTGGCCCGGCGCGACCGACTCCTTGCTCCGCAGGGTGACGGCCTGGGTCAAGGTCACGGTCATAGCAGCCGCCGTCTTCATCGGGCTCAATCTGGCGCTTGGCCTGGACTTCGGCTGGCTGTCAGCCCTGAGCACGCCAGGCGCGGTCCGCAGCTGGCTCTCGCCCGTGACCTCTCTTGGCATGCTCGGTGGACTGCTCGGTGGGTTGCTGGGTCACCCGAACTTCGATGACGGTGCGGTCGAGGCGATCAGGGCGGCAGGCAACATCCTGGCCCTCGGGATCGTGGCGCTCCTTGCCTTCGCGGCTGACCGCCGTACGGCTGTGCGCGCCCTGGGCTTGGCCCTACTCGCAGTCGTCGTGCTCGGACCCACGGTGCAGCCTTGGTATCTGTTGTGGCCGTTGCTGATCCTCTTGGCCGCTGGCCTCAACCGAGGGGAGACCCGTACAGCTGTCATCCTCACCATCGGGATGGTGGTCTACACGGTGGCCAGCTCCGGCTCGACCGACGAACGACACTGGCAGTTCGGGCTCAACAGCGGTCTGGCCGCGCTGCTCTCGGCCGTAACCGTTGGCCTGCTCCTCGTGGCCTCCAGACGTGCGAGAGCAGTCGTGTGGGAGGACACCGAACCCGATGCCCGTCCACTGGCGAGCGTCAGCTGACCGGGCCTGGCCGGTGAGCCGACGCGACCTGACCGCCGCCGGAATCCAAGACGAGGCGCTGCGCCAGTCATATGAACGCTGCCGGCGGTTGAACGCCGAGTACGGGAAGACGTACTACCTGGCCACTCTCCTGCTTCCGCCAGCAAAGCGCCCGTTTGTGCATGCCCTGTACGGCTTCGCCCGCTACGCCGACGAGATCGTCGACGTCCCGGGCCGGGACGACCGAGCGGCCGCGGAGCACCTCCAACGTTGGGGGGATGGCTTCCTCGGCGACCTGAAACGTGGGGCCAGCGAGGACCCGATCTGCAGCGCGGTCGTCGACACCGCGTGCCGATGGAACATCCCCCCCGAGCACTTCGAGGCGTTTCTCGCGTCGATGGCCATGGACCTGACGGTTACCGACTACCCGACCTTCCAGGATCTCTACACCTACGTGTACGGATCCGCAGCCGTGATCGGCCTGCAGATGGTGCCGATCCTCGAGCCGCTGGATGACGGCGCTTACACCGCGGCTCAAGATCTCGGCGTGGCCTTCCAGCTGGCCAACTTCATCCGGGATGTCGGGGAGGACCTCGACAGAGGTCGCATCTATCTGCCGGCCGAAGACCTCGACCGGTTTGGACTCACGCGAGCCGACCTCGAACGGCGAGTCGTCGACGATCGCTTGCGCTCGCTGCTGCAGTTCGAGATCGCCCGCGTTCGTCGCCTCGAGTCTTCGGCGCGGCCTGGGATCGACCTCCTGCATCCCACGAGCCGGCCGTGCATCGAGGCGGCTCGGGTGCTCTACTGCGGCATCGTCGATGAGGTGGAAGCCATCGACTACGAGGTCTTCGACCATCGCGCAAAGGTCCCGTTACATCGTAGGCTCAGCGTTGCGGGTCGCGCATGGACCGGAGCCGTACGCGCCCGGCGGACGTGGGACCAGGAGGCCTAGGAGGCCTAGGACTCGGGAGTATCAGGCCTCCGGCCCCTCGGCGGACCGGAGCGCGGCTCGCGCTGCAACCCTCGACGTCCCCAGAACACCCACCAGGCCAAGGTCTGAAGGACAAGGGAGAAGCCGAAGAGCAGGTCCTCGACCGGGGCCCACGCAATGCGACCGTCCCCGAGGAAAACCGGCGCAGAACCCCCGACGATGACGGCGTCGTCGTAGCGCACGATCTCCAAGCCGGTGAGGATCCCGTTCGTGATGAGCTGGAAGACCACGATGATCGCGTAGGACACCCAGAACACCCGACGAGCGATCAGTCGCGTGCGCAAGAAGACGCCGTCGAGGAGCAACGCGAGGGCAACCCCGGTCACGGCCAGCTGGGTGTAGGTCACGAGTCCTCACCTACGTCCCATCCCCGGACCGAGCGCACGGCCTCGAGAGTCAGGACGGCGGCGATGGGCACGACGACGAAGAAGACGAGCTCCTCCAGCGGAACGCCGCCGGGCAAGGTGATCCCGGTGACCCTGTCCGGGTCGAACGTCCAGTGCCTGCGCGAGACGGCATAGGCGTCCCAGAGGTAGAAGACGATCACCACAGGGGCGAGCGACGCGAGCAGGCGCCTCCATCTGCGATAGACCCGGGTCCGCAGGGCGACCTCGAGCCAGCCGGATCCGATGATGACGAAGAGCATCACCCCGAGGTAGCTCAGATGGCTCATTCGGCAGCCTGCCTGGACAGCCTGCATCCCCACGTCATCGGCTCACCCTAGGGTGACCTCCGTGGACAAACGGCGTTGCCTGCGCAACTGGGGTCGCGAGGTGAGACGTGGCTGAGGAACCGAAGCGCCCAATCAGCGAAGTGGTGATCCCCGAGGCCAAGGGCGAGCCCGCCTCGCGTTCATCGATGTTCCGCAAGGTCCTGATCGGGACGTTGAGCGGCGCGCTCTTCGTCTTGATCTTCGCCAAGATAATCCCGAGCCTTGCCAGCTACGAGGACATCTGGAACGAGGCCCGGGCTGCTCCGCGCTGGGAGCAGCTGGGGTTGCTCGCCATCGGGTTCGTCATCATGGGCCTGTCGACGGCGATGATGGTCCTGCCGATCCGGGGCATCGGGGCCGGGCGCGCATTCATCACCCAGCAGGGGTCGCAGGCCATCAGCAACACGATCCCGGGGCCTTCCGGAACCGGGATGCGCTTCATCATGCTGCGCTCCTACGGCGTCGACGTCGAGGACTTCAGCCGCGGCATGGTAGCCGTGAGCATCTGGAACAACGTGTGCATGTTGTCCATGCCCGGCGTGGCCGTACTGCTGTTCACGATCTTCGATTCCAGCGACGAGGGCGACAGCCTGACCGGGTGGGCCCTCCTGGCAATCGGCGTCGCAGTTGCCTTGATCTTCACGGTGATCGCCGTGCTGCGCAGCATCGGTTTCGCCAAGTGGCTCGGACGATTCGGGCAGCGGATGTCCAACTTCTGCCTGCGGCTGATCCGCAAGCCAGAGGTGTCCGGTTGGGAAGCCGCGGCCGTGACGTTGCGGCACAACACGGTGACCGTCCTCAAGGCGCGAGGTCTACGGCTGACCGTCCTCACCCTGGTGAACTACTGGTTGACCGGGGTGCTGCTGATCCTCTGTCTGCGACTCGTGGGGGTCGACAGCTCGATCTTGCCCTGGGGCGTGGCACTGACCACCTACACCGTGGGTCGGTTGTCCACGGTCATCCAGGTGACTCCCGGAGGGGTGGGCGTGGTCGAGGTCGCCTACACAGCCGCCTTCGTCGCCGTGACCTCCCCGGCCATGCAGAGCCAGATCACCGCGGGCGTGCTGATCTTCCGCGGCTTCACCTATCTGCTGCCGATCGTGGTCGGCGCCTTCTGCTACCTCGCCTGGCGCTTCGACAAGGGGCGTGGTGTGCCGGTGACCCACGGCCCTCTCGACCCAGCCACCACCTGAGTCCACTTCGCGCGCCCGAGTCAGGCGCGGGTTGGGTGGGGGAAGGACCGTCTTGCCTACCATCCGGCCTCGCAAGCTCGGCCTCCCGCCAGGCCCGCCACGGCTGCGCCGACCCTTCCCCCACCCACCCCGTGCATCGTTCAGCTAGGCCAGCGCTTGAGCCCGGCGTTTTATCTCGGTGCCGCGGTTCTCCGCCAGTGCCTGGGCGGGACTGCCCGGGATGGAGTCATCCGAGGTCAGCAGCCAACGCAGGGCCTCTTCGTCGCTGAACCCGCCATCCGCGAGCAAGGTGAGCACACCCGGCAGCCCCTTGACGGGCCCGTCCTCGGCCAGGAGGACGCGCGGCACCCTGAGCACTCCCTCGATCCGGCTGGCGAGCAAGTGGCGGTCTTTGAGGGCTTGTCGCACACGAAGCACGTCGCTCCCCCACAGCTCAGCCACGTCGGGCAAGGTCATCCACGGGTGATCGCCGGGCGGGTCAGCGAAGTCAGACGGTACGGCTGCCTGCATGTCGGTCACGAGGCAAGCCTGCCACGTCACCTACCTTCGGCCGCATCTGCGAGCACCCGGTTGACGAGCCGCTGTCCCTGGAGGGACTGGCAGTCTCGGCGGTGGGGGTCCTCGCCGGGACCACGTCGGACGCCAGCATCGGTGCCCGCTAGGCGCCGGCCTCGGTGGGCTGCTGCCGGGACTCAGGGCGATCATGCTTGTCTCGCGGCTCGCCTCCCCGCTCTTGCGCTCAGCCGAACGTACACTTGATGACGATGACGACGCAGGTCAGCGACGCGGTCGTCGGGCGGCTGCTCGACGGCCGATACCGCGTGGGAGAACGCATCGCCCGCGGTGGCATGGCCACGGTCTATCAGGGCCTCGACACCCGCCTCGACCGTCCGGTCGCCTTGAAGGTCATGCACCCCGGCTACGCCGACGACCAGGAGTTCGTCGCGCGGTTCGCTCGTGAAGCGCGGTCTGCAGCACGGCTGTCGCATCCGAACGCGGTCTCGGTCTTCGACCAGGGCGAGGACGACGGCACGGTCTTCCTGGTCATGGAATACATCGAGGGCCGCACCCTGCGCGACCTCCTGCGCGAGCGCGGCCGGCTCACGGTGAGCGAGGCGTTCGACGTCATGGAGCCTGTGCTGGCAGCCCTTGGCGCAGCACACGAAGCGGGCATCGTGCACCGCGACATCAAGCCCGAGAACGTCCTGCTCGCCGACGACGGTCGGGTCAAGGTCGCTGACTTCGGTCTGGCGAGGGCCGCCTCGGCTGCAGGGTCGAGCCAGGCGACTCAAGGGGTGCTCATCGGGACGGTGGCCTACCTGTCACCGGAGCAGGTCGAGCGCGGCGTCGCCGATGCCCGATCCGACGTCTACAGCGCCGGAATCGTTCTGTACGAGCTGCTCACGGGCTCGCCACCCTTCACCGGCGAGTCTCCGATGGCTGTGGCCTACCGCCACGTCCATGACGATGTTCCCCCTCCGTCAGCCGTACGTCCCGGCCTCCATCCGGCCGTGGATGCCTTGGTCACCAAGGCGACTCGTCGCGACCCCGATGAGCGTCCGGCGGATGCCAAGCGGTTGCTGCTCGCCATGAGCGAGGTACGCCGTCGGGTGCCTGCCGAGGAGCTCTCGACCCCGATCTCGGAGGCGCCGATCCAAAACACCAGCAACGACACGCTGGTCGTGGCGCTTCCGGTCACCGCCACCGCTCAGGCGCCGCAGGCCCCGCGCAGTGGGCCAGGAGCGGTGGGACCACCATCGGCTGGGCCACCGAAGAGCGCACGGCGATCCAGGGGATGGAAGATCGCGATCGCCCTGTTGCTCCTGCTGGCCCTTGCGGTTGGCGCCGGTTGGGCGTCGTGGTGGTATGGCGAAGGCCGTTGGACGACCACTCCGGCGGTGCTCGGCCTCACCGAGCAGCAGGCCACCGCGAAACTGACAGAAGCTGGCTTGCAGGTCGCCACAGCCCAGCCGGTCTTCAGCGAGACCGTCAAGGCCGGTGAGGTCTACCGCACCGACCCCGAGCCGACCGCGCGCATCGAAGAGGGCGGCACTGTCACCCTCACGCTGTCCAAAGGCCCGGAACGCTTCGACGTACCCAAGGTGGTTGGCAAACCGCGGGCGGACGCCGAAAAATCCATCAAGACGGCCGGCCTCGCCGTCGGCAAGGTCAGCCAGGAGTACTCCGACACCGTCGCCAAGGGCGACGTGATCCGCACCGATCCCAAGGCCGGCGCGTCCCTGCGGGCAGACACGGCCGTGCGGCTGGTCGTCAGCCGTGGGGTCCGACCCGTGACAGTGCCCAACCTCGAGGGTCAAGAGGTCACGGCAGCGGAACAGAGCCTGCTGGGTATCGGGCTCAAGCCCAAGGTCACCGGAGACGCGTTCAGCTCAAAGGTCCCCAAGGGATCGGTCGTGACCCAGACACCCAACGGCGGCCAGCTGCCCAAGGGCAGTGTCGTCGAGCTGGTGGTCTCCAGGGGACCGAAGCTCTTCCCCGTGCCCGACGTCTTTGGCGAGAGCACGAGCAACGCGACCAAGATTCTTGAGAAGGCCGGGTTCAAGGTCAAGGTCTTCAAGATCTTCGGCGGTGCATTCAACACCGTGCGATCTCAGAGCCCAGGCAAGGGCAGCATGGTGCCGAAGGGCACGGTCATCACCATCCGGATCGTCTGAGAGCCCCGCTCCGAGACCGAAGGCGCGACCTCGCTGCGTGTCCACGATGTGGACCCCAGCAGACAGCATGCGGACACAGCCCCTACCCTCGACCTCGTGCAGCAGCAGTCGTGGTTTTACGCCTACCCACCGGGGCTCCCCCGGCGGGCGGCCTGACACGCGCCGCACCGCACCGCAGAGCCCCGGGAGACCGGGGCTCTTTTCTTTGCCCCGGGTCCCACCCCTCACCGAGCAGGAGCAAGCGAGATGGTTGTGGTCATGGCCCCCGAGGCCACCCCAGACAACATCGACAGCGTCGTGAGCCGGGTCACCGAAGTGGGTGGCGAAGCATTCGTCAGCCGCGGGGTGACCCGCACGATCATCGGTCTGGTCGGTGACATCGACCGGTTCTCCGCGCTGGAGCTTCGGGGTCTGCCCGGTGTCAGCGACGTCATGCGCGTGTCCGTGCCGTACAAGCTAGTGTCGCGCCAGCACCACCCCGACATGACGACGGTCTGGGTCGGATCCGAGCTCCACCGAGTGCCCATCGGGCCGGACACGTTCACCCTGATCGCCGGTCCCTGTGCCGTCGAGACACCGGAGCAGACGCTTGAGGCCGCGCAGATGGCGTCGGCAGCGGGAGCGACGCTGCTGCGCGGAGGTGCTTACAAACCACGCACCAGCCCGTACGCCTTCCAGGGGCTCGGCGAGGCTGGTTTGCGCATCCTCGCCGACGTCCGGGCCGAGACCGGCCTGCCCGTCGTCACCGAGGTCGTGGATGCCCATGATGTGGAGCTCGTGGCGTCCTACGCCGACATGCTGCAGGTCGGCACGCGCAACGCGCAGAACTTCGGGCTGCTGCAGGCGGTCGGCGAAGCGGGCAAGCCGGTCATGCTCAAGCGCGGCATGAGCTCGACCATCGAGGAGTGGCTGATGGCGGCTGAATACGTCGCCCAGCGGGGCAACCTCGACATCGTCTTGTGCGAACGCGGCATCCGTACCTTCGAGACTGCGACCCGCAACACCCTCGACATCGCTGCGGTGCCCATCGCCCATGAGCTAGCGCACTTGCCTGTAGTCGTCGACCCCTCACATAGCGGCGGCCGTCGTGAGCTCGTGGTGCCGCTGTCCAAGGCCGCGATCGCCGTAGGCGCCGACGGCATCATCGTCGACGTACACCCCAGCCCCGACACCGCGCGCTGCGATGGACCGCAAGCGCTGGTCAACGGTGACCTCCGAGCACTCGCCACAGCGGTGCGCCAGCTGCCGCCCATGGTGGGGCGACGTCCTGCCGGCGATCTACCTCGCTAGCCCAGCAGCCGTGCGATGGGGCTACAGCAGCGAGACCTTCTTGTCGGGGATCGTGAACCGACGCACGGTCGAGTGGAAGTCAACGGTCACAGCGATCTCGGGCTCGACAGACACGACGCGACCCAGACCGTACTGATCGTGTTGGACCAGGTCGTCGAGGGCGAAGTTCTGCACGAGCGGCGGCGGCGGCGCGACGTTGAAGGGACTGTGGGGCAGCGGTCTGCGAGTGCTCACATGCCCAGTCTGGCCTATCCGCGGCCCTCCCGGATCCCCCGGGACGCACTTTTCTTCCTAGACTCGCCCGGTGACTCGGCCCGCGCGTCATCGGTATTGGCCGATTTTCGACCTTCGGCTATCGACGCCAGACCTCGAGCTTCGGCCACTCACCGAGGCCGACACGAGCCTGCTCGCCGACCTCCTTCCCCCCGACGTCGAGCTCAACCCGGCAGCGACGCGCTACCCGCTGGCGAACCCCAGCACCGAGCGCGGCATCGTCTGGCACCAGTCGGTGTGGCAGGCCTATGCCGAGTGGACGCCCGAAGCCTGGCGGATCCCTTTTGGAGTGTGGGCAGATGGGAGCCTGGTCGGGGAGCAAGACCTCGAGGCCAGCGACTTCCTCGCCCTGCGGACGGTCGACAGCTTCTCCTTCTTGATCCCGGAGGTCCGAGGCCGGGGCTGGGGGAAGCAGATGCGACGCGCGGTGCTGACGTTGGCTTTCGATCACCTCGACGCCGAGGTCGCCACAACGTCTGCGTGGGCTGACAACACCGCCTCGCTCGGAGTTTCTCGAGCCGTCGGCTACCAGCCCAACGGCGAGCGATTCCACCGACGAGCGGCTGGGCGCGACACCATGACCTCCTTGCGGCTGCTCCGGGAGGCCTGGACCGGATCTCGCCTGTCCGCAGGCATCACCGTCGAAGGTGTTGACGGCTGCCTTGCGCTGTTCGGACTGCCATCGGCTTGACGCGCGGACAGACCTCCGGAGTATGGTTAGGCACACCTAACTTCTTGAGGAGCGGTCCGTGTACGTCTGCCTTTGCCACGCAGTCACCGAGCGCGAGGTCGTCACGGCCGTGCTCGAGGGCGGCGCTCAGACGGTCGCAGCCGTCGGCGAGGCCACCGGCGCAGGCACGGGCTGCGGCAGCTGCCACGACCGCATCGAGGGTGTCCTCGCCGCGTGTGGGCAGGTCTGCCCGATAGGCTCGCTGCATGCGGGGAGACGCGCGAGTCATCGAGTTCCTGAACGAACAGCTGTCGGGTGAGCTGACGGCGATCAACCAGTACTTCCTGCATGCCAAGATGCAGGAGAACTGGGGCTTCACGAAGCTGGCGGCCTACACCAGGGCCGAGTCGATCGACGAGATGAAGCACGCCGAGATCCTTACCGACCGCATCCTCTTCCTCGAAGGCCTGCCCAACTTTCAACGGCTGTTCCCCCTGCGCATCGGGCAGAATCTCGCCGAGATCTTCTCCTCCGATCTCGCCGTCGAGCACGAGGCCCGCAGCCGCCTCATCGAGGGCGTGGAATACATGCGCTCGGTCAGCGACATCACCTCCGCGCGCATCTTCGAGGAGATCCTGGCCGACGAAGAGACCCACATCGACTACCTAGAGACCCAGGCCGAGCTGCTCGACCGGCTCGGCGAGCCGCTGTACATCGCGCAACTGGTCGAGCAGCCCGAGGGCTGAGATCGGCCTAGCCCCGCTCGAAGTCCAACAGGGCCTGCTTCATCGCAAGACCGTAGGCATAGCCCCCGAGCGACCCGTCGGAGCGCACGACTCGATGGCACGGCACGAAGGGCGCCACCCGGTTGGTCGCGCACCCCTGCCCGGCAGCACGAACAGCGGCGGGTCGACCAGCCTTGGCCGCCAACTCGGAATACGACCAGGTCTGACCCGGCGGGATTTCGCGCATGACCGCCCACACCTCGGTCAGGAATGGGCCACCTGGCTGGCTGACAGCGACGTCGGTGAGGACATCAAGCTGCCCTGCGAAATAGGCCTCCACGGCCCGGGACACGTGGGCGAGGTCGCTGCCCTCACGTACCTCAAGGGTGGTCAGATCCCGGGGCAGATTGCGACGTACATCCTCCACGGTTCCGAAGCCGGACGTGACCACCACTCCCCCACGCCCCAGCACCACCAGGGGGCCGACCGGGGTCGGGAGTACGGCGAGGTCGAGGTGGTCGAGATCGATTGCGCTAGCCGGTGCTGCGGTGTTGGTCGTGGTGATCATGAGGTCTCCAGTGCGTCGTTGGTCCATAGGTGCAAGGCGGCGTAGGCGCGCCAGGGGCGCCATCGATCAGGGTCGGCAGCTCTGCTGGCAACCGCCCGACGAACAATCAGGTCGGTAGGCATCCACGCGTCTGGGTCGGCCAACGCACGCAAGGCGATGTAGTCGGCAGTCCACGGTCCGATCCCGGGCAGTGCCAACAGCTGCTCGCGAGTCTCCTCACGGTCGACACCGGGTTCGAGGCGGAGCCCTCCGACCATTGCAGCAGCCAGCGCCCGCACCGCCTCACCTCTGGCCCGGACCATGCCGAGCTCAGCGAGGTCCGCCTCGGCCAAGGCGGGCGCTGTCGGGAACGCATGGGTGAGAGCACCCACCGGACTCGGCAGCTGCTCCCCGTGGCGCTGCACCAAGCGCATCGCCAAGGTCTTGGCTGCCGCGACCGAGACCTGCTGACCCAGAATCGCACGAACTGCCACCTCGAAACCGTCGAAGGCGCCGGGGACCCGAAGCCCAGGTCGACGCGCAACCATCGGAGCGAGCAGCGGATCGGCCGACAACGCCTCGTCGACTGCGACCGGATCGGTGTCGAGGTCCCAGCTGCGTCTCAGACCGGCCACGGTGGTGGACAGGTCAGCAAGGCTGCTCAGAGACAACCGCACCAGCAGGTGACCCGGCTCGGGCCGCGCGCGGACGATCGATGGGCCGTGAGCTGTCCGAACCACCTGCGCAAACTCGCCATCGGTCGGCTGCTCGACACCGGGGACGGCGTGCGCCGCGAACCAACGGGTCAGGCTCCCCCCGGCGTAGGGCTCCCTGAGCCGAAGCCGCAGCACCAGGGAACCGTCGTTCGACGAGCGATCGTCATCGGAGCGCGCTCGTCGAAGGGCGGACGGGACCACTCCGAACTCTTCGCGCATGACGTCGTTGAACTGGCGAACACTGGCGAAGCCCGCCGCGAAGGCAACATCGGTCAGCGGAAGCGAGGTCTGATCGATCAGCAGCCGAGCGGTCTGCGCACGTCGACTCCGGGCGAGCCGGGCCGCTCCGGCCCCGACCTCCGCAATCAGCACGCGGTGCAGGTGACGTTCACTGACGTGCAGACCGCTCGCCAGTCCGGCGACGCCGTGCTCATCCACGTAACCCGCAGCAATCTGCTGAAGCGCGCGCGCAGCCAGGTCACCCCGGTGGTCCCACTCCCGCGATCCGGGCGTCGCCTCTGGCCGGCACAAGCGGCAGGCCCGAAACCCGGCAGCAACCGCGGCCGCAGAAGAGGCGTAGAAGCGCCGGTTGTCGCGACGCGGCCGTCGAGCCGGACAGCTGGGTCGGCAGTAGATGCCGGTGCTGGTCACAGCCAGAAAGATCCGGCCATCGAAACGAGAGTCGCGGCTGTCGACTGCCCGGTGAAGTTCTTCGGCGTCCACCCCGGGCGGATGGGTCGCCTCAGCACGTTGGGGCACGTTCGTTGCCCTTGTCAGAGTCACCCCCCCATCATGACGTCCGCAACCGGCGGCGTACTAGCGGAAAACAGACACCCCACTCGACAGACACCCGACCCCGCTGAGGGTGACGTCGTACGTCGACACGCCGGTGTGTCTTCGTACGACGTCACCCTCAGCGGGGGTAGATCAGGGGGTTTCGTTGATCCGGTCGGTGCCAGGGGCGACGATCGGGCTGTTCGACGCGATGTAGTCGATGAACGCGTCGAGGTCGACGGCTCCACCCACCGGATCGGTGCCTAGGGTGAAGGTGCTGAACCCGTCACCGCCGGTGGTCAGGAACGAGTTGTGCGCGACCCGGTAGTTCGCGGTCGGATCGATCGGTGTTCCGTTCAGCGCGATGTTGCTGATCCGCGAGCCTGCGGCGGCAGACATCGAGTAGTCGAAGTGAAGGCCTCGACTGACACCCAGGATCAGCACAGGCCGACCTCCCGGCCGGTCCGGGATGTATTGCTCCTCGAGAAGATCCTTCAGCTGCGCCCCGGTGTAGGTCTTGGTGATCAGGGTGTTGCTGAACGGCTGGATCGTGAACGCCTGCCGGAACGTCACGTCAGACGGGTAGGTGCAGGTCCCTCCTGCGTCCGGAACGCACGTCAGATCGGCGCGCACGCCACCTGGGTTCATCAACGCGATCTGCGCACCCCCGAGATCCGGCGCGGAGGTCGCGTCCAACTGAGCGTCGGCAATCATGTTCGCGAGATCGGACTCGGTGTCGCGGTTGGGGCTCTTCGTAATGGCCTCTGTCGTCTCCCCCAGCACCCGATCACCGATCGGCTGTTCGAGGACCCGCCACTTGTCGAGGATCAGCTGCTGCACCGGGTCGATGGCCAGGTCGTGCGACACGAGGTGGTTGGTCGAGGTGACACGCCATCTCTGTACCTGACCGGTCCGCCTGTTGATGGGCAGCATCGTCTCAGTGACCACGCGACCGTAGGACGATGCCGAGGTGACCATCCGCGACCGGCCGAACTTGTCGGGGATGTTGCAGACATAGGGCTGGTGGGTGTGCCCGGTCACGACCAGGTCGATGTCGGGATGCAGGTTCTCCGCGATGGTCGTGATCGGCCCGGAGATGCCGACGCAGCCGTCGTACGTCCCCGCCTGGATGCCGCCCTCGTGGATCAGGACCACGATCGCACGCACGTCGTGGTTGCGAAGGTGACGGGCGGCCTTGTTGGCGGTCTTGATCTCGTCCTTGAAGTCGACATCCTTGATGCCGTCCTGGGACACGAGATAGGGAGTGTCATGCAGGGTCATGCCGATGAACCCGACCTTGACACCCTTGACCTTCTTCACCCACGTGGGAGGCAGAATCGACTTACCGGCCTTCGGGGTGCC
Organism: uncultured Actinomycetota bacterium; assembly: GCA_963819985.1. Taxonomy (GTDB): domain Bacteria; phylum Actinomycetota; class Actinomycetes; order DATJPE01; family DATJPE01; genus JANPBY01. The sequence goes on along the minus strand of CAWFYH010000002.1, from coordinate 471,596 downwards.
CTTCTTGTAGACCACGTTGGCCGCCAACCAGTTGAAGTCCGCGCCCGCGTAGGGGTGTGCCGGGTCGTAGCAGCCGTCTACAGGATGGCAGCCGCCGTACTGCATGCGCAGAAGCTCGGGCACGCCTTCGTCGAACTCGTGGTTTCCGACGCTCGAGACGTCCAGGCCTAAGGCGTCGAGCGACTCGACGCTCGGTTCGTCGTGGAAGGCGCCCGAGAGGAACGGACTGCCGCCGATGAGGTCACCAGCAGCGACGGTCAGGCTCGGCGCCCTCGTCGAGGCACGCAGCTCGGACAGCTCGGTGGCCAGGTAGCGAGCCCCGCCGACGACGGTGCCAGCCGGATCGAGCTGGGCACCCAGGGTGGCATCCCCACCTGACGGGTCCTCCAGATAGCCATGGAAATCGTTGAAGCTCAGGATCTGGACAGGGACCGACTTGTTGTGGTGCCAGTGGTGGCCGGGACGCTGATCGTGGGCCAAGGCGGCACTTGAGGGAGCAGCTGCGGCCACCCCCGGAGTGGCCAGGAGCGCGGCGGCCATGCTGGCTACAGCGACCAAGCCCGTGCGACGAGACATCGACATGCGTCCTCCTCGTTGGCGGTGACTGAGCACGCTAGTGCCAAGGCCCCCCACCACGTCTAGGGTCGGCGAGCCGTCATTTGTGTGACGAGACCGCTTCTGGGTGACTAGTGCATCTCCAGGGACCAAGCGCGCACCCCGCCGAGGATCCCGACCGAGTTGGCCACGATCTCGACGCTTTCCCCCAGTCGCTCACGATCCCCCGGCGCGATCCGCTTGGCGTTTCCGCCTCCCAGGTAGAGCCGGTCCCAGACGAAAACCGGACGGAGCGCCTCGACGGCCTTGACGACCCGTCGTGACCACCGCGCGTCGCCCAACCGCCGACGTTCGGTATCGCCCACGTAGGTGTCGAAGGTCGCCGACCGACGCACGGGGCTTCGGGACATCTCCAGGTGCGGCGCGAGGTGCCCTCGGTCGAACATCGCACAGCCAAGACCGGTGCCCAGCGTCAACATCACCTCCAGGCCCACCCCGGACACACATCCCGCTCCGTGCACCTCGGCATCGTTGAGCACGAGGGCGGGCCGATCGAAAGCCTTGCCCACGGCGGCTGCTGCGTCGAAGCGACTCCATGCACTGACCAGCCCGGGGTGTGGCCGGGACCGTGGACCGCGCTTGGTCACGTAGTGCGGCGTCTCGATGACGACCCCATGTCGGATCATCCCCGGCATTCCGACCGTCACTCTGGCGAACTCCGGGAGACCTTTGGCGACCGTGCGCAGCGCCTCGACGAAGCGGTCCGGTGGCAGCGGGTACGGCGTCGCGATCCGCACGCGTGGCACGCGCATGGCACCCTCGACGTCAAGCACCGAACCCTTGATTCCCGAACCGCCGCAATCGATGGCCAGCGTGTCGGTCATCGCGACAGCATCTGCGCGACCAGGAAGGCCAGCTCGAGGGCTTGCCGTCGGTTGAGGCGGGGGTCACACGCGGTCTCATAGCGCGACCCGAGCCCGTCCTCGGCCAAGCCATCGGCGCCACCGACACACTCGGTGACATCGTCGCCAGTGAGCTCGATATGGATCCCGCCCGGGTGGGTGCCCAGCTCTCGGTGGACCTCGAAGAACCCACGCACCTCGTCGGCCACGTCATCGAAGGACCGCGTCTTGACGCCCGCCGCAGACTCAAACGTGTTGCCATGCATGGGGTCGCAGACCCAGAGCACCGGGTGCCCACTCGCCTCGACCTTGCTCACGAGGCCAGGAAGCCGATCACGCACCGCTGAGGCACCGAGCCGCGTGATCAGAGTCAGGCGACCGGGCTCATGGTCGGGGTCGAGTCGATCCGCCAGTGCTAGCACCTCATCGGGACTCGCAGTCGGACCGATCTTCACGCCGACGGGGTTCGCCACCGTCGCCGCGAAGTCGACGTGCGCGCCATCCACCGCGCGGGTGCGTTCACCCACCCAGACGAAGTGTCCAGAGACGTCATAGGGGCGTCCGCTGCGCGAGTCGATCCGGGTCAGGGCGCGCTCGTAGTCAAGGACGAGCGCCTCATGGCCGGCGTAGAGGTCGACGCGATGGAACGCCTCGGGGTCGACTCCGGCGGCCTGCATGAACGCCAGCGCCCGGTCGATATCGCCAGCCATGCGCTCGTAACGCTCCCCGGCAGAAGTCTCCCGGACGAAGTCTTGGTTCCAGGCGTGGACCTGCCGAAGGTCGGCATACCCACCCTGGGTGAACGCCCTGGTCAGATTGAGCGTGGCCGAGGCGCGGTGGTAGGCCTCGACGAGCCGGGCCGGGTCGTGGCGCCGTACCGATTCCTCAAACGCCAGACCGTTGACCATGTCACCGCGATAGGACGGAAGGCTCAGTCCGTCACGGCTCTCTAGATCGGCCGACCGCGGCTTGGCGTACTGCCCGGCGATGCGGCCGATCTTCACCACCGGCACCGACGCGCCGTAGGTCAAGACGATGGCCATCTGCAGGATCGTGCGCAGCTTGCCCCGGATGGTGTCGGCGTCGACACCGTCGAAGGTCTCCGCGCAGTCACCCCCCTGCAACACGAAGGCCCGGCCGGCCGAAGCCTCGGCCAACTGTGTCTTCAGGACATCGCACTCACCGGCGAAGACCAATGGGGGCAGGCTCCGCAACGTCTCGACGGCCGCAGCCACCGTCGCAGGATCTGCGTTGGGTGCCTGAGCAGCCTCGACACGAGACCGACGTAGGGACTCTTCAGACTCGGGTACGGCGCCGCTCCACCAGTCCGGCTGCTGAGCTGCCGGCAGGTCAGGCCAGCTCAGCAGGTCCACCACGCCATCAGCCTACGGCCACGCAACACGGGTTTTGCCGGGAGGCCGAGCCCGCGAGGCCGGATGGTAGGCAAGACGGCCCTTTCCCACCTCAACCGACCGACCAAGGCTCACCAAGGGAGTTCTCAGCCGAACAGACCCTTGACCTCGGCGTAGGTCTCGGGCGGCACGGTCTTCAGCACCGAGGTGGCTGATTCCAGAGGCACTCGCACGATGTCGACCCCGCGAAGCGCAACCATCTTTCCCCAGTCCCCTTCGTGCACCGCGTCGATGGCCTGCAACCCGAAGCGGGTGGCGAGCCAGCGGTCTCGTGCGGTTGGCGTACCGCCTCGCTGGACGTGCCCGATCACCACGGTCCGCGCTTCCTTGCCCGTGCGTTGCTCGATCTGGTCGGCCAACCACTCCCCGATCCCCGCGAGCTTCGGGTGCCCGAAGGAGTCGAGCTCGGTGTCTTTGGTCATCATCTGGCCATCGAGCGGGATCGCACCCTCGGCCACGCACACGATCGGTGCGTAGTTGGTGCGGAAGCGGGACTCGACCCACCCACAGACCTCCACGATGTCGAAACGTTCCTCGGGGATCAAGATCACGTTGGCGCCACCCGCGATCCCAGCGTGCAGGGCGATCCACCCCGCGTGGCGACCCATAACCTCCACGATGAGTGCCCGGTGGTGGGACTCCGCGGTCGTGTGCAGGCGGTCGATCGCATCGGTTGCGACATTGACCGCGGTGTCGAAGCCGAAGGTGTAGTCGGTGGCATTCAGGTCGTTGTCGATCGTCTTGGGCACTCCGACGACCTGCCCCCCGTGCTCGTACAGCGTGGTCGCCACGCCAAGGGTGTCCTCACCCCCGATGGCCACCAGCGCATCGACGCCCATGTCCTTGAGGTTCGCCTCGATCCGCTCGATTCCCCCGTCGATCTTCACCGGGTTGGTCCTCGACGTGCCGAGGATGGTGCCGCCCCGAGGAAGGATCCCGCGTACGGCTCCGACGTCCAGCGGCATGGTCAGCCGCTCGAGCGGTCCCCTCCAGCCATCCCGGAATCCTACAAACTCGTGGCCGTACTCCGAGACGCCCTTGCGCACGACCGCGCGAATCACCGCGTTGAGTCCTGGACAGTCGCCGCCACCTGTCAAAACACCGATGCGCATGAGTCGCCTCTCCTCGTGAGGATGTACGGAAACGTGCGGCCCGTGCGGGGCGGAACCCTCGCACCAGACACCAGCAAACCCTAGTGTCAGGGGGTGACCTTCTCGATCGTTGCCCGCAGTCCGGACGGCACCCACCTGGGCGTTGCCGTCGCCTCGAAATTTGTCGCCGTGGGTGCTGTGGTCCCGGCCGCGGCGTCCGGGGTCGGGGCCATCGCCACCCAGGCGTGGGCCAACCTCGCCTATCGGCCGGACGGGATGGCCTTGCTCCGTGCCGGCCAAAGCGCGGAGGCCACGCTCCATGCGCTGGTAGGCGCGGACGACGGTCGCGACGAACGTCAGGCCGGGGTCGTCGATGCGGGCGGCAGATCGGCGACCTACACCGGCCCGGGCTGCATGCCGTGGGCCGGCGGACGTACCGGCGAGGGTTATGCCATCCAGGGAAACATCCTCACGGGGCCGGAGGTCGTCGAAGCCATCGAGGCGAGCTGGCTGTCGGGAGCCACTGTCGGTTCCTTCGCCGAACGTCTGCTTGCCGCTCTGCTGGCGGGCGATCGCGCGGGCGGCGACAGCAGGGGGCGGCAGTCGGCGGCCGTCCTGGTGGTGACGCCGGAGGGTGGGTACGGCGGCGGGAGCGACGTACTGGTCGACCTGCGGGTCGACGACCACACCGACCCAGTGCCTGAGCTTCAACGAATCCTCGCCGTGCATTCGATGTTGTTCGGCTCCACGCCGCTGGAAGATTGCCTGTCGATGGACGGAGCCCTGGCCGTGGAGATCACCCGCCGGTTGGCCGCGGCGGGCCACTCACGTGAGAACCTCGCCGCGAGCCTTGCGTCATGGGCCGGTGTGGAGAACCTCGAGGAACGGCTGCACGACGGGGTGATCGACCCAGTGGTCCTCGAGCACCTGCGTGCAACGACCTCCACGGTGGCGTGAGCGTCCTCGCCGTCGACGTCGGCACCACCGGCGTCACCGTGCTGACGGTCGGACGCACCGGAGACGTACTCTCCCGCGGCTATCAGGAGTTCACCCAGCACTTCCCGCGCGAGGGGTGGGTTGAGCACGAGCCGGAGGAGATCTGGCAGGCCGTGCTAGCCGCCACTCGCGCGGCGCTGGCAGGTTCCGACGACCCCCCAACGGCCGTCGGCGTCACCAACCAGCGCGAGACCGCCGTGCTCTGGGACCGCGAGACACTCGGATCGGCCCGGCGGGCCATCGTCTGGCAGGACCGGCGTACGGCCGCACTCTGCGAGCAGCTGCGCGGCGATGGCCACGAGGCCGAAGTCGCGCAGATCACCGGGCTGCGCCTGGACCCCTACTTCACGGCCACCAAGCTGACCTGGATCTCGCACAACGAGCCTCGGCTGTGGGAACGGGTCGAGACCGGGCGGGTGGCCATCGGCACAGTCGACTCATATGTGATCGCCCGCATGACTCGAGGCCTGCACCACGTGACCGACCCGTCGAACGCCTCGCGCACCTTGCTCTTCGATCTCGAGGCCGGTGCTTGGTCGGCCACGATGTGCGCGCTGTTCGACGTACCCATGGACGCCCTGCCGACCGTCGTACCGTCCTACGGCGAGATCGGGCGCACAGACCCGAGCGCCTTCCTGGGCCTAGACATACCGATCGCGGGGATTGCCGGCGACCAACAAGCCGCCCTGTTCGGTCAGACGTGCTTCGACGAGGGTTCCTCGAAGTGCACCTACGGCACCGGGTCGTTCATCCTGACCAACACGGGCGAGACGCCCGTCCGGTCTCGATCTGGGCTGCTGACGACCGTGGCATGGGGGGCTCCGGACGGCGGGTTGACCTATGCGCTGGAGGGTTCGGTGTTCGTCACCGGTGCCGCTGTCCAGTGGCTGCGCGACGGGCTGCAGATCATCGGGTCGGCGGCTGAGACCGAGGCGCTCGCACGGACCGTGCCGGACAGCGCTGGCGTGGTCTTCGTCCCTGCACTGACCGGTCTCGGCGCACCGGACTGGGATCCCGACGCCCGGGGGTTGATCATCGGAATCACCCGCGGCACGACTCGCGCCCACCTCGTCCGGGCCACCGTCGAGGCGATCGCCTACGAGATCCGGGACGTCGTCGACGTCATGACTGGCGAGGCGGGGGTACGGCTTCCGCGCCTTGCCGTGGATGGTGGCGCAGCAGCCAACGATCTGCTGTGCGAGCTGCAAGCAACCCAGCTCGGCGTTCCCGTGGAGCGACCTAAGGTGCTGGAGACAACCGGCTTGGGCGCTGCGTTCCTCGCGGGACTGGGAACCGGTGTCTGGGCCTCCACCGAGGAGCTTCGCGCCACGTGGGCGCTAGATCGACGTTTCGACCCTGCCGCCGTGGCGGACGAAGCCGCCTACGAGCGGTGGCGTTCAGCGGTGGAGCGATCCAAGTCCTGGGTGGTCCGCTAGCGGAGGGCGCCGGTTGACCGACACCGATCACGCTGCCGGCTGGCCCGCTCCCACCGGTCGGTCATCGACCTCCGAGACGTCGACGGTGTCTGGCTGCGACAGCGGGCTTCGACCTTCAGCCAGGTCGGCCTTCGCCTTGGCGGCGTAGACGTCGACGTACTCCTGGGAGGACAAGTCCATGAGTTCGTACATGATCTCGTCGGTGATCGAACGCAGCACGAACCGGTCACCCTCCATCCCCTCGTATCGGGAGAAGTCGAGCGGTGGGCCGATCTTGATTCCGACCCGCATGATGCGCGGGATCTTCTTGCCGATCGGCTGAATCTTCTCGGTGTCAATCATCGCCACGGGGAGCACGGGCACACCCGCCTCGAGGGCCATCCGCGCAACGCCGGTCTTGCCGCGGTACAGCCGGCCGTCCGGCGAACGCGTCCCCTCCGGGTAGATGCCGAGGAGGTGGCCCTCGTTGAGCACCTTGAGCCCGGTGCTGAGCGCCGCCTCGGACGCCTTGCCACCCGAGCGATCCACCGGAAGCTGGCCGGCGCTCTTGAAGAACCCGGCAGTCAGGCGCCCCTTGACCCCGCGACCATCGAAGTAGTCAGACTTCGCGAGAAAAGTCACCCTCCTCGGGACGACCAACGGCAAGAAGATGGAGTCGCTGAACGAGAGATGGTTGGACGCGAGAATGGCGCCCCCGTCCTCGGGCACGTGTTCGAGGCCCTCGACCCACGGCCTGAAGAACAGGCGCAGAATGGGTCCGAGGATGATGGTCTTGAGGATCCAGTAGAACAACCGGCCCCTCCTCGTGCGACGATTCCCCTTGATTACGCGTCCGCTGCCCACCGTAGCGCGACGATGGCCGATGAGAGGACCGCCGTGCCAGTGAAATCGGGAGCCGAGCCCTACATCCATCACGGCGGACCGGTGGGAGTGCTGCTCTGTCACGGGTTTACCGGCTCACCCGCGTCCATGCGTCCGTGGGGCGAGCACCTGGCCACTGCTGGCTATTCGGTCAAGATTCCCCGACTACCGGGCCACGGAACGACCTGGCAGGAGATGCAGCTCACCACCTGGGAGGACTGGTATGCCGAGGTCGAGCGTGCCCTGCTGAAGTTGGCCGAGCGCTGCGAGCAGGTTTTCGTGATGGGTCTGTCCATGGGCGGCACTCTCACGTTGCGACTGGCGGAGCGGCACCCCGATCTCGTACAGGGCATCGTGCTGGTGAACCCGTCGGTTCATAGCGAGAACAAGGCGCTGTTGGCCCTGCCCGTGCTGCGCCACGTCGTCCCCTCGCTGGGTGGGGTCTCCAATGACATCGCGAAGCCGGGCCAGGACGAGATCGCCTACGACCGGGTCCCACTCAAGGCCCTGTACTCCCTCACCAAGCTCTGGTCTCTGACCAAGGCGGACCTCGGCAAGATCATCTGTCCGGCGCTCCTGTTTCGCAGCCCGCAGGATCACGTCGTCGAGCCGTCCAACGCCGCGTACGTCCTCGAGCACCTCGGGTCGACTGAGACCGAGGAACGCCTGCTACCCGACAGCTATCACGTGGCCACGCTCGACCACGACGCGCCGGCGATCTTTGACGGCTCGCTGGAGTTCGTCCAACGGCACACCACCGCCTCGAAGTCTTGATCGCCGGCTCTCAGCATGCGCGACAACGGCATCCCAGCCCAGTCGTGGGCTCACCTGGCCGACGTCGATCCATGGGTGGCGCAGGCAGCCCTTGACGCATTGCGCGATGCCGGGGTCGCCGCCTATTCGGTCCCCCATCCAGGGCGCTCCGGCCCCTATCTCGATGTCCAGCTGCCGGACCGACCGACCGACCGGCTCTTCGTCGACGTGGGCGCGCGACAGCGGGCCGTCGAGGTCTTGAGCCGGCTCCAGTCCGCCGCTCCCAACGAAGGCGCTCAAGGGCCTGCGACCGACCCGGACGTCGACGCTGCCTTTGCTGACATCGTGTCGCGGCTAGACCTGACCAGCCCCTCTGAACGCCCGGCACAATCTCGGAGTCGCGGAGACGACGCCGCAGACACCGAGGAACGAGACGGTTGGGACGCGAATAGCGGCGACGTTCCCGATCCGCGTCGGTCAGCGTTCATCGGCTGGGACGATTTGCTTGCCGGTGAGCCTGCTGTCCCCGCCGAGGCAGAGGACCTGGAGGATCCGGACGACAGATTCGTGCCCCCTCCTCCCCCGCCGGTGCCACGAGGCACCCCTCTGCGTCGCTTCGCCTGGGCGGCGGTCCTCGGCGCCCCGGTGGTCGTAGCCGTGTGCACGCTGTTCGACTACCGCCTCGAAGGTTGGACCGGGCTGCTCGTCGTCGTGGCGTTCCTGGCCGGCCTTGGCACGCTGTTCGCGACCCTCGGCGAACGACCGGACGACGAGGACGACCCCGATCACGGAGCGGTTGTCTGAGCCGCTAGTCACGGCCGAGGAACCGACAAGCCCGGCCAGTTCGGCTGCTTCACAAACCGTGCCAATCTGGGGTTTCGGATCTCAGCGGGTGCTAGCCCTTTGGGGTGCCTCGATGAGTGGCAGCGAACGGGGCGCTCGAACGTCCGCAATCGCCCCGTTCGTTGCCATTCGGCCGCGACCCCGAGCGCGGCGACGACTGACGGGGCGAAATGTCCGAACCTTGAACCACTTTCTTACTAGGGATTCGCTCAAAACCCGATGACCCCAATTCAGTTCACAAATTCGTCTCAATCTGGATGTGATCCAAATCACGACGCTTTTGGGATGGGTTTGGCCCGTCTCGGCGTCATACTTGGTGAAGCGGAAATCCCCTGCGATCCACGCAGCCCGCAACAACAAGGAAGTTGGTCCACCGTGTCCCGCCCGCACAGCACGGCTAGCATGATCGCCGCTGGCCTGCTCATGTCCCCAGAGATGACTTGGCGTCCGCGCAGCAACAAGCCGCGTCGGACCCTGCGTTCACGGTTGCGCCGCGCCAGCTGAACGCGCTGACCCCGACGTCGGGGTCAGCCTCCTGTCGAAGATCGCCGAAAGACCCCGAGCGCCTCACGGCTCTCGGGGTCTTTCGGCGTCTAGGAGCGACCGCCTACTCGACGATCCGGACCGGGTCGCCATCGAGTGACGCGGTCCAGGTGGTCGTGTCCTGGATCCCACCTGGGAAGGCGTACTTGATGCGGACCCAGCAGCCAGCCGGATCGGCGTCATCGCATCGGTAACCGTCCGGGATCGGCACGGTGATCTTGGCGATCGTGCCGTTGTATTCCTGGACGGCCACATTGTCCAAGCAGTTGGTGAGGTTGGTCTTCGTGGTCGCGGATCCCTTGGTGAGCTGGCACCCGGCAAACGTGGCCAACGTCGAGCCATTCACCTTGGCGTCCACGGGTGGGAGCACCTGAAGCGTTCCGGCGTTACTTGCGTCTCCGATGTCGTAGAGGATGACAGTGAGGATGTGGTCCTCCCCACCGGAGTTCACCCGAGCCAGGAAGAAGTTCGTGTTGAAGTTCGTCGCGTTCGCATAGACCGACATCGACTGCAGACCAGAGACCGAGATCGGGGCGTTGTTCGCGCCGGAGGTGTAGAAAGCGCGAAGCGCCATCCGATTGTGTCCGCTGCCTCCGAGGTTCGGGTTTCGGCTGGCCGCGTTGGTCGGATCGGCGCCCAACGCGACGTTGGTCAGGATCTGTACGACGTAGTCACCAGGGCCAGGGGCGTTGAAGGTGCAGAGATTCACCCAGCGTCGAAACTCTGCCTGCAACAACCGTGCGTCGGCGCTGCCGTTGTCTGTGTTGAGCAGGTTGCTCAGCGTCAGGGACTGACCCTCGGTGCCGAAACCCTTGAACTGCTTCGTGCACCCGCTGAGGACCGGACTCGCCTGAGGGTCAGCGCCGTCGTACGGACCACGCACGATGAACGACGTCGTCGGGGGCAGCGCAGGCTCGGCGTCGCCGGTGAAGAGCATGTCGCCGGTGCAGTAGGGACCGTCGCCCTTTGCATACCGAGTTGCGGGATCCCCAACGGCCGTCTTCCCCGCTGGGATGCCGGTGGCGCCGTTGAGATTCGCGGAGTCGCAGTGGTCATTCACGCTGACGAATGCTGGGTCAAACCCCTCGACCGCCACCTGACCGGCCGCCCGGACCTTGACGATGTAGAAGTAGCCCGCCGTCGAGTACTCGTCGTTGTGGCCGCCGGAGCATCCATAGATGGAATTGGGGCAGAGGTTGGCTTGATGCCGGTCGCCCGACACCTTGCTGGACTGTGGTCCGGCGATGTTGAGCCACAGCTCGTTGGTCGTACAGACGCTGGACGCCTTGTTGCTCTGCCCCGGCTGCGGGGGCGGTTCGTTGCCGAAGACGTTGCACGGGCTCCCCATCGGGACCGGACCGGCGTAGTCAGCGACCGACGTGCGGGTGATGTTGGTCTGCTGCTGGCCGAAGATCACGCCGAAGGCGTTGTTGACGGTCGTCGTGATCGTCACTCGCAACTGCCCGGGGCGGCTGGTTCGCTCGGTGGTGATCGTGTCACCTTTGCCGCTCGAATAGCCGTTCTTGGCCGCGAGCTCGACGGCGACGCCATAGGCCGTGGGCTGATCGTCTGGCAGATAGACCGAGCCACCCAGCGCCGCTGCGTCAGCAGCCTTCTGGACCTTGGTCCCGGTGACCTGCCAGGTGGCGACATCAACAGCCAGGGCGCACATGCCGACGAGCAGCGGCAGGCACAGCGCCACGAAGATCGCGACGTAGCCGCTCTCGTCGGACAGCCGCCAGCGTCTCGACTGTTCGGCGCCCGGGGTCTCGGGCGCCGACCTAGCGGTCACTTGCACCCCAGGGTCGGAGGCACCGGCTCGAAGTTGAGCACCGAGTGGTCAGCAAGGGTGAGCTTGGTGCCGAACATGCCGGTGATGAACGAGTGCTCGTAGGACAGGTAGACGCCAACCGAGTCCGGTCCACTCGGGTTCAACGCCGGATCCTTCGGGCAGGCGTTGATCGATGTGGGAGGCCATTTCGCGAGCTCGCCCGCGGTGGCGGTGAACGACTGCGATCCAGTGTTGTACGTAAACCGCACACAATGCGCGGCGGCACCGCAGCTGCCGGCTGTAATCGAGTTGCCGGACGGGTAGCCGTTGGCGTTGGCCTCGTAGATCCAGAGCTCGGCTCCCGCGGCGGAGAGCCCTTCGTCGCTCAACGAGGCCACGGCACGATCCATCTGGGCGGCGGTGTCGGTGAGGAAGGTCGTGCTGCGTGGCTCGGCGGAAGCCGTACGCGCTCCGGCACGGACGGCCGAGGAGACGGCGACGTTGTCCTTGAGCAGCAGGGTGAACTCGATGATGCCGAACACGATGAGCAGAATGAGCGGCGTCACGAGGGCAGCCTCAACCGCAACAGCACCCCGATCGCCCTTCGGGCGCCGCCTGAATATCCGCATGATGAGCCCTCCCCAGGGGAGCCACCTGTGGCTCACCCGCGCTCAGACTAAGCGCAGGTGATCATGGAAGTAAGTACCCCGGCGGTGACACGGACGGATGAATGAACAGGGACCGACCGAACGGACGACCCCCCGTCACGGTGAGTCAACCGAGCGTGATCCGGCGTGACTCTGAGCCCCCGATTCCCGACGCAGGGTCACCCTGTGACCGGGGGTCAACCGATGTCGATGTGCTGCACGGACGACGAGCTCTCGCTCGGCCCGACCGGCCCGGCAGCCCCAGACCCGACGAGCGCGCTGCGGACGGCTGCCGCCAGCGACGTCACCGCATCGGTCAAGTGCTCGGCAACCTCCGGGTGGTGTTCGCGGACCGCTCCAACCACCTGGCAGATCGGGCACAGGGTGCACTCCTCCGACCCAGTCGCGAACCCACCCTCCGGGTCGGGCATCAGGTGCGCGCCCAGGTCGCCCAGCGAACTGCGCCGGGCCCACTCCTGGACTGCTTCAAACAGACGCAGCGCCTCCGCAGCACTCTCACTCACAGGGACCCCCACAGCTCAGGGTCCGGCTCGAAGCGCACCCGCAGCCGCCCGTCGCGCAGGACAGCCCCAGCCACCGTGCACCGACGAAGCGCGCTCGGCAAAGACAAGATCCGTCGGGCACTGCCCACGGTGAGGACCAGGTCGTCCCCGCTGCGTGCCAGATCCATCTCACCCCGATCCGCCAGCGGCAGCGCCAGGGAGAGGACAAACTCGTGGCCAGACCTCTCCACGGTCAGCGGATCCTCGACGAGCGGAACGGCGAAGGGGTCCAGAAGGGGTGAATACGTCTGCTCCGCGAAGTCAGCCAGCGCGTCGACCCCGACCGGCTCGCTTGGCTGGTAGTCGGCCACGTGCAGCGGTAACGGCGCGAAGGAGGCCTGCACGTCTGCCAGCTGCGCCGCCTGCGAGGCGACCCAGGCAGCGCGCCACGCATCCGCCCCATCGCTCGGAAACACCCGGTTGGCGATGACCGCATCGACGCGGTAGCCATACAACGACAGCGAGGTGTACGTGCGCCGTGCCTCGGCCACCACCACCTGCTCGGGTGTCAGCACCAAGCGCACCGAGGTGTGCCCGGCAGTCAGGACCTCACGCACCTCCGCCAACTCTGCGTGCAGCCGCTCGACGGCGTCGAACACTCGGTCCTGCGGCATCGGCACTCCCGCGACCTTGCCCAACACCGGGCGCAGCGAGCGCATCACCCGGCGTTCCATCGGGAAGATCCGGTCCATGTACCAACCCAGCGCCTCTGGAAGGGCCAGCAACCGAAGCGTCTCCGCCGTGGGAGCGCAGTCAACAACCACGAGGTCCCAGACGTCGGAACGCACCTGGTCGCGAACCTCGAGCAGCGCCAGCACCTCCTCGGCACCAGGCAGAACGGTCAGCTCTTCGGCCTCGACCCGGTCAACTCCCACCGTGTCGAGCACGTCGAGGAGGTAAGTCTGGATCTCGCGCCACGAGCGCTCGAAGCGCCGGCGAGGGTCGACCTGCTGAGCGAACAGGCCCGGGCTGACTTCGATCGGCTCCGGGCCGAGGCGGGGCACGTCCCCGTGGCCCGCAGCAAGAGCATCACCGAGCGAGTGCGCGGAGTCGGTCGACAGCACGAGAGTCTTGAGTCCGCGCGCAGCCGCCAGGGCAGCCGTACCCGCGGCGGCGGTCGTCTTACCGACGCCACCCTTACCGGTGAACAACAGAACACGCACGGGACGAGAGGTTATACGCGTAACCCTCCGACAAGGGCTTCCCGACCGACGGGCAGACCGCGTCAGCCCTCGACGCGCGCCTTGAGCCCCTTGAGAGCGGTATCGACGATGACCTTCTCGGCCTTGCGCTTGATCATCCCGAGCATCGGGATCTTCACGTCGACAGCAAGCTGGTACACGACCTTCGTGCTGCCGTCGCCCAGATCCTCGAGGTCGTACGTCCCATCCATCGCCTTGAGCATGCTGGCCTCGCCGAGGGTCCAAGAAACGGATAAATCCCCGTCCCACTCGTACTCGAGGGTGTATTCGTCCTTGATGCCTCCGGAGTCGATCACGAAGCGCGCCTCCGCCGGGCGATTGGTGTCCTCGTAGACCGTCAGGACCTCGACCTCCCGCAGACCGCTGGTCCACTCCGGGTAGGTCTCCAGGTCGGCGATGACCTCCATGATCGGCCCGGGCGCTGCCTCGATCACGATGCTGGACTCGGTGCGGTCGGCCATCGCCTGGACCTCTCGACGCGGGGATGTGCTCTTCCGCAGCCTAGGTGACGGCGACCCGATCGGGTTCACAGGTCGAGGGTGAGGCCACTTCCCCGCCCACGGAAGTGCCCCACGTTGACACACTCGGTACGCCCGATGCGGGTCCGCGACACGAGCGGCTGGTGCACGTGCCCGAACAGCGACATCAGTGGCCGGGTCCGCGCGATCGTCTCGCGCAAGGCCATGCTCCCACGCTCGAACCGCCGGGCCACCACGTCATAGGTGAGGTCCGGCACCGCGGGCGGGATGTGCGTGCAGAGGATGTCCGCACCCGCAACTGCGGCGACCTTGTCCGCGAACTCCTCCTCGGAGATCTCGTACGGCGTCCGATATCGGGTCACCAGACCACCACCCACGAAACCCACCGTACGAGCGCCGATCTCCACCACCTCACCGTCGAGGGCGCGCTGGCCGGTCCGCAGAAATTCCGGCCAGAGATGGGGAACGTCGACGTTGCCGTAGGTAAGGAAGGCCGGGGAGGGCATGGCCGCGAACGTGGCGGCGTACTGCCGCTTCACCGCCTCGAGCACCTCGGCCGTACGGTCCCCGCCGCGTTCCGCCCAGAGCCGAGTCGAGAACTCTCGTGCCTCGTCGAGGCGCCCCACCGTCCGCAGCTCCACGAACCTTTTCGCGTTCTTCGCGCCGAACAGCTCGGCGAAGATCCCGAGGCCGGGGTCGTCGTAGTCGAGGAACAGCACAAGATCGCCGAGGCAGATCAAAGCGTCGGCGTCGTCGAGCGTCCGCGCCAGAGCGTCGTTGCGGGCATGGACGTCGCTGACAACCTGAACCCTCACCGACGCACCCTCACCGGCTCCACGCTAGGCGACTGCGCCGTTCACCCCCGGCTGAGGGTCAGCCGAAAATGGCCACGGCGACCGCAGCGCCGAGGAGCAGCATGGCGGTGAACCCGACCCCGACGCCGATGGCCAGCATGACCTTGGCCGGGCGAGAACCGAACCGCCCAGATGCTCCCACCAAAGGGTCCGCCGTCTCGAGGGCCAGCTGAGAGAGCATCGCTTCGATCTGCTGCTCAGACGGCGCTCGTGTGCTGCTGTTCTCCGCTTCGGCCTCTGCCGCCAGCCCGTCGAGCTCAGCGCTGGCCAACAAGACGTCAAGGGGATCGTTCAGCGGATCAGGCGCAGATCCGCCCACGTCCGTCGACCGGCCCTCGGCCGAGGTCGCGTGACGTCCCTGTCCACCGCCGTTCGCTGGTGTCAGCGCTGTCGTAGGCGCCGGGGGTAGCTCAGCCGGTCGCAGGTCGGCATGGCAAAGCGTGCACCAGGGCTGGCCATCACGCACGAGTGCCGCGCATCGGGGGCACCGCGTCGTTGCGAGAACGTCCGTCACCTCTGGAACCTCGGCACATCACGGTGGCGTCTTGAACCCGCTATCCCCGGACGGCGCTGGTCCTGGACTTCCGGGGCGTCGGCCACCCTCGAGAGCATCTTTGAGGGCGAACGCGTGCGTCTTCCAGCTGCGTGCGCGATCGGTCCGCGCCCGGCGAAGGTCGCGTTGCGACAAGGTCGTCGACCGCATTGGATCCAACCGCTGGTAGTGGTGGACCAGGACGCCTCCGGCCACGGGCTCCAGCCAGACCTCGATGCTGCCGGTCCAACGTGCCCCGGCAGCCGACCAGCGCATCCCCAGGTCTCCGCGATCCATGAACGTTGTGAGCACCAGGTCCGGCCACCACTCCTGCCAACGACGCGGGTCGTGCACGATACGTCCAAGCTCGTCCGGGCGGGCAAGGACGAACGTCTCGTCCACCAGCTCGAGCGCGGGCATGACCCCAGGATGTCATCCGTTCGAGGGTCCGTTTCGTCCCCGCCTCGCACCCGAGGCAGGCATGATCGAGGGCACCACGGGCGGCTCTTCCCGAACCAAATGGCCTACCGCAAGAACGGCAGCCGTACGAAATTCCACCTGGAGCAGTGATGCACGAGTACACGACCCCCGCCCTGAGTGACCCCATGGAAGCGGTCAATCTCACGGATCTGATCGTTGGACAGGCCGTCCGCCGGCCGCACGCCGTGGGCTTCAGCAGGCGAGCGGGTGACCGCTGGGAGGACATCACCTACCGCGACTTTCTCGCCGAGGCGAACCAGGTCGCCAAGGGGCTTATTGCCGCCGGTGTCGTTGTCGGTGACCGCGTGGGTCTGATGTCACGCACGCGCTATGAGTGGACGCTCGTCGACTTTGCCGCCTGGCTCGCGGGCGCGGTACCCGTACCGATCTATGAGACCAGCTCGGCCGAGCAGGTCCAGTGGATCCTCAGCGACTCCGGAGCGGTCGGAGTGATGGTCGAGACCGCCGACCATGCGGCCGTCGTGGAATCGGTGCGGGCCGACCTGCCGAATCTGGCAAACCTCTGGACGCTGGACGAGGGCGGGATCGAGCAGCTCGTCGACGCTGGAAGGTCGGTTGGCGATGACGAGGTCGAGGCGCGTCGAAACACCCTGGCGCCCGAGACCCTGGCCACGATCATCTACACGTCCGGCACCACTGGCCGCCCGAAGGGTTGCGAGCTCACCCACGGCAACTTCCTCACCGAGGTGCAGGTGGTCGTCGATGCCGCCCCGGAGATGTTCAACGAACAGGGGTCGACGCTGCTCTTCCTCCCCCTCGCCCACGTGTTCGCCAGGGCCATCGAGCTCGGCGCGGTCTACGCGGGCGTGCGGATGGGCCACACGGCAGACGTGAAGAACCTGGTGGCCGACCTCGCCGTGTTCCAGCCGACCTTCATCCTGTCCGTCCCTCGAGTCTTCGAGAAGGTCTACAACTCCGCTGCCGCATCGGCCGAGGCCGCAGGCAAGGGCAGGGTCTTCCGCCGAGCGGCTGACGTCGCCATCCGCTATTCCGAGGCTCACGACGACAGCAGTCCTAGCGTGGCACTTCGTTTGCAGCACTCGGTCTTCGACCGGCTCGTCTACAGCAAGCTGCGGACCGCGCTGGGCGGCCGAGTGGCCTGGGCCGTCTCCGGCGGCGCTCCCCTGGGGGCTCGTCTGGGTCACTTCTACCGCGGGATCGGGGTGACGATCCTCGAGGGGTACGGCCTCACGGAGACCACCGCGGGTGCCACCCTCAACCGCCCAGACGGCCTGCACATCGGCAGCGTCGGAAGACCGGTCGCAGGCACGTCCGTGCGAATAGCTGCCGACGGGGAGGTCCTGATCAAGGGGCAGGTGGTGTTTCGGGGCTACTGGAACAACCCCACGGCCACGGCAGAGGCCAGGGACTCCGACGGCTGGTTCCACAGCGGGGACCTGGGGGAGATCAGCGACGACGGCTTCCTTACGATCACCGGACGCAAGAAGGAGCTCATCGTCACCGCCGCCGGCAAGAACGTCGCTCCAGCAGTCCTGGAGGACCGGCTGCGTGCCCACCCGCTGGTCAGCCAGTGCGTGGTCGTCGGCGACAACAAGCCGTTCATCGCCGCGCTGGTGACCCTCGACGCGGAGGCCCTTCCGGCTTGGCTCAAGGCGGCCGGACGTGACGAGATTTCAGCAAGCGACCTGGTGGACGATCCGGACGTACGGGACGCGGTCCAGGTGGCTGTCGACGAAGCCAACAAGGCGGTCAGCAACGCCGAGGCGATCAAGAAGTTCAGGATCCTGCCGATCGACTTCAGCGAAGAGGGCGGTCAGCTCACGCCCACGCTCAAGCTCAAGCGCAACGTGGTGATGAAAGATTTCGAAGCCGACGTCGACGCGCTCTACCGCTGAGCCAAACCTGCCGAGTCTGTAGATCATGAGCGCCGCAGTAGAGGTCCGCGGGCTGCGCGTCGCCTACGGGGAAGTCACGGCCGTCGATTCGCTGGACCTGACCGTCGCTTCGGCTGCGTCCGTCGCCCTGGTCGGGCGCAACGGCGCGGGCAAGTCGACGACACTTCGGGTGCTTGCCGGAGTGCTGCCTCCCACCAGCGGAGACGTACACGTCGCCGGTGTCGACGCCGTGGCGAGTCCGGCCCTCGCTCGGGCCGAGGTCGGCTATTGCCCCGATGTCGGTGGTCTGATCCCCCGGGCGACTGCATGGGAGCACCTGCAGCTCGCCGCAAGGCTTCGTGGCCTGCCCGACGACGGGTGGCAGGAGCGCGCCAGAAGTCTGCTCGACCGCTTCGATCTCACTGCCGCCGCCGACCGGGTCACGGCCGGGTTCTCGCACGGGATGGGACGGCGGATGTCGGTTGTGCTCGCCGCGTTCCACGAACCGGCCGTCCTCCTGCTGGACGAGCCCTTCGATGGCGTTGATCCGCTGGGGGTTGAAGCGACCCTGGAGGTCGTACGCGAACTTCGACTCAAAGGATCGGCTGTGGTGGTGTCCACCCACCTCATCGACCTGGCCGTCCAAGCCTGCGAGGAAGCCGTCGTCCTGCGGCGCGGGGCGGTCGTCGCCGCCTCCCCCGCCTCGGAGCTGAGGGGCGAGGCAGGAGCCCAGCGCTACCGGAAGCTCCTGTCGTGACCGACGTGCCCCGAGCTCAGGTCCGGCCGCTGCTCCGGCTGCGGTGGGCGATGGTTCGGCAACGCTCCAAGCGGCTGGCCCTGATCACCTTGCTCGCCGGGGTTCCGTCGTTGCTCGTCCTCGGCGCCGTAGTCGCTCGATTGCTGCCTCGCGCCGATCAAGTGGGGATCCTGCTCATCACACCCACGGTGATGACCGGCTTCGTCATCCTTGCCTTTGCCGCCCCGATCGCGGCCGGTGGTGGCAACGAGCTCTACCCGGCCGACCAGTTGGTCGCCTTCCCGATCCGACCCCGGACCCAGTTCCTCATCTCGATCCTGCTGGCACCGCTCAACCTCGCTTGGGTGGTCCAGGTGCTCGCCATGGTCGGATTCACGTCCTACGTGTTCATCGACACCTCGTTTCGGATCGTGCCTGCCTTGGTGACCATGTTGGGATTCATCGCCGTGGTCACGGTTGTGGCTCAGGCGGTTGCCTGGACCGTGGTGGGGGTCCGCCAGACACGCACGGGGCGCTGGGTCACCTGGACCGTCGCCGCGAGCCTGTCCCTCGCCGTGGTGGCCGCGGTCTGGTCCGGGCAGCTGGCGGGCTTGCTCGACCAGAACCCGCTGCGAGGCATCCTCATCCTCGCCCTGCAAGCCGCAGCGGGCCAGTGGCTCGCCTGGCTTCCAGGAGCCGTCGGCATGCTTGTCGTCGCCTTGGTCGCGTTCGTGGTTGGCGCCCGGGCCTGCGCCTGGGCGCTGCGCCGCAGCCCCGACGCGTCCATCCAGCGCAGCGCGCGTCCGGTGGTGCGGCGCCCGGCCGCCCCGACCGCCTTCGGCCAGCTGCTGCGCATCGACCGAGCCAGCGTCTGGCGATCCACCGCCCTGCGCCGGGGCATCTTGGTCCTGGCGTTGCTCCCTGGGGTCGTCGCCGCCGCGGTCGGCCTCGACTGGACCTCGCTCATCCTGCTGCCCGGCTTGGTCGCGGCGGGTGCTGGCCTGCTGTTCGGAGTCAATGCCTTCTGCCTCGACAGTTCCGGAGCTCTGTGGCTGTCATCCCTCCCCCACGAGGCAAAGCTGGCCTTCTGGTCCAAGACGCGGGTGCTCCTCGAGGTCTGCGGTGGCGCGGTGCTGGTCGCACTGCTGGCCGGCGGGTTGCGGGCAGGGACAGCCACCCTCACCGAGGTGACGACCGCGTTCAGCGCAGCGGCCGCTTGCTGCCTGTCTGTGACCGCCTCCTGCATGGGCCTGTCCGTGCGCTCACCGCACCGCGCCGACCTGCAAGGTTCACGAGACACCCCCGCTCCTCCCGCGACGATGGCCGCCTACAGCGTGCGCCTCGCCACCTTGACCACATTCACCGGGATCGGGTTCTCGCTGACTGTCTATGCGGAAAATCCTCTGCTGCCCCTTATGCTTTTCGTTGCCTTGGGTCTCTTCGCGACTCGACGCCTACTAGCCGCCGCGAGGACGTACGCCGATCCGCCGGTTCGCGCGCGGATCGCCGCAACCGTCGCCGCTGGCTGATCACAAGCCTGTCCGGGCTCGTCCTTTCGGCGGATATCGGCGGTTCGATCGGCCGAAAAAGCCCATGAACCCTCCCCTTTTCGCTCACGCTGAGTAACGTCTTCTCCGTCGAGGGCCCACCGGGGGACTTCGACCGGCTCTGCCGCACCGACCGAGGTCGGGAGGCGGAGCGGGGGGGTTCAAGACATGCACAAGGCGAGCGAGCACCCAACGGTGTCTCGACCGTTGACGCGCCGTCGGCCCCCGTCCTGGCCTGCCACGCACCGGCCCGCACCGTAAGAGGGACCCATGGGACGACGAACGATCCTTCTCATCGCCGCGCTCGTCGTGGCCGCACTCGGGACCGCGCTGGTCTTCGCCTACGTCAGGTCGGCCGACGACCGCGCGATGGGAGACCAAGCGCAGGTCGAGGTGCTGTTCGCCACACAAGAGATCCCCGTCGGGCAGAGCGCGGCCACCGCCAGCTCGAATGGCTCGATGGAACTGCGCCAGGTGGCTGCCAACTCGGTCGCTGAGGGCGCGCTGAGCAACATCGACCAGATTTCTGGTCAGGTTGCCCTCACCACAATCTTCCCCGGACAGCAGATCGTGAGCGCTGCCTTCGGCAGCCTGCAAGGCATCTCGTCCATCCCGATCCCGGGTGACAAGATGGCGGTGTCGCTCCAGCTCGGCGACCCCGAGCGGGTGGCAGGCTTCCTCAGCGCAGGCTCCGAGGTCGCGGTCTTCGCGACCCTGCGCAGCCCCAACGCTGCGGCCCAGCAGAACGAGGCGACGGCGGAGTCCACCCAGCTGTTGGTCGATCGCCTCACCGTCATCACGGTCGGCAACGTTCAGCCGGTGCAGACGACCACGACTGACAGCGACGGCACCCAGAACACCGAGGAGATCCCTAGGGCCATCGTTACGCTGGCCGTCACCCAGAAGCAGGCGCAGCAGCTTATCTACGCGTCCCAGAAGGGCACCTTGTGGTTCACCTTGCTCACCCCGGACTCCAAGGTCGGGAACGTTCCGCCGACCAACGGCGCAAACGTCACCAAGTGACCCGGGAATACGAGGACTGAGGACACCGCAATGGCCGTCATCGTCGATCTTGACCCCGCGGGCGCGGACACGCTCAACGCCGCGCTCGGGGGTGAGGCCCAGGTGTTGTCGAGCGTCGAGGATCTGCGTCGCCACCTCGAGGTACAGCTCGGGGAAGACTGTGTCGTGGTCGGACCGTCGGTCGATCAGGGCACAGCTCTGGCGCTCGCCGAATCGATGCGCGTGACTCGACCGAGCCTCGGTTTCGTCCTGGTTCGTCGCCGCATCGACACCTCGGTTCTCGCAGAAGCGCTGCGGGCTGGCGTCCGGGAGGTGGTCGAGGAACGGGACATCGCCGGCCTCAGCTCGGCGGTCCGCCGTACTCGTGCGCTCGCTCGGGCCATGCGCGACCAGGTCGACTCCCAAGATGCAGGCGACGACGGATCGTCTCGAGGTCGGATCATCACCGTGTTCTCCGCCAAGGGCGGGTGCGGCAAGACGACCATGTCGACGAACCTGGCCGCCGTGCTGGCCGAGCGCGGAAAGCGCGACGTCTGCCTCGTCGACCTCGATCTGGCCTTCGGTGACGTAGCCATCGCTCTTCAGCTGTTCCCGTCGCACACGATTGCCGACGCGATCCCGCTCGGTGAGACCCTGGACGCCCAGGGGGTCGCGGCACTGCTGACGCCGCACTCACCCGGACTGTCGGCGCTCGTGGCGCCGGTCGAGCCGGGCGCCGCATCGACGATCCCCGCCGAGCTCGTTGGGCGGATCCTCGACATCCTGCGCGAGCAGTTCGACTACGTGGTGGTTGACACACCGCCGGCCTTCGACGATCAGGTCCTCGCCGCGTTTGACCGCAGCGACGTCATCGCACTCCTGGCCACGATGGACATACCGGCGATCAAGAACCTCAAGCTCACGCTCGAGACCATGGAGCTGCTCAACTACTCCCGCGACCGCTACCAGGTCGTCATGAACCGAGCCGATGCCAAGGTCGGGCTGGTGGTCACCGAGGTGGAGAAGACGCTTCGTACCCCCATCGTGAGCCAGATCCCGTCCTCGGCCGAGGTGCCCAAGGCCACCAACAGAGGCGTGCCGATCGTGCTCGACCAGCCCAAGCACCCGGTGAGCCTCGCGATCCGATCCTTCGCCGACAACTACGTGCTGACCGCGCCTTCCGTCGACCAGTCCGTCCCGTACGAGCTTCGCACCGACCGGCGCGGGCTGCTGCGCAGAAAGACGAGGACCTGATGAGTCTCTCCGACCGCCTCGCCGAGGCCCGCCGCGCTCGCGGGGTCGACTCCAGCATGGAGCCGCAGAGCGACGCTCTGGTCAACCGCTCCAAGCACCGGCGGACCACTGACCCGTTCGCCGAGCTCAAGCAGACCGTGCACCAGACCTTGCTCGAAAACCTGGGACCACAGCTCTACGACGCCCGCTTGACCCAGTCCGAGCTGGAGCAGAAGGTCCGGCTCACCCTGCAGGAAGTGCTCGCCCAGGAGGAGACACCTCTCACCGTGCAGGACCGGGCTCGGATCGCCCAGGAGGTCGCGGACGACATCTTGGGCTACGGACCGCTCGAGCCGTTCTTGCGCGACCCCGACATCACCGAGGTGATGGTCAACGGTCCCGATTCGATCTACGTCGAGCGCAGCGGTCGGATCTTCCAGGTGGAAGGCCAGTTCAACGACGAGGCCCACCTGCGCCGCACCGTCGACAAGATCGTCGGCCGCGTTGGTCGCCGGGTCGACGAATCCAGCCCGATGGTCGATGCCCGGCTCCCCGACGGCAGCCGGGTCAACGCCGTCATCCCGCCCCTGGCGCTTGACGGCTCACTGCTGACGATCCGGAAGTTCTCAGCCGACCCCTACCAGGTGGACGACCTGATCGGGTTCGGCACGATGAGCCGGGTCACGGCCGACTTCCTCGAGAAGTGCGTACGCGGCAAGCTGAACATCCTGGTCTCCGGGGGTACGGGTGCGGGCAAGACGACCACCCTGAACGTCTTGTCGTCCTACATTCCCGAGGACGAGCGAGTTGTCACCATCGAAGACGCAGCCGAGCTTCAGTTGCACCAGGAGCACGTGCTACGGCTAGAGAGCCGTCCACCCAACATCGAGGGCAAGGGCGAGGTCAAGATCCGCGATCTGGTCCGCAACGCGCTCCGGATGCGCCCCGACCGCATCGTCGTGGGTGAGATCCGTGACGCCGCCGCGCTCGACATGCTCCAGGCCATGAACACCGGTCACGACGGATCCATCTGCACCGTGCACGCCAACGCTCCACGCGACGTGCTCGCCCGAGTCGAGACCATGGTCTTGATGGCTGGAGTCGACCTTCCGGTCCGGGCTATCCGTGAGCAGGTGGCCAGCGCCATCGATCTGATCGTCCACCAGGCCAGGTTCAAGGACGGCACGCGGCACATCACCCACGTGACCGAGGTCGTCGGCATGGAGGGCGACATCATCACCTTGCAGGACCTGTTCCTCTTCGACCACGGGCTCGGCTTCGACGAGGCCGATCGGTCGCTCGGCTACCTCAAGTCAACCGGCCTTCGAGCCAAGTTCCTCGACAAGCTCTCCGCCAACGGGGTCCAGGTCGATACGGAGATCTTCGCCTTCGAGAAGTTCGGACGCTGACCATGACCAGCCTGCTCACCCGTGGGGGACGACTGACGGCTGTGGCGGCCGCCTTGGCCCTATCCGTAGTCGTGGTCGGGCCGGCCGCCGCCGATCCGGTAGGTCGGATCAGTGAGGTCAAGCCGGGAGACGACGGCACGGTCACCCTGGTCTTCTCGGCCTCCGACCTGCCAGAAGGCGCCAGCCTCGACCCCGCGTCGGTTCAGGTCAGCATCGACGGCACCCCGGTCGCGTCCACCGCCGCGCTGATCGGTGGGCTCACGCCAGTCGACCGTACGGCCGTGCTGACAATCGACACTTCGACCTCGATGAAGGGTGAACGCATCGCCTCCGCCAAGGAGGCAGCCGACACCTACGTCACGACAGCTCCAAAGGACGTCAAGGTCGGGCTGGTCTCGTTCAACGACAAGGTGTCCGTGCTGGTCGCGCCGACTCTGGACCACGGCGCGATCACCCAAGCGATCGACAACCTTGAGGCCAAGGGGGGCACGGCGCTCTACGACGCGGTCGTCAAGTCCGCGGAGACAGCCGGACAGACTGGTGTCCGGAGCATCCTGTTGCTGAGCGACGGTTCCGACACCCGCAGTCGGGCGTCCCTCAAAGAGGCCACCGACGACGTCGCCTCTTCCGGGGTCACCCTCGACGCTGTCGCGCTGAGCACCACCGAGGCCCAACTGAAAACTCTGACGACGATGGCCTCGGCTACCGGCGGCAAGGTCGTGGAGGCCAGCGGAGCGGCGGAGTTGGCGGCATCGTTCGCCGCCAGCGCGCGGGCGCTCGACAACCAGCTTCGGGTCACGGTCACCGTGCCCCCTGAGCTGGCCAGCACCGGGAGCACCGTTTCGGTTTCGGCCGTGGCCGGGCAGACGACGATCACCGACACCGCGTTTGTGCCCCTCCCTGGGGCGCCACAAGGTTCAGGCGAGAACACCGTTGCGGAAGGATCCGGCCCGATCCCGGTGTCGGCACCGGCGTTCTATGACCGCGTTGACGAGACATGGCTATGGCTCGGCCTGGCCGCAATCTTCGTCGGTGTCGCCCTGATGCTTGCTGTTGCCTTCATCCGAGCCGGACGCAAGCGCACCAACACCGTGCGCGGCCGGATGTCGATCTACACCCTCGGTGGTCGGACGATGCGCAAGGAGGCCGAGACCACAAGCACGGCGCTGGGCGACACCCAAGTTGCTCGGTCTGCTGTCGACCTGGCCGACAAGGCGGTGCGCAGCCGTGATGTCGAGGACCTGCTCGAACGGCGTCTCGAGGCTGCGGGGCTGCCACTGAAACCCGGAGAATGGGCGCTGGTCCACGTCGGGATCGCCATCGGCAGCGCGCTGCTCCTGCTGCTGCTGACCGGTGGACGACTGATGGCCGCGTTGGTCGGTCTGACCCTCGGAGTCGTGCTTCCCTGGACCTATCTCAAGGTCAAGGAGTCGCGCCGTCAGGCAGCCTTCTACGCACAGCTCCCAGACACCTTGCAGCTGTTGGCCGGATCCCTGTCCGCCGGCTATTCGCTCCCGCAGGCTGTCGACACCATCGTCCGCGAGGGCAACGAGCCGATGTCGGTGGAGTTCAACCGGGCTCTGGTGGAGGCCCGGCTCGGCGTCCCCATCGAGGAGGCCCTCGACAACATCGCCGATCGGATGAACTCTCAAGACTTCCACTGGGTCGTCCTTGCCATCCGGGTGCAACGAGAGGTCGGTGGCAACCTGGCCGAAGTGCTGACGACTGTTGCCGCAACCCTGCGGGAACGGGAACGGCTGCGCCGTCAGGTCCAGGTGCTCTCCGCCGAAGGACGACTGTCTGCCGTCATCATCGCCCTGATTCCCATTCTGTTCGCCGTCTTCTTGATCCTGGTGAGGCCGAGCTACCTCGAGCCGCTCTACACAACGGCGCTCGGCCTGCTGCTGCTCGGCTTCGGCGCCTTCATGTTGGTCGTCGGCATCTTCTGGCTACGGCGCGTCGTGCAGGTGGAGGTCTGACATGGATTCGACACTGCAGCTCATCCTTGGTCTCGGGGGGATCTTCCTCGGAGTCGTCCTGCTGCTGCTGGCCTTCGGGGTCGTCAGCACGGGACGCACCGGCGTGGGTCGGTCACTGGCTGCCGTCGAGGCGATCAACAATGCTCCTCAGTCGATGGTGCGCGCCGAGCTGGATCAATCGTTCGCGGACCGGGTGTTCAATCCGTTGTTCGCTCGGCTCACCAAGGGCGGCGGCAAACTCACCGCAGAGGGTCAGAAGACCGGCATCCGTAGGCAGCTCGACCTGGCCGGCAGCCCCGAGGGTTGGGACGTCGAGCGCGTGCTGGCCTTCAAGATGCTGGGCCTGATCTCTGGATCCTTGGTCGCCACCGCGTTCTCGCTGCTCTTTGGTTGGAGCTTCGTCGTCACGCTCGGCGTGATCGCGCTTGGCGCTGCCGGCGGATTCTTCGCTCCGAACGTGATCCTCTACCAGATGGCCTACGAGCGCACCGAGCGGATGCGCCGTGAGCTCCCGGACGCGCTCGACCTGCTGACGATCTCCGTTGAAGCGGGCATGTCCTTCGACGGAGCTTTGGCGCAGGTTGCCAAGAACAGCGAGGGACCCCTCGCTGCCGAGTTCTTCCGTGTCTTGCAGGAGATGCAGATCGGCGTCGGCCGTACCGAAGCGATTCGAGCCATGGGCGAGCGCACCAATCTGCCCGACCTGCGGCAGTTTGCCACCGCGATGGTCCAGGCGGATGCGTTCGGTATACCGATCGCCAACGTCCTGCGGATCCAGGCCAAGGAGATGCGGATCAAGCGCTCGCAGCGCGCTGAGGAGGCCGCTCAAAAGGTGCCGGTGAAGATCTTGTTCCCGCTGATCTTCTGCATCCTGCCGTCCCTGTTCGTGGTTATCCTCGGTCCGGCCGCGATCAACATCCTGCAAAATCTCTTCGCGATCGGGTGAGTGCATGACCTGCCTGCTCCTCATCGCGCGAAACCCGTCGTTGTCGTTCGGACTGGGTGCCGCCGCAGATGAAATCATCGAGGTGCGCCCCACCCTGATCGGGAAGCTTGAGATCACGCCGGGGATGGCGGACGTGGTCGTGATCGAGCAGGAACTCCCAGCCGATGCCGTGGCGACCTTGGACATGCTTCGAGACAAGGGCCTCACCGCTCCGGCCCTGCTGGTGGCGTCCAAGCACGGAGAGTGGGACGCCTTCGACCCGAGCAGTCGGCCGTCGGTCGCGGTGCTCGACCCGCCGATTACCCAGGACCGGCTCGGCACCTCTGTTGGCACAGCCCAGTCCTTGCCTCAGGTGGGTATGGAGCCTGGCGCGGCTGTTGGCGAGGGCGCATCTGGCAGCTCGCTGCGAATTGAAGCACCGCTCGCGGCGCCACCCGAGGCGGCGCCTGAGGAACCCGTTGCTGACCCGCAGCAGTCCGCTGCAGGCCATGCGGCCAAGTCGAAGTCGAAGTCGAAAGCTTCAGGGAAACCGGCTGCCAAAGGTCGCCGGTTCGGCCGACGATCCAAGGCTGCCCCGCCTGAGCAGGACAAGGCTTCGACCCGCGCCGCTGAAGAGGCTCGCCTCGAAAAGGAACGGCTAGCAGAGGAAGCTCGCCTCGAACAAGAGCGCCTCGAAGCCGAAGCAGCGCGGCGGGCTGAAGAAGAACGCCTCGCCGAACAAGCCCGCCTCGAAGCAGAACGCCTCGCCGAAGAAGAACGCCTCGCCGAACAAGCCCGCCTCGAAGCAGAACGCCTCGCCGAAGAAGAACGCCTCGCCGAACAAGCCCGCCTCGAAGCAGAACGCCTCGCCGAAGAAGAACGCCTCGCCGAACAAGCCCGCCTCGAAGCAGAACGCCTCGCCGAAGAAGAACGCCTCGCCGAACAAGCCCGCCTCGAAGCAGAACGCCTCGCCGAAGAAGAACGCCTCGCCGAACAAGCCCGCCTCGAAGCAGAACGCCTCGCCGAAGAAGAACGCCTCGCCGAACAAGCCCGCCTCGAAGCAGAACGCCTCGCCGAAGAAGAACGCCTCGCCGAACAAGCCCGCCTCGAAGCAGAACGCCTCGCCGAAGAAGAACGCCTCGCCGAACAAGCCCGCCTCGAAGCAGAACGCCTCGCCGAAGAAGAACGCCTCGCCGAAGAAGGTCGCCTCGAAGTTGAACGCCTCGCCGAAGAAGAACGGCCGCCGAAGAAGCTCGCGTCGCAGAAGAAGTCCGTGTCGCAGAAGAAGTCCGTGTCGAACAAGAGCGCCTCGCAGCCGAGGAAGCCCGCGCTGCTGAAGAAGACCGCCTCGCCGCGATTCCCGACACAGTGGCCGACCTCGAACCCGCGGACGAGCCGTACGCCACTGCAACGCACGCCGAACCAGCCACTGCTGAAGAGTCAGCAACGGCGGAGGCCATCGACACCGAGGTGCCTGCGGAGGCTGCCCCCGCGCGAGCACCGGCCAAGCGCAAGCGGACTCGTGCCGCCGCTGCCAAGGCCAACGCCAAGTCCGCTGTCCCGGCACCTGTCCCTGCGTCGGAGCCACCGCTGGATGAGCCCGCTCCGTCATCCTGGGAACCCAAAGACACCGAGCCCGTGGTCGTGGTCGCCCCAGCTGCAAGCTACGTCCTCGAATCCACCACGACTGAAGCCCAACAGCCAGCAGCTACCCCGACGCCGACACAGCGCGCTGGGGTCTACGCCGAAATGGCTTCGCTGCGCTTCGCATCCGTTGACCTGATGTCTGAAGACCTTGGCCCGATCACGGCACCCGAGCCAAGCTCCGCGTTCGCCAACTCGCTGGCGCCGAGTGACAGAGACGAAACCCCGACGGTCGATCTCAGCCAGGTCTTCAAGGCGCCTGGCGGGAGGCCAGGCGCCGGCCAGGCGCCGCTGGAGGACTGGCGCGACGCGCCCAACTCGGTGCCGCCAGTGGTCCCCGAGCTGGATCCGCCGACGGTCCCCATGACCCATTTCGACGCGTCAGGCCCAAGCCCCATTCCTACGTCAGTTTCGGTCGTTGACCTGCGCGACTCGATGCCGGATGATCCACGGTCCACGCCGGCGCTCGTACGTGCCCTGCTTGGCCGCAGTCACGAGGTCTACGGTGTCATCGAGGCCGGCTCGCTCGTCGTCAGCGACGCTCTCGCCCGCACGAACGCCACGGCCGGGGCCCTCCTGCTGCCCGACGGAGACGTCTGGCGGGTAGCCGCCGGGGAAGGTCTGCGACGGCTGGAGCATCGCTTCGTGCTCCAAGGTGACGCATGGCTGGTCACCACCATCGCCAGCCGCCACAAGGGGGTCATCATCGACCGCACCGACGTGGCGCGGCTGCCGCTGGCCGGTGCCCCGCTCGCGTCCCACAAACATCTCGTGGCGGCTCCAGTGCGCGCTGTGGGCGGCATCCTGCTCATCGCCCGCGACGATGATCCGCCATTCGCCGAGCGGGACCTGCTCAGTCTCGCCCGACTGGCCGAGGCATCCGCGGACATCCTGAGCGCGGCGTTGGATGCACGACAGCTCTCTCGGGTGCTTGGCGACCTACGCGACCAGGACGACCGAGCGGCTGCCGAACGCATCGACTACGGCCTCTGACCGCAGCCGTCGCAACTCCGCCTCCTGCTGCTCTGAGTTGGTAGGCAGAACGGGCGCTGTAGCGCCCGTTCTGCCTACCAACTCGCGGCTTCGGGGATGCGGGCTGTGGACAGGGCGCCGTACTGCCTCGGACTGGCCCAAAGTGTTGCCATGACAGTCGGTTGGCAGCTTGCTCCAGACGCTCTGCCTCAGGGTTCGTGGCTGCTGTCGCGGCCACTGTCAGCGCTCCCCAATCAAGATGTTGCAGATCTGGCCGACCAACAAGCAGGTGTCCTTAGCCGACAACAGTTGGCGAGCGTTGGTGTGAATCGTCATCAGCTTCGCGACCATCTCCGAGCGCGGCGGTGGCGACTGGTCGGTCGTGCTGTCGTGCTGCATCGCGGGCCGCTCAGCCAGGAGACGCGCTGCTGGGTGGCCGTCACTCACGCTGGCTCTGGGGCGCTGGTGTGCGCGTGGACTGCAGCGGAGGTCTGGGGGCTTCGCGGGTTCGAACGTGACACCGTCCACGTGGTGGTGGGCCACGGATGCCGTACTCGATCGCTGCCCTGGATGAGGGTGCACGTGTCTCGGCGGCTGAGGGAGGAGAATCGGCATCCGAGCCGGGCTCTGCCGATCGTGCGGCCGGAGCGGGCGGTCGTCGACGCCGCTAGTTGGACGCGCAATCGCCGCCAGGCCTGCGGGCTTGTCCTGGCGGCGATTCAGCAGCGTCTGGTACGCATCGACGGTCTACTCGACGTGCTCGACACAGCGGGTCAAATTCGGCACAGCAAGGCGCTCCGCCGACTGCTGATCGACGCGGAGGGCGGCGTTCAGTCGATGGCTGAGCTCGACTTGTCCCAGCTGAGCTCCCGCTACGGCCTGCCTCAACCCCTCCGGCAGGGGGTACGTCGAGACTCCAAAGGTCGTCGGCGCTACCTGGACGGGTGGTACCGCCGTGCCGATGGACGAGCGGTCCACCTCGAGGTCGATGGTGGCGTCCATCTCGACGCCCTGCGTTGGTGGGATGACATGGACCGACAAAGCGACCTGGCCATCGCAGAGGACGCCCTCGTCGTGCGCGTCGCCGCTTCAGCTCTGCGATGCGACCCCGCAGGCGTCGCGCGTCGGCTGGCGCGGGCCCTCGGCCTCCAGATCAGTTGGTAGGCAGAACGGGCGCTAGAGCGCCCGTTCTGTCTACCAACTCACGGCCTTGACGGCGTAGCTACTCGACGTAGACGCGCTCGTCGACGAGCTGCTCGGACACGACGCGACCATCTGGCTCGAAGCGCCCCTGCTCGAAGCGCTTACGAAACTCCAGGTCGATGTGGTCGAGGCCGTTGCGGTTCTTCTCGATCGACATGATCGCGAAGTTACGGAACCGCTCCGCGTTGCTGACGTCATAGATGAGGTGGTGGCGCGCGACAACGTCGTACTTGTCGTTGAACAGCAGCACCACATCGGCCTCGTAGGCCAGCGCCGAGGAACCCCGCAGGTGGTGAGTGCGAAGTCGGCGACCCGAGGCGATGCCCTCCCGGTCGGCGGCCACGATGGCCACAACGGGCACGTCCGCATCCAGGGACAGGTCCTTGAGCGCCTCCACGGTGGAGGTGACGCGCTCGTCCTCGAACTCCGGGCCACCCGGCATGGCGACCTTCTGCAGGTAGTCGACGACGACGAGCGGCTGTGCCCCCGATGCCGAACGCACCTGCTCCACAGCGTCCCGGATGACCTCGATGCTCGTCGTCGTGCCGCTGGAGCGGTGGACGAACAGCCGATCACCCCACGCCTGGACAGCGCGAACGGCCTCCGCGCCGCCGTGGGTCTCCCGCAAACGCTCGGCGAGCGTGCCGCTGCGGCCGTCCCCCGCCTCCATGGCCTCGCGGATGCGCTTGAGCGGCAGAGCCTCGACCCCCAGCTGGAGGCCAGCCTCGACGGCAAGGACGCGCTCGAGAATGAGTGGCGCGTCGTGCTCGTAGGAGAAATACAGCGCCGGCTGGCCAGCGGCCACGACGTTGCGAATCAACTGCAACACCCAGGTCGTCTTGCCCAAACCCTGGGGCCCGCCGACGAGCGTGAGCTCGCCCGACCGCAACCCACCGTTGAGATAGGCGTCGAGGGGCTCGAAACCAGTCCCCCACACCCGAGCTGCGGCTGACTTCCCGGCGCTGAGCTGACCGTCGGACGTGCTCAGGACCTCGCTGAGTGCGCGCAGTTGTTCCACCCGAGCAGTCTGGCGAAGTGCGGCGGCTCTCGGGGGGGAATGCTCGAAGACACGCCGCACGGCCCACCCGCCGCTCACCCGTTCGGCGGGCGTCAACATGGGGGATTCGGCGTACGTCTGCGACCCTTGGGGGGTGGAGGGACGCCCGAGGTCGCTGTCCGACCTGCCGCTGGTGGCGGTGGTCGGACGCGCGGTCGTCTATGGCCTGTGTCTCGGGTTGGCCATCATCGATGGCACGGCGGACGCCAAGCCGGGGGCGCTGTTGGGGCTGCTGCTCATCGCGGTGCTCGCCTCGATCCCGGTCCGGAGCGCTGTGGTGACCTGGTGGAGACCCGTGGTCGAGGCGGTGGCAGCCACCTGGTTGATCGCGGGGAACGGCGAGCTTTCGTCCGCCCTGCTGCCGTATCTGGCCGCGCCGGCGTTGGAGGCCGGCCTGGTCGGAGGAGTGAGCGCGGTGATCCTGGTCACCGGGCTGTCCTCTGCGGTCTTTGTCGCTGCTGGCGTGGCGAACGAACCGCCCGAGGACGTTCGCAACTACATCACCTACGTCTCACAGTGGATCGTGCTGGCCCTCGCCTTGGGCCTGCTGGCCGCCTGGGTCCGCCGGGTGCGCGACCAACAGATCGAAGCCAGCCAGTCCTCCTACACGGCCGCCTATCGACTCCTGTCGCAGCTGCGGGTCGTCTCGCGGCAGCTGTCCGGCGGGCTCGACCCTGTCTCGTTGTCCCAGGGGATGCTCCAGAGTCTCCGTTCTGGAGTGTTCTTCTCCCGCGCTGCGGTCTATGTGCGCTCTGAAGGCGGTCGCTTGGTGCCGATGGCGTTCGCCGGGGTCGACCGGGCGGACTGGACCCCTGCGCTCGACGACGACTCCGCCTGGGCAGAGGCCTGGACCACTGGCCACCCCCAACGCCGCCAAGGAACGTTCACAGCCGGGTCAGGCGGCTACTCAGCCGTCCTACCGCTCCGGGTAGGAGTGCGCACAATCGGCCTCGTAGGAATTGAGCGCACCGAAGCCGCTTTCACCGAGGAACAGCTCGATGAAGGAGCCGCAGCGGTCGCCGATGGGGCACTGCGCCTGGAGACGGCCTTGCTCTTCTCCGAGGTCAGGTCGATCGCTACGGCCGAAGAGCGACGTCGACTTGCTCGGGAGATCCACGACGGGATCGCGCAGGAGCTCGCCTCGCTCGGCTACGCGGTCGACGACCTCTCCTACCGCGCAGACAACGAAGAGCAACGCCAGCAGCTCCAAGAACTCCGCCACGAGCTCACCCGGATCATCAGCGAGCTGCGCCTTTCCATCTTCGACCTCCGCAGCGAGGTCCAGCCAACCATGGGGTTGGGGGCAGCCCTGTCCGACTACGCCCGAGGCATCGGCGCAACCTCGCCCCTCACGGTCCACCTGGTGCTCGATGAGTCGCCCAGCCGCCTGCGGGCGGACACCGAGGCCGAGATGCTGCGAATCGCCCAAGAGGCCATCACGAATGTGCGCAAGCATGCTCGGGCCAAGAACCTGTGGGTAACCTGCCGAATCGCCCCACCTACGGCCCTCCTGCGTGTCGAGGACGACGGAGAGGGTCTCGGTGCGGGACGCTCGGACAGCTACGGTCTTGAAATCATGCGTGAACGAGCAACAAGGATAGGCGCGACGTTGAGCGTGGAGCCACGCGACGACGGTGGCACCGTCGTGGACGTCGTCATCGGAGGGCCGCCACCGCGTCCTTCTATTGAGGGGACCAACGAAGGGAGAGCCGGTGCCTACGACGGTGCTGCTCGTTGACGACCACGAGCTGATCCGCCAGGGCCTGCGCAGGGCGTTCGAGCGCAGCGAGGACTTCGATGTCCTGGGCGAGGCCGGGTCGATCGACGAGGCGCTGCGCAAGCATGCCGGCATGCGTCCCGATGTCATGGTGATCGACGTACGGCTGCCGGACGGCAGCGGCCTCGATCTGGTGCGGGCGATCCGCAAGGAGCGCGCCGACATCGGCCTGGTTGTCCTCACCATGTATGCCGGCGACGAGCAGCTGTTCGGCGCGCTTGACGCAGGCGCGAGCGCGTTCGTGCCCAAGGACGCGCCCACGGACGACGTACTCGCTGCTGCTCGGCACGCGGCGGCGTCCCCCAAAGCCTTCACCGCCAACGACCTGGCCGAGGCGATGAAACGCCGCTTGGCTCCGAGTGGACCTCAGCTCTCGCCTCGCGAGAAGGAGGTGCTGCAGCTGCTCGCCGACGGCCTCGGAGTGGCCCAGATCTCCAAGCAGCTCTACATCAGCGAGTCCACGACCAAGACCCACATCTCCAAGCTCTACGAGAAGCTCGGCGCAGCCAACCGAGCCCAGGCGCTCATGTCGGCCCTGCGTCTGGGCCTCATCACTCAGGACGGACCGGCCGGAGGGATACGTTGACCCTCAGCCTTTTGGAGGGTTCCGACGTGAGTCCCAATCGGGGACCATGGCGGGCATGACCCGACTGCGCCAACTCCTCGCCGCCCGCGACCAGGGTGCGACCGCTGTCGAGTACGCCCTGCTGGTCGCCGGCATCGTCGCCGTCTGCGTGAGCATCGTCTTCGCGACCTTCGCCGTGGCGGGCGCCGTGTACGACTCCAACTGTGAGGACATCGGCACCAACAGCATCGCCACCGCGCCGCAGGCCTGTTCATAGCCGTCTCTAGGGCCACCTGAACCCAAGATCAGGATCGTCCGTTCGGACTACCGAACCCTGAACGTCACGGCGATGTGGACGAGGACCCCGATCCCGCACCATGGAGCCAACGCTGGGTCCGAGGGGGGTTCAGCAACCGGTAGCCGGAGGAAACAACATGCTCGCTCGTATCCGCACCATGCAGGCCGCAAAGTCCGAAGAGGGCGCGTCGGCCGTTGAGTACGCCCTGCTCGTCGCGGCCATCGCCGCCCTGATCGTGCTGGTTGTCTTTGCATTCGGCAGCCTGATCCACAACATCTTCGGCGACACCTGCGCGTCGATCGCAGACGACAGCGGGTCGGCGGCAACGACCAACGCAGCAGAGTGCGCCTGATCTGCCGTACATCCGATGCAGTGTGGGGCGCCGGTCAGCTACCGGCGCCCCACTCTCACGTCTAGGGAGTCACGCATGAAGGCCAAGCGATGCCTGTTGAACGCAACCGGTACCAGCTCCAGACCGAGGCGCCACGTCAGCCGAATACGCCTTGATGGTCGCCGGAGTCGCGGCGCTCATCGTCCTCGTGGTCTTTGCCTTTGGCAGCCTGATCAACAACCTCAACCACGACAGCTGCACCACGATCAACGATGGAGTCTCAGCGAACATCGGGGTCTCGACCGACTGCGGCCCCTGACGACCGCGCCCTTGGTCGGGAGGCCAGAGCGGGCCAGGTAGATTCCTCGGGACTCCGACCCGAAGGATGCCCGCCCCGTGAACGTACGTCTCCGCCTGGTGCTTGCCAGCGCGCTCATGCTGTTCCTCGAGCTGGCGCTCATCCGCTGGTTGACCGGCAACGTCATCCACCTGGGGTACTTCAGCAACTTCGTGCTGCTGGGGTCCTTCCTCGGTGTCGGACTCGGGTTCTTGCGCTGGAAGCCCGAGCGCGCGAAGCCGTACTACTTCCCGGTCGCACTGGCAGCCCTGGTCCTGCTCGTGCTCGCGTTCCCGGTCAGCGTCAACCGCACCGGCGACAGCGTCGTCTTCTTCACCAGCCTGAGCACGAGCGGCCCGCCGGCGTGGGTCGCGCTGCCAGTGATCTTCTGCATGGTCGCCCTGATCCTGGCCGGTCCGGGCGAGCTGGTCGCGGGCTGCTTTGCGCAGCTCGAGCGCCTCGAGGCCTACCGCTGGGACATCATCGGCAGCCTCATCGGCATCGTGTCGTTCACCCTGCTCAGCTTCCTGCGCGCGCCGTCGTTCGTCTGGGGCACAATCGCGGCGATCCTGATCCTGATCCTGTTCGCACCAAAGCCGAGCCTGTGGGTCTCGGTTGCTGCGGTGGCCATGGTCGGCGCGCTGGTGTTCGAGTCGGCGGGTGCCGGGATCTCGTGGTCGCCGTACTACAAGGTCAAGACGTCCACAGTCGGTCCGATCACCCGCATCGACGTCAACGGGGTGCCTCACCAGGACTTCGAGAGGGCCGTCGACAAGGCCAAGGCGGACCCGCAGTACTTGGTGCCGTACGAGCGCATCGGCGACAACCCGCTCGATGACGTTCTCATCGTCGGCGCCGGCTCGGGCACCGACGTCCAGCTCGCCCTCGACCATGGCGCCAAGCACATCGATGCCGTCGAGATCGACCCCCGTATCGCCCAGATCGGCGAGCAGAAGAACCCCGACAACCCGTACGCGGATCCGCGAGTTGACCTGCACATCAATGACGGTCGCGCGTTCCTCGAGCAGACCGACAAGCAGTACGACCTGATTATCTTCGCACTCCCGGACTCGCTGACCCTGGTGGCCGGGGCGTCGCAGCTGCGCCTGGAGAGCTACCTGTTCACCGAGGAGTCTCTCAAGGCGGCCGAGGAGCACCTGAAGCCCGGCGGGGCCTTCGCGATGTACAACTACTACCGCGAGGACTGGCTCGTGGGCCGCCTCGGCAACACCGCGGCCACCGCGTTCGGTCATGACCCGTGCATCGACCTGCTGAGCTCGGTGCGGGCCGTCATCGTCGTTGGCAAGACGCCCGAGGACCAGACCTGTGGCACCGGCGCCGAATCGGTCACCCTCGCCTCGCTCGGCGGGCCGGCACCAGCCACGGACGACCGACCGTTCCTCTACCTCAAGGACCACGGGATCCCGGCGATCTATCTCTACGCCCTCGGCATGGTGCTGTTCGTCAGCCTGCTCGCCGTCCGTGTCGTCGGGGGACCGTTCCGTCGGATGCGGCCCTACGCCGACCTGTTCTTCCTCGGGGCCGCCTTCCTGCTCCTCGAGACCAAGTCGGTGACCGGATTCGCCCTGTTGTTCGGCACGACGTGGGTGGTGAACGCCATCGTCTTCATGGGGGTGCTGCTGGCAGTGCTGGCCGCCGTGGAGACGACACGAAGAGTACGGACGCCGTCACTACCGGTGATGTATGCCCTGCTCGCCGCTTCGCTGGCCCTGGCGTACGTCGTCCCGAACGACAAGCTGCTCGGCCTGCCTCTCGTGCCTCGGCTGATCGCCGCCACGACGCTGGCCTTCCTGCCGATCTTCTGCGCGAATGTCGTGTTCGCCAAACGGTTCGCCGACACGGCCGACGCGACGACCGCTTTCGGGGCGAACCTGCTGGGGGCCATGGTCGGTGGCTGTCTCGAATACACCGCGCTGATCGTCGGATACCCCGCCCTGCTCGGGATCGCCGGGCTGCTCTACCTGGCCGCGTTCGCCCTCCTGCCCAGAGGCGCGCGGATCCCGGTGCCCGTCAACACGTAGCCAGCCAGGGTTACTCAGGGCCTCAGTAACTCAGGGGTAAGCAACTCGCCCAACCGGGCGGCTGCTGCATCCCAGCCCCAGTCCGCCACGACCCACGCCCGACCGCGCTCTCCCAGGCGCCGTCGTAGGTCAGGGTCGCCGAGCAGGGCGACGAGGCGCGCGGCCAGCTCTACGGAGTCACCGCCGGGCACGACGTAGCCGGTCTCGCCCTCCAGCACCGCGTCGGGCGCGCCGCCGGAGTCCCCGGCCACCACGGGTAGTCCGGTTGCCGACGCCTCGAGATAGACGATCCCGAGGCCCTCGACGTCCAAACCGCGGTTGCGCGTGCGACAAGGCATCGCAAAGACGTCGCCAGCCGCATAGTGAGCCGGAAGCTCCGTGAACGGCACCGATCCGGTGAAGATCACGTCATCGGCCAGTCCCGCACCGACCACGGTCTTCTCCAGCGATCTTCGGGCTGGCCCACCGCCGACGAGCAGCAGCGCGGCACCAGGCACCTCGGCCGTGATCGAGGGCCAGGCGGAGATCAGCGTGTCTTGTCCCTTGCGCGCCATCAGGCGGGACACGCAAACCACGACCGGCCGACCAGCGAGGCCGTACCTCTCCCGCACCAGCGATCCGTCTACGTCGGGCCGGAAAGTATCGCTGTCGACCCCTGGCGCCAGCCGGACCAGCTTGGCGGCTGCTGACGGACTGATCGCGCGCGCGATCCGGTCTCGGGTGTACGAGCCGAGGTACGTCGTCACGTCCAGCCCCTCGACCGATCGGCGGAGCAGCCCGGCAGCACCCGGCACCCCCGCCCACCCGGCCTCGTGCCCGTGCGTGAGGGCGACCACGCGCCGAGCGCCAGCTGCACGGAGGCGACCCGCCAGCAGGCCTAGCGGCGCCGCGGCACCGAAGAGCACTGAGGTGCAGTCGTACTCAGTCAGCAGCCGGGCGGCCTGAGAGGCCACAGGCGGGATCGGCAGCATGACTCGATGGGGGTAGCGCACGACCGGATAGGGCAACGCGCGGTCATAGGCCTCACTTCCCCGCCAGGTGGAGGCATAGACCACCAGAGAGTCGGCCGGCTGGCGGGCCAGCAGCTCGGCAACGAACGTCTGGATGCCTCCCGGTCGAGGCGGGAAGTCATTGGTCACGACCAGGGTGCGGGGCACGCCCCGACCTTATGGGGCAGTCGCGTCGCAGGAGACCGGCAGTTCAGGACACGGCGGACTCGATAGCGACACGACCCTCGAGGTCGCGCTGCCAGCCCAACGTCAGGTCGGCCAATCCGCGCCCGGTGAGCTGCCGTAGGGCCGAGTCGACCTCGGCCCCAGAGTCGACGCGACGCACGAGATCGACCAGGACCGTTTCGCCGTACGTCTCCGCAATCAGCCGCGCCGCTAGGTAGGCCTGACCGTAGGCGACCGGCGAGCTCGTGGCTCCTGGGGCGAAGTCACTGTCCCCGGGCAGTCGGTTCGGAAGTCCGTCCTCCTGGGCTTCCAGGATCGCCTCGCGAGCTACCTTGCTGGCCGGCAGGTCGCCTTGGTTCCAGGCCACCCAGTCCGCGAATCCTTCCTCCAGCCACGGCGGCGCCTGGGACCGCACCGACCCCGTCGCGAGGTGCACGAGCTCATGGGTGATGACCACCGACCTTCCGGTAGCCGAGAGGTTGGCCCACACTCCCCCGTCGACCAGGACGGTTGGCCCGGCCGAACCCCACGTTGGCACCGTGACAGCAGCCACCCGCACCCGCGGTGCTGGCGACGGTCCGTGACCGTCTGGGCTTTCGCGCAGGCCCAGCCGGACCGTATGAGTGTCACCGACGACCACGGTGACCAGCTGGCCCTCGTCGACGGCCCAGCTGCCGCCCCAGACGGCATCGACCGCCCGCGCACCAACGTCGGCGGCTCGGGCCACAGCCGTCAGCGTCTCGCCCTCCACGACCGCTCCGGGAGCCGCAACAGCGTGCCCTCGACCCCGGGTTACTCCTTCGGCTCCAGACCCAACGGTCAGATCAACCGGAGTGGACCCATGCTGAGCCGAGACGGTGCCGCCGGAGCAACCAGCGAGACACGCGACTACCAGCGACAGCCCGAGGACCAGCCGGCGCGAGGTGTAGCGGGCGGCCAGGACGGCCGGACGGGCCTCCGTCAGGGTCGAACGGCCCCGACGTAGGGCATGGAGTAGAGCGGTGCGATGGCCACGCCGGTGGACGGGTTCGCTGCGTGCACGATCCGGCCACCGCCGATGTAGATGCCCACGTGGTGGATCGGCGAGTAGTAGAACACCAGATCGCCGGGCTGCAGCTGGCTGGCCGGGATGTGCCGACCGGAGTTGTACTGCGCGCTGGACTGGTGCGGGAGGTAGACGCCCACCGAGCGGTAGGCGGCCATGGTCAGCCCGGAGCAGTCGTAGGAATTGGGCCCGGTGGCCGCGTAGACGTAGCTCTTGCCGACCTGGGCCAGCGCGAAGCGCACAGCACCCGCGGCGCGGCCCGACACCGGCGTGGACGAGCCGTAGCTGGGCGAGCCACCGCCGCTCGTGCTGCGAGTGTCGCGGGAGGCGCGCGCGGCCTGCGCAGCCCGTTGTGCCTCGGCTGCGCTGGCGGCTCGGGCTGCGGCCTGCCGGGCCTCGAGCTTGCGGCGCTCCTCGGCCTTGAGCGTGGCTAGCAGCCGCTGAGCCTCGGCCACCTTGGCGTC
Source organism: uncultured Actinomycetota bacterium (assembly GCA_963819985.1). Taxonomy (GTDB): domain Bacteria; phylum Actinomycetota; class Actinomycetes; order DATJPE01; family DATJPE01; genus JANPBY01. The sequence continues at coordinate 432,079 of CAWFYH010000002.1, read as the reverse complement.
GATCGCGGCCTTCTTGGTGGCCATGTCGGCGCGGATCGCTTCGAGAGTCGCCGCCTGCTGCTTGGCGATCAGCTTGTCAGCGGAAAGCTGCTGGGTTGCCACGGCAACCTTGTGCATGATGTCGGACTGCCGGCGGGCGATGCCGTCGAGGTCGCTGGCCTGTTCGAGGAAGGTGCCGGGGTCGTCAGCCAGCAGCAACGCGAAGCTTTGATCCAGGCCACCGGACCGATAGGCAGCAGCCGCGAACCCGCCCACCGTCTTCTGCAGGGCGGCCAGCTGGGCCTCGGAGCGGCGCACCTTGGCGTTGACCTTGTCCAGCTGCTGCTGCGCCTTGTCGGCGTCCAGCTTGGCCGCCAGATAGGCCTCGGTCGCGGCCTCGGCATCGTCCTGCAGAGCCGCTACGCGTCTCTCGACCTCGGAGACGGTGGGCTGTGGATCGGCCTGGCTGATCGCGGGGGCCAAGGTCAGGGCGCAGACGACGGCAGCAAGGGCGGCAAGCGAACGCCGTACGGCTGCGCGATGGCGGGTCGCCACGAAGGCGGCTCTCCTCTTCCTCGACCGCCTACCGGGTGAGCTGACGGGTTCGGGCGGGGAAGTCGCCCTACTCCGGCGACGGATCGCCGGTGATTCACCCCAGGAACATGGTTCCCCGGTTCCGTTGCTCGCGGACTCCGCCACCTAGGCGATGGAGCTCGTTCACATCGGATTGAGCGGAGACGCCGGATGCCTCTCGGGCGAGAGGCGTCGAACCGACATCCGCGAGCACAGTAGCCACCAGCGGGGCCGGAATCAAACCTGCCACACCGTCGTCACCCGGGAGAGCGACGATTCCGCGCCAGCCGCCGTCGGTTTGGTCGCGACCGCGTGGTGGATCTCACATTGCGTGGTGGATGCGTTGCTCTGTGTCGTCATCGGGTGGCGGGTCGATCGTGGTCAGCCGCAGTGGAGGCACCAGACCCGAGGCGGCCAGGACCGCTAGGGCGTTGCGTTCCTGCGCATCCAGCATCGGTGCGTAGGCCGGCTGACCCGACTCCAGGCGGGTCGGGCCCAGCAGGACCGTGACGACACAGTCGTCGCACGCCAGGTCTCGCATCTCGCAGGTGCCACAGTCGATGAGCATCACGACCACCTCTCCTTCCCCACAGACGCTAGGCAGCGGCACCGACAGTTTCTTGGGGGCAGGGTCCCGAATCTCGGTCGGGTCCGAGCCGAATGGCAACGAACGGGGCAATCCACGGTGTGCAATCGCCCCGTTCGCAACCACTCGTCGAGTCACCGGTCGAGGCGGTTCTGATCAGCCTCGGTCGAGGCGGCGCACCAGCGCCTTCGACGAGACTGCTCGGGCGCCGGCCGCGACCACTCCGTCGATCACCTCACGGTCGCTCGACACCACGATCACCGGCCGTCCCGGTGGCTCCTCCCTGACCAGCCGACGGATCACCGAGTCGGCGGTGACACCCGGCGGTGAGAAGACGACCCTGACCGCACGGGTAGAGCCGGTGGGAGTCTGCCGGTCCAGCTCGGCCCCGTCGAACACACAGGTGACCTCGGCCGCCGTCTGGGCTGCCACGGCAGTCAGCCCCGTGATCAGCCGGGCCCGCTGAGCGTCGAGCGCGATTCCACCGAACCCGGTCTTGGTGACGTTGTAGCCATCCACGACGAGGTGCGCCTGTGGCAGCGCGAGGAGTTGGTCAAGCGCGGCCGGATCGTCGTGACCGAGACCACGAGCGCGAGCCGCCTCGACACCGGAGGCTCCCGCCTGCGCACCGACGTCACCGGCCACCACGTCCGCCGGGCGTTCACCCTGACCAACCGGAGGCAAGGCGAGCTCACGGCGAAGGCCGGTTGCTGCGCCCAGCAAGGTGTCGATCAGCAAGCGGAGACGCACGTCTTCGACCGATCGACCCTGTTTGGCGCTCCGCCTCGAGGTCTCGACCAAGCCCTCGAGCTCCGCGAGCCGCTCCCTGGTGCGTCGCTCTTGCGCATCGGCGCTGGCCATGCGGCGGTCGGCCTCAGCTCGTCCGGCGACCTCGGCTTCGCGGGCTTCCTGGGCGCTGCGCTCGGCCGCTGCCACGGCGCGCCGGGCGTCGGCGACCGTACGCCGCATGCTGCCCAACTCACTGCGAAGCTGCTCGCTCTCCCGCCGAGCTGCCTCTAGCGCCGATCGTCCCTGAACTCGAACGGCATCGAGCTGTTCACGGAGGCGAGACAGCTCGGCACCCGCGGCCTGGTCCTGGGCCACGCGGGAGCCCAGCTCCGCGGAAGCAGCCGCAACCCGTTCCGGCCACCTCGGCGCCTTCAACAGGTAGGCCAGAGCAGCGACCTCGACCGGCTCCGCCGCGGGGGGAACCCGGCCCGCGATGAGCTCACGGCAAAGGTCGGGCTCAGCAGCGCGGGCCAGCTCGCCCACGCGAGCGGCGAAAGCGGAGTCGGTTTCGAGGACGGTCGAGAGCGGCCCCGACGCCAAGCGCGCCCTTTTCGCGGGAGCGAATTTCGCGATCGAGCGCAGCCTCGTGGGTATCTCCAGCGGATCGAGGACCCCCAGCGCGTCCGAGGCGATGGTCACAACGCGGTCGCGAACCGGACCCGGGAGAACCACCTCAGGGGGGGTGCTCACACCACACCCCGCTCGCGCAGAGCGGCCACGTCACCCAAGGAACGGCCCAGCTCGCCGAGCACAGTGTCGGTGTCAGAGCCCAAGTCCGGCGCCCGACCTTCTGCCACTGCCGAGACCGCGTCGGACTCCGCCTCCGGCCAACGGAGCACGGGACCGAGCCGCCTGAGCGGGCCGGCAGACTCGACAACGCCACGCGTCAACGCCACTGGATCGGCAAGTGCCTCGGCGACATCGCGAACGGGACTCACGCAGCAGTCGACTACTGCCAGGGCAGTCATCCAGTCGTCGCGGGCACGCGTGAGCAGGCATGAGCTCAGCTCGGCGCGCAGGCGCGGCTGAGCGGCCGGGACGTACTGTGCCTGAGCCAGGCTCTCATCGAGCCCGAGCGCCTTCAGCAGACGCTCGAAGAACACGGGTTCGAGCGCGCCGACGGCCAGTTGGCGGCCATCGGCACAGGCATACACGGCGTAGCAGGCAAGCCCACCGGTGAGCATCCGATGCTCCACCCCAGCGGCGCCGACATAGACCTGGCCCGCCGCGGTCAGTCCCAACAGCGAATAGGCGGCGTCGGTCATGGCGAGGTCGCAGAATCCGCCCTGACCGGTGCTCTCGCTGATCCGCAGCATCGAGAGCACCGCCAACGCGGTCTGCAGGCCGACCGTGTGGTCGGCCGCCTGCACAGCGGGCGTTGACACATCGGGCGAACCGAGATCGGTCTGCGCCAGCAGCCCAGCCAGTGCTTGGGCGTTGATGTCGTGACCCGCCCTGGTGGCCACTGCTTCGGGGAGGCCCTGTCGGCCACGAAACGTGATGGAGACGTGCACCAGTCGGGGATTCAGCTGGGAGATGGAGTTCTGGTCGAGACCAAGGCGTTCGAGAACCCCAGGCCGAAACGAATCGATCATCACGTCGTACGCCGCGATCAACTCGCGCAGGATCTGCGCACCGTCGGCCGACTTGAAGTCGAGCGTCAACGAGCGCTTGCCTCGGTTGAGCCACGCGTGCGACGCGCTAACGCCGTTGGAGTCGTACGGCCCCGCCGCCCGCAAGCCGTCCCCCACGCCCGGTTGCTCGACCTTGAGCACCTCAGCACCGAGGTCGGCGAGCAACAACGTGGCGTAGCCGCCCGGCAAGAGACGCGTGAGGTCGAGCACGCGCACCCCCGCGAGCGGAGCGCTCACGCGCCCGCGGCTGCGTCCTGAGCCGCCGGGGACGCAGGGCCAGCTTCGCTGTCTGAGGCAGCCGTCGGCACGACCTCGACCGTGCCGTCGGTGTTGCACCATCGGCAACGCACGGATTCGACGGACTCTGAGAGCACCTCGACCTCTTCAACGTGTCCCTCGCCCGACAGCTGCAGGTGCACGAACTCACGGACCCGGCTGGACCGAGTGACATCGAAGCGGGTCAGATTGCCGCAACGGGAGCAGCGCCACCTGCTTCCTTCGGGCGGCAGCGCACTCGTGGGCGGGTGTGGAACTGTCACGGCGCTGAGACTACGCGGCCCGATGCCTGACCGTTGACGGCGTTCTTAGGCTGAACGCGCTGTCCAGCGCGGTGTGCCTAGCGGGCAATGTCGGAGCCGGCTCGTACCGTCGAAACGCAATGTCGATGACTTCCCGCCCTGTGACCAGCCGACAGTCGTCCTTCGACGAGCTGGGCCAGCCGCTGCGTGAGGTGACGTTCGTGGTCGTCGACCTCGAGACGACCGGCGGCTCACCCCGAGACTGCGCCATCACCGAGATCGGAGCGGTCAAGGTGCGTGGGGGCGAGGTGCTCGGCGAGTTCCAGACCCTGGTCCGCCCCCAGTCGTCGATCCCGCCGTTCATCAGTGTGCTTACCGGAATCACCGACTCGATGGTCGCCGGGGCACCCTCCATCGAGCTCGCGCTGCCCGAGTTCCTCGGCTTCGCCGGGGACGCCGTACTCGTGGCCCACAATGCCCCGTTCGACGTGGGGTTCCTGCGGGCGGCCGCGGCCCAGTGCGGCCGCGGATGGCCTTCGCTGGCAGTCCTCGACACGGCCAAGCTGGCGCGCCGCGTCCTCCGACGTGAGGAAGTGCGCGATTGCAAGCTGGCCACTCTCGCGCGCCACTTCCGGGCGTCGACGATGCCCACCCACCGTGCGCTTGCTGATGCCCGAGCCACGGTCGACGTCCTGCACGGACTGATCGAGCGGGTCGGCACCGAAGGTGTCCAGTCCTTCGAGGAGCTGCTCACCTACTCCTCCCGAGTCTCGAGCACACAGCGGCGCAAACGACACCTGGCTGAGGGGCTTCCCCACGCACCCGGCGTCTACGTCTTTCAGGACGCTGCAGGGCGCCCCCTCTACGTTGGCAAGTCCCTCGATGTCAGAGCTCGAGTGCGCTCCTACTTCACGGCCAGCGAGACCCGAACGCGGATGGGCGAGATGGTCGGCCTGGCCGAATCGGTCCGACACATTCCCTGCCCGACGGGTCTGGAGGCGGAGGTCCGTGAGCTCCGGCTGATCGCCGAGCTCAAGCCGCGCTACAACCGGAGGTCTCGATTTCCCGAGCGTGCCCTGTGGGTCAAGCTGACGGTCGAGGCGTTCCCGCGCCTGTCGGTGGTGCGCGACGTCCGCGACGATGGCGCGACCTACCTCGGCCCTTTCGGCGGTCGCCGCGCGGCCGAGCAGGCCGTTGCTGCGCTGCACGAGGCCTTTCCGCTCAGACAGTGCAAGACGCGACTTTCACCTCGAGCAACCGGCACCGCCTGCGTACTCTCCGAGATGGGTCGCTGCGGCGCCCCGTGTGACGGACGCGAGAGCATCGACGAATACGCCCAGCACGTCGACGCAGCACGGACAGCCGTGACGAGCGACCCCGGCGCGCTGGTTACGGCGGTCACCCGCCGCATCTCACGCCTGTCCGAGTCCCAGCGTTTTGAGGAGGCTGCCGCTCACCGCGATCGGATGGCCACCTTCGTTCGGATCGCAGCCCGCTCCCAGCGGATCACCGGGCTGGCGGCTTGCCGTGAGCTGGTGGCCGCTCGTCGAGGGCCAGATCTTGGGTGGGAGATCGCGCTGGTTCGGCACGCCCGGTTGGCGGGTACGGCGACTGTCGCACGAGGACTCGATCCGTGGCCCACCGTCGAGGCTCTCGTGGCCACCGGGGAGCACGTCGCGGCCCGCACCTCCCCTTCGGCCTCGGCCGAGGAGACCGAGTGCGTCCTACGGTGGCTCGACAGCCCGACGACCCGACTGGTCCGGGTGGACGGCACCTGGGCTTCCCCCGTTCGCGGCGCGGCCGCCTGGGCCGAACACGGGGCCGTCACAAGCTGGGATGTGTCCGGGGGCGACGCTGCCGGGCGAGCCCTGGGTCGGCCCACGCGCGCCACCGTGCTCTGACGTCACCTGTCGTGCCGGGGTCATTTCCTGGCCGGATGGCTCCTGCTCAGCTGCTGCGCGCCTGGCTGGCGAGCACCCAGCGGTCCAGAACGGCCGACGCAGCACCGGAGTCCACGGATTCGGACGCTCGGCCGCAGGCTTGCTTGAGCCGGACCGCGAGGTCTGTGCCGTCGCCCAGACCAGCCGTCGAGGCTGTTGCGTCCAGGACCACCAGCGCCGCAGCGGCATTGAGGACGGCTGCGTCGCGCACCGGGCCGGACGCACCGGACAACAACGTACGAATCGCGACAGCATTGACCTCTCGGTCCCCGCCCCGCAGGTCCTCGAGGGTGGCCGGGGCGATGCCCAGTTCGCGGGGGTCGAGGCTGACCTCGTTCACCGAGCCAGCGCTGACGACCCAGACGCGAGACGTGGTGGTGATCGTGAGCTCGTCCAACCCGTCATCGCCGCGAAACACCAAGGCGTTGACCCCGCGGCGCGCGTAGACCTCCGCCATCAGCGCCGCAAGCCGCGGATCCGAGCAACCGACCGCCTGGGCAGCTGGCTGGGCGGGATTGGTCAGCGGGCCGAGCACGTTGAACGCCGTACCGATCCCTAGCTCGCGCCTCGTGGGTCCTGCGTGGCGCATCGAGGGGTGGTGAACCGGTGCGAAACAGAAGGTGATCCCGGTCTCGTCGAAAACCTCGACGACCTGTGCTGGTTCGAGACTGAGGTCGAGGCCCAGCTCCTCCAGCACGTCGGCGGTGCCACAGGGCGACGTTGCGCCGCGGTTGCCGTGCTTCACCACACGAGCACCCGCACCAGCTGCGATGAGTGCGGCCATCGTGGAGATATTGACCGTCCACGCCAAGTCACCACCGGTGCCAACCACATCGACCACCGGTCCGGCCACGTCGATGCGCCGACTGTGCCCGAGCATCGCCTTCGACAAGCCGTCGAGCTCGTCGACCGATTCGCCCTTGGCTCGCAGAGCTACCAGGAACGCCGCCAGCTGCGCCGCGGACGCCCGTCCGGACATGACCTCGTCCATCGCCCATCCGGCCTCATCGACAGACAGGTCCTCTGCCGCGAGAAGGGAGCTGAGCAGGCTCGGCCAGGTGAGTTCGGGCACGAAACGACTGGTCAGGCAACCGGCTGGCGCGCCAGCCGGTCACGCAGCAGGGTCGCCGCGGCAGCGGCGAGGGCTCGTGGATCCAGCGGGTGTGGTACCGCCGCATCGGCGCGTGACCAGGTGGCGAGCCAGGCGTCGTCCGCACGTCCGGTGAGCACCAGGACCGGGGGGCAGCGGTAGATCTCGTCCTTGAGCTGGCGGCAGATTCCCATGCCGCCGGCCGGCACGGCTTCGCCATCAAGGATCACCAGGTCGAAACCGCCACGATCCATCGCCGCGATGACGGCCGGTTCGGTCGCCACGTCGAACAGATCAAGCACCGGCAGGTCCGCGGCGGGCCGCCGACCGAGCGCTCTGCGTACGGCGCTGCGGACCGTGGCGTCGTCGCTGTAGACGAGGACGCGAGCCTGCCCTGGCGCTGTATCGCGTGGAGAGTCGTCGCTGGTCACGCCCTGATGCTACAAGCCTCGTGCCGATGGCTCCCCACCCAAGGCCTCCGCCCTGGCAGCGGCAGCGTCCAACGCGTCCAGCCGGCGGTCCTCTCGACGCGCCTCGCGCTCCGAGGCCTTGACCCACTGGAAGAAGATGATCACGACCACGAGCAGCGCGATGACATCTCCGGTCGCCCAGAGAAGCCCACCGGCAATCTGCTGATCGTCGATGGGAGCAGGTCCCCAGGTCCGGCCAAGCGCGTAGTACCAGTCACCACCCAGCACCGTCGACGCCGACATGATCGATATGCCCAACCAGGCATGAAAGGGCAGCACCAAGAAGGAGGCCAACATCCGGAAGCCGTAGGAGAGGCGGTTCGGCATCGGGTCGAGCCCGAGCAGCGGCCAGTACCAAAGACAGCCCACCAGGAGAAAGTGCATGTGGTTGATCTCGTGGACGAGGTCGTTGCGCAGCGTCAGCTCGTACAGCCCGGTGAAGTACAGCGCGAACGGGGTGGCGATGAACAGCGCGCCGGCCACCACGGGGAACGTGACGACCTTGGCCGGCCACGAGTGGATGACGGCCAACAAGCCCCTTCGGGGCCGCGACGGCAACGTGCGCAGCGCCAGGGTGATAGGGGCTCCCAGCGCCAGGAACACCGGTGCGAACATGGCCAGGAGCATGTGCTGGACCATGTGGACCCACAGCAAGGTCGTGTCATAGGTCGCGAGCCCGCTCTGGGTGGCGATCACCACCGTCCCCAGCCCCGCCCCGACGAACGCGAGGGAGCGCCAGGGCGACCATTGATCCCCCCGGGCTCGCAGCCGCCGGGCGCCGAACAGGTACAAGCTGCCGGCAACCACCACGAACAGAGCCGGGAGCCACGCGAAAGACCAAGCCGTCAGCGCGCTCTGCCAGGTGAGCTCGGGCAGGACTCCCGAGCCTCCACCGTGCGCAGGCCGGAATCCGATCCCAGACACCAGCAACGCCGTTGAACCCACAAAGTTCAGGATAGGCGTCCCCGACCCGGGGGTCGGGGGTGGACAGCGGGCCATCTCCTGCCATGATGTCGACCGTGGCGACAGCATCGGCGGTGACCCCTCGACCCGCTCACCCGCATTCTGCGGCCAACCGGCCCAACATGGTGTCCGTCGGGACGATCGTCTGGCTCAGTTCGGAGCTGATGTTCTTCGCCGCCCTGTTCGCGATGTACTTCACGTTGCGGGCCGTCAATGGCCCGGAAGTCTGGGCCCAGGGCACTGATCTGCTCAACGTTCCGTTCGCCACTGTCAACACCACGATTCTCGTGCTCTCGTCGGTGACCTGCCAGCTCGGGGTCTTTGCCGCGGAGCGTGGCGACGTGGTCGGGCTACGACGATGGTTCGTCATCACCTTCGTCATGGGCGCCGTCTTCATCGGTGGGCAGATCTTCGAATACACCGAGCTCGTGAAGGAAGGCCTGACCCTGTCGAGCTCTGCCTACGGCTCGGTCTTCTACCTGCCGACGGGCTTCCACGGGCTGCACGTCACAGGTGGACTCATCGCGTTCCTGTTCATCTTGGGTCGCACCTACGCGGCGCGGCGCTTCACCCACGACCAAGCCACCAGTGCGATCGTCGTCTCCTACTACTGGCACTTCGTCGACGTTGTCTGGATCGGCCTGTTCGCGACCATCTATCTCATCCAGTGACGGGGAGCGCTGTGACCTCATTGTCGTTACGCCGACGACACCCGCTGGCTAAGGCGGTCGTGCTCGGCCTCGGTCTGGTTCTTGTGGGCTCGCTCTACGCTGCAGCACGTAGCACCGATGCCGGTGCGGCAGCGGTGACGGCCACGAGCCAGCAAGTGACCGAAGGACGTCAGTTGTACGTCGCTGGCTGCTCCACCTGCCACGGGCTCAACGCCCAGGGCACGTCGAACGGTCCGACGCTCATCGGTGTCGGCTCGGCGGCCGTCGACTTCCAGGTGGGCACCGGTCGCATGCCGCTGGCCGCCCCGGGTCCGCAGGCCGGCGGTGGCCCGATCAGCTATTCAGACGACGAGATCGCCGCGCTGGCCGGCTACGTCGCTTCGCTGTCACCTGGCCCGGCGATCCCGTCGGCCGAAGAGCTCGACTACACCGACGCCGACCTGGCCGCTGGCGGGATCCTGTTCCGCACCAACTGCGCGTCCTGCCACAACTTTGCCGGATCGGGCGGGGCGCTCACGCGGGGCAAGCATGCCCCCAGGCTCACCGAGGCCGATCCCAGCCGGATCTGGGAGGCGATGATCACTGGTCCGCAGTCGATGCCCGTCTTCGGAGACAAGACGCTGACGCCCGACGAGAAGCGACAGATCATCAAGTACATCCGCACCGTCGATGTCGCGCCGAATCCTGGCGGGTTGGCACTCGGGCGGGTCGGACCGGTGTCCGAAGGCATCTTCGTCTGGATCGTCGGGATCATCCTGCTCGGCGCAGCCGCCGTCTGGATCGGGGCGAAAGTCTCATGAGCGACCACGACGACTTCAGCCCAGCGACTGCAAACGCAGAAAGCGGTCACGCCCCCTCGTCCGAGATAGAACGGCTCGCTCCAGGGCTGCCCGCGCATCGGCCGCGGTTGTCCGACCAAGATCCACGTGCGGCCCGCCGCAATGAGCGTCAGGTAGCCCTGGCGTTCGGGTTGTCGGCGCTGGCCACCCTCGGCTTCATCGTCGCTTTCGTCGCTTTCCCACGGGCCGACGAAACCATCGTCATCATCCCGGGGTTGCTCGAGCCCTCGGCCTCCAACTTCTTCCTCGGCTTGTCCCTCGGGATCGCCATCCTGCTCATCGGCGTCGGCGCCATCCACTGGGCCAAGAAGCTGATGACCGACGAGGAGATCGTCGAAGAGCGCCATCGCGTGAACTCCCCACCCGAAGACCGAGAGGCCTTCGAGGAGATCCTCACCGAAGGCGTCGCCGAGAGCGGCATCCGTGAGCGCTCGCTGATCCGGCGCACCTTGCTCGGCGCCATGCTGCTGCTACCGCTTCCCGCGGTGATCATGCTGCGCGACCTCGGCCCGCTGCCCAAGAACAAGCTGCGGGAAACGATCATCTACCCAGGTGTCCGGATCGTCACCGACGGTCCGGCGCCCCTCCCCCTGCGGCCCGAGGACATCCCGATCGGTGGTCTGGTCAACGCAATCCCAGCCAACCTTCCCGAAGTTGAGGAGGAAGAGGGCACCCTCAACGCCCGTGCCAAGGCCACGCTCATGCTGATCCGGCTCCGACCCGAAGAGATCGTGGCCCAGCAGGGCGACGACTGGGACGTGGCGGGGATCTTGTGCTTCTCCAAAGTGTGCACCCACGTCGGTTGCCCATTGGGGTTGTACGAACAGCGCTCTCACCACATGCTCTGTCCCTGCCACCAGTCGACCTTCGATCTCGCCGATGCCGGCCATGTCATTTTCGGTCCGGCTGCGCGCTCTCTCCCCCAACTAGCGATCGACGTCGACTCTGAGGGCTACATCGTCGCGCGCGAAGGCTTCACCCAACCCGTCGGCCCGAGTTTCTGGGAGCGCGGATGAGCAGCCCAGCCACTCCGATCGGCAAGGCCGGCGTCTACCTCGACGACCGCACTGCGGGCGCAACCCTGCTGCGCAAAAACATGCGGAAGGTCTTCCCCGACCACTGGTCCTTCATGCTCGGAGAGATCGCGCTCTACACGTTCATCATCCTGCTGCTGACCGGCACCTACCTGACGCTGTTCTTCAAGCCGTCCATGGTCGAGGTCATCTATCACGGTTCCTACGTGCCGCTCAACGGCGTGAAGATGTCGGAGGCGTACTCCTCCACGCTGGACATCTCCTTCGACATCCGTGGTGGTCTGCTCATGCGGCAGGTGCACCACTGGTCTGCCCTGATCTTCGTCGCGGCCATCTCCGTGCACGTGTTCCGGATCTTCTTCACGGGGGCGTTTCGCAAACCACGTGAGTTCAACTGGCTGATCGGTGTCGGACTCCTCACGATGGGCGTCCTCGAGGGCTTCGCTGGCTACTCGCTCCCCGACGACCTGCTGTCCGGCACCGGGCTCCGCATCGCGGAGGGAATCGTGCAGGCGATCCCGGTCGTCGGCACCTATCTGGCGATGTTCATCTTCGGGGGGGAGTTCCCCGGCGACGACTTCATACCGCGGCTGTACTCCGTCCACATCCTGCTGATTCCCGGCGCCATCCTCGCGCTGATCAGCGTCCACCTGCTGATGGTCGTCTTCCACAAGCACACGCAATACCCCGGCCCTGGTCGCACCGAGAGGAACGTCGTCGGCTATCCCCTCCTGCCGGTGTACGTCGCCAAAGCAGGCGGCTTCTTCTTCATCGTGTTCGGCATCTGCGTGCTGCTGTCGGCCATCGCGACGATCAACCCGGTGTGGTTGTTCGGGCCATACAACCCCTCGCAGATCACGGCAGGCTCTCAGCCAGACTGGTACATCGGCTTCCTCGATGGCATGCTGCGCATCTTCCCCAACTGGGAGACGAACGCCTTCGGGCACACGATCAGCTGGAACATCTTCATCCCGTCGGTGGTGCTCCCAGGGGTCATGTTCACCGCCTTGGCGCTCTATCCCTTCATCGAGGCCTGGGTCACCGGCGACAAGCGCGAGCACCACATCCTGGACCGCCCTCGCAACCAACCCACCCGCACCGGCCTCGGGGTGATGGCAATCACCTTCTACCTCCTGCTGTGGGTGGCCGGCGCCAACGACATCATCGCCACACACTTCGATGTCTCGATCAACGCGATGATCTGGTTCGTCCGGATCGGTGTCTTCGTACTCCCGCCGATCGCCTACATCATCACCAAGCGCACCTGCATCGGCCTCCAGCGCAAGGACCGCGAACGTCTGCTGCACGGTCGAGAGACCGGCGTCATTCGCCGCCTCCCGTCGGGTGAGTTCATCGAGGTGCACGCGCCCATCAGCGATGAGGAGCGCGTGACCCTGCTGCAGGCGGGTTCCAAGCGTGAGCTCGCACTGCCACCCCCCGAGACTCATCGACGAGAACGGTGTGCCTGCCCCGAACGGTGCAGTCGCTCGGGTCCGGTCACGCCTGTCCCGCTGGTATTTCGGGGAGAACGTGCACGACCCCTCCGAACAAGAGCTCCATGACGCCGCCCATCACGCGCAAGAGCTCGTCGAAGAACAACAGCGCCAGCTCGACGCCGAACCGCACTAACCAGTACTCCCCCCGCTCCGACCTGCCCGCACCGACCTCGTGTGGAGAGTCGGGTCTCCGAGTTTCTGCTTCACCGCGGCTCCGCCGCGAGTTCTCAACGAAACTCTCCGACCGACTCTCCACACCACGCCGGCTGACGAGGGGCGCAAGTCGAACTGTTCCGATTACGGGGTCCCTGACCCCCGAAAGCCGAACTGTTTGACTTTCGGAAATCCCGTTGGGGGGGCGCTGGCGACCCTACAGGGCGCTACCGGCCTTCCATTGCGACCAGCTGACGTTCCAGTCGGTCCAGCCGTTGCCCGACTCCAGCGGCCGATCCGAGCCGGTGAACTTGACAGGGTCACCGATCTTGGACTGCTCGAACAGCCACTTCGCATCCTCCAGGGACATCCCTGTGCAGCCGTGCGAGACGTTGTCGTGCCCTTGGTTGGCCACAGACCACGGAGCCGCGTGGAGGAACTCACCCGACCAGGTCAGCCGCATGGCGTACTCCACCTTGAGCCGGTAGTAGTCGGGGGAATCCTTCGGGATGTCGATCGTTGAGGCATCCATCACGCGGTAGCGCTCCTTGCTCGTGATGACCTTGATGCCTTCACGGGTGATGAACCCGTCCTTACCGGTCGTGATCGGGATGACCCGCACTTCCTTGCCACCCTCGGTGACAGTCAGCGTGTGCTTCAGGATGTCGACCGTGCTGACCGTGGCGCTACCGATGGTGAACGGAATCGTACGGTCCTCCGCCCCCCACACCCCGCCGCCGGCCTTCACCCCGTCGAGCTGGACCCCGATGCTCACCTGGGTGTCGGCCGGCCAGTACGTCTTCGGCCGCCAGTGCACCTCGTGATCGGAGATCCAGCTCCACGAGCCAACCACCTCGCGCGAGGTGGTGACCGACAGCCCCTGCTGGACGGCCGCCCGGTTGGTGACCGGAGCACTCAGCCGCACGATGATCGGCATCCCCACACCGACGGTCTGGCCGGCGATCGGCGAGATGCTGGTGGTCAGCTCGGCCTTCGGCTTCACGGTCTTGAACGTGGACACCGCCATCGCGGTGTGGCCGGCGGAGTCCACGGCGCGGGCGGTCACCGTATATCTGGTGGCGAAGCGCAGCGAGGAACCGGAGGACCGCCATACCCCGTCCGGCCCGATCGAGCCCTTGACCTTGTGGTTGGCACCGGTGACGCGCACGGCGCTGAGGGCGCCGTTCTCCGCGCTCACCACGACTACTTTGCTCGGATCGACCTTCGACTTGCCCGACTTGGGGCTGACTTTGATCGAGGTCTGGGAGTACGGCGCCACGACAGCGGAACCGTCTCGTTCCCCGGAAACGGTCGTGGCATCGGCTGCCTGGCAAGCCGTCGCCGCCAGCGCGACGACAGCAAGCAATGCCGGAAGGCGCTTCACAGGGGAAGCATCGGTCCGGTTTGAGCCGAACGTGAGCACGTCAACAGCCTCAATACGTCAGTTGTTATGCGCAAGGGTCCACCTTGCGCGATGTCCAGAATGCTTGACCTTCAGTATGCGCGAACTTCAGTCTGCGCAAACTTCAGTCTGCGCATACTTCAGTATGGCGCACTCAGTGAGCGTGGTCTCCTCGGTAGAACTCGAAGACGAATCCCGCCACGGACAGGAGCAGGAAGATCACGCCAGTGATGGCCAACCACCAGCCAAACACGGTACCAAGCGCTGTCACCGAGGCACTGGCGGCTACCGCGAGCGGCATCCAGCTGTACGGCGCAAACACCCCCATGTCTCCCGCCCCATCAGAGACTTCCGCCGCCAGGTCGTCCTCGGGCCGCTCGTCGATGCGTCGTGAAGTGAACAGCAGGTAATAGCCGACGAGGAATGCCATGAAGGCCGTGAACCCCAGGGCGGCCGTCCCAGCTGGCTCGTAGGACAGCAGCCAGTAGGCGGTCGCGGTGACCGCGAAGAAGGCACAGATCCCCATGAAGATGCGTCCTTCGACCTTCATGGGCTACACCCCCTTCCCGTCGGCAGCAGAGCTAGAGCCGCCACCGGACACGGCCAATGCCACCAGGTCGGGGCCGCCAGCCGCGATGTCCGGGTAGTGCAGATCAAAGGCCGGCGACTCGGAACGGATCCGCGGAAGGCTGACGAAGTTGTGCCTAGGTGGTGGGCAGGATGTGGCCCACTCCAGCGAACGCCCCCAGCCCCAGGGATCGTCGGTCTCGACCAGCGGGGCGGTCTTGGTCGTGCGATAGACGTTCCACAGGAAGGGGAACGTGGACGCACCGAGCACGAAAGCGAAGATCGTCGAGAAGGAGTTGAGGAAGGTGAACCCATCGCCTGGAAGGTAGTCGGCGTAGCGACGTGGCATGCCCTCTGCACCCAACCAGTGTTGTACGAGGAAGGTGCCCTGGAAACCGATGAACAACAGCCAGAAGTGAACTTTCCCGAGCCGTTCATCGAGCATGCGCCCGGTCATTTTCGGCCACCAGTAGTAAAACCCGGCGAACATCATGAATACGACCGTGCCGAACACCACGTAGTGGAAATGAGCCACCACGAAGTAACTGTCCGAGATCGGGAAATCCAGTGGGGGCGACGCCAAGATGACTCCGGTCAGGCCACCGAACAAAAAGGTGACCAAGAAGCCAATCGTCCAGAGCATCGGAGTATCGAAACTCAATGAGCCGCGCCACATGGTGCCCGTCCAGTTGAAGAACTTCACCCCGGTCGGCACCGCAATGAGCATGGTCATGAAGGCGAAGAACGGCAGGAGCACCGCGCCGGTGACGTACATGTGGTGTGCCCACACGGCTACCGAGAGTGCGGCGATGGTCAGCGTCGCCAAGACGAGCGTCTTGTAGCCAAAGATGGGCTTTCGGCTGAACACGGGGAGGATCTCGCTGGCGATGCCGAAGAACGGCAGCGCGATGATGTAGACCTCGGGATGTCCGAAGAACCAGAACAGGTGCTGCCACAGGATTGGCCCACCGTTAGCTGACGTGAACACCTGCGAGCCGAAGATGCGGTCCGCCTCGAGCACAAGCAGCGCGGCAGCAAGCACCGGGAACGCCATGAGCACCAGGATCGAGGTCACCAAGATGTTCCAGGTGAAGATCGGCATCCGGAACATCGTCATGCCCGGGGCCCGCATGCAGAAGATCGTGGTGATGAAGTTGACCCCACCGAGAATGGTCCCGAGACCACTCAGGACGAAACCCATGATCCACAGATCCGCTCCTACCCCTGGCGAGTTCACGATGTCGTTGAGGGGGGCGTAGGCGAACCAACCAAAGGCCGCAGCGCCGCCCGGGGTGAAGAAGCCGGAGACAACGATGAGGCCGCCGAACAAGAACAGCCAGTAACTGAACATGTTCAGGCGGGGGAAAGCGACGTCTGGTGAGCCGATCTGCAACGGCATGATCACATTGGCGAACCCAACGAACAACGGGGTCGCGAAAAGCAACAGCATGATCGAGCCATGCATCGTGAACAGCTGGTTGTACTGCTCCTTGCTCACGAACTGCAGTCCAGGGACCGCGAGCTCGGCTCGCATGATCATCGCCATGGCGCCGGCGAAGAGGAAGAACGCGAACGAGGTAATGAGGTAGAGGTAGCCGATCGTCTTGTGGTCGGTGGTCGTGATCCAACGGACAATGATCTTGCCGCGGGGCTCTCGCACCTTCCGGGGGGGCGCCGGAGTCGTGGTGGGCGCGCCAGGCTCTTCGAGGAGGGTCACCCGTTGCCTCCGATCGTGGTTCGGCCTTGTCCGGTCGATGCCTGGTCACTGGTCCGGCCGTCCTGCAGCTCGCCGACCTGACCTTGGGCTCGTAGGTCGGTCATGTGCTGCGCGAACTCTTCGGGAGTGACGACCCGCACCTCGAACAGCATTCGTGAATGATTGACGCCGCACAGCTCAGCGCATTTGCCCCTGAACGTACCGAGCTGGTTGGGCGTCACCTGGAAAGCGTTCGTCCGCCCTGGCACCACGTCCATCTTGATCAGGAAGGGGATCACCCAGAAGGAGTGGATGACGTCAGGTGACGTGAGCTCAAAACGAACCGTCTCGCCGATCGGGAGGTAGAGCACGGGCAGGTCGGCATTGTTGCCGATGTCGTAGGTCTGCTCATCGACGTAGTTGAACGTCCAGGACCACTTGTAGGCAACGACGTGGACGACCTGGTCAGGCTGGTCGCTGAGGGAAGTGAGTTCTGCCTCGTCGCGGGCGGTGTAGAAGAACAGGACGAGCACCATCATGAGCGGAACGACGGTGTAGAGAACCTCGATCGGCACGTTGTATCGGGTCTGGACGGGAATCTCGGCTTCCGATCGACGCCGGTAGACGATGATGCTCCAGATGATCAGGCCCCACACCAGCGCCCCGACCGCGAGCAAGGCGAACCAGGAGCCCTGCCACAGCGACAAGGTGATCTTGCCCTGCTCGGTCACCGGCTCCGGCAGTCCAAGCCGCGGCATCTCGTCGGAGGAGCAGCCGCTGAGCAGGAGGCTCAGCGTCACTGCGGACCCCAAGGCGAGGGTCCGCAGACGTCGACGCGGACCCGCAGGACCGGTGATGCTGCTGAAGCTCACGGACTGGCGCTCCCCGGTGGACGTGACGGAAACTTTGAGACGCTGATTCAACGGGACCGAACCCATGGCAGACAGTAGCGCAGAAGGGGTCGGATGGAAGCGGCGGGAGGGTGTGCGCGCGCCGTACAACCTAGGCTGTTTCGGTGACCTCGGGAGTGCCTGCCCCCAGCGGCTGGGAGGTGACCCCCTCCCCGCCGGCCGGCTTCCTCGACGCGGCCTCCGGCGAGCCGCTCCATCCCGCGGCGAGGCGAGTGTTGCATGAGCTGCTCGGCGACCTAGCCGAGACCTCGGATCCCACTCTGTGGGCCGACCCAGACAGGCGGTACGGCTCGGCGCGGCGGGTCCGGATCGCCCTCGACCACGCTCGCGAGGGTGTCGCCACCCAGCTGTTCTGCCGTGCCGATGAGGTCTCGTTCTGCGCGTCCGGGACACAGAGCGTGCATCTGGGAATCCGTGGGCTCCTGGAGGGGCGTCGCCGGGCCGGACATCGGTTCGTGACTTCAACCGTCGAGCACTCCGCGGTGCTCAAGGCCGCCGAGCACCACCGAGCACAGGGTGGAACGGTCGAGCTCGTCGCGGTCGACGGAGCCGGTCGGTTGGACCTCGATCGGTGGACGGCGGCTGTCTCGGCGCCCGACGTGGCCCTGGCCTGTCTGCAGTCGGCCAACCATGAGGTCGGAACCTTGCAGCCGCTCACCGAGGCGGCCGCCGTGTGCTCTAGGGCCGGTGTGCCGATGCTGGTCGATGCTGCGCAAACGTTGGGTCGCTCCACGCGGATGACCGCGGAGTGGTCCGTGCTGTCGGGCTCGGCACACAAGTGGGGCGGACCAGCCGGTGTCGGGGTCCTCGCAGTACGAGGCGGTACGCGTTGGCGTGCGGCCTGGCCCACCGACGACCGTGAAGGACACCGAGTCCCCGGGTTCCCCACGGTCGCCTTGATCCTTGCGGCCTCTGCAGCGCTGGAGGCGTCCACCCAGCAGTCGGTGGAGGAGGATGCGCGTCTCGGCTCGCTCGTCCACCGGATCCGTCGCACGGTGCTGGCTCGAGTACCTGACAGCATCGTGCTGGGACCGGCCGAGGACCGGCTGCCGCACGTTGTGACCTTCTCGAGCCTCTATGTCGACGGTGAAGCCGTCCTGGACGAGCTCGACCACGCGGGATTCTCGGTTTCGTCCGGGTCCTCGTGCAGCTCCAGCAGTCTCGAGCCTTCGCACGTCCTGGTGGCCATGGGGGCTCTGTCGCAGGGCAACATCCGGGTGTCGCTGCCTCGCGGCGTCCGGGAGTCTGACGTTGACCGCTTCCTGGAGATCCTCCCGGGCGCCGTAGCCCGAGTCCGATCCGCGCTTGGCGCCGACCGCCTATGAGCGAGAGCTACCCGCACAGGCAGATCGTCGATCAGCTCGGGGTTGCGTGCCCGTTACCCATCATCGAGCTGGCCCGCCAGATCCGGCTGATCGACGACGGAGCCATCTTGGTCCTGCTCGCAGACGACCCCGCTGCTGCCGTTGACGTGCCTGCCTGGTGCTCGATGCGCGGGCACGAGTTCCTGGGCAGCGAGGCTCTTGGGAAAGCTTCCCAGGCACGCGCCTATTCGGTGCGCAGGGTGGCCCAGTCAGGCGAGGGCAGCGCCAGGGCCACGGACAGCCTCGACAGATAGTCCTGTCTGGGGATCGGCACAACCCCCAGCGAACCCAGATGTGGGCTCCACCACTGGACATCCAACAGCCGGCCGGTCGCACCCGCTGCGCGCAGGAGATCGACCAGAGCCACCAGTGCCACTTTGGATGCGTCCGTCACGGCGTGAAACATCGACTCCCCCGCGAACAGACCACCCAGCGAGACGCCGTACAGCCCGCCGACGAGCGAACCGGAGTCGTCACGCACCTCGACCGAGTGGGCGATACCACGGGCGTGCAGGGCTGAGTACGCAGCCCGGAAGTCCGCATTGATCCAGCCCCCCGGTCGGCTGGGGTCCGCGCACCCGGCCACTACCTGGTCGAAGTCTTGGTCGACCGTTATCGACATTCGGGTGCACGACCGTCGAAGGGATCGACTGACTCGCAGAGACCCCAGCGGCAGCACTCCGCGAGGGTCGGGTGAGAACCAGTCGACGTGCCGCCGTCCGGGCATGGGGAACAGGCCGTGACGGTAGGCCCACACGAGCGTGTCGGGCGCAAGGTCGAGGCCGCGACCGACGTGGTCGACACCTGGCACGAGTTCGATCACACCGTGACTCCGGTCGGATGCTTGGCCGCGTTCTACAGACGGGGACAGGCCAAGTGCGCCCCGACGTCCTCGGCCGCTGCGGGGCCGTAGGCCTGCTCCAAGCGCTGCAGGAAGGTGCGCTGAGTCAGGGTGTATTCCTGGGTCCCCACGGTCTCGATGACGTGGGTCGCGAGCAGCGCGCCCACCTGCGCCGAGCGCTCGTGCGTCAGCCCCCAAGCGACTCCACAGAGAAAGCCGGCGCGGAAAGCATCTCCGACTCCTGTTGGGTCTGCCTTGCGAGTCTCGACAGGGCAGGTCACGGTGACGACAGGTTCGCCGGACCGTTCGACCTTGGCACCGGCGGCGCCGAGCGTCGTGACCCGTACGTCCACCCGCTTCAGGACGTCGTCAGACGACCAGCCCGTCTTGGACTCGGTGAGCGCAGCCTCGTACTCATTGGTGAAGAGAAATGCAGCGCCGTCGACAAGTTGTCGGATCTCTGGCCCCTCCATCCGCGCGAGCTGCTGCGACGGGTCCGCGGCGAACGGGTAGTCGCGCTGCTGGCACTCCTGGGTGTGGCGCAGCATCCCCTCGGGGTCATTGGCGCCGATGACGACGAGGTCGAGGCCACCCACCCGATCTGCCACGGGTTTGAGCTCGATCCCGCGCGCCTCGCTCATGGCTCCGGCGTAGAAAGAGGCAATCTGGTTCTGGTCGCGATCGGTGGTGCAGATGAAGCGCGCCGTGTGGCGTACGTCGCTGATGTGCACCGATCCGGTATCGACGCCGTGCCGCTCCAGCCAGGAGCGGTAGTCCGCGAAGTCCGGACCCACTGCCCCTACGAGCAAGGGACGCTGCCCCAGGCAGCCCATCCCGAAAGCGATGTTCGCCGCGACCCCTCCCCGGCGGATCTCCAGCTCCTCCACCAGGAAGGACAGCGAGACCTTGTCGAGCTTGTCAGCCATCAGCGAGTCAGAGAATCGACCCGGGAAGGTCATCAGGTGGTCGGTCGCGATGGAACCGGTGACAGCGATCTGCATGGCGGTCTGCTCGCCCTCGGGTCGGGTGCTCGCGGTTTCGGAGTCAGGGTTGGTCGATCCCAACGACACGAAAGACTACCCACGGGTAGACCTGGTTCGGCACGGATGCGGTGCCTACCGTGAGGTCATGAGCATGACCGCGCCCGCCCCATCGTCCGCGCAGACGGGCTCCCTGGACAGACTGGTCGCCGACGGACGAGCGATCGGTGTCCGGGTCGTGCTCGATCTCACCTGCGGAAGGGCTCCTGGGGTCTCCCCCGGCCTCGACTCAGCAGCCCTGGTCGATGTCCCAGCTGAAGCCTTCGCCTTGGTCGACGGTTTGCCGACCTACGGCTGTTGATCCCTCTTCGCATTGGGGAAGTTCAGGGCGGCCATAGCCGTAACGAACTACCCCGTTGCGAGCCGTCAGCTGAAGGAGTCTCCACAGGCGCAGGAACCGGTGGCGTTGGGGTTGTCGATCGTGAAGCCCTGCTTTTCGATGGTGTCGACGAAGTCGATAACGGCCCCACCGAGATAGGGAACGCTCATCCGGTCGACGACAACGTCGACGCCGCTGAAGTCTTGAACGACGTCCCCGTCGAGGTGCCGCTCGTCGAAGAACAGCTGGTAGCGCAGCCCTGAGCAGCCACCCGGCTGCACCGCCACGCGCAGGGCGAGGTCGTCGCGGCCCTCCTGGTCGAGCAGGGCGCGCACCTTGGCCGAAGCCACGTCCGTGACGACGATCCCCGTGGCAGGGGCCTCCGGCGTCGCGGGGGCGGCGCTGTCGGTAGTGGTCTCGTCCTGGATGGTCACGATCTACTCCTGCGGGCTCGGCTAGGGCTGTCTGATCACGTCAACCTGGCGGCTGACCTATCTGTTCCATGGTGACACACCCGATCGTCTTCACCGACTCCGCCAGGCTTGGGCAACCCGTTCGGCGAGCTCAGCGAGCCGGTCGGCCGGGTCCACGAGCGCCGCTTCCGGCCCGAAGGCCTCCACGAGTGTGTGGACGTCGGTGATTCCCGTCCCGCGCAGGGACTCGTCATCCATCTCCCGGTCCCCAGCGAGCACCAAGCACGGGCGATCAAGCTCAGCTGCCAGCGCGGCGACCCCACCCGGCACCTTGCCGAGGATGGAGGACTCGTCGAGGCGCCCCTCGCCAGTGACGACCAGATCGGCCTCGGTCATCTCGGACCGAAGGCCCACAGCTTGGACAACGGTCTCGAGTCCGGCCACCACGCGCCCCCCGAGCAGGCTGAGGCCATAGGCAAGGCCGCCGCCCGCCCCCATGCCGCGCGCGTCGGGGTCTCCCTGTGTCTTTTCGGCCCATGCCCGGAGGCGACTTTCCAGGATCTGCACACTCTTCGGATCGGCGCCTTTCTGGGGACCGTACGTCCACGCGGCCCCCCGGCGTCCGAGGAGCGGCCCCGTGACATCGGTGGCGACAAGGAGCTCGACATCTTGCGACCAGCTCGAGCCGAGCGCCTCGACACACCCCCGCCCACCATCGGTCGAGGCCGTGCCCCCGACACCGACAACCACGCGGTCGGCCCCGAGCTCACGGGCCCGCTCGAGCAGCTGGCCGACACCGAAGCTTGATGCCGCCAGCGCCGTGCTCTCATCAGGTCCACGATTCGGTGGCAGCGCCTGGAGCCCGCAGGCCTGAGCGGATTCCACGTAAACGGTCGGCTGGTCGCTGGTTAGCGACCCGTGATGGACCAGGATCTGGGCCTGGACAGGCTCCGAGAGCGGTCCGGTGATCGTCACAGCGACCAGTTCGCCCCCCAATGCTGAGTGCAGGACCTCCACGAATCCCGGACCTCCGTCGGACAACGGCACGAGGGCGCAGGTGGCGTGCGGATCGCCACGAAGCCAGCCTCGTTCGACCGCCGATGCCGCCTCCAGAGCGGTCAGTGAGCCGGCGAACTTGTCTGGCGCGATAACGATGTGCACGCGCCGATCTTGGCCCACCGCGCTGTGACACGATGGCCCGGTTGACTCGATTTCAGCGTCATCAGCCCGACCTGCTCCTCCCGAGGTGACGACCATGAGCGCTCCAGTCGACCTGTTCCTGCTCGGCACAGCCGCCGACGCGGTCAGTGAGCGAGGGGTGGATTGCCCGGGCGAACTGCCTTCGGCTTCGGATCCGGACCTGGTCGCTCGCGCGCATCGGGCGAAGACCAGCCTCGGCGAAAGCGTGTTCGTCTTGGGCCACCACTATCAACGCGACGAGGTCATCGCCTTCGCCGACGTGACCGGCGACTCCTTCAAGCTGGCGCGCGAGGCCGCCGCTAGACCCGACGCCCCCTTCATCGTGTTCTGCGGCGTGCACTTCATGGCCGAGTCCGCGGACATCCTGACCAGCGACGAGCAGCAGGTCATCCTCCCCGACCTGGCCGCGGGGTGCTCCATGGCCGACATGGCAGCCATCGGTCAGGTGGAGGACTGCTGGGACCTGCTCGCCGACGCCGGACTGGACACCAGCACCGTCCCGGTGACGTACATGAACTCCTCGGCCGCGATCAAGGCCTTCACGGGCAGGTACGGCGGCACGGTCTGCACGTCCTCCAACGCCGGGCGCGCCTTGCGCTGGGCCTTCGAGCAAGGCGATCGGGTGCTGTTCCTTCCCGATCAGCATCTGGGCCGTAACACGGCCGTCCTGGAGCTCGGGCTGGAGCTGGGTGACTGCGTCGTGTTCGACCCGCACAAGCCCGGAGGCGGCTTGACCGTAGAGCAGCTGCGCGACGCCAAGATGATCCTGTGGCGGGGTCACTGCTCGGTTCATGGCCGGTTCACCTTGGACAGCGTGAACGAGATCCGGGAGCGGGTTGCTGGGGTGACCGTCCTGGTGCACCCCGAGTGCCAACACGAGGTCGTGCGCGCCGCAGATCTGGTGGGTTCGACGGAGTTCATCGTCCAAACCCTGGATGCGGCTCCACCAGGAACCTCCTGGGCGCTGGGGACCGAGCTCAACCTGGTGCGCCGACTCGCCGCCGCGCACCCCGAGCTTTCGGTGAGCTATCTCGATCGAACCGTCTGCTACTGCTCGACGATGAATCGCATCGACCTGCCGCACCTGGTGTGGGCGTTGGAGAACCTTGTGGACGGTCGCGTCGTCAACACGATCCACGTCGATGACGAGCCCAGCCGTTGGGCCAAGATCGCCCTCGACCGCATGCTCGCGCTCCCCGGCCCTAGCGCCAAGGACTGACTCGCGCGCGAAGGATTGCCTGCCCCCGTATCCTTGGCTTGTGTTCAAGCGTCGCTCAGCTCCGGGTCCGGCCGATGTCTCGGTCGACGGGGCACCCACCGGCACCAAGGGCCGGCCGACGCCCAGCCGCAAGGAAGCCGAGGCTGCGCGTCAGGCCCGAGTCAAGGTGCCGCGCGACTCCAAGCAGGCCAAGGCGCAGGCGCGCGCAGCGCAGTCTCAGGCCCGCAGCACTCGACGCGCAGGTCTCATGGCCGGTGACGAGCGGTACCTGCCCGCCCGCGATCAAGGACCAGTGCGCGGATTCGCCCGCGATTTCGTCGACCGCCGGCGGCGAGTCGGTGAGCTGGTCCTCCCCGGCGCCTTGCTGGTCGTGGTCCTGGGCTTCATCCCAGGGATGGCCGCCTTCACCTACCTGGGCTTCTACGCCCTGATCCTCGCCGTGATCGTCGACGCCGTAGTAATTCGCTTCCAGCTCAAGCGCGAGCTGAGCCGGCGTTTCCCCGACGAAACGTCCGGCGGGCACACGTTCTATGCGGTGATGCGCAGCCTGCAGCTGCGCAGATTGCGCATCCCGAAGCCGAGAGTCGCGATCGGCACTCCGCTCGACTGACAGGCGGTCTTTCGACACTGCGGCCCCCCTCCCTAGGCTGAGCCCATGGAGCATCGATACCTCGGCCGTTCCGGCCTGCAGATCAGCGAGATCGCCTACGGCAACTGGGTCACCCACGGGTCCCAGATCGACGACGGCGCAGCCATCGCGTGTGTCAGAGCGGCGCTCGACTCCGGGATCACCACCTTCGACACCGCGGACATCTATGCCACCGGCCGCGCGGAGACCGTGCTCGGCAAGGCGCTATCCGGCGAGCGACGCGAGGGCCTGGAGATCTTCACGAAGGTCTATTGGCCGATGAACGATGGGGTCAACGACCGGGGCCTGTCCCGCAAGCACATTCTGGCTTCGATCGACCATTCCCTCGAACGACTCCAGACCGATCACGTCGATCTCTACCAGGCGCACCGATACGACTACCGCACGCCGCTCGAGGAGACGATGGTCGCCTTCGCTGACATCGTGCGCGCCGGCAAGGCGCACTACATCGGGGTCTCGGAGTGGCGAGCGGAGGAGATCCGCGCCGCGGCGGAGCTGGCCCGCGAGCTGCACGTTCCGTTGGTCAGCAACCAGCCGGAGTACTCCATGCTCTGGCGGGTCATCGAGGCCGAGGTCGTGCCCACGTGCGAGGAGCTCGGGCTGTCCCAGATCGTGTGGAGTCCGTTGGCCCAGGGAGTTCTCACGGGGAAGTACCTGCCCGGGCAGCCTCCCCCCGAGGCATCTCGAGCCGCTGCACCCAAGTCGGCCGACTATCTCGATGACTACCGCACCGACGACGTCCTCACCCGCGTGCAGCAACTGCGTCCGTTGGCCGAGCAGGCCGGCCTCACGATGGCTCAGCTCGGCGTTGCTTGGGTGCTCCAGAATCCCAACGTCGCGGCAGCCATCATGGGGGCTTCACGTCCCGAACAGGTGACTGAGAACGTCAAGGCTGCAGGAGTCACCCTCGACGACGACCTCCTAGGAGCGATCGACGAGGTCGTGGGTCCGGTCGTGGAGCGCGATCCGGCCAAGACGCAGAGTCCCAGCGACCGACCGTGACAATCCTGGGAAAGCCGACCCTGGCCAACCGACTCGTCTAGAAGAGCGGGCCACCTGCGGGTGCCCTCAGGACGGATGCAGACTCATCGGCCCGTAAACAACCGTCGCTTCCTCCAGCAGGGTTACTTGGTCGACGCCGCCGTCCAGCAACTCTCGCCAGGCTTCGCCGATCCAGCTTTCGGCGTCAGCCTGAGTCGGGAAGCTCGGAGGCTCGGGTCGCTCGTCGGTGGCCGGCAACGCCGCGCCATCGGCTGTTTCAAACCGCCATGTCCACGTCATGGCTGGAGCCTACGGATTGGTGGTGGCGGCAGGGACCCGCGAGCGAGCTCGTAGGAGCGAGCGATCGCCAGCAGGTTTGCGTCGTCGCCGAACCGCCCGACGAGCTGCAGTCCGATCGGCCGTCCCGCGTGGTCGAAGCCGGCGGGAACCGAGACCGCGGGTTGTCCGGTGAGGTTGAAGGGAACCGTGAGCGGCGTCCAGTCCGGCCACCACTGCATGCCAGAGGTGTCGGGAACATCGCGTCCTGCCTCGAATGCGCAGATGGGAACGGTGGGCATGACCAGGACGTCGACGTCGTCGAAGACAAGCGCCGCATCTCGGCAAAGTCGGGCCCGGCGCTCGGTTGCGGATTGACGCTCGATCGCTGACATGCCCCGACCTGCTCGCGCGCATTCGACGAGCTGCGGATCCATGCCACCGATGGTCTCGACCGACAGCTCGTCCACGAACCTCGCCAAAGCGCTGAACCACAAGGTCTTGAACGAATCGACGACGCCGTCCAACGACACCCGTACCTCTGACACCACCGAACCGGCGTCGCGAAGAATTGCGACGGTATCGCCGAACACGGCAGCCACCTGCGGATCGGTGACGGACGGAAGAGGATTCAGGACACCGACTCGCACCCCCTGCAAGCTTCGCGGTGGCAGGTCGTACGACACGGACGGGTATAGGTGGGCGGGGAAGGTTCGGTCGCGCTCGTCTGGTGCCTCGAGTACGTGCAGCGCCGCCACCAGGTCGTCCACCGTCCGCGCCAATGGGCCGGCGTGGGAGACGTCGCCGAACAGACTCGGTGGCCACACCGGGATGCGGCCATAGGAGGCTTTCAGGCCGGCAACGCCGCAGAATGCTGCCGGGATCCGGATCGAGCCCCCTCCATCAGAGCCCATCGCGATCGGTCCGAGACCGGCGGCCACACAGGCGGCCGCGCCACCGCTCGAGCCACCGGTCGTGAGTTCGAGATTCCATGGATTGCGCGTTGGCGGGCCGGCCGGTCCATCCGTGACGGCCTTCCAGCCGAGCTCCGGCGTGGTTGTCTTGCCGAAGGTCACGGCACCACCTTCGAGCAATCGGGCGGTAGAGGGTGCGTCGACCTGCGCGGGAGAAGCCGGAGGAAGGCTGGCCGACCCTCGTCGGGTTGGCCAGCGCGACGTCAAGAGCACATCCTTGATCGACACTGGCACCCCATCCAGGGGACCGCGTGGGTTGCCGCGGCGATAGCGATCCTGGGCGGCTCGAGCTTGTTCAAGGGCAAGCTCCTCATCGACCAGGACGAGAGCGTTCAGCTTCGGGTTGAGTGCCAGGCACCCAGCGAGCAGGTTCTCCACGACCTCGACAGGCGAAACTGCCCTTCGTCGGTATTGCTTCACCAGTTCCACGGCCGACGCCGTCGCCAACTCGTCCCCAGTCACGACGCGGCCTCCCACAACACCTGACTCAACCTAGCCCTGCGCGAGTTTCACGGCCCGCTCGACGTTCTTTGACACGCCTGCTCCGAAGGTGAGACGGTCAGCCCACAACTGAACACGTGCAGGCCCAGGGGAAGTCCGGTCGAATTCCGGCGCTGACCCGCAACCGTAGGTCGCCACCTTCGCGGGTGACGACGAGCCGGGATACCTGGGCAGGCGCGAGCGGCTCCCTTAAACCGTCGAGGTCTACGGGGCGGAGCCCGGGTCACCCAGACCCGAGTCCGCGCCCTTGTCCATCGTCTGACCTTCGGTCGGCGAGACGGGGGCGCTGTCACGAGTGGGTTCCCGGGCGAGGCCTTGGACCGCTCTCGAGAGGCACACCAGTGTCTGAGCTCAACCAGCTCAACCAGCTCAACCAACTCAACCGCAGCTCCGCGGCTCCGAGCCGACGCGTGCGCCGGACCTCCGCGGTGGGAGTTGCGTTCGCGGCCGTCCTGCTCGGCTTGCCGCTCTTGGCCACCAGCGCGACGGCCGCCCCCAAGGTCGATCCGGCTCTCGTCGGTCTGTACGGGACCGCCGACCCGAGCTACGACGGAGTGTTCCGGCAGTCGCTGGGCATCCTCGGCATCGTGGCTGCGGGAGACCGGCCCGCCGATGACGCGGTGCGGTGGCTGCTGGACCAGCAGTGCTCCGACGGTGGCTTCATGGCCTTCAATCCGGATCCGAGCGGTTCATGTGTCGCAGCGGATCCGGTGAATTTCTCCGGCGAGGACACCAACAGCGCAGCGCTCGCTTCGCAGGCCCTCGCCGCCGTCGGTCACAAGGCCGAGGCTGAGTCCGCGCTCGGCTTCCTCACCGATGCACGCAACAAGGACGGCGGCTGGCCGTACATCCCTGGTGGTGACTCCGACCTTAATTCCACAGGGCTCGTCCTGATGGCCCGCAGCACCGACGGCGCCGCTGTCGACCCGGATGCGGTGGACTACGTCGCCAGCTTTCAGGTGGACTGCTCCGGTGCGGGCAAGGACCAGGGCGGTATCGCTTCGCCGTACTCGGGCGGCGCGCCCGACCTGCTCTCGACCGTCCAGGCGGTCCCGGGAGTGGCCGGCCTCAGCTTGGCTGACGGCCCCGCTGCTACTGCCTCCTGGGCCGACGAGGTGCCCGCTTTCACCTGTCCGGTCGACAACTCAGCTGCGGACACCGTCGCGGGATGGGGCTCGGCTTGGCTCGAGACTCAGGTCACCGCTAACGCGGTGAGCGGCGGAAACTCGGGGTGGGCCGTGCTCAGCTTCGCCGCGACGCGGACCGGTCACGTTGCAGCGGAGTCGTTGTACGCCACGATGGTCAGCGATCTTGGTCCGGCACCGGCAAGCAAGTTTTCGACCCAGCGCTCGTCAGGCAGATCAGCGTCGGCCGCGCAGTCCAAGGAGAGCCCTGGAGCTCTCGGGCTAGCGGCGGTTGCCGGGGCGACCCTCGGCAAGGACGTCTCAGACTTTTCCGCACGCATCGCCGCCACCATGACGACTCCGGCGGCCCAACCGACACCGAAGCCGACCACGAGCACGTCCCCGGCACCAGCGGAGAGAAGCAGCGATCCGGGGCTGCCCGATACCGGAGCAACCAATCCGCTGGTCATCCTGGGTGGCATCGCACTCGTTGGATCAGGGGCGGTGCTCATCGCTGCTACCCGCCGACGCCACAACGGGGAGGCGACTGGGGCGTGAACGCCCGCCGGGCGGCCGTCGCAACCATCGTCGCTTCCACGCTCGCCGTCGCCGGGATGGTGATTGCGGCTGCCCCAGCGGAAGCGGCGTCGGGCTTTCGCTACTGGAGCTATTGGTATGCCAACCCGTCCGAGGCGGCCTGGACCTACGGGCCTCTAGGACCTGCTGGACACTCCGTAGACGACGGGAGCGTCGAAGGTTGGCGCTTCGTCGTTGCTGCGCCGAACCCGCAGGCTCCCCAGCCGAGGGTGTCCGTGGGAAACGCGTTCAACACCATCTGCGGGAAGACCCCCCGACCGGCGGGCAAGGATCGCGTGGCCGTCGTCGTCGACTACGGCACGGCAGCTGACTCCCCGCCCGGAGAGTCGCCTCCGGGAGGTGTACGAGGCACGTGCGCGGTAGTACCCGACGGCAGCAGGGGCCTCACCGCACTGACCACGGCCGGCTACCAGCCACGCCTCAGCAGCGGTCTGGTCTGCGGGTTGTCGGGCTACCCCGCGGACGAGTGCGGCGTCGTGGTCAAGGCCTCCAGCCCGACACCGAAACCGGCGCCTACGAAGAGCGGGCCGACCAAGTCACCGGCACCAACATCCTCCTCGACCATGAAGAGCCCGACCGCCTCCCGCACCTCGCCGAGCACCGAAGGAACCGGCTCGAAAGCCCGATCTACCAAGATGGCTGCTACGCCTACACCATCACCTTCGGCCACCGACGGCCCAGCGACGGCCAGCGCTGGTCCGGACTCCAGCGGCCCGGCGCTCGCTGTCGGAGCCGCCCCGCCTCCTGCCGGCGGGTCGTCGTCGGGAACGCCACTCGGGGTCCTGCTGGGGGGTGTCCTCGTGCTCCTCGTCGGCGCGGCCGCCGCGCTGCGTTTCCGCTCAGCAGCCCCACGGGATGCCGCATGAGAACGTCGGCAGGCGCTCGCGCGCTGCATCCCGGGGCCTGGTGGCTGTGGGCCTTGGGGCTGGCTGCTGCGGCGAGCTCGACCAACAACCTGGTGTTGCTAGCGCTGCTGGTGGTCGTCGCGGGTTACGTGGTCGCGGCCCGGCGGACCAGCGCCCCGTGGGCACGCGCCTTCCGAGCTGCGTTGGTGCTGGGCGCAATCGTCATCGCCGTACGCATGGCCTTCGAGGTGGTGTTCGGGGCCGACGCGGGGCCGACGGTGCTGGTCGACTTGCCGCAACTGCCCCTCCCTGGTTGGGCAGCAGGCGTCGACGTGGGCGGTCCGATAACTCTGGAGGGTCTGGCCTCTGCTCTTCGCGACGGTTGCCAGATCGCCGCGATGATCGCCTGCGTTGGCGCCGCCAACGCTCTGGCCAACCCGAGCCGGCTGCTCAAGGCCGTGCCAGGAGCTCTCTACGAGGTCGGCGTCTCCGTGATCGTGGCCTTGACCCTGGCCCCGCAGGCCGTCGAAGACGTGCAGCGGCTGCGACAGGCCCGGCGTCTGCGCGGCCGCTCTGACCACGGGCTCGCCGGGCTCGGGGCCGTGGCCCTCCCCGCCCTGGAAGGTGCCCTGCAGCGCTCCCTCCGGCTGGCGGCGTCGATGGATGCGCGCGGCTACGGTCGACGAGCCGAGGTGTCGACACGCTCTCGGCGGGTCACCGCGACCCTCGTTCTTGGCGGACTCTTGGGGATGGTCCTCGGGTTGTACGGCCTGCTCGATGCGGACAGCCCGTCTGGCCTCGGCCTCGGCGCAGTGCTGGTCGGTGCGATCCTGGCCACGGTCGGGTTTGGGCTCGCGAGTCGTCGCAGCATCCGCACGCGCTACCGGCCCGACCCGTGGCTGTGGCCGGAGTGGTCGACCGTCGCGTCCGGCGCCGTACCGGCCATCGTGCTGATCCTGGCGGCGGCTAAGGACGTGCCCGGTCTGCTCATCCCGTCCAGCCCGTTGGCCTGGCCGGTCGTGCCGCTTCTCCCGGCCCTCGCGATCCTGGTCGGACTGCTGCCCACCTGGACCACGCCGCCCCAGGAAGCGCGTCCAGGGCCGGCAATGGTCGCCTCGAAGGACAGCGGCCGCGACCTCGAGCACGAGGTGGCGGCATGATCGACTTCCAGTCGGTCAGTGTCACCTACCCCGACACCGCGCACCCCATCCTGGGCGACATCGACCTCCACGTGAATGAAGGTGAGCTCTGCCTGGTCGTAGGACGTACGGGCTCAGGCAAGTCGACGCTGCTGGGCGCCATGAACGGGCACGTGCCCCACTTCACCGGAGGCACGCTCGGCGGGCGGGTGACGGTCGGGGGCCGCGACACCCGCACCCACCGACCACGCGACTTGGCTGACGTCGTCGGTGTGGTGGGCCAAGACCCGTTGGCAGGGTTCGTCACCGACCTGGTCGAGGACGAGCTCGCCTACGGAATGGAGTCTTTGGGGCTACCGGCCAACGTCATGCGCAAGCGGGTGGAAGAGACTCTGGACCTCCTCGGTCTAGCCCAGCTGCGTCATCGCCCGCTGCGAACGCTTTCGGGGGGCGAGCGCCAACGGGTAGCCATCGGGTCGGTCCTCACGGCCCACCCGCACATCCTGGTGCTCGACGAACCCACGTCGGCCCTTGACCCCGGAGCCGCCGACGACGTACTCGGTGCCCTGCACCGGTTGGTGCACGACCTAGGACTAACCGTGGTGGTAGCCGAGCACCGGCTGGAGCGAGTGGTCCAGTACGCCGACCGGGTGGTGCGCTTGACCGGAGACGGCGGCCTCGTGGCCGGTGATCCGGCAACGATCCTCTCGGCGTCCCCGGTGGTCCCTCCGGTCGTCGAGCTCGGCCGGTTGGCCGGCTGGCGGCCGCTGCCGCTGTCGGTTCGAGATGCCCGGCGGATGGCGGGACCCTTACGCGAAAGCCTCGGGCTCCTACCTCCGACTCCGCGCGGGCGGCCTATGGGTGCTGCGAGCGAGGTGCGCGTGGAGCTGAGGGACGTGACGATCCGGCACGGGTCCACCACAGCTTTGCGCAGGGTGAACCTCACGATGGCGGCGGGCGAGGTAGTCGCAGTCATGGGCCGCAACGGCGCGGGCAAGTCGACCCTGCTCGGCGCGATGGTGGGATTGCGGCGGCCCGACGACGGCCAGGTGATCATGGGCGGCGACGCCCCCGCTGACCTCAGCCCACGACACCTGCTGAAGCGAGCAGGCCTGGTGCCTCAGGAGGCGGCCGACCTGCTGTTCGCCGAGACCGTGACGCGCGAGTGCGCGGCGGCCGACGGCGACTCCGGCGCTGCCCCCGGGACAACTGCGGCTCTGTTCGAGTCCTTTGTGCCGGGCATCGACCCGGCCACTCACCCCAGAGACCTGTCTGAGGGACAACGCCTAGCCCTGGTTCTCGCTGTGGTTCTTGCGGCCGATCCCTCCGTCCTGCTCCTGGACGAACCCACGCGTGGTCTCGACTACCCGACCAAGCGGCGGCTGGTCGAGGTCTTGCGCGCGCGGGCGGCGAGCGGCACCGCCGTGGTGGTAGCCACCCACGACGTCGAGCTCGTGGCGGAGGCGGCTGACCGAGTTGTGGTGCTCGCCGATGGTGAGGTGGTGGCTGATGGCGTCACTGCGGACATCGTGATCTCCTCGCCTGCCTTTGCGCCTCAGACAGCCAAGATCCTGGCGCCGCAGCCCTGGCTCACGGTGGCCGACGTCGCGGCGGTTCTGCCGGAGGCGGGATGACCAGCCGCGCCGGTCGGGCGCTGCGCCTTCGCCCCCGATCTGCAGCTGCCCTCGCGCTCGTGACGACGGTTGGGGTCATCGCCTTCGGTTGGCCGTTGCTGGCCGATCCGGGCTCCGACCTCGCCCACTCAGGCGACGCCCCGCTCGTCTTCGCGGTTCTGCTCCCCCTCTTGCTCGGCGTCCTCCTCGCCGAGATCTCCGAGGGCGGGCTCGACGCCAAGGCCGTGGCCTTGCTCGGCGTCCTGGCCGCCGTCGGCGCAGCCCTGCGGCCCTTCGGTGGCGGAATCACGGGGTTCTCCCCTGTCCTTCTGCTCGTCATCCTCGGCGGACGCGTCCTCGGGCGCGGCTTCGGCTTCCTGCTCGGCGCCGTCACCCTGTTCGCGTCGGCGCTGCTGACGGGAGGCGTCGGGCCGTGGCTGCCGTTCCAGATGCTCGGTGCCGCATGGGTCGGGTTTGGCGCGGGCTGCTTGCCGCCGGCCCGCGGCCGCGTTGAGCTCATGCTGGTCGCGACCTATGGCGCCGCGGCAGCAATCGCGTACGGCTTCCTGCTCAACTTGTGGTTCTGGCCGTTCACGGGGGGGCTGTCCTCCGGGCTTGCGTTCGTGCCGGGTGACCCGGTCACGGAGAACCTGGCTCGGTTCCTCGCGTTCTGCGTGGCCACCTCGCTGGGTTTCGACGTGGCCCGAGCAGCGGGCACCTTCATCCTGGTGATCGCCCTCGGCGCCCCCCTGCTGCGTACCCTGCGTCGCGCTTCGCGACGAGCCGCCTTCGAGGCGCCCATCGTGTTCCAGCCTCCCCAAGAAGTCCACGCACGGGTGCCTGGCTGATGCACGGGTTGCTGCTTGCGGTGCGCACGACACGTGCGACTGTGGTGCCCGTGTCCAACGAGGTCGGTCCAGGCGCCGTGGCTGTCGTGCCGACGGTGACAGGTCGGTCGATCCCGCTCAGAGGTTCGGTGCCGATGACTCGCCGTGCCGTCAGCTCAATCGACCAGGCGCCCGCGTCATGAGTCACTCCATCGACCTGCCGGCGCTCGATGCCGCGGTCGGCTCGCCCTCGGCCGACGCTGCGCAGCAAGCCCAGGAGCGTCAGGGCGAGCTCACCAAACCTGCCGGCTCGCTTGGCCGCTTGGAGGAACTGTCCGTCTGGCTGTCGTCCGTGCAGGACAGTTGTCCACCGCGGCCGTTGGATCGAGTGACGGTGGTGATCTTCGCCGGTGACCACGGGGTGGCCCGGTCAGGGGTGAGCGCCTATCCCCCCGAGGTCACGGCTTCGATGGTCCGCAACTTCCTGGCCGGTGGCGCCGCGGTGAACGCGCTCGCCCGGCTGAACGACGTGAAGGTGAGGGTCGTCGACCTCGCCGTCGACATCGACTGGGAAGCCGTCGACGCGGCGGTCCCGGCGTCGGTGACGGAGCACAAGATCCGGCGATCCTCGGCTGACCTGGCGATCGGACCGGCTTTGACGTCTGAGGAGGCCACGGCGGCATTCGTCGCCGGGCAGCGAATCGCCGACGAGGAGGTCGACGCGGGAGCCGATCTGTTGATCCCGGGTGACATGGGCATCGGCAACACGACCGCCGCGGCAGCGCTGACCGCAGTCCTCACCGGGTCGGACGTGGCCTCGATGGTCGGTCGCGGCACCGGCATCGACGACAACACCTGGATGACGAAGTGCGCGGCGGTCCGCGACTGCGCCCGGCGAGGGCGTCGGGCTACCGGGGACATGATCGAGGTCTTGGCTGTCTGTGGTGGCGCGGACATCGCAGGAATGACCGGCTTCCTCGTCCAGGCGGCGATCCGAAGGACGCCGGTGCTGCTCGACGGCGTGGTCTCGTGCGCGGCCGCCCTGGTCGCGCAGCGGATCGCCCACCGCACTCGGTTGTGGTGGCTCGCCGGTCATCGCTCACCCGAACCCGCGCAGACGGCCGCACTCGAACGGCTCCGGCTCACACCCGTCGTCGACTTCTCCCTGCATCTCGGCGAGGGAACCGGCGCGCTGTTGGCCCTACCAGTCTTGCGCGCGGCCCAGGTGACTCTCGCTGAGATGTCGACGTTCGAGCAGGCTGAGGTCCCACGAGCCGCGATCCGAAACGGTGACGGGGTCTAGCGCTTGGGATCTGCGTCGACGAACGGCGGTCGGACCACGCTAAAGCGACTGGGGCGCCCGCGTACGTCGATCTCGACCTGGTCGCCCTCGGTCACATCGGGCGTGAGGAGGGCGAGCCCGATTCCGACGCGAAGAGTGGGCGAAAAGGTCCCCGAGGTCACGTGACCCGCCGCAACACCATCCTTGGTCACCGGCATGTGGGGTCGTGGGATGCCTCGGTCAAGGGCCTCGAGACCGCGAAGAACCCGCTCCGGCCCGGCCGCCCGCTCGGCCAGCAGAGCTGCTCGCCCCCAGAAAGTCGGCTTGTCCCAACCGACCGCCCAGCCCGAGCGCGCCTGCACCGGTGTGATCTTCCTGCTGAGGTCCTGCCCGTGCAGCGGATAGCCCATCTCCGTTCTGAGCGTATCGCGGGCGCCTAACCCCGCGGGTCGGCCGCCGACGGCTTCGCAGGCGCCGAGCAGTGCCTCCCACAAGCGCGGGGTGGACGACCACGTGGGCAACAACTCGTATCCATGCTCTCCGGTGTAGCCGGTTCTACAGACCACGACCGGCTCGCCGGCCCACTCGGCCTCCACCCAGCTCATGTAGTCGTGGTCGGTGGGGAGACCAATCGCGGACAACGCTTCGGCGGATCGTGGCCCCTGGACGGCGATGACTCCGTAGGTCTCGTGCTCATCACTGACAACCACCTCGGGTGGCGCGGCGGCGGTCAATCGGGCCACGACGTCTGCGTTGTTGGCCGCGTTGGGGACCAGCAGCACCTCAGACGGCGAACGGAGATAGGCGATGAGATCGTCCACTACTCCCCCCGACTCGTCGCAGCACAGGGTGTACTGCGCTTGCCCAGGACGGATCCGGGCCAGCGAGTTCGTGAGGCAGGCATCGACGAAGTCCGCTGCGCCGTCCCCCACGACTCTGGCCTTCCCGAGGTGACTGACGTCGAACACGCCGACGGTCTCGCGCACGGCGGCGTGTTCCTTGAGGACGCCACCCGTGGCGTACTCGATCGGCATCTCCCAGCCGCCGAAATCGGCCATCTTGGCCTGCAGTGCCCGGTGGCTGGAGTCCAGGGGCGAACGGCGCAGCTCTTCTGTCGAGGTCACGCGCGGACCCTAACGCGTACGCGACGCAGCGTGACTAGGCTGCCGACATGACCTCACTTGCACTGAACGGCAACGATGCCGCCACTGTGAAGGCCGACGCTCTGATCGTCGGCGTGGCCACCACCGGAAAGACCCGGAAGTCCCTGGTGATCGTGGCTGACAAGAAGACCCTCAAGAAGCTGGCCGGTCTGCCCTCGACGCTGTCCAGTCTGGGAGCCACCGGTGCGCCCGACGAGGTCGTCAAGGTCCCGTCTCCGCGCGGTATCGCGGCCACCGTCGTCGCGGCCGTGGGCATGGGACAGCTGGAGAAGTCGTTCTCGGCCGAAGCCCTGCGTCGCGCCGCTGGAGCGGCCACCCGCAGCCTCACCGGAGTACGCCGTGCCGTGCTCGCCCTCCCGGTCGAAGGGCCTTCCGACATCGAGGCTGTGGGCACCGGCGCCCTCCTTGGCGCCTACTCCTTCAACACCTTCCGTGGAGTCAGCAAGAGCGACCAGAAGTCATTGCTCGGCAGCGCGGTCATCGCGGGCTACGCGCCAAGTGACAAGACAGCCCGCGCGGCCGTGCGTCGTGGGCAGGCCGTGGCCGAGTCGGTCCACCTCGCACGCGACTACGTCAACACACCGCCCAACGATCTCCGACCGCCGAGTTTCGCCTCCAGGGCCGCTGAGGCGGCAAGCGAGGTCGGCCTTGAGGTGGAGATCCTCGACGAGAAAGCTCTCAAGACGGGCGGCTACGGCGGGATCCTTGCGGTTGGGCTTGGCTCGGACGCGCCACCGCGGCTGCTGAGGCTCTCCTACCGACACCCCGAGGCGACCCGGCACCTCGCGCTCATCGGTAAAGGCATCACCTTCGACACCGGCGGTATCTCGATCAAACCTGCCCTCGGCATGGAGTGGATGAAGAGCGACATGGGCGGTGCCGCTGCGGTGATCTGCGCCTCGCTGGCGATCGCGCGTCTAGGTCTCCCCGTCAACGTGACCACCTACGCAGCGATGGCCGAGAACATGCCCTCCGGCACGGCCCAACGGCCCTCGGACGTGTTCACCGCCTACGGCGGCCGTACCGTCGAGGTGCTCAACACCGACGCCGAAGGTCGCCTGGTCATGTGCGACGCCCTCGTGCGTGCGACCGAGGACGACCCCGACTTCATCGTCGACGTGGCCACGCTGACCGGAGCACAGCTGGTCGCCCTAGGCAGCCGGGTCGCCGGGATCATGTCCAACGACGACGACTTCCGGTCCGCGGTCCACGCCGCGTCCGAGACTGCTGGCGAAGCCATGTGGCCGATGCCGTTGCCGCCCGAGCTCCGCAAGGGCCTGGAGTCACAGGTGGCTGACATCGCCAACCTCGACAACTCCCGCTACGGCGGCATGTTGTCCGCGGGAACCTTCCTCAAGGAGTTCGTCGAGGGCTACACGTGGGCCCACCTCGACATCGCCGGACCGGCCTTTGAGCACGGATCACCCTGGGGCTACACACCCAAAGGTGGTACGGGCTTCGCTGTGCGGACCCTGGTCCAACTCGCGGAGGATCTCTCGGCCTAGGCCCTGCCGACCTGGGAGACGCGTCCGGGGAGACGACAGACTGGCGCTCAGCTCGGTGGCGGGTCAGTACGCCGTCGCGCCTTCTGCTCGGCGGCGCGTCGGCTGGTCCAGTCGCGCATGCGCTGCGGGTAGCCGACGATCGCCGCGTCGTAGATGGGCATCGACAGCCCTTGTGCCCACGCGTGTGCCACCTCCGGTGAGGGAACCCTGCGGCGCGTCCACTCACCGTCCACGGCCACCAGCACGACCGTCGTCTCAGTGACCGTGGTCCTGGGTTCGACGAACGCCTCGGTCCCTGGATGATCCGCCGCGAAGGCCTCGAGATGCTTCCGGTCCTCGCTGACAGCTGCGCGCAGCGTGCCGGGTCGCTGCTTGCGCTTGAACAGTCCCACGTGCGGAGGCTACAGAAGTCGCCCCGCACAATCGGCGAAGCGGGACGGGGAAGCGGGTCAGGCCCATTGGAGAAGCCGACGGCAAAGGTGCGAGGATGGGCGGCGCGGTAGCCACGACGACCCGACGGGAGCAACGACGGTGAGCGACGAGACGACGTACGACCTCGTCATCCTCGGAGGTGGCAGTGGCGGCTATGCGTGCGCGCTGCGCGGGGCCGAACTGGGCCTATCGGTCGTCCTGGTCGAGCGCGACAAGGTGGGCGGCACGTGTCTGCACAGGGGATGCATCCCCACCAAAGCCCTGCTGCACGCCGGCGAGATCGCCGACGGAGCCCGAGAGAGCGAGCAGTTCGGCGTCCGAGCGACGCTGGACGGCATCGACATGGCGGGCGTGAACGCCTACAAGGACGGCGTCACGAGCCGTCTGCACAAGGGCCTGCAGGGCCTGGTGAAGAGCCGGAGCATCACCTATGTCGAGGGCGAAGGCCGACTCTCCTCGCCAACAACGGTTTCGGTCGGCGACACCACCTACACCGGCCGCAACGTCGTGCTCGCAACCGGGTCATACGCTCGATCGCTCCCAGGGCTCGAGATCGACGGTGCCCGAGTGATGACCAGCGATCAGGCCCTGAACCTCGATTACGTTCCTCGTTCGGTCGTCGTTCTCGGCGGCGGCGTCATCGGCGTCGAGTTCGCCTCGGTCTGGAAGTCGTTCGGCGCCGAGGTCACCATCGTCGAGGCGCTCCCCCACCTCGTACCCCTCGAGGACGAGGCCAGCTCCAAGTTGCTCGAGCGGGCCTACCGCAAGCGCGGCATCAAGACCCACCTCGGTGCGAGGTTTGCCGGAGTCGAGCACACGGCCACGGGCGTCATGGTCTCCCTGGAGGGCGGCGAGCAGATCGAGGCCGACCTGCTCCTGGTCGCCGTCGGGCGCGGCCCCACCTCTGCCGGACTCGGCTATGAGGAGGCGGGGATCGCCATGGATCGCGGTTTCGTGCTGGCCGACGACCTGTGCCGCACCAACGTCGCCGGCATCTACGCCGTCGGAGATCTGATCCCGACCTTGCAGCTGGCGCACGTCGGATTCGCCGAAGGCATCCTCGTGGCCGAGCACGTAGGTGGCCTCAACCCGCGCCCCATCGACTACGACGGTGTCCCCCGCAT
Organism: uncultured Actinomycetota bacterium; assembly: GCA_963819985.1. Classification (GTDB taxonomy): domain Bacteria; phylum Actinomycetota; class Actinomycetes; order DATJPE01; family DATJPE01; genus JANPBY01. Next base: position 393,340 of record CAWFYH010000002.1, on the reverse strand, counting down.
CGCCTACTGCGAGCCCGAAGTGGCCTCGGTGGGGATCACCGAGGCGCAGGCGCAGGAGCGGTACGGCCCCGACAAGGTGCGCACCGTCACCTACGACCTTGCCGGCAACGGCAAGAGCCAGATCCTCAAGACGGCTGGGGCGGTCAAGCTGGTCGCACTCGTCGATGGACCAGTTGTCGGCCTGCACCTCGTCGGCAGCCGGGTCGGCGAGCTGCTCGCCGAGGGCCAGCTCATCTACAACTGGGAGGCCTACGCCGACGACGTCGCCAACCTGATCCACCCGCACCCGACGATGTCGGAGGCGATGGGTGAAGCGCACCTCGTGCTTGCCGGCAAACCCCTGCACGCGCACGGTTAAGACCACTGACCACTGACCACTGACCACTGACCACCCTCCGCCCCCGACCCGAGGAGTCAACCCGATGCCGGTCTCCGTCACGATGCCCCAGCTGGGCGAGAGTGTCACCGAAGGCACCGTCACGCGGTGGCTGAAGGCGGAGGGTGACACGGTCCAGGCCGACGAGCCGTTGCTGGAGGTCTCGACCGACAAGGTGGACACCGAGATCCCGAGTCCCGCATCGGGTGTGCTCACCCGCATCGTGGCCGGCGAGGACGCCGTGGTTGAGGTCGGAGGCGAGCTCGCCGTCATCGGAGATGCCGGCAGCAGCGGTGGCAATGACAGCAACGATCAGTCCACGGGTGGCCAGGAAGCGACCCCATCGTCAGAGTTGCCCGAACAGAGCCAGCCGGAGCAGCCCCAACCCGCACAGCCCCAACCCGAGCAGAGCCAACCTGAACAGAGCCAACCTGAACACAGCCAACCAGCACAGTCCCAACCCGAGGAGTCTCCAACCCCCGATTCCGGTGCCGGCAGCGACGACACGGCGGTGGTGCTCCCCGCGCTTGGTGAGAGCGTGACGGAGGGCACCGTCACGCGCTGGCTCAAGGTCGTCGGCGACGAGGTCGCTGCCGACGAGCCGTTGCTGGAGGTCTCCACCGACAAGGTCGACACCGAGATCCCCTCCCCGGCAGCGGGCACGCTGCTGTCCATCGACGTGGCCGAGGACGAGACCGTCGAGGTCGGCGCGGTGCTTGGACGCATCGGAGCCGCAGGCGCAACGGAATCAGCGCAGCCGGTGCCGGCTGCCGAGCCACCCGCCACAGGCGGATCGCCGTTCCGACCCGGCCCGTCGCTGGTATCACCGCCCGCACCTTCGGGGTCTCAGACCCAGGCTGCGCCGCAGACTGCGGCGGCCGCCTCCGAGCCGGCCCCGGCCGCCGCCCCGCCGCCCGGCGCGCCAACCCAGCAGCCGTCGGCGCAACAGGAGACCGCCAGCGCGGCTGCCGCCGAACCCGCGGACTCCGGAGAAGCATCCGACGCGACCTATGTCACCCCGCTGGTTCGCAAGCTGGCCGCGGAGCACTCGGTCGATCTGTCCACTGTCACCGGCAGCGGGGTTGGCGGCCGGATCCGCAAGCAAGACGTGCTCGAAGCGGCAGCTCGAGCTCGTACGGCTGCCGCACCTTCCCCACAGCCCGAGCCGGCGGCCCCGTCGACAGCTCCAGCAGCGACGCCAGCCTCGGGCAGCGCCCAGGCACCCTCACCGCTGCGGGGACGTACCGAACCCATGTCGCGGCTGCGCAAGGTGATCGCCGAGCGCATGGTCGCCTCGCTGCAGACCTCAGCCCAGCTGACCAGCGTCGTCGAGGTCGACGTCAGCCGAATCGCGAGCCTGAGGCAGCGCGCCAAGGCAGACTTCGAGGCCCGCGAAGGGGTCAAGTTGTCATTCTTGCCCTTCTTCGCCAAGGCCACCATCGAGTCCCTGCGCAGCTTCCCGCAGCTCAACGCGAGCATCGACACCGAGGCGGGGACGGTCTCCTACCACGAGGCCGAACACCTCGGCGTCGCAGTCGACACCGACCGTGGTCTGCTGGTCCCGGTCATCCGCGACGCCGGCGATCTGAACATCGCCGGACTCGCCCGCAAGATCAACGACCTCGCCGATCGCACGCGCAACAACAAGATCACCCCGGACGAGCTGTCGGGCGGGACGTTCACCCTCACCAACACCGGCAGCCGCGGCGCCCTGTTCGATACCCCCATCATCAACCAGCCGCAGGTCGGGATCCTCGGCACCGGCGCCGTGGTCCGTCGCCCCGTGGTGGTCAGCGACGAGACGGGCGGCGACGTGATCGCCGTGCGTTCGATGGCGTATCTCGCGCTCACCTACGACCACCGGTTGGTCGACGGCGCCGACGCCGCCCGCTTCTTGACCGCGCTCAAGGCTCGCCTCGAAGAGGGCGCCTTCGAATCCGATCTCGGCCTCTGAGCGTCGGCTGGTGATCCGACCCTCGGGCACCCAGCATGCGCTGGCCTTCGAAGACCAGCGCGCCGTGGTCGTCGAGGTCGGCGGCGGCGTGCGCTTCTATTCGACCGCGCGTGGCGACGTCCTGGAGGGATATCCGGTCGAGGCGATGGCCGACGCCGGGCGCGGTCAGCTGTTGACGCCGTGGCCGAACAGAATCGAGGACGGCCACTACTCATGGAACAACACTGATCACGAACTCGCGCTCACCGAGCCGAGCCGACGCAACGCGATCCACGGTCTCACCCGTTGGGCGAACTGGTCCACCTTGATCGCGCAGGCCAACGCGGTGTCGTTGGGCTACGTGCTCCACTCACAGCCCGGCTATCCGTTCACAGTCTCCCTGCGGGTCGACTACACGTTGGACGCGGCAGGGCTGACCGTCACGACGTCGGCCACCAACGTCGGAGACACCGACTGCCCGTTCGGCATGGGTGCGCACCCTTACCTCAGTGGTGGCGGGCAGCTGGTCGACACCTTGGAGCTCACGAGCCCCGCAGAGACGGTCCTCAACCATGACGAACGAGGCATCCCGCACTCGCGCAAACCGGTGGACGGGACGACGTACGACTTCCGAGCTGGCCGACCGATCGAGGGCACCGTCCTCGATCACGCCTTCACCGATCTCGCGCGCGACGACGACGGAAATGCCTGCGTGCAGCTTGCTGACCCCACCGCCGGTCGAGCACTCGAGCTATGGATGGGTGAGGGCTATACCCATCTCATGCTGTTCACCGGCGATCCGCTCCCCGCCGACCGCCGTCGCCAGGGTCTCGCTGTCGAGCCGATGACCTGCCCGCCCAACGCCTTCCGGACCGGCGAGGACGTCACTCGCCTTGCCCCCGGTGAGACCACTACGGCCTCCTGGGGCCTACGAGAGCAGGACTGAGATGCCGCAACACGTCTACGACGCACCGGCCGACGCCTTGGTGATCTTTGGGATCACCGGCGACCTGGCCAAGGTGATGACCTTCCGTTCGCTGTATCGCTTGGAGGCACGCGAGCTGCTCACGGTCCCGATCCTTGGGGTGGCCTTCGACGACTGGGACGTCGAGCAGCTCCGGGCACGCGCTCGCGAGTCGATCGTCGCGGCCGGCGAGGACCTGGACGAGGACGTGTTTGCGCGCTTCGCCGCACGGCTGTCCTACGTCTCCGGAGACTTCGGTGATGCGGGGACATACGACAAGGTCGCCAAGTCGTTGCACGAGAGCGCGCACCCGGTGTTCTACCTCGAGATCCCGCCATCGTTGTTCGGTCGGGTGACGGCAGGGCTGCACAAGGCGGGCCTCACATCGTCCTCCCGTGTTGTCGTCGAGAAGCCCTTTGGGCACGACGCCGAGTCGGCTCGAGCCCTCGCGGCGGAACTTCACCAGTACATCGACGAGGAGCAGCTGTACCGGATCGATCACTTCTTGGGGAAGACCGGACTCACCGAGATCCTGCACCTGCGATTCGCCAACACGATCCTCGAACCGATGTGGAACCGGAACTACGTCAGGTCGGTGCAGGTCACCATGGCCGAGACGGTTGGCGTGGAGGACCGCGGTCACTTCTACGATCCCGTCGGGGCGCTGCGCGACGTGGTGGTCAACCACCTCATGCAGCTCGTGGCCTCGGTCGCCATGGAGGCTCCCTCGGCAGGGGATCCAAGAACGATCAAGAACGCCAAGGTCGCCGTGTTCCATGCCATGCTGCCGGCCGATCCCGCCAACTACGTGCGAGGGCAGTACACCGGATACCAGGAGATCGACGGGGTTGCGAACGGATCCGATACGGAGACGTACGCCGCCCTTCGCCTCGACATCGAGAGCTGGCGCTGGGCAGGTGTGCCGTTCTTCATCCGCACCGGCAAACGGCTGCCGGTCAAGCAGACCGAGGTCAGGCTCATCTTCAGGCATCCGCCGAAACTCGGGTTCAAGGTGTGGGACCGACGGATGGACCCCAACCAGATCGTCATCCGGGTCGACCCGGAGGCGGGGGTGCGGATCTCCGTGGACGCCGAACGTCGCGACTCCGTGGATGCTGCCCCTGTCCATCTCGACATGACATTCGCCGCGGAGGGAGGAGAGAGCCCAACGCCCTACGAGGTGCTGCTCCTTGCTGCCATGAAGGGCGACAGCACGAGGTTCACTCGTCAGGACGGTGTCGAAGAGACGTGGCGGGTCATGCAACCGTTGCTGGACGACCAACCTCCGGTGACGGCGTACGAACCGAATACATGGGGTCCCTCGTCGGCGAACAAGCTGATCAGCAGGTACGGCGGCTGGCAGGAACCGTGGCAGCCGAGGAGGGGCGGATAGCCCTCAACTCGCGAGACGACTCGGACCCAGGCAGGATCAATGGGTGAAGATCGTCGTCAGCGGTGCGTCTGGCCTCATGGGGTCTGCCCTGGTCCCATCCCTGCGCACGGACGGTCATGACGTCTTCAGGCTCGTGCGGCGCCGTGCCGTGGCGAGCGACGAGATCTCGTGGGACCCCATGCGCGAGGAAATCGATGCGGCGGAGCTGACCGGCACCGACGCAGTCATCAACCTCGCCGGCGCCGGCATCGGCGACCACCGATGGACCGATGCGTATCAACGCGAGATCCTCGACAGCCGTGTCCTTGGCACGAAGACTTTGACGCGAGCCATGGCCGCCCTCGATCCTGTCCCCTCGGTATTTGTCGGTGGCAGCGCCATCGGCTACTACGGCGACACCGGCGACATCGAGGTCGATGAGGACGGACCGAAGGGCGTGGGATTCGCCTCCGACGTCCTCGTAGCAGCGGAGGAAGCGGCGCAGCCAGCGCGTGACGCCGGGATCCGCGTCGTCTCGGCCCGATCTGGGCTTGTGGTCGCATCCGGCGGCGGAGCCTGGGGACGGATGATGCCGTTGTTCAAACTGGGCCTCGGCGGCCGTCTCGGTTCGGGCCAACAGTGGTGGTCCATCATCTCCCTCACAGACCAGGTGGCTGCGCTCAGTTGGCTGTTGAACCACCCGGACCTGAGCGGTCCCGTGAACCTGACCGCCCCGGCGTCGATCCGCAACGTGGACATGACCAAGTCGATGGGGCGCCTCCTGCACCGGCCGACGGTGTTCGCGGTGCCCGCCTTCGCGTTGCGTACGATTCTGGGAGGTTTCTCCTCAGAGGTCCTCCGCAGCACCAGGGTGGCCCCCGGCAAGCTGCTCGACTCGGGATTCGCGTTCACCCACCCGACCTTCGACGAGGCCTTCGCCAGCGTGATCTGAGGGCTTGTTCGCTGAAGTCAGCGGTCCGCCGCGGTCACTTTGGCAATCCGCCACCCATCGGAGGTGGCGTCGAGCCGGACAAGCCAGCGCGCCTGAGGGCGAGCTGACCGACGGTCCACCACGGTGCCGTCGACCGATCGCAGCGTGTGCGCTCCGAGGCGGTCGACCACGAATAGCTCGACGCGGTCGGCAGTGACCAGGCGGGGACGTACGGATACCAGCTCCGTACGCCACCCGCGAACCACGATCTGCGCAGCGTCGAGTTCGTCGAGCAACGCACGGTCTCGGCGATAGGCCGGGCTCCCGGGAGCATCGAAGCTCGCTGCCCGAGCCGGCTGCGGCGCTGACAGTGCTCGTCCACGGGCTGCATCAAGGTCGGCCAGCACCGACGTCCATGAGACAGCCGCCGTGCTGGCTGGCGGAGTCAATATGGGTCGAGCAGTCAGTATGGGTGGGGGAGTCAATATGGGTGGAGGAGTCAGTATGGGCGGAGCAGCCGGGGGGCGTGGGCTCACGTCCCGAGCAACCGCAGATGGGCCCGACGACGCGGTGTCAGCTGCCACAGCTGGAGTCTGAGACGCGCTCGACGGCAGCACCGCAGGGCGTGGCTGGGGGGACACCAGCTTCGATCCCAGGATCGAAGCGGCAACGACTGCTGCACAGCCCACCACCACGAGGATGCCGACGCGACCGACCTGGCGCCTTCGCGGTCGCCCCGGAGACGGGGAGGATGTGGCCTTCCCCAACAGCGCCTCCGCTAACGACGCGGCGTCGACCTTGCCGTCGCACGCCTGCCCTGCGACCCGGGCATAAGTGCCGCCGCCCTCGTCGCCAACGATGGTCAAGGCCAGCTCGCCGAGTGCGGCGACGTCCCGTGTCCGCTCCGCGGCCGTGCCACCCCTGGCGCAGGTGGCGTCCAACAACACCTTGTTGCCCGGCGCCAGGAGGACGCGAGCCGAGTGCAGGTCGCCGTGGACGAGACCGTCGGCGTGCAGCGCGGATAGGGCCAAGGCGACTTTGCCCAGCCAGGTCGCCGCCTCGTCCACGGAGACGATGCCGAGGCGGTCGACGCGACGGTCCAATCCGCTGCCGGAGACGTACGGCGTGACCGTCCACCGCGCTCCCCCGCCGTCCGTGACGGAACCCAGCACCGTCAGGATCCCGTCATGCTCGGGCAGCGTCGGAGGGCGTTTCCCGAGCCGTACCACGATCCAGGTCCCGTCGTCGGCCCGTGCCACCCACGGAGGGTCGGTCCCCCGCCCGAGCGCTCTGGTGATGCTCATTCCGGGCAGGGCCGGGGGCGTCCTGGGAGCCATCGGTCCAGCCTGGCCCTGTCGGACCTAACCGCGTGCGCGTCATCCACAGGCCGGCGTGCCCCAGGGGCCTGCGGAGCGGTCGACTTCCCCTGGCAGACTCGGCTCAATGACACGCACTTCCCGCATCCTTGCCACCAGCGGCGGCTTCGTGGCCGGTGACGCCTACCGCACCATGCGACCTGGCGGGTTGATGGCCGAGGCGTTGCAGCTGTCGGGAGCCGAGCGGCCGAAGGTCTGCTTGGTGATGACCGCCAGCAGCGACGATGCCGGCTATCTGCTCTCCACGTTCGATGCTTTCCGTGGTTGGTCGGTCGACGTGTCCCATCTACGGCTGACCATGATGCCCAACGCGGACCCGCGCGAGCTGATTCTCGGCGCGGACGTGGTCTGGGTCGGCGGCGGATCCGTGGCCAACCTGCTTGCCCTGTGGCGGCTGCACGGAGTCGACGAGATCATGCGCGAGGCCTGGGACGCGGGAGTCATCCTCAGCGGGGTGAGCGCGGGATCGATCTGCTGGCACGTGGGCGGTCCCACGGACTCGTTCGGACCCGAGCTCGTGCCGGTCACGAACGGATTGGCGCTGCTCCCCTACGGCAACGGCGTCCACTACGACTCCGAGGAGCAGCGCCGACCGCTCCTCCAGCGCCTCGTCACCGAGGGCACCCTGCCCCTGTCCTACGCCACCGACGACGGCACGGGAATCCTGTACGAGGGGCTCGAGCCGGTCGCCGTCGTCGAGGACGCCGCCGGCTCCGGCAAGGCGGCCTACCGCGTGGAGCTCATCGATGGGGCGGTCGTCGAGACCCGGCTAGAGCCCGGCGCCATCCGGTGAAAGACCGAGCGTCGACGGTCTTGGTCCCGGGAGGGCGTCCCCTTCGGGGCACCGTGCGGGTTCCCGGCGACAAGTCGGTGTCGCACCGCGCGCTGATGCTGGCGGCACTGGCGGACGGAACCTCCACCATCCATGGCCTGAGCGCGGGCCTCGACGTGGTGCACACCAGGACCATCATCGAGGCCCTTGGAGCAGCAACGGCGCAGGACGGTGACGCGCTGGTCGTCACTGGCGGTGAGCTGCACGAACCGATCACAGTGCTCGACGTCGGCAACTCAGGCACCGCGATCCGGTTGTTCTCGGGACTGCTTGCGGGCTTGCCGATGTCGTGCACGCTCACCGGCGACAGCTCGGTACGTGCCCGCCCGATGGATCGGGTCACGGACCCTCTCAGACTCATGGGGGCGCGGATCGAGGGCCGCGAAGGTGGGCGGCTTGCTCCGCTGCACATCGGTGGCGGGGCTCTGCACGGGATCGACTTCACGCCGCCGATGGCCAGCGCTCAGGTGAAGTCGGCCGTGCTTCTAGCCGGGCTCCACGCCGAGGGCTCCACCGTCGTCCGGGAGGGCGTCCCCACGCGGGCGCACACAGAAGAAATGCTGCGCGAGCGTGGAGTCAGTGTTGCCAGCACACCCGATGGGCACGGCGGCGAGATCATCACACTTACGCCAGGACCGTTGGCCCCGGGAACGATCATCGTGCCCGGCGATCCCTCGCAGGCGGCGTTCTGGCTGTGTGCCGCTGCAGCCATACCCGGAAGTGACCTGACCGTCGAGGGGCTCTACCTGTCCAAGCAACGCAGCGGTTTCCTGAACGTTCTCCTGCGGATGGGTGCCGACCTGCGCATGGATACGGCCACGGGAACGGTGCACGTGACCGGCGCAGAGCTCCGCGGCACCACCATCGAAGCCGGCGAGGTTTCCGACCTCGTCGACGAGATCCCCGCCCTGGCCGTGGCCGCAGCGATGGCCGTCGAAGGCTCGTTGGATGTTCGGGGCGCCGCCGAGCTGCGCACCAAGGAGAGTGACCGGATCGACACCACTGCGGCCATGCTCCAGGCGCTCGGCGCAACCGTCGAGACCTGGTCCGACCGGTTGATGGTGCACGGCGCCGCCTCACTGCGCGCAGGAACCGTGGCGTCGCATGGCGACCACCGGATCGCCATGGCAGCAGCCGTCGCCGCCTGCGGCCTTCCTGCCGGTGAGGCCGTGACCATCGACGGGTGGGACTGCGTGGCCACGAGCTACCCCGACTTCTTGGACGACCTGGCCTCGGTCGCCTCAGGCTGACTCGGGTCGCCGTGTGCGGTCGTGGGCGAAGTCAGGTGACCTCGTCGTCGTCCACGGGCTCGGGAACGGTGTGTCGGTGGGTGGCCGACCAGAACTGAAGGCCAATCATCAGCAGGTAGGTCGCCGTCGCGGTGAACCCCACCAGCGGCCATACGACGGGTCCGTGCACCAGGCTGGTAAGCAGCCAGGTCAGCAGGATGCTCAAGCCGACCGAGGGAAAGTGCACCCCGCCCCAGACTCGGATGTCCCCCCGCGTGCCAGGGGCAAGAACGCCGTTGATGCTCCCGAACGCGAAAGCCCCCACGGCCCCGAACCCGACCACGGCCCCGGCCAGGAGCAGCACGGCGTCAAGTGCACTCGGCAAACCTGCCGCGTGGGTGGTGACAGCCCCGGCCGTCCACAGCGTCAGCGTATAGCCGTACGGAGCGGCGCTGGCCGCGACAACGGCGCGCAGGTGATGGCGATAGTCCATGCGACCCGACCCCTGCTGGACGACAAGGTGAACTACCGGGACGTTAGTCCAACCCCACGTCATCGGTGGCGGCAAGGCGCCGTAGCGCTCCCCGCGCGACCTCGGGGTTCTCTGTTCGCCAGAACGGCGGCATCGAGGACACCAGGAAGCTCCCGTAGCGCGCGGTCGCCAGCCGCGAGTCGAGCACGGCAACGACGCCCCGATCGGTGAGCGTGCGGATCAGCCGTCCGCTGCCCTGGGCCAACAAGAGCGCCGCCGTCGTCGCAGACACTGCCATGAAACCGTTGCCACCTGCCCTAGCCACTGCCCGAGCTCGTGCCACCGCGAGAGGATCATCGGGTCGGGGGAACGGGATCCGGTCGATGACGACCAGTCGACAAGACTCTCCCGGCACATCAACGCCTTGCCACAACGACAGCGTCCCGAACAAGGAAGCGTCTCGATCCGTCGCGAAGGACCTGACGAGCTCGGCGGTCGCGTCCTCCCCCTGGCACAGCACCGGGGTCGCGAGACGTACCCGCATCTCCTCGCTGGCTTGCTCGGCGGCGCGCATCGAGGAGAACAGCCCGAGCGCGCCTCCGCCGGACGCCTCGATCAGGTCGGCAAGCTCATCCAGCGTCTCCCCTGCCAGTCCGTTGCGCCCGGGGGCCGGAAGGTGTCGAGCGACGTAGAGAATGCCTTGCGTGCCATAGGAGAACGGTGACCCGACGTCCAATCCGATCCACTCGGGAGCATCGTCTCCGAGCAGCCCGAGCTTGCCGGCCACCGGGTCGAACGACCCGCCGAGAGTCAGCGTTGCGCTGGTGAGGACGGCCGTACGGTCGCCGAACAGCTTGTCCTTCAGCAGACCCGCCACCGACAGCGGAGCGCGCCACAACGTCGGGGGTCGGCGCTCGGAGACCGTCGTCCAGACGACGTCATGCTCTCCAGCGGCCACGACCCGTCCGGCGATCTCCCAGACCTCCTCCACCGCGGCCTTGGCCTGGATCCGGGCGGCCTGATCATCGCCGTCGGCACCCTCGCCCGAGGTGTCGCCCGCCCCCTGCTTGTCGCGAGTGCCCGAGAACGCGCTCACGACGAGATGGCCGGCGTCGCGTACGGCAACGAGCGCGTCGAAGAGCTCGCCCGTGAGCGTCTCGACCCGGCCGGGCTCGGCCGTCCCGAGGGCGTCCTCCAGAAATCCCGCGGCCACGATCAATGCGTCGAACGCCTCGGCGTCGATGTGCTTCCGCGCCCGTCGCGCCGCGCGCTCGACCATGCCGGAGGTCAGCTCGTCGGTGATGGCCTGGGTGGCTCGGTCGACAAGCTCGTGGCCCTCATCGACGATGACCACATCGTGTTCTGGCAGCAGCGGTATTCCACTCATGGCATCGATGGCCAGCATCGCGTGGTTGGTCACCACGACATCGGCTCGTCGAGCCGCCTCGCGCGCTGCCTCCGAGAAGCACTCGCCGACGTAGGGACAGCGACTAGGGCCAAGACACTCGTGGGCAGTGACGGACAACGATCGCCAGGCACGATCCGCGGGCGCCGGGACCAGCTCGTCCCGATCCCCCGTCTCGGTCTCATCGGCCCAGGCTCGGATGCGCTGCACGTCACGACCCAGCGACGTGGCCGGCGCAGGCTCGAACAACGCGTCAGCCTCGTCGGCTGGTGAGCCCTCGGCGAGCCGATGCGCGCACAGGTAGTGGTGCCGACCCTTGAGGATCGCGAAGGTCGGCCTTCGCGACAGCGTGGACTCGAGGGCGTCCGCAACGACCGGCAGATCACGTTCAACGAGTTGGCGCTGCAGCGCGATCGTCGCTGTGGCGACGACAACCGCGGAGTCCTCGGTCACCGCGTGCTGCGCAGCAGGGACGAGGTAGGCCAACGACTTTCCGGTGCCTGTCCCGGCCTGGACGAGCAGATGTGGGCCGCCCTTCAACGCGTCCGCGACGGCCGTGGCCATCGTCGCCTGGCCTGCTCGAGGGCTTCCGCCGATGGAGTCGACCGCAGCTGCGAGTCCGAGCAGAACCTCAGAGCCGGCCGCTGAGGAGTCTGCGTGCGGGACGCCGGGGACCCGCGGCACCTCGGGCGGTTCGCTCATCAGCACACCGTACGGCCGACGGAGGCCGGAGTTGCGATGGCCGGCACGTGCTGTGGACCCGCCTGCCACTGCGACCAAGCGCAGTGCGGGTCAGGGAGCTTCGTCAGCGCGCAGCAGCATGCAGCTCGGCCGCCAGCGAAGCGCCGACTCGGGCATGCAGCCGGGTGCCGTCCTCGGTGTGCTCGGTCGCGATGACCTCTCCGTCATCGTGCACGCGCGCCACCAGGCTGCCAGCGGTATAGGGCAAGAGGACGTCGACCTCGACCTCGGGGCGTGGCAGATCCTGGGCGAGGGCATGAACGAGGGAGTCCAGCCCCTCGCCGGTGCGTGCCGACACCGCGACCGAGTGCGGTTCCCGCCGATGCAGTCGCTCGACGACGTCCGGGCTCGCCGCGTCGAGCTTGTTGAGGACGACGATCTCGGGCACGTGGCTGGCGCCGATCTCGGCCAGCACCTCGCGCACAGCTGCCAGCTGTCCCTCGGGGTCAGCATCGGAGGCATCCACGACATGCAGGATCAGGTCGGCGTCGGCGACCTCTTCCAGCGTCGAGCGGAACGCCTCCACCAGCTGGTGAGGCAGGTGCCGAACGAATCCAACGGTGTCAGTGAGGGTGAAAGTTCGGCCGTCGGGGGTTGTCGCGCGCCGGATCGTGGGATCGAGGGTGGCGAAGAGTGCATCCTCGACGAGCACCCCGGCACCAGTCAGCCGGTTGAGGAGAGATGACTTCCCGGCGTTGGTGTAGCCGGTGATGGCGACGCTCGGGACCGAGTTGCGTCGGCGCTCACCGCGCTGCGTCGCCCGTACCGTCGCCATGCCCTTGAGCTCGCGTCGCAGCTTGGCGATCGACTTGCCGATCCGTCGCCGGTCGGTCTCGATCTTGGTCTCACCGGGACCACGGGTGCCGATGCCGGCGCCACCGGCGACTCGTCCACCAGCCTGACGGGAGAGGGACTGACCCCAACCGCGTAGTCGCGGGAGCATGTATTGCATCTGGGCGAGGGAGACTTGCGCCTTGCCCTCCTTTGAGGAGGCATGCTGGGCGAAGATGTCGAGAATCAACCAGGTGCGGTCGACGACCTTGACCTTGACGATGTCCTCAAGATGGTTGAGCTGGCCCGGGGTCAGCTCGCCGTCGCAGATGACGGTGTCGGCCCCGGTGGCGACGACGACGTCACGCAGTTCGCGCGCCTTGCCCGAGCCGATGTAGGTCGCTGCATCGGGCCGCGCCCGCCGCTGCATCAACCCCTCGAGCACCTCGGAACCGGCCGTCTCGGCCAGCGCGGCCAGCTCGTGCAGGCTGTTCTCGGCGTCGGCAGCCGTACCCTCGGTCCATACGCCGACCAGCACGACGCGCTCGAGGCGGACCTGGCGGTATTCGACCTCGGTGACGTCTGCGAGCTCGGTGCTGAGTCCGGCCACGCGGCGCAGCGCCTGCCGCTCCTCCAAGTCGAGCTGCAGGCCGTCTGTGCCGCTCTCGTCCTCGACGTCCTCGGTCCACATCGGTTCACTCATCGTGGGTCCAGGGTCGCACGCCGCACCCTTCGATCCCAATCCTTTTCACCCGCCCCCACACCCTCACTTGGGCGTGAGGGCCCTGGGGTGAGCTGTTTCGGTGGCCGCCGTGAGCAGGTCAACGAGCTCGTCGACCTCCGCATCAACCAGCGATGCGAACACCGGCTCGGCCAAGACGTCGGTGAGGTCCTCGACGGCCGTACGGGCTTCCGCGAGGGCACTGACATCTGGATAGGGCGGCTGCCAGCCGAAGAACGCGGCGTTGCCCTCCCCCCCGGGTCCGGCGAGGACAGCGTCAAGCGGACGCATCCGCAAGGCGCGAACCGCCACGGCATGCACCGCCATCCGATGTTCACGCAACAGGTGGGCCGCGAAAGCAACCCGGGCCAGGTCGTCCCCGACCTCGGGCCGGTCCAGGGCACGCCAGCCAGCGAAGATCGGGGCGCAGACAGGGTCTGCCTCGGCCGCCAGACCCTCCAGCAGGTCAGCCAGTCGGGCAGCGTCTCCGAAACCGTCGAGGCGCGCCCGTCCCCACGCGAAGCACGCCTGCCGGAACCGCTCGCTGCCGACGTCGGGGGCGATCCCGGCTGCGCGTCGCTCGGCCCAGCCGGCGCTGACGGTATCGGGGTTGAAGAACACCAGGGAAGCAACAACAACGCCGGCGTCGACGTCACCAAGCACTCCGCACCGACCGGTGAAGTAGGCCGCCCACGGATCGGCCAGCCCATTGGCCTCAGCGGCCGCCTTGGCCTGGCGCGAGATCATGAACCCACCGCCGAGGGCGCCGATCGTCGCCGCCACCCGCGGCGCGACAGCAGGACCTGCCAGCGCTGCCATGCCAGCGCCGAGATTGGAATCTGACACGTCGGCGACTCTATTGCCTTGCCTGCGAGCAGCGTGGGCAGAAGGTTCCGGAGGCAACAAGGACGGCGGGACCGCGCAGGTCCATCGTCGCGTTGTCGTGCTCGGTGACCTCCAGTCGGCCGCCGGGCACATCGACCTGCCAGGTCTCCGGCACCCCCAGACCGTCGGCTGCCAGGAGGCGACGCGCAGCGGCCACCGCTGCGCAGGCGCCTGTGCCGCACGACTGGGTCTCCCCCACGCCTCGCTCATGCACGCGCATCGTCAGATGGCCGGGCTCCACGACCTGAACGAACTCGACGTTCGCACCCTCAGGGAAGGCCGACGCCGGTTCCAGCTCCGGCCCGGCATACAGCGGCCCCGCCTCGTCGAGGGAATCGACAAAGACGACCGCGTGCGGATTGGGCATGGTCACCGAGACCGCCGGCCACCGACGGTCATCGACGCGGACGTACGGACGCTCGGCCGGGCCGGTCACGACGGGGAAGCCGAGCGGTCCAAGGCGGGCCGAGAGGCTTCCGTCGTCCAGGACCTGCACCGCAGTGACGCCCGCACGAGTGGCGACGTCGACCACCGGCCCGCTCGCCAGCCCCTCGGCCAGCAGGTAGCGCACGAACACCCGGATCCCGTTGCCGCACATCTCCGCCGCTGAACCGTCGGCGTTGCGGTAGTCCATGAACCACTCCGCGTCGGCTGTCTGCGCGAGCACGGATGGCTCGGTGCTGCAGGCAGTACGCATCACGCGCAGAACCCCATCACCGCCGAGCCCGGTGCGGCGGTCACAGATCGCCGAGACCAACTCCGCTTCGAGGTCCAGCTCGGCGTCGGGGTCAGGCAGCACGACGAAGTCGTTGCCGGTGCCGTGCCCCTTGACGAACCGAATGTGGGTGCTCACCCTTCCGATGCTGTCACGCCGGCGAGTGCGCTCGCGACAACCGAGCCAGCCCTTTCCGCGAGGGTCGGCCGGTCCGCCTCGAGCCAGTGGATGCGGGCATCTCGACGAAACCACGACTCCTGCCTGCGGGCGAAACGTCTGGTGGCGGTCACGGTCTCCTGGCGCGCACCCGCGAGATCCCCGGCTCCATCCAAGAACCGCAGGACCTGGGCGTAGCCGAGGGCCTGGCTGGCGGTCTTGCCCTGTCGCAGTCCGGCATCCCGAGCCAGGTTGCTTACTTCGTCCACCAGCCCGGCGGCGAACATCGCGTCGACCCGCGTGGCGATACGGCTCGCCAGCACCGGCCGCGGCACGGTCAGACCCAGCTGGACGACCAGCGGATAGTGCTGGCGCGGCTCAGGAAGCCGAGCGGAGTAGGACCCTTCGAGCTCGACCACCTCCAATGCGCGCACGATCCGGCGACCGTTCGCCGAGTCGATGGCCCTGGCTGCTTGCGGATCGAGCTCGGCCAGCCGTGCGTGCAAGACCCCGGAGCCGACCGACTCGAGCTCGGCCTCGAGCGAAGCACGTACGGAGGCGTCGGTCGCCGGGAAGTCGAGATCATCGAGCAGGGCTCGCACGTAGAGGCCGGATCCGCCGACGACCACGACAGGACGACCCTGGGCCAGCAGCGCGTCGACCTGCCCTCTGGCCAGGTCTCGATAGGCGACCACGCTGGCCGGCCGGGTCACCGGCCACACATCGAGCAGGTGGTGAGGGATGCCGCCCCGCTGCTCAAGGCTCAGCTTGGCCGTGCCGATGTCCATGCCCCTGTACAGCTGCATGGAATCTGCATTGACGACCTCGGCGTCCAGTGCCCGCGCCAGCGCGATGGCCAGGTCGGACTTCCCCGTTGCGGTCGCCCCGACGACCGCGACGACGGGGGGTTTGCTCCGATCGTGCGGGTCCACCGACCGTCGGACCCCTGACGACATGCGCACCATCCTGTCCTAGGTTGGGTGACACGCAGCCCCTCGTGGGCTCCCCGACGATCGGTTGGAGACCCTGGTGAGCATGTTCGACAAGGCCAAGGACCTGCTGAGTGACAACGCCGACACGATCAAGGACCTGGCCGCCGATCACGGCGACGAGATCGACTCGGCCGTCGACGCGGCTACCGACAAGATCGACGACCTGACCGGAGGCAAGTCCGCTTCCATCACCGACGCCGTCGACAAGGCCGTGGACAGCGGCACCGACAAGCTCGCCGAGTAGGCAGCTCAGCGGGTCCACAGACCGACGACATAGCCGACGCCGTACGGCGCTTGCGCGTACTCGACACGCGCCTTCACAGCCGGCGTCTCCCCCCACCAGTCCGCTGCCAACGACCACGCTGGGCCGCCGCTGGCGGCGACGTCGCTTGCCGTGAAGCTGTCAAGGGCCGCGAGAGCGCTCGGCGCCCCGCCGGCGATGGCGGCTCCCACGGACTCGTCGTAGCCCTGCGCCTCGGGGTGAAAGCCTCCGGGTGCCTTCGGGGTGCGAGTCGAGGCACCGTCACCGACGACGAGAAGCACGATGTCTCCCGGGGGAGGCATCGGGATTGCAGCTGGTCGTCGTGGCGCACCTTGGTAGGAGCGGCGGCCGGCAGGCAGCCCGACCCGGTCGAGCAGCCACGCCCCGATGGTCAGGCTGAGCGGCAGCTGCCGAGCAGGTCTCGCACCCGCGCCGACGCGCACATCCACTCCCCACGCATGCAGGCTGGCTGTCCAGTCACCCGCATAGCTCTGATCGGAGCCGAACCCTAGGACGACGACGGTCGGTTCTTCGGCAGTCTTGCCGTGGGTGATCGAGCACAGTTCCGCGACGACCGAGTCGCATGCGTCCAGGACTTCACGCATCTCGCCGGCCGCGCCACCGGCGAGGTCAGGGACGAGAACGGGGGCGGCCGGGCAGAACGCGGCCGCGAGAACGGTCACGGGCGTCAGCTCGGAGCGGGCGCGCCGACGCGCGGGAGACCGAGCATGACGCCCGACTCCGAGCTCACAGCCGCTTCGGCACGGACGGCCCAGGCCTCGCCAGCGACCGTACGGCGCAACGAGCGCACAGCGCCATCGGCCACGAGGTGATGCGGCGCGCCGTGGGTGACGGTCACCTCGACGACGTCACCCGGCCGGGGCACCTGGTCGTTCGAGAGATCCGGGAGGAAGTGAACCAGGCGGTTGTCCCTGGCCCGCCCGGACAGGCGGTGCGTTGCACCGTCCTTGCGACCTTCGCCCTCAGCGACCAGCACCTCGACGGTGCGGCCCACTTGGGCGAGGTTCTCCTCCCATGAGATCTCGTCCTGCAAGACGATCAATCGTTCATACCGTTCCTGGACAACCGCCTTAGGGACCGGATCGGGCATCGAGGCGGCAGGCGTACCCGGGCGCGGTGAGTACTGAAACGTGAAGGCGCTGGCAAAACGCGCCGCTCGCACGACATCCAGGGTCGCCTGGAAGTCGGCCTCGGTCTCCCCCGGGAAGCCCACGATGATGTCGGTGGTGATGGCCGCCTCGGGCAGGTGCGCCCGTACGTCGTCGATGATCGACAGGTAGCGCTCCTGCCGATAGCTGCGCCGCATGGCCTTCAACACAGCGTCGGAGCCGGACTGCATCGGCATGTGCAGGCTCGGCATGACGTTAGGTGTCTCGGCCATCGCCTCGATGACGTCGAGGGTGAAGTCGCGCGGGTGAGGGCTGGTGAACCGCACGCGCTCCAACCCCACCACGTCTCCGCAGGCGCGGAGCAACTTGCCGAAGGCCGTCCGGTCACCGAACTCCACGCCGTAGGAGTTGACGTTCTGCCCGAGCAGCGTCACCTCGAGGACACCCTCAGCCACGAGCGCCTCCACCTCGGCGAGCACGTCGCCGGGGCGGCGGTCCTTCTCCACGCCTCGCAGGCTCGGGACGATGCAGAACGTGCAGGTGTTGTTGCAGCCGACCGAGATCGACACCCAGCCGGAGTACGCGCTGTCGCGGTGGGTCGGAAGCGTCGACGGGAAGATCTCGAGGGCCTCGAGAATCTCGACCTGGGCCTCGTCGTTGTGGCGGGCACGCTCGAGCAGCGCCGGCAAGGAGCCGATGTTGTGGGTTCCGAAGACGACGTCCACCCACGGTGCGCGCCGGACGACCTCGCCGCGGTCCTTCTGCGCCAGGCAACCGCCCACGGCGATCTGCATCCCCGGGCGGGCCGCCTTGACCGGCGCGAGGTGGCCGAGGTTGCCGTAGAGCTTGTTGTCGGCGTTCTCGCGGACCGCGCAGGTGTTGAACACGACTACGTCGGCACCCTCAGAGTCCGGTGCCTTGGCATAGCCGGCGGCCTCCAGGACACCGGCGAGGCGCTCGGAGTCGTGGACGTTCATCTGACAGCCGTAGGTGCGTACCGCGTAGGTCCGCTGCGCCCCGTGTGCGTTCATCACAAGCCGAGGTTACGTGTGGTGAACGCCCGCGAGCGAATCATGCAACCGAGCTAGAGCAGGTGGAGGAGTTCGGTCAACGAGCCCACGGACCCGGCCTCGACGCTGCGTCTGTTGATACGAGCAGCTCGGATACCAAGCGCGGCTGCTCCTGCGCAATACGTCAACTGGTCGTCGATGAACAGGGCGTCACCGCCATCAACCCCGAGCGCCGAGAGCGTAGAGAGGTAGATGCCCGGATCGGGTTTTGCGACACCAACGCTGCACGACAGTGCAACGTGGTCGGCCCGACCTGTTAGACCAAGAGCGTCAAGGAGAGGACCCGCGTTGGACGAACAGTTGCTGATGTAGGCAACGGCAACGCCCCGTGACCGCGCCTCGTCGATGAACGGCACCACATCTGGGAAAAGGGTCGCGTGCTGCTGGAGCAGCGCCCGATCCGCCAAGACGAGTGCGCCAACATCCTCGACGGGCTTGCCCGCGAGCCCGAACGTAGCGGTGAACGCGTCCTCCAAGGTGACGGCTCCGGTCATCAGAGCTTGCCCGTGAGCATCGAACCCGGCCGCCAACTCGTCTCGCGTCAGACTGGAAATCGCCACGAGTCCATCGAGTGCCTTGTCGAAGTCGACCGTCAGCATCGTCTCGAACACGTCTAGAAGGACCGCGCGCACCTGCCCAGGGGCCACGACCTTGAATCTATCGGGCGCGGTCGCTGGCACCCTGGTGCGCGTGGCCCTGTCGACCTACGCAAAGGTGCTGGGGGTTGACCCCTTGACGCTGACGTTGGCCTCCGGGCAACGCCACGACGTGGTTCTCGACGCGGACAGGCAGCTGGCGTGGCGTTTCCCGCGTACGGCCTCCGCGCTCAGGGCCCTCCCCGGCTCGGCTGGGCGGGCAGCGCGGGCCTACCGACTCGGCCTAGGTGCGCCAGAGCCTGTCGACCTGGTTCTCGGCCCGCTGGGGATCGCCCGGATGGGGAGTCGGTTCGTCGGCGGGATAGGACTGTCGCCGGCCATCACCAGCCAACTGTCGAACGAGGGTCGTCGCCGACTGGTCAGCAACCTGGCCGAGACCCTTGCGCGGATGGCGGCTGCGCCCACCGACGGCTGGCCCGGTGACCCGGTGAGCTGGGCTCAGCGGTGGCTCGAGCTGAGCGAGCGGGTCACCGACGAAGTGATCCCCCTGATCGGCGCCTGCCCCGGACGGGAGCGGGCAAGTCAGCATGTGCAGGCAGCCTTGGAGGCAGCGCGGGCGTGCCAAGAGGTCGGCGTGACCCATGGAGACCTGGGTGGGGAGAACCTGCACGTGGACCCGGATACCGGCGCCGTGCTCGGCATCCTCGACTGGGACGAGGCCGCGCCCGGTGACCCGGCGGTGGACCTGGCCGCGATCCTTGCTCACGCAGAGCCATGGCTGCGGGAGGACCTGCTTGCCGTCGACGAGCGGGTACGCCAGCTGGCCGGAAGGGCGGAGGCGTACCTCGCCACCTTTGCCCTGCAGGAGTCCCTCTGGGGATGCGAGTCCAGCGATGACGAGGCTGTTGGCAGGGGCTTGGCCGGCTACCACTGAGCGGCGACCGGTCTAGGACTCACCCACCTCGGCCAGCTCAGCGGCTTCGGCCTCGAGAGCAGTCCGCACGACCGAGAAGGCGAGCCCCGAGGAATAGCCCTTTCGGGCCAGCATGCCGGTGAGCCGCCGCACCCTGGCCTCCGTTGGCTGCGATCGGGTCGCCGGGAGCTTGCGAGCGACCAGCAACTCAGCAGCCTGACGTTCGTCATCGACGTCCACCGCTTCCAACGCAGCCGCAATGAGGTCATCCGCCACGCCCTTGGTGCGCAGCTCGTGAGCCAGTGCCCGGCGCGACAACCCCTTGCCGGACTGCCTGGACTCCACCCAAGCCGCCGCGAAGGCAACGTCGTCGATCAGCCCGACCTCGGTGAACCGGTCGAGCACCACGGTTGCAGCCTCGGGCGGCACGTTGCGCTTGGCCAGGGCGGTGGCGAGCTGCGCGCGGGTCCGCGGCCCCCGCTCGAGCTGGCGCAGGCAAAGGGTGCGCGCCACAGACTCGGGGTCGGCGGGCGGACCATGCCCGTCGCCGACCCCGTCGATCTGTCGCTGCGCCGTCACAGTTCGGACGGCTCCGCCTGAACCACGCTCACGTGAACTCAGAAGTCGACCGGAGCCGGCAACGGCTCCTTCTCAGACGGCTTGCCGTCGGGCACCTTGCTGTCCGACAAGTCGACATCGGGCGCATCCACCCGCGGACCGACTCCGAGTTTCTCCTTGCACTTCTTCTCGATCTCGTTGGCGAGGTCGGGGTTGTCACGGAGGAACGCCCGCGCATTCTCCTTGCCCTGTCCGAGCTGGTCACCCTCGTAGGTGTACCAGGCGCCGCTCTTGCGGACGAAGCCCTGGTCGACGCCCATGTCGATCAGGCCCCCTTCACGGGAGATGCCTTGGCCGTAGATGATGTCGAACTCCGCTTGCTTGAACGGCGGCGCAACCTTGTTCTTGACCACCTTGACGCGGGTGCGGTTGCCCACCGCATCCGTGCCGTCCTTGAGGGTCTCGATGCGACGCACGTCGAGGCGGATCGAGGAGTAGAACTTCAGCGCGCGCCCCCCAGACGTCGTCTCGGGACTGTTGTGAACCATGACGCCGTCCACGAAGTAGTTATGGGTTCCCTCGATCTCCAGGTCGAACTTCCGCATGGATCGCGTCGGCGGTTTGACGTGCACGTCGAGGACGCGCGCGGGAACCGGGCGCATGGCCGGCTCGATGAACTCCGGCTCGACACCGAAGCGACCTTGAAACCTCGGTAGCAGCTTGTAGGCCATGCTCGGGTGCACGAACGGAGCGATCAGCTCGTGCAGCTTGACCGTCTCGTCCTTGCTGAAGGTGAGTACGGCCTGCTGCCGTGCACCACGAAGACTCAGCGTCGGATGAAGGTCGTACGCCCCCGCAAGGTGTTCGACCAGTCGTGCGCGCGAATCCGGACTCACCGCCTGGACGCAGATCTCGCTTCGCCCAGAGCCATCCTTGGTGCGCTCCTGCAAACCCTTGGCGCGCAGGCTGAAACTGCCATCATCCATGTACCAGACGGCGAGGGCCAACGGCGTCAATGCCTTGAGGTAGTCCCAAGACAACACCTTCTGACCAGCCAGGTAGACGGCATCGCGGAGCTCTGCGAGCTCTGGCAGCGGGGTCAGGTCGACGAAGGCGGCCCCCTTGGAGTTGACAGACCGGCACTGCTCGATGTTTCCGAACATCGAGGCCTTCCAGTCGAGGTAGGCCTCCTGCTTCACGCCATGCCCCATCCGGAACCGGGTGCCGCTCCGTCCGCGGGTGTTGGGAGACAAAGCACCATCACCCATCAGACCACCGAGTACGACCTGCCACTGGGTCTGGCTCAGCCGAACCGGTTCAGCGACCATCACTCGGTCACCTGCGATCAGCTCGCCGGCTTCGCGGTAGCCGCCCGGGGTGCGGATGTGGTGATTGGCCGTCGCAGCGAACTGGGAACGCCCGTTCCCGCCCGACTTGGCCACGGTGAACTGCAGGAACTCCTCGGCGTTGCCGTTGTCGAACCAGTTGGTGATGCGCCGAGGAACGATTCGGTCAGTGTCGGGGTCGTAGGACATGACCTCGACGTCGAGCCTCTGGTTGACGATCTTGCCGATCTTCTCTTGGCTGCCGTCGGCGAGCGTGACGCGCGTGTTGTAGGACATGCATCCGAACATCACGCCGATCTTCTCGCGGAGCTGGTTGATGAAGATCGCGGTCGTGCCGGACTGGCTCAGAGCGCCGGTGATCTTGCGCAGAGCTTGGGACATCAACCGAGCTTGGAGCCCGACGTGGGAGTCGCCCATCTCGCCCTCGATCTCGGCGCGCGGCACGAGCGCGGCGACCGAGTCGATGACGACGATGTCGAGCGCCCCGGACCGGATGAGCATGTCCATGATCTCCAGCGCCTGCTCGCCGGTGTCTGGCTGGCTGACGAGCAAGCGCGTCGGTGTCGACGCCGAGCTTGGCGGCGTAGTCGGGATCGAGCGCGTGCTCCGCATCGATGAAGGCGGCGATGCCACCAGCCCGCTGGGCGTTGGCCACCGCGTGCAGCGCGACCGTCGTGTTGTGCACGGCCAGCCCGTTGGCCACGAAGCTGTGAGTGCCCGGAACGACTAGGTCGAAGGTCGGCTCGTCGCCGACCGGGTCAACCCCAACGACGCGCTCGTAGGTCGCCGGTCGGTCGGCGAGCCCACGCAGATGCGCCACGAGGGGATGACCGCTGGCGCCACGCTCTTCGGCCCACGCAATGACCCGCGCCAGCCGCTGTGGAGTGACGGCGAGGTCGAGGTGTCCGGCTCCGAAGTCACGGAACACGTCGCCGGCGATGCGATCGAAGGCTCGGTCACCGCCCACGGAGTCACGCAGGTCCATCAGGATCTCCGCGAGGTGCGGGATGTGGGTGGCGCCGTCGCGGGTGCCCGCGCGCATCGAGGTCACCTGAACCGCTCGTCGCGCGGATCGGAACCCGACCTCCTCGACGAAGCGAACACTGCTGGCGTTGCCGAGGGCCAGGGTCCAGTAGGTGTTGTCCGGATAGGCAGCGACCTTCTTGGCTCGCACCGAGGAAACCAGGCCAAGCCCGGCCAGCATCGCTTGGACCTGGGTGGCCAACCGGTGACTGGCGGTCGACAAGGTGATCGCGTCGTCTTCGACACCACCGTCGCACTCGAACAGAGCAGACAGGAAGGCCCGGTGAACGACCGGTCCAGACGCACGGACCACAGGCGGTACCGACTTCTGCGGAGCCTTGGCCGGGGTGAGCGCGTACCGCTCGGCAAGTGCGTCGCGCATCGCCTTACCCCGGAACCACACGTCGCCTGGGCGGTCGGGGTAGGACACCGGGGCTGCAGACGGATCGAACTCGGCCATCAAGTCGATGAACTCGGCGCGCACCTGCTCATCCATCTGGGAGAACATCACCGCATAGGGCTGGGTGTAGTGACCATCACCCACGAGGTAACCCAGCAGCACGGCCTCGCGCTCGGTGAGCTGGTCCTTGACGTCGGGATCCGAGCCGAGCACACCAACAAGAACGTCGTCGATCTCGAGATCGGCGGCCTGACGCCACACGACGAACCCGCGCCCGTTGAGGACACGCATGGGATGGTTTGCGGTCACCCGCACCGACTTGCCCGTCGAGGTCGTCACGAGGAACACCGGCTTGCGGTTGTTGTGCGTCAGCGCAGCGACCGGCTCGAGCTCACCGTGCTCGTTGATCACCTGCAGCCCGAGATGAGCGATGTCACTCACCCGACTCGTGCAGCTCGCCGACTGACCGCAACGCTCGAAGATCTCCTCGACGGTGAGCAGCCCCCAGTTGGTCGGCACCAGAGCATCGGCGGTCAGGCACTTCCCGCTGCTCTCCGGTCCGTAGATCTCCACGACGCGACCGCGCGGGAGACCGCCGATGCCGAGCGCGACATCCAGCGCAATCGAGCCGGTCGGGATGACCTCGATCGGCACGCGGACCTCATCGCCGAGGCGCATGACCGATCCCTTGCCGAACTGTCGGTCGATCTGCGCGAGCGCCGCTTCGAGGGACTTGTCGCGGGCGTCTGCTGCCATGGGGGGCACCCTTTCGGGGTCGGTGATGCTGTGCGGAAGACGTACGTCGAGGACGCTAGAACCCAGCACCGACAGTCCGCGAGAGGCGTTCCCGAGGTTGGGGACAAAGCCCGGCGCCGACGTACTCGGGACACCTTACGTCGAACGCGTGTTCGATCTATTCCGACACGCCGCGACCGCTCGCCGACGTGCGCCATGAGCGAAATTCGCCGTCCGGCGCGCCTCGACCGGAGACCGAGCCGACCTTCTGTGGCTAGGGTCCGAGACATGGACCTTCTCGTGCTCGGTGGCACCCGTTTCGTCGGCAAGGCCGCAGTCGAGGCTGCGCTCGCCCGAGGTCACCGCGTGACCCTGGTGCACCGCTCCCCCACTGACTTGTTCCCTGAGGCCGAGCACGTGCTGCTCGACCGCACCACCGGCCCCGATGCCCTTGCCCCGCTGGCGGGACGATCCTTCGACGGGCTGCTCGACGTGTGCGGCTACGTGCCGCGCGTCGTGCGTGACTCCTGTCGTGCACTATCCGGGTCGGTGGGCCACGCCGCCTTCGTCTCGAGTGTCTCGGCGTACGCACCTCCGGCCGACGGCGATCCCACCGACGCGGCGAACGCTCCGCTGTGGCCGATCGGCGGCCTGCGGGCCGAGGGAGCTAGCGAGGAGATCACCGGCGAGAGCTACGGTCCCCTGAAGGTGGCGTGCGAGCAGGAGTTCGTCGAGGCGTTCCCCCATGCCGCTGTCATCCGACCGACCTACGTCATCGGTCCGGACGACTACACCGACCGGTTCGGCTATTGGGTCAGGCGCTTCGCGGAGGGTGGCGACATCCTGGCGGCCAACCCTGCGGAAGCACCGATGCAGCTCATCGATGCCCGCGACCAGGGGGCGTTCATGGTGACACTGCTGGAGAACGGCTCATCGGGGCCGTACGACAGCGTTGGTCCCTCCCTCGATTTCACCGTCGCGGACATGTTCCTGGCCTGCTCGAAGGCCGGCGGAAGCGTCGAGAACTTCGTCCATGGCGTCGACCGAGAGTGGCTGGCCGAGCAAGGGGTCGTCGCCGGAGAGCACCTCCCCCTGCTCGACGACGCTTCCGAGGCCTACGCCTTCGCCCGCGACCCGCAACCGTCGATCGACGCCGGCCTCGTGCTGCGTCCCGTCGAGGAGACAGCGCGCGACGCGCTGGCTTGGGACCGCGCCCGCGGGCTGCCCGAGATGAAGAACCGCGTCACCCGCGAGCAGGAGGCTGAGCTGATCGATCGGTGGCGCCAGCGCTGAGGATCCACCCCAGCAGCAGCGCCACGGGTACGGCCGCCAGGAGCGTCAGCCACCCGTAGGACGCGAAGGCCACGATCAGCCCGGCCAAGGCACCACCGACGGCAGCGCACACGTTCATCACCAGGTCGGAGGCGCCCTGAGCTCCCGGGCGTTCGGCCTCGGGCACCGACTCGGTGAGCAAGGTCGATCCCGCGACCAACCCGCACGACCAGCCGAGGCCGAGCAGGAACAACCCGATGCCCAGCTGGATCGCGCTGTCGGCGGGAGCCGTACCCGCTGTGACACAAGCCGCAAGCAGCAGAACCGTGCCCGCCAGCAGGATCGGCCGGCGGCCCCACCGGTCGGAGGCGAGCCCCACGAGCGGGGAGAACGCGTACATGCCGAGGATGTGAACACTGAGCACCAGCCCGATGATCGTGAGCGACACATCGACGTGGGCCATGTGGATCGGCGTCATGACCATGACCGAGACCATCGCTGTGTGCGCGACCGCGATCGCGCCGAGCCCGAGCAAAGCACCCTGGTGAGCCCGGATGACGGTCAGCGAGTGCTTGAGACGCGGTCGCTGCGCGTGGTGCATGCCGGCGTCGGCTGCCCGCTCTCGCGCAACCAGAAGAGGGTCCGGACGCAGCGAGAGCCCGACCAGGGTTCCACCCAGGACAAGGGCAACCAGCGCGATGAGGTAGCCGCCCGTCAGCTGCGGCAGGCCGAGGGCCGAGGCGATGCGGCCTGCAGGATCAGCCAGATTGGGGCCGGCCACCGCCCCGACCGTCGTCGCCCAGACAACGGTCGACAGGTCGCGCGCGCGGTGCGCGTCGGTCGCCAGATCGGTGGCGGCGTAACGAGCCTGGAGGCCGGCCGCTGTGGCCGACCCGGTCAGCACGAAACCGATGAACAGCAACGGGACCGACCGCTGGTCGGCTCCCCAGATCACGAGGAACGCGCCCAGAGCCGCGAGCCCGAGCCCCGTCGACAGTCCCACCCGACGACCCCAGCGATCGGTGAGCCGTACCAGCGGCAGCGCCGCCAACGCAGCGCCGACCACGCCGCAGGTCTGGGCCAGGCCGGCGACGCCCTCCTTGCCGGTGACACCGGCTGCCAGCAGGCCACCAACCGCGACGGCTGCACCGACACCGACACCGCCGAGGACCTGGGCGCCCGCGAGGACGCCGACCGTACGGCGCTGCACGTGGTGGGTCCTGGCGTCGTCGAACGCGCCTGGCGGTGTGAGCGGGGCGATGTCGGGCACCGGCTCGGTCGCGCTGCTCGGGTCGGGAAGCCCCGGGTCGTGGACAGTCATCTGCTCAGCGCTCCGACGGCGGGAGCTCGAGGGCGACCACGACGGCCCGCCAGACATCCTTGGCGTGCTCGCCCGCAGCCAGGGCCTGGTCAACGGTGCGGTTGCCGAGCCCGGCGATGACCGTGTCGTGAGCCCACGACTCGGCATACCCCTCGCCCAGGTGGTGGCGCATCCGCCGCCAGAACTCCGTCAACCGCACGACGTGACGCTACCGCCAAGCCGCCTCGCAACCTCACGCCCCAGGGGGCAGGGCATGCCGGCGGCGGGTGTCGGCGCAGTGGGCCAGGATGGGGGTCATGTCCGCGAAAGAGTTGCCTCCGGCGCTGGGGTTGCTCTCGGAGCCGACGCGGGCGTGGTTCGAGGGTGCGTTCGAGGCACCCACCGCGGCCCAGGAGGGTGCCTGGCGCGCAGCCGACGCCGGCGAGGACGCCCTCGTCGTCGCCCCGACCGGCTCCGGCAAGACACTCGCCGCTTTCCTCTGGTCGTTGGACCGCATCGCCACCACGCCCACGCCTGACGATCCGCAGCTGCGGTGTCGGATCCTCTACGTCTCACCGCTCAAGGCGCTGGCCGTCGACGTCGAGCGCAACCTGCGAGCCCCGCTCACCGGCATCCGCCAGGCGGCCCAGCGCCTCGGGCTGCCGGAGCCTGATGTCGCCGTGGCGATCCGCACCGGTGACACCCCCGCCGACGAAAGACGTCGGTTTGCCAAGAAGCCGCCCGACGTCCTCATCACCACCCCTGAGTCGCTGTTCCTCCTGCTGACCGCACAGTCCCGAGAGGCCCTGCGCGGCATCGAGACGGTCATCGTCGACGAGGTCCATGCCGTCGCCGGCACCAAGCGCGGCGCCCACCTTGCCTTGTCCCTGGAACGACTCGACGCGCTGCTCGAACGTCCCGCTCGCAGGATCGGGCTGTCAGCGACCGTACGCCCGGTGGAGGAGGTCGCCCGGTTCCTCGGCGGCAACCGCGAGGTGACCGTCGTGCAACCACCAAGCGCCAAGACCGTCGAGCTCAAGGTCGTGGTGCCCGTCGAAGACCTTTCCGAGATGGGCACGGCAAGCGACGACGTCACGGGTTCGGCGGCGGGTGACCCTCGGCGCAGCTCGATCTGGCCGCACGTCGAAGAACGCATCACCGACCTGGTCGAGGCTCACCGATCGACGATCGTGTTCTCCAACAGCCGCCGACTGGCTGAGAAGCTGTGTGCCCGGCTCAACGAGATTCACGAGCAGCGGGTGACAGGTCAAGCACCCGACGAGTCACGGCCCCTGCCCGCTCAGATCATGGCGCAGAGCGGCGCGAGCGAAGGAGCCGCACCGGTGCTCGCCCGCGCCCACCACGGGAGCGTCAGTCGCGAGCAACGGATGCTCATCGAGGAGGAGCTCAAGTCAGGGCGCCTCCCAGCCGTGGTGGCCACGTCGAGCCTCGAGCTGGGCATCGACATGGGCGCAGTCGACCTGGTGATCCAGGTCGAGTCGCCACCGTCGGTGGCCAGCGGGCTGCAGCGCGTCGGACGCGCGGGCCACCAGGTGGGAGCGGTCAGCAAAGGGGTCATCTTCCCGAAGTATCGCGGCGACCTGGTGCAGACCGCGGTGGTCGCCGAACGCATGCGGGCAGGTCAGATCGAGGCGCTCGCCGTCCCCAAGAACCCTCTCGACGTGCTCGCTCAACAGGTCGTCGCCATGCTCGCCGTCGACGCCTGGCAGGTCGACGACCTGCTCGCACTGGTGCGCCGTACGGCGCCGTTCGCCTCGCTCCCGCAAAGCGCCTACGACGCGGTGCTCGACATGCTCGCCGGGCGCTATCCCTCCGACGCCTTCGCCGAGCTCCGGCCGCGCATCGTCTGGGACCGGGTCACCGGCGAGCTGACCGGTCGCCCCGGTGCCCAGCGACTGGCTGTTACGAGCGGGGGCACCATCCCCGACCGTGGACTGTTCGGGGTGTTCTTGGTCGGTGAGAAGCAGTCGCGGGTCGGCGAGCTCGATGAGGAGATGGTCTACGAGTCCCGTGTCGGTGACGTCTTCGCCCTCGGCTCGACCTCGTGGCGGATCGAGGACATCACCCATGACCGGGTGCTCGTCTCCCCCGCGCCCGGCCAGCCCGGACGGCTGCCGTTCTGGAAGGGAGACGCCCAGGGACGCCCCGCAGAGCTCGGCCGTGCCGTGGGCGGCTTCGTCCGCGAGCTCGGAGCGCTTGAGCCAGCCGCAGCCCGGGCACGGGTGCTGGCCGCCGGACTCGACGAGTGGGCAGCCGACAACCTGTTGAGCTATCTCACCGAGCAGCGCGCCGCGACCGGCCACGTCCCCGACGACCGCACGATCGTGGTCGAGCGGTTCCGCGACGAGCTCGGCGACTGGCGGCTGGTCGTGCACAGCCCCTACGGCGGTCAGGTCCATGCGCCCTGGGCGCTGGCGCTGGCTGCCCGACTGCGGGAACGCCACGGCATGGACGTGCAGGCCATGCACGCCGACGACGGCATCGTCCTACGTCTCCCGGAGACCGACCTCGATGACAGCGGTGAGGTCGCTGAGGCGCTGGGCGGGATCGCCGTACTTGCCCCCGACGAGGTCGAGCCGCTGGTCACGACCGAGGTGGGCGGGTCTGCCCTGTTCGCCAGCCGCTTCCGGGAGTGCGCCGGCCGTGCGTTGCTGCTCCCCCGACGTCGACCGGACAGGCGCACACCCTTGTGGCAGCAGCGCCAGCGCTCGGCTCAGCTGTTGTCTGTCGCGAGCGAGTACGGCTCCTTCCCGATCGTCCTGGAAACGATGCGCGAATGCCTGCAAGACGTCTTCGACGTGCCCGGACTGGTCAGGCTCATGCGCGACATCGAGTCAAGCGCGGTCCGGATCGTGGAGGTCGAGACCACCGAGCCTTCGCCGTTCGCCCGCAGCCTGCTGTTCGGCTATGTGGGTGCGTTCATCTATGAAGGGGACAGTCCGCTCGCCGAACGGCGTGCCGCCGCGCTGTCCCTCGACTCCACCCTGCTGGCCGAGCTCCTGGGGCAGGCCGAGCTGCGCGAGCTGATCGATCCGGGGGCGTTGGCCCAGGTCGAGCTCGACCTACAACGTCTGAGCGACGACCGGCGAGTTCATGATGCCGAAGGTGCCGCCGATCTGCTGCGAATGCTCGGACCTCTCACGACCGCGGAGGCCGTCGAGCGCGGTGCACAGCCCAGCTGGCTGGTCGACCTGGAGGGTGCCCGGCGGGTGATCCGTGTGCGCATCGCCGCGGAGGAGCGCTGGGCCGCCATCGAAGATGCTGGCCGGCTGCGCGACGCCCTTGCCGTGGCGCTACCCGTCGGCGTCCCCGAAGCGTTCCTCGACCCGGTTTCAGACCCGCTGGGCGACCTGGTCGCGCGCTTCGCCCGCACGCACGCGCCGTTCACCTCGGCCGAAGCGGCGCAACGCTTCGCCATCGGGTCAGCCGTCGTCACCGGAACGCTTCGCCGGCTCGCGGCCACGGGTCGTTTGGTTGAGGGAGAGTTCCGCCCGGGCGGCGCGGGCTCGGAGTGGTGCGACGCCGAGGTGCTGCGACTGCTGCGCCGGCGGTCGTTGGCGATCCTGCGTCAGGAGGCCGAGCCGGTCGACCCCGAGACGCTGGCTCGCTTCCTACCAGCCTGGCAGGGGGTCGGAGGTCCCCTGCGTGGAGTCGACGGGGTGATCCGGGTCGTGGAGCAGCTCCAGGGCACGGAGGTCCCGGCGTCCGCCCTCGAACGGCTGGTGCTCCCGTCCCGGGTTGCGGGGTACGAACCCGGCATGCTCGACGAGCTCACGGCTGCCGGCGACGTGCTCTGGGCCGGCCACGGTCCCTTGCCCGGCGACGACGGTTGGGTGTCGCTACACCTGGTCGACTCGGCACCACTCACGCTGCCGCTCACCCTCGAGGAGCCGCCGGAGACAGCCCTGCATGCTGCAATTCTCGAGGCTCTCGATGGCGGTACGGCGCTGTTCTTCCGCGCTCTCGCCGAACACGTCGGGACCACCGACGACGCGGCGCTCAGCTCTGCCGTCTGGGATCTCGTCTGGTCGGGGCTGGTCACCAACGACACCCTCGGCCCTGTCCGCTCCCTCGTCGGGTCGGGGCGCGGAGCCCACCGGGCACGTCGTCGCACCCCGCGGGCGCGCTATGGCCGGCCAGGCCGCGCGGGCATGCCTGTGCGGTCTGCGCGGTCATCCCCACCGACCATGTCCGGCCGCTGGTCACTGCTGCCCGACAAGACGAGCGACCCCACGCTGCGCGCCCACGCGCTGGCCGACGGTCTGCTCGACCGACACGGGATCGTCACCCGAGGTGCCGTTGTCGCGGAGCGCGTCCCCGGCGGCTTTGCGGCCACCTACCGCGTGCTCGCGGCCTTCGAGGACGTCGGCCGCGCGCGTCGGGGCTATGCCGTTGAGGGCCTCGGCGCTGCGCAGTTCTTCTCACCGGGGGCGGTCGACCGGCTGCGCACCTACGCCGCTGATCGGCGGGAGCCGGGGCCTGCCCTCGTGCTCGCAGCCACCGACCCGGCCAACGCCTACGGCGCCGCGCTCCCCTGGCCAGCCAGATCGGGCGAGGTTGCCTCCGGGCACAAGCCTGGCCGAAAGGCGGGAGCGCTGGTCGTGCTGCACGACGGTGCGCTTGTGCTCTACGTCGAACGCGGCGGCAAGTCGCTGCTCACGTGGTCCGACGACCCAGCAATCATCCAGCCCGCCGTCGATGCCTTGGCTCTGGCAATCCGCGACGGTCAGCTCGGCAAGCTCGCGGTCGAGCGCGCGGACGGGGCTGGAGTGCTCGACTCCCCGTTAGGCGCGGCGCTGGAGCGAGCGGGCTTCCACCCGACACCCCGCGGGCTGCGGCTTCGCGGTTAGAGGCGCGAACGCGCCCGCCATGTCATGTCTGGAGATGGCAGGCTGCTCAGGTGACCTCGTGGTTCGTCCGCCTCGCCGACGTAGCCGACGCGGCGGACATCGCTCGGATCCGGGTCGCCGCATGGCGATCCGCCTACGCCGGCCTCATTCCGGAGGCGCACCTCGATGCGCTCGATGAGCAGGCCGACACCGAGCGGTTCACCTTGGGGCTGGCGGACACCTCCACGCGCCGCCGCACCCTGGTTGCTGCGTCCGAGCAGGCTGGCCGTCCGGTGGCGGGCTTCATCATCTACGGCCCCGACCGTGAGCAACCCGACGACGAGCGGCTCGGCGAGGTCTATGCCATCAACCTCGATCCGGCCATCTGGCGGGGTGGCTGCGGCACCGCTCTCATGCACGCGGCTGAGCAGGAACTCGTTCTAGGTGGAGCGACCCGCGTGCGGCTCTGGACCCTGGCGGCCAACACGAGGGCCCGGGCGTTCTACGAGTCTCGCGGCTACACCCTCGACCTCGGCGCCGTGCGACCACCACGTGTCGGTGCGGCCGAGGTACGCCTGTCCGTCGCCCTCCACGTTGACGACGCTGACCTGAGACCTCAACGCTCCACCGCGCGGTCGGCTGATCCTCGCGAGCAACCGGACATCCCGTATGCCGGAGGGTGACACGGTCTGGCTGGCGGCCAAGCACCTCCATGGTGCGCTGGCTGGCCGTACCCTCGTCCGCTCTGACTTCAGAGTTCCTCGGCTCGCAACCACAGATCTCGCCGGCCGGCAGGTCCGTGAGGTTCTTCCTCGCGGCAAGCACCTCCTGACCCGCTTCAGTGGAGATCTCACCCTGCACACGCATTTCCGGATGGACGGCAGCTGGCACCTCTATCGGCCCGGCGAGCTGTGGCGCGGTGGCCCGGATCACCAGGTACGCCTGGTCCTCGAGGTCCCAGATCGACTGGCCGTCGGCTACCGGCTCCCCGTCGTCGAGCTGCTCGACACCTCCGATGAGCAGACCGTCATCGGCCACCTCGGCCCTGACCTGCTGGACGATGCGTGGGGACCGATTCACCTGGCCGACGCCGTACGTCGGCTGCGCTCGCGCCCTGATCGCGAGATCCGGCTGGCGCTGCTCGACCAGTCCGTGGTCGCCGGGCTCGGCAACCTCTACACCAACGAGGCGTGCTTTCTCCGTGGCATCTGTCCATGGACACCAGTGAACGATCTGCGCGACGAGCGCCTAGAAGCTGTCGTCGCCCTTGGTCGCAGGCTGCTGCGGGCCAATCGCGAGACGGCCGCCCAGGTCACCACAGGCGATGCCCGGCGCGGTCGGCAGCACTGGGTGTTCGAGCGCTCTGGACAACCGTGCCGGCGCTGCGGCGGCTCGATCAGGTCGGCCGATCAAGGACAGACTCCACGCCAGCGGCTGACGTACTGGTGTCCCTTCTGCCAGCCATCCAACGAGTCTGCTGGGCAGGGATGGATAGGTGAAACATGAACGTGACGGTGGAGCGATTCGACGCCCGGTAGCGGCCCGCGGAGCAGGTCCCTACCCGCAGTGGCCGGACGCTCGGTCGCGAACCTTTCCGCTCGGTGCAGCCAAGAACTTCGCGTTCCAGCTGTCCTTCTTGAGCCCCAGCCGCAGCAGCCCGAACGTGTCGTTGATGCGCACCCGGCTGGCCGGTGTGATCGTGGCGAAACCACGTCGATGGCCGCCACCCGTTCCCGCCACGAACAGCACGGGGCCGGCAGTGCGCAGCTTCCCATTCACTCCCACGGGTCCGATCCGCTCGTAGTCATGCGCATGACCGGCCACGACCAGGTCGATGCCCCGGTGATGCGCGGCCCGCCAGAGTGCATCGACCTGGGGAGAGTTACCGTGCTCGTTGTCGGAGCTGAACCGAGGATGGTGCAACGCGAGCAACGTGCACCGATTTTTGTTGCTGTTCAGCGTGCTCTTGAGCCACGCCACCTGCTCGGAGTGCTTCCCGCACCTGACCGTCGTGCAGTTCGAGTCGACGACAAGGATCCGCCACGCACCAAGCCGGTAGGAGTACCAGGGTTTCGTGCTCGTCCCGGAGTTCGGCCAGTTGGCATAGAACACCGAACGGTCGAGGTCGTCATGGTTGCCGATTGCGGCGCGTGTACGGCTCCGCAGGTCTTGCCACGCCGGCCAGAAGCACTCATCGTAGTTGGCCTGCGTCCCGTCCGGATAGGCGATGTCGCCCAACAGCTGGATGGACCCCTGACGTTTGGCCGCCAGCGTCGCGCTCGCCTGACCTCGATCGCCGCGGGGGGCGCAGTCCCCGAGATCCCCAGCCAGCAACAGCGTCGCCGAGTCTTGTGTTGACTGGTCTCGAGCCACTGCCGGAGCTTCAGCCGGCGTGGTCTGGGGCACTCCGCAGGCAGATCCCACCAGCGCAAGAGTCAGCCCCATCGCGGCCACACCCAGAAGCCGGCGCATGCGTTGCGTCCGAGGAACGAAGGAAGGCATAGCCATCATGACCCTTCCACCACGAGACTGGCCGATCGCTCACCAGGAGCAACCAACGCCGAGGCCAGTACGGCGACCAACGCCTCCCGGTCGGTCTTCCGACCCGGGCAGGCGAGAAACGTGGAGAGTGTCCGCAAGACGATCTCGACTCGCTCAGGTGTCGGCGGGAGCCCGTAGTTTTCCAGCGTGTTCCGGGCGAGCCGCCGCGATAACGGATCGTCTGGAGCAGCCGAGATAAGAGCGGCCAGCACCTCCGGCTCTTGCAAGGCGAGGGTTCGTCGGGCGGGGTGCTCAGCCACCTGGGTCGCAGCTGCCGCCAACCCGGCACAGAGGTTTGATCCGGCCAGGGCAAAACCACCAGCGCGGTCCAGCTCACGCTCGAGCAAGGCTTGGAGCACCTCATCCTTGGTGCGGAAGTGGTTGTAGACGGTGGCCTTCGCCACACCTCCCGCCACGGCGATGCCGCTCATGCTCGTGGCCCGAGTTCCCCGCGCGATGACGCTCTGGAGAGCACCGTCGAGCACGCCAGACCGAGCACGACCCATGGAGTTTCCGGCCCGCGATCGCATTCCTGCTCGAGCCACCGGGGGTGCCTCGATCGGGATCCCGACGACGTCATTCATGACGTCGTTCAGGTGTCTTTGCTCACGCCGCGGACGCGACCGGAGCTGTGGTGGCGGCATCCGCCAGCTCGACGATCGCGAACTCGTCACTGACCGAGCTGAGAACTTCGGACAGCGGCACGTCCAACGCTGTGCAGATGGACGCCAACAACTCGCTGCTCGCTTCCTTCTGGCCACGCTCGACCTCGGAGAGATAACCCAAGGAGACACGAGCCGCTGAAGAAACCTCGCGCAGCGTGCGCCCCTGCAGCAATCGGCGCGCGCGAAGCTCGTGACCGAGCACGCGTCGCAACAGCTCCATGACGCCCTCCTCGGTCTGCTGGACGCACCCAGGTGTGCGTCCGCTTGATCTCACCGTACCCGCTCCGCCCCCCAACGGGGGCTCCCGAACCCGTCAAGCACCCCAGAAACGCGGCCACGTTCACCCGTCCGGCCCGCAGCTGCAGAACCAACTAGTCACGGTATGGGGTGCAACGCTCATGGACCCCTGCACATTTCCGCGAGTCGACAATCGTGACGTGCAGGATCGCTCAGCCGCTGCGGAGAACCCCGTCCAGCAGCTCCAAGGCCGCCAGAACGGCGGCTGAACGCACCCGTGGTCGATCCCCCGCAACGGCCAAGGCGGCGCCGCGCTCACCCCTGGGGCCCACAAGTGCCACGTGCACCGTGCCCGGTGGGTGGCCATCCTGGTCGGTGGGCCCAGCCACCCCGGTCGTTGCCAGACCGTACGTCGCGGCTAGTCGAGCCTGCACCCCAGCAGCCATCCCAGCGGCCACCTGTGCATCCACCGCTCCAACCTCCGCCAGCAGGCGAGGGTCGACACCGAGCAAGGAGGTCTTGAGATCGCTCGCGTAGGCCACGACACCGCCCCGCAGCACGGCCGACGCGCCAGGCACATCGACGAGCGCGCCGGTCAGCTGTCCCCCCGTGAGCGACTCCGCGACGGCCAGCGTCTCGGCACGGCCAGTGAGCTCAGCAACGAGCCGCACGCACAGCGTTCCTATCTGCTCCCAGTCCTGCGCCACCGTGCTCACCTGGCGTCCTGGCGGCGGGCACGCTTCATGTCGGCTCGCTCCGAGGTCTGCCGCAGCCGTAGCCCCTTGACCACGTAGTGCGCACCGGTTACGACGGTCACCACCAGGGCGGCCGCCATGACCCACGCCCGGAAGGTCGCCAGGAAGCCAGTGAGTGGGAGCAGGTAGAGCGAGACAGCACCCGCCTGCAGTGCGGTCTTGAGCTTGCCACCACGTCCGGCCGCGATGACGCCGTGCCGGATCACCCAGAATCGCAGCAAGGTCACGCCCACCTCGCGGACCAGGATCACCACGGTGACCCACCACGGCAGCTCGTCGAGCAAGGACAGCCCGATGAGGGCCACGCCCATCAGCGCCTTGTCGGCGATGGGGTCGGCCACCTTGCCGAAGCTGGTCACCAGCCCTTGCCGCCGAGCGATCGCGCCGTCCAGGTAGTCGGTTGCGGTCGCGACGGCGAACACGACGAATGCGGCGATCCTCGAGGTCGAGTCCGTGCCCCCGTCGCGCAACAGCAGCCACGCGAACAGTGGCACGAGCAGCAGCCGGAGGATGGTCAGGGCATTGGGCACGTTCCAGACCGAGGACTGATCCGCCGGCGTCGCGATCGGGTCGGGAGGAAGCGGTTTCACTGCTGACTCCCCGATGCACGCGCCGCCAGGTCGACCCCCTCGGTGCCGATGACAACCGCATCGAGGATCTCACCGACGCGAGCCTGGGGGGCAGCCACGATCAGCGTGGTGCCGTCGACCTCCGGTCCTTGATGCTCAGCCCTCCCCTCGACCACCCGGTCGGAGCCGTCCCGAGCTGCCCCTCCTTGAATCGGGCCGCTGGTCTCGATCAGCACCTGTACGGTTTCGCCGACCCGCTCCTCGGCCCGCTGCGCCGTCAGCTCCTCCGCCAGCCGCGAGACCCGTGTGACCCGCTCCGCCACAGCTTCAGGGGGCACCTTGTCCGGCAGGCCAGCCGCCTCAGTGCCGTCCTCGTCGGAGTAACCGAAGACCCCGATGACGTCGAGCCGCGCCTCGGCCAGAAAGCGTTCGAGCTCGGCAACGTCACTTTCAGTCTCACCTGGGAAGCCAACGATGACGTTGGAGCGCGCGCCCGCGTTCGGAGCCTTCGCCCGAGCCGCCGCCAGAAGGTCCAAGAACGAGTCCGTATCGCCGAATCGGCGCATCCGGCGCAGCAGGGGGCCGGATGCATGCTGGAACGACAGGTCGAAGTAGGGCACCACCCCGGGCGTCGTGGTCAGAACCTCGATCAGGCTTGGCCGCATCTCGGCTGGCTGCAGGTAGGACACCCGCACCCAGTCGATCCCCTCGACGCCTGCCAGCTCCGGCAACAGGGTCTCCAGCAGCCGTAGGTCGCCCAGATCTTTGCCGTAGGAGGTGGAGTTCTCGCTGACCAGGAAGATCTCACGTACCCCTTGGTCGGCGAGCCATCGAGCCTCGTCGAGCACATCACTCGGTCGACGCGACACGAACGCGCCGCGAAAGGACGGGATCGCACAGAAGCTGCAACGCCGGTCACACCCGGACGCGAGCTTGAGGGGTGCGCTGGGGCCGCCCTCGAGCCGTCGTCGGAAGGTGCGCGGGCCAGACGCAGGAGCCGTGCCCGCGGGCAGGTCGTCGATCGCATCACCGTGGCCGGGTACGGCGACCGAGGTGGCCCGACCCTGGCGAGCCGAGGGCGTGATCGGCAGGAGCTTGCGCCGATCGCGCGGAACGTGCGGAACGTGTGGATTGCCCGCCAGCAGGGACCGCAGCTTGGCTCCGACGTCTGCGTAGTCGTCGAAGCCAAAGACGGCGTCGGCCTCGGGCAGAGAGTGGGCGAGGTCCTCTCCGTACCGCTCAGCGAGACAACCGACTGCGACGACCGCCTTGGTCGCTCCGTCGCTCTTCAGATCGGCAGCGGCCAGCAAGGTGTCGACGGAGTCCTTCTTGGCCGCCTCGACGAAGCCGCACGTGTTGACCAGCACAGCTTCGGCGTCTGCCGGCTCGGCGACCAGCGTCCACCCATCGGCCTCCAGGCGGCCAGCGATCTCCTCGCTGTCCACCTCGTTGCGGGCACAGCCCAGCGTGACGAGCGCGACCGTTCGCGAAGCCGGTGCGGCGAGACGGGCTTCGGGCATCCCGTCAGGGTACGGGGATCAGCCGGCCGCGGTCGGATCCCCCGGGCCGAAGGTGAGGCGGGAGACCTCACCGAAGCCACCGGGAGAGCCGAGATCCGTGCCGTTGACCGTCAGCCGGATCGCTCCGGCGTTGCCCAGGACGAGCTTGACCTTGCTGTCGTTCTTGAAGGTCATGCTCTTGCCGTCCTCGAGCGTGCCGCTGAAGACCTGACGGTTGCCTTCGGTAGCCGCAATCCAGCTCCGACCCCCCTGCGCCTTGACGACGACCACGACACCCTCGGCGGGGGCTTCGGCGATGTCGGTGTTGCTCGGCGACGGGCTCGAGCTCTGCTCTGGGGGCGTGCTCTCGACCGGAGGGCTGGTCGTGACGTCTGGGACGACCCCGGTGACCGTCTCACGCGGAGTGTCGGATCCCGAGGCCAGCTGCCAGATTCCAACGCTAACGAGCACCACGAGGGCCACCGCCATGGCGGCCACCCAGTTGGGTCCACGCCGCTCGGGACGCGCCTGGGTCTCCGACTCGAAGATCCGCGAAGGACTGGGTGCCGTCTCCAGGTGGGTGCTGTCGAACTCAGCGAGCAGCGGCGCCGGGTCGAGCCCGACGGTGCGAGCGATCGTGCCGATGTGTCCCCGGGCATAGATGTCACCGCCGCACAGGCGGTAATCGTCGGCCTCGATGGCTTCCACGAGCGTGCGCCGGATCCGGGTCCGGTCGGCGACGTCGGCGGTCGTCAGCCCTGCTTTCGTGCGTGCAGCAGCCAGGGCCTCGCCGATGCTCACCTGCACGCCTCCTCGCCCAACTCGTGCCGCGGTCGGACCTTGAACCGACTCGCGATTCCATCGTACGCCGAGCCTCTATGTCGACAAAGAGTGAATCGACCTTCACTCTCCGTAAGGGGTAAGTCTTCCCCCGTCATGCTCGGCCATGCCCCGCAACGAGGAGTATTTTTCTCAGCCGCCGCGCAACGACTCCAGAACGGCGTCCAGCTCCTCGGCAGTGACGAGTACCTCGCGAGCCTTCGAGCCCTCGGATGGGCCCACGACGCCGCGAGTCTCCATCAGATCCATCAACCGACCCGCCTTGGCGAAACCCACGCGCAGCTTGCGCTGAAGCATGGAGGTCGAGCCGAACTGCGTCGTGACGACGAGCTCGACGGCCTGACACAGGACCTCGAGGTCGTCACCGACCTCCTCGTCGACCTCGCGCTTGCTCGCGGCTGCGCCACCGGTGACGTCCTCGCGGTAGGTCGGCTGCAGCTGCGTCTTGCAGTGCTCCACGACGCTGTGGACCTCCGCCTCGGTCACCCAGGCACCTTGGATGCGCATGGCCTTGCTGGCGCCCATCGGCAGGAACAAGCCGTCGCCCTGCCCGACCAGCTTTTCGGCTCCCGGCTGGTCGAGGATCACCCGGCTGTCGGCGAGGCTGGACGTGGCAAAGGCCAGCCTTGACGGCACGTTGGCCTTGATCAGACCGGTGACCACGTCGACGCTCGGCCGCTGGGTCGCGAGCACGAGGTGGATCCCCGCAGCCCGGGCGAGCTGGGTGATCCGCACGATCGAGTCCTCGACGTCGCGGGGGGCGACCATC
Source organism: uncultured Actinomycetota bacterium (assembly GCA_963819985.1). Lineage (GTDB taxonomy): Bacteria > Actinomycetota > Actinomycetes > DATJPE01 > DATJPE01 > JANPBY01. The sequence continues at coordinate 354,139 of CAWFYH010000002.1, read as the reverse complement.
ATCAGATCTGCGAGCTCATCCACGATCACCAGCAGATAGGGGTAGGGCTTCAGGACCCGCTCACTGCCCTCAGGAGCCTTGAGCTTGCCGGACCGTACGGCCTTGTTGAAGTCGTCGAGGTGCCGGAAGCCGAACGCCGAGAGGTCGTCGTAGCGCATGTCCATCTCGCGTACGACCCACTGCAGTGCTTCGGCCGCCTTGCGCGGGTTGGTGATGATCGGGGTGATCAGGTGGGGGATCCCCTCATAGATCGTGAGCTCGACCCGCTTGGGATCGACGAGGACCATGCGCACCTCGTCGGGCGTGGAACGCAGCAGGACCGATGTGATCAACGTGTTGATGCAGGAGGACTTGCCGGACCCTGTCGCGCCCGCAACGAGCACGTGCGGCATCTTGGCCAAATTGGCGCACACGAAGTGCCCCTCGACGTCCTTGCCAAGGCCTACGAGCATCGGGTGGTGGTCGCCACGCGCGACGCTGGAGCGCAGGACATCGCCAAGACTGACGTTCTCGCGGTCAGCGTTGGGGATCTCGATCCCGATGGCTGATTTGCCGGGGATCGGGCTCAGGATCCGGACGTCCGCGCTGGCCACCGCGTAAGCGATGTTCTTGCTCAGCGCCGTCACCCGCTCGACCTTGACGGCAGGTCCGAGCTCGACTTCGTAGCGCGTGACGGTCGGGCCCCGGGAGAACCCCGTCACCTGGGCGTCGATCTCGAACTGGTCGAGGACGCGGGTCAGCGCTTCGACCACCGAGTCGTTCGCCTGGGTCCGGGCCTTGTGGGCACTCCCGGGCCGCAGCAGATCCGGTGCAGGCAGGTGGTAGGTGATGTCACCAGACAACGCGAGCTGCTCCACCCGTGCGGGGATCGGTTCGATCGTCTTGGACGCGGTCGCCGACCCAGTGACGACGCCGTCAGCGTCGGCTGGCTCCTCGCCGGAGGTCGGCTTGACGGGTGTACGGCGTGCCGCCCCTCCAGCCAGCACCGGGGAGTCGAAGGGCTGCTCGGGGTCGTCCTCCCGGAGCGCGCCGACCCGTCGCCGGGGACGGCCTCGCTTGAGCGGCTCAGGAGCCTGCCCGGTCAGGTCGATGACGTCGTCGTCGACCGCAGCCGGCCGGCGGAGCAGTCGATCCAGCGTGGCCCTCGTGCGGGCCGGGACCTGGTGGATGGGCGTGCCCGTGAGAACCACCAGCCCGAATCCGGCGAGGAGCACGAGTAGCGGAAGCGCGAGGAAACCGGTGACCCCGGCCACCAGGGGCGCGGCCGCGAGGAACCCCAGCCAGCCACCACCCGAGCGAAGCGCGGCCGAACCGTCGCTGGCCAACGGCGTGCCGGAGAGCACGTGAAGCGCACCGCACGAACCCAGGAGCAGCGCCGCCCAGCCGATGGCATTGCGACCGGCCGGGGCATTGTGCTCGGGGTGCCGAAGGATCCGCCAGGCAGCAGCCGCCAGGAGCAGCGGTGCCGCCCATGCGAGACGACCCATCAGGCCGACGACCACGCTGTCCACGACCGAGGTCACAGGGCCGTCCAGGTGCCACCAGACGGCCGAGGCGGCGAGCAAGGCCCCGGCGATCGCGAGCAGCCCGACGCCGTCACGACGCAGAGCGGGGTCGAGATCCCGAGCCCCGTGGCCGACGCGGCGGACAGCCGCTCCCAGCACATGGGCGACGCCCAGCCACAGCCCGCGCAACGCGCGCCCGAGCGCACCGAACACCAACGCCACCGGGCCGGGGCCGCGTCTGGCCGCAGCTGCCTTGCTGGCCGAGGCGCTGCGCGGCTTGGCGGCAGGACGCTTGGTTGATCGGGACGTCGTACGGCTACGAGCAGGCTGGCCAGCGGAGCGACTCGTCGCTCGAGCCGAGGTGCTGCTCGACTTGCTCGCAGCCTTGCGCGTGCTGGCGGACGAAGACGAAGCGGACGCACGGGTCCGGCCCGGGGAAGTGGCCATCCCAGCAGGCTAGCCGCTGACCCCACCTATCCCAGGGATCTCAGCCGCCCCACGCGCCGCAGGCGCCGAACTGTTCGACGCCTGAAAGTCGAAGCTGGACTGGAACATGGACTGACTGACGGCATCGGCTATACCTCGACGACGACCGGAATGATCATTGGCCGCCGCTTGTGCTTGCCACCGACCCACGATCCGACGCTGCGGCGTACGACCTGCTGGAGCTGGTGGGTGTCGGTGGTGCCCTCGCGCAGCGCGTCCTCGAGGGCAGAGGTCAGCTTGGGCATGACCTCGTCGAAGACCGCGTCGTCCAGACCGAGACCGCGTGCGTGGATCTCCGGACCCGCGACGACCTTGCCGGTGCCGAGGTCCACCACGACCAGCGCCGAGATGAAGCCTTCCGAGCCCAGAATGCGTCGATCCTTGAGCGAGGACTCCGTGACGTCACCCACCGACGACCCGTCGACGTAGACGTAGCCCGCAGGCACAGCCCCGGTGACCGAGGCCAACCCGTCCACGAGGTCGACGACGAGGCCGTCCTCGCTCAGCACCACGCGAGCGGGATCCACGCCGGTGGCGATCGCCAGATCCGCGTTCGCCCGAAGGTGTCGCCACTCGCCGTGGACCGGCATCACGTTCCTGGGGCGGACGATGTTGTAGCAGTACGTCAGCTCACCGGCCGCCGCATGGCCGCTGACGTGCACGAGGGCGTTGCCCTTGTGGATGACGTTGGCGCCCAGCTTGGACAGACCGTTGATGACGCGATAGACCGCGTTCTCGTTCCCCGGGATGAGGGACGACGCGAGCAGCACCGTGTCACCGTCGGAGATCCGAATCGGGTGATCGTTGCTCGCCATCCTGGACAGGGCCGCCATCGGTTCGCCCTGGGATCCTGTGGAGACCAGCACGACCTTGTCGTCGGGCAAGTCCTTGATGGCATCGAGGGAGACGACCAGCCCTTCGGGGATCTTGAGGTAACCGAGGTCTCGTGCCACGCCCATGTTGCGAACCATGGATCGCCCGACGAAGGCGGCGTGCCGGCCGTGCGCATGAGCGATGTCGAGCACCTGCTGAATGCGGTGGACGTGCGAGGCGAACGACGCGACGATGATCCGCTTCTGCGCTTGACCGAAGACTCGGTCAATGGTCGGCTCGATGTCGCGCTCGGTGCGCACAAACCCCGGCACCTCGGCATTGGTCGAGTCGACCAGGAAGAGATCAACTCCCTCCTCGCCAAGTCGGGCAAAGGCTCGCAGATCGGTGATCCGACCGTCGAGCGGTAGTTGGTCCATCTTGAAGTCGCCCGTGTGCAGCACGAGCTGTCTGCTCGGCGTTCGGATCGCCACGGCGAGCGCGTCCGGGATGGAGTGGTTGACGGCGATGAACTCGCAGCCGAACGGACCGAGCTGCTCGACCTGACCCTCCTTGACCTCAAGGGTGTAGGGCTTGATGCGGTGCTCGCGCAGCTTGGCCTCGACGAAGGCCAGGGTCAGGCGCGACCCAAGGATCGGTAGATCGGGCTTTTCTCGCAGCAGGTACGGAACGGCTCCGATGTGGTCCTCGTGCCCGTGGGTCAGCACCACGGCCTCGACCTGGTCGAGACGGTCCCGGATCCACTCGAAGTCCGGCAGGATCAGATCGACCCCGGGCTGGTGGTCCTCGGGGAACAGCACTCCGCAGTCGACGATCAACAGCCGCCCGGCGTACTCGAAGACGGTCATGTTGCGACCGATCTCGCCCAACCCCCCCAGGGCAACGACCCTCAGCCCGTCGGGTGCCAGGTCAGGCGGAAGCCCGAGCTCCGGGTGGCTCACGCGGCGAAACCGGGTACGCCACCGTCAGCGAGGTCGAGGACCAGCTGAGCCAACTCCACCTCAGTCGCGTCGAGGAGGGGGGGACGGACCGGACCGGCGGGCAGCCCGAGCTGGTTGAGCGCGGCCTTCACAGTGATGACTCCTTGAGTTCGAAAGATGCCCTCGCAGATCGGGAGCATTTGACGGTGCAGGCGCAGGGCCGTACCGACGTCGCCAGCCTCGAAGCAGGCAAGCAGCATGTCGAGCCGGGATGCGCAGACGTGCCCGGTGACACTGACGAATCCCACTGCTCCGACCGACAGCAGTGGCAAGTTGAGCATGTCCTCGCCGGAGTAGTAGGCCAGCTCCGTCCTCGCCATCACCCACGACGATGCGGCCAGATCGCCCTTGGCGTCCTTGTTGGCGGTGATCCGCGGGTGCTCGGCGAGTCGCACGAGCGTCTCAGTGGTCAGTGCACTCCCCGTGCGCCCCGGAATGTCATAGAGCATGACCTCGAGATCGGTAGCGTCCGCGATCGCGCGGAGGTGGCTGATCAGACCGGACTGCGGCGGCTTGCTGTAGTAGGGAGTCACGGCGAGCAAGCCCTGGGCGCCAGCCTTCTCAGCCGTCTGTGACAGCTCGACGGAGTGCGCGGTGTCGGCGGTGCCGACCCCAGCGATTACCCGCGCTCGACCCCCGACCGCCTCGACGACCGCACGGATCAGTTGCTCCTTCTCCGTATCACTCGTGGTCGGTGACTCACCGGTGGTCCCGTTGAGGACCAGACCGTCGCACCCGTTGTCGACCAGGTGCTCGGCCAACCGGGCGGCCCCGTCGAGGTCCAGACTTCGGTCAGCTCGAAACGGCGTGATCATCGCCGTGAGCACCCGACCGAAGGGACGGAAGGGAACGGTGCGCTCCGGGCTCGTCGCCACCCCGGTGTAGGTGTCCGCCATGAGGACGAGGCTACCGTCCGCACGCGACCGCAAGGCTGCGGCAGACTTCGCCCCATGCGTGCCGCACTCATGACCGCCTTCCGTGAACCCCTCGAGATCACCAAAGTCGCCGACCCGGTGACGCCCGGCGACGGCGTGGTGCTGCAACTGCTCGCGAGCGGCGTGTGCCGCAGCGACTGGCACGGCTGGCAGGGCCACGACCCCACCATCGCCCTGCCCCACGTCCCCGGCCACGAGATGGCCGGCCGCATCGTCGAAGTCGGCCCAGACGTCGCGGGGCACCACGTCGGCGAGCTGGTGACGGCGCCGTTCTGCTGCGGATGTGGGCTGTGCGCACAGTGTCGACGTGGGCACACCCAGACCTGCGACGAAGACATCCAGCCCGGCTTCACCCGGTGGGGCTCCTTCGCGGAGTACATGGCACTGCCCGCCGCAGACCTCAATCTGATCTCACTGCCCGGCGACAGCGACCCGGTCGCTATGGCGTCACTGGGGTGCCGCTTCATGACCGCTTGGGCAGCCCTCCGCGTGCACGCACACCTGCAACCCGGCGAGTGGCTGGCGGTGTACGGCTGCGGCGGCCTCGGGCTCGCGGCAGTGATGATCGCGAGTTCCCTCGGAGCCCGGGTCGTGGCGGTGGACCTCGACGACAACAGACTCGAACTGGCCCGCTCCTTGGGCGCCGAGGTGTGCGTTTCCGCGGGAGGTGACGACCCGACGGGTGACGTCGTGGAGGCCACCGCTGGAGGTTCTCACGTATCCATCGACGCGGTCGGCAGCGCACAGACGGCTGGGGGTTCGGTGCTGTCCTTGCGCAAGCACGGGCGTCACCTGCAGGCCGGCCTGATGGTGGAAGCCGATCAACACGCGCCGATGCCGATGGCGCGAGTGATCTCCTACGAGCTGCAACTGCTCGGCGTGCACGGGATGGGCGTGCGCCACTACCCTGCGCTGATCGCTGAGGTCGCCGCCGGTCGCCTCGACCCCGGTGCGCTGATCGGCTCCCGGATCCGCCTCGACGACGTCCCCGCTGAGCTTGGGGGCATGACGACGTTCCAGCAGCAGCGGATGTCGGTCGTCACCTCGTTCTGAAGCCTCGAGTCACCGCGGGCAGTAGTGCAGGTGGACGACGCCGCCGGCGAAGCGTCGTTCGTCGACGAGCTCGAGCTCCCAACGCAGTCCATCCGGCAAGGCTCGCGTCCCCCCTCCTACGACCACCGGGGTCAGGAACAGGTGCAGTTCGTCAACGAGACCGGCATGCAGGGCGTGCGCGGCCAGGGTCGGTCCTCCGACGCCGACGTCGCGGGTGGCTGTGGCCACCAGCGAACGTACGGCTTCGGGGTCGAAGGCGCGCTCGATCGTGGTTCGCGCGGTGGAGACCGACTCAAGCGTCTTCGAGTAGACGACCTTGTCCGCGGAGCGCCAGATCGCCGCGTAGTCCGCGATCGCTTCCGGTTCACCCTCGGTTGGCATCGTCTCCCAGACCCGCATGACCTCATACATCCGGCGTCCGAGCAGGTAGGTGCCGACCCCTCGCTCGAGCTCGTTGACGAACGCGTGGACCTCTTCGTCCGGGGCCGACCAGGCGAAGGACCCCGTCGCGTCAGCAACGTAGCCATCAAGCGACGTGATGGCGGTGTAGACGAGGAGCCCCATGACCTGCCTGCTCGCGGCAGTTCGGCTAGGGGGCTACGCGCCCGTTGGCGACGAACGCTGCGTGCGTGATGGGCATCAGGCGCGCCCACTCCTCTTCGTACCGCTCGGCGACCATCTCGATCTCGCGCTGCGGGTAGGACGGGAAGTGCGAGTCCTCGGCCGCGCGACGCAGCGAGAGGAAATTCATCAAGCTCCGTGCGTTCAAGGTGACGTAGGCCGAGGAGTAGATCGACACGGGCAAGACCATCCGAGCCACCTCTCGAGCAACGCCAGCATCGAGCATCGCCACGTAGGCGTCGTACGACTGACGCATCGAGGACTTCATCTCATGCTCGACCACCTCGGACTGCTCCGCCGTTCCCTCGACGAACTCGTACGCGCCCGCCTTCCCGATCTGCACCAGACGACGGTCCGCGCCGGGCACGTAGAACACCGGTCGCAGGACTCGGTAGCGCCCACTTTCTTCGTTGTAGGACATGACCCGGTGTCGCATGTGCTCGCGCCAGACGAAGATGGGTGCCTGCACGTAGAAAGTCATCGTCGAGTGCTCGAACGGGGACCCGTGACGCTCACGCATCAGGAATCGAATGAGTCCACCCGAGCCAGAGGCATCGGCGTCCACGTCGGCCAGCGTCTGCTCCCCCAGCGTCGAGACCCGGGCCGCGAAGACCACATCCGCGTCGGCGGCGGCGGACTTCACCAGCTCGACGGTCACGTCGCTGCGGAACTCCACGTCGAGGGTTTCCTCGGAGCCAGCGGGCACGTCGTCGGTGGTCACGGTCACGAAGCTCTCGGTCGTCTGCGTCACGACAGTCACGCTACCCGTCCCCCCACCTGGTAGACAGAACGCGCGCCAGAGCGCCCGATCTGTCTACCAACGGCGGACCCCGCTGCCGTGATGCGGCAGGATCAAGGCGTGGCGGATATGAGCGTGCGACCAGCCAGGGCGACCGACGCGGAGGGCGCGGCTGCGGCGCAACTGGCTGCCTGGCGGGCAGACCGCGAGCTACCGGGGCGGGTGTTGGACGAGCTGGATGACGAAGCACTGGCCGAGCAGTGGAGCGCGGCAGCCGTACGGCCTCCGTCCGCGCGCCACCGCGTGCTGGTCGCGGTCGAGGGATCCGCGGAAGGCGAACTGGTCGTCGGCGTCGCTGCGACCGGGCCGGCAGCCGATCCAGACCGCGACGCCGCCACCGACGGCGACCTGATCGCGCTTGCTGTCCACCCGGACTATCGCGGCCGGGGACACGGCTCTCGCCTGCTCCAGGCGGCAGCCGACACCTTGACTGCGGCGTCTTTCACGGCCGCTTACGCCTGGGTGGAGTCGCATGACGACGCGGGCCGCGCCTTCCTGGTGTCGAGCGGCTGGGCTCCAGACGGTGCCCACCGCACGCTGGACCTCGACGGCACCGGCGAGGTGACCCTCACCGAGGTCCGCCTGCACACCTCCCTCGCGGCGGGATAACCGAGGCAAGGTCACGTTGCTTCTGCCTTAGACGAGATCTCGCCACCTCTACGGCCCCTCCAGCGCCACGTGTTCCGCCGCCGTCGCCGCTCGCGCGCGTTGGGTCCACACCACGCAGCCCAAGACCGCGAACGCGGCGATGACGGTTGCCGGCCCCACCGACTCCCCGAGCAGAACCACCGACCAGGCCAGCGTCAGCAGGGGCTGGAGGAGCTGGACCTGCGAGGCACGAGCGACCCCGGCGCGATGGAGGCCGGCGTACCAGGCGAAGAAGCCGAGATACATCGACACCAGCGCGAGGTACAACAACGCGACCGTCGACGTTGCAGTTGGTGAGCGACCCGTGTTCGAGGTCGCCCACGACACGACCGAGGCCACGACGGTCACCGGCAACATGACGACGAGCACCCACGAGATGACCTGCCAACCGGGCATCCGCCGGGCGAGGACGGCGCCCTCGACGTAGCCGTACGCCGCCGCTAGTACGGCTCCGAGGAGCAGCAGGTCGGCGATGAGGCCGCCGCCGCTCGCCCCACCGCGCGACAACGCGAACCCGGCCAAGGCGACCGTGCCACACACCGCGGCCAACCAGAACGACCTAGCTGGGTGCTCACCTGTCCGAACAACCCCCAGCACAGCCGTTGCGATGGGCAATCCGGCAATCACGACAGCAGCGTGCGCGGAGGTTGTTGACTGCAGCGCCACCGTGGTGAGGACTGGAAAACCGACCACGACCCCAAGCCCGATGCCGAGCAGCGGGCGTACCGCGGCTCGCCCCGGCCAACCAACCCTGGTCGCCGAGAGAACCAACCCGGCGACCGCGCCAGCGACCGCGGCTCTTCCCATCGCGATGACCGCCGGGTCATATCCGCGCAGCGCGATCTTCGTGAAAGGCAGGGTGAACGAAAACATCACCACTCCGGCCAGGGCCAGGACGAGACCCCGCCGCACGGCCGTGCCCGCAGCGGTCACCGCGGGCTCGGCGGACGACACCACCCCAGCCTAGGGATCGTGTTGGTGCCAGGATGAGGCGATGAGTTCCACCGGGATCCCCGCCGCCGCCTTCGACTTTTACGACGAGTTGGCTGCCAACAACACCCGCTCCTGGTGGATGGCGAACAAGTCGACGTACGACTCCGAGGTCCGTGATCCGATGATCGCCCTGCTCGGCGAGCTCGAGGACGAGTTCGGTGCAGGACACGTGTTCCGCCCCTACCGCGACGTCCGTTTTGCCAAGGACAAGACGCCCTACAAGGACCACCAGGGCGCCTTCGTCGGGGTGGAGGACGCCATGGGCTACTACGTTCAGGTGTCCGCCGCCGGCCTGATGGTGGCCGGCGGCTGGTATTCCCCCCAAGGTCGCCAGGTCGAACGCTATCGAGGGGCCGTCGACGGTCCGGCCGGCGGCGAGCTCGAGCGCGCGCTGGCCAAGGTCACCGGAAAGCGGTCGCCGTACTCCCTCGACGGCAACGCCCTCAAGACGTTTCCTCGGGGTTGGCCGCCAGAGCATCCGAGGATCGAGCTACTCCGGCTCCGCCGCCTGACCCTGTCGCGCAACTACCCGCCAGCAGCATGGATGGCCACTCGAGAGATCGTGACGCGGGTTCGAAAGGACTGGCGCGCCCTCCGCCCAATCGTCGAGTGGCTGGCCGATCACGTCGGCCCCGGGGCAGATCCGCGCGAGCCCGACTGATGAGCGCACACAGCGCCGCAGTCCCATGGGATCAAGCCCGGCGCGTCGTCGTTCGTGACTCGGTGGCGCTGGGGGTAGCCGTCGGAGCTTCCGGTCTATCCTTCGGCGCGTTGGCGGTGACGTCGGGCCTCGACATCCTGCAGAGCTGCGCACTGTCTGTGCTCGCCTTCACCGGCGGCTCGCAGTTCGCTTTCATAGGCATCCTCGGCTCCGGGGGGTCGCCATGGTCCGGAGTCGCGACCGGCCTCCTGTTGGGGGTCCGGAACACGTTGTACGGGCTACGCCTGACCGCTCTGCTCGGGCTGACCGGAACTAGACAACATCTCGTTGGCGCCCAGCTGGTGATCGATGAGACGACCGCCATGGCGTTGTCGCACGAGGACCCACACGACCACCGGCCCGGGCGGCTCGGCTTCTGGACGACGGGGCTGGCCGTGTTCACGTTCTGGAACCTGTTCACGCTGCTCGGCGCTGTCAGCGTCTCAGCTGTCGGGGACCCCACCGACTGGGGGCTGGATGCCGCTGTGCCAGCGGCATTCCTGGCGCTGCTCTGGCCGAGGCTGAACTCCTCGCTCCCTCGACTCGTTGCGTTCGGGGGCGCGGCCGTGGCCCTGGTGCTCACCCCGCTCGTGACGCCGGGCATCCCGGTGCTTGCCGCAGGACTCGTCGCAGTGGCCGCCGGCCTGCTGCAGACCCGGCCAGAATCGATCAATCGAGCAGCACAGTGAGCGTCACCTGGGCTGCCTTGCTCACGATGGCCGGCGGCTGTTACGTCCTCAAGCTGGCCGGGATCTCGGTCCCCGAGCGAATTCTCGACAACCCCAGAGTCCGCGCCATCGCTGCCCTGCTGCCCGTGGCTCTGCTTGCCGCCTTGACCGCGGTGCAAACCTTTTCGGACGGGCGCGGACTTGCCCTGGATGCACGAGCCGCCGGGGTGGCAGCGGCCGCGATCGCCTTAGCTCTTCGAGCGCCGTTCCTGTTGGTGGTCATCATCGCCGCGGTAGTCGCGGGCGCGCTTCGTGCAGCGGGGATCGGCTGACATGCCGAGCGGCTGGAAGTTCTGGCCGGAGAAGCCTCCGGGACCAGTCGACGACGCGTTCGTCCAGAAGAACTGGGTGCGGCCCTACCGGCCTGGCCCGTTCCGCGTGGCCATGGCACTGATCGTCTTCGCCGTGACGGTCTATGCCACCTTCGCCGGCGTCATCGCGGTCTTGACCACGCCCACCGGTCTGGGGCGGTCGATCGCACTCGTCATCACCGTGGCGATTGCGGGCTCGCTGGCGATGCTCGGTTCGCGGATCATGGCCACCGGGGTCTGGGTCAACGACTTCGGGGTTCGCATCTACGGGCTGGTGCGCAGCGAGCGGATCGCTTGGGATGCGATCACTGACGTACGGCGTGTCCGTGGCCCGACGCGCGTGCTCGGCAGCCCGCTGCGTGGCGCCGGTGACACCGTGTGGATCGTCTTGCTCGACGGCTCGGACCGCGAGACGCCCGTCACCAGCCGCGGACCAGACTTTCTCGGCCGCGCGGAGGCCTACGACATGGCTGCCGGCGCGGTCGAGCGGTGGTTCGAGGAGACCCGTCCCGCTGGCAGCTGAAGGAGGCCGCCCGGCAACCGGAGGACGCGTCCGGGATCACAACCCGAGCAGGGCTTCGATACCTAGGGTCAGACCGGGGCGGGCGGCGACTTCGCGCACAGCCAGCAGGACTCCGGGCATGAACGAGGCTCGGTCCAACGAGTCGTGGCGAAGAGTGAGGATCTCCCCCGGTCCGCCGAGAAGCACCTCCTCATGGGCGACCAGACCGCGCAGCCGTACCGAATGCACGGGGATTCCCTCCACCGACGCACCGCGCGCGCCGTCCAGACCTTGCGAGGTGGCGTCCGGCATGTCTCCGGCTCCGACGTCCCGACGAGCGTGCGCGATCGCCCGAGCCGTGTGTTGCGCGGTGCCGGAGGGAGCGTCGACCTTGTCCGGATGGTGCAGCTCGATCACCTCGACAGACTCGAAGTGCGGCGCAGCAAGGGCGGCGAACCGCATGAGGAGTACGGCTCCGATTCCGAAGTTCGGGGCGATGACCACGCCCACCGAAGGTTGGTCGTCCAGCCAACTGCGCACGGTCGCCAGGCGGTCCTCGTCGAAGCCAGTCGTACCCACCACGACATGGATCTCCGCATCGATCAACCACTCAAGGGTGTCCATCGCGGAGTCCGGGTGGGTGAAGTCCACGGCCACCTGGACCCCCGCTGTCGCCAACTCGTCGAGCGGGTCGCCAAGATCCAGGGCAGCAACGAGATCCAGATCGGTAGCAGCCTCCACCGCCAGACAGACTTCTCGACCCATCCGTCCCTTGGCGCCGACCACACCGACTTTGATCACACCCACACGGTCAGTGTGGCAGGAGCGGACGCGGTGATGAGTCAGCTTCAGGCCACAGCGGCGGAGAAGTCCCGGTCCGGCTCGAAAGGCCCGACCACGGCGAGGGTCGGCGGTGCGGCCAGCAGTGACGCGGCCACGTCACTGATCTCGTCGAGGGTGACGCGCGCGATCCGCGCCAGAGACTCGTCGATGCTGAGGATCTCGCCGTGCACGAGCTCCCCCTTGCCGAGCCGAACCATCCGAGAACCGGTGTCCTCCATGCCGAGGACCATCGAACCTCGCAGCTGACCGTTGGCTCGGGCCAGCTCCTCAGCCGTGATGCCATGGTCAGCGACCCGCTGCAGCTCGGTGCGGCACAGGTCGATGACCTGGTCGACCTTGCTGGGCGCGCACCCCGCATAGACAGCCCAGAGCCCGGCACCGGTGTATTGCGCGGAGTAGGAGTAGACGGAGTAGGCAAGCCCTCGCTTCTCCCGGACCTCCTGGAACAGCCGCGAGGACATCCCGCCGCCGAGCGCGGCGTTCAGCACACCGAGGGCGTAGCGCCGGTCGTCTCGTCGGGACAACCCGGGCACGCCGAGCACGACGTTGGCCTGCTCGGTCCGCCGGGTCGTGAGGTGCACCCCAGGACGGGACCTCGTCTGGGCTCGAGAGTCCCGAGAGCTTCCCGGGGCGATGCTGCGGTCCGCGTCGGCCAACAGCTGCGCCAGTGCCTTCTTGACGAGCCGAACCACCGCGGTGTGCTCGACGTGGCCGGTGACCGCCACGACAAGGTTGTCAAGGGTGTAGTTGCGTCGGTAGTAGCCGTTGATCGTCGTACGGCTCAGCGCGTTGATCGACGTCTCGGTGCCAAGGATGGGTCGGCCCAGCGGCGTGTCACCGAACACGGCCTGCGCGAACATGTCGTGCACGGAGTCGGCTGGGTCGTCCTCGTTCATGGCGATCTCTTCGAGGATGACCCCGCGCTCGCTCTCGACGTCCTCGGGCGTGACCAGCGCAGAGCTGACGACATCACAGATGACGTCCACAGCCGTAGGAAGGTCATCGTCGAGCACTCGTGCGTAGAAGCACGTGTATTCCTTGGCAGTGAAGGCGTTCATCTCACCGCCCACTGCATCCAGCGCCGAGGAGATGTCCAGAGCGGAGCGACGCGTCGTGCCCTTGAACAGCAGATGCTCGAGATAGTGCGAGCAGCCTTGCTGACGCCTGCTCTCATCCCTGCTGCCGACGCCCACCCAGACGCCGAAGGACACCGACCGCACGCCGGGGACGTGCTCGGTGATCACCCGCAGGCCCCCCGGGAGGACCGTACGGCGGACAAGTCCGCCCTCGGCCTCCCGGACGAGCGTGCGCGTTGAACCGACCGGCTGGTCGGCGGCCTGCAAGGCAGTCACCGAGCGGCTCAGGCCTCGGACGTGGCCGTCGGCTGCGGTGTCGAAGAAGACTCGTCGCCGTCGATGACCGGGTGCAGCGAGAGCTTCCCGCGGCTGTCGATCTCCGCGATCTCCACCTGGACCTTGTCACCGACCTTGACGACGTCTTCGACGTTCTCCACGCGCTTGCCACCCGCGATCTTGCGGAGCTGGCTGATGTGCAGGAGTCCATCGCGGCCGGGCAACAAGGAGACGAACGCCCCGAAGGCGGTGGTCTTGACGACCGTGCCCAGATAGCGCTCGCCCACCTCGGGCATCTGCGGGTTGGCGATCGCATTGATCATGCTCCGCGCGGCCTCAGCCTTGGGGCCGTCGGTCGCACCGATATAGATCGTGCCGTCGTCCTCAATCGAGATCTCGGCACCAGACTCGTCCTGGATCTGGTTGATCATCTTGCCCTTGGGGCCGATGACTGCACCGATCTGATCCACCGGGACCTTGACCGTGATGATGCGAGGAGCGTGTGGCGACATCTCGTCCGGGGCGTCGATTGCTTCACCCATGACGTCCAAGATCGCCAGGCGAGCGTCCTTGGCTTGGGTCAGCGCACCGGCGAGCACCGACGCGGGGATGCCGTCCAGCTTGGTGTCCAGCTGAAGGGCGGTCACGAAGTCCTTGGTGCCGGCGACCTTGAAGTCCATGTCGCCAAAGGCGTCCTCGGCTCCGAGGATGTCGGTCAACGCGACATACTCGGTCTTCCCGTCGACGGTGTCCGAGATGAGCCCCATCGCGATGCCCGCAACCGGCGCCTTCAGGGGGACGCCAGCGTTGAGCAGCGACATCGTCGAGGCACAGACCGAACCCATCGAGGTCGACCCGTTGGACCCCAGCGCCTCGGAGACCTGCCGGATGGCGTAGGGGAACTCCTCACGCGCAGGCAGGACTGGCAGGAGCGCCCGCTCGGCCAAAGCTCCGTGACCGATCTCGCGTCGCTTCGGTGAACCGACCCGACCGGTCTCACCGGTGGAGTAGGGCGGGAAGTTGTAGTTGTGCATGTAACGCTTGCGCGTCTCCGGCGCGAGCGTGTCGAGCATCTGCTCCATGCGGAGCATGTTGAGCGTGGTGACCCCGAGGATCTGGGTCTCGCCGCGCTCGAACAGCGCCGAGCCGTGCACACGAGGCAGCACCTCGACCTCGGCGGAGAGGGTTCGGATGTCAGTCAGGCCACGACCGTCGATGCGCACCTTGTCGCGCAGCACGCGCTGGCGGACGAGCGACTTGGTCAACGAACGGTAGGCAGCGGAGATCTCCTTCTCGCGCCCCTCGAACTGAGGGGCCACCATCTCCACGGCCTTGGCCTTGACGGCATCGAGCTCGGACTCACGTTCCTGCTTGCCAGCGATGGTCAACGCCGCAGCAAGCTGGTCCGACACCGCTGCAGTCACGGCAGCGAGTACGTCATCTTGGTAGTCGAGGTAGAGCGGGAAGTCGCGGGTCGCCTTGGCGGCCGCGTCGGCCACCGTCTGCTGAGCAGCGCACAACGTGGCGATGAACGGCTTGGCTGCCTCGAGGCCCTGGGCGACGATCTCTTCGGTCGGAGCGACTGCGCCCTCGGAGACGAGGTTGATCGTCGAGGTGGTTGCCTCGGCCTCCACCATCATGATCGCGACGTCATCCTCGACGACGCGCCCGGCCACGACCATGTCGAACACTGCCGACTCGAGCTGCTCGTGCGTCGGGAAGGCAACCCACTGACCCTCGATGAGCGCGACCCGGACAGCACCGATCGGACCGCTGAAGGGCAGGCCGGCGAGCTGGGTCGACATCGATGCCGCGTTGATCGCGACGACGTCGTAGAGGTCCTTCGGGTCGAGCGCCATCACGGTCACGACGACCTGGATCTCGTTGCGAAGGCCCTTGGTGAACGACGGCCGCAGCGGCCGGTCGATGAGCCGGCAGGTGAGGATCGCGTCTTCGCCCGGGCGTCCCTCACGCCGGAAGAACGAGCCTGGGATGCGCCCTGCGGCGTACATCCGCTCTTCGACGTCGACGGTCAAAGGGAAGAAGTCGAGCTGGTCCTTCGGGTTCTTGGACGCGGTGGTGGCAGACAGCAGCGCCGTCTCGTCATCCAGCGTCACATACGTCGAGCCAGCGGCCTGCCGAGCGAGCCGGCCGGTCTCAAAGCTGATGGTGCGGGTGCCGAACCGACCGTTGTCGATGACGGCGTCTGCGCTTGCGATGTTCTCTTCGGGACCCGACACGGGTGCCCTCCTTCGTGCGTCTGGGGGCGGTCCTGCGACGTACGTCGGATCTGCTGGTGTGCCGGTCTTCGATCGAGGCTCTCGGGGCGCGCGTTCGCGATCGTCCCGAAGGCCACTACCGAGGACCGACCGCCACCGGTGTGTATCCGGCCTACGCGACCGCCCCGGGTGGGGTGGTGCTGATCATGCGGTGTAACAGGTGGAGCAGCTGTGCTATGGAGCCAAGAAGTTCATTGGACCAGGGTCAGCGACGCAGACCGAGCCGCTCGATGAGCGCGCGGTAGCGGTTGATGTCCTTGGCCTGGAGGTACTTCAGCAGCCGACGGCGCTGACCCACGAGGAGCAGCAGCCCGCGACGGCTGTGGTGGTCATGCTTGTGCATCTTCAGGTGCTCGGTGAGCTCGAGAATGCGGGTGGTGAGCAGGGCCACCTGGACCTCCGGCGAGCCGGTGTCACCCTCGACCGTGGCGTATTCGGCCATGATCTCCTGCTTGGTCTTGGTGTCGAACGACATCAAAGCTCCTCTTCGGTCGTTGCGCGGCGCGCCGGGGCAGGTCCACCCGGGCTCTCTCGTGATCCGCGGCCGTTGCACGGCGCGCCAAGGGTATCAGCGCAGGCCAGGGGGCCCTAACCGACGAGTTCGCGGGTACGGCTGACGTCCTCGGCCATCTGGGCCAGCAGATCATCGACGGAGTCGAAGCGCAGGGTGTCGCGCAGCCGGTAGGGGATGTCCAGCGCGACGTGTTCGCCGTACAGATCGAGGTTGTCTGCGTCGAGGACGAAGGCTTCGACGCGACGCTCCGAGCCCTCAAAGGTCGGGTTGGTGCCGATACTGACAGCGGCGGCAAGGCGCTTGCCGCCGCTTCGCACGAGATGTCCTGCGTAGACGCCGTCCGCTGGGACTGCCGCATGTCGGGTGAGGGCGAGGTTGGCGGTCGGATAGCCCAGCTCGCGTCCGCGATGGTCCCCGTGGACGACCGTCCCCTCGACTCGGTGCGGGCGCCCCAGCGCTGCTGCAGCCGCCTCGACGTCGCCCTCGGCCACACATTGGCGGACGTAGGTCGAAGACCAAGTCACCCCGCCGCCAGCAACCAGGGAGACACCCTCAGTCGAAAACCCGTACGCGCTGCCGAGCGCGTCCAGGGTTTCGACGGTGCCGACCGCCCGGTGGCCGAAGCGGAAGTTGGCGCCAACCACGACGACCTTCGCATGGAGTACGTCCACCAGCACTTGCCGGACGAACTCTTCAGGCGTGAGGCGGGCCAGCGACGGGGAGAAATGCAAGACGAGCACGCCATCGGCTCCAGCCGCGCGGAGCAGCTCCGCGCGGTGGTCAACCGTTGAGAGCATCGCCGGGTGACTGCCGGCCCGAACGACTTCCGAGGGATGCGGGTCGAAGGTGACGACGACCACGGGCAGCGGCTCGGCAGGCTCAGCTCCCGACCCCGCGGCTGCGGCAAGCGCCTTGTCCAGGATGACGCGATGCCCCTCGTGGACACCGTCGAAGACGCCAATGGTGACTACTGTCGGGCCAAGATCGCCTGGGACCTCGTCAATGCCGCGCCACAGCGTGCCGTTGCCCACGTCGGTACTCACCTTCCGCAGCCTGCCACGCCACACAGCAAAAGCCTCAGCCGGTGCGCCCTGAACGAGGAATGTGCCGAAAGGGAGCACAGAACGACCCGGACAACCTCAACCTTCGGCGCCTTCTGCGAATCGCCTCGGCGCCCACAGCGACCTCTTGGTCACGCCGGAGCCAGGACGACCAGCGGTCGGAGCACCCCGTCACGTGGCTCCATCACCGCAATCACCTGTCCGTCGGCAGCAAAGACCCCGACCGGCCCGGTCTCGCCATCGAGCGCGAGCCGCCCTCCGTTGGCCACGGTGCGCGCGTCGGCCGATCCGAGGTCCCGTCTGCCGAACACCAGCTCGACGACGGACGCCAGGCTCAGGACCGACCAGTCCTGGGTCAGGGTCTCGAGGCCGCGGGCCTGATCGATCACAAACGGGCCGACACGCGTACGGCGCAGCGCGGTGAGGTGGCCCCCGACGCCGAGCACGTCGCCCAGGTCTCTCGCCAACGCCCTGACGTAGGTGCCCGTGGAACACTCGACCTGAACGTCCAGGTCGATCCACGTCTCCGAACGTCGGATCGCCACGACGTCGAACAGACTGACCATGACCCTTCGCGCCGCGAGCTCCACCGACTCGCCCGCGCGAACCCGGGCGTAGGACCGACGCCCGTCCACCTTGATCGCGCTGACGCTCGAAGGCACCTGATCGATCGCGCCCGTCAGTCCGAGGACGCCAGCCTCGATCTCAGCATCACCGACAGCCGCGAGCACCTCGCTCGGCGCGGACGTGACGACCTCACCCTCGGCATCGTCGGTCACCGTCGACTCGCCAAGCCGGATCGTCCCCGCGTAGGCCTTGTCGGTCAGGGCCAGGTGGCCGAGCAGCTTCGTCGCCCGTTCGACGCCGATCAGCAGCACGCCAGTGGCCATCGGATCGAGGGTGCCTGCGTGCCCGACCTTTCGGGTGCCGGCCATCCTTCGCACCCGAGCAACCACGTCGTGGGAGGTGAGTCCGGCCGGCTTGTCGACGACGACCAGCCCGGGCGCTGGCGGCGTACGGACCTCCCGCGCGGATCCGGTCTTGCCGCGCCCAGCCGGCTCAGTCACGACGGTCGAGATCGACCTCGACGTCGTCATCGGTGTGCGGGACCCGATAGGGATCGGCGTCGCCGGCAAAGGCGGCTCCCATGGCCGCAGCGTGCACCTGCTCGTCCGCGGTGTGCGCTTGGCGCAGGAGATCCTCGATGATCTTCGCGTTCTCCGGGATCGCGTCAGCGACGAACGCGAGCGACGGCGTGTGTCGGACCCCGGTCTGCCGCCCTACCTCTGTGCGCAGAACTCCCTTGGCGCTGTCCAGCGCGATGGCGGTGGCTACCCGCTCCTCCTCGGAGCCGTAGACCGTGTAGAAGACCGTTGCCTCGCGAAGGTCATTAGTGATCCGCGTATCAGTGACGGTGACGAACCCGAGCCGCGGATCCTTCACCTTGCTCTCGAGGGTTTCAGCAACAATCACCTTGATCCGGTCGGCCAACTTTCGGGCGCGCGCCTCGTGGGTGGTCATTCGTCCTCCTCGGAATGAAACTGCTGACGAGCAGACAACAACTCGAACTCCGGTCTAGCGGCAACGAGCCGCTCGCACTGATCGAGCACCTCGACGCAATGCGCTCGGTCCGGCGCGACCACGGCGACCCCCACCAACGCGCGACGGTGCAGGTCGAGATGGCCGGCCTCGGCCGCCGCGACCTCGAAACGGCGACGCAGCTCTGACACCAGCGGCCGTACGACTGATCGCTTCTCCTTCAACGAATGCACGTCCCCCAGAAGCAGATCAAGGGCCAACGTCCCGGTGAACATCAGCACCCTCTTCCCTCTCTCCCGGATCAACCCACGTGGGGAGGCCTGGGCGGGCCGCGGGCCTGACTGGGTGGCCTGGGGGACGCTCCGAAGAGTTTCGTTGAGAACTCGCGGCGAAGCCGCGGTGAAGCAGAAACTCGAAGGAGCATCCTCCAGGCCACGGGCCGTCAGGCCACCTGCCCGGCAGACTCCCAGTGAACTAGGCCCGCACCTTCTCCCGCATCTCATACGTCTCGATCACGTCGTCGACCTTGACATCGTTGTAAGAACCAAGACCGATACCGCACTCGAAGCCCTCACGGACCTCCGTGGCATCGTCCTTGAATCGCTTGAGCGAGTCGATGGTCAGGTTCTCTGCGACCACTGCGCCATCGCGGATCAGCCGCGCCTTGGAGTTGCGGACGATCGTGCCGCTGCGGACAAGCGACCCGGCGATGTTGCCGAACTTCGAGGATCGGAAAACCTCGCGGACCTCCGCCGATCCGAGCTGAGCCTCCTCGAACTCCGGCTTGAGCATCCCCTTGAGCGCCGCCTCGATGTCGTCGATCGCGGCGTAGATCACCGAGTAGTAGCGGACGTCAACGCCTTCGCGATCGATCAGCTCACCAACGCGCTCGGCGGGCCGGACGTTGAACCCGAGGATCACTGCGCTCGACGCAACCGCGAGGTTGACGTCGTTCTGAGTGATCGCACCAACGCCTCGATCGATGACCCGCAAGGACACCTCATCGCCTACGGCGATGTTGAGCAGCGCATCTTCGAGCGCCTCAACAGAACCGGAGACGTCTCCCTTGAGGATGAGGTTGAGCGTCTCGGTCTTGCCCTCTTCCAATGACTTGAACAGGTCTTCGAGGGAGACCCGGCCACGACGCTGAGCAAGAGCCGCATTGCGCTCACGAGCGGAGCGCCGCTCGGCGATCTGCCGAGCAACCCGATCCTCGGGAACGACGAGGAAGCTGTCCCCGGCGTCGGGGACCGAGGTAAGCCCGAGAACGAGCACAGGGGCGGCCGGACCGGCCTCCTCCACGGTGTTCCCGTGCTCGTCGAGCATGGCGCGCACGCGACCGAACGCCTCACCGGCGACGATCGAGTCGCCGGCCCGCAAGGTTCCCCGCTGGACCAGAACCGTGGCCACCGGCCCACGCCCACGGTCGAGGTGAGCTTCGATCGCGACACCCTGAGCGTCCTGCACCGGGTTGGCGCGGAGGTCCAGAGAGGCATCAGCCGTCAGCAGCACCGCCTCGAGAAGCGCCTCGATGTTGAGATTCTCGCGAGCCGACACGTCGACGAACATGGTGTCGCCGCCGTACTCCTCAGCGACCAGCCCGTACTCGGTCAGCTGGCCGCGCACCTTGGACGCGTCGGCGCCCTCCTTGTCGATCTTGTTGACCGCCACCACGATCGGGACTTCTGCTGCCTGGGCGTGGTTGAGCGCCTCGATGGTCTGGGGCTTGACTCCGTCGTCAGCAGCCACCACGAGGATGGCGATGTCTGTGACCTGCGCCCCACGCGCACGCATGGCGGTGAACGCCTCGTGACCAGGGGTGTCGAGGAAGGTGATGCGTCGGTCCTCGCCCTCGTGCTGGGCGGTCACCTGATAGGCGCCGATGTGCTGGGTGATCCCGCCGGCCTCAGCCTTGACGACGTCGGCGTCGCGGATGGCGTCAAGCAAGCGGGTCTTTCCATGGTCAACGTGACCCATGACGGTGACCACCGGCGGACGTACGACCAAGTTGCTCTCGTCGCCCTCATCCTCACCGAACTCGAGGTCGAAGGACTCGAGCAGCTCGCGGTCCTCGTCCTCCGGGGAGACGACCTGGACGTCGAAGTTCAGCTCCGCGCCGAGCAGCTGCAGCGTTTCGTCGTTGACCGACTGCGTGGCCGTGACCATCTCGCCCAGGTTGAACAGAATCTGGACCAAGGAGGCCGGCTCGGCGTTGATCTTGTCGGCAAAGTCGCTCAGCGAAGCACCCCGCGGCATCCGCACGACCTCGCCGTTGCCACGAGGCGCAATTACGCCTCCGATGGACGGTGCCTGCATGTTGTCGAACTCTTGACGACGCTGCTTCTTGCTCTTGCGACCACGCGTCGGGCGCCCACCAGGACGGCCGAACGCGCCGGCCGTTCCGCCACCACGCCCACGGTTTCCGCCGCCACCGGGCCGACCGGAGAAGCCCCCGGGTCGACCGGCGTAGCCGCCACCGCCTGGGGCGCCACCTCCACCGGGACCGGCCGGTCGTCCTGCATAACCCGGACGACCGCCTCCGCCACCGCCTCCGCCACCGCTTGGGCGTCCTGCTCCGCCGGGACCTGGACGCCCTCCGGGGCCGGGGCGTGCCGAGGGCTGGGGTCGCGTCGGCATCATGCCGGGGTTGGGGCGCGGCCCGCCGGGTCGTGGAGCACCGGGGATGCCACCTTGCGGACGAGGGCCGCCTGTGGCTTCAGCTCCCTCGGACCCGTCGGTGGGAGCCGGTCGCGGTGCAGGGGCCTTGCCCATGCCGGAAGCCTGTGAGCTGAACGGATTGTTTCCTGGCCTCGGTGCGCCGGCTGGCCGCGGAGCTGGCCGCGGAGCGGGAGTCGGCGTCGGGGGTGCAGGGACGGGGGCTGCCGAAGCGGCCGGAGCCACTGGCTGCGGAGAAACATCCGGTGCGGTTGGCACCGTCGGTGCCGCAGGCGTGCTCACCTCTGGGGCGGATCCAGGAACCTCCGTGGGAACCGTCGGCTTGGCGGCCGCAGGAGCCTTCTTGGCGGTCTTCTTCGCCGGCGCCGGCGGTGTCTCACCGGGCGGAGGCGCCGGGAAGGCCTCGCGCAGCTTGCGGACGACGGGCGCCTCGACGGTGGAGGAGGCCGAACGGACGAACTCCCCCATGTCCTGGAGCTTGGTCACCAGGACCTTGCTCTCGATACCGAGCTCTTTGGCGAGCTCGTAAACACGGACCTTGGCCACAGTTCTCCTCTGGGTTTCGGTCCGAGCGTGCCGGACCGGACTTACGGGGACGTACTCATCGCTGGGTGCTCATCGAGCGCTCATCGGTGGGACCCGCTCTCTAGACGGTCGGCTGGACGTACGCCCGCACTGCGGACTCCTCGAGCGGTCCGGCCGAGCGCAGGGCCCGGACGAACGCCCGACGGTGCAGGGCGAGATCGAGACAGGTGGTCGTGGGATGGATATAGGTCCCTCGACCGGGCTGCCGAGCCTGCGGGTCGGGGAGCAGAACTCCGTCGACGTCCACGAGGCGCAACAGGTCGGCCTTGGCGGTCCGAACGCGGCACCCCACACACGTGCGCAGGGGACGAGCAGAAACCGCCGGCGGGCCGGCAGAGTGCAGTCTAACCTGTCTGCTCAGACTTCCACGCCTCCGTCGTTCGCGGCGTCGGTTGCCGCGTCGGAACGGATGTCGATGCGCCATCCGGTCAGCCGTGCGGCCAGCCGCGCGTTCTGACCCTCTTTGCCGATCGCGAGCGACAGCTGATAGTCGGGGACGATGACCCGTGCCGAGCGAGCCGTTGCGTCGACGATCTCCACGCGGACAACTTTGGCCGGCTGCAGGGCCTCAGCGATGAACTCCGCCGGTTCTGCTGACCAGTCGACGATGTCGATCTTCTCGCCGTGCAGCTCGGTCATGACAGCCCTGGCGCGAGCACCCATCGGACCGATGCAGGCGCCCTTCGCATTGACGGTCTTCCGGCGCGACGTGACAGCCATCTTGGTCCGGTGGCCGGCCTCACGAGCCATCGCAACGATCTCGACGGTGCCGTCGGCGATTTCCGGCACCTCTTGGGCAAACAGCTTGCGCACCAGGTTGGGATGCGTGCGGGACAGACCCACCTGTGGTCCTCGCAGACCCTTGCGTACGGCGACGACGTAGCACTTCAGCCGCAGCCCATGCTCATAGCGTTCTCCGGGCACCTGCTCCTGGACCGGGAGCAGACCCTCGACCTTGCCGAGGTCTACGAGCACGTCTCGTGGGTTGGTCCCCTGCTGGATCACCCCTGCCACGACATCACCCTCCCGGCCGGCGTACTCGCCGAAGGTGAGCTCGTCCTCGGCGTCACGCAGACGCTGCAGGATGACCTGCTTGGCGGTTGTCGCAGCGATCCGACCGAACCCTTCGGGGGTGTCGTCGAACTCCTTCGGCGGCCCTGCCGCTGCGCTGACGGCTGGCTGGTCGCGGTCGGGCTCGGCAGGTTGCCCAGCAGCGCCTTCCGTGACGTCCGCTGCCGGGTGATCCGCTTCATCCTCGCGCGCCCAGACCGTGACGTGGCCGCTGCTTCGGTCCAGCTCCACGCGGGCGTGCGGGCGGGCACCCTCGGTGTGGTGGTACGCCACGAGCAACGCCGCTTCGATGGCGCCGACGAGCAAGTCGAACGAGACGTCCTTCTCCCGCACCATGCCGCGCAGGGCACTCATGTCGATGTCCATGTCACTCCACCTCGTCAGCGTTGTGAGCGGCCAGATCTTCGTCGACACCGTCGGACACGGCACCCGCGCCCTCGGCGCCCCCGGAGTCCTCCTGGCGGGCAAACTCCACCTGAACCCGAGCGGTCCGGACTTCTGAGTAGGCGATCCGCCTGGCTTGGAGCGGCTCGCCGGCTTTGGCTTTCAAGGCGGCTTGCACCTTGAGCTCGACACCATCCTCGTCGGCGGCCGTGACGCGCCCGGTCACTCGATCACCCGACGTCAAGTGGAGTTCCACCAGGTGCCCGACGGCTCGTCGCCAGTGCCGTGGCTCGACCAAGGGACGGTCGATGCCCGGAGAGCCGACCTCGAGGACGTACGGCTGCGCCCCCATCACGTCGGACTGGTCGAGGACGTCGGACAGGGCGCGGGACACCAGCGCGACGTCGTCGAGGGAAACTCCGCCGTCCTTGTCCACGGCAACGCGCACCAGCCGTCGTCTACCGGCCGGCGTGACCTCGATGTCCTCGAGATCAAGACCAGCGGCGGAAACAACCGGGGCAACGAGAGGGCGGAGCCGATCAGCTGTTGCGGTGCTCATCGGACCCCTCTTCTGTTGTCGTGACCGTTGTTCTGAGCCGGTGTCGTCATGGACCCGCGGCCAGGGCGAGTCTAGTCGGTGCACGAGCAGGTGGGGCGGACGTGAAACCATCACGCGATGCCCAGCACCCCGCCCGACTCGCCCGGACCTCGGCCAAGCGGCGACCGGGCCTGGGCAAGTGCTCTCAACCTTCCGCGACGATCCGTCCTTCTGGCCAGCGGCGCCGGACTGCTGGCATTCGGCGCCGCAGCCTGCAGCGCACCGTCGGACCGGGTCGCACCGCCCCCCTCCCCCACGATCGACGAGCGAGCCCGGTCGCGAGCTGCTGACCAAGAGCAGCGGCTGGCCGAACTGGCCAGCAGAACGGCCGATGCGCATCCGACGATCACCTGGGCCGCGGTCGCTGGTCGTGCCCACTCGGCTCATGCGCAGGCACTGCGCGAGGGGCTGGCTCCGAGTCCATCTGCTGACGGTTCATCGTCTCCGGGCGCTTCAACGTCTCCGCGCGCTTCAACCCCGGCGAGTCCAGCCAGCCCGTCAACCGCCGCGCGAGCACTAGCTGCCGCGGAGCTGGCGGCGGGTCGAGACCACCGCCGAGCACTGACCGAGGCAGGGATCACCAATGATGTCGCGCGTCTGCTGGCCTCCGTGGCCGCCTCCGACGCCGCGTTCAGCCGAACCCTGCGTGACCAGGCGGCGCGCACGTGACCCTCGTTGACTCACTGCAGTCTGTGCTTGCCGGTGAACACGCAGCCGTCTACGCGTATGGCGTGGTCGGAGGGATCCTTCATGGCCAGCCCGACGAGCCCGAGGCCCGCACGGCCTACGACGTGCACCGAGCACGCCGAGATCGCGTGACGGAACTGCTCGTGCGCTCCGACGCCACTCCGGTGCCGACAGCAGCGGCGTACGACCTCGGTCGACCGGTCCAGACGCCGAAGCAGGCTCGAGCGCTCGCGGCGCGCGTCGAGGACGCCTTGATCGGACCGTACGCCGATCTGGTCGGCCAGTCCGACGACGGCCTGCGTGCGATGGCTGCAACCTGGTGCTCGGAGTCAGCAACCCGATCCGTCGGTTGGGGTGGGGCACCGACGGCGTTCCCAGGCCTCGCGGAGCGCGCTTAGGCCCCTGTCGCCGACGAGGGCGCCGTCCAGGCCCTGCGCGATGAGGGAGTGCCCGTTTCCGTCGCCGAGCCCCGCTGAGCGACCCACGCGCCCCATCAACGCCAGGAGTCGACGAGTGGGAGCAGGTCGGTCAAGGTTGCAATGACCCCATCTGGATCGCCTTCCACCCTGCCCCGTTGAACCCGTGGGATGTTCGAGTGCGGCACCAGTACCGCGCGCATCCCCGCCTGCTTGGCGCCATGGATGTCTTCGAACGGTCGGTCACCGACATACACGCAGACAGCCGGGTCCTCGATGTCGAGCACCTCCATCGCGGCCCTAAAAGCCTCCGGGTGCGGCTTGGTCCACGGGATCTCGCTGGTGAACACCGCTCCGTCGACCAGGTGAGCGATCCCGTCCCGGGCAAAGACCGCCTCGTGATACTCACGGGTCCACAAGGTGTTCGACAAGACGCCTACGGAGATGCCTCGATCCCGCAGCCCTTCGAAGCAGGGGATGACGTTGGGGTCGGTCCAGGTGTGCGGATCCCAGAACAGCTGAAACGCTGCGAGTGCCTCTTCGTGGCGAGCGCCATCCGGCTCGATCCCGGCCGAACGCAAGAGCTCCTCCATCGTCGAGGATCGATGATGATCGCGCGCGGCCGCCCAGGAGGCCGCCTCGGCCAATTGCAGCTCACCGGCGAGCTCATCGGCGCGGAGCGGGTCGTAGACCGAGGTGTAGGCCATCCACTGCTCGCGAAGGTCAATGACGTGCCAGGGCGTCAATGTGCCACCCCAGTCGAAGATGACTGCCTCGATCCCCATGGCTGGGAGCCTACGGACCATCCCCGTTCCGGTAGACCACGGCCACGGGTTGTCGCGGGCCGGTCAGTCGCTGATGAGCGCCACGAGATGCTCGACGACGTCGGCGACGGGGACCTGGAAGCGATCGCCCGTACGTCGATCCTTGACCTCGATCTCGCCCTCTGCCAACCCCTTGCCCACCACGACGATGGTGGGAACACCGATGAGTTCGGAGTCCTTGAACTTCACTCCGGGCGACACCCCCCGCCGATCGTCGAGCAGCACGCGAACCCCGCGCACCTGCAGGTCGTTGGCGAGCTGGTCGGCCGCTCCGTAGATCGCGTCGTCCTTGCCCGCGGCCACGATGTGAACGTCGGCTGGAGCCACTTCGCGGGGCCAGCACAGACCGAACTCGTCGTGCGTGGTCTCCGCGATCGCCGCCACAGCTCGTGACACTCCGATGCCGTACGAGCCCATCGTCACCACGACCTGCTTGCCGTTCTGGTCCAGCACCTTGAGGTCGAGCGCCTCGGCGTACTTGCGACCCAGCTGGAAGATGTGGCCGATCTCGATGCCACGGGCAAGCTCAAGAGGGCCAGACCCGTCCGGCGCAGGATCGCCGGCGCGCACCTCGGCGGCCTCGATGGTGCCGTCGCCATCGAAATCACGACCCTTGACGAGGTCGAAGACATGCTTGCCGGCCTGGTCTGCCCCAGTCACCCAGCGCGTGCCGTCCACCACGCGGGGGTCGAGCAGGTAGCGGATGCCGCTCTCGTTCTTCTCACCAAGCACGCCCGGTCCGATGTAGCCCTTGACGAGGCTCGGGTGGGCCGCAAAATCGGTCTCGTTGAACGCCTCGACCTCGGCCGGCTCGACGACCGCCTCCAGCCGCTTGGGGTCGACCTCGCGGTCTCCGGGCAGCCCGATCACCAGCGGCTCGCGCACGCCGTCGGGGTGTCGAAGCATGACGACGACGTTCTTGAGAGTGTCAGCGGCCGACCACTCACGATCGGGAAACCGCTCGCGCGCGACCGCGACCAGTGTCTCGATCGTGGGAGTGTCAGGCGTGTCCTCGACGTGGGCGGACGGCGCGTCCTCCCAGGAGGCGACGGGAGGCGTCACCGTGGTCACCGCCTCGACGTTGGCCGCGTAACCACCCGGGCTGCGAACGTAGGTGTCCTCGCCCACGTCGCACGGCGCGAGGAACTCCTCGCTCGCCGACCCGCCCATGGCCCCCGACATCGCCGCCACGATGACGTAGGGCAGCCCGAGCCGGTCAAAGGTCTTGATGTAGGCATCGCGATGCTGGTCGTAAGAAACCTGCAAGCCGTCGTCATCCACGTCGAAGGAATAGGAGTCCTTCATGACGAACTCACGCCCGCGCAAGATCCCCGCTCTGGGCCGCGCCTCGTCGCGATACTTCGTCTGGATCTGATAGATCGAGAGCGGCAGGTCCTTGTAGGAGCTGTAGAGGTCCTTCACGAGCAGTGTGAACATCTCTTCGTGCGTGGGGCCGAGGAGGTAGTCGTTGTCCCGCCGGTCCTTCAGCCGAAAGAGGTTGGCGCCGTACTCCGTCCAGCGGTTCGTCAGCTCGTACGGCTCTCGCGGCAGCAGCGCGGGGAAGTGCACCTCCTGGAAACCGGCTGCATCCATCTCCTCGCGCACGATGCGCTCGACGTTTCGGTACACCAGGTAGCCCAGGGGCAGCCAGGAGTAGATGCCGGGCGCCGCGCGACGAACGTAACCCGCCCGCACCAGCAGCCGATGGCTCGGCACCTCCGCGTCTGCCGGGTCCTCGCGCAGCGTGCGAAGGAACAGCGTCGACATTCGCAGGATCAAGGGGTTCTCCTCGTTTCGGTCGAGAGGTCGAGGCTACCCGGGCTGGCCGAAACGTCAGACTGGATATCGCTCTCGCAGCCCTTGATCGGAGGAAGTCAGGAACCGATGGTGATCGTGCGAGCCGATGGACGGCACTGACGGCGCTATGCGGAGGAGACTTCGGTGAAGCTCGGAGCACTTGCACCGTGCCTGGCGGTCGCAGTTGTGGTCTGGACGCCGTCGGCCCAGGTTGTCGCGTCCACACCTCCGACCACCTCTGCTGCCCTGTCCACCCCGGAGGGCTGCGATCCAGCCTGCTGGCAACCCCCGCTGAGGCTCAGCTGGCAATGGAAGTTGAGCGAGCCGCCGACCACCGCAGAGATCGCTGCCAACGACTATGACCTTTGGGACATCGACGGCTTCGAAGCGCACAAGTCCACGGTGGCCGCCCTCAAGGCGCGCAGCCATGTGGCCTGCTACATCTCTGCCGGGTCCTACGAAGCCTGGCGCCCCGACGCCTCTGAGTTCCCCGGCTCTGGGCGCATCGATCGGCAGACCCCCAACCACTCCGTTCACGGTGTCATCGGATGGAAGATGGCGGGTTGGGACGAACGCTGGCTCGACATCCGTCACATCCGCCGAACGGGCAACATGGTCGCCGCCATCATGACCGCACGCATCGCCATGTGCGCGAAGAAGGGCTTCGATGCGGTGGAGTTCGACAACGTGGAGGGCTACAGCAACCACAGCGGCTTCCCGCTGACCGGCAAGCACCAGCTCCGCTTCAACAAATGGCTGGCCAACATGGCGCACGCTCACGGGCTTGCAGCGATCCTGAAGAACGACGTGCCCCAGATCTCGCGACTCCTGCCCTACTTCGACGCAGCTCTCAACGAGCAGTGCTGGGAATACTCCGAGTGCACGACGAAGCAGACGAGACGATGGGGCTACGACCAGTTCGTCGCCGCCGGCAAGCCCGTCCTCGGTGTGGAGTACTCGGGCAAGACCGGCGTGTTCTGCCCCATGGCCAACGCAGCCAACTTCAACTGGCTGAAGAAGAAGCTCAGCCTCGGCAGCTATCGGGTGGCTTGCCGCTGAGTTCAGGCGGCACCGAGTCGGTAGCGTTCAGACATGCCCGCCACCGACTCGCCTGCACCGCGTCCGTCCTTCGTCCCAGACTGGTTCGAGATTCCTCTCCGCCTCGAGAACGACGACTTCGTCCTCGTCCCGCTCGGTGCCGAGCACAACGAACGGGACTACGAGGCCTGGTCGTCGAGCATGGAGCACATCCATGCAACGCCGGGCTTTGCCGAGAAGCGATGGCCGCACCAGATGTCCTTGGCGGAAAACCGCGCCGACCTGACTAAGCACGCTGAGGATTTCGCTGCTCGGGTCGGGTTCACCTACACGGTGCTGGACCGAACGGAGACCGACGTCATCGGGTGCGTCTACCTCTATCCACCAGGTCCGGACGCCGATGGCCCCGCGACCGAAACGACATCGGTGGATTCTGCAGCCGAAGGCTACGCCGTACGTGCGAGGTCCTGGGTGCGGGCCGACCCGGACGACTCGGCGGGCTCGATCGCCCTCGATGTCAGACTCTGGCGAGTCGTTTCGGCCTGGTTGGCAGACGCCTGGCCCTTCACCCACATCGACTACGCACCGCGATCTGATTGAGCGCAAACCGACGCTGGACCCCAGGGGACGGCTAGAAGAGGACGGTGGTGAAGGCTGCGATCTCGGTGAACCCGACTCTGGTGTACACCCGGCGAGCCACCCGATTGAAGTCATTGACGTAGAGAGTGACGACAGAGGCGTGGTCACGCTGGGCCAGCCCTACGACCGCTGCCGTCGCTGCCGCTGCCAGCCCTTCTCCCCGACGCTCGGGAGCCACCCACACCCCCTGCAATTGGCACGCGGCGGCGGTCACCGCCCCGATTTCAGCCTTGAAGACGACCCGACCATCCTCTATCCGTGCATAGGCCCGCCCCGCGGCCACCAGGTCATGCACCCTGGCGCGGTAGGCCGCCGCGTCGTGCCCGAGCGGCGAAACACCAACCTCTTCGGTGAACATCGCCACCGCGGCAGGAAGCAGGGCGTCCAGCTCGTGGACCTCGACGCGTCGTACCAGCGGATCCGCGGCTACTGCCGACGGCGCCTGCAGCGCCATGAAGGGCTGAACTTCCCGGATCGCGCGCGCCGGACCCCAGGAGGGCTCGAGCAGCTGCCACAGCGGCTCCACCATGGCCCGCGGGCCGACGATCGACGAACAGCGCCGACCCTGTCTGCGAGCTCTGCCGGCGAAGGCAGCCAAGGCCTCCGACGTGGCCGCCACGGGCACGAGGTTCGCGCCGCTGAAGCACAAGGACTCCAACTCGCCGCCGACGGCCCATCCCCACAACTCGCCCCCGAGCCGCCACGGTTCGATGCCGTGAGCTACCCGCGAACCGACAAACACGTTGACCAGCGGGTCTTGAGCTACGAGCGCAGTGACGGCAGCCAGGTCGATGTCATCCATCACCCGCAGAGACGCCGTGCTCAACACGGGTGAGAGCCTAAGGCCGCCGCTGCCCGGTTTGGTGGCAATCACGCCTCGCGAGCCGTACGGCTGACCCGCGAATCGGTCGGCCGGTGACGAGTCGGCCGATCAGCCGCCCGCCCCGACTGCGACGACTGGCTCGCCGCTCGGCTCGCCGGCTTGCTCCATGGCCGCTGCGAGCCGGAGCGCCTCCTCGATGAGAGTTTCGACGATCTGGGATTCAGGCACGGTCTTGATGACCTCACCGCGGACGAAGATCTGTCCCTTGCCGTTGCCCGAGGCGACGCCCAGGTCGGCCTCTCGTGCTTCTCCCGGTCCGTTGACCACACAGCCCATCACCGCCACTCGCAGCGGGACCGTGAGCCCTTCCAGGCCAGCCGTCACCTGTTCGGCCAGGGTGTAGACATCGACCTGAGCGCGACCACACGAGGGGCAGGACACGATCTCCAGGCCCCGTTCGCGCAGGCCGAGCGACTCAAGGATCTGGTTGCCAACCTTGACCTCTTCCACGGGTGGAGCAGACAGCGAGACTCGGATCGTGTCGCCGATGCCCTCGGCCAGCAGCGCGCCGAAGGCCACCGCAGACTTGATGGTGCCCTGGAAGGCGGGGCCGGCCTCGGTGACGCCGAGGTGCAACGGGTAGTCGCACGCTGCAGCAAGTTGACGGTAGGCGTGGACCATGACGACCGGATCGTTGTGCTTCACCGAGATCTTGATGTCTTGAAAACCGTGCTCCTCGAACAACGAGCACTCCCACAACGCCGACTCGACCAGCGCCTCGGGCGTTGCCTTGCCGTACTTCGCGAGCAAGCGCTTGTCGAGTGACCCTGCGTTGACACCGATCCGGATCGGCACCCCGGCAGCACCCGCAGCTTTGGCGATCTCGGCGACCTTGTCGTCGAAAGCCTTGATGTTGCCTGGATTGACGCGTACAGCCGCGCAACCGGCGTCGATGGCAGCAAAGACATACTTCGGCTGGAAGTGGATGTCAGCGATGACCGGGATCTGCGACTTCTTGGCGATAGCTGGTAGCGCCTCTGCGTCATCCTGACTGGGGCAGGCGACGCGCACGATCTGACAACCAGCCGCCGTCAGCTCGGCGATCTGCTGGAGCGTGGCGTTGACGTCGGCGGTCAGCGTTGTGGTCATCGACTGCACGGAAACCGGAGCACCACCACCGACGAGGACGTTGCCCACCTTGATCTGACGCGAGACCCGACGCGTCGCCAGCGGCTTGGGCGGCGCGACCGGCATCCCCAGCGAGATGCTGCTAGCGGTCATGAGGTTGGGGTCAGCTCCTTTGCGAGGACAAGGCCGCAGGCCTAGAGCCCGAGATCGATCGGATTAATGATGTCAGCCACCAGGAGCAGCACCGACAACGAGATCAGGACGAACAAGAACACGTAGGCCACGGGGAGCAGCTTGTTCATGTCCACCCTGCCCGGATCTGGCTTGCCTCGCCACCGGGCGATCTTGCTGCGCGCCTGCTCGTAGCCGAGGACGGCGAGGTGGCCACCGTCCAGCGGAAGGATGGGCAACAGGTTGAAGATCCCGATGAAGATGTTGAGGCCGGCGATCACGAGCAGGAACCCCGCGAGCCGCAGGGGCCAGGGGTCGCTGTGCGACCCAAGGATCTGCCCGCTGGCGTCGGCCGCGCCAACCACACCTACCAGCCCGGTGGGGTCTCGAGGTGCGTCATGGACGACGGAGTCCCACAAGGCCGGGAGCTTCGACGGGATCTCGACGAGCGCGGCCGCCGTACCCCCGATGATCTGACCGTACGTCGACACGGCGTACTTGACCGCCCCCAGCGGGCCGACCCGGTAGGCCTCCACCGCTGGGCTCATGCCCAGCACTCCGACCGTGATCGTGGCGTTCGGATCGTCCGGTGAGACCCGCTGACCTTCGACCAGATCGACGGTGACCGTGGTCTGTTCCCCGTCACGCTCATACGTGAGCGACGTCGGCCCGGGCCCTGCGTCACGGATGGCCGCTTGAGCCTCGTCCCACGTCGTGATCTGGACTTCGTCGATCGCCACGATCTTGTCGCCCGCCTGGAGCCCGGCCGCTGCGGCTGGGGAGGGCTCATCGGGCGTGGTGCAGGTTCCATCGACCTGGTCGGGCGCACAGGTGGAAATCGTCGCAACGCTTGGGGTCAGGTCGATGCCAGCTGCGAGGGTCATGGGGATCACGAGCAGGAGGACGGCCGCGATCACGAAATGCATGAACGACCCGGCAGCCAGGACAACCGCGCGCCGCCGAGCTGGCTGCTTGTAGAACGCTCGAGGTTCGTCTTCTGGTGCGATCTGTTCGAGCTCGGTCATCCCCACGATCTTCACGAACCCGCCAGCCGGGATCGCCTTGATGCCGTACTCCGTCTCGCCTCGCTTGGTCGACCACAGGGTCGTGCCGAATCCGACGAAGAAGTCCGTCGCCTTCATGCCAAATCTGCGCGCAGAGGCGAAGTGGCCCCACTCGTGAATCATGATCGACACGAGCATGAGGACGATGAACGCCACGATGGCGACGAGGGTCACGCTGACTCCTTCTCGATGAGCGCCTGGGCGCTCGTGCGCGCGGCCTGCTCCGCAAGAAGGACGTCGGCCAGCGTCAGCCGGTTCCTGAGGGCTCCTGGTCCACCGTCGGACATCACCCGTTCGGCCGCCAGCTCCTCGAGGACGGCTTCCACGACCTCGAGGATCCCGAGGAACGGGAGTCGCCCGGAGCGGAAGGCCCCGACAGCCTCCTCGTTGGCCGCGTTGAACACCGCCGGTGCCACGCCACCGCGGGAGCCGGCGGCGCGCGCGAGCCGTACGGCGGGGAAGGCATCCTCGTCAAGCGGCTCGAAGGTCCACGTGGCGGCCGTCGACCAGTCGCAGGCACTGGCGACTCCAGCAACCCGATCCGGCCAGCCGAGACCCCAAGCGATCGGCAGGCGCATGTCCGGCGGACTGGCCTGCAAGACGGTGGACCCGTCAACGAACTCCACCATGGAGTGGACGACGGACTGCGGGTGCACGACCACCTGGATCCGGTCGAAGGGCACCTCGAAG
This sequence comes from uncultured Actinomycetota bacterium, assembly GCA_963819985.1. Taxonomy (GTDB): domain Bacteria; phylum Actinomycetota; class Actinomycetes; order DATJPE01; family DATJPE01; genus JANPBY01. Next base: position 320,868 of record CAWFYH010000002.1, on the reverse strand, counting down.
AGCAGGTGGGCTTCGATCACCTCGAGGCCCTTGTTGACCAGGGTCGCGGAGTTGATGGTGATCACGGGGCCCATGTCCCAGGTGGGGTGGGCCATCGCCTCGGCCGGAGTGACCTCGGCCAGGGAGTCACGGGTCCGGCCCCTGAACGGACCGCCGCTGGCCGTCACGACCAGTCGGGCCACCTCGTCTGGACGGCCGCTGCGAAGTGCCTGGGCCAGCGCCGAGTGCTCCGAGTCGACGGGGACGATCTGTCCGGGGGCAGCAGCCGCCTTGACCAGCGGACCGCCGACGATCAGCGACTCCTTGTTGGCCAGTGCCAGCAGCCGACCCGCCTCGAGCGCCGCCAGTGTCGGGCCGAGGCCGATCGACCCGGTCATCCCGTTGAGGACGACGTCACAGGGGCGGGCCGCAACCTCACTGGCAGCGCTGTCACCAACGACGACCTTGGCGGTCACCCCATGAGCCGACAGCGCCGCGCGCAGCGCGGGCTCGCTGGCGGGGTCGGCCAGCCCGATGATCTCGACGTTCAGCCGGGCCGCCTGCTCAGCGAGCAGCTGGACCCGAGACCCACCAGCGGCCACACCGACCACCCGGAACCGCTCGGGGTGGGCGAGGACGACGTCCACGGCCTGGGTCCCGATGGATCCGGTCGACCCGAGCAGGACGACGTCCCGTACGTCGCGTTCGGCTGGCACCCCTCCATTCTCCCCCACGCGCGTCCCCGGGGCGGACCAGCGCGCGTCGGATCAGCGCGCGTCGGATCAGCGCGCGTCGGATCAGCGCGCAGTCACGGTGCGGCGAGCACGGGCTCTCGTTCCTCGGCCCGCTCCCCCCGGTCGCCGTCGCTGACTGGCAGGGCGAGCTCGGGCTCGCCCTCCCGAATGCCGTGCCGCTGCCACCACCGCTGCAACGGCGCGGGGGCGTACCAGTTCCACCGACCCAGCAGCGTCATCGTGGCCGGAACGAGCAGCGCCCGGACGAGCGTGGCGTCCACCAGGACGGCCACCGTGAGACCCACCCCGATCATGGCGATGAACACGATCCCGGACGTGGCGAAGGCGCCAACGACGACGACGAACAGCAGCGCTGCGCTGGTGATGATCCGACCCGTGCGCTGCAGGCCACGGGACACGGCTTGCCGGTTGTCGTGCGAGCTGTCCCACTCCTCGCGGATCCGGGAAAGGAGGAAGACCTCGTAGTCCATAGACAGGCCGAAGGCCATGGCGAAGATCAGGATCGGCTGCGTGGCCTCAAGGAAGCCGGTCGAGGTGAACCCCAACGTGTCGGCGAGGTGCCCGTCCTGGAATCCCCAGACCAGGATGCCGAACGTCGCGGACAGGGACAGCACGTTCATGACCATCGCCTTGATCGGGAGTACGACCGACCCGAAAGCGAGGAACAGCAACAAGAACATGGTGACGGCGAGGAACAGGCCGACCCAGGGCAGGCGCGACTGGAGACTGGCCAGCAAGTCGACCTGAGCGGCCGACGACCCGCCGACGAGTACATCGGTGCCGGGCGGTGCCGGGACTCCCCGGACAGCGTCCACCAGGGCCAGCGACGCCTCGCTTTGCGGCTCACCCTGGTAGGTGAGGACGAGGTGGGCGGTGTCGCCGTTGGAGCGCAGCAGCGTGGCACCGGTGACGCCAGGGACTTCGCCCAATCGGGCCGCATACGCACCGATGGAGCCGGGCGCGTCGATCCCGCGCACGACGACATCCATAGGGCTGCCAGCCGCCGCGCCCGCGAAGTCCGACCCAAGCTCTTCGGCCGTCACCCTGCTCTCCGTGCCGGCCGGCAGGACCCGTGAGTCGACTCCCCCGAAGGTCACGCGGAGGAACGGGGTCCCGAGCACGACGAGGACCGCCACCACGGCGATCGCGACCGGGAGGGGGCGGCGCATGACCAGGCGGGCGACGCGGGCCCAGGCACCGCGGTCAGGGTCGACCACTCCGACAGCGCCCTGGCGCCGGCGCCAGGGCAGAGATACCCGCAGCGCATCGACCTTGGGTCCCAGGATCCCGAGCAACGCCGGGAGGACGGTCAGCGCAGCCACCATCGCCACCAGGACGGCCGAGATGCCTCCGGCGCCCATCGAGCGGAGGAAGTTCTGCGGGAAGAACAGCAGCGCGGACAGGGCAACAGCCACGGTCAGGCCGGAGAAGGCCACGGTTCGGCCGGCGGTCGCCACGGTCCGCACGACGGCATCCTCGACGGTGCGACCCCCGTGCAGCTCCTCGCGGAACCGCGAGACCACGAACAGGGAGTAGTCGATGGCCAGCCCTAGGCCCAGCATCGTCACGATGTTGACCGAGAAGATGGACACGTCGCCAAACAGGGCCAGGCCCCGCAGGAGCGTGAAAGCACCGAGGATGGCGATCATCCCCACGGCGAGCGGGAGCGAGGCTGCCGCGAGCGAGCCGAACACGATGATCAGCAGGATGATCAGCAGGGGGATCGAGAGCGACTCGGCGCGCGCGATGTCCTGGCTGACCTGGGTGTTGACGTCGGCGTTCGTGGGCACCGGTCCCCCGCGCAGGGTCGTAAGACCGGGCACAGAGAGTTGCCCGGCGATCCGCTCGTAGGACGCCTCGCGAGCCTCCTCGTCGTTCCCTGCGAGCTGCAAGGCGACGTACGTCGCCCGCCGGTCCTCGGACACGAACTGCGCCCCCTCGCCCGACGACCAGTACGACGTGGCCGACACCACGTCAGACGCCGACAGGGCGGCCAGCTTCCGGGTGACGCCTTGCTGGAAGGCCGGGTCGTCCACGGTCATCCCGGAGCCGTCCAGGGACCGATAGACCACGACCACATCCGTGGCCTGGCGACCGAGATCATCTTCGAGCGCCACGACGGCGCGAGAGGACTCGCTGGCCGGATCGTCGAATCCGCCTCCGTCAAGAGCCCCGAACACGCCGGTCCCCCAGACCCCGGCGAAGACGACGAACAACGCGGTGACCCCGAGCACGACCCGTCTCCACCGGTACATCCCCCGGCCCAGTCGTTCGAGCGGCGAGTCCTGCACGTGCATCGCGACCTCCTGAGGGGGAACGTCCGACTGGCGTACGCTCCTGAGAGCGAACCGTGAACGTTGTTTACGTTAGTGGCGTTCACTATGCTGACACTGTAAACTATTGTCAAGTATGTTCACTGAATCAATCTGAACGAGGAGGAGGGACGTGTCCGCCAGCGAGGGAGTCCTGACTCCGACGCGTCGCGCGCGCCAACGGGCGCAGACCGAAGCCGAGATCAAGGCCGCCGCGCGGGCCCACCTGGTCGAGCACGGAGTCAACGGCGTCCAGCTCCGAGCGATCGCCCGCGACCTGGGGATGACCGCGCCCGCGCTGTACCGCTACTTCGACAGCCATGAGGCACTCCTGGCGGAACTGGTCGGCGACTTGTACGCCGAGCTCGCAGACACGGTGGAGCGAGCCGCAGCCCCTGACCAGGGCGAGCTGCGCGATCGACTCCAGGGCGCCGCTCGTGCCTTCCGCAGCTGGTCGGTGGCGCATCCCGCCGAGTTCACCTTGCTGTTCGGCAGCCCCATCCCCGGCGTCGAGACTGCCGAGGATGCCCCGGCTCACATCCACGGGCAGCGGTTCGGCCAGGCGTTCGGCGGGCTGTTCACCGAGCTGTGGGAGCGCCAGCCGTTCCCGGTGCCCACGGCCATCGATCCGGGGATGGAGGGTGCCCTGCTCGACTACGCCGAGCACGTCGGAATCACCCTCCCCCCGGAAGCGATCGCGGTCTTCCTCAGCTGCTGGATCAAGCTGTACGGCGCCGTGACCATGGAAGTCTTCGGACACATTTCCTTCGCGCTGGCCGACGCTGGACCGCTTTTCGACTTCGAGCTCGATGCGCTGCTCGACCGCCTGGGACTTGGCGTGACCACCCCGACCCGGTGACCCGTGCCCCTTACGTACGGCTGACAGTCAGCCGCTTGACGCCAACAGCCACGGCGAGCACCAGCACGACAAGTGCCGACAGCATGAAACCGAACCAGCCGATGGTGCTCACGACCGAGCCGAGACCCGAGGTGGCGTCCCGCCACGGGTAGGACAGCAGCAGGAACACCGGAAGGCAGATCAGAGCGACTTTCAGGGTACGGAGCATGATGTTCTCCTTTCTTGGTGCCGACCCAGAACGGGCCAGCTCATCGGTCATTGGTTGGGAAGTTGACAGGTGCTCTCGTCGGTGACCGTCGTCGTGCCGTCCCGGTTGGTATTGAGGTGGAATCGCATGACGCCTACGACGCCCTGCCGGCCGACGACGTCGAAGTGATAGCGCACTCGTTCGCGAATGATGTGACCGGTCAGGTCCTCATCGGCGTAGAGCACGGCGTCCGATCCGCTGCCAACAAGGCGGTAGTGCCGTCCCTGCTCGTCGACCAGCACAACATCCCGCATGTGGATGTCGAACCGGACGTGGGCACGTTGCGCCCGATCGGTCCGTACGACCTCACGGCTCGCCAGAATCCCGGCCGTCGGGGTGAACACACCAACGTCACACGTGACGAGCCCGGAGCCGACCGCCGGGACCAGATCCCAGCCTCCGGGTTCGGGGCAGGCGAGGGCAGCCGAAGCTGGGCCGGCCACCGCGACGAGGAAGGCAGCTGCGGACGCGAGCAGCAGCCGGCGTGGACGAAGTATGCGCATTTTGCGCTGTGAATAAGTCATGTGGCGACGGTATGAACCGTCCACCGCAAAGCCCTCACTCGCGAGGTGCTGGGCGCCTTCCCGGGAGGACGAAAGTCGGCACCCCAGCAACCCTTCCTAGGAACGGCTGCCCTCCTCCTTGAGGAGGACACCGAGGCGGCGGTCGACATCTACCCTCAGTGCCGTGAGCAGTCCGGAAACCCTGGAGCGCCGAAGCGGCTGGCGCCAGCCCGCCTGGCTCGACCTCGCACTCGCCACTACCTTGACCGTCCTGGGTCAGGTCGAACTCGTGAGTGCCGCAAGTCCGGGCTGGCATGGGCTCGCCCAAGGGGCTGCGCTGCTGGCGCAGACCGCTCCGGTGGCGCTCCGGAGACGTGAACCAGCGGTGGCGGCTGTGACGTCGGCCACCGCACTCCTCGCCGAAGCCATCTTCTTGCAGCCGACGAACACGTTGTCGGCATTGATCGCTGGCCTCCTGCTGACCTACAGCGTCGGAGCGCGCGTCTCCGGGAGAGCACTTGTGGCGGTGACGACGTACGGCGCCGTGGCACTGCTCGCGCACACGCTCGCACCTGCGGACGCCGCACCCGAGGACGTGGCATTCACCGCGTTGTTCGCGACCGTTGCTTGGATGGCCGGTCGGGGTGCCACTCGACGGAGCCTGGAAGAACAACGTCGTCGCGAAGAGTCCGAACTCGTCGAGAGCGAGCGGCAAGCGCTGGATGCCGTCAAGGCCGCAGAGCAACGTGCGCGAATCGCCCGGGAGATGCACGACGTGGTCGCGCACGGGATGAGCGTGATGGTTGTCCAGGCTGCCGCCGCGGAGCAGCTGCTAGACGTCGACGTGTCGAAAGCTCGTGATTCGCTGGAGACCATCCGCGCCGTAGGTCAGTCGTCCATCGGGGAGATGCGCGGCCTGCTAGCTGTCCTGCGACAAGGCGCCGAGGATGGCTCGGGGACGGATGAAAGCTTGCCGCAACCTGGTCTGGCCCAACTCAACGCATTGTGCGAGGACGTCGGGTCAGCTGGACTGGCGATCGATCTGCAGATCATCGGTAATCCGAACGCCCTCGCCCCCGGAGCCGATTTGTGCGCGTATCGGGTGATCCAGGAATCCCTGACCAACGTGATGCGCCACTCGGCCGCCCCCTGCGCAACGGTGACCCTCGACTACTCCGAGGACGCTCTGTGCATCTCGATCCGCGATGCCGGCCCGAGCCTGCATCGCGGCGAGACACATCGGTCGACTGCTGGACTCGGGCTGACCGGGATGCGAGAGCGGCTGGCCATCTACGGCGGCAGCCTCGAGGCGGGCGCTGAGCCCGATGGCGGATTCCACGTCGTGGCCGGACTCAGCGGAGTCTTCGCGTGATCGGTCAGACCAAGGTACTGATCGCCGACGACCAGGCACTTGTCCGCTCGGGGCTCCGACTGATCCTCGAGACCCAACCAGATCTCCAGGTCATAGCAGAGGCAGCGAACGGTCGGGAGGCCATCAATCTGGCATTGGCGCACGCTCCCGACGTGGTGCTGATGGACCTTCGGATGCCGGTGCTCGGCGGCATCGAGGCGACCCGAATCCTGGTTGAGGACCGACGCCTCTCGCTGCGCGTCCTCGTACTGACAACCTTCGACGGAGACAACGAGGTGCACCAAGCGATCCGCGCGGGCGCCAGCGGCTTTCTGCTGAAGGACTCGAAGCCCGCGGTCTTGCTCGAGGCGGTGCGGACGGTGGCGCGAGGTGAAGCGGTGCTGGGTCCTGAAGCCACGTCGCGACTGCTGGCCGACTTCACGCGACGCCCGGAACCCGGCGCCGAGACCTCCGCACCCTGGTCGTCGCTCACCGAGAGGGAGTTGCAGGTCACCCGGCTCATGGCGACGGGGATGTCCAACGGCGAGATCGCCGCGGAGATGTTCCTGGCCGAAACCACCGTCAAGAGCCACGTGGCTTCCATCTTGGCCAAGTTGGCTGTGCGAGATCGAGTCCAGGTCGTCGTCCTAGCCTTCCGGACCGGGCTGGTGAACGGCTGACTGTCAGTCGGTCTGGTCGGCCCGTAGGTCCAGGGCAAACCAGAGCTCGGCTCGCAGCGCCGGATCATCCAGACTGCGGCCGAGCAACTCCTCGGCCCGACGGATGCGGTAGCGCAAAGTGTGGCGGTGCACCCCCAGCGCACGCGAGGCCACGTCCCACTGCCCGTTGTGCGCCAACCACGCGCGCAACGAGGCAAGTAGGTCGGCCTTGCCTCCCGTGGCATCCAGCGGCGCCAGCAACGAGTCGACGAACACACGGGCAGCTTCCGGCTCCACCACCGCGCGAAGACCGGTTGCTGCCACCTCGTCATGCCAAACCAGCTCGTGCTCGCGAGCCATGGAAAGTGCGCGGCCGGCTTGCTCGAACGCGTCGGCCAACGTGTCGAGACTCGCGGGGGCGGAGCCTCCTGCGGCAAACCGCTGTAGTGCCGCAACGACAGCCACACGGTCACTGGATCGGTTAGGGACAAGCGCGACAACCTGGTTTCCCACAACACCTGCCGCTCGGTCCGCGGAGGTGATCTCGAGAGCTTGGATCGCTGGGTCTGTCCCGAGCTCTTGGCCGACGCGAACCACGCGCACGGCAGCCCCCCGAAGCCATCCCCAGCCCAGCTGCTCGAGCGGCAGCACCTCAACGTCGGCCCCCGACAGCAGCAATGTCAGAACAGCGCTGCGCACCCTGTCGCCTGCACCTGTCTCTCCCTCGCTGCGCTCCACGACCAAGGACAACAAGGACACCGCGACGGCGATCATGGCCTGGTCGGTCCGGTCGAACGGGCCGGCACGGCCAACCGCGAGGAAGCCACGAACCGTGCCCCTTGCCCCCAACGGATGCAGGACGACACGTTCGGAATCACGATCAACCGCCGCCGAGGAGAGCGGCCCCCTTGCGCGCAGCGCCTCGACCTCGGATGCGACGCCAGCACTGTGAGCCACCGCAGTGTCAGGGCTGGCTGCCAGAACGACCGCTGACGGATCGAGCACCAACACCCAGGCCGACAAGCCGCGGGCCAGTCGCCCTGCGACGCGTTCCAGGGCGTCACGACCCAGCGCAGCGCGGGTGAGGTCTCGCTGGATCTCGAAGGCTCGAGTGGTGGACTCGTACTCCTGAGCGGCGACCATGGCCGAAACCGCCTTCGTCACGGCGATGAACGGCGTCTCCGGCGGCACCTCGAGAATGACGAGCCCGCGCGCCGCGGCCGCGTCGAGCAGGGCTGGAGGCAGCGAGTCATGACTCAGCCCTACACCCAGGCCGAAGGCCGCCACGTCAGCCTCAAGCAACCGATCCACGTAGGTGCGCCAGGCCGACGTGTCGTCCACAGCCAGCCGCATCCCGGTCGACAGGACCAGCTCGCCACCTTCGAGGAACGGTCGCGGGTCCTCCAGCTCGCTGACCGCCACCCAGCGGATCGCCCGATCGGCCCCAGCCGAGGTGCGTGAGTCTCCGGAGCGCAGCAGCAGCCCGAGATCCGCACGCTCGACGATGCTGCGCACGCTGGGCGGCGGTAGTGCGGGCACGAACGGGCTCCCATCGTCGTCCGGACCGCACGTCAGGTCAGCAACTGATCACTTCTTTTGTACGTGCAGTCCAACGCTAGCAAGGGAATAGGCCACCGCGACAGGGCCCACCCGACGAAGGTCCTCGTAGTCTCGACGGATGAGCGACGCGCGCACGTCTCGAGCCCTCGGCGGTCCCACGCTCCCCCAGGAGCGGCGGGTCGTCACCGCGATCCCCGGCCCACGCTCGCAGGAGCTGTTCGAACGCCGCAACGCCGCGGTCGCCCGCGGGTTGGGCACGGTGCTTCCAGTCTTCATCGAGCGCGCAGGCGGCGGTGTCCTGGTCGACGTCGACGGCAACTCCCTCATCGACCTCGGGTCGGGCATCGCCGTGACCTCCGTAGGCAACGCCGCGGAGCGGGTCGCCGCCAATGTCTGCCAGCAGGTCGCCGCGTTCACCCACACCTGCTTCATGGTCACCCCGTATGAGGGCTACGTCGAGGTGTGTGAGGCGCTCAACCGACTCACTCCAGGAGACCATCCGAAGAAGTCGGCGCTGTTCAACTCCGGCGCTGAGGCTCTGGAGAACGCCGTCAAGATCGCTCGGGCTCACACCTTGCGCGACGCGATCGTGGTCTTCGAGCACGGTTACCACGGCCGGACGAACCTCACCATGGCGATGACAGCCAAGAACATGCCCTACAAGGACAGCTTCGGACCGTTCGCCGGTGAGATCTACCGGATGCCACTTTCCTACCCCTTCCGCTGGCCCAGCGGACCGGAGAACGCGGGCGCGGAGGCGCTGGCCGAGGTGATCACCAAGATCGACAAGGAGGTCGGCGCCCACAACGTGGCGGCCATCGTCATCGAGCCCATTGCCGGCGAGGGCGGCTTCATCGTGCCCTCCCCTGGGTTCCTCCCCGGTTTGGCCGACTACGCAGCCGAGCACGGGATCGTCTTCGTCGCCGATGAGGTGCAGACGGGCTTCGCCCGCACCGGGACGATGTTCGCCTGCGAGAACGAGGCGGTCGTGCCCGACCTGATCACCACGGCCAAGGGAATCGCCGGCGGCCTCCCACTGGCGGGCGTGACCGGGCGGGCCGACATCATGGACGCCGCCCACGTCGGGGGCCTGGGTGGCACCTACGGTGGCAATCCGGTGGCCTGCGCCGCCGCGCTCGGCGCGATCGCGACCATCGAGGAGGAGAACCTTGTCGGGGCCGCCGGCCGCATCGGTGAGGTGATGCTCCCCGCCCTTCACGACCTGGCCGACCGCTATCCGTGCATCGGGGACGTCCGTGGACGCGGGGCCATGATCGCCGTGGAGATCGTCGAGCCTGGGACAAAGACTCCGGATCCAGCCACGACGGCCGCCGTTGCCGCTGCTTGCCACGCCGAGGGAGTCTTGGTCCTGACTGCGGGGACGTACGGCAACGTGCTGCGCTTCCTGCCGCCTCTGGTGATGCCTGAGCACCTGCTGGTCGAGGCCATCGGCGTGCTGGACAAGGCCTTCGCCGCCCACGCCTGACGCACTATCGCTGCCCAGACATCGTCCGCTCGGTCGATCGGGACCCACCATTCGGTTCGCATCGGCCAGCGAGGGACAATGGCCGACTAGGAACGCGTCATCATGGACGACAGCGAGCGTCCACCGGTCGGATCGACAGATCCGGCACGGGAGACTCGGAGGGGACAGCAGTGATGCTCATGGCCCGACCCGGGCGACCCGCGCTCGCCGTTGGGCTGAGTCTGATCGTGCTGTCAGGCACCGTCTTGGCGGGGACGCCGCAAAGCATGGCCGCCGCCGACCCTGACCTCGTGGGTGTCGTGCCATCTGCGGCGACCCCGCAGATCCTGGGCAGCGTCTACGGCGCGGCCGAGGTGCTGGCCGTGGCGACCGTGGGTTCGCAGGTTGTCGTCGGCGGAACCTTCGACCGCGTCTCCGATGTGGGCGGAGCGGCTCAGAACGCCAAGAATCTGGTGATCTACGACTCGGCCACAGGCATCATCACCGGCGTTCCTAGGGTCAACGGGGACGTGGAAGCCCTGCTGCCCGGTCCAGCAGCCGGCACCGTCTTCATCGGTGGCAGATTCACCAAAGTGGCAGGCACCAAAGTCAGCAACCTCGCCCTGGTCGACGTCGGCACCGGACGAGTACAGAAGACCTTCGAAGGGCCGACGTTCAACAACCAGGTCACCGACCTTGCCCTCAAGGGCAAAAAGCTCCTTGTGGGCGGCAAGTTCACAAAGGTGGACGGCGCCAGCCGTACGGCGCTGGTTGCCCTCTCCTCCAAGTCGGGATCGCTCAAGAAGTTCATAGACATCACCTTCTCCGGCCACCACAACTGGCAGGAGAAGCGTCACTCGTTCGCCAAGGCTCCGGTCGGGATCACCGCCATGGCGGTCGACCCCAGCGAGACCCACCTGATCGCCGTCGGCAACTTCACCTCAGTCGGGTCGCTCCTCAGGGACCAGGTCGTCCGGATCGATCTGAACCGAAGCCGTGCTCGCGTCTCCCCCAACTGGGCCACCCCAGACTTCACCAACCAGTGCAAGGCGACCTCTTTCGACAGCTGGGTCCGCGACGTCGCTATCTCACCTGACGGCACCTACGCGGTCATCGTCTCGTCAGGCGGTTCTCACTTCGGTCTGTGCGACAGCGCCGCACGACTGCCGATCCGCACCCGCTCTCGGGCTGTTCACGCCACCTGGGCGGCGCGAACCGGCGGCGACACCCTTCTGTCGGTCGCGATCGGTGACAGCGCCGTGTATGTCGGGGGTCATCTGCGATGGATCAACAACGCCTTCGGCAACGGCGCCGCAGGGGCCGGGGCTGTCCCCCGGCCCTCGCTCGCCGCCCTCGATCCCGTCACCGGCCTGCCCTTCTCGTGGAACCCAGGACGACACCCACGCGGAATGGGTGTCTCCGCTCTCCAGCTGACCGACCAAGGATTGTTCGTCGGCGGAGACACCGACTACATAGGCGACAAGGAATACTTCCGCCCCCGCATCGCGCTCCTGCCGCTGCATACCGGCACGTTGCTTCCGGGCACCTCGGCCTCTGGCCCTGTCGATGTCTATCGCGCGGGCGCCGACGAGCTCGCCCCCGGCGACGTCACCCGGGTTCACCTAGGCCCGTCCGGGGTTGACTACGAGTGGACGCCCGCGCTGGTCAGCGCGATCGACTGGACCGCTGTCCGTGGGGCGTTCACGGTCGGCGACCAGTTGTGGACGACATCATCCAACGGCGACCTGGTCAGCCAAAGCTTTGACGGTGCCTCGTTCGGCACACCCACCGTGTCCGAACCCTGGGCCGACCCGGTGTGGAAGGACGTGCAGACCGGCTCGAGAGGCGAGCAGACCTACCTGGGGAAGGCGAGCACCCTTTCGTGGGACCTGGGATCCACCACCGCGCTGACCTATGCCGACGGGCGCCTGTTCTACACAAAGGACGGGAGCACGGCGCTGTTCGAACGCTGGTTCAACGCCGAGAGCGGCATCGTGCAAGACACCACCGACACGGTGCCGGGCGTGGTCATGCCGCTCACCACGCGTGGCTTGTTCATCGACGGCGCTTCCATGTACGTCGCCGATGCTGATGGCAGCCTCACGCGACACGACCTGCGTGGACGCAGCATCTCGGCCGACGGCAGCGTCGTCAGCGGTCCAGCGGTGGACGGCATCGACTGGTCGTCTGGAGTGTTCTTCTCCGGCCCCGGGCCGGCCGTCCCACCGTCCCCGTGACTCGCGGGGCTCAGCTAACCCGGGACCGGATCTTGTTCGCGCTGTCCCCACGGCGAGCCGTACTCCACCAACTTGTCCAGGAACGGCTTGGGTGGGAATGCCTCAGGGCCCAAGACACCCACGCCTGACCAGGTGCCCGCGGCGAGCAGGTCCAAGGCGATGACCGGATTGATAGCGGTTTGCCACACGACCGCCTGAGCGCCGTACTCCTTCATCGACCAGGCGTTGTCGACGACGTGGTAGTAGTACGTCGAACGCGGCGCGCCGTCCTTGCCGGTGCCGCGCACCCACAGACCTGCGCAGGTCTTCCCGCTCATCTTGTCGCCGAGCGTTGCGGGGTCGGGCAAGCATGCCGCCACCACGTCGCGAGGAGACACCTCGACCCCCTTGACCGTGACCGGCTCCGTGCGGTCGAGGCCGAGCTTGTTGAGGGTCTTGAGCATGCTGATGAACTCATCCCCGAGGCCGTACTTGAACGTCACCCGTCTCGCTTCCACCCACCTGGGGATCAGGAGCACCTCTTCGTGCTCCACATTGACGCACTCGACGGGGCCGATTCCCTCGGGGAAGTCGAAGATCTCCGGCTCGGAGAACGGCTCGGTCGTGAACCAACCGCGGTCCTTCTCGTAGATCACCGGAGGGTTGAGACACTCCTCGATCGTCGTCCACATCGAGAACGACGGCGCGAATTCATAGCCGGCCACCTCGAGATTGGCGCCGTCGCGCACCCCGGCCTCATCGATCACGGAGAAGTGCTCGTCGGCCGCATAGCGAGCGAAGACATCGGCCAGCCCCGGCTCGATCCCGATCCCTGCGAGGCACAACCGGCCCGCGGATTCCCACGCCGCAGACTTCGCGAACTGCTCGTCCCCGAGCTTGACCCCGGTGAGCTCGTACGGCTTGTCCGGGTGCCGCTGTGACAACGACATCGCCATGTCGAGGTAGTCGGCTCCGGCCGCGAACGCACCGTCGAAGATGGCCATGTTGAAGATCGGGTCCACAGCGTTGAACACGTGAGTGGCCCGGTGCTCGCGGGCCAACGCCTCGACGGCCTCCTGCGAGGAGGCGTCGATCTGCGCGGGCACGAACCGTGCGTCGCCCAACGAATCAACGGTCGCTTCAGCCTTGGCGAGGTCGTAGTCGGCCACGACCCAGTGCTCGAAGAACCCGTGGCGTCGCGCGATGAGGGTCGACGCGCTCCCCACACCGCCTGCCCCGATCATGACAACGCGCATGCCACAGCCCTTCTCGCCGAGAGTCGATGTGCTCGGCTCAACATAGAGCGTTCATGCGCCTTGCGCCGTAACTTACGCTACCGTAACCTTCGGTAGCGTAAGTTACGGTAGCGGAGGTTGAGCATGGCCAAGGACTGGCCGGTCGTCATCCAAGGTGGCATGGGAGTCGCAGTCTCTGCCTGGGCACTAGCACGGGCTGTGTCGCGGGCCGGTCAGCTGGGTGTGGTGTCGGGCACTGCCCTGGACACGGTCTTAGCCCGTCGACTACAAGACGGCGACCCAGACGGGGACCTACGTCGTGCGCTCGACCACTTCCCGGTCCCCGAGCTGGCCGAGCGAATTCGCAGGCGATACTTCCGGCCAGCGGGCCGCGCCTCCGGTCAGCCGTACCTTCCGATGGACAAGCTCACGCTGCAACCCACCCTCGCCCAGCAACAACTGGCCGTCGTGGGCAACTTTGTCGAGGTGTGGCTGGCCAAGGAGGGCCATGGCGGCCTCGTGGGCGTCAACTACCTGGAGAAGGTCCAGATGGCCACGCCCGCCGCGGTCTACGGCGCGATGCTGGCCGGCGTGGACTTCGTCTTGATGGGTGCCGGGCTGCCACGAGAGATTCCCCGCCTGCTCGACGATCTCGCGGCCGGAAACATCGGGCGGATCGGCGTGACCGTCAGCGGGTCCGACCGGCCACACCCGTTGGAGCTGGACCCCACCGAGATCTTGGGTCGTTCGACGGTGACTGCCTTGCACCGACCCAAGTTCCTCGCCATCGTCTCCTCCCACGTGCTCGCGAGCTACCTCGCCCGCGATGAATCCATCCGGCCGGACGGCTTCGTCGTCGAGGGTGCTCACGCCGGCGGGCACAACGCGCCTCCCCGCAACGCCAAGGTGCGCGACGAGCTCGGGCAGCCGGTCTACGGACCGCGCGACGACGCTGACCTGGCCAAGGTGGCTGCTGTCGGGATCCCGTTCTGGCTGGCCGGTGGGTACGGCACACCTGCACAGGTGCTCGCGGCCCGGGCGTCCGGTGCCGCAGGAGTGCAGGTAGGCACCCTGTTCGCGTTGAGCCGAGAGTCTGGAATCACCCCGCAGATCCGAACCGAGATGCTGGCCGGCCTGCGCGATCAGACGCTGCAGGTGCGCACCGACGCACTGGCCTCCCCCACTGGCTTCCCCTTCAAGGTGGCCCAGCTGCCAGGCACGCTCAGCGACGACGAGATGTACGAGAAGCGGCCCCGGTTGTGCGACCTCAGCTATTTGCGTGAGCCGTATGAGCGTCCCGACGGAAAGGTCGGTTACCGCTGCCCGGCCGAGCCCGTGCACATGTATGTCCGCAAGGGTGGGGACGCTGCCGACACGCTGGGCCGCAAGTGCCTGTGCAACGCGCTCACCGCAGACGTAGGGCTGGGGCAGACCCGCCGCACTGGCTACTCGGAGGCGCCACTGGTCACGCTCGGCAGCGACACCGAAGGAGTGACCGATCTGGTCACGGCGCGTCCGGACGGGTGGTCGGCAACCGACGCCGTCACGTGGCTGCTGAGCGAGCTGACACTGCCAACCAACGCAGCCTGACGTCGAGACCTGCAGCGGACCAACGGTTAGCGCACCGCTCAGCCAAGGGTGCGGCGTACGCTCCAGCCATGAGCGGCTCCATGCGGGCGTGGGTTGTCCACACGCCCGGGCCGATCACCTCACAACCGCTCCGGCTCGTTGACCAGACGACGCCCGAACCCGGCCCTGGCCAGGTGCGGGTGCGGGTGAGCGCTTGCGGTGTCTGTCGAACCGACCTGCACCTCGCCGAGGGCGATCTTCCGCCGCGTCAGGGCTCGGTGACACCCGGCCACGAAGTCGTCGGCCGCGTCGACGCATGCGGTCCCGGGGCCGACCGCCTCCAGCCGGGGCAGCGGGTGGGAGTTCCTTGGCTGGGCCGAACCGACGGAACGTGCCTGTTCTGTCGAACCGGGCGGGAGAACCTCTGCACCGATCCGACGTTCACCGGTTGGGATGTGGATGGCGGCTACGCCGAATACTGCCTGGCCGATGAGGCGTACGTCTACCGCCTGCCGGACTCCATCAGCGATGAACAGGCCGCGCCGTTGCTGTGCGCGGGCATCATCGGCTACCGAGCCCTGCAACTGGCCGCGGTGCCACCGGGTGGACGCCTGGGAATCTACGGCTTCGGAGGGTCCGCCCATCTGACCGCCCAGGTCGCCCTTGCCCAAGGACTGAGGGTCCATGTCCTGACACGCGGGGAGGTAAACCGCTCACTTGCGGTTCGACTCGGTGTCGACTCCGTCGGCGAAGCTCAGGACGAGCCACCGGAGAAGCTGGACGGCGCGATCCTGTTCGCGCCAGCCGGCTCGCTGGTCCCCGTGGCGATGCGGGCCCTGGAAAGAGGCGGCACGCTAGCGGTGGCGGGGATTTGGCTCTCGCCGATCCCCACTCTTGACTACGACACGGAGCTGTTCCACGAGCGGATCCTGCGTAGCGTGACGGCAAACACACGCGCCGATGGCGAGCAGTTCCTGACGTTGGCCGCCCGCCTCGGGGTTCGCGCAACCACCGTGGGCTATCCGTTCGAGCAGGCTGACCGTGCCCTGGCAGACCTGGCTCAGGGCCGATTCAGTGGCGCTGCTGTCCTGCGGCTCGAGCGCTGATGCCGTGCTGTCGGGCGGTCAAATGCGCATGGGGGCAGTTTTCTCAGGTCAAGGAGGCTCTGAGTGAGCGACGGACGCCTCGTGGCACGCGCCCGAACAGCCGGCGTCCGTGATCGTCGCGTCCTGGATGCCCTCGGCGCGGTCGACCGTCGCCGGTTCGTGCCGCTGGAGTCCGTGGACGGGGCCGCCGTCGACGCACCGATCCCGCTGCCCTGCTCCCAGACGACGAGCCAGCCGTCGCTGATCGCGCTCATGGTCGAGGCGCTGGAGACCACGCCGACCGATCGGGTGCTCGAAATTGGGACCGGCTACGGGTTCGAGGCAGCTGTCCTCGCCCGCCTCGTCGACCAGGTGTGGACCATCGAATGGTGGCCCGAGCTCGCCGACCAGGCGCGACAGAACCTCTCGGAGGCGGGTGTGAGCAACGTCCACGTGCTCGCCGGAGACGGGCACCTCGGACTCCCAGACCTGGCACCCTTCGACGGCATCATCGTGGCTGCCCGCTGCGACGTGCCACCCCGGCGGCTCGGCGATCAGCTGACTGACACCGGTCGACTGGTGCTGCCGCTCGGGCCAGAGGGTGCCGAACAGCTCGTGGTGATGGCCAAGCGGGCGGACGGGCAGCTCGTGGCCGTGCGCAGCCTGGGCCGGGTCCGCTTCGTCCCTCTCCTCGGCCCCTGATCGGTCACCCCGCGTGTCAGACCCACATCGACTCGGCAAGCAACGTACGGTCCGCACGGCCTCCTAGCTCGGTCAGCGCGCCCCTGACCGGGCCCAGCTGCGCCGAGCACACGACATCGGGAAACGGGTCGCGGCCTCCAGCTGCCGCCGCCTAGGCATGACTGGGCGCGCCCTGTTCGACGGGCGCGACCCGATCAAGGCCACGCCAGGACGGAAGCACGAACGGAGCGGCCGTCGCCATTGCGTACACCGCGCCAAACGCGACGAGAGTCGCTGTCAGACCCCAGATTTGAACAGCCAGGCCGGCGACCAGGCCGCCGAACGGGATTCCGAGATACGCGATGGCACCGACGGCTCCGAGCACGCGGGCCTGCAAGTGGCGAGGCACGCGCTCGTACTCGACAGCCCCCAGGATCGGGTTGATGGCCCCCACCCCGAGGCCGGCCACGAACATGATGATCAGGACCGGCGGCAACGTCGATGCAAGTGCCATCGCGAAAAAGCGCGGCGCCCCACCGATGAGGAAGCCCCAGGAGTATGCCTGCCGACGCGGCAGGCGGGGCCCCAGCCAGGCGTAGAACGCACTACCCGTGACCGCCCCCACCCCGAACAGGCCGGCGATCAGCCCAAGGCCCAACGGGCTTCCCAGGTTGTCGCGGACCCAGACCGGCATCAGCACCGATGCCATGCCCTGGTCGAGGAAGTTCGTCAGGCAGACCATCGCGGCAATCGCCATCAGGGTCCGGTCGGACCTCAGGAATGACAGACCCTCAGCTATCTGCCCCACATAGGCGCCAACCGCCGACACTCCTTCGCCCTGGCTCTCGGATTCGACCGGTCGGCTCCTTGGGGGCTCAGCTTCCACAGGCACGAACGCAGCCACGACCGCCGCTGCAAACAGGAACGTGGCGGCATCGATGACGAGCACAACGCTGGGAGAGAAGACTGCCAACAAGACACCGGCCAGCGGTGCGCCCAGCATGCCGGCCGCACGACTGATGCCGTCATGCACGCCGGTGGCGCGCTCGATCGGAGTGCCCGAGATCTCGGCGACGCCGGGTACGAGCACGTAGGCAGCAACGCCGGCGCCGCGCAACGCTCCGACCACAGCGACGATCGCCAGCAAGACTCCGAAGTGCAAGGCGTCTAGCGCATGCAGCACCGGGATCAGGCCGACGAACAGCACCGAGGCCAGGTTGGTCACGATGGTGATCCAGCGGGCCCCCAAACGGTCGATCACCGGGCCACCGAGCCCGGTCACCAACACAAACGGCAGCATCTCGGCGAAGGCGACCAGCCCGGTCAGCGCCGCGCTTCCCGTGGTGACCAGCACGAACCACGGAAGAGCCAACGCAGACATCCGCGTACCGAAGATGGAGACACCGTCTGCGGTGAACAGGGCCGTGATCGCCGTCCGACTACGTGTTAGCCCTTCACGGCTGGTGACGTGCTCGCTCACGACCGGCCCGCGCTCTGGTCCTCGACGTCGATCGGCTCGGGTACCTGCGGCAACACCTGCCATTGGACGGCCACCCGAGCAGTCCCAGGGGCAACTTCACCCGGCTCAGCGTCACGATAGCGGGCGAGCAGAGCGTGGATCTCTCCCAGCAGTTCCTTGCTCTCCTCAGGTGTCAGGGCAAGTTGGTTGTCGCTCATGGTCCATGCGTCGTCCCAAGCCGCGCCCATCTCCTCGCGCAGGCTGGCTGCGCTGTCGAGGAAGGTCCACATGCGGTCGACATACCAGCCGGCAACCGCGCGCATGTACGCCTCTCCGAGCTCTCGCACCTCGGGATCGGCAGCGTCGTCAGCCGGGTCGAAACGGGTTCCGCGGTGCTCGGACTTCCACCATCGCTCACGCCGGTTGCCCCGCTCAGCGTCGTCGACGATGAAACCGGACGCCTCGAGCTGGCGGAGGTGATAGCTGGTCACCCCGCTCGACTGGCCGACCCGTCGGGCCAACGTGGTGGCCGTCGCCGGACCATGCGTGCGAAGCAGACCGAGCAAGCGGACTCGCAACGGGTGGGCCATGGCACGCAGCCGAGCGCGGTCGAGCAGGACGAAGTCGGGGTCGCGCGCGTCGTCTCGCGAGGTGGGTGCGTCGGTAGGCATGCGGTCACCGTACAACCGCAAAGACTTCTTTGCAAAGACTTCTTTGCAAAATTCCTGCGCCGGCTACTCCCCTGGGATCCGACCGTCGAGCAGCGGTTGGCTGGGGTCCCACCGGGTGCCGTCGCGGGTGTCCTGGCGGCGACGAGCGATCGCGCACAAGGATTCCAGCACCACCCGGTTTCCCAGCGCAGCCGTGATGTCTGCGTGGTCATAGGGCGGGCTGACCTCGACGACGTCCACACCCACCACGGGCAGCTCAAGGCAGATCCGACGCACCGCGTCCAGCAGTTCGCGAGCCGACAGCCCACCCGGCTCGGGTGTGCCGGTGCCGGGAGCGTGCCCGGGGTCGCAGACGTCGATGTCGACGGACAAGAACACTCCATCGCAGTCGTCGGTCGCGATCGTGAACGCCTCGGTCAGGCAGTCGGTGAGCCCGCGATGGACGATCTCGGTCATCTCATATGACCGCATGCCCTGCTGGGCCATCCAGTCCAGGATGTCTGGCGGCGGCCAGTAGCCGCGCAGCCCGATCTGCAAGAAGCGATCCCCTCGCGTCGCACCCGACTCGATCAGTCGCCGCATGGGCTGGCCGTGCCCGATGAGTGAGCCGAACTCGTTGTCACCTGTGTCGGCGTGAGCGTCGAAGTGCAAGACACTGACGCGACCCCACCCGATCCCCCGCGCGACGCCGGTCACATCCGGCCAGGTGACCGTGTGGTCACCACCGAGGATCACCGGGATGGCACCGGCCTTGACGACCTTCTCGACCTCGATCTCCAGCGAGGCGCAGGACTTCTCGGCGTCGCCGGAGTACATCATCACGTCCCCTGCATCGACGACCTTGAGGTCCTGGAGCCCATCGGTGCGCAGCGCGAGGCTCGGTCGGGAGCCGTCGTGGCCGAGGTAGTCGGTCATCCGGATCGCCTGTGGCCCGAAGCGGGCCCCGGACCGGTAGGACGTCCCCCCGTCAAAGGGGGCCCCAAGGATCACGACATCAACGTCGGAGTACGTCCCCGGATCATCGAGGTCGCACGGGTCAACGCCGAGAAAGGTGATGTCAGGGCCGTACTGCCCGCCGTATCGCGCCATGGGACCAACCTACGGCTCCCAACGGGACGGGGCGCCGGGGTCCTTCAGATTCGGCTCAGGTGTTCTGCGGGAACCCCAGATTGAGCCCACCGTGGCTCGGGTCCAGCCACCGGGAGGTGACCACCTTGCCGCGGGTGAAGAAGTGCACACCCTCGGTGCCATGAGCATGGGTGTCCCCGA
This sequence comes from uncultured Actinomycetota bacterium, assembly GCA_963819985.1. Taxonomy (GTDB): domain Bacteria; phylum Actinomycetota; class Actinomycetes; order DATJPE01; family DATJPE01; genus JANPBY01. Next base: position 300,993 of record CAWFYH010000002.1, on the reverse strand, counting down.
ACAGGGAGTTCTTCCAGCCGCCGAAAGAGAAGTAGGCCATCGGCACCGGGATCGGGACGTTGATCCCGACCATCCCGACCTCTACCTCGTTCTGGTAGCGCCGAGCCGCACCGCCGTCATTGGTGAAGATGGCGGTGCCATTGCCGTAGGGGTTGTCGTTGACCAGCGCCAGGGCCTCGTCGTAGGACTGCACGCGGAGCACCGACAACACCGGGCCGAAGATCTCGTCGGTGTAGAGCGACATGTCCGGCGTGACTTTGTCGAACAGCGTCGGTCCAAGCCAAAAACCGTCTGTCGAGCCGGCCACCTCGACGTCGCGGCCATCGACGACCAGCGCCGCACCCTGCTCGACACCGGCATCGAGATAGGAGGTCACCTTGTCCCGGTGAGCTGCGGTGACGAGCGGCCCCATGTCAGAAGCCTCCCGACCATCGCCAGTGGTCAGTGTGGCCATCCGCTCCGAGATCTTGGCGATCAGCACATCAGCCACTGGCTCAACGGCAACAAGAGCGGAGATGGCCATGCAGCGCTCTCCGGCCGAACCGAACCCGGCATTGACAGCGGCATCCGCTGCCAGGTCGAGGTCGGCGTCGGGGAGTACGACCATGTGGTTCTTCGCGCCACCGAGCGCCTGCACCCGCTTGCCATGGGCGGTGGCCGTCTCGTAGACGTACTTGGCGATGGGGGTCGACCCGACGAAGGAGATGCTCTTGACGTCCGGGTGCTCGAGGAGCCGGTCGACTGCGACCTTGTCGCCATGGACGACGTTGAAGACGCCGGCCGGCAGACCGGCCTCGGCCCACAGCTCGGCCACGAGGTTGACCGCGGATGGGTCCTTCTCCGACGGCTTGACGATGACCGTGTTGCCGGCTGCGATCGCGATGGGGAAGAACCACATCGGGACCATGGCCGGGAAGTTGAACGGCGAGATGATGCCGACAACGCCGAGCGGCTGCCTGATGGAGTAGACGTCGACCTTGGTCGAAACCCCCTCGGAGAAGCCACCCTTGAGCAGGTGCGGGATGCCGCAGGCGAACTCGACGACCTCGAGCCCTCGGGTCACCTCACCCAGCGCATCGGACAGCACCTTGCCGTGCTCCGCGGTGATCAGGGCGGCGACGTCTTCCTTCTTGGCGTTGAGCAGCTCACGGAACGCGAACAAGACCTGCGTCCGCTTGGTCAATGAGGAATGCCGCCACTCCTGGAATGCCTCGCTCGCGACCGCTACGGCCTCGTCCACGTCACCCGCCGTTGCGAAGTCCACGTGCCCGCTGACCTGGCCGGTGGCCGGGTCGTAGACGTCACCGTGCCGTTCGGCCACACCGCCGTACGGCTTGCCGCCGATCCAGTGCGTGATGTGTGCGACGGTCACGAGGTCTCCTCGGGTGTTGGACGGTCAGCTTCCTGGGCGACTCGATGCCCAGCGACCACCATCTTGGCCCGGCCCGGCCAGCACCTCAAGCGGCAAGCTGTCGGGCGGAGAACAGAATGACTGACATCCTGTAAGCGCCTAGCCTTGCTCGCGTGCCCCAGCCCGCAGACGCCACCCCAGCTACGGACGTCACCAGACTGGTCGAGGCCGGGTTGTCCGCAGTTCTCGCGGCCGGACCGATCTGCCTCGGATACTTCCGCTCAAGCATGAGCGTTGAGGACAAGTCGCTCGCCCAGGCGAGCGCGGAGGCTCGCTTCGACCCGGTGACCGAGGCTGACCGGCGCACCGAGGACTCGATCACCCGCGCCTTGCTCGCCCAGTTTCCCGATCATCGGGTCGTCGGCGAAGAGCACGGCACCACTGACGGCCCGACTGCAGCCGCCGGTGGTCCGGACGTCACCTGGATCATCGATCCGATCGATGGCACCCGATCGTTCATCAGTGGAGCGCCTACCTGGGGGATCCTGCTCGGCCTCGTCATCGATGGTGAGCCGGTCGCGGGCATCATGCATCAACCCTTCACCGAGGAGACGTACGTCTCCGATCCGCTCAACGGCACCCGGCTGCTGCACAAGGGACTGGTGCGTCCGCTGACGACCCGCAAGGGGACCGCGTTGGCCGACGCGATCCTCTACAGCACCCACCATCACCCGCTCGAGGAAGCCGGCGTGCTGACCCGCTTCCAAGCTTTGGCGCAACGGTGCCGACTCCAGCGGTGGGGCGGTGACTGCTACTCGGTCGCCTTGCTGGCCGCGGGCACGGTGGACATCGTCGTGGACGGCATGCTGAAACCGTACGACATCGTGCCGCTCATCCCGATCGTCGAGCGAGCCGGCGGCACAGTCACCGACCTCGATGGCCGCCGACCGATGGACGGAGCGTCGGTCGTCGTGGCCAGCGCCCACCGCGAACTGCACGACGAGGTGCTCGAGACCCTGAACGCCTAGGCCGGAGAAACCGCTGCAGCAACTCAGGAATCGAAGCCGAATCCCATCCGGTCCAGCGTGCGTAGCCACAGATTGCGTCGTCCGTCGTTCTGGTCGGCCCGGTCGATGGCCCACCTCGTCAGGTTGATCGCTGCCGCCTTCACCGGTTCTGGAGGGAAGGGCAGCGGCTTGGAGCGCACCATCTCCAGCCGGGTGCGCTCCGTGTCGTGACCATCGATCTGATCCAGCATGACCCGAGCACCAAAGCGAGTCGCTGCAACGCCGAGCCCTGTGTAGCCGAGGACGTAGCCCACCTTGCCCTTGTGCGCCGTACCCCAAAACGCAGTGAACCGGGTACAGGTGTCGATGGCCCCACCCCAGCGGTGGGAGAACCGCAGGCCCTCCAGCTGCGGGAACATCTCGAAGAAGTGCCGCGCCAACGTGGCGTAGGACTCAGGCCGGTGCTCGTGCTGAGCATCCATCCCGTTGCCGAAGTAGTAGACCGCGTCATAGCCGCCGAACAGAATGCGATGATCAGCGGTCTGCCGGAAGTAGTGGAACTGGTTCCCCGAGTCACCGATGCCCTGGCGGTTAGACCAGCCGATGCTCTCCCGCTGCTCGGCCGTGAGTGGTTCGCTCATCAGCACGTAGTCCCAGACCGGCACGATGTATGGGCGGACTCGACGCACCAGCGACGGGAAAGCGTTCGTCGCCAACGCCACCCGACGAGCCCGTACGGCGCCGTACGGCGTTGACAGGTCTACTCCTGATTGGTCGGAGGAGATGCCAGTCACCTTGGTGTGCTCGTAGAACCGCACCCCCAGCTGTTGGGCCGCAGCCTTCAGCCCCCATGCCAACTTCGCCGGATGCACCAGCGCACACCCGTCCCGGTCGAGCAGACCAGCCTCGAAGACCGGCGAATGAACCTCGGCTTGTACTTGCTCACGGTCGAGGTATTCGACCTTGCCTCCGTAGGCGGCCTCCATCTCCGGCGCATCCTGCAGATCCGCGACCTGCCACGGCGCGGTCGCCACCGAGAGCTCGCCGGTGCGCTCGAACTCCGCATCGATGTCGTAGCGCTGCAGCGTTGATTCGATACCGTCAAGATTCTCGTGACCGAGCTGGATCAGTCGGGCCAACTCCGGCTCGAACCGCGAGACGCCGTTGCCGAAGCCATGGGTCAGCGAGGACTCGCAGAAGCCTCCGTTGCGGCCCGACGCCGCCCATCCGACCTCTTCGCCCTCCAAGACGACGACATCACGTTCGGGATCGTCCTCCTTGGCAAGAATGGCAGTCCACAGTCCGGTGTAACCGCCGCCGACCACCGCTAGGTCTGCCGTCTCCTGCCCGACCAGGCTGGGCAGGGCCGGCGGCCGCGCCGGATCGGCCGTCCAGAACGAAACCGGTTCGGCGTCCGCAATGGACTCGAGGACGAAACGTTTGCTGCCTACAAGATCTCCCGTGGAGCCTGCGGTCACGCGCGAGCTCGCCGACTACGAATGACTTGACCCGCGACAACCAGGATCAAGGCGATGAAGAACATCGCCGAACCGACCACGTTGACCTGTGGTGGCACACCACGCTGTGCAGCGCCCCACACGAACATCGGGAAGGTGACGGTGGCCCCGGTGGAATTGAAGTTGGTGATGATGAAGTCGTCGAAGGACAGTGCGAACGCCAACAACGCCGCAGCCACGATGCCCGGAAGCACGAGCGGGAAGGTGATCCGCCAAAACGTCGTCGACTCGTTGGCGTAGAGGTCCATGGCGGCCTCTTCCAACCGCGGATCCAATCCAGCGACCCTGGCCTTGACGGTCACGACCACGAAGCTGATCAAGAACATGATGTGCGCGATCAAGATGGTCCAGAAGCCCAGCGGGATCACCGCAATGTTGATGAACAGCGTCAGCAGAGACGAACCCATGACGACCTCAGGCGTGGCCATCGGCATGAAGATCAGCAAGTTCGTCACGGCCCGCCCCCGGAAGCGGTAGCGACCTAGCGCGAAAGCGACCAGGGTCCCAAGCGCCACGGCCGCGGCGGTGGCGATGAAGCCGATCTTGAAGGAGAGCACCAGCGAGTCGCACATCCCCGCGACGCCGCAGAAGTTCGTCCAGGCCTCGGCAGAGAAGGTGTTCCACTCGTAGTTGTAGCGTCCGACCGGGTCGTTGAACGAGAACACGACAACGACAACGACCGGGACGAACATGTAGATCAGAGCCGCCCCAGCGGCGATCTGGATGATGTGAGCGCGCAACCAGGCGATCGGCCCGCCCGGCCGCTTGGCTTGCTTGACGGGTCGGGTCGGCGCAGGGCTCGGTGCCGAGGTGGTCGTAGCCATCAGACGAGCTCCTCAGTTCCTGCGCGCCAGACATACAACGCAACGAGCACGACGATGGTCACCATGAGCGTGAACGACAGCGCGGCTGCCGTCGGATAGTCAGACACTCGGAAGAACTGACTCTCGATGACGTTGCCGATCATGGACTGTCTGGGCGTGCCCAGCAGCGTCGCATTGATGTAGTCACCGGCGGCAGGGATGAACGTGAGCAGGGTTCCGGCCACCACGCCCGGCAACGACAGCGGGAAGGTGACCTTTCGGAAGCCGGTGAAGGGCGAGCAATACAAGTCACCAGCTGCCTCGATCAGCCGCGGATCCAGGCGGTCGAGGCTGGCGAACAGGGGCAGCGTCATGAACGGGAGGAAGTTGTAGGTCAATCCCATGATGACGGCGAACGGAGTCGCCAGCAGCCGGTCGTCCGAGGTGAGGTGCAACAGCTCGAGGAGGTCGGTGATGTGCAGCGTGTTGAGGGTCTGGGTCACGACCCCGTTGTCGGAGAGGATCGTCTTCCACGCAAGGGTGCGGATCAGAAAGCTGGTGAAGAAGGGAGCAATCACCAAGACCAGCAGGATGTTCTTCCACTTCCCGGACTTGAACGCAATCGTGTAGGCCAGTGGATAGGCGATCAGCAGGGTCAGGGCAGTCGCAATCGCCGCGTAGGTGAACGAGCGCAAGAACTGTTCGCGGTAGGTCCAGATCGCGTCGCTGTAGTTGGAGAAGGAGAACGTCTGCTGGAACCCCGTGGAGACCGTCCCGGTCTGCAAAGACGTGTTGACCAAGCTGAACGTCGGCACGACGAAGAAGATCGCCAACCACAAGAGGCCCGGCGCCAGCAGCAGATAGGGCACCAAAGAACGACGGTTCTTCGCCGGTTCTGGCCGATCGTGACCACGATCGGAGTCCGCCAGGGCCGCGCCCGCACTCATGAAACAGATGCCATGTCGTCGGAACGATCCACCCCAGCGTCGGCCGCCTGAGTGGCGTCCAGGGCAAAGGTGTGCGCGGGATCCCACGTAAGACTCACCGCGGCTCCCGGCACCAGCCGGGCATCTCGACCCATGTTCTGGGCGAAGACAGCAAGCTCCTGACCCCAGGGCATCTTCACGAGGTATTCGGTGCTGACGCCGATGAACGAGGCGTCGGTGACAACACCTTCCAGCGAGTTGCGCTCCCCACCCGTGTCGCCCTCTCCGGCCATGGCCAGGTGAATCTTTTCCGGGCGGACCCCGACGTGAACGGCATCTCCATCGGAGTGCACCCGGGCCACCGGCAAAGCAACCCTCCTGCCGTGAACATCAACGGTGGCATCACCGCCCGAGCGTCCCGTCACAGTGCCCGCGATCAGGTTGGAACGACCGAGGAAGTTTGCGACGAACGTTGTTGCGGGGTTCTCATAAAGGTCGGTTGGGCCGCCCATCTGCTCGACCCGACCGGCGTTCATCACGGCGATGGTGTCGGCCATGGTCATGGCCTCTTCCTGGTCGTGGGTCACGTGGACAAAGGTGATCCCGACCTCGGTCTGGATGCCCTTGAGCTCCAGCTGCATCTGCCGCCGCAGCTTCAGGTCCAGGGCCCCGAGCGGCTCATCGAGCAGCAGCACGCTCGGCTTGTTGATCAGTGCTCGGGCCACCGCGACCCGCTGTTGCTGCCCACCCGACAGCTGTGACGGTTTGCGTCGAGCCATCCCCGTGAGCTCGACGAGCTCCAGCATGGCCTCGACCTTCTCCTTGACCTGAGACGTCTTGGTCCGCCTAAGGCCGAACGCGACGTTCTCAAAGATGTCGAGGTGCGGGAACAGTGCATAGCTCTGGAACACCGTGTTGACTGGCCGCTGGTAGGGCTTGCGCCAGGTGATGTCCTCGTCACCGAGCAGGACCGTGCCACTCGTCGGCTGCTCGAGTCCTGCGATCATCCGCAGCGTCGTTGTCTTGCCGCACCCAGACGGACCTAGCAGGGCGAAAAAGGAGCCTGCGGGAATCGTCAATGTCAGATCGTCAACGGCCGTGAAGTCGCCGAAGGACTTGGTGATGTTGATGATCTGGACGTCGGCACCGGTGCTGCCCTGCTCATCAGCAGCCATGTCAGGCGCCTGCGACCGCGTCGAACTTGCCCTGGTAGTCGATCTCGGTGGCCTCGTCCAGCGCCTGGAAGACGCTGGTCTTCGCCAATGTGGCGTCGTCGGGGAAGATGAGTTGGTTGCTGGCCAGCTCCTCGTCGATGCTCATCATGGCTTCCTTGGCCCCCACCACGGGACAGATGTAGTTGACCCAGGCCACCAGTTCAGCTGCGACCTCCGGCTGGTAGTAGTAGTCGATCCACATCTCGGCGTTCTTCTTGTGCTGGGCCTTGATCGGGATCAGCATGTTGTCCGACCAGAGCATCGCCCCGGCCTCGGGGATCACGAGCTGGATCTTGGGGTCGTCGAACTGCAGCTGGATCACGTCGCCGGACCAGGCGATACATGCGGCGATGTCACCGCTCGCGAGGCCACCTGAGTACTCGTTCCCCGTGAACTGCCGGATGTGACCGGAGTCGGTCGCTGTCTGCAGCACCGCAAGGGCCGCGTCGTAGTCATCGCTGGTGAAGTTGGCTGGATCCTTGCCCTGGTCGAGCAGGATCAGGCCCATGGTGTCGCGCATCTCGGTGAGCACGGTGACCTTGCCCTTCAGGTCTGGGCGCGTGAGGAGCTCACTGATCGTGTTGACCGGATCGGTGACCTTGCCGTTGTAGCCGATCCCCGTGAGCCCGGACTGCCACGGCGCCGAGTATTGCCGCGTCGGGTCCCAGGACGGGCTCTGCAGAGCCGGGCTCAGGTTGGTCGGGAAATTCGTCATGCTCGAAGGGTCGTAGGTCTGAAGCAGCCCCTCCCGGATCATCCGGGCAGCCATCCAGTCGGTGAGCATGAACAGGTCGCGTCCACAATCCGAACCGTTGCGCAGCTGCGGGGCGATCTTGGCGTAGAACGACGAGTTGTCGTTGATGTCCTCCTGGTAGGTCACCTTGACGCCAGTCTGCTTCTCGTAGCCAGCGAGCGTCGGGCGGAGGTTCTTGTCCTTGTCGTCGACATCGATGTACAGCTGCCAGTTCGAGATGTTCAGCGTCTTGTCGGTGTCTGACTGGTCGGGCGTGTTGTCGCTGGCACCGGTGTTGGGTGTCGCAGCGGGCGTGCCGCAGGCGGACAACAGGCCGGCTCCTGCGACGGCGGCGCCGCCGGCGCCGACCCCTCGCAGGAAACCCCGTCGTGACAGCCCTGTGCGCGGGCCCGATGCCATCGCGACGAGCTGCCGGAACATCGGGTCGTTGATGGAAGTCATTGGGGTTGTTCCTCCTGGTCGTTGCCGAAAATCGTGCGGTGCCATGACTTGTGAGCCGTTGCCGTGCCGTCGTACATCACATGCTTCACGTTCGTGTATTCATCGAACGCATAGGTGGACATGTCCTTGCCGAACCCGCTGGCGCGATATCCACCATGCGGCATTTCGCTGATGATCGGGATGTGGTCATTGACCCAGACGCAGCCAGCTCGTATCACCCGCGTCGCAGTCAAGGCTCGAAACACGTCGCGGGTCCAGATCGAGGCGGCCAAGCCGTACGGCGTGTCGTTGGCCAACCGCAGGCCATCGGCGTCCTCGTCGAAAGGAAGCACGACGAGCACCGGGCCGAAGAGCTCCTGCTGAACGATCTCGGACTCCTGCGCAGCGTCGACCACGAGCGTCGGTTCGTAGTAGGAGCCGGCCGCGAGCGCACCGCCTGGGATCACGCCGCCCCGGACCACCTTGGCACCGTCAGCCCGGGCACGTTCCACGAAGCCGGCCACGCTGTCCTGCTGGCGTCGAGAGATCAGCGGACCTTGGTCCGTCGCCGGATCCATCGTCGGGCCGAGTCGGACTCCAGACATGACGTCGGCAACTCCGGAGACGAAAGCGTCGTAGATCGGACGCTGCACGTAGGCGCGGGTCGCGGCCGTGCAGTCCTGCCCCGAGTTGATGAGTGATCCGGCCACGGCTCCGTGGACGGCCGCCTCGAGGTCCGCGTCGTCGTGCACGACGAAGGGTGCCTTGCCGCCGAGCTCCATGTGCATCCGCTTCGCAGTCTTCGCGGCTGTCTGCATCACCTGGGTGCCGACCGGCGTAGACCCCGTGAAGGAGACCATGGCTACATCTGGGTGACCAACGAGCGCTTGGCCGACGACCGAGCCGCGCCCGGTCAGCACGTTGACCACACCCGACGGGATCCCGGCGTCGATGCAGGCCTGGGCCAGCATGAGAGACGTGAGCGGTGTGATCTCGGCGGGCTTGAGCACGATGGTGTTGCCGGCCGCGATCGCTGGGAGAACCTTCCATGCGGCCATCTGCAGGGGGTAGTTCCACGGCGCGATTGACGCCACCACACCGATCGCTTCTCGGCGAATCATCGAGGTGTGGTCGGCTGAGTACTCGCCCGCGGCCTTGCCCTCAAGGTTTCGTGCCGCCCCGGCGAAGAAGGCCGTGTTGTCGATGGAGCCAGGCACGTCGAACTCGGTGGAGAGGCGGATCGGTTTGCCGGCCTGCCTGCTCTCGACCTCAGCCAGCTCGGCTGCCCGGTCGTCGAGGATCGCCGCCAGCCTGGTGAGCGCTGCGCTGCGTTCTCCCGGCGTCGCGCCGGCCCATTCCGGGAAGGCGGCGCGAGCCGCTTGAACTGCGGCGTCGGCATCCTCTTCACCGGCGAGGGCCAGCTCGGCAAGCACCGACTCGTCAGAGGGGTCCAGCAGGGAGTGGGTCTCACCGGAGGTTCCGTCCACGAAGCGCCCGCCGACGTGGCAGGACCGCGCTGGTTGGAACTGCCCGGTCACGCGGACTCCTCTTCCGACACGGCGACATCCTGGCACGCACTTCCGAGTTCGAGGGGGATTCCGTCGTCTTGGCTCGCCTTCACGACGGAATCGATACCTCCCGGTGACCTGTTGCGACGTGTCTCGCGCCCGAGGGACGAAGGTAGCGAGCAACCCCGAAACGATGTACCTGAATCAAACCGTCAACATATCTTCCAGATTGGCGACAGACTGTCATCCGTGGATCGCGCTCCTACCGTCGCCGATGTGCTTGCGCTGGAGGCCGTGCGGCGCGGGCGCCCCGAGGTCGTCGCAGGAGCGAGCAACCTGCATCGCCGGGTGCGCTGGGCGCACGTGTCCGAGCTCGCGGACATCGCGGGGCTGCTTCGTGGCGGGGAGTTGCTCTTGACCACGGGGGTAGCCCTGCCCGAGGACGACGCGGGGCTGGTGGCCTACATGGCTGACCTCGATTCTGCTGGCGCGGTCGGCCTCGTGGTCGAATTGGGTCGACGATTCCAACATTCGCTTCCTGCTGCGCTGGTCAGGGCCGCCGAGGGTCGAGGTGTCCCGCTGATCACCCTGGGTCGGGAGACTCGATTCGTCGCGATCACCGAGGCGGTCCACTCATTGGTCGCTGATGTCCAGCTGGCCGAACTACGTGCGTCCCAGGAGGTTCACGAAACCTTCACCGAGCTATCCGTAGAAGGTGCGGGTGCCGCCGAGGTGGTCCGGCAGGCGGCCCGGCTGTCGAGTCGTCCGGTGGTGCTGGAGAATCTCAACCATCAAGTTCTGGCCTACGACGTGGCTGGCGAAAGGCCCGACGTCGTCCTCGAGTCCTGGGAAGCGCGTTCGCGCGGAGTGCAGATCAGCGGTCGCACCGCCCACGAGTCCGCTGCCGGGTGGCTCATCACTGCGGTCGGAGCCCGCGGGACCAACTGGGGACGACTGGTCATGGTCACCGATCAGCCGGATCCGCGAGATCCGATGCTGCTTGAGCGCGCGGCCTCAGCGCTGGCACTGAACCGACTGGTCGAACGCGACCTAGAGAGTCTCGAAAGACAGACCCATCGCACGTTGCTCAGCGCCCTGCTCGTCCATGGCGCACCGGTCGCCGAGATCGCCCTGCGCAGCAAAGCCCTCGGGGTGCCACTGGAGAACCGAAGGCTGGTTGGTGTGGTCCTTCGCATGCGCATCCCCGAAGCAACCGCGCTGCTCGCATCTGAACAAGCGCTGCGCGACCTTGGTGAGACAGCGGCTTCCGCCGTACGCCAGGCGCGCCTGCTGGCTTTGGTCGGAGCCGTGGACGACGCGAGCGTGGGCATCTTGATATCTGCCGGTGACACCGCCAAGGCGGAGGCCGCCATCGACCAGCTGGTCAGCGCGCTGGCAGAGTCCCCAGCCGAGCGGATGGTCGCGGTCGGCTCGATCGTCGACGACCTCCGCGATGTCCGGCGCTCCTTCCTCGAAGCGGCTCAGGTGGCAGATGCGGCCGCCCACCAGCCCTCTCGCCCGTTCTACCGGCTTCCTGACGTGCGGCTGCGAGGTCTGGTGCACCTGTTGCGAGACGATGCCCGCCTACAGACCTACGTCGAACGCGAGCTGGGCCCGCTGTTGAGCTACGACGCCGCCCACGGCACCGACCTCCTCAGCGCCTTGCGCGCCTACGTCTCCAACGGAGCCAACAAGAGCGCCGCAGCCGAGTGTGCGGGCTTGTCTCGTCCCGCGTTCTACGAGCGACTGCACCGCATCGAGCGCGTCTTGTCGGTCTCACTCGGCTCCGACCCCGAGGGCGTGGAGTCGACGGTGTCCTTGCACGTCGCGGTCATCGGACTGGACGCCATCCGCACGTGAGTCGGCACCACTCGTCTCAGGGATTGGTGGGTGGGTGCCTACCGCCGGGCGTCACCTACCAATCCAGAACCCGCAGCGGCTCCGAACAACCAGACGATGGCAACCGAAGATGGCAGGCTGGCTCGGGTGAGCATGCTCCGTCCGCCAGGTGGGTCACGAGTCGGCGACGCCTCGCCGCCCACCCCGGAAGAGCTCATCACCCGAGTCGCTCGAGGCGACCGAGAAGCTTTCGATCGACTCTACGACCGGTTCGCGGGTGCCGTGTTCGGCCTGGTCAAGCGGGTGCTTCGAGACCCGGCACAATCGGAGGAGGTGACTCAGGAAGTGTTGGTCGACATCTGGCGCACGGCGCCATCCTTCGATCCCACCCGCGGTTCGGCGGGCACGTGGGTCATGACCTTGGCTCATCGCCGGGCGGTCGACCGAGTGCGCTCGGCGCAGGCCTCGACCAACCGAGACACCTTCGTGGCCACGCGCGATCACGAGCCCGCCTACGACGTGGTCGCCGAGACAGTTGAGCGACGCCTCGAGCAGGAGCAGGTCGGGCGAGCCATGAAGGAGCTCACCGACCTCCAACGAGAAGCGGTTGGGCTGGCCTTCTACGGCGGCTACTCGCACGTGCAGGTAGCCGAGTTGCTGGATGTCCCCCTGGGCACCGTGAAGACCCGAATACGCGACGGCCTGATCCGCTTGCGAGACAATCTGGGGGTGACCGCATGACGGAGCCCGAGGAGTCGAGTCCTGCGTCGCCGCTGGATTCCGGGGTGTACGCCACCGATGCATTGTCGCCTCAGGAACGGGCCGTTTTCGAGCAGGCCCTGTCCGGGGACCCCGACCTGTCCGACGAGGTTCGTGGGTTGCAGGCCACCGCAGCCAGGCTCGGCGAAGCGCTGGCCGAAACCCCGCCCCCGGACCTTCGGTCGAAAGTGATGGCCGAGGTGGACCGAACCCGACAGGTCCTCCCGGACGGCCGTACCCGCGATGTCCCGGCGGACGACGACGATTCCGGCCGCGAATCGGTAGCCGATCTCGGCGCCCGACGCCACTCCCGTGCAGCGGTGACAATTCTTACCGCGGCGGCCGTCGTCCTAGGCGTCCTCACTTTGGTGCTTGGCGCCAGTGTGCTCGGCCTGCGTAGCGACAACGCCGCACTCACCCAGGCGAGCGCCGACGTCACACGGGTGCTGACAGCGCCGGACTCACGCACGGTGAGCGGTTCAGTTGAGGGACAGCCCAGCCGTGGAGCCGTTGTCGTCTCACCGAGTCTGGGTTCGGCGGTCTTCGTGGCCGACGACCTCGCCGAGGCACCCCAAAACCAGACCTATCAGCTGTGGCTCATTTCCGCGGATGGTTCGGCCACCTCCGCTGGCACGTTCGAGCCTGGCCCAGACGGTGGAGCCGCTGTCCCTCTGACCGGAGCGAGCACCACCGTTGCGGCCGTAGGGATGACGCTGGAGCCGGCGGGCGGCTCCGATCAACCGACCAGCCCGCCGATCCTGGCCATCCCGCTCAGCTGAACAACTGGCTCAGCTGTCGATGTTGGCCATGACGTGCTTGATGCGCGTGTAGTCCTCGAAGCCGTACATCGACAAGTCCTTGCCGTAGCCGCTGTGCTTGAAGCCACCATGCGGCATCTCCGCGACCAACGGAATGTGCGTGTTGATCCATACACAACCGAAGTCCAGCCGCTTGGACATCCGCATGGCGCGGCCGAAGTCCTTCGTCCACACCGAGGACGCCAGGCCGTACTGCACGCCATTGGCCCAGGCCAAGGCCTCAGCCTCGTCGCTGAACTTCTGCACGGTGATGACGGGGCCAAAGATCTCGTTCTGGATCATGTAGTCGTCCTGCTTGAGGCCGGAGACGACCGACGGCTCGAAGTAGAACCCGCGATCGCCTTGCCGCTTGCCTCCGGCATCCACCGACGCGTGTGACGGGACGTCTTCGAAGAACGACGCGACGCGCTCGAGCTGGTTGGCGTTGTTGACCGGAGGCACCATCGCGTCCTCATCGCCAGGACCGTTCTCGTACGTCGTCGCCGTACCCTTCGCAGCCTCTGCGAGCGCCGCCACGAAGTCGTCGTGGATCCCTGGGCCAGCCAGCACACGAGTTGCTGCGGTGCAGTCCTGCCCGGCATTGAAGTACCCAGCGACTGAGATGCCCTCGATGGCGGCCTCGAGGTCGGCGTCGTCGAACACGATGACCGGCGCCTTACCACCCAGTTCGAGATGAACGCGCTTAACGTCGTTGGAAGCAGACTTGGCGACCTCCATCCCGGCGCGCACGGATCCGGTGATGGCCACCATCTGCGGGATGGGGTTTTCCACCAGCGCGCGACCGGTGTCGCGGTCGCCACACACGACGTTGAACACGCCGGGAGGAAGGATCCCTGCGTCATTGACCAGCTGGGCCATCCGCACACTCGTGACGGGCGTGGTGTCAGACGGCTTGAGGACGACGGCGTTCCCGGCCGCGATGGCCGGCGCAAACTTCCAGACCGCCATCATCATCGGGTAGTTCCAAGGCGTCACCTGACCGATGACGCCGATCGGCTCACGCCGGATCATCGACGTGTGGCCGGCCATGTATTCAGCCGTGGCCCTGCCCTCGAGAAGCCTCGCGGCACCGGCGAAGAACCGGATCTGATCGATCATCGGCGGGATCTCCTCCGACGCCGTCAGACCCAGCGGCTTGCCGGTGTTCTCCGACTCCAGAGCCACCAGCTCATCGGCGTGCTCCTCGAACAGATCGGCCATGTCGAGCATGGCCTTTTGTCGCTCGGACGGAGTGCTGTCGCGCCATGTCTCAAACCCCTCGACTGCAGCGTGGTAGGCCGCCGCGACATCCGCCTCGGAGGAGAGCGGGGCGGAGCCGTACACCTCTCCGGTCGTCGGGTTGACCAGGTCAGTGGTACGGCCATCGGTCGCCGAGACCGAGGCGCCACCAACGACGTTCATCAACTCACGCTTATCGCTCACGGCCCGACTCCATTCGATTCTGGGTTTCGGGCATCCAGAACCGAATGGAGCGGATGCCTCAACATCTCAAGACAGCTCCGAGCCTAGTCGGCCTGCTGCCGGATCCGACAGGCCCAGCAAGGGCGGGCTGCGAAATTCGCAACAATGGGCAGCCTCTACTGCGGATTCACTTGCGTTGCGCTTTGAGCCGCGGTCAGAATGCTGCCCATGGCCAGTCGTGAACGATCTTCCGCCGGGCAGCTCGACCAGGTCTCGAAAGCCATCATCGAGCAGCTCCAGCAGGATGGCCGCCGACCCTACGCGGCGATCGGCAAGGCGGTCGGCCTGTCCGAGGCCGCGGTTCGTCAGCGGGTCCAACGGCTGACCGACTCTGGAGTCATGCAGATCGTCGCGGTCACCGACCCGCTCGTCGTCGGTTTTCCGCGCGCAGCGATGATCGGGATCCGAGTCGAGGGCGACGCCGAGGTGGTAGCCGAGAAGCTCGAATTGTTTCCCGAGATCGACTACCTCGTTCTCACCGCGGGCTCCTTCGACATTCTCGTCGAGGTCGTGTGCGAGGACGACGACCACCTGCTGGAGATCATCAACAAGCGCATCCGGGCGATCCCGGGTGTCGTGAACACCGAGAGCTTCGTCTATCTGAAGCTTCGCAAGCAGATCTACGCCTGGGGTACCAGATGACCACATCGCCACAATCCTTCTCCGAAGCCGGGAGAGACGCCCTCGCCGAGCGTGCTCGCAACCATCTCTGGATGCACTTCACACGACACAGCACCTACTCCGAAGGCGGCGGGCACGTGCCCGTCATCGTGCGCGGCGACGGCGCCTACATCTGGGACGACCAGGGCAAGCGCTACCTCGACGGCTTGGCAGGTCTGTTCACCGTGCAGGTTGGGCACGGCCGCACCGAGCTCGCCGACGCTGCAGCCAAGCAGTCCTCCGAGCTGGCGTTCTTCCCGCTCTGGTCTTATGCACATCCGCAGGCCATCGACCTCGCCGAGCGTCTCGCGGGCTACGCCCCCGGGGACCTGAACCGCGTCTTCTTCACCAGCGGCGGCGGCGAGGCGGTCGAGAGCGCGTGGAAGTGCGCCAAGC
Source organism: uncultured Actinomycetota bacterium (assembly GCA_963819985.1). Classification (GTDB taxonomy): domain Bacteria; phylum Actinomycetota; class Actinomycetes; order DATJPE01; family DATJPE01; genus JANPBY01. Next base: position 285,560 of record CAWFYH010000002.1, on the reverse strand, counting down.
AGTATTTCAAGCTCACCGGGAAACCGATGAAGCACAAGGTGATCAGCCGCAATGTGGCCTACCACGGCACACCGCAGGGCGCGCTGTCCATCACCGGGATCCCGGATGCCAAGAAGTTCTTCGAGCCGCTCGTGCCCGGGGGACACAAGGTCCCCAACACCAACTTCTACCGGGCTCCGGCGCACGAGGACGACATCGAGGCGTTCGGCCGCTGGGCGGCTGACCGCATCGAGGAGGCCATCGAGTTCGAGGGGGCGGACACCGTCGCGGCCGTGTTCCTCGAGCCGGTGCAGAACTCGGGCGGCTGCTTCCCACCTCCTCCGGGCTATCTCGCTCGAGTCCGCGAGATCTGTGACCGGCACGACGTCTTGTTCGTCGCCGACGAGACCATCTGCGCCTTCGGCCGGATCGGCGACATGTTCGCGATGAACCGCTACGGCGTGACGCCGGACATCATCACGTGCGCCAAGGGCATCACCTCCGGCTATGCCCCTCTCGGGGCGATGATCGTCAGCGACCGGATCTTCGAGCCTTTCGCCACCGGCCAGAACTACTTCGCTCACGGCTACACCTTCGGAGGCCACCCGGTGTCGGCCGCCGTGGCCATGGCCAACCTCGACATCTTCGAGCGCGAGGGCCTCAACGCGCACGTGCAGGCCAACGAGGGTGCCTTCCGATCGACTCTGGAGAAGTTGCTCGACCTGCCGATCGTCGGAGACGTACGCGGTGCTGGCTACTTCTACGGGATCGAGCTGGTCAAGGACAAGACAACCAAGGAGACCTTCGACGACGACGAGGCAGAGCGTCTGCTGCGTGGCTACTTGTCCAAGGCCCTGTTCGACTCGGGCCTTTATTGCCGCGCAGACGACCGCGGCGATCCGGTCATCCAGCTGTCGCCTCCGCTGATCATCGGACAGGCAGAGTTCGACGAGATAGAGCAGACCCTGCGCGCGGTCCTCACCGAGGCATGGTCGATCCTCTGACCACCGTCGACCCCAAACCGCTGCCCGGCTCGACGCCTCGTACCCAGGTTCGACGCATCCCGGAGAAGTCCGTCCGCGATCGCGGCGTCCTGCACGCGATCTTGGATGCCGGGCTGGTGGCCCATGTTGCGGCGATGAACACCAAGAGCCGCACCCGCGAAAAAGGCCCCGACGAGTCTGGCGCACCTGCGCAGCCGTACGTCGTGCCGGTGGCCTACGCGCGCGATGGAGACACTGTGTTGTTCCACGGGTCTACGGCGTCGCGGCTGTTCATGGGCCTGGCTGCAGGAGCGCCGACCTGCCTCACCGTCACCCTGCTGGATGGTCTGGTCGTTGCCCGCTCGGCGTTCGAGTCATCGATGCACTACCGGAGCGTGATGGTGCTCGGCGTCTCGACCGTCGTCGAGGGCGCCGAGAAGTCCGAGGCGCTGCGGCTGATCACCGAGCACCTGATGCCCGGCCGCTGGGACGACATTCGCCCACCGCATGCCAAGGAACTCGCAGCCACCACCGTCCTACGGTTGCCGCTGGACGAGACTTCGGTGAAGGTCAGCGCCGGTCAGCCCGAGGACCCTGACGACGATGTCGCCGGTCCCGCGTGGGCGGGCACGCTGCCACTGATCGAGCGCTTCGGGGAGCCTGCGCCGGCGCACAACCTGTCGCCCGGAATCGCCGTGCCGCCGTATGTCGCGACCTGGTCACGGTGATGGTCTCCAGATGACGACCCACCGCGCGTTGAGCCTGTGGTGGTCGACGCTGCCCGATGACCTCGCCGGCCCGGTCAGACCTGCGTTGACCGGCGGCTGCGAGGCCGACGTGGCGATCGCCGGCGCGGGCTATACCGGGCTCTGGACGGCCTACTACCTGGCCAAGGCTGACCCCACGCTGCGGATCGTCGTCCTGGAGCGCGAGGTGGCCGGATTCGGCGCCTCCGGACGCAACGGCGGCTGGTGCTCGGCGCTGTTCCCAGCCTCCTGGGCCAAGATCGCGAAGGGATCGGGCCGTGACGCGGCTGTCGCCATGCAGCGCGCCATGTTTGCCACGGTCGACGAGGTGGGCGCGGTCGTGGCCGACGAGGGGCTCGACGTGCACTGGGCCAAAGGAGGCACGACGTCGGTAGCCCGCACCCCGGTGCAGCTCGAACGGGCCAGGACCGAGATAGCCGATGCCCGCGCGTGGGGGTTCTCCGAAGACGACTATCGGTGGCTGGAGCCGGACGAAGCCAGGGCCTCGGTCGGAGCAACCGACGTGCTCGGCGCGACCTACACCCCGCACACGGCGGCCATCCATCCAGCCCGACTGGTCCGTAGCTTGGCGCAGGTCGTCGAGCGTCTCGGGGTCACGATCCACGAGGGCACCGAGGTGACGCAGATCGAGCCAGGCGTCGTTCGCACCTCACATGGCGACGTCCGTGCTCGCTACTGCCTGCGAGCGACCGAGGGCTACACCGCCCAGCTCGCCGGGCACAAGCGCGACATCGTTCCGGTCTACTCCCTCATGCTGGCCACCGAACCACTCCCCCAGCAGTTCTGGGAGGAGGTCGGGCTCGCCGACCGGCCGACGTTCAACGACTACCGGCACCTGATCATCTATGGCCAGCGCACCGCAGACGGCCGGTTCGCCTTCGGCGGACGCGGCGCGCCCTATCACTTCGGCTCAACCATCGATCCCACCCATGACCGGGAGCCTGCAGTCTTCGACGAGCTGCACCGGGTGCTCATCGAGCTGTTCCCGAGTGTTGGCGACGCCGCCATCACCCACACGTGGGGTGGACCGTTGGGACTCACTCGAGACTGGTACGCGTCCTGCACCCTCGACGCCACGACCGGACTCGGCTGGGCCGGCGGCTATGTCGGCGACGGGGTCGGTACGGCCAACCTGGCCGGACGTACGCTCGCCGACCTGGTCCTGGGACGCGACAGCTCACTGACCCGGCTGCCGTGGGTCAACCACCGGACCAGACGTTGGGAGCCGGAGCCGTTCCGCTTCCTCGGCGTCAACGCCGGGCTGCGGGTGATGAGCTCGGCCGACGAGGTCGAGCACCGCAGAGGTCGACCGTCCCGCCGTGCCGACTTGATCAACCGCATCCTCGGCCACTAGCCCTCACCCGCGAATCCCCCCACGCGCTTCACCCAGTGGAGTGCTCCATTCGCCCGGCTAGATGTCTGGTTTGGGGTAAGACATCCCCTCAGCGAGGGCACCCCCGGCTGGTGAAGCGAGCTATTGCTCTGGGGGGACGGAGTTGAAGGAACGCAGACTGGCGCCTCCATCGGTCCACCAGTGGATCGTCGTGGCCGAGGCCGGGCTGAGCTCCATCCGGAACAGCGCGTCCGGCGGCGCCTTGAGGGCCTGCCGCACCAGAGCCTTGATCGGGCTCACATGGGTCACGACGACGACGGTGCGCCCGTCGTACGCCTCCGCGAGGCGAGCTCGCGCGGAAGCGACCCTGCGGTGGACCTCGTCGAAGGACTCGCCGAAGGGTGGGGCAACCGCCGTCGAGGCCAGCCACGCGGCCAGCTCCTTCGGCCAACGCGCAGCGATCTCGGCGTAGGCGTAGCCATCCCAGTCACCGAAGGCCGCCTCTCGGAAGTCCTCGTCCACCGCGACGTCGGTGATCCCGAGAACTTCAGCGACCAGCGACGCCGTCTCCAGGGTTCGGCGCAACGGCGAGCTCACCACGGCGGCGATCTCCAGTCCGTGGCTGGCCACCATCCGCGCCGTCGCCAGTGCCTGCTGCTGGCCCAGGTCGGTCAACCCCGGGTCGGCGCCGCCGGAGCCACTGAAAAGTCGGCCGCGGGTGAACTCGGTCTCCCCGTGACGAACCAGCAGCGTCGCGAGCGGGGGTCCGAGCTCTGGAGCCCAACCGACCAGCCGCCGAGGCGCAGCAACGGCTGTAATGGAGTCGTCGTTGACTGTGCCAGCACCGGCGAGACCCGGGTCGTCGTTCGCGTCGAGCACGGGCAGCGTGTCGATGGCTTGGCCGTCCAGAGCAGCGTTGACGAGTCGGTCGGCCGCCTTGTTCTTCTCCCGCGGGATCCACTGGTAGGTGACCCGATCGTGGGGGAATGCGGCGAAGGCCCGCTTCGCCAGCACCTTCATGTCGGGATGCTTGACCTGCCAACGCCCAGACATCTGCTCGACCACGAGCTTGGAGTCCATCCGCACGTCGACTCGAGCGTCGGGGTCGAGCTCGGCCACCGCTTCTAGACCGGCGATGAGACCGCGGTATTCGGCCACGTTGTTGGACGCGATCCCGATGCGCTCGCCCCGCTCGACGAGCACCTCGCCCGTCTCGCCGTCACGGACCAGTGCTCCGTACGCCGCTTGCCCGGGATTGCCCCGGGACCCGCCGTCGGCCTCGACGACATACCGTGCGGTCACAGCCCGGACTCTGCGGTGCGAACGAGGATCACCCCGCAGTCCTCGTGCCGCAACACCGCCTCAGGTGCGGCGTGCCGCGCGGCACCCAGCTCAGTGCTGTTGAGCTCCATCCGACATCCCCCGCAGCGACCACGGGAGAGGGCTGCTGCGCCAACCCCATTCCTCGCGCGCACCTTCTCATACAGGGCGAGCAGGTCGTCTGGCGTGCTCCCGGCCAGGGAAGCCCGGCCTTCGGTGACGAACTCGGTGTCCTTGTCGATCTCGGTGAACGCTTCGTCGCGGCGCTGGGTTGCGGAGGCAAGATCGCCCTCGATCTCAGCACCACGCCGACCGAGCTCGGCCAGGACACGCTGTACGTCTTCGAGCCGCTCGAGGATCTCCAGCTCAATGTCCTCGAGGTCGCCCTGCCGCTTGGCCAGCGAGCCGATCTCGTGCTGCAGGCTCTCGAGCTCCTTGGCCGAGGTGATGGCGCCGGAGTCGAGTCGTTCTTGGTCACGTCCGGCCCGCGCGCGCACCTGCTCGACATCGGTCTCGGCCTTGGTGACCTCGCGCGCCACGTCACTGGCCTCGGTCTCGGCGGCAACGATTCGGTCCCGCAGCCCGTTCTGCTCGGCGGTGAGCTCTTCGATCTGCGCGATCTCAGGCAGTGACCGGCGGCGATGCGCGAGCTGGGCCAATCGCGCGTCCTGCTCGGCGAGGTCGAGCAGACGGAGCTGGTCGTCGGCAGCGGCGTTCAGCGGGTGCCCCCTTCGTGGAAGGTCCACGGGTCGGTGTTGATGACGGACACAACAGCCTCCACGCTATCCGGCGACAGCCTGGCCAGCAGCCTTGCCCTCGCATCGCCGAGCCACGGCCACTCCGAGGCGAAGTGCCCGACGTCCACCAACGCCGGGCCACCACTTTCCATGGCCTCCGAGGCTGGGTGATGTCTGAGGTCGGCTGTGACGTAGACGTCAGCCCGAGAGGCTCGTACGGCGTCGAACAGATCGTCGCCGGCGCCCCCAGCCACGGCGACCCGCCGGATGAGCCGTTCCGGGTCGCCGGTCGCTCGCACTCCGGCGGCGCCGACCGGTAGGGCCGCTGCGGCCCCGGCCACGAAGTCGCGCAGCGGTACGGCCGCCGGCAGCTCCCCCACGCGTCCGATGCCCCCCTCCGACAGGGGCTCAAGCTGATCTTGCGAAAGACCCAAGGTCGCGGCGAGCGCATCGGATACCCCGGGTGTCGCCTTGTCTGCGTTGGTGTGCGCCACGTGGAGCGCGCAACCGCCGGTCACCAGCCGGTGCACGAGGCGACCCTTGGCAGTGGTCGCTGCGACGCCATGGACCGGGCGAAGCAACAGCGGATGGTGGACAACGAGCAGATCGGCGCCGGAGTCCAGAGCCTCGCTGACCGTACTTTCCACGGGATCAACCGCGAACAGGATCCGCCGGACGTCGGCATCAGGGTCGCCACAGACGAGCCCTACGGCGTCCCACGGCTCGGCGGTCTCGGGGTCGAAGAGCGCCTCAAGAGCCTCGACGACCTCCCTCAGCACCGGCACGCCCGGAGGTTATCGCTCACGGCGCAGATCGCTGTGCCGCGGCCCAAAATGCGTTCGTCCCCGATTGGGGTGTCCGCCATACTCAACCGACCATGTCGCGCGACGGTTCGGGGGAACACTCACTCGTCCCCGACGTGTCACCGCCACGTGGGCCGATGCGCTACCAGGCATTTCGGCTGCTCTTGCTTAGCCGTGGTGCCACCTTCCTGGGCAATGCCATCGCTCCTATCGCGCTGGCCTTCGCGGTCCTGGACATCACGGGCTCGGCCACCGACCTCGGGCTCGTCGTAGCCAGTCGGACGATCCCGCAGGTGCTGCTCGTCCTGTTCGGCGGCGTGATCGCGGACCGATTCCCGCGCACCAAAGTGATCGTCGTGTCCAACTCGCTCGCGGCGATCAGCCAGGGGATCTCTGCCGCGTTGCTGATCAGCGGCCACGCGACGATCTGGCAGCTGGCCCTCATCCAGGCGTTCAACGGGTCAGTGTCCGCGTTCGCATTTCCTGCTGGCGCGGGCCTGACCCCCCAGACGGTCCCCAACGATGTCCTTCAGCAGGCAAACGCTCTGTTGCGGTTGGTCATCAACTTTTCACTGATCGGTGGTGCGGCGATCGGTGGCTTGCTCGTCGCTTCGGTCGGCCCTGGCTGGGCCATCGGCATCGATGCGCTCACCTTCGCCATCGCCGCCGCCTGCGTGAGTCGGATCAGGCTGCAAGATCCAGGCTCGGAACCTTTCGATGCTGTAGAGGCGCCGCACCACCCCGAGCAAGTCGACGAGGTGCCGGTACAGCACAGCATGTTGCGGGACCTACGTGCTGGTTGGCGGGAGTTCATCACCCGAAGCTGGCTGTGGACCGTGGTTCTCGCGTTCTCCCTGATCAACGCCGCCGAGAGTGGCGCGCTCGGTGTCGTCGGGCCGTTGGTAGCGGACGAGACGATCGGGCGAGCAGCCTGGGGTTTCGTGCTGTCGGCCGAGGCGGTCGGGATGGTGCTTGGCGCGTTGACAGCCCTGCGGTTACGTCCCCGCCGCACACTGCTGGTGGGAATGCTCGGGATCGTGGCCATGCTCCCTTTCCTGGTGATTCTCGCGACGCACCCATCCACCCCGTTGCTGATCGCTGCGGCGCTCGTGTCCGGGCTTGGCATCGAGACCTTCGGCATCTACTGGGACCTCTCGATGCAGCAGCACATCCCGCAGCAGATCCTGAGCCGTGTCTACTCCTACGACATGCTCGGTTCGCTGATGTTCATCCCGATCGGCCAGATTGCAGCCGGCCCGCTGGTCGCCGCGTTCGGGACAGAGACAACGCTGCTCGTGGCGGCCGGTCTGATCGCCGTGGTGACGGCGGCCACCATCGCGGTCCCGTCGGTGCGACGCCTCGAGCGCACCGACGTCCCTGCCGCCTCGTAACGTCGCCGAGGGAGTTTGTGTGGTGGATCGAGCCTGCGAGTTTCTGCTTCACCGCGGCTTCGCCGCGAGTTCTCAACGAAACTCTCCGACCCGATCCTCCACACCACGTCCTCAGCCGGTCAGCCCACCGATGTCGAAGGGATCGACGTCCTCGCCACGAGATCGATCCGGGTGAGCGGGCTCGTACCGCGACCAGCCACCCACGCGACGTGGGTCCGGGGTCGCTGGGTGACTCGACGAGTGGTTACGAACGGGGCGATTGCGCACGCTAGATCGCCCCGTTCGTTGCCATTCGGCCCAGACCCCACTGAGATCCGAGAGCCACAGACGGTGGGCGCAAAGGGACTCGAACCCCTGACCCCCTGCTTGTAAGGCAGGTGCTCTAACCAACTGAGCTATGCGCCCGGCCCGAGGAGATTACCCGTGTCGGCGCCTGCCCGAGCGACTTAGGAACCTCACAGAGCGGCGAGCGCCGCGGCGTACTCGTCAGCGTCCCGCGCCTCGCCGATCCCGTGGATCACCGCCCAGCGCACGATGCCAGCCTTGTCGATGATGAAAGTCCCCCGCTCCGCCGCGCCCTTTTCTGCCACGAACACGCCGTAGGCCGACGCGACGGCACCGTGCGGCCATACGTCGGCCAACACTGAGAACGTGTAGCCCTCCTGCTCGGCAAACACCCGTTGTACGAACACCGAGTCGCACGAAACAGCCAGCGTCACCGTGTCGTTGTTCTCGAACTCGGGAAGACGATCTCGTAGGACGCCCAGCTCGCTGGTGCACGTACGCGTGAACGACCAGGGATAGAACGTGAGCACCACGTTCTTCAGACCGCGAAACGACGACAGCGTGATCTCCGCCCCGGACTGGTCGCGCAGGGTGAAGTCCGGCGCCTCCTGGCCGATCTCAACAGGCATGCCCGCTACCGCCGGGTGGCACCGCGAGCCGCCAGTCGGGTGCCCGACCAGTCTCGGGCAGCCGCGATGGAAGATGTCGAGTTCAGTCCGGCTGTGGGAGCGGCCTCGCCGATGTCTGCCGGCTCGACGTTCCCTGGACGTCCAGCCTTCGGTGTCAACAGCCAGATGACCCCCCCGTCGTCGAGAGAGATCTGCGCATCAACCAGGGCGTCGACGAGATCACCGTCATCGTCGCGCCACCACAGCAGAACCACGTCGACCACGTCGTCGTACTGCTCGTCGACCAAGGCCGTGCCCGACACGGCGGTGACCGAGGCGCGAAGGTCCTCGTCGCAGTCGGAGTCGTAGCCGAGCTCCTGGACGACGTGGCCCGCCGCGACACCCAACTTGCCTGCCAGCTGACGCTCGCCCTCGGCCGCGTCCGCGGTGGCGCTCACGACGTTCCTCCCCACAGTCCGGTCCCCCCGACGGGGACGCAGGCACAGTCCACCGGTCCGGAGGCGCCGAACGCAAGCGGAACGCGCCGACTGCCACCAGACTGCTTCGGCCGTCCCGATCGACACGCCCGACGATTCGGCGCCCAGCCATGCCCCACGTACCCTCGAAGAACTCTCTGCTGGGCTGTCAGCTCGGCTGTATGTCTGCCGACCACGTTGGAGAACTCCTCATGACGTCCGTTCGTCCCTTTGCTGCTGCCGCCGCGTTGGCCCTCGCCGCTGCCGGTCTGCCGCTGCTCGCGGCCACGAGCTCCGAGGCGGGCGTTGAGCCCTTCGGCCCAACCGTCGCGTGGGACTTCAACGGCGACGGCAAGGCCGACCTCGCCGTGGGCGCGCCCGGCGAGAACGTCGGAAAGAACACCGACGCGGGGACCGTCAGCGTGTTCATGGCCGACTCCTCGGGCGACTACTCGACCGCCTCGACGGTGTTCAAGCAAGGGTCTGACGGGGTGCCCGGCGTAGCGGAGAAGCCCAAGCACGGCTCACGAATCGGCGATCAGTTCGGCTACTCAATGACGAGCGGCGACTACAACGGGGACGGCGCGGCCGATCTGGCGATCGCCTCCCCCGGCGAGGACGTCGGTAAGACCGGGACCGACGCAGGCAACGTGATCGTCCTCTTCGGCAAGATGAACGTCGGCTTGACGACTGTCGGCGCGCAGACCCTGAAGTACACCTCAAAGGGGAAGACCAAGGGCTACACCTACTACGGGGACGGACTCGCCAGCGGCGACATGGACGGCGACGGCTATGACGAGCTGGCGGTCGGTGCGCCGGGACAAAACGTGGTTCGCGTCTACAAGGGGGGCGCTGCGCCGTTCGCCGCATCGCAGAGCTTCGGCGAGGGCAAGCCCGGGGTCCCGGGCAAGAAGCAGCGCAACGAGCTGTTCGGTGAGGCTCTGGCCATGGGCGACTTCGACGACGACGGCCTAGCCGACCTCGTGGTCGGCATCCCCTACGACTACGACGACCGTGGTTACAGCTCGGGCGCTGTCGTCGTGGTGCCAGGAAGCAGTGCCAACGTCCTCGACTTCGAAAATGCCCAGCGCTGGAGTCCCGACTCGAAGGGGATCAAGGGCAAGCCGCACCCGTTCACGTACGGGAGCGATCAGCCCGACTCCTTCGGCCGCACCCTGGCGACGGGCGAGTTCAATGGCAAAGCCGGGGACGACCTCGCGATCAGTGCTGTGGGTGCGCCCGTCAAGCGATCGAGCAACAACAAGACCTACCAGGACGCGGGCCGGGTCTACGTGCTGTTCGGCAAGCACGGCGTAGGGCTGGCCGGCGCCGACAAGACCCTGACGCAGGAGTCCAAGGGCATCGCCGGCAAGGCCGGACGCGGTGATCTCTTCGGCGCCAGCCTGGCCGCAGGTCATCAGTCCGCCGGAATGGACCTGCTGGCCGTGGGCACCAACGAGAACTCGATCCGGGTTCTGGACGGTGCGTTCGGCGCCGGGTCGATCGCCATCTCCCAGGACAAGCCGGGAGTGCCTGGGAAGACCAAGAAGGGCGACGGCTTCGGCTCGTTTGTCAGGTTCCTCGACATGGGCAGCGACGCCAATCAACTGCTGGCCGTCTCGTCTCCGGGGGAGAGCAACAACTCCGGCTGGCTCACCGTCCTGCCGCAGAAGAACGGGCTGCCCAGCGGTATCGGCTCCTTCAAGCTGGTCCAGGGCAGGGGGCCCGCAACCGGCGTCAAGGAGTCCGGCGACGCCTGGGGCTGGCTGGGCGACTCCCACTGACCTCGGGGCGTCACGGGTCTGCGACGCGTCAGCGACCAGCGCGCCGCGTACGCCGTACCCGGGGGTAGGTCGACGCCTCGGTCCCAGCGGTGAAGGATGGGGGTACGGGCGACCCCCGCGCATCCCGACTCCAAGAGGAGTGGAAGACACCGTGCCAACCGGACGCGACCGCGCTCCCCTGCTCAACGACGGACTCCCGACCCAGCTGGTCGACGTCGATCCAGACGAGACAGCCGAGTGGCGGGAGTCTCTCGATCAGGTCATCGACGGCGCGGGCCCCTACCGCGCTCGCTTCTTGATGCTCTCGCTCCTCCAACGTGCACGCGAGCGCAACGTCGGCGTCGCCCCCCTCAACTCGACCGACTACATCAACTCGATCCCACCAGAACGTGAGCCCTGGTTCCCTGGTGACGAGTGGGTGGAGCGGCGGATTCGGGCCTACATCCGCTGGAACGCGGCGATCATGGTGCACCGCGCCCAGCGTCCCGGCGTCGGTGTCGGAGGACACATCTCCACCTATGCCTCGTCCGCGACGCTCTACGAAGTCGGGTTCAACCACTTCTTCCGCGGCAAGGATCATCCCGGCGGCGGCGACCAGGTCTACTTCCAGGGGCACGCATCGCCCGGCATGTACGCACGGGCATACCTCGAGGGTCGACTGACCGAGCATCAGCTGGACGGCTTCCGCCAGGAGCTCTCGCATCCAGGCGGGGGCCTCCCGTCATACCCGCACCCGCGGTTGATGCCGGAGTTCTGGGAGTTCCCCACGGTGTCCATGGGGCTCGGCCCGCTGAACGCCATCTATCAGGCTCGGTTCAACCGTTACCTGCACAACCGGGGAATCAAGGACACCAGCGACCAACGAGTCTGGGCGTTCCTGGGCGACGGCGAGATGGATGAGCCGGAGTCGCTGGGAGCCATCGGGCTGGCGGCACGCGAGGAACTCGACAACCTGACCTTCGTCATCAACTGCAACCTGCAACGCCTCGATGGGCCGGTTCGCGGCAACGGCAAGATCATCCAGCAGCTCGAGTCGTTCTTCCGTGGTGCCGGCTGGAACGTCATCAAGGTGGTTTGGGGCCGGGCCTGGGACGAGCTGCTGGCCCGTGACGCGGACGGCGCGCTGGTCAACATCATGAACACGACGCCCGACGGCGACTACCAGACGTTCAAGGCCGAGGACGGCGGCTTCATCCGCGAGCACTTCTTCGGGCGCGACCCGCGGGCTCGCAAGCTCGTCGAAGACTGGAGCGACGAGGACATCTGGGCACTGCAGCGAGGCGGCCACGACTACCGCAAGATGTACGCGGCGTATTCAGCGGCCACCGAGCACACCGGGCAGCCGACCGTGATCCTCGCCAAGACCATCAAGGGCTGGACCCTGGGCAGCCACTTCGAGGCTCGCAACGCGACCCACCAGATGAAGAAGCTGTCGATCGACGACCTGCGCACGTTCCGCGACCGGCTGCAGATGCCGGTCGATGACGAGCACCTCGACGCGAAGATGCCGCCGTACATCCATCCCGGCAAGGACAGCGACGTCTACTCCTATCTGATGGAGCGCCGGCGCGTGCTCGGCGGGCCGATCCCAGAGCGGCGCCCCACAGCGTCAAAACCACTCGTGCTCCCTGGCGACCAGGTCTATGACGTCGTCAAACGTGGCTCAGGCAAGCAGGAAGTCGCTACGACGATGGCGTTCGTTCGCCTGCTCAAGGACCTGGTCAAGGAAGAGGGCATCGGCGCTCGGCTGGTGCCGATCATCCCCGACGAGGCGCGAACGTTCGGACTGGACAGCCTCTTCCCAACCCTCAAGGTCTACAACCCGCAGGGGCAGACCTATCTCGCGGTCGACCGCGAGTTGATGTTGTCCTACAAGGAGTCCGAGACCGGCGTGATCCTGCACGAGGGGATCAACGAAGCCGGGTCGGTGGCTTCGTTCACCGCAGTCGGCAGCTCCTACGCCACGCACGGCGAGCCAATGATCCCGATCTACATCTTCTACTCGATGTTCGGTTTTCAGCGCACCGGCGATGGGCTGTGGGCCGCCGCAGACCAGATGGCTCGCGGCTTTGTGCTGGGCGCAACCGCGGGGCGCACGACGCTGAATGGCGAAGGGCTGCAGCACGAGGACGGGCACTCACCGTTGCTGGCGTCGACCAACCCTGCCGTCGTTGCCTACGACCCGGCGTTCGGGTTCGAGATCGGCCACATCGTCCGAGATGGCCTGCGCCGGATGTATGGCGACGATCCAGAGAACGTCTACTACTACCTGACGATCTACAACGAGCCGTACGTGCAGCCGGAGGAGCCGGCCGACGTCGATGCCGAGGGAATCCTGCGAGGACTGCACCTTTGGCGACCGGCGCCAGATGGGGGTGCCGATGGCCCTCGGGCTCAGCTGCTCGCCTCCGGGGTGGCGGTTCCGTGGGCTGAGCGCGCTCAGCAGTTGTTGCGTGAGGACTGGGGGGTGCACGCCGACGTCTGGTCGGTCACCTCCTGGAACGAGCTGCGCCGGGACGGCCTCGAGGTGGACTCATGGAACTTCCTGCATCCCGGTGAGCAGCGCCGCACGGCCTACGTCGCCGAACGTCTCGAAGGTCGGCCCGGGCCGGTCGTCGCGGTGTCGGACTACATGCGCGCCGTGCAGGACCAGATCCGCGAATGGGTCCCGCAGGACTTCGCCACCCTCGGCACTGACGGATTCGGGATGTCGGACACCCGCGGGGCACTTCGACGACACTTCAAGGTCGACGCCGAGTCGATCACGTTGCGCACCCTCGAGACGCTGGCCCGACGAGGTGAGGTCGATCCCGATCTGCCGCGGCAGGCCTTCGAGCGCTACCAGCTGAGCGACGTGACAGCAGCAGACCCAGGAGTGGGCATGGGCGACGCGTGAAGAACAAGCCTCGGGTCGGCAAGAAGGTCTACGAACAGGCGCTGCGCTCGCTGCAGGCCCAGCTGGTCGAGATGCAGGAATGGGTCCGCTCTGAGGGCGCCCGCGTGGTCGTCGTGTTCGAGGGGCGAGATGCGGCCGGCAAGGGCTCAGCCATCAAGCGGGTCGCCGAATACCTCAGTCCTCGGGTCGCTCAGATCGTCGCGCTGCCCGCGCCGACGGAGCGGGAACGCGGGCAATGGTATTTCCAGCGCTACACCGCGGAGTTGCCCGCTGCAGGAGAGATCAGGCTCTTCGACCGGTCCTGGTACAACCGTGCGGGCGTGGAGAAGGTCATGGGTTTCTGCACGTCCGACGAGTACCGGACGTTCTTGCGCCAGGCTCCGATCTTCGAGCGACTGCTGCTCGAGGACGGCATCCTGCTGCGCAAGTACTGGTTCTCGGTGAGCGACCCGGAGCAGGAAGCGCGATTCCGCTCTCGCCTGGAAGACCCTTTGCGTCGCTGGAAGCTCTCGCCTATGGACCTCGAGTCGATCACCCGCTGGGAGGACTACTCGCGAGCCAAGGACGAGATGTTCGTCCACACCGACATCGCAGACGCGCCGTGGAACGTCGTTGAAGCCGACGACAAGCGGGCCGCGCGGCTCAACATGATCCACCATCTGCTCGAGTCGATCCCGTATCGGCAAGTCCCCGCGTCGGAGCTGCGATTGCCTGACCGGCCCGCCTCCCGCGGCTACGAGCGGCCCCCACGCGACACCAACCGCTATGTCCCCGACTTCGCCGCAACGCTCCGCAACTGACCCTGGTCACCCTCAGTGGGGGGAGTGGGAGGACGTCCAGGCGAGCAGGTCCTCCGCGGATCGGGCATTGCGCACCCGCTCGACAGGGACGTCACAGTCCTCGGCCCGTGCGCAGCCGTACGGCAGCCAGTCGAGCTGCCCCGGAGCGTGCGCGTCTGTGTCGATGGTGAACACGCAGCCTGCGTCGACCGCCTGCCGCAGCAATCGTCGTGGAGGGTCCAAGCGCTCGGGACGGCAGTTGATCTCCACCGCGACGTCGAAGTGTCGACACGCCTCGAAGACGAGCTCGGCGTCGAACGCCGACTCGGGGCGGTTACGGCTACCGGTGACCATGCGACCCGTGCAGTGTCCCAGCACATCGGTGTGCGGGTTGGCCACGGCCGTCACCATCCGCCGGGTCATGGAATCGGAGTCCATGCGCAGCTTGGAGTGGACGGATGCGACGACCAGGTCGAGGCGCGCCAGCAGCTCCGGCTCCTGATCCAAGGACCCGTCGTCGAGGATGTCTACCTCGATCCCGGTGAGGATGCGGAAGGGCTCGAGTTCTTCATTGAGCCGTTCGACCACCACTAACTGATCCCTGAGTCGTTCGGGTGACAGCCCGTTCGCAACGGTCAGCCGAGGCGAGTGGTCGGTGAGCACCATCCATTCATGCCCGAGATCTCGCGCCGTCTCAGCCATCTCTTCGATGGGTGATCCGCCATCGGACCAGTCCGAGTGGACGTGGCAGTCCCCACGCAACGCAGCGCGCAAGGCTTCGCCCCCTGGGACGACCGGGCTGAGGGCTCCCGGCTCGAGTCGCGCCAGGTAGCCAGGGACCTGGCCGGCCAACGACTCGGTCACGACGCGGGCTGTTGAGTCTCCGACGCCCGGCAGGTCGGTCAGCGTGCCGGCGACGGCGCGATCCTCAATCTCACTCGGCGGACGGTCGGAGACGACCGCGGCGGCTCGTCGGAAGGCGCGCACCCGGTACGTCGGCTCCTGGGCACGCTCGAGCAGGAAGGCGATCCGGCGCAGGGCCTCGACGGGGTCCACACCGGCAGGCTCTCACGCCCGAGCGCTCGTCCGCGGGGCCGTCACCCACAGCAGAAGGTCGCCCGTTGCAGAGGCGAGCTGGACTTGTGAGTGTCCCACAATCTTTGCTGTCGGGTCGACGTACGATCACCGGGTGTCCAACCAGCGTGCCGCGACGGCTAAGCGCCTCGAATCCGCGATGGGCACCTTGTCGACGGCGGCCATCCAGCGGATGGAGTCGCTGCCCTGGTATCGCAGCCTCCCCCCCGACGACCGCTCCTGGGTCGGCCTGGTGGCTTCGGCCGGCCTGGCCAGATTCGTGGAGTGGTTCCGTGATCCAGACGCTGGTCTGACCATCACCGCAGACGTGTTCGGTACGGCGCCGAGGGAGCTCATCCGGGTCATCAGCCTGCGCCGGACCGTGGACCTCGTGCGCGTGACGATCGACGTCGTCGAGGAGCGGGTCGACCAGATTGCCTCGCCCGGGGAGGAGGCGATGCTGCGCGAGGCGGTCTTGCGCTACAGCCGGGAGATCGCGTTCGCGGCCGCGCAGGTCTATGCCCAAGCCGCGGAAGCTCGCGGCGCCTGGGATGCACGGATCGAGGCCCTGATCGTGGACGCCTTGTTGCGCGGCGAGATCGACGACGACGTGCTCTCAAGGGCTGCCGCCCTCGGGTGGCCGAGCGGCTCAAAGGTCTGCGTCGTCATGGGATCCACGCCAGATCTGAGCCCGGATGCGGCAGCCGAGGCCATCCAACGGGCCGCCCGCCACGAGAACCTCGACGCCATCGTCGGCGTGCAGGGGCACCGGCTGATCGTGGTGCTCGGCCGGGTCACCGACCCGGTGTCAGCAGCCCGGGCGCTGCTCAGCCAGTTTGGGGGCGGCCCGGTTGTCGTCGGGCCCATCCAGCCGGACCTGGCTTCCAGCCCAGCCTCGGCCGCGGCCGCGCTCTCGGGGCTGCGTGCGGCAGCCGCCTGGAGCGAGGCGCCTCGACCGGTCCACGCCGACGACCTGCTCCCCGAGCGCACCCTCGATGGAGACTCCGACGCCCGCGCCCACCTGTTGGCCGAGATCTACACCCCACTCGTGCAGGCCGGGCGTGAGCTCCTGGAGACCCTGCGGGCCTATCTGGAGCAGTCCGGATCCATCGAGGGCGCCGCTCGGCTGCTGTTCGTCCATCCCAACACCGTGCGATATCGACTCCGTCGAGTCAGCGACGTGACCGGGGTGAGCCCAGCCGACCCTCGGGGGGCCTTCACCTTGCGAGTGGCACTCACCCTCGGCCGACTTGCTGAGATCTAGCGCCATGCCTCTAGCGCGAATTTGTGGGAAACCTCTAAACTTTCGTTCCCACGTTCGTTCACGGCGCTACCGGCTCAACCGGCCCGGATCCGACACGGTGGACGGGTGCTTGTCATCGTCGCGCCCGGGCAGGGCGCTCAGACCCCAGGCTTCATCACTCCTTGGCTCGAACAGCCGGGCTTCCGGGAGCGATTCAGCTGGCTGTCCTTGTGCTCGGGGCTGGACCTCGTACGGCTGGGCACCGAGGGCAGCGCCGAGGAGATCACCGACACCGCCGTCGCCCAACCACTTCTCGTTGCCGCAGGGCTGGTCAGCCTGCTCTCGCTGTTTCCCCACCCGTCCGACGCCTACGGCAAGGTAGCCGCGGGGGCTGGTCATTCGGTCGGAGAGATCACAGCCGCGACCGCGGCCGGTGTCATGACCGCCGAACAGGCCATGATCTTCGTCCGAGAGCGCGGCCGCGCCATGGCCAAGGCCTCCGCCACGACCCCCACGGGCATGACCGCGGTGCTCGGCGGCGACCCTCAGGTCGTCCTCGACTCGATCGACAACCACGGCCTCACCCCGGCCAACGCAAACGCGACGGGCCAGATCGTCGCCGCCGGCACCCTCGAGCAGCTGGCCGCCTTCCAAGCCGACCCGCCGGAGGGCGCGCGCCTGCGGCCACTGCAAGTGGCGGGCGCCTTCCACACCCACCACATGGAGCCCGCTGTCGAGGTGCTGCGCGGGCTCTCCCGTGCCATCACAACCCACGACCCCCGGCTTCGACTGCTGTCCAACAAGGATGGTGCGGTGGTCCACAACGGCCGCGATGCCCTTAGCCGCATCGTCGATCAGGTGGCCAACCCCGTCCGGTGGGACCTCTGTATGCGAACGATGGCCGACCTCGGCGTCACCGCCGTGATCGAGCTCCCCCCTGCTGGCACCTTGACCGCCCTGGCCAAGCGGGCGCTTCCCGGAATCGAGACCTTGGCGCTCAAGACTCCCGAGGACATTCCTGCAGCACTCGACCTGGTGGCCAGGCATGCCACGGCCAGCCCCATCTCGGAAGCACCGTCCTGGCGGATGCTCGTGGCACCGTCCAAGGGCGTGTTCCGATATGCAGACGGCATCGGCGGGCTGGGGGACGACGTGGAGCCTGGGGCGCCGGTGGGTACGGTCGAGGGGCTGCGTGACGCGACGCCGGTAGTCGCACCGCACGGCGGAACGATCATCGAGTGGCTCGTCGAAGAGGGAGATCCGGTGTCACCCGGGCAACCGGTCGTCCGACTGCACCCCGTGGAGGTGCCCGCATGAGCACGACCATCCGAGACACCCGCAGCACGCGACATGCGCAGATCCTCGGTGTCGGGCAATACCGACCTGCTCGCATCGTCTCCAATGCCGAGGTGATCGAGCGCATCGACTCCAGCGACGAGTGGATCCGCGAACGCTCGGGCATCGTCGAACGCCGCGCCGCCGCACACGACGAGACCGTCGTCGACATGAGCTCGGCAGCCGCGGAAAAGGCGCTCGCCTCCGCCGGGCTGTCCGCAGACGCGATCGGCATGGTCCTCGTAGCGACCGTCACCCACTTGCTGCAGACACCTTCCGCCGCCGCCCTCGTGGGTGACCGGATCGGGGCCAAGAACGCGGCGGCCCTCGACATCTCGGCCGCCTGTGCGGGGTTCTGCCACGGCGTGGCCCTGGCCAATGACATGGTGCGCGGCGGTAGCGCCGACTACGTCCTGGTCATCGGATGCGAGAAGCTCACCGAGATGGTCGACGCCTTCGACCGCAGCACTGCCTTCATCTTCGGCGACGGCGCCGGCGCCGTCGTGATCGGTCCGTCGGAGACCAACGGGATCGGCCCGGTCGTCTGGGGCGCCGACGGCTCGCAAGGTGACGCGATCACCCAGGACGTGAGCTGGGACACGCTTCGCAACAACCCTGACCAGGCCTTCCCGTCGTTGTCCATGAACGGCCAACAGGTCTTTCGCTGGGCGGTCTTCCAGATGGCCCCCGTGTGTCAGGAGGCGCTCGAAGCAGCCGGCGTAGGAGTCGAAGACCTCGACGTCTTCATCCCGCACCAGGCAAACCTGCGCATCATCGACGCGATGGTGAAGAAGCTCGGCTTACCCGATCACGTCACCGTGGCGCGCGACATCGTCCACACCGGCAACACATCGGCGGCGTCCATCCCGCTGGCCATGGCAGCAATGCTGGAGAGCGGCGAAGCTCGGAGCGGCGATACGGCTCTGCTGATCGGCTACGGCGCAGGCTTGTCCTTCGCCGCTCAGGTTGTCACGCTGCCCTAGGCGGCACCCACCGACACAGTCGGTGCCACGAACCCGTCTGCCGGGGCCCCGGCAGACGAGCACCCACCAAAGGAGAACCGCACATGGCCACCGAGCAGGAGATCCTGTCCGGCCTCGCCGAGATCGTCAACGAGGTCGCCGGCGTACCGACCGCCGACGTCCAGCTGGACAAGTCCTTCATCGACGATCTGGACATCGACTCGCTGTCGATGGTCGAGGTCGTCGTTGCCGCCGAGGAAAAGTTCGACGTGAAGATCCCCGACGACGACGTCAAGGACCTCAGCACGGTCGGTGACGCTGTCAGCTACATCGCGAAGGCAGGCGCCTGAGATGTCCGTGAGCTCCCACGCTCGCCGTACCGTCGTCGTCACCGGTCTCGGCGCAACCACGCCGGTCGGCGGAGACGTCGCGACGACGTGGGAGGGGCTGCTCGCCGGGCGATCCGGCACGCGGCTGCTCGACGAACCCTGGGCGGAGAACCTGCCGGTGCGCATCGCCGCAACGTTGGCCGTCGACCCCAGTGAAGTCATGGACCGCGTCGAGGCGCGCAAGCTCGACCGCACCGAGCAGGTGGCACTGATCGCTGCCCGCGAGGCCTGGGCCGACGCCGGGTCACCCGACGTCGACGGCTTGCGCCTCGGGGTTGCGATCGCCACCGGCATCGGTGGCGCCATGACCTTGATCGGCCAGTGGGACAACCTCCGAGAGAAGGGGCCCCGCCGGGTGTCCCCGCACACGATCCCCATGCTCATGCCCAACGGTCCGGCGGCTTACGTCGGCCTCGAGCTGGGGGCCAAGGCCGGCGTGCACACCCCGGTCTCCGCCTGCGCCTCGGGCGCCGAAGCCGTGGCGTACGGCACCGAGATGATCCGCTCCGGCCGCGCTGATGTCGTGGTCGTCGGAGGGACAGAGGCCTGCATCCACCCGCTCCCGCTGGCCGCGTTCGCGGCCATGATGGCGCTGTCCAAGCGGCACGACGAACCCAGCCGAGCGTCCCGCCCCTACGACAAGGGCCGCGATGGGTTCGTGTTCGGGGAAGGTGCTGGAGTTCTGGTCCTCGAGTCCGCGGAGCACGCGGCCGCACGTGGCGCCCGCGTCTACGCCGAGGTGGGCGGGCTGGGCCTGAGCTCCGACGCCCACCACATCGCCCAGCCCGACCCCGTGGGCGCAGGCGCGACACGCGCCATGGTGACCGCCCTCGCCGACGCTGAGGTCAGCCCAGACGACCTGGCGCACCTCAACGCCCATGCCACCTCCACGCCCCAGGGCGACACTGCCGAAGCGGCCGCCATCCGCGGTGCCCTCGGCGCGGCCGCGGACCACGTCGCGGTATCAGCGACCAAGTCCATGACAGGTCACCTACTCGGTGCCGCCGGAGCCGTGGAGTCGATCGCCACGGTGCTAGCCCTGCACCACCGCGTCGCACCGCCGACCGCGAACCTCGATGACCCCGACGACGACATCGACCTCGACGTGGTCCGGGGCGAGCCGCGGCCCTTGCCCGCCGGCGATCTGGCCGCGCTGAACAACTCCTTCGGTTTCGGCGGCCACAACGTGGCCCTGGTGTTCAGGAGCACGTCATGACGGTGCTCGAGAGCCGCCCTGGGATCGAGCTCGACCCGCGCCATCCGCGAGTACGCATGGAGGCATTGTTCGACTCCGGTTCGTTCACCTCGATCACCGCCGAGGACGACAGCGGCATGCTCGCGGGGACCGGCCGCATCGACGGCGCTGTGGTCACGGCCTTCTGCTCAGATCCCACGGTCCAAGGCGGCGCCATGGGCACCGCCGGCTGCAAGGTCGTCCTCGCGGCGTACGCGCGTGCGCTGGCCGATGACGTTCCCATCGTGGGCATTTGGCACTCCGGCGGGGCTCGGCTGCGCGAGGGCGTTGCGTCGCTGCACGCCGTGGGCGAGATCTTCGCGATCATGACGCGCGCCTCCGGGGTCATCCCCCAGGTATCGGTGGTGCTCGGTGCGGCCGCCGGTGGCGCGGCGTACGGCCCCGCACTCACCGACATCGTCATCCTCGGCCCTGAGGGCAGGGTATTCGTCACTGGCCCAGACGTCGTTCGCTCGGTCACGGGCGAGGACGTCGACATGCTCCGACTCGGCGGTCCGGAGACGCACGGTCGTCGCTCAGGCGTCGTGCATGTCGTAGCCGAGACCGAGCGCGGCGCCCTCGACGAGGCCCGCCGCATCTGCGCCTTGCTCGGAGACCAGGGCAGCTTCGGCGAGGTCGACGACGTCGATCTGGCCGACCTGCTGCCCGAGTCAGCCAAGCGGGCCTACGACGTACACCCGTTGGTCGCTGGCATGCTCGACGCGGACACCAGCCTCGAGCTGCACCCGCGGTGGGCGCCCAACATCACGACGACACTGGGCCGCCTCGGCGGACGCACGGTTGGCCTGATCGCCAACAATCCCCTGCGGCTCGGGGGTTGCCTCGACTCGTCCTCAGCCGAGAAGGCGGCCCGGTTCGTGCGAATGTGCGACGCGTTCGGCGTTCCGCTGATCGTCCTGGTCGATGTACCCGGATACCTCCCGGGGGTCGGTCAGGAGTGGGACGGAGTTGTCCGCCGCGGAGCGAAGTTGCTTCATGCCTTCGCTGAATGCGTCGTGCCGCGAGTGTCGGTCATCACGCGCAAGGCCTATGGCGGCGCTTACATCGCGATGAACTCCCGTGCCCTTGGCGCCACCCGAGTATTCGCCTGGCCCGACGCGCACGTCGCGGTCATGGGATCGGTAGCGGCGGTACGAGTGCTGCACCGTCGTCGACTCGCCGAGGTCCCCGACGAGATGCGCGCGCAGCTGGAGACCGAGCTGGCCGAGGAGCACGAGCTGCTTGCCGGTGGGCTCGACAAGGCCACGGCACTCGGCTTCGTCGACGAGGTCGTTGCCCCAGACCGCACTCGCAGCGCCGTGGCCCGGGCGATATCTGCCTCGCCGGCTGTCCGAGGCAAGCACGGCAACATCCCACTCTGAGTCGCCGGACTCCTCAGGCGGTGTCTAGTTCCGGGCCGCCCGGCGGACCTGATCCGGTCACCTGGACCGGTTGCGCGGGCATCCGTACGTCGCGGTCGAATCGATTGATCAGCGCCAGGATCGGGGCGGCCATCATCGCGCCGAAGACTCCGGCGACCAGCCCGCCGAGCAGGGTGAAGAGGAAGACCCCGAGCGCGGACACCTTCATGGTGGCGCTGTAGGCGAAGGGTTGAACGGCGCTCTGCAAGCCCAGATTGACGATCAAGACGGCGGCCAACATGATCCACCCGTCGGTGGTGCCGCCGGAGCCAAGGGCGAGCAGGACGGCGAAGGCGCCACCCAGCCAGGCCCCGATGTAGGGGATGTAGGACGTGACGAACAAGACGACGAAGACCGAGCCGGCGGCCGGCACGTCGAGCAGGATGGCCACGATCCAGATGGGAACCGAGTTGACGCCCGCCAGGATGGTCGAACCCTTGTAGTAGTCACGGATTACCTGACCGAACGTCGTGAACAATCGATCAGCCTGCTCCCGCGGCCACGGGAGAAGACGGGCGATCCAACCCTGGCTCTCCTTCGGATCGAGCAGCACCAGGAAGAAGACCATGACGGCGATGAAGGCTCCGAAGAACAGCGAGACCGCGGAGTTCAGGCCTGCCACGACGAGTCCGGTAACTCCCTTGAGCCCGGTCACGACCTCGGTCGCAGACCCAGTCGAGCTGGACACCGAGCCGCTCACCGAGCTGCTGGTCACGCCGAGGGAGCTCTGTAACTTCGCCACGGCTGCCTGGATCGACGATGAGATAGCGGGCGCCTCGTTGGCCACGCCCTTGATGAAGATCCAGGTGAACGCGACTACGACCGCGGCCGCGAGGACGAGCACCACCGTGACCGCTATGCCTCGGGGCATCCGTGCGGCCAGCCAGTTGGTCAGCGGCAGCAAAAGGACCGCAAGGACCAAGGCAATGGCGACCGGCACGATCAAGCCACTGAGCAGCCGGAACGCCACGAACAGCGCCACGACTCCCCCGCCCACGCCGATGGCCGCCCAACCCATGGCGCCCCAATAGCGCAGGGGGGATGGGACAGCTCGTGTTTGTGTCAGGTCGTGTTCGGCGGCCATCGAGGTCGCCCCCTCTCGTCGGGGGCTATCCAACCTGATGGAGCCACCGAACGGGGGCACCTTCGCCTGCCCAGCGGAATGTTTCGAGTTCGTCGTCCCAGGGCCGTCCTAGCAATCGGTCGATCTCGGCGGGAAGGTCACCCTTCTCCCGGGCGACGCGTTCGACGGTCGCGCGGAGTCGGTCCTCCGGGATCACCAGGTCCCCGTGCACCCCCGTCACTGCATGGAACAGACCAAGCGCGGGTGTGCTGCTGAACCGTGCGCCCTCGGTGTGCGCGGTCGGCTCTTCAGTCACCTCGAAGCGCAGGTGGACCCAGCCACGCAGGGCCGATGCGACGCGGGACGCCGTACCCGCCTCGCCCAGCCATGACAGCTCGGTCCGGAAGGTGCCAGGCGCGGCCGCTTGGGGGGTCCAGTCCATGCTGACCCGTTGTCCGAGCACGCCAGTGAGAGCCCACTCCACGTGCGGCCCCAGGGCTGGTGGTGCCGAATGGATGTAGACAACGCCACGAGTCGTCACGACATGCCTCCCAATCGCTGAATTGCTCGCCGAGGTTCGGCTTCCCCACCAACCTCGAGCGATTCAAAGCGATTGAAAGCTGTGCTGCTCCTTGCTGAGTGTGCCACAGCGGGTCACACGGATGTGATTCTGCCGCATCGGTTGCGATCGCGCCACCACCAGCGCGTTCCCCCCGCGGGCGCGTCTGACACAGTGGCCGGGTGCGGCGGGCGTTGAAGCTGGGGGGACTCGCCCTCGTCGGCGTGCTGCTCATCGCTGCGACCTGGGCTTGGTGGCAGATCCTGCGCACCGAGGAAACCTCCACCTGGCCACCCGTCGATGGGGTGACCTCGGCGGAGTCAGAGGCAGCGACGGAGACGTACGTCACGACGGGTGAACGACGGCCCAGCGCGGCCGCCTTCTCCTTCGCTCCGTCCACGGCTGCGACCTCACAACCCTGGGTTGACGGCACCTCGTTCTTCCC
Organism: uncultured Actinomycetota bacterium; assembly: GCA_963819985.1. GTDB lineage: Bacteria > Actinomycetota > Actinomycetes > DATJPE01 > DATJPE01 > JANPBY01. The sequence goes on along the minus strand of CAWFYH010000002.1, from coordinate 261,694 downwards.
GAAGATTCTCGACGACATCAACAACGCCCAGAGCTCGGTACACATCCTGATGTACGGCTGGAAGGACGGGGACGTCGGCCAGGCGTTCAGTGCTGCGGTGCGGGCCAAGGCCGCTGAAGGAGTCGACGTCCGGATCATCGTCGACACCTACGGCAGTCAGGTGTTCAAGGGGTCCATGTCGTTGTTCGACGGGATGGTCGCGGCGGGCTGCCACATCGTGGTGAACGACAGCCTGCCGTTGGACCGAGAAGGCGAGCTCGGCACCGACCGCTCCCTCGACTGGCGACAGGACGAAGTGGGTCAGTTCGACCACCGCAAGCTCTACGTCATCGACGGCTCGATCGCCTGGACCGGTGGCGCGGGCATCGAAGATCACTTCTACGACGGCCGCTTCCACGATGTGATGACCAGACTGACCGGCAACATCGTCCGACAGACTCAGGCCGCCTTCTTGTCGAGCTTCTGGGCGTACGGCGGCTCGCTGCCCTCTGGCATGGGTTCTCTCGCGCCCTACTTCCCAGCTCCAACTTCAGCTGGCACGATCCCGGCCACTCTGACGCAGAACATCCAAGGCGGTTTCGTCAACGCGACCCAGCAGGCCCGTGAGCTGATCGGCACGGCCACGTCGCGTCTCGACATCGTCAACCCCTACCTGACCGACGACGGGATGATCGACGCGATCACGGCGGCTGGCGAACGCGGGGTCAACGTCCGGCTGTTCGTGTCGGAGACCTCGAACAATCCGACGACCCAGCACGCGCTGGAGCACTCCTACGCTCAGCTGCAATCAGCCGGTGTCGTCATCTACCTCGAACCCAACGTGGTCGTGCACGCCAAGGTGATCGTGGCGGACGATCAGGCATCCATCGGGACCCTCAACCTCGATGCCTGGGCGATGTACCGAAACAGCGAGATCGCCGTCACGGTGACTGACCCGGCCACGGTTGCGCTGCTGGACCAGCGGCTCTTCGGCCCGGACGTGGCTCGCTCGAGCCTGGCTGTTCCTCCCGAGGACTTCCTGAGTCGCCTACAAGCCTGGTGGGGCGACACCATCAGCTATTTCATCTAGGGCGGTCGGATGCATTCAGTCGATGACTCCCTTGCGTGGGTCGCCAACGACCGTCCGCGCCACTGGGCTTGCGCTGCAGCGCCGACGGCCGCACTCGAGTTCCATCGATCACTCGACGGATATGCCCCCACACCGCTGGTGGTTCTGCCCGAGCTCGCCGCGGAACTCGGGGTGGCGCGGGTCTTGGCCAAGGACGAATCCCACCGGCTGGGACTGCCCGCTTTCAAGGCGCTCGGCGCCTCCTGGGCCATCCATCAGGCCCTGCTGGGCGATGCCCAGCACGGACGTCTCGCTCCGCTGGTAGCCGCCACCGATGGCAATCACGGGCGAGCCGTCGCGCGATTCGCCCGGCTCCTTGGCCACCCAGCACACATCTGGGTGCCACTCGGCGTGCATCCAGCGGCCATCGAGGCGATCAGGGATGAAGGAGCCAGCGTCAATGTGGTGGAAGGCTCCTACGATCAAGCCGTGGCGGCCGCCGCACACGCTGCGGCACAGTTCGACGGGATCGTCATCCAGGACACCGCCTGGGAAGGCTACGAACAGATTCCCGCCTGGATCGTCGAGGGCTACTCCACGATGTTCCTCGAGATGGATGAGCAGTTGGTTGATCTCGGCGTCGATCAACCGGACCTGATCATCGTCCCGGTTGGGGTGGGTTCCTTGGCACAAGCCGCAGTCGCCCACTGCCGTAGCCAGCAGGCGATGTCCGACGTTGCCGTCCTGAGCGTCGAGCCGGTAGCTGCTGCCTGCGTCTTTGCCAGCCTGGCCGCGGGCACCCTGACATCGGTGGAACCAGGTCAGACGATCATGGCCGGCTTGAACTGTGAGACTCCCTCAGCCCTGGCGTGGCCGTACCTGCGCGATGGGCTGGACGGCGCTGCAAGCGTGACCGACGAGGTCGTCCAGGAAGCCGTCGCCGACCTGAGCCGGCTTGGGCTGGCGGCCGGCCCGTGCGGCGCGGCAGCGCTCGCCGGCGCTCGGCTGGTCCTGACCGGCGAGGGGGCACCCAGTCGCCGCGCACACCTCGGCATCGAGCAGGCAAGCACAGTCGTCTTGCTCCTCACCGAAGGTCTGGACGCGAACCCTCGCTGAGGACCTCACCCTCAGACCCGGCTGGCGTACGGCTCACGCCACTTCGGAGGCTCCTCGGCATCCACGGTCACCCAGTACTCGGTGGCCTCAACCACTCGGCCGTCGCGAACAGTCGCGAAGCTGGCCACTCGGAAGGTGGGGCCGTCGATCGTCGGAACCTCCACCTCGCTGACGACTTCGTTGCCGGCAGCCAGCACGCGAAGCACCGAGATGCTCCAGCCCTCCGGATAGTCCGACTGCACGGATACGAAATTGTCCGCGCCCCTGAAGACCTCGCCCGTCGACGGCCACCGCACCACCAGGTGCGGGTCCAGGAGCAGCGACAATCCCTCCCAGTCGCGCGCCTGGATGCGGTCCCACAGTGAACGAACGACGGCCTCGGGAGTCATGGCCAGCAAACTAGCAACGAGCCCTGACAGCGGGCGTTGCTAGCGTGCCCACGTGCGTGTGCCCCCAACTGATCTTGACGAAGGTCAGCTACGCGAGCTCCTCGATCGGGAGTGGGGCCTGAGGACTGCCCATCTTGCGTACGCCCCGCTGGGCTACGGCAGCCATCATTGGGTGGCGACCACCAGCGCGGGCGGGCGCCGCTTCGTCACCGTCGACGAGCTGAACCGGGCGGACCCCAACCGGAGTCTGGACCGGCTCGGCGCGGCGATGAACACAGCAGTCGCCCTCCGAGATGAGGCCGGACTCGATTTCGTCATAGCGCCAGATCGCACCTCCCACGGCCAGGCGATCTCCACCCTGCATGGGACATTCGCCGTGACAGTCTTCCCGTTCGTCGAAGGGTGCGCCTGGCCCGATGACGAGGGAAAGGCTGGGCAGACTGCTGGCGCGCTGAGCCGCGTCCTGGCAAGGCTCCACGCCGAGACGGCGACCGTCTCGGCCATCGCCGCCACTGACGACCTCGAGATCGAGGCGCGAGACGATCTGGAGAACGCTCTAGCGCAGGTCGACGAGGCGTGGGATCCGGCCGGTCCTTACACAGAGGGGTGCCGCACCCTCCTGGCGTCGGCTGCACAGGAGGTACGTCTCCGCCTGGACAGCATCGATCGCCTGGCGTCGGCCATCCGGGGGCGTGGGGAGTCACTCGTGATCACCCATGGCGAGCCGAAGCCTGACAACCTCCTGGTCACGGAGTCGGGGCCGGCGCTGATCGACTGGGACACGGTCCTGCTGGCGCCCGCGGGCCGCGACCTCTGGTGGCTCTCGGCGGACCCAAGAGCCCTGACCGAATACGAGGCGGTGGCTGGGCGGAAGGTGTCGCAAGCAGAGCTCTCCTTCTACCGATCGCGCTGGGATCTGACCGACCTCGCCTTGTACGTCAAACTCCTGCGCGGACCCCACCAGGCGGACGCAGACACGGACATTGCCTGGCGCGAGTTGCAGCGACGGCTGCACGGCCAGAGCGCCTAGACCAGAACACGTTGCAGCCCGTGACGTCATCCATGCCGACGAATCGACCGGATCGAGGCGACCGGCTCAACGTTCTCCCTGGGTTGCTCCTGGCATCTGTCATCGCCGTCGCCGCGACCGCGTTGGGTCGCCTTGAGCCAGTTCTCGGTGGTCCAATCGCTGCCATCGTGCTCGGCATCGCGATCGCTCCGATGGTCGCGGGATCGGAGAGATTCGCCTCCGGCATCGCCTTCTCCGCCCGCAAGGTCCTTCAGCTGTCGGTGGTCGTGCTGGGTACACAGCTCTCCCTCGCCCAGGTCGCCGATGTCGGCCTGAGCTCGCTGCCTGTGATGCTCGGCACCCTCGCCATCTGCCTGGGTGCGGCCTACTGGATCGGGCGATGGTTGGGCGTCATCGGCGACCTGCGGACCCTCATTGGGGTAGGCACGGGGATCTGTGGCGCCTCTGCCGTCGCGGCAGTCACTCCGGTCATCGGCGCAGTGGGCGCGGATGTGGCCTATGCCGTCTCGACGATCTTCGTGTTCAACATCTGCGCTGTTTTCGTGTTTCCGTTCATCGGGCACGTGCTCGGCATGAGCCAGGATGCGTTCGGCCTGTTCGCCGGCACGGCCATCAACGACACGTCCTCCGTCGTAGCCGCCGCCACGGTGTACGGCCAGCAGGCGACGAGCGTCGCGGTCGTGGTCAAGCTCACGCGGACCCTCATGATCATCCCCATCGTCCTGGCGCTGGCTGCTTGGGCGGCCAGGCGCGACGCCCGAACGACGCCTGCACCCCATCCGTCCGGAGCGGGCGGCAAGGAGTCGACCGCCTCGAAGTCACGGGTGCACATCGTGCGCCTGATCCCGCTGTTCCTCGTCGGGTTCGTGCTCGTGGCCACCATCAACAGCCTCGGTCTCATACCCACCGACGCGCAGCCCGCACTGAACGATGTGTCGGTCTTCTTGATCACTGTCGCCCTGGCGGCCATCGGCCTGTCCACGCATCTGAGCACGCTGCGGAGGGCGGGAGCGCGACCCCTCGCACTGGGCGGACTGTTGTGGCTGGTCGCCGCAGTATCCAGCCTCGCGCTGCAGGCGATCACCGGCGCTCTCTAGCCGACGAAGATGCAGAAGGGATGCCCCGCCGGATCCGCAAAGACGTACAACGGCTCGTCTGGGTCCTCCGTCCGGTCGAGGATCACCTCTCCCCCGAGCTCCTCGCATCGCTTTCTCTGGCGTTCCAGCTCCGCTGCGCTCGCGACGGTGAAGTCCAGGTGAAGCTGCATCGGAACCTCATGAGTGGGCCACGTGGTCCGCACCAGCTGATCGACCTGCTGGATGGCCAGCTGCCTGGTCCCCGAAGGTCCGACCAGGACCAGCCAGTCCGCGCTGTCCTCGGACCCATCAGCGGGCATCTCGTCGCCAGGTCGATAGTGCAGACCGAGCAGTTGTCGGTAGAACTCGGCCAACCGCCGGGGTTCCGTCGCGTCCAGCACGGTATGCAGCAGCTGCGGGTATTTGTCCATCAGCAATCTCCCCGATCGAGCCTCAGCACGATCGTTCCCTCACCAGAAGTCGTCCCCGGTGAGCACCGCATCAAGGTCGATGCGCTTGTGGTGGGGGGTGGCCCGGTTGACGATGCGGACTTCATGCATTCCGGCTGGCATCCGATGAGCCCAGACCACCATCCGGTGGCTCTTCTCTTCGGCGTGGGTATTGACCGTTGCCGCCCGCTTCCCGTCGATGAAGACCCGGAAGGCACCGCGGCTCGGAGCCGTCTCCATGACCAGCGCCACGCTCTCGCCCTTCTTCCACGTCTTGCTGATCACCGCTGCGGCGCCCTTCGTCTTGGTCTTGCGGGTGAAGTCCGCTGACCAGCAGGCGCATCGAGACGTCCCCCACGCGCCTTGGTAGGCGATCGACACACCCGGATAGCCGAAGGTCCATCCATCCTCCTGAGTGACCACTGGACGGGCATTGACAAACTTGGTGGTCTCGTTTCCGGCGCAGTCTCGCGCGACGATGTTGTATCCCTCCACTTTGAACGATCCACCACCGAACTGGTCGTTGTAGTCGGTGGCCGTGGTCACGAAGTGGTGCACCAGGCTGTTCGACACGAGGAGGTCAGGGTCAGCTCCGGCATAGACGGCATACACGTCGAACCCGCAGATCCCGCTGCCTGCGTCTTCGGCCTTCCACCCGACCCTCATGGTCATCACGCTTCCGAGCCCGTAAGCATCAAAGCGATCCGGCCCGTACCCGGTGTTGGAGAGCTGACTACCGACGACGAACGCGGCGTAGTGGGGCACTTTCAACGTCGGAGGTGTCTTGTCCTTTGCGGCCTCTGCGGGCGCCGCACCCAGCAACGGCAACGCCAGCGTCCCGGCGAGTGCTAACCAGAGAACCCTGATACCTCGACGAGACATCCTGGACGCCGCCTTCTCCGATAACGATGACCCCGGTGATGCCAACGAACACCCGTGGTGGGTGTCGCGTCAAGGACCGCGCCCAACGCCGCCAGCTACGACGCAACGAGATCGGCGTAGTCCGGATGAGCCTTGAGCCACTGCCGCGCGTACGGACACGTGGGAATGACCTGCATCGACTGTGCACGGACGTCGTCCAGAGCGTGGCGCACCAACGTGCTCGCGACGCCCTTGCCGCGATGAGCGGAATCAACTTCGACATGCAGGAGGTTCACCACACCGTCCCGCTGGGAGAAATCGATTCTTCCGACGATCTCACCGTCGACGAGCGCTGTGTATCGAGACGCTTGGTCGTCTCGGAGCACGATGACGTCGTTCACAAGCCCCACTCTCTCGCAGACGCGATGCGACGCGCGCCAACGACCTCCGAGCAGACCATCCGGAGGGCTGGGGACAGGTTCGACGGACTCGTCACGAAGCATCAGGGGCAGGAGTCGTCGGTTGTTGTCCCGTTGTGAGGATGTCAGTCCGGACCTGTAGCGCAGAGATCCAGCCGGGGCGAACCACAGCGAATTGGCCGTCCGCAACGGCGTCAAGCGCGAGAGCAGCGACTTCATCTGGGTCGTCGCCGATGTCCGACATCCCGCTGCGCACAAGTGCTGGGCAGAGGACCGTGACCGAGATACCGGAGTCGGCGAGGTGCATGGCGGCTTGTTCGGCCACCGCCAGCACGGCGTGCTTGGAAGCTGCGTAGGGACCACCTCCGGGCCAGGTAACTACGCCAGCCAACGACGCTGTGATCAGTATCTGGCTCGGCTCACCTCGCTTCAGGAGTAGAGGGATGAAGGCTCGCAATCCGTTGATGACACCGTGGAGGTTGACACCGAGGACGCGATCCCACTCTGCTGGGGTGGCTTCCCAAGGAGGCCCCATCGAGGTGCTCAACACGCCAGCGTTGAGGCAGAGCAGGTCGACGGGCCCGATCTCGTTGGCGAAGTCCTGCACGGCTCTCGCATCCGCAACGTCAACCGTCGACGAGTGCTTCGCATGAAGCTCGGCAGCCGCGGCCTCAAGCGCAGGAGCGTCGATGTCAGCCAGATTCAGGTCATACCCCTGATGGGCCAAACGCGCGGCGAGGGCGCGACCGAGTCCATTCGCAGCGCCAGTCACGGCCGCGGCTCGGGCAGACATAGAGACCACGTGGTGAACCTACAGTCAGGCCGTTGTTCGCTGCGTAGTTCCCTGCGGGGGTTCCGTCGAGACGGGATCTGACCGCATCGTCACAGGTCCGGACCGGTTTGATGGTGGGGCGGGTGGTTCTCGGTTGGTGTCAACCGGCACCGATCGCCGGGGCAGCGCGAACCGGCCAGGTCGTCGTCAGGTCTGCGCGGCAATCACGGAGAGCGATCACGGAATTTTGGTTCGGCCTGGCGGTACGAGTCGGCGGGATGGGCGTTAGGCGGCACAACTTCCCTCGGGACGGGCTTCAAAACTGTCGCCGTCTGGCAAGACTGAGATGACGTAGCGAGGCTCGGAGCCGACCGACGCGATCCAGATCTCGGGGGACGCGTCCGGGTACCCGATAGGAGCTTTGGAGATCGCGTAGTCCAACTCCTGTGTGGAGAGTCCGGGAACAAGGTCGTTGACGGCAGCCTCCGGCGACTCGCCTGAGCCCGGCGTCCCACCCCAGTCCCACACACCAAATCGTTCGCAACCCAAAGTCTTGAGCGATGCGGAGTTCCAATAGCCTTCGGGGTCGGTGACCGTGACCAACTGTTTGGCCTTTGGTATCGGGTCGCCGTCGCGGGTGCAGAACAGATCTAGGGCGCCGGGCGGAGCAAGCAGGGTCCAGGTCGCGTCCTCGGCGGGCAGGGGGTCGCCACCGCCGCCGCCCGGCCACTGGTAGTTGAGGTAGGCACCCTCAGCCATGCTGCTCGAAACGGCGAGTGTGATACCCGATGCCCTAGCCTGCACGACCTCGCCAGAGACACTGATGCCCTTGGGTGAGCAAGCAACCGAGAGCACTGATTCGCCAGCCTCGGCGCGATCGACCGCCGACGGAGAAGCGCACGCCGCAGCCAGAAGCGCGACCATCCCAACCATGGCGCTGCGCCTCAACCACACGATCGTCTGACGCATGCGGCCTCCACTCAGTTCCAACCGAAGCCAGTAGCAGTCTGAGGGCTCCTGCCCGCGCTAGCCATGCGAGTCAGAATGCCGGATCAGCTCCTTATGACGCGCTGGATAACGGCATTCACGTAGGTTCGGGGTCAGTCCGGTTCGAGAGATCGAGGGGCTGTGCGGTCGTCCCTGGTCTGCCAGCACAGATAGGCCCAGGCACCGGCGACGATGCTGCTCCTGCCCCACCCAGAGAGTTCATCACTGAAAGGTGCCGCACCGGGTCTGTACCTTCCGTGGCCCATCCTGCCGACGTACTCACGGATGAGGTAATCGACGGACGAGTTCCCGGTGGGATCCACCTCGGGGGCGCTGGGTTGGGCGGCCAACCATGAGCAGGCACGATCTCCCGCGATGAGCAGTGCCTCGGGGTTGTTGACCGTCCAGGCCTTGTCCCGCCCCGGGCCACGTGGGTTGGCAGAACTGCTCCACCCGCCGATGGACGTCGAGACATACGCCCGGAAGGCGTCCTCGCTTCTGGGGTGCAGGAGTTGTCGTGCCAACGCCGGACCCTGCATGGCCCCGAGGGCCACGACAACCGCGGCCCCACCCGCAAGGACTAACGCAGTCCGCCTCCGCAGTCTCATGACGCCAAGAATGCTCAGCTTCAACCTCACCAGTCACTAGTCCCAACGGACCAAAATGTGTCGATGCAGAACGGCACGTCGGTTCGCTGGCCGTAGCCCTGCGAATCGTGACCTCAGGGGTCGTCGGACACCTGGCATTCGAACGATTCAGGGACGCAGATCGTCATCGCGAGGTGCACGTCATCAGACCAGGTCGTCTTGCCGTCTGTGTAGGTCACCGTCACGGATTCGACTTCGGACCTTCCGCCAGCAACGACCCGGTAACCCATCAGGTAGGCGTTGCCGTCGAAGCGCTCGTCTTTCAGGTCGGAGGCAGGCAGCAGGGGGACGCTCCCAAGGTCATGAACGCTGTCCTGCCTGGATGTCGTCGGCCAACCAGGTTTCCGGTCAAAGTACGCCCAGCGCCTGTCACCGTCCAAGGCCTTCGCGCCGAGGTACTCCAACCGGTCCGCGCCATCACCCCGGAAGTTGGGAGCAAGACTAAGGATCGTCAACGGAACGCTCCCAGTGTTCGCGACGATGAGATACCCATTCGTGAACGTATCGCCCACATTGAACGAGTCGATCCAACCCGAGTGCGCATCGTCGATTGGGCCCCGGTCGGGCTCGCCTTGATCGCCTACGTCCTGACTGCAACCCGTTCCCAAAGCGACGACCAGCGCGACGAGAACAAAGCCCAATCGGGACCCAACCTCCCGAGCCCCGCCCATCCGTACATTGTGCCGGACACCGTCGCGGAACCGAGCGAGAACGGCAGGGAGGTTAGATCGTGGTGTGTTCCCGCCCGGTCTGACTCTGAGAACGGCCGGCGCCCTTGGGGTTGCCTTGTTCACCGCCGGGGACAACCCCGGCCCGCTTCTTGGCCATGCGTCGCCGCCAGAGGAACGTGCCTATGGCAGCGAGAACTAGAAGGGCAGCCAGAGCAACGAGCCAGAATCGGATGTAACCATCGACCGGCATCACGTCGCAATCAGGCGAGCCAGGAGGGCAACCGGTCAGGCGGATCGCGCTGAGGTTCACAGATCGAGGGTAGCCAAAGAAGGAGCGCTTGAGACCGAGCGAGAGCAGGCGATGGCTGCGTCTTGCGAGCGCGAATGCCGGGTCGCTCGTCAGGAGGCGATGCAGCACGGCACTTCGGAGTGAACTGATGGCGGGCATCTCGCGATGGCGAACCTTCTGGTCCCGGCCGGGCTGCCGGTCTAGGTGTACCTTTCTGATCAACGGAGATGGCCTGGGTCTGGATTGGATCTGGCATGAGTGCTCGTCTGGATCAGGTGCCGTCGCGGCGACAGGCGACTGTCAACGACTTGGCGCTGCTGATTGTTGGGCTGGTCGCGATTCCGATGTTGGCTTTGGCATCAGCATTCATGCTGACTCTTGTTCCTCTCCCAACCGCGGCACTTGGTGCTGGGATCGTCGCCCTTCAAGGAACTCGTTTCCGCGCGCCCAGGATGTTGCGGGTGATCAGCGTCATTTGGGGATGCTGCTTGTTCCTTCTCGGCCTCTACTTGGGAATCGGCGGCCTGATCCTCGGCATAGCAGCCTGACCGACCGGGCCGCGCCACATCGAAGCCACTTATGCCGGTGATCGGAGATCACGCGGAGCAAGTTCCTCGGCATAAATGCTGATCATGCCGGTGATCCTGCCTTTGAGACCCTGCCCGATTTGTCCTAGAGGATCACCGGCATAGCTACATGTATGGGCGGTCGGGTCGTTGACAGAACGCGTGCAGCCAAGGCTCGTGTCGTCCGGGTACATGTTCAAGGCTGAGAACCTGCCAGCCCGCCTGTGTTAGTGCCTCACGCAGAGGTTCCGTTCGCCAGTACACGAACCATCTTGGGGCACCTAGTTTGACCGTGCTCCAAGCCTCACCGTCACCTTCCTTGAGCGTGATGGCAAGGAAACCCCCTCGCCTGGTGGCCGCGTAGCAGGTCTGCAGGGCCTGCCGGAAGACTTCACGGTCGAGGTGCAGGAGGACCGCGTTGGCCAACACAGCGTCGAAGGGGCCGCCGAGATGGTCGCTACGAACGTCCAGGACTCGGGCTGGATGCCCTTCCGCCTGTAGACGACCGACGAATGCATGGCAGGCGTCGGTTCTTTCGACGGTCAGCCCGGATCTCTCTATGTAGTCCGCTTCCAGTCCCGGCCCGCTGCCCAGTTCAAGAACCAAACCACCGGGGGAGCACTGGACCAGCATGTCCAGCAAGGAGGCGACGCCGAGATCGACGCTCTGTGGGGACCTGTCGATGTAATCGGCGATCCGCGTCTCATAAGACGCCAACGTCAGGTCGGTCGGGTCCGGCATCTAACGACCGTATCCCCGACGCAACGAGCCGATCGGCACCTCGGCGCGGCGCATCATGCGGCACGATCGTCCAGCCCATGGGGTGCCCACCCGGCTGGCGAACAATGCGGGTCGTGAACACTACGACGACGTTGTCGCTGCCGAGCGGGCTGGAGATGAGCTGCCATTTCGCTGGCGCCTCAGCAGGACGGCCAATGCTTCTGCTCCATGCGCTCGGACAGTCGGGGTCGGACTGGGATCCGGTAGTCCCGGCTCTGTCAGTCAACAACCGGCTCGTCATCCCTGACCTACGCGGACACGGTGCCACCGAATGGTCGGGGCCATACACGTTTGAGTCGATGCGTGATGACGTGCTCGCCCTGTTGGACCGACTCGGAATTCAGCAGATCGTCGTGGTCGGTCACTCGATGGGCGCCGCTGTGGGGTGGATTCTCGCTCAGACCGCCCCCCGACGGGTGTCTCACCTGATCATCGAGGACGCACCTCCACCTCCTCCACGTGAGAACCCGTCCGCGAGCGGCCCCCTCGGAACGTTGCCGTTCGACTGCGACGCGATCGTTGCCATCGCGGGACAAGTCAATGACCCGATGCGGCGCTGGTCGCCAGGGCTAGGTGGCCTCCCGATGCCGGTTCTTGTGATCGCGGGTGCTCCGCGAGCTCGATCCCGCAAGCTGAGATCGCCGCGGCTGCCGCCGCTGTCCCGGACGGAACGTTGATCACACTCGACGCTGAACATCATGTGCACCAGGTGATGCCCCAAGCATTGAGCGAGGGCCGTTCGCGGATGGCTAGCCGACAAAAGAGGCGAGTCAAGAACGGCCTTGGCCCCCGTGGATAGTGCTTGGGCGACGCCTGCTGATGCGACTGGGTAGGCACATAAGCGCGGCAGCGGTCCCAAGGTCACCGGCTGAGTTGTGCGACCGTTCGTCGCGCATCTGACCAGGCGATGAAGGCGCTCCGAAGCCGGGGTGAGGTCACTGACTCGCCTCGTCGTCGCGCTCGCATCTGGGCGCCGTACCAGGGCGGAGCGGCGGCTTCGTCGATCGCTCGCGACTTCGACAGCAGTTGTCCGGTGGACACCGCGTGCCGGGCGCGGGCCATGGCGGTGAGACCCAGATCGGGCATGACCGGATCGAGCCACCACCAAGGGTGCCGCGCCGCGGCACGCCAGTAGCCGGACACCTCGGCACGAGCCGCCACGCGAACATCCTCAGGGCCGACGTGGTCCAACACAACGCTCGGGGGCCGACCCAGCACGGCGTACCCATGTAGCGCGACTTCGGCCCTCGTGATGCCCGAGAGCGTCCTGTTGACCAGACCCCCGTGCGTCCAGGTTGGGTGCAGCCTGCCTACGTCGCGAAGCGAGCGAGCGTCGACGTAAACGCACCCGAGGTCGCAGCCCTCGGCAATGCCCCGATCGAGTTCCTGATGAATGGATCTGAGGACGTTCGTGCGGTACCCGTCTACCGGCCCGTCCGCGATTGCTACTAGGTCTAGATCGCTGACTCCGGGCACGTAGTCGCCCGTGGCCAACGACCCCGCCACCCACAGGTCAGTCATCCAGCCCAGTTCGCTGAGTCGTCGACCCAGTTCGGGCACACACGGTGGCTCCTCAGTCACGGGGTGGCTCCCTGAAGCGAAGTTCTGGCATACGCCCCATCCTGCCCGACTCGGCCAACGCGAATGCCGGGTTGGACACCGTCAGGAATGCCGCTCGGGTGCGGGTCGAAACGCCTAGCCGAGCGATAGGCCTAGTGCGGCTAGGGCTTCGCGAAGGGGCTTCATCGCCGACGGTCCAAGTCCGTGGAGGCCGAGCAAGTCCGCCTCGGAAACGCCGGCAAGGTCTTCGAGCCGGACGTAACCAGCGTTGGCGAGGGCACGCTGAGCGGGCGCGCTGAGTTTGGGGAAGTCCGTCATTGATTCCTCCTCCGATCGGGTCCGCTCATTCGGGATTCTACGAATTGAGGTCCGTGAAGGAGCACGCCGAGGTGCCGTTCGCGTTCGCATCTGGGGCCGTGGTACCGGCATGCGGTGCATTGTCGTCCTGGAGGCTGTGGCGATGACTGACGTGCTGGATGAAGGGCCGTTCTTCCACGGCACGAAAGCCGATCTGAGGGAGGGCGATCTCCTGACCGCGGGATTCCGGTCGAACTGTCGCCCTGAAATCGTGATGAACCACATCTACTTCACCGCTCTGTGTGACGGTGCGGGGCTCGCTGCGGAGCTCGCGGCCGGCGACGCCGCTCCGCGCGTCTACGTCGTTGAGCCAACGGGGACTTTCGAGGACGACCCGAACGTGACCAACAAGAAGTTCCCCGGAAACCCGACCCGGTCCTACCGCAGCAGAGATCCCGTCAGGATCGTCCGCGAGGTGACCGAGTGGACTCGGCTCACCCCCGGCTGCGTTACAGGAATGGGGTGACCGACTGGTAGCGATCCTCGCGGAGAACGTGGCGAGATCATCAACTAGTCGGTGCTGTTGCGTGCGAACACGCCGGCGAAGTGCCGCTAGGTAGCAACGAACAAGGTCCGGCATTCACGCTCGGTCGGCTCCAACTCGTCAGGGCTTCGTTAGGACTCAAGGGTTCCCCTCCAATTCGAATCGCTATACCGTTCGCGGCAACGGGCGCCGCAGGTTCGGAGGCAGCCATGAGGGAATCCTGGGAACTGTTGACCGCAGGACCACCTGACGCGGACCGATCAGTCCTTCTCCTCCCGGGTGGAGCCAATGCGGCCCGATCCTTCGACCTGGTGATGGCAGATCCGGCGTTGTCCGGGGTGCGCCTGGTGGCCACCACTCTCCCGGGAATGGCGGGTGCGCCGCTGACCGATGACGCCTCCGTCCCGGGAATGGCACGCGAGGCCAGCGAATTGGCTACCGCGCATCGCTGCGACGTGGTCGTTGGGTTCTCCCACGGAGCCTCCGTAGCTCTGGAGATGCTCCTGTCCGGGAGTTTCCGTGGGCCGGTAGTGCTCCTGGGCATCAGCCTGACAACGGAGGACGAAGCCAGCTTCTTTTGCAACATGGTCAGGCTGTCACAGAAGGTCGGCCCTTGGCCCTTGGGCACTCTGTTGCGGCTGATGCCGCTGATGGTCAGGTCGGCGAAGATTCCTGAGCCGCACAAGCGAGAACTGATCGAGGATCTTAAGCAGAACAAGGCCCGCGATGCGGTGAAGGTGAGCGCCGAGTACCTAGACTACATCGCAGCGGACAGGGACTACGCCGCCGAGCTCGCTGCGTCGAGCAGCCCCGTGTGGGTCGTCCACGCCGAGAAACGTGGTGACGGCGGACTCACCGACGCGGAGCGAGCCACGCTCGATTCGGCTGACAACGTGACTCTGGTAACGGTCCCGGGAGCGGTGTTCCTCCTCCCAGACGAGACTCCGCACCAAACCGCAGCAGTGATCGCCAGCGCGCTAGCCGCAACCTGATTGGCGACCTGTCGAGCGGGGGGTGACCGAAAACCGGCAGCCGGACTTCCCCATCAGTCACGGACATCCGTGGACTGACCCGAGCCGAGGTGCCTGATGGATGGTTCTAGCGGGCGTTGAGCTGTGCTCGTAGCGTCCGGGACCTGGCGGGTCGTCTCTTGAAGTGCCTGCCTCCGGTGTCGGGTGCTTTCAACGAGGCGTCGGCCCGCCAGGTTCCCCTAGGCGGCGGCGTGGCTCGCAAGAGGCAAGCACCGGATCGCATCAGGAGTGCCTGCGCCGCCGATCCCTACTGGTTCCCTGAGGAGAACCCATGATGTGATCGGTATCGACCCGCACAAGGCATCACACACGGCAGGGTGATCGACGACGTGGAACTGGCTCGGGTAAATCACCGCGAACAAGTCCCAGGTCGCGGCGTGTGGAGTTCGCGACTCCACCGCCCGCGCAGGTGGGCGGTCGAGTCCGCTGGTGGGCTGGGCTTCCTGCTCGCCCAGCAGCTCCCGTTCGCGCTCGCGTGGGCAGTCCAAGATCGGTGCCATTCTGCCTCGCCTACGGATCAGACGGGGAGTCCAGAACCGGACGCCAGGAGCCGGCAGCCACGACGGTTGCCCCGGTTCGGCGCCAGCCAGGGTCGCGAAGATCGCGAGTCCGGACCTGCGGGGCTCGTCCCAGTCAAACCCACCCTCGGACGGTGGCCGGTTCCTGCCGAATCGCTCGAGGGACTGGCTAGCCTGCACAGGTGTTTATCCGAGCCAACAATATCCTGATCAACACCGTCGCGTGGGGCTCTGGTCCTCGGACGCTGCTGTCCCACGGCGGGTGGACGGGGAGTTGGGAGTTGTGGGCGGAGCCGTTCGAACTGCTTCAGCGTCGGTGGCGATGCGTTGCCTACGACCACCGAGGGTGCGGTGAGACCCGAGTGGACCCCGCTCAGATCACCCTGAACGCGATGGTCGATGACCTTTTCGCGGTGATGGACGCGCGCGGTGTTGACCGGTGCGTTCTGGCTGGTGAGTCCATGGGTGCGCAAGTTGCACTGCTCGCGGCCGCACGTCATCCGGAGCGATTCGAAGGGCTCGTCCTGGTGGCTCCGTCCGTGTCCACAGACAGGCCCCCGACCGGTTTCATCGCCGCCCTGCGCGAGGATTACCCGGGCGCAATTGGAGATTTCGTCGACGCGTGCCTGCCGGAAGCGGACAGCGTTCATCTGCGGAAGTGGGGTCGCGACATCCTGGGTCGGGCGGAGTCGGAGTCGGCTGTCGCCCTGCTCGAATGCGCTTTCGAGCCACCCGACTATTCGCGAATCACGATGCCGGTCACCGTTATCCACGGCACGCTCGATGCGATCGCCCCGATCGAGGTAGCCGAACGCCTTGCCCATGACCTCCCTGATGCGACCTTCCATGCTGTGGAGGGAGCGGGCCACGTCCCCACGATGTCGGTACCAGAACGTGTAGCGGCGATCATCAGTGGGCGCTTCGACGCGGGCGCGTCATGAGACGAACGTCCGAGAGAACCTAGCGGGGACCCAGCCTTTGTGCCGTTCTGCGCGGCTAGGGCGCGGGGGGCAGGGCCACGGGCTGGCCGTCGATGGTGACCGTGACAGGCCCGGTCACGTCGACACCATCTGGCACTCGGACCGTGCTCGTGGTCGGGCTCAGATCACTCGTGCATCCGTTGCTGCCGGGCGGATGCCATTCCGTGGTCTCAACGCGGACCTGGTCGGCACCATCCGACGCCACCGAGGCAGGGAGTTTGGGGCAACTTCCGCTCCCCCAAGTGACCAGTTGGAGAGCCCCGTCGTCGGCCCAGGCTGCGGCCGGTCCTGTCGCCGACACACTCACGGCGTTGGCGGGAACCTCTTGGCTGGTCGACAGCACGACCTCGGGCTGGTCGCCTCCTGCGCAGGCCGTCAAGAGCACGCCCAGGCTCAGGGCCGCGCTCGTGATCAGTCGCTTCCGAGTCACTTGGCCATGGTCTGTGCTGCTGGGTGATCTTGGCCAGAGGCGTCACTTAGTTGTGATCTGAGGGCGATGCTGAAGCCGTTCTGCGCCTTCTGACGAGCGAGCCGGCATTCTCGCTCGCTTTTCAACGTGTCGAACCCTGATTAGCCAGCACCTCTGCGTACATGCCCTTCGGGCAATCTGGGACATGCTCTGAACATGATGGAACTTGGGCGTCTTGGATCTGCAGATTCAGGCAGGGCTGGATCTCCCGATGTAGGCCACGCCGAGCCTGAAGATGGCCCACAGGACACCGGTCGCGGAGGCTGCGACCAACAGCAGACCAAGATCGGGCGCGAACATGAACACCGTGCTTAGCGGCGCGCCGGCCAGGCTCGGGACCAGGAAGAGAAAGACCCACGCCGCGACGAGCGTGGTGAGCAGCGGGAAGAACAGGCTGAACCGGCCGAAGCCACTCGATGCCTTGGCACGAACCTCGCCGCGATGCCGCCATGCCCAGATCATGCTGAGCAGGTAGACGATGGGTAAGAACATCAACGCGAGGAACAGACCCTTCTGGAGCACTCGGGAGTCCTCGCCGTCGTAGGCGCGCCCCAGCCCCGCAGCGGTGATGGCCTCGCGGAGCTTGCCGGTTTCCCCGAACCCGAGTCCACTACCCGCGTTCACCATCACCACCACCCCGCTCTTCTCACCGGGGAACAACGTCGCGAGCGATTCGAAGCCGGGGCTCACCCCGGCATGCCAAACACTCCCGTTGCCTGCCAGCGACCAGCCAAAGCCGTAGTCCGGCGATGCCGCGTTGGCCGGATGCATCATCAGCGCCTTACCTTCGGCGCTGAGCACATCGTCCTCGCCGTTCATCATCATCTGCATATAGAGCGCCAGATCGTTGGCGCTCGCGATGATTCCACCCTGCGGAGCCGTTCCACGCTCGGTCGCGTTCTCCGAGCGCGCTCGTTTGGTGAAGAACCAAGGCGTGTGCCCGGTCGCCATGGACTCATGGACCTCGCCGTCGGCCACGAAGCTGTGCTCCATGCCGACCGGCTCAAGGATGTGGGTTGTCACATAGGTCTGGTAATCCTGGGCGCTGACGACCTCGATCAGGCGGCCGAGGATCTGGTAGTTGGCGTTGGAGTACTCCCACCGCTCGCCGGGCTGATGGGCAAGGTCCTGCTGCGCAAGCCCTTCAACGCGGCCCGCAAGCTCGCCCACACCATCGGTGACGTCCGGCTGCGAGGCGTTCCCTTGCACAGTGGAGAAACCGCTCGTGTGGCTGAGCAGCTGTCGGATCGTGATGGCGCCGCCCGGCCGGCCCGAGAAGACGTCTAGGTACTGGGAGACTTCAGCATCCAGGTCGACCTTGCCCGCCTCGACAAGTTGCATCACGGCCAGCGCCGTGAAGCTCTTGGAGATCGAACCGATGACGAAGGGCGTATCCGGGGTGACCTGCCTGTCAGTCCCGACCTTGACAACTCCACGTGCACCGACCGACGTGACCTGACCATCAGTCACGACGGCATAGGCCATCCCCGGCACACCGGAAGCAGACATCTCGCTGCTGATGACATCGTCGATCGAGTCGTCGGGCTCGCTCGCCGACGCAGCCCCACCAAGACCGAGGGCAAGAACCGCTGCGAGTAGTCCGGCAGCCGTCCGTCCACCCCCTCCACGCATTGGAACGACCCTAGCAAGACTCGCGTGGAGGCCGCGCATAAGTGTAGATATGCCGATGATCCTCTAGGGCAAATCGGGCAGGGTCTCAAAGCCAAGATCACCGGCATGATCAGCATTTATGCCGAGGAGCTTGCTCCGCGTGATCTCCGATCACCGGCATAGATGCCGCTCGCGTGCGTTCCGAGGGTGGAGCCGGTGGACTGGACGTCGCGCAGCGGGACCGAGGCGTGCCGCGTCAGGCGGGGTCGGGGCCAGCGACGTTGATGGTGACCGGGCCCTCCCCGACGCGGACGATGACGCCGTCGTTGGCCTCGTCGCCCGCGTTGCCTTCGCGGTGCACGACACCCCTGGGGATCATCACGAAGTCACCCGCCTCGAACTCGAGCCGCTCCGAGCCGCCGGGGCCGAACTCCACGAAGAAACGGCCGGAGATCACGTGGCCATAGGTGTCGTGCCCGGGGTGCATGTGCCAGCCCGAGGCGTCGTGGTCGGCGTCGTTCTCGATGCGGCCCACCCACACGTGCTCGTCTGCGTACGCCTCGAACCTGGTCACGCCTGGTGTTGGCGTCGGCTCCCCGCGCAGTTCGTCCTTGCGGACCACGGTTGGTCGGTCCATGGGTCACCTCCCGAACACGCCAGCGGCAACCGCGCCGTCCGGCGATGTCACCGAAGGTACTTGCCCCCACAGCCGCGGGGTTGCCCGGCTCCTCCACGCGCTTCGGCACTAAGTGACGATGCCCGGGCTGTCCGCCCTCCCCCCGGCCATCGTCGCCAAGCAGCTCGGGCACAGACGAGCGTCGCTGACCATGGACGTCTACGGACACCTGCTGGCCGACAACTCAGCCGTCTTGGCCACGTTGGTGTCAGAGTTGGTGTCAGACAAACCGAGTGACAGTTAGAAACCGTTGTGCCGCAACAGATCCAGTGGGGCGGGTGGGGCTCGAACCCACGACCTGACGGATTATGAGTCCGCTGCTCTGACCAGCTGAGCTACCGCCCCGGCCTTATCCTTCCAGGCTCTGCGTCGACCCGTCGCAGCAGTGTCGCCGCCGACCAGTCATAGGCTGGCGAGCATGCGCCTAGCCATCCACTATCCGAACTTCACCTTGCCCGGCGGGCCAGCGGCCCTGGGACCGACGCTGGCGGCAACCGCTCGCGAAGCCGAGGCGGCGGGGTGCTCGCAGTTCACCCTCATGGACCACTGGTTCCAGATGGAGGCTCGGGGGCTGGCCACCGAGCCGATGCTCGAGGGCTACACGAGCCTCGGCTTCCTGGCCGCCCACACCTCTCGGATGACCTTGGGCTTGCTGGTCACGGGAGTGACGTACCGACACCCTGGACTGCTGGTGAAGACCGCCACAACCTTGGATGTCCTGTCCGGCGGGCGAGCCATGCTCGGACTCGGTGCGGCTTGGTACGAGCGTGAGCACCTTGCCCTGGGAGTGCCCTTCCCGCCTGTGGCCGAACGTTTCGAGCGCCTCGAGGAGACCCTCCAGATCGCCCAGCAGATGTGGAGCGAGGACGACGGACCGTTCCACGGGGTCCACTACGACCTCGCCGCGACGATTTGTTCGCCTCCGCCGATCCAGCAACCACGTCCGCGCATCATGATCGGAGGCGGCGGTGAACAGAAGACGCTGCGCCTCGTGGCTCGCTATGCCGACGCATGCAACCTGTTCGCGATGGAGCCCGACGTCGTGGGGCACAAGCTCGATGTGTTGCGAAAGCACTGTGACACGGAAGGCCGCGACTACGCCACGATCGAAAAGACCATGCTGGGAGGCGTCCACGACGACGAGACTGCCGATCAATTTCTGTCCCGCATGCAGCCGTACGCCGAGCTGGGGATCGACACGGTGTCGGTGACCGCGCAGTCCGACGATCCAGTGCGTTGGGTCGCCGAGTT
The DNA here is from genome assembly GCA_963819985.1 of uncultured Actinomycetota bacterium. GTDB lineage: Bacteria > Actinomycetota > Actinomycetes > DATJPE01 > DATJPE01 > JANPBY01. The sequence goes on along the minus strand of CAWFYH010000002.1, from coordinate 241,657 downwards.
TGCCACCGCCGCGGTCCCCCTGCTGGAAGACCTCGAGGGAACCGAATGAGCGAGCGCGGCGCAGACGTAAGACATTCGTAGCCGCCCGATCCCGCACAGGTCGGACTTATCGGGTGGAATAGACGCGGTACGTCGCCAACCGGCCACGTACCCGCCGAACCTGTACGGCAGGAGCCATTCGATGACCCCCGCCCCTAGAGCAGTCCTCGCACTCGCCCTTCCCCTCGCAGTCGCCAGCACACTCCTGGCCGCCTGCGGTCAACCCACCGAGAGCGCAACCACGGTCACGGTTGAACCCACCCAGACCCCAACAACCTCGCCCTCCAGCTCCCCCAGCGCTGCGGCCAAGAGCTCTGAACCAGCGCAACCCGCGGCGAAAGGCAGCTACATCGGTCTTGACGCCTACAACGCGAACCCGGCGAAGTACGCCGACACGAACACCGTGCTGTTCTTCGCGGCGTCGTGGTGCCCCACCTGTCGGGAGGCAGACGAGAATCTCACTGCTGCCAAGGACGAGCTCCCAGCCGGACTCACCGTCGTGAAGGTCGACTACGACGGCGCCACCGACCTCCGGCAGAAGTACGGCGTAACGGTGCAGCACACGTTCGTCCAGGTCGACGCCGAGGGCAAGGAGCTCACCAAGTGGGTCGGCAGCTATACGCCCGAGGAGATCGAGAGCCAGGTCGTCTGAGGTGGTTCTTCTCGTCGTTGGCGCCCTGGTCGCAGGGATCCTGACGACGCTCGCCCCCTGCGTCCTACCCCTCCTGCCGGTGATCGTCGGAGGCTCGGTGGCGCCCACGCGACCGCTGTCGACCCCCGTACCCGCGGCCGTGCGTGTCCCCACAAACGCTGGGGTCGAGCCACCTGCCGCCGAGGCGAGCATCACCGACGTGGCCGTTCGACGTGAGTTGTCCGATCGGCAGCGCGCCGTGGTCATCGCGACCTCCCTCGGCATCTCGGTCGCGATCTTCACCCTCGCCCTTCGGGCCAGCACGGCGCTCCTGGGTCTCCCACCATGGCTGTGGGCGTGGGTGTCCGGAGGGATCCTCATCGTCCTCGGCCTGGTGAGCGTCTTCCCGCGGCTCTGGGAACGGGTTGCCGGCGCCCTGTCGCTCCAGGGCCGGTCCAATGCGGCGCTCGGGCGCAGCCGTACGGCCGGTGGTCTGACGGGGCCGATCCTCACGGGCGCCGCGCTCGGACCGGTGTTCTCCAGCTGTAGCCCCTTCTATGCCTATCTGATCGCGACCCTGCTGCCTGCCTCAGCGCTACAAGGTCTGGTGCTGCTCACGGCCTACGTCATCGGGTTGTCCGGCACGCTGCTTGCACTGTCACTCCTTGGCCAGCGACTGATCAGACGCCTGCGCTGGGCGACCGACCCCCACGGCTGGTTTCGCCGCACGATCGGCGTGCTGTTCATCGCCGTCGGCCTGCTTGTGCTGACCGGGGCGGACAAGGACATCCAGACCTGGCTGGTCGAGCACAACCCGTTGGAGCAGGTGACGGTCTTCGACCAAACCTTCATCCCCGAGCGATAGGGCGTCACGGCCCGCCAGCCGCGTGCCTTACGATGGGTCGCTGCATTCCGGCGTAGCTCAGTTGGCAGAGCGTTCGACTGTTAATCGAAATGTCGCTGGTTCGAGCCCAGCCGCCGGAGCCCTGCACAGGTCAGGCCGACGATCCCCACATCACGCGCCGTACCAGTCACGCATGCGTGCCAGCTCCCGATCCGCAGCCACCCGCATCGTGGGGTCGCTCGGGTCGATCCCCGCGTCGAACAGGACGGTCCAGTGCAGCTGGTCGTTGCCGGACACCCGGCGTCCGGTGATCCGCGCGCCGGCCGGCTGGTCGCCGACGACCAGGACCACCCGCTCGCTCACGACGATCGATGCGGTCACGCGCTCGCGTACGGCCTCCGGCACGCGCCCCTCGTCCTCCAACAGGACCCGGTGCGGCGCGCTGGCCCCGATCTCGAGCACCTCCAGGACCGGACTGTCCCACCCGGCGGTCTCCACGCGCTCCCAGGAAATCCGGTGCGACTCGCCATTTCGCTGCGGAAGGTAGAGCGCGTCGCGGGTGACCGCGACCCCGGCACCCGAAGGGGTCGTCGCCGAGGCGAGAATCCGCTCACCTGGTTGGACCTCGACGGCGTCGCCGGGAGACTTGCGGGACCAGTTGGGCAAGGCGGTCACTTCGCCCCGAGGGCGACCTCGCGCAGATCACGTCGAACCTGCTCGAGGTTGAGCAGCTCAGCGAAGACCCGGTTGTATTCCGTGGTGTCGCTCGGGTCGACGCGCTGGAGCTGAGAGCGCAGCTCGACGACCTGCTTGGTCACCACGCGCTCACGCATCCGGGCGACCTGCTCACCGACGTAACGTGAGTCGACCGCCCCATCGACCCGCAGCGGCTCGACCGCCAGCTCGGTGACCAGGGAGCGCGACACGTCGTCCTCGCAGGCGTCCCGCACCGCCTCGACCCAGGTCTGCGGGATTTCGGCCCCGTGTGCCGGGCCGCCCGCGGCATGCACGGCGCGAGCCACAGCGGCGTAGGTGGGGTGCGGAAAGGCCTCGGGCCCGAGTCCAGCCCAGCCGTCGTCCACCAGCCCGGGAACCTGCAGGCACACCTTGAGCGCCTCCCTGTCCACTGCTGCGCTTCGATCGGCTGGGTCGGGCCGTCGAAGTCCGCCGGGGCCGTTGTGGGTCGGTGTCGGCGTGGCCGGGTCCGTCCCTGGATTCGTCGTCGCAGGTCGGGACGGTGTACGGCTGCCGGCCCGCGCAGCCTGTTGCACTGCAGCGACGACAGGACCGATCTCCATGCCCAGCCAGCCCCCCAGCGAACGGGCGTACTCCGGGCGCAACGACTGGTCACGGATCTGCGCGACTACAGGAGCTGCCTCGTTGAGCGCAGCGATCCGTCCTTCTGGAGTGGTGAGGTCGTGCGTGGCGAGCACCGAACGGATGGCGAACTCGAACAGCGGCTGGCGTCGGTCGACCAGCGCACGAACGGCCTCGTCTCCGTGCTGCAGGCGCAGGTCGCAGGGGTCGAGCCCGGTCGGCTCCACAGCGACGAACGTCCGCGCGACGAACCGCTGGTCCTCGCCGAACGCACGCAGCGCGGCCTTCTGACCAGCGGCATCGCCATCAAAGGTGAACACCACCTCACCGCGGAACGTGTCGTCGTCCATGAGCAGCCGACGCAGCACCTTGATGTGCTCGGCGCCGAACGACGTCCCGCAGGTGGCGATCGCGGTCGTGACACCGGCCAGGTGGCAAGCCATGACGTCGGTGTAGCCCTCCACGATGACCGCCTGCTGCTGCTTGGCCACGTCGCGCTTGGCCAGGTCGAGGCCGTACAGCACATGGCTCTTCTTGTAGATCGCGGTCTCAGGGGTGTTGAGGTATTTCGGGCCTTCATCGGACTCGTGCAGCCGCCGAGCCCCAAAGCCCACGACATCACCGGCCAGGTCACGAATCGGCCAGAGCAAGCGGCCCCGGAAGCGGTCATAGACCCCGCGGTTGCCCTGCACGAGCAGCCCACTGGCGAGCAGCTCGTCCTCGCCGAACCCCTTGCCGCGAAGATGCCGGGTCAAGTTGTCCCAACCCTGTGGCGCATAGCCGACGCCGAAGTGTTCGGCCGCGGACTGGTCGAACCCGCGCTCGGTGAGGAAAGTCCGGCCGATGGCGGCCTCGGCCGAGCCCAGCTGCTCCTGGAAGTACGTCGCCGCTGCCGCGTGCGCAGCGACCAGCCGGGTGCGCTGTCCCTGCTGGCGACCCGGCGCTGAGCCGGCTTCCTCGTAGCGCAGCTGGACACCCACACGCCCGGCCAGATGCTCGACCGCCTCGGCGAAGGTCAGGTGGTCGACAGCACGCAAGAACCCGATGACGTCGCCGCCCTCGCCGCACCCGAAGCAGTAGTAGAGCCCCTTGGCCGGGCTGACCTGAAACGACGGCGACTTCTCGTCGTGGAACGGACAGAGGCCCTTCAGGTTCCCGCCACCGGCGGACTTGAGCTGGACCCGCTCACCCACGACGTCCTCGATCCGGGAGCGCTCGCGGACCAGCGCAACGTCCTCGGTCACGATCCGGCCAGCCATAGCTCGTGAGTCTACGGACGCCCGCTGACCGCCGACACCACGCGGCCAAGGATGTGGAAGGCCGTCACCGGCTAGCGCCCCGGCTCGACCAAGTGGTCAATGGGGAGACACCTCTGGCTCCAAGTGTCCGAATCTGTGACCACTTCGTGGGTCAAGCAGGCGGCCTCGACCACCGCAGGCGGAGCCGTTCGCGCCCAGACGGGGTGACCATCGAGTCCGCGAGCAGAGCGTGCCAGCGACGTACCCGATCGGGTCGGTAAGGGCGACCAAGCGCTGCGTCGGCCTCTCGGATGATGGTTGCCGCCTGGCTCACGACCTCACGACTGGTGTAGCCCCGCCGGGTCCAACCGGCGTCCTGGATTCGGCGATCGCGGGCCAGGTCCCGCCGATGCTGGGACCGGTCCCGGTGTGCGGCTCCGTCGTACTCGTGCAGTGAACGCGTACCGACCAACCAGAGGTCTCCTCGAGCGACGAATGCTCCGTGCTTATCTCGGACGACTCGCTGGGGCACGACCGAGATGCTGCATGTGACATGCAGCACCCGCAAGAGGGACTCCCATGCGGACTCCGACCGACCGTCAGCCAGCGCGAGGGCCCGCCGAAGGGCTGGCGCTCCCCGCCTGGAGCCGGCAGCCTCGCGCGCGATGTCCTCGCGAGTGCACGCCTCGAGGTGGAGCGCCGAATCGCAGAGAACCACCAGGTCGAGCACTTCAAGATCGCGCCCACACGCCAGGAGGGTGCTGGCCGGCGTACTCATGCGGATCCCGCCGACGTCCTGCACGGGCAGGGCCTTCGTGTAGCGGGTCACCCGGAGGCCGCGCCTTCGCAGTCGCGACGACTCCCGAGGCACCCCAACGAAGATCGGCACATGCGGCAAACGGGCGGGAAGCCACCAACCGTACGACGTCGCAGCGGTCAGCGCCGTGAAGCATCCGTCGCGGGGTAGCAGCAGCTGCCAAGCCGCGAGATCAGCGTCGACCTCCGGCGACCCTGTTTTCGGGGTATCCGAGCCGGGCCGATAAAGGCCGTAGCTCACGCGCTGCCAGCCGCGCCCGGGTCGCCGGCCGACGCGCGCTTGTTCAGACGGGACCATGCATCGAGGCTTCCACCCGTGGCGCAAGCCGCGCTGGCGTCATCCACAGGAATGCAACAGGCGCCGTCAGTGCCACGATGCCACGAAGTGGTCAATGGGGAGACACCTCGGGCTCCAAGTGTCCGAATCTGTGACCACTTCGTGGGTCTACGTAGACCCCGACCAAAGACCGGCCTATTCGGGGCGTACGTCGAGCCCGAGCGACCCGGCCAGCACGGAGGCCTGTTCCCAGGTGATCACCGCGCCCTTGATCTGGGTCTCGAGCGGGTTCAGCGTCGACAGGTCGCTGCCGCGCAGGTCGCACTCGCTCAGGTCGGCTCCGACCAACCAGGCACCGGACAGGTCCACAGCGCGAAGCGTTGACCCCGCGAGCCGGGCCTTCGTGAGATCGGCTTCCCGAAGCCGTACGTCTTCGGCCTTCAGGCCACTCAGGTCGGCCGAGGCAAGCCCCACGAACGACCAGTCCCCGCCGATGATCTTGAGCAGCGGGAACGTGCACCGCTCGAAGGACGAACCGACCAGCTTGCACCGCGTGAACGACGCATCGAAGAAGTTTCCCGACACGAAGCGACAGTTGGTGAAAGCCGTCTCCAGGTGGGTCGAGCAGTTGAAGGCGCAGCTTCGGAAGGTGCAGTCGACGAACTCGGTCGCGTGGGTGCTGATCTCGGTGAAGTCCACGTCGACGAACACCTCGTCGGCGTACCGCTCCCCCTCGAGCTCGCGTCCGGACCAGTCCTCAGCCATCCCGGAACGCTAGCCGAATCAGGTGACTGGACCGTAAGGGGTGCATGAGGTCAGGTCGGCACTGGATCTGCCGATGAGCAGAAGATGGCAATGCTCGTTGGTTCGACCGCTCCCGACTTCGTCCTGCCGGGTTGGTCGGACCGCTCGGAGTCGACCTTCCACCTGTCCCGCGAGCACGGACATCCGGTCGTCTTGGCCTTCTACCCCGGCGACGAACGGCTGGTCTGCACTCGCCAGCTCTGCGCCTACTCCGACAACTTGGCCGATCTCCACCTGTTCGACGCTGTGGTGTGGGGAATCTCCCCGCAGGACATCGATTCGCACCGAGCCTTCGCTGACGGCCGGCGGCTGAGCATGCCACTGCTGTCCGACCACGGTAAGGCGGTAGCGCACGAATACGGCATCGTCGGACCGATGGGACTACGTCGATCCGTGTTCGTCATCGATGCCACCGGTCGAATCGCGTGGCGGCGAGTGACGGCCGTGAACCTGACGTTCCCAAGCGTCGGAGAGATCAAGGCCGCCCTCAACGAGGTCTCAGCAGCAGCCTGACAGGCCCGCTCCCTGGCTCACGGCAAAGCGAGGACCAGTGCGACGACGTCGCTGAAGCTCTTCGGCCACTCAGACTCATCAGCGTGACCACCCCTCAACCGGTCAACGAGCAATCGAAACAACGCGGCGCGAATCAGCAGCTCTTGCCCGTGGACCTCGGCCTCCGCTGACGCATCCTCGTTCGTGGCGCCGTACCAAAGCAATCCGTCGATCACGGCCACCGCTCGCGCGTACGCCGCAGGGCGCCAGTAGACCGACAAGTCGATGACCGTCGGCAGCAAGTCATCGTGGAAGAGCACGTTGCCTGTCACGTCCCCATGGATCAGCTGCGCTGACAGGTCCACCCGGCCCAGGGCGTCGTACAAATCGGCCACCAGGTCATCGTCTGCCAGCTGTGGAGGGAGGTGGAGCTCCCCCCAAGCCATGCGATCCGCCAGCGCCCACCGGTGGGTGCGCGCCGCAATGAAGTCCGGACGTGATGCGTCCTCCAGGCATGCTTGCAACGCGTCGCAAACGTCGAGGATCTCGCTCAGGCGGGACTTCTCCGCCGGCTGCCAGGTGACCCCCGGCACCCATAGCGTCGCCGCCCAACCTTCGGCCTCCCATGAGCCGTCCCCCGAACGTACGGGCTGCGCGAACTGAAAGCCCACGGGTTGGCTCTCACTCATCAGCTCACTGATCCACGCCGTCTCCAGGCCGTCACTCGCCTTGAGGACCAGGTCACCGGCCCGAAAACTCTTGCCCTGACCACCGTCGATAGGCAGCGCTGGACCGGCCACACCGAACGCCGCAAGCACATCGTCGGTCGGGCCACCGTTCACGTGATCCCGATCCAGGCGCGGTAGTGCGGGATCTTGGCCGCTCCTCCGGAGAGGAACTCCGACCCTGTCGTAGCGAACCCGTGGCGAAGGTAGAAAGGCAACGCCAGGGTCCGGGCGTTGCACCAGACCACCTCGGCGCCACGCTCCCGCACGGCCTCGAGCCCAAAGGCCAGCACGGCCGAACCCACTCCGGTCGAACGCCGCCCTTCGCCTGTCGCCATCCCGCGCAACCGCCACGCGAATCGACCTTGCGCAGCTGTCGGCACGAGCGCATCGAGTGGACCGTCCTCCTCCCCCGGTCCGGCGAACGACGCTGGGAACAGCGTGACGCAGCCCACCACCTGGTCGTCTAGGCGGGCGGCCACGTTGATGCCCAGCTCCTCGCTGACATACCGCGACGCCTCGTAGGGCTGACCGGGCCGCAGGACAGCCCTCCGCAACCCGATCACTTCCTCGTGGGTTGCCAGGTCCACGGTCCACGGCGGCTCATCCGGCATCACGACGTCAGCCGTCGGTGCCAGGCCATCGCCGACGGGTCGGTGAGCGAGGCGATCTGATCCACGACGATCCGCAGTCTGGCCCAATCGTCTGGCGCGTCCAGGAACGGCTGTGCGAACACCGGATCCAGCGTCCCAGGGGCGCCGAGTAGCACGGCCGCGCTCAATTCCTGGACGAGTTCTCGTTGGCCCGCGTACGTCTCCGGAGCACCTGCACGTTCCATCACATAGACAGCGGTGACGGCCTTGAGAACAGCGCACTCGTGACGCGTCTCCTCGGGAACCTCGAGATCAGCGACGTACCTCGTGAGGGGTTCGGGTCCATGAACCGCTCGGGTGGCCTGCTCGGCCGCCGAGCAGAACCGGCCGATCAGCGAAGACGTCAGGCCTTTCAACTCGGCCAGAGACCGTTGCGTCCCGTCGTAGCTGGTCGGCCACCAGTCCTGGCGCAGCAGTCGATCGAGAGCGGCCTCGAGAGCCACCGTCTCCGCGTCCCTTGCGTATCGGTCGTGGCACAAAGTGAGCAGATGCGCCCGCTCCGGCCCGGACCGCAGAGCTCCGACCACTAGGTGCCCGGCATGAAGGGCGTCCTCGAGATCGTGCACGGAATAGGCAACGTCATCAGCCCAGTCCATGACCTGAGCCTCCAGGCACCGACGCTCGCCGGGAGCTCCCTCGCGCAGCCAGTCGAAGACGGCTCGATCGTCGGCGTAGACGCCGTACTTCGTCGTCCCCGACCGCGGGCCCCACGGATACTTCGTGGCCGCGTCGAGAGAAGCTCGAGTGAGATTGAGCCCGACGCTGCGTCCGGAGTCCGAGAAAGCCTTGGCCTCGAGTCGGGTGAGGATGCGCAAGGACTGCGCGTTCCCCTCAAATCCACCGCAGGGCGCCGCGATTTCGGCCAGCGCAATCTCGCCGTTGTGGCCGAACGGTGGGTGCCCGAGGTCATGAGCGAGGCACGCCGTTTCAACCAGGTCGGGATCGCACCCCAGTGCATGGCCGAGCTCACGACCCACCTGGCCGACCTCCATCGAGTGCGTCAGGCGGGTCCGCGGAAAGTCACTCTCGTACGGAAGCACCACTTGGGTCTTTGCCGCGAGCCGTCGAAGCGCCGCCGAGTGCAAGACCCTGGCCCGGTCCCGCTCGAAGTCGCCACGGGTCTGCAGGCTGCCGTGCCCGGGCTGCTGCCTACGTTGCTCAGGCACCCAACGCTGGCGATCCGCCTCCGGATAGTCCCCGACCGTCACCGACACACGCCGACCCTATGGCGAGGGGCGGCCCTCGGCCTGGGCTACCCGCCGTCGGGGAGAGTCCCGGTGAGCCGCTGCCACTGAAAGGCTGCATAGGCGCCGGTTTCCCGGACGATGTAACGCGCCTCGGTGAACCGTTCCTGGACGACCGGGCCAGTGCGCGTCGGCGAGATGGTCGCCCCGATCCCGAGATGCCGGGCCATCTCGCGGGAGCGGAACGAGTGCCATGGGTCGGTGACGATGACCGCCGAGGTCCATCCCTGGTCCTGCATCTCCTGATCAACAGCGACCATGGAGGTCCAGGTGTCTTTGCCCTCCCCCACAGCCACCACATCTGATGACTTCACACCCTTGTCGACCAACCAGGCCTTGCCGGACTCCGCCTCGGTGAAGCGGTCCGCGGGCCGCTTGCCGCCGACCGTGATGATCGTCGGCGCGACGCCGTCCTGATAGAGGCTCAGCGCATGCTCGAGGCGCGCTTCGAGGACCGGCGACGGAGTCCCGTCGTACTGGCTGGCTCCGAGCACGACGATGGCGTCAGCTCGTGCTCGGTCGTCCTCGCGAGCCACCCACCAAACCCGGAATGCCACCAGTGCCAGCCAGACCATGATGCCGATGGCAAGCAGCAAGACGATGGCGACCAACCACCCGAACAAGCGCCGGCCGGGGCTGGGCTGTGGGCGCTGTCGCGCTCGCGGGATCGCCTCGTTCACGTCAGCCACCCGAGTGGGCGAGTTCGGCCTCCCAGGGGACGACATCCTCATCCGGGTCAGTCAGCCAGCCGTCTGGGAGGGCCACCCTTCGGGAACCCGTGCTCCTCCCCCGCGGCAGGGCCGCAACCTCGACGGGGTACGTCTCCGCAGGGTCCAGCCGCGCCAAAAGAAGATCGAGCTCGGCCAGGTCGGCCACCATCCCCAGCGCCGCCCTCGTCTCTCCACCGACCCGAAAACCCTTGGTGTACCAGGACACGTGCTTGCGGAAGTCGCGGCACGCGCGGTCCTCGTCACCGTCGAAGGCGTCGATGAGCAGTTCTGCATGCCGACGCATCACGGCCGCGACCTCACCCAGGCTCGGCTGCTTGGGGACGGGTCGCCCGGCGAAAACTTCGGCCAGATCGCGGAACAACCAAGGGCGCCCAAGGCAGCCGCGCCCGACGACGACGCCGTCACATCCGGTCTGATTCATCAGTTCGAGCGCATCCCGAGCGGTCCAGATGTCTCCGTTACCGAGGACGGGGATGTCGAGGCTGTCCTTCAGCCGAGCCATGGCGGCGCGATCGGCGATGCCGCCGTACATCTGTGCAGCTGTGCGCCCGTGAAGTGCCACCCAGGTAGCGCCCTCCTGCTCAGCGGTGCGGCCCGCGTCGAGGTAGGTGAGGTTGTCGTCGTCGATGCCCTTGCGCAGCTTGACGGTGACGGGGAGCGAGCCGGCGTTGGTGACGGCAGCTCGCACGATCGAGCGAAACAGCTGACGCTTGTAGGGCAGCGCCGAACCCCCACCCTTCTTGGTCACCTTGGGCACCGGGCAACCGAAGTTGAGGTCCACGTGGTCGGCGAGATCCTCGGCCACGATCATCCGCACCGCCTCGCCGACCACCCTCGGGTCGACGCCGTAGAGCTGCAGCGACCGAGGGCGCTCCGAAGGGTGGAAGCGCGCCATCCGCAACGTCTCTGCGTTCCGCTCGACCAGCGCCCTTGAGGTGACCATCTCGCATACATAGAGACCGGCGCCGTACTCCCGGCACAGCCGCCGATAGGCCACGTTGGTGATCCCCGCCATCGGCGCAAGGACCACCGGCGGGTCCACGAGGAAGGTGCCCAGACTCAGCGCAGTCACTGCCCCATGGTCCCACGGGTCGGCGGAGTCAAGCGCTGAGGAGGTATTCGATGTTGGCTTCGAGATGGCTGTAGATCTCGGGTTGGACGGCTGGTGGTGGTCGGCGTCCTGGTAGGAGGGGTGGGGCGGTGGAGTGATAGGTGTGTCCGGTGGGGGTGGTCACCCGCACCCGGTGCGGCCAGCTAGATCGGCCAGGTCCGGCCGGCAGGGTTTCGGTCGTCCAGCCGGGGGTTTGTTTGAGGTAGTTGCACCGTTCGCACAGCCCTTGAGCGTTGGAGAGGCTGGTCCGGCCGCCGTGTGCGTGGTCTTGGATGTGGTCGAGGTGCCGGATCGGCGCGTCGCACCACGGGGTGCGACAGGTGCCGTCGCGGGTGGTGATGAACCGCCGCATCCCGCGGGGGAAGATCCGCCGCGCTGGACTCCACCTGCGTCAAGGCCCCGGTCTCGGGGTCGGCGAACAGCCGGCGTAGCCACACCCTCGCGTCCTCGTCAGCGTGCTTGAGCAGGTCTCTGGCGATCCCGGCCGGGAGAGGTCCGTAGCCGGGGATCAGGGCGGGAGCGTCGTCGACGCCGAGCAGGGTCTGGTCGGACATCACGACCTGGACCTCGACCGGGACCGCGGCGGCGGTGGTCTGTCCGGTGACCCGTTCGGTCAGGGTGTCGGCCATCACCTGCCCTCGACTGCGCGGGTCCCCTTGGGCACGGGCTGCGGCCGCGGCCTGCTGAAGGGATGGTCAGGACCGCGACCCCAGCCGGGACCGGCAACAACGCCGACAGCAGACTCATGGCATCCGGGGCCGGCCGCAGACTCACCCGCCTGTCCTGCACGGCCCGCGCCGCCCGGTCGAGGGCGGCTTGGGCGTCCAGGCGGTAGGCGATCGCCCGGACCCGGCCGGTGAGCTCCTGGTCCCCCCACGACGCCAACCGGTCCAGGTCGGCGGTGATCTCGGCGTCGAGCAGGCGGCGGTCGGCCCTACGTGAGGGAGGAGGACTCCCGCACGATGATCGACGCCCGCCACTCACTGACCAGCCCAGCCGTCAGCGCAGCCAAGCGTTTGCTGGCAGGTCCTCGACCAACGCGGTCGCGATCGTGACCTGCCGGGCACCCTGATGCGGCGACAACCGCCTGGCAAGGGCGACCTGCGCCCCCACCGACGGCCGGGACCGCTCCGCATCCCGGCGTGCCTGCCACGCCTCGAAGCCCTCCGCTTCCGGCGACACCCGGCTCGCGGCCTCAGCGCGCTGCCGCGCCTGCCGCTCCTCCGCAGACGCCAACGCCGCGGTCACCCTGGCCTGCGCCGCGGCCACCGACGCCTTGAGCTCTTCCAGGGCGCGCAGCTGGTCGATGCGCACATCGGCCGCAACCTCGTGGTCGGTGTCACCCAGCCGGGCCAGCTTGGTGGCCAGCGCGGTGATCTCGGTCGCGGTGACCGCAGCGCTGGGGGTGAATGCCATGCCTGTAACTCTAGGACAGGGTGCCGACAAGTTCAATACCTATGTGTGCCGATTCCTGTTTATTTCCAACAGATTCCCGTAGCAGACAGCACCGACAGTTTGCGAAAGTTGTCCACAGCGATCAGAGGGTCGCGAAGTTCCGGCCACCCGCAGAACGGGCCTCATTGAGCAGGTCTGGGTAAACCGCGAGCGCTGAGACCCGGTTGGTAACCCCGAGCCGGGCATACACATGCTCCAGATGCTTGCGCACAGTCCCTTCCGCGATCCCGAGCTCCCGTCCGATCTGCCGGTTGGTGAAGCCGCGCGAGAGCAGGGCCAAGATCTCCCGCTCGCGCGGCGTCAGCCGCGGCGCGCACATCGCCGCCCGATCGTGCGACTCGAGCACCCGGGCGAGGTGCGGGCGCAACAACGTCAGGACCAGCCGTTCGCCCTCGCCGAAGCGCTGGCCGGGGATCCGCCAGAACAGCAGGCGCCGGTCGAGGCCGTGCGACAAGGGAAGGGGGACCCCGAGGGACTCCAGACGGTTATCCTCCTCATGCACCCACGCGGGGCTCCCGGCCAACTCTCGATCGGTCTCGTAGAAGTCTCGGCTGGTAGTGACGGAGATGTAGTCGCCTGTCATCTGGGGGTAGCAGCAGAACAGGTCCGCGGAGTGAACGGCCCAGTCGGCCCGGCTCGCCTCCTCGTCGGCGAAGACGTCCTCCACGGTCACCCTGACCCCGTCTTCCTCCGCTTCGGTGAGGCTCACGAACTGCTCGTGGCTCGGGTCGCTCACCATGAACGAGACATCGAAGCAGTCAAAAGCCGACCTCAGCCGCGACATCAGCCCGTGGTCGAAGCACTCTCCCGGAACCGGCTGCTCGGTGCTCGGCTGCACAAGATCAACCATTCGTCGCAGCTGAGCCTCGCTGACGGAGAACCCCATGACGGCACCTTCTTGACGTGGCAGTTCACCGTACGCCTGATCGGCTCGCCGCGATATGGGCGGAATGTCGTAGGACCGAGGGATCAGCCGGGTTTGTCGGACAGGACCGTTCCCCTTCCACGTATACGCGGATCTTCGTATAGCGGAGCGTGTTGCGGAGCGCGGATGCTGCTCGCACCCTAGACCTGCTGACGGAGGTCATCATGCGTCCCATCCGAACCCGCGCTCTCCTGACCGCGGCCCTGACCGCTATGACCGTCTTGATCGCTGCTCCACCGACCCAAGCCGGCATCGCCCAACCGACGTCGAAGCACCCCGCCCACCTGCTGGTGAGCGGGCTCGGGGGCACCGTCGGCAGCACCGTTGGCCCGGGCGGCGCGCTCTACGTCGTCGACGGGGTGAACGGCCGAGTCCTTCGGGTCAACCCAAGGACCGGCCACACCTCCACGTTCGCAAGCGGACTTCCCGAGCGGGTCATCCCAGGCCTCGGTGGCGCCATGGACGTCGCCTTCCTGCGCGGCAAGGCCTACGTGCTCGTCACCCTGGTCAGTCCGGACGTGGGCGGCACCGGCGTCGACGGCATCTACCGGGTAGAAAGCAAGCACCACTTCACCGTGGTCGCAGACATCGGATCCTGGGCCATCGCGCATCCGCCGACGACTGCATTCGACGTACCGAGCGGCCTCCAGTTCGGCCTGCAGCCCTTCAGGGGCCACTTCCTCGTCACAGACGGCCACCACAACCGTGTGCTGCGCGTGAAGCTCAACGGGCACATCACCGAACGAATCCAATTCGAGAACACCGCCCCGACCGGTTTGGCAGTCAGGGGCAAGCGGGTTTACGTGGCCGAGGCGGGGCCTGTCCCACACCTTCCGGAGAACGGCCGGATCGTGTCCTTCGCGCCGCGCCAGCACGCGGCCACTCTGGTGGCCTCGGGAGCACCTCTCCTCGTGGACGTCGAGTTCAGCAGCGGCGGCAGGCCCTTCGCACTCTCGCAGGGACGCTTCACCCCTGGCCAGCCCCCAGGGGCGCCAGCCGACCCCAACACCGGGTCCTTGGAGCGCGTCCTCAGGAACGGGACCATGACTCCGATCGTCACCGGTATCAACCAGCCGACGTCGCTCGAGTTCATCGGCGACACCGCGTTCGTGGTCACGCTGACCGGACAGATCTGGAGGATCGACCGCGTTCCCTGGCGCACCTGACAACGGCTGGGCAGGCGTCATCGCTACCGCCTGACAAGGAAGCGCGCCCAGGCAGGGCGCGCTTCCTCGTTGGGTCGACCGTGGTGTCCGAGTGGGAGGTCCTTTCGCGTGCGCCTGGATCGGTCCCGTCAACCGACGGCGAGCGTGAGCGTACGGTTGACCGCTCGCTGCGAGCCTTCGTCGCCGATCAGGTCGGGATAGGCAGCCACTGCGGACATCCGGTTGGTGACCCCGAGCCGCGCGTAGACGTGCTCCAGATGCTTGCGCACGGTCCCTTCGGAGATCCCGAGCTCCCGCCCGATCTGCCGGTTGGTGAGGCCGCGGAAAAAACCCGATGGCCGCGCCTCCTTGACGTTGCACCACACCGTACGACCGATCGACTCAGGGCGACATACGCGGAATGTCGTACCAACCACGCAGCCGGGTGATTTCCGTTGAAAAGCAACGACTTTTCGGCAAGTACGTAGGTCGTCGTATAGCAAAACGACTTGCGAGGCGCCGATGCTGTTGGCACCGAGCAAACCCGTGATTTACCTAGAAAGGCCCCCACCTCATGTCCGGTAGCGTCAACCACCAGCCAGCCAATCGTCGACCACTGATTCGCCCGATCACCGCTCTGGGAACAACGTTGGGAGCGACCCTGGTCGCCCTCAGCGCGGGCGCGGCGTCCGCCCAGGCTGCACCACCGCCGTTGGATCCCGACACCAGCGGTCCCGCCGTCCTGCCGGTCTCGACCATCACGACCGCCCTGCCGGAGGGTATGACCACCGGCGAGGTCGTGATCATCAGCCTGCTGACCTCCTTGGCCGTCGCCGCCCTCCTCGTTGGCGTAGCCTTCCTGCTCCAGTACCTGCACCGGTCCGTCAAGCAAAGCGTGCGGATCCCGGCCCAGCGCACGAGCGCAAGCACCATCTCCTCCGCCACACCGGCAACGAAAACCAAGGTCAGCTCACGCTGACCCCGAGGGCGCGCCCATCCGAGGGGCAGCGTCCACACAAAGGAGCGCACCTGCCCGGGTGCGCTCCTTTGCTGACGACTCGCCTAACTCTCACCACCGGGCGGGCCTAGATCAGGCGTTGGACTCATCCTCGCCAAGCAGGCGGTAGAGCGCCCGGCGCGTGTCGGCGAGGATCGCCTCGGCGCGGGTAACCTGATCGGCGCTTCCGGCCTGGGCCACCTGACCCGCGGCCGCCATCACCTGGCCGAGCCGGTCGCGTAGCGCCAACCCACCGGAGTCCGCGCCATCGGCTACCTCGTCCCAAGGGGCAGGACTGCCCTGTCCCCGGGCATCGTCGACGACCGCTCGTCCGGCATCGGTGAGGGAGAACACCCGCCGACCTTCGGACTTCGCTGAGATCACCAGACCCTCGTCGGCAAGCACCTGCAGAGTGGGGTAAATGGAGCCGGGACTGGGGCGCCAGATCCCGCCACTGCGCTCGCTGATCTCAGTCATGATCTGGTAGCCATACATCGGTTCCTCCCCGAGCAGGAGCAGCACGGCCAGCCGTACGTCTCCGCGTCGAGGGCGAGATCCACGTCCGTGGCCGCGCCCGCGCCCGCGGTGACCACCGCGACCGCCGAAGGATGCGCCGTAGGGGCCGAAGCCGGGGGCTCCAGGTCCGAAGGCTGGGCCGGATCCCGGCGGAGGACCACCGTGACCGTGGCGTCGGCCACGCGGCTGGTCTTGCAGAAGTACGTCGTCGATGTCTGCTGCGTGGTCGCGGCCAAAGGGGCCGGGCTGGGCGTAGGACGCAAAGGCGCCCAGCTCAGGGGTTGAGTACGGGTAACCCGGCCGGTGGCCTCCCCGGCGGCGAGATCCGCGCCGAGACCAGTCGCGTGAAGGGCTGTCCTCGGCAGGCGGGGCTTCGGCCGGCTCGCGGTCGTGGGGGTTCTGCGGAAAAGCGTTGGGGCTCGACATGGTGTCGGCCTCCTTTCGATCGGTTGTGACACGATCACGATATATCGCGATACGCCAGATGGCAAGTCCGCGAGCGCGGGCCACGACTGAGCCGTCCTCAGGTCAGCGAGCGGGCATGAAGCGCTCGAACCAGGTGACCATCCGCGTCGCCAGGTCGACCTGGGCCGGCGGGCGGCGTACCCCGTGCCCTTCCTGCGGATAGATGACCACCTCGGACTCGACACCCTGCGAGACCAGGGCTCGGTAGAACTCCACGGCCTGAGTGGGCGGGGTCGCGCGGTCGTGGAGGCCCGCTGTGAGCAGGGTGGGGGTACGCAGACGCTCACCCGCGAGCACCGGGCTTCGCTCGTGATAGGCGCCGCCGACTCGGTCTGGGCGGTCGCCCATGAAGTCAGCCACCCATTCGATGAGGCTGGAGCCGAAGTGCTCGGAATACCAGTCGGTGACCGGGGAAAGGGCAACTGCTGCCTTGAACCGCTGGTCGATGGTTGGCAGCCATGTGCTCATGAATCCGCCATAGCTGCCGCCGAAGATCCCGATCCGCTCGGGGTCGGCGATACCGTCGACGACCAGTGTGTCGAGACCAGCGAGCAGGTCCTGCGCGTCCGCGCCACCCATGTCGCCTACGACGGCGCCCGCGAACTCCTGGCCCCACCCGCTCGAACCGCGCGGGTTCGGAGCGAGGATCGCATAGCCGCGCGAGAGCAAGAGCTGTTCGTGGAGCTGCACCCAGCTGTCCTGGAACTGCCCCACCGGACCCCCGTGGACGTTGAGCAGGAGCGCATACGGTGGCGGGCCGCTGGGAGTCAGGAGCCGGCCCTCGATCTGCTGGCCGTCCGGCGCTGCCCAGGCGACGATCTCGTGAGTGCCCCAAGTCGCGCGCAGCGTGTCGTGCCCGGTGTGGTGAGCGTCCATCAGAACGTCAGCCACACCGTCGCGGACATGCACGACGGCCGGAGGCAGCTCCGACGAGGAACGGCTTGCGACGAACCCAGCGTCAAGGGCCTCGACCCTCGGGTGGAACAAGCCGAGACTGTTCGGCGTGGCATACAGCTCGGTGGCCTCGCCCTGTGCGGTGACCTCGAGCACGACCGCGTGGAAACCCCGATCGCCCGCGGCCAGGATCGAGCCGTCGGCCCGCCAGGTGGCTGAGGAGACGTCAACCCCCGAGGTGTTGACCGTGATGGACGAGCCCGTATCGGGATCGACGATCAAGAGGTCACCGGCCACCACGTAGCGATCGCTGCATACGGCCTGCAGGACCGCAACAGCCCGCCCGTCTGGGCTGCCCTCGGCATAGCCGAGCTGGACATCACTGCGCAGGAGCACCCGCTCCCGTTCGTCGCCCAGATCCATGACGACAAGCGCGGAGCCGTACCAAGCTCCCTCAGACGGCCCTTCGGACGCGATCGCCACCGCGCTGTCGGTCCCCAGCCAGGTCGCCTCCCAGATGTTGAGGCCCGGACGAGAGCACCGACGCACCGAGCCATCCACGACGTCCATCAGCCACAGCGAGCGCCACTCGTCCTCGCTGTCGGCGGCCTCCACGTCGGGGATCCAGCCGGGGAGCTCAGCATCGCCCTTCGCGACCGACCCCGACCCCAGCGCATCCGCCTCTTCAGAACCCTCCCCCGCCACCACGAGCAGGATCCGGCTTCCGTCGGGACTCCACCTGTGGTGCTCCACCACGCCTGGCACCACCGGCAGCGGGCGGGCCTCGCCGAGCTCGCCGAAAGCCAGCACGTGGAGCTGAAACCGCCCGGGCGTCCCCCGGTCGGAGCGGAACGTGAGCCGCGTCCCGTCCGGTGACCACTGAGGTCCGTCGTCGTCATGGGGTCCGAAGGTGATCTGCTGCACCGACCCCCCGGTCGCGGGGACAAGGAAGAGCCTGCCCTGCGGATCACTGTCCAGCGACGAACGAACCACGCCGGTGGCCACGACCCAGGCGCCGTCCGGCGACGGAACCGGCGTGCCGAAGGCGGTCGCTCTCCCCAGCCCGGGCTCCAGGACCGACGCGTAGAACGCCTCGATCTCCTTGAACAGGGGCGTCTGTCTCAGGTCTCGTTCCATGCCCAGAACCTAGCCGCCGACACGCGCCCCCTCCATCAGTTGATCTTGAGAGATCCACGGCGCCACGCCGACATGAGGCGTGGATCTCTCAAGATCAACGAGATTTGGGGGCGGATCGGTGCGCGATTCAGCAGCCAGGAAGGCGCGTTGCCAGCCACCCCTGCACCTGGTCGAGCGCGATCCGCTCCTGCTCCATGGTGTCGCGGGACCGAACCGTGACGGCGCGGTCCTCGAGGGTGTCGAAGTCCACTGTGACGCAGTACGGCGTCCCGATCTCGTCCTGTCGCCGATAGCGGCGACCGATGGCGCCCGCGTCGTCGAACTCGACGTTCCACGCAGTCCGCAGCTCGGCGGCGAGGTCCTTGGCCATCGGCGAGAGATCCGCGTTGCGGGACAACGGCAAGACGGCGGCCTTCACCGGCGAAAGCCGTGGATCCAGTCGAAGGACCGAGCGCTTGTCGATGCCGCCCTTCGCATTCGGCGCTTGGTCTTCGTAATAGGCGTCGAGCAAGAAGGCCAGCACAGCACGGGTCAGACCCGCCGCGGGCTCGATGACGTACGGCGTCCAGCGCTCACCCTTCTCCTGATCGAAGTACGTCAGATCTGCTCCGCTCGCGGCAGCGTGTGCCTTGAGGTCGAAGTCTGTGCGGTTGGCCACGCCTTCGAGCTCAGAGAACTCCTGGCCGCCGAAGCGGAAGCGGTATTCGATATCGATGGTGCGTTTGGAGTAGTGCGACAGCTTCTCTGCGGGATGTTCGAAGAGGCGGAGGTTGTCCGGGTTGATTCCGAGGTCGGTCCACCAGTCCCAGCGAGCCTTGAGCCAGTAGTCGAACCACTCCTCGTCCGAACCCGGCTCGACGAAGAATTCCATCTCCATCTGCTCGAACTCGCGGGTACGGAAGATGAAGTTGCCGGGCGTGATCTCGTTCCTGAACGACTTTCCTATCTGACCGATCCCGAAGGGCGGCTTCTTGCGCGAGGAATTCATCACGTTGAGGAAGTTCAAAAAGATGCCCTGAGCGGTTTCCGGCCGCAGATAGTGCAGCCCCTCCTCGGACTCAACGACGCCGAGAAAGGTCTTGAGCAGGCCCGAGAACTGCCGAGGCTCGGTGAATTCGCCCCGGGTGCCGCAGCTGACGCAGACCACCTCAGCGAGTGACGTGGGTGGGCGCCCCTTCTTGGCTTCGAACGCCTCCTCCAAATGGTCGGCTCGGTAGCGCTTGTGGCAGGACGTGCACTCGACCAACGGGTCGGTGAACGTCTCGATGTGCCCGGATGCCTTCCAGGTGTCCGTGGGAAGAATGACGGCGGAGTCGAGACCGACGACGTCATCACGGCTCTGGACGACCGCGCGCCACCATTGGCGGCGAATGTTGTCCTTGAGCTCGATTCCCAGTGGTCCGTAGTCCCACGCGGACCGGGTACCGCCGTAGATCTCTCCGGACGGGAAGACGAAGCCTCTGCGCTTGGCGAGGCTGACGATGGTGTCGACGAGGTCGGCGGCCACAGGAGGGTTCTCCGTCCGGCTGGATGTCGGTGGATCGGGTGGCGGTTGATCCAGGTGCGGTGGATCGACGAGCGAGAAGGTCTGATGCTACTCGCGCGGTCGGGGACGTACGTCCCAGGGATTGCTACTCGCGCGGTCGGGGACGTACGTCCCAGGGATCGTCGGCCAACCCGCTGCCCGTTTCCATCCCCTCAGCACCATGTCCATCGGCCGCGACTATCTCGAAGGCGCTTGGTTCGTCGTACGCCCGACTCAGCAGGGGCACGGCCGAGATCTTGACGTCGAAGTCCCCCAGCGCTCGCCGGTATTCGCCGACGGAATCCCACTCGGTGGTGAGAACCCACAGGTCTCCATCGTCGGTCGCTCGGCCGATGCGCGACGCCCGCCAGCCAGGACGCAACGCCAGCACCTCGATGGCCTTGTTGGCCTGCGCCAAGAACTCCGAGCGCTCAGCGGCGGCGACCTTGAACCGCGTGATCACGAGCATCCTCGGACCCTATGCCGCGGCGTTGCCCACGGCAGGTGCGCCTCGGGCGGCGACCAGAGTGAGCCACCATGGCACGATGGCCGCCATGCCAACTGACCCCTCAGCAACCCCAGTGTGGGCCGAGAAGCTGGCCCAGGTGAGTCGGCCGTACCTGTTGCGACTCCAGGCAATGCCGCGTGCAGTGCTGCTGGTTGCCACGATGGTGATCCTTGCGCTGGGGTTGTTCCTCCCGGGCGTGGCAGGTGCCTTCTTCCTCTCACTTATCGGTTTGTTCATGCTGTGGCTGGCGCTGCTCGCCTGGCCGATCCTCGGGCCGGGCCCCAGGGCCATCCGGGTCGGGGTGGCGGTGTTCATCTTGTTCTTGGCCGTCATCAGGGCGCTCAGCGCGTTCTAGCTCCCTACCCCTCAAGACTCGGCGCCCAGCGACCCTTCGGCAGTCAACCGGCCGGGGCGACGATGCGCCGCATGACGGTGTTCTTCATCCCCTTGGGCCGCACGAACTCGAAGCCGCAGCGCTCATACATCGCCCGGGTGCCGTTGTAGAGGAACGACGAGGACATCTTCTTCTCGCCGGGCACGTGCGGGTAGCCCTCGACGACTCCGCCCCCTGCCTGGGAGATCAGGTCGACAGCGCCGAGCAAAGCGACCTCGGCCAGCCCACGCCGACGGTAGCGCTTGTCGACGAAGATGCAGGTCACCCGGTAGTCGGGGATGAGATCGGCCTCGGCGTCGTACTGCTTACGGTGGTGGATGTTGGGCAGCTCGGCCGGCGTGCCGTACTCCGCCCAAGCCACCGCTTCACCGCCCTCGACCACGAGCGCCGCGTGAGCCGTGCACTGTTCAACGTAGCGCTTCTTCAGCGCTCGGTTGGCCTCCGCCCCCTGGCCGCGTTCGTCGCTGTCGGGGTGGAACCAGATGCACCAGCAGCCGCCGAAGATCCCGTTGTGGCGGGCGACCAAGTCGTCGAACATCGTCCACGTGTCGGGTGTGAGCGGGACGATCTCGAATCCCTCGGGCGGGTCGCTCATGACGGCACGGTAGCAAGGGCGTGTCTCAGCCAGCCATTATTCAAATTGACAATCATTATCATTTAACCCACTCTTGAATGCATGAGCGGATCGAGGTCTGGGTCGCGAGGGCGCGCCCACCTGCTCCTCTCGGCCGCTGGGCTGGTGGCGACATTGGCTGTCGGTGGATGCTCCGGCGCGTCTAGCGGTGCGGGGGGTGCTCAGTCACCGACCGACGGCCAGCCCCTCCAGATAGTCACCACTTTCTATCCACTCCAATACCTCGTTGAGCGAGTGGGCGGCTCGGCCGTCGAGGTCACCGATCTGGCACCGCCAGGGGTCGAACCGCATGACCTGGAACTGTCCCCCAAGGACGTCGCGCACGTCTCGGATGCCGACCTGGTCGTGTACCTGTCCGGCTTCCAGGCGGCCGTAGACACCGCAGTCGCTGCGGAGGCGCCCACCACGAGTTGGGACGTAGCCCCGTCAGCCAACCTCTCCAGGACCTACACACCGACCAACGAGCTCGGCCTATCCTCCGCGCCCCAGAGTGACCCACACTTCTGGCTCGATCCCACGCGTTACGCCACTGTCGCCGAGGCGCTTGCGGAGCAGCTCGGCAGCCTCAAACCAGCTGACGCCGCGACGTTCTCTGCGAACGCCAAGACCCTCGCGACCGAGCTCGACCAGCTCGACCAGGAATGGAAGGAGGCGACTGCCAGCTGCGTCAACCGTGACCTCGTGACCAGCCATACGGCCTTCGGCTATCTCGCCGCCCGCTACGGCTTCACGCAGCAAGGGATCAGCGGGCTCTCCCCCGAGACCGAGCCCTCGGCCAGGACCTTGGCCGCGACGGCTGACTTCGTTCGGGCCCATGACGTCACCACGATCTACTACGAGACGCTGGTCAGCCCCGCCATCGCGGAGACGATCGCCACCGAGACGGGTGCCGTGACGGCCGCGCTCGATCCGATCGAGGGACTTTCGGCCGCCTCCGACGGAGCCGACTACTTTTCGATCATGCGCTCCGACCTGGTCACGCTCGTTGCAGGACAGGGGTGCACGTGAGCCGTTCGCCGCTGATCCAGCTCGATCGGGCTGGCGTCGGCTATGCCGGCCGGGCGGTTGTCAGCGACCTGGACCTGTCGGTTCACGCCGGTGAGGCCCTGGCCCTCGTCGGCCCGAACGGATCGGGCAAGACCACGCTGGTCAAGGCCATCCTCGGCCTCGCCGAGGTCACTGCGGGCTCCCTCTTGGTGTTCGGGCACGGACCAGCGAGCCACACAGACCGAGGGCGAATCGGATATGTGCCACAACGCCCCCCGCTGGGCGGCATCGTCCCTACCACGGTCGGCGAGGTCGTCACTGCCGGTCGGCTCGCGCGCGGCGGCTGGCTTCGGCGCCGCGCCTCCGACCGCGCCGCGGTGGGCCAAGCCCTGGACCGGGTCGGGCTGGCCGACCTGTCCTCAGTGCGCGTGGACACCCTCTCCGGAGGTCAGCAACGGCGGGTGCTGATCGCCCGTGCCCTCGCCGCGGAACCTGAGCTGCTCGTGCTCGACGAACCACTCGCCGGCGTCGACCGAGGCAGCCAAGAGCAGCTGGCCGAAACCCTGCAGGCCCTGCTCGCCGACGGCACGACCCTGGTGGTGGTCCTGCACGAGCTCGGGCCCATGCGCCGGCTCATCAGCCGCATCGCCCGACTTCGGGACGGGCGCCTGGTCTACGACGGTCCCGTGACCGCCGACGTCCTCGCGGACCTCCACGAAGACGAGCTCGGACATCATGACCACCACCACGACGACGATCCAGGTGGTGGCCCCGAGCATCCCTCGGTCGGCGGCCATCCACTCGGACTGACCGGCTGATCGCGCCATGGAACTCCTGCAGTACGACTTCATGCAACGGGCGCTCATCGCCGCACTGCTCGTAGGGTTGGCTGCCCCGCTGG
The DNA here is from genome assembly GCA_963819985.1 of uncultured Actinomycetota bacterium. Lineage (GTDB taxonomy): Bacteria > Actinomycetota > Actinomycetes > DATJPE01 > DATJPE01 > JANPBY01. The sequence continues at coordinate 218,252 of CAWFYH010000002.1, read as the reverse complement.
TCGGAGTCTTCATCGTGCAACGGCGCCTGGCCCTGATCGGCGACGGAATGGGACACATCGCGCTCACCGGTGTCGCCATCGGACTGCTCACCGGCAGGTCACCGGTGCTCGTGGCGCTGGCCGCGGCCATCCTCGGGGCGGTGTTCGTCGAGGCCGTACGGCTGCGTGGGCGAGCGTCCGGCGACGTGGCCCTGGCGCTGATCTTCTACGGTGGAATCGCCGGGGGTGTCGTGCTGATCAGCAAGGCTCCGGGAGGAAGCGCGGCCACGCTGAACGCCTACCTGTTCGGATCCATCACCACCACGACCGCTGCCGATCTGCGGGTATTCGCCCTGTTGTCCGTGGTGATCCTCACCCTGACGCTCGGCCTGGCTCGACCGTTGTTCGCCGTGGCCGACGACGAGGAGTTCGCGCGTGCGTCCGGCCTGCCGGTCAACCGGCTCAACTTCACGTTGGCAGTGTTGACCGCCTCCACGATCGTCTTGTCGATGCGGATCATCGGCCTGCTGTTGATCAGCGCACTGATGGTGGTGCCGGTCGCCACGGCGATCCTGGTCACGCGGTCCTTCCGTTCCACGATGGCTGTCGCGGTGCTCATCGGCGTGACGGTGTCGGTGGTCGGAGTCGCCGCGTCCTACAGCTGGGACACACCATCCGGGGGAACCATCGTGCTGCTCGCCATCGCCGTCTTCGCCACGATCGCCGCGGCAACCTCCATCCGCCCGCTCCTCCGACTGCGCCGCTGATCCACGACCGCACGAGACGCAACCGCCGATTGCATGCATAGATGCGCATATGCGACTATCTCTATGTGAATCCGGATTCCTCGTTGAGCGAGGCCGCCGAGCTGTTTCGCGCCTTGGCCGCCCCCGTACGCGTCGGCCTCTTGGTCGAGTTGAGCCATGAGGAGCGTTGCGTGCACGACCTGGTCGATGCGCTCGGTGTTGCGCAACCCCTGGTCAGCCAGCACCTGCGGATCCTGCGCGGCGCCGGTCTGGTGACCAGCCGCCGTCGCGGTCGGGAGGTGGTCTACTCCTTGTGCGACGAGCACGTCGCCCACATCGTGCGTGATGCCGTCCACCATGTCGCCGAGCAGCCCAGGCCCGCCGCTAGGACCCCCGCGGCCGCCGGGGCGGCCGGGGCGATCGCATGACCGCGCGACCCACAGGATCAACGCGATCCACCCGTCAACGATCGGCCGTGCGCTCCGTGCTGGCGGACACCGACGAGTTCCGGAGCGCGCAGGACCTGCACGCGCAGCTCCGCCAGGCGGGCGAGTCGGTCGGCCTGACCACCGTCTACCGCACGTTGCAGTCCTTGGCCGACGCGGGCGAGGTCGACGTGCTGCGCACGGGTGATGGTGAAGCCGTCTACCGCCGCTGCAGCGACACCCATCACCATCACCTGGTCTGCCGGGTCTGCGGGCGCACGGTCGAGGTCGAGGGGCCGGCCGTGGAGGCGTGGGCCAAAGGAGTTGCCCAGGAGCACGGGTTCGTCGAGGCGGCGCACACCGTGGAGATCGTGGGTACGTGCTCCGCCTGCGCGGCCAACCGCGGCGGCGACTGACCGTGGACGGCGGACACCAGCACCCCGGACAGCCGAGCACCAGCACCGGCGCCGCCTACAGCGGTCGGCTGGCCGCAGCCCTGGCCATAGCCGCGGTCGTGCTCGTGGTCCAGGTCGTCGGCGGACTGCTGACTGGCAGCCTCGCGCTGCTCGCCGATGCCGGACACATCCTCACCGACGTCGTCGGCGTCGGCCTCGCCCTCGCGGCCGTCACCTACGCCAACCGACCGGCGCCCGCGCATCGCACGTACGGCAACTTCCGAGTGGAAATCCTGGCCGCCCTGGTCAACGGCGTACTGCTCCTCGTGGTCGCGACGTTCGTGGTCGTCGAAGCCGTGCAGCGTTGGGGCGACACTCCCGACATCGATGCGGGACCGATGGTGGCCGTCGCCGTGTTCGGCCTGTTCGCCAACCTGGCGAGCCTCCTCCTGCTGCACACCGGACAGTCACACAGCCTGAACGTGCGCGGGGCCTACCTCGAGGTGCTCGGCGACCTGGTCGGTTCGGGCGTCGTCATCGTGGCCGGGCTTGTCGTATGGCTCACCGGTTGGCAGCGTGCCGACATCCTCGCGTCGCTATTGATCGCCGCGTTCATCGTCCCGCGCGCCATCGGGTTGCTGCGCTCGACCGGGCAGATCCTGCTCGAGAGCACGCCGCCCGGTCTCGACCTCGATGAGGTGCGCCGACACATCACTGACCTGCCGGGTGTCCTCGATGTGCACGACCTGCACGCATGGACGATCACCAGCGGCATGCCCGTGCTGTCGGCTCACGTCGTCGTCGAGCAGTCTGTGCTGGCCGAGGCGTGCAACGACAACGCTGTGCTCGACCGACTCGGCCGATGCCTCGAGTCGGACTTCGACGTGGAGCACTGCACCTTCCAGCTCGAGCCCGCTGCGCACGCGGAGCACGAGCATCCAGCTCACGACTGAGCGACGATCGGGGCTTCAGCCTTGGGCGAGCTCGATCAGCTTTCCGACGGTCGTGATGTTGCGTCCGGTGCCCTGCACACCCAGGACCTTCGCGATCAGCGGCGACGTGAGCTTGGTCTTGTGGACGCCGCCCTCATAGCGAAGATGCAGGTCTTGGCCGATCACCCGCCACTCGTCCGGGCCGACATCGCGATCGGCCAGCGCCTCCACGCCCGCCTTGGTGGGTTTGCCCGCCAGGAAGTAGATGTGGGAGAAGCGCGGATCAACGATGTCGAAGGGATAGGACTTCAGCGCCTTGCGCAGCTGGGCGGGGCTGCGACTGATCACCTCACGGACGTAGCCGTAACGCTGCGTGATGGCTCTTTCTAGTGCGCGATCGAAGTCCGCCGGTGCTGCCGGCGGCTCGCACAACAGGTTGCCCGAGGCGATGAACGTGGAGATCTCGGTGGCCCCCAGGTCGGCCGCGATGTCGCGCAGCTCGGCCATGGGCAGCTTGGCGCCGCCGACGTTCACCGCGCGGATGAGATGGACCCGAGGCACGGCGCAAGTATGACGTCCCGGCACTGTGGCGGTTGGCACGATCGTGGCCTTCAGGCGGAGCCGTACCTCCGGTCACGACGGGCGTAGTCCTCGCAAGCCAGCCACAGATGCCGGCGGTCGACTTCGGGCCAGCGCTGGTCGAGGAAGGCGAGCTCGGCGTAGGCCGACTGCCACAGCAAGAAGTTGGACGTGCGCTGCTCCCCCGAGGAGCGGATGAACAGGTCGACGTCTGGCAGGTCGGGCTCGTCGAGTCGCGCCGCGACGGCCGCTTCATCGACCGCGCCAGGAGTGAGCGTGCCAGCCACTACGTCCCGAGCGATCTGCGCTGCGGCGTCAGCGATCTCGGCCCGACCGCCGTAGTTGACGCACATCGTGAGAGTGAGTACGTCGTTGCCGGCGGTGAGTCGCTCGGCCTCCTCGAGCTCGTCGATCACGCTCTTCCACAACCGCCTGCGCCGCCCCGCCCAGAGCACCCGTACCCCCATTGCGTGCATCTCGTCGCGTCGACGACGGATGACATCGCGGTTGAACCCCATGAGGAAGCGAACCTCGTCTGGCGAGCGCCTCCAGTTCTCCGTGGAGAAGGCGTAGGCGGAGACATAACCCACCCCCAGCTCGATCGCGCCCTCCACGACGTCGAACAGCGCTGCCTCGCCGGCCTCGTGACCCGCGGTGCGGGGCAAGCCCCTGTCCTTGGCCCATCGGCCGTTGCCGTCCATGACGACCGCGACGTGGCGGGGGACGAGGTGCTTGGGGATCGCCGGAGGACGGACACCGCTGGGATGTGGCGTCGGCGGTCGGGGCACGCGCCAAACCTAGCCCGCGTCGGCGGGTCTTTCAGCGAGGCGGGGTGCGCTCGACCAGCCGCAGCGACCGCAGGCCGCGTTCGAGGTGCCACTGCACGTAGGCCGCCGCGATGCCACTGGCCTCGCTGCGATGGCGCTGCTCGCTTGCGTCGGCCACATCCCAGTCACCGACCAGCAAAGCGGTGAGCAGGATGAGGGCGTCGGCCGAGGGGGTCGCCGCCCCGGCCGGTCGGCAGGCGCTGCACACACTGCCCCCGGCGGCCGGTGAAAAGGCGCGGTGCGGACCGGACGCCCCGCACCGCGCACAGTCATCGAAGCTCGGAGCCCAACCGGCGACGGCCAGCGAGCGCAGCAGGTAGGAGTCGAGAATCAGCCCCGCATCGTGCTCCCCTGCCGCTAGAGCGCGCAGCCCGGCAACGAGCAACAGGTACTGCTGGACTGCGGGTTCGTGCTCCTCGTCGGTCAGCCGCTCAGCCGTCTCGAGCATCGCCGTCCCGGCGGTGTAGCGCCCGTAGTCGCCGGCCAGCCCTGTGCCGTATCCGTGGAACGCCTCCACCTGGGTCACGATGTCGAGGCTGCGACCGGTGTAGAGCTGCACGTCGATGTGGCTGAACGGCTCGAGTCGGGCCCCGAACTTCGACGAGGTGCGGCGAACCCCCTTGGCCACGGCCCGAACCCGGCCGTTGTCTCGAGTGAGCAGGGTGATGATCCGGTCGGCTTCGCCGAGCTTCTGGGTGCGGAGCACGACGGCTTCGTCCCGGTAGAGGCTCACCATGGCATCGTCTCATCGAGAGCCCCCGGAACCGGCCACCCCGACCCACTGTCCGGCGATATTGGCTGGGATCCGACGGATCGGTCGGTCAGACTGCGCGGATGCCATCCAGCGACACGGACCTTCTCGCCCGCCTCGAGCAGTACTACGACGAGGTCCCGAGAACCGCGGCCGACGTCGAGGAGTGCGGCCCCTTCACCCTGTTCCGCAGCCGGGCCGGCTGGCCCTACTACGCCCGGCCGCGCCTAGGGCTGACCCAGGACATCACGAGCGACGACGTACGGGCGCTGCGTCAGTTGCAGATGTCTCGCGACGTGCCCGAGACCATCGAATGGGTGCCGGCGACGACGCCGAGCCTCGGCAGGGCAGCTGCAGGTGCGGGGCTGCACGTGAGCGAATTTCCGCTGATGGTGCTGGGCGATTCCGCACCGCCCTCCGCGCCGGTGGCTGCCGGTTTCGAGGTACGCCTGCTGGCGGCCGACGACCCTTCGCTCGTCGAGGTCATGCGGGCCGTGCACCGAGGTTTCGGGAGCGAGGGTGGCCCGGACGAGGCGGAGATCTCACATGTCCGCACTCGGATCAGCGCGGGTCTTCAGGTCGTGGCAGCCGCCTTCGACTCGGGTGGGCAGGCCGTCGGTGGCGGCGCCCACCAGCCGGTCGGTGCCGTAACCGAGCTGGTCGGGATCGCCATCCTCGAGTCCCACCGGCGACGTGGCCTAGGAGCCGCGATCACCGACGCTCTCGTGAAGGCTGCCGGCGCGGCTGGAGTGGACATCGTGTTCCTGTCTGCCGGCGACGACGCCGTCGCGCGGACCTACGCCCGCGTCGGCTTCCGCGTCATCGGCGCGGCAGGTTCGGCAGAACCCGCTACTGCCTAGTGCACGAAACAGGGCGCGTCCGCACCCAGGAAACAGGTCAGCGTTCGGCTCGGTTGACTGCCGAGACGACCGCCTTGAGGGAAGCCGTGACGATGTTGGGATCGATGCCGACGCCCCACAGCACCCGATCGCCGACGGCGCACTCGAGGTAGGCGGCCGCCTTGGCGTCGCCGCCCGCCGACAACGCGTGCTCGTGGTAGTCGAGGACGCGCACGTCCACGCCGTACCCTCCCAACGCCGAGCAGAACGCGGCGATCGGTCCGTTGCCCTTCCCCGCCAGCGTCACCTCGTCCGCGCCGTCGGAGAGCACGACGGTCAGCGAATCGAGCTCGTCCACCGCAGCCGACTGCTCGAGCGAGTGCAACGCGAACCGACCCCAAGGGGCGCTCGCATCGGGCAGGTATTCGTCGTTGAAGGCGGCCCAGATCTCCTCCGGCAGGACCTCTCCGCCGTCGGAGTCGGTCTTGGACTGGATCACCTGGCTGAACTCGATCTGCAGTCGGCGCGGCAGGTCGAGGGAGTGCTCGCTCTTGAGGATGTAGGCCACGCCGCCCTTGCCGGACTGGCTGTTGACCCGGATGACTGCCTCGTAGGTGCGCCCGACGTCCTTGGGGTCGATCGGCAGGTAAGGCACCGCCCACGGGATCTCGTCCACCGTCTTGCCGGCCGCCACAGCATCGCGCTCGAGGTGCTCGAAGCCCTTCTTGATCGCATCCTGGTGGGACCCGGAGAACGCCGTGTAGACCAGATCCCCGCCGTAGGGGTGCCGCTCGTTGACGGGCAACTGGTTGCAGTACTCCACGGTGCGGCGGATCTCGTCGATGTCGGAGAAGTCGATCTCCGGGTCGATGCCCTGACTGAAGCAGTTGAGACCGAGCGTGACGAGACAGACGTTGCCCGTACGTTCTCCGTTGCCGAACAGCGTTCCTTCGATGCGGTCGGCACCGGCCATGTAACCGAGCTCGGCCGCGGCGACCGCCGTACCCCTGTCGTTGTGGGGGTGCAGGGACAGCACAACGGAGTCTCGGTAGGCGAGGTTTCGGTGCATCCACTCGATGGAGTCGGCGTAGACGTTGGGCGTCGCCATCTCGACGGTCGCCGGCAAGTTGACGACGGCCTTGTGATCGGGTGAGGGCTTCCAGATGTCGTTGACGGCATTGCAGACCTCGACGGCGTAGTCGAGCTCGGTGCCCGTGTAGGACTCCGGGGAGTACTCGAAGCGGATGTCTGTGGAGAGCACCGTGTCGGTCAGCTTGAGGCACAGCTTGGCTGCCTCGACGGCGATGGCCGTGATGCCGTCCCTGTCGAGGCCGAAGACCACCCGACGCTGCAGGGTGGACGTGGAGTTGTAGAGATGCACGATCGCCTTGTCGGCGCCTGCGATGGACTCATACGTCCGCTCGATCAGCTCCGGACGCGCCTGGGTCAGCACCTGGATCGTCACGTCGTCGGGGACCAGGTCGTCCTCGATGAGCTGCCGGACAAAGTCGAAGTCGGTTTGACTCGCGGAGGGGAAGCCGACCTCGATCTCCTTGTAGCCCATGGCGACAAGCAGCTCGAACATCCGCTTCTTGCGCGGCGCGGTCATCGGGTCGATCAGCGCCTGGTTGCCGTCGCGCAGGTCGACGCTGCACCACAAGGGGGCGCGCTCGATGCGAGTCGACGGCCAGGTGCGATCGACCAGGCCGACGGGTGCGAACGGGGTGTACTTGCCGATCGGCATGGCCGTCGGCTGCTGCGCGATCCCGTGGGTCGTACGGGCTGTCGCGGGTTGATCGGAAGGCGGTTGTTGGCTGGTCATCGGGAGTCTCCTGCGGTCGTCACGGGGGGAGCCGGCGCACAACGATCACCGCGACGAGGGGGCCGACCCGTCAGGAGGCCTCGTCGCGGCGACTAAGGAGCGAGTCGAACCGCATGCCGCAAGCGTAGCGGACCCATTCCTTTGGTCACCCCTCAACCCCGCTGACGGAAACGCGACGTCGGGCGGGGCGGCCCGGGAGCGGGTAAGCGAGCGTGGCTGGGCCTGGCAGGAGGCCGCATGGCTATGCGGCCGGGTGGGCGAGCGTGCCGCTCCCGGCCGCCCCGCCCGACGTCACCGCGCCAAGCGCTAGAAACCCAGGCGCCGAAGCTGTTTGGGGTCGCGCTGCCAGTCCTTGGCCACCTTGACCCGTAGGTCGAGGTAGACCGGAGTTCCTAGCAGGGCCTCGATATGAGCCCGCGACTGCGTGCCCACCGAACGCAGGCGTGCGCCGCCCTTGCCGATGACGATGGCCTTCTGACTGTCCCGCTCGACATACAGGATCGCGCTGATATCGACCAGCGGGCGGTCGTCTGGACGCCCCTCGCGCGGCACCATCTCTTCGACGACAACGGCCAGCGAGTGCGGCAGCTCATCGCGTACGCCTGCGAGCGCAGCCTCCCGGATCAGCTCGCCCACCATGACCTGCTCGGGTTCGTCGGTGAGGTCACCATCGGGATAGAGCCGCGGCCCTTCGGGCAGCAACCCGACGAGCAGGTCGGCCAGCAGCTCGACCTGGTCACCCTCGACGGCGGAGACCGGGACGACCTCCGCGAAGTCAGCGAGCGACGAAACGGCGAGCAGCTGCTCGGCCACGGTCCGTCGATCGGCCAGATCGGTCTTGGTGACGATAGCGACCTTCGGTGCCCGTAGGGCCGAGATCTCGGCGGCGATGAACCGATCACCGGGGCCGACCGGCTGGTCGGCGGGCACGCAGAAGCCGATCACGTCGACTTCGGTCAATGTCTCGCGGACCACATCGTTGAGCCGTTGTCCCAGCAGGGTTCTCGGTCGATGCAGGCCCGGAGTGTCCACCAATATCAGCTGGGAGTCGGAGCGGCTGACGATCCCGCGGACCGTGTGGCGCGTCGTTTGCGGCCGATCAGAGGTGATCGCGACCTTCTCCCCCACCAGCGCATTGGTGAGCGTCGACTTGCCAGCGTTGGGCCGCCCCACGAAGCACGCAAAACCCGAACGGTGCTGCGCCTCGCTCACAGGGTCACGTCAGCCCGCAACGAGCCGTCTGGTGCGGCGAGCAACACGCGCGCGCCAGGGCGGGCGACATCTGAGACCGCCCCAAGCGATGCGGTGTCCACCGAAGAAGCTTCGCTCACGACCGCCGCCGCCTCGAGTCCTTGCGCGCCGCTCGAGACCGCCGCTGCCACCGCCGCCTGCAACGCCGTCAGCGCCAGCGAAGGGAGGGCCACCGAGCACGCGACATAGGTGCGCCCCGTCTCGTCGCGCACCGCCGCGCCCTCGGCTGCGTCTGTACGGGCGCGCGCAGCGCGAGCCAGCGTCAGAAGCTTGGCGTCCTCGTCGTCCAACACCGACTCAGGCATCGGCGTGGTTCTCCTGCGAGCGGTCCTCGACGAGCGGAACAGGGTCTTCTCGCTGCACCAGCACCGTCACGATCCGGTTGCGTCGTCCCGCCGTCGACTCCGCGGTCAGCCGCCACCCGTCCACCACGACCGTGGAACCCGCGATCGGCACCTTGCCCAGCCGCTTGGCGAGCAGCCCGGCCACGGTGTCCACGTCATCCTCGTCGTCCTCTTCGAGGGGGATGTCGAACATCTCCGCGAAGTCGTCCACGCCGTAGCGCGCCGACAGCCTGGTACGGCCTTCGTCGAGCTGTTGGACGTCGGGCTCGCCCGTGTCGTACTCGTCGGTGATCTCACCGACGATCTCTTCGAGTACGTCCTCGATGGTCACCAGGCCGGCCGTGCCGCCGTACTCGTCGACCACGATGGCGACGTGGGTGCGCTGGGCCTGCATCTCGCGCAACAGCTCGGCAGCGGCCTTGGAGTCGGGGACGAAGAACGCCGGTCGCATGACCGACTCGATCCGCTCGCTGGACTCGCCATCGCGGTGCTCGTACGTTCTCCGGGTCACGTCCTTGAGGTAGGCCACGCCGAGGACATCGTCGATGTTGTCCCCCACCACCGGAATTCGGCTGAAGCCACTGCGCAGCGCCAACGAAGTCGCCTGGCGCAAGGTCTTGCCGCGCTCGATGACCACCATCTCGGTTCGCGGCACCATGACCTCCCGCACGACGGTGTCGCCGAGCTCGAATACCGAGTGGATCATGTCGCGCTCGTCGTGCTCGATGAGCTTTGACTCCTCGGCGAGATCGACGAGGTCGCGGAGCTCAGCTTCGGAGGTGAACGGGCCGTCCCGGAATCCGCGCCCTGGGGTGAGCGCATTGCCCAACACGATCAGCAGCCGAGTGATGGGCGTCAGGACGACAGCGAGTCCGTGGACGGTCGGAGCCACGAGCAGGGCGAACGTCTCGGAGTGCTGCTGCCCGAGCGTTCGCGGGGCTACTCCGACCACGACGTAGGACACGACGACCATGACGACCACGGCCAAAGCACCCGCCGTCCAGCTGGAGTCGAACAGGTGCAGGAACGTCAGCGCCACCAGCACGACGGCGCTGGTCTCGCACAACGTGCGCAGCAGCAGCGCCGCGTTCACCCCGAGCGCCGGGTCCTTGATGAGGGCCGTGAGGGCCTTGGAGCCACGTCGACCGTCGGAGAGCAGGTCGTCTGCTCGTGAGCGGGACACTCGCGACAAGGCGGCGTCCGCGGCTGCAAACAGGGCGGCGAGCACGACGAGGACGGCTGCCGCCACGAGCGTCCACACTTCGTTGCTGGTCACTTGCCCCGCCGCCGTGATCTCCAGGTCTTGATCATGTCGTCCTGGAGCCCGAACATCTCGGCCTTGTCCTCGGGCTCGGCATGGTCATAACCGAGCAAGTGCAGGATCCCGTGGGTGCACAACAGATCGAGCTCATCGGCAGTCTCGTGCCCGGCCTGGGCAGCCTGCGCCTCGGCGACCACCGGACACAGCACGACATCGCCGAGCAACCCCTCTTGCGGCTCTTTGTCCTCCGAGCCGGGACGCAGCTCGTCCATCGGGAAAGCCATGACGTCTGTGGGACCCGGCTCGTCCATCCACTGCACGTGCAGCTGCTCCATCGCCACTGCGTCCACGAGCAGCACAGACAGTTCGGCGAGCGGATGAACCCGCATCCGGTCGAGCACATAGCGAGAGAGCTCGACGAGACGCAGCGTGTCGACCTCTGCTCCGGACTCGTTGGCGACGTCGATGCTCATCGGCTGGCCGGCCCATTCGATCGGTCCCGGCTCGCGGGCGGTTTCTGCGTCGCGTCCCAGCGGCCGTAGGCATCCACGATCTCCCCGACCAGCCGATGTCTGACCACGTCAGCGGCCGTCAGCTCGAGGAAGGCCACATCCTCGATGTCCATCAGGATCTCGCGAACGATCCGCAGCCCGCTGGCGATGCCGCCAGGCAGGTCGATCTGCGTCACGTCGCCGGTGACCACCATCTGCGACCCGAAACCCAGGCGGGTCAAGAACATCTTCATCTGCTCCGGCGATGTGTTTTGAGCCTCGTCCAAGATGATGAAGGAGTCATTGAGTGACCGCCCCCGCATGAACGCGAGCGGTGCAACTTCGATCGTGCCTTGCTGGATCAGCCTGGGGATCGAGTCCGGGTCGATCATGTCGTGCAAGGCGTCGTAGAGCGGCCGGAGGTAAGGGTCGATCTTCTCGCTGAGGGTCCCGGGCAGGAAGCCCAGCCGTTCACCGGCCTCGACGGCCGGCCGGGTCAAGATGATGCGGCTGACCTGCTTGGCCTGCAGGGCCTGAACGGCTTTCGCCATCGCCAGATAGGTCTTGCCGGTGCCCGCAGGTCCAATCCCGAAAACGATCGTGTGGGCGTCGATCGCATCGACGTAGCGCTTCTGATTGAGCGTCTTGGGCCGGATCGTGCGTCCGCGGTTGGACAGGATGTTGGCGGTCAGAACCTGGGCTGGTCGTTGCGCTGCCTCTTGACGAAGCATCGACAAGGATCGTTGGACGGTCTCGGGACTAAGACCTTGACCGGTTCGCAGCACTGTCACCATCTCGCCGAACAAGTCCAGCAGCAGGTCGACGTCGGCCGGGGGTCCGGACACCGTGATCTCGTTGCCGCGGGCGTGGATGTCTGCGGAGGGCACAGCAGCCTCGATGACGAGCAACAGCTCGTCGGCAGGGCCAAGGACCCCGACCATCGGCACGCTCGCGGGAACCGTGACCGTGCGACTCGTGGTTGGGCCTGAATCGCTGGCTAGATCGGGCGCGCCGCTCATGCGATTGCGGTGGGACTCGGTCATGGGTTGGCCCGCGGGCCTGCTCGTGCCTGCCTTCGGTCTCGCGGAGTCAAGCCGCCTCGGTCGGCGACTCAGCTGTTCGGACCAGCACATGCTAGCCGCCGACACGTAGTGTTCCTCAGGTGACGAACGAGACTGACCCCGATTGCCCGTTCTGCGGGATCGTCGCCGGCGCCATCCCAGCGGAAGAAATACACCGCGACGAGCGCACCGTCGCCTTTCGTGACATCAACCCCGCCGCGCCGGTCCACGCCCTGGTGATCCCCATCCAGCACTATCCGACGATGGCGGCGCTCGTGGCAGCGGACCCCCCGTTGGCCGCCGAGGTGGTCTCCGTAGCCACCCAGATTGCGACCAGCGAGGGGCTGGACGAGGGCGGCTACCGCCTGGTCACCAACACGGGCACTGGTGCGGGTCAGAGCGTCTTCCATGTCCATCTGCACGTGCTCGGCGGTCGCCCGATGACCTGGCCCCCAGGGTGACGGAGCGGATGCGCCCGTCGGTGAGATCCAGCCAGCCGTACGCGCTGCGCAGCGCCGCGGTCCTGGCCGGTGTGGCCTTTGCCCTGACGGCCTGCTCGGGGTCATCGGACTCGGCACCAGAAGCCGCCGGCACCTTGACCGTCTCTCCGTCAGCCGCGACGTCGCTGTCTCCGTCCCCGGATGCCAGCACGTCGGGGTCGGCCGGCACCCCGACACCGGTCGCGAGCGGCTCGTCGTCACGCTCGTCGACTGTCAGCCCAGCACCGAACCCAACCCCCAAACCGACCGGCCGGCTGGCGCCCGACGGTCTTCCTTACGTGACGATCGACCGTCCCGAGCCCGGCGCCCGAGTCCAGGTTCCGGTGCACATCTCGGGCACCGCTGTCGCGTTCGAAGCGGTCCTTCGCTACGAGATCCTCAACTCGAAGGGGAAGCTGTTCACCAATGGACCCGCCTACGCCGACGTCGGGGCGCCCGAGCGTGGGCAGTGGCAGATCGAGATCGAGCTGCCGCTGGGCAGTTACACAGTGGTGGCATTCATCGAGTCACCGGAGAACGGCAAGCGCATCGCCGAGGATCGGGTGAAGTTCAAGGCGGGATGAAGCCTGTGAGCGCGTGGAAGGGGCTTGGCAAGAACGTGGCCGAACCAACGTGCAGCCGTACGCCAACCGATCTTGACCGTGGCACGTCCTTGATTGCATGGCCGCGTTCTCGCCCTTACCGACTCGCCCTTCGATGAGTACGCCGGTCGACGACTCAGCGCAGGATTGGGACGCTGACACCGCCATCTCGGTGCTGCACGCAACGCATTACAAGCGGCTCGTCCGCATCTCCCTCCTGCTCGTCCGCGACCTGGCCACCGCGGAGGAGGTGGTCCAAGACGCCTACGTCGGGCTCTATCGGAAGTGGACCCGGCTGCGAGATCCCGCCGCGGCCACCGGCTACCTCCGCACAGCAGTGATCAACGGGTCGCGCTCGGCTCTTCGCCGAAGGGGTACTGCTGAACGAGCCGCGCCATTCCTGGCGTCCGTCCCCGACACCACGCACGACCTCGCAGGTGACGTGGCCATGCGCCGCGACGTCCTCACCGCCCTGGCCGAGCTGCCCGAGCGACAGCGCGAAGTCCTCGTCCTGCGCTACTACGGCGATCTCTCCGAGGCCGACATCGCCGAGGCCCTCGGCGTCAGCCCGGGTGCGGTCAAGTCCTACGCCTCCCGCGCAGCCGCTGCGCTTCGCCCGATCTTGGAGAACCTGCGATGACCCGCCAAGACTTTCCCGACGAAGAACTGATGGCCGGATTCGGTGCCGTCCTCAAGGCGGAGGTCGATGGCGTCGAGCCGACTCCCGACTCGCTGGCCCGTATCCAGGCTCGCACAGCGCTGAACCGCCGTCGTCCAGTTCGCTGGCTGGCACCGCTGGCGGCCGCGGCGGCGGTCGTGGCCATCGCCTCGGCGGCTCTCCTGCTGCCCAACGATGATCGCTCGGCCAGTCCGCCGGCCATCCAGCCGAGCTCCAGCCCCACACCGTCGATCAGCTCGAGCGCGAGCGTGAGCCCGAGCCCGACTTCGAGCGCCTCGTTCAGCACGTGCGCCACCACCGTCGCCATCTACTACGTCGCTGACCGGCCCGGCGGACCGCGGCTCTATCGAGAGTTCAGCCGCACCGAAGGCAGCTGCGCAGGCGGGCAGATCAATGCGGCGCTGACGACGATGTTCCAGGTCGCCCCAACCGATCCCGACTACACCTCGATGTGGCCGAGCGACACCCAGCTCCTGTCCGTGGCTCGAGCCGGAGACACCGTGACGCTGGACCTGTCCGACTTCCCCCGGGTGGGTGCCGGCCTCGAGACGGCGGCGGTCCAGCAGCTGGTGTGGACCGCGACGGCTGCCGATCCCTCAGTGAAGCGAGTCCGTCTCCTCGTCAACGGTCAGGTTCCGCCGAGCGGACATATTGATTGGTCGAAGCCGATCGCCCGCGCGAACTCCCTCGAGACGCTCGCGAACGTGTGGATCCTCGCCCCGACCCAGGGTCAGCAGGTCAAGTCCCCGGTCACCGTGCACGTCTACGGCACTGGGTACGAGGGCAACATCTCGCTCAAGGTGTTCAAGGACGGCGCCGAAGTCGCCTCGACGTTCGTGACCACCGAGATGGGTGCCTTCCGTGAGGCGACCACGAAGATCGAGCTGCCACCGGGGACGTACGAGCTCCGCGCCTACAACGACAACGGCAAGAACGCCACGCTGCTGCTGTGGGACACCAAGACGTTCACGGTCCGGTGACCTCTTGTCACTCGGACCTGATGGTTCGCCACCGAGGTGTGCGAGCCAGCAGGACCGCCGCGGCGACGGTGCCTGCGGTCGATGTCCGAAGGGTTGACGGTCCGAGCCGTACCGTCTTCGCCCGGGAGCGCTCGAAACCAGCCAACTCCTCGGGGGTGATCCCACCCTCCGGCCCGACGACGAGGACGACGTCGCCGCTCGATGGAGGGTCTACGTCTCCAACGGTCTCGCGGGCCGCCCCGTCCAGCACGAGCCCAGCCGAGGCATTGGCGAGCAGCTCCTCGACCTCGGCGGTCGAGGCAGGGTGGGTCACCTCCGGCCAGCGGACGCGGCGCGACTGCTTGGCAGCCGCTTTGGCGGTGGACCGCCACCGATCCAGCGCCTTGTCGAGCCGTTCTGGCGACCACCGCGTCACCGAACGCTTCGCGGCCCACGGGACGATCACATCAACTCCGACCTCGGTGAGCGTCTCCACGGCCGTCTCGCCCCGGTCACCCTTGGCGAGAGCCTGAACGACGACGATCCGGGGCGCTGCCACCGGTTCCGTCCAGCGCTCGACGACCTCGAGGTCGAGGGCGGCTCGGCGAACCGAGACGACTCGGCACCGGGCAGCCGTACCCGCTCCATCCGTGACCACCAGCTGCTCACCCACGCGCAGCCGGCGGACGTCGGCCGCGTGCTTGCCCTCAGGGCCCTCCAGCCGCAGCACGTCGGGGGTGGCTGTCTCGGCTGCGTCGGCTGGGTGCGCTCGGTCTGCGGCGCCGGCTGTGAGGTCGCCCCGCCTGCCTGCCGTGAGGACGGACGCGGCGAGGAAGAAGACAGGGTCGCTCGCTGGGCGAGGATCGCTCGGCTCCGTCAAATCTTCCACTCCTCGGACCGACGTCCCACCATCCGAACTGCTCGACTCCTGAAAGTCGAACAGTTCGACTTTCGTGGGTCAGGGACCCTGAAAGTCAAACAGTTCGACTTTCAGAAGGGGTCAGCGGCCGTTGAAGGCATCCTTCAGCCGGGAGAAGAGGCCCTGCTGACCGGGACTGAACTGGCCGGCGGGGCGCTCCTCGTCACGCACCTTGGCCAGCTCGGTCAACAGCCGCTCCTGCTGCTCGTCGAGCTTCATCGGGGTCTGGACGTCCACGTGCACCAAAAGGTCCCCGCGACCGACCGACCGCAGGTGGGTCACGCCCATGCCGCGCAAGGGGATCACCTGGCCGGACTGGGTGCCCGGTCGTACGTCGATGGCCTCCGGTCCGTCCAGGGTCTCCAGCGTGACCGTCGTCCCCAGCGCCGCAGCCGTCATCGGCAATGTCACCGTGCAGTGCAGGTCGTCACCATGGCGCTGGAACATCGGGTGAGCGAGCTCGGTGACCTCGACGTAGAGGTCGCCAGCGGGTCCGTTCCCGGAGCCGACCTCGCCCTCACCGGTGAGCTGGATGCGGGTGCCGGTGTCAACGCCAGCCGGAATCTTGACCGTGAGGCTACGGCGAGTGCGGATGCGGCCGTCACCCGCACATTCCAGGCACGGGTGGGGGATGACCGTCCCATAGCCCCCGCATTCCGGGCAGGGACGGGCGGTCATGACCTGTCCCAGGAAGGACCGCTGCACCTGCTGGATCTCGCCTCGTCCATGACACGTCTCGCAGGTGGACGGCAGGGTGCCCGGCGCCGTCCCCGCTCCCTGGCAGGCAGGGCACCCGATCGCCGTGTCGACCTGGAGCTCGCGGGTCGTGCCGAATGCCGTCTCGGCCAGGGAGAGCTCAATACGGATGAGGGCGTCCTGACCTCGACGCTGCCGCGGGCGGGGACCACGGGTTTGGGTGCCGCCGAAGAAGGCGTCCATGATGTCGCCGAAACCAAACCCAGCGCCCTGGGAGAACCCGTTGCCGCCATTGCCGAACGGGTCACCGCCGAGGTCGAAGACCTCCTTCTTCGCCGGGTCGGACAGCACCTCGTAGGCCGCCGTCACCTCCTTGAACCGCTCCTGAGTGGCGGCGTCAGGGTTGACGTCGGGATGCAGCTCCCGGGCCAGCTTGCGGTAGGCGCGTTTGATCTCCTCCGGCGAGGAGGTACGGCTCACGCCGAGGACGGCGTAGTAGTCAACAGCCACTCGGTTCATGCCTCCGCGAGGATTCGGCCGACGTAGCGCGCGACGGCCCGCACGGCGCCCATCGTGCCGGGGTAGTCCATCCGGGTAGGCCCAAGGACGCCAAGCTTGGCGAGGGAGGTCGCGCCGGAGCCGTACCCGACCGAAACCATCGAGGCCGCGGCGAACTCGGCGTCGCTGTGCTCGTGGCCGATGACGACCGTCAGCTCAGTCGGGTCGGCTGCCTCGCCCAGGAGCCGGAGCAGCACTACCTGTTCTTCCAGCGCCTCGAGGACGGGCACCACCGTGCCGGAGAAGTCACCCGAGAATCGGGTCAGGTTGGCGGTTCCGCCGAGGGCAACCCGCTCATCGCGGCGCTCGGCCAAGGTCTCGATAAGGGTGGAGATGATCGCCACGACAGCCGGGCGATCTTCGGGGACGAACGCCAGACTGAGGTCGCCCATCGCCTCTGCGGCCTCGGCCGACGAGGAGCCGACGATCGCCGAGTTCAGCCGGGACCGCAGGTCGCCAAGGAGGCTCTCGGGTACCGGTCCGGGGCACTCCGCGACGCGTTGCTCGACCCGACCGTTGGTGGTGATCAGCACGATCATGACCCGTGACGGGGTGAGGCTCAGCAGTTCCACGTGCCGGACGATCGAGCGGCTCAACGAGGGGTACTGCACGACCGCCACCTGACGGGTCAGCTGGGCGAGCAGCCGTACGGTGCGGTCGACGACGTCATCGAGGTCGACCGAGCCGTCCAGAAAGGCCTGGATGGCTCGTTGCTCAGCTGTCGTGAGCGGCTTGACCCCGGACAGCCGGTCGACGAAGAGCCGATACCCCTTGTCCGTGGGGACGCGGCCGGCGCTGGTGTGCGGCTGCGCGATGAATCCCTCGTCCTCAAGCGCGGCCATCTCATTGCGGATCGTGGCCGGCGAGACGCCTAGCGCGTGTCGTTCGACCAGCGCTTTCGACCCGACCGGTTCCTCGGTGGCCACGTAATCTTCGACGATGGCCCGCAGGACGGCGAGCTTGCGTTCGTCGAGCATGCTCACCTCCGGTTCGGTTCGACAGGCCTGCGACCCCTCTGCTCTTGAGCCTGGCACTCAGGGGTCGCGAGTGCCAGTGTACGGCGAGCTGCGGACTCGTACGATCTGCGCCGTGACAGTGTGGGGCGGGACGACGGTCCTGATCACCGAGCGCCTCGTGCTGCGTACATTTCGCGAGAACGACCTGCCCCAATACGCCGCGATGAATGCTGACCCCGTCGTCGCGGAGTTCCTCGGCGGGCCGGTGGACCGCACCGAATCCGATGCGATCGCCGCCTGGGCCAACGACCTCCACGAGCGCGAGGGAATCGGCCTGCTCGCCGTCGAGCGAGCCGACGACGGGCAGTTCCTGGGGATGTGCGGCATCCACCACCTGCACTGGTATCCCGACGACATCGAGATCGGTTGGCGGCTGGCCCACCGATTCTGGGGACAGGGCTATGCCACCGAGGCCGCAGCTGCCTGGATGCGGCTCGCCTTCGAGCAGCGCCGCGACGCGCGGCTGATCTCCGTGACCGACCTGCCCAACCTCCGCAGCATCGCGGTGATGCGGCGCCTGGGCATGACCTTCGACCACGAGGCCGAGCTCGAGGACGAGGACACCGGTGATCGCTTCACCGCGGTGATCCACTCCATCACCCGCAACGCCTGGCTGAGCGCCCACCCTCGCTGAGAGTCAGGGGTACATCGAGTCGAGGATCTCCGCGTAGCGCACGGTCACGACCTTGCGCTTCACCTTCAGGCTCGGGGTCAGCTCGCCGTCCTCGATGGTCAGGTCGCGCGCGAGCACTCGGAAGTCCTTGATCGTCTCCCAGCGGTTCAGCCGGGAGTTCAGCTCCTTGATGGCGCCCTCCAGCTCGGTCCGTACGTCTGGTCCGGTGGCTAGCCCCTGCTGGTCTCCGCTGTCCAGCCCCTTCCCCTTGGCCCAGACCGTCAGCGAGTCGAAGTCGATGGTGATGAGTGCCGTCGCGTAGTTGCGCCCTTCGGCATAGACGACCATCTGGCTCACCAGGGGCGAGATGGACTTGAACGTCGCCTCGATCGCCGACGGCGCGATGTACTTGCCTCCGCTCGTCTTCACCAGGTCCTTCTTGCGGTCGGTGATGCGGACCCGGCCGCCCTCGTCGATCTCGCCGATGTCGCCGGTGGCGAACCAGCCATCGTCGACGAACACCTCAGCGGTCTGCTCAGGCAGACCGTGGTAGCCCCGCATCACCCCCGGCCCCTTGACCAGCAGCTCGCCGTCGTCGGCCACCCGAATCACCGTGCCGGGCAACGGTTCGCCGACGGTGCCGATGCGGAAACTGCCCGGCCGGTTCACGCAGGTCGCGGCCGAGGTCTCCGTCAGGCCGTACCCCTCGAGAATCAGCAGGCCGGCCGCATTGAACCACTCGGCGATCTCGCGCGACAGCGCCGCACTTCCGGAGACGAAGTACTCGATCCGGCCCCCCATCCGTGCTCGAATCTTGCTGAACACCAACGTGTCTGCCACCTTGCGTTGCGCGGAGAGCAGGGCAGGCACTGGCTTGCCCTCGGCCTCCAGGCGTACGGCTTTCAGCCCGACGTCGAAGGCCCAGCTGAAGATCTTGGCCTTCACCCCCCCTTCGGCCTCGGTCGTCGAGACGACAGTCGCATAGACCTTTTCGAAGATTCGGGGCGCAGCGGCCATGACCGTCGGTTGGATCAGCCCGAGATTGTCGACGATGCGGTCGACCCGGCCATCAACGACGGTCACCAGACCGATCTGCAGCTGCGCCGACAACAACACCTTGCCGAAGGAGTGAGCCAGCGGCAGCCACAGGAAGTGGATGTGGTCGGGGCGCAAAATGTCCAAGGCCTGGATGGCAGCGCCCTCATAGGTCCAGTTGCCGTGAGTCAGCTCGACGCCCTTGGGTCGGCCCGTGGTTCCTGAGGTGTAGATGAGGGTGGCCAGCTGGTCTGACGTCACCGCGGCCACGGCGTCGTCCACGGCGGTCGGGTTGGCCTTGAGGTGCTCCTCCCCCAGCCGAGACAACTCCTGCAGGTCGATGACCCAGTCGCCTTCGGAGACGCCATCGATCATCACGACCTTCTCGACGGCACCGAGCTCACCACGAACCGACTTCAACTTGTCGAGCTGCTTGTCGTCCTCGGCGATGACGATGCGAGATCCTGAGTCCGAGAGGATGAACCCGACATCTTCTGCTTGGGTGCTCTGATAAACCGTTGTCGTCGCTGCACCGGCGAGCATGACGGCCAGGTCTGCGTGGATCCACTCCAGTCGAGTGCTGGAGGCGATGGCGACGCGGTCCTGCGGCTGGATGCCCAGGGCAAGAAGACCGGCGGCGAGGGTCCGCACCCAGGTGTCGGTCTCGGCCCAGGTCCACGATCGCCAGCCGCCGGAGGCGGTCGGCTCGCGAAACGCCTCCTGGGAGCCGGAAGCGGCAACTCGGTCGAGAAACACCTGACCGACCGACGCCGCCGCTGCGGGCAGCGGATAATCGGCTGATCCTGTGGTCGCCGTCGTCGTCGCCATGGGTTCCTCCTCGAATCGGCGTCCATGCCGGACATGGTTGGTCGGACGCGTTGACTGCCACCGTAGACGGCTCGGACACGGCATGCTGACCTCATGAGCGACGAAACCACGCCCCCCACCCCGCCACAGCAGCCCGAGCCCCCGGGATCGGGGCAGCCAGCCGGCGACCAGCAAACCCCCCAGTCGCCACCGTCACCCCAACCGCCGCCTCCACCTGGCTATGCCCAGCCCGGCCCCCCGCCGCCTCCACCTGGCTATGCCCAGCCCGGCCCCCCGCCGCCTCCACCTGGCTATGCCCAGCCCGGCCCCCCGCCGCCTCCACCTGGCTATGGCCAGCCTGGCTACCCCCAACCCGGATACGGGCAACCCGGATACGGGCAACCCGGATACGGCCAGCCCGGATACGGCTACCCGAACCCGGAGCTCGACCCCTACGCGAAGTCCAAGCTGGTCGCCGGGTTGCTCGGCATCTTTCTCGGCGGCTTCGGGATCCAGCGGTTCTACCTGGGCTACACCCAGATCGGGGTGATCCAGATCGTCGTCACGATCCTGACCTGCGGCCTCGGCGCGATCTGGGGCTTCATCGAGGGGATCTTGTACCTCGCCGGCGCAGGGGGCTACACCACCGACTCCGACGGCCGACCACTGAAGTCCTGAGCGGAGGGCTCAGACCAGCGCCCGCACCACCGCGTCGGCGAGCAGCCGGCCTTTGGTCGTCAGGACAGCGCGTCCGGAGGCGAGAGCACCAGAGTCGAGGAGCCCGTCCTCGACCAGCTGCCTGACGGCCACGCTGCCTCCTGGGGGCAGGACAGACAGCTCAAGGCCTTCGACGGTCCGGATCTCGAGCAGCACGCGTTCAGTACGACGCGTCGCGGGGTCCAGCACCTCGCGCGCCTCGGCCGGACTGACACCTGCGTCAACGCGCGCGCCGTACTCACTGGGGTGGCGGACGTTCCACCAGCGCGTGCCACCGACATGCGAGTGAGCCCCCGGCCCGATGCCCCACCAGTCGCCGCCGGTCCAGTAGAGCCGGTTGTGCTGCGAGCGAGCTGCCCCGCTCGCCGCCCAGTTCGAGATCTCATACCACGTCAACCCAGCGGCACTCAGCCGCTCGTCGGCCATCAGGTACTTGTCAGCGAGGTCGTCATCGTCTGGTGCAGCGATGGTGCCCCGGCGCACGGAGGCAGCCAGCCGCGTCGCGTCCTCCACGATCAGCGCGTAGGCCGAGACATGGTCCGGAGCTGCCTCGAGCGCCTGCTCGAGGCTCAGCTCCCAATCTCGCGCGCTCTCCCCCGGGGTGCCGTAGATGAGGTCGAGGTTGACGTGCTCGAAGCCGGCCGCCCGCGCTTCGGCGACCGCGGCCACGGCTCGACCGGCCGTGTGGGTGCGGTCCAGCGTGGCCAGCACGTGCGGCACAGCTGACTGCATCCCGAAGGAGATCCGGGTGAAGCCGCCCTCGCGCAGCTCCGCCAAGGAGGCGCGACGTGACGGAGTCGGGGTTTGCCTCGGTGGTGATCTCGACGGCTGCTTCGACCCCGAACTCCGTACGCACGGACTCGACCATCCGCGCCAGGTCTCGCGAGGGCAGCAGCGTGGGTGTCCCCCCACCGACGAACACGGTGGCCATCGGCCGCGCCGCCTCCCCTAGGACCCGCCGGGCCAACCGGATCTCCTCGACTGCCTGCGCCGCGTACGTCGCCTGCGACGTGGAACCGCCCAGCTCGGCAGCGGTATAGGTGTTGAAGTCGCAGTAGCCGCAACGGGTCGCGCAGTACGGCACGTGCAGGTAGAGGCCCAGCGGGCGGTCCGCGGCTCCCTCGAGCGCGCTGTCCGGAAGCGCCCCGTCGGACGGAGCGGGCTCACCCTCCGGAGGTGCGCCGGCCATCAGGAATCGGCGAGGCGGAGCGCCTTCTCCACACCGTCGCGCAGCTCCGGGTGCGCATCGGGGTCGTCCACGAGCAGCCGGAGCCGATCGAGGTTGCCGTTGCGGCCGGCGAAGACGTCGCCGATCGTCGCGCCGTGCGACGGGCTGTCGAGCACCCAGATGGGGTCACCGGCCTGGACGACCCCCTCGACCAGCACCGAGAGGTAGGCGCCCGGGGCGCCTCGCTCGGTGAAGCGCTTGATCCAGTGCGGCTCGTCCACCCATGCCTGGAACGTTCGGCAGGGGATGCGCGGCGCTCGGACCTTCAACACAGGGCCGGCTCCGGGCTCCCCGACCTGCCACCGGGCGCCGATGACCGCGCCCGTCACGTCCAGGCCCTCGGTCGCGAGGTTCTCCCCGAACGAGCCCGGCGGAATCTCCCGACCGAGATGGTCGGCCCACCAATGCGCGTCTTCGCGTGCATAGGCATAGACGGCCTGGTCTGGCCCACCGTGATGGTCCACGTCGACCTGCGTGTCGCCAGCCAGACCCAGAGTGCCGACGTGCACCGCCGCGTCGAGTGGCCGCTTGTCGATGGCCGTCTCGTCGAGCGACCCTCCTGTGTCAGGGACCAAGGCGTTGACCACACAAACGGCGGTCAGCCGGCCCCAGGGGTGCGCGCTCACGGGTTCAGGGTGTCACACGTCCGGCAGGCTCCAGATAAAGCTGTGGGACCGGAGCAGCGCTCCGGTCCCACAGCCCTCGAGCTTGGTTATGCCGTGCCCACGGTCCCCACCTTGACGATGAGGAACTGATCGTGGTTCCAGCCCTTCTTGATCTTGATCTTCGTCCCGGTCTTCGGCACGTCGACCCCGACCCAGCCCGGCTGGTAGCGCCCGACATGGTCACCGGTGGCCGCATCCCAGTCCTGGTCGAACCACCAGTCCTTGGTGTCGTTGAACACCGAGACGCCCTTCTTGCCGCCGATGGTGTACTTCTTGCCGTCCTTGTGCAGCGTGATCTTGTCCGTGCGATCAAGGCTGAACGTGGAGTCGAAGGACAAGATCCGCGGACGGACGAGCTGTCCGTCGTAGGTGTGCTTGAAGTACGGGTGCGCGTCGACCGGAAGGATCAGCCCGCCACCGGGGTGGTCTCCGACGTTGTTGTCGCCGAAGGACGTATCCCAGTAGGACACGAGCATCCCGTTCTGGTAGCGGAAGTCCTCCACCCATTCCGACTTGGTGTTGAGGAATCCGAAGTTGTACGCCGTCTTCAGCGACTTGTCGTAGCTGTCGTACTGACGGTTCTCCGCGACGTAGGCGTTGAAGAAGGACTGCTCCTCCGAACCGGTGGTGACCCGGAATCCGTCGAAGGTCCAGCCGTCGTCGGCTTCGGCGCCGGAAACTGGCTGCCCCGGGATCGACACCTCGTCGACCGAGAAGCCGGGGTACGTCGCCGCGACATCAGTCCAGTAACGGAAGCCGATGAGCACGGTGTCGCCTGCGTAGGCCGACACGTCGGCCTCGAGATCGACCCAGGCTCCGCCGGAGTCACCGGTGATGCCCTCGCCGAAGTTCTGACCGTTCGGGTCGTCGCCCGTGGAGAGGTTCGTCGGAAGGCTCTTCCAGGACGCTCCATCGTCGGTGGAAACCACCGCATAGGCGTAGTCCCAGTCGGGCTCGATGTCGTAGCGAGCCTTCGCGGTCATCGTGTCGGCACCGCTGGGCAGCTTGACCTCTTGGTACATCACGTT
Organism: uncultured Actinomycetota bacterium; assembly: GCA_963819985.1. GTDB lineage: Bacteria > Actinomycetota > Actinomycetes > DATJPE01 > DATJPE01 > JANPBY01. The sequence continues at coordinate 194,548 of CAWFYH010000002.1, read as the reverse complement.
GTCCAGGTCGTCACCTGACCCGCTGTAGAAGAAGTTGTCACCCGCATAGGGAGCGCCCAGCTCCAGCGGGACCTCCTTGTCGGGTAGCACCACGAACAGCGCCTGCGACTTGTCGGTCGCCGCGTTGTTCGGGCCAAGCACATGCTTGGACTTCTCTCCGGCAAAGGCGACGTCGTAGAACGGGCCGTTGCTGCCCTGTGCGTCGAGCCAGCCGAGCTGGAACAGTTCCCACGCACCCAGGTCGGTCGGGGCGTCGCCGATACCGTTCGAACCCCCGCTACCGATGTTGGCGCCGGAGCTCATGAGCGTCCAGAACCCGGTGCTGTTCTCGGCGCCCCCGGTGTTGCCGGAGGTGTCGTAAAGATCCGGCAGACCCAGATCGTGACCGAACTCGTGGACGAACACGCCCAGCCCGCCGTTCTCCGGTTGGATCGTGTAGTCGCCGACCCAGGTGCCGGTCGGGTGGTCAGGGATCGTCACGCCTGAGGAGACGCCGCCCTGCCCGATGTTGACGCCCGGAAGTCCGCCTGGGCCGCCGTCGCTGACAGCTGCATACCAGCGGTGGCTCCAGATGGCGTCGGAGCCGTACGTCGGATCATTGGAAGCCTGGTCCCCGCCTGCGTGCACGATCTGGAAGTGGTCGATGAAGCCGTCCGGCTCGTTGAAGTTCCCATCGCCGTCGATGTCGTAGCGGTCCTGGTGATCGAAGGTCGCCAGGTAGGCGCGGATCTGCTTCATCGACATGCCTGCGTCGAGCTGCTCCTGGGTCCAGAACGCGAGCGCATCCCGGATGAGGAACCAGGTGTTGTTGCAGACGATGTCGCCGCACGCATCCCGGCCGTAGCGGGCCTCGTTGAACGGAACCTTCACCCACTCGGTGACTGTCCCGTCCACGCTGTAGCGACCACTCGACTGGCGCTCGTAGTACGCCTTCATCCGATTGAAGTACATGTTCGTGAAGTACGCGGAGCTGTAGTTCTTCTCCCAGAGGGTGGCGTTGTCGATCTTGCGGTTGGGCTTGGGGATCTCATTGTGAGCAGGGCCATCGAACTTCTGCGCGTCACTGGCAGGCTGGCCGTCTACCTCATCGGGGTATGCCGAATGCCGGGTGTCGCCGAACTCGGTGAGCACCACGAAGATCTTGTCTGTGCCCTCGTTCTCAAGGTTGACGTAGCGGCCCTTGGCGACCTTGGCGACCTTGGCCAGGGGCGAGACCTCGCCCAGGAGCTTTTGTTGAAGCACGCTCTGGCGCAGGGCATCGTGCTTGACCTGGAAGGGCAACCTGAGGTTGTCCGAACCGCCCTTGACCGAACCTCGAATTGCGTCTTTCGACGGGGCTGTCGCCTGGGCTGGAACCAGGGGAACGACCACGACGGCTGAGACTGCCGCAGCTGCGACGAGTCTGGAGATCCTCATTGATCCTCCGTGACGGATGGAGCTCGTTGTCGGGCAAGCGGGATCGCCGTTCACCCCGGACGAGAGGTGAGTCAACGGGCCTGCACCCGTTTAGCCCAACCGGCAGGGCCGGATCGTTATGGATCCGTGATCCCGATCGAGTGACGTTCGGCCCGGACGCTTACTTCTTCGAGGCGTCCTCGGTCGAGAGCGCCGCGATGAACGCCTCCTGCGGAACTTCGACTCGGCCGACCATCTTCATCCGCTTCTTGCCTTCCTTCTGCTTCTCCAGCAGCTTGCGCTTGCGGGTGATGTCCCCGCCATAGCACTTGGCCAGAACGTCCTTGCGGATCGCCCGGATGTTCTCTCGGGCGATGATCCGGGCACCGATGGCTGCCTGGATCGGCACCTCGAACTGCTGGCGCGGGATGAGGCCGCGAAGCTTTGTGGTCATCAACGTGCCGTAGCCGTACGCCTTGTCGCGGTGGACGATCGAGGAGAAGGCGTCGACCGGCTCGCCCTGAAGCAGAATGTCGACCTTGACCAGGTCAGACACCTGCTCGGAGGTGGGTTCGTAGTCGAGCGAGGCGTAGCCGCGGGTGCGCGACTTGAGGGCGTCGAAGAAGTCGAAGACGATCTCCGCCAACGGCAGGGTGTAGCGCAGCTCGACGCGCTCCTCGGACAGGTAGTCCATGCCCAGCAGGGTCCCCCGACGTCCTTGGCACAGCTCCATGATCGCGCCGATGAACTCGCTGGGAGCGATGACCGTTGCCCGCACGACCGGCTCATGGACCTCGGCGATCTTGCCCCCGGGAAACTCACTGGGGTTGGTGACCACGTGGACGCTGCCGTCCTCCATGACGACTCGGTAGACGACATTGGGGGCGGTCGAGATCAGGTCGAGGCCGAACTCGCGTTCGAGCCGCTCGCGGACAATCTCGAGGTGCAGCAAGCCGAGGAATCCGCAGCGGAAACCGAAGCCGAGCGCCACCGAGGTCTCGGGCTCGTAAACCAGCGCTGCGTCGTTGAGCTGCAGCCTGTCGAGGGCGTCACGCAACGCTGGATAGTCGGAGCCGTCCATCGGGTAGAGACCGGAAAAGACCATCGGCAGCGGGTCCTTGTAGCCGCCGAGCGCCGCGCTGGCCGGCTTGGTCGCGTTGGTCACCGTGTCGCCGACTCGTGACTGCCGCACGTCCTTGACCCCGGTGATGAGGTAGCCAACCTCGCCGACGCCGAGTCCCTGGCTGGGAGTCGGCTCGGGGCTGATGACACCGATCTCCAGCAGCTCGTGGGTGGCGCGGGTCGAGAGCATCAGGATCCGTTCGCGTGGGCTGAGGTGCCCATCGATCACCCGCACATAGGTGACCACGCCGCGGTAGGTGTCGTAGACGGAATCGAAGATCATGGCTCGCGCAGGAGCCTTCGCGTCACCGACGGGCGGCGGCAGCTCGACGACGATGGAGTCCAGCAGCTCGCGGACCCCGTCGCCGGTCTTGCCCGACACCCGAAGACAGTCCTCCGGCTCGCAACCGATGAGCTTGGCGAGCTCGGCGGCGTACTTGTCCGGCTGCGCGGCGGGGAGATCGATCTTGTTGAGCACCGGAATCACATGCAGATCGTTCTCGAGCGCCAAGTAGAGATTTGCCAGGGTCTGCGCCTCGATCCCTTGGGCGGCGTCCACGAGCAGGACGGCCCCCTCGCAGGCGGCCAGGCTGCGGCTCACCTCGTAGGTGAAGTCCACGTGGCCAGGGGTGTCGATCATGTTCAAGACGTAGGTCTTGCCGTCCGGCCCGGTCCACGGCAGTCGTACAGCCTGGCTCTTGATCGTGATCCCGCGCTCGCGCTCGATGTCCATTCGGTCGAGGTATTGCGCACGCATGTCACGGTCGTGGACCACCCCCGTGATGCCGAGCATCCGGTCGGCGAGCGTCGATTTGCCGTGATCGATGTGGGCGATGATGCAGAAGTTGCGGATCAGCTCCGGAGGGGTGGCTCCAGGGAGGGGCGCGGGAGCCGGGGCAGACACCCACCCATGATCCCACGTGCGAATCACTAACCTGCCCACATGCTGCGGCGCCTCTGGTCCTCACTGACCCGTTCGATACGTCCTCCGGCTCAGCGACCCGCCAGTCGTTCGTCCTCTTCGGAGCGGACGCGAACATCGGAACCGACCGGACGGCCCTCCGCCACCGCCGCGCTTCGATGGACCGGCCCGGTCGCGTTCCAATATGCGCCCCGGGACGACGGCGACGCCGACCCGGGCGAGGTCGTGTGGACCTGGGTCCCGTACGAGGAGGACCCAAGCATCGGCAAGGACCGACCCGTGGTCGTTGTCGGACTCGTCCAGGACGGCCGCCTTGGCGTCATCCCGCTGTCCAGCAAGAACCACGGGTCGGACCCGCGCTGGTTCGCCCTGGGGTCAGGCCCCTGGGACCCTCGAGGCCGACCGAGCTGGGTCAGACTCGACTTCGTCCTGGCCGTCGCTCCCAAGGCCGTCCGCCGCGAAGGCTCCGCCTTGGACCGCAACCGCTACGACGCGGTCGTCGCCGCCTTGCGCAAGCGATCCGGCGGTTGAGCCAACGACTGTGTCAACGTCGGCTGCCGTTGGGCCTGTGGCGAGGTCTGCCAGCGGGCGACGAACGGCCGCACCCATCACGGCCGCAGCGACCAGCGCACCGAGTCCGGCGACCACGAAGATCGTCCGCGGACCAGCGATCACGCCGAGCACTCCGCCAGCGAGTGTCGCGAGCAGACCGCAGCCGCGGGTCAGGCCGCTGAGCGAGGCGATGACCTGAGCGCGCGAGGTCTCTGGGGCGCGAACGACGACCAGCGTGGACACCGAGACGTTGAGCACACCGACGCAGACACCCAGCAGCAGCCAGACGGCCCCGAAGACCAGCACGGTCGGTGCGAGCCCAGCGATGGTGGTGAACAGGCCCAGCAGCAAGGCCATCGCGACCGACACCCGTGCTCGCCGGGCGTCGTCCTTGGCGCGACCTCCGAGCACCGACCCGGTGGCCGCACCGACGGCGAACAGTGCCCCCAGGAGACCGAACGCCGCGGCGCCTGCGGCCAACGAGTCGCGCACCAAGAACACCTCGACGACGTTGGTGATCTCGCCGAACAGGATGAACGCAAGCAGCCCCAGCAGCATGGGGAACATCAAGGCGTCGCGGCGGATGACTCGTAGTCCGTCCAGCGCGCGAGGTCCGCGCTCCTCGGCAGTCGTACGTCCGCCACGACGGGTGTGTACGGCCGCTGCGACGGCGGCCAGCGCCACGAATGTGGCTGCATCGAGCAGCAGCGGCCAGGTCGTTCCGGAAACGGCAACCAAAACACCAGCCACCGCCGGTCCGGCGATGCCGGCGAGCAGCGCCAGAGCTTGCACGGCGCCGACCGCACGGCCGGTGTCGGCGGCACCGACGATCGACGGCACCAGCGATCCCCATGTCGGTCCGGCCACCGCTTGCACGGACTGCAGCGCAACGAGCAGCACGAGGATGACCGGCAGGGTTGGGGCGAACGCCAGGCCCACACAGAGCAGGGCCTGCAGGAGGCCCGCGGTCACCAAGACGGTGCGCGAGTCGTGAAGGTCGCCGATCCGGCCGGCCCACGGAGCAAGCAGCACGCTGGGCAGCGCGGCGGCGAGGAACAGGGCTGCGACACCGGTGGTGCCTCTGCCAGCGTCATGCACGGCGAGGATGAGCGCGAAGATCGCGACCTCGTCCCCGAGGAAGGAGAAGGCGCGTCCACCGGCGACGAGTCGAAGGTCTCGGTACCGCCAGATGGAGGTCTCTGTCTGAAACAGTTGCTTCATAGTTGTGAAGGTAATGCTTCAGAACTACTCCGTCAAGGGGACGGGGTCGTACCCTCACCCCATGCCCCGCAACCCGGATCCGCCGGAGCGGCGCGTCGTACTCACCGACCCCGCTGGCATCAAGGCCCTCGCCCATCCTGCGCGGCTGACGATCATCGATGAGTTGTACGACCATCGCGAGGAGCGCACGGCGACCGAACTCGCCGACCTCGTAGGACTGAGTGCGAGCGCGACGAGCTATCACTTGCGAGCCCTCGAGCGGGTCGGCATCGTGGAGCGGGGGGACGCCCGCGGGGATGGCCGGGAGCGCCCGTGGCGCGCGGCCGCCGACGGCCTCGAGGTGGACAGCCAGCACGAAGCAGCGAGCCTGGCGGCCGAGTCGATGCTGCTCAACAAGCTCCTCACCAGGCTCCAGCAGGACTGGCTGGCCTGGTCCGGGCAGGACGACGAGCCTGCGGAGTGGGCGGAGGCGGCGACGCTCAGCAGGACCAGGGGGTGGTTGACGTCGGTGGAGGCACGTGAACTAGCTCAACAGGTCCAGGCGCTCATCGAGCCCTACCGCGGGCGGCGGCAGGACTCCGCGCCACCAGGGGCTCGGCGGGTCAGCACCGTCTGGTCGATCGTCCCGCTCCTTGCCAAAAACAATGACGTGGATGACGACAGGGCCAGCGACCTACCCTGAACCACATGGTCGCCGGCGGAGTGCGCATCCAGTGGCGCGACGTGCCCGATCACGTGCGTTCGGCCGTCAACGCGATTCTCGGATCCCCCGTCGTGGAAGCCGTGTCGCAGCCAGGCGGGTTCTCCCCCGGCACCGCCGATCGTGTGCTCTTGGCCGATGGGCGCCGTGCCTTCGTCAAGGCGGTGGGACCCGCACTGAATCCACGCACCCCGGCCATTCATCGTCGCGAGATCCACGTCATGCGCGCCTTGCCGCCCGGCCTGCCCGCCCCACGGCTGATCGGCGCCTACGACGACGGGGACTGGGTCGCCCTCGCCCTCACCGACGTGGCCGGACGACACCCCTCCGAGCCCTGGGATAGCTCCGAGCTCGAAGCGGTCCTCACGGCCATGACCGACCTGGCGACCAGGCTCACCCCTTCGCCGCTCGACGACGTCGGCACGGTCTGGTCGACCCTGGCGCACGACCTCTCCGCCTGGCCCCGAGTGGCCGAGGCTGTTCCAACCGATCTCGACCCGTGGGCCGTACGCCACCTCGACCGCCTTCTCGAGGCCGCGAGTGCTGTCGAGGAGGTGACGGCAGGCGACAGCCTGGTTCACCTCGACATCCGGGCCGACAACCTGTTGATCGCCGAGGAAGGCGTGATGTTCGTCGACTGGCCGTGGGCCTGCGTCGGCGCGCAATGGCTCGACGTGGCCTTGTTCCTATGCTCCGTCGCGGCTATCGGCGGTGCTGATCCAGAGCGCATCTCGCGCACGCATCCGCTGCTCGCCGACGTCGACCCGGCGGCCATCACCTGCTTGCTGGCGGCTCTGGCGGGCTACTGGTCCGAGGCCTGCCGGGATCCGGAGGCGCCCGGACTGCCGACCGTGCGGGACTTCCAGCGCCGCAGCGGCGAAGCCACCTTGCGCTGGCTCGAACGCCGTACGGGCTGGATCTGAACGGTGGCCGAGGACCGAGCTCTGATCGCGTCATCCCTGCTGGGACAGCCAAGGTTTTGACTGTGCACGTCGATACGCTCCCGCCATGACTTTCCGTGCAGAAGATCGAGTCGACCCGCCGCCAGCAGCCGACGAAGCGGCCACGCTGATGGGATTTCTCAACTACCAGCGCGACACGCTGAGATGGAAGTGCTCGGGCTTGAACGCGACTCAGCTCGCGCTGACGTTGGCGCCGACGACCATGACCCTCGGAGGCTTGCTCAAGCACCTCGCTGTCGTGGAGGCGGGATGGCTCAATCTGACCTTCGCCGGCGGCGTCGCGAGACCGTCGTGGTTCGCCGAGCTTGACCAGAGCGACCCCGACTGGTCTTTCACCTCCGCGGCGGGTTCTTCGCCTGAGCAGTTGTTCGCCTGGTTCGACGAATCGATCGCGGTCTCGGACCAGGTCGTGGCCAGCGCCCTGGACGGCCCCGAGGGCCTCGCCGCGCTGTCCGAGGAGGACGACGGCAAGCGCTATTCCTTGCGGTGGATCCTCTGCCATCTCATCGAGGAGTACGCGCGCCACAACGGCCACGCCGACCTGCTTCGTGAGTCGATCGACGGCGTCACCGGCGAATAGGAGTGCGATCGCTTCGCCCACCCTGGCACGGGCGTGTTTCCACCAGAGCGGGTGGCACGATGCAGGCGTGAACGATGAACCCGCAGAGCGCAAGAAGGTCCGGTCGGAGTCCGGTCTGACCGATGACGACTTCTCACCCACCTGGACCGACGACGACCGGCCGCGCATCCCGCGCGTGGCCACCGAACGTGCGGCGCTCGTGGCATACCTGGAGTACTACCGAGCGACGGTGGAAATGAAGTGCCGGGGTCTGACCCCAGAGCAGGCCCGGAGCCGATCCATGCCGCCGTCGTCCTTGTCGCTTCACGGCCTGATCCGACACCTCGCCGGTGTCGAGCGCTGGTGGTTTCAGCAAAACTTCGAGCGCCGCAACGTGCCGTTCCTCTTCTTTTCCGCCGAGAACCCCGACCTCGACTTCGATCCGCCCTCGGACGCCGACTTCGCCGCCGACCTGGAGGCCTGGCGCGCGGAGTGTGCAGTCTCCGGCGAGATCGTCGCCGCACATGACCTCGACGACACCGCGCGTCCGCTGGATTGGCACGAGGACGTCGATTTGCGCTGGCTGATTCTCCGGATGATTACCGAGTACGCGCAACACTGTGGGCACATCGACCTCCTTCGCGAGGGGGTCGACGGGAAGACTGGAGCCTGAGTCTGGCGGCGGAGTCTCGCCCTTGCACCACCTGTTCGCCGACTGCGCGCGACCTCCCGCGACCTGGGCATCAGATGCTCCCGGACTTGTTCAGTGCGTGAAGATCTCGTCCAGCCACACGCGTTGGGTCAGAAGCAAATCGAGGCTTCGGGGCAACCATGGGAGTGCATCCGCGGGCAGCGCTCGCAGGTGAAACCAATCAACCTCAGAGCACTCAGCTACGGCGGAGGGCTCCCCGAGCCAACTGCTGGCGAGGAAGAAGGCATCGACCCCATGAGTCTCACCGTCGAGGTAGCGCTGCACTCCCAGAGCCGAGAGGTTATCGCCAGTGACGGTGACACCGACCTCTTCCAGGGTCTCCCTGGCGGCGGCATCAGCCCAAGATTCCCGTCGATCGGCATGGCCGCCGGGTAAACCCCACAGCCCGTCGCCGTACAGCACACCGCTGCGCCGGGCTAGCAGGATCGATTGATCCGGACGCTGAAGCACGATCCAGCCACAGATGTGAGTGCTCACCGCCTGATCGTCATCCACTTGGTCAGCCTAGATTCTTGTGGATCGGGCCGGTTCGAGGCGCCGATACGCGAGCGGGTCATCCCGTGGACGACCGTCGCGCAGGAGGCGCGACAAGATCGACATCCTCATGCCTGTGGTCTGACCAACCGGAGGTGTCGTCGGTCGACTCCGGCGGCCAAAGAAGAATCAGCCGAATCCTTGTCAACGTTCTGGTCCCCGATTGCGTCATCCTGATCAAGGCACAGCGATTGGAGAACCGTGAACCTGGCGGACCGGGACGAGGTGTTCGCGTCCTTGGTGGCGGCGCGGTCGGCCGCCCTGTTGCGCACCGCTTTTCTCACGACCGGGCATCGGCAAGAGGCCGAGGACCTGCTTCAGACCGCGCTCGCGAAGACCTACCTGGCGTGGGGTCGGATCGAGAGCGAGCAGAGCGTCGAGGCCTACGTTCGCCGAACCATGGTCACAACACATGTGTCGTCATGGCGCAGGCATCGCAATCGGGAGCGTGCGGCGGACTCCGAACCTGAGCTGTTCGACCCTGCCACCGCCGAGGGAGATCTCGCGGAGCGGGACTGGATGTGGCAGGCGCTGGCCGGGCTGCCGCCGCGGCAGCGCACCGTCCTGGTGCTTCGCTATTACGAGGAGATGAGCGAGGCGGAGATCGCGCTCGCCATGGGCTGCTCAACCGGCTCGGTGAAGACCCACGCCTCACGGGGACTGGCCACGCTGCGGGCGCGACTCGATCTCGAAGGTGACGCAGCTGTCGAAACCACAGGAGGCGCACGATGAGCACAGAGCTTGAGGCCCGGCTCCGCGCGACATTGGCGTCGCACGCTCGGCAGACCCACACGATGCCGAGTGCCTTGCTCACTGAGCGTTCGATGCAGCAGGCAAATCGCCTCCGGCGGACCCGAAGACTGCAGGTCGCGGCAGGTGTCGCTGTCGTGGCCGCGGCGGTTGCCGTAGTGCCGTTCCTGGCCCAGCAGCAGCGGGCGAACGGAGACATTCCCGGCCAGTCGCCGACCCCGACGGTCACTGACCCTGCAGCCCCGCACGACAACGCCATCGTATTGGCCCGGGCGACCGGTGCCCTGGTGGCCAGCGGTATGACCATCCTCGACGGTGACACCACGATCACGGTGGAGCCGTACGCGCCGCCACCGACCGGCTGGGTCTATTCCATCACCCGCCTCACCCGGGCGGGCCATGGCTACTGGGTCGCGTACGGTCCCGTTGAAGGAGCGGACAAAGGGGTCCCGGGCGCGCCACCTGGCAAGCTGGTGTTCGTCACCGCGGAAACTGCGGACGGCCGCGCCGTTCCTGTGTGGCGATGGGATCCGTCGTCCGACTTGATGGTGGAGCCCGGGGGAGCCTTGGTCGCCTTTGGTGACACGGACGCCGTGAGCGGCGACCATCGGCTCGTGCTCGTGGACTCCGGAGACACCATGGGTTCGAAGCAATGGCCCCAGCCGGTGTCCCCTCTGGGGTTCGGCCCGAAGTCGGTCTGGTTCTCTGCGGCGGTCGACCCTGGCGGACCGCCGTACGCCTGGAATTTGGCCACGGACTCGGTCACCCAGCTCGCGGTACCGCAGACTGACGTCGCTCTGGCCCAGCAGGGGACCCGCATGGTCCTGAGTGACTTTGACTCCGGCTGCGCCTCGGGGATGGACGTCACCGACGTGAAACACCCACATCAGTTGTGGCGCGACTGCAGCAACGTCACCCTCGCCCGGTTCTCCCCGGACGGCACGCACCTCCTCACCGTCGTTGGTGGAACCGGCGGCGACTCCGACACGGCCCAGCTACGCGACGCAGGGACCGGAGAGGTGCTGGCCCAGACACCCCTGCCGCCGAATGTGTGGGAGGTCGAATGGACCGCGGACGCGGCCCACATCTCCTTGAGCGGCTGTTGCAGCAGCGATGGCGGATCCGTGCTTGCCAGCCTGGCGGTCACCACGAGCGACGGCCCGGGGAACGGGTGGTCCCTCGGTCTTACATCCTTCCCGGTGACCGATGCTGAGGCCGCGCCCGTTGTGCTCGGCGTCGAGCCAGCGGAGTCCCCATAGTGGGCTGGCCAAGTCGTTGGCGAACGCCATCGCAAGAGCTGTGGACCGTGGGTGCTATGGAACGCGGACCTTGCAGTCGACGGACACCGTCTTCCCTGCGACCACGACCACGTTCGACTGTTGCCCGCACGCGAGCGTGTACCGCCCAGGAGCGAGAAGGAAGCGGAACCTGCCAGCCGAGTCGCTCTTACGTTCAGCGACGGTCTTGGCACCCAACAGCACCTTGACTGGCCAGTCCGATCCTGGCGAACCGTTGAGTGCCTGCTTCCCCGTCTTCGGGTTCATCGGCCCGCCGTACATCCGTACCAGGCCAGTCAGGGTGCCAGTCGTCGCTGAGTCAGTGACGGAGGCTGGCGGCGTGTGACTCGCTGCGCTGCCGTGGGAGCAGGCCGTCAGACCGACGATCAACACGGTGGCTGCGGCCATCTTGACGATCATGATGCCGACCTCCTCTCAGTGCGTACAGCCATGGGACGCGAAGACGGATTCGCCGGTTCCTTGCGTCGGGGAACGCCTGGCAGCTCGTCGTTTTGGGGCAGCGGACACCGCGCTGGTATTCTCGTGGGGCGTCTGACGCACGGTTTTCGCTGGCCCGGAGTGGGCGCGACAACCCCACTCCCACCCCTTAGTCGAAGAAGGCAGTGTCGTGGCCAACATCAAGTCCCAGATCAAGCGGAACAAGACCAATGAGGCGGCTCGACTGCGCAACAAGTCGGTGAAGTCGTCGCTGAAGACGTCGATCCGCTCCTTCCGCGAGGCAGCCGCCGCGGGTGACTCGGCCAAGGCCGACGACGCGATGCGTACGGCGGCCCGCCAGCTGGACAAGGCCGTCAGCAAGGGCGTCATCCACGCCAACCAGGCCGCCAACAAGAAGTCGGCCATGGCCAAGCAGGCCGCCGCGCTCTAAGCCTCGTCCCGGTGGTCGACCACGTCCCAGCACCGCCTCCCCCACCCCGTTGATCTTGAGAGATCCACGACGACACGCCGTATGGGGCGTGGATCTCTCAAGATCAACAGGGTGGAGGGGCTCGACGGCGCACCAAGCGTGCGACGTCAGCCGGTGCGAGAGCTGGCCACAGTGACGACCGCCTTCTCCACGGCGTAGGCCGGATCGCCGCCTGCGCCCTTGGCCTCCGCGTCGGCCAGAGCCACGGCCGTGATCGCCGACGCAATCCCGTCGCCATCCCAGCCCCGCAACTGACGTCGGACCACATCGACCTTCCAGGGCGGCAGTCCGGCCTGACGGGCGACATCTCCGGCGGACAACCCGCGCGGCGCCGACGCCACCCGCACCAACGCCCTGAGCTGGGTCGCCAGGGCGCTGGTGACGAGCACCGGTGAAACACCGGCCGACAGGGCGTGCCGCAGAAGCTCGACAGCCTCACCCGTACGCCCCTCTACCGCGCGGTCGGCCACGGCGAACGAGGTGACATCCGCCCGCCCTGCGTAGTAGCGGCGGACGGAAGCCACGTCGACCGCCCCTGCTGTGTCAGATATCAACTGCGAGCACGCCGAGGCCAGCTCCCGCACATCGTCGCCGATCGACTCCAGCAGCACCCGCGCCGCCGCGTCGTCGATCCGACGGTGAGCCGCTCGGAACTCGTGGTTGACGAATGCCAATCGGTCGTTGAACTTCTTCAACGGAGCAGCCGCCACCTCGTCTGCGCCAGCCGCTCGACAGCCGGCCAGGACGGCCTTGCCTCGGTTGGCTGCCCCGGAGTGGATCACGATCAGATGGAGGTCTTCCGCCGGCGCCTCGACCAGCGCCACGACCTCGGCTGCCGCATCGGCGGAAAGCTCGTGTGCTCGGCGGACGACAAGGACGCGGGTGCCACCGAACAACGACGGGCTCGCCACGGACGTGATCACGCCGGGCTCCACCCCCGGTTCGATCGTGTGCACCTCGGTGTCAACGTCGATGTCGCGCACTGCGGCAACAACCTTGGCGACGGCGCGGTCGGCCAGCAGCTCTTCGGTGCCGGTCACGAGGGTGACTCTGGGAATCATCGCGGTCAGCATGCCACCCGGCACCCTCAGCCGTCCGTCCGGATCACCTTCGCGGCACCAGGCGAAGGTCTGTGCCCGACCCGACCACCGCGACCTCACCGGAAAGGTCTGTGCGCAGGACTGGAACACCTAGGGCTGAGTAGGCAGCAAGGGTCTCCGGTGCCGGATGGCCATAGGTGTTGCCAGCCCCCACCGACACGACCGCCAATCGCGGGCGAACGGTAGCCACGAGCTCGGGGTCCTGAGACCGGGACCCATGGTGAGGCACCTTGAGCACGTCGAGCGGCGGGTCGAGACCAGCGATCAACGGGAGGAGGACCTTCTGGGCGGCAGCCTCGACATCGCCGGTCAGCAGCAGCCGTACGCCTCCGGTGTCGACCACCAGCACGATGCTGGCGTTGTTGGGATCGGATCCCTCTCCGCGGATCACCCGCACCGGCCAGACCACCTGCCAGCGAACGTCGCCGACCTGCCGCTGCTCGCCCACGACCGCTCGGCGCCAGGGCACTCCCGCTGCCGTTATCCAGCCGCGTACCTCCTCGGCCTGCTCGGGTGGCTCGTCGAGCGGTCCCACCACCACCTCACCGACCGTGCGACCGCGAAAAGCACCGGGCAGGCCCTCGACGTGGTCGGCGTGCAGGTGGCTGAGGACCACGGCGTCGAGGGCTCGGATCCCAAGGTCGGAAAGGCACCGGTCGACGGCGTCCGGATCCGGGCCTGCATCGACGAGCAGAGCGTGGCCGGGGCTGGTCGGCACGACGATGGCGTCTCCTTGGCCGACGTCGCAGAACACCGCTCGCGTGTCGACGGGCGGCCACGGAGTCCGAGGGCCGAGCGGCGACAGCACCAGGAGCAGCAGCGCTGCGAGACCTGCAGCCAACCCTCGACGGCGGATCAAGGCAGGCCCGGCCAGCCAGCCCACAAGCACCAAAGCGACGAGCAGCAGGCCACCGGCCTTGCCCTCCGGCCAACTGACGGTCGCCCCGGGTAGCTGCGCCGAGATCCGCGCGACGGCCACGATCCAGGCCACCGGGATCCAGGCGAGGTAGGCCAGCAGCTGAGCCAGATTCACCGACAGCGGCGCGAGCAAAGCCATCAGGACCCCGAGCACCGTGGCCGGCGCCACCGCCGGCGCCACGAGGAGGTTCGCCGGAATCGCGACCATGCTGACGGTGCCGGAAAGCATGACGATAACCGGCGCGCACACCAGCTGGGCGGCCGCTGGGACTGCGAGCGCGTCGGCCAGCAGCTGCGGCATCCACCTCGCGAGCCGCGTTCGCCAGCCGGGCGCGATCACGAGCAGTCCAGCGGTAGCAAGGACGGAGAGTGCGAAGCCGTACGACCTGCCGAGCCCCGGATCGATGAGCAACAGGACCACGATGGCCGCGCACAAAGCCGGCACGCCCGCCCCGCGCCCGCCGCGGCTGAGCGCGACGATAGCCACGACCCCGCACACCGTCGCGCGCAGGACGGATGGGTCGGGCCGCGCGAGGACCAAGAAACCGAGGACCGCCAACAATCCCGCACCCGACACCATTCGGGCGCGCAGACCCGCCCAGCGGGCAGCGAGCAGCGCTGCCGCCAAGACGATGGCTACGTTTGCGCCGCTGACGGCAACCAAGTGCGTGAGCCCGGCGGTCCGGAAGTCGTCGACCACGTCGGGCGGCAGGGCGGTTGTGTCTCCAACGACAAGACCCGGCAGCAGACCGCGTTCATCGGCCGGCAACGGAGCCGCGGCATGGCGCAGACCAGCGCGCAGCACACCGGCAACGCGCTGGAGCAAGCTGGGCGGCTCTACCGAAAACGGCGGTCCCCGAGCCAGCAGCAGGGCGGCCGAGGAGTCGCCGGGTCTCGAGGGCGCGAGCCGTACGTCTGCTCGAACGTGCTGACTAGGCAACAACCCAGCCCACTCCTCGGCCGAAGCCAGGACCACGACCGGCACGCGAGTGTTCCACCGGTGACCGCGCGCGTCGACACTCTCCAGCCGGGACGCAATGATCACCTGGTCCCGCGCAGGGCCGAACCCCACGGTGCGCGGAGGCAGACGGCGCGGGTCGCCGGAGACCACCAGGTCGACGGTTGCAACGGCTCGATCACTGGCAAGGTCGACGATCACCCCCGTGTGCGTGACCTCGGCTCGGAGCACGACGCCCAGCGCAACTGCCGCAGCGCAGGCGAGCGCGGCGCCCAGAACGGTAGGCACGTGGTCGCGCGCGCCAAGCAACCCAACAGCCGCCAGAGCTGCGAAGGTCCCCAACGCGAGCGCGACACCCGGCCAGTGCAACGCCAGCGGCGCCATCCCCAACGCCGCCACCCAGGCGGCCAACGCCGATGGCACCAGCCGCAGGTCAGGGCGATCTCGGACCGAGGCGGCCTCGAGCGTGCCTTTCACACGCGCACCCGCGGCGCCAGGTCGGCGAAGCGGGCCTCTGCGATGCCTGAGACCTCGAGCAGCTCGTCGATCGAGGAGAATCGGCCGTGCGCCGTTCGCCAGTCGATGATCCGCTGTCCCAACACCGGACCAACCCCGGGCAAAGTTTCCAGCTGCTCGAGAGTGGCCGTGTTCAGATCGACCAGGGCTGCACCGGAGGCCCCACCTGTTGCACCCGTCGCACCTGACGCACCCGGAGGGGGTGCCGCGCCCTCCACTCCGACGAGGAGCTGCTCGCCGTCCGCAAGCATCCGAGCAAGGTTGAGCGGGGTCAGGTCCACCACACCGCGCACGCCGCCGGCGGCCTCGATCGCATCAAAGACGCGCGAACCCAGGGGCAGCGTGACCACCCCGGGACGGCGGACCTTGCCCGCCACGTCGACGACGATCTCGCCGGCAGGGCTCGGCGAGGGACCACCGACCGGTAGCTGCGTCGCGCCGGGGGAAGCGGCGGGCGCTGAACCCGGGAGTTCGAGCGCCGCCGCTGGCGGCACCGGAACGACCGCCTCGACCGCGCGCGCCCGCCACGCGTACGAACCGGCCAGGACGAGGGCGCCCGCAGCAAGCAGCGCGATGCCAGCGGCAGCCGTACGGCTGACTGTGACTCGACCATCCCGGACGGTGACCGGAACCCGCTCGACGAGAGCGCCCAGGGAAGGCGGCACGGAACGGCTCGCCTGCCTGTCGTTGACCGGGCCTGCTCCGTCGTCCTCGGGTTCTTGCGGCTGCCGGTGCGGCCGGCGGGCGTCGGTCTCAGGCACAGCCACCTCCGGGCGGACGGTCGGCGGCGCGATCGCGCGCAGCCGCCGGCGCGCACCGGCCACGACCTCGTCAGGAACTCGACGAGCTGGCCAGGGCATCTACGCAGGTTCGCCCTCCTCGGCCGCCGATGCCTCTCGGCGAATCAGATCTGTGGACCCAGCGCGCCCTGGGGACGCGGTGTCAGAAAGTCGTCTGCCGCGGACCGTTGCGCCAGCGGTCGAGCAGGTTGTTCTTGTGTCGCCACAGCACGATCAGCGCTAGCGCAGACGCCCAGATGACCGTGGCGAGCTGGTCGTCGGGCTGAGCGGCCCCGAAGAGCAGCGAACCCACCAGCAGCGAGGCGGCCGCCGCGACCGAGGCCAGCGCAACCCATCGGGTGAGGATGAACACCACCGCGAACACCGCGACGCACGCCAGGGCAGCGAGCGGATGAACTCCGAGGATCGCCCCCAGCGAGGTCGCCACCCCCTTCCCCCCGTGCCCCCGCAGCCACGGGGACGTGCAGTGCCCGAGCACTGCGGCTACCCCAGCCACGAGGGGAGGCACCTCGCCGAATGGCAAGAACATCAGGGTGGGTACGAGGCCCTTCGCGATGTCGAGCAAGCCCACGACGACCCCCGTCCGGCGTCCCAGCACCCGGCCGACGTTGGTCGCTCCTGGGTTGCCCGAGCCTGAGCGCGAGATGTCGATGCCTCTGGCGCGTGCGATCAGCGTCGCTGGGGACAGTCCACCGATGAGATAGCCGACGACTGCGGCGAGGGCGAGCACCAGAACGGTCACTCAGCCGACCGCCTCGCGCCGCACGCCACCCGCACGCGTCAACCCCTGGACCATGGCGTCATTCCGGCTCACGAGGACTGACCGCGACTGCTACCAAGCCCGGTCCGACGTGGGTGCCGACGACAGCTCCGACCTCGTCGACGACGAGGTCCACCAGTCCCGGGATGCGATCACGCAGGTGGTCGGCCATGGCAGCAGCGCGAGGCGCCGCCGCAAGATGCTGCACCGCGATGTCGACTCGGCGGTCGCCAGCGCAGGTGACCGCGAGCTCTTCAAGTCGGGCCAAGCCGCGGGACGCCGTACGCACCTTTTCCAACGGAGCCAGCATCCCATCAGCCAGATGCAGCAATGGTTTCACTGCAAGCGCGGAACCCAAGCGCGCCGCGGCCGGCCCGATCCGACCGCCTCGGCGCAGATATTCCAGAGTGTCGACGTAGATGTAGGTTCGAGTCTCGGCGCAGCATTCCGTCACCGCGTTCGCCACCCGCTCACCAGCAGCGTCGGCCGCGGCCGCTCGGGCGCCCGCCAGCACACCGAAGCCCAGCGCCATCGCGATGGCCCGGGAATCGACGACATGCACAGGCACGGGAGCGTCGGCCGCGGACAGCCGGGCGGAGTCGACCGTCCCTGACAGCTCAGCCGACAGATGCGCAGAAACGATCTCGGCGGCGCCGTCCTTGGCCAGCCGTTCGTAGGTCGCGGCGAACGCGGCCGGCGACGGGCGGGAAGTCGTGACCGTCTGGCCAGCTCGCAGTGCCTCGACGATGTCGGCCGCCGCTACCTCGCGCTCATCGCGGGCCACTCCCCCGATGACGACCTCGACCGGAACCACGGACAGGTCGTGCGCGGCGATCAGGGCGGCGGGCAGGTAGGCGGTGGAGTCCGTCACCAGCGCGACCCGTCCAGCCCGTCTTGACATGGGCGAAGGCTAGCGCCCCCGCGAGAGGTCACAGGTCCCCGACCCGACGCCCGAAATGGCCGAATCAAGCGTCTCCGCCAGGAGCAGGTCAGGCCGGGACGACGTTCACCAGTTTCGGGGCGCGCACGATGACGGTGCGGATCTCCCGGCCGTCCAGCGCCTTCAGCACGGCCGGCGCCGCCAGAGCCAGTGCCCGCAGCGAGGCCTCGTCGATGTCCGGTGCCACGTCAAGTCGCTCCCGCAACTTCCCTGCGACCTGGACCACGCAGGTGACCGAGTCCTCGACCAGCAGCGACTCGTCGACAACCGGCCAGCCCGCCAAGGCAACCGTCGGCTCGTGGCCCAGCAACGACCAGCATTCCTCGGCCGTGTAGGGGGCGAAGAGGGACAACGTGATCGCTACGGCTTCGGCGGCCTCCCGCACTGCGGGGTCGGCCGGGCCGCACCCGCTGTCGATGGCCTTGCGGGTCGCGTTGACCAACTCCATCACCCGCGCGACGGCCACGTTGAACCGCGTCGACTCCACCGCGACCGCGATGTCGCGCACCGTGCGGTGGGTGACCTTGCGCAGTCCGACGTCGCCGGTCGCTGGATCGGAACCGAGCGGAGCCCGTACGTCTGCCGCCAACCGACGCGCGCGGGCCAGGAAGCGTCCCGAGCCGTGCGCGGAGACGTCGGCCCAGTCGATGTCGTCCTCCGGAGGACCGGCAAAGACCATCGTCAGCCTGATGGCATCGACCCCGTGAGCATCCAGCTCCCCGGTCAGAGCGACCATGTTGCCGCGCGACTTGCTCATGGCCGAGCCGTTCATGCCCACCATGCCCTGGTTGAGCAGGTTGGTGAACGGTTCCTCGAAGTCGACCATCCCCATGTCGTGCAGCACCTTGGTGAAGAACCGGCTGTAGAGCAGGTGCAGGATCGCGTGGGTGACGCCGCCGATGTATTGATCGACGGGCAGCCAGCGCTTCAGCTCGTCAGCATCGAAGGCGACCTCGTCGCTGTTCGGGGACACGAAGCGCAGGAAATACCACGACGAATCGACGAACGTGTCCATCGTGTCGCTGTCACGTCTCGCCGGCCCGCCGCAGATCGGGCAGGTCGTCGTGATCCAGTCGGCGAGGGCACCGAGCGGCGAGGTGCCCTTGGGTGCCAGGTCGATTCCGGTCGCGTCCGGAAGACGTACGGGCAGCTGGTCGTCCGGCACTGCGACCTCGCCGTGCTCGGGGCAGTGGACGATCGGGATCGGCGCCCCCCAGAACCTCTGGCGGGAGATCAGCCAGTCGCGCAACCGGTAGTTGACCGCCGAACGTCCCTTGCCGGCCGCGGCCAGGATGTCGGTGATCCTGGTGATCGCCTCGGCCTTGCGCAGCCCGTCCAGTGGTCCGCTGTTGATCAGCTCACCGTCGCCTGGGGTCGCGATGCCGCTTGTCGCTGGGTCCTCTTGGTCGGTGGCGACGACGACACGGACCGGCAGGTCGAAGGTCCGCGCGAAGTCGAGGTCGCGCTGGTCGTGGGCCGGCACGGCCATGATCGCTCCGGTGCCGTAGTCGGCCAGCACGTAGTCGGCTGCCCACACCTGGATGCGCTCGCCGTTGACGGGGTTGATCGCGTAGCGGTGCAAGAAGACCCCGGTCTTCTCCTTGTCCGTCGACAGCCGCTCGATCTCGGTCTTCGCCTTGACCTGCTCGAGGTAGGCCTCGAACTCGGCCTCCGCTTCGCTGCCGGCTGCTAGTTCTGCCGCCAGGTCGGAGTCGGCAGCCACCACGAAGAAGGTGGCGCCGTACAACGTGTCAGGCCGGGTCGTGTAGACAGTGATCGGCTCCTCGTGACCCTCGATCACGAACTCGACCTCAGCGCCGGTCGAGCGCCCGATCCAGTTGCGCTGCATGGTCAAGACCTTGTCCGGCCAGCGACCTTCCAACTGGTCCATGTCGGCCAGGAGACGATCTGCGTAGTCGGTGATCTTCATGTACCACTGGGTCAGCTTCTTCTTGGTGACGGGCGTGTCGCACCGCTCGCACAGCCCGCCGATGACCTGCTCGTTGGCCAGCACGGTCTGGTCCTTGGGGCACCAGTTGACGTGGCTGGCCTTGCGGTAGGCCAGTCCGCGCTCGAAGAAGCGCAGGAACAGCCACTGACTCCATCTGTAGTACTCCGGATCGCAGGTGTTCAGCGTCCGGTCCCAGTCGAAGGAGCACGCGTAGCGGCGCATCGACTCCTTCTGCACCGCGATGTTCTCGTAGGTCCACACCCGCGGGTCCGCGCCGCGCTGGATGGCTGCGTTCTCGGCGTTCAGCCCGAACGCGTCCCACCCGATCGGGTGCATGACGTTGAAGCCGCGCTGGATCCAATAGCGGGCGGGTACGTCGCCGATGGCGTATGCCTCCGCGTGGCCCATGTGCAGGTCACCCGAGGGGTAGGGAAACATGTCGAGGACGTACTTCTTGGGACGCTCGTCGTCTGGCCGTCCGCTGCGGAACGGGGCCAGCTCGTCCCAGACGGCCAGCCATTTCTCCTGCATCGCCTGGATGTCGAACGGCGCGTCGTCAGCCCTGGCTGCGCCAGCTGTCTCGCGGCTGGTCTCGGTCATCGGGTCCTCATCACTCGGGGCGGAAGCTCGCTCGGGCAAGAAAAAGACCCCTGGCCACGGAGGCAGAGGGGTCGCCGCGCTGACGTCCTGTTCGGCTCCGTCAACGCGGCTCGGTAAGGAGCAGGGCCTGCCGCATGGACCTAGCGTACCCAACCCGGCGCTTTTGGAGGGTTGCGCATCTGTACCGGCCCGCTGAGAGGTCCTAAACCTCCGGGAGTTGAAGGGCGGTGGCGGCCGCCTGACCTACCTGGGCATGCACTTCCCAAGCCCAGTGCAAGCCATCCGGATTGCCGCTGCCATCGGCCAAGGAGCTGCTCACGAGCGGGTCGAGGTCGACGAAGGCCACCTCGTGAACCATCGACCAACGACGGGCGGCATCGACCGCGCGGCCATGGTGACGGTGCGAAGGGTAGGCCGCCGCGTTGTGCGGACTAGGACCCAGCAGGGCGACGCGGATCCCCGGCCGCCAGAACCGGGCGGCCTCAACGATGCGGGTCAGGTAGTGGTCGGTGGCAATCTGCGGGAGCTGGCGCAGCCGCCCGCCGGTGGCTCGGATGGCGTAGGGCGCTGCGCGCGCATAGCCCGCGCGCACCTGGCGCCGCAACGAACCGGGACGGAGGTAGGGGATCCCGTCGCGCAGCCACGTCGGGACAGCTGCCGGCAGGTGGTCCATCTGACCCACTCCGAGGAGCAGGGCGTCCGCGCGCGGGAGCAGCTCTCCCCAGACCCTGGGGTCCTTCGTCATCGCCCACCACGCGTCGCGAGCGGTCCAGCCGAGGCGGGCGACCAGGTCGGCCCGCCACAGCTGGTCGGTCCGCTCCCCCAGCGCCTCGGCGCACCTGTTGGGGTAGAGCCGAGGATCGGTCGGCCGCTCTGGGCCAGCTGGGCCGTGAAAGCTCAGCGAGTCGGCAAGCACCAAGACGTGGCGCATGCGGGGTGAAGGGTCACCCACCTTCGGCCTCGAGAGCAGCGCGATGAGCCAACAGCTCTGCGCGCTGGGCGTCGCTGACCGTGGGGTAGGCGACCTTCATCGAGGTGAGTGTGGTGGTCACGATGTCGGCAACCGCTGCCCGCATCGCCCATTTGCGATCCGCAGGAATGACGTACCAAGGCGCGTGCGCCGTGGACGTGGCGTTGATGGCGTCCTCGAACGCTGTCATGTACTTCGGCCACAGCGCCCGTTCGGCCAGGTCCGCGGCCGAGAACTTCCAATTTTTCGCCGGGTCGTCGATCCGCTCGAGGAACCGCTTGCGCTGCTCGTCGAGCGACACGTTGAGGAAGAATTTGAGGATCTTGGTGCCGTTGGACGACAGGTGCGACTCGAAGGCGTTGATGTCGTCGTACCGCCGTTGCCAGAACGCCCGACCGTGCCGCTCAGGCGGGCGCTTCTGCTGGACCAGGAACTCCGGGTGCACCTTCACCACGAGGACCTCCTCGTAGTAGGAGCGGTTGAAGATGCCGATCCTGCCCCGCTCCGGGACGGCCTTGCCGTAGCGCCACAGGAACGTGTGAGCAGACTCTTCGCTCGAGGGCACCTTGAACGAGGTGACCTGGCACCCCTGAGGGTTCACGCCAGACATGACGTGCTTGATGGTGCTGTCCTTGCCCGCGGCGTCCATCGCCTGGAAAACCAGGAGCAGGGCGAACCGCCCATCGGCGTAGAGCCGGTCCTGCGCCTGGGTGAGCTCAGCCTGACTCGTTGTGAGCAACTCAGCAGCCCGGTCTCTGCGGGCCTGCTTGGACAAGTCCGCCAACCCCGGCGGCAGCCACCGCGGGTCGTGGTCACGCATCCGAAAGCGCTCACCAGGCGACACCTTGAGCTGGTCGAGCACAGGCTTGGGCAGGGTCACGCGGCTCCCTCCGATCGGGCGGTACGTCGGCTGATCGCAACCTCGACGTTCACGGGTTCATCGTGGCACGCAGCCGTACGCCGCCTGCGGGGAGCCGCTCAGCGTGAGGGTTGCGGCGGCCGTGACCCGACGTCTCGGCGCAGGGCTCTGCGCCGGTACATCTCCCGATCTGCAGCAGCCAACAGCGAGTCGAGGTCACCGTCGTCCCAGGGGGCCAGCATCGCGGCACCGGCGCTGACCGATGGGACCCAGACCTCGGGCGGCTGCGGCGGCTCGGCCTCGATCCACTCACGAAGGCGTCGCTCGAGATCGAGGGGCGGCATTCCCGGACCCTGCCCGACGACCACGAACTCGTCACCGCCCCAGCGCGCCACCAGGTCACCAGCGCGCACGACGTGCCGCAGCCCGTCAGCGACGGCGGCCAGCACGGAGTCGCCTGCGGCGTGGCCCCCGGCATCGTTGGCGGCCTTGAGCCCGTCGACGTCGACGAAGACCGCGCTGACCGCATTTCCGGCTCGGCGCGCCGAGGCCACGATGGGGCGGCCGAGCAGTTCGAGCCCGCGACGGTTCAACAAGCCGGTGAGTACGTCGTGAACGGCGGCATCCTCGGCTGCCGCGCGCGCTTGCTCCAGGGCATCAAGGCTGCGCCGCCGCGCAGAGTTGACCAGAGCAGCCAGCACTGTGGCCGCGACCATCCCCAGGGTCCAGTGCGCCAGCCGGGCTGCGTCGGCGGCGAAGAAGGCGATCGTCGCCTCCCAGCTCACCCAGCACACGGCGACGACGGCCGCGAACCAACGCGCGTCCAGCAACCCTGACGCGAGCCCGACCACGACGATCATCAGATTGCTCGTCGGCCAGAGCTCCCCGGCGAAGGCCAAGTGCACCAACGTGTTGGCCGCGGCCACGAGGGCCACGGCCGCAGTGAGGGGATGCCCCAGGCCAGGAGGTACGCCGCTGCGCGTCACCCACACGAACAACACGGCTAGCAGCAGGGCAGAGCTGCATGCGGCGGAGGTCATGCCAACGGCGAAGTTTCCGGTCAGCAGGACAGGTTCGAGAACTGCGACCACGACGAAGAGCGCGGCCAGCAGGCCCGCCACCTCCGGCAGGGCAGCCGCCACGGCATCGTCGTACCGTCGGACCGCCGTCACCCCCCCAGCATCGGCTCGTTTGCGGGCGCGCTTGATGCCCTCGACGCGTCCCGAAACCACCCCGTGACCAGCGCAGTCCGAGGGCACTGGGGTGACTCGACGAATGGCAATGAACGGGGCGATTGCGCACCCGAGATCGCCCCGTTCGCCGCCACTCGGCCCAGACCCCGGAGCGCCCGGACCACACTGAGATCGGGAGAGCCAAGAGAGTGGAGCTACGGGGATTCGAACCCCGGACCTTCTGCATGCCATGCAGACGCGCTACCAACTGCGCCATAGCCCCTTACCGCCGGCCATGACCGACGACGGTCAGGATAGCCGCTCGCAGCCCTCCGGCCGAAACTGGCCGATCCTCAGACGTCGTCCCCGACGACTGGCTCAGGAAGCGTCCCAGCATTGTGCTCAGCGAGCCGCCACGCTCCGTCGACCGTCTCCTCAAGCACCGACCACGAGCAGTTGGCCAGGCCACCGAAGACGTCCCAGTGCTCGACAGGCAGCCCGATCAGCGTGCCGATCATCGTCCGGGCCGTACCTCCGTGGGTGACGGCCACCAACACCTCACCCGCACCCAGCGACTCGATCGCACGGCGAACGACAGCGGCCGCCCGCACGCCCACCTCGGACCGGCGCTCGCCGGTACGGCCTGCCGGCAGGTCAGCGCCCTGCCGCCACGCATCGAACGAGTCGAGGTCCGGGCCAGCGCGCATCTCCGCACCAGTGAGGCCCTGCCACTCACCCCCGTGAGTCTCGCGCAGGCCCGCGTCGTAGGTGGCGGCAAGACCTGTGAGGTTCAGCAGCGGTTCGGCCGTCGCTCGCGCGCGGCCGAGGTCGGAGCTGAGCACCATCGCCGGCGGAAGCCCGGCGAGCAACCGAGCGGCTCGGCGAGACTGCTCCACGCCGACTGAATCGAGCTCGACATCGAGCTGGCCCTGGAAGCGCCCTTCGGCATTCCAGGCCGTACGGCCGTGGCGCCACAAGACGATGCGGCGCGGATTCGAGGGAGGACTCACGCCTCGGCTCTGCGTGCCGCGCTCTTGGACGCCTCGACGTCGGTCGGCAGCGGGATCACCGGGCAGTCCTTCCACAGCCGCTCGAGGGAGTAGAACACCCGCTCCTCGGCGTGCTGAACGTGGATGACGACGTCGAGATAGTCCAGCAGCACCCATCGCCCCTCGCGAGCGCCCTCGCGCCGCGTCGGCTTGACCCCGTGCTCGACCCGGAGCCGCTCCTCGATCGCGTCGACGATGGCCGAGACCTGTCGGTCGTTGGGCGCCGAGCAGAGCAGGAACGCGTCGGTGATGGCCAGCTGCTCGGACACGTCAAAGGCGATGATGTGCTCGGCGAACTTGTCAGCGGCGGCCTCCGCGGCGGAGGTGATGAGGGCGATGGACTCCGGTGCTGCGCTCACGTGGTGGCTTCCCGTACGGCGAAATCGGACCCCCTAGGGTCTCACGCTTCGCCCGCCCAGCCCCCAGTCGCGGACGCTGCCCCGGTGCGAGCACCGAATCAGGGAGCCTTCTTGGGGTGGTAGTCCTTGCCGAGGATGACGACCACGTCAGCGACGCTCTGCCCCTGACTGGTCAGCCGAACCGCCGAGTCCGGCAGACCCAGCGCGGCCGCGATCGCAGCGCCCTCCGCCCGCTTCTCGGCGGTGCTCGCCGTGATGAGCACGAGCGAATTCGGCGTACCGAACCGCGCGGCGTTGCCGCCCGCGACGTAGGTGAAGCCGTCGGCCACCAGTCGGTCGCGCGCGCTGGACCCGAGACCGGGGGTGCCGACGCCGTTTTGCACGAGCACGCGGACATCTCCGCCCGGCCGCGACGCTGCCTTGGAGCCGGCCAACAAGTCGTCGACCAGGGCCGCGGTGGACTTCGCGTCCACAGCGACCGAGGGCTGGCTGTCACCAGCGTCGATGATCGAGACCGGCAGCGTCCGGTGCACCACAGAGGTCGCCCCCTCGGCGGAGCGCAAAGCGGCTAGCGTCCCGGGGAGGGAATCCGGAACGTTGGACACCGATCCGGCGCCGAGGCTGCCCAGGGCCAACGTCACCTGGCCCGCGTCGGTGGACAGGCCGCCCAGAGCAGCCGAAAGCACGGCATCGAGGCGCGCGAGGCGACTCTCCTCCGGCTCTCCCTTACCGAGGAAGGCTGCATAGACCGCAGCCGAAGCCCCGTCCAGGGTCTGGGTGCCGGCAGGGATCAGGATGACCTGGCTGCCGTTCTGGCCCGGACCTGTGACGTCGGTGTCCACGTCGACGGTCACTCCGCCGGCAGCATCGACCAGAGCGGCCAGCGCCTCGGAGGAGAGCTGCCAGGTGCCGTCGACGGTGATCCCGAGAGTGTCGGCCAACGCGTTGGCCGCCCGAGCCGGATCGGGCAGGCTCGCTGCTTCGGCCAGGGTCATAGGCCCGAAGCCGGCCACGTCAACAACCAGCTTGGAAGGGATCAACACCACCGCGCCGTCGCCGGTCGTCGGGTCAGCGGCGAGCAGCGCCATGCCGGTCACGACCGGGTCGCCGATCTTGAGCAAGACAGTGGACTGGGTACGTCCCGGCGTCACAGCACCGGGCTGTTCGGCGGCAGGGGAACGTCCGATGACGTAGGCGACAACCAGAGCCAGGACGACGACGACCGCGCCAGCCGAGACGGCCAGGCGGCGGCGCCTTTCGCGCCGTCTGCGCTCAGCTCGAGCGGCGTTGCGGGCACCCGTCTGAGCACCAGCGGGCAGCACGGCCGTGGCGGACGTCTGAACCGGACGCTCGAGCAGGCCGGTGGCCGTACCCGCCGTCGACCCTGCATCCGCAGCTGCTGCAGATCCCGGAGCGGTTGCCGAGGCAGACACAGGTGAGGAGGTAGCCGGTGGCGCGGCGTGCTTGGACGGGACCGGTGCATGACCGCTGGGCGGGGTCGCCGCGGCCCCCTTGGGCTTGGCCCGCTTGCCACTCACTGATCGCTCCCGCGGTAGAGGCCACGCTTGTGGACGTACTGGACGACTCCGTCCGGCACCAGATACCAGATCGGCAGGTTCTGCTCGATTCTTTCGCGACAGTCGGTACTGGATATTGCGAGCGCCGGAACCTCGACCAGGCTGACCCCGCCGGTGGGCAGGCCAGGGTCGGAGAGGACGTGGCCGGGGCGGGTCACGCCGACGAAGTGCGCCAGGCTGACGGCCTCGTCGGCATCCCGCCAGGTCAGGATCTGGGCGAGGGCGTCCGCGCCGGTGATGAAGAAGAGATCCCACTCGGGGCCGCGCTCGACCCGCAGGTCACGCAGAGTGTCCACGGTGTAGGTCGGACCGCCCCGGTCGATGTCGATCCGGCTCACCGAGAAGCGTGGGTTGGACGCCGTCGCGATGACCGTCATGAGGTAACGGTCCTCGCTCGCGGTGACCTCGCGTTCGAGCTTCTGCCATGGTTGGCCGGTCGGGACGAACACGACCTCGTCCAGGGAGAACCGCTCGGCGACCTCGCTGGCCGCCACGAGGTGGCCGTGGTGGATGGGGTCGAACGTGCCGCCCATCACGCCGAGCCGCCGGGTCGCCACCGTCAGACGGTAGCCCGACCGACGCTGTTCCGCCGGGAGGCGCTCAGCGGTCGCGGTTGAAGCGCGTCACGACGAACAGCAGCAGGAGCAGCGCTCCCAACGCGAGCCCGCCGGTGACCCATGGGGGAACCCGGATGGTGTCTGCCTCGCCAGGGACGACGTGCGCGATCCACGCGACCGCGCTGAGTGCCTCACCAGTCATGCCCGGAGCCTAGAGCACGGTCTGCGAAGATCCATCGAAGGTCAGCAATCTGGTGCCGATCCGGGTGCAATTGCGTCCTAGCGACGGGAGAGCGAGGAGCACCCATGCGAGTGGCGTTTCTGGGAACCGGCCGGATGGGGTTGCCCATGGCCAGCCACGTGCTCGAGGCCGGGCACGAGCTGGCGATCTGGAACCGTACGGCTGCCCGCGCCGCCCCTCTCGTGGCTGCGGGCGCCACGACCGCTGCCACCCCGGCTGACGCCGCAGCCGGTGCGCAGGTGATCGTGCTGACGCTGTTCGGACCCGAGTCCGTGCGCGCCGCGCTCGACGGGCCTGACGGCGTCCTGGCCGGCGCCGCCAAAGGAGCCCTCGTGGTGGACACGACGACCATCGGACCTGGTGCCGCCCGTGGGTTCGACGCCCTGGTCAAACAGCACGGCCTCCGCTATGTCGATGCGCCACTGTTCGGGTCGATCGAGCCAGCCGAGGCAGGCACGTTGGCGACGTACGTGGGTGGATCCACCGAGGACGTCGCCGATGCTCGCGCCGTTCTCGACTGCTGGTGCGATCCCGCGCAGGTCACCCACGCCGGCCCGGTCGGCGCCGGCTCGGCGGTCAAGATCGTGCGCAACATGGCGCACGGCATCGCCACGGCCGGCATCGGCGAGTGCCTCCGACTGGCCGCTGACCTGGGGGTACCGCGCGACCTAGCGCTGGAGGCGGTGTCCAATGGGCCGTTCTCCTGGACCTACGGTTGGCGCGGCCGAGAGATCGCCGATCGCGACCACACCAACGTGGTGTTCAGCCTCGACCTGATGGCCAAGGACCTCTCGCTCGCCGTGGAGGAGGCCTCCCGCCCCATGCCCGTGTCCGCAGCCGCGCTCGAGCAGGCGCAAGCCGCCCAGGCCGCCGGCCGCGGCTCGCAGGACTACGGCGCACTCGCCGACTACGTCGAAGGCTGACCGCCGAACTTCTTCTCACGGGCGCGTGTGACCGTCCCCGGTGACGACGTAGGTCGTCGAGGTGAGTTCCGTCAGACCCATCGGGCCGCGGGCGTGCAGCTTCTGCGTGGAGATCCCCATCTCGGCCCCGAACCCAAACTCGCCACCGTCGGTGAACCGCGTCGACGCGTTGACCATGACGGCCGCCGCATCGACTCCGGCGACGAACCGCTGGGCGGCGACCACCGAGTCGGTGACGATGGCCTCGGTGTGCCCGGTACCCCACCGCCTGATGTGCACCAAGGCATCTTCGAGGCTGTCCACCACAGCGGCAGCGAGGTCCAGGGACAGGTATTCCGCGCCCCAGTCTTCTTCGGTGGCCTCGACGAAACTCACGGGTGAGTCGGCGGCGTACGGCGCCACGCGGTCGTCGCCGTGCACGGTGACGCCGGACTCGGCAAGGGCGCCCAGAGCGGCCGGCCAGAACCGTTGAGCCACGCCGGCGTGGACGAGCACGGTCTCGGCTGCGTTGCACACCGAAACCCGATGGGTCTTGGAGTTGAGCAGAATGGCGAGCGCCTTGGTGAGGTCGGCGTGCTCGTCGACGTAGACGTGGCAGTTGCCGATCCCGGTCTCGATCACCGGCACCGTCGAGCCTTCGACCACCGACCGAATCAGGGCCGCGCCGCCGCGCGGGATGAGCACGTCGATGAGGCCACGGGCCGTCATCAGGTGCTTGACCGCCTCGTGCGTCTCGCCGGGCACGAGCTGCACGGAGTCTTTGGGCAGCCCGGTTTCTGCCAGTGCGCCGCGCATCGCGGCGACCAGCGCGGCGTTGGACGCCGCCGCCGACGAGGACCCGCGCAGCAGCACGGCATTGCCGGACTTCATCCCGAGCCCAGCCGCGTCCACGGTGACGTTGGGGCGGGCCTCGTAGACGATCCCGACCACCCCGAGGGGCACCCGCACCTGCCGGACGGTCAGGCCGTTGGGCAGCGTGAAGCCCCGCACCACCTCACCGACCGGATCGGGCAGGTCGGCCACCTGGCGCAGCGCCTCGGCCATCGCCTCGAGCCTCGCGGGTGTCAACCTCAGCCGGTCGACGACGGCTTCGGCCGTGCCGGCCTGCTGGGCGCGGGCTACGTCTGCGACGTTGGCGGCAAGAATCGTCTCCGCATCCCCAAGAATCGCTTGGGCCATGCCCAGGAGCGCGGCGTCCTTGTCCTGGCGCGAGGCGCTCGCGAGCCGTACGGCTGCGGTCTTCGCTAGCCGCGCCGTCTCAAGCACGGCCTCCCGGTCATCGCTCATCCTGATAGCACCTGTTCACAACCTGTTCACACGTGTCACCAGGCCAAGGGTAACGACCCCCCCTCCGCCCAAGATCCGCGCTACACCCAGTGGAGAGTCCTTCGGCTGGTGGACAAACCCGGACATACCCGACTTTTGGCTGCCGGAATGGGGCCGTTCAGCGGGTGAAGCGCGAAAGCGGGGGTGTCAGAAGGGGCGTACGGCTCCGGCCGGAACCAGCCGGACCGCCAGCTCCCCCGCGTGTCCCCGCCGCTGGAAGGTCCCTCGGTCGACCACCTCGAGCCCTACGACGTCCCACTCCGGAAGCCCCGCCGAGTCCCGATGCGTCTCCCACAGGCGGAGCGCGATAATGGCCGCGTCGGCGACGTCGATGGCTTCCTCCCAATACGACACCTCGGCCCGGTCCGCGGCGTAGCGGCCGTTGAGCAAGAACGGATGCTCATGGGACAACCGTTCCAGGGCTGCGCGGATCACCGGCGGCTCCACGTCCTCCCCAGCCACCGTGAGGGTGACGTGCCACATGGCGGCATCCGCGCCACCGATGCCGACGTCGACACCCTCCGGCTCGTCCACGACACCTCCAGCGGTCAGAGCATCATTCGGCCGACTGTTCTACGGACCACCTCTAGCGACAGATCACCGGCGCAGGAGCACCAGGTCGTCGCGGTGCACGACCTCACGTTCGTACGCCGGTCCGAGCTCACGAGCCAGGTCACGGGTCGACCGGCCTAAGAGCCCGGGCAGTTCGGTCACTCCAAAGTTGACCAGCCCGCGGGCCACCGCGTAGCCACTTTCGTCAAGAAGGTCCACCGGATCACCCGCTTCGAAGACACCGTCGACCTCGGTGATGCCCGCTGGCAGCAGCGACAAACGGCGTTCGACCACCGCGTGCACGGCTCCGGTGTCCAGCCACAACCGGCCGCGCGGTGTCGCCGCGTGCGCGAGCCACAGCAGGCGGGTGCGTGTACGGGCGCCGGTCGGGACGAAGCACGTACCCACCTCGGCGCCGGCCAGCGCCTCAGCCGACTGCGCGGCCGAGGCGAGGACCACGTGCATCCCGGCGCCAGTCGCAATCCTGGCCGCTTCGACCTTGGTGGCCATTCCTCCCGTGCCGACCCCTGCGCGGCCGCGCTTCCCGAGCCTCACCCCGGCAAGGTCGACGTCGCCGGAAACCTCGGTCAGGCGGCGGGCCCCTGCGCTCGCCGGATCGGCGTCGTAGAGGCCGTCCACGTCGGACAGGAGGACCAGGAGGTCCGCATGCAGCAGGTGGGCGACGAGCGCCGCCAAGCGGTCGTTGTCGCCGACCCGAATCTCGTCCGTCGCAACGGTGTCGTTCTCGTTGACGACCGGGACGATCCCCAGCTCCAGCAAGCGATACAGGGTCCGTTGAGCGTTGCGGTAATGCGCCCGACGGACCACATCGGCAGCGGTCAGGAGCACCTGCCCGACCTGTGCTCCGTGGGAGGCAAACGCCTCGGTGTAGCGGTGCACGAGAGCACCCTGCCCCACGCTGGCAGCTGCCTGCTGAGTGGCCAGGTCACGAGGTCGACGCTTGAGTCCCAGAGGGCGCGAGCCCGGCTGCGATCGCTCCGGAGGAGACGAGCACGACCTCACGACCGAGCTCACGATGAGCAGCGAGCACGTCAACCAGCGACCGTACGGCCGCGTCGTCGATCGAACCCGCCGGCGTCGTGATCGAGGACGATCCAATCTTGACGACGACCCGCTTGGCCGCGGCGACGTCCGGGCGAGCCACGCTCACCCGCGGCCGTCCAGCCTCAGATCAGTGCCCCGTGGACCGGGCAGGCTGCCCGAGCCGGCTTCGATCGTGGGCTCCCAGTCGAAGACCCACCCGTCCTCGCCGCCGATGACGACCTCGGCGCCGGGCTGCGCACCGAGCTCCACGAGCTTGGCCTCGATCCCGATCCGGGCCAGTCGGTCGGCGAGGTAGCCGACGGCCTCGTCGTTGCTGAAGTCGGTCTGGCGCATCCATCGTTCGGGCCGCTCGCCACGCACCCGGAATCGCTCGCCCTCGCGGGTGACGGTGAAGTCCGCGTCGTTGACGGCCTTGGGGCGCAAGACGATGCGGGGTGCCTCGGTGTCGGTCTCGGTCGCTCTGGCATCCGCCACCACCGCGGCCATGGCGAACGTCAGCTCGCGCAGCCCCTCCTGCGAGACCGCCGAGACGGGGAAGACCGGGTAGCCCCGCTCTTCGAGGATCGGGGTGACCAGCTCGGCCAGCTCGCGCCCTTCGGGGACGTCGACCTTGTTGAGCGCGACCAGCCGGGGGCGGTCGGCCAGACCGCCGTACTCCGCCAGCTCAGCCTCGATGACGTCCAGGTCGCTCACCGGGTCGCGGCCAGGCTCGAGAGTCGCGCAGTCGAGCACGTGGACCAGTGCGGCGCAACGCTCTACGTGCCGCAGGAACTCCAGCCCCAAGCCCTTGCCCTCGCTCGCCCCGGGGATCAGGCCCGGCACGTCGGCGACGGTGTAGCGGACCTCCCCTGCGCGGACGACGCCGAGGTTGGGCGCCAACGTCGTGAAGGGGTAGTCCGCGATCTTGGGGCGCGCCGCTGAGATGGACGCCACGAGACTGGACTTGCCGGCGCTGGGATAGCCGACCAGGCCGACGTCGGCGACGGTCTTGAGCTCCAGCACCACGTCGCCGGCCCAGCCCGGCTCTCCGAGCAAGGCAAAGCCAGGCGCCTTGCGTCGTTGGCTGGCCAGGGCGGCGTTGCCGAGGCCGCCACGGCCACCAGCAGCAATGACGTACGTCATCCCGGTCCCGAGCAGGTCGGCGAGGACCTCACCCTCAGCAGATCGCACGATCGTGCCGTTAGGCACGGGAAGCACGAGGTCCTCGCCGTTCGCGCCGTTGCGGTGCGCGCCCTGACCGGGCTTACCGGACGTCGCCTTGCGGTGCGGGGCGTGGTGGTAGTCCAGCAGCGTGGTGACGTTGGGATCGACGACGAGCATCACGTCGCCGCCATTGCCCCCGTTCCCCCCGTCCGGACCGCCGAGGGGCTTGAACTTCTCGCGATGCACCGAGGCGCAACCGTGCCCGCCGTTGCCGGACGTGACGTGCAGCACGACATGGTCGACGAAGGTCGTCACGCCCGGGTCACCTCCTCAGTCCAGTTCAGCGTCAGTTGCTCGGGAATCTCGTGGAAAGAAAAGGGGCGGCGACCCCATGCCGGGGTGCCGCCCATCTCGTGGTCGGGTCGACCTCAGGCGGAGGTCTCCGCCGGAACGATGTTGACCACGCGACGGCCTCGGCGGGAGCCGAACTCCACCGCGCCCGCCTGCAACGCGAACAGCGTGTCGTCGTCACCGCGTCCGACACCCGTGCCGGGGTGGAAGTGGGTGCCGCGCTGGCGCACGATGATCTCGCCGGCGTTGACGAGCTGGCCGCCGAAGCGCTTCACGCCCAACCGCTGGGAGTTGGAGTCGCGCCCGTTGCGGGTAGAGCTTGCACCCTTTTTGTGTGCCATCGGTCAGCCTCTGTCGTCTCTCGGGGGTTCGCGTGCGGTGGGGTTGGTCGGGCTACTTCGACTTCGACTCGATGCCGGTGACCCGGACGAGTGTCAGCTTGGAACGGTGGCCCATCCGCTTGCGATAGCCGGTCTTGTTCTTGTACTTCAAGATGTCGATCTTCGGGCCCTTGGTCGAGCTCAATATCTCGCCGGTCACGCTGACCTTGGCCAACGACTTGACATCGGAGGTGACCGCGTCACCGTCAACGAGCAGCAGGGCCGGAAAGACCACCTCGGAGCCGGGATCGCCGGGCTGCCGGTCGATCTCGATGACATCGCCGACGGCGACCTTCTCCTGACGGCCACCGGCGCGAACGATCGCGTACACCGCGGGACTCCCTGCTTTCGCCTGTCGTGATTTGAGCGTTCCCCGAGCACGCCACAAGAGGGCGGGCACACAGGGGAACGGCGCGCAGCGCGCGCCAGGGAACAAGAGTACGGGCTCCCCCGCTCGAGGGTCAAAACGCCCCTCACCGATCGAGATCCGAGAAGTCGGGCGGTCTGGGGTCTGAACCCCACCGACTTCTCGGGTTTCGGCGCGAGTCACACCAGGGTCGATCCGCCGGCCGTGCATGGCGCCAGGCGGGCCACCCGATCGGCCACGACCTCGGCCTCGGCCGCGTCGTGCGTCACATGGATCGCCGGGGTCCCCAGACGCTTGAGCAGTCCTCGGACGTCGGCGGCCAGCCGATCGCGCAGATCCCGGTCGAGAGCACCGAACGGCTCGTCGAGGAGGAGCAGTCGGGGATTCGGTGCCAGCGCGCGCGCCAGCGCCACCCGCTGGGCCTCGCCGCCGGACAGGGTCGCCACTGACCGCGAGCCGTGGTCGGGCAGCTCAACCAACGAGAGCAGCTCGGCCACCCGGGGGCCGCGCGCCGCCCGAGGCGTCCCCGACGCCGTCAGGCCGTACGCCACATTCGCCGCCACGTCGAGGTGCGGGAAGAGCACTGCGTCCTGGAAGACGAGCCCGAAGCCCCGGCGGTGCGGAGGTGTGGCCGCCAGCGACTCACCGTTCCACGACACCGTGCCATCCTCGGGCGCCAGGAGGCCGGCGACCACCCGCAGCAGCGAGGACTTCCCTGAACCGCTTGGTCCGAGCAGCGCCACGATCTCGTCGCGACCCACCTCGAGGTTCACCTGACGCAGCAATGGTCTCTGGTCGTAGGACACCTCGACGCCAGCAAGGGCCAACCCGCCGGTCACAGTGACCCCGCCCGGTCGCTGCGCCACCGGTCGGCGAGCAGCACCACGGCTGCCGTCACCAGCATCAGCAGGGTCGACGCAGCGGCTGCCTCCCCGACGTTGGCCTCCCCGGGTCGCCCGAGCAACCGGACGACCACCACCGGGAGCGTTGGCTCGGACGTTCGCGCGAGGAAGGCCGTGGCCCCGAACTCCCCCAGCGATACCGCCGCTGCGAGCCCAGCTCCCACGGCCAGCGCCCGCGCCAGCGCCCGGCCGTCGACGGTTCGCCAGGTGCGCCACGGGGAGGCGCCGAGGGTTGCAGCCACCTGCCTCAACCGGGGATCGATCGAGCGAAGAACGGGCAAGGTCACGGCGATGACGAGAGGTACGGCCACCAGAGCGTGCCCCAGCGGGACCAGGAACCACGACCCACGCAGGTCGAGGGGTGCTCGGCTGAACGCGACCAGCAGCCCGAAGCCGACAGTCACCGCGGAGGCCCCCAGGGGCAGCATCAACCAGGTCTCGAGAGTCCGGCCACCCCGACGCGAATAGGCGACGGCGCATGACGCGAGCCCGCCGATCACGACGGCGACGACGACCGTGGCGGCCGCGTAGCCCAGCGACGTACGCAAGGATGCGCCGATGTCGACGTCGCGCGTCGTCACCGGGGCGGCGAACAGCCCGCGCCACCACGCCAGCCCCCAGTGATCGCGCACGCGCAGGGAGGAGAGCAGCAGGGCGAGCATCGGCAGCGTGATCGCGACGACCTCCACAACTGCGACACCCACAAGCAACCTCGGGCCCAGACCCCGCACGCGACCCAACACTTCAGCACCGGGGCGCAACCGCTGGCTCACCGCCAGCCGCGCCTGCAGCCGCGCGGCCACCACCAGCACGAGGACGACAGCGAGCAGCTGGACGATGGCGAGGGCCGCCGCTCCCGACAGGTCGAGCAGCTGGGCGGTACGCCGGTAGATCTCCACCTCGAGGGTCGGGTGCGTCGGGCCTCCGAGCACGAGAACAACTCCGAACGAGGTGAACGTGAAGCAGAAGATCAGGGCTGCCGCGGCCAGAACGGCTGGCCGCACGAGCGGCCAGGTCACAGTGCGGAACGCATGCCAGGGAGTGGCGCCGAGGGTGCGAGCGGCCTGGTCGTAGCGCGGGTCGAGGGTGCCCAGCAGACCGCCGACGACCCGCACCACGACGGCGACATTGAAGAAGACGTGCGCCAGCAGGATCGCCGCGACGGTGCCGTTCCATGCCGTCGGCAGCAACGTGCGAAACGCCGTACCCACCACCACCGTAGGAAGCACGAACGGCACCGTGACCAGAGCGAGCATCAGCCGCCGACCAGGGAGCCGGTAGCGGTGCAGCACGTAAGCGATCGGCAGGCCGGCCACCAGCGTCAGGCCGGTGCTTACCACGGCCTGCCAGAGGGTGAACCACGCGATCGCGTGGGTGGACGGTCTTCCCAGGACGGCCAACCCGGCGGGATCCCAGCCACGCGCGAGGACCGATCCGAACGGCCAGGCCAGGAACACCACGAGGAACGCCACCGGCACCAGGCCAAGGACCCAGGCGGGCGGAGTTCCGACTGCTCGCGGCGTCGGACGAGGCATCCCGGCGATCCTCGCGGGATGACGTGGAGGCGCGGTCAGCGTCAGCGCAGCACCAGGTCCGTCCACTCATCCACCCACGCGTCGCGGTTCTCGGCGATGTCGGCGGGCGGAAGCGCCAGAGGTGCCGGGGGTACGGCTGCGAAGTCGGTGAAGACCTTGGGCAGCGCCACCCCCTCCCGAGCCGGGAGGACGAACATCGACAGCGGAACGTCGGCCTGCACCTGCGGCGAGAGCAGCCAGTCGATGACCGCCCGCGCTGCGGCTAGCTGCTTGGTACCGGCAAGGATCCCGGCGTACTCGACCTGTCGGAAGCAGCCGTCGGTCATCACCGACGTGCCGGGTGTGCTCGGCTTGGGGTCGGCGGCGTAGACGATCTCCGCGGGCGGGCTCGAGGCGTAGGAGACGACAAGCGGCCGGTCGCCTTTGCCGGTGGAGCCGGAGAAGTCTCCGCTGTAGGCCTCCGTCCAGCCGTTGTCGACCTTCACCCCGTTGGCCCTCAGCCTCGACCAGTAGCCCTGCCAGCCGTTCTCGCCGTACCGCGCCACCGTGGCCAGCAGGAAGGCGAGCCCGGGTGAGGAGGTGGCTGGGTTCTCGACCACGAGCAGGTTCTTGTACGCCGGTTCGGTCAGTGCGTCGAGGGTCTGCGGCGCCGCCAGACCCTTGGCCGCAAACCAGTTGTCGTCGACGTTGACGCAGACGTCGCCGTAGTCGATCGGGGTGACGTAGCCGTCCGCGGTGTCCTGCTGCAGGTCGGGTCGGAGGTCGGCCAGCGAAGCGGAGCGGTAGGGCGTGAAGACACCGGCGCCGACTGCTCGGGTGAGCAACGTGTTGTCGACTCCGAACAGCACGTCACCCTCAGGGTTTCCGGCGGTGAGCACGGCCTTGTTGACGAGCTCGCCCGCGTCGCCCCCACTCACGACGTTCACGGTGATGCCGGTGTGCTGCTCGAACTCGTGCACCAATGAGTTCGAGACGGCGAAGGAGTCATGAGTCAGCAACGTGACGGTGGTTGGACCGTCGACGGTGGTTCGGTCTGGAGAAGGCTCGCCCGTGCTCCCGGCCGAGGCGCACGCACTGAGTACGGCCGCCGCCGCTATCGCCGCTGCACCCAGACGCAGCCCAGTTCGGGTGGAGCTGTTGGCTTGCACTGCATGCACGCGACCCATGGCTTTCCCTCCGCTGGCATTACCCAGATCAGGTTCAAGGGTCGGTGGCGGCGGCCACCCTCTCAGCCCGGCGTTCCCGCGAGCTCCCCTGCGATTGAGTTGTACGACTAAGTCGCAACGAACTTCCCCGCCAGTCTACGTCCCCCCGCACCCCACCCGAGGGCGGAGGCGCAGACGGGTGTCACTCATTCGGCCGCTTATGGTGACCGGTTCGACTTGGGATGCTGACGTTCAGCGCGTAGCTGGGGTCTGTCGGTGGCTGAGCTCTGGAAGACGGGGAGGTGTCGGTGGAGGTTCGTCGGACGCGTGGGTGGCGGCCCGATCCGCTCAGCGACTCCGACGTGGTCGATCTCGCCGAGAGCGGCGAAAGCCACTGGGCGAGGACTCCCCTTCAGGACAACGCGCAGCCCCGTTCTCGAGTCTCTCGCGCCGCGGCATCGGTGAACGTGTGGAACCTTGCGGCCATGGACGTCGGGATGATGTGCCTGTTCGTCCTGTTCAGGTTTCCCGGTGCGACCGGGACGACATCCTCAGCCCCGAGTGGCAACTGGACAGACCTGTCTGCGGTCGGCTACTACCTCGCAGAGTTCGGTGACCTGGCCGGCGCCGGCGCGGCTACCGCCATGGCCAATCCCCTTCCGCTGCTCGCCTTTGCCTTGATCATGGCCCTGCAGCTGGTCTCCGTCGGTCTGCTCAGGCCAAGAGAAGAACGATCCCCGGGCGCTCGCTGACCACGTGGTGGCGCAGAATGGCAGCAACAGCCCGGTCCGTCCGGGCGTGCAGTCATCCAGGAGCCTGCATGCACTCGACGTCCCTCGTCACCACCGACCGAGCCGAGCGCTACGCCAAGCAGCTCGTCTCCCACCTTGGGCGGCACGACAACGCCAGCCTGAACGATGCAGGCGAGCAAGTCCTCACGTTCCCGTCCGGGTCGTGCGTCGTGACCGCCGAGGTCGACGGCGTGCGCCTGGTGGCTGAGGCGGCCGACGCCGATCAGCTGGCGAACGTCCAGGACGTCATCGCCCGCCACCTCGTGCGCTTCGGTGAGAAGGACGAACTGACCGTCGACTGGTCCTGACCAACTGATCTGACCAGTCGCACACGATCGGGTACGTCGCTAGGCGACCGGCTCCGCCACCTCAGCCGAGGCGCCGTCGACCGGCGCACCGCCGGCGTCACCGGCCGCAACGTCCTTGGCAGCCGCTTCGCCTGATCCCGGGGCACCCTTCGATGCCTTGGTAGACCTGGACCGCTTGCGCTTCGGCTTGCTGGCTGTCTCCTCGGCTTCGTTCGCCGAGCCGCCGTCGCCGTCGGTCTTGGACGCAGCATCGGGTTCGCTGGCTGGATCCTGCGACTCGGGGCCGTCCGGTGAGCTGGACTTGGTGTCACTTGTCGGGCTAGGCATCGGGCCGGGCTTGGGTCCGGACATCGGCCCGGGCTTGGGCTTGCCGCCTCGCCCACCTCGTCCCCGGTCACCATCAGACGCGCCCTTGACCAACAGGTCCACCGGCTCCATCTGCACATGGACCCCACGACCTCCGCAGTGGTCGCAAGGCACACTGAAGGCCTCCAGCAGGCCCTGACCCACGCGCTTGCGGGTCATCTGGACCAGCCCGAGCGAGGTGACCTCGGCCACCTGGTGCTTGGTCCGGTCGCGAGACAGACATTCGAGCAGTCGACGAAGCACCAGGTCGCGGTTGGACTCGAGCACCATGTCGATGAAGTCGACGACGATGATCCCCCCGACGTCACGCAGCCGCAGCTGTCGGACGATCTCCTCGGCGGCCTCGAGGTTGTTGCGTGTCACGGTCTCCTCAAGGTTCCCCCCGGCCCCAGTGAACTTCCCGGTGTTGACGTCGACGACCACCATCGCCTCGGTGCGGTCGATGACCAACGAGCCGCCGGACGGCAGCCAGACCTTTCGGTCCAGCGCCTTGGCCAGCTGCTCGTCGACCCGGTGAGCCGCAAACACGTCGGTGTCCTCGGTCCAGCGACTCAACCGGTCAACCAGGTCGGGCGCGACATGCGCGAGGTAGGGCTGCACCATGTCCCAAGCGTCGTCGCCGCTGACGACCAGCTGCTTGACATCCTCGTTGAAGACGTCGCGAATGACGCGGACGGCGAGATCGGGCTCGCCGTACAGCAGGGACGGAGCGGATGCCGTCTTGGCCTTCTTCTCGATGTCCTCCCACTGCGCGCGCAGGCGGGCGACGTCGCGAGCAAGCTCTTCCTCGCTGGCGCCCTCGGCAGCCGTACGCACGATGACCCCGGCGCCCTCGGGCACCGTTTCCTTGAGGATCGCCTTGAGCCGGGTGCGCTCGGTGTCGGGCAGCTTGCGACTGATGCCAGTCATTGAACCGTCGGGCACATAGACCAGGAACCGGCCGGGCAGGCTGACCTGGGCAGTGAGGCGAGAACCCTTGGTGCCAATGGGATCCTTGGTCACCTGGACGAGCAACTGATCACCGGACTTCATCGCGTGCTCGATCCGGCGAGGCTCCCCGTCGAGTTGCGCAGCGTCCCAGTTGACCTCGCCGGCGTAGAGAACGGCATTGCGTCCCTTGCCGATGTCGACGAACGCTGCCTCCATCGACGGCAGCACGTTCTGCACCCGGCCGAGGTAGACGTTGCCGACGAATGACGATGACTCGGCCTTGTTGACGTAGTGCTCGACCAGCATGTCGTCCTCGAGGACCGCGATCTGCGTGCGGTCACCGGTCTGCCGCACGAGCATGACGCGGTCGACGCTCTCGCGACGCGCCAAGAACTCCGACTCGGTCAGGATCGGTGGACGACGGCGGCCGTGCTCCCGGCCCTCGCGGCGGCGTTGCTTCTTGGCCTCCAGGCGCGTCGAACCACGGACGCCGGTGACCTCGTCAGACGTACGGCCCCGCGGCTCGCGGACCCGGACCACCGTGTTGGGCGGGTCGTCACCCGATGCCTCGGCCGACCCTGAACCGCCTCGGCGACGACGCCGGCGGCGACGACTCGAACTGCTCGTGCCTTCGGGTGTCTCCGTGTCCTGTTCGGCGCCACCCTCGGACTCTTCGTCGCGGTCAGCGGACTCGCCGCCCGTGGCTGCCTCACCGCTCGACCCCTCGTCGGCGTCGGTGCTCTCTGAGCCGTCTGCAGCCTCTCGACCGCCTCTACCTCGTCGACCACGGCCACCACGACGGCGCCGGCGCTTCGGCGTGCCCTCCCCGGTCTCTGCGTCCTCGTCACCACGGGTCGAGCTCGCGGAGTCGTCTGCGCCATCTGCCGACTCCTTCGCGGTGGTGCTGTCGTCCGACGAGGCGTCTGGCTCGTCCGACACTTCGGCCTTTGAAGCACTCCGCGCACGGCGACGCTTCGGTGGCTCAGCCTGCTCGGGGTCTGGAGGTTGGAAGAGAACGGTGGCCGGTGCAGCCTTCTTGCGGGTGCGCGGCTTCGGGAGGTCTTCGGTCGCCTGTTCCGGCGTGGCTTGCGGCTGGCCAGCGGCGGCGTCTTCGGTGTTGGCCGCCGTCTTCTTGGTCGTTCGTTTGCGGGGCGTCTTGGGCTTGGATTCCGCTGCCGCCTCGTCCTTGTCTGCCGCCTCGTCCTTGTCTGCTGCCGTCTTGCTCTGTGCCGCCTTGCTTGCGCTCTTGGCTGGCGTCGACTTGGCTGGCGTCGACTTGGCCGGCGTCGACTTGGCCGGGGTGGTCTTGGCCGGGGTGGCCTTGGCCGGCGCGGACTTAGCAGCCGTGGTCTTCGCGGGCGCGACCTCTGCCGACGGTGCGACGGCCGGCGGCGGGCCGGCGGGCCGTACGGCGGCCCTTCGCCGCGGCCGGGTGGTCGCGGCAGCGGGCGGGCCGCTGCTGGCGCCTGAACCGGCGTCGTTGGTGCTGGTGGTGCTGGTGGTGCTGGTCTCTGGTCCTTCGAGCATGCGATGTGCTCCTCACAACTCCCGGGCACCCGACCCAGCCGGGTCGCGGCGCCGCACGGGAGCCTTCCTGTTCACCGTCGGGGCCGGCACGGTCTCGAGGACCGCCACGTTGCCCCGGCGTAAGCCTGGGGGGCACCTGTGTCGGGCCGGTCGGGCTGACCGGTCAGGTCGGCACGGGTGCCAATGGGTCGCCGACAGCCCGGTCTGCTGCGTCCCATGGCCCCTGCGCCAGCCGGGTCACCAGGGGTGGGACCGGCGGCGCGAAGTCGGCCACGAGGCGTAGCGCGCTGAGCACGTCGTCGGGTCGTACGGACGGCGTGCCGTGCCGTATGACCAGGTCGAGTATCGCACACCGGGGGTCCCCACCGACGCCTTCACCGCCGTGAGATGGGCGCGGGTCGGCAGGCTGACCTCGGCGATCCGCAGCCTCGTCCCGGACGGCGAGGACACAGACCGCAGCGCGAGCGTCAAAACCACGAACGCCCTTCTTGGTGAGCCGCTCGACCTGTACCTCGCCGGCCGCCATGAACTTCGCCGCGGCTTGCTCGACGATCTCGACCGGCACATCGGGCAGC
Source organism: uncultured Actinomycetota bacterium (assembly GCA_963819985.1). Taxonomy (GTDB): domain Bacteria; phylum Actinomycetota; class Actinomycetes; order DATJPE01; family DATJPE01; genus JANPBY01. Next base: position 153,401 of record CAWFYH010000002.1, on the reverse strand, counting down.
ACGATCTCCCACTCCGACGCCTCGAGCCGATCGGCCAGCGACCACTCTCCGGCCTCGACGACCTCCACGATGTCGAGGCCTGGAGGCAACGCCTCGTCGAGCAGCACCCGCAGCCGCTCGGGGTCGCATCGGCTGGCGACGCCGATCTCGAGGTACTCCGCCTCCGAGGCCGTACCCGTCGGCGCCGCGTTGGCGTAGGACACCTTGGGGTGGGGGGAGAACCCGGCGGAATAGGCCATGGGTACGTCGGCTCGACGCAACGCCCGCTCGAACGCCCGGGCAAAATCTCGGTGTGAGGTGAACCGCAGCCGGCCGCGCTTGGCATAGCGGATGCGTAAGCGCTGAACCGTCGGTGGCGGCGGCGGCCCGTCGGGGCTACGAGTGGCCATCAGCCCGCCCCGCCCCCGCCCGGCGTGTTGATCTTGAGAGATCCACGCTTCGTACGGCGTGTCGCCGTGGATCTCTCAAGATCAACACGGTCCGGACCCCGGGTCGGGCTTGGCTGTCATGGCCCGCGCGATGAGCGCGCCTGCGGCCCTCGCATCCGCATCGGGCAGATGCGGCATGAAGTCGACCCACATCGGCAGCATCGAACCGCGCAGCTGTAAGGCGCCGTGCGGGCGGGGCATGAACCACACATGGAAGTGCTCGCCGCCGTCGCCCCAGCGCGCGACGTGCACCCGCGCCACACCGTCCAGCCCGAGGACGGCGCGTTCGATGCGCGCCAACAGCGGACCCAGCTCAACGCTCAGCGTGGCCGGCAGGTCGGCAAAGGAGTCGTAGTGGGCGCGAGTCTCGAGCAGAACCTGACCCAGCAGCTCGGTCGGACGGAACAGCCGCAGCCGCCAGTGGGCGTCGGTCCAGAGGTAGGCCGAGTCCGGCGCCGCACAGGCGTGACAGTCCACGCCCCCTTCGCCACGTCGCGCGGGCTCGGCGGCGACGCGCTCGTCGAGCGCCTTGACGCGGACATCGCCGGTGAAGGGAAACCACGGGTCGTTCAGCAGCTCATCGGGGACCGGAGGCCGTACGTCCCCGGGCTCGACCAACGACTCGCGTGGCGCCGGGTCCGTCACGGAGCCGCCGACTCGAGCACCGGTGAGGACACGACGGTCAACGGGAGCAAGCTCGCTCCGGTGGGCCCGACCTGGATGTCGGTGCCCAGCTGGGGGCACACCCCGCAGTCGAAGCACGGTGTCCAGCGGCAGTCGTCGACCTCGACCTCCGACAACGCGTCCTGCCAGTCCTCCCAGAGCCACTCCTTGTCCAGGCCGCTGTCGAGGTGGTCCCAAGGCAACACCTCGTTCTGCTCCCGCTCGCGCGTGGTGAACCAGTCGACATCCACACCTTCCTCGGCCAGCGCCGTACGGGCTGCGGCCATCCAGGCGTCGTAGGAGAAGTGCTCGCTCCAGCCATCGAAGCGCGCCCCGCCCTCCCAGACGCGCCGGATCACCGCACCGACCCTTCGGTCACCTCGCGAGAGCAGCCCTTCGACGATGCCCGGCTTGCCGTCGTGGTAGCGAACCCCGATGGCCCGCGCGTACTGCTTGTCGGCGCGGATCGTCTCGCGCAGCTTGGCCAGGCGCGCGTCGGTGGTCTCGTGGTCGAGCTGGCCGGCCCACTGGAACGGCGTGTGCGCCTTCGGGATGAATCCCCCGATGGACACGGTGCACCGGATGTCGCGGCTGCCGCTGGCCTCGCGTCCGGCGCGGATGACGTTCTTGGCCATCTCGGCGATCTGCAGGACGTCCTCGTCGGTCTCGGTCGGGAGGCCGCACATGAAGTACAGCTTCACCTGGCGCCAGCCAGCGGCATAGGCCGTGGTGACAGTGCGGATCAGGTCCTCTTCGCTGACCATCTTGTTGATGACGCGACGCAGCCGCTCGCTGCCACCTTCCGGGGCAAAGGTCAGGCCGGAGCGTCGGCCGTTGCGCGACAGCTCGTTGGCGAGGTCGACGTTGAACGCGTCCACGCGGGTGCTGGGCAGGGACAGGCTCGTGTTGGTGCCCTCGTACCGGTCGGCTAGCCCCTTCGCGACCGCGCCGATCTCGGAGTGGTCGGCGCTGGAGAGACTGAGCAGGCCGACCTCTTCATAGCCAGACGCCGCCAGTCCCTGCTCGACCATCTCGCCGATGCCGGTGATGGAGCGCTCGCGTACCGGGCGGGTGATCATCCCGGCCTGGCAGAACCGGCAGCCGCGCGTGCAGCCACGGAAGATCTCGACGCTCATCCGTTCATGGACAGTTTCAGCCAATGGCACCAACGGCTTCTTGGGGTAGGGCCATTCATCGAGGTCCATGACCGTGTGCTTGGCGACCCGCCAGGGAACTCCTGGTCGGTTGGGTGCGACGCGCCGGATGCGCCCGTCGGGGAGGTAGTCGACGTCGTAGAAAGCGGGGACGTACACCCCGCCGGTGCGCGACAACCGCAGCAACAGCTCCTCGCGGCCGCCCGGGCCGCCCCTCGCCCTTCCAGGCCTCCAGGACGTCGGAGATCTGCAGGACCGCCTGCTCGCCGTCGCCGAGCACGGCCGCATCGATGAACTCGGCGATCGGCTCGGGGTTGAACGCCGAGTGACCTCCGGCGATGACGATCGGGTGGTCGACGGTGCGGTCGGTGGCCGTCAGCGGGATCCCGGCGAGGTCGAGCGCCGTGAGCATGTTGGTGTAACCCAGCTCGGTCGAAAAGCTGATGCCCAGGACGTCGAAGTCACCGACCGGGCGGTGACCGTCGACGGTGAACTGCGGGACGGCGTGCTGCCGCATCAACACCTCGAGGTCGGGCCAGACGGCGTAGGTGCGCTCAGCGAGGGTGTTCGGGCGCTCGTTGAGGACCTCATAAAGGATCATCCCGCCCTGGTTGGGCAGGCCGACCTCGTAGGCGTCGGGGTACATCAACGCCCAGCGGACCGTGGTGTCGTCCTCCTCGCCCCAGGGCTTGAGCTGGGCGTTGAGCTCACCGCCGACGTACTGGATCGGCTTGCTGATCAGCGGCAGCAACGGCTCGAGGCGCGCGAATACGGACACTCCGGAGCGCTCAGCCATGCAACCCAGGGTAGTCGCAGCCCGCCAACCCGCCCGACCTCCCGTTGATCTTGAGAGATCCACGGCGACACGCCGCTACGGGCCGTGGATCTCTCAAGATCAACGGCCCTTTTGGTTACCCACACGACGCTTTCCATCCACAGACCTGCAGGCAGTGGTCCCCGTGGGCAGCCTTCCGAGTCACTGTCACCTCATGCCCGCCGCCTCCATGTCCGCCGCCTCCATGCCCGCCGCCTCCATGCCCGCCGCCTCCATGCCCGACCCCGTACCGTCGGCCACACGTAGGTCCGCTGGCTCGCTGCGCGCCGCGCAGGCGCTCGCCGACCAGCAGCAGGGACTCGTCAGCGCCAGGCAGCTGGACGGGTTGGGGGTGACCCCAGGTCGGCTGGCCCACCGCCTGAGCACCGGCATCAGTCGTGCGGTAGTCCCCGGTGTCTATCTGTTCGACTCCTGGCTGCACGCCGAGGACTGGCGGGAGCTCCCACTCGAGACGAGAGTCCGGGCCGCACACCTCCTGCACGGACCGGAGTCGGTCTTCTGCCTGGACACTGTTGCGCGGCTGCGGGGCATCGGCGGCGTCGGTCTCGACAACGGCGTCGTTCAGGTCCAGCTCCCTCCCGGATCGGAGCGGCATCAGGTGCCAGGCATCAACATTCACCCACGGCTGCTCGGCGCGGACGAGTCAACGACGCTCGGCCCACACGACGTGCCCGCGCTGGAGGGCATCAGGGTCACCACTTCCCGGCGCACCGTTCTCGATCTCGTGCTCGACGCCGCGGCAGGTGACGTGGCCGCCCCCCTGCTGAAGCGCCGCGAGCGAGCCGTACAGATCCTCGACTCGGCACTCAACAAGAAGCTGATCGTGCCCGGCGACTTCCGCGAGATGCGTCACCGCGCCTGGCGACGACGCGGCGCGGCGATTTCCCGCCCCTGGTGGGGGCTAGCGGACGGCCGGGCCCAGTCGCCGCTAGAAACGACGGTCCGGCTGATCGCCACCGACGCAAAGATGCCCCCAGACGAACTGCAGTACGTCGTCCGCGACCGCTTCGGTCAAGAACTCGGCGAGGGCGACATGGCGTGGCTGCGCCCGGGCCGCCGTACCCTCGTCGGCGAGGTAGATGGGCGCGAACCGCACGACACTCCAACGGCGCTCTACCGCGACCGCTACCGCGCCAATGACTTCCTGGCAACCGGCGAGGTCGACATCGTGAGGTTCACCGCGGCCGACTGCCGCAGGCCGGCCTACATCGTGAGTACCCTGCGCCGCCTTCTCGCCGACTCCTAGCGGGCTGCCTCTCACGCCCCCAAAAAGCCCTCGAGGCGGGGGGAAGGGTTGGGAGCTAGAGAGACCTCAGGCGTAACGGCGCATGTGGACGTTCTGCAGCAGACCGATGGCCATCAGGTTGGCGAACATCGACGAACCGCCGTAGGACACGAACGGCAGCGGCACCCCGGTCATGGGCATGATGCCGAGCGTCATCCCGATGTTCTCGAACATCTGGAAGGCGAACCAGCACACGATCCCGGTCGCGACCAACCGGCCGAACATGTCCTCGGCGTCCAGGGCGATCCGCATCGCCCGCCACAGCACGATTCCCAGCAAGACGATGATCGTGGCGGCGCCGATGAAGCCGAGCTCTTCTCCTGCCACAGTGAAGATGAAGTCGGTTTGCTGCTCGGGGATGAACTTCCCGTTGGTCTGCGTCCCCTGGAACAACCCCGCACCGTCGAACCCACCTGCACCGATGGCGATACGTGCCTGCTTGAGCTGATAGCCGGCGCCGCCCGGGTCGAAGTCGGGGTTGGTGAAGGCAGCGAAGCGGTTGAGCTGGTAGGTCGACAGCACGCCGGCCTTGATGGCCAGGCCGGCGCCCAGGACACCGATGCCGAGCAACCCGGCCAGCCACGGCGTCGGAGTCCCCGCCACTGCGAGGATCCCGAAGACGAGGAAGCCGATGACGATCGTCGTCCCGAGGTCGGGCTGAAGCATGATCAGCGCGATCGGCACGGCTGCCACCAGCAGGGCAAGCCCGACGTCCACCATCCGCGGTTGGTCTTCGGCATCACGCTTCTCGGACAAGATCATCGCCAGACCGACGCACAGGGCAACCTTGGCGAACTCCGAAGGCTGCACCGAGAAGCCGCCCGGCAAGATGATCCAGGAGTGCCCGCCGTTGATGGTGCTCCCCAGAGGGGTGAGCACGGCCAGCAGCCCGACCAGCGAGATCAGGTAGACGAACGGCGCGTAGGCGCGCAGCATCCGGTAGTCGAACAGTGCCGTGGCCGTCCCGAGGGCAGCCCCGATCGCGATGTTGATGACGTTGCGCTTGAGGTAGCCCATGGGGTCAAGCCCGGCGTCAATGGCCCTGCCGCGGGTCGCCGAATACACCAGCACGGTCCCGAGCACGCACAGCGCAATCACGGACAGGAGCAGCGCCCAGTCCAGCCGCCGCAGAACCGACTCGCGGTCAGCGGCGCGCGACGCGAAACCGCGCTGGCGGGCAGCGGCCTGCGTGGGCGTATAGCCGTACGTCACGGCACACCACCACGGCGGTACGGCCCCGCAGCGCCTACCGTCGGCGCCGTGCTCGCATCCGGACCGGAAGGAGCCTCAGGGGTGGCTGGCAGGCCCGGGTCGGCAGGGGCTGAGGGCTGGAGAACCACGCCATCGGAACCGATCTTCGGCAGCTTCGTCGGAGGTTTCCCGCCGGGAAGGATCGCCTTGGCCAGGTCGACGTTCCCGCCGCGGATGCCGTACAAGCCGTCATAGATCGACCTGACGCCTGGCCCGGAGTTGCCCGCACCGGTGCCACCCTGGCTGATCATCATCACGATGGCGTACTGCGCCTTGCCTACCCCACCGAACGATGCGAACCACGAGGTGTCGTCCTTGCCCTCAACCTGACCGGAGCCGGTCTTGGCGCTCACATTGATCGGGTACGCCGGCCCGAAGACGCCGGCGCCGGTGCCTTCAATAGCCACTCCGTGCAAGGCATCCTGCAAGAAAGCGATGGTCGCAGGACTTGCCGGCAGCTTGCCGGACTTGATCGGCTTGAACCTCTTGACGACGCTGCCGTCCGGCGCGATCACGGCCTTGGCGACCTGCGGCTGCCATAGTGTCCCGCCGTTGGCGATGGCGGCGTAGACGCGGGCCACCTGCAGCGGCGTCACCAGGGTGTCGCCCTGGCCGATCGCGACGTTGACTGCGTCACCTCCGCGGTACTGCCAGCCGTCCACACAGTTCTCTGCCGCGATGGCCTTGAGGTACGCCGCCCGCCGCGGGTCCTTCTCCTCCGGGTAGCCGTTCTTCCCGCGCTCGCACCAGACCTGCTTGAGCTGGTCGTAGGTCGCCTGTTTGTCCGCGCGTGAGACCACGGCGCCCGCCGACTCCGAAGGCAGGTCGATGCCGGTGCGCGAGCCGTACCCGAAGCCACGGGCCGTCTTGACGAAGTACTCCTTGGGGTGGGCGATCGGATTCGTTCCACCGTCTCGCAACCAGGTCTCATAGCCGAGCTTGTAGAAGACGGTGTTGCAGGAGACCTCGATGGCTCGCTTGAGACTGATGTTTCCGTAAGCCTCTGACTCGAAGTTGCTCTTCTCGACGTTGCCGACCCGGTAGGTCGAGGTGCAGGGGTAGTCGGCGTGCAACGAGTAGCCCGCCTTCGCGGCCGCCGACGTCGAGACCACCTTGAACGTCGAGGCAGGGGCGAACCCAGCGCTCATCGCCCGCGAGATCAACGGGGTGTTGGCCCTCTTGCTCGTCAGCTGGTTGTACTGCTTCTGCGAGATCCCATCGACCCACACAGAGGGGTTGTAGGTCGGGTAGGACGCCATCGCGACGACCCGGCCCGTGTTGACATCCAGAACGACCGCGGCTCCCGAGTCCGCCTTGTGCGGGTCGTTCTCGAAGGTGTCACCCGCCCGCGAGGCCATGATGCGCTCCTTCAGCGCCTTCTCGGCCAGCGCCTGAACCTTGGCGTCGATGCTCGTCACCAAGTAGTTGCCAGCCACCGCCGGGGTCTCCCCCACGGTGCCGGTGACGTTGCCGGCGTTGTCCACGGAGAGCTGCTTGATCCCCGGCGTGCCTCGCAGATAGCTGTCGTAGACCTCCTCGAGGCCCGCCTTGCCGATGACGTCGCTGGGCCGAAGCTCGGGACCTCCGTTGGCCTCGGCGTTGGCGATATCAGTGTCCAGAACCGGTCCGATGTAGCCAAGCATGTGTGCCGCGTTGGCCCCAGCAGGCGCTGGATACTGGCGTACGGCTTCCAGGTCGGCGCTGACCCCTGGGAAGTCCTCGCGCCGCTCGAGCACCTTCAGGGCGACCTTGGTCGAGACGTCCCTCGCCACGGGGATCGGCTGGTAGGGCGAGCCGTACCAGCAGACCCCGGCCTTGGCCGTCGGTTGTCCGCACAGCTGGACCTGGTTGTAGATCTTGGCGTAACTGGTCTTGAGCAGCGTCGCCAGATTCCCGATCACGGCGTCACCGTCATCGGGGAGCTTGCCCAGCGCGGTGCGGTCGACGGTGACGACCAGGGTCGTGCGGTTTTGCACCAGCGGCCGACCGCGGTCGTCGAGGATCAAGCCCCGGACGGCCGGCGTGACCACCTCACGGACCCGGTTGGCGGTGGCTGCTTGCTGATAGGTGTCCCCGGCGATCACCTGGAGATACCAGAGACGACCGAGCAGCGTGACGAGCAGCGAGATCACCAAAACCTGAAGAAGAATCAGGCGGGTGCTGGACCGCTCACTCACGAGACGTGGACTCCTGACACACGAGACTGGACGAGGATGCTGGACGACAAACGCTCGTCGACGGTCCGAACCTACGACGGTTGGGAGCCTCGTGGGGTTCCCCGAAGAAGCGGACTTCCCGGGCGAGGTTCGTGACCTCCGTCACGCTCGACCGACCCGCGCTCAGTAAACCGAGGAACGCGGCTCGACGCGCCGCGACAGCGACATCACGAGGGGCACGACGAACGGGCTGAGAAGCACATCATAGAGCGTGGCCGCAGGCACGCTGGCCACGACCGCATCGGTCATCACCCGAGGATCACCCAAGAGCAGCCCGAGCCCGGCAAAGCCAAGCAGGCTCAGCGGGGCCAGCACAGCGACGACGAGCACGGGAGCAAAGGCGCTGCGGGTTGCCACGTCCTGCAGCCGCCCGGCGACCCAGCCGGTCAGGCACAGGATCAAGGCCCAACGCCCCAGGGCACCGTCGGCCGGTGGCATGGCGTCGAGCAGCAAACCGCCAAAGAACCCCGAGACTGCCCCGGTGCTGGGTCCGGACGCGAGCGCCAGCCCGATGACCACGATGAGCACCAGGTCCGGCGTTGCTCCGGGCAGCGGCAGCCGGGAGAGCACGCTCACCTGAAGGACGGCCGCCACGACGAGCAGGACGGCCGCCAGCGCCGTACGCGCGGCAGGCACGCTCAGCCGCCGGAACTCGAGGCGCCTGGGCTCCCCGATGCGGACGACCCGGGTGACGCGCCGGGGGACGAGGCAGGGGTGGGCAGGGGCGGCAGCACCGAGTCCCGCGGATCGGTTCTCGGGCCGTCGACCACGACACCGACCAGATCGAGCGAAGCCACGGTCACGTACGGAACCACCTGGGCGACCCGGATGAGAGAACCCGGAGTGCTGCTGACTGCACTCACCGAACCGACTGGGACACCAGGGACGTACAGCGAACCGTCTCCACGCGTGACTACCCGATCGCCCACTGACAGAGGCGCCTGCGGGTCGAGCAGCTTCAGGCCGAGCGGCCCGAGGCCCTGCCCGGTCAGGATCCCCAACTGAAGGTTGCCCTCCAGGCGGACGCCAACTGCCGACTCCGGATCGACGAGCAGGAGCACCGTTGCCGTCGAGGTCGTCACCGACTCGATGCGTCCCACCAGGCCGTCGCCATTGAGAACCGTCTGGTTGACCTTGAGACCGTCTCGGCTGCCTGCGTCGATCAAGACCGTCCAAGCGAAGCCCTGGGCCGGTCCGACCGCGATCACCTGCGCCGGGAGAATGCGGTAGCGACCGAGTCCGGCAACCCGGAGCAGGTCGTCGAGCTCCTGGGCGCGCGAACGCGAGTAGTCATCAGTTCGCTCCCGCAGGCGAAGCTCGGCGTTCTCTTGTTCGAGCTGCTCCAGTCGGGCTTGGTCGCTCTCGTTGAGCCCGCCGAAGAAGTTGCCGATCGGGGTGACCACCGAGCCCACGACTCGTTGCACGGGACCGAAGACCGACGCCGTGAAAGATCGGATGCCCGACACCGGACCCCCATCACCTCGCAGGTCAAGGGTGATGAGGGTGAAGGACACCAGCAGCAATGCCCCGAGCAGGAAGCGGGTGCGCCTGCTGTCCCTCATCTGCGGTGGTCCTGCCGGAAGGGGCCACCGGACCGCGGCGGCAGCGGATAGGTCAGTGCGGTCGGTTCAACGAGTGCTGTCAGTGCCGTGGCTCAGAGATCAGCACCTGCTGCAGCGCCTCGAACTCCTCGACGCACTTGCCCGAACCCAGGGCTACCGACGACAGCGGCTCAGCCGTGATGTGGATCGGCATCCCGGTCTCGTGACGCAGCCGCTCGTCGAGGCCCTTGAGCAAGGCACCACCCCCGGTGAGCACGATCCCCCGGTCCATGATGTCGCCGGAGAGCTCGGGCGGGCACTTGTCGAGGGTCGACTTGACCGCATCGACGACCGCGTTGACGGGTTCCTCGAGCGCCTTGCGGATCTCTTCACTGCTGACGACGATCGTCTTGGGCAGACCCGAGACCAGGTCACGCCCACGGATCTCGGCGTGCGGCTCGTCGGGGATCGGGAAGGCCGAGCCGATCGCCATCTTGATCTCTTCGGCGGTGCGCTCCCCCAGCATCAAGGAGTATTCCTTCTTGACGTACTGGATGATCGCGTTGTCGAGCTCGTCGCCGCCGACCCGGATGCTTTGTGCCGTCACGATCCCACCCAGGGAGATAACGGCCACCTCAGTGGTCCCGCCGCCGATGTCTACGACCATGTTGCCGGTCGGCTCGTGGACGGGTAGCCCTGACCCGATGGCCGCGGCCATGGGCTCCTCGATGATGTAGACCTTGCGTGCGCCTGCGGCGTATCCCGCATCCTTGACCGCCCGCTGCTCGACGCCGGTGATCCCCGACGGGACACACACGACGATGCGCGGGCGCGCCCAACGGCGGCGCTTGTGCACCTTCTGGATGAAGTAGCGCAGCATCCGCTCGGTGGTGTCGAAGTCGGCGATGACCCCGTCCTTGAGCGGCCGGATCGCCACGATGTTGCCGGGTGTCCGGCCGATCATCTTCTTCGCCTCTGCGCCGACGGCGAGGATCCCACCGGTGTTCTGGTTGATCGCCACAACCGACGGCTCGTCGAGGACGATGCCGCGCCCCCGGACGTAGACGAGGGTGTTGGCGGTGCCGAGGTCGACGGCCATATCGCGGCCGATGAACGCCATGTTGTTGGCCATGAGCGCGGGGATTGCCTTCCGAGCGATAGCGAGCAGTTCAGTCGGGACGGCAGCGAGGACTCTGTCGTACGGCGCCGCACCGACCCCCCATGGTAGGCCCGACGAACCAGTGGGTACGACCGTTCCCGCAATGGTGTGACGCGGGTTACGCCGTCACGGCCCAAGACGGCGCTGGAGTTCAGCCCAGGTCGGGGAAGAACAGCGCGATCTCGCGGGCCGCCGATTCCGGCGAGTCCGACCCGTGCGTCACGTTCTCCTGAGTGATCGTCGCCAGGTCTCCACGGATGGTGCCGGGCGCGGCATTGACCGGGTTGGTCGCGCCCATCATGGCCCGCCAAGACACGATCACGTCGGGGCCCTCGACGACGGCGGCCAGCAGCGGACCACCGGTGATGAAGTCGACCAGGGACCCGAAGAACGGCTTCTCGGCATGCTCGGCGTAGTGCGTCTCTGCTGTCTCTCGTGGCAGCGTGCGCAGCTCGACAGCGACGAGGGTGAAGCCCTTGCGCTCGAGGCGACCGAGAACCTCGCCGACCAGGCCGCGGGCCACGCCGTCGGGCTTCACGAGAACGAGGGTGCGTTCGGACATCGCTGCTCCTGAGGTTCGGGGCCGAGAGGGGCTGAGGGGCGCCGGGCCACGGAACCCTAACCCACCGAAGCCGGACGACCGCCGAGGTCAGCTCAGGAGCAGTTTGTCCAGGCGTCGGGAAGCGATGCCCAGCCCGAGCACTCCCATCGCGAGGAGATAGAGCAGGTTGAGCATGAGCGAGGCGTGCACGGCGCCGGTCGTCAGCGAGCGCACGAGATCGACGGCCTGGTAGAGCGGTGTCCAACGCACGACGGTCTGCAGGGCGGGCGAGTACGTCGACAACGGGTAGAACGTCGCCGAGAGCAGGAACATCGGCAGCATCACCAGGACGACCCACTCGAAGTCCTGCCAGCTGCGCATATACGTCGTCGCGGCCATCCCGACCCCCGCGAAGGCGAACCCGATGAGCACTGACACGGGGAGCACCAGAACCGCCCACGGGGAAGCCACCAGACCCAGCGCCAGCATCACAACGAGGAAGCCAGTGGAGTAGATCAACCCTCGCCCGAGTGCCCACGCGATCTCACCGAGTGCGACGTCGAAGGGAGCCACCGGGGTGCTCAGGACCGCGTCATAGATGCGGTTGTAGCGAAGCTTGAAGAACACATTGAACGTCGAGTCCATGACGGCGCCGTTCATGGCCGACGTCGCCAGCATGGCCGGCGCGACGAACGCGGCGTAGCTCATGCCATCGACGTCGCCGATCACGGATCCGAGCCCGACCCCGAGCGACAGCAGGTAGAAGAGCGGCTCGAAGAACCCGCTCACGATGACCGCCCAGCTGTAGCGGTAGACGCGCACGTTGCGGGCGAGCACGGCGGGAGCGCGACTTCCCGCCACCATGGATGGGGAGATGCGAAGGACTGAGGTCGCCATGCTCAGACCACCAGCCGTCGGCGGTAGGCGCGGACCGCGAAGAAGAACCCGACCGCGCCCCACAGCAGCAGGTAGCCGACGCTGACCATTGCTGAGTCCCAAGCGAGCGTGCCTGTCGTGGCGCCTCGGCAGAGCTCCACCCCGTGGTAGGTGGGGGTCAGGTGCGCCACGACCTGCATCCAGCCGGGCAGCTGGGTGACCGGGAAGAAGGCGCCCGCGAACAGGAACAGCGGAATGACTCCGAAGCGGTAGAGCAAGGCGAACCGTTCGTTGTTCTCGGTGGTGGCAGCGAAGGCCATCACCGGGGCAGCGAACGCCAGTCCAAGGAGCACTGCACTTGGGATGGCGAGTACGCCCCCCCAGCTGGTCACAACGCCGAAGGCGACAAGTACGGCAAAGAAGACCGCTGCACCGCTCAGGACTCGCGTGAGCACCCACAGCAGGTGACCGACGAACACATCTCTTGCCCCGAGCGGTGTAGCCATCATCGCGTGATAGCTGCGGTCCCAGCGGATCGCTCCCATGACCGGGAACGTCGATTCTTCGACCGCCGTTGTCATCGCGGATGTGGCGAGCAGGCCAGGGCCGATGAAGGCGACGTAGGACAGGCCATCGAATCCCCCGCCTGCATCGACAAGGGCCCCGAGCCCGTAGCCCAGCGCCAACAGGTTGAGGATCGGCACCAGGATCGTGGTGACGATGCTGCCTCGCCAGACTCGCTTGTAGGCGTACCACCAGTGGGCATAGCTACGAACAAGCGCGGGCGTACCCGCGGCGCGGGTGGTGCTCGGAGTTCGGGTGATCGACATGCTCGCTCAGTCCACCAGGGTGCGGCCGGTCAGCGTCAGGAAGACGTCCTCCAGCGTGCTGCGACGGATCAGGACGCTCGTGGGGGTAACCCCACGTGCATGGACCTCGACGACGGCAGCATCGCCGTCCTCGACGTAGAGGAGCAGCCGATCGGGCAACACCTCGACGCGTCCGATCCCGGCGAGCGCGTGCGAGTGGTCTTCGTGGTCGAGCGCGGCGAAGCGCAGCTCGACGACCTCGCGCGATGAATGCGCGGCGATGAGCTGCGCAGGCGATCCTTCGGCTGCGATTCGCCCGTGGTCCATGACGACCAACCGATCGCACAGCTGCTCGGCCTCGTCCATGTAGTGAGTGGTCAGGACCAGGGTCACCCCCTGCTGTTTGAGCCGGAACAGCCGCTCCCAGACGACGTGGCGGGCTTGTGGGTCCAGGCCGGTGGTCGGTTCGTCGAGCAGGAGCATCTCGGGATCGTTGATCAACGACCGCGCGATGGTCAGTCGGCGCTTCATGCCGCCTGACAAGGGATCCACCTTCGAGGTGGCGCGTTCGCTGAGCTGGACGAACTCGAGCAGCCGCTCGGCCCGCTCGCGGATCACGGCCCGGGGCAGCCCGAAGTAGCCGCCGTAGATCAACAGGTTGTCGATGACCGGCAGCTCGGTGTCGAGGGTGTCTTGTTGCGGGACCACCCCCAGGCGACCACGGATCTCGGGGCCATGGGTCTCAGGGTCGAGGCCGAAGACCTGCAGCTCCCCGTCGGAGAGTGGAGACACGCAGCCGATCATCCGCATCGTCGAGGACTTGCCCGCGCCGTTGGGTCCGAGGAACCCGAACGCCTCCCCGCGGTGGACCTCGACGTCGATGGCGTCGACGGCGGTGAAATCGCCGAACCTCTTCACGAGCCCGCGCGCGGACACCAGCACCTCAGAGCTCACGTGCAGACGTTAGCGACGCCCACCGACCACCTCACACCGGGTTTCCTCCCGTGGGGTCAGGACTGGGTGGCGCGGGCTGCCTTGATCGCATCGACGCGGCGGCCATAGTGAACCGCGGCCCACCACAGCGCAGCAAAGACAACTCCCAGCACGACCATCGTCGTGACGATCAACCCGGTCAGCAGGATCAGCGCCTGCAGCACCCAACCCAGCGCGATCCCCCAGGGCCGGCCAAGGAGTCCGGCGCAAAGCAGGCAAGCCACGGCCAGACCGCCGAAACCCCATCCGATGGCCGCGGGGTTGGCGTCGGTCAACCCGAGGGCCACGGGGATGGCCAGGGCGACCACGATCGACTCGAAGAACAACACGCTCGCGCAGAACATCCGGGTGGTGCTCACCCGCCGATCCTGCCGCACTGGGACGTCTGCACGGGCTCAGCGAACTGGACCGGGTCCCTGGACCAGCGCTCGGATCTCACCGACCGTGACCACCGAACCGGTGACGAGTACGGCTCCGCCTCCCCCGTGCGCGTCAGTCTCGGCCAGCTCGAGCGCCCGGTCGTAGGCGTCGAGGAGCACGGGCACGACCTCGACCCGATCGTCGCCGAAGATCTCAGCCGCCAAGGATCCGAGCTCATCGGCCGGGATCGCCCGCGGCGAGCTGGACTGCGTGATGACCAGATCAGTGAGGACCGGCTCGAGGGTGGCCAAGAATCCGGCCGCATCTTTGCCCTGCAGCACACCAACCAGCCCCACCACCCTCGAGAACGTGAACGCATCCTCGATGGTGGCGGCCAGCACTCTCGCCCCGTCGAGGTTGTGCGCAGCGTCGAGCAGCACCGCCGGCGAGCGCCGGATCACCTCGAGCCGCCCCGGGGAGGTTGCGGCCGCGAAGCCCGTACGCACTGCGTCGAGATCGAGCAAACCCTGACCTCCGCCCAGAAAACCCTCCACTGCTGCTAGCGCTACCGCAGCGTTGTGCGCCTGGTGAGCACCGTGCAAGGGCAAGAAGATCTCGTCGTAAGTCCCACCGAGACCCTGGATGGCGAGCAGCTGCCCACCAACGGCCAGCTCACGCGACGCGACGCCGAACTCGAGTCCCTCACGCGCAACCGTGGCGCCCACCTCGGCGACTCGCGCCAACAGCACCCTGGCCGGTTCGAGCTCCTGCTGGGCCATCACCACCAACGACTCCGCCTTGATGATTCCGGCCTTCTCGGCGGCGATCTCTTCGATCGTGTCTCCCAGGTAGTCCTGATGATCCAAACCCACCGGCGTGATCACCGCCACGGCAGGCACAACCAGGTTGGTGGAGTCCCACGTTCCCCCCAGGCCGACCTCGACGACGGCGATATCCACTGGAGCATCGGCGAAGAGCGAGAACGCCAGAGCAGTGAGAACCTCGAAGTAGGACAACGGGTTGTCATGTCGCGAGTCGACAAGGTCGAGGTAGGGCGCCAGGTCGACGAAGCCCTCCACGAAGCGTTCGGGATCTACCGGCTCCCCAGCCACCGAGATCCGCTCCACGACCGAGGTCAGGTGCGGTGAGGTGTATCGCCCGACGGACAGCCCGAAGGACGTCAGCAGCGACTCGATCATCCGGGCCACTGAGGTCTTCCCGTTGGTCCCTGCGACGTGGATCACGGGGTAGGAACGTTGCGGGGCGCCCAGCAGGTCCAGCAGATCCGAGATCCGTTCGAGCGACGGATCGATCCGCGATTCCGGCCACCGGGTGTTCAGCGCTGCCTCGACCAGCGCCAGCCGCGCGGCGATCGAGGGTTGGTCACCGCCGTCTGCTGGCGGCCGTTGCTCGTCGTCGGACACCATCAGAGGTTAGAGCAACCTCATGAGGGCGAATCCCGTTCGTCTCCGGCCCGGCGGGCTCCGTACGATCACCGTCATGACCCAAGCACCGGCGACCAGCCGCGTTCCCGACAAGCCGACCGCTGACGGCCTCGAGGACCGGTGGGCGCAGGTATGGCAGGACGAGGGCACTTATCTCTTCGATCGGACCAAGACTCGCGCCGAGGTCTTCTCCATCGACACTCCCCCACCGACAGTAAGCGGCACCCTGCACGTGGGCCATGTCTTCTCCTACACCCACACCGACCTGATCGCCCGCTTCCAACGGATGCGTGGTCGTGAGGTGTTCTACCCGATGGGTTGGGACGACAACGGCCTGCCCACCGAGCGACGCGTGCAGCTGACGTACGGGGTCCGCTGCGATCCGACCCTGCCCTTCGACCCCGACTTCACGCCGCCCGCCAAGCCCGATCCCAAGAAGCAGGTGCCCATCTCCCGGCGCAACTTCGTCGAGCTCTGCGAGCGCTGGGCCGACGAGACTGAAGAGCTCTACGAGTCCCTGTGGCGCCGGTTGGGGCTGTCGGTGGACTGGACCCAGAAATACACGTCGATCAGTCCTGCCTCGATCGCCGCATCTCAGCGGGCGTTCCTGCGCAATCTGGCACGAGGCGAGGCCTACCAGGCCGAGGCACCTGGCCTGTGGGATGTGACCTATCAGACGGCCGTCGCCCAGGCCGAGCTCGAAGCGCGGGAATATCCCGGTCACTTCCACCGGATCGCGTTTCACGCCGACTCCGGCCCGGTGCACATCGAGACGACCCGGCCCGAGCTGATCCCGGCGTGCGTCGCGCTGGTGGCTCACCCCGACGACGAGCGCTACCAGCAGATGTTCGGCACCAGCGTGCGCTCCCCGCTCTTCGATGTCGACGTTCCGGTGCTGGCCCATCCAGCGGCCGAGCCGGACAAGGGCGCCGGCGTGGCCATGGTCTGCACGTTCGGCGACCTGACCGACGTGCTGTGGTGGCGTGAGCTGCAGCTCCCCGTTCGATCTGTGGTCGGTCGCGACGGCCGGCTCGCTCGAGACACGCCGGACTGGCTCACGACGGAGGCTGGTCGGCAGACGTACGCCGAGATGGCTGGCAAGACCACGTTCTCAGCCCGTACGGCGATCGTCGACGCCCTGCGTGCCAGTGGCGACCTCGAGGGCGAGCCCACCCCGACCCTGCGGATGGCCAACTTCTACGAGAACGGCGACAAACCGCTCGAGATCGTCACCAGCCGGCAGTGGTACATCCGCAACGGCGGTCGTGACGAGGAATTGCGGGAGAGGTTTCTCGCTCTGGGCAGGGAGCTGCACTGGGTCCCGACCCACATGCGACAGCGTTACGACAGCTGGGTCGGTGGCCTCAACGGAGACTGGCTGATCAGTCGGCAGCGCTTCTCCGGGGTCCCGTTCCCGGTGTGGTACCCGCTGACCGAGGACGGCGAAGTGGACTATGCGGTGCCGCTGCTCCCGGCTGAGGAGGAGCTGCCGGTCGACCCGGCGTCGCAGGCGCCATCGGGTTTCAGCGAGGACCAGCGCGACCAGCCCGGCGGGTTCACTCGCGACCCGGACATCATGGACACCTGGGCCACATCATCGCTGTCACCGCTCATCGTGTGCGGCTGGGAGCGCGATCCCGATCTGATGTCCCGAACGTTCCCCATGGACATGCGACCGCAGGCGCACGAGATCATCCGCACCTGGCTGTTCTCGACGATTGTGCGGACTCACTACGAGATCGGTTCGCTTCCCTGGAAGACCGCGGCGATCTCGGGGATTGTGGCCGATCCCAAACGCGAGAAGATGTCGAAGTCGAAGGGCAACGTGGTCGACCCGCTCGACGTCTTGGAGCGTTACGGTCCCGACGCAGTCCGCTGGCGCGCGGCTGGTGCCCGGCCGGGCACCGACAGCCCGTTCGACGAGGCGCAGATGAAGATCGGCCGCCGGCTGGTCATCAAGATCCTCAACGCATCGAAATTCGCTCTCCAGCTCGGGGCCACCGAGGACGACGCCGCGATCACCGAGCCGCTCGACCGAGCGCTGATCGCTGCGCTCGACCGAGTGGTGGTCGAGGCCACCGAGTCCATGGAGGCCTATGAATACACCCGGGCGCTTGAGGCCACCGAGACGTTCTTCTGGACCTTCTGCGACGACTACGTCGAGCTGGTCAAGGACCGTGCGTATGGCAGCCGCGGGGAGGACGGCGCCGCATCGGCGAAGGCGACCTTGGCGCGAGCCTTGTCGGTGCAGCTGCGGTTGTTCGCACCGTTCCTCCCCTTCGTCACCGAAGAGGTGTGGTCGTGGTGGCAGGAGGGCTCGGTGCATCGGGCGTCGTGGCCGGCAGCCGGTCCGCTCGACGCGGTTGGCGATCCCGAGGTGCTCACCGCCGCATCGGTCACCCTCTCTGGTCTGCGCAAGGCCAAGTCGGAGCGCCAGCTGTCGATGAAGGCCGAGCTGGCCGTCGTGCGCGTGCACGGACCGGCGGTCGAGGTCGAGCGAGCCGCCGCCACCACAGCCGACCTGCGCGCCGCGGGACGGGTCTCGGGAACGATGGACTTCATCGCTGATGACGGCACGGCCTTGGCAGTGGATGTCGAGGTCTCCGAAGGGTGAGCAGCCCGGCTGAGAAGGACGTCGACGTCCGCGCCGAGGTCTACGCGGACGCGAGCGCCTTTCAGCAAGCGATCACGTCGTTCGTCGCAGCCAGCCCAGCAGAGACCACGGTACTGGCCACTGTGCTGAACGACGTCGTCAGCGGAGCGCGAACGTATCCAGGGGCTCGGTGGTTCGCCGTGCGAGAAGCCGCCGACGAGGGTGCGATCGCCGGGGTGGCCATGCACACTCCTCCGCATCCGCTGTGGCTCTCACCGATGCCGGATGCAGCCGTCGCCGCGATCGTCGAGGTCGTGTTGCGGGCGGAGGGACGGCCCACACACCTCTCCGGCGAACGGCGTGCGGCTGAAGTCGCCGCGGCTTGCTGGCGTGCGGCGGACGCGACTTCGGCCACAAGGGAAGCCCGAGCCATGCGCCTCTACATCCTGGACGAGCTGTTGGCGCCCGGGCCTGCGCGCGGCAGCGCACGGGTCGCCACGCCCGGGGACATCGACCAGATTGTCGAGTGGTGGCAAGCGTTCGCGGTCGAGGCGGACAGCCTCGGCGGCGGGCATGCCCGTGAGGCAGTCACGGCCAGGATCGCCGGGCACGGAGCCGTCCTGCTCTGGGAGGTGGATAGCCGCCCGGTGGCGATGGCGGGCCACACCTCACCAGTCGAGGGGCTCGCACGTCTTGGGCCGGTCTATACGCCACCTGGCCTTCGCCGGCACGGGTACGGCACCGCGGTCACCCACGCGTGCGCTCGACACGCCCTCCAGACAGGGTCGAGCGGTGTCGTGCTTTTCACCGACCTCGCCAACCCGACGTCCAACTCGATCTATCAGCAACTCGGCTTCCGATCCGTCCGTGACTACGTCGAGATCGCCCTGATCCAGCGCTGACGGATCGTTTCGGGGTCACCCCTCGGCCGCCTCCACCCTCAAGGAGTGGCCCGATTCCTCCGATCGGACGGGGGAGGGCGTGCGCAGCATGCCGGACCAGGGGGGAACCATGAGCCAGTTCGGTGGCTCGTCGTCGTTCGGCTCCAAGCCGTCCAACGACGACTATGGCTTCTTCACGACCCCGCCCCCCGCCCAGAGCGAGTCCCAGTTCGGCGGCCCGGCGAGCGCTCCGCCCCAGTTCGGGAGTCCGGCTGGCTTCGGCACACCGCACCCCAACCCCTACACAGCGACGACCGGTCCCCCAACCACGAAGAATCCGGCGCTCGTCGCCGGGGCAGCCCTGCTGCTCGTGGCGGTGCTTGTCGTCGGCGGATGGTTTGGCTGGCAGGCCTACCAGCGCAGCAAGGCGGTCACGATCCCAACCACGCTCGCTGGCCTCCCCCAGTCGACTGATCCCGAGATCGCCAAAGGGGTGGATGAGGCCGTGCGCCAGCTCGAAGGGCTGGACAGCTCGCTGCGGATCAACGGCGCGGGATACGGGAACGCCAATCGACTCGCTCTGCTGGTCATCGGGCGAGGGTCGGTGAACGATTCCGCGGGCTTCTCCGACATCCAAGCCAACGTCGCCGCCGGGAAGGTGCTGAGCCCGGTGCAGATCGGCAAGAACACCTGCGGGAGCGTGGCCAAGCTGGGAGTGGCCTTCTGCGTACGCACCTCGAGCACAATGTTCGCAGAGGTAGTCCTCTTGTCGGGTACGGCACCGGAAGCGTCCGCGGCCCTGGACGAGGCCTGGGCTGCTCAGTAGCTGACAGCTGGCCAGCGACGGCCCGCACGAGCGACGGTCAGGCGGACTTCTCGCGACGCTCGCGCTTGGGCGCCTGCTGCTCGCGGGGCACGAGGGTCGGGTTGACGTGTTCGAGAACGACCTCGCCCGTGACCACGACGCGAGCGACGTCCTTGCGGGACGGCACTTCGTACATCACCGACAGGAGCACTTCCTCCATGATCGCCCGCAGACCTCTCGCACCCGTGGAGCGCAAGATGGCCTGATCGGCAACGGCCTCCAGCGCGTCGTCGGTGAACTCGAGCTCCACCCCATCGAGCTCGAACAGCCGGCTGTACTGCTTGACCAGCGCGTTCTTCGGCTCGGTCAGGATGCGTACCAGCGCCTCGCGATCGAGCGAGCGGACGCTCGTGATCACGGGAAGCCGCCCGATGAACTCCGGGATCATCCCGAACTTCAGCAGATCCTCGGGCATCACGTCGGCGAAGGCATCGGCAGCCGCGAGGTCGGCCTTGGAGTGAATCGTCGCGGAGAACCCGATGCCCTTGGTCCCTGCCCGCTGTTCGATCAGCTTCTCCAGGCCAGCGAAAGCCCCACCCACGATGAACAGCACGTTGGTGGTGTCGATCTGGATGAACTCCTGGTGGGGGTGCTTGCGACCGCCCTGCGGGGGTACGGACGCGGTCGTACCCTCGAGGATCTTCAGCAGAGCCTGCTGGACGCCCTCGCCCGACACATCGCGGGTGATCGAGGGGTTCTCGCTCTTGCGGGCGATCTTGTCGACCTCGTCGATGTAGATGATCCCGGTCTCAGCCTTCTTGACGTCGTAGTCAGCGGCCTGGATCAGCTTGAGCAGGATGTTCTCCACGTCTTCACCGACGTAGCCGGCCTCGGTCAGCGCAGTCGCATCAGCGATGGCGAATGGGACGTTGAGCATCCGGGCGAGGGTTTGCGCGAGGTGGGTCTTGCCGCAGCCCGTCGGTCCGATGAGCAGGATGTTGGACTTCGCCAGCTCGACGCCCTCGGCACGGTTGTGCTCGGCCGCGCCGGCCTGGACACGCTTGTAGTGGTTGTAGACAGCCACCGCCAACGACTTCTTGGCGGCGTCCTGACCGATGACATAGGAGTCGAGGAACTCGCAGATCTCCCGCGGCTTGGGCAGCTCGTCCCACTGCAGGTCCGAGGACTCCGACAGCTCCTCTTCGATGATCTCGTTGCACAGGTCGATGCATTCGTCGCAGATGTATACGCCTGGTCCCGCAATGAGCTTCTTGACCTGCTTTTGGCTCTTCCCGCAGAACGAGCACTTCAGCAGGTCTCCGCCATCGCCGATGCGTGCCACCGGATAAGTCTCCTTCGAGCGGGGAACAGACGATCTCGACGGTACCCCGCAAGACCCTCCGGTGGCTCCCTCATTGTCCGGGCGCGTCGGCGTTTGCGCTGAGGGCGAACCCCGGCGGACACGACGCCCGCGTAGAGCCTTGTCGCCGGATAGCCGGATAGCCGGATAGCCGGATAGCCGTCAGCGAGCCGCGGCGGAGGAGCCTGTGTCGCGCCGGGTGCTCAGCACCTGGTCGATGATCCCGTAATCCTTCGCCATCTCTGCCGTGAGGATCTTGTCCCGCTCGATGTCGCGGTGGATATCTTCGACCGTCCGCGAGGTGTGCTGGGCGAGGATCGATTCCATCTCGTCGCGCATCCGGAGGATCTCGTTGGCTTGAATCTCGATGTCGGAGGCCTGTCCACCGCCCTCGGTGTAGGGCTGGTGGATCAGGATCCTGCTGTGCGGCAGCGCGTACCTCTTGCCGGGCGTGCCAGCCGCGAGGAGTACGGCCGCCGCCGACGCAGCTTGTCCCAGGCAGACGGTCTGCACGTCAGGGCCGACGAACTGCATGGTGTCGTAGATCGCGGTCATGGCCGTGTAGGAGCCACCGGGTGAGTTGATGTAGATCTGAATGTCGCGATCGGGGTCCATGGACTCGAGGCACAGCAGCTGCGCCATCACGTCGTCCGCCGACGCATCATCGATCTGGACGCCGAGGAAGATGATCCGCTCCTCGAAGAGCTTGCCGTAGGGGTTGTACTCCCGGAATCCCTGAGCGGTGCGCTCGATGAAGCTGGGCAGGATGTAGCGCGCCTGCGGTGAGTAGTTGGTCTGAAGCGTGCTCACGTCGGTCCTCCGGTCGGTCACGGCGTAGGTCTGCGGTGTCGCGTGCGCGGACATCAGGCGGTGCCGCCTTCGCCGGTCACGTCGCCGGCACTCGCCACGACGTGGTCGACCAGCCCGTAGGCCTTCGCGTCTTCCGCAGAGAACCAGGTCTCGATGTCGGAGTCCTCGCGGATCTTGTCGGCTGTCTGGCCGGTGTGCAGCGCGATCAGATCTTCCATCTGGCGCTTGATCAGCAAGGACTGCTCGGCCTGCTTCTGGATGAACGAAGCCGTGCCGCCGATGCCCGACGAGGGCTGGTGCATCATGATCCGCGTGTGGGGCAGCGCATATCGCTTGCCCTGGGTGCCGGCGCAGAGCAAGAACTGACCCATCGAGGCGGCCATGCCCATGGCCACAGTCGCCACGTCGTTCTTGACGAACTGCATCGTGTCGTAGATGGCCATTCCTGCCGAGACCGAGCCGCCCGGTGAGTTGATGTAGAGGAAGATCTCCTTGTCAGGATCCTCGGCGGCCAGCAGAAGCAGCTGCGCACAGATCTGGTTGGCCATCTCGTCTTCGACAACCCCCTTGACGAAGATGATCCGGTCGCGCAGAAGACGTTCATAGACGGAGTCGCCGAGCCCGAAACCGTTGCCACCTGAAGGGGCACGGTCATCGATGAGTTCAGGACCGGCGGTGGCCGGTGTGCGCAGGTGCGTCATGCGGTGTCTCACCCTTCAGATGGACGATCTCTTTGGACCCTAACGCCAGGACACCCCGGCACCATCCGCCGGCGCAGGGGTGTTCGCTGAAGGGAGAACTGCGGCGCCGGCCTCTCCGACGCACTTCTGGAAGGTTCCGGCTGCCTTAGTTGCCGTTGAGACGCCCGCGCGCGTCCAGAAATGGCCGGTGCGGCCGGCGCTGGCCGGGGTTTTGGTGGCTCAGGCGTCGGCGAGTGCGTCGAGGTCGACCGGCTCGCCCTCCGAGTCGACCACCGCTGCTGCTTCAAGGACCTTGGCCAACGCCTTGGCTCGTACGACCTCCGCCATGATGGCAGGGACCTGCCCGGCCTCGACCAGTGCCTGCGCGAAGGCATCGGGGGTCATGCCGTAGCGGGGCGCCTGCCGGATGAGGTATTCCGACAGCTCGCCCTCTTCGGGCTCAAGTTCCTCCTTGGCCACGATCTCGTCGAGGACGAATTGCGCGGCCAAGTTCTTGCGGGTCGACTCGACGAACTGGTCGCGGTGCTCGTCGTCGCCGTGCCCGTCGCCGAAGTGCGACTCGACCTCGGCGTCGACCAGCGCCTCCGGAAGGGGCACCTCGACCAGACTCAGCAGCTTTTCGAGCACCGCGTCGCGGGCTTCGACTCCCTGCTGCATCCGCTTGACGCGGCCGATCCGCTCGCGCAGGTCGTCGCGCAGCTCGTCGAGGGTGTCGAACTCGCTGGCGAGCTGGGCGAAGTCGTCGTTCAACTCGGGCAGCTCACGTTCGCGGACCGCCTTGACCGAGACCACGAGGTCGGCATCGGCCTCCACGCCGTCGTTGAGCGGCGCGGTGAAGGTCGCCTCCTCCCCGGCGCTGAGGCCGGAGACGACCGCATCGAGTCCGTCGAGCAGGCTTTCGCTGCCCACTTCATAGGACATTCCTGCCGCAGTGGCGTCCTCGATCGGCTCGCCATCACGGCTGGCCGCCAGGTCGATGGTGAGGAAGTCGCCCGTCTCGGCGGCTCGCTCGACCGTGGTCAGGGAGGCGAAGCGGGCTCGGAGCGCCTCGACTTGCTCGTCGACGTCTTCGTCGGTGACGTCAACGGCGTCCACCTCGATCTCCAAGCCGTCGTAGTCGGGCAAGGTGATGTCAGGGCGGCAGTCGACCTCGGCCGTGAACTTCAGGTCAGTCCCGTCTGCGAACTCGGTCACGTCGACCTCGGGCTGCCCGAGAGCGCGCACCTCGTGCTCGCGGACCGCGGCGTTGTAGGCGTCCGGCAGATGAGCGTTGACCGCCTCTTCCAGGACCACTCCACGACCGAAGCGCTGGTCGATGAGGGAAGCCGGCACCTTCCCCTTCCGGAAGCCGGGGATCTGCACCTGAGCGCCGATGCGCTTGTACGCCTCCTCAAGACTGGGCTTGAGCTCGTCGAACGGGACTTCGACGGTCAGCCGTACGCGGGTCGGGCTCAGGGTCTCGACGTCGCTCTTCACGGTGCTCTGGTGCTCCTGGTTCTGGGACGACTGGTGAACGCTCGGATCGGTGAGGCTGGCAGATCTGGGTGATTTGGGTGATCTCGCTGAACTGGTCGGGGCGGGGAGACTCGAACTCCCGATTTCCTGCCCCCAAAGCAGGCGCGCTAGCCACTACGCCACGCCCCGGCGGGTGCGCCGCCATGCTACGGGACCGACGTACGTCGACGCGAAATCACCAGTCGCTCAGGTCCGGGCACCTGAGCAGGATCGTCTACGCTGAACCCCGCACCTTGCGGGTGTAGCTCAATGGCAGAGCCCCAGCCTTCCAAGCTGGCCATGCCGGTTCGATCCCGGTCACCCGCTCCACCCAACACTGCAGGTCATAGCCCTGCGACCGTCACGCGCCAGTGCCGAAGCAACCCTCGCGTGCCCCAACCGTGCCCCAACGGGGCCACGGCGCAAGTCCCGGTCGGACCGGGTCTTGGGGCCTTCCATGCACACCTCCCATTGGAGGGCTCATGGCAAGGCGAGATTTCGGCACGGTGCGGCGGCTGCCGTCCGGGCGCTGGCAGGCGAGGTACCGCGTGCCTTCCGGCGACCGCTTCACGGCTGAGCGGACGTTCGCGACCCGCGCTGAGGCGACGTCCTACCTGGCCGGGGTGCAGGCAGACCTCGACCGTGGTGCGTACGTCGATCCGACGGCCAGCAGCGAGACGTTCGGTGACTACGCGACGACCTGGCTGGCCCAGCGCGCCGACCTCCGGCCGAGGACCGCCGAGTTGTACGAGGGACTGCTGAACCGGCACCTGCTCCCGCACCTGGGCGCTGTGCCACTGGCGCGACTGACCCCGGCCGTGGTCCGCCGATAGCACGCCGGCCGGCTTCAGGCAGGGGTCGGGCGGTCGACCGTGGCCAAGGCCTACCGGCTGCTCAAGACCATTCTCAACACCGCTGTGGCCGACGAGGTGCTCGTCCGTAACCCTTGCCTGCTCCGAGGGGCGGGCAGCGAGCGAACGCCGGAGCGAGTGCCTCCGACGTTGCTCGAAGCTGATGTCCTCGCAGACGCGATCCAGCCGCGTTGGCGGATGCTCGTCCTGCTCGCGACCTGGTCCGGGCTGCGCTGGCGGGAGCTGGTTGCGCTCCGGCGCGGAAGTGTCGACCTCACCCACGGCCGGCTCACGGTCACCGACCAGCTGGTGGAGACCGCCCACGGGGTGCAGCTCGGACCACCCAAGACGGATGCCGGACGTCGCACCGTCCATCTGCCTCCGCATCTGTTGCCTGAACTCAGCGAGAATCTCGACCGCTGGGTTGGGGCAGAGCCGGATGCGTGGCTGTTCTGCGGCCCGCTCGGTGCGCCTCTGGTCCGGCGCAACTTCACGGTCCACTGGACCCGCTGCCGGACCGAGGTGGGCCTCGCCGGCGTCCGGTTCCACGACCTCCGCCACCTCTCGGCCACGCTCGCCGCGACGACCGGGGCGACGACCCGGGAGCTCATGGCGCGTATGGGGCACTCCTCCCCGCGAGCGGCGCTGATCTACCAGCACGCCGCCGCCGACCGCGACCGAGCCGTAGCCGAGGCCATGTCATGGCTGGTGCCCTCGACGGCCGTTGGAGTCGGACCGACTCGATCGCGTCGTCGCCACGGAGCCGGCCCTGGCCAGCTCAGCCTGGCCGACGCATGAACTCCATCATGGCGACGCACTCGTCTTGCACCGAGTTCGATGCCGAGGTCGTCGAAGGCGTCGGACCAAGCCACGGGCAAGACCACCAAGACTTGCTGACTCTTCTGGCTCACGAGGTTGCCGACAACTCAGGTTGTCTCGAAAGCGCGGCGGTGGGAAGCGAGTCGTACCTCCGGAGGAGGCACAACATGAACCGCCGAGGCGCGGCCGCCAAGGCACGGGACAGGCGACATCGAGCCGCGGTCGCTCTCCGGTCCCAGACATCAGAGAGATCCGCCGCAGACGGACCGTCCAGCACTTCTGCCAGCGAGAACGACCGCGCCGGGCAGGGCCTTGAGCCGGTGGCCGCAGATAGGTCCGCGAGCACTCCGCAGACCTTGGCCCCGCCACTGAAGGCTAGACCCAGGCGGACACTACGCAGAGGGGCCGACTTCGCCCTCGACCCGCTCCGGCAGCTGGTGGTCGCTCGCGAAGCAGCCGCCCGGGACGTGGACGTCGAGGTCCGGCGACTGCGTCGGTCCGGGGCCGGCTGGCCTGAGATTGCGAAGGTTCTCGGTGTCAGCCGTCAAGGCGCCCGACAGAAGTACCGGACAAGAAGTCGCTTGCAGCTGGATCGGATCGATCACGCAGATCCATCCAGGTCCGCCACCTGACTCGACGTCAGTGTCACGCCAGCCCCACACCAACCCACCCCAGAGGCGGCGAGCGATATCGGCACCTATCGATTGCGTGGCCGGGGCTGACACCGGCGATTCGCTGCCGGTCAGGGGTGGCGCAAACAGTGCTCGATGCGGTCTGCCAAGGCCTCGATCGGCAGAAGTCCATCGAGCTCCAGGGTCGCGCTGCTTCGGATCAACGGTTCGACCTCGGACACGTACCTAGTGATGTCTGCCTGCTGTCCGGCGGTCTTGCCGTACGGGTTGTTGCTCCGGGCCCGCACCCGGTCTAGGAGCACTCGCAACGGGACATAGAGGTAGACGACGTGCTCGAAACTGTCGTAGAACCGGCCCTGATTCTGGGCAGTGCCAGATACGGCGATCGTGGGGTGCTCGGCAAGGAGTTCGTTCATCCTCTGCTCGTCCCACTGCGCGTCCGCCAACTCCCATCCCCCGTAGTCCGTGTCGACACTGGGGTAGCCACGCTCGGCGACGGCTGCGAGCACGGTGCTCTTGCCGGCCCCCGACATCCCCGTGAGTAGCACGCGAGCCATCCCCGCAGCGTATGTCCGGATGCAAACGCACCGGACTACAAGAGCCCGGAGATGCCAACTCGCGCCGAAGTGAAGCGAGCGCGATCGGCACATCGCGTGCATCCTTAGCGGCCTATGCGCGGCGCACCGGCCTGGCCATGGGCGTCTCGGAGGTCTGGTGTGATCCGTTTGGCCGCGCTGAGGAGTCGCAGGGTCTAGCGTCGCGATCCCAACCTCTGGAGGCGCACATGGCCAAGTACCTGCTGGAAGTCAACTACACCTTGGACGGAGTCAAGGGAGTTCTCGCCGAGGGCGGCAGCGCCCGCCAGGCTGCGGCCCAGGCTGCAGCCGAAAGCGTCGGCGGCAACGTCGAGTCGTTCCACTTCGCGTTCGGCGGTACCGACGCCTACGTCATCGCCGACCTGCCCGACAACATCGCCGCTGCGGCTCTGGCCCTTGCTGTCAACGCGGGAGGCGGGGCCACCACGAACATGGTGGTGCTGCTCACGACTGCAGACGTCGACGCCGCCACGTCGAAGCAGGTCGGATACCGCCCTCCTGGTTCCTAGGCTTCGGTCGAACTCAACCAGCGATGTGCCGCCATCGTCCGGAAACCCGGGCGATAGCGGCACGTCGGCTCGGTCACGGGGGACCCGAATTGCGGCTGAGGAGGTAGCGGACTTCCGAGACGAGGCGGCCGCCGATGGTGACAGTCCGTTCATGCGCGTCGAGTACGAAGCCCAGCCGCTCATAGAACCTTCGAGCGAGATCGTTGCCCGAGAGCACCCAGAGTGAGACGTCGGCCACCTGGTCTGACAATGCATCGAGCGCGGCAACGGCCAAGGCGCGCCCCAACCCTCGTCCCCAACGTTCCTGCGTCAGGTAGATGGCGTACAACTCCCAGGCATCGGTGCTCGTCCGGTCGTTGTCGCGGGCAGGGCCGATGGACACGAAGCCGAGCACGTGCGTCCCTTCCGCGAGAACCCATGTGCTGCCCGGTATTGAAGGTGCGATCAGCACGCGCTGCCAGAACTCGTAGCGGGTCTGCCAACGGAGAGCAGAGAGGTAGTCCGCAGGAAGGATGTCGCGGTACGCCGCCTGCCATGCGGAAACGTGGACTCGGGCGATGCCCTCTGCATCGTCGGGGGCGGCAACGCGGACTTCCCACACCCGAGCGATACTGCCGGATCAGCTCGTCGTGAGGCGATGCATAGCGGCACATCGGCGGTGAGTGTCAGGTCACGACCGCATCTGCACGTGCCTTGCGAACCCGTCCCCCTCGCTTGGCTGCGGCGCTGGACGGCAAGGGCAATCCGCCGAGTTGGAGACGCACCACCCGCCGGCGCAGGGTCGGCGAGGCCACCACCTTGTATCCAGCGTCGAGGAAGACCTGCAGCAGCCCGACCGAGGCCTCGTCCCAGATCACGGTCTTCCCGTCCGCAGGCTCGGTCGGGTAGCCCTCCAAGACCTGGGCGCCCACCTGTCCGCCGTAGTCGACCGTGGCGGCGGCAAGCTCGTACATCAGCCCTTGTCGCCGGAAGCCCTTACGCACGACGAAACAGGTGACCGACCAGACGCCGTCGAGTCCGGGGTCCATCCTCATCCACGGCTGCTTCCGGCTCCAGATCCTCGGGTAGTTCTCTCGGGGCTCGACCGCGACCCAGCCGGCCGGCTCGCCGTCGAGGTACCCGATCAACCCGGACGTGGGTCCGTCGGTGCCGCAACCGCTCTGCTCCACCTGCGCGGCGTCCCGCTGCTCCTGGGTTGTATCGCGCCAGATCCAGCCTGCGGCCTTGAGCGCCTGGCACCGGCACTTGCGGGCGCCACCGGCCTCGAACACCGCCATGACGTCGTTGGTCGCCGCTTCGTTGGCCGGTCGCCAAGTGAACTCGGGCACACCGCAGCCTAGCCCGCATCAGTCAGGGGGTCACCGACTGATCGGCGTGCGAGAGGACGGAAGTACCTGTCCTGCAAGGGAACTTGGGGTTGGACGGATGACGCCGGAGCCTCGGAGATGGCACGTCGTCGACAGATCGCCTGAGGCATAACCATCGGTGCCGCCCCATGCCACCCCTACCGACTCCGACCGAGTGAGAACGGTTCCCCTCTGTGTCAAGAGGCTGCTTTCGCGAGGACTTTTCTGGGCGTAGCCTCGGGGTTGAACCCGGGTTGTGGCTTGTCCGAAGTGTTGGCCTTGAGGATTGGGTCAACCGCGCTGGCTGTGAGTGTCGCCCCCATTTGCCCTCCCGGGTTCGCTGCTGCCCGGTCCTCGACCAGGATGCGGAACACGACGTCGGAGAGTCTGCGTTTGAGGCAGCGCAGAGCACCCATCTGGCCCTTCTTGGCGTCGATCTTTCGTTGGTAGTAGGAGATTGGGTCCTGAGACCCACATCACGTCACACTGGCCCGGGCGGTCTCGCCGCACGTCAATCTCGAAGACCTCACCGTCCACGATGCGACGACCCGAGCCGGCCTGCCTCGGGTCTCGCGGGGCACTTGCCACCAGGACATTGTGCGCGACACGGCGAACGAGAACGGCACATCGCGCGCGTGTGGGGCGGCAATTGGTCGCTGGTTGGCTGCGCCAGCGTCGCCGTCGGCTACGGGGCGTTCTCGATGTGGATCGGTGGTCGCGGCGAACGGTCCACCGTGAGTCTGAAAATGTCGGGTCGCCCGTAGTGCCCCGCGACGTCGAGGGTGCGGTGCTCGTCGCTCGACCGGGTGGCGTCGATGTCGGCGTAAAGGATCCCGTACGCCTCATGCAGTGGCCCCGCGACGACCTCTCCGGTCGGCGCGACGATCACCGAGTCCCCGGGATTGAGCCACCTCTCCGATCCTTCGAAGATCGTCTCTCGCGAGGGGAAAGTCTCCGGTATGTCGCCGGTAGCGAGGGCGCAGCCAGAGCCGATGACCCAGCAGCGACCCTCGGAGGCGATGTGCCGCATGGAGGCGAGCCATGCGTCGCCGCTGTCCCAGGTGGAGGCGATGTAGATCTGGATGCCTTCGGCGTACAGGGTGTAGCGGGCCAGGGGCATGTAGTTCTCCCAGCAGATCAGGCCTCCGAGGCGACCGAACGGCGTGTCGAGGACACGGAGCCCGGATGCGTCGCCCTGCCCCCACACCATCCGCTCGGGGTTGGTGGGCACCAGCTTTCGGTGCCGGTTGAGGATCGAACCGTCAGCGCCGATGGTGACCAGAGTGTTGTAAATCGTCGCCTTGCTGAACGAGCCCTCCCGTTCGTGGATGCCACAGACGACGATCACGCCGCGCTCAGCCGCCGCCTCCTGCAGTGGCGCAAGGTCATCCGTGGACAGGTCGACACTGTTGGCCAGCAGCTGGGCGTGGATGTCCTGGTTGAGTCGGTAGTCCTCGCCGGGGCGCAGCGACCAGATCCAAACCGGGTAGCCGGGCAAGAAGGTCTCTGGAAAGACGGCGAGCCCGGATCCGACATCGGCGACCTCATGCAAGGCCTCGACGGCGGCCTTAAGAGTGGAGTCTCGGTCCAGCAGGACGGGAGGTCGCTGAACCACTGCCACCTTGACGGACTTCTCGGTCACCTGAGCTCCTTGGACGCTGTTGAGGACCGTCTCCAAGTTAGCCCCTGTTTAGTTCCGAACCACGCCGTTGGGTCAGGCCCCCGCCGCACCTAATGCCGCCGTTCTCGTGCGCCGTCGGGTCGACCCAGGTCAGTACCATCGGGTGGGTGGTGCGCCTTGATCTGGAGAGAGTCCGTCAAGCAGCGAACTTGATTGACCCGATGTTCCTCAACACACCGCAGTTCGAGTGTCCCCCGCTCAGTGCCAGTCTGGGTTGCTCCCTGACGTTGAAGGTCGAAACCCTCAATCCGGTGCGGAGCTTCAAGGCACGTGGGACTGACACCGTCATGTCGGCGCTGGTCGACTTGAAGTACTCGACTGCCGCTTGTGCCAGCGCGGGCAACCTCGGTCTCGCACTTGCCAATAGCGGGTCCCGGCGGAGTGTCCCGGTCACGGTTTTCGCTGCGGAGAACGCGAGCCCGCTGAAAATCGAGCGCATGCGTTCGGCCGGGGCGACGGTGCATCTAGAGGGAGCCGACATCGAGCGCCCGCGCGTACTCGCGCAGGAGCACGCCAAGTCAACTGGCGGTTACCTCCTCGAAGACAGCCTCGACGTGGGTAGCTGCGAGGGTGCGGCCACCATCGGTCTCGAGCTCGTTGCTGGACCGCAGCCCTTTGACGTCGTGCTGGTAGCACTGGGCGGTGGGGCCCTGGCGAGCGGTGTCGGACTTGTGCTTCGCGAGTTGTCCCCTCGGACTGAGGTGATAGCGATACAGGCGGTAGGCGCCCCAGCGATGGCGCTGTCCTGGCGCAAGGGATCGGTGGTCACGACCGACGCCGTCGACACGATCGCCGATGGTGTAGCGGGTCGGTTCCCGATCCCTGAAGTACTCGAGGATCTGCTCCAGGTGATCGACGACGTCGCCCTTGTGAACGATGCCAGCATCAAACTTGGAATGAGTCTGCTGTATCGGGCGGCGGGCCTGGTAGTTGAGCCAGCCGCGGCGCTAGGTGTGGCTGCTGTGTTGGAAGGTCCAGAACGATTCGCCGGGCGAAGCGTCGCGACCATCATTTGCGGTAGCAACGTCCTGCCTGCGGACTTCGAACGCTGGATCGCAGAACCGGCTCAACCGCACGGGAATCGTGGTTAGCGAGGCGCCCCGAAGTCCAGATATGACGGTGATCGAATCTCTGTTTCCGCCCATTCGATAAGTGCCGATATGCATCGCTCACGGAGCGGCGATCCGGCATTCGCGAGCGCATCGGCAGGTTGGACCACCCAACCCCTAGCAATCCATGACGGATCGGAACACACTCCGCGTAGGTGGCGGCGTGCAGCGAGCCACACGCGTTCCCCTTGCTTGAGGAGTTCGCCAGCGCCAAGGAGAGCGCGTTGAAGATCACGCATGCGAATCTGTTCCGTTTGGCTGGCTTGTCGGCGCTGTTGGGCGGGCTGTGCTACGTCTTCGTCGGGCTGTTCCACCCGGCAAATGTTCCGGCCTCTGTGACCACCACTAGTTGGGGCATGGTTCACGTGATCGTTAGTGCCATGTCGTTCTTCGGGGTCCTCGGCTTGACGGGGATCTATGCAAGGCAGGCCGAGAAGGCCGGTTGGCTCGGGTTCGTCGGCTACCTCATGTTGAGCCTCTGGATGGTGATCATCATGGGCTTCAGCTTCGTTGAAGCCCTGGTTCTGCCGCAGATCGCGGCTGAGACACCGGCGTTTGTGGACGGCTGGATGAAGGTATTTGACGGCGGGACCAGTTCCATCAGCATGGGGGCTCTGCCTGCGCTATGGACGTTCATGGGGCTTATCTACATTCTCGGCGGCCTCTTGTTTGGCATCGCGACCTTCCGCGCTGGCATCTTCCCGCGTGGGGCAGCCGTGCTGCTTGCCCTGGGGACCGCGCTAGCGCCCCTGGCCGCCGCGCTTTCCCTCTCGGCGCAGCCGAAGATCGCCATACCGACAGGGATCGCGTTGGCTTGGCTGGGGTATGCACTGATGACTGAACGCCGAAGTCCAACCGAAGAACGCAACGACGAAGCGGTCGAAGTAACCGTATGAGCATCGCTACCTTGCCGTCGCACAGAAAGATCTCGCTAGCGGCGGGCATCGCCTATGTGATCACGTTCGTGTCGATACCGTCGATCGGCCTGTACGGCTCGGTCAAAGGGGCGAACTACATCCTTGGTTCGGGCCCGGACAACGCGGCCCTTGTGGGTGGTCTGCTTGAAATCACTGTCGCGCTGGCGGGCATCGCCACCGCCGTCATCCTGTTCCCCATTCTCAAGAAGCAGAACGAGACGCTCGCGCTTGGCCTCGTGTCGGCTCGCATCCTTGAATCTGCCACCATCTTCGTCGGCGTCGCGTTCCTCTTGTCGATCGTGACCATGCGGCAGAACGGAGCCGGTGCGGGAGATCTGACCACCAGCCACGCGCTCGTCGCCCTCTACGACCGCATCTTCCTCCTGGGGCAGAGCTTCATGCCCGCAATATGCGACCTGCTCTTGGGATACATGCTCTACAAGTCACGCCTAGTACCCCAACCTCTATCCGTGATCGGGATCATCGGCGGACCCATTCTCATCGTCGGCTATCTGGCCGTGCTATTCGGTGCCATCGAGCAACGCAGCGCCTTGGCAGGGCTCAGCGCCCTACTC
Source organism: uncultured Actinomycetota bacterium (assembly GCA_963819985.1). Classification (GTDB taxonomy): domain Bacteria; phylum Actinomycetota; class Actinomycetes; order DATJPE01; family DATJPE01; genus JANPBY01. The sequence goes on along the minus strand of CAWFYH010000002.1, from coordinate 120,166 downwards.
GTAGCCGTCTTTGAGTTCTCACTCGGTGTCTGGCTGATCGTCAAAGGATTCGATCCCGAGGCCGTCGACGCGCTCGACGCCAAGTATGCAGAAGCCACGACAACTCCCTCTCCAACGCGGGAGACGACCGCCTAACTGACGAGCTCGATACGTGCCGTTCTCACTCGCTTGGCGTTGGCACGTCTGACATGACCCGAGTCAGCGTCACCTCCTCCTCCAAGTACCCCAAGGACGAGTAGAAGCGTCGAGCGCGTGCGTTCGCGGCCCCCGTTTCCAGAGTCACCCGGGGAGCGCCCCGCGACCCAGCCCACGCCTCGACGGTGGCGACCAGCGTGCGTCCGATGCCCTTGCCCTCGTGGTCCGTGCTGACGGCGAGTTCGCCCAGGTAGCAGTCGACCTGTCCCGTGAAGTGTCGTCGGATGTCGGCGGCGGCTAAACCGACGACGGACTCGTCCTGGACTGCGACCCAGACGGGGTGGTCATCGTCCATCTCGGCGAGGGAGTCGTCGAGCCAGGACTGTGCGGCCATGGCGAAGGCCTCCGGGGGCCGCCACGGAGCCGCCCCCTCAGACAGCCTGCTCCCCAGAGCCCGGATGCCTGCCTCGTCGTCGGACGTGGCGCGCCGGACGTGGACCGAAGTCATCGTCTGACGCTAGCCAAGGGCGAACGAACCAGCCAGGGGTCGCGGTCAGTAGCGGCACGCCACGGGCAGTGCATCCCGGCCGCCCAGATCTGCCGATCGCGCTCGCCCTTGGCGGTTCGACCGGGCAGGATCGCTCGTGTGCTCCTCGTCGTCTCCGGCCTGCCGGGAACCGGCAAGACCGCCGTCGCCCGTGCAGTCGCTGATCGGCTGACTGCAGTCCACCTCTCCATCGATCCAGTCGAGAACGCGTTGCTGGGCGCGGGAGCCGAGAAGGGCTGGACGACCGGGGTGTCGGCCTACGAGGCAGTCCGCGCCATGGCAGAGGACAACCTGACTCGAGGCATGACCGTGGTGGTGGATGCGGTCAACGACAGCGAGGCGGCGCGGGATACGTGGAGACGTGCTGCTGGCGCTGCTGCCACCCAGGTGCGCTTCGCTCTGCTGACACTTTCCGATGGCTCAGAGCACCGACGACGGCTGGAGGACCGGGAGAGAGACATGGTCCACGTCGACGAACCCACCTGGGAACAGGTCCAAGCTCGCGCCAAGGCGTACGAGCCATGGGTGGGTCCGTTCACAGAGGTCGACGCGAGTCTTCCCCTCGCCGAGGTAGTCGCACAGGTGCTCTCGGCCCTCGACTGACCGCGCATACGTGCCTGATAGATGGTTCTGGCGGGCGTTGAGCTGCTGCTCGTAGCGTCCAGGGACCCAGCGGGTTGGCTCGATAAGTGCCTGCCACCGGTGCCGGTTGGCCTTCGAACGAAGCGCCGATCCGCTGGGTTTTCCCTAGGCGGTGGCGTGGCTCGCAAGAGGCAAGCACCGGTTCGCATCAGGAGTGCCTGCAGCCGCCGATCCCTACTGGTTCCCTAAGGAGGAACCCATGGTGTTGATCGGTATTGACCCGCACAAGGCCACCCACACGGCGGTGGTGATCGACGACTGTGAGCGTGAGCTCGCGAGGATCAAGGTGAGCGCGGACAGGTCCCAGGTCGCTGCGTTGTTGGAGTTCGCGGACTCCTATCAGCCGCGCAGGTGGGCGATTGAGTCCGCCGGCGGGCTGGGGTTCCTGCTCGCCCAGCAGCTGGTCCGCGCCGGTGAGGACGTCGTCGACGTCCCTGCCACCCTGGCCGCTCGGGTCCGCCTGCTGGGGTCAGGCCGGGGGTCCAAGAATGACCCGAACGATGCGCTGTCGACCGCGATCGCGGCGTTGCGGGACCCGCATCTGCGCACTGTTGCGGTTGAGGACCACGCGATGGTGTTGCGGCTTTTGGCCGACCGGCATCAGGACCTGACTTCGCTGCGCACCCAGGCGGTGTGCCGGCTGCATGCGTTGCTCGCGGCGTTGGCCGCGGGTGGGGTCCAACGCCGATTGTCTGCTGCTGCAGCGGGTTCCTGGCTGCGTGGCATCCATCCCGCGACCAGCGTGGAAGGCCAACGCAAGGAGATGGCGTTAGAGCTGGTCGCTGACATCCGGCGCCTGGACAAGAACATCGCGGAGGTGAAGAAGCGAACCAAAGACGCGGTGATCGCCTCGGGCACGACCGTCACCGAGGTCTACGGGGTCGGCCCTGTCGTCGCGGCGTTGTTGATCGGGCACTCCGGGAACATCACCCGGTTCCCGACCAGTGGGCACTACGCCTCCTACAACGGCACCGCCCCCATCGAGGCGTCCTCGGGCAAGGTCGTGAGGCACCGACTCAACCTGCGCGGCAACCGCCAGCTCAACCATGGCCTGCACATGGCCGCCGTCACCCAGATCAGCCGCGACAACCCCGGCCGCACCTACTACCTCGCCAAGATCGCGGACGGGAAATCAAGCAAGGAAGCCCGACGCGCCCTGAAGAGGAAAATCAGCGACGCGGTCTTCCGCCAGCTACGCGACGACGCCCGACCCCAGACATGAGTGGGTCCGGGAGGGCAACCAGGGCACGTCTCTGACTCCAGCGCGACCGGCACTTCACCCTGATAGCCGGCTCTTCGGATAAGCCACTCCCGGACTCGCGAACGAAACTACGCCTCCGGGCACACCCATGCCAAGAGGCGATCTCGTCATGCCCGAAACCGACTCTTGACAAGCAAGAGGCTTCGATATGCGGCAGGCGGCCACCGGCTAGCCGTTGTCGCCGACGGCTTTCGGTGACCACCTAGACATGATCGGGTCCGTGACGAGAACGGCTAGGCCGCTCAGCGTTTGGCCATGGGTGTCGAACAGGGCGTCACGAGAGTCGAAACGTCCGAGGTCGTCAACCACCCATCCCGAAAGGTCACAGGTAGCCCCGTCGCATTCGCCTACCCAATCGATGGTGGCTCCTCGAACGGAGTCGTACAGGGTCTCGCCGCCGGCGTTCGAGAAGGGGCGGCTACCGGTTCGCGTTGGGAAGATATGGGTGACGTTCACCCAGTGACCGTCCACAAAGAAGTCTGGCCAGGCCAGCAAGACCCGGTCAGGCACAACCATCTGCAGCCGCGGGAACCGCGGGTACCAGAACCTCCCGTCGACGACGAGCCCACGCACCCGGGTGGGGATGTTTGCGCCACGCGCTACCGCCTCCAGTACCGCCATGCGCTGGCTGCAGGACCCTCTGCGGCGTCGCAGAGTGTCGGAAGCGGATTGCAAATCGTTCATTGCATAGACCGGGCGGACTAGGCGTCCGATCTGCTCGTGCGCTACCCGAAGCAAGTCAGCTTGGTCGCCGCCCGCTTGATCCTGAACCGAGGCGACGATCCGGCCAACGGCCTCGGTGCCATGGTCCAAGATCGGGGTTTCGCCAACCCCGCCCTCAGCCTCTGCCGAGCGGGGAAGATCTGCACGATGCTGGCGTCGGTACCACGGCGTCAACACTGCGCTGGTCACAACTCAAGTATCGCTCACCATGACAGATCAGACCACGCCCAGCCGTGTGCGCGAAGTGCCGCTATCGCTCGCATGTGAGGCCGTCGAACCGGCACTATCGCTGGTATGGCAGCCTCGGTACGGCATCTGACCTCACCGACAATGGACGAGCTCGACGCTGTTGCAGCGCTCTTCGATCAGTACCGAGTCCACTACGGCGAGAGCGCCGATGTGGAGCGATCAATACGTTGGTTGCAGGAGAACATGGAGGCCGCTCGCCTTCACACGTTCGTTGCGGAAGACGCAGCCAGGTTCGTCGGCTTTGCGACCACGATGGACATGCCTGCTTCGCTGCGGCTCTCCCACTTCTGGCAGATTAGGGATCTGTTCGTGCTGCCGCAGCGGCGTCGTAGCGGCATCGGTGCCGCCCTACTCGGTGCAGTCCGATTCGCCGCTGTCGAGTCGGGTGCGCTGCGGCTGGCCATTCAAACCGAGGACGAGAATGGACCTGCACTTGCCCTGTACGCCCAGGTCGGCTTCGTACAGGTGAGTGGTTACCGCACCCTGACGATGGCACTCGGCTAACGAGCAGATGTGCCGCTATGCATCGCCTTGCGATGGGCTGATCCGGCATTCTGTGCCAGTGGCGCAGAACCCCTCGGACTCCTTGACTTGGGTCAGTCTCGGAAGCGACGACGTCGACCCCGCTGGACTGGACTGGGAAGGCGAGGCTTGGGACGTGGTGTTCCCGGACTCCATCGACAACCCGATCCCGCCTTTCGCGATGGCCAAGATGCCAGCAACGGGCTGGCGACAGTTGACCACCCCGAGCCGCCCCAGCTCCGACGGAATGCGACTGTTCACCGCTCCCAATGGCGAGGGGTGGGCGTTGGCCTATCTGGCTGATACCCCGGATGGGCTCATCCTCAGTGGGGACCCCGGGCCTCACCCGGTGCGACCTGGGCGGCCCAGCCGCCGCCAGCATCTTGCCCTCTCCTGGCCGGACGGGCTTCGGTGCGCTGCCTCGGCTCTGAACACCTTGTCCGTGACGTTGGGCAATACGTCCGGCCAGCCGTGGGCCGCCGATTCGGAAGATTCTGCCTACGTCCACGCCTGGCTACTCGATAACACCGGCGAGCGCATGGGTTCCAACTGGGTCGCCCACGGCTTCGGAGATCGCTTGCGAGATCTGCAACCGGGCGAGTCCATGGAGTTGCCGGTCGACTTCGGGCCACCGACAACGAAAGTTTCCCCCGGCATGTACGACATCGAGGGTGTCCTGGTCTCCCTGAACCTCTGGACAGCGAAGGGCACCCTCCACGTCACCTAATGGTCGTGCAACCCCCACGCGAAGTGCCTGATCTCGCTCTGCCCCAGTGAACCGGCATACCGCGCGGTGTGGATCTACGCCGTGCGACCACGTCGGGCGCCGCTACCGTGGCCGCGTGAAGGACAGCAATCCCTTCGAGGACCTGCCAGCCGAGGTCTTGGCCGACGTGGCCAGCCTGGTCGAGGCGAAGGTCACAGTTCTCGGTCGCCTCGGCGGAGGCGTCAACGCGGGTGCGGTACGCCTCCGGGTGGAGGGCCGACCGAATGCGGTGCTCAAGGTAGAGCCGCGGACACACTCCAAACAGCTCGACGAGACGTTGCGAGCCGAAAGGGTGGTCGAGCACATGCGCACGCGTGGCTACCCCACCCCGGCCTGGCTCGGAGCTGGCGCTACAGCTACTCATGTCTGGCACCTGATGGACTTCGTCGACGCGGCACCCGTGCCCGCGCTGACCCCGTCCCTCGTTGAGCAACTCATCGAGATCATCGAAGTCCAGGCTGGCCAAGCTTTCGAGCCGTACGACCACTGGACCTATGCGTGGCGCGTTGCCACCGGCCAAGAGCCAGCGGTCGCCGGGCTCTCGGCGCATTCCACCGCGGTAGCGGCCTTGATCGAGCGCCTTCGGCCCTTGGGCGTCGATGTCGCACCACCGCAAGAGGCACCTGACATGGTCCATGCCGATCTGAATCCGAGCAACGTCCTGGTCCGTGACGGCGCGGTTGTGGCGGTCGTCGACATCGGGAACGCCGGTAGCGGCACGCGGGCCACAGATCTCACCACCCTGCAGTGGCACACCTTCCAGGATCCGCTGGACAGTGCCCGTGGGCTTCTATCGACGAGAATCCTGGACCTTGTGGGCTGGGACTGGGCGACGGCGCTTGCCAAGACCCAGATCCTCCTTCAGCTCGAGTGGCCCATCCGTTTAGGACGCCAAGACCTGGTGCCAGAGGTGGTCGAGCGCGGTCATCGAGCCCTCGACGAACTCAACGCGCTTCGCTAACGATCTGCGGGGACCCCCATCTGTCCGCGAGGCCGAAGTGCCGATAGAGGGCTGTTGACCACACCTGCCCGGCAGTACGCTTCGCGCACCAGGCACAAGCCCAAGGAGCCGTCATGCCAACTGTTATCGGGCACCACGACGTGAAAGACACCGACCACTGGCTCGCCTCACCCAAACGCGAAGAGGTCTTCGGGCCGCTCGGTGTGACGAACATCCGCACCTTCGTCAACCCCCAGAACCGCACCCAGGTCGCGGTCCTCATGGACGTCGCCGACCTCGAGGCTGTGATGGCAGCGATGGAGACTCCTGCGGCGGCCGAAGCCATGTCCCACGACGGCGTACTGCCCGAAACGCTCGTGCTCCTAGTCGAGGAGTAACGCCTCCCGCCAGGGGGGTCCGTCACGGAGCCCGGCCCTAGTCCGGGAAGTGGGGATGTCGGCGGCTCGGTGTCCCCTTAGGTCCGCTCGCCGATCCGTGTCGCCTTGAACGGGGCCGCCACCAACTCAACGACAGGCGCGTACACGCCTGTCGCCATCGCTTGTTCGACGGCGGTGCCTTGGGCCGCCGCCGACTCCCACTCGGCGATCTCGATGACGCCGTCAGGGCTGTCCAGCATCATGCACCGTGCTGCCGATAGATCCTGAGGTAGTCGGCTGATGTGTCGCTGAGATTGATGTGTCGCTGAGATTGATGTGTCGCTGAGATGCTCGCGAGCAGACTCATGAGTTCCGCGCGCACCCGGCTTGGCCTGGAACTCGACAACGACCTTGATCACCAGAGCACCCTCCATCCAGGACTGGTCGAGCCCTCACGCACCCGGCGGCCTCGCGCAGGCTACCCATGGCCGGTGCAGACCGCATGGCCTCGCGAACAGGTGTGCCGGTAGGGCTGGCTCCGACGGCCCACCGCTGTCACCGTGGTCACATGACCAACCTGCGGATGCTCGGCGAGCCGTCATGGTGAAGACGTGGTCGATCGAGATCCGCGACCCCGAGGACGAGGCAGCCCACGCCGCGGTGCGTGCCTACTCCGTCGAGCTCGACGAACTGCTCGGGGCCTGCTCACCCACCATCGCCGATCCCGATCCTGGCGCGTACCGCGAACCGCGAGGTTCGTTCCTTGTCGTGGTCAAGGGTGGAGACGTGTTGGGCTGCGCCGGGCTACGGGTCATCGAGGTCCGGCCCTACGGACCGGTCGCCGAGGTGAAGCGAATGTGGGTGTCAAGACGGCTGCGCGGCAAAGGCGTTGGGCGCGCGCTGCTCGAGCGTCTACACGCACAAGCTCGTGGTCGCGGTCTGGGGCGCGTGGTGCTCGACAGCAAGCGCGAGCTGACCGACGCGCGTCGGCTGTATCTCACGGCTGGATACTGCGACATCGAGCCCTACGGCGACAACGCGGATGCCACCGCGTGGATGGGGCTGCAGCTCGACGGCACCAGCTGGGGCGAGGAATTGACTTGTGAGCCACCCAACCAAACGTAGGTGTTCTGCCCTGCCAGCTTGGGGCATGCGAGGGTTGCCTCGGGGCTGGCGCGAAACCGGCACAGGCCGTTGACCTGCACGTTCGATGTGGAGCGGGTGACCGGGATCGAACCGGCATGGCCAGCTTGGAAGGACCCTCAGGACCATCCACGTTCGTCCCTCAGCGTACGTCGTTGCAGGTCAACGCGGTTTGGCCATCCACCGCTATCCACCGAGATCCATTACTTTCCAGCCACTTAGGGGACGCGAAGGGCACGGCGACCCTGATCGCTGCCCCCTGGCGGCGCGGATCTCAGGATCGGTATGTATCGAGGCGGTGGTCGATGTTGCAGACGATCACGCGCTGACCCGCGCTGCACTCCGACGACCGCGCGGATCGGTCGAGTTCTACCCCGACCTCGCGAAACGGCACATCGTAGGTACGCCGAGCGGCGTTGACGGCGTGCTTGCGTGGTCAGTTCCGTGCTCGGGCGGCCTGCTCCAGGACCGGGGTGATGGCTGCGGCGTCGTCCAGCTCCCCGCTCGCGACCGTCATGACAAGGTCGTACGCCTCGTCGTTCGTCAAAGACAGCCGAAATCCATTGACGCCGTAGAACGCTAGGACTGCGGCCAGAGCCAACCGCTTATTGCCGTCCACCAGCCCGTGGTTACGTGCCAGCGCGTGCAGCAGCGCCGCCGCCTTGGCGTGGATCGAGGGGTACGCGTCTTCGCCGTGCGCGCTAGCCCGGGGCCGGGCCAGCGCCGACTGAAGCAATCCGACATCCCGTACCTGGGGCTCCGTGCCGAGGGTGCGCTCGGCGATGTGCAGCAAGTCATCCAGATCCAGGAAGATCACTGGCCGAGCCGCTCCAGCGCCTCAGTGAAGCGCGGGAGTTCTTCGTCGAGCACCCGATCGAGTAGCTCACGTCGGCTGGTCTGCTCGACGTAATCCCGGACCGCTTCGCGGGCTACCTCCTGCATTGACCGACCCTCAAGCTCTGCTCGCCGACGTAGCGCCTCTGTCTCCTCCGCGGTCAGTCGCAAGGTCATCGCCATACGCCATGGTATCACAATCGATACCATGGCCCCGCGGACGGAATGGAGCTTGGCGGTGTTAGTCCGTGCGTTGTGGCGACCTCGCTGCTGATGGAGTCGGCACGGTTCGCGCAGATCGTCAGGAGGCGATGCATATCGAAGCCTCTGTGTGTCAAGCGGCGTCGGTTGTAGCCTGCTTTCGGAGCCCGGGAACTGACCTCTCCGAAGTGTTGGCCGTTGGGGTTTGGCCAGCCGCGCTGGATTCATGAGTCGCCCCCACTTGTCGTCCCGGGCTCCGCTGTGCGTCCGCGACGAGGGTCGCGAAGACCTTGTCGGCGATGTGGCGTTTGAGTGCGCGTCGGGCTTCCCCGCGGGTCTTGCCCTCGGCGATCTTGCGGTCGTAGAGATCTCGGCCTTGGCCGGGGTGGCGCATCTGGGTGATCGCGACTCCGTGCAGCGCGGAGTTCAGTTGCCGGTTCCCGCGTCGGGACAGCCGGTGGCGCTGGACGTCGCCGGAGGACGCTTCGATGGGTGCCGTGCCGGCGTAGGAGGCGTAGTGCCCACGGTCGGGGAACCGGCCGATCGCCCCGGAGTGGCCGATGATCTTCGCGGCGGTGATCGGTCCGATCCCCGGGGTCTCGGTCAGGGTGGTGCCGCTCGCCGTGACGGCTTCAGCGATGCGGGCCGCGTTCGCGTCCAGGCGGGCGTCGAGGCGTTTGACGTCCTCGAGCAGGTCGCGGGCGAGCTCCTTGCGGATCACGTCGACGTCGGTGACGAGTCGGATCCGACGCAGCACGGCCGCGGCCTTGTCCGCGGTCAGTGCCTGGGCTGCACCACCTTCGACGAGTTCGGCGAGCAGGCCGTGCAGCCGGGTGATGGTCTGAGTCCGGGAAGCGACCAGTTGCTTGCGCCGGTCAGACAGCAACCGCAGGCCACGGCTGTAGTCCTCGACACGGACCTCGACGAGGTTCGGGTTGGGCAGCGCGACAACCGCGACGGCGCGGGCGTCATACGCGTCGGTCTTGCGACCCGAACGCCCCGAGAGCACCCGGACCCGAGTCGACAGCGACGGCGGCACGTCCAGGACCCGCTCACCGCGGGCCACGAGCTGCTGCGCGAGTAACCGACCGACACCGGCCGCCCCCTCGACGGCCCAGACCCGCTCGGGCCACTGGGCCGCAAACGCGAACAACCGATCGACCTGCCGCCGGCTCGACTCGACCCGTACCGACTTGATGACATTCTCGTCGCCGCTGATCGCGACCGCCGTGTGGGAACCCTTGTGAGGATCGACCCCGATGACCTGCATCCGCTGCTCCAACCATCCGAAGGGAAAGGGGACGCGGCGGAACAATCCCGGTGGGAGTGGCCAAGCCTCTGTTGAGTCACGCCGCGGTGGACGCCGCCGGGCAACAGTTCGTTAGCAGGCCAGCAACGGCAGGCACTTCGCGAGTCAACCCGGCGACGTCACGGACGCTACGACGACACAAGCCCCAGCGACCAGCGTTAGTGCACCACCGGGCACATCGGTGCGGACTACGGGACAGCCGGGCCCTTGCGACCTGGATCCCCGAGGGGCCGATCCGAGGTCACGAACGTGACAGGCTCACCAGAGGCTGAGGCGGCTACCCAGGTGTATGTAGCCCCCGATTTGATCGAGCACCATGCCGCCTCATCGGGCCCGTTCAGAGACTTCCACGGATCGGCGGCCGGCGAGATGTTCCCGGGTCCACCAGTGCGCTCGCGGACCTGTTGGACGGTCGTGCCACGAGCGAACAGCACGGTTCCGGCATCGTCAGTCGCGGACTGGCACAACGTTTCGACCGAGGAAGGGGACCGCGAGGCGCTGTGGCCGGGCTCAGTAGGCGTCGAACTCGGCTCTTCGCCTGGGACGGCTGATGACGCGCCGCACCCTGATACGAACAAGGTCAGACCAAGCGCGGTTACCGGGATGAACAAGCGATTCACGAAGGTGGGACGCATAGGACACCAACTCCAGTTCCGAACAGTCAGTCTGCTCCTTCGTGCGGGCGATAGCGCCGGGTCAGCGCCGCTTCATACGCTGGATAACGGCACTTCTCGCCTGGTCACGTCACTGGCATCAGGACGTCGATCTCATCGAGCCTGCGATAGTGCTCCAGACTCGGTCTGCTGTCGTCGCGAGAACCCGATGCCTCCAGCAGCGCATACGCAGGAGCGATCTCCCCGTAGACGCCGGGCGGCTCACCACGTAGGCGGAGCCGGAGGAAACGACCGCCGGGGATGGTCGCCTCAGGCAGGGCTTGTTCGTCCGCGCTGACGTCTGGCTGGATCGCTACGCAAGCGCGGTACCAGCCCTCGATCGGGTCAAAGGCCGCCACGAAACGACGGCCTCTCAGCTGACCAACGGCCGCTTCCAGCTGTGGCCAGGCCACCTGAATCTCGCTGAGCTCATCCTTGACCTGGATGTATCGCACGGCCATTTCCGCTCGCTCGACCAACGCGGGTCCGCTGCCTGTCATACCGCGATCGTGCCGCTTCGTTCACGACAACGCGACCGATATCTGCACTTCGCGTGCACCACGACTGGCGAGTTCGCGGTTCAACTACATCGCCGACGGTGGGATGAGTACGCCGTCACCTAGTTCGGCGCGGCTAGCGCTTGCTCCCCTCCGATGACCGTTGCCAAGTACGCCATGAACTCGTCGTCAGCGGCGATCCTGTCCATTGCTCCGGTATAGCGCGTCAGTTGGGCGCGGATGCTCGGGTAGTCCTGAAGGACCTGGGGCGACAACGGCTCGTGGCGGGTGAGTCTGAGTGGTAGGAGATCGTCGCCCAAATCGGTCTTGAGTTGCCACAGGCTCCCCACCTGGCTCGCGGCATCACCGACGCACCCGCCCGAGGCCCAAGGCCGCCCGTTACGCCGCCCTGGCGGCAGTTGGCCGCTGGAGTTGTCGTGCACGTAGGCGACATCGCTGGCTGACTCGTCAAACAGGGCACGGTAGTAGGCGTTCAACTCGGACCGGCTAAGACTCTTCTGATACGCCCGATTGATCGCCGCAGCGTGGGGCCTGTTCGCGCCAGCTGCTGGTTGGACACCCAACGACCTGGCCAAGTCCAGGAGCGGGTCCCGTGGGTAGTTCACCTCTGGCTGCCACTCGAACCCCGCCGCCGCCATGCACTCCCTGACTCGTTGGGCGCGCGTCCACGTTTCCCAAGCGGCGATGGTGTCGTCCCGAAGACTTGTCTCGTCGGTATCGCCCAGACCCGGTACATCACCCAGCAGTAGAGCAATCGGGCTGGCGACCGACTGCAGTGCGCTGGGCGACTCTGGTGAGCCGACGTGGGCCGCCGAGCAGGCGGTACCACCGATGAGTACCCCGACCGTCGCTACGACAACCCAAAGCCTCACCTGTCCGCTCACCACCTTCTCCTGGTGTCGCCATTGTGACCCCGCGGCTCGCGGTTGCCTACGAATCGTGACGAACAGAATGGCACCCCTCTGTTGTCAAGACGCGCGTGCCACGAAGCGCCGGGATCTCGTCGAACATGTCGTGTCCTTCGCGTCGCAGAGGTGTGTCCGTGATTGGTGTGGACAGGTGCGCGCCGGGGAAACCCGTTCGACGAGCTCGCTACGCATCGACATGAACACGGACGAGGCTGACAACCCACGGCGTTCGCTGGAGCACTCTCGCAGAGTGGACCGCTGGGGGCGACGCGAACCTGCGGGCTACCAAGCCTGGGCCCGACCTCGCACGCACCGGGAGGCGACCGGCCATGTCCGAGCCGACTCGGAGGCGCCTTACGGCGTCGCCGACACCAGCAGCTTGGGTGCAGCCCATCCCGGTCCGCAGTCGACGAACAGCGCGGTTCCCGCCGCGGTGCCGTCGGAGCGCCAGAGCTCCTGCTTGTTGGTGAAGTCGAACCCACTGAAGTAGACGGTTCCGCTCACGTCCGCCATGTCTCGCGGATACGAGTTCGAGATAAACGTGGTGCCATCCGCGGTGCCGTCGGTGCGCCAGAGATCGACGCCGTTCCCGCTGAAGTAGACGGCGTTGCCGGACCGGAGCAGCTCGCGCGGCTCGAGTCCGGGTCCGATCTTCACCGTGCCGGCGTCGGTGCCGTCGCTTCGCCAGAGCGAGACGCTGTCAGAGTAGATGACCTGGTCGCCGAGCGGTGTCATCCACTGCGGGTCGTACGTCTTGTCCGCGGCAACCGAGTGGGTGCCGGCGGCGGTGCCGTCGGACGCGAAGAGCCGACGTTGGTGCCTGCCGGACGTCTCGTCGACGGCTTGGAAGAACAGCGTCGCCCCGACGGCGGTCAGCTCCTGGGGGTAGCTGTTCCACGGGCTCAGGTCCTTGACCATCTCCGTGCCCGCTGCGGTGCCGTCGCTGCGCCACAGCTCCGTCTGGTGCAGGCCGTCGCGCGCAGAGAAGAAAAGCGTGTCGCCGACGACCGTCAGCAGCGCGGCGTCCGACCGGCCGCGCGGGTTGATGTCCTTCACCATATCGGTGCCCGAGGCTGTGCCGTCGGTGCGCCACAGTTCGCGCCCATGCACACCGTCGCTGGCGACGAAGTAGAGCTTCCCGCCGAAGACGGTCGGCTCGGACGGCTCGGCTTTCCCGCCCCGCTTGACGTCCTTGACCATCTCCGTCCCGGCCGCGGTCCCGTCGGAGCGCCACAACTCCTTGCCGTGATGGCCGTCGCTTGCGCTGAAGTACACCTCGCTCCGGTAGGTCTGGAGCCATGCAGCTCCGCCGCTGCGATCACCGGGTGCGACGTCCTTGACGAGACGCGTGCTCGACTCGGTCCCGCCAGAGCGCCAGAGCTCGGCGCCGTGCGTGCCGTCGTCCGCGCTCATGAACAATGTGTCGCCCAGCATCTCGGGCATGTAGGAGACCCGGGCTCCCGGCCACAGGTCGTGCGAGTAGAACTGCGAGCTTCCGGAGCCCGGGTGCACGTCGGCGACCATGTGGGTGCCCGCCGCGGTGCCATCGGTGGTCCACAGCTCCCGGCCGTGGACCGTGTCGTCCACGTTGAAGTACAGAACGGGCGCTGACGAGTCGTCCGCGGCTCCGGCGGCGACTCCTGCTGAGCCAGCCAGGCTGCCAGCGACGAGCGCGCAAATCATTCCAAAGGTCACGAACGGGCTTCTCACAACGTCCACCTCTTCTGCCGAGCGCTCCTCAATCATCCGCCCCGCCGGCACGGTGCCCAAGAGGCGAACGTCCCGCGTCCTCTGGAGCGTCTAGGACGACATGGAAGGTCTGGTGCCCGGCCTTGGCCAGACGGCCGAAGGTCTCGGTGGAGTAGTCCTCGGACAGGCTGCGGGCGATGACGTGCTGGCCGTCTGGATCGCGACTTCTTGCGACGATGCCGCCACCAGAGACGCCAAGCTGGCCAGTCCTGGAAGTCATCCTCGTCGGAGAGGTCTGGTTTCGCGGCTCGGACGAAGTACCGACGATCTCCGGGTCGAAGACGGGCCACTCGGGGCGAGTGGCGCTAAACCCTTCTGTGGTCGAGGTGAGGCCGCGAGCCGTATGGGACCGGTGGGCCTGAGCTTGGCGCGGACGGCCCCCCACGCTGCGTCGCCCCCTCCGGTTCCGACTGAACATGCCGCGAACCTGCCAGGGCGCGAGCTGTGGCCGGTGCTATGTGGGTGACCGGCTCACTTCGCCTATGGTCGTGGCCAGTTGCTCGGGGGCGAGTTGGAAGTCGGGCAGGGGCAGGTAGCCGAAGCCGAGTCGGAAGACACGGGCTGATTCTCCGAGCGCTGACCGGCGGACCGAGGCGGTTCGATGCCGGTCACCTGCTCCATGTCGAACGTGCAGGTCAGCGGCCGTGGCCGTTTCGCACCGGCCTCGGGGGCAAGCCTCGCGTAGCCTGACCGTTCCCAAGCACGACAGGGCAGCTCCAGATCGTGATCGATCAGGACGGAGAGCCGACGGTGGTCGACGACGATGAGGCGCGGCAGCACATCGTCGACGCGGCTGCGAAGCTTTTCGCGGTTCATGGGTACGGCGGTACCGACGTGCGAATGGTCGCCAAGGAAGCCGACGTCCCGATCCGTACGGTGCGGCGCCTCACCGGGACCCGTGCCGAGTTGTTCAAGCGGGTCATGGCGACGAGGGTCACGTCTCGCGCGGCCGAGCAGCTCGCCGAAGCGGTGGCAGACCCGGGCGCCAGCCCACCCCTTGCCGCTCTCTTGACGGCGGCCCAGGAGATCTTTACCGCACCGGCGCGCAGCTGGGATGTGCTTGAGCTTGAGGCGCTTACCCGGGCCAACCTCGACGACGACCTCCGGACCATCGAGTCCGCCCGAATCCAGCGTCGGGTGAACAACTTGAAAGCGATCATCAAGCAGTCGAGCACAGCGGGCGGCGTCGATCCCGATGTCGACGCGGATGCCCTTGCCCACTTCACCCTCGCCCTCAGCGCCGGTCTAGCGATCATCGATCCCGTCATCGGCAGCCGTCCGAGGCTTGAGCACTGGAACGCACTGATGGCCCGCATCGGCACGTCCGTTGCACCCGCAGACATGCTCTTGCTCCCCGAACACGAGGCTGGGGCAAGGTGGAGGGTCCGAATCGACATCCCCGACCGTCCCGGGGGCCTCGCCCGGTTGGTGCGCGCGATGGGGTCCCTGCACATGTCCACGGTGAGTGCCCAAGTGGTTGGCTCCGGGGACGGAACGCGCACGATCGACCTCGCGCTGATCTCCCCTGCCCAGGTCAGCCAGGATGCCATCCTCGCTGCGGCGTTGTCCGCCGGCAGCAACGCCTACATCACCGTAGGCACGGCCGCTGACGGTGTAGACACCCCGACCCGAACGCTGGACTTCGCCAGCGAGCTGGTCCGCACTCCAAGTTGGGGACCGCAAGCTGCAGCGCGGCTCGTTGAGGCCGACCACGTAGAGGTGCAAGGTGCCGCGGAGGGCGAGGACGATTCCGTCAACGTCATGCGCCTGCAATGGACCCCGGATCTGCACGTGGTCCTGCGACGGAACTGGGCGCCGTTCGCCGGCGCGGAGCAGACGCGGGCATCTGCGCTGCTACGACTTTCCGCAGCGATCGCGGATCGCGCCGGGGAAGAGGACGAATTCCATTGGGTCGAGCCGATCAGAAACGGGACTGCGTGGATCCGGTTGGCGCACCCCGACGATGCACGCGCCATCACGGAGATGCACCACCGCTGCTCGGAACGCTCCCGCTACCTGCGCTACTTCTCCCTCCGGGACTGGCGCGACGTTCAGCTGCGCAGGCTGGCGGGCGGGCATCGCGGCGCGACGCTCGTCGCGATGAGCGAGCCGGGAAAGGTCGTTGCACTAGGAAACGTGTTCCCGGAAGGGCCCGAAGACCAGCGCACGAGGGCTGAGGTGGCAATCATCGTCGAGGACGCCTACCAGGGTCGCGGCCTCGGGACGGCGCTGTTCCGCCGGCAGTTGCAGATGGCCCAACGACTGGGGTTTTCCGAGGTCACCGCAGTGGTCCTGGCCGAGAACAAGGGGATGTTGCACCTGCTCAAGACGTCAGGGCTGACTTGGACGAGCTCCATCAGCAGTGGAATTGCGACGATGCGTGCCGCGCTCCCGCAGCCCACGCTCACCGCGTCCAGCGACTCGCTCGTAGACGAATAGCTACCGGGATGAAACGACGTCGCGGACGCTGGACCACAGCGGTCAAGGGCATTTTTCCATGGCTTTCATCGATGACCTGAATCCTCCTGCAAGTCCGTCACCGCACTCATCTCCCACAACGTGAGAGGACAGAGAATTCGTACCCAGACGATGGGTGAGGTTTGGGGAACAGCGCCAGCAGCGACATGCGGCCCTCCACGTTTCTCACCTCCAAGGATCCGGTTCGCGTTCAGGACACGGCTAGAGCCGAAGGTCCCATGACCTTGGCAGGGACTGCCGGTGCACTCCTCACCCGCAGACTCGTCGAGCTCGACGCCGAGGTCCAGCGGCTCCAGCACCTGCGTGACGACCTGTCCACGATGCTCGAGGGTCTTGGCAGCGAAGCCTGCCAAGACCCTCGCCCCCGGCACTTGGTGTCCGCCGAAAGGAGACGGCATGGCTCTGGACTTCTTTCCTGCGCGTGCGATGACAGCTGCACGTGCAACGCATCCAGCTCCGGCTGCTGCTGACCGCCGGTCAGTCTGCCCGGCCCGGTGGAGCGGCAGAACGAGCCCGCCGCTCCACGAAGAGCCGGGCTTCGGCCGTGAGCGACGACCCGTCCATGCCCAGCCCTGACTGCTTCGGTTGGTGCCGGAGGGACCGCTTGACCTCATCCTGGAACTGATCGGGCACGGCTCCCCCAGGGTCACCCATCAGCGCCTCGGCGCACGCTGGGCTCAGCTCGGCCCACCAGTCGTCGAAAGGATGCCCGTACCGCTCGATGAAGGCTTCCCTGTCGCCGCCAGCCCAATGGTCGACGAGGTGCCGCTTGTCCCTGAGCCGGCGAACGTCGTCCCAACCGAATACTTCAACCGCAGGTTCCCCCTCGTCGAAGGTCGCAAGGAATCGACCGTCGGGCTCGCGCGCCAACTCGAGAAACCGCTCCGACATGCCTGCACTCTACGGCCCACCACGAGAGGTCTCTCCGCTGGATCAGGTGCTGACCGGCACGTCAAGCGACACGAGAAGGTCTCGGACTCGTCGCTCGATCTCGTCGCGCACCAAGCGAACGTCCTCGACCGGTCGACCGGCAGGGTCATCGAGCTGCCAGTCCAGGTATCGCTTCCCCGGGTAGACCGGGCAAGCGTCCCCGCAGCCCATGGTGACCACCACGTCAGCTGCCCGGACCACCTCTTCGGTCCAGGGTTTGGGGAACTCACCGGAGATATCGATGCCACGCTCGCGCATGGCCTCGACTGCAGTCGGGTTGACCTGCGATCCGGGTTCACTGCCACCCGACCAGGCCACCGCGGCGTCTCCCGCGAGGTGCTGGAAGAAGCCCAGCGCCATCTGGCTGCGGCCAGCGTTGTGCACGCACAAGAACAGGACGGTCGGTCGTGCGTCGTCGCTGGTTCCCTCGATTCGGGCCAGTGCATCGAGGCGCTGTCTGGCGAACCGCTCAGCGAGGAGAGGGAGGAAGTTGGGGACCGCGTCTGTCGCAGCGAACTGGTCGTAGCTGGTGGTCAAGAACTTCTCAATGGTCTCTTGTCCGAACACCCCGGCGAACCGGGCGTGGAGGTTCGCGGCTGCTGTGCGCAAGGCCAGCTGCTGATCGATGGACAGTGAATGGTGCGCGGTCTCGGTCACTTCGGAACCTCCTGGGCGCGGGCGCTGCTGGGTGCCGCACGCTGTATGCGGGCGGATATCTCTTCGTAGGCCTCGTCGAACGCCTCGTCGGTTCCGATGCGTACGGGGTCGGGGACTGACCAGTGCAGTTCATGACCGACCTGGTCGGACGACAGATCTTCGTGAGCCTCGTCGCACAAGGCGATCAGTAGGTCGGTGGGCCGTTGCACATCGATAAGGCTGTGCGTTCTCGGCTTGGGCATCCGCAGGTGGTGTCTGCGGGCGGCAGCGATCGCCCCGGGGTGGACCCGAGCCGCGGGGTGCGTTCCTGCCGAGGCGACCGGCACGTTCGAAACCCGTCGCCACAGCGCCTCGGCCAGCTGGGAGCGAGCGGAGTTGTGCCGACAGACGAACACGACTCGTTCGGTGCTCAACGGTGTGGACACGAGCAGACCCTCCAGGCTCGCTGGCGCGAGCTGGATGTACGTGCGTCGAGC
The DNA here is from genome assembly GCA_963819985.1 of uncultured Actinomycetota bacterium. Classification (GTDB taxonomy): domain Bacteria; phylum Actinomycetota; class Actinomycetes; order DATJPE01; family DATJPE01; genus JANPBY01. The sequence continues at coordinate 102,148 of CAWFYH010000002.1, read as the reverse complement.
ATCGCCCTGAGACGGCACCTGGGTCACCAGGCCCGCCTCGCGCAGGACGCGCAGGTGGTGGGAGACCAGGTTCGACGGAGCACCCAGCAGGTCCCCCACCTCACCCGGAGACAGATCCGTCTGCGCGAGCGCGTCGATGATGGCCAGACGCGACACGTCCGAGAGTGCGGCATGCCGCTTCGCCCGACGGGCGAGGGATGATCTCTCAATGTTCATTGACTCAATGATGATCGAACTTTTGGCTGCTGTCTACCCGCCCCCAGGCGGACATCTTTTGCCGCGTCCGTCGACGAGCCCAGAACCGCAGTCCTCGCCCGATGAGCGGTGCTAGTCGCTCTCCGCGTCCCGTGAGTGCGCTGGGACCATCACCTCGGCGGCTTCGCCTGCGGTCAGATCCCGGTAGAACATCCGCACCAGAGCCAGCCCCACCACGCCACCGACGATCTGGGCCGTGACGAATCCCGGCACCGAGGACGGCGCGATACCCGCAAAGGTGTTGGAGAACATCCGTCCCACGGTGATTGCGGGGTTGGCGAAGCTGGTGGAGCTGGTGAAGAAATACGCAGCACCGATGTAGGCGCCGACTGCCGCTGGCGCAGTCACCCCACGCTCAGACCGTGCGAGCGCAAAGATGATCAGGATCAGCCCGGCGGTGGCCACCACCTCCGATAGGGCGTGTGGCCCGGTGATCCGCTCGTGGGTGCTGATCGAGACCGCTGGCTCCGCAAACATCACGTTGGCCAACACGGCGCCTGCGATGCAGCCCGCGACCTGAGCAGGCAGGTACGCGCCGGCATGCCGCCAGGAGATGCCACCGAACGCTGCATCGACGAAGGACACCACCGGATTGAGATGGGCACCGCTGACCGGGCCGAGCATCAAGATGATCACGAACAGCCCCAGGCCGGTGGCAGCAGCGTTCTCCAGCAGCTGCAGGCCTACGTCTCCGGGTGACAGCTGTTGGGCAGCGATGCCGGAGCCGACGACGACAGCAGCAAGGAGCAGGCTGCCCAGAAACTCTGCGGCCAGCCTCAACCGGAGACTCGCCTGCCGGGTCATGCAGGCTTCCAGGCGCGCACGATGGCTCCGTGCATGCCCGGGACCGCCTCATGGGTGAAGTCGACCGTCGCGTCGACGAACCCTGCACCAAGCAGACCTTCGAGGTACTCCGACTTGGACAGGGCACCGGCGATGCATCCGACATAACTGCCGCGTTCGGCACGGTCGGCCATGCTGAGTTCGTCCTCGGCGACGACGTCGGAGATGCCGATACGGCCACCCGGGGCGAGGACCCGGAACATCTCGGCGATCACTGCGGGTTTGTCCGTGGACAAGTTGATGACGCAGTTGGAGATCACGACGTCGATAGAGCTGTCCGGGAGCGGGATCTGTTCGATGGTGCCCTTCAGGAACTCGACGTTGGTGGCGCCCGCCTTCAGGGCGTTGGCGCGAGCAAGGTCGAGCATCTCGTCGGTCATGTCGACGCCGTAGGCGAAGCCGGTCGGCCCGACCCTGCGCGCGGACAGCAGCACGTCGATGCCCCCGCCTGAGCCCAGATCAAGAACGCGCTCCCCCGCGTGCAGATCTGCGACCGCGGTCGGGTTTCCGCAGCCGAGGCTCGCTATGACGGCTTGAAGGGGGAGCTCACCCTGCTCGTCGGAGCTGTAGAGGCCAGAACCGAACGCGACGTCCACCTCGGGGCTTTCGCCGCAGCATGCCGCGTTGACCTGAGCGACCTGCTCAGTGTCCGACGCTTCGAGGGTGGCCAGAGCGGCATCGCCGGCCGTGACTGCGTTGGCGGCCGCCGCGTAGCGGTCCCGCACGTGCTCGCGGAGCTGGTCGTCTGTCGTCGACATCGTGAAACCCCTCACATCTACGTCGGTCAATGCGTCAGACGGTGTCAGTCGTATTGACATCTGTCAATGCGTGAGACACTGACTGGGTGACCACCGCCGCGACCACGCGCCCCAGCGCGATCGCCTGCTGCTCCCCCGTCACGGGCGGGGTGCTCGCTCCCGACGAGGCCGACCAGCTTGCGCACATCCTCAAGGCGGTCGCCGATCCCACCCGGCTGCGGCTGCTGTCCATGGTCGCGGCGCGCGCCCAGGGCGAAGCCTGTGTGTGCGACTTGATCGAACCGGTTGGGCTCAGCCAGGGAACGGTGTCCCACCACCTGAAGGTGCTGGTCGACGCCGGCCTGCTCAACCGCGAGCAACGAGGCAAGTGGGCCTACTACGCCCTCGTCCCAGACGCGCTCGACATGCTCGCGGCGACCATCGCGAACCCATCCCGGTAGCCTCGGAACTGGTGGCCCAAAGGGCTTGAACTGGGACTCGACTCCAAGTTCTAGTCTTGCTCCATGACCACCAAGACGGCTGCCCGACCAGGCATGAGCGTTGCCGAACTGGCCGCAAAAGTCGGAGTCGGCCGGGACACCATCCGCTACTACGAACGCGTGGACCTGCTGCCCCCACCACCGCGCACCACCGGAGACCATCGGCGCTACCCGGCCGAGGCAGTCGACAGACTTCGATTCATCCAAGGCTGCCAAAGACTCGGGCTGAGCCTGGACGACATCCGCAACCTGCTCGAGGTCCGCGATACCGGGCAGTGCACCTGCGCCCCCGCCGGTGAGCTGCTGACCCGCAGGCTCGCGGACCTCGACGCCGAGGTCCGGCAACTCCAACTCCTGCGCGAAGACCTCGCCACGATGCTCGACGCGCTCGGCGGCGAAACCTGCCGCGATCCAGCGCCCGGCACCTGGTGCCCGCCGAAAGGAGGTGACGGCATGGCTCTCGAACTTCTCTCCTGCACGTGCGAAGACAGCTGCACGTGTGACTCATCCAGCTCCGGCTGCTGCTGATACTCGAACGAAAGCCTCGCCACCCGCCCCGGCCTCGGGACCGGGTGGCGAGGCATGGGCCCCGCCGCTGAGCTTGAGAACCGGCGCACTTCGACGAGATCGGCTACGGCGTCGCCGAGGGAACCGAGCCAGCCGGTGTGTGGAGGATCGCCTCCCTGAGCAGACGCGCCGAACCGTCTGCGATAGCCCGGAAGTTCGGCTCGTATCCGAACACCGTCACGCTCCCGCGGCCGAAGGCCTCGACGGTCTCCACCGCCGTTCCGGCGAGGCTGTCGGACGCGGTCGCGAAGCCGGAGACGTACATGCGTTGCGGGAAGGCACTGACCACCCGCGCGGCGCCGGGGTCGAGAACGAGGTTGTAGTCGCTGTCCCACTCGATCTCGTTTCGTCCGTGGGTGGTTCGGATCCGCATCATGGCGCCCGGCGACTCGGCCTGCGGAGTCCCCATGCCCACCTGGGAGATCCCGAGCATGGACGCCAGCAAGGCACCCTCTTGCCAGCCGACGTACCGACCGCCTCCCCTGACCCATGCCACCAGAGCAGCACGCCCCTTCGCCCGGAGATCCTCATACACCGGGTCGGAGTCGACGTTGCCCGCCACGACGACGTCGAACTTCCGCAGTTTCTTGGCAGTGATCTGCTCAGGCAGGAGGACCGTGTAGGGGAACCGCCAGTCCTCCCCAAGCCGCCACTTCAGCCAGCCGCTGTACTGGTAGCCGTTCCACAGCTCCGGCCACTGGTCGACCACGGCGATCCGCGGCATCGGGCCTGCCGGCAGAGGCCTTGTGGGATTGCGCAGCGTCGGCGCCGAAACCACTGGGGCAGTCACCGGCAGGCCGGTGGAGCCGCCCTTGATTCCAGCCAGCAGCGGCAAGCTCCACCCGCTCACGTCGTAGAAGTACGGGAAGGGGACGTAGGTGTCCTCGTTGAGCGTCGCCTGCACCCAGTGCTTCTGCGGCTGAGCGAGAGAGATCCAGTACGTCCCCGCCGGCAGAGTCTTCTGCCGCGGCTCGTCCCCATACGGCCGGTAGTCCTGGACCACGGTCGCCGCGGCGAGTCGCTCGACGACGACACGCGCCGCCTGCAGCCGGCTCACCACGCGCTGGGTCTCGAGTGAGTTCCCCAGCAGGAAGTAGCCGCAGACCTTCCGGTCTGGAACGGGTCGCAGCACATCGTCGTCGGAGTTGTAGATCTTGTTCGGCTGGAGCTGGCAATGCTCGCCCTGATGCTCGGCCTGGACGAAGGTCTTGCGCCAAGTGCGCAGAACCTTCTTGTGGTTCGTCGCACCGGTGAACAGGGTCGTGAGCGCCGAGGTGTACTGGTGCCGGACGCGTCGTGGGTAGGCCACGGAGTCGCCCTGCTCGAAGGTCATCCCGACGGCACCCATCTGCGTGGTGGGAACCGTGTCGCCGTACACCTGGGCGAAGAAGTCGTACCCGGAGTCGGAAGTCTCGTAGCGCCAGCCACGGGCCTGGAACGCCGCTTCATTCGCCGGCCCGTACAGCTGCTCGATCTCGCTGTAGAGCCCGGTTGGTGTCTCGTGGTAGATCGGGTCTGCGTCGGGCGGAAAGAAGTAGTTCCTACCGCTGTTCTCGTGCTCGTCGACGAACAGCTGCGGAGGGTATTTCCACAGCAGCTGGAGTCGCCCTGAGACCTCCGGCTGGGTCCCGACGAGGACGTCGCGGTTCATGTCGAAGGAGTAGCCGTTGTAGCGGATGTCGCGCGCGCGCCCGTCGGGGTTTTGCACGGGGATCAGGCCGACGATCGAGTGATGCAGGATCGCACGAGCCACGCAGTCTGACCGGTCGGCGAGCTGGTGCAACAGCTTGACGACGGCGTCCCCGCCGGACGGTTCGTTGCCATGCACGTTTGCTGCGATCCACAAGATCGGCGGAGTGCGCTGAATGATGCGTTCGGCCGCGGCTTCAGACGTCGAAGGGTCACGCAGTCGGTTCAAGTCATGGCGGATCGCGGGCAGCCGGTTCAGGGTGCCCGGCTGTCCAACCAGCGCGTACCGGAGGGGACGGCCCTCCCACGACTTGGCGTACACCCCGGTCACCACTCGGTCGCTGGCTCGATCGACGGAAGCCCAATAGCGTCCGATCTCCTTGTTCGTGGCCTGCTGCGTGCCGAGGCGATAGCCGAGCACCTGCTTGGGGGTGGGAACGGAGCCACGGAACTGCGGCTGGGTGCTGAGCGGATCGCAGCTTTCCTTGACCGTGAGTGAGCCGGTCTGGGAGCTGGCCGTCGCCTCGCTCGCGAGGGAGGTGGTCATGCACAAGGCAAGGAGGCTGGCGGCGGTCAAGCCGACGAGGGCGCGGCGCATGCCCGGAGCGTAGACGGACGGTGTGGCGCTGCACAGCCGTTCCCCACAACACTGGTTCCCCGAATGCTTTCTCATCGACCAGCAGACGGAACGGGCGGCGCAGCACAGACCCCGACGACCGGGGTGCCTGAACGGGTGGGCTCGCCGGCCTAGGCGAACGACGGAGCGAATCTGATCCACCACGGAATGCGGCTCTGGCCGGTCTCGGTGAACACGTGAATCAAACCGCCTGGCTCGTCCCTTGAAGCCTCCGATCGCCTCGACTGTGCGACGGTAGGGCCCATGCAGGAGATCAGCATCGTGCCCATCCAAGTCACCCGGCTCGAGGAGTTGCTGTCGGACGATCGCGTCGCTCGTTTCGCGAGTCTGTCCGAGGAAGCACGGCTGCTCACCCGGGGTCGTGTCGTCTGGAACGTCAACGCCACCGCCCAGGGCGGAGGGGTTGCCGAGATGTTGCAGACGTTGCTGGCCTACGTCAAAGCCGTCGGCGTCGACACCCGCTGGCTCGTGCTGACCGGCAGCCCGGAGTTCTTCACCGTCACCAAGCGCCTGCACAACATGCTGCACGGCGGTGCCGGCGACGGTGGCCCGATGGGCGAGGCTGAGCATGCGGTGGTCACGTCTGCGCTGGCGGCTGATCTCGATGACCTCGCGGCGCGAGTCTCCGCCGGCGACATCGTGCTGTTGCATGACCCCCAGACCGCCGGGATGGTGGACGGGCTCCGCGCCGCGGGAGCGCACGTGGTCTGGCGCTGTCATGTGGGCCGGGACGAACCGAACGCGCTGACCGATGCGGCGTGGGCGTTCCTACGGCCCCTCATCGAGCATGCCGACGCCTTCGTGTTCTCCCGAGAGGACTACGCGCCGACATGGTGCCGGACCGGCGGGTTGCGGGTCATCACTCCGTCCATCGACCCGTTCAGCGCGAAGAACTGCCCCCTCACAGAGGTCGAGGTGCTCGCCGCTCTGACCCGGGCAGGACTGCTCGAAGGCGATAGCGACGGCGAGGCGCCCGGCTTCGTCCGACGCGACGGCACCCGTGGGACCGTGCGACGCCACGACGGCCTGATAGTCGATGGGCCGCCGATTCCTGCAGACGCTCGTCTCGTGGTCCAAGTCAGTCGCTGGGATCGGCTCAAGGACATGGCCGGCGTGCAACGAGGGTTCGCCGATGTGATGGCGAGACTGCCGGACGACGTGCATCTGGTGCTGGCAGGCCCTGAAGTGTCGGGCGTCTCGGACGATCCGGAGGGCGCAGCTGTCCTTGCGGAATGTCGCGATCTCTGGAACAGCCTCGAACCGGCACAGCAGCGACGCGTGCACCTGGCCTGTTTGCCGATGGACGACGTGGACGAGAACGCCCACCTGGCCAACGCACTCCAGCGACGATCCACAGTGATGGTGCAGAAGAGTCTGGTCGAGGGCTTCGGGCTGACGGTCACCGAAGCCATGTGGAAGACGCGCCCGGTCGTGGCCTCGGCCGTGGGCGGGATCCAGGACCAGATCACCAATGACCAAGATGGGCTGCTGCTGCCTGACCCGACCGACCTCGACAGCCTAGGGACGGCGTTGGTGACCTTGCTGGAAGACCCGAACATGGCAGCTCGGCTGGCGGCCGCAGCACACCGCCGGGTGCACGAAGACTTCCTTGGCGACAGGCACCTCGGGCTGTACGTCGAACTGTTCCGGTGGCTGCTGCGCGGATGACTTCGCCCAAGCGTCACGACACGGCAGACAACACGTCAACGGCCGTTGGTCCACGGTCACTGACACGGCCAAGATGCGCTTCGGGCGGCGTCGGAAACAGGTTGCCGACTCTGGTTTCCGCTCCAGGCAGCGGACCAGGAAGAGCACTCGCGCTGCCTACGTTTGTCCGCTGGCCAGATGTCGTGGTCGGTAGCCGCATACGCCCCTGGCCGTCTCGGCCCCAAGAGATCTGTGATTACCAGGACGCCCCGACCCCGGTGCCCTACTCTCCGCCTCAAGACCCTGTTCGCACAGGCGTCAGGGCACAAGGGAGGGGCGCATCATGAGGCTCAAGCACAAGATCGCCGCAGGTTCAGCACTGGCCATGTCGAGTCTGGCCTTGGTGGTGCCAACAGCCTCAGCTCAGGCTCCGCCAGGCGTGCCGTACGCGTTTGCCGTCCCTGCGGGCCTTGGGTGCACCTTCACCGTCATCTGGTCTGGACACGACGCCACGGTGCTGACCCCGAAGCCGAATGGGGCCGTTCACTCGGCCGGCTACTACGACGTGAAACTCACCAACCCAGCCAACGGAAAGTCGGTTTACCGCAAGGCACCAGGCCCAGGCGATTTCTCGCCCAACGGCAAAGTGATTTACGCGCGCGGAGCCTGGGTGGCCGCCGTTCCCCCGGACGCGAAGCACCCCGACCCGCGCATCCTGTTCGTGGACGGTGGCTCTTTCCGGATCCTGCTCCGCGACGGTTCAATCTTCAAGAAGTCGGCCAACGTCACCACCAGAGACCTGTGCAAGAAGATCGACTAACTGCCGAAGTTTCGATATCGGGTCCTGTCGCCGCGAACACCGCCGCGGCGACAGGAGCTGCAATGATCACAAGCGGGCCAGCGCCAGCGCTAATACGGCCACCGAGGCAATCCCGGATCGGGCCCCGAAGGCCATCATTCGACCCTTCTTGTCGTCAGGGTGCGTGACCTCCTCGACGCTATCCAGGGGAGGCAGACCCAGGTCAAGGCGCGCCGACCTGTCGCGCCTAGATGGCCTCCATGCCGACCGCGGGCTACGTTGAATGTCATGGCGAGCACGAATATGGCAGGCATGCGCTTTGGGATAGACGTCGCTCAGCAGCGGATGGAGTGGGACGACCTGCTCGGTCGGGTGCGGCTGAGCGAGGAGCTCGGCTTTGACGGCGTGTGGGGCTTCGACCACTTCAGACCCATGTATGGCGAGGGCCCAGGCAACTGCTTCGAAGGAATGACGACGCTCGCGGCGCTGGCCTCGGCCACCTCCCGGATCCGGCTCGGCCTGCTGGTTACCGGGGTCACGTACCGACACCCGTCGGTGCTCGCTGCAGAGGCGGTGACCATCGACCACGCGAGCCATGGCCGCCTCGAACTGGCGATCGGAGCAGCCTGGTACGAGGCTGAGCACCACCAGCTGGGGATCGAATTTCCACCAGTGGCCGAACGATTCGACCGGCTCGAGGACTGCCTCGAGATCGTCACCCGACTGTTCACGGGCGAGGTAGTCAGCTACGCAGGTCAGGCCTTCAGCCTGGCTGACGCGCAGCTGCGCCCCACTCCCGTCCAGCAGCCGCACCCGCCGTTGTGGATCGGCGGTTCCGGACGGCGCCGTACGCTCCCGCTGGTGGCGCGATACGCGGATGCCTGGCACTGCAACGCCTCGGGCAAGGAGTTTCGCGAGCTGTCCGCGTCGGTGGACGAACTGGCCACCGAAGCCGGTCGAGACCCTGCCTCGATCATGCGGGCCGCATCGCTGTCGCTGTCTGAACCCTGGGGCGAGGTAAGGACAAACGCCGAAGCGATGCGGGCAGCGGGCGTCGGCTACCTCATCTGCGGGTGGCCTGGAGACGGCGAAGCAAGAGTCGAGGAGTTCGTCACCCAGGTGCTACCCGATCTCGTCGACTGACCCCAGCCACCACTCCTCGTCGCGGCTCCTTCGGGCGCAGCCGACCAGTCAGCGGACCTCGAAGAACCGGATGCACACTCGCCGGTCATCGCCTCGAGCCATTCCGACGAATACGCGCTCAGCTAGCCAGCGGTGGGCTGCGGCGTCGGTCCGGAACGTCGGCGAAGTCCGGTAATAGAACTCGGTCTCCGGGATCTGCTCACCCGCGGTCATCCGGCGCTCCTGCTCAGGATCCGCGCGCCAGAACCCTCGGTTGACAACGTCTATCGTGGCGCCGTCATCCGCCCGCACGAGGTAGCGCGCGTCCAGCTCCGTTGTTTGACCGCGAGTGGTCGACCAGTCACCTCCCCCGGGCAGGACAACCCCGTTGAGCCGTGGTCCCTCCACCTCACCGCCCGTGATGGGAGTGAACATCAACACCTCGTCTCGGCCACGCCCGACGTGAACCGCAGGATCGATGTCCACTCGCGCCTCGAAGGCGAACTCAAGGACCGGCTCCGGTAAGCCCGGTGTCAGCATGGCACTCCTCGCTCTGACGGTTCAGGGAGCACGTCGGGCCGTGACGGCCCGCGAGATGATCAACCGCTGGATGTCGCTGGTCCCTTCCTCGATCTCCTCGAGCTTGGCGTCGCGCACCCACTTCTCGAGAAGGAACTCACGCGAATAGCCCCAGCCACCATGCGTCTGCAACGCCGCGTTCGTCACCCAGGAGGCGTTCTCCGACGCGGTCACCTTGGCTATCGCGGATTCGAGCGCGGTGAACTCGCCGCGGTCGAACAGTCGTGCGGCACGCATGGTGACCAGGTGGGAGATGTCGGTCTTCACGGTCATGTCTGCGATCCGGAAAGCGACTGCCTGGTGCTCGATGATCGGTTTGCCGAACTGGATGCGCTCCTTGGACCACGCGATGGCCGTGTCCAGCGCAGCCCGGCAGAGCCCGGTCGCTCCAGCACCGATAAGGATGCGTGAGGCGTCAAAAGTGCGCATCAGGCCATAGAAGCCCTGGCCTTCCTCGCCGAGACGGTGGTCGAGCGGCACTCTCACGTTGTCGAGGAACACCTCCGCGTTGACGATGCCTCGCTGGCCCATCTTTCGCATCGGTTGGCCGATGGTCACTCCCGGCATATCGCGGTCGACGATGAACGCAGTCACTCCACGAGAGCGAAGCGAGGGATCGATCGTGGCGAACACCACGATCCACTTCGCATACGGTGCGTTGGAGATCCAGGTCTTCTGACCGGAGAGGACGTAGTCGTCGCCGTCGCGCCTCGCTCGGGTCTGCAGGCCAGCAGCGTCAGAACCCACGCCGGGCTCGCTGACTGCGACTGCGGTGACCGGAGGCGCGCTGCTGGCCAATGGGGTCAACCAGCGCTTCTTCTGCTCCTCAGTCCCGAGCGCTTCCACCGGACTTGCGAAGAACGCGCTGGACGTCAGGAAGTTGCCTATGCCGATGTCGCCGTAGCAAAGCTCCTGCTGCACCAGACACTGAGTGACGAGGTCAGTGATTCCGCCCCCGCCGTACTCGGAGGGCAGCATGTATGAGGCCAGTCCGATCTCAGCGGACTTGATCCAAAGATCCAGCGGTGACTCCACGTCTGCATCGTCGACCTCGCGGGAGCGTGGCCGGATCTCACGGGCCGCGAAGTCGCGAGCAAGTTCGACGAACCCCTGTTGCTCCGGCGTCAACTCAATGCCGTCGGAGACTGCGTACGTCATGGCGTCTCCTGCAGACGTGACTCGTGGCGCCGGTCTTCGGGCCAGCCAAGCATCACACGCTGATGCCCCGACGCGGGAGCGGGCTGTTGGCGCATTCCGAGCTCGAACGACCCGCTAGTCCCGGAACAGGGCCGAGTAGGCGTTGAGCGCCGGCTGCCCGCCGAGATGGGCGTAGAGGACCGTGGAATCCCTACCGATGTCTCCGTTGGTCACCAGATCGATCAGTCCGGCCATGGACTTACCCTCATAGACCGGGTCGATGATCATTCCCTCGAGGCGCCCGCTGAGTCGGATCGCCTCGAGCGTCGACTCCACCGGGATGCCGTAGTAGTCCCCCGCCCAGCCTTCCAGCACGACGATCTCGTCATCGCGCAGATCACGTCCGAGCTCGATCAGCTCGGCGGTGTTGCGTGCGATGCGAGCCACCTGGTCCTGAGTCGCTGTCAGTCTCGCGGAAGCGTCGATGCCGAGGACCCGGCGGGGCCTGTCCTGCCCCGCGAAACCAGCGATCATCCCCGCCTGAGTGCTTCCCGTCACCGCACACACCACGATCGTGTCGAAGAAGACCCCCAACGCCTGTTCCTGGGCCTCGACCTCGTAGGCCCAGTTGGCGAAGCCAAGGCCGCCCAGCCTGTGGTCCGACGCTCCGGCCGGGATGGCGTACGGCGTCCCGCCCTGTGAGCGGACATCGTCGAGCGCGCGCGTCCAGCTGTCCCGGAAACCGATGTCGAAACCGGCTGGGTCGAGGCGCACGTCGGCTCCCATGATGCGTGAGAGCAAGATGTTTCCGACGCGATCGTTGACCGCATCCGGCCAATCGACCCAGGCCTCCTGCACAAGCACAGCCTTCAGCCCCAGCTTCGCAGCGACGGCCGCGACCTGTCTGGTGTGGTTGGACTGCACCCCGCCGATGGAGACCAGCGTGTCGGCGCCTTCGGCCAGCGCATCCGGAACGATGTACTCAAGTTTGCGGGTCTTGTTGCCACCAAACGCAAGCCCGCTGTTGCAGTCCTCCCGCTTGGCCCAGATCTTGGCTCCGCCCAGGTACGCGCTGAGCCGTGCCAGCTCATGGACCGGGCTGGGTCCAAAGGTCAGGGAGTAGCGCGGGAAGTCCTCGATAGCCATCGCCGATGTCCTCTCTCAAGTGCCGGTCGGCACGTCCGGCACGTTGGCCACGTAGACGGTGTTGGCGGACGACCCGCCCTGCAGGGGGTTGGGGAAGCTCACTTCGATCGCCTCGGCCTCGATGAAGGTTCTCGACAGGACCTCCATGAACACCGAGTCGGGCGGATCGTTTGACCACAACGAAAACACACCACCCGGTCGGATGCGGGTGCCGAGCCTGGCCATACCCGCTTCCTCGTAGAAGGCGGCGTGGCTCGGATGGAGCAGATGGCGCGGCGAATGGTCGACGTCCAGGACGACGGCATCGAACTGACGGGACGCACTCAACGGGTCGAACCCCTCCTCGGCGGCCATCGCAAAGAAGTCACCCTCCACAAAACGGCATCGAGGATCGCTCACCAGCGCTTCGCCCATGGGGATAAGGCCCTGCTGGTGCCATTGAATGATCTCGGGCAGCCGATCGACCACAAGCAGGGAACGCACCCGTGGATCGTCCAAGACGGTCAGGGCGGTGAATCCAAGGCCCAGACCGCCCACCACCACGTCCAACGCGTCGCCGACCACACGGTCGAGGGCCAGCCGCGCGACCGCCTGCTCGGCAACGGTGAACATGCTTGACATCAAGAAGTCGTCGTCAAGCTTGACCTCGTAGATGTCCGCCCCGGACAACGGGTCGCGGCGCCTCCGCAGACTGAGCTCACCCATGGCGGTCTGGCGCCAGTCAAGCTCCTCGAACCGCGGTGTCACCGAGTCATTAGAGCATTCGATCCCAACCTATGCTGGTCGGGTGACATGAAGGGCAGCACGAAGGGGTTGCAGCGACGTGGCAAAGAACTCGGTCAGTGTTGTGATCCGCAGATGAGCATCGACGTCGCTGAAATCCTGTCACCTGACATCTCCGCACCCGGTGGTCCTCGCATCGCCGTGCTTGCGCCGCTGAACCTCCCCGACATGACGAAGACCGTCGAGGATCTGCTACGCAGCTTCGCCCGTACGGCAGTCCAAACCCTGGTCGACCTCGGCGCCGACCCGGTGGTCGTCGATGTCAGCTCAGGAGAGATTCCGGCTGGCCTGGACCTGCGCGAGTGCGACGCAGTGCTGCTCCTGGGGGGAGGAGACATCGACGCATCGCTCTACGGAGGCGCCGACCCGGTCCCCAACGAGTACGGCGTCGACCGGGCTGTCGACGAGGTCAGCATCCGGGCCGTACGCGACGCCCTGTCGGCCGAGGTACCCGTGCTCGGGATCTGCCGTGGAAGCCAAGTGCTCAACGTCGCCCTCGGGGGAACGCTCATCCCCGACATCGAGGACTTCACGCTCCACCGCGGACAGGGCGCTGATCCAGTGATGATCGATGAACGTGTTCAGCTCCTGTCGCCCTCGCGCCTGCGCGACATCTTTGAGGCCGATCAGGTGGTCGGCCGCAGCGGCCATCATCAGGCGATCGCCCAAGTCGCCACCGACCTACAGGCGACCGCGTGGGCGCTCGACGGGATCGTCGAGGCCGTGGAGCATCGCGAGACGTGGGCGATCGGCGTGCAGTGGCACCCCGAGGACCCCTACGGTTCGGTCGAGGACCGCCGTCGGCTCTTCGGCGCCTTCGTTGACGCAGCCCGACGCCGCCGCGACACGCATCGCTCAACCGACTGACGAACCCCGCCGCAGGGTTCACTAGCCCTCGTCAGGCCGAAAGCTCAGCGAGCGCTGCCTGCAGGAGGCGTTCTGCTTCGTCCGCAACCGGCTGCAGGTCCGGGTTTGCCGACACCGCAACCATGCTCTGCGGGTCGATGACTGCGACCGTCGTTGATTCACCCGTCGCACGGACCAAGACGTTGCAGGGCAGCAAAAGACCAAGAGACGGATCAATCTGCAAGGCTCGAAGGGCCAGCTGTGGATTGCAGGCACCCAGGATCAGGTAAGGCTCAAGGTCGACATCCAACTTGGCTTTCATGGTCGACTGAACGTCGATCTGGGTGAGAACTCCGAATCCGTGATCGGCCAAGGCCTGATGGACGTCTTTGACCACGTCGTCGAACGGGGCGTGGAGTTCCACCGAGTCGCCGTACGTCATGCCTGGTTGGCCGTCTGCTTCGAACGAGCCTCGGCCTCTTCGGCGACCTGCCTGCGCACGTCGTCCATGTCGAGCCCACGAACACCAGCAACGACCTGTTCCAGGCCGGCAGCAGGCAGGGCCCCTGGCTGAGCAAAAACCAGAATCCCGTCCCGGAACGCCATGAGCGTCGGGATCGAGCTGATGGCGGCAGCGGCGGCAAGCTGTCGCTGGGCCTCGGTGTCGACCTTGCCGAACACGATGTCGGGGTGAGTCAGCGAGGCCGCCTCGAACACGGGGGCGAACTGGCGACAGGGACCACACCAGGCAGCCCAGAAGTCCACAAGCACGATGCCCTCGGCAGACACTGTTGCTTCGAAGTTCTCTGCGGTTAGCTCGATAGTTGCCATCAGTCACTCCCTCGTCGATTCCTATACCCCTAGGGGTATAGTAGCAGCCACGGGACCGACCGAGGAAAGGCAGCCCACGATGACGTACGGCTCTGAAGTTCGCACCGAACTCCGACCCCTTGCTCGGGCGCTCCGTCGCCAGATCCCAGACGTCTACCGAGGATTTGCAGCCCTGCACGATGCTGCGTTGGCCGAGGGAGCACTCGACACCAAGACCAAGGAGCTCATCGCCTTGGCGATCGCCGTGAGCGAGGCGTGCGACGGTTGCATCGCGGCCCACGCTCACGCCGCAGTGCACCACGGAGCGAGCCTCGAAGAAGCCGCCGAGGCGATCGGGGTCACCTTCTTGATGAACGGCGGACCGGCGACCATCTATGGCCCGCGTGCCTACGCGGCCGTCGAGGAGTTCCACGCCGAGCTCACGAAGGAGAACCCGACGGGCGGGCCAGGCGTTCATGGCCAGCACGACCAACACGTCCACCAGGGGCAGCACCAGCCGGCCTGAGGTCACTCCCGGAGCAGTGCGGGAATCGGCTCTTCGGGCTCAGCGATCGCCAGCCACCGCAGAATCGCGAAGTTCCACGCGCAGGCAAGAACGATCACCACCAGTACGGCCAGCAGCCATGGCGCAGGGTGCGCCCAACCGAGCGCGAGGGTGACTAGCGACGCGGCCACGGCTGACCGGCGCGCCGCTCGGGCCATCCGACATGATCGTCCTCACAGCAATCGAATCGAGGAGGCGCCATGGAGAAGATCTCGTTGACGGCCGCAGTAAGGACCCACCTGGCAGCAGCTGCAGACGCTTCGAGTGGTCGCAGCGCCCACACTGTCTATGGCGGCCACGAACACTCCCTGCGACAGACTCTCATCGCGCTCACTGCGGGTCGCCGACTCGACGACCACGAGAATCCTGGCGAGGCGACCATCCACGTGCTGCGCGGTCGAGTCCGGCTTACGGCCGGCGAGACGTCTTGGGAGGGCTCACCGGGTGACCTGCTGGTGATCCCGCAGTCGCGTCATGCGCTGGAAGCCATCGAGGACAGCGCCGTCTTGCTCACAGTGGCGAAGCTCGGCTGAGACCCTAGGTCCATGAACAACGCCGCGCATATCCCGCTCCGCTGGACGGCCGCCGATCTTCAGCAGGCTGTGAAAGCCGAGCCGGACCACTACCTCGAGTTCCTTCGCGTCCCTGCTCTGTCCGGGGGCCTGTACTCACTCGTCGCGGGCAGTGTGGATGAGCAGTCACCGCACACCGAGGATGAGGTCTATGTCGTTCTTCGTGGCCGCGCTGGCTTCGTGCGGGGTGACGAGCGGACCGACATCGGGCCTGGCGACACCTTGTTCGTCGCTGCCAATGTTGAGCACCGGTTCGTCGATATCACCGAAGACCTCGACGTCTTGGTCTTCTTCGCTCCCGCTGAGGGCACCAACGCCTAGCCACTCGGGCTCGGGCCGGCCGGTCGTTCAGTTCAGTCAGTCGGTCGCTCGGTCAGTCGTCAGTCGGTCAAGCACTGTCGCTGCCGCCAGCTGGACTTCAATCAGGGCTCCTGCAAGTCGAACTGTTTGACTTACAGGGGCCATAGACCCCGCAAGTCAAACAGTTCGACTTCGGGGTCGGGTCTGCGATCGGAACACCGGGACCGCAGATCACCGAGCTAGGGTGATACGGATTGCTGCCCACCCCACCCCGCATCGCGAGGCACCAGTGCCGACACCGTCTGAGGTCGACCAGCTCGCTGCCCGCCGCGCCGAGCTGCGCAACAAGCACCTGCGCCCGGTGGCCGAACGGCCACCGACGCCCGGGCGAGGGATCCACCACGCAGCTCTCATCTGTTCCGACGTCGAGACGACCATCGACTTCTACCAGGGACTGCTGGGGTTCCCGCTGGTGGAGCTGACCGAGAACCGCGACTACCCCGGGTCCACGCACTTCTTCTTCGATCTCGGCAACCAGACGCTGCTGGGGTTCTTCGACTTCCCGGGCCTCGGCCTCGAGCCCGGAGTGGAGTCGATCGGGAGCGTCCAGCACATCGCGATCTCCGCCTCGCGCGATCGCTGGGAAGAGGTGCAGGAGAGGCTCGAGGCCGCGGGCGTGCAGTACGCCGGTCCAGACCTGGGAATCCCGGAGTCGATGTACTTCAAAGATCCCGACGGAATCCAGATCGAGCTGCTGAGCGACCCCCTGATGTATTTCGCCGGCCACCAGCTCGACGAGTAGCGCCGCGTTCTCATGCTCATCGGCCTCGGTCTGCCCGTCTCAGGTCCGTGGGCCACGCCAGACAACATTCGGGACGTCGCCATCCGGGCGGAGGAGCTCGGGTATTCGTCTCTGTGGTCCTTCCAGCGGCTCCTTCACCCAGTCGACGAGGACTGGGGACCGGCCTACCACTCGGTCCTCGACCCGGTGACTGCGTTGGCGTACGCCGCTGGGTTCACCTCCCGCATCCGGCTGGGGATCGCGGTAGTCAACGCCCCGTTCTACTCCCCTATCGTCTTGTCGAAGGCGCTGACCACGCTCGACGTGCTCAGCGACGGCCGCCTGGACGTGGGCCTTGGCCTCGGATGGTCGCCCTTGGAGTTCACTGCTGCCGGCATCCCGAAAGAGCGCCGAGGAGCCCGAACGGAGGAGTTCGTGGCCTGCTTGAAGGCGATCTGGACCCAGGAGGAGGTGGAGTTTGCGGGAGAGTTCTACTCGGTGCCGCGAAGTCGCGTCGAGCCCAAACCGACGCAGCGCCCGCACCCGCCGATCCTCATGGGTGGCTCGGCCGACGTCGCACTCAGACGCATCGGGCGGATCGCGGACGGGTGGATCAGCAGCAGCCGCACCGACCTGTCGACGATCGCCAACTCCATCGAGACCGTCGGCACCGCCGCGCGCGAGGCTGGACGCGACCCTGATCTGTTGCGCTACATCGTGCGCGGCGTGATCCGACTCGTCGATCGAGCCGACCAGACACGGGTCGGGCCAGGTGATGGCGACGACTGGACGGCTCGAACACCGTTGAGAGGATCCGTCGACCAGATCCGAGGCGACCTGGGCCAACTCGCCGACGCGGGCATCACTGAAGTTTTCCTGGATCTCAACTGGGACCCTGAGGTCGTCGGCGACTCCGTCGCCCCTGCAACGGCGCTGGACCGAGCGATGCATGTCCTGGAGACTTTCGCCCCGGGACGGCCTTGACGACTCGCTCCCCGAAAGTCGAACTGTTCGACTTTCGGGGACCATAGACCCCAAAAATCAAACAGTTCGACTTACAGGAGTCGCCTCGGCGGCTATGACAGCAAGCACGTCGTCCAGGGCCACCTGATCGCCCACCGTGCAGGCGATGGAGCCGACCACTCCCGGCCCTACCGCACGCACGACGTGCTCCATCTTCATCGCCTCGACCGAAACCACCGCCTGGCCTTCGACCACCTCGTCTCCCACCGAGACATGCACCGCCGCGACGCTCCCGGGCATGGGAGCGACGAGCGGACCGCCGGCCGACGTCACATCGCTGCGGGTCACTGTGTGCGCCGGCGCGGGCCGTACCTGCCAGGCGGAGCCGTCGCGGCCGAGCCAGGTCGTCGTCGTGTCACGCGCCCACGCCCAGCGCTCTTCGGATGACCCGACCTGCACGTGGAGGTTGACGCCTGCCAGGTTTGCGGACGCTCGCACCTTGGCGCCTCCGTCGACCGTGACAGAGCAGTCGTCGGGGGTCCCCTCCACAGACACGACGTGTCGTTCGCCACCCCGCAGCGCCACCTGATGGTCCACCGGCCGTGGTCCCCCCAGACGCCAGTCGGCAAGAGCGACGAAGGGATCGTCCGAGTCTCGCTGCGCATCACGAAGCAGCAGCTCGAGCAAAACCGCTGCGCGTACGGCTGCCGATGGGTCCGGCGACACCGTCAACTCGGCCAACCTGCGCTCGATCAACCCCGTGTCGAGCTCACCCGACTGCACCGCAGGGTCAGCCATCAACGCCCGCAAGAAGGCGGTGTTCGTCTCCACGCCGAGGATGACGGTCTCGGCAAGGGCAGTGTCCAGATTGGTCAGGGCAGCGCTGCGGTCAGGTCCCCAGGCGATCACCTTGGCCAGCATCGGGTCGTACGCAGACCCGACCTCCGTTCCAACGATGAGTCCCGAGTCCACTCGGACGTTGGTGCCTCGAGGTTCGCGCAAGCCCAGCACGGTGCCACCCGTCGGTAGAAACTCTCGCTGGGGGTCTTCGGCGTAGAGCCTGGCCTCCACGGCGTGCCCGGTCATGACCAGTGCGTCCTGCCCCCAGGGCAGCGCCTCTCCTGCGGCCACCCGAAGTTGCTGCTCGACCAGATCGATTCCGGTCACCAGCTCGGTGACGGGGTGCTCCACCTGAAGCCGGGTGTTCATCTCCATGAAGAAGAACTCGTCCGGCCGGTCCGCCGAGACGATGAACTCCACCGTCCCGGCCCCGACATATCCGCACGAACGAGCCGTCTGCACGGCGCTCGCGCCGATGGCTTCGCGAGCCTCTGTGGAGAGCAGCGGGGAAGGTGCTTCCTCAACGACCTTCTGGTGACGACGCTGAAGACTGCACTCGCGCTCGCCCAGATGCACGATCGCGCCATGGCTGTCGGCGAGAACCTGCACCTCGATGTGACGTGGTCGGTCGACGAAGCGCTCGATGAGCAGCGAGTCGTCGCCGAAGGACGTACGGGCTTCGCGGCGCGCCGACGCCAGTGCCTCGCTGAGGTCATCCGGCGCCTCGACACGTCGCATCCCCTTTCCACCGCCGCCTGCGGAGGGCTTCAGCAGCACCGGATAGCCGATGTCCCCAGCGGCCTTGGTCAAGTCTTCGTCGGTCAGTCCAGCTCTATGCAGGCCCGGCACCACCGGGACCCCGGCGGCCTCGACCGTCTGCTTGGCCCGGATCTTGTCGCCCATCGCCTCGATCGCTTCTGCGGGGGGACCGACGAAGATCAGCCCTGCCTTGACGCAGGCGCGGGCGAACTCAGCGTTCTCGGCCAAGAAGCCGTAACCCGGGTGCACAGCCTCGGCGCCCACCGCCAATGCCGCAGCGACCACCGCGTCGATGTCGAGATAGCTCTGGGCAGCAGGGGGAGGACCGATGCGCACGGCGACATCGGCATCGCGCACGTGGCGAGCACCAGCATCTGCGTCGCTGTAGACGGCCGCCGAGCGGATGCCGAGTCGACGAAGCGTGGAGATGACCCGGACCGCGATCTCGCCGCGGTTGGCGACGAGCACAGTGGAGAACACGAGATCACCTACATCCGGAAGACGCCGTAGCCGACCGGCTCCAGCGGTGCCTCGGCGCACGCCGACAGAGCCAGTCCTAGCACCGACCGCGTGTCTGCGGGGTCGATGACCCCGTCGTCCCACAGGCGCGCCGTCGCGTAATAGGGATGCCCTTGGGCCTCGTACTGGTCGCGGATCGGCTGCTTGAACGACTCCTCGTCCTCGGCCGACCAGGTCTCACCGCGTCCTTCCACGGCATCGCGACGCACCGTCGCGAGAACCGACGCAGCTTGCTCCCCGCCCATGACCGAGATACGCGCGTTCGGCCAGGTGAACAAGAAGCGAGGCGAGTAGGCGCGACCGCACATCGAATAGTTCCCTGCGCCGAAGGATCCGCCGATCACGATCGTGATCTTGGGCACCCGCGCGCAGGCGACCGCAGTGACCATCTTGGCCCCGTGCTTCGCGATTCCGCCGGCCTCATAGTCACGCCCGACCATGAATCCACTGATGTTTTGAAGGAACACCAACGGGATTCCACGTCGGTCACACAGCTGGATGAAGTGTGCCCCCTTGAGCGCGGACTCACCGAAGAGCACCCCGTTGTTGGCCACGATGCCTACCGGATGACCGTGAACGTGCGCGAAACCGGTGACGAGGGTCGGCGCGTACTCACGCTTGAACTCCTGGAACCGGCTGCCGTCGACCAGGCGAGCGATGACCTCGCGCACGTCGTATTGCACGCGTGGGTCGACGGGCACGACGCCGTAGAGCTGACGGGGGTCGACTACGGGGTCCTCCACGGGCTTGCGCGCCCAAGCCCGGTGTTCGGGAGGCGGGCAGGTCGCCACGATCTCGCGCACGATCCGCAGGGCGTCGATGTCGTCGTCGGCCAGGTGGTCGACGACGCCGGACTTCCGCGCGTGTACGTCGCCGCCGCCCAGGTCCTCGGCTGTCACGATCTCGCCCGTCGCAGCCTTCACCAGCGGCGGACCGCCCAGGAAGATCGTGCCCTGCTGGCGCACGATGACGGTTTCATCGCTCATGGCGGGGACGTACGCACCGCCGGCCGTGCACGAGCCCAGCACGGCGGCGATCTGCGGGATCCCCAAGGCAGACAAGCGCGCCTGGTTGTAGAAGATTCGACCGAAGTGCTCGCGGTCAGGGAACACCTCGTCCTGCATCGGCAAGAACGCGCCGCCCGAGTCGACCAGGTAGATGCACGGCAGGTGGTTGTCGAGCGCAACCTCCTGCGCCCGCAGGTGCTTCTTCACCGTTATCGGGAAGTACGTACCGCCCTTGACGGTGGCGTCGTTTGCGACGATGACGCACAGTCGTCCGGACACGAGGCCGAGGCCAGTGATCAGTCCGGCGCCGGGCGCCTGGTCCTCGTAGAGCCCGAAGGCGGCCATCGGGGACAGCTCGAGAAACGGTGACCCGGGGTCGAGCAGCTCGTCGACCCGGTCGCGAGGAAGCAGCTTGCCGCGCTCGACGTGCTTGGCTCGGGCTCGCTCCGAGCCACCGACACGATTCGTGGCCAGCCTGTCGTGCAGGTCGGTCACCAAGTCGGTCTGCGCGGCGCCGTTGGCACGAAACAGCTCCGATCGAGGATCGCTGGTCGAGCGCAGGACGGTTTCGTTCACGCAGCCCTCCGACGACAGATCAACCGGTGTTCCGACCGTAGCGCCTCGATCATCGGCTCAGCTGCGCCACAGCAGCACGAGCGCCCGGTCGTCGTCCAGTCCGCGCCGCCCCAGGACGTCAACCAATCGCCGGGCGCCCTTGGGGAACCCCTTGGGGATCAACCGTTCGGCCGCGCCCAAGAGCTTGTCGATGCCCACGTCGATGTCGCCTCCGGGGATCTCGACCACGCCGTCGGTGTAGAGCAGCAGCGCATCGCCGGCATTGAGGCAGCCGTGCTCCAGCAGGAACACGGCATCGGGATCCACGCCCAGCGCCGGACCGCTTGCGGACGTGAGCGTCCAGCGCCCTGAGCCGGCCAGGAAGTGAGCTGCCGGTGGGTGTCCCGCCGAGCCGAGCACATAGGACCCGGTTCGCATGTCCAACGCCAGATGGACGGCCGTTGCGAACCCGTCCTCCCAGCGCCGTCGACGAAGGTAGCGATCGGCTGCCTCCAGGAACTCCTCGGGCGGCATGGCGCCCAGGAGGCCCCCTAGGGCGCCCGAGAGTAGGAGAGCCCTGGTCCCCGCGTCGGCGCCCTTGCCCGACACGTCGCAGACCACGAGCTCCATGAAGTAGCCGTCGCTCGATGTGGTCACAACGAAAAAGTCTCCGCTGAAGGAGGCCCCGCCTGCCGGCTTGAGAAGAGCCTCGGCTCCCCAGCCCGCAGGCAGCTCGGGCAGCTCTCCCAGGAGCCGCAGCCGGTCCCGAAGGTCAACCAGCATCGACTCGCCGCGAAGGGCCTGAACGCCAAGCCTCGCGCGCGAGCGCGCAACGGCGACCACGACCGCCGCGGTGCCGCCGATGACGATCAGTGCGCCGGGGCGGACCGTGTCCCAACCGATGGCGTGAATCTCAAATGCGACCACCCCCGCCACCACGGCCAGGAGGAGCCACAAGGCACGCACCGAAAGCACGAACCCGCCGACGAGGACCACCAGGCTCAGCAGGGCGACCGGCGCCCAGTCCGGCTGCTCCACGGTGGCCCATCCGACGAGCAGAGCCGTCGCCACGAGCGCGAGCAGGACATACCCGTCGGAGCGCACGAAGCGACGCCGCAGCCGACTGAGGCGGCGGCGAAGGCGGACAGGCACGGAGGGGGGCATCGCGAGGAACCTACCCGGGCACGGGCGTGCGACCCACTCTTCACTTCGAGGATCACCCGAAAAGCCTTCGCTCGGGTCGCCAGGCCAGGCCAGGATGGCGGAATGCCTGCCACGAACAAGATCACCATCGAGACAGCTGGCCCCGACGACTGGCCACGGCTGTTGCGCGTCGACGAGCTCGCCTTCGGCTACACAGCCGAGGACGAGGACAGCGACCCGGAGCGCCTGGTGCTGGAGATGGACCGAACCCTGCTGGCCAGCGCGGCCGGCGAGGACGCGGGCATCGCGTCGACGTACTCCTTGGAGATGTCTCTCCCGGGTGTCGCCCGGGCACCCGTGGCTGGCCTGACGTGGGTCGGAGTTCTCCCCACCCATCGCCGCACGGGCATCCTGACCGCGCTGATGCGCCACCACCTGGACGATCTCCACGAGAACAACAGGGAGCCGGTCGCGGCCCTGTATGCATCTGAGCCGGGGATCTACGGCCGCTTCGGCTACGGCCTGGCATCCCAGCGGCTCAGCGTGACGATCCCCCGGGAGTTCGCGCGCCTGACCCACCCACCTGCAGCCGACGACCCGCGGCCACGGCTCGTGTCGCCGCAGGACGTACGGCCCCAGCTCGCCCTGGTCGCCGATGCGGTGAGGGCCCAACGTCCCGCCATCCCCGTACGCAACAGCGCCTGGTGGGACCGCACGCTCTATGACGCAACCTCGGTACGCCGCGGCGGCTCTGAGCTTCGCGCCCTCCTGGTCGAGGACGAGTCTGGTCCACGCGGATATGCGCTGTACCGAACCAAGGACGAGTGGGACAGCGGCGGCTCCAAGGGCACCCTGATGATCCGCGAGATCATGGCTGTCGATCCGGTGGCTCATCGAGCACTGTGGCAGGTGTTGCTGAGCACTGACCTGATCGGTGAGGTGGCGTACGGGATGCTGCCGGTTGACGACCCGTTGATGCACCAGCTGGTCAACCCCAGGAGGGTTACGCCGCTGCTTGTCGACGCGGTCTTCGTGCGGGTCGTCGACGTGGCCCGGGCGCTCACCGCGCGCGCCTATGCCTCTGACGTCGATCTCGTCATCGACCTGATCGACGACTTCTGTCCATGGAACTCCGGGCACTGGCAGCTGTCTGCGAATGCGGACGGCGTGACCTGTGCGCCGACGACCGAGGCGGCGGACCTGAGGCTCGACGCCAGCACCCTGGGGGCTATCTACCTGGGCGGCACCTCGCTGCAGAGCCTTGCGGACGCAGGTCGGGTCGTCGAGCACCGCGCGGGCAGCATCGGCGAGACATCGCGGGCTTTCCTGAGCGGTCGCGCCCCTTGGTGCCCGTTCGTCTTCTGACCCGCCTCGGGAACGGGGGCCCCTGATTCCGCGAAAACTGGAGGATTCCTCTAGCGTGACCTGAACAGCCGCGCCACCCATGCGCGTCAACAACCAAGGTTCATCCGACCACCGCCTACGAGGAGCACCACCGTGCCGAGCTCGAACCTGACCCGCGACGAGGCTCGCGAACGCGCCCGCCTGCTGGACGTGACGTCCTATGAGATCGCCCTCGACGTCACCCGCGGCGAGAAACTGTTCCGCTCGGACACTCTCATCCGCTTCGCCTGCCGCGAGGACGGAGCTGCCGTGCGCCTCGACCTGGTGGCCGAGGCCGTCGTCGAGATCACCCTCAACGGCGAGACCCTGGATCCCTTCGAGGTCCATCGCGAGGACGGGCTGCACCTCAAGGGTCTTCAGCTGGACAACGAGCTGCGAGTCGTGGCGGATTGTCCCTACATGCGCACCGGCGAGGGCCTGCATCGCTTCCTGGACCCCGCGGACGGTGCCGTCTACCTCTACACCCAGCACGAGGCGAACGACGCCCACCGCACCTACGCCTGCTTCGACCAGCCGGATCTCAAGGCGACCTTCGCGTTCACGGTCACCGCTCCCGATGACTGGCAGGTCGTCTCCAACGAAGCACCCGGCGACCCCGAACCCGTGAGCGACGGGGTGGCCCGCTGGATCTTCCCGGCCACTCCCCCGATCTCGACCTACATCACGGCCCTCGTCGCGGGGCCGTACCACCGCGTCACCGACGCGTACGTACGTCCAGACGGTACGTCGATCCCGCTGGGTCTGTACTGCCGCGCCTCGATGGCCTCCTACCTCGACCCCGGGGAGATCCTGGAGCTCACCAAGCAGGGTTTCGCGTTCTTCGAGAAGGAGTTCGGGCGGCCCTACCCCTTCAGCAAGTACGACCAGCTCGGGGTGGCGGAGTTCAACGCCGGTGCCATGGAGAACGCCGGTTGCGTCACCTTCCACGAGCACTACTTCGTGTTCCGGAGCAAGGTCACTGACGCGATCAGAGACGCGCGCGCCAACACGATCCTGCATGAGATGGCCCACATGTGGTTCGGCGACCTGGTCACCATGCGCTGGTGGGACGACCTGTGGCTCAACGAGTCGTTCGCGGAGTTCATGGCCTACCACGCCGCCAGCAGCGCGACCCGCTTCGACGAGTCGTGGACCGGTTTCGCCACGGGCCGCAAGGCCTGGGGCTACCGCCAGGACCAGCTGCCATCCACGCATCCGATCGTGGCCGACGCGCCGGACATCGAGACGGTCAAGGCCAACTTCGACGGCATCACCTACGCGAAGGGCGCCTCCGTGCTGCGCCAGCTCGTGGCGTGGGTCGGCCTCGAGGAGTTCATGGCGGGGCTGCGGGCCTACTTCGACAAGCACGCCTGGGGCAACACCAGCCTCTCCGACCTGATGGTGGAGCTCGAGCGCGAGTCCGGGCGAGACCTGACGGCGTGGGCCAAGGAGTGGCTGGAGACGGCCGGCTGCAACACGCTTCGCCCGGAGTTCACTCTTGCCGAGGACGGCAGCTACGCCGACTTCGCCGTACTCCAGACCGCGGCGCCCGACCACCCGACCCTGCGAGCCCACCGCATCGGCATCGGCCTCTATGACCTCGTTGACGGCACGTTGACCAGGCGTACGTCGCTGGAAGGTGACATCACTGGAGCGAGCACGCCGGTGACCAGCTTGACCGGCGTCCAGCAGCCGGACCTGTTGCTGCTCAACGACTCCGACCTCACCTTCGCGAAGATCCGGCTCGACGAGAGGTCGCTTGCGACCGTCACCGAGCACCTCGCCGACCTCGACGACTCGTTGGCGAGAGCCTTGTGCTGGAGCGCTGCGTGGGACATGACGCGTGATGCGGAGATGCCTCCTCGTCAGTTCGTCTCGCTCGTGGCCAACGGGATCAGCGCCGAGAAGCACATCGTGACCCTGCAGATCGTGCTGCGTCAGGCGCAGACGGCTCTCGACCTCTACGTCCGACCGGAGCACAGGGACGCGGCTCGTGCCGAGCTGGCCAGGTCGCTGGGTGCGCTCGCCCGCGATGCAGCGGCGGGCAGCGATGCGCAGCAGGTCCTGTTGCGTGCCTTCGCGTCCGTGACCGCCGAACCTGCGGACCTCGACTTCCTGCAGGCACTGCTCGACGGCACCGAGGTTCTGGAGGGCCTCAGCGTGGATGCGGAACTGCGCTGGCACCTGCTGTGCCGGCTCGTTGCACGAGGGCACGCGTCGGACGACGCCATCGAGGCCGAGCTTGCGCGGGATGCCACGGCGGCCGGACAGCAGCACGCGGCCACGGCGCGAGCCGCACGGCCGACCGCCGAAGCCAAGGCGGAAGCGTGGACGCAGCTGGTCGATCAGGACGAGCTGCCCAATGCCCTGCAGACGGCGACAATCACCGGGTTCATGGACCCCGCCCACCACGACCTGCTCGAGCCGTACGTCGAGCGCTACTTCACCTCGATCGGGCAGGTGTGGGAGAGCCGCACCTCGGACATGGCGGCGAACATCGCCCTGGGCATGTTCCCGACGCTGTTCGTCGACCAGTCTGTCGTGGACCGAACCAACGCCTACCTCGCCGAGGAGCACCCTCCGACGGTGTTGGCGCGACTGCTGGCCGAAGGTCGCGCAGGGGTCGAGCGCGCACTCGCCGCCCAAGCAGCCGACGCCTGAGGATTTCCCGGCCGGGACATTCTCGCGACTCGAAACGGTGAGGAGGCTCGACATGAGCCGAGTGCAGTATTTCACCGCCTGCACGCTCGACGGTTTCATCGCCGACGAGTACGACTCTCTCGACTGGCTCTTCGAGGCTCCGCACCCGGCGGACGACGGCGCCTGGGACGAGTTCATCACAGGCGTCGGCCCGATGGTCATGGGTGCCACGACGTATGAGTGGGTGCTGCAGCACGAGAACATCCGCGCGAATCCCGGCAAGTGGCATGAGTTCTACGCCGACCGGCCGTGCTGGGTGTTCACCCATCGCGACCTGCCGCTGATCCCGACCGTGGACGTCCGTCTGGTCTCCGGTGACGTGCGGCCGGTCTACGCGGAGATGACCGCGACCCAGCCTGGCAAGAACATCTGGATCGTCGGCGGCGGCGACCTGGTCGGGCAGTTCGACGACGCCGGCCTGCTCGACGAAGTGTGGTTGGGGATGCGGCCGGTGTTCCTGGGCGCCGGCGCGCCGCTGCTGCCCCGTCGGATCACCACCCAACGGCTCACTCTGCGCGAGGTGCGGCACACCGACCAGCAACTCCGGCTGATCCTCGACGTCGCCCGCCGGACGTAGGGATCATCAGGGGTCGAGGACGTCCCAGGTGGGGCCGGAGGCGGGTAAGCGAACATGGCTGGGCCTGGCAGGAGGCCGCATGACCATGCGGCCGGGTGGGCGAGCGTGCCGCTCCCCGGCCAACCCCGGGGCTAGGTGGCTCAAGCGCCCTACGGCTGGTCGAGGTGCAGCGTCCTCGGGTGCCGCGCATGCTCGGCCAACGAGCGAAGTCCGTTGACGATGCCGCCGGCGAGATCACCCATGCTGAACTGCGAGGTCATCGTGACGGCCGCCAACGCGCAGGCCGCGTCATCGAGGTAGTGCCGAGCTGCGGGGCCGGTGACAATCTCGAGCCTTCGCGCGGCCGGGTCCACGACGACGAGAACCGCATCGTCGGCCTTGGCGCCCAGGGAGGCGTGCAGCGCACGCGCCGCCGACAACGAGTCGCCCTCCAGCGCGCCGACGTAGACGGCAAAGGGCTGGCCGCTGATCTCCTCGGCCTGCCTGGTCGCTCGCTCCAGCTGCTCGTGCTGTCGTGCGGAGAATGCTTCACCAGCGGGCACTGGTGCCTCCAGGGTTCTTGGGGGACACCAATTCAGCGGAACCCGGCAGATCGGCGGACACCGGTGGGGGCACGTCGTCCATCACCTGTGAAGGCTCCGCAGAATCGTCGGGTCCGTTGATCCAGACCGGAGCTGCCCACCACGACACACCGGGTCGGTAGCGCGGCGCCCCGAGCATGTAGGGCAGTGAAGCCAGCACCCAGATGGTGGCGATGATCAGCAACGGGATGCCGACATAGGTCAGCAGAACCCGACCGAGCGAAAGGTCGTCCCCGAGCACCTCGCCGTCCTCAACCGTGGATGCCAGGGCGGGTGCGGCGAGACTCACGGCAAGCACCAGCCCGACACCCAAACCACCTGCGACGACACGGCCTGCTCGGAGGATCGGCTTCACGAGCCGAGCCTACTGGGCTGGATCCGTACTAGACCTCGGGGTCTGGCTGTCCCGCCAGTACTCCTGCCACTCGCGCCGGAATCGCGTCATCACCCGACCCGGTCAGCTCCTCGAGCAGGACTACTCGCCCGGCGCCGTCGGTCAACGGGAGCCGCCAGTTCGGATATTCCTGATCGGTGCCAGGCTGGTTGACGGCTCGCCGATCGCCCACGAGGTCGGCCAAGGTGACGCCGATCAGCCGACAGGGCGTACTCGCCAACCACGCGTGCAGGGCGACCAGAGTCTGGTCGAGCGCGGCGTCATCATCCTGGATGGATCTCAAGGACAGCGTCGACGGCAACAGACCGGCGGCGTGCAGTGCGGAAACAACGGCGGAACGTTCGGCCTCGTCTCGTGCCCGCTCCTCCTCCAAGGGCCGGGTGAGCAGGCCGAGCTCCTCGCGCAGACGGAGGTGCTCGCCGCGGAGGTAGCCCGCGGTTGGCGGCAGGTCGTGGGTACCCAGGGTCGCGAGGCAGGCTTCCCGCCAGTGCTCAGGCGCAAGTGGCTCTCCCGACCACCCCTTCTCGAACCAGCTGATCGAGGTGCCCAAGACTCCGCGCTCGGCGAGGTAATCGCGGACCCACGGCTCCACGACGCCCAGGTCCTCACCGATGATCACCGCCCCGGCGCGCACCGCCTCGAGCATCACGATCCCCACGAGGGCCGCATGGTCCTGGCGGACGTACACCCCGTCTGCCGCCCCGAATCCAGCCGGGATCCACCACGAACGGAACAACCCGATGACGTGGTCGATGCGGAGACCCCCGGCATGCCCCAGGGCGGCCCGCAGCATGTCTCGGAAGGGGGCATAGCCCGCCTCCGCCAGAGCATCCGGGTTCCAGGGTGGCTGCGACCAGTTCTGCCCGAGCTGGTTGAAGGGATCGGGCGGGGCGCCGACCGCACAGCCATCGACCAATACATGCCTGAGAGTCCACGCGTCTGCGGCTTCCGGGTGCACGCCCACCGCAAGGTCGTGGATCACACCGATCCGCATGCCCGCTGCCCGTGCCACGGCCTGGACCGCTTCGAGTTGTTGGTCGAGCTGCCACTGCAGCCATTCGTGCCAGTCCACGAGACCGGCCAGCTCCGTGCCCGGTCCGGTCGCCGTCGCTACGGCCGGACCGTCAACATCGCGCAGCTCTTCCGGCCAAGCGGTGGTGTCGGGGCCGTACGTCTCCGCGAGCGCACACCATTGTGCGAACGTCCGCAGCGCAGCCCCCTCCCGCAGTCGGTAGGCGTCGAAGGCTTCCTGCCGCTCCGGCGTAAGGGAAGCTCCATGGATCAGCGTCAAGGCTGCGCGCTTCGCCGTCCAGGCCGCGTCGCGATCAAGCAGGCCAGCCTCCTCGGAACGTACCCGTAGCTCGTCGCCGAGCTTCGCGATCGTCGCCCGCTGCTGGGCGGGAAGGGCATCCACCTCGGGAATCTCGGCGACCCGGAGGTAGATCGGGTGCACGAAACGACGCGTGCTCGGCAAGTACGGCGACGCCGTCATCGGAGCGATCGGTTCAGCCGCGTGCAGCGGATTGACCAGGACGAAGTCGCAGCCGAGCGACTCGGCCGACCACAGGACGAGTCCGGCCAGGTCACCAAGGTCACCGATCCCCCAGGACGTGGCCGAACGCAGCTGATAGAGCTGGGCCATCACTCCCCAGCCGTGCGAGCCGGGGGGCGCCGTGGCTGGTTCGAGGAGCCGTGGCACGACGACAAGGGTCGTGGTGCACGACCGCTCACCCGAGCGAGCATGCAGGACGTGCCAACCGAGCGGCAGGTCTGCGGGCAGGGCAAGAGTGGCTCGTCCGATCAGCACGCCATCGATGGTCTGGGGTTCGACCCACACGTCCTGGGGTGTCACGTCGTCACGGCGCTGGCCGTCCTCGAGCTCGACCCACACCTCCACCGGATCGCCATGCACCACGTGAACCGCCACATGGGTGGCGCTGCCCCGTGTGCCCACCACGGTTGGCGGCAGCATGCGCCGCCACGGCTGCTCCTGCCGATCGCTCAAAGCAGAACGCGTGCCGTCAGCCGAAGACGCATCCACCCCGAGCGCAGCCAGGACCGCTCGAACCGCTGAGGCACGAGCCCCCACGTGATGGCCCTGCCAGTCCCAGTGCTCGATCGTGAGGCCGTACGCCTCCGCTAGATCACGAAGCTCCTGGTCCAGCCGGTCGTCGCCGCTCACGCAGGCACCGGGCCGGCCTCGGCAAGGCCGTGCCCGAGCAGATAACTCGACCACCGAGGGTCGGCCCACCCGGCGCCGAGAATGCGCCAGGCCGAGCCGGTCGGTTGACGGGGAGCGCTGCGCAGCCGCCATCCAAGCTCGGCGACTGACCGATCGGCCTTCACCCGATTGCACCGCGAACACGCCGCGACGACGTTGTCCCACACGTGCCTACCTCCACGGCTGCGCGGAACCACGTGGTCGACACTCGTGGCAGTACCGCCGCAATAGGCGCAGCGCCCGTTGTCGCGCGCGAAGATCGCCCGACGGGTCAGCGGTACGTGCGCCCTATGGGGGACCCGGACATAGCGAGTCAGCCGGATCACCAACGGGATCTCGACCACCCGGCGCTCGCTGTGCGCAAAGGAACCGGTTGCCTCGACGGTCATGGCCTTGTCGGTCAGGAGGAGGATCAGGGCGCGTCGATCCGACACCACGCCGAGCGGCTCGTACGTGGCGTTGAGGACCAGGGTGCGCGCCATCGAAAACCTCCGGGCCCTAGTTTGCGCATCGAAGGTGCTCATTGCCAGCATGAATTGAGTTACCGCGCCCGCCGAGCGATATAGGCCCGGGCGATGACGACGTTGAGGACTGCAGCACCAGCGAAGGTCGCGATCCCCAGCAGGTGGGTCGCAGAGGTGAACCACGACGCCGTTGCGCCGACGACCTCTGTGGACTGCGCGGGTCCCGGAGCACCACCGGTCGCCGACCCGGAGCTGGCTGTGGGATTAGCTCCCGGGACCAAGGCGAGCAGCCCGTACACCAGGTAGTAGGCCGGAAGAGCCACGATGCTTGCAGGTGCCGTGAGCAGGGCGGCGAGCAGGATCGGCCACGGTGTGTCGCCGATGAACCCGACGCCGGCCAGCACGGTCACGCCGGCGACGTACAACGACGTAGGCACCGTCGGCCGCACGCGGCTGAGCAAGGAGACGCCGGCGACCTCGCCAGGGTCCCGAGACTCCCCAGGCTCCCAAGACTCCATTGGTGCAGATCCTGCCCCTCCCCCCGGCTGAAGGTGACGTTGTACGAAGAAACACCGGCGTGTCGCCGTACAACGTCACCGTCAGCGGGGTAGGTGCGCTTCGGCGTGGTGCGCGCCTCGGCTTGGCGGGCGGCCATCTAGGTTGGGGTCCCATGACCTCTGAGAACGCCCCCTCCACCACCGCGCCCGCTGAGGCCACTGCACGCAGCTACCCCGCCGCCGAGCGACACGACATCACCGACGACCTGTTCGGTCACGTCGTCAACGACCCGTACCGCTGGCTCGAGGACGCCGACGACCCCGAGACCAAGCGCTGGTCCTTGGAGCAGGATGCCCTGCTGACCGAGCACCGCTCGACGTGGCCCGGGCAGGCTGGCTTGCACGCGAGGATCGGCGAGCTGCTCGACGCGGGCGTCATCTCTGCTCCGGTCTGGCGAGGTGAGCGCCAGTTCTTCATGCGCCGCACGGCCTCGCAGGAACACGCCCAGCTGCTCACGGTCGATCCGGACGGCACCGAGCGGGTCCTCATCGACCCCATGGAACTCGATCCGAGCGGGCTCACAACCCTCGACACCTGGCAGCCGAGCAAGGAGGGACACCTGCTGGCCTACCAAGTGTCCGAGGGTGGCACCGAGGAGTCCGTGTTGCGTGTGCTCGACGTCGAGAGCGGCGACATCGTCGACGGGCCGATCGACCGCGCGCGCTATTCCCCGGTGGCCTGGCTCCCGGGCGCGGAGGCCTACTACTACGTCCGCCGGCTGGCTCCCGACCTGGTGCCTGACGGCGAGGAGCAGTTCCACCGACGGGTCTGGTTGCACCGGCTGGGCACCAGCCCGGACGAGGACGTCATGGTCTTCGGCGAGGGACGCAAGCACACCGACTACTACGGAGCGTCGGTGAGCCGAGACGGCCGCTGGCTCCAGGTGTCGGCATCGGAGGGTACGGCTCCGCGCAACGACCTCTACCTGGCCGACCTGGCTGCCAGCGAGCTCGAGGCACCCGTGCTCGTGCCGGTTCAGGTCGACGTCGACGCCCAGACCGGGCTCGAGGTGTGCCGCGACGGCCGCATCCTGGTCTTCACCGACCTCGATGCGCCCCGCGGTCGGCTCTGCGTCACGACGCCGGATGCAGTGGCGGCCGAGGCGTGGGTGGACCTCCTCCCGGAAGACCCGATCGCCGTCCTCGACGGCTACGCGGTCCTCGACGGACCCGAGCTCGAGACCCCGGTCCTGCTCGCCTCGTGGACCCGGCACGCCGTCTCGGAGGTGACCCTGCACGACCTGACCACCGGCGCGCGCCTCGGCAGCGTGCCCGTGCCAGGGCTCGGCACGATCGGGGGCATCGTCGAGCGTCCGGAGGGAGGTCACGAGGCCTGGTTCGGCTACACCGACCACACCACTCCCTCGTCGGTCCAGCACTTCGACGCTCGCACCGGAAGGACCTCCCTGTGGGCGTCGGCACCGGGCACCGTCGACGTGCCCGACATCACGACCGAGCAGGTCACCTACGAGTCGAGCGATGGCACGCCGGTGCGGATGTTCGTCATCTCACGTGCCGACCTGGACGACAAATCCAGCGAGCCACGACCGACGATCCTTTACGGCTACGGCGGTTTCGGCGTCCCGCTCAGCCCAGGCTTCTCCGCGACGATCCTCGCGTGGGTCGAAGCCGGAGGGGTGTGGGCGGTCGCCAACCTGCGAGGTGGCGGCGAGGAGGGGGAGCAGTGGCATCGAGCCGGAATGCTCGGCTCGAAGCAGAACGTCTTCGACGACTTCCATGCAGCCGCGCAGTGGCTCATCGACCACGGGCGCACCGCGCCTGACCAGCTGGCGATCAACGGGGGCTCCAACGGGGGCCTGCTCGTCGGAGCCGCGATCACTCAACGGCCGGAGCTGTTCGCCGCCGCCGTCTGCTCAGCTCCCCTGCTCGACATGGTCCGCTACGAGAAGTTCGGGCTCGGAGCGACCTGGAACGTCGAATACGGCTCCGCCGAGGTCGCCGAACAGCTCGGCTGGCTGCTCGCGTACTCGCCGTACCACCGCGTGGTCGAGGGCATCGACTATCCCGCGACGCTGTTCACCGTCTTCGATGGGGACACCCGCGTCGACCCCCTGCACGCTCGCAAGCTCTGCGCCGCCCTGCAGCACGCAACGTCGGGCTCGCGACCGATCCTGATCCGTGCGGAACCAGATGTGGGCCACGGAGCGCGAGCCGTCAGCCGGTCGATCGACCTGTCCGTCGAGATCCTCGCCTTCAGCGCGGCCCACACGGGTCTCACCTTGTCCGACTAGTCTCGCGGCGTGTTTCTGACCAGCACTCCCCTGCCGTCTCCGTCGCCGAGCGCGACGGAGACAGAGACCGTCGTGCACACAGTTGGCCGGGTCGTCGCCTGGCCCCTTCTGATCCTCATCGTGCTCGTCGCTGCCGTCGTCGTGCGCTGGATCTGTGTGCGCCTCATCGACCGAGGTGTGATTCACCTGGCCGACAACGCGCTTGCGCGACGCCTGGCGACGACCGGGACCACCACCGGAGCGAAGGACGAGGACGCCGTCGCCGAACGCCTCCGCCAGCGCGCCAGGACCGTCTCAGGCGTGCTCAAGAGCATCACCACGCTCATCGTGTTCGGGCTGGCCGCTGTGATTGTCCTGGCGACCCTCGGCGTCGACATCGCGCCCATCCTGCTCAGTGCCGGCTTCGTCGGAGTCGCGGTCGGCTTCGGGGCGCAGAGCCTGGTGAAAGACTTTCTGACCGGCACCTTCATGATCCTCGAGGACCAGTTCGCCGTCGGCGACTACATAGACACGGGTCAGGCCATCGGCACCGTTGAAGAGGTCGGGCTGCGACTGTCACGGATCCGCGACGACCAGGGCGTCATCTGGTACGTCCCCCACGGGTCGGTCGAGCGAATCGGCAACCGCAGCCAGGGACTCGGCCTGGCCGTGGTGGACATTCCTCTGGCGTACGGCGCCGACGTCGAGGCTGCAGGGGACGCGCTGCGGGCCGCTGTCACGGATCTCAAGGCAGATCCGCAATGGGGCCCGGACATCATCGACGAGCCCCCCATGGTCATCGTCGAGTCGATGACGGCAACAGCCGTCAACATGCAGGTCCGGGTGCGCACCCGCGCCCTGCGCCACTGGGCGGTCGGCCGGGCGCTGCGCGAACGAGTGCTCATCTCCCTCGACGCTGCCGGCATCGAGCGACCCGCGGTCGCGGGTTCACGCAGCGTGCCGCTCGTCGACCCGCAGAGCACCGACCCGACCGCGGAACCCTCCTGACCGGGGCACCGCCCGTCGGCCCGATATGCCGGACCCCGGGGCTGCCCGCAGACTGGGGGGATGAGCCCCTCCGCGAAACCGCTGTGCCTCGTGACCGGCGCGACTGGCTACGTCGGCGGACGGCTCGTGCCCGAGCTGCTCGCCGCTGGGTATCGGGTGCGCTGCCTGGTGCGAGGATCGGGCCGACTGCGCGACCATCCCTGGGTCGAAGACGTCGAGGTCATCGAGGGTGACGCCTCCGACAAGGATGCACTCGACCGAGCCATGGGCGACGTCTCGGTCGCCTACTACCTGATCCACGCGCTCGGTGCATCGTCGTTCGAGGCGCGTGATCGCGAGACCGCGCGGGCGTTCGTGACCGCTGCCGAGCGCGCGTCCGTGGATCGGCTCGTCTATCTCGGGGGCCTGACGCCGACCGACGCGGGGCTGTCGCCGCATCTGCGGTCGCGAGCCGAGGTCGGCCAGATCATGCTGAGCTCATCGGTGCCGGCGGCCGTCCTGCAAGCCGCCGTCATCATCGGCTCTGGGTCTGCGTCCTTCGAGATGCTGCGCTACCTCACCGAGCGGCTCCCCGTCATGATCACTCCACGGTGGGTGGCGAACCGGATCCAGCCCATCGCGATCCGCGACGTACTCCGGTATCTGGTTGAAGTGGCAGCGCTTCCGTCCGACGTGAACCGCGCCTTCGACATCGGCGGCCCGGACGTCCTCACCTACGAGGAGATGATGCAGGCCTATGCCAAGGCGGCCGGGCTCCCACGACGCAGGATCATCCCCGTTCCGGTCTTCTCTCCGACGCTCTCCTCGCACTGGGTCGGCGTCGTCACGCCGGTGCCCGGATCACTGGCGCGCCCCTTGGTGGAGTCCCTCCGACACGAGGTGGTCTGCACCGAACAC
The DNA here is from genome assembly GCA_963819985.1 of uncultured Actinomycetota bacterium. Taxonomy (GTDB): domain Bacteria; phylum Actinomycetota; class Actinomycetes; order DATJPE01; family DATJPE01; genus JANPBY01. Next base: position 67,034 of record CAWFYH010000002.1, on the reverse strand, counting down.
GACATTGCCCGATGGGTGCCGGACCCTCCCGAAGGCCTCCTGACGCTTGATTCAGCTCTGCGGCTCGCCATTCGGCGGGTCGGTGACGGGGACGTCGCGACTCGGTGGTCCTCAGCCGGTCTGCCCGGAGCACCCAGCGACCCGCTCCCCACGGACCCCAACTGGGCGGGCGGAAGCCTCTACGTGGACCGCCGGGAGCAGGTCGTCGACGCTGACCCCGAGGACCTGTGGCGTGTCATCGAGAGCATCGGCGGCGAGAACGGCTGGTATTCGTTCCCGCTGGCCTGGAGCGTCCGTGGCCTCCTCGACCGCGCGGTCGGTGGGGTCGGGTTGCGGCGCGGCAGGCGCGATCCCTCGACCCTGTATGTCGGTGAATCGCTGGACTTCTGGCGCGTCGAGGAACGAATACCCGGCGAGCTTCTTCGACTCCGCGCGGAGATGCGTCTCCCCGGCCTGGCCTGGCTCGATCTGTCGGTCGGCAGCAACCCGACGACCTACGCCCAACGCGCACTGTTCCATCCGCGCGGGCTCGCCGGTCACCTCTACTGGTGGTCGGTCGCGCCCTTCCACGGCATCGTGTTCGGTTCGATGGCTCGAAACATCGCGCGGGCGGCAGAGCGGCGTAGAACCGAGCGCAGCTCAGCTCCGGAGGGCGTACGCCGCAAAGCTGCTGAGTCGGTCAGGACTTCGACTTCATGATGTCGACGGTCCCGACCAATCCTGAGGAGCCTGGGAAGATCGAGTTCAAGTCGCCTGCTGAGACCATGCAGCGCTTGGACAAGATCTCTCTCAGCACGACTCGGTAGTCGGTCGTCACCGCCAGGTCGCCGTCCACGAGGGCGCCCTTGGCGAGAGTGGGCCACGTGCCGTCGGACAACTTCACCGCGCCGCCCTTGACTCCTCCCCCTGCATAGAGCACCGCGGTCCCGTAGCCATGGTCGACGCCGAAGGAGTCGTTGTCCTGAGTACGTCGGCCGAACTCGGTAAGCGTCACCACGGTCACGTCGTTCATGGCTGAGCCCAGGTCGGTCATGAAGGCAGCAAGGGCCTGCGTGAACTCCAGCAGGTGGTCGGCGTACCAGTAGTCATTATTCGTGTCACCGGCCGGCCGGACCGGACCGAGGCCCGAATGCATGTCCCAGTCACCGAAGTCGACGCAGGCGACCTGCACCCCGACCCCGCCCTTGATCATGCGTGCCACGTCACGCAACGAGCGGGCGAATCCACTGTTGCTGTCATACGTCGCGCCATTCGAGGGGATGTAGTCCTTGACGACCCCGAGGTCGGCCACGGCTTGGATCGCGTCGAGCGTGGTGTAGCTCGGCTGCTTGAGCGCGCTCGGAGAGCTCGCGTGCAGACTGCGCAGGGCCGCGTCCCACTTCGCCCGGTCACTCGCGCTTGAGCCTCCGGATAGCCGGAACGTGTCGAGCTCGCGCATGGCGAGCTCGGGGTTCGGCCCGAGCAAGCTTTCGGGTGGCAGGTTCCCACCGAGCTGCACCGCCTGGAACGACGAGCCCGTCAGGCCGTTCACTCCGAGGGTGCGGTCCAGCCAGCCGCTTCGGGTCGAGGTGCCTGGGGCGGCCCGCTCCATCTCGGCCTGAGCCTCGAAGTGCGAACGGTCCGCGGCCCACAGCCCACAAGCCTGCACGATCCCAAACGTGCCCGCGTTCCAGAACGGCATGAGTGGAGCGAACGACGGGTGCAGACCGAACAACGAGTCCTTCGCAAGCAGGGTGTTCGTCGGGATGGGGATCCGCGATCGAAGGACGGGGTATTGCGGGTCGCCGTACGGCACCGCCGCCGAGAGCCCGTCGAACCCACCTCGCATCGAGAGGACGATGAGGGTGTCACCGGTGTATCCCGGGGCTGCGAGGGCCACCTGGGTCGAGAGCATCGGGGCAGCGACGCCGGCCGCACCAACGATTCCTGCGCTGCGCAGCAGCGCCCGACGCGAGAGCGTGCGCTTGTGCTCAGCGCAGCCGCAGGCGGCCGTCCCGCTGGTCTCGCTGGTCCGTGGAGTCATCACTGTCACCGCAACGCGTGGTAGGGGCTGTCGAGGACGAGGGAGAGCAGGTCGCCGAACTGCCAGCGGACGATGGCGTCGTTCTCGCTGAGTGGCGATGACGCGGTCTTACCGAAGAACGTCAGGACTGCGTCTCGATGCACCGACTTCATCTTCTGCTGAAGGAGGCGCTCGGAGACGCGATCCACCAGGCCGCCGTACGTCGCCGGCAGCTTGGCCGGAATGAGCCCTCGGCACAGTGGTAGATCCTCGGCGTTCCAACCGTTGACCTTCGGTTTGGCCGGCCAGGTAAAGGCGTTGTTCGACGCGCTCGGCCACCATCCGTTGACGTGGTTGCGGTGGTTGTTCCAACGACCGAGCATCCCGCTTGCGGACTGCCAGTCCTTGGCCGTGTCTGGATAGCCGTTCGGCTGACCCCAGTCCATCGGGGCGTGGCCCAGGTCGCGGCTTTGGTAGTAGACCGCAGCCAGCCCGTCAAAGTAGTCCCCGTTCTCCGGGTGCTTCTTCGGGAAGTTCGGGCGCTTGCTCGGCTTGACGCCGATCGCCCGCAGCCCAGCGATGAGATCTTCGAACGGGCGGCGCACCTTGAGCCCCGACGAGTAGTGGAACTCGCGTGAGGTGAACAGAGTGCGCAACACCGGCACGATCGCGGTGTCGTTGGCCTGATAGACGTCAGCCAGCCGAGAGACCAGCGACTGCGGCGGGTCGTCGGAAACGAAGCGCTCACCGAGCTTGTAGGCGATCCGCTCGGCGGTCTTGCGGTGCCGAGCGAGGTAGTTGACGTAGCGCACGATCAGGTCGTAGCCCTCGCCCTTGTTGTGGGACGCCCAGTCGAAGCCGAGAACCTTTCCAGCCGTGGTGGCGTGGATGGAGGCGTCGAACACGAACTCCAGACGGGTCCATGGCGGGTTCGCCTCGTTGCGCCAGTCATCGGGGTTGGTCGGATTCCACAAGGTCAACCCGGTGAGCAGCCGCGCAGCGGCGTAGATGTCCTGCTCCTCATAGCCGCCGTCGACGCCGACGCTGTGCAGCTCGAGCAGCTCCCGGGCGTAGTTCTCGTTGGGTGCGTCCTTGTTGGACTCTCGCTGGTTGAGGTAGATGAGCATCGCCGGGTGCTTGGCTGAGGCCAACAGCATCTTGCGGTACTTGCCGAAGGTGTGGGGTCTGATGACATCCCGGTCGTATCGGTGCCGGTTGTCCCAGACATCGCCATTGGGACAAGTGACGTTGAGGTGGTTGGACCAGAAGTCGACCATCACCTCGAACAGTTGCCGTTTGCTCCACAGGGCCCGACCGGTGTGGGAGTAGAGCAGGTCCATCATCACGTCGTAGCTGTAGTTGTCGACCTGCAAGTCGTCCGTGCGGTCCTTGGAGTTCCACACCTTGCGGATCGACCACGTCAGTCGGGGAAAGTGCTTGAGCATCTTGTCGGCGGTCGTGTCCTTGATCGACTTCGGCGCAAGCTGCTCCTCCAACCAGGCGCGGCTGCCGATGTGCTCGGCATGTGAGACGAGCGAGGGCGACAGCCCGTACGTCGCCCGCCGCAGCAGGTGCAGGGTGCTGTCACTGCCGAGGATCTTGGCCACGACCGGAGTCACACCGACGGAGCGAAGTGCTCCTGACGGAGACGCCGCGAGGGAGCTCGTGGTTGCTGAGGCCGAGGGGGCGAGAGCCGTCGAGGCCGCGATCGTGGCCGTACCGACCACAGCAGCCTCGAGCACGCTCCGGCGCGAGGGTTTCGCCGTCACTGGCTAGTCGTCGTCCCCACGCACCAGCCCTTCGATGCTCCATCAGGGTGAGCCTGGGATGATTGGCGTCATGGAGACGAGCTCACAGGCAGGCCAGCCCCCGAGCGCGGAGGCGGTGCCGACGGCGTATGAGTTGATGGGTGGGCACGCCACGTTCGAGGCCCTGGTCACCAGGTTCTACGAGGGGGTCGCTGCAGACCCGATCCTCCGGCCGATGTACCCAGAAGCCGATCTCGGACCGGCGGCCAACCGATTGCGGATGTTCCTCGAGCAGTACTGGGGCGGTCCCACCACCTATTCGGAGCAGCGGGGACATCCACGGCTGCGGATGCGGCATGCGCCGTACGTCATCGGTGAGCGTCAGCGCATCGCCTGGTTGACCCATATGCGGGTGGCGGTCGACGAGCTCGACCTCGGCCCTGAGCTCAAGGCCACGATGTGGGACTACTTCGAGCACGCCGCGAGGTTCATGGTGAACGCACCCGAGGGTGGGAACAGCTTGCCCGTCTCCGAGTCGTCCGCATGACGCCGTGGTGGCGCGATGCCGTCATCTACCAGATCTACGTGCGGTCCTTCGCCGATTCCGACGGCGACGGCGAGGGAGACCTGGCCGGAGTCGCTTCTCGGCTTCCCTATCTCGCGGATCTCGGCGTGGATGCGATCTGGCTCACCCCGTTCTATCCCTCGCCGCTGGCCGATGGCGGTTACGACGTGGCCGACTACCGCGACGTCGATCCACGGTTCGGCACCCTCGCGGACTTCGATGCCCTGTTGTCCGACGCGCACGGACTCGGTCTCAAGGTGATCGTCGACATCGTGCCCAACCACTGCAGCGATCAGCACGACTGGTTTCGAGCTGCAGTCGAAGCCCGCCCCGGCAGCCCAGAACGCGAGCGCTTCCACTTCCGCCCGGTCGATGCCTCGTCGCCGGACACGCCTCCAAATGACTGGCCGGCGGCCTTCGGTGGCCCTGCCTGGGACCGCGTCCTCGAGCCCGACGGGAGCAGAGGCGAGTGGTATCTGCACCTGTTCACCCCCGAGCAGCCGGACTTCAACTGGCACCACCCCGACGTGGTCGCGGAGTTCGAGGCGGTGCTTCGCTTCTGGCTCGATCGCGGCGTCGACGGTTTCCGCGTCGACGTCGCACACGGGCTGGTGAAGGAGGCCGACCTGCCGTCCCTCGGCGTGGAGCTGCTGCGCAGGCACCGCGAGAACAACCTCGATCCAGATCTGGTCACCCCGATGTACGACCAGCCGGCCGTCCACGAGATCTACCGCAGTTGGCGGCGGATCCTCGACTCCTATCCCGGCGACCGGATGATGGTGGGCGAGGTGTGGCTGGGCAACCCTTCTGCGCTGGGCCGCTACCTCCGAGCCGACGAGATGCACCAAGCGTTCAACTTCCGGTGGCTGTTCGCGCCGTGGGATGCGCAGCAGGTGCGCGACGTCATCACGTTCTCGCTGGCCGAGGCCCACGCCATGGGCGCCAGTGCCACCTGGGTGCTGTCCAACCACGACGTCTACCGCGAGGTCACCCGCTACGGCGACGGTCCGCTGGGGTTGGCCAGGGCTCGAGCCATCGCGCTGTTCATGCACGCGCTGCCCGGCTCCGCCTACGTCTACCAGGGCGAGGAACTCGGCCTTCCCGAGGTGCTCGACCTGCCGGAAGCCGCGCTTCAGGATCCCACCTGGGAACGCTCGGGTCACACGGTTCGTGGACGAGACGGCTGCCGGGTGCCCATCCCGTGGGGGGGCGCTGCGCAACCGTACGGCTTCGGTCCGGAAGGTTCCACGCCGTGGCTGCCTCAGCCCGCTGGCTGGGGAGACTTATCCGTCGAAGTCGAGGACGAGTCCGCCGGATCAACTCTGCACCTCTACCGTGACCTGCTCCGCCTGCGCCGCGGCAGTTTCGGTGGTTCTCGGGACATCGAGTGGGTGAACACGCCCGAGGCGGACGTCTTGGCCTTTCAACGAGGTCCGGTCCTGTGCGTGATCAACTTCGGCGTCGACCCGGTGGAGCTGCCGGACGGGTGGAGCCGGGAGCGCGAGCTCTTGGTGTCGAGCAACCCGACTTACACCGGAGGGACCACCCTCCCGGGTTCGTCGGCAGCGTGGCTGCGCTCACCCTGAACCACCTGAACGACCCGGGGCAACCCTTTGGGCGTGCTGGCGCGTCTACCGTCGGGTGGCGACGACCACCAACGGCCGATGCCGACGGACGCGTAGATCGAAGGGAAACAAGCCGATGGCGGACAGGGCGGACTTCGACGGTTTCGTCGAAGCCAGATCGCCCCGACTCCTGCGAACGGCGTTCTTGCTCACGCGTGACTGGGCGACGGCCGAGGATCTTCTCCAGACGGCGCTGACCAAGGCGTGGTTCGCCTGGGGGCGGATCGAAGACGCGCCGGAGGCGTACGTGCGCCGCACGATGGTGACGACGTACACGTCATGGCGTCGTCGTCGGTGGCACGGGGAGACACCCACTCAAAGTCTTCCGGACCGCACGGTCCCTGAGGGGACTGCCAACATCGACGATCGAGCACTGCTCGGCGACGCTCTCGACGCGCTCCCGCCCCGCCAGCGTGCCGCGGTCGTCCTGCGCTACTTCGAGGATCTCACCGAAGCCGAGACTGCGTCCGCGATGGGGTGCTCGATCGGCACCGTGAAGAGCCAGACCAGCAAGGCCCTCGCCCGTCTGAGGGTGGACCCGACGTTGGTCGCCGATCCGGCGACCGGGTGGAGATGACCATGTTGACGACCGATGAGCTGAGGGCCCAGCTGAGCCATGACGCCGCTGAGATCCCGACCAACGCGGGCCGGCTCGACCAGGTCCACGGACGCGTCTCGAAGCGCCGCCGGCACCGCGCCCAGCTGACCGGCGCGCTCGCCGTCGTAGCAATAGGTGCCGCGGTAGTCGTGCTCCCGCAGGTTCTGCCCGGCAGCTCCGATGATGTGCCGACCATCCCCGCGGTCTCGCCGAACGGGAGCACGCCACTCGCGGAGTACCGCGCCGGCGGCCACCTCATCGCCCAGACAGAGGCTCGCGGGCCGGAGGGTGTCGATCTGGTGTTCACTCCGTCCAACAAGCACCTGATGTTCGTCATCGACTGCTACCTGCCGGGGATCCCTGCCAAGACGATGGTGGACATCAGCATCGACGGTGAGCCGGTCTCAGCGACCAGCTGCGGACAGGAACCGACTTTCGGCGGTGCGAGCTCGTTCACCCCCCCAACCCTCGACGGGCTGACGCCTGGGAAGGCTTCAGTCCTCACGCTGACCTACCCCGCCGGCGCCTCTCCCTTGTCACAAGCTCGGGTGGGCATCTACGAGGCCGTACCGGTCGCGGACTACCCCTTCCCACCGGCCCCAGACCCCCTGCCAGCGGTTGATCCGTACGCGAACCTCATCCCGAGCGAACAGCAAAGCCCCGTCGCTGTGTGCAGCGCAGGACCTCTGAAGGGCGTTCAGGATGTCGTGCAGGTCGGCGCCGCCGGCACGTGCACGATCAGGACCAGGATCCGTCACGGCCTGACCATCAGTGCGCAAACCTCAGCTCCAGGCACGCTGCACTTCATCGCGGATGGCCGCGAACTGGACACGTCCTCCAGCTGGTCCTATGACCAGGCGCTCTACGAGAACACGCTGACGCTGAAGGACCTCGGGATCAAGTCCGGAGACTTTGTCACGATCAAGGTCACGTCCGAGCGGTTCCCAGGTGACTCCTGGGCGGTCCTGCTCTCAGACAGGGCCGCCTGACCCCAGCCCGGCGAGGCTTTCGATGCGACAAGACGTCAGGGTCGGGGGTGGGAAGGGCCGGCGCAGCCGTGGCGGGCCTGGCGGGAGGCCGAGCGTGCGAGGCCGGATGGTAGGCAAGACGGTCCTTCCCACCCCGAGCCCGAACCCAAGCGCAACGTCACGGCCAGGGGTGGGAAGGGCCGGCGCAGCCGTGGCGGGCCTGGCGGGAGGCCGAGCGTGCGAGGCCGGATGGTAGGCAAGACGGTCCTTCCCACCCCTGGCCAGAACCCGCGAGCTAGGAGAAAGCCCCGAGGACGTCGAGGGTGCCGAGCCCCCCAGAGCCCATGGAGCCGCGCAGCTCAGGGCGCACAAGGACGCTCCCGCCGGGACACCCCAGCCGTGACCACGGACCGCAGCGAAAGGAACTCACCATCCCCTCGCGTGACAGCAGGCCGACCTGCCGAGCGGCGTGCGCGGCCCGAAGGGGCACCGACCCGACGGACGGCGCCTCCCAGAGCTGCTCGGCGATGTCCTCAAGAGCGGTGGGAGTACGGCCGTCGGCCGGCAACTGGTCGACTCGTCGCCGAAACCCCTCGACGGCCACCAGCACCTGGTCGACGACGGTGGAGGCCGGCACCTCGGCCTCAGGCTCCCAGCCCGATGAGGGCGGGAGCAGCGCCGCCCACGCCGGCCCGACCACGGACGCCGGGAGCGAGAGCTCCGTCTCCCCCGTGCCCTCAGACGAGTCGATGGTCTCGATCAGTCGTTGGGCCGAGACCGTCGAGTCGGCGTCGCCAGGCATCAGCAACGCGACTGGACGCAGGGTCAGCACCCCGAAGGGTGGACCAGCCCAAACGCCGGCAACGTGCCCGCGAGCCTGAACCCGCACGGCAGCCCGGTCGTCCAGCGCGACGACCCGTTGGAGATAAACACGCAGTCCGGCTCGCTCAACGGGGCTGAGATCCAGGCCGCTCATGCCGGGGCAGACCTGGCCGGCTCGAGATAGTCGTTGAGCCACGACTTCTCCTCCGGTGTGAGCCGGCGGGGTCGCGCCGAGGCGAAGTCATAGGGGACCATCGTCGAGCCGGCGGTGGCATAGACGGTGCCGTCGGAGTCGTACACCTCATAGCCGAGCGTGAACGACGCAGCGCCGATCTTGGTCACCCAGACGTCGATCGGGACCGGCTCGCTGCGATGGAACAGCGGGCGTCGGTAGCGGATGTCGCTCGCGGCGACCAGGATGCCGGAGGTCGCCTTGTCGAGGCCGGACAACGGCACGGACTGGAACATCTCGACTCGCGCCTCTTCGACATACGTGAGGAACTGCACGTTGTTGACGTGGCCATAGGCGTCCATGTCCTGCCATCGCATCGCCACGCGTGCCGTGAACCGCGCCATGACGCGTCCCTCTCCTAGCGGGTGAGCTTGCGGTACGTCGCACGGTGCGGGCGAGCCGCCTCTGGTCCAAGTCGCTCAACCTTGTTGGCTTCGTAGGACTCGAAGTTGCCCTCGAACCAGAACCACTGCGATTCACCCTCGTAGGCCAGGATGTGCGTCGCGACCCGGTCGAGGAACCACCGATCGTGGCTGATGACCACCGCGCAACCAGGGAACTCCAGCAGGGCATTCTCCAGCGAGGACAGCGTCTCCACGTCGAGGTCGTTGGTCGGCTCGTCGAGGAGCAGCAAGTTCCCCCCCTGCTTCAGCGTGAGGGCGAGGTTCAGCCGGTTACGCTCACCACCCGACAAGATGCCGGCACGCTTCTGCTGGTCGGGACCCTTGAAGCCGAACGCGGAGACGTAGGCGCGTGAGGGCATCTCGACGTTGCCGACCTTGATCCAGTCGAGTCCGTCGGAGACCACCTCCCACAAAGACTTCTCGGGGTCGATGCCTCCGCGGCTCTGGTCGACGTAGGAGACCTTGACCGTGTCGCCGATGCGGATCTCGCCCGAGTCGGGCTGCTCCTCGTCGATCAGCATCTTGAACAAGGTGGTCTTGCCTGCGCCGTTGGGACCGATCACGCCGACGATGCCGTTGCGCGGGAGGGTGAAGGACAGGTCATCGATGAGGACTCGGTCGTCGAACCCCTTGGTGAGCTTGACCGTCTCGACCACCAGGTTTCCCAGCCGCGGACCGGGCGGGATCTGGATCTCCTCGAAATCGAGCTTGCGGAACTTGTCGGCCTCGGCGGCCATCTCCTCGTACCGCTCGAGCCGCGCCTTGGACTTCGCCTGCCGGCCCTTGGCGTTGCTGCGAACCCAGGCGAGCTCCTCGGTGAGACGCCGCTGCCGCTTGGCGTCCTTCTGCCCCTCGACCTTCAGTCGCGCGGCCTTGGTCTCGAGGTAGGTCGAGTAGTTACCTTCGTAGGGATAGGCGCGCCCGCGGTCGAGCTCGAGGATCCACTGGGCGACGTTGTCGAGGAAATAGCGGTCGTGGGTGACGGCGACAACGGTGCCGGGGTATTTCTCGAGGTGCTGCTCGAGCCAGAGCACGGACTCCGCGTCGAGGTGGTTGGTGGGCTCGTCCAGCAGCAGCAGATCGGGGGCCCGCAGGAGCAGCTGGCACAAGGCGACCCGACGCTTCTCACCGCCGGACAAGACCGAGACGTCGGCATCGGCCGGTGGGCAGCGCAACGCGTCCATCGCCTGCTCGAGCTGAGAGTCGAGGTCCCAGGCGTTCTTGTGATCGATCTCGTCCTGCAGCTTGGCCATCTCGGTGCCCAGGACGTCGTAGTCGGCGTCCGGCTCGGCCATCTCGGCTGCGATGGCGTTGTATCGCTCAACGAGGGCAAGGGTCTCGGCGACGCCCTCCTGGACGTTCTCCAGGACGGTCTTCTTCTCGTCGAGCTTGGGCTCCTGCTCCAGGATGCCCACGGAGTAGCCGGCCGTCAGGCGGGCTTCCCCGTTCGACGCGTGGTCGAGGCCGGCCATGATCCGCAGCACGGTCGACTTGCCGGCACCGTTGGGGCCGACGACACCGATCTTGGCGCCTGGATAGAACGCCAACGTCACGTCATCGAGGATGACCTTGTCGCCATGCGCCTTGCGCGCCTTGGACATGACATAGATGAACTCAGCCATCCCCCAAGCCTAGGGGCGCCGCGGCTGGCCTCAGACCACGGTCATGCCGGTGCCTCACGCGGCCTGTGGATCACCCGCCCGTGGCTGGGTCTGCTGCTGGGGTACGTCGGTCACGATGGGTCGCTCGATGCCTTCGGCGCCGGACGGCGCGGTGTCCGCCGATTTGGGCTGGCTGCGCCGATAGATGGTGGTGCCGCGGGTCAGGTCATGCCCAACCGTTTGAGCATCCAGGTCGAGAGACGTACCCGGTGTGCCGTCGCCTCGCGTGAATTCCTTGACCTGCAGCCGGCCGTGGACCATGACTGGGTCACCGATGCCCACGCAGGACGCCACATGGTCGGCCAATGCCCTCCAGCAGGTGACCGAGAACCATGCGGTCGGTCCGTCGTTCCAGGTGCCGCGCGCCTTGTCATAGCGCCGCGGTGTCGCGGCCAGTCGGAACGAGGTGACTGGGTGCCCGCCCTTCGTCACCGAAGCCCGCGGCTTGCTCGCCACGTTGCCCGTCACTGTCAAGAAGATCTCGCCCACGTCGGTTCACCTCCAGCCCGGGGACCTTCCGCCGGGCGTCAGCCAGCCTGTTCGGCCGTACCCCCTGTGGCACAGGTCAAGCGTGCGGCGTGTGGATGGCGAGGTGGCTGGGGACAAGCCGTGGGAAACTCGTCGACGACCCCCCGTAGCTCAGCTGGATAGAGCAGTGGACTTCTAATCCGCCGGTCGCAGGTTCGACTCCTGCCGGGGGGACCGTTGCCGTGTGTAGTTCCGGCTGATGGTTGACACATTGGCTTCGGCTGATGGGCGACAGGTGTTCGGCTGATTGGTGTCGCTGTATTCGGGTGATGCTTGACGCTCGACTCCATGATTGTGGAGCTGAGTGTGGTGGAGCAGAGGTATCAGGCCGTTCTCGCGGTGATCCGCGATGGCGAGGCGATTGTGGACGTGGCTTCGCGGGTGGGGGTGTCGCGTCAGAGCGTGCATGCGTGGCTGGCCCGCTATGAGTCGGATGGGTTGGCCGGGTTGGCGGATCGGTCGCATCGACCTAGGTCCTCGCCGATGCAGATGCCGGCGGTGATCGAGGCGCAGGTTCTGGAGTGGCGCCGGCAGCATCCGGGGTGGGGTCCGCGTCGGTTGCGCTTTGAGCTTGAGCGGTCCGAGGTCGATGCGGTCCCGTCGTTGTCGGGGATCTATCGGGCGTTGAAGCGGGCGAACATGATCGAGGTGGGTTCGCGGCGGCGCAGGTCAGAGAAGTTCCGCCGGTGGGAACGCGGCTCGGCGATGGAGTTGTGGCAGTTCGATGTGGTGGGCGGGGTCGGCTTCGTCGACGGGGTTGAGCTCAAGGCGTTGACCGGGGTTGATGATCACTCCCGGTTCTGTGTCAGTGCGGGGTTGATGACCCGCGCCAATTCCCGCGCGGTGTGCGGGCACTTCGCTGAAGCGATGCGCCGTTGGGGTATTCCGGCCGAGATATTGACCGACAACGGCAAGGTGTTCACCGGACGGTTCGGGCGCAACCACACCGAGGTGTTGTTCGACCGGATCTGCCGGGAGAACGGGATCGAGCACCTGCTTACCGCCCCGCGATCCCCGACCACGACCGGCAAGATCGAGAGGTTCCATCGGAGTCTTCGCACCGAGTTCGTGACGGGTCGGTTCTTCGCCTCGATCGAAGAGGCCCAGGCCGAGCTCGATACGTGGGTGGGGGAGTACAACCATCACCGTCCGCATCAGGGCATCGGGATGGACACCCCGGCAGCCCGATTCGGGGCCGGAACAGCCGGTCAGGGCCGAGTGCTGGCCGAGCAGGCGCTGCACCCAGAGCGCGTCGGTGGGGACTGGGTCTCGCGACGGGTCGCCGCCAACGGGATCATCTCGGTGGCCTGGCAGCAGTTCTCAGTGGGCAAACACCGGGCCGGAGCCAGCGTCGATATCCACGTTCAGGATGAGATCCTGCACGTCTGGGACGGCGAGGAACTGCTCAAGACCATCGTTCGGGACAACCAGCGGGAGGTTCGCAAGAAACGCGCCTCGGTACGGCGCGGATGACAGCAAATTCGGGCGGGTTGAGTGTCAAGCATCACCCGAACACGAAACGTCAACCATCAGCCGGAGTTCTACAGGGGGACCGTTGCCGGGTGACGCGACGAGTGGCAACCAACGGGGCGATTGCGCACCTTCGACCGCCCCGTTCGTTGCCATTCGGCGAAAAGGCCGCAAGGGCTGCCCGCTATGGGCGAGCGGGTCGGATTCCTCGGAACAGCAGATAACCGATCATCCAGAACTCACCGATCGTCGCCGGGAACGTCAACACGTCAGCGAGCCAACTCGGCGCACCGGCGACGCCGTACTCGACGAAGCTGCTCAGTACGTAGCCGACGCCTCCGGCGACGAGAATCCAGCCGAGCACCACCGGGAAACGGCTGCTCGTGATCGCCCCCCAACCCATCGGGATGAGCCAAAGGCCGAAGAAGATCGCCCCGATACCCCAGGCGGCGGCACTGAGCGCGTACAGCAGCCCGACCGCGCCGGTCACGTCGCCGGCGGGCGCCAAAGAGGAGTCACTCGCCACGACGACAGAGGTGGCCAGAAAGACCGCGCTGGACATGATCGCAACCGCGTTGACGAGCCCGAACCCCGCGACCGCGACACCGGCGACCTGGTTCACGGATCGGTAGAGCTTGTAGAACCAGATGGCTGCCACCGCCTGGGTAAGGACGATGCCCATCTCGAGCGCAACGCCGAGCCTCGCGAGACCTTCGCTGTCCGCAATGTTGGCCACGGTGGCCGCGGGGTCAGCGTCGACCCAGACCGCCGGACGAACGAGCAAGAACCCCACGGTTCCGATGACGGCCAGCCCGAGATACCAGGCCCCCGTCGCTCTTGCCGTGCGTGTTTCGTCTCTGATGTGGTCAGTCGCTGCTGGGGTCGTGGCTTCGCTCATTGCGTTGGACATCTCGGTGGACATGGTGTTCGGTGACTCCCTTCCAACTCCGACGGGCTACGCCGGACCGGCGCGGACGTTGCCTAGCCTCCCCAGAGTGCCGGCGGCAGCCGAAGGTCGGACCCCACTCCCGCCTGGGGCGCATCCGCGATCGGGGCGGGACTCGGCGAGCCGATCGCGCGACCACCGGTGCGGTGGACGACTCGACGCTAGCGCAGTCCCCTCCCCCGATGGCAACCCTCGGCGACCCGCGAACCGCTCAGCGGACCGAGCCGACGTCGGAACTCCTAGCCTCCGGCCCAGCGCACCCGGAGTCTGAAAAGTTGCGCTGTGGCGGCGACACTGGATGGAGCGGCGGACCTACCTCTAGCTAGGAGGCCGCGCCGATCGCGGAACCGAAGAAGTCGAAGTCCTCGCTCTTCCCCTTGAGGTTTGTCTGCGAGAGGAGACCGATGTCCCGGGTGAAGAGGTTGTCCTCCTCCGGGTCGTCGAACACGGCGACCGTGCCGGAGTCAAGTCCACCGGCGCCAGCCTCCTGAGGAGATCCGACGAGGAGCATCGGATGCGTTGGCGCGTCCGTCTGCACGATGCCAAAGTTCAGGACACGGCCGAACCGGTCTCCGTCGTTGGCACGCCTCGGCTTGATGTTCGCGGCGTCGACAACCACTGGCTCCGCGCTGCAGTTCAGGGTCAGCGTGGTCACGAATCCGGCGTTCTTCTTTCCCTTGTAGTTCTCCTCGGGCGATCCGATGGCCAGTGAGCGCCCGTACCCCGCGAGGCTACGGCCGAACAGGTCGCCCTTCTCCGGCTGGTTGGGCACGGGGCCCAAGCCCTGCGTGATGACCGTTGAACTGCCATCGGCGATCACCGTCACGGTGCCCGCGTCTTTGGTCTTTCCAAGGTTCTCGCCCGGCGACCCAACTGCGAGCACGTCACCGGAGGCTCCGGGGCAGGAGACCGTGGACAGGGCTGCGCCGAAGCGGTCGCCCTTCTCCAACTTGCCCCGCGCACCGTTGCCCTGGGCCACCATCGACCACGACGAGCCAAGGGTGAACACGGCACCGGCCGAGCGCTTCCCCTCGACTCGCTGGTGCGGCACCCCGACGTACAGCTTCGAGTCCGTCCCAAGCAGTTCAGAGCCGAACCGCGCACCTTGCTGCGGCGAGCCCGGCACGTCAGCGGTGTCCGCGTTGACATTTTTCGCCAGTTCGGTGTTGAGCTTGCCGCCACCGGTCGCGAACGGGAACTTCGTCAGCGCACCCGCGTTGGCTGCCTTGCCGGCGTCCTCGCCCGGACGGGCGACCCACAAGGCGCCGCCACCAGCACCGGAGACCGCCAGCGCGGCCCCGAACGCGTCGTGCTTGTTGGCCTTCCCCGGCACGCCCTTCTTGTCCTGATCGAGGAACTGGTGACCGGAGAGCCCGGTCGGGGAGCCGAACATGATGGCCACGCGGCCCTTGCCCTTGTTCTCCCCTGGGATGCCGACGATGAGGTCGCCGCAGTTGTCACCGTTGACATCGGCGACCAGGACCGCCGCGCCGAAGCGATCCCGGCGCTCGCTCTTCTGCCCGAAGTCTTCCTGCTTCAGAATCCGAGACCCGGTTCCGTACGGGTGGTACTTGTCCTTGCCGTAGGCAAGGGTGACGGTCCCGGCGTTCTTGCCGGACTTCTTCTTGCCGATGTTCTCGCCCGGCACACCGACGGCAAGGTCGTTGATCTGGTCGTTGTTGGCGTAGAAGGACCCGGGGGAACAGGCCGCGAGCAGCCCGCTCGGCGCAGCTGGACCGACGGCGGCAGACGCCGCGCCGGTCGGGGCGAGGGCCAGCAGCAGCGTGACCGCGGCTGCACCGCCGATCACGGGGAGCAATCGGGAAGTCTGCGGCTGCGAGTTGCGCATAGGTGGTCTCCATCAGGATCTACGGGCTCGGGTCTGGGTACCGTACGTGAGGTGACCGGATGGACAACATCGGTCACCGGGCGGCAACGCTCAGCCGAACGGATGGCGCTGCGCGACAAACGGCCCACCGCAAGGCCGAGAGAGAGCCAGGCGCGCGACCTCCCGCCGAGGCTGGCACGTCGCGGCCCTAGGGTGGCCGACGTGGCAAACGCACCGCTGGTCTGGATCGACTGCGAGATGACCGGTCTCGACCTGGAGCGCGACGCCCTGGTCGAGATCGCCGTCCTGGTCACCGACGAGGCGCTCAACGTGCTCGGCGAAGGCGTTCAGGTGGTCGTCCGGCCGCCGGCCGACGCCCTCGAGCACATGCCCGACATCGTGCGAGAGATGCACACGACGTCGGGGCTGCTGACCGAACTCGACAACGGGACCACGCTGGCCGAGGCAGAGGCGCTCGTGCTGGCCTACGTGCGCACTCACGTCCCAGACGCCAACAAGGCCCAGCTGGCCGGAAACTCCGTCGCGACCGACCGAGGGTTCATCGCCCGGGACATGCCGGCCCTCGACGAGCACCTCCACTACCGCATCGTCGACGTGAGCTCGATCAAGGAGCTGGCCCGTCGGTGGTTCCCTCGCGCCTACTACAACGCGCCGGCCAAGCACGGTGGACACCGTGCGCTGGGCGACATCATCGACTCCATCGAGGAGCTGAAGTACTACCGCGACGCCGTCTTCGTCCCGCTCCCCGGTCCAGACACCGACACCTCGCGCCGCATCGCAGCGACGTACCAACGAGCCGAGGGCGGTACGGGCTCCGCGGGCCCAGCCACCGATTCCTGAGCGAAGCCCCCGGTCCCGTACACTGACCGTCGGCCGTTCGGGGCACCCCGGCCGGGCATGGTGGGTGTAGCTCAGCTGGTAGAGCACCTGGTTGTGGTCCAGGGGGCCGCGGGTTCAAGTCCCGTCACTCACCCCACGCTTCTGTGCAGGTCCTGGCTGCGCGATACGTTTTTCGGATGATCGACACCGCGATGGCCGTGGAGGCCAAACAGCTCACGAAGTCCTACGGCTCGGCACGCGGGATCGTCGACATCAGCCTGGCTATCAGCAGTGGTCAGATCGTCGGACTGGTCGGAGCCAACGGGGCCGGCAAGACCACCCTCATGCGCACCCTGCTCGACTTCATCCGTCCCACGTCAGGGTCGTTGAGTGCGTTCGGGCTCGACAGCGTGCGCGACTCGGTCGCACTGCGCAGACGTACCGCCTATCTGCCCGGCGAACTCACTTTCCCGAGACGCCTCAACGGGCATCAGGTCCTCGATCGCTATGCCTTCGCCCGGCCCGAGCACGACGGGGCCAAGGCGAGGGAGCTTGCCGAACGTTTCAGCCTCGACCTGGGCCGCAAGGTCGGCGACCTGTCCAAGGGCAACAAGCAGAAGGTCGGGCTGGTGCTTGCGTTCGCCTCCGGGGCTGACCTGCTGGTGCTCGACGAACCAACGAGCGGGCTCGATCCGCTCATGCAGCGGGAGTTCCACGCGGTGGTCCGCGAGCTGGCCGCGGACGGCCGCACGGTGCTGCTGTCGAGTCACGTCATGAGCGAGGTGGAGCACCTCGCGGCTTCGGTGGCGCTGCTGCAGGACGGCCGGCTCGCAGCTTTCGACGAGGTCGCGTCGATCACGCAGCGCGCCCGACGAAGCGGCCGGATCCGCGTCCCACCCGAGACGACAGACCGAGTCGCGCAACGGCTGCGCGAGGTCGACAACGTCACCGACGTGACGGTGGACGGCCAGGACGTGGTCACCTTCGCCCACACAGGCTCGGCCGACCCGGTGATCAAGGCGCTGGCCGCCTTCACCGTGGACTCCCTCGACCTCACCGAGGCCGATCTCGAGGACACCTTCTTCGCCGCTCGGCCGGACGGATCCACTGACGATGCTGGGGACAAACACGAGGACACAAACGGAGAACCAGCCCGATGAGTCTGCTCCTGAGCGAGCTGCGCCTGCGCTGGGTGTCGGTGGTCACCTGGGCGGTCGCGGTCGCGCTGCTGGTGCTGCTGATCGTGGGGATCTATCCGACGGTCAAGGACAACCCCGACCTGAACTCGATCTACGAGGGCATGTCGGCCAGCGCGCAGGCCTTGCTGGGTGGATCCGACCTGACCTCACCCGTCGGCTACCTGAACACCCAGATGTTCGCCTTTTTCCTGCCGGCCGTACTCCTCGTCTTCGGCATCTCCCGAGGTGCTGCGGCCATCGCCGGCGAGGAGGAGGACCGAACTCTCGACCTCTTGCTGGCCCAGCCCGTCACGCGAACCGGCGCCTACCTGCAGAAGTCATTGTTCGTTGCGGTCGGGGTCTTGGCGTTGGCGCTGGGTTCGTGGGTCCCGATCGTGGCGCTCAACAGCGTGGTCGGCCTCGACCTGCCGGTGTCTGCCGTCACCGCCGTGTGCCTCCAGATGGGGTTGTTCGTGCTCGCGCTGGCCCTGGCGACACAGGCGATCGCTGCGGCGACCGGGCGCCGGATCTGGGGTACGGCCGCGGTGGGCGCCTACGCCTTCGTGTCCTACCTCGTCTATGGCCTGGCGGCGACGGTCAGCTGGCTCGAGCCGTTCAAACCACTGACCCTGTGGCGTTGGTATCTGGACAACCAGCCGTTGTCGACCGGCTTCGGCGGGGAGGAGATCCTCGTGCTGGGACTCGTCTGCGTGGTGGCCGTCGCGCTCGGGGTCTACGCCTTCAACAGGCGCGACCTCCGCTCGTAGCCGGGCGCTGTGCTGCCTGCCCTCCTCCGGATCAACTTCGGTGGTGCGGAGCCAGAAACCCCGCGTTCGACCGACCCGACCCGGTGCAATGAGGCAGGCTGAGGTCATGGGCGAAGACGTCGCGAGCAGGACATTCACGCGCGAGGACCGACAGCGCTACCGCGACAAGGTGCACCGCTGCCTGGATGTCTTCGCCCGGATGCTCGCCGAGTCGAGGTTCGACTTCGAGACGCCCAAGACGGGGATGGAGGTCGAGCTCAACCTCGTGGACCATCACGGGCAGCCGGCACTGACCAACAGCGAAGTGCTCGAACACATCGACCACCCGCACTTCGTCCAGGAGCTCGGACGCTTCAACCTCGAGATCAACGTCCCGCCCCGGAGCCTTGCAGGCAACGGCGCCGAGCGGTACGAGACCGAGGTGCGCGAGCAGCTCAACGCTGCCAACGACAAGGCCCAAGAGGTTGGCGCCAGCATGGTCATGGTGGGCATCTTGCCGACGCTTGGCCCCGACCATCTGACGCACGAGGCCATCAGCGCCAACCCGCGCTACTCCCTGCTCGACGAACAGATGTTGCTCGCCCGCGGCGAGGACCTGCACATCGACATCCGCGGTGGTCCGGAGAGCCTGGAGACCTACGCCGACTCCATCGCCCCGGAAGCGGCCTGCACGAGCGTGCAGTTCCACCTCCAGGTGAGCCCAGACGAGTTCGCCCAGACCTGGAACGCCGCGCAGGCCCTCGCGTCCGTGCAGGTGGCCCTCGGCGCAAACGCGCCGTACTTCCTTGGCCGCGAGCTGTGGCGGGAAACCCGCATCGCGGTCTTCACCCAGGCCACCGACACGAGACCGGCCGAGCTGAAGGCCCAAGGCGTACGTCCCCGCGTGTGGTTCGGCGAGCGCTGGATCACCAGCGTCTTCGACCTGTTCGAAGAGAACATTCGCTATTTCCAAGGGCTGCTCCCCGTGCTCGACGACGAGGAACCGCTGGAGGTCCTCGAGGCCGGCGGCACCCCGTCTCTGCAGGAGCTGCGCCTCCACAACGGCACCGTCTGGCGCTGGAACCGTCCCGTCTACGACGTCGTCGACGACGTCCCCCACCTGCGCGTGGAGAATCGCGTCCTCCCGGCGGGACCGACCGTCGTGGACATCCTGGCCAACGGCGCCCTCTACTACGGCGCCGTACGCATGCTCGCCGAACAGGACCGGCCGGTCTGGTCCCAGATGTCGTTCGCGGCGGCGGAGGAGAACTTCACCAACGCGGCCATCAAGGGGTTGGACGCCACGGTGTTTTGGCCAGGCGCCGGCGAAGTGCCTGTTACTGAGCTGGTTCTGCGGCGGCTACTTCCGCTGGCCCACGAGGGCCTCAAGTCGTGGGGGGTCGACGACAAGATCCGCGAGCGGTTGCTGGGCATCATCGAGGGTCGGTGCATCAGCGGAGCGAACGGCGCGACCTGGCAGGTGGACTCGGTTCATCACCTGGAGGCGAATGGTCACGAGCGGTGGGAGTCCCTGCGGCTGATGACGCAGGCCTACGCCGAGCGGATGCACTCCAACGAACCCGTCCATACCTGGGAGCGGCTCTGATGTTCCCCGACGACGTGACTGTCGCCGACCTCGAAGGAGATCCTTACCCGATCTATCAGCGACTGCGCGCGGAGGCGCCGGTCGCCTACGTCCCGGCGGTCGACACCTGGTTCGTGACGCGATACCCGGATGTTCAGTACGTCGCGGAGAAGGCTGACGAGTTCCCGGCCGCCGCCACCGACAACCCGGTCGACATCACCTTCGGCACTCCGACGCTGATCACCAGCGAGGGCGAGATCCATCACGAGCTCAGGCGGGCGTTTGATCCGAACTTCCGCCCACGCCGCGTCAACGACTACATCGAGGACCTGGTGCGTCCGCTGGCCGACCGGTTCATCAGCGATCTGGCGGGCCGCGATCGGGCCGAGCTGATGGCGGAGTACTTCGAGCCGATCTCGGTCCTCAGCCTGGCGTCGGTTCTCGGGCTCGGCGACCAGGACGTGCCGACCCTGCGCCGGTGGTTTCGAGGAATGAACCTCGGGGTGACCAACTTCGAGCGCAACCCGGACAAGCAGGTGCAAGCCGACGAGGTGATCGCCGAGATCGATGCCGTGGTCATCCCGCGGATGGAACGCCTCGGGACCAAGCCTGACGATTCGACGATGTCCCACCTTCGGCACACCAACCGTCCCGAGGGTGATCCCAGGCCGATCGAGGCGGTTCTTCCCTCGCTCAAGGTCGCGTTGCTCGGCGGCATGCAAGAGCCCGGGCACGCAGCCGGCACCGTACTGGTGGGTCTGTTCGGAGAGCGCGACCAGCTGGCCGACGTCAGTGCCGATCCGGTAGGTCTGCTTCCCGCGGCCCTCGAGGAAGGTCTGCGGTGGGTGGCCCCGATCGGGACCCAGGTGCGAACTGCAGCGGCGGACGTCCGCCTCGGTGGCACGACCATCCCCGAGGGTGCGACCGTGTCGGCCGTCCTGGCCTCGGCCAATCGTGACGAGTCCGTGTTTGCCGACGGCGATCGGTTCGATCTCACGAGGGCCAACCGCGAGCAGGCAGCGTTTGGCTTCGGGAAGCACTTCTGCTCCGGACATGCTTTTGCCCGCCAGCAGATGCGGATCGCATTGGAGGTGCTGTTCGCCGAGCACCCCGGCGTGCGGCCAGACCCCGAGCGGCCCTGGCGCATGCGTGGCTGGGAGTTCCGCGCGCCGGCCGAGCTGCCGGTGCTGCTCTGATCCCGACCCCAGGCCCGTCTGATCCCGACCCCGGGCCCGCAACCTCTTGACCCTGCCGAACTGGCCCCATAGCATCCCGTTTGGATCCAAACGAAATGCCGCACGGCTGGTACGTCTCCGGAGGGAGCCCCATGCAGCCCACCCCTGTCCCCCTGGATCAGGTTGATCTTGCTGATCTCGACGCCTTTGATCGCGGCGAAGTGTGGGGCATGTTTGACACCCTGCGCCGTGAGGACCCGGTCCATTGGACACCGGAGCACGACGGCGGATCGGGGTTTTGGGCGATCACCCGCTACGACGACATCGAGCTGGTGGACAAGGAGACGGATTCGTTCACCTCCACGAAGTTCACCAATCTCGAGGAACCACCCGAGGAGTTCCAAGAGCTACGGCGATCCATCCTCGAGTCCGATGGCCCTCGTCACCTGGCGCTGCGCAAGCTGCTCATGCGTGACTTCTCTGTTGCGCAACTGCGGCGCTATGAGGATTTCCTGCGCGGACTCGCCGCCCTCACCGTCGACACGGCGCTGCAGCAGCAGGACATGGACTTCGTGGACGCGATTGCCGCGGACTTCCCGATCCAGGTGCTGGCCAGGCTGCTGGACACACCCGAGGAGATGACACCGAAGCTGATCTCCTGGGGCAACGAGATCGTCGGCTTCTCCGACCCCGAGTTCGCTCGTGTCCTGGTCAACTCCAAGGAGGCGGAGAAGTATCGGCATCTGCCGTTCAGCTCGCCGGTCTCGTTGGAGATCTTCGAGTACGGACGCAAGCTCGCCGCCGAGCGCCGTGGCGGCAACGGCGACGACCTGGTGAGCAAGCTGGTCAACCGTCTGCCCGAGGACGGGATCCCGTTATCCCCGGAGCACTTCGACAACTACTTCCTGCTTCTCGTTGTCGCCGGCAACGAGACCACGCGACAGGCAATCAGCCATTCCCTGAAGGCATTCATCGACAACCCCGATCAGATGAAGTGGTTCCTGGAGAACCCCGACAAGTCCCAGTCCGCCGTTGAGGAGCTGCTGCGCTTCGCCTCGCCGGTCTACCACTTCAGGCGCACCGCGACGCGTGACATCGAGCTGCACGGCAAGAAGATCAAGGAAGGCGACAAGGTCGTCATGTGGTTCGCCTCGGGGAACCGGGACGAAACCAAGTTCGAGGACCCCTACCGGCTGGACTTGTCCCGGTTCCCGAACGACCACATGACGTTCGGCAAGGGACCGCACAGCTGCATGGGCGCCAACCTGGCACGGCTGGAGATCCGGATCATCTTCGAGACCCTGCTGCCGCGCATCGCCGAGATCCACGTGAACGGTCAGATCGATCGGGTCCGCAGCAATTTCGTCAATGGCATCAAGCGGTTTCCAGTACACATCGAATCAAAGCCTGCCCCCCTCGTCGCCAACCGGCAGGCCACGGCGAAGACGAGGGTCCGCGAGCACGAGGGTGACCTCGTGGTCGAGTCGGCCACCCTTGTGGCGGAGGACGTCGTTGCGCTCACCCTGGTGGATCCCGACGGCGACTCCCTCCCTCCGTGGACTCCTGGGGCGCACGTCGACCTGCTGCTCGAGAACGACCTGATCAGGCAATACTCCTTGTGCGGCCAGCCGTCGGACAGCCGCACGATCCGCGTCGGTGTCCTGCGCGCCCCCGACTCGCGGGGCGGGTCGACGTTCGTCCATGACCAGTTGAGGGAAGGCTCGACGGTCCGCGTCCGTGGTCCGCGCAATCACTTCCTGCTGGTCGGTTCTCCTCGCTACATCTTCATTGGTGGCGGTATCGGCATCACGCCGCTGCTGCCCATGATCGCCGAGGCCGAGGCGAGTGGTGCTGACTGGCACTTGTACTACGGCGGTCGTAGCCGATTGTCGATGGGTTTCCTCGACGAGCTCGAGCCGTACGGTGACAAGGTCACGCTGGTCCCGCAAGACGAAGCCGGCATGCTGGACCTGGCCTCGATCCTGGGCGAACCCCGCGACGACACTCTTGTCTACTGCTGTGGTCCGGAAGGGCTTCTAGGCGCAGTCGAAGGGCACTGCGCCTCGGCGTGGCCCGCGGGATCGCTGCACGTCGAGCGTTTCGCAGCCAAGCAGATCACTGCTCCCGAGGGCGGCGAGCGAGCCTTCGAGCTGGAGCTTGCCCGATCCGGCCTGACCCTCACCGTGCCACCCGACAGGTCGGTTTTCGACGTGATCGAGGATGCGGGGGTTTCGGTGCTCGGCTCGTGCAAGGAGGGCATCTGCGGAACCTGCGAGCAGGTTGTGCTGAGCGGAGACGTCGACCATCGCGACTCGGTGCTGAGCGCCTCCGAACAAGAAGCCAACGACGCCATGATGGTGTGCGTCTCGCGGTGTCGGTCCGACCGGCTCACCCTGGAGCTCTAGGAGTCACGATGAGCAACCAATCCGGCGCCGAACCCGGCGCAGAGACTGTGCCGACCGACTGCTGGTATGCCATGGCAGCGAGTACGACCGTCGGCCGAGAGTTGACGGCGGTGCGAGCATTGGATCGCCCGGTGGTGCTCTTCCGGACCGTGGATGGTCGGGCGGTAGCTCTCGAGGACCGCTGTGCCCACCGCGCCTATCCCCTCAGCTCCGGTGCCCTCGTGGGCGACGACGTCCGATGCGGTCTGTGCGGCTTCGTCTTCGGTGCCGACGGTCAGTGCGTGGCCGTACCCACGCAGCCGCGAGTCCCCTTCGGCGCCCACGTCACTTCCTATCCGGTCCAAGAGTGCGACGGCATCCTCTGGGTCTGGTTCGGCGAACCCGGACGTGCACGCCTGCATCGGGTGCCCGAACTTCCCTGGTTGGCCGATCCGGCCTGGGCAACAGTCGGTGGCGAGAGTGTGGCGGGCGCCAGCTATCTGCTGCTTCACGAAAGCTTCGCCGACGTCACCCAGATGCCTTTCGTCGCGCCCGAGATCGCTCCTTCGGTGCTCGGCTCCGAACCTCCCCCCTTGGACGTGGTGGTCACCGAGACCACCGTCGCGCTGCACCGGGAATACCCCGCGGCACCACTCCCGGACTGGCAGGCCGGGATGCTCGAGGTCGACGCGGGAATCGAGTTCAGGACGTTCCACGATGGGTTCTTCTTGTCACCTGCGGTCTGGGTGGATCACTGGGACGTGCGCAGCGATGACGGCCAGACAGCGCGGATGCGCTTCACCCATCTGGTGACGCCCGTCGGCCCACGTCGGAGCCGGGTGCTGTGGCGGGTCAGTCGTGACTTCGCCCCGGCCGACACCAACGCCGGAAATACGCTCACCGCCATGTTCGAGCCTTACTACGCCCGGGTCGTCGCCGCCATGGAGACCGCCCAGGCGGTGCTCGACCTCGACGGGCCGGGACCGGAGATCAATGTGAGCTCCGACGTCGCGGCGCTGAAGGTGCGCGAGATCGTGGCCGCACTGATCGCCGAGGAAGCCCCACTCACCCTGACCTCGAGGGTCGGGGTCGGAGTCTGACCCGCACCAGCCGGCTTGCTGCCGTACGACCGACGAGGAGATGGACCCGTGCCGGAGCTGAAGGGCTTTGCCCCACCGTTCACCACGAGCGGGCGAAGTGCCCTGATCCCAGACCCTCCGTGGTTCTACAGCGGTGACCTGCTGACCGTGGAGTATCGCACCGACGTCGACAAGGTCCGCGCGATCCTTCCCGACGACGTCGACCTCGCCGAGGAGGATCCCGGCGCCGTCGCGTTCATCTGGGCGGACTGGCAGTCCTGCTCCACCGGTGGGGAGGAGCTGCTCGATCCTGCCCGCTCGCAATACCTCGAGACTTTCGCGGTCGTGCGCTGCCGATACGAGGGCGTCACGTACTCGCGGTGCGTGCTCATCTGGGTGACCACTGACTTCGCCATCGCGCGTGGCCTGCACCAGGGATACCCCAAGAAGCTCGGCTCGATCCACCAGACCCGACCCATGCCTTACGGCAACGGAGCGCCGAGGATCGCGGCCGGTGGCCGGTTCGGGGCAACGCTGGCGGCGTACGACCATCGGCTGGCCGAGGCGGTGGTGACGCTGACCGAACCCAGCGACAGCAACGGTTTCGTCAACTCGTTGCCGATGCTCCACCACCGACAGGTCCGGCCGATCGAGCGCGGGGCGCCGGGGTGGGCACTGGATGAGGTGCTCACCATGAGTGGCGTTGGCTTCGAGCATGGTCAGGCCTGGAAGGCCGACGCAACGCTCAGGCTGTTCGACTCACCCTGGGACGACCCCGCAAGCACCCTGCCGGTGCGCGAGATCATCAGCGGCTACTACATGCAGGTGGGCACCAGCTGGGACGGCGGAACAACCCTGGCGCATCGATGACTCGAGCCACCGCGAGTGCACCTACAGGTGGTAGGCGTACTCGCGGAACTCCCAGTCGGTGACGTAGCGCGAGAAGCGCTCGACCTCGTTGCGCTTGTAGGCAAGGAACGAGTCGACGAAGAAGCTTCCGAGCGCCTCGCTGAACTCCTTGTCGGCCTCCAGGGCGTCCAGCGCCTCGGGCAGCGACTGGGGAAGCATGGGCGCCGACTCGGGGTCGTAGCCGTACCCCTCCAGGGGGTCGGGCGGGTCGAGCTTGTCGCGGATGCCCAGGTAGACCGCCGCACCGATCGCGGCCATCGCCAGGTACGGGTTCGCCGTGGCGTCCCCCAGCCGGACCTCCATCCGGGCGCCCTTGCCGCGCTCCGGTGGGATCCGCACCATCGCGCTGCGATTGTCCAAACCCCAGTCGATCAGCCAGGGCGCCAGGGTGTCCGGCCCAAAGCGCTTGTAGGAGTTGATCGTCGGGTTGTGGATCGCGGCCAGGGCCGGAGCATGCTTGAGGACTCCGGCGATCGCTTGGCGGCCCAGGGCGGATAGTCCGTCAGGCCCATCGGGATCGCCGAAGACGTTCTCGCCGGTCTCGTCCACCAACGACAGGTGCAGGTGGAACCCGCTCCCGCCTTCATCGTTGAACGGCTTGGCCATGAAGGTGGCGAGCATGCCCTCGTGTCGGGCGATCTCCTGCACCGCGGACTTCATCCGAAACGCCCGGTCGCACGCATCCAACAGCTCGGAGTGGTTGAGGTTGATCTCGAACTGACCACCGGAGAACTCGTGGTTGGCCGCCGTCACCTGAAGCGATGCGTCCCGCATCTTGCGCAGCATCGTCAGGAGCATCCCCTTGGGATCGCCCTTGCGACCGACGACATACACGTTCCCCGGCGCGTCTGCGTACCGCTTCCAGCCACGTTCGGTGGACTGGTCCTGCTCCAACAGATAGAACTCCAGCTCGGGGCCGATGACTGCCGCCAGACCCAGCTCGCCGAGCTTGGCCGACACCTGACGCGCCACCTCGCGCGGGCCTTCCGCGGCGGCTTCGCCACCCAGGACGAAGGTGTCCGACAGGCACCACCGAGCCCCGGGCTCCCACGGCAGGTCGGTGAGGGTGGTGAGGTCCGGGATGGCCTTGATGTCCGGGAGGCCTGCTTCGATTCCCCCCTGCACCGGCACCACGTCGCCCATGGGCGACGTGTGGTAGGCAGCTCGACAGAAGGCGATCCCGTGGGTGAGCGCGGTCTCCAGCTCATCGATGAGCACGTCGCGTCCTCGATCGACACCGATCATGTCCGGGAACGACACCCGGATCACGTCTATGCCCTGGGATCGGAGATCCTCAACCAGGGCGGGGACGTCGACGTCGCTCATGCGTGGCTCCTGACTTTTGTTCGGGACCGAACGATGAGTGAACGATAGTGGCCGTATGCCACGAGCGAAAGGGGATGAGCACAGCGCGTCCAGATCTTGCCGATCCTGGCAACGGCCCATATGTTCGGATCCGAACGAAAGGGGCCACGTCGTGCGTGTGCTATTCGTGCAACAAGATCATGTGTCACCACCGGGACCGGTCGGCGAGCAGTTCGCGTGCCGCGGATATGACGTCGAGGAGTTCCTCATCGTGCCCGAGGATCGATTCGCCCACCCAGACGTAGCGGTGACCTTTCCTGACCCGACGGACTACGACGCGATCGTCCCCATGGGCGCACCCTGGTCGGTCTACGACGAGTCGACCATCGGCGCGTGGATCCTGGAGGAGCTCTCGTTCCTGCGCAAGGCGCATGATTCAGACGTCCCGGTGCTCGGAATCTGCTTCGGTGGACAAGCTCTGGCTGCAGCGCTCGGCGGCTCGGTCGAGCGAGCGGAGACGGCCGAGGTCGGGTGGTACTCGATCGAGACCGACGAGCCAGATCTTGTTGACGCCGGTCCGTGGTTCGAGTGGCATCACGACCGTTGGCAGGCGCCTCCGGGAGCGCGAGTCATCGCGCGTACGGCCGCCTCCGAACAGGCGTTCGTGATCGGCCGCAGCCTTGCCGTCCAATTCCATCCCGAGCTGCATCCGGAGATGCTTCAGGGCTGGCTGGACAACGGCGGGAGCGTCTATCTCGAGTCGCACGGGGAAGACGCCGCCGCACTGATGGCCGAGACGGTCCGGACCGCCGAACAGGCAGCAGCGCGTACCCGCCAGCTCGTGGACCGTTTCCTCGACCAAGTGGCGACCGTGACCGCCTGAATCTCTGACTGTACGGGCCCAAACGACCGGCCTACACTGCATCGCATGACGGGGCCGAGAACGCCGGTGAAGTCACAGTCGAGACGTCGAGATCAAGGAGACACTCGTGGTGCGCATCGTGGCTCACCTGTCGTGCACCCGGATGACTGCGACCCCGACCGATGCCCCTGCGACGACCAGGCGTGCACCTTGAGCCGCTACGTCCGGACGACCAACGCTGCCGCGGCCGGAATGTCATCCGGCGAACACACCCTGGAAGCCACCGAGCAAGCGGTGGCTGACCGGCTGCAGGGACTGGCAGTCGACATGACGGCGATGGCGGCCGTCTCCAACATCTACCGGGCGGCCAATGCCGTCCGCAACCATGTCGAGCGGACCGTCCTGGCCCCCCATGACCTGACCTGGACCGGGTGGGTCGTGCTCTGGGTCGTCTGGATCTGGGGCGAGATCGAGACCCGCCACGTCGCAGCCGAGGCGGGCATCTCCAAGGGGACGCTGACCGGAGTGCAGAACACCCTGATGAACCGGGGCCTGGTTCGTCGCAAGGTCCACCCCGACGACGGACGTCGGGTGCTGCTGTCCCTTACCCCCAAGGGGCAACGGCTGATGACGACCGTGTTCCCCCTGTTCAACGCCGAGGAGAGCTACGTCACCAGCGATCTCGACAAGGCCGCCATGCTCGCCATGGCCCGCTCCCTGCGCACGGTGGCCAAGCGCGTCGAGGCGAACTGACTCGCTACGAGAAACTGAGCGCTAGGAAGCGGCGTTGACCAAGGCCTTGAACAGCGCGAGCTGAGCCGGATCGGTGGTGACGGTGTCCTCCGGGTGCCACTGCACGGCGAGAAACCAGCCACGCGCTCCGGGCAGTACGGCTCCTTCGATCGTCCCGTCCTCGGTGTGCGCCACCGCGACCAGCCCCTCACCGAGCTGGCTCACACGCTGGTGGTGAAAGCACGATCCTTGGACAGAGGTGCCGACCGCGTCAGCGAGCAGCGACCCAGGATCCACCGAGATCTCTTGCACGACATGGCGATGCGGCTCGGTCATGTGCTGCTCGAGCGTGCCCCCCAAGGCCACATTGACCACTTGCCATCCACGGCAGACAGCCAGCAGCGGTACGCCGGCCGACAGCGCCCACGTGGCCACGGCCAGGTCGAAGGCGTCTTGTTCGGCGTCGACGTCATAGACGTCGTCGCCGACAACGTCCTCGCCATACGCCTGAGGTGCGAGGTCACCTCCACCGGGAAGCAGCACCGCGTCAGCGAAGTGCAGCCGCCGCCCAACGTCCTCCGGGGTGACCTCGAAGCCCGGCACCCACGGGTGCACGGTGAGGGGTTCGCCGCCCGCCAACAGCACACCCTCGGACAAGGAGCGAGCCGTGCTCAAGGCGCGGTAGCGGTGGGCCGAGGCCGACTCGGAGAAGCGCGCCGGAATCACGACGAGCGGGTTGCCGGTCATCTCTTGACGCCTCCGCAGCACCACAATACGTTTGTGTCCGAACGATAGCCGGAGGGTCGATGTCGCGCCAGGCTGGCGGCCCAGAAACGGCTCACACACCCCACACGCCCGGAGGCTCGATGAGCACGGTGACCGTCGCCGGTGTCGAGGTCGACACACGCCACTGGATCGGCGGCGAGCGGCTCGACAGTGCTGCCACGTTCGAAGACATCTCGCCGCTCGACGGTCAGGTGCTGGCGCACGTCAGCCGCGGCGGCCAGTCCGAGGTGGATCAAGCCGTCGCAGCCGCGAAGGCGGCCTTCCCTGCCTGGGGAGGGATGGCCCCCAAGGAGCGCGCAGCGATTCTCAACCGGGTTGCAGACGGCATCGAAGCCCGGGTCGAGGACCTCGCCCAAGTCGAGACCGCGGACAACGGCTCGCTGCTGCGATCCCACCGACGTGGGGTGATGCCTCGCGTGGCGATGAACATCCGGTTCTTCGCCGACTTCCTGCTCACGCTAGAACACCCAGACTTCGAGACCCGCGAGCACCGCAACCACGTGACGTGGGATCCCGCGGGGGTGACAGCGATCGTCACACCGTGGAATGCCCCCCTCATGCTGGCGACGTGGCGGATCGGTCCAGCGCTGGCAGCCGGAAACACCGTCGTCGCCAAGCCTCCCGAATGGGCGCCCCTGACCGCATCGCTGTTCGCGGACATCGCTCACGAGGCAGGGCTGCCCTCGGGCGTCTTCAACGTGGTCCAGGGGATGGGAACCGAAGCCGGGGCGCCCCTGGTCGCGCATCGCGACGTACGCCGGATCTGCTTCACGGGGTCGGTGCCCACCTCGGTCAAGATCGGCGAGGCCGCCGCCCGCAACGTCACGCCGGTGAGCTTCGAGCTCGGCGGCAAGTCTCCGTTGCTCGTCTTCGACGACGCCGACCTAGACCTCGCCGTCGACCTGGCGGTCGAGCAGTTCGACAACTCCGGGCAGGTCTGCCTGGCAGCAGTGCGGATGCTTGTGCAGGACGGTATCTATGACGCCTTCCGCGCCCGATTCCTCGAGCGGGCTGCCGCTGTCACACAAGGCGACTCCCGCGACGAGAGCGTCGACATCGGCCCGCTCGTGAGCCGTACGCACTTCGACCGCGTCGACGGGTTCGTCAAGCGGGCGATCGCCGACGGCGCGCAGGTGGTGCTGGGTGGCGAGCCGAACCATGAGCTCAACAACACAACCGGCGGCTTCTACTACAAACCAACGGTCTTCGAGGGGGTCGACGCCTCGATGGAGATCACGTGCGAGGAGGTCTTCGGACCGGTCCTCACCCTCCAGCGGTTCTCCTCCGAGGAGGACGGTGTCGCAATGGCCAACGACACCGACTTCGGGCTGGCTGCCACCATCGTGACGGGCAGTCACGAGCGAGCTGAGCGAGTGTCGGCACGGGTCCGGGCTGGAACGGTCTGGGTCAACTGCTTCTTCGTCCGCGACCTCTCGGCTCCGTTCGGCGGCAGCGGCCGGTCTGGCATCGGCCGCGAGGGTGGGCTCTGGTCCTTCGACTTCTACTGCGATGTGAAGAATTCCGTGTTCGCTCCGAAAGGTTGGGCCTGACATGGGTGAGATCGTCGGCGCCGGGCTCCTGGCGCACGTTCCCACGATCATGCTTCCGGAGGAGACTCGGCTGGAGCTGAACAAGGGTCGGGATTTCACGCTCGTTCCGGGGCTTCATCAGCTGCGCAAAGAGGTTTTCGAGACCCTCGACTACGACACGGTCGTGGTTCTCGACTCGCACTGGTTCACGACGGTCGAGTTTGTGGTGACGGCACAGGCCCGCCGTGCCGGGCTGTTCACCGCTGAGGAGCTGCCGCGCGGCATGTGCCGCATCCCCTATGACTGGCGAGGCGACCCCGAGCTCGGTTTCGCCATGGCTGACGCGGGCGCGACCCACAGCACCTGGGTGACGGCGATCGACGACGACTACCTTCCGCTGTACTACGCGACCCTCAACCTCTGGAAATACCTGGGCGAGGGTCTCGACAAGCGGTGGATGTCGGTGAGCGTTGCTCAGACCGGTGTTATGGAGGACTTCCTGCGAGCCGGTCGCGCCATCGGCGACGCCATCGCGCACACCGACCGCAAGGTGCTGCTCATCGCCTCCGGCGCGCTGTCACACACGTTCTGGAAGCTACGTGAGCTGCGCGACCACGAGGCCGGTGACACGTCACACATCCGAACCCCGGAGGCGTACGCGGCTGACATGCGCCGCCTTGAGTGGTTCCGCGCGGGCGACCATGCGCAGGTCCTGGACACGATGGACGACTTCATGAAATACCGCCCGGAGGCAATGTTCGCCCACTACCTGATGATGATGGGCGCACTCGGTGAAGGAGACGTCGTCGCCCCCGGCCGGCAGTACGGCGAGTACGAGAACTCCATTGGCACCGGGCAGGTTCACGTCTGGTTCGACCGCCCCGACGGCGGCTTCCCGAAGCCGCGACGGACCCCAGAAGATCCCGAGTACGTCCGCCAGATGCGCGGCCCCGACCTCACAGCCGCCGGCTGAGACGGCACCGAGTCCCCCGAGGAGTCCCGTGACTGAATACCGCCGCATCCTGTTGGACGGCGCCGCCGTTTCGGCGCGTCGTGAGGGCGACGAGCTCGTTGCCGGTGACGGCCGCAGTGTCGGTGTCGAGGACGCCGTGCACCTGCCGCCCACCGAACCGACGAAGATCATCGCCGTACACCTGAACTTCGCGAGCCGTACCAACGAATTCATGACCAAGCTCCCTGGCGCGCCAACGTACTTTCACAAGCCGGTGACCGCGCTCAACTCGCACAAGGGAGCGGTCGTACGTCCGCAGGGCTGCAAGTGGCTGAACTACGAGGGCGAGATCGTCATCGTCATCGGACGGACCTGCCGAAACGTCTCCCCCGCCGAGGCTGGCGACTACATCGCCGGCTACACCATCGGCAACGACTACGGACTGCACGACTTCAGGGACACCGATGCCGGCTCGATGCTGCGGGTCAAGGGGTCCGACACGTTGGCTCCCGTCGGCCCAGGGTTGGTCACTGACTGGGACTTCCACGGTAAAACCCTGCGGACGATCGTCAACGGCGAGGTGAAGCAGGAGGGGAACACCGACGAGATGGAGTGGGACATGCACTACCTCGTCGCAGATATCGCCCGCACCATCACCCTCTCGCCCGGAGACCTGCTGTTCTCCGGCACTCCAGCGAACTCCCGTCCGGTAGTGCCAGGCGACGTCGTCGAGGTCGAGGTCGAGGGTCTGGGCAAGCTCACCAATCACGTGGTCACCGGGCCGACACCGATCCGCACCGACGTCGGTGCACAGCCCACCCAGAGCGAGGAAGTGGTCTCTACCGCGCTTGGCGGCGACTGGGAGTTCCGCGGAATCCGCACGCCGAGCAAGGACCTCTACCCCTCAACCGTCGAAGAGAAGTAGTCGCGCAACCACGGGGTGGGGACTCAATGTTGTCGCAGTTGCACTGAACTGCTTGACAAGGTCACGCCGTGCCCCGAGACTCGGCCACGACTTTCGTTCGGCCCCGTACGAAACCTCCGCACTGACCTTGGAGAGACGGAATGGACCAGCTGAAGCCAGCCCCGCCCGAGACCGAAGGAACCTCGCTTCGCAAGGGCCGCCTCGGTGTCATTGGCATCGTCTTCTTCGTCGTGGCCGCCGCCGCGCCTCTGGTGGGCATGACCGGTGCTGTGCCGGTGGCCATCGTGCTCGGCAACGGCGCGGCAGTGCCTGGCGCGTACGTCGCCGTCGGCATCACGCTGCTGCTGTTCAGCGTGGGCTACGCAACGATGAGCCAGCACGTCACGAACACGGGGGCGTTCTTCGCCTACGTGGGTCGCGGCCTCGGCGTCATCCCGGGCGTGGGCAGCGCCTTCGTATCGCTGACGGCCTACATCGCCGTCCAGCTGGCCATCTACGGCTTCTTCGGTGGGGTTGCTTCGGGCGAGATCGACGACAAGCTCGGGATCAGCCTCTCCTGGTATTGGTGGTCGCTCATCGCCTGGGCGGTGGTGACCGGGCTCTCCCTGCTCGCCGTTGACATCGGCGCCAAGGTCCTCGGTGTCTTCATGTCGATCGAGGTACTGGCCCTGCTCGTCATGGTCATCGCCGTGTTCGTCGAGGGTGGGCCGGACGGCGTCGACCTCGGCGCCTCGTTCTCGCCGAGCAACATCTTCGTGGGTGGTCTGGCCGGCTCGGCCGGGATCGCGCTGGCGTTCGCCTTCGCGTCCTACATCGGCTTCGAGGCCACCGCGATCTACGGCGAGGAGTCCAAGGACCCCAAGCGCACCGTGCCGATCGCGACCTACACCGCGGTGCTGCTGATCACGGTGCTGTTCGGCCTGTCCACGTTGGCGATCGTCACCTGGCTCGGAGCGGGCAACGTCGTCGACCAGACCGTGGCGATGTCGGACGAGCTGGCCAACCCCGCGGCCGTCGTCTTCACGGTGGCCCAAGAGTCCGTCGGCGGGTGGCTTGGTGCGGGCATGGGAACGTTCGTGTCGGACACCATGCAGTGGCTGGTGCTCAGCAGCCTGTTCGCCGGGATCCTGGCGTTCCAGAACGCTGCGGCGCGTTACTTCTTCTCGATGGGCCGCGCCGGCGTGTTCCCGGCGGCTCTGGACCGGGTCAACAAGCACGGCGCACCCTGGATCGCGACCCTCACCACCTCCGTGATCTCCTTCTGCGTCATCGTGTTCTTCTGGGCGACCGACAAGGACCCGATCCTGAACCTGTTCTACTGGTTCTCCGGGCTCGCCGTCGTAGCGATCGTCCTCGTCGAGGCGCTGGTCTGTATCGCGGTCATCGCGTTCTTCCGTCGAACCGACGCCGACAAACGGATCTGGCACACCCTGATCGCCCCGATTCTGGCGTTCCTCGGCCTGGTGCTCGGGCTCTACCTGCTGATGTCCCGGTTCGGCTTGCTTGCGGGCACGGTGAAGGACGACGTCGATCCAAGTGTTCAGGCATGGGGGCTCAATGCGACAGGTTGGACCCTGATCCTGTTGCCGTTCGCCATGTTCCTGGTGGGTCTGCTCGTCGGCTTCCTGCGCAAGTCGCAGGAGAACGAGGACTCCGTCAAGGACCTTGTCACCTGAGCAAAGGCTTTCCGTCGAAGGGGTCGATCGCCGCCAGTTTGGCGACCGGCCCCTTCGCCGTTGATGAGGAGTGCCCGTTGTGGCCGACGTGAAGTTGTTGATGGTGCTCAGCGAGAACCAGTCCATCGTCGATCCCCGTGACCTGTTGGGTCTGGTCCGCCTGGCTGCGGAGGCCGAACAGGCGGGCGTGGACGGGGTGCAGATGAGCGAGCACGTGGTGCTGGGACCTTCCGCCGGCGAGCACGGGATCATGGGCAACCCGCGGGACTACGCCGCCCCGGGCAACCAGGATCCGGCGACCCCGTGGCCGCACAACCTGATCACGTTGGCTGCGATCGGTCAGGCGACCTCTGTTCTGCGCCTCGTGGCGGGCGCCGTGATCATGCCGCTGCACCACCCGCTGGACCTGGCCAAGCAGTTCGCCACCTTGGACCTGCTCAGCGAGGGGCGGCTCGTCGTACTGCCCAC
The DNA here is from genome assembly GCA_963819985.1 of uncultured Actinomycetota bacterium. GTDB lineage: Bacteria > Actinomycetota > Actinomycetes > DATJPE01 > DATJPE01 > JANPBY01. Next base: position 32,506 of record CAWFYH010000002.1, on the reverse strand, counting down.
CGTGTCCTGGCACCGCGATGAGTACGACGCGCTCGGAGTGGCCTTTGGCCAGCGTGGTCGCATCCTCGACGAGCAGCTCGAGGTGCTCGCCGCGGCGTGGGGTCCGCAGCCGTTCCGGCACGACGGCGACTTCTTCTCCTTCGGTGACGTCTGGGTCGAGCCGGGGCCGTACCGCCCCACCGGTCCGGTGATGTGGTTCGGCGGTCAGGGCATGCACGAGGCGTTGGTACGGCGGCTCGTGCGCTACGGCTCCGGGCTGAACCCGTTCGGCGCGCTGACCGATGACGACCTGACGATGTTGAGCTCAGCTATGACGGCCGCTGGACGCGATCTGGACGAGCTGGAGATGGTCGGGGGCATCCGCGGGACGTTCGACGGCCCCAACGACGTGGCTGATGTCGCGGTCGCCCTGGAGGATCTCCCCCGGCAGCTCGCTCAGGGCTTCACGACCATCTGCTTCAAGCCGTCGATGTTCATCGATGACGCCGCGGACATCGGACCCTTCTGTCGAGACCTCGTCCGACGCGTCGCCTCGATGACCGCAAGCGCCTGAGGGAATCTGGGATGTCGCCATCGTCGGTGCCCCCGTCGAGGTCGGTGCATCCGCCGACCTGGAAGTTCGGCTATCCCATCTATCACGCCGAGACCCGCAGCCAGTGGCGCGCTTGGCTCGAACACAGCCACGACAACACCCGTGGCGTGTGGTTGTGCTCGTGGCGCTCGGCGGACCGGCCGAGATGCCCGTATCCACAGGTCGTCGAGGAGGCGATCTGCTTCGGCTGGATCGACTCAACCGTGTCGCCGCTGGACGACGAGCGGTCCCTGCAGCTCATGACCCCGCGTAAGGCCAAGAGCTCCTGGACGCGGTTGAACCGGGCGCGGGCGACCGACATGGAGGCGGCTGGACTGATGACCGATGCCGGACGTCGCGCCATCGAGACCGCACAAGCGAATGGTTGGTGGACGATCTACGACCCGGTCGAAGACCTGATCGAACCGTTCGATCTGGCCATCGCGCTCGACGCCACCCCGGCTGCGCGGAGCGCGTGGGACGAGTTCTCTCCCAGTGCGCGCAAGCAGATGCTGTGGTGGGTCATCAGCGCAATGCAGCAGGAAACCCAGGCTCGTCGGATCGCGATGATCGTCGAGAAGGCCGCCAAGGGTGAGCGAGCCAGGGCCTGACCTTCCGGTCAGATTTCTCGAAGACCGACGGCGTCGTTGTCCCAGAACGTCTGTCGATAGACCAGAGTTCCGGTCATCCAGGGTTCGTAGGCCGACAGCAGGCGGACCTGAAACGCAGCGTCCGGGATGCGCAGTGAAGGTTTGCGAAACCCGAGATCGCCCGCCGGCACAAAGCCGAGCCGCGAGTAGTAGGCCGGATCGCCTTCCAGCAGGATCGCCGTGGCTCCCCGCTCGTCGAGCTCGCCGACCCCGCGCTCGACGAGCGTCGAGCCGATGCCCTGCCGTTGGTGCTCAGGATGCACCCCGAGCGGGCTGAGGACCTGCACGTCGACCAGTCGCTGAGGTGCGTCCAAGACGTTGCGCGTGAACATCACATGACCGACGACGGTCTCACCGACGCAGGCGACGAGAGACAGCCCCGGTTCGACGGCCAGGCTGAGCCGCAGGTCATCAACCACTCGGGCAACGACCAGGCCCTGTTCACCGAACGCCCTCAGGTGGACGTCTCGGATCGCGTCGACATCCTGCGGCCGCTCCTCGCGGATCAGCATGTCGTGGGTTTGGAGCCAAGACTCAACGTGACTTGGCCCACCGCTGGGTCAGCCCCTTCACTCCTCCGCGGCTGTCCTGAAGGGCAGCCTTGGAAGCTTGGTAGCCCGGGATGCCACAGACCCCACCACCCGCATGGGTGGCCGAGCTGGCGTTGTAGAGGCCGGCGATGGGCGTGCGGTAGTCGGCGTAGCCGGGCGCTGGACGCATGTGGAAGAGCTGCTCCAGGGAGAGCTCTCCGTGGAAGATGTTGCCGCCGATCAGGCCGTACTCCTTCTCCATCACGTAGGAGCTGACGACGTCTCGGTGCATGATCGATGCCGTGAAGCCGGGGGCCACCTCTTCGTACTTCGCGATGAGCCGGTCGGCGTAGGCCTCGACCTCCTCCTGGTGCGGCTCCTTCGACCACTCGTGCGGCACCCACTGGCTGAACATCGACATGATGTGTACGCCTTCGGGCGCCAGGGTCTTGTCGAACGTTGTCGGTATCGTGGTGTCGCTGAACGGGGCCTCGGCCGCGCGCCCCTCGCGAGCATCCTGGAAAGCGCGCTCGATGTATTCCAGGGTCGGGGCCATCGCCACCGTCCCGGTGTGGTGCTCCTGCTGGTTGGAGCCAGGGTCGGCCGTGAAGTTGGGCAGCTCGGAGAGAGCCAGGTTGATCTTGACCACGCCACTGCGGGTCTTCCACCGCTCGATGTCGGTGACGAACTGGTCGGGCAGTTCGCGGGCGTCGATGTGGTCGAGGAACGCGGTCTGCGGGTGCAGGGACGTCACCACGATGGGCGCATGGATCTCGTCGCCGCTCTCCAGAGCGACACCGGTGACCCGACCGTTGCTCACCAGCGTCTTCGTGACCTTGGCGTCGGTGCGGATGACGGCACCGAGCTCGAGCGCGGCGCGCTTGAAAACCTCGGCCACCGCACCCATGCCGCCCTCGGGGAAGCCCCAGCTGCCGAGATGCCCGTCACCGACGTCGCCGATCGAGTGGTGGGCCATCACGTAGGCGGTGCCTGGCTCGTACGGCCCTGCCCAAGTGCCGATCACGCCGTTGACGGCCAGCGCGCCCTTGATCTGGGGGGACTCGAACCAGTCGTCGAGCATGTCGCCGATGCTCATGGCCATCAGGCGGGTCACATCGCCGATCGTCTGGACGTCGAGGCCACGCTTGCTCCACCCGAGCTTGAGCATCTTGGCGAGCTCAGCGGGCTTGCGAGAGCCGACGTTGGGTGGCACCTGCATCAGCATCGGACCGAGGACGTCGGCCAGCCCGGCCAGCCACGCGTCCCACTTGGGCATCGTGTCGGCGTCCTTCTTCGACCACTTGGCGATGGACTCGTAGTTGCGCTTGGCGTCGTCGGCGAACAGCGCGATGGAGCCGCCCTCTGGGAACGCCTGGTAGTAGGGCCCCATGGGGTGGACCTTGTAGCCGTGCCGGTCGAGGCTCAGGTCGCGGCGGATGGTCGGGGGCATCAGGCTCATGACATAGGACAACCTGGTGACCTTGAGCTCGGGTGCCTCGGGCCACGGGGAGTCGGTCGCCGCCGCGCCGCCGGTCTTGTAGCGCGACTCGAGCACGACGACCTTGAGCCCGGCGCGGGCCAGATAGGCGCCCGCCGTCAGTCCGTTGTGGCCGCCACCGACAACGATCGCGTCGAACTGTTCCGCCATGACTGACTCCGTCTCATCTCATCCGACTCATTCATCAACTGAAACTGAACGCTGAGTCAGCATGCCACCTCACCTTGGGGTGGCGGGTCAAGACCCCCGAAAGTCGCCTTCCGGCGGGCACCGCACCCCTGTAAGTCGAACAGTTCGCTTAAGGGTCCATGACCCCCGAAAGTCGAACAGTTCGGCAGGAAGGCGCCGTCCCTGCCGAAAGCCGTACCCCCGCAAGTCAAACAGTTCGACTTACAGGGTCCATGACCCCCGAAAGTCGAACAGTTCGAGTTACGGGTCGGAGGCGAGGGCGAGCTCGGGAGTCGAGGGGCTCAGGAGTGGAAGGCTCAGGAGTGGAAGGCTCAGGAGTGGAAGGCTCAGGAGTGGAAGGCTCAGGAGTCGCTGTCGAGGGCAAGAGCCTGCAGCGCTGCCGCCACGAGGACGCGTACGCCGATCCCGATGGCCCGCTCATCCACGTCGAAGGTGCTCGCGTGCAGGTCGAGCAGCGGCATCCCCACGGTCGGGTCGTGCACACCGAGTCGGGCGTAGGACCCGGGGACGCGCTCGAGATACCACGCGAAGGAGTCCCCGCCCATGGACTGCTCGGCCCCCACCACGGTGCCTTCACCAAGAGCCGTCCGAGCGGCCTGCGCCAGGAGCCTCGTCGCGGCACCGTCGTTGACCACCGGCGGGACACCGCGTCGGTGTCCGATCTCCAGCACGGCTCCGGAACCCTCGACGATCTCGGCCACCGCGGCCGCGAACAGCTCGGGGGCCTTGTCCCACAAGTCGTGGTCCCGAGTCCTGAGGGTTCCCTGGAGCGAACCTTGCGCCGGGATGACGTTGGCGGCCCCACCGGCATGAATGGCTCCGGAAACTGCCTGAAGAGCTCCCGGATCGCCGGTCAAGCGGTCAAGGACGGGCTGGACCTCGGTGATGACCCGACCGAACAAGGCAATGAGATCAACGGTGCGTTCCGGCCTGGCCGTGTGACCGCCCGGGCCGCGAAGCCGTACGTCGGTGAGGTCGGCCGCGGACGTGATCGGACCCTCGCGGCAGCCGATCAGCCCCACGTCGATCTTCGGGTTGCAGTGCAGACCGAAGATCATGTCCACGTCGTCGAGCCAGCCCTCCTTCATGACATCCACTGCGCCGCCGGGCACCGACTCCTCGGCCGGCTCGAAGACGAGTCGCACCGTGCCGTGCACGTTCAGCTCGGACGCGAGGGACACCAAGGCCCGGGCTGCGCCGACCAAGACGGTCGTGTGTACGTCGTGCCCGCAGGCGTGAGCGACTCCATCGACCTGCGAGCGGTAGGGCACCAGCTTGTCGTCGGACATGGCCAGCGCGTCGATGTCGGCCCTGAGAGCGATCACCCGCGGGGCCCCGCCGGCCCGGCTGACCTCGCCGGTCTTGGGCGTGCCGAGGTGGATGTCGCAAACCAGACCGGTGCCAACGGCCAGCCGTACTGGGGACAAACCCAGCTCACGCAGGTGCAGGTCGATGAGGTCGGTGGTCGCGGTCTCCTGCCCGCTCAGCTCGGGGTGAGCGTGCAGCGCGCGGCGCAGCGCCACGAGCAGCGCCTCGTCGGCGCGCACCACATCGTTGAGCCGGCTGGGGAGCACCCCGCGATCTTCGGACGTCATAGGCACGCCCCGCAGCCTACGAGGACCTATCACCCGTTCGGCCGAGTGGGTAGGGCAGAACACCTGCCGAGTTACACCATTGTGATTCGTCTGACGACCCTCCCCCGGTCAGACGCGAGCACCGAGGTCATGGCCCTCCTCGCTGCTGGCGTGCCCCTCACGCTCTTGATCGACCTGGCAGACCCCTTGGGCCCACGTTCGCGTGACATCCTGCTGGCCGAGCTGCTCACCGACGACGTGGCCCGAGACGGGAGGCAGCTGCTCCGGATCGCCCGCGAGGTCGCGCGGGACCGCGAGCTCGAGAACGACGATTTCGTGGCTGACCAGGGCGTTTGCTAATGTCACCACCCACGCGCCGCTAGCTCAACTGGCAGAGCAGCGGACTCTTAATCCGCGGGTTCGGGGTTCGAGTCCCTGGCGGCGCACCCGTGTGATGTGTAGTTCCGGCTGATGGTTGACACATTGGCTTCGGCTGATGGGCGACAGGTGTTCGGCTGATTGGTGTCGCTGTATTCGGGTGATGCTTGACGCTCGACTCCATGATTGTGGAGCTGAGTGTGGTGGAGCAGAGGTATCAGGCCGTTCTCGCGGTGATCCGCGATGGCGAGGCGATTGTGGACGTGGCTTCGCGGGTGGGGGTGTCGCGTCAGAGCGTGCATGCGTGGCTGGCCCGCTATGAGTCGGATGGGTTGGCCGGGTTGGCGGATCGGTCGCATCGACCTAGGTCCTCGCCGATGCAGATGCCGGCGGTGATCGAGGCGCAGGTTCTGGAGTGGCGCCGGCAGCATCCGGGGTGGGGTCCGCGTCGGTTGCGCTTTGAGCTTGAGCGGTCCGAGGTCGATGCGGTCCCGTCGTTGTCGGGGATCTATCGGGCGTTGAAGCGGGCGAACATGATCGAGGTGGGTTCGCGGCGGCGCAGGTCAGAGAAGTTCCGCCGGTGGGAACGCGGCTCGGCGATGGAGTTGTGGCAGTTCGATGTGGTGGGCGGGGTCGGCTTCGTCGACGGGGTTGAGCTCAAGGCGTTGACCGGGGTTGATGATCACTCCCGGTTCTGTGTCAGTGCGGGGTTGATGACCCGCGCCAATTCCCGCGCGGTGTGCGGGCACTTCGCTGAAGCGATGCGCCGTTGGGGTATTCCGGCCGAGATATTGACCGACAACGGCAAGGTGTTCACCGGACGGTTCGGGCGCAACCACACCGAGGTGTTGTTCGACCGGATCTGCCGGGAGAACGGGATCGAGCACCTGCTTACCGCCCCGCGATCCCCGACCACGACCGGCAAGATCGAGAGGTTCCATCGGAGTCTTCGCACCGAGTTCGTGACGGGTCGGTTCTTCGCCTCGATCGAAGAGGCCCAGGCCGAGCTCGATACGTGGGTGGGGGAGTACAACCATCACCGTCCGCATCAGGGCATCGGGATGGACACCCCGGCAGCCCGATTCGGGGCCGGAACAGCCGGTCAGGGCCGAGTGCTGGCCGAGCAGGCGCTGCACCCAGAGCGCGTCGGTGGGGACTGGGTCTCGCGACGGGTCGCCGCCAACGGGATCATCTCGGTGGCCTGGCAGCAGTTCTCAGTGGGCAAACACCGGGCCGGAGCCAGCGTCGATATCCACGTTCAGGATGAGATCCTGCACGTCTGGGACGGCGAGGAACTGCTCAAGACCATCGTTCGGGACAACCAGCGGGAGGTTCGCAAGAAACGCGCCTCGGTACGGCGCGGATGACAGCAAATTCGGGCGGGTTGAGTGTCAAGCATCACCCGAACACGAAACGTCAACCATCAGCCGGAGTTCTACAGGCGCACCCGTGTGACCTGCAGCGATGCCGTCTGAGGAGATCTGCTCCGCACACAAGAACGCTTAGTAGAGGTTGGCGTCGCATCTGCGGACTGTCCCGTCGACGCTCAGGACTCGACCGGTAGTCACGAACTTCCGGTCAGTGGAACTGCGGGCGTGCCGCAACAATCGGATTCCGGGTCACTGCAGGCATGCGCACCAGGTGGGGATCGTCGGCGCCGGCCCCGCCGGGCTGTTCCTGTCCCCCATCTGCTGTCACTCGCGTGCCGGATGGTCTGGCGATCGTGGGATATGACGACATCGAGTCCGCCGAGGCAGCTGCGGTCCCACTGACCTCCGTACGCCAGCCTCGGGAGCGTCTGGGACGCACCGCCGCACAGCTGCTCGTCGCGGAGGGCGAGGACCCCGAGCACAGCCACCAACAGGTCGTCTTCCAACCCGAGCTGATCGTGCGCGAGTCGTCAGTCCTCCCGACAGCCGCACAACCTGCCTCCCCGAACCGGGCACGGGCCAATCGGGACTGATAGCCGAACGGCCTCAGCCTGGGTTTCCGCCAGGCACGCGCCCGGCGGCACAGCCAGCGCGAGCGAGGAGGAAGGTCGGCTGCCGGAACGACGCCGCGACAAAGCCGGCGGCGACTGCCGTTGACACCTCCACAGCCTGCTCCCGCGCCACCAAAGCGAAGGCCGAGCCACCAAACCCGCCGCCGGTCATTCGAGCGCCAAGGGCGCCGGCCTCGCGAGCCAGGTCGCACGCAAGATCGAGCTCTCGCGTGGAGACCTCGAAGTCAACCTGCAGCGAACGATGGGAGGCCGCCAGCAGCGAGCCCGTTTCGGCCAGTCTCCCTGTGCGCAGAAGCTCAGCCACCGTTCGAACTCGGTCGATCTCGGTGACGACGTGGCGGACCCGTCGGCCAAGCTGGGCGTTGGGCAGCCCGTCAAGACTGGCTGGCAGCTCGCCCACCCCGATCTCCCGGAGACTCCCGACACCCAAGAGCCGCGCGGCATGCAGGCATTCGGCCCTTCGGCTCCCGTACTCGCCGTCGACGTGCGCGTGCTGCGACCGAGTGTCGATCACGAGCAGGGCTAGACCGGCGGCCCGAAAGTCCAACGGCACGCACTCGATGGAGGAGTCCGCGCAGTCCAAGACCAGCCCCGACGCGGCGCGGGCTCGCAAGGCGGCCGTCTGGTCCATGCCTCCTGTGGGTGCGCCCACGACCTCGTTCTCGGCCCGGACGCAGACCTCGGCTAGCCGCTTCCGACCTTCGTCGTCGGCGGCCAAACCGAAATCCGCAAGCTCATCAACAGCGAGCGCCACCGCGCACTCCAGCGCCGCCGACGACGACAACCCGGCTCCTACGGGCACCTCGCTGTCGACGTAGAGGTCCAGCCCGGGCACGGCGAAATCGTCTTGTCGCAGGACGGATAACACGCCGAGCGCATAGCCGGCCCAACGCGGAGACACGCCGGGCGCGATGTCGTCGAGCGTTCCGGCCCACACGCCCGGCTGCTGAGAAGAATGGAGCCGGACCGCTCCGCCGCCCCGGCGCCTCGCCGCAACGAAGGTGCGGTGCTCGAGTGCGAACGGCAGACACAACCCCTGGTTGTAGTCAACATGCTCGCCAATGAAGTTCACCCGTCCGGGAGCTGCCCACACGCCTTCTGGCGCCTCGCCAAACTTCGCAGCGAATGAGCTCCTGACTCGCTGAACCATGGCTTCGATGTCGGGTTTGGGATACCAACGGACGGTTGGTGGGGTCACGACGCGACCTCACGCAACCGCTCAGCCACTTCTTCGGGTCTACGGTCGTTGATCCAGGCGCCCATGGCTGACTCCGACCCGGCGAGATATTTCAAGCGCCCGGGTGCCCGCATGGGCGAGAAGAACTGGAGATGAAGCCGACCCAGCTCGCGACGGTCGTCCAACGGTGCCTGATGCCAGCCTGCGATGTACGGCAGCTGACCGGCTCCGTCGAAAAAGCGGTCGGCCCGCTGGAGAAGCTCCAGGTAGATGGCGCACAGCTCGTCCCGCTCCGCGTCATCGAGGGCTGGCAGGTCGGGCACATCCCGATGCGGGGCCAGGTGCACCTCGAGCGGCCAACGGGCAGCTGCGGGGACGTAGGCCGTCCATGCCTGCCCGAGGTGCACGATGCGTGCGCCGGCTTGCTGCTCGGCTTCGAGCACGTCCCGCAAGAGGGAGCGCCCCGTGGCGTTTCGATGCTGACGTGCACGCTCGAGCATCCGGTCGGTGCGAGCCGGCACCTCGGAGTAGGCGTAGATCTGGCCGTGCGGGTGGTGCAGGGTGACACCGATCTCTTCTCCTCGATTCTCGAAGGGGAAGACTTGCGCGATGCCGGGAACTTGAGACAGATAAGTCGTCCGGTCGACCCACGCCTCGACCACCGTCCGCACCCTGCCTGGCTCCAGCGAGGCGAACGACGTGTCGTGGTCGGACGTGAAGCAGACCACCTCGCAGTGACCGAAACCCGGACGCTGGGGCCAGACATCTCGTCCATCAACGGACTCTGGCGCCCGGATCGAACCGCGGCTGAGCGAGGGAAAGCGATTGTCGAAGACGACCACGTCGTACTCCGGTGAAGGGATTTCCGACGGCTCCTGGCCCTGCCTGGTCGGGCAGAGCGGACAGAGGTCCTGGCTCGGCAGGTGGGTCCGTTGGTTGCGATGGGAGGCGAGAATGACCCACTCCCCTGTCAGGGGGTCGTAACGCTGCACGGAGGAGTTGACCACGGGCGAAAGCCGCCGCATGTCCTCGACGTGACGCAACTGACCGCCTGCCACGAACGGTGGGCTGTCGTCGTAGTAGCGGATCTCTCGACCGTCGGCGAGACTCCCCGTTGAGACGCGGACGCGGCCGCCCGCTAGCACCGTCATGGCCACGAACCTAGTGCGCAAGTCGTGGACACCTCAGCGGCTCTGGGCCCCGCCGGCCGTGACGCCCGGCGCATCGGCACGAACACCCCGACCCTCGCGGTAAGGCCGGCGACGAAGGGCGCGCCTTTGTCGCATAGTTTGTGGACCCGCCTGCTCGCTGCCCCAGGCGACGAGCATCGGGTGGCCGCCGGAGGATCCGGGATAGCGTTAGCGCTCGATCCACTCAGCCACGTAACCGGCGCCGCCGGGGTCGCCGCGCCCCGCCACGTCCCGCGCACCAGCGGCCACCGTGATCGCCTCGAGCTCTTCCGAACTCCTGCCCACCGACATCCAGGCCCACTGCGTGAGCCCCGCCCGGGTCCTGGTGGGACATCGGCGGCGTCGATAGGTCCGGCCAGCTGCGGCGACCGGGGCGAATGCTCGGTTGCTGGCCGAATGCGCCATCACCGACCTCGCAGCGCCCGCCGAACGTTGCACTTGCTGGCGAATCCAGGGCTCCTGGCTCCCAAGACCCAGCCCTCCAAGCTGGCCATGCGGGTCCGATGCGGTCGCCGGCTCCGAGTTTGCTCAGGTCAGAGACGTGGTCCGATTCTGTCATGGTGCGCCCGGCTGCGGTGGTGCGGCGGCTGGCACCCGCAGCCCGGTCATCCCCCCGTCGGCCGTCCACACGGCACCGTTCACGAAGCTCGCCTCGGTCGACCCGAGGAAGGCGACCACCGAGGCGATCTCGTCCGGTGTACCGAGCCGCCCGATGGGCTGGCGCTGCTCGAGGCGGGCGCGTTCGGCGACCGGGTCGTCAGCTGCGGCAAGCAACCGGTCGACCCACGGGGAGCCGGTGGTACCAGGCGCGACCCCATTGACCCGGATGCCGTCGGGCAGGAGGTCGGCTGCCATCGCGAGCGTGAGGGCGTAGACGGCTCCCTTGCTTGCGGCGTAGGAGGCACGGTTCGGGACCCCGACGATGGCGACGAGGGAGCAGACGTTGACGATGGCCCCTCGTGGCGACTGGCGCAGGAAGGGGATGGCGGCCCGTGAGGCGTTCGCTAGCCCGAACACGTTGACGTCGAAGATGCGCTGCCACTCGCTGAGCTCGCCGTCCTCCACCGTCCCGATGGACCCGATGCCGGCGTTGTTGACCAGAACGTCGAGGCGGCCGTGCTGCTGGCCAACCGACTCGATGATCGTCTTCACGGCTGCGTGGTCGGTGAGGTCCACCCGCGCGTGCTTGTGCGGCGCGTCCGCAGGAGCTTCCTCGACGTCGAGGGTCACGACCGTGGCCCCGCGCCGGGCCAGGATCGCTGCGGTTGCGGCGCCGATCCCCGAGGCACCGCCCGTGACGACGGCGACGGCGCCCTCGTAGCCGGGAGAGCCGTCCAATGGCGCGGTCATACTGTCTCGTCCAGACGCAAGATCACGTCACCGACGTTCACGTCCTGACCGGGCTGCAGCAGGATCTCATGGACGACGCCACCCGCCTCCTCCTCGACCTCGACCGTCACCTTGGCGGTCCCGATCTCGGCGACCGCCTGCCCGGGCACGACGCGGTGGCCGACCTCGACGAGCCTGTGTACCACCCCCATGTCCTCGGCATCGAGGCCTCCCTTCGGCACCATCACGTCGATCACGCCTCCACCTCTCTGCTCGGTGCGCCGGGACCCTGCGCCCCGGACCACGATCCACCACTCCGTGTCACTGCCGAGCCCGGCACGCCAGGGCGAGAAGCTCGCGCCACGTGTTTGCCTCGCTCGTGCTTCCTGGCGGAGGCGGCGCCTGCGCCGGACAGGATCCCGCCGAGGATTGGGATCCGGCCTGGGTATCCGGCATAGGGTTTCCGGCATGGAGTCCCGGCAGCTCAGGGAGAACTGGACGCCAGGTCTCGGTCATCGGCCTCATTTGCCGGCCGATGAAACCCTAGACCGCGCATGGTTGGTGCGACGGGGCGTTGCCCGAATCTCCAGGCACTGGCTCGAGCGGCTCCCGCTCAGTCATTCGTCACCAGCTTGACGACGTTCCAGGAAACGGGCGGGAGTGTTATCCGCAGACCAGCCTCGTCGCACTCGACCAACTGGTTGTCACGCGGACTCAGCGGCGCATCGACTCGAGCGATTCTGTGAGGGTCGACATCGCACAGGACCGTGGCGCTCGCGATACGCATAGGTCTGACTCCTGGCGTACGCACCGTCAACTGGACATCCTGATCAACTGAGCGATTGACGATGAAAACCGCCATCTCACCCTGATCGGGATCATGTGTGGCTACCGCGTCGACGACCAGAACCTCCCCCCACTTTGCAGTCCCGACGACAGGTGCAACCAATGTGCTGAGGAGGACGGAGCCTGCGGCCGACGTAGCCGCTTGGGCGAACGGGTAGTAGGTCGTCTGTCGCCACGCATTCCCATTTGCCTCGGTCATGATGGGCGCGATCACGTTGACCAGCTGGGCGAGGTTCGCGGAGACCACCCGGTCCGAGCGACGCATCAGGGCAATGAGCAGCCCGCCGACGACAACGGCGTCGGCGACGCTGTAGCGCTGCTCGAACAGGGCTGGCCCAACCGGCCAGCCCTGTGCGGGGGCGCGCTCGGTCTCTGACTGCTCGTACCAAACGTTCCATTCGTCAAACGAGATGTTGATCTGCTTGCTCTTTCTGAGTGTCGCCTTCACGTGATCGACAGTTGACACGATCCCGTCGATGAATTCGTCCAACCGGACGGGGCAGGCGAGAAAGCTCGCAAGGTCTCCATCCTCTTCGTGAAAGTACGCGTGGGCGGAGATCAGATCGACGACGTCATAGGTCTCCTGAAGCACTGTCGCCTCCCACGCCCCGAACGTCGGCATGTCCGGCCCCGAGCTCCCGCACGCGATCAGCGTGAGGTCTGGGTCCAGCAGGCGCATGGCCCGACCTGTCTGAGCGGCGAGGTCGCCGTACTGTGCCGCGGATCTGTGGCCTATCTGCCACGGTCCATCCATCTCATTCCCCAGGCACCATGTTCGGATGCCGTACGGGGACGCTGCGCCGTTTCGTCTCCGCAGGTCTGAGAGGAACGTGCCTTGGGGGATGTTGCAGTACTCGAGGAGGTCGAGTGCCTCCTGAACTCCGCGCGTTCCGAGGTTCACGGCCATGATCGGCTCTGCGCCGGCCTGCTTGACCCAGGCCATGAACTCGTCGAGGCCGAATGTGTTCGGCTCAGTCGAGTGCCAAGCCAGGTCAAGGCGCGTGGGTCGTCCATCCCGCGGCCCTATCCCGTCCTCCCATCGGTAGCCTGAGACGAAGTTGCCTCCGGGATAACGGACGGTGCTGACACCCATCTCGCGCACCAAGTCCAGGACATCAGAGCGAAACCCAGCGACGTCAGCTGCCGAGTGGCCCGGCTCGAATATCCCCGTATATACGCAGCGGCCCAGATGCTCCACAAAAGCGCCGAACGTTTCTCTGCGAACCGGCGCCACAGTAGCCTCAACGTCCACGGTCAATACTGCAGTAAGCACTTTGACTCCGATCTTGATAACGCTCGTGGTGACGGTGTTCACGGACGCGCTGAGTGCTGGTTACCCCAAGTCGTAGGCAGGCGGATCGTCCGAAGCATTTGGTCGGGCCCACTGAATGCCTTGCTGCTCGCCCGGTGCGGCCGTACCCGTGGACCGCACGGACGTTTGGACGGTGACGGGAGTCGTCAGGGTGCGCTCGCTGCCGACCTTGCGAGTCGTGCCTGTCACCTCTAGTAGCGCGCGGTGGGCGATGTCGGTGCTGGAGTGGCCGAGCATCAGCTCGATGGCCCCCGAATCAACGATGCGCCCCTGTCGTCCGCAGTATGCGAAGCGGTCGGCGGAGACCTCGAACGAGACCTTGGCCTCTTCGCCAGCATCAAGGTCGACTCGGGCGAAACCGAGAAGCATGATCACCGGCCGGGCCACCTCGGCCACCGGATCGCTGTAGTAGAGCTGGACCACGTCAGCCCCGCGGCGCGCTCCCGTATTCGTGATCGTGGCGGAGACGGAGACTCGGCCGTCGGTGTCGACAGCACTGGCGCTAAGGCGGGGGTCGGAGATCTCGAAGCTGCTGTATGAGAGTCCGTGCCCGAAGGGGTAGAGGACCGGCACCGAGAGCGAGCTGGCAGCCAGTCCCGGACGGCCGTAAGGGGACTGCAGGTAGGTCGAGGGCTGTCCGTAGGGTACGCCCGGAATTTGGACGGGAAGACGACCGCTCGGGTTGACGCGACCGGACAAGACGCCGGCGATCGCCGGCCCTGCGCCCTGTCCGGGCATGAATGCCTGGACGATGGCGGAGGCCGCGTCCGAGAACTCGCCGAGGGCATACGGGCGACCGGACACGCAGACCAGGACGGTGGGGGTGCCGGTCGCCAGGACGGCTCGCACGAGTTCTGCCTGCACCCCGGGGAGGGTCAGGTCAGGTGCGTCGCACCCCTCGCCTGAGGTGCCCCCGCCGAACATCCCAGCCACGTCCCCGACTGCCACCAGAGCGACGTCTGCCCGTCGGACCACCGCGACTGCCTCGTCGATGCCGCTGGTGTCAGTACTGTTGATGGCGCAGCCGGGGGTCGTGGTGATGTGCGTTGTCGGGAACTCCGCGACGACCGCATCGGCAAGGGTTGGAACGGGCACGCCCAAGCCGAGCTCTGGGAAGCGGTGGAGCACGTGGTTGGGGTACGAGTAGCACCCGAGGAAGGACCGGGCCTCTGCGGCGGTCGGGCCGACGACGGCGAGCCTCAACGGGCCGGTCAACGCGCCACTCAACGGGAGGATTCCGCGGTTGGCCAGCAGGATCACCGATTCCTCGGCTGCGACGCGCGCGACGGCCCGATTCTCGGGGCTGTCGAGGTCTGGGGCCGGATCCACACCGCTGAGCGGGTCGTAGTCAGCATCGAGAAGTCCGAGGTCCAGCTTCTGATCCAGAACCCTCCGGACGGACCGGTCCACGACGGCCTCGTTCAGCTGCCCGCCCCGCACCAGGTCGACGAGTCCGGCGCCGTAACAGCGCCTTGCTGGCAGCTCCACGTCCACCCCCGCCTCGAGGGCGAGGGCTCCAGAGGCCGCCGGCGAGGCAGCCACCTTGTGCACATCCGACAGCAGGCTGATGGACCAGTAGTCAGACACCGTGACCCCGGTGAAGCCCATCTCTTCACGCAACAGTGTCGTGAGCAGCTCCCGATCGGCGGCGACCGGGACGCCATCGATGTCGGTGTAGGCGTTCATCACCGAGCGGGCGCCGCCCTCGCGGACCGCGACCTCGAACGGTGGGAGCATCACGTCCCGCAGCTCCCGAGGTCCCATGCTCACCGGTGCGTGGTTGCGAGCCGCGCGCGAGGCTGAGTAGCCGACGAAGTGCTTGAGTGTGGCGATCACCCCGCCGGACTCAAGGCCCTGCACGTAGGCCGCCCCCACGATGGCGACCAAGTAGGGGTCCTCGCCGAAGGTCTCCTCGACGCGACCCCAGCGATAGTCGCGCACGACGTCGAGCACCGGGGCAAGGCCCTGATGGACGCCGACGCTGAGCAGGTCGTCGCCGATACGGCGGCCGATGCGTCGAACCAGGTCCGGGTTGAAAGTGGCGGCGAGGGCGAGCGGTGTCGGGTAGATCGTCGCCTGGTACGTCGTTAAACCCGTCAGGCACTCTTCATGGGCGATGGCCGGGATGCCGAGGCGAGTCTTGTCCACGAGGTCGCGCTGCATCCCGGCCAGCCTCGCGACGCCCTCGGCCACCGACACCGGCGCGACACCGAAGGCCCGGGTGATCTGACCGAGCCCGTTGACGGATCGACTCGTCCCAAGGGAGTCTCCTCGAAGGCATCCTGAAACGGGGCCACCAGCTGCTGGTCCGTCGCAATATTGGCCTCGAAGGTGAACCCGGTAAAGGCACTCCCCAGCTGCGCGACCTTCTCCTCAAGGGTCATCTCTGCAAGGAGGTCGCTGAGGCGCTCATCCCGCGGACGTGAGGAGTCCTGCCACGAACGGGACATCGGACCTCCATGAGAGAGCGCTCTTGCTCGATGTAGGAAAGAAGTGCCTG
This sequence comes from uncultured Actinomycetota bacterium, assembly GCA_963819985.1. GTDB lineage: Bacteria > Actinomycetota > Actinomycetes > DATJPE01 > DATJPE01 > JANPBY01. The sequence goes on along the minus strand of CAWFYH010000002.1, from coordinate 16,760 downwards.
GCTGCTTCGCCATCGCGCGCAAGCCTGAGATTGCGGACATCCTCCAAGGACTAGGCGTCGTTCCCTTCATCTTCCTGGATGACGGCGCATGCACCTGCTGACAGCGGGAAGAGCCATTCGACGCGGTTCCCAGTCACGAGGTCCTCGCCAGAACTTGGGACTCGGACGGGGTCGTCGCCATGGTTGATCACGAAGAGGAACGTGCCCTGCTCGCCGCGACGACGCACGGCTTCGACGGCTGGGCCGGCGCCGAGATCGAGGACCGGTCCGGTGCCCGCGTCACGGCAAACGCGCCCGAAAAGCGCGTGCATGGCTCCGGGGTCGAGCAGGGTTCCTACGTACCAAGCCGCGCCGCGTCCGAACTCGTGTCGCGTGACTACCGGTCGACCGGTGAGCGGTCCGTCGGTGTAGGTGGCTAGCGCCGTGGCCCCACGGAGGTCCGTGTCCTCGGTCCAGATCGAGCCCGTCCAGGCGCTGTGCTCAGGCTCTCCGAAGCCGTTGCTGAGGCTCACGCCCACCCGCTGGCCGGCCGCCAGGGGGTAGAACTCCTCGGTTCTGATCCCGAGCAGGTCGGCGAATGCTCCGGGATAGCCGCCGAGGCGGACGTGGTTGTCGGGATCAACGATTCCTGAGCCGTACGTCACGAGTGCGTGGCCGCCGCCCTCGACGTAGGCGCGCAGGGCGGCGGCGAACGCGTCGTCGGCGAGGAACAGGCCGGGCACAACGACCAGGCGGTAACCACTGAGGTCCGACGCCGGGCCGATCAGGTCGGTGGTGACGCCGAGGGCTCGCAACGCCCCGTGGACCGCGAGCGGTTGGTCGACGTAACGGACCTCGGCCGAGAGATGGTTGGGCTGGTCGCACGCCCACCTGGCTTGCCAGTCGTAGAGGACGGCGACCTCGGCGACCACACGCGTTCCCACGAGGTCGCCCAGCCGACCCAAGATCGCGCCCAGCTCGACGGTCTCGCGCCAGATCTTGGTGTCTGTTCCGGCGTGCGGGAGCAGAGCGGAGTGGAACTGTTCGGCTCCGGCGTGGCTGGCGCGCCATTGAAAGAAGCCGACGGCGTCCGCGCCGCGGGCGACATGGGTGAGGCTGTTCCGCAGCAGTTGGCCGGGAGTCTTGGCGTAATTGATTGGCTGCCAGTTCACGGAGCTGGTGGAGTGCTCCATGAGGAACCACGGGCCGCCGCCGGCCAGTCCGCGGCTCAGGTCGGCGCTGAAGGAGAGCTCGGCGGTGGGGTCGCTGAGCCGTCCGTCGAGGTAGTGGTCCTGGCTGATCAGGTCCTGCTCGGGCGCCCACGTCCAGTAGTCGGCTTGGGCGAAGTGGCTGTTCACCATGAAGTTCGTGGTCACTGGCACGCCGGGGCTCAGCCGGTTCAGATGGTCCCGCTCGGCGCGGAAGTGGTCGAGGAGCTCGTCGGAGGAGAAGCGTTCGTAGTCGAGGAGGTGGGTCGGGTTCGGTCCCGCCGTGGTCAACCGCGGAGGAAGGATCTCGTCCCAATCTCCGTAGTGCTGGCTCCAGAACACCGTGCCCCATGCGTCGTTGAGTCGTCCCAGGGACCCGTACCTCGCCCGCAGCCACCGACGGAACTCGATGGCGGAGTTGTCGCAGTAGCAGCGCCCGTTGTGGGCGCCGAGCTCGTTGGACACGTGCCACATCGCGAGGGCCGGATGGTCCCGATACCGCTTCGCCATCGCCTCAACGAGGACCAGAGCGCGCTCTCGGAACACCGGGGTGCTCGGGCACCACGCCTGCCGACTTCCCGGCCACAGCCGGTGACCGGAGTGGTCCACCGGCAGGATCTCTGGGTAGGTCCGCGACAGCCACGGGGGCGGCGATGCCGTAGCGGTGGCCAGGTCGACCGCGATTCCGCCGGCGTGGAGCAGGTCGAGGACCTCGTCGAGCCAACCGAAGTCGAAGGTCCCCTCGCTCGGCTCCAGGAGGGCCCAGGAGAAGACTGCGACCGTGGCGAACGTGACGCCGGCCTCACGCATGAGCCGTACGTCCTCCGGCCAGACCTCTCTCGGCCACTGTTCGGGGTTGTAGTCGCACCCGAGCGCCAGACCCGAGAGGGGCCACGGCGTAGGAGTCATCGTGCTCACCTCTGGTCTGCTGTGAATCTGCGGGCGTCCCGGATCAGAAAAGCGTGTAGCCGCCGTCCATGACGAGGACGCTGCCGGTCATGAAGGAGGATGCGTTGCTGGCCAGGAACACCACGGCGGGTCCGAACTCCTCGACCTCGGCGTACCGGCGCATGGGTGCGTCCTCGATCCACCAACGTCGAAGCTCCGGGTCGTCGACCGGTGACATCTCGGTCTTGACATAGCCCGGCGCGATGGCGTTGACCCGCACTCCGTGGGGCGCCCACTCGGCAGCCAGGCTGCGGGTCAGGTGGTGGACCGCGGCCTTCGACGCGTTGTAGGCGGGTTGGTTGTTCGGTCGGTTGACGATGAGCCCGGACATCGAGCCGATGTTGATGATCGACCCATGACCGCGCGCGACCATCCCGCGGCCGAAGATCTGTGAGCAGTTCCAGACCCCGTCGAGGTTGACCGACAGGACCTGGCTCCACTCCTCGATGGAGACGTCGAGCGCATCCTTCTTTAGAGCGATTCCGGCATTGTTGACCAGGATGTCGACAGGGCCGAGCGTCTCCTCGATCAGCTCGAGGCCGCGCTCGAGCTGCGCCCGGTCGGTGACATCCGCCTCGACGCCGACTGCGGCGTGCCGCTCTCCATGAGCTCGGAGACCACCGCGTCGCACTCCGGCTGGTGTCGAGACAGTACAGCCACACGCGCGCCGGCTCCTGCCAGCGCCACCCGCGAATTCCTTGCCGAGCCCCGAGAGCCGCCCGTGACCAGGGCCACCTGGCCGCTCAGGGCCCCGTCAGCCATGGATGGGGCGGCTCTGGCTCGGGATCGCCTTGGGCTATCGTCGCGTTCCCGCCGTCGACGAAGGTTTCGAGCCGCTCCAGCGCTGACACCAGGTGGGCGCGCATCGCTTCCTCGGCGCCGTCCGGATCCTGCCTGGCGATCGCTTCGACCACCGCCAGGTGCTCGTTCTTTGTCACCGAATGAAGGCCTGCGTGGTAGTAGAGGCGGAAGGTGTGCAGGTGGCTGCGCAGTCGCGTCAGCATGTCGCTGATCATCTGGTTGCCCGCGAGGTCGGCGACCATCGCGTGGAAGGTCGCGTCATAGACCATGTCCAACCGGTTCGCCGCCGCCGTGATCTCGGCGCCTGCTCCACCGGCCCGGGCAGCGCGGCGCAACTCCTTGATCTCGTTCGGCTCCGCCTGGGCTGCGGCCTTGGCGGCCAACGCGGGTTCCACAAGCAGACGCAGCTCGATGAGCTCGCGCACCTGCTCGATGCCCATGAGGGGCGCCACGGTGTAGCTACGGCCGGGCTGCTTGACGATCAAGCCGTCCGCTTCCACCCGTGCCAGCGCCTCGCGCACCGGGGTCGGGGAGACACCGAGGGTTCGGGCAAGTTCTTCGATGTTGAGCCTGGCGCCCGGTTCGAACGCGTGGGTCATGATCATGTCGGTGACGATCTCGTAGACCGAACCGGGCAGCGCCTGGCGTTGGGCCAGGCGCTGTCCGGCGGCGGACTCGTGGATTGCTTCGATTTGATAACGGTCCATCTCGGCCCTCGCGTGTCGAGTACTTGGGGGTTACGTTACAGCAGCCCAATCATCTCTATCCTATAGGGTTTAGGATATGGTCCTCGCACACTCCCGATGATGCAGGAAAGGAGGCGCGACGTGCTCGACGACGAGTCGGCGAGTCGCTCGGCATCAGCGTCGACGCCGCCGACGCGCACCAGAGCCCGAGTTCGGGAGGGGTCGGATGCGAGCAACGACCGGGCGTCACGAGCGATCAAGGGTGTCCTGCTGGCGCTGAAGGCGGGGCCGCTGTTCATCCTGGCGCTGATGATGTTGTTCCTCTGGGCGGCGACCGAGGGCCACGTCTTCATGACGTTCGGGAACATCGGAAACGTCCTCGAGCAGTCCGGCGGTTTCTGCATCATCGCCTTGGGACAGCTTCTGGTGATCCTGACCCGCGGCATCGACCTGTCGATCGGCTCCAACGTCTCGTTGTGCTGCGTGATGGTGACTGTTGTCTACCGCGACACCAACTCGGCGTGGCTGGCCATCGGGGTCACCTTGCTGACGGGGTTGTCCGTCGGTCTGGTCAACGGGCTGCTGCTGGTGTGGGGGCGCCTGCCGCATCCCTTCATCGCCACCCTCGCCACCTTGAGCATCTGCGCCGGCCTCGCCCTCTACATCGCCGGTGGCTCCACCGTCCTGGGCTCCCCGTGGATCGTGCACAAGCTCGGCGGCGGACGTATCCCTGGGATCCCGGGCGCGGGCCACATCGGATGGTTCCCCTACGCCGCGCTCGTGGTGATCGTCTTCACGGCCATCTGTGCCGTCATCTTGCACAAGCTCGTGTGGGGCCGCTGGATCTACGCCGTCGGTGGCAGCCCCGAAGCCGCGGTCCGCACGGGCGTGCCCATGAACGGGACGTTGATCTCGGTCTACGTCATGAGCGGGCTGTCGGGGGCCATCGGCGGCATGCTCTTCGTCGGGACCGCGAACGCCGGCTCTCCGTTCACCGGGCAGGGCATGGAGCTCAACGCCATTGCTGCGGTGATCATCGGCGGCGGGAGCTTCCTGGGCGGCCGCGGCGGCGTCCTGAACGCCCTCACAGGTGCGTTGATCCTCGGCGTTCTGCGCAACGGCCTCAACCTGCTCGGTCTCGACCCGAACTTCCAGTACATCGCCGTAGGAGTCGTCGTCGTCGTCGCGGTCGAGCTCGACGTCGTGCGGGCCTTCGTCGAGAACCGATTCCGCAGCATGCAGGCGAGGCTCGCATGACTGGCGCCGGTCACGCCTCCGTGCCCTCTGACGCGGAACCCGTCCTGAGCGTTCGTGGTGCCACCAAGACCTTCGGGGCCGTGGTCGCACTCGACGGCGTCGACCTCGAGGTCCGCTCCGGTGAGGTCCTCGCCATCCTCGGCGACAACGGCGCCGGCAAGTCGACCCTCATCAAGTGCATCAGCGGCGTCCACAGACTCGACAGAGGCGAGATCCGGATCGACGGGGCGCCCGTCCAGATCACCTCGGCGGCCGATGCCCGATCACACGGGATCGAGACCGTCTACCAAGACCTTGCCCTGTTCGACAACCTCAACCCGACGGCGAACTTCTTCGCCGGCCGCGAAGTGGCGGGGCCGTCCTGGTTGCCACGCGGTCTGCAGTGGATGAAGCAGAAGGAGATGTCCACCCGCGCCAAGGACCTTCTCGACCGTCTGCAGGTCCGGCTCCCGGACTTCGATGCTGACGTCGCACTGATGTCCGGAGGCCAACGCCAGGCAGTGGCGGTCGCGCGAGCCGTGGCGTTCTCCTCGAAGCTCGTGATCCTCGACGAGCCGACCGCAGCCCTCGGGCTTCGTGAGTCGGCGAGGGTCCTGGAGCTGGTCGATCGGCTCCGAACGTCCGGCGTCGCGGTCATTTTGATCTCTCACAGCATGGACCACGTGATGGCGGTCGCGGACCGCGCAATGGTCATGCGCCGCGGACGCAAGATCGGCGAAGCGCCGGCAACTGCGGATAACCAAGAACAACTCGTGTCCTGGATCGTCGGGGCCCGAGGGAGCACAACCGTTTGAAGTTTCACCACCTGAACGCACGACACGTGCGGCAGATCCGACAAGGAGGGGCAACACACATGTCGACTCGACTGAAAGCACTGATGGTGCTCGGAGCAGGGGCGATGCTCATCACCGCCTGCAGCAGCGGCGGCGGGACCGCGGCGCCGTCCGGGAGCGGAAGCGGGGCCACCAACGAGAAGATACAGGTCACTCTTCTCACCAAGGCCACAGGCGGTTTCTGGGATGCCATGATCGCCGGCGCCAAGAAGTACGAGACCGACCATCCGAACGACATCAAGCTCACGACCAACGCCTGCAAGACCAACGACGACACGCCCTGCCAGATCGCGCAGATCCAGGACGCCGTCACCAAGGGAGCGAAGGCCATCGTCGTCTCGCCCATGGGTGTCGGCGTCACCGACGCGCTCAACGAGGCGCAGCAGGCAGGCGTCCGCATCGTCTTCGTGGACAACACCATCCCCGGTGTCGTCCCCGATGCGGTCGCCGCGACGAACAACGTCAAGGGCGGCGAAGCAGCCGGCGCCTACATCAAGTCCCAGCTGAAGTCGGGCGACACGATCGGTCTCCTCGAAGCCGTACGTGGCGTGCCGAACCTCGACCAGCGCATCGACGGCGTCAAGGCGGCGCTCGAAGGCACCGGCGTCAAGGTCGTGATCGGCGCCCAGCAAACCCTGTGTGACACCAAGACCGGCGCCTCGGTCACGCAGGATCTCCTCACCAAGTACCCGGATCTCACTGCGATCTACTCCGCGTGCGACTCCCCGGCGATGGGTGCCGTGGCCGTGATGGAGTCCAAGCAACACCCGCTGCTGATCTTCGGATACGACGGCGACCCGGAGATGGCCAAGCTCATCGAGGCCGGCAAGACCACGGCCACGATGGCCCAGTCGCCGTTCAAGATGACGAACCTCGGTGTCGAGGCGGCAGTCAAGTCGATCAAGGGCGAGAACTACGTGAAGGCCATCGACACCGGGACCACGCTGGTGACGAAGGACAACGCGGCTGACTTCACGTCGGCCTGGCAGTAGGCCTTCCGCATGGGAGCACGCTTCGAACGCCGGCTGAAAGGGCACCCGCATGACCCGGCACTCCTGGTGAGTGCCGGGTCATGGGCTCCGCTCGAGACCGGCATCTGCGCACAGTCCGTCGCCGACCTCGTCGGCCTGGCTCCGGAGTGCGCCTCGTGACCGCACAGGCCGTGGTGGACAGCCACATCCACTTCTGGGACACCGATCGATTGGACTACCCGTGGCTCCAGGGCTTCAGCGAGCTGAACCGCCCCTTCGTGCCAGCGGACCTCGAGGTGGGCGACGTGCAGATCGAAGCCCTGGTCTTCGTCCAGGCCAACCCGGTGTGGGACCAGGTGGACCAGGAGACGGCGTGGGTCCAGCACCTTCGCGAGCGCGATGGGCGAATCCAGGCGTTGGTGACCGGTGTGCCCCTCGACCGCGGCGCAGCCGCGGTCAGCGCCGCGCTTGAGCGACTCAGCCACGAGTCGGGGGTGGCTGGGGTACGTCAGCTCATTCAGGACGAACCCGAGGGTTTTGCTCTGCAGCCGGAGTTCGTGGACGCGGTCCGACGGGCTGGCCAGTTCGGGCTGACCGTCGACCTGTGCGTGCGGAACCATCAGATCGCGGAGGTGACAAAGCTCGCCGGACTCTGCCCGGAGGTGATCTTCGTGCTCGACCACTTGGGCAAGCCGGACATCGCAGCCGGCCAATGGGCTGGTTGGCTCCACGACATCACGGCCATGGCACACCTGCACAACGTCCGCTGCAAGCTGTCCGGACTGACCACAGAGGCAGACGAAGGCACCCGTGGCACGGACAACATCCGTCGGTACCTACGGGCGGCCCTCGACGCATTCGGGCCCGACCGCTGCATGTTCGGCAGCGACTGGCCGAACGCCAGTCTCCAGATCTCCTATGCAGGGTGGGTCTCCCTCGTCCTTGACTCGGTGTCGGACCTCGCCGAGCGCGAAAGGGACCGAGTCATGCGGGGCACAGCGCTGGAGGTCTACGCACGAGCCTGGCAGTCCGGATGACGACCAACCCGACCGGCAGCCGTCCCTTGCTCACACGTAAGGCACCAGTCGATGCCCCTGATTGGGCGTTCAGCAGCGGCCTCGAAACCGCTCTCACGAGAGGTTCGCTTCAATGACGCGATTCGTCAGCCTGGAGACGCGGGACATTCGATTCCCCACATCTGTTGGCCTGCACGGCTCGGATGCCATGAACCCCGCCCCGGACTACTCCGCGGCCTACGTCGTGATCACCACCGACGCCGATGACGGGCACGAGGGTCACGGCTTCGTCTTCACCACCGGACGCGGCAACGACATCCAGACCGTGGCCATCCGGGCGCTCGGCGGCTGGGTCGTGGGTCGCGACGTCGAGGAGACGCTGAACACCCTCGGGGACCTCGGTCGTGAGCTGACCGGCGACGCCCAGCTCCGTTGGCTCGGCCCCGAGAAGGGCGTCGTGCACATGGCGGCCGGAGCGGTCCTCAACGCCTTGTGGGACCTGCGCGCCAAACGCGCCGGACAACCGCTATGGGCGCTGCTCGCCAGCCTGCCCCCCGAGGAGATCGTCGACCTGGTCGACTTCCGTTACCTCAGCGATGCGCTCACCCGCGATGAGGCTCTTGGCATCCTTCGTGCGGCCGAGCCCGGCCGCACGACCCGCACCACACAGCTCCTGACCACCGGGTACCCCGCCTACACCACGACCCCGGGATGGCTGGGCTACGACGACGAGAAGCTGGCCCGGCTGTCTCTGGAGGCCGTCGCCGACGGCTTCCGCTTCATCAAGCTGAAGGTGGGCCGCGACCTCGAAGAGGACGTCCGCCGCATGTCGATCGCCAGAGCCGCGGTCGGTCCGGACATCGCCATCGCCGTGGACGCCAACCAGCGATGGGAGGTCGCCGAGGCCATCGACTGGATCAACAAGCTCTCCCCGTTCGACCCGTACTGGATCGAGGAGCCGACCAGCCCCGATGACATCCTTGGCCACGCCACCGTCCGCGCTGGGGTCGCCCCGGTACTCGTCGCGACCGGTGAGCACGTCGCCAACCGCATCGTCTTCAAGCAGATGCTCGCCGCCGACTCCCTCGACATCCTGCAGATCGACGCCACCCGGGTCGGCGGTGTCAACGAGAACATCGCGATCCTGCTGCTCGCGGCGAAGTTCGGGGTCCGGGTCTGCCCCCATGCGGGTGGCGTCGGGCTGTGCGAGCTCGTGCGGCACCTGTCGATGTTCGACCTCGTCGCCGTCAGTGGAAGCAGCGAAGGGCGGGTCATCGAATACATCGACCACCTCCACGAGCACTTCCTCGACCCCGCGCTCATCCAGAACGGGAACTACCTCGCCCCGACCATGCCGGGTTTCAGCAGCCAGATGCACCCCGCCACCCTCGAGGACTACCAGTTCCCTGACGGGCGCGTGTGGACGACCCGGGGGAAGTCGTGACGACCGGGACCAGGGCCGCCCGGTACGTCGGTGGCCACACCATCGACGTCACCCCGGCGGACCCCCAATCCCCCGGTCAGGGGGAGGTCCGCATCGACGTGGCCTACACCGGCATCTGCGGAACCGACCTTCACATCCTCCACGGGGACATGGATCAACGCGTGACCTTGCCGGCAGTTCTTGGCCATGAGATGTCCGGACGCATCGCCGAGGTCGGAGCCGGGGTCGACGCCTGGAAGGTCGGCGATCCCGTCACGGTGATGCCGCTGGAGTGGTGCGGGCAGTGTCCTGCTTGTCTGGCCGGACACCAACACATCTGCCAGCGACTGATCTTCGTCGGGATCGACTCCCCGGGCGCCATGCAGTCCTCCTGGACGGTGCCGTCACGGATCCTCATCCGGCTCCCGGACGAGGTCTCACTTCGGGACGCAGCGCTGGTCGAGCCCACAGCCGTGGCCGTCCACGACGTCCGGCGCGGTCAGCTCGCCAAGGGCGAACGGGTCCTCGTGGTCGGTGGCGGTCCCATCGGGTTGCTCGTCGCGGTGATCGCCCGCGACGCCGGTGGCGAGGTGCTGGTCCTCGAGGTCGACGCCCACCGACGTTCGGTCATGACCGGTCTGGGCCTCGACGTGCTCGACCCGACCACAGACGACGTTCCCACCTACCTTGAAGGCTGGACCCGCGGCGCCGGAGTCCCGCTGGCCTTCGAGGTGTCCGGATCGCAGCCCGGTCTCGACACCGCCGTCGACGCCCTCGGCGTCCGCGGGCGGCTCGTGGTCGTCGCCATCCATCCACAGCCGCGACCAGTCAGCCTGTTCCGGCTCTTCTGGCGTGAGCTCACCGTCATCGGCGCGCGCGTCTACGAACGAGCCGACTACGAGCGCGCGGTCGACCTCCTCGCCTCGGGGGTCGTCCCCGCCGACGCCCTCATCTCAGCCGTGGTCCCGCTTGCCGAAGCCGCCGACGCGTTCGTGCAGCTCGAGAGCGGCGGCGGAGTCATGAAGGTCCTCATCGACTGCCGAGCGAGCGCCGACGCGTGAGCAGTCCCTTCGACCTGAGCGGCCGGCTCGCCGTCGTTACGGGCGCACGCCGCGGCATCGGCCTGGCAATGGCGGAGGCGCTCGCCGAAGCCGGCGCCGACATCATCGGTGTCAGCGCCTCAATGGAGGCCAACGGCAGTGTCCTCGAGCAGCGGGTACGAGCGTGGGGGCGTGCGTTCACCGGACTCGCGGCCGACTTCGCGAACCCGGAGGACGTACGCAGGCTGGCCCAGCGGCTGAATGACCTCGGCAGGCCGGTGGACGTCCTGGTCAACAACGCAGGCACCATCGCGCGCGCACCTGCGGCCGAGCACACCGACGAGGACTGGGACCGCGTCCTGCAGGTCGACCTGACGAGCCAGTTCGTCCTCACCCGTGAGATCGGCCGCTCGATGATCGCCCGAGGCAGCGGCAAGGTCATCTTCACGGCCTCGATGCTGAGCTTCCAGGGCGGGATCAACGTGCCCGGCTACACCGCCGCCAAGAGCGGCCTCGTCGGGCTCACCAAGGCGCTGTCCAACGAGTGGGCGTCGAGGGGCGTGAACGTCAACGCGATCGCGCCCGGCTATATCGCCACCGACAACACCCAGGCGTTGTACGACGACCCCGACCGGCACCGCTCGATCCTGGAACGCATCCCGGCCGGTCGCTGGGGTCAGCCATCCGATCTCGCGGGGGCGACGGTGTTCCTGGCATCCGCTGCCTCCGACTACGTCAACGGCATCGTCCTGCCGGTCGACGGGGGGTGGCTCGGGCGATGATCGGCTCACCGGTTGCCACTTCAGCCCTGCCGCAGCTCTGCGTGGGCACAAGCCCCCTCGGAGGCATGGCCGCGCTCTACGGCTACGACGTGGACAGCTCCACAGCTGTCGCCACAATCCGGACCGCCATGCAGCGTGGGTTCCGGTTTCTTGACACTTCGAACGAATATGGGGCCGGTCGAAGCGAGTTGCGCATTGGCCAGGCGATGCGGCTGGAGGGACCCACCAGCCCCCCGGTGATCCTGGCGTCGAAGGCAGATCCAGCTGCGGGCGAGCGAGTCTTCGACGGGCACCGGGTTCGCGAGTCCTTCAACGAAAGCGTCGCCCGGCTGGGAGTCGAACGTTTGCCGGTGTATTACCTGCACGATCCGGAACGATTCGACTTCGCCGAGATGATCGCGCCGGCAGGCGCACTGGCCGCTTTGAGAAGCCTGAAGGCGGAGGGCAAGGTCGACCTGATCGGGGTCGCGACGGGCGATCTCAGCATGGCTCGTGCCTTCCTGGAGCTCGGCGATCTTGACCTGGTCCTGATTCACAACCGGTTCACCTTGCTGGATCGCTCGGCCACTGACCTGATCGACGAATGCGTAGCTGGTGGTGTTGGATTCATCAACGCTGCGCCGTACGCGAGCGGAATGCTGGCCAAAGCGCTGAGCCAATCACCCCGGTACCAGTACGGTGCCGCCGATCCCTTGGTGGTTGACACCGTGACCTGGCTTCACGAGACATGCGAACTCGCGGGTGTTCCGCTGGCGGCGGTCGCGCTCCAGTTCTCCACCCGCGATGCGCGGATCACATCCACTGTGGTGGGGGTGAGCGATCCTCGACGGATTGAGGAGCTCGCAAGGAATGCCACGCTTTCCATCCCTGACGAGCTCTGGCTGCGCGTTGCAGACCGGTTGGGGTAGGAACGCTTGTTGGCTGCGGTCGAGTCGCCCGAGTGGCTACCGATCGACCCGGGCGTTGCCGCCCCGGGCCAGTTGCAGGACCTCCGCGGCCGTGGCCATCGAGGTGTCGCCGGGGGTCGTCATGGCCAGCGCGCCGTGTGCCGCACCGAGTTCAACGCTGCTGGCCAGGTCTGCTCCGCTGAGCAGTCCGTAGATCAGGCCGGACGCGAACGAATCGCCGCCGCCGACCCGGTCCAGGATGTCCAGGCCCGTTCGGTGGGTCGCCTCCAGAAGGCCGGTTCCGGCGGACCAGGCGACCGCGCCCCAGTCGTTGACCGATGCCGAGTGCACCGTGCGCAGCGTGGTCGCGATCACGGCGAGATTCGGATAGGCAGCCGCGACCTGATCGATCATGGCCCGGAAGCCCTCGATCGGGAGGGTGGCGAGATTGTCGTCCACACCTTCGACGCCGAAGCCAAGAGCTGCGGTGAAGTCCTCCTCGTTGCCGATCAGCACGTCCACATGGGTAACGAGCTCACGGTTGACCTGCTGCGCCCGCTGCTGGCCCCCGATCGTCTGCCACAGGCTTGGGCGGTAGTTGAGGTCGTAGGACACGATCGTGCCGTGCTTCTTCGCGGCGATGACCGCGGCGAGAGCGGTGTCGGCGCTCTGCTCGCTGAGTGCCGCGTAGATGCCTCCGGTGTGCAGCCAGCGGACGCCGACCTCGCCGAACAGCCGGTCGAAGTCGACCTGGTCGGGACGAAGCTGGGAGATCGCGGTATGGCCGCGGTCGGAGACTCCCTTGCCGCCGCGGACGCCAAACCCGCGCTCGGTGAAGTTGAGGCCGTTGCGAACAGTGCGTCCGACGCCGTCGGAGGCGGCCCAGGAGATCCAGCGGGGGTCGACGCCGCCGGCGAGAATCAAGCTCTCGACAAGGTGCCCCACCTCGTCATCGACCAGCGCAGTTACCACCGCGGTCGGGAGGCCGAAAACCCGGGAAAGGCCACGAATGACGTTGTACTCACCACCACCCTCCCAGACGGCGAAGCTACGGGCGGTGCGGATGCGCAGGTCTCCCGGATCCAGGCGGAGCATCACCTCGCCGAGAGCGACCGCCTGGTAGGCGCACTGCGCGGCCGGACGCGGTTGCAGGGTGGTGTTCAACATGGCCAGACCGCCTTTGGGAAGCTGGAAGCAGCAGCGACAGCCTCTCTGCAGAGCCGCTCGATCGTGCGGAAGTCGCCGGCGTGGATCGCATGTGCGGGAACCATCCACGAACCGCCGACGGCGGCAACGTTGGGCAGAGCAAGGTACTCGGCGACGTTTTCCGGCGACACTCCGCCGGTCGGGATGAACCGCACCCGCGGGAAGGGGGCGCCGAGCGCCTTGAGTGCCGCCGGGCCACCGTAGGTGTTGGCCGGGAAGTACTTGAGCGTGGTCAAGCCCGCGTCCAGCGCGGCGATGATCTCCGTAGGGGTCACCGCTCCCGGAAATACGGGCAGGCCATACTCCTGGGCCCGGCGCACCACCTCAAGGCTGAACCCGGGGCTGACGATGAAGCGGGCGCCCGCCTCCGCCGCCCGGTCCACCTGGCCGGAGGTCAGCACGGTTCCCGCACCGACGAGCAGCTCGGAGTTGGAAGCCATCGCGCGGATCGCGTCCACAGCGGCGTCAGTACGGAAGGTGACCTCAGCGACCGGGATGCCGCCGACAACCAGCGCCTCGCCGAGAGCCGAGGCACGAGCGGCATCGTTGAGCACCACCACCGGGAGGATCCGCCAGCTGGTCGGCTGCATGAAACCCCTTCCCTTGCGTTTCGCCCTGCGCAACGCTACGCTTCTGTCAGCGGAACAACTATCGCTACTGCCACCACGCTTCGCAAGTGCACTCGCTCTCCGTGAATCATGCTCGTTAGCAGCCCTGCCGACAGAAGGGCGCGTTCGATGGTCAAGGCCCTGAATGGTCACCCGGTCGAAGCCGTAGATCGAGCCCTCGGTTTGCTCGTCGTGTTGGCCGACGCAGGCCCCGATGGAGCGCCCCTCGGCGGCCTTGCGGAGCTCGCCGGGATCAACAAATCCACCGCTCATCGCGCGCTCGCGACCATGCGCCTGCGGGGATTCGCCACGCAGGATGTGGAAGGCGGGGTGTACCGGTTGGGCCCGGCTGCCTACGAGCTGGGAGACCGCGCGCTGGACCCCCACAATCTCGCTACGGCGCTTCACCCGGCGCTCGTGGCCCTCTCACGGACGGCCGAAGAACTCGTACACCTCGGAGTGCTCTCCGGCGATCGGGTGCTCTACCTGGACAAGGTCGAGCCCGACCGGGCAATTCGAGTGTGGTCAGCCATTGGACAACAGGTGCCAGCCGCGACTACCGCACTGGGTCGCGCGCTTCTCGCCGCCCGAAACGTTCCCGACGAAATGCTTGATGGGTACCTGCGGAGCCTCCCCGAAGGGCGGCACGTCACGCCCGAACGGCTACGAGAGTCGGTCGCTCTCGCCCGAAGGTACGGCTACGCCGTGGAACTCGGGGAGAACGAGCCCGACGTCGCCTGCATCGGCACGGCAATCATGCACGGCGCGTCGGCCGTCGCCGCCCTATCGATCACGGCGCTCGCCGACCGCATGACCGAACAGCGGCAGCTGAGACTCGTTCAACAAATCGTCACCGAGGTTGCTCCCCTCCTGCCGCACCAGCTATCCCTCGTCCCTGGTCTCACGAGCAGGAGGCCCTACTCGACGCCCCCGGACGCACGAACTGGTCGTGGCCCGAAGGGCACCCCGCCGACAGATCCGTAAACAGCGACCGAACCGCGCATCACAATCACCCCCAGCTGACTCAGCGGTCGACGGCAGCGCCGCGGCGCCGTGGCGGTCATCTCGGCCCAGACCCTCGCCGACGATGACCTCACCGCGAGGAACTCGTGGGAGGAGCGCGACCGCATCGGGTTGGCGGACAACGAGAGCGCCCTATCGACCGATGGAGTGGTGACGGTCAGGCTGGCACCGGTGTCCTGGACGACTGTCCTGCTCGGCCAACCGGAGGCACTCATTGCAACATACGTCACATGTATGATCTACTGGCAAAAGCACCGCCAAAGTGGGTGGTGAAGTCGTCAACGACGCGACCAGAAGGGACGCGACAATGTCAGCAAAGCAACGCCGCTTCACCCGGCTGACCGCAGCAGCCGCGGGCCTCGCGCTGATTGCGGCCGGTTGCTCCAGCGGAGGTAGTGGCAACAACTCCAGCGCATCCGGTGAACCGAGCGCTGCACCACGTTTCGGATTCCCCGCCCCCGAGCAGATCAAGGACAGCCCGATCACCATCTGGGTGGACGCCGACCGTTCGGCTATCGCCGAGGCGTTCCAGAAGGACAACCCCGACGTCAAGGTGAACATCGAGACGTACGACGGCAACTCCGGCGGTACCAACTCGTTCCAGACCAAGGTCGCACTCGACGACGCAGCCGGCGAAGGCTGGCCCGACGTCGTCTGGTCGGGGCAGGTGAACGACGCCAGCTGGGCCGCGAAGGAGCAGAACGGCGTTCAGGCTTTCGCCGCGCCGCTCGACCTTGGTGTCACCGACAAGGGCTGGCTTGACGGCTACACCGCGCACGCGTTGGACCCGGTCACGGTCGACGGCCACGTCTACGGTGCCCGTGACAACCTCGCGCCCGTGGTGTTCTGGTACGACAAGGCCTTGTTCGAAAAGTTCGGCTACGACGTCCCCGAGACCTGGGAGGACTACCAGGCGCTCAGCGACAAGCTTGCAGCCGACCACCCTGGATACGTCCTCGGCTCGATCGGTGACCCGTTCACCGCGGTGCTGACCGACATGTGGGCCGCTCAGGCGCCGATCTACACGGTCGACGGCAACACCTTCACGGCCAACTTCAAGGATGACCACACGACCCGCATGATCGCCCTCCTTGACCACATGTTCGCGAACGGCACCTTGACGCTGGATGGACTGTTCACGCCCGACTGGGCGGCGAACCACAAGGGCAAGGTGCTCGGCATCCCCGGACCGACCTGGTTCATCGGAGGGGTCATCCAGAACCCTGACAGCCTCGCCGCAGCGAAGGGCACCTGGGCTGCCGGCGCTCCGTTGCACTGGAAGGGCGAAGACGTCAACACCGGCAACGTGGGTGGTGGCTTCTGGTACGGCTCGAGCCACTCGAAGAACCTTGCAGCAGTGGGCAAGTTCCTGCAGTACGCGACCAGCGGCCCGCAGTCCGTCAAGCTCATCACCGGCCTGCCGGCGTACGCGTCAACCGCGAGCGACTGGTTGGACTCACAGGTCGCCAGCGGATTCTGGGCCGACTCGGACAAGTTCAAGGACGTTGTCACGGGCGCATCCAGCCACATCTGGGCAGGATGGGGAGCGACGCTCTCCTTCAGTTCCGAGCCTGCCTGGGCTGAGATCGTGGCGCCGGCTCTCGCCAAGGGAGACACCATCGCCTCGGTCGCTGACAAGTGGCAGAAGCGGTACGAGAACGACGCCAAAGTCAACGGCTACGAGGTCAACGAGGTCAAGTAGAGAAGACAAGAACCATCTCTAACAACGAGACAGCATCTCTCGCTGCCGCCCCTTCACAGGGGCGGCAGCGCGGGACAGGCCGGCGCCCACAGAGCCGAACCGGCGCCCAGGCCTACATCGGCTACACGTTCTCGAGTGGCTACGTTCTGCTGCTTCTGGCCTTCGGTATCGGGCCGATGCTCTACGCGCTGTACCTCGCTTTCACCAAGCGCGGACAGTTCGTCGCATTCGACAACTTTGCCAAAGTGTTCGGCGATTTCCGATTCTTCCCGGCCGTGCAGCACGTTGCGCTCTTCGTCGCCATCTGGCTGGTGAGCCTCCTCGTGCTCGTCGTCGTGCTGGCGCTCATCGTCCACGCCGTACGCGTCAGGTGGGTGTCCGCTACGACCC
>CAWFYH010000001.1:0-45032 GCA_963819985.1 uncultured Actinomycetota bacterium | reverse complement strand
TGCAGGCGTTGGGCCAGATGGCGCATTTGCGGCGACACCAGCCCCGGCGGGAGGGCGGTCGCAACGTCGAGCAGTTCACCCGCGATCCGCGGATCACCCAGCGCAAGGGCGGCTTCCACTGCCGTGGTCCACCCTTCGATCACGGCCTGCAGGGTGAAACCCATCGTCTTGTGCATCTCGAGCGCTCGAACCCCGGACGCGAGTGCATCGTCCAAACGACCCTCGACCAGCGCCAACGCCGCCTCGCCGGCCGCGATCTGCGCAATCTCCTGCTGGTCGGCAGTGGCCGCGAAGCCGGCCATGGCGGCTCGGAGCGGCTCGGTCTGCTCGATCTCTCCGCGATGGATCCGGACAGGCACCACCGAACTCAGGAGCGCGCCGAAGGCAATGCGCATGTCGGCCCAGTCCTCGTCAGCCAGGACGCTCACCCGGCTCACGACTTCGTCCCAGCGTCCCAGGAGGTAGAGGTGATCGCTCGCACTGAGGAACGAGTCCTCCCAGTAGCTGTTCCCCAGCTTCCGCGCGAGTGCGAGCCCTTCGTCTGCGTATGCGGCGCTTCGCTCAGTGTCGGACGTCACGAGAACGTCAGAAAGGTTGTAGTAGGCACGGAGCGCCGCCACCAGCTTGTCGTGGGCCAGGCTCAAGTCCAAGGCGCAACGGATCAGCGCGAGACCCTCGGTCGGTCGAGCGGTCGAGCACAGGACGCAGCCCTTGGTGTTCAGGGCCTGGGACAAGACCTCCGGGAGGTTGAGACTCTCCCCGATCTCTAAGGCTCGATCGAGACGTTGCAGCGCCAAATCGTTGTCCCCGGCGAAGAACAAGAATCTCCCGACCTGGGCAGCGAGCAGAGCCAGATCCTCGTCGGGCTCGTCCTCGGAGAGCAGCGCGAACGCTTGGTCCATCCGGCGCAGACCGTCTTCGATCCGACCACGGTCCCAGTCAATTTCAGCCGTTCTCGCCTCGATCCTGGCCGCTGCGTGTGGTGCGCCCGCCGAGGTGAACAGGTCCGCGGCGGTCCGATAGTGGTCCGACGCTTCCTCAGTGCGCCCGCTGCGATGAGCCATCAGCCCGGCTCGCTCGAACAGTCCGGCCCGAAGTGCCGAGTCCTCGGAAAGCTCAGCCGCGCGCTCGTAGGCTCGTTGCGCCTCCACCCCTGCACCCAAGGACGCCGCCCGCTCTCCAGAACGGATGAGCATCTCGAGCCCTTTGGCCTTCAGCTCCGGAGCGTCTGCATCGCCCGCGGCGCTGGCGTAAGCGTCCAGAAAGTGCGCGGCCACGAGATCGACGATCTCGTCCTCCTCCGCGCTCTCGGTCTGCAGCAGGAACTCTGCGGCCGCCCGGTGCATGACCTTTCGGTCCCGACGGGAGATCAGGTCGTAGGCGAAACGACGCACGATGTCTTGCAGGAAGGAGTACTGGCCCCGGTCAGGGGACATCGGGTCAGCTTGAACAGCCAAGATCTCCTTGCCGAGCAAGCCGGCGAGAAGCGGTTCGAGCTTGGCCTCCGACAGCCCGCTGACCGCAGCCAGCCCCACCTTGCTGAAGGTCTTGCCGAGCACTGCGCCGCACTCCACGAGACCCCGTTCCTCGAACGGCAGGGCGTCCAGCCGTGCAGCTACGAGGGCGTGCAGCGTCTCCGGGACATCCAAAGAGCCCATGTCGGCATTGGCCACGAATTCGCTGCCCTCGCGCCGCACGAGGCCCCGGTCGAGCAGCATGCGAACAGTCTCAACGGCATACAGGGGCACCCCCTGCGCCCGGTCCAGAATCTGTTCGGACACCCCATCGGGAAGTCCCGGCACCAACCCGTCGAGCAGTTCGCCCATCGCCGCCGTGGACAGCGGTTCGAGATACAGCGAACTGGCGCTCCGCTTGCCCGACCCCCAGCCCGGACGTCGTTCGGCGAACTCCGGCCGGGTCAGGGCCAGGATGAACAGTGGATGGCCCCGAGCCCAGTCGAGCAGGTACTCGATGAAGTCCAGCAACCCGTTGTCGGCCCACTGCAGATCCTCGAAGACCAGCACTGTGGGCGCCTGCTCCGAGATTCGCTGGAACAGGATTCGCCACGCGGAGAACAAGTTCTCCTGGTCTCCGGGGAGTCCCTCGTCCAACCCGAGCAGGTGGGCCAGGCGGGGTTGGACCCAGCGCAACTCCTCCTCGTCAGGCACGTACTTCTCGAGGGTGTGCCTTAGCTTGCCCAGCGACACCTCAGGCGGCTCGTCCTCGATCATGCCGCACCGCATCCGGACCATCTCGGCAAGCGCCCAGTAGGCGACACCGTCCCCGTAGGACAGGCAGCGACCGCGGTGCCAATTGACTCCACCGACCAGGCCATCGATGTACTTCTCGAACTCCCAGGACAGGCGCGACTTCCCAATTCCAGCGATGCCCGTGACGATCACCATCTGCGCACGACCGTCGTCGCCCGATCCATGGAACAGCTCCTTGACCAGCCGGAGCTCCCGGTCGCGCCCCACGAAGGGCGGCTCGAGACCGCCGGGCCGTGCGGTGCCGCCACGCCCTGCGACGACACGCAAGGCCCGCCACACGTGGACGGGCTCGGCCTTGCCCTTGACTTCGTGAACACCCGCATCCTCGTAGCCCACTGCGCCCTCGGATGCTTGCTTGGTGGTCTCGCCCACCACCACCGATCCGACCGGTGCGAGGCCCTGGATCCGGGCGGCCGTGTTGACGATGTCTCCGGCCACCAAGCCTTGGTCGACCGCATCGGGGGTCACCGCGACCTCGCCAGTCAGAACTCCCGCCCGGGCCTGAAGATCTTCCGCCAGAGACGGGACAGCCGAGACGATCTCCATCGCGGCGCGCACTGCTCGCTCCGCGTCATCCTCCTGTACCGTGCGCGCACCCCAGACAGCCATGACGGCGTCGCCGATGAACTTCTCGACGACGCCCCCATATCGCTCAACGGCGGTTCTCGCGAGGTCGAAGTAGCGCGTCAGCAGCTCACGGGTGTCTTCCGCATCCCTGCCCTCGGAAGCCTTGGTGAACCCGACCAAATCCACGAAGACCACCGACACGAGCCTGAGCTGCGTAGCGCTGACGCTCGACGAGCTCACGGTGGACGCGTGGGCTGGAGCGGCGACTCCGATCGTGTCGACCGCAGTCGCTCCACGGAGCGGCGCCGTGCCTCGCGCGTCGACTGCGCTCCCGCAGTCTCCGCAGAAACGCCGTCCCTCCTCGAGGATGGCTCCGCACGTGAAACATGTGCGCATCGCCGGCTGGCCGCAGTCCCCACAAAAGCGTGCGGAATCGCGGTTGAGCGCCCCACATGTCCCGCACGGCTGCACGCCCGGAATCTATCCCCCAGATCGACTTCCGGATGCGCATAACCGCACAGTGATCGTGCTTTCGGCCAGAACGTGATGCGCCGTCACGACCGGACCCCCTCGATCACGAAGCGTTCAGGAAGTGCTGCCACCCATCGCGACCGTGCCATCGGAGAGAACCGGTGAGATGAGGCCGAAGATGTTGCCGTCCGGATCCAGGAGGTAGCCGCCGCGGCCGATGCCGGGCCAGTCGGCGGCAGGCAGCGCCTCCGTCCCACCGAGCTCGACGCCTCGCTTCATCAAACCGTCGACGTCCTCGACGCCGATGACGATGTTGCAGCCGTTGACCGGCCCACCCGGCTCGGGACGCGGACCCATTCGCTTGGTGAGTCCGCCGTTGATCCCCAACCCCTTCTCGGCGTTGACATTGCCGATCGCACCCTCACCGGTGTCGATGACCCAGTACGGCTGCTCCGCGCTGCCGAAGTCTTGGAACGTCCAGCCGAGGAGACTCGAGTAGTAGTCGATCAGCTGCTGCGGATCGGTCGCGTGAATCTCGAAGTGGACGACCAGGTTGGCCATGAGGGTCTCCTAGCGTTCGGGTCGGCCGGCAACTCCAGTATCGCCACCGACCTGTTGGGACGGCAACGCACCGAGACCGGGCGACTCGAAGGCCCTCCGTGAACGGACGACGCGACTCGCAAATCGCTGGTCACGGAGCAGCCTCGAAGTGGTCAGGCGATCTTGAACCGAGGCGTGGTTGCTTTGGAGCCCGAGTTGTATCTGTCGCCGTGGAAGGTGAACCTGATCTTGTACAACGTCTTTGGTCGAGCGGCCCCGAGATAGACCCGTACGCGGCCGTGCGAGTCGGTGCTGCAGCTTGATCGCACCTGCGCTCACCCATTGGCCATCGCGCCGGGCATAGAGCCTTGCGACTACGGCTCGGCGAAGGACCGCCGGTTGGACCGTGGTGACCCCAACAACCCGGCTCACGGACTTGAAGTAGGTGATGCCAACACGATGCTTGTAACCGTGCTTCAGCTTGGCTGTGGTCTTCGATACAGCCTCGTATTCGGCGGTGCGGGACGCTCCCAGATGCGTGGCGTCGCCCATGAAGGTGACCTTTATGGTCCCGCTGAATCTTGGCGCCCAGGTCCACTTGGCCACACCTGACGAGTTCGCCGTCTCCTTATGGTTCACGTCGATGCCAGTGGTGTCTGCGGTGAACTTCACGCGCGCGTTGGGCACTCCCGTGGCCGCCGTCGCCACCAGGCTCTTTCCGACGTGCGCTGGCGACTTGACCGTCAAGGTCAGCGGCGTCTTCACAGGCGTTCCGGTCGTGATGCTCACAAGATACTGCGTGTCGCCCCAGTCCCCGGCGATGCCGAACAACAGGCTGTCGTCATCGTTGAACGCCAAAGTGTCGGACAGGACCGACATGTTGTTGCTGGTGGCGCTCAGCTTGATTCCGGCAGAAACGATCTGCTCACCGGTGCTCCGATTGAACACGATCAGTGCGTCGTCGTGCGCCGGGTGGAGACCGGCGGCGATCAACTGGCTGTCGTGTGAGAAGGCCACCGCAGTCGGCCAGGGGCCGGTGTCGAAGGTCGCCGTCTGCGTGAGATCGCCTGGGTTTCGGGTGACGAGTTCGTAGACGGCACCTGTCGTCATCCCCATCGACGTGCCGTCCGGACTTGCGGCCAGGGACGAGAAGTTGGAGGTCGGAGTGACGTCGGTGCCAACCGTCAGCGTGCTGCCGGAGATGTCGTAGCGGGACACTCCTTCCACGCCTACCTGCGGGCTCATGCCTCCCGCCAGGAGCGTTGCGCCAGCGACTGCGAGCATGGGCGGGTAGAGGTACGAATCGGTCGCCCCGGTCTCCTGCGCGGAACCGTTTCCCGTGAACATCGCGCCGATGCGCGCATCCCACAGGGTGCAGCCATAACTGTAGAAGAGGGTCTCGCCTGAGAGCGCTACTGAGGTGGTGCACGGCGCGGTCGTCCAGGTCGAGGTCACGTTCAGCGTCGTACTGTCTATGACGGCGACCTGACCCGAGCCGGAAAGGGCGACGTAGACGGTACTTCCGTCCGGGCTGACGTCCATCCCGGCCGCCCCGAACATGGCCGTGATGGTCTTTTCCACAACCCCGGTCTGGGACAACACGAGCACCCGGTTGTCAGTCGAAACGAACAGGTGGCCGTTCGCCTCACGCATGGCCTTCGGGGTAGGTGCTGGGATCGCCTTGATCGCTGCGTTGAAGGGCAGCGTGGCGGCCTGAGTCGGGTTGGGCAGACCCAACAGTCCGGCGCTGACAGCGGTGATGGCAAGCCCGACCAAGACCGTGCGAGCGCGCATCCGAATCCCCCCGCTCCAGACAACCAAACACGTTCTCGACCCCGCGGAGAAGCGACTTGAGACTGTACCTTCGCCCGCCGCCTGGCACAGCGTCGCACCTCGCAGCGTTCGTCTCCCCCCAGCGTCGCCTGAGGAAGGGCTCCCGCTTTCAATCCACCGAGCCAGGCGCGACGACCCACCGGGTCGGTTGGCCGCTCACCGAGGCGATCAGCTCGAAGTCACGGTCGTAGTGCAGGACGGTCACACCCGCGCGCTCGGCCGCAGCGGCGGTCAGCAGATCGGCGAGACCGGCCGCGCGGTGCTGGCCGCGATCGGCCAGTCTCTGCTGTACGTTCCTGGCCCGCAGCCAGTCTGCGGGCTCGACGTCGATCCACGGCCAAGCGGCGAGCGCCTTCGAGACGCGGGCGTGCTCGCTTCCGGTGCGCGCCGAAAACCCGACCTCCAAGGCCAGTACCCCGCACACAGCGATCGCACCATCCACCATGAGCGGCCCGACCCGGGCGGCGACCTCGGGCGAGGTGGCGACCCGGGCGTAGGCGGAGGTGTCGATCAGGTAGGTCACGAGGCGCCGCGCCACGCCCGTTCACGCGCTGCAGGGTCGGTCAGCTCAGCCAGTTGCTCCTGGGCCTGGACGTCCTCGAACGCCTCGATCCGGCGTTGCCGCTCGATGACAGCGCGCAGAGCCGTGTTGACCGTCTCCTTCTTCGTCGCAGTGCCCAACAAAGCCCGGGCCTGCATCAGCAGCTCCTCGTCGATGTCGACCAAAGTCTTCGCCATGTCTTCTCCTCCGGGTCCTCCGGGCGAGTATATCTTGAGCTCGGTCATTGGATATCCACGTGCGGCCGTGTTGAGACGGGTGACGTCGTGCCGAAGTCTTCAGGCAGCAGCCGGACAACCAGCTCGCTGAGTGCCTCACTCCACCGCTCCCCGGGACCGCGCATCGCCTCGAGGTCGTCCGGACCGAGCGCGGCTGCGTCGGCGAGCAGGCGCTCGGCCTCGATGCGCATAACGGCCCGGATGACTGCCGCGCCCTCCGGACCACGCGGCCCCAAACTGGTACCTGCCGTCCTTGGTCGGCCGCAGCGTGGCCAGCAAGGGAGCCAGGCCCTCTGCGAGCAGAACCCGATCCTCCCCGAGGACAAGACCGTGGCTGAACGGTTGCACGTCTCTTCGCATGGCTGGCCAACGTAGTCAGCGCCCCAGACAGCACGAGCATCCGCGCGCCGCGCTTGTGGACGAGGCCGAGCGTCCACAACGAACGGCCGAATGCCGGCCCTCGATCAGGCGAGAGCACCCGACCGTAGCGACGAAGGCTCAGTCGATTGTCTGCTGTAGCGCGCTGAAGCCTTCCGCGGCGGCCGCGGCGTCCTCAGTCGCGCTGGCGATAAGCAGGTGGTCGACCTCGAGCTGGAGCTGGGCCTCGAAGTCGTTGTCGAGGCCGGCATCCACGGCGCGCTTGGCCAACCCGAGGGCCGTACGTCCCTGCCCGACGAGCCGCTCGATCAGCTCCTCGACGCGGGTGTCGAGCTCGGCGTCCGGCACGGCCCAGGTGACCAGGCCGATCCGTTCGGCCTCGACCCCGTCGATCGGTTCGCCGAGCAGCATCAGCCGCTTGGCCTGGGCAAGGCCGACGAGCCGAGGCAGCAGCGACGTGGATCCTCCGGTGGCGCTGAGGCCGACCGCCACCTCAGGGAACTTGAACCCCGCCGACTTCGTGGCCACCACCAGATCGGCGCCCATCGCAAATTCAACGCCGCCGCCCACGGCGTAGCCACGTACGGCCGCGACCACGACGCCGGGGAACGCCCGCATCAATCGCGTCACGTCCTGCAGGCCGTCGGCTCGTTCGCGGGTGTACGCCGCGTGCGGTTCGCGGAGGTCGTGCCCGGCGCAGAAGGACGTACCGGCTCCCGCAAGGACGACGACGCGGGCTTCGTCATCGGCGGCCTGACGCAGAGCTGCGACCAGGCCCTCGATGAGCGCTGCGTTGATGGCGTTGAGCCGGTGCGGCCGGTTGAGGGTGATCCGCGCGACGCCTCGCTCGTCGACGCGATAGTCGACGGGCTCCTGCAGCGGGGTGCCCGTGTCGGAGCCGCTCATCGCGCGCCGCCCAAACCTGTCGGTGCTGAGGCTCGGCGGTCGGCCTCGCGGTCCCATGTCTGCGTCGTCACACCCTGCTCCCGGAGTCGGAACTTCTCGATCTTCTCAGTGGGGGTCTTCGGCAGTGCAGCCGCCAGCTCGATGTAGCGCGGAACCATGAATGCGGGCAGCCGCTCGGTGCAGAACTCTGCCAGCCGTTCCTGCGTCAGCGCACTGCCCGGCCGCTGCACGACGACGACCATCAGGTCCTCCTCGGTGAGCTCGCTGGGCACGCCGATCGCGGCGGCCTCGACGACGTCGGGATGCTCGAGCACAGCCGTCTCGACCTCGGTCAACGAGATGTTCTCCCCCCGTCGACGGATGCTGTCGGTGGAACGGCCGTCGAAGGACAGGTAGCCGTCGGCGTCCAGTCGCCCGAGGTCGCCGGTGTGGAACCATCCGCCGCGGAACGCCTCCGCGGTCTCGGCGGGCATAGCGAGATACTCGGTCATCACGGTCCCTTCCTCCTTAGCGCGAATGAGGATCTCGCCTCGCTCCCCCGGCGCCAGCAGCTCACCTGCCGAGGAGCCGATGGCCACGTCGAACTCGTCGATGACCCGTCCGCACGTGCCGGGACGACGAGGCCGGTCGACCGGGTCGTAGCAAACGACGCCGGCGTCGGTCAGGCCGTACACCTCATACAGCGGGAAGCCGAAGCGCTCCAACCACTTCTGCTCCCACGTCGGCATGGGCACGCCCCACGCGAGGCGCAGGCGATGCTCCCGGTCGGTAGATTCCGGCGGCTGCTTCCAGAGCAGCGTGATCATTGCGCCCATGAAGTTCAGGACGGTGGCGTCGAAGGCGCGAACCTCCTCCCAGAAGCCCGAGACCGAGAACCGCGACGCGATCGCGGCGGTCGCCCCCATCGTGGCCGCCGCGCCGACCGTGAGCGTGGCCGCGTCGATGTGGAACAGCGGGAACGGTGAGTAGAGGACGTCGTCCGGGCGACAGGCCGAGGTGCTTGACGTGCCACTGGCCTTGGCGGAGCACGTACCGGTGGGACAGCACGCAGGCCTTGGACCGGCCGGTCGTCCCGGAGGTGAACAGCAGCATCGCCGCCGCGAGCGGCTCGACGTCGACGATCTCCTCGAGCGGGTCGGCCAAGGCCAGGCCGGTGTACGGGACTTCGCCGTCCCGTACGGGTTCGGTTGGCGAACCGTCGTCCACCAGCACCAGGGTGAGCGGCGGCAGGTCCTTCGCGGCCACCCGGAGCACACCGACAAGAGCGCGGTCCACGACCACGGCGCGACACCCCGACAGCGCCAGCTGGTCGGCCAGAAACCGACCGACAAGTGCGGTGTTGAACGGCACGCTCACCGCCCCGAGGTAGGCGAGCGCGAACGAGCAGATCACCTGCTCGGCGCTGTTGCGCATCAGCAGCCCGACGGGTGTGCCCTGCTCGACTCCCAGCTGGCGAAGCCCGCACGCCACACGGCGAACAGCGTCGGCGGTCTCGTCGTAGGTCAGCTCGCTCTCGGAAGTACGCAAGAACGCTTTGTCCGGGGTTTGGGCGCCGTGCCACAGCAGCAGCTCGACGACCCGCGCCGCCTCAGCCGTCGACATCGGCACCCTCGGTCACGTCCGCAGCCTAAGCCTGGCCGGTCGGGCTGAGTCAGCCTGCGGTGCGCTTCTCGATGAGCTCGTAGAGGCGTCCGTCAGGAGCGACGAAGTGGGCGTAGCGCATCGTCTCGTTCTCCGACACCTCCCGGTCTGTCTCAAGGCCATGCCGTCGGAGTTCCTCGAGTGCCGCGTCGAGATCGTCGACGAGGAACCCGATCGATCGTCTGGTTTCGCCCATGCCCGCCGGCGAGGCAACAGCGAAGGTGCTGCCGTCCGGCAGCACGAAGAAGTCGGCCGCGGCGCCGTCAAGCACGACCTGGGAAAGACCTAGTACGTCGCCGACGAAGTCGCACATCGCGGCGCGCTCTTCGGTCGCGGTGCCGGCGAAGCAGAGTCCCAAGATCTGCATGCCCGGACCGTACCCGAGGCGGGAGCGGCCGTCTCGACCCTCTAAGCACAGGCATCCGTCGGCACCGGTGGCACAGCGAACCCAGACGCGCGAGGCGCGATGCCGGTCCAGCGGAACCACACGACCGTCTACGGCAGCGACAGGGACTCCTCGGAGTCGCGGCGCCGTCCACCTTCGGCCCGTTCCGCGTGGTCGAGGTCTCGAACGGGGTGTCGCTGGACTTCCTCGAGGGGGAGGTTCATGCACAGCACTACGCGTTCCTCGTGAGCGAAGCCGAATTCGACGAGATCCACCAGCGCCTGCTGGACCGCTCGCTCCCTTACTGGGCCGATCCATGCCAGCGGATCCCGCAACAGATCAACACCAACGACGGTGGCCGGGGCCCCTACTGGGAGGACCCCGACGGGCACATCCTGGAGATCCTCACGGTGCCGAACGGCGGCTGGCCGGAGTCGGCGTAAGCCGCGGCGGGCATTGGAGAGGACCACCTGCTCAGCGCTGTTGCGCATCAGCAGTACTACGGGCTGCGCGAGCTTGTTGGACACCAAGCTCGCGCAGCCCGTTCACTGCCTCTAGCCTCAGGGCAGGAAGTGCCGGGCGATCCAGCTCCCCATCCGGGCACCCATCCGATCACCGACCACGTCGGAGTTCCGGAAATGGATCCCCGCCCACACCCGAGCCCCGATCCCCTCGTCTCGCAAGGCACGGCCCGTCTCGTAGTGCCGGGTCGTACCGGTCACCGACGAAGGCAGATTGAGGTCGATCCGCCGGGTTCCCTCAAGCGCGGAGAGAGCAGTGGTCACGGCACCCATGACGACGGTGTGCGCACTGACGTAGTCGGGGAACGGTGGCGCCGGGAGCAGGGAGGTCCACCCGGGATCTGCCGTGGTGCCGGGGTTGCCGTCGGAATCAGCTGACCGAATCGCCGTGACGGGTCGCCAGAAGGAGTAGTGCAGCTTGGCGTCCCACGAGCTGATCACCGCATCCGATTGAGTCAGATTGCCGACCGCGAGGTAGAGCGCGGCCGCGCCGGCATCGAGGTGGTGTCGGCTGATGTGGTCGCGATAGCCGGCTTGCAGCTGGGCAGTCAGGTTGCCCCCAAAGAACAAGGCGATCTCTGTCTGCTCCGCCGTCCGCGTGGTGCTGGTGGCAGAACCCACCTCGGCGACCTCGCGCACGTCGCGGGCGTAGCGACGTGACGTCAGTGCGGGCGGCGGGCGAGGACGGAACTGGTCCGCGCGGTGAACGAGGAACGGCTTCATCGACGCCACCCACGGCGCCAGGAATGGGGCGAGGGCGGGCGGGGTTGGCTGCCATTCGCCCGGCTGCGAGCCCACGGTGTACGTGACCGGAGCTTGCCAACCGTCGCCGGAGCGTAGGTCGAGGACATGCTCCGCAGCCCGCTCGCCGAAGGTGATCCCGGCATCACGAGACCAACCAGCCGGGACTTCGGCGATCGCGGTGTCGTACGCCGCGTCGACGGCTGCGGCACTGCCCGGGAAGTAGTGCGTCAGGACTGTTCGTGCGGCTGCGGCAGTAGCCGCATCCGTGGAGGCGCACCGGGGTCCCCGGGCATGCCATCGATACAGCGGCCGGCCACCCTCGATCCCGGCGACCGCGTTGTAGACGGCCGACTGGACGTAGGACATCCCCAACGACATCAGGGGTGCGGGGTACCCGTTGTCGGTCCCGATGACCTGGGATGCCACCGCGTTCCACCCCACGACGGCGGTGCCGTCTGCGTGGGAACACCATGTCCTTGATGGAGATACGGTGGCGATTGCCGATGCGCTCGCCGACGGCGAGACAACGAGCAGCGCGCCAAGCGCCAACGCGGAGAGCGAAGTCAGGGCGCGTTTCAGAGAGGTGATGTGCATGTGAATCCTCCTCGTAGACCCCGGCGCCGGACGGCGCCGAGTTGAGCAGTTGGTCGAGTCAGATGTGGTTTGGCAGCACGGGCGAGGTTCCGGCGGACGTCGACGGCTCGATGTTCTGGTTGAGCCGGAACACGTTGGCGGGGTCGTAGCGGTCCTTCACCTCGACGAGCCGTCGATGGGTGCGATCGGGGTAGGACCGACGAACCAGGTCGGACGTGTGCTCGCCGGTGAAGTTGACGTAGGTGGCTCCGCCGGGGTCCAGGGCCTCGGTCACCTCGCGGGCCCATGTCCGCGCGGCGGCAAACCCTTGGGCGGACGGAGTGCGTGCGATGACGTTGACGATGTGGGTGGCGTCACGGTTGGCGAACGCCGTCGAGTCGGGCGCCACCCGCGCCACTGCCCCACCGAGCTGATGAATGACGATCTCGGTCAAGGGATGGGGCAGCGACGTCGCGGCGTGCATCAGGACCTTCGCCGCGGCTTCACTCATCGCGTGCACGAAGACCGCCCGGAAGTAGTTGTGATGACCTCGAGGAAACGACAAGTCGAGCGCCTTTTGCCAGGCGACGTACTCCCTCTCTACGAACGTGTCGAGAAGCACCGTGCCGAGGCTGCGAAACGCAGCGGTTGCTTCAGTGGCTTGGCTCGCGACACCCGACCAGCAACCGACCACCGCCAAGACCTGGCGACCCCACAGACCGGCAGGTAGCGACGCGTTCTCAGGAACCGTCATCACCTTGAGGACTGTGGTGAGCCCTTCGTCGGCGCCTTCCGACGCCCGGCCGTAGCCGCACACGACCTGGGTTGCTTCCTCGACCGGATACAGGGTCATGCCGGCGTGCACGCGGGTGCCGATGTCATGCAGGCCGAACTCGAAAGCTGTGACAACACCGAAGTTCCCACCGCCACCGGTCAGTGCCCAGAGCAGGTCCGGGTGCTCGTCGGGAGATGCATGCAGCGCGTGGCCGTCGGCAGTGACGACGTCGGCGGCGAGCAGGTTGTCGGCGGCAAGCCCAACCTTTCGCGCCAACCAGCCGATACCGCCACCCAGGGTGAATCCGGCGACCCCCGTCGAGGACACGAGTCCTCCCGTCACGGCGAGCCCGAACCGTTGAGTGGCAGCGTCGACGTCCCGCCACAGGCAGCCGCCTTGCACGGTTGCACGAGATCTCGTCTGGTCGACCTGGACGCCATTCAGCTGACCGGTGTCGAGGACCACGCCCCCGTCACAGGTGGAGAACCCCGCCACCGAGTGCCCTCCACCTCGGAGGGCGAGGGGCAGCCCTTCACTACGCGCGAACGTCACCGTCTCGATGACGTCCTGGACGCTGGAGCACCGCACCACCAGTTCGGGCCGCCGGTCATGGGCGGCGTTCCACACTTCCCGCGCTGCGTCGTACTCGACGTCTGCGGGAACCACCACCGCCCCACGCACCCGGCCTGCGAACTCGCCTAGCGTTGCGACTCCGAGCTGACGCGGCATCTTGTTCTCCGTCCCTGATCTCGACCCGACGCTAGGCGTGGCCGATCAACAGCGGCTCAACATTGGGGGGCACCAACGTCGAGCCGCCCTCGGAGGGCGTCCACACGCTGCCCAGCGATTCGAGATCCTTGGAGCCGAAGCAGGGCCGTCGTCGCCTCGAGCTCCGCTCGAGCCTCCACGGGATGACCAGTCTCAAGACTCAGTTCGGCAAGCAAGATCCGGTGCCATGCCTCGACCCTGGGCCAGGACTGGCGGACGAAACCGGTCACCGCCCGGGAGTACCAGGCACGGGCACTGGCCAGATCGCCGGACGCAAACTCGATGGCCCCCAGGAGCCCGAGGGTGTTGGCGATGGAGGGCTGGTCCTCGACCGCCTCGAACGCAGCGAGGCACGCCGTCGCCTCCTGGTGCCCAATGGCGCAGTCACCCTGCAACGCATGGGAGAGCGCAAGGTTGGCCCGGGTCATCCATTCGCCACGCCTGTCGCCTATGTCATGGCGCGACGCGTATGCGTCCAACAGGTGGCGTTCGGCATCGTCGAAGCGCCGGTCGTCCCGGGCGATGCAACCCAACAGGTTCAGCGCCTGGGCCCGTCCGAGCTGGTCCCCGAGCCCGTCGAACAGACGCATGGCCGTGGCGGCTGCGCTGCGTGCCGCGTCCATGTCGCCGCGCAGCCGGGGTGGGTAGGCCTGCGCCGCATGGACGAAGCTCCGCGCTAGGGCAACACCGACCCGGCGCCCGACCAAGAGCGACTCCTCGTACATCGGCAGCAGTCGCGCCGCCACCGGCACCGGCATCACACAGGGGGTGACAACTGCCAGGAAGGGCGGGCAGCGGGGATCTACCTCGTCGAGCTGGAGCAAGCACTCGTCGAGCCATCGGTCGGCGGCGAGGTCGTCCTCACGGGTAAGGGCGCAGTGCGCGCGCAACCATGTGGCGGCGGACACCAGGTCGAGTCGGCCGAGCTCCCGCGCGTCGCCCGCGACCTGCTCGATCAGGGCCTCGGCCGCAGTGACGTCATGAGTCGCCCAGACCATGCTCGCCTGCACCAACTGGTGCAGAGCGACGCCTGCGGGGTCGTCGAGCTGCTCCATGACATGCACCGCGTCTGCGGCCTGATAGCGGATCTGTTCGGACAGTCCGCGCCGGGCATTGAGGCCGGTCAGGCCAACCAATGCCTGCGCCCGAGATTCGCTGACCTCCGACGTCGCGCCAAGGACGCGGTCCATCCAGTCGCCACCCTCGACCACGTGGCAGCGAAGGAACCAATAGCGCCAAAGGCATGCGGCCAGGGCCAATGCCGACCCTGGTGACCGGTCGACCGACCATTGCAGCGCTGCCCGGAAGTTGTCGTGGTCACGGTCAAACCGGGACAGCACACTGCCCTGACGAGCGGACCCGTGGTCGGGATCCAGCTGCTGGGCCACCGACAAGTAGTGCGCGCAGTGCCGCGAGGCGACAGCGTCTGTGTGGCCCGCTGCGACGAGCTTTTCATGGCCCAGCTGGCGCACGGTGTCCAGCAGGCGATAGCGCGTCCCCTCGGGCACGTGCACCACCAACACCAAGGATTTGTCCACGAGGAGATACAAAAGATTGACCAGGTCGCCGGCCAGCGGGGGCGTACCGCACACCGCGTCGACCGCCGGCAGGTCGAACGAGCCGGCGAAGCAGGACAATCGGTGCAGGAGCAGCTGCTCATCCGCTGTGAGCAGCTCGTGGCTCCACTCAAGGGTGGCCCGGATGGTGGCGTGCCGATCCGTTCCGCGACCCCCAGAAGCGAGGACGGCGAGAACCCGGTCCAATCGCTCCACGATCTCCTCGGGTTCCAGCACGACCACTCGCGCGGCAGCCAGCTCGATGGCCAGGGGAATGCCGTCCAGCGCCCGACACAGACGCGCCACGGCGCCCGCGTTCTCCGGGGTGAGCAAGAAGTCGGCCCTGGCCTCGCTGGCCCGGTCGACGAAGAGCTGGACGGCGGCGAAGGAGTCGGTCCGGGTCACCAGGGACGTACCGTCGTCTTCATCGGGGCTTGGGGGCAGGGCGAGCGAGGGCACCCGGAAGGTCGCCTCCCCCGACGCGTGCAATGGCTGCCGGCTCGTCGCCAGCACATTCAGCCCCGGACATTCTGCGAGGAGCGTGTCTGTCAGTTCGGCGCAGGCTGGGAGGAGGTGCTCACACGTGTCGAGGACGACCAGGGCGGTCCATGAGCGAAGTTGCAGGGCCAGGGAGCGCACCGGAGACGGCGCGGCACCGGGCGTCAGTTCGAGCGCGTCCGCCACAACATCGGGCACGAGCCGCGCATCGGTGAGGGCTCCCAGGTCGACGAACCAAGCCCCCTGCTCGTAGTCATGTTCGACGGCGCTTGCGACCGCCACTGCGAGGCGCGTCTTGCCGCAGCCGCCGGGGCCTGTCAGCGTGACCAGCCGGCGTCGGCCGACGAGCCCGGCGATGTCGGACACCTCCCGCTCGCGCCCCACAAAGCTGGTTGCCGGTGCCGGAAGGCTTCCACCGAGGGGCAGTGCTGGACCGTGGCCCGTAAGGAGTTCGCGGAAGAGCTGTCGCGACTGTTCGTCCGGATCCGTTCCGTACGTCTCCAGCAATTGGTCGCGCAGGACCTCGTAGCGCTCAAGCGCGGCGGAGCGGCGGCCCGCCTTGGCCAGCAAGCGCATGCTGGCGCGTACGGCTGCCTCGTGGGCGGGATCCTCGGCCAGCACCCGCTCCAACGCCAGTTGCGCGGCTTCGTCTCGGCCGTCCCGTGCCTGCGCCTCGGCGAGCCTGACGAGCACGGCGTGGTGCGCTGCTCGCAGTGTCCCGCGACGTTCTTCGGCCCAGTCGGCGTAGGGGAGCTCGGGCAGAAGGTCTCCGGTATAGAGCCGGTCCGCCTCGGCCAGCAGGCGAGGACTTCCGGCGGCGAGCGCTGCGGCAGCCCGAGCCTCAAACTCGACCACATCCACGGTCACGAGCTCGGCTGGGCATAGCGATACCTGATCTCCCTCGAGCACGAGCAGGTCCCGAGCCCCCGGGCGCCGCATCGCCGTACGCGCCATATGCATCACCTGGTGGAGGCTGTGAACTGCCGTCGTCGGGTCCTGTCCTGGCCACAGCGTCTCGAGCACTCGATCGCGGGGCAGGTGCTGACCCTTGGCCAGAGCGAGCATCGCCACGAGGTTTCGTGATCGACGCAGTCGCCAAGTCCGCGGACTCACCGTGGAGTCCTCGATCTCGACCGCAAAGCCTCCGAGCATCCGGATGCGCACAACGCATCATGGCGCAAGTGACACCCCGCGAGCAGCCCCGTTATGGGCGGGCCATGAGCCACGCTTCACGGCAGTGGGTGCCGTCGGATACGGGGTCGGGCACTTCGGCGCGGTGAGCTGTCATCGCCGCCTATCCTCCGCGGATCCGGGCCATGGGGATGCTGTCCGCAACTCGGGCCAGCACGGGTCCGGCGATGGCTATCAGCAGCACGTAGGCGCTGGCGAACCGACCGACCTGCTGATAGCCCGCAAGCACGGCCAGACCGGCGATGACGACGGAGAACTCGCCTCGCGAGACCAGGGTCTGACGGCCTCCACGTTGTGTGCGCTCAGCGACCAGTTCATCACAAAGAGTGACGTCCCGCCTCTGGCGTGTCGGGCCGCAAGGGGGAGAGCATCGCCTGGTCAGTGACCGCCGCGCCGGGGTCCGACGCGGCGGCCGCCCCTCGTCAGGGGAGGTGGCCCCAGTGCCCCCGAAGCCGCGACGCCCCGCGCGCCCCGCCCAACCAGGAGCCACCGGTCGAAGGTCGACCCGGGCACGCCGGCTGGATTTCGAC
This sequence comes from uncultured Actinomycetota bacterium, assembly GCA_963819985.1. GTDB lineage: Bacteria > Actinomycetota > Actinomycetes > DATJPE01 > DATJPE01 > JANPBY01. Next base: position 28,108 of record CAWFYH010000001.1, on the reverse strand, counting down.
CCCGACCCGCAAGGGCTGACCCGGGCCGCGGTGATCGCGGCCCACCTCGGGCCGGAGGCTGTAGCCGACCCGGCCGCCGTCGCCGACCTCGCCTCGGTCGCTTTCCTGGATGACCTGGCTAGCCCCACGGAGCCGACCCCGTCCCACACCGTACGGCTGCTGCGCCCCGATGACCTGGTGGCGCTCGACGTCTACGGCTACGACCTGGCCCTTCGTTCCGACTCCGCCGGTGTGGCGTTGGTGCCCGACGGGGATCGGCCCAGGCTCACCGTGCGATTCCCGTTCCAGCATCTGGGCGAGCAGGCCTTCTACGCCATCGAGAACGCATCTACACCCCCAACGACCGGAACCTCGCTGCCCGGCGGGCCGCCCCCGCCGCCGGTGCCCCCGGCCGGTGACGACCCGCTGGTGCCCCCTCCGATCAACGCGCTTGCCGCTCGAGCGAGCCGGCTGGTGTTCGCCGTGCCCGCGGACGAGCGAATCGAGTACAGCGTCCAAGGCTTCCTGGCCGCGATGTCCCGCTTGCCGTTGATCGTCGCCCCGCTGGCCACCCCGAAGATCAGCAGCGTCATCGGCGGCTTCCGGGTCGGCGACCTTGAGCTGGTCAGCAACCTTCCCGGAAACCTGAGCCTGGCACGCCTCGACGACGTCCTGGTGCTCACCACCACGCCGCGCTCCGCTGCAGTTCGCAGCATGGCGTCGAACGGGTCGGAGGCGGTCACCGTCGAGGGCGTGCTCGCGCGGGCCCGAGCCCTGCGCGGCGCTCGGCGCCGGATGGCCCTGGAGCCCGCGATCGACCTCACCGGCACCGTGACTGGCCCCGGGGAGACCATCACCGAACTCGGTGGTCGAGGCGTCGGCGACCTGGTGATCGCGCCGCCTGAACGGATCCGTCCGATCCGCCAACATCCCCGTGCCCCACGGTCGGACGAGACCGCCATCGAGGCGCCGTACCGGCTGATCATCTCCCCCAGCGATCGCGGTGGATTCAGCCATGCCACCACGCCACGGGCGCCAGCCGATGACCCCCAACGCGTTGAGCTCTGGCACAGCCGGCTCGGGGTGCGCCACGTGTCGGACGCCGGCGCCGTCTCGGTCAACGAGGGCGCCGACGAACAGCGCGTCGTGCGCGCCATCTGGGCCCGGGACAAGGAGGCCGACCCAGAGCCATCGGCCCACGACCTGGTGCCGTTCCGGATGTCGCTGGACGGACTGGACCGAGTGATCCTCGTCCGCGAGAGCGCCGACCCAGCCGTCACGAGGCCAGAGCCGGTCGACGTCGAAAGGCTCTACCTGTCCTCGTTGGGTGCCTGGCTCGACCTGCACGGGCGCTGGGACATCGGCCCCTACGCCACGCAGGGACTCCCGAGCATCATCAGCTGGGACCACGAGGCCCCGATGGGCCGGGATCAGTTCGTGCGGGTCGTCTATCCCGGCTACTTCTTCCCCTTCGGCCACAAGTGCGCCCTCGTCAAGGTCACCGAACGAAAGATCAAGGAGGCCGCCGGTCCGCAGGCGCGGCTCTATCAACGCAAGTTCCTCATCGTGGGCGAGCCGACCCGCACCTACACCAGCCGGCTGATGCCGTTCAAGGAGGTACGCCTCCGCCCGCTGGTCACGCCAGACATCAACGACCCGCTCAAGGCGGGAACGCCGTTCGTGGTGCAGGGCGACGAGCTGTTCTGGCCGGTGGTGAACGGCCAGAAGTTCGCGTTCACCCTCGACTGCCTCGACCAGGAGGAGCGCAAGGTACGGCTGCAGGCTCCCCTGCTGTTCGTCGCCGCCCACCTTGGCGGCTCGGCGGCGGGGCGCACCACCATCCGTAACGCCTACGTCGATGACGCCGACCAGGACATCGCAGCCAACGGTCAGGCCCTGGCCTTTGCCGAGAGCAGCACCCCGGGCGACACGGCCATGGAGACCGTGACCCTGCGGTTCACCGGCGAACCCGGACTTCCTGGCACGCTGCGCTCCGAGCCGACGCTTCAAGACGCCGATCTGATCATTCCGGCGATGCGCCACCTGGCGCCGACGGCTCCGGCGACGACGGTGTCCTACGCGGCGCCCTACAACACGTCCGGCTTCACCGGGACCAACGCACAGGCCCAGGTGTTCCTGGCGTTGGCCGGCGTCGAGAAGATCCAGTTCGGCGGCGGCACGGACAAGGCCGGCGGCTTCATCCAGCCCGACCTGCCGGTCCGCGGCCTGTCGCGCGCTCTCGGTGCCGTGGGTGACATCGACGACCTCGTCAACAAGCCACCGGCAGAGAAGTTCAACCCGGACAAGTTCCTGGCAGGCGTGCTGCCCAAGCTGTTCGGCTTGTTCGAGCTCACCGACATCCTGAAGGTCGTTGGGCTGGACGCCGCCCCGAACTTCGTCACCGAGGCCCTCGACGCGGTCTCCGGGTTGCTCGCCGACCTCGAGGCGCTCAGGCAGGCGGTCGACCGCGGAGTTGCCCGTACGGCCGACGACGCGCTGAACGCCGCCACGAGCAAGCTCGCCGACCAGGCCAACCAGGCCAAGGCGCAGCTGCAGGCCGTGCAGGCCCAGTTGTCCTCGGACGTCGACGACCTGCAGCAGGCCGTCGACGACCTGCTGAACCTCGACGCGCCGAGCTCGCTACCCGACGTCGCAGCGGCCGTGGAGGCGCTGTTGACGTCGCTGGCCGGGATCGTCGACGACCTTGGCACAGTCGTCCGGGAGACCCCACTGCCCTCGTCGACGAAGGCCGAGCTGGAGCGGTTGGTCAACGGACTAGACCCGGTGCTCGATGCTGCCGACATCGCCGAGACGGTGAGCGCGGTCGCGAAGTTCGTCAACGGCATTGACCCGGAAGGCTTGTCGGTGCGGGCCAAGCTGGAGTGGCGGCCGGCCCTGAAGAACTTCCCCGATCTCCCCGACGACCAAGCACTGTTCATCGTTCCCCAGGATGGTCTGCTGCTGTCGGTCGAGGCTCGCGCCTCAGGCGCCGACGGCGTGGGCTTCGACGCCCTGGCCGAACTGCGTTCCTTCGCGCTGAACCTGTTCCCAGATGCGCCGCTCATGAGGATCTCCTTCGACCGCATCGCCTTCCGGGCATCTTCCGGCCGCAAGCCCGAGGTCGACGTCGTCTTCCGGGGCATCGAGTTCGTTGGCGTGCTGCACTTCATCGAGACCCTCAAGGAGCTGGTGCCCTTCGACGGGTTCGCCGACCCGCCCTACCTCGACGTCAGCACCGAAGGGGTGACCGCCGGATTCGACGTGGCGCTGCCCGGCGTGGCGGTCGGAGTGTTCGCGTTGGAGAACATCAGCCTCGGCGCAGACGTACGCGTTCCCTTCCTCGGCGACGCCGTGACCGTCGGCTTCTACTTCTGCACCAGGGACAAGCCGTTCCGGCTCACCGTGATGATGATCGGCGGCGGAGGATTCGTCGGGGTCCGATTGAGCCCCAAGGGCATGGTGCTGCTCGAGATGGCCCTCGAGGCCGGCGCGTGCCTGTCGGTCAACCTCGGTGTCGCCTCCGGATCGGTGTCGGTGATGGTCGGGGTCTACCTGCGGCTGGAGGGCGAAGGAGGAAGCCTCACCGGCTACTTCCGGATCCGCGGCGAGGTCGACGTCCTCGGGATGATTTCGGCGTCGATCACCCTCGAGCTGAGCCTCACCTACGACTTCGAAACCGGAAAGATGGTCGGCAAGGCCAGCATCACCATCGAGGTCGAGGTCTTCTTCTTCTCCTTCTCCGTCACCGTCAGCTGTGAGCGCCGCCTCGCTGGCTCCAACGGTGACCCCACCTTCGCCCAGCAGATCGGGCTCGAACCGGACGGCAGCGCACCCGCCTGGTCGAAGTACTGCGCCGCCTTCGCAGGGGAGTGAGCGCCATGCCCACCGAGTCCTTCCTCGTCACAGCACTCCCGCACAGCGCAGCGCCGGACGAGGAGTTCCACGTCTCACTGTTCATCACCCATCGACTGACGCCGGACGCCACCAAGGGCGTCGTGGCCGACTTCCCCCGCATCGTGGACTGGACCAGCCGGCTGGCCACGGCCGACTTCTCGCTCCAGGGCCGTACGTCCGGCGGCACGATCGTCGCTGTCCCGGTGACCCCCCTGCTCGACGCCCTCGATCCCGACCTGTGGCCGAAGGTGTTCCCGAAAGACCTGGCGGTGCTCCCCTGGCAGGTGCCCGACCACACCGCCGTGCCGTGGCGCACCTTCGCGGCGCACCGGATGCAGCAGCACGCGCTGCTCACGCATGCCGTGTCGATGTTCTCCTCCCCTACCGCGCCGCCCACCGCCTCTGGCAACGCGTTGACGCCATTCCTGCTCGCGGCCATGGGCGTCAACCGCGATCGGTTCACCATCGAGGACGCGATCGATGGCGGCTTCGACGCCGAGATCACCGAGCGGTTCGACGAGATGACCGGGCAGGGGTTCCTCGGCCAGGGTGGCGTCGAGTCCAGCGTTCAGCAGCCGTTGCTCCAGCTGGTCGGTGACGTGCACGAGGCGCGCCGCTACTACCAGCGAGAGGAGGAGCAGCGGCCCTACAGCGACACACCGGTGCCCGGAGCCACCCTCCCCGACGTCGACAAGCCCGAGCCCGACTTCCACAAGCGCGCCGGGATGCTCGGCGACCTGTCCCCGCTGCTGCGCGCGCTCGGCCTGATCGTCGACCTGCAGGTCGACGACGTCTCCATCTTGGACGACCTCACCTGGATCCAGGCCGATGTGGTGGTCCCCGACCTCGACAACGCCGTGAAGTCCCAGCCGACGACCGCCTGCGAGGTCTCCGGGGAGATCTTCACGGTCCCCTCGGAGTCCGAGGACTGGCACCGCGGGATGCTCCGGGTCGGTGACGAGGAGACCTTCACCGTCCTCGACCTTGACCCCGACGCGGCCGGGCTCAAGCTCGAGCAGTACGTCCGCACGGTGCCGCGACTCGTCGCAGCGGAGAACAACGGTGATCCAGACACAGCCGCCCCCGGATCGCTGCGCGCTGCCGGCTTCGCCGTGGCCCGCCGGGACCGAGCCGAGGCTCTGCACGACCGGCTGGACGACGCTGCCACCAAGGACGCCGCCTTGATGGCGGGCGGGGCAGCACCGCTGCACCTGGAGCAGGTTGCGCGAGGGATCCGGTTCGAGGTCTGGGACGACGAGTCCAGTCGCTGGCACTCCCTGCACCGACGACTGCTCGACGTGGCCGTCGACGGTGCCGGGCTCGTGCTCGACGACGTGCCCGACGTCGGCTTCCTGCAGGGGGCCGCGCTGACCCAGGCCGAGGGACAGCCCAACGCGCCGGTGAACGCCCACGAGGTGCTCGCCGGCTGGGAGGGCTGGTCGCTGTCGGCCCCGAGACCGGGGCGCGTCGTGGTGCACGACAACGGAGAAGAGCAGGTGCTCGAAGCGCCACCACCAGATCCGGACCCGGTCAACCCGGTGCTCAGCTCGACCGAGGTCGAGTCCGGGACGCTGCCACGGCTGCGCTACGGCCGCCGCTACGCGTTTCGCGCCTACTCCGTCGACCTCGCCGGCAACAGCCGACCGCACACCTTGCCGGGGCTGGAGGACACCGATGATTCGGCGGCGGGTCCGGCCGCGAGCTTCGCCCAGACGACGCTGGCGAGCAAGCCGCTCGAAGCCACGATCACGGCGCGGACCCGATCCGCCGACGCCGTCGGCGGCGTCCTGCGCGACCAGGTCCGAAGGATCCGTCCAACCAGGTTCGAGGGGCCGATCGAAGGGGCAGGCGCCCCGGGGCTCGAGCTGCACGACATCGCGCCGACCGGCGAGATCGCCGTGGATCGGGTGATCGCGTCCCGGCTCGCCACGCGTGCAGTTGCCCGTCCCGCCGCGCCAGTCCGTCGTGACCGCATCGAGCGCGCCTTCGACGCGACCGCTGAAGAGTCCCCGCACCTCTTGGTGCGCACCGATCTGCAGACGCCTGCCGAGGTCGTCGGAAACGCGCTGACCACAGCGCTCGGTTCCGCACCCGCTCCTGCGGCGGCACTCGGCGACCTCGTCGCCGAGATCGCCCAGGTGATAACGACACCCCGACCCTTCCTGCGTTGGGAGCCGCTCATCGAACCCGCGGTTGTCCCACGAGCGCCGTACTCCGAGGGCGAATCGTTGCTGCGGCTGGTGATTCGCACCGGTGTAGAGCCACCCGCCGAGGGTGAGACCGCCGTCGGGCTGGTCGATCCGGAGACGTACGCCGCCCAGACCATCGCCGCGTTCCCAGCCTTGGACCTCGCCTGGCGCAGCGAGTGCGAGCGCCATCTGCTGCCCCCCAAGGCGAGCCAGCTCGAAGCCGAGATGCTCGGCATGTTTGACGCCGCGATCGGCAGCGGCTCCCCCAGTGCGGTGGAGCACGCCCTCGCCGTGGCGCTGCGCGAGTCGGGCACCCTGCTCGACGTCACGATCGCGGACCTGTCCGCGCCAGGACAGCGGATCCCGCAACCGGGCGTCTCCTTCCACACCTCACCGACCTCGGAGGTGCCCGAGCACACCGACCCGGCCGACCTCCCCAAGGGGGCACCGCTGACGGCCGGGCAGTACGTCGTGCACGACGTCGACACCCTGGCCGTGCCGTATCTGTCCGATCCGCTCGCGGCGGGTGTGTCGCTGACATTCCCGGATGCTGGGAAGGACTCCAGGCTGGTTGGCCTGCTCGCGGTCGAGGGCGTGACGCTTCGCTACCCCGGGGACTGGCCGGAGCCGACGCCCTACCGGCTGATCCTCGAGTCCGGCGAGCGACTCGAGGGCCGAGTCGATGGCCATGACCTGCATATTGCGGTGCCACCCGGTGAGCGGCTCCGCATGCGCATGGCGTCGTGCGTGGCCCGCGAGAGCCTGGAGCTGTTCGGCTTGTGGATGTCGCTGCCCCAAGCATTCCGCGACCTCGACATCCTCGCCGAGGCGGCCGCCGACGGGTGGTTCTGGTGGCTCACTCCCGCCGCCGACGTGACCCTCGTGCACGCCGTCCCGCGGCCGGTGGAGGTCCCGCGGCCGACGCTCCTCCTCCCGGTGCGCGCGCCCGCCAGCACCGCGGTCTCGTTCATCGGCGCCGTCGACGTCCACGGGCCGAGCACCGAACGCATCGACGTCGAGGCCAGCTGGTCGGAGTGGGTGGACGACGTCGCCAAGGACGAGCCGGAGCGGGTGTCCGGGGTGGCTGCCGCCTATGGCACGCCGGTGGGCTACGACGAGGACCTCGTGGTGCTGACCGGCGCCGACGGGGTGTTCCCGTTGCCCGATGGGACGTCCATCCGATTGCACGCAGCCGTGCACCAGATGGGTGACACGCACCACCGGGTGGTCGACTACCGGGTGCGCGCCACGACGCGTTACAAGGAGTACTTCGCGCCGCAGGTGTTGCCTACGGTCGATGACGTCTCCGTGGTGTCGGAGCCGCGGACGATCTCGGTGCCGAGCAGCGCCCGTCCGCCCAAGGCGGTCGTTCGCGACGTGCTGCCGCTGTTCCGGTGGGAAGAGGAGACCGAGCCCGACCAGCCGTTCGCCTTGCGCCGTACTCGCCGATCCGGGCTGCGGATCTACCTCGACCGGCCCTGGTACGCCACGGGTGATGGCGAGCTGCTCGGGGTGCTGCTGGCCTTCGGCAGCGACGCCGGTGTCCTCGGGTCGGTGAGTCAGTGGGGTTCGGATCCGGTGTGGTTGCAGGCCGGGCCGAAGAGTCGGGCCGCGCTGCCGCTGATCGACCTGCTGCATCTTGCTGGGCTCGACGACCGGATCGAGGCCGGCCGGCCGGCGATGCCGCCGGTCGCACGAACCCTGGTGGACGTCAAGGGCGACCCGGCGGTGTGGGTGCTCGGCTACCAGCCGGAGTTCTCCGTCGAGCGTGGCCTGTGGTTCGTCGACGTCGCCTTCGATCCCGGCTCGGCGTTCTGGCCGTTCGTACGACTGGCGGTCGCGCGGTTCCAGCCGGACTCCCTCCCCGGGCTGCACCTGTCGCCGGTGACCATGTGCGACTTCGCCCAGCTCACGCCGGAGCGGACCGCAACGTTGTCACGTCCCGACGACGAGCATGCTCGGATCGTGGTAACCGGCCCGGTCGGGCACCTGAGGAACGCCTCGCTGAGCGCTGGGCCGCCGCCCCCGTTCCTGGCGCAGGTCAATCAGAACCGCGAGATGCGGGCTCGGCTTGAGCGCCGGGTGCCTGCCGTGGGGACCGATCTCGGCTGGCAGACGGTGGCCCAGACGACCCTGCCCATCCTCGGCATCGACGGAACTGTCGTTTCGTGGACCGGCCAGCTCGAATTGCCCGAGGCCCTGCCGCCGCGGCGCCCCGGCGACGATGCCAACTGGCGCGTGGTCGTCGAGGAGTGGGAACGTTTCCACGGCGACCCGGGGGTCGCCCGGGTCGGCGGGCCGCGCCGCGCGGCTCTGCCCGAGCTTCGTATCTGCTACGCCGACCACCTCCCGCTCTGACCTCCGCGGCGCGTGGCAGGGACGGGGCAATGTCGACGCCGACGTTGCCCCGTTCGCCACCACTCGGCGGGACACAGCCCCTGGCGCTACTTCACTTACGCCTAGTCGTTCGCCCCGGTCCGTTTCCTCGGTTGTTCACGAGAGCCCGACGATCGTCCCGTCCTCGGTGATGTCGATCCGCTCGGCCGCTGGATGCGCCGACAGACCCGGCATGGTCCGCATGTCCCCGCTGATGGCGTAGACGAAACCCGCCCCGACGGCCGCGCGGACCTCACGGACCGGCATCCGCCAGCCGGTCGGTGCACCGAACAGGGTCGGATCAGACGAGAGCGAAAGATGGGTCTTGGCGATCACCACCGGGAAGTCGCCGTAGCCCAGCCGCTCGAACTCCTTAAGAGCCGCGGCCGCCGGTGGACTGAAGTCCACCCCGTCGGCGCCGTACACCTGCTTCGCGACCCGCTCGATCTTGTCGGTGAGTGGCTGGTCCAGCGGATACAGATAGTGGAACGAGTTCTCATCCTCACAAGCTGCGGCAACCACCTCCGCCAGCTCGGACGCACCGGCTCCGCCTTCGGCGACGTGCTGCGAGACGGCAACCCGGACTCCCATCTCTGCCGCCACCTCGCGAATCGCCTCGTGCTCTGATGCGTGATCGCTCGGGAAGGCATTGATGGCGACAACGGGGCTGACTCCGAAGCCCTGGACGATCTCGATGTGGCGGCGCAGGTTGACCGCCCCGGCCCGAACTTCCTCGACGTTCTCCTCCAGCATCTCGGGCGGGAGCGGACGACCGGCCACGACCCGGTGGCGGCCGGAGTGCGCCTTCAGCGCTCGAACGGTCACCACGAGGACTGCCGCGTCGGGATGCAGACCCGTGACGCGGCACTTCACGTCGAAGAACCGCTCGGCGCCCATGTCCGCACCGAAGCCGGCCTCGGTGATCAGGAACTCGCCCATCCGGATCCCCAACAGATCAGCGACGACCGAAGAGTTGCCGGTGGCGATGTTTCCGAACGGCCCGGCGTGGATGAGCACCGGCGTGTTCTCAATCGTCTGCAGCAGGTTCGGCTTGATGGCATCACGCATGATCACGGCCATGGCTCCGGCGGCCTTGAGCTGCTCCGCAGTCACGGGATCCCCGTCGTAGGTGTAGCCGACGACGATGCGGCCCAGCCGTTGGCGCAGGTCCCACAGCGAGGTCGACAGCGCCAGGATGACCATGACCTCACTGGCGGCGGTGATATCGAAACCAGCCTGCCGCGGCACTCCATCGACTCGGGCTCCGAGCCCCACGACGATAGAGCGCAGAGCGCGGTCGTTCACGTCCATGACCCGACGCCAGGAGATGTTGCGTGGATCGAGGCCCAGCTGGTTGCCGTGGTGCAGATGGTTGTCGACCATCGCCGCGAGCAGGTTGTGGGCGGAGGTCACGGCATGGAAGTCACCCGTCAGATGCAGGTTCAGGGCTTCCATCGGCACGATCTGGCTGAGGCCACCGCCCGACGCCCCTCCCTTGATCCCGAAGGTCGGACCCATCGACGGCTGTCTCAGAGCCAGCGTCGCCGTACGTCCCAGGTGAGCCAGCCCCTGGGCGAGCCCGACCGCGGTCGTCGTCTTGCCCTCACCGAGCGGGGTCGGCGTGACGGCAGTGACGACGATGTAGCGGGCCGCGGGCCGGTCCGCCAAGGCAGCCGTCGCGCTCGGAGCGACCTTCGCGACCCAGCGGCCGTACGGCTCGAGGTGCTCCTCGTCGATACCGGCGCGGGCCGCCACCTCGATGATGGGATCGAGGGTGGCGGCCCTGGCGATCTCGAGGTCGGTGAGAGGCGGTCCGGTCCCGGCTGAACGCTCAGTGGTGGTCACGGAGGTCAAGCATGGCCCGGGGTCCTACCAAGGGAGGGACGAATCGACGAACTCGGAACGCCATCGGAGGTGCCTCGGTCGCCGAATGGCGGCGAACGGGGCGATGTGACGGCGTCCATTGACCCGTTGAATGCCACTCGGCGGCGCCGAGCGGGAAGTGACCCCCCGCCGGCTAGGCGGTCCAGGCCCGGTTGAGCTGTGAGTTGTAGTAGGGCAGCACCAGGGTGAGGAAGATCCCTCCTATGACACCTAGTCCCCCGGACGCCTCCGGAGCCGCACCCGTCGTGGCCTGCACCTGGGCGATGCGCTTGCCCGTGTTGTAGATGCTGACCAAGTTCACGATCGGAACAAACTGCGCCACAACGGCCCACCCAGGGCTGACCTGAACATTGGGGTCGTAGTCGCGCATCTCGCGATTGATGTGGTGGTACCAGAACAAGTAGTACAGACCGAGCGTCGGGAAGAGGAGGAGCCATCCACCCAGGGGACTCCGTACCTTGCCCTTCGGTCCGAGTGCTGCAGTTGTCCCCATGCCCGGCGCTGGTGAGGCAGCCATCCCGACACTGGCTGGCGCATCAGGCTCTGGAGCGTCGACGGGTATCGGCGCTGGCGATCCCGCTTCGGAAGGCGCAGGGTCGGCCTCGAAATCTGGGGATCCGGTCGAGTCGGACTCGGTCATCGCAGCGCCTTCCGCGGATGGGGGCTGATCCCCCAAGGCTCAAAGTGTCCAACACCGACAAGCGCACACCGCGGATGCCACGCCGTCCATTCGGCGACGGCGCGGCTGGGTAGTCGGAGGGCTTACCGACTGGGTGACGCTCCCCGTGTCAGGTCGAAGGCAACGGCCGGATCCCGCAATACGCTCCGTCCTCTGCGCTCATCATCTACACGGCACCGACGGCGATGAGGCCGAGGGCCGCCTCCTGGTCACCATCGACGCGCAGGAGGTCATTGACCCAACCGTCGAGGAAGGACCCCACGAAGCAGGCACCCAGACCGGCTGCCTCGGCGGCCAGGTACACGTTCTGACTGATGTGTCCGCCCTCCCAGCAGACGAACCGGTAGTGCCTCTCCTTGTACTTCCATCTGCTGCGCTGGAAGACCCCGCTGAGCACGAGGACCGCGGGCGCATCACGAAGAAAGTCCTGACCGAGACCGGCCACTACCAAGTCGCCTGCCACTGACCCGGCGCGCACCTGTTCCAAGACTCGGCCCCGAGCGCCGACGTGGTAGAGACCGGGATCGACCCCCTCCACCCGGTTCGCCGCGACATAGGTCTCGATCGGGTACAAGGCGCCCCCCGAGGGAGCGACCCGACGGCCATCTCCGGACGTGATTCCGGTGGCCGAGCTCACGATCCAGGACAGCTCGTTCGCGGTCAGCGCTCGCTCGGTGAAGTTGCGGCGCGATCGGCGTTGTCGCAACGTGGCGACCAGGGGCGTCTGCGGCGGGTCGACCACCACCGGCAACGGCGTCGAGACCGCACCCGGGATGGTCTTGTGTCCGGGCGGCCGCTGACCCCAGTCGAGGACTCCGCGCAACATGCTGCGGATTCCCAGTGAGCTCTCGCGGTGATAGAACATGCCGACGTCGCCGCCGCCGTACGGACTCGGTGTCGACGCGGCACGCCCCCACCAACCGACGACCGCAGCACCGACAATCGCTCCGGTCCCGGTGAGCAGCGAGCGTCGCCGCACTGTCTTACGGCTCCGAGCCACGGCGGCAGTGGGCGGACGTGCAACCTCGGCGCGCCGTGGCTCGGCCTTCCGGGCCGTGCCCCAGGCGCGCTTGAACGGGATCATCCAGTGCCGGTGAAACGCCAGGTGCACGACCGCGAGTGCCACGAAGGCATAGCCCGCCCACAGGTGGACGGTGAAGCCGTGGAGTTCCAGCCGGTCGATGATCACTCCCGTGACGGCGACGACGATCACCGCCACGAGCAGGGCGACATTCACGAGGTAGCGGATTCGTCTGCGGTCCATGTCCGCTCCAAAGATCTGCGTTCCGGCGCCCTACCAGGCTAAGCCGAATCTCGCCTGGAGCCGAGCGGACCTAGGCCAACGGGTCATCCAGATCAACTCCTGAGGAGTGCCGCCGGTGCCTTACCGCTCGTAGGCTGGGGCAGTGAGCGCGACCCGCGCGGAGGGCGGCGTCGACGCGGTTCCGACCAGGACCGTCGATCGGGTTGTGCGTCTTCCTCGTCACGACGAGGTACCGGCCGCCGGGCGAGAAGCCGATCTGCCGCGGTGGGGCACCTGCCGCCGCGTTCCGCTCAGTCGAGATCCCCAACGAGGAACCCGATCGACCGTACCGGGGGCTGGAGCGGCCGTCTCGACTCTCGAAGCAGGCAAGTTTCGGCCGGTGGCACAGTGGACCCTGATGAAGGAGGCGCGATGCCCGTACAGCTGAACCACACAATCGTCTACTGCCGCGACAAGGACGCCTCGGCCCGTCACCTCGCCGAAATCCTCGGAGTCGAGGCACCGTCGACCTTCGGGCCGTTCCGCGTCGTCGAGGTCTCGAACGGGGTCTCGTTGGACTTCCTCGAAGGAGAGGTGCACGCCCAGCACTACGCGTTCCTCGTCAGCGAAGCCGAGTTCGACGAGATCCACCAGCGCCTGCTGGATCGCTCGCTCCCCTATTGGGCCGATCCGGGCCAACAAATCCCGAGCCAGATCAACACCAACGACGGCGGCCGCGGCCTGTACTGGGAGGACCCCGACGGGCACATCCTGGAGATCCTCACGGTGCCGTACGGCGGCTGGCCGACCGCGCGCCGTGTCGGTTGACCGCTCACTTCGCGGAGCCGTGGGCGGGCCGATGTCGATCGCTGCCGCCGCGCCGTCCCGGCGAGGATGTCAACTGGCGGGTGGTCGTCGAGGGCTCCACGGCGACCCCGGGGTCGCCCGGAGCCGCGGGGCGCGCCGCGTGCCCGAGCTCCGCATCTCCTACGCCGGCCACCTCCCGCTCACTGCAGGTGGTGCTCGTAGGCGAAGGCAGCGGCGGCGGTGCGCGAGGCGACGTCCAGCTTCGTGAAGATGTTCGACAGGTGCCGGGCGACGGTCTTCTCCGAGAGGGTCAGCTCGTGGGCGATCTCCTTGTTGCTCATGCCGCTCGCCACCAGGCGCAGCACCTCGACCTCACGTGCGGTCAGCCCACCCGCCGGCTCGGTCGTGGCGAGCAGGGCGGTGACCTCTCGCCGGTCCAGGTCTGCCCCGACGGCGGAGAGCTCGGACAGCGCGGCCTCCAGCTCGCTCACCGCTGACTGCTCATCACCCAGCAGGCGCAAGGCGCGACCGAGCACGACCCGGGACCGAGCCATCTCGTACGGCGCCGGCAGCTGGGCCCAGTGCTCCAGTGATCGCTGGGCCGAGTCGAGGGCCGCATCGCCGTCCCCGCTGGACAATGCGGTGAGGGCGACGGCGTGCTGCCCCGCCGCGCGCAGTGCCGTGCAGCCGAACTGGGTCCCGAGGTCGAGGAGCTCCTCGGCCAGCGGTGCGGCCTCGCCGACATCGCCGGAAACGACGAGCACCTGCACGGCCGCGGACAGGATCTGGGCACGGGGCACCGGCCCCTGCCGCTCAGCCAACAGCCGACGTACGGCTGCCGCGGCGTCTTCGGCCCGGTCCTGGGCCAGCCACAGCAGCGCGCGGCCCGGCTGCCCGGGGTGCCCGTGCTGCGCGGCCGCCTCGTAGGACCGCTCGGCCGCGGAGAGCTCGCCGAGTAGACGGTGCGTCTCGGCGATCTCGTAGTGGGCCTGCCCGACTGCCGGGTCACCGCCGAAGGCGGCGTAGCGCTCGACCGCGCGCTCGAGCTCCTGGATGGCGTCGGCGAAGGCGCCGTGCAGACGGAGCAGCTGGCCTCGATGCGTCGCGCACTGGCCGGTGTAGGCGAGCAGGCCGGGCTGGGCATCGCACCACTGGGTGAGTGCGCGGGTCCACTCTCCGGCCCGCCCGAAGTCGGAAACCTCCTGGCAGGCTTCGATCGTGGAGCAGTAGACCCGGCCCGCAGTCACCGGCCCGACCTCACCGGCCATCACGCCGGCCAGCGCCTCGTCCATCCGCTCGAGCCCGTCGGCGACGCTTCCGGCGTACAGCATCAGACGCCCCTCGGCATGGAGGCCGAGTGCGACCAGGTCGGGCTCCGCAAAGCGGCGGCCGTAGTCGGTGATCCGCGGAGCCAGGACGAACGCCTCGCCGAACTCGCCCTTGAAGACGCTGCTCATCATCTGCGCGTCGTAGACGTACCCGCGCTCCGCGACGTCGTCGTCGATGTCCTCGATGATCTGCGCAGCGCGGCCGAGCCAACCATTGCCGACGGCGAACTCGCCCGACTGCCAGAGCACGATCACCAGCCCGTAGGCGGCGCGTACGGCCGCCGGTCGGTCGCCGGCCGCCAAGCTGAGCTGGTGCGCTCGCTGGAGCGCCTGGATCACGTCGTTGCGGCGCCCGAGCAGGAAGGCGGTGGTCGCCAGCGCCTCGAAGTCCGAGGCGTTCAGCGCGTCGTCATCGAGGTCGCTGAGGGCCCGGTAGGCCGCAACCCACTCCCGGCGTTCGTAGGAGTCGCGGGCTCGATGGAGCTCTTCGATGACACCCATCCGGCCACCTCCCAACGTCGGGGCGTCGTCAGCGGCGGACCCCCAGTCTAGGCAGCGACGGGCAGCCGGCGGGTTCGCTCGGCGATCCGGTGCGCGACGTAGGCCGCGTCTCGACCGACGCCCGGGAGCACCATCGAGCTGAACGCGTATTGGAAGGACAGCCCGCAGAAGTAGAGCCCCGGCACCTCGTCCACGACTCCGCGGTATTCCCTCGGCCAGCCGTCGTCGCCCGTGATCGGCGCGTCGATCCAGGAGAAGTCGGGCTGGAACCCGGTCGCCCAGATGACGTTGGCAACGTCGAGCACTCGCCCGTCGGCGAGCACCGGGCGGCCGTCGTCCGAGACGCCTGTGACCTTGTGCTCGGTGCGTTCCACCCCGCGATCGACGACGTGGTGCGCCTTGACCCGGACGGTGGGGCCGCCGTGGTGTCGGACCATGGCCATCTCCTTGCGGCCCATCGGGGTGCGCCGGGTGAGCACGTGCCGCCACAAGAAGACCACCATCGGGAGGGCCAACTTGAAGGTCGGCGACTCCCAGTTCAGCGGGATGTTGCCACGGTCCGGCCCCGCCAGGATCGTGGGGCAATGCTCGGCCAGCTCGAGCGCGATGTCGTAGCCCGAGTGCGAGGCACCGACCACCAGAGTCGGACCGGCCCGCAACTGGCTCGGGTTGCGGTATCGCGTCGAGTGGAGCTGCAAGATCTCGGGGTCGAGGGATGGCGGCGAATTCAGGGGTCTGCGGGTGACGGCCACCAAACGTGCCCGAGGCGACGACGACGTTGTCGCAGGCCAGCGTCCCGGTGTCGAGGTGTGCGGTGAACCCGCCGCCCTCGCGGGGCTCGATCTTCTCGACCCGGGTCTGCAGTCGCACCGGCAGAGCCAGGTCGACGGCATACCGTTCGAGGAAGTCGGCGACCTCGTCCTTGCCCGGGAAGTGCCACGGGTCACCGGGGAAGGCCATCCCCGGGAGGCCGTCGAACCGAGCCGGCGAGTAGAGCTTGAGCGAGTCGTAGTGGCACCGCCAGTTGTCTCCGACGCGGGCGTTGCCGTCCACGACCAGGCACTCGCGGCCGAGCCGGCCCAACTGGTAGGCGGTGGCCAGGCCAGCCTGCCCGGCGCCGATGATCAGGGTCTCGATGTGCTGGTGGGACATGGTGTTCCCTCTCCTAGGTGGTCGCGAGGTGAAGGCTCAGGACTTCGATCCAAAGCCAGAAAGGTGCTCAAGGCCGGTCGCCCAGGAACTCGTGGGTGAGCCGGCCGACCCGCTCCGCGTGGTGGAACCACGGGGCGTGACCGCCGGGCACGACGTGGAGGTCGGCGTCGGGGATCAGGTCGGCGATGCGCCGGCCGACACCGACGCTGCCGAACGGGTCCCGGTCCCCCCAGATCAGCCGCACGGGATGCCGTACGTCTCGCAGCTGGTTCGCCGTCGTGACGATCTGCGGGCGCGGCCGGGTCCAGCTCATGACCGACCGCATCAGGGCCAGCAGGCTCGGTGCGTACGTCGGGAGCCGCTGCGTGGCGACCATGAGGTCTCGCAACTCATCGAGGCCGTCGGGGTCCTCACCGACCGCGCGCAGCGTCCTCGCCGCATTCTTCGTCGAGGGCTGCTGCAGCGTCATCAGCAGGGGTCCCAGTCCAGGCACCGAGGCGAGTCGGAACGGCGCGATGGCCGAGGTGTCCAAGAAGAAGGCGGGGCAGGCGATCATCACCTGCCGCTGCACCCTGCCCGGCTCCGCTGCAGCGAGCCAGTTCGTCCACTGCGACCCCATCGACTGCGTGACGAACGGAGCCGGTCCGAGGCGCAGGGCGTCCAGGATGCCGGCGAGGTGGTCGATCGCCGTACGGCGCAGCGTGTCGGAGGTGTAGGTCGCGGAGTCGGTCAGACCGAAGCCGGGGAGCTCGATCGCGTACAGCCGACGGCCGCGGAGCTGCGCCATCAGCGGGACCCAGAAGGCAGCAGGTACGGCTCCGCCGATCACCAGGACCAGTGGCGGCCCGTCACCGGCGATGAGGACATGTGCCTTGCGGCCGGTGTCCCCCACCTGGACGTATCGACGTTCAGCCACCAACCGGTAGCGAGCGAGGAGAGCATCCAGGGCCGCGAGGAACCCATCCACCGGGTCGCCCGCCGTGTGGGTCGAGGTGGAGTTGGAGCGCTGCCTGGCTTGGGTCGACATGCCCTCGACGGTAGGAAGACCACCACGTCTGCCGCGTCGGGCGGGTTGCCCAACTTCAGGCGCACCCGATGGGTGAAATCACCCATCGGGCGGCGCGGCGACTCAGCTCTTCACATAGGACAGCTTCGCGACGATTCGGTCGCCCCTGACCCGGAACAGATCGATCCCGCGCACGTGTCCGTCTTCCCAGTCATAACGCCATTGCTGCACGAGGTGGTCCTCGCCCGCGACGACGTCCTCGACCGTGAACACGGCGTTCGGATCCGAGAAGAGCGGCGCCCACGACTCGGCGATCGCCGATCGGCCGACGAACCGCTCGCCGTCCGGAGCCGGGGACGTCGCATCGAACACACAATCCTCGCTCACCAGGGCGAGGGCGGCCTCGAGATCGTGTGCGCTCCACGCGGCGTTGAACGCCTCGACCACCGAGCCAGGCGTCGGTTTGAGATCCGTCATCGTCTCCTCCTTCGATCAGCACCAACATGAGCTGGACGAGCGGGCGGGTCACCGATCGCCCACGTCCCAGGAGCCATCAATGGGATGGCCGGGATCTTCATCATCCTCTTTTAATTACCCGCAGCGAGGCCAGCTTCGCCACCGAGGAACACTGCCGCTCCGGTATCGCGCGGTGGGACGTGACCCGGCCAGACGCCGGCTCTACGTTGGTTGCACGGCACCCAAGTCCGGTCGTACGGCGTCACGCACCGCAAGGAAGAAGCAGCGATGATCGAGGTTGAGCTACCCGAGCGCGAGGGAGTTCCAGAACTCGTTCGGTCCTTCGCCGCCTGCCTGGCGTCGGTGACCGAGATTCCGCCTGCTGAGGTGCCCATGCCGGAAGCCGACCTCGCGGGTGCTCTCGCCCACTGGCGTAGCTGGCTCGCGAGCCGGGGCCAGGGACTGGTCGCTGTCGCCAAGCCTGCCTCATTCGCCTGGCCCGGATACTGGCTAGCACTGCTGGGTGAACCTCGTCGCCCCGGAACGACCGCCCAAGACACTGCTGTCCTGATGTTCGGCACCCCCTCGGGCGTCGTGCTGAGCCCCCAGAACCCGAACCTTCTCGGGCGTGCGGCCACCGACCTCCCCATCACAGCGGGCTATGTCCTCAGCGGCCTCGACCCAGCTTCAGCGGCCGTGACGAGTTCCCCGTTGCCGGCGCTGGCTGGCACGGTCGAGATGATCGCTCTCGCCGAACAGGCCACCGTCGACATGCACGTCGTCGAGCAGGCCAAAGCCAGCGCCAACCGTGGCCTGGAAGGAGATCGTTACGCCGCCAAGTCGGGCACCTTCACGCCGGTCAACAACACGATGCGCGGCTACGACCTCACCCTGATCGAGGCAGAAGTCCTCGACAACCTCCGGCTCTCCGATGGAGTCCGGATCGCCTACCCCGACGCACGACGCAACATCGTCACCCGCGGCATCGACCTCAATGCCCTCGTCGGACGACGCTTCAGGATCGGAAGCGTTGAATGCCTCGGCCAACGTCTCTGCGAACCCTGTTCGCACCTGGAGTCCCTTACCCGCAAGGGCGCCCTGCGAGCCCTGATCCACCGCGGCGGCCTGCGCGCCGACGTACTCACCGACGGAGAGATCACCATCGGCGACTCCATCGCGACCCTCGACTAAGCGGCGTCCAGCGGCTATGGATACAGCGCGCTCGACGCTGTCGCACAGGCGCAGATCCGGCTCCTTGTCAGTAGATGTCGAACGTGCGCAGCCGTACCTCGTCGTCGCTCATCGCCGAGCACGTCTCGTACTCGGCCCTGCGGACCGCGAGCACGCAGCGGCCGAGCAGGTCACCGAGACCGGACATGAGTACGTCGTCCGCTTCCAGCAGGTCCATGGCCTCCGCCTGCGTGGCAGGCAACGGCCGGATCCCGCAACGCTCACGGTCCGCAGCGCTCATCCGGGCCGGATCCTGCCGCGCCGGCTCGGGCAGCGGCAGGCCGCGGGCCATGCCGTCGAGCCCGCACAGGATGAGCCCGCCCAGGGCGAGGTAGGGGTTGCTGCTGGCGTCGCAGGTCTTCAGCTCGGCGTTGGCGCTTTCCATCTCCCGGCCGCGGAAGGGTGACGCGATGCGCAGTCCCGCCTCGCGGTTGTCGAAGCCCCAGGAGACGGTCGAGCCGGCCCAGGCGGCGGGGCGCAGCCGGTCGTAGGACAGGTACGACGGGCAGGTCAGCGCGACCAGCGCCGGCAGGTGGTCGAGCACGCCGGCCAGGAACGCCTGCGCATCGGCGCCCACCGCGAACGGGTCGGCAGGGTCGTGCATCAGGTTTCGTTCGCCGCTCGCGTCCCAGACGCTGAAGTGCAGATGGGCGCCGCTGCCGATCCCGTCGGCGTACGGCTTCGGGGCGAAGGACGCACGCAGCCCGTGCCCCGACTCGGCCACCCCCCGGACGGTGTCGCGGAAGCGGAGCTGGTTGTCCGCGGCGGCCAGCGCGTCGCCGAACTGGATGGAGATCTCCTGCTGCCCGGGGCCGTACTCGTTGATCGCCTGCTCGACGACCAAGCCCTGCGCGAGGAGCGCATCGACGATGTCGGCCATGACCGGGGCCGCGCGGTCGAGCCCTGCCGAGGAGTAGACCGGGCCGTTCGCCCACGGGCGCGGCACTCCGTCGACGTCGTGGGCCAGGTAGAACTCGTTCTCGAAGGACGCGCGGACCCGGACGCCGACCCGTTCGGCCTGCTCGACCACGCGCTTGAGGAAGGACCTGGGGCAGCACCCCCAGTCGGTGCCGTCGTGATCGACCTGGTCGCAGAGCACGCTGCCGACACCGTCGAGCCAGGGGTGCCGGACGTACGTCGCCGGGTCCGGGACGATCCGGATCTCCCCGATCGGCTCCATGCCGGGGATCGGGACCAGGTCGTCCAGCGCGTTCAGGGCGTTCTGCGCACGGGTCAGCCCGATTCCCGAGATGACGCTCCCCGCCAGCCGGGCCGCATGGACCTGCTTGCCGCGGATCACGCCGCTGGGGTCGCAGTAGAGGAATCGCAGGAACCGGAGGCCGTCGTCCTGCGCGTGCAGGAGCAGGCTCGCCGCGTCCTGGGGATGCGACGGGCCGGCGTCACTGGGCCGGGTCATCGAGCGTCCAGCCGGTAGACCCGGCGGGCGTTGTCCACGCCGACCATTCTGGCCACTCGCCCGGCATCGGCGAGCGACCACTCCCCCTCGTCGACCCAGCGGCCCAGCACCTCCGCCGTGGCCGTGCGCCACAGCCGCGCCCCGAGGCAGTGCAGCTCGGCGGGCCCGAACGCGTCGGAGGAGAACAGCACCTTCGAGAACGGCGCCAGCTCGAGGGACTCCGCCACCACCGCGCCCGCCCTGGCGCCGGTGTGGTTCACCGCGAGTCCGACGTCGAGGTAGACGTTGGGGAAGATCTGAGCCAGATAGCCCGCGTTGCGGTGGTACGGGTAGCAGTGCAGCAGCATCACGGGTACGTCCAGCGGGCGCACCGCCCGGAGGAACCGGGTCAGCAGCAGCGGGTCGCTGCGGTGCAGCTCGAGGTCGGCGTCGCCAAACCCGGCGTGCAGCTGGATCGGCAGCCCTCGGTCGACGCCGGTCCACAGCAGGTGGCGCAGCAGGACGGGATCGTCGACCCGAGCCGTCCCGGTGCGCTCGACCTCCGCAAGCCACCGGCCCGCCGCCTCGACCACGTCGAGCCGGGACGGACGCTCGGGGTCGAAGTCGAAGCCGTACCGGTAGGCGATGACCGATTTCACCCCGACCGCGTTGGCCGTCCGCTCGGCCAGCCGCTGTGAGTACCCGTCGGCGAACTCGTGTGCGGTCACACCTTCGAGCGCCCACTGTTCGGCGACGCTCTCCAGCCGCACCACCTCGTCAGCGGCGGCTGCTGCGGTCGTGGCCATTTCGTTGGGGTCGAGGAGCTCGTCAGAGCGGTAGCCGGTCTCCACGAGATAGTGACCGACGCCGCTGGCTTGAAGGAGTCGGCGGTTCACCTCTTCGGAGCCGAGCTCGAGGCGCCGGGCGACGTACGTCTCCGGCTCCGCATGCGGCTCCAGGTCGAGCAGCGGTGAGCACCACCGCCGGAGCGCGAACCCGATCTGCGAGTCCAGCTGGCTGGTGCCGGAGGGAGCCGGCCAGGTCGACTCGGTCAGCATCCCCTCAAGCGTGGCGCGGTCGAGCGGCCCGCGAGACGCCCCGTGCACGTGGTGGTCGACGAGTGGGAGCTCCTCGACCAGCACGGTGAGTTCGAGGACGCCGTCAGCAGACACGCAGTCCCGCCTCTCGGATCTCGCAGATACCGACTTCGTCAAAGCCGGCGGCCGGAGCCGACTCGACCAGTCTCACCGACAGAACGCTATCCAGCAGCGACCCGTGCGGCCAGG
This sequence comes from uncultured Actinomycetota bacterium, assembly GCA_963819985.1. Lineage (GTDB taxonomy): Bacteria > Actinomycetota > Actinomycetes > DATJPE01 > DATJPE01 > JANPBY01. The sequence continues at coordinate 6,702 of CAWFYH010000001.1, read as the reverse complement.
ACCGCGCGGGCGACCCCCGTGCGTTGCGAGCCCTACACCCGGCTCAAGCGACCGTCTCTGTCGTCCAGCTGTCAACCTGCCCCTCGACGCGGACGCATACAGCTCTGCACCCGCCGGGGCTAGTTGGCTTCGTCCCACCAGCGCAGCACGCGAAACGCGTGGAGCGTGATCCACCGGGACGGCTGCCCGACCCCGTCGTCCATCTCGAACCACGCACGTCCGCCGTGGCGGACGTCGCTCAGCCAACGGCCGTCGGACCTGCGCTTGGACCGCAGGTGCGCGACCGCGTCGGCGAGGCGCGGGTCCGGAGACGTACCGCCGTTCACTCCGGCCGCCTGGAAGTGGTCGAGCCCGCGAAGCACGTCGTAGTGCCATCGCCTGGGGTAGGCGAGGTCGAGGTAGCCGGGGTCGGCGGGCTGCCCGGTGCTGAGCCGCCGGTAGAGCCCCCGCACCAGCAGGTATTCCTCGCCGGCCGCCCGGGCCCGGCTGACCTCAGGTCCGCCGCCTGTGGCCCGCTCGTACTCCAGCAGCCCCTCGAGCACGTTGATGGTGGTGTCGAAGGACGAACGCAACGACCCCTTGGGGCGCTCGCAGTTCCAGCCACCGTCTGCCTGCTGCTCCGCCAAGAGCCGCTGGACGATCCCGGACACGTCGGCCCCGAAGTACGCGCCGTCGGCCACGGTGCGGCCGTTGATGCACTCCTCGGTCTCGCCCTCCCAGTAGGGCTGATCGCCCTCGTCCCAGCGACTGTTCTCGCCCACGAGCCGGACGATGCGCTCCGCCGCGGCGCTGCCCGGGTCGAGGCCGAGCTCCCGCAGCTCGCTGAGCACGGGGAACGTCGCCGTCCACGGCTGGCCCTCCCGTTCCCAGTCCTCGCGAGTGAAATCCCCTGGGAAGAACGAGCCCCCGGCCCACTGCCCGTCGGGGTCCTGGGCCGCGAGGAGCCGCGCTCCCCAGCCGTCGGACTCCACGCGCGCCCGTTCGGCCCTCCACTCCGGGTCCGGCCGGTCCAACAGGTCGCGCATCACCTGCCAGCGGATCCCCGGGTCTCCCGCCAGCAGCCAGTCCATGACCATGTCGTTGCCCACGCCTGAAACCTACGCCCGCGCCGAGATCGGGCAACTGCCCCGGTCTGGTGGCCGCAACCGGTGCAGAGGTCCGATCTCGCAGGGGGTCGGGCCCCGGGAAGTCCTCGAATGGCCACGGTCAACGACGCGAGCACGAGCCACAGCGGCCCGCATTCGACAGGTTGTGCGCTCACGTCACCATGTGACGCGGGAAGTCACGCCTCCTGGTTGAGAGCAACTCAACCAGGAGGAGGTAGCAATGCCCAGCGCCAACAAGATGACCACCCCGGTCGCGGTGGACCTGCCGGAGATCCAGGGCAGGTATGCCGAGCTCGACGGTTACACCGTCGGCTTCGAGTCCTACCCCGATGACGTCGACCCGGCTCCGCTGTTCCGAGGCCTGCCCGATGACCGTTGCCAGTGTCCGCACTGGGGTGTGGTCCAGAGTGGGCAGATCTCCTTCCGGTGGGCCGACCGCGAGGAGACCTATGGTGCGGGCGACGCCTACTACGCCCGTCCCGGCCACCTGCCGTTCATCGCGGGAGGAACCAGCCTGGTGGAGTTCAGCCCGACCGAGGCCCTCCAGCAGACGATGGTCGTGGTCGAGGCCAACCTCGCAGCCGCGGGAGCCCCGCGATGACCGCGGTGACGTCGATGACCGCCATGACCACCTTGACCGAGATGACTGCGGTGACGAGCGAACTGCCTGCACCTGTGCGGGCGAGTGTCGACCGCTTCGTGGCCTTCCTGGAGACGGGAGCGACCGAGGGTCTGTTTGCTCCAGACGTCTTCGCGGACATCAGTTTGCCGCACTGGCGGGTCCAGTCGCAGGGCGCCGAGGAGACCATCGCCATGAAGGTCGGGTTCCATCCGCCGGCGGGTCGGACCCGGGTGGAGAAGGTCATGGCCACGGCGAGCGGCTACGCGCTCAAGGTCGAGGAACGCTGGGATGCGGACGGCACTCAGTGGTACTGCCGTGAGGCGTTCCTCTGTGACCTCGACGACGAAGGCCGGATCACCGAGCTCAGCGTCTACTGCACCGGTGACTGGGACGAGGCTGCGGTCGCACACCATGCAGAGGCCGTGACGCTGCTGCGGCCCTGATGTCACGATGGCCGACATGGACACCGGCGAGGTGGACCCGGCTACGCAGGCGGCGCTCGATCTCGCCGGTACCTATGTCTTCGGCACTGACCCGGGCCGCATCCCCGCCGCGCTCTTCGAGGCCTACGAGGCGACCGGGGCCGACCGCGACCGCGCTCTCCTGGCGGCTGCGCTGGCCCGCACCTGGGCCTATGCCCGGGAGCACGCCCGGGCTGTTCCCTTCGCTGTCGCCGCCGTGAAGCATGCCGACGCCTCGGGCGAGTCGGCCCTTCTCGCCAACAGCCTCGACGCCGCACTGGCCACCCACTGGGGGCCGGACGAGCTCGATGTGCGTGTTGCTCTGGTGCGCAAGCTGGACGATGTCGCGGCACATCTGCGCGACGCCGAGATGCGCCTGCAGGCGCACCTGTGGCTGCTCACCGTCGCCGCGGAGACCCTCGACGTGTCAGAGCTCAACAGGCAGGTACGTGCCCTTGAGCTCCTGGGCGAGGAGTCGCGCAAGGCGCTGTTCTTCGCAGCCTCCCGCCGGCTGATGCTCGACCTGATGCGAGGCCGCACCGACACGATCGCACCGCTGTCGGCCCTGGCCCGGGAGACGGCCGACGAGCTCCCGGACGGCGTGATGGTGGTCCAGGCGTTGATCGCGTACGGCGCCGTACAGGCTGGGGAGCGCAGCGACGCCGTGCTTGCGATGGCTCAGGCCGGCGAGGCGATGGCCGAACAGGAGGGGGTCCGCGAGGTCGTCGCCGAGATCGCCTGGATCTACCTAGGGCTGGGAAGACCCGACGACGCGCGCCGGCTCGCCCTGACGTTCGACGGCCGGGTCCTGTCCCAGCTGCCACGCGACCACAACTACCTGCTCGTCTTGCAACTGCTTCTGGACGTCGCGCTGGCGACCGGGCTCGACGAGTTGGTCGAGACCATCACGCCGCTCCTCATGCCGTACGCCGGCCGGGCCGTGATCAACGCGGGAGCGGTGATGTTCCACGGCGTCACCGACGACACCCTGTCCCGCGCGTGCGAGCAGCTGGGCGACGCCGAGCGAGCCGCGGCCCTGCGGGAGAAGGCGCTGACGACCTATCGCCGGATCGGCGCAACCTGGTGGCGCGAGCGCCTCGAAGCGCAGCTGGCGGCACCGAGCGAGCCCACCCGACCGGTTGCGAGTCCGACAGCACTATCAGCCGCGATGACCCTGCGACCCGGACCCGCCGGCGTGTGGCTCGTCGGCCGCGGGTCAGAGGAGTCGGCCATCCCCGCGCGCCGCGGCCTCGAGCACCTGCACACCCTGCTCACCCATCCAGGCACCGAGATCCCTGCGCTGCGCCTGGCCGGCGGAATCGAGACCGTCGAGCAGGCCGGGCTCGGGGAGGTGGTCGACCCCAAGGCGCTCGCGGCGTACCGCCGTCGGCTCGCCGAGATCGACATCGAGCTCGACCAGGCCGATGCATGGGGCGATGCGACGAGAGGTGCAAAGCTGACCGCGGAACGGGATGCTCTGCTCGCCGAAGTCTCCGCCGCCTCCGGATTGCGCGGCCGACCGCGCACGTCCGGGAGCGGAGCCGAGCGGGCGAGGGTGACGGTCCGCAAGGCCATCGCGACCGCTCTCGACACGATCCACGGCGCGGACCCCGTGGTCGCCCGGCACCTCATCGCCCACGTACGAACGGGATTACGATGTTGCTACGAGCCAGACCCCGACACCCCCATCGAGTGGCGGCTGTAAGCGCCCCCGGGGACCGTGGCCGCCCCTCAGCAGCGCTGGACAGTTATGCATCCTCGAGTTCCTGAAGTCGCTCCAGCCGCGCCCTTGTGGAACAGGCTCGGGAGGAACAGACTCGCCGCGACCGGGGACGGCCAGTCCCTCGACGACCAGGAGCAGGACATGAGCGCATTCGCGGCCCCTCTCATCCCGGGCATGGTGGACACCTGGGAATCCTTCATCGGAGAGCTCAACGGGCCGCGGAAGGCGGAGTTCGACGACTTCAACGGCCGTCACGGGCTCACGCAGCACAACGCCTACCTGCAGGAAAACCCCGACGGCTCGCACCTCGTCGTCGTGGTCGTCGACGGTCCGGGGGCCGACAGCTTCATGAGCAACGTGGGAGCCTCGGACCACCCCTTCGACCAGTGGTTCGCCAACAACGTCGCTGAGGTGCACGGCATCGACATGCGCGGCCCCGTTCCGCCCATGCCGAAGCAGCTGCTCTGACGAAGACGAGCCGAACTGGCGGAGAGGTTCGCTACGAAGGTTGAGGGCAGCCGACCACCGGTTCGGACTCGGGAACCGCCGATCGGGTTGTGCGTCTTCCTCGTCACGAAGAGGTACCGGTCGCCGTGCGCGAGCCGATCTGCCGCCGTGGGGACCTGCCGCCGCGTTCCGCTCAGTCGAGAAGCAGCCGAACCGTGATCAGGTCGCCGTCCTCGAGTCCCTCGCGTCGCCTGATCTCCGCCTTCAAGGGCAGGACGTAGGTCGCACCTCCGGCCTACGGGAACACCGAGGTGGCCCAACGACTCGCGCCCAGCTCCACGCGGACCCGCACCGACCCGAAGCCGCCGGTGGTGCCACGCCCGCGAATGTCGTCGGCGGCCGTACCGCCCACGGTGAGGAAGTGCCAGCCCTGCCACCCGGGAACCGGCGAATGGCGGCGAACGGGGCAATGTCGACGGCGACATTGCCCCGTTCGCTGCCACTCGGCGTGCCGGGTCAGGGGATAACGACGACCTTGCCCTGGGCCTGTCCGGCGCCGACGACGGCGAGCGCCGCGGGTACGTCGTCCAGGCCGAAGGTCTGCGCCACGTGGATGGTGACGTCGCCGGCGAGGCAGCGCTCCACCATCGGAGCAAAGTGCTCGGGGCCCTCGTGGACCACCAGCATCCCGATGGAGCGGCCGGAGACGGCGCCGAGCAGGCTCCCCGCCGTGAGCACGCGCAGCAGGGTCCGCGCCGTACCGCCGACGCACCGGTACCGCCCACCCGGCGCAAGCGCCCGCCGGTAGGCCAGGACCGACCGCCCCGCGACGAGGTCGAGAACGAGGTCGAAGGGTCCCCTGCGGGTCCAGTCCTCGGCCTCGTAGTCGACGACGTCGTCGGCGCCCAGCTGGCGCATCCATGCTTGCTTCCCGGCGTTGTCGACCCCGGTGACGTGGGCGCCGGCAGCCTTCGCGAGCTGGACGACGAACGCGCCGGTGCCGCCGCCGGCCCCGTTGACGCACATCCGCGTCCCCTCCCCTGCCCACCGGGTGCCCTGCAGGGCGATGGCCGACGACTGAGGAAGCGCCGAGGCCTCGACGAACGACAGGCCGGCCGGTTTCAGCGCCAGTGCGCTGACGGGCGCGACGCAGTAGTCGGCGAAACCACCCTTGAGCCTGAGGTTGTCCCCGAACACCTCGTCGCCGGGCGCGAACGCCGACACCCCTGGCCCCACCGACTCGACGACGCCGGCGATGTCGGAGCCGAGCACGTGCTGCGCCGGCCGCAGTGGGCCTTCGATGCGCGAGTACGCGGGCCACCCTCTGAGCGTCTCCCAGTCGGAGAGGTTGATCGCCGTGGCCCGCACCCGCACGAGGACCTGGTCCGGTCCCGGTTCGGGCACCGGAACATCGACGAGGCTCAGCACCTCGGGCGGGCCGTACCGGTCGTACCGCACGGCCCTCATGACCCGGCCGGTCGTCATCGCGCCAGCCTACGCATCGGGCGGACGGGTGAGACCGGCCCGCGTCGAGCCCTCCACGTGCTCGACGCCAGTCCGGGCTCGGTCGGAGGTCGCCCGGCAGTCCACTCGCCGGGTCATGCTTCAGTACGACGACCAGAGCCATGGCCGGCACATCTTCCTCCTTGGCGTTCCGTGACCGGGCCCTGATCATGGGTGGCCGCGGTTGTGGCCCCCCGCAGGCTTAACCAGGAGCGACCACGTCCAGCCCGCAGGCGGCAGCGCCTGCAGCCATCCGGGCGTCGTAGGTGACCACGCCCTGAAGGTCGTCGCCCAGCGCGAGGGCCGTGGCGAGGTGGATCGCGTCCAGCGAACGCAGGATCGACGGGTCGAGTTCGGCGGCGCGGTCGCAGATCTCGGCGGTCGGGACGACGAGCGTGACGACGTCCAGCCGCTTCCGCGCCTCACGCAGCACCTTTGCGGACGCCCGCCTGGCCGCGCGCAGGGCCTCAGTCCGAAGCAGTTCCGAAGCGACGAACTCTGCATCCGCCCGCTTCGCCCAGGCCAGGAGGGCGCGAGATTCCCGCTCGGCAACGACCAGCTTCAGAAAGGCGGAGGTGTCGAGGTAGTACGCCACGGTCCGCTCAGCGTTCGCCCTCGCGAGAGAGCCCGAGAAGCTCGCTCAACGGTGGGTGCGCAGGCGTCGGTCGAAGGGGCGCCGGCAGGTCGCTGATCCCGAGTCGGGCGGGCCGGGCGATGCCGGCCTCCACCCATGTCTCCAGCCGTGACCCGCTCGCCGGAACCAACCGCGCCACCAGTCGACCGCGGTCGGTCACCTCGACGACCTCGCCTGCGGCGGCACGACGTACGACCTCCGAGGCG